>NZ_AP046579.1:0-2173791 GCF_059704395.1 Haemophilus sp. THUN1692
ATGAAAAATGGCGTAAAACAACTTTCTCTCTTATCATTAATAGGCTTAACATTAACGAATGTAGCTTGGGCAGAAGTTGCACGTCCTAAAAATGATATATTGACAAATACAATTCAAAGTGCGGAATTAAAAACCTCCTCTTTTTCTTCTATGCCTAAGAAAGAAATACCAAATAGGCATATTATTTCTCTTTCCAAAAGCCAATTAGCACAACATCCAAGACTTGTTTTGCGTGGGTTAATTCTTGCTTTATATCAAAATAACACTCAGGCAGTTCAACTGTTATTACCACTATATAAACAATTTCCTCAGCAAGATAATTTCTTACTCACTTGGGCAAAGGCTATTGAAGCTCGTGAACAAGGTGATTTAACTCAATCTATTGCTTATTATCGTGAATTATTCGCTCGAGACGCATCTTTACTACCTTTACGTTATCAATTAGCTCAAGCTCTATTTTTTAACTATGAAAATGAATCTGCCAAAATTCACTTTGAAAAATTACGTACAGAGGTAGATGATGAAAAATTTTTAGGTGTTATTGATCAGTATCTTTTAACACTAAATCAGCGGAATCAATGGATATGGCAAGTAGGATTAAATTTTTTAAATGATGATAATTTGAATAATGCTCCAAAAAGTGGCACAAAAATTGGTAATTGGACCGCTTGGAAAAAAGAAAGTGGGCAGGGTGTAGGGTATTCTTTATCGGTAGAAAAAAAATGGCAGTGGGCAGATCATTTTTTTAGTAAAACTATGTTTAATGGAAATGGAAAATATTATTGGGATAATAAAAAATACAATGAGGCTACTTTGCTTATAGGTGGTGGTTTAGGCTATCAAACTGCCTCAGTTGAAGTCTCGTTGATTCCTTTTAAAGAAAAACGTTGGTATGCAGGCGGTAGCTCTGGAACGAATACAATGAAGCAATATGTGGATAAATTAGGTATTCGTTTAGAAATGGTAGATTGGCTAAGTAAAACTTGGCAAATTTCTACCGCACTTGAGTATGGAAAATCTCGTTATAAAATCCGAAAACATTTAGATGGTAATTATTATTTCGTTTCATCAACATTATTTTATTTACCTAAAAGCACCCAATTTTGGTTTGTTGGCATGGATTTTCATAGAGAAAATACACAAGCATTAGATAATGCTTATCAACAAAAGACATTGAGACTTGGTTGGGGGCAGGATTGGCCTCATGGTATTTCATCACGTTTTACTTTTAGTTATGCTAATCGAGTGTACAGAGAGAAAGATTTTATTGGTATACAGCAAAAAAATCGCGAATACACAACCACAATTACTTTATGGCATCGAAATATACGTTTTATGGGGCTAACACCCAAATTATCGTGGGATTATCAAAAATCCACCAGTAACCATGCTTTTTATCGTTATGATAAAAATAGAATTTATCTCGAAGTTGGAAAAACATTTTAAGGTTGAAAAGTTGTAACCTAACCTTTGAGGTATCTCTAACTTTAGCAAAGTGCATATATTTTTTAATATTCGTTTGAAGTTTTTTTAAAAATTTCTGTTTCTTATTTGACGAACGCGTATTTTATGATTAAAATTACGCTCTATTTTTATTAACTCATAATCTGGATTTAGGTAGATTACAATGAAACGTACATTTCAACCTTCTGTATTAAAACGTAGTCGTACTCACGGTTTCCGTGCTCGTATGGCAACTAAAAATGGTCGTCAAGTTTTAGCGCGTCGTCGTGCTAAAGGTCGTAAAAGTTTATCTGCATAATCACCGTTCTTAGTGGTTAAGCTGAACTTTTCAAGGGAGTTACGTTTGTTAACTCCCGTTGAATTCAAAAATGTCTTCGAACAACCGTTCAGAGCTAGCACTCCAGAAATAACCATCCTTGCCAGAAAAAATAATCTTGAGCATCCTCGCTTAGGTTTGACTGTGGCTAAAAAACACTTAAAACGAGCCCATGATCGTAATCGTATTAAACGCTTAGTACGAGAAAGTTTTCGTTTATCGCAACATCGTTTACCAGCATGTGATTTTGTTTTTGTTGCAAAAGGTGGTATTGGTAAGCTTGATAATAGCTCTTTTGTGCAAATCTTAGAAAAATTATGGCAACGACACGTTCGTTTGGTGCAAAAATCTTAATTGGATTTATTCGTTTCTATCAAGTTGCTATTAGTCCTCTTATCGGACCGCGTTGTCGGTTTGTGCCCACTTGTTCTTGCTATGGCATTGAAGCGTTAAAAACACATGGATTGTTAAAAGGTAGTTGGCTTACTCTAAAACGTGTATTAAAATGTCACCCCTTGAACGCTGGTGGATTCGATCCTGTTCCACCTAAAATCAATAATAACGATGAGAAAAAATAATGGACTCAAGACGTAGCCTATTAGTGTTAGCGCTAATTTTTATTTCTTTCCTTGTTTATCAGCAATGGCAGTTGGATAAAAATCCACAGGTGCCAACTGAGCAAACAACTTCAATGACTGCCAATTCTGATGTTCCGGCAAGTTCTCCTTCTTCTAATTCACAAGTTGTAGCAAATTCTCAAACTCATGGTCGTATTATTACCCTTGAAAACGATGTATTCCGTTTGAAAGTTGATACTTTAGGCGGTGATGTAATTAGTTCTGAATTACTAAAATATGATGCTGAATTGGATTCAAAAACACCGTTTGAGTTATTAAAAGACACTAAAGAACATGTGTATATTGCACAAAGTGGTTTAATTGGTAAAAATGGTATCGATACTCGTTCTGGTCGTGCGCAATATCAAATTGAAGGTGATAATTTTAAATTAGCAGATGGTCAAGAATCTCTTTCTGTGCCTCTTCTTTTTGAAAAAGATGGTGTGACCTATCAAAAAATCTTCGTATTAAAACGTGGTAGCTATGATTTAGGCGTAGATTACAGGATTGATAACCAAAGTGCTCAAGCTATTGAAGTCGAGCCTTATGGTCAATTAAAACATTCTATTGTTGAAAGCTCTGGTAATGTAGCAATGCCAACTTATACTGGTGGCGCATATTCTTCTTCAGAAACTAACTATAAAAAATATAGTTTTGGCGATATGAAGGATAATAATCTTTCTATTGATACTAAAGCTGGTTGGGTTGCAGTATTACAACATTATTTCGTATCGGCTTGGATTCCTAATCAAGATGTAAATAATCAACTTTACACAATTACAGATACTAAAAATAATGTCGCTTCAATCGGTTATCGTGGTCCAGTTGTGACAATTCCTGCTGGTGGCCAAGAGACGATTACAAGTTCATTATGGACTGGCCCTAAACTTCAAAACCAAATGGCTACTGTAGCAAATCACTTAGATTTAACAGTTGATTACGGTTGGGCTTGGTTTATTGCTAAACCGTTATTCTGGTTATTAACCTTTATTCAAGGGATTGTATCTAACTGGGGTTTAGCGATTATCTGTGTAACAATCGTTGTGAAAGCAATTTTGTATCCACTTACGAAAGCACAATATACATCAATGGCTAAAATGCGTATGTTGCAACCTAAAATGCAAGAAATGCGTGAACGTTTCGGTGATGATCGTCAACGTATGAGCCAAGAAATGATGAAACTTTATAAAGAAGAAAAAGTAAATCCACTTGGTGGTTGTTTGCCAATTCTTCTTCAAATGCCAATCTTCATCGCGTTGTATTGGACATTTATGGAAGCAGTTGAATTACGTCACGCTCCGTTCTTTGGTTGGATTCAAGATTTATCAGCACAAGATCCTTATTATATTTTCCCTATTTTAATGGGTATCTCAATGTTCTTGTTGCAAAAAATGTCGCCAACACCAGTGACTGATCCAATGCAGCAAAAAGTGATGAACTTTATGCCATTAGTCTTTATGTTCTTCTTCTTATGGTTCCCTGCTGGTTTAGTGTTGTACTGGTTAGTTTCTAACTTAATTACAATTACACAACAGCAATTAATTTATCGAGGGTTAGAGAAAAAAGGGTTACATTCTCGTAAGAAATAATCACTAACTGGCAAAAAGAAAGGCACGAATAGTGCCTTTCTTTATTATTTGATCTTAATATATTCCGCATTTTGTAGAGATAGAGTTTCTTTTTAGTAGAAACAGGGATAAGCGTTATCCCTCTAAATTAAAAGTGCGGCTAGATTTTAAAGAGTTTTTTATGAAAGAAACAATCGTTGCTCAAGCTACTGCGCCAGGTCGTGGTGGTATTGGGATTTTAAGAGTCTCTGGGCCTTTAGCAACGGAAGTTGCACAAGCGGTGTTGGGAAAATGTCCTAAGCCAAGAATGGCTGATTATCTCCCTTTTAAGGATGCTGATGGCACTGTTTTAGATCAAGGGATTGCCCTTTACTTCAAATCACCAAATTCATTTACAGGTGAGGATGTATTGGAATTGCAAGGCCACGGTGGGCAGGTTGTATTAGATTTATTACTCAAACGTATTTTACAAATTGATGGAATCCGTTTGGCGAGACCGGGTGAGTTTTCTGAACAAGCTTTTTTGAATGATAAATTGGATCTTGCTCAAGCTGAAGCCATTGCTGATTTAATTGATGCAACATCAGAACAGGCAGCACGCTCTGCATTAAAATCTTTGCAAGGTGAATTTTCAAAGAAAGTAAATGAACTAGTTGATTCTGTGATTTATTTGCGCACCTATGTAGAAGCGAGCATTGATTTTCCTGATGAAGAAATTGATTTCTTGGCGGATGGAAAAATTGAAACAAACTTACGCGGTATTATTAATCAGTTGGAAGATGTTAGCTCTGAAGCCAAACAAGGTTCTATTTTACGTGAGGGCATGAAAGTGGTGATTGCCGGTCGTCCGAATGCGGGCAAATCGAGTTTGCTTAATGCGCTTGCTGGTCGCGAAGCGGCTATCGTAACGGATATTGCGGGTACAACACGCGATGTATTGCGAGAGCATATTCATATCGATGGTATGCCATTGCATATTATTGATACCGCGGGTCTTCGAGATGCAACCGATGAAGTCGAGCGCATTGGCATTTCTCGCGCATGGACGGAGATTGAACAAGCCGATCGTATAATTTTGATGTTAGATAGTAGCGATCCTGAAAGTGCAGATTTAAGAAAAGTGCGGTCAGAATTTTTAGCAAAATTACCCACAACGTTGCCTGTCACTATTGTTCGAAACAAAATTGATTTAAATAGCGCACAAGCAAGCGAAAGCGAACAGGACGGTTATCAAATTATTAGTCTTTCCGCTCAAACGCATGATGGTATACAACTTTTACGTGAGCATTTGAAACAAGCAATGGGTTTCCAAACTGGCATGGAAGGGGGCTTTTTAGCTCGCCGTCGTCATTTAGATGCACTTGAGAAAGCTTCAGAGCATTTGCAAATCGGTTTGGTTCAACTTACAGAATTTCACGCGGGAGAACTTTTAGCGGAAGAATTACGTTTAGTACAAACTTACTTGAGTGAAATTACAGGAGAATTCACATCTGATGACTTGCTAGGTAATATTTTTAGTTCTTTCTGTATTGGAAAATAGAAAGAGTAAAGCGCGGTCATTTTCTTGGGCAAAAATTTAGGATAAAAGCGGCGATTTTTGGTGGCATAGTGCTGATTGCAATTGGTATTAGCTTGCTTTATGAGCGCGGTGTTTTTACTTTTTAAGATGCTAATTTTCTACGTTTAGATTATAATCGGGGAAAATTTTATATTTATAACAAGGGTTATTGAATGTTAATTGAAAAAATGCATCACTTAGCAAATTCAAAAGTTTCTAAGTTTATTTTGGGTTTGATTACTTTATCTTTTTTAGTCGGAGGTATGTCTGGCTATCTTTTTAGTTCAAATGATACTTACGCTGCAAAAGTTAATGGTGAAGTGATTTCGCAACAAGGTTTTTTAAATCGCTACAACCAAGAATTTGAGGCTCGTGCACAACGCGAAGGCGAAGCATTTATGGCTCAATCAGATTCTCCAGAATTTGTTACCGCACTTCGTCAAAGCACCATCAATCGAATGATTGATCAAGAATTGCTTCGTCAATATGCGAAAGAATTAAAATTAGGCGTCAGTGATGAAATGATTAAACGAGCAATCGTGACAGATCCTAATTTTCAAGTTAATGGCAAATTTGATAATGGTGTTTATCAGCAAGTATTACAACAAAATCGTTTAAGTTCAGATGGTTATGCGGCTATTTTACGTGGTGCATTAACTCTTGAACAAATGCAAAGTGGTGTTGCTAATAGTGAATTTATCGTGCCTGCTCAAGCAAAAAATACCGCAAAAGTTTTCTTCCAAAAACGTTCAGCGCGCTTAGCGACGTTATCTCTTACTGATGAAATGGCAAAGCAATCGGTATCTGATGATGAAATTAAAGCTTATTACGAAGCTAATCAAAAATCTTTTGTTCAGCCAGAACAAGTGAAGGTTCAATATATTGATCTCTCAGGTAGCCAAATCGAAAAAGGTATCGAAGTTAAAGATGTCGAAATTGCGCAATATTATCAAGATAATAAAGCCCAATTTATGACTCAGCGTTTATCGCATATTCAATTTGCAAATGAGCAAGACGCTAAGGCTACTTACGATGAATTACAAAAAGGTGCAAATTTCGCTGATGTAGCTAAAGCTAAATCTTTAGATAAAGTTTCTGGTGAGAATGGTGGTGATTTGGGTTGGGTAAATGCAAATGAATTACCAAAAGCCTTTGAAGATGCCGCAGCTGCATTGCAGGCAGGGCAATATAGCCAGCCAATCAATGTGGATGGCAATTACCATATTGTTTTAGTGCAAGAACGTAAAGCTCAAACTTTAGATGAAGTGAAAGCACAGGTTGCTGATTTAGTGCGTAAATCCTTATTAGAAAATCGTTATTACGCAATTGAAAAGCAAGTGCGTGATAAGGCTTTTGAAGATAGCAAATCGCTGAGTACCGCTGCACAAGTTGCAGGTGTTAAAGTTCAAGAGAGCGATTATTTTTCTCGTCAAAATGTGCCTGCAGAATTAAATTTCCCAAATGTAGTTTCTGCTGTTTTTGAGTCTGATATTGTCAATGGTGGCGCTAATTCAGAGCCTTTGAATGTCGGTGATTATCACTCTATTGTTGTACGTGTGTTAGATCACAAACCTGAAGGTGTGAGAACATTGGAAGATGCGAAAGCGGATATTGAAATGTTCTTAAAACGCCAGAAGGCTGAAAATGTCCTGAATGAAAAAGCACAACAAGCGGTGAAAGCATTAAGCGAAAATGCTGAATCGAAAGTGGATGGAATTAATTTCTCAAGTGAGCAAACTTTTACTTTAAGTGAAAATAAAGATCCAATTTTAACAAATGGTGTATTCTCAATTGCTAAACCAGAATCAGGTAAAACGGTTTACCAAGTTGCTCGCAATCATAAAGGCGATGTGGTTATTATTGCTTTAAATAAAGTAGAAGACGGCATGTTTAACGATAAAGAATTAAGCCAATTTAGTGCTCAATTATTACGTACAAGTCAGGCAGAAGTTCAAGCGCAATTAATGCAAGGATTGCGTGAGAGAGCAAAAATTGAAGTAAATGATTCTTTCATCAATCAAGATGATGAAGCTCAGCAATAATTGATTAAATTGCAATCTCAGATAAATTTTGATAAAAAGTGCGGTAAATTCACCGCACTTTTTTATAGGGAGCAAACAATGGCAGAAGAAACAATTTTTAGTAAAATCATCCGTAAAGAAATTCCTGCAAATATCGTCTATCAAGATGAATTAGTCACAGCGTTTCGTGATATTTCACCACAAGCTAAAACACATATTTTGATCATTCCAAATAAAGTAATCCCAACAGTAAATGATGTGATGGAGCAAGATGAAGTAGCGCTAGGTCGATTATTTAGCGTAGCGGCTAAGCTCGCTAAAGAAGAAGGCATTGCAGAAGACGGTTACCGCCTAATTGTGAATTGTAATAAACATGGTGGGCAAGAAGTATTCCATTTACATATGCATTTAGTCGGTGGTGAACCTTTGGGTAGAATGTTAGTTAAATAATGAAAAAATATTTTTTAATTTTGGCGAGCCTTGTGCTCGCTGCTTGTTCAAGTTCAGTAGAAAACTTAACTTATTCAACGAAGCCGATTTTGAATATCACATCTAATCTTTCACCTTTAATTCAAGTTGAAACGAATCAAAAATCAGCGCTTATAAAAAATAAAAGTCAGCAACGTTTGAATATAAGTTACTACTTGTACTGGTACGATCATTTAGGGGTAACCCAGACTTGGGAAAATCAGCAAGAGAGCTATTCCGCTCAATTTTTGCTAAAACCACAAGAAGAGAAATCGATCGATTTAATTAAACCTACTGTAGAAAGTAAAAATTATCGCCTTTATTTAAAATAATTTATGAGCACGTTGTTAATTGATTTAAAAGGAAAAGAGTTGGAACAAGAGGAAGTTGAGCTACTTTCTCACCCTCTTGTTGCGGGATTGATTTTATTTACTCGAAATTTTGAAGACAGAGAACAAATTCAAGAATTGATTCGTTCTATTCGTCAACGAGTGAAAAAGCCTTTATTGATTACGGTGGATCAAGAAGGTGGACGAGTTCAACGTTTCCGCGATGGATTCACAATGTTACCTTCAATGCAGGCTTTTCAAGAAACATTGTCAGCAACTGAACAAGTGAGTTTTGCTAAAGAAGCAGGTTGGCAAATGGCGGCAGAAATGATTGCCTTAGATATTGACTTGAGTTTTGCGCCGGTGTTGGATTTGGGGCATGAATGTCGAGCGATTGGTGATCGTAGTTTTTCATCTGATGTAAAAAGTGCGGTAAATTTAGCAACCGCTTTTATTGATGGTATGCATCAAGCAGGTATGACCTCTACAGGTAAACACTTCCCTGGTCATGGTCATGTATTAGCCGATTCTCATTTAGAAACGCCTTATGATGATCGCACAAAAGACGAAATTTTTAGTGGCGATCTCCAACCTTTCCAGCTGTTGATTTCACAAAATAAACTTGATGCCATTATGCCTGCGCATGTCATTTATAGACAATGTGATAGTCAACCAGCAAGTGGTTCAGAATATTGGTTGAAAGAAATCTTACGAAAACAATTAAATTTCCAAGGTGCAATTTTTTCCGATGATCTCGGTATGAAAGGCGCAGGTGTAATGGGCGATTTTGTGGAGCGTAGCAAAAAAGCGCTCAATGCAGGTTGTGATCTTTTGTTACTGTGCAATGAGCGTGAAGGTGTCATTCAAGTATTAGATAATCTAAAACTTGATGAAAATGAACCGCACTTTATGGCTCGTCAAGCTCGCTTACAAAATTTATTTAAACGTAGAGTGATCAAGTGGAATGACTTGGTTTTAGATCAACGTTGGAAACTGAATCATCGAAATCTCGCAGATATTCAAGGCCGTTGGCTAGATATTCAGGCTGCAAGAAAATGATTGATTGTCGATATTATCAACAAAATGAATGTCGTTCTTGTCAATGGCTTGAAATACCTTATAGTCAGCAGCTAACTGAAAAACAACATCATTTAAAGCAGCAATTGATTCCTATTAATTGCGATGGAGCTCAATGGTTGGCTCCTTTTGAATCTGATGAACAAGGCTTTCGTAATAAAGCTAAGATGGTTGTTAGTGGTAGTGTTGAACGCCCGATACTGGGCATTTTAAAAAATCCTAATGTCCACAAAGCGCGATTGATTTGTGTGATTGCCCCCTTTATTCAACTCATTTTTCATTGATTTTTCCGGTTTTGAAGGATTTTATTGGCCGTGCTGGTTTAGTACCTTATAACATTACTAAACAAAAAGGTGAGCTTAAATATATTCTGCTCACAGAAAGTATCGCGACGGGAAAATTAATGTTGCGTTTTGTGTTGCGCACAGAAAATAAATTGCCATTAATTCGTCGAGAATTACCCAAATTATTGGAAAAATTACAGCACTTAGAAGTGGTTAGCATTCATTTACAACCACAACACGCAGCCATCTTAGAAGGTGACAAGAAATTTTTCTGACAGAACAACAATTTTTACCTGAGAATTTCAACGGTATTCCGCTCTTTATTCGCCCACAAGGTTTCTTTCAGACCAATCCTAAAGTGGCGGCGGGATTATATGCAACCGCTAAGCAATGGGTGAGCGAATTACCAATTTATAAAGTCTGGGATTTATTTTGTGGTGTGGGTAGATTTGGCTTACATTGCGCTAAAGCTTTACAGGAAAAATGGGGAAAAAATATTGAGTTGACTGGAATTGAAATTTCCTCATCAGTTATTTTGGCAGCGAGTTATTCCGCTAAAATATTAGGTTTAGAACATGTAAATTTCCGATCCCTCGATGCGGCGAGTGTGATGAAAAATCAGGATGAGAATAAGCCAGATCTTGTGATTGTAAATCCACCACGTCGTGGAATTGGAAAAGAATTAAGTGAATTTCTTAACCAAATTCAACCGCACTTTATCTTGTATTTCAGCTGTAATGCCGTGACAATGGGTAAAGATTTACAGCATCTCACTTTTTATAACCCATTGAAAATTCAACTTTTTGATATGTTTCCGCAAACATCTCACTATGAAGTATTAGTTTTACTAGAAAGAAAAGAAGATTAATTAAGGTGAGATAGAAAAAACTAGGGAATTTGAAAGAAGGGTGGTGGAACTAAGCAGAATTGGTCTTAACAGCAAGTGGCTTACTGCACGCATCCCTGCGGGATTTCTACCTAGCCCACCATAGATTAGAAAATGCATCTTGGCGTTCTAGCTTTTGCGGCATAAAACTATGCAATAAGGTTATAAACCTTTAAAAGCCACTATATCGGGAGACCAATCCTGTCTTCCCACTATACTTGTAAGAAGTTGAATAATGATAGAATCCTTTATATTAATTGTCAATTAATGTTTTGAATATTATTTCCAATTAAACAAAAACCATCCAAATTGATTTTGGATGGCTTCATTTTGAATGATTTATGATGAAAAATTATCTTGTGCCATATACAACGATGGTTTTTCCATGAGCGTGGATAAGATTCTGATCCTCTAACATTTTAATAATACGTCCTACAGTTTCTCGTGAACAACCAACCATTTGCCCTATTTCTTGACGTGTAATTTTGATTTGCATCCCATCTGGATGTGTCATTGCTTCAGGCTGTTTAGCCAAGTTCATTAGTGTTTGAGCAATACGACCAGCCACATCTAAGAATGCTAAATTACTGACTTGGCGTGAAGTATTTTGTAAACGCCTTGCCAATTGTGCGGTTAAAAACATTAAGATTTCCGGGTTGGCTTGAATTAATTGACAATATTTTTTATAAGAAATTTCAGCAATTTCACATGTTGTTTTTGTTTTTACCCAGGCAGAGCGTTTTGATCCTTCATCAAATAATCCTGCTTCACCAAAGAATTCTCCTGCGCCTAAATAAGTAAGGATCATTTCTTTTCCTTCATCATCTTTTGAAGACACCATTACAGATCCTTTAATGACGTAATAAAGCGTTGTGGCATCTTCACCTGCATGAATTAAAGTTGATTTTGCAGGATATTTATGCAAGTGGCAGTGAGTAAGAAACCAATCTAAAACTGGATCTCGTTGAGTTATCTCTTCTTCTTGAGGGGAGGTTACAACTTCATCAATTTCGGTTAATTCATTTGACATTCGTGCTCCTTACATTCCTGTTTCTAAAATTCCGTTTTATTTTTGATGTCAATGGATTCATGCAATTCAGACCATACAATCACCGCAATTCCATTGCGAATTTGAGTCAGTAAAAGTTGTTTTTTTTGGTTGAGTGAAAGTTCTTCTATACCGTAATCGGTTCCTTCGCGTAAAATTACGCTTTCTACGATATTATCTAATGTTTCTGCTTCCAGTTCTTGCCAAGGAATAATCATATATTTACTCGGTAAAGTCAATTAGGTAAAAAGTGGCTCGATAAAACGCCATTGTTGTTCGAAAGACTGGCTTGCATTCAGACGGAAATTAGTACGAACATAGCGCATAAATTGTCCTTCACATAGTGTCACTAAATGCGAGGCAATTATGCGTTCATCTACATTAAAGCCGCGTCCTTCACGCAATTTTCGCATCTGTAAAATATTGACAAACTGCATTTCAAGACGATTAAAAAATTGCGCGACTCGAACTTGTAATTGCGCATCTTCAAACATTAATGCATGGCCCGTTAGAATTCGGGTTAACCCAGGATTTTTACGGGCAAAATCTAAGATCGTTTGTAAAATATCATGAATGCGATTCATTGTTTGGGTTTCGTTACGCATAGAAGCGGTAATACGGCTTAATAAGGTATTTTCGATGTGCTCGATTAAGGCTTCAAACATTTTTGTTTTGCTTGGAAAGTAACGATATAACGCAGCTTCTGATACCCCAACTTCTTTTGCTAGACGAGCTGTTGTCATACGCTCCATACCGCGTTCGGAATGAAGCATATGTATCAACACAGTCAGCACTTGTTGACGACGTTCTTTTACCGTTCTTTTTTCAATTTTTGGTGTTTCAATTTTAGGCGCAATCTCTTCCACGCCCGATAAAGATAATTGTTCTTCTACCATAAATTATTGTTTACCTGAATGACCGAAACCGCCTTCACCACGTTCGGTTTGTTGAAAATCTTCTACAATATTAAATTCAGCTTGTACTACTGGCACGAAAACAAGTTGAGCAATGCGATCGCCGACTTCAATTTTGAATGGCTCATTTCCACGGTTCCACATTGATACCATTAATGGCCCTTGATAATCGGAGTCAATTAATCCTACAAGGTTTCCTAGCACAATGCCGTGTTTATGGCCAAGACCCGAGCGAGGCAAAATCACTGCAGCTAAATTGGGATCCGCAATATAAATTGATAGGCCCGTTGGAATTAATTTGGTTTCACCTGGTTGAATTTCAAAGCTTTCATCGATTAATGCACGTAAATCAAGACCTGCCGCCCCTTCAGTTGCGTAAGTTGGCAGAGGAAATTCATTTCCAATGCGAGAATCTAAAATTTTTACGTCAATTTTTTTCATGTAATACTCCGTTTGAAACTCATTTTTAGGTAAAAGTGCGGTTGAAATTATAAGGTTTTTTGATAGCGTTCGATAATTTCATTAACTAAATCAGCTGCAAGTTCCACTTTTGATTTTAG
Source organism: Haemophilus sp. THUN1692 (assembly GCF_059704395.1). Taxonomy (NCBI): domain Bacteria; kingdom Pseudomonadati; phylum Pseudomonadota; class Gammaproteobacteria; order Pasteurellales; family Pasteurellaceae; genus Haemophilus; species Haemophilus sp. THUN1692. Next base: position 13,111 of record NZ_AP046579.1, read on the forward strand.
CGATAATTTTTTATGACCATTTTTCCAGAAAAGCTGCAAGGCATTTTCATCAGCATTAAAAACTTGTCCGCCAGATACATCGTTGGCACAAATCATATCAAGATTTTTGCGTTCAAGTTTATCTTTTGCATAATCATCAACATTTTGGGTTTCAGCCGCAAATCCAACAGTAAAAGGTCGATGTGTTTTTAAATGTCCTACATCTGAGATAATATCGGGATTTTTAATTAACTTGATAGATATTTCATCGCCAGATTTTTTGATTTTTTGGTCAGTAACTTCAGCTACTCTGTAATCAGCAACTGCCGCACAGCCAATAAAAATTTGATTTTTTACCGCACTTTCAAGAGAAGCTTGCCACATATCTTGTGCGGATATGACATTAATTCGATTTACATTTTTTGGTGTTATTAAATTCACTGGCCCTGAAATCAGCGTGACGTTCGCTCCACGTTTGGCAAATGCTTCAGCAATTGCAAATCCCATTTTTCCTGAACTATGGTTAGAAATATAACGAACAGGATCGATTGCCTCACGCGTTGGGCCTGCTGTAATGGCGATATTTAATCCTTGTAGATCTTGTTTTTGAGAGAAAAAGTCAGAAAGTGCGGTAAAAATTTCTGCTGGTTCTGACATACGCCCTTTCCCCATATCGCCGCAAGCCTGAAAACCACTATTCGGGCCGATAAGCGTAATCCCTCGAGTTTGAAGATCCATTAAATTTTGTTGAGTAATGGATTGGCGATACATCTGCTGATTCATTGCTGGAGCAAGAAAAATTGGCGCATCAGTCGCAAGACAAATTGTTGAAAGTAAATCATTCGCCATGCCTACAGTAAGACGGGCAATAAAGTCTGCACTAGCTGGCGCAATAATAATGGCATCGGCCCATTTGGCAAGCTCAATATGGCCCATTGCCAGTTCTGCTTGTGGATCAAGTAAAGATTGTGCGACAGCATTGCCAGAAATGGCTTGAAGTGTTAAAGGCGTAACAAATTCTGCCGCAGCTGGGGTTAATACTACACGTACTTCGGTTTCTGCTTTGCGTAATAAACGAATCAACTCTATTGTTTTATAGGCCGCAATGCCGCCAGTTATGCCAACTACAATATGCTTTCCGTTTAATTTCATGTTTCAACCTTTGTTAGTGCTTAGCCACAATTCCGTTATTTTACTTTAATTTTATTGAATGCCCAATGTTATTTTTGCGATACATATCGCAGACTTTACATAAGATACTCGTAAAACAAGAAAAGAGCGGTCAAAATTTTTTCTATTTTGCGTTTAATATTTTATGGAAAACAATGATGATTTAATGCCACGGGAAAAATTGCTTAAATTTGGCGTAGAAACGCTCGTTGATTATGAATTGCTGGCAATCTTTTTACGAACTGGCATAAAAGGCTGCCCAGTAATTCAGCTTTCGAAAAATGTCTTATCACATTTTGGTTCCTTACATACGTTACTTTCTGCAGATGAAAAAGCCTTCTGTTCCGTAAAAGGCTTAGGCATTACGCAATTTATTCAACTGCAAGCAATTACGGAAATGACCAAGCGTTATTTAAAGCAAGAGATGTTGAGTACGCCGATTATTAATGATCCTGAAACGGTAAAACTGTTTTTACTCACTGAATTGCAATATGAGGAAAGAGAAGTGTTTATGGTTTTATTTTTGGATAATCAATATCGTCTGATTAAAAAAGAGCGGTTATTTTTAGGTACAATTAATGTATCAGCGGTTTATCCTCGGGAAATAATTAAAGAAGCACTTTATTGTAATGCGGCGGCTTTAATTCTGGCGCATAATCATCCTTCGGGGATAACGGAGCCGAGTTATTCGGATCAGCTTATTACTAAAAAAATTCAGGAATCTGCAGAACTAATGGAAATCAGAGTGCTTGATCATTTAATTGTAGGAAAAAGCGATTGTTATTCTTTCGCGGAGAATTGTTTATTATAAATTTTTATAATATTGACCATTTTTTTACCGATTACATTCAAGATAACCGCATTTATACTTGAGAAATGAAAACAAAGTCAGTATAATTTGCGACCTTTAATATAGTAAGCGGGTCGGATTAGCGCGACCTGACGAGGTAGCAAGCTAGGTTTAACCTGCTTTAAACAATCCGAACCGTAAGCTCGAGCTTATATTTAATTATTGGAGATTATTATGTCTAGAGTTTGTCAAGTAACAGGCAAGCGTCCAGCTGTGGGTAATAACCGCTCACACGCGATGAATGCGACACGTCGTCGTTTTCTTCCAAACCTTCACACTCACCGTTTCTGGGTTGAAAGTGAAAACTGTTTCGTAACCTTACGTTTAACTGCGAAAGGTATGCGTATTATTGATAAAAAAGGCATTGATGCAGTATTAGCTGAAATCCGTGCTCGTGGCGAAAAAATCTAAGGAGCTAAAAAATGGCAGCTAAAGGCGCTCGTGAGAAAATCCGTTTAGTTTCTACTGCAGAGACCGGTCACTTCTACACAACTGATAAAAACAAACGTAATATGCCTGAAAAAATGGAAATCAAAAAATTTGATCCAGTAGTGCGTAAACACGTTATCTATAAAGAAGCAAAAATCAAATAATTTTGCTTATTTAGAAAAAGCCCGACATTGTTCGGGTTTTTTTGTATCACAAATTTATTAAGGAACAAATCATGCCGGAACTTCCCGAAGTTGAAACTGCACTACGTGGTATTAGCCCTTATCTTAAGAATTTTACGATTGAGAAAGTTGTCGTGCGCCAGCCTAAATTGCGCTGGATCGTATCAGAGGAATTGATAACCCTTAAACATGTAAAAATTGTAGATCTCACTCGTCGAGCAAAATATTTGATTATTCACACGGAAAAAGGTTATATCATCGGGCATCTCGGCATGTCAGGTTCGGTGCGAATTGTGCCACAGGATAGCGCAATAGATAAACATGATCATATTGATATTGTGATGAATAATGGCAAATTATTACGTTATAACGATCCTCGTCGTTTCGGTGCATGGTTGTGGACGGAGAATTTAGATGACTTTCATCTTTTCTTAAAGCTAGGGCCTGAACCGCTTTCTGATGAATTTAATGCAGAATATTTATTCAAAAAATCTCGTCAAAAATCAACCGTACTTAAAACCTTCTTGATGGATAACGCTGTGGTGGTGGGCGTTGGTAATATTTATGCGAATGAAAGTTTGTTTATTTGTGGGATTCATCCATTAAAACTCGCTAAAAATTTGACCCGTAATCAATGTATTTCCTTAGCGAATACGATTAAAGATGTATTGAGAAAAGCCATTATTCAAGGTGGAACGACACTTAAAGATTTTTTACAGCCCGATGGTCGCCCAGGTTATTTTGCACAAGAATTATTGGTATATGGCAATAAAGATAAACCTTGCCCAAAGTGCGGTGGAAAAATTGAAAGTTTAGTGATAGGGCAGCGTAATAGTTTCTTTTGCCCGAAATGTCAGAAAATGGGCTAGGGTGAGTTGGTTTTCGATAGAAAAAAAGATGAAAATAGCGGTCATAAACGACCGCTATTTTTAATTTACTGGAAATTCTTCAATGACAACAGGAAGTTGTAAGATTTTGCCTAATCGTAGAATGGTGACGAGAACTTTTGAATTAGGTTTTGTATTTGCGATAATTTGCATCATTTCTTGGGCTGAAATGCCTTCTTGATTATTTAATTTCAAAATGACATCACCTAATTGAATGCCTGCTTTTGCTGCTGGGCTATTCGGGCTTACATCAGTGATGACTATGCCTTCTTCACTACTTGAACTAATGTCGCTTTGCACACCAAAATATCCTCGGATAACACGTCCATTTCGTATAATTTTTTGTAAAACATCATTTGCAATATCCATTGGAATCGCAAAATTTAGTCCTTCTGCGATTTCATTGGCGGTTTTACCAATACTAAGGGTGCTGATTCCAACCAATTCCCCTGCAGAATTAATTAATGCGCCACCTGAGTTGCCACGGTTAATTGAGGCGTCTGTTTGAATGAAGTTTTGTCTGCCAACAGAATCACCTACAGCATTACGTCCCACTGCGCTAATAATACCTTGAGACACGCTTTGTCCTAAGTTGTAGGGATTACCGATTGCTAATACCACATCGCCGACATGAGCTTGACGATTTGAATTTTGTGGAATAGTTGAAAGATTATTTGCACGAATTTTGAGAACAGCGAGATCGGTGAGATTATCTGAACCAACAAGACTAGCTTCAAAAATATTTCCGTTTTGCAACGCTACTACAATTTGATCGGCATTTTGGATAACGTGTTTATTCGTCAGAATATAGCCATCTTTACTCATAATCACGCCAGAACCTAAGTTATTCACTTGTAGCTGATCATTATCATTAATGCTGGCGAAAGAAAATGAGCGGTTATAAACATTCACTACCGCAGGTGAGGCAATACGTACCGCATTTTTGAACGACACAATATCGTCTGAAGTGAAGATATTGCTGTTATTCAGTCTTGGAACCGCAAACAAAATCACGCCCGCAGCAGCCAAGCCCCAAAGTGCGGAATGGAAAAGTTTTTTAAGCATTTAGATTCCTTTCGGTGTGTAAGTTAATTTTATATCGTCACCGATTTGTTCTAATTCATTGAGTTGCCATAATGGTGCATCGGCAAGTTGAGTTAAATTCGGTAATTGGCATAGACCACGAGCATTGTCGCCAAGTAATTTGGGCGCAACGTAAATAATCAATTCATCTACTAATTTCGCATCAATTAAACTACCCGCTAAATTTGCCCCAGTTTCTACCCAAATGGTATTTATTTGTCGTTTTCCCAGTTCTCGCATTAATTCTTTTAGTAAATTTTCTTTTGGAAGAATAATTTGTTCGCAGAAATCAGGAAAGCCTGTTAAATCTCGCGATTTATTAGAAACTAACCAAACGGGAGAATGCGTTAAAAAAAGTTTATGAGTCGGCTGGATGCGATGTTGTGAATCTAAAATGACTCGCACAGGCTGGCGAAGATCTTCTTTTTTATATTCTGTTTTAAGATTTTCAGGAAATTCGTCCCAGCGTACATTAAGGCTTGGATCATCTGCAAGTACTGTCGCAGAAGTAGATAAAAGTGCGGATGATTTTGCTCGCATTTTTTGTACGTCCGAACGAGCATCAGGGCCCGTAATCCATTTACTTTCTCCACTTGCCATTGCTGTTCGTCCATCTAAACTCATTGCAAGTTTGAGTTGAACAAAAGGCATACCTTGACGCATTCGTTTTAAAAAGCCTTTATTTATTTTTTCTGCTCGATCGTTCAATAAATTCACCGCACTTTCGATGCCTGCATCAGACAACATTTTCAAGCCTTTTCCTGCGACTTGGGGATTCGGATCTTGCATCGCGGCAATGACTTTTATTACACCAGCCTCGATTAATCCTAATGCACAAGGCGGTGTGCGACCATAATGAGAGCAGGGCTCTAAGGTGACGTAAGCTGTTGCACCTTTGGCATTTTCGCCAGCTTGAGCTAAGGCAACACGTTCAGCATGAGGTTGCCCCGCTTTAAAATGAAAGCCTTCTCCCACCATTTTACCATTTTTTACCAATACGCATCCCACCGATGGATTCGGTGTGGTGGTATATTGTCCTTTGGCGGCTAAATCCAAGGCGCGTTGCATAAATTTTCGATCTTGTGCGGAAAATTCGCTCATTGTTAATCCTTTAAGCTTTCAATTTCTTTGGTGAATTGATTAATATTATCAAAACTCAAATAGACCGATGCAAAACGAATATAAGCCACTTTATCGAGTTTTTTTAACTCATTCATCGCGAGTTTTCCAACCAGTTTACTTAGTACTTCACGTTCACCCGTCGCACGTAATTGAAAAATTATATGGTTAATTGCTTGTTCAACGTCATCCGCACTTACAGGGCGTTTTTCTAATGCGTGCTGAATACCACTGCGTAATTTATCTTCATTGAACGGCTCTCGAGTGCCGTCAGTTTTAATAATTTTTGGTACGATTAATTCGGCTGTTTCAAAGGTAGTAAAACGCTCATGACAATGACCGCACTCACGACGGCGACGAACTTGATAGCCATCCGATACCAAACGGCTATCAATTACCTTGGTTTCTTCTGTAAAACAAAATGGACAGCGCATAGACAATTCTCCGTAAAAAGGGCGGTTATCTTAGCAAAAAATCGGTTCTTTGACGATTAGCTTTATGCTTTTCTTGTCTTCTTTTGTACGAATAATAAGCCAAACCAATCTTTTGTTTGTTTTAATAATTTTTCAATATTTTCAGGTTGTTTAAATCTTGAGGTCTGCGCTAATACGCGTGACCAATATGGATCGGCTTTTGCCCCGAAACCATTACTTTCAGTTAATTCCTGAAGTTTTTCAGAAACAGAATTTTCATCACTCACAATAAAATCACTTATATTTCTTACTGTTGGCACCAATTGAATTTCTATTTGGCTTTGTAAATAATCTTTTATGTAAGTTTTTAATTGAGAGAGAGCAGTTTCACGCTCAATAGGCGGTAATTCGATAACTTGATCTTGCGTAATTAATTTGGGTGGCACCGCATTTTCTTGTGTGACACATTGAATCAAATAATAAATCCAAGGACGGATACAATAGCGATCTTTGTATTTCGCAAAATGCCATTGAATCACCTGTGAATCATCGCCAAATAAAGGCTCCATATAACCAAATAGACGAATTTCTTGATTTTCATTGTGCCAATTTACGGATAGATTGAAATCGACGGAAGCATGTTTGGTTTCGCCAAGATCTGCTATTTTCTTTTTAAATTCCAAAACATTGTCTCGAATATTTTCAGCATAAACTTTTCCAAATTCGGCTAGAGGTAACACGCCTTTTACTTCTGCTTGTCTAAAATAATCAGCAAAATTTTGTTCATCAAGATAGATTAAGTCATTATTGAGCGAGTAATTATCTAACCCACTTAAGGTGAAATTTTCACTGTCGGCAATACGATCATCTTCATCACGGAAATAGACACCGAGTTGTTTTTCAAAGAAAAATTTCACAGGGTTTTCAACAAAGCTGACTAAACGATCCAGTTCAATTTCTTCTATTTTTTCTGGGTTTTCTGTCATAGTGACGGCAAATTCTGAATTGCTAGCTGTTGCGTCAAATTGTGCTATTGGCAACCATTTTGTTGCAAAAGAGCGGGTAAATTTCTCGTTATATTTGAAATTATCTGGGCTAAATGCCGTCATGGGATGCTCAATCACCGTAAGGGGATTTTCGCTTTGCCCTTGATTAATATAATCTAAGAGTTGGCTTACCAATACAGAAGGTTCTTTCGGTTGATTATCAGTGATGGAACGGCCAACATAGCTGATATAGCAATAATTACGTGCTGCCAATAAGGCTTCTAAGAACAAATAGCGATCATCATCACGGCGCACACGGTCGCCTTTTTGATAGTGATATTGCATTAAATCAAAACTGTTTGGTGTCTGTGTTCTTGGGTAATCCGCATCATTCATTCCAAGTAAACAAACCACTTTGAATGGCACAGAACGCATTGGTAATAAGGTGCAGAAGTTTACTTTTCCTGCAAGGAATTTGAGGCTATTTGGTGAATCTTCTAATTTTATTGTGATGACATCGGCAATCACATCTGCTTGTAATTCTTCAGTAAAATGGAGCATTTTTAGATTCTCAGCGAATTCATTAATTTTCTCTTGAATATAGAAAATCGTGTCGCTTGTGTCTTCATTTTGCACGAAGAAATCTGATAAAAGTGCGGTTAAAATTTCTTGCCATTTTTTGATGGAATGTGCTTGTTGCAGCGTTTCATGCAACGCTGAAAGTGCGGTGAAAAAGTGAGATAAATTTCCAGCAAGTTCACCCTTTAAGCTATAGCTGCTGTTTAACCCTATGCTATCTTGCCAAATGCCGTGTTCTTCACGCATTGCATAGCCTAAAATCATTCGTTCTAATCCAGCTTGCCAAGAATTGAAATTGATGCCATCTTGATTTTTTTGCAAACCGAAACGAATCCCCGAATCCTCCACCCATTCTCGCACTAATGGTAAATCAGCAAGAGAAATATTAAATCGTTCTCGCATCGCAGGAATATCCAACAGTGCTAAGACGTCCTCTGCACTAAAATTGCTTTCTTTTAAGCGTAATAAAGTTAAGTAACTTGAGACCAACACATCGCTTTCTGAAAGTTTATTATCCGAAAGTGAAAATGGAATTTGTGCTGCATACCCATTTTTTTGCCCAAAAACAGCCGGAATATAAGGTGTGTATTGGTTTATATCTGCCACCATAACAACCACATCTTTTGGCGTAAGGTTAGGATCTTGATTAAATAAATCTAGTAAATAATCGTGCAATACTTCTACTTCCCGCATAGCACTGTGGCAAGAATGTAGGGTTAAAGTGCAGTCATTTTTTGTGATATTTAACGGTTTATTTTCTAAATGCAGAATTTGAGACTGTAATTGTCCAAGTAAACTATTCGATTCAATTTCTTGATAAGCATTGACGGGATAAGTTGGAATATGTTCTTCATCTCGCACCAAGGTGTAAAGGAAATCTCGCCCCATTTTTCCCCAAGCTGCCAGTAATGGATTGCCTACTTGAAGGTTTTCTTTTTGATAAGTGACATCAAACTGAGCGTTTTCTAGTTGAGAAAGTTGATTCTCGGAAAAGAGCGGTTGATTTTCATCTTGTTTATTGAATTGATAACGCTTGCGAGAACGCAAATAATCAAGGCGTAAATCGCTAATATCTCCCCAATACTCTTGGCATGGATTATTAAAAAATAAATGAATATCCACTTCAGAGGACATGGCTTGCAAAATATTGAGATAAGCAGTCGGAAGCGCTGGAATACCAAAAATAAATATGCGTGAAGGTAATTTTTTCGGTGCTTTTTTATCGGCAAGCAAGGCTAAGAATTGATTATGCAAAGCCGCTCGATGTGTGGTATCACCAACCTCTGATTTAACATCGACGACCAATGCACGCCATAACTCACCTTGCCATTTTGTATTGCCTTGAATTTGCTTAAACAAAGTATTGTTTAGGTTCGGTTGTTGTTTTTGTATTTGAGCAGTGATTTGTTCATCTTCGCCTTTTTCCCAAGCAAAAATCCATTCTGGTCGATAAACTAAATATTGGTCAAATAAATCGGCAATTTTGCTGCTAAGTTGATAAAGTTTGTATTGTTCAGAATGAGGTGACGATGCTAAATAATTGCGTAAAGGTGAAAAACTTTCTTTCTCGAGAAAAGTCGGGATTAAGCGCATTAAACGCCATGTCATTGAATCTTTATCAAAAGGGTTTTCCAATGCCGTTGCGGGTAAATTTTGAGCATAAAGTTGCCAAATAAAACTTGCCGGCATAGGAAATTTTAGGTTTGCTGAAATGCCTATTTCTTTCGCTAATTCAATTTGCAGCCATTGTGCCATCCCCGGGCTTTGCACCAAGATAATATCTTGCTGAAAAGGATCTTCAGGCGGTAAAGATTTGAATAAAGAAGAAAGAATTTCTTTTTGTTTTTCAAGCTGATTGGAATAATAAACAATGAACACAATGGCAACCTTTTGTGATGATTTAATCTAGAAAAAGACAATGCCATTCTACTGAGTTTTTATCGAAATTTCACCCATAGGATAACGCACAATGATGCGTTCGTTTTGACATTGAACATGAAAAGTTAAACTATTTTGTTGTATTAATTGTTCACAAGCTAATCCTAAAAATTGGTGTTGAGCTTGATTCTCTGCAATCTGTATCGCCTGAAAATCTTGATAAGTTTTCATCGCACTTTTTCTTTGGCTTGCCGTCCATTGATTGAACGCAATAAATAAAACGCTAAATAAAGCTAAAGAAAATAATAGGGTAGTGAGCGACATGCCTTTATTCATCTGGAACATTAAAATCACTCCAACTTTTTTCTGCCAGCTGCCATTGACTATATTGTTGCACTAAGGCTGTGACGACAGATTTTCCATAGGCTAAAGTCACCCCATCTAAAGTTAAATGCCCATTGGTGAGTACTGCGCCACTAATCCGTCCTTTGCCTGTTAGTTTTAAATCTCCCTCTGCAATTAATACAGCAGACACAGTGCCATTAATTTCAATTTCCGCTTGTGAATCTGAAAACCAATAAAGTTTGGGTGTTTTATTCGCGTTTAAAATTTGGGGCGGGGAAGAAAAGAGCGGTCTAAAATCGGTGAGTTTTTCTGTGTGAATAAAATCTTTCAATGCACCCTGATTATCGCCTCTTGTGGGCGATTTTTTAAATAGACTCATTCTTTCACACCAAAGAAAATATTGAATTGCATCGGTGGCGCCATCAAGCGTGATGCTGATTTGCTTTACACTTTCATTATTATTTAACGGTAAATCAAGGCAGGCGGTTTGTTTTTTCTCCTCTGTTATTTTTTGCAGTTGTAATGTTCTTTCTACATAGTATTTTCGTTGATTTTGTTGTGCACGAAAAAAACTTAAATGGCTGTCATCCAACAATAAGATTACGGTTAATAAACCTGAAATAAAAATCAGAATAGTCAGCGTGATAATGCCTTTGTGTGTAGCCATTATTTTTGATTCCAGAGCGCAACGATAAGGGATGTTTCATAACTGATGTTTGGAGTTTGTTTTAAATTTCCTTTTAGCTTGATTTCTAATCCTTTGCCTTCAATTAACCAATTAAATTGTAGGGTAGTGACTTCGTATTCATTGTTATCTAATAAATCTGTCCAACCGCCCCCAGCGTTACAAGCGGTTTGTTGAAAAGCTCGTTTACAAGTTTCTGCTGTACAATTAGTAGGAATAACACTTTGATAAGTCAGTTTGGTTTTTATCATTTTGTTACTCACTTTATAACCGAATAATTCTTCTGTACTGTTTTTGGATGTATTTTTCCCATTTTTCATACAGGTTTTCGGTGAATCTTTTCCAATACAGCCATTTTTATTTAAATCATAAAAGAACAACACGCAGCTATTAAGTGGGGCGTTATCTTCTTGACTAATGAAAATGGCTGAGCCTTGTTCATCTAATTCAAATAAAGATAAATTGCTTTCTGTTCCTTTTGTATTTAATGCTCGAAATCCTAATCTTCGAAGATCTTTACCGATTAGCTGTAATGTTCGTTGTAATTCTGCTTGTAGTTTTAAATGCAATAACATGTGCTGATTTTGCGTTTGTATTTGCACATAAAAATGTGAAATGCTTAGCAATAATAAAGATGATAATGCCAGAGAAATCATCAGTGCTAATAGGGTTTGTCCTTTTAATAATGTTTTCATGATTGATTGCATGCACTAGTCGCTTGATTGGTTTTCAAACGAATACTGCCAACATTGAAAAATGAAAATAATGTATGTTCATTTTCTGCTTGTAGAATAAAGCAACGAGTAACACTGGTATTACGAGCACCATAAAACCGCGTTATTTCTTTGGGATAAATATAATGGCTTTGAATCATCGTTTTTTTAGGAAAATAAGGATAGTAAAAATGACCATAGGCCTCTTTCGGGCAGTTTGTTGGGTTGAAACAATCACAAGTTTGATCGTTTTTTACTTGTGCCGTTAAGCACCATTGCTGTGTCGCAAGGTTACGATTGATAAGTAAAAACCACACTTCCGATGAATTTTCTGCCCGAGCCTGAATTTGGCGTAGAAATAAATATAGGCGATGTTGCTCTTTGGCTAAAATCGTTTTAGGTGAATCCGTTTGCCATAATGGCACGGCAAAACTCAGCGCAATGCTGATAATTGCTAGTCCAATCAATAATTCCACTAATGTCACACCTTTCTGCATAAAACACTCCAATTTTCTACCGCACTTTAATGGTAAATAATTAATGGAAAAATCACTTCATACTATTTTTGCGATCTGTATCGCAAAGTTTTCCTGAAAACCTATAAAAACCATTGTTTTATGATTTTTAACTGGTTATTTTGGCAAATCTCGCTATAATGGCACGGAATTTTTCTGTTCTTTAAAATCTGGTGGATATATGAATCCAATGTTAAATATCGCAATTCGTGCGGCACGAAAAGCGGGCAATGTGATTGCTAAAAATTATGAACGCCGTGATGCTATCGAAAGCACACAAAAAGGTATTAATGATTATGTGACAAACGTTGATAAAGCGGCAGAAGCAGAAATCATTGAAATTATTCGTAAATCTTATCCTGACCACACCATCATCAGCGAAGAAACGGGTGCGCTTGAAGGCAAAGATAGTGATGTACAATGGGTGATTGATCCACTAGATGGTACCCGTAATTTTATGACGGGCCTTCCTCATTTTGCCGTGTCTATCGCAATTCGTGTAAAAAATCGCACTGAAGTCGGGGTTGTTTATGATCCAATCCGTAATGAATTATTTACCGCTGTGCGTGGTGAAGGCGCAAAATTAAACGAAGTACGTTTGCGTGTAGATAGTAAACGTGAAATTCAAGGTTCAATTTTAGCGACCGGTTTCCCATTCAAACAACCAAAATTAATGCCAACTCAATTTGCAATGATGAATGCCTTAATTGAAGATGCCGCGGATTTCCGTCGTACTGGTTCTGCAGCATTGGATTTATGCTATGTGGCGTCAAACCGTATTGATGGTTATTTTGAAATGGGCTTAAAAGCATGGGATTGTGCTGCTGGCGATTTAATCGTGCGTGAAGCGGGTGGTTTAGTCTGTGATTTTGATGCAGGTAACGGCTACTTACGCAGCGGCAATATTATCGCCGCACCATCACGCGTAATAAAAGAAATGTTAAATAAAATCCGCCCTTGTTTAGGTGCTGAATTTAATAATTAATTCTTTGATAACTAGAATAGCGCCAATAATAGGGCGCTATTTTTTTGTGAAAAATCTACCGTACAAATCATATTTATCCTATTGAGGTGAATCACAAACTGCGTGCAAAATTTAGGATTTTCGGTAGAATTCGGGTGAGAAAAATGCACTTTAATTCGGATTTAAAATTGGCGTGTGTTTTTTAATTAGTAAATAACTCGTCAATGGACGAATCTGAACCTCAACGAAGAAAACGACGACATTATGCTCCCAGAACTTGGCTTTTTCCTTCTTTTGCTCGCAACAGCTAGCGCATTTTTTCTTGCGTTAGTACCTCAATTTGGGTTATTCAAAAAAAATTCGACTTTAATTAATGCCGCTTGGCCGCTTAGTTATATTTTTACCCTTGCGACGACATTCTCAATTGGCTTGCTTGCTTATTCTTTTGCGATGGATGACTTCACTCTTGAATATGTAGCGGCACATTCTAATTCCCAATTACCTACATTTTTTAAAGTGGCTGCCACTTGGGGCGGGCATGAAGGTTCAATGTTGTTTTGGTTATTTTCATTGAGTTTATGGCTTGCTACTTTTGCTTTTTTTAATCGAAAAAATGACCGCACTTTTTCCTCTCAATCCTTATCTTTATTGGGATTGATTTGCTTTGGCTTTGCGGTGTTTATTTTATTTTACTCCAATCCATTTGGACGCATTTTCCCTGCACCGGCAGAAGGGCGCGATCTTAATCCAATGTTGCAAGATGTGGGATTAATTTTCCATCCACCATTGTTATATGTTGGCTATGTGGGCTTTGCAGTGAATTTTGCAATGAGTTTGAGTGCGTTGATTTATAACCAGTCAGCACGACAAATTGCACGTTCAATGCGTGGCTGGGTGTTGTTTTCTTGGTTATTTTTAACCATTGGCATTGTGCTTGGTGCGTGGTGGGCTTATTACGAACTCGGCTGGGGCGGTTGGTGGTTCTGGGATCCCGTAGAAAATGCGTCTTTAATGCCTTGGTTGCTTGGCTTGGCGTTATTACACAGTTTAATGGCGACGGAAAAACAAGGGGTATTTAGTTATTGGACAACGCTTTTTTCTTTGCTTGCTTTTGCCTTTAGCGTATTAGGCACGTTTATTGTTCGTTCTGGTGCACTCACTTCTGTGCACGCTTTTGCATTGGATAACACGCGCGGTTATGTGTTGTTATTAATTTTCTTTGTTTTGACGGTGTTAGCCTTTGGATTATTCGCTTTACGAGCGGGCAGTTCATCAGAAAGTGCGGTGAAATTTCAGTTCGTTTCTAAATCTGGCGGCATTTTATTGCTGAATATTTTGCTGACCATTGCCACTGTTTCCACCTTTTTAGGCACCTTTTACCCGATGTTATTCCAAGCGATGAATTGGGGCTCAATTTCGGTGGGAAGTCCTTATTTTAATAGTATTTTCTTCCCAATTATTACAGCGATTTTAATCCTAATGGTGATTTCCCTGACCATTCGTTGGATGCAATTTGATCGCAGATTATTGATACGTTGCGTATGGTTGCTTATTCCGTCTTTGATTCTTGCCGGCTTGATGATTTGGCAACAGCTACGCCATAATTCTGCGTTGAATTTTTACGCTTTCGCTTTTGTGTTATTAACTCTTGCGATTTGGCTTTTATTCGTCACTTTATGGCAAAATTGGCGACAAATTCGTTTGTCTCAATTTGGTATGATTTTAGCGCATTGTGGCGTGGCGATTGTGACTATTGGTGCGGTAATGAGCGGTTATTTTGGCAGTGAAATTGGTGTGCGTTTAGCACCGCAACAAAGTCAAACGCTGGGGCAATATGAATTTCATTATCGCCAATTTTCTAATGAAATTGGGCCAAATTTTACGGCAGAAGTCGCCTTTTTTGATGTAACTGAAAATGGCAAGCCTTATGCAGAAATTATCCCAGAGCGCCGTTATTACGATGTACGAACAATGACAATGAGTGAAGTGGGGCTTGATGGCGGTTTCTGGGGCGATTTATATATTGTGATGGGCGATTCTCTCGGCAAAGGAGAATTTACTTTCCGCTTACACTATAAACCACTGATTCGTTGGCTTTGGGCTGGCGGTATTTTAATGGCGTTTGGCGCACTTTGTAGCGTCTTCGGATTACGCAGAAAACAGGAAAAATAATGAACAAAAAACTTATCTTTTTTGCACCGCTCTTTGTACTTTTAGGTGTGTGTGTATTATTAATTGCTGGGTTAAATCAAGATCCGAAAAAAATTGCGTCGGCTTTAATTGATAAACCTGTGCCAGAATTTTATCAGGCTAACTTACTCGAATCTTCACAAATCGTAAGCCAGAAAGAGTTTCCTAAACAGCCATTTTTATTAAATGTGTGGGGCAGTTGGTGTGGTTATTGCAAGGAAGAACATCCTTTGTTAATTGAGATTGCAAAAACGTTGCCTATTGTGGGCGTGGATTATCGCGATAATCCTCAAAATGGCATTGAAATGCTTAAGCGAATGGGCAATCCTTTCGTCTTCACCATTGATGATAGCCAGGGTGAATTTGGATTAAAATTAGGCGTGGATGGCGCGCCAGAAACTTATCTTGTGGATGAAAATGGTGTGATTCGTTATCGTCATTCTGGTTTACTGGATAAAGAAACTTGGCAAACAGTATTTCTGCCAAAAATTGAAGCATTGAAGAACAAATGAAAAGCATATTAGATATTTTTACTCGTGGTTTTATTCAGGTTCAAAAAACAGTCTTTTTTGCGACCACACTTTTATTCGCATTTTCCTTGTTCTCCCAAGCGAAAATAGTGGATACCTATCAATTTCAAAATCAAGATGATCGTACTCGCGCCGTAGAGTTGGCAAAATCTTTGCGATGCCCGCAATGTCAAAACCAAAATTTAGTGGAATCTAATTCTCCTATCGCTTATGACTTGCGTCTTGAAGTGTACAAAATGGTAGATGAGGGCAAAAGCAATCAGCAAATTATCGATCAAATGACGGCTAGATTTGGTGATTTTGTGAACTATAAACCGCCATTCAAATGGAATACGGCGTTATTGTGGCTGTTGCCAGTCGCTCTTTTAATTTTAGCTGCCGCATTGCTTTATTTCTCAAATAGAAAAAAATCTGCGCTATCTTCAGTCGAGCAGGGAAGTGCGTTGGAAAAAGAACAGAGATATTTTTCTGTTAATGCTGAGTCTCATTCGGATCCTAAGTTAAATGAACAAAAGACTTATTTTTTCGGGAAAACTAATCACAAACTTTCTTTTGTGATTTTCTTTTTATTAATTGCTAGTCCAACCGCTTATTATTTTTCCCTAGATCGTTTTAGTCGTGTTCAACAAGGCGAGCAATCGATGATTGAGCAACATAATCAAAATGTTGAAATGAATGATGAACACAAAAATGAAAATGTGATTGAGAAGATCCAAAATAAGCTGCGAACTGATCCGAATAATGCGGAAACTTGGCTTCAACTTGGGGAGGCCTATGTGCAGAATAATGAATTTGATAGTGCGCTTATTGCTTATTCTAACGCGGAAAAAATATCAGGCAGTAAACCTAATATTTTAGGCTTGGCAGCCACCGCACTTTATTATCAAGCAGGTCAGCAAATGACCCCAAAAGTAGAACAACTTTTGAATGAAGCTCTGGCAAAAGATAAAAATGAAGTATCTAGCCTTTCTTTGTTGGCGACCATTGCCTTAGAAAATCGTCAATATCCACAAGCCAGTGCGTATTTACAGCAATTATTAGATTCTGGTAATGCGGCAGTGGATCGTCGTTCTGTTATTCAACGAATGAAGATGTTGGATTTTTTACAACGTGGTGAAAAAGGGCAAAATCCGTGAGCCAATATTCTGAAAACATTATTATTGGTGTAGGGGCAGCAGGATTATTTTGTGCCGCACTGTTGGCTAAGTTAGGCAAGTCGGTGACAGTTTTCGACAACGGCAAAAAAATCGGACGTAAGATTTTGATGTCGGGCGGTGGGTTTTGTAATTTCACCAATTTAGAGGTTACGCCCGCTCATTATCTTTCGCAAAATCCTCATTTCGTCAAATCGGCACTAGCTCGTTATACCAACTGGGATTTTATTTCTTTAGTAGCGGAGCAGGGGATTGCTTATCACGAAAAGGAATTAGGGCAATTATTTTGCGATGATGGCGCAGAACAGATTGTTGAAATGCTGAAATCTGAATGCGATAAATATGGTGCTAAGATTTTATTGCGTAGCGAAGTTTCTCAAGTTGAACGGATTCAAAATAATGAAAAAGTGCGTTTTGTTTTACAGTTAAATTCAACTCAATGGCAATGTAAAAATTTGATTGTTGCCACAGGTGGGCTTTCTATGCCAGGGCTTGGCGCTACACCATTTGGCTATCAAATTGCAGAACAATTTGGTATTCCTGTTATTCCTCCACGCGCCAGTTTGGTGCCTTTTACGTATCGAGAAACAGATAAATTTTTAACCGCACTTTCAGGTATTAGTTTGCCAGTCACGATCACGGCACAGTGCGGAAAATCTTTTCATAACCAGCTTTTGTTTACTCATCGTGGTATTTCAGGCCCTGCGGTGTTGCAAATTTCCAATTATTGGCAGCCAACTGAGTCTGTAGAAATCGATTTATTACCGAACCACAATGTGGAAGAGGAAATTAATCAAGCAAAACAACATTCATCAAAACAAATGTTGAAAACCATTTTGGTTCGATTACTTCCGAAAAAATTGGTCGAGCTTTGGATTGAACAAGGCATTGTGCAAGATGAAGTTATCGCTAACATCAGTAAAGTGCGGGTAAAAAATCTAGTGGATTTTATTCATCGCTGGGAATTTACTCCAAATGGCACGGAAGGCTATCGTACGGCAGAAGTGACAATGGGCGGGGTGGATACTAAAGTAATTTCTTCTAAAACAATGGAAAGCAACCAAGTCAGCGGCTTGTATTTTATTGGTGAAGTATTGGATGTGACGGGCTGGCTCGGTGGTTATAATTTCCAATGGGCATGGAGTTCAGCTTATGCTTGTGCGATGGCGATTGCGGAATAGGACAGAGGACTTATCGGATTATTGGTTTAGGAGGATAAAAATATCCTCCTTTTTTATTTTAGATTAAAGAATATCTAATAATTCTACTTCAAATACGAGTGTTGAGAATGGCGAAATTGATGCGCCTGCGCCGCGTTCACCGTAAGCAAGTTCGTGTGGAATAGTGAGTTTCCATTTAGAACCAACAGGCATCATTTGTAATGCTTCAACCCAACCACGGATTACACCATTTACAGGGAATTCAGCTGGTGTGCCACGAGCCACAGAGCTGTCGAATACGGTGCCATCTGGTAATGTACCTGTGTAGTGTACACGCACTTTATCTATTGCGGATGGTTTTGCACCATTGCCTTCAGTTATGATTTCGTATTGCAAACCGCTGTCGGTTACGTTTACGCCCGCTTTTTTCGCATTTTCTTCTAAGAATTTTTTGCCTTCTTCTTCAATGGCTTTAAATTGTGTTTGTTGTGCTTCTGCTGCTTGTTGTTGAAGTGCTTGAACCGAATGCATTAACTCATTGATGTCTAATGCTGGCTGATTATGATTTAATGCGTCAAAAATACCTTTCGTTACAGCTTCAACGGTGATTTCCATTTGGCTATCGGCTAATTGTTGTCCAATTTGTAAACCAATACCGTAGCTACCTTTTTCAGAAATGCTTTCTAATTTTACTTGTTCAAAATTCATTTGATGTTTTCCTTTCGTTAAAAATTATTTTTTATATGCCAAGATTTCGCCCATGTGAACAGGTTCGTTGACGCTTAAATGATCAGCTAAACGGACTTGATTTGCTTGGAATAAATTAACCACAGTCGAGCCAAGTTGGAACCAACCCATTTCTTGACCTTTCAATAATTTGACCGCACTTTCGCCTTCATAAGTCCAAGTTTTCACTTCGTTGTGGCGTGGTGGATTAATTACGCCCGCCCAAGTTGTGCCAATACTTGCAGTGATTGTTGCGCCGACTAAAATTTGTACCATTGTGCCAAATTCAGTATCAAATACACAAATCACACGTTCATTACGCGCAAATAAATTTGGTACATGTTGGGCTAAAAATGGGTTTACAGAGAACAAATCACCTGGCACATAAATCATTTTGCGTAGCGTACCATCGCACGGCATATGTACTCGGTGATAATCACGAGGAGAAAGATAAGTGGTAGCAAATTCACCATTTTTGAAGGTTTCCACTAATTCTTTATCTTCTGCCAGTAAGTCTTCTAGGCTGAAAAAATGCCCTTTTGCTTGCAATAAAAGATTATCGTCAATATGACCGCACTCGCTAATGCGACCATCAGCAGGTAAACAAAGTGCGGTAGGATTTTGATTAATTGGACGCGCGTTTTCTTTTAACGGACGAATAAAAAATTCATTAAAACTTGTGTAATCAGAAAATTGTTCTTTTTGCGCTATGCTCATATCAATGTTGTATTTTTTCGCAAAAGCTTTAATTACAACATGGGTTAGTACACCCCATTTTTGTTTAGCAAACCAGCCTGCAATTTGAGTTAAATAAATTTGCGGCATGACATATTGAAATGCCACTTTTAAGCGTTGCCAATAAGAATTTGAAGTCATCATTATCTTTCCTTGTTAAAAAAAGAGGCGTGATTATAGCAATTTTTGTTATAGTTCCAACCTTTTTAGTTACTGGATAATTTCCTTTATTGAGTTATCCAATAAAAAATGTGATTTCCCTTTGACTATCTTCGCAACAACAGGTAATATTCACGCCCTATGCAAAAGGTAAAACTACCCCTAACCGTTGATCCAGTAAAAGATGCTCAAAGACGGCTTGATTATGTTGGCTATTATGCTGCTAATCGGCTTGAGCGTTTGGCGGAATCAGTGGTAAACGTGCTCGGCGATGCACAGGTAACATTATTGTTTTATATTGATCCACAAAAATTAGTGGTGATGAAAGGCAAAGTGCAAGTTGATGTTGAATTAGAATGTCAGCGTTGTAACGAACCTTACAAACAAACATTGGAATGTGAGTTTACTTATAGTCCAGTGGCTAATTGGGATCAAGCTGATGTATTGCCGGAAATTTATGAGCCAATCGAGTTCAATGAGTTTGGCGAAATAGATTTAATTGGCACGGTGGAAGATGAGCTAATTTTAGCTTTGCCACCTGTACCAATGCATTCATCTGAACACTGTGAAGTGTCCGCGCAGGAACAGGTTTTTGGCGAATTGCCTGACGAATTGGCAAAAAAACCGAACCCGTTCGCTGTATTAGCTAATTTAAAGCAAAAGTAAATTAAATTTAGGAGTATGGCCAATGGCTGTTCAACAAAATAAAAAATCTCGTTCACGTCGTGACATGCGTCGTTCACACGATGCGTTAACTACTGCTGCAGTATCAGTGGATAAAGCAAGCGGTGAAACTCACTTACGCCACCATGTAACTGCAGACGGTTACTACCGTGGTCGTAAAGTGATCAATAAGTAATTTTTACTTATAGGTATTCACTTGACTCGTCTAACCTTGGCGTTAGATGTGATGGGCGGGGACATTGGTCCCCGTGTTACTGTCCCTGCCTCTATTTTAGCATTGGAAAATGATCCTGAGCTTTCTTTAATCCTCTTTGGTGATAGTCAACAAATTTCTCCTCTTCTCAATAACTGTTCTCAATCAATTTTAGAACGAATACAAGTTCAACATTGCTCAAGTGTTATCGAAAATAATCAAGGCATATCTTATGCATTGCGTCATAGTAAAGGTACATCAATGCGTTTAGCATTGGAATCTGTACAACGTGGCGAAGCGCAAGGTTGTGTAAGTGCGGGCAATACAGCTGCATTAATGGGATTATCGAAGATTTTATTACAGCCTTTACAAGGCATTGCACGCCCTGCATTGATTTCTTTGATTCCTACCATTGATGGTGAAAAATCAGTGATGTTAGATCTTGGTGCAAATATTGAGTGTAGTGCGGAAAATCTTTATCAATTTGCTATAATGGGCGCGATTTTTGCTGAAGCTCGACTTAATTTGGTGTATCCGAGAATTGGATTATTGAATATTGGTATTGAAGAAATTAAAGGCCATCAATCTATTCGTGATGTCGCTAATTTACTGCAAAAATCAACCGCACTTAATTATGTCGGATTTATCGAAGGTGACGTTTTACTGAATGGAAAAGCCGACGTGATTGTGAGTGATGGATTTGCAGGCAATATAGCGTTGAAAACCTTAGAAGGGGCGGTGAGAAATTTGTTATCTCTGTTTAAAGATAAAGCGAATTCACGTTTTATAAAGCCTATTCTTGCTTGGCTTTTTCGCTTTGTATTTAAACAAAGCTATAAACGCTTGAAACGAATTAATCCTGATGAATATAATGGCGCATCACTTATTGGCTTAAAAGCTGTGGTGGTAAAAAGCCACGGTAGCGCAAATGTGAATGCTTTTGCTCATGCTATTGCTGATGCCGCTTTTCAAGCTCGCCAGCAACTTCCAGAAAAAATATTGGCTGGGCTTGCTCGTTATTAATGACTTAATTTTTATTTATTATGAATAGCAGAATTTTATCTACTGGTAGTTATTTACCAAGCTACATCCGCACAAATGCAGAATTGGAAAGAATCGTTGATACATCAGATGAATGGATTGTCACTCGTTCCGGTATTCGTGAGCGTCGTATCGCAGCGGCAGATGAAACTGTTGCAACAATGGGATTTGAAGCAGCAAAAAATGCAATAGAAGCTGCTCAAATTAATCCTCAAGATATTGAACTGATTATTGTTGCAACTACAAGTCACTCACACGCTTATCCAAGTGCGGCTTGCCAAGTGCAAGGTTTATTAAATATCGATGATGCGGTTTCTTTTGATTTGGCAGCCGCTTGTACAGGCTTTGTCTATGCATTGAGCGTGGCAGATCAATTTATTCGTGCCAGCAAGGTGAAAAAAGCCTTAGTGATAGGCTCAGATCTCAATTCTCGTAAATTAGATGAAACTGATCGCAGCACCGTTGTGCTATTTGGTGATGGTGCGGGAGCGGTCATTCTTGAAGCGAGTGAACAAGAAGGAATTATCTCCACCCATTTACATGCTTCAGCAGATAAAAATAATGCGCTTGTTTTAGCTCAGCCAGAACGTGGTGTAGAAAAATCTGGCTATATTGAAATGCAAGGTAACGAAACATTCAAATTGGCAGTTCGTGAACTTTCAAATGTGGTGGAAGAGACACTTTTAGCAAATAATTTGGATAAAAAAGATTTAGACTGGCTTGTGCCACACCAAGCAAATTTACGTATTATTACAGCGACAGCTAAAAAATTAGAAATGGATATGTCGCAAGTGGTGGTCACGTTAGATAAATATGCTAACAACAGTGCCGCTACTGTGCCTGTTGCTTTAGATGAGGCCGTTCGAGATGGCCGTATTCAACGTGGGCAGTTACTATTATTAGAAGCCTTTGGCGGTGGTTGGACTTGGGGTTCAGCGTTAGTACGCTTCTAATTAATTTGTTAGAATAGGTAAGTAATTTAAAAAGTGCGGTTAATTTTGAATTCATTTTAAGAACAAAAAATATTTTGAGTTTTGACCTCACTTTAAATCGGAGAAAGAACAAATTGGGTTCCCTTCTTTTCCACCTTTGTAGAATTGAATTTGTAGGAAATTTTCGTCTGTTTGAGCGTAGCGAGTTCAGAAAATTTCCGTTAAGCAAATTCAATGGAACAAAAGGAATAAGGAAAAGGAGGGGCGCTTTTCTTTTTGCTTACTTTTTCTTTGGCGAGGCAAAGAAAAAGTAAGTCGCCATCGGCGAAACCCGATTTTAATTATCGAAGAAGAATTCTCAATTAAAAAACAATAGGACAAAACATAATGAAAAAATTCGCAATGGTCTTCCCAGGTCAAGGCTCCCAAACTGTCGGTATGCTTGCTGATCTTGCCACTGAATATCCAATCGTTACTGAAACATTTAAACAAGCATCTGATGCGCTTGGTTATGATTTATGGTATCTTGTTCAACAAGGTCCTGCTGAAGAACTTAATAAAACATGGCAAACTCAGCCCGCACTTTTGGCCGCTTCAGTAGCTATTTATCGCGTATGGCAAGAAAAATTTCCTCAATTAAAACCAGAAGTAATGGCAGGCCATAGCTTAGGTGAGTATTCTGCGTTAGTTTGTGCTGGCGTGTTGGATTTCCAAGATGCGATTAAATTAGTGGAATTGCGCGGAAAATTAATGCAACAAGCTGTGCCTGAAGGCACTGGCACAATGTATGCAATTATTGGTTTGGATAATGAAGCGATTATTAATGCTTGTAAACAAGCAGAAGAAGGTGAAGTTGTATCAGCGGTGAATTTTAACTCACCAGGCCAAGTAGTTATCTCTGGCACGAAAGCTGCAGTTGAGCGTGCGGCGGCATTATGTAAAGAAGCAGGCGCTAAGCGCGCATTGTCATTAGCCGTGAGCGTACCTTCTCACTGTGCCTTGATGAAACCAGCAGCCGAGCAATTAGCGGTAACACTTGAGAATATTCAAATTAATTCACCAACAACATCGGTATTAAATAACGTTGATGTGAAAGCTGAAACTAAAGGTGCAAAAATTCGTACCGCACTTGTTCGTCAGTTATATAGCCCAGTTCGTTGGACTGAAACAGTTGAAAAAATGGCGCAAGATGGTGTTCTAGCGCTTGTTGAAGTGGGGCCAGGTAAAGTATTAAATGGTTTAACTAAACGCATTGTGGGTGATTTACAAGCTATATCAGTAAATGATGTTGTATCATTCAATGCTGTAGAAGAATTTTTAGCGTAAAAGGAAGAAAAAATGCAAGGTAAAATTGCTTTAGTGACAGGGGCTACTCGTGGTATCGGTCGTGCGATTGCAGAAGAACTTAGTTCAAAAGGTGTGTTTGTAATTGGTACCGCAACATCTGAAAAAGGTGCAGAGGCAATTTCTGCATATTTAGGAGATAAAGGTAAAGGTTTAGTTTTAAACGTAACGGATAAAGAATCTATTGAAACTTTACTTGAACAAATAAAAAATGATTTTGGCGATATTGATATTCTCGTGAATAACGCAGGTATTACTCGCGATAATTTATTGATGCGTATGAAAGATGATGAGTGGTTTGATATTATGCAAACTAACTTAACTTCGGTGTATCATCTTTCTAAAGCTATGTTACGTTCAATGATGAAAAAACGTTTTGGTCGTATTATCAATATTGGTTCAGTGGTTGGTTCAATGGGTAATCCAGGACAAACTAACTATTGTGCGGCAAAAGCGGGTGTGATTGGTTTCTCTAAATCTTTAGCGAAAGAAGTGGCTGCACGTGGCATTACTGTAAATGTGGTTGCACCTGGTTTTATTGCAACGGATATGACAGAAGTCCTTACTGATGAACAAAAAGCGGGTATTTTATCTAATGTTCCAGCAGGTCGTTTAGGCGAAGCTAAAGATATTGCTAAAGCCGTTACTTTCTTAGCTTCTGATGATGCGGCTTACATTACAGGCACAACGTTGCATGTAAATGGTGGTTTATATATGAGCTAATGCTGAAAATCAGCATTTTTCTTTATTTGGACTTGAGTGGCGTTCTAAACACAAAATCATAGCCAAATATTTTAGATAATGTTAGAATCCCATTCGCAGTGTAGCTTGGTTACGCCTTGAGCGTATGCAAAGGTACGTAACTATTTTTAATGTGTGTATTCAGATTGCCCATTTTGTGGTGCGACCAGCCTATAAAATAGTTGCAAGTTGATAAAAAATACATACACTAACCTCTCTTTTATGAGTTAAAACCAACAAAATAGGAAAAACAAATGAGTATTGAAGAACGCGTGAAAAAAATCATCGTTGAACAATTAGGTGTTAAAGAAGAAGATGTTAAATCTGAAGCTTCTTTCGTTGAAGATTTAGGTGCGGACTCTTTAGACACAGTTGAATTAGTAATGGCTTTAGAAGAAGAATTCGATATCGAAATTCCAGATGAAGAAGCTGAAAAAATCACAACTGTTCAATCTGCGATTGACTACGTGCAAAACAATCAATAATTTCAAGTTGGGCGACTTTTTAAGTCGCCTAATTTTTTCAAAAATTTCTTTCTAACATCACCGCACTTTTCTCTTATTCCTGCATTGTAAAATTGATCTGAATTACCTTTTAATTCAATTCTTGCTCTAAAATTTAAAAAATATCTAGTTTTATTCCTCAAAAAGGGTATTATTTTTACAGTTTTTTTATTTTTGAGGTACTTATGCTTTATTTAGAATTCTTATTCTTATTATTAATGCTTTATATGGGAAGCCGTTACGGTGGTATTGGATTAGGTGTTGTTTCTGGTATCGGTCTTGCCATCGAAGTTTTCGTATTCCGTATGCCGGTGGGGAAAGCACCGATTGATGTAATGCTCATCATTCTTGCAGTAGTGACTTGTGCATCCGTGCTTGAAGCTGCAGGCGGTTTGAAATTTATGTTACAAATTGCCGAACGCATTCTCCGTAAAAATCCAAAACGTGTAACTTTACTAGGCCCATTGGTCGTGTATTTATTAACGTTTATGCTTGGTACAGGTCACTCTGTTTACACAATTATGCCAATCATCGGTGATGTTGCATTGAAAAACAAAATCCGTCCAGAGCGCCCAATGGCTGCGTCTTCCGTAGCGTCTCAATTAGCCATCACATCTAGTCCACTCTCTGCAGCTGTTGTTTTCTATCTAGGTAAAATTACTGCAATGCCTGGTTTTGAGCATATTAGTTTGTTAGATATTATTTGTGTAACAGTTCCTGCAACTTTAGCGGGTACGATAGCGCTTTCTTTATATAGTATGCGTCGTGGTAAAGAGTTAGAACAAGATCCTGAATATCAACGTCGCTTACAAGATCCAGTATGGCGTGAACGTATTTTAAATACCACAAGCACAACATTGAATGAAGCCCTTCCACAAGGTGCTAAAAAATCAGTTTATTTGTTCTTATTAGCATTGGTGGTGATTGTTGCAATTGCGATGATTCCTGAAATTCGTACTATCGGTAGCGGAAAAGCGATTTCCATGTCGCTAATCATCCAAATGATGATGCTTTGTTTCGGTGGTGTGATTTTACTCGCAACGAAAACAAATCCTCAAATCGTGCCAAATGGCGTGGTATTTAAGTCCGGTATGGTGGCAGCGATTGCGATTTATGGTATTGCTTGGATGAGCGATACTTACTTCCAATATGCAATGCCAGAATTTAAAGCTGCGATTACTGATATGGTTCAAACTTATCCTTGGACATTTGCCTTGGCATTATTTGCAGTTTCTGTCGTAATTAACAGCCAAGCTGCGACTGCAGTCATGTTATTACCTGTTGGTATTGGTTTAGGCATTCCTGCACCAATCTTGGTTGGTTTAATGCCAGCAACTTATGCTTATTTCTTTATTCCAAATTATCCATCAGACATTGCAACAGTAAACTTTGACGTAACGGGTACAACGAAAATTGGTAAATATTATTTTAACCACAGTTTCATGGTGCCAGGTTTAATTGGGGTTGTTGTTGCTTGCTTGGTTGGTGTTTCTGTGGCGGAATTAGTGATTCGCTAATTTACACACAAACTAAATCCTTTTAATATAAAAGCACCTTTGAATGGTGCTTTTATTTTTATGACAACCTACATCGCCTACGGCAATATAAATCAACCTTTTTCTTTGGAATCCTTACCCGATGAACTGATTCCAGAAAATCTATATCAAATTGAAATGAATAGCTCGCGTGTATTTCAGCGTCATCAGTGTCGTCGGCTTGCTCATTTATTACTTTTCCAACTTCTAAAAATATCTGGAAAATCCACCGCACTTTTATCTCAAATTCATCGTACTGAAAGTGGCAGACCCTATTTTCTTGATGAGCGAATAGATTTTAATATCAGCCATTCAGGTGATTGGGTGGCAGTAATATTAGATATTAGAAATGAAGAAAAAAGTGCGGTGGGAATTGATATTGAATTTCCTAAAATAAGAAATTTTACGGCGTTGATGGAACATATTGCACCAAAAGAAGAAATTGATTGGTTTCATCATCAGCAGGATTCTTTGAAGGCTTTTTATCTTTGTTGGTGTTTGCGCGAAGCTGTATTGAAATCTCAAGGATTTGGGATCGTAAAATTATCCAGTGTTCGTCATTTTCCTGAACAACAAAAAATTTTTTCAGATTATTGTCCGCAGGGGCAGTTGTGGTTTACTGATGAACTCCCCGTTTATTTAGCTGCTTTTGTCAATCATCAAGAAAAATTACCGCACTTTTATGAATGGAGTGGAGAACAATTGCAACTTAAAATACTACAAGAATTCAGCTTTTATCGTGTGAACTAGAGGGATTATTATATTTAAAACCTCACCAAACGATAGGTTTTGGATTAGGTGGGGATATTCTTTAGGCGGAGAGGGCATGAAAAGATGGGGAGAGTAAAAAGTATAGCTGTCGTGATATTTCTTATTTTATTTTTTACAATAACATCTATTTATTCATGTAGTGATAAGGGGAAGTTAGTTACATATAGGTCACAAGCTGGAGAAAGATTACTAAATTTTTTATATAAAGAAAATTTATCTAGGGATATATTGAATGTAGATAATTTTAGGTTTTATGAAATTAATATAACTTTATCTGGAGAAAAAGATAAATATGAGAGTTTTATTATTAAGCATGGTTATCTAAAAATGGATAATTTAACTTTTTGTAAAGATGGTAATTCAATAAAAGTATTGTATTTGAATAAAAATACCTTATTAAGGTATTCATATGATAATCATTATTGCAAAGAGACAGTAGATGGATAAATAAATCCTAAACAAGTATTGTGGAATATAACAGAGTCCAGAATAACTAAAGATTTTAACTATAAGCAATTTGCACTGTTGATATAAAATGTTAGGAATAAATTTAACTACGGCTTACTTATTAAAAGGAAAAGGAGCTATTCTTACTGTAGGGGGAAATACAGTAGCAAGGGTAATTAATTCTTATGTCACTGATCAACCTGTATTCGATGGCGCAATCTCTAGTGGTATTGGTAGTGTTGTAGGTTATGGAATAGGTAAAGCTATTGATATTCCATTAAATAAAAAATACCCAGATTTAACTTGGGTTAAATATAATCCTCAGCCTTTGAATGATAAACTCCCTTATGTTTATACATATAGAATAAGTATTGTTCCTAGTATTTCAGGAAGTTTAGGAGGGGAAAGTTTAAATAGAAGCGCACAATATATTTATAATGAGTCTCAAAAAGGAAGTGAATAATGAAAGAATCATGTTGGATATTCTACTTTCTATTTTTATTGGGGTTTCTTTTTCATTATTATCGTTGATAGTTGGTAGATTGATTTACAATATTGATAATTCAATATCTATTTTTGAGCTAGAATTGATTTTTTTGGTATAAAAAACTTTCATTTTTAATCAAAATGACATTGTTTGTATCAAGTCTTTACTTTATTCTTTTTTTCTATGGTAGGAATTTAAAGTAGCAAGATAATTTACTTAAATAATTATTTACTCCCCAAGATAGCGCGCGTCTCCTGACGCGTGCTTGTATCGAGTTAAAAAATAAACAAACTGAAATTATTCATAAAAATAGTGAAAATCTGAATCAAATGAAATTGATGTTTAGGCTCGCGTTGGGAAACGTGCGCCATCGTTGGAGCATTAAGTGAAGGACGTTAAAGAAAAGTTTAGAAATATTGATATTTGGTCTTTTGATGGAAAAGGCGATATAAATAACATATTGAAATTTCAATCTATATTCAACATTACTCTGCCAAATACTTATAGAGAATTAATGACTAGGTATAATAATCCTAAGTTTGAACAAGACACTTTTGATTTCTATGATCCCTATCATGAACGAGAATCTTTAGCATCATTTGGATTTGATGGGTTTAATTCCCAATATGAGAATATTTATAATCAATTTATTTATTCAGATGAAAATGGATATGAAAATGTGTATTCATTTGCTCATACATCTGAAGGAAATTGGTTATGCTTTGATGATAGAGATTCCCCCACAACATCAGAACCAAAGATCTCTTTAGTTATTCATTATGAATATAACGATGAAATAGGAAAATGGCTTATTTTACCTGTGGCAAATAATTTTGATGATTTTCTCGATAGTCTTTACGATTTTAATGAGCGCTATCCTGATTAGCAAGGAGTAACAGTGTTTCTCTAAAAAATATAAATGGCGAAAGTGTATATGCTTGTACTAATTAAGAAAGTGATTTAAAAATCGGGCAATTTAGTCATGTAAAATCGCTAATCATCGATTTAATTAACGCAGTTGAAAGTGCGGTCAATTTTCAAAGAGTTTTAAAACTTCTCGAAACTGACCGCACTTTTGTATTTTCAGAGCTGTTTATCTTTAAGCAAATCTTATAATTTCACATTCAACTTCGCGTAAGCAAACCCGACTTTTTCTACGGAAATATCACAAGAGAGCAAGCCACCTAAGCTGCGATGAGAATTAACATCTCTTTTTCTGAAAATGTGCGTATTGCTATTAAAGGCAATCTTAATTTAAAAACCTGTTAAAGCTGTAACTGCTATGATAGTAAACAGCAAAAGCTATCTAACGCTAACGGAAAAAATCTCCGCGCCTAAGGGGGATAACTTGAAAGTGAGGCGAAATTAATGGTTATCCCCTCTTGCATTTTCATAGACGCGCCCCATTTATTTAGCTAAACTCTTAACAATTTTTTGACAAATGGAGAATGAAATGTCACAGAACGGTTCAGATCGCGATCCTTGGAGTAAACCAGGGCAAAGCAACGACCAACAGCCGGGAAATTCATCCAATAATAATGGATGGAATAACAATCAAAATCGTGGAAATCAAGAACAATCTCCGCCAGATATTGAGGAGATTTTTAATAATCTTCTAAAAAAATTAGGTGGTGGAAATAAAAAGAGCGGTCAAAACAATGGTAGTTCTCAAAACAGTACGCCATTTAATTTTGGAAAAGTGGTGCCGCTTGCTGTTGCCATTGGTGCGATTATTTGGGGCGTAAGTGGTTTCTACACCATTAAAGAGGCTGAGCGTGGTGTAGTGCTTCGTTTTGGTGAATTACATTCTATTGTTCAACCAGGTTTGAACTGGAAGCCAACATTTGTAGATAAAGTATTGCCAGTGAATGTAGAGCAAGTTAAAGAACTTCGCACACAGGGTTCCATGCTGACTAAAGATGAAAATATGGTTCGTGTGGAAATGACTGTGCAATATCGTGTGCAAGATCCTGCTAAATATCGTTTTAGCGTGACGAATGCGGATGACAGTTTAGGTCAAGCGACTGACAGTGCATTGCGTTATGTGATCGGACATATGTCAATGAATGATATTTTAACAACAGGCCGTGCGGTTGTTCGTGAAGATACGTGGAAAGCATTAAATGACATTATCAAATCCTATGATATGGGACTTGAGGTTATTGATGTTAACTTCCAATCTGCACGCCCACCTGAAGAAGTAAAAGATGCCTTTGATGATGCGATTAAAGCGCAGGAAGATGAACAACGTTTCATTCGTGAAGCGGAAGCCTATGCCCGAGAGAAAGAGCCGATTGCGCGTGGTGATGCACAACGTATTATTGAAGAAGCGACAGCTTATAAAGATCGTATCGTGTTAGATGCACGAGGTGAAGTGGAACGTTTGCAGCGTTTGTTGCCTGAATTTAAAGCTGCACCAGATTTACTGCGTGAGCGTTTATATATTCAAACCATGGAAAAAGTCATGGCAAATACGCCAAAAGTGATGCTTGATGGCAATAATGGTAACAATTTAACTGTGTTACCGTTAGAACAAATTATGGGTAAAAAACTATCAGCTAAAGCGCCAGCCGTAACTGAAAGAGCGGTAGAATCTGCGCCTGTTTTATCACAGCCAGAGCGTATTAATCATTCTTCAAGCCAACTACCAAGCACTGTTGAGCCGATTCGCCAAGGGAGATTTAACTAATGCGTAAATTTTTATTACCAGCTATTTTTGTCATTGCGGCAGTGGTGTATTCCAGTGTCGTGGTCGTGACGGAAGGTACTCGCGGTATTATGTTGCGATTCAACAAAGTACAACGTGATGCAGATAACAAAGTGGTTGTATATGAACCAGGCTTGCATTTTAAAGTGCCTTTGATTGATAGCATTAAAGTTTTAGATGCACGTATTCGCACCTTAGATGGATCAGCAACACGTTTTGTTACTGTTGAGAAAAAAGACTTGCTGGTAGATTCTTATGTGAAATGGAAGATTAGTGATTTTGGTCGATTCTACACATCTACTGGTGGTGGCGATTATACTCAAGCTTCAAGCTTGTTAAGCCGTAAAGTAAATGACCGTTTGCGTTCTGAAATTGGTACAAGAACCATTAAAGATATCGTTTCTGGTACGCGTGGTGAATTAATGGAAGGTGCAAAAAAAGCTTTAAATTCAGGGCAAGATAGTACGGCAGAATTAGGTATTGAAGTGATTGATGTGCGTGTAAAACAAATTAATTTACCGGACGAAGTATCTTCTTCAATTTATCAACGTATGCGTGCAGAACGTGATGCAGTCGCGCGTGAACACCGTTCTCAAGGTAAAGAAAAAGCTGCATTTATCCAAGCAGATGTAGATCGTAAAGTGACGTTGATTCTTGCTAATGCAAATAAAACTGCACAAGAATTACGTGGTTCAGGCGATGCAGCGGCGGCAAAATTATATTCAGATGCTTTTGCACAAGAGCCACAATTCTTTACTTTTGTACGTAGCTTAAAAGCCTATGAAGCAAGTTTTGCAAATTCTGACAATATGATGATTTTGAAACCAGATAGTGATTTCTTCCGCTTTATGCAAGCACCGAAGAAATAGATTTAAAATTGATAAAAACACCTTCCTCGTGAAGGTGTTTTTTTATAGCCAGCATCTTACTTTTTGTTTGTAACGACGATATTCATTGCCAAATTTACTTTCCAAATAGGCTTCTTCTCGGGCTATTTGACAGTGGTTCATAACTAGTATAAAGACAATCACGCCTAACCAAGCCAAACTATTACCCAACCAAAGAGCCCACGCAATTAACATTAACAGCAAACTTAAATACATTGGATTACGGCTAAATCGAAATATGCCTGTAGAAACTAATTGTGTTGTGTGTTTAAAGTCATGAGGATTGATGGTCGTTTTGCGTATAAAAAATTGAAGCACACTGCCCCCAGCAATTAAAAATGAAAGCGTAATGACAAAGGCAATAACTGCAAAATGGATAGAATAACTAGCTACTTTTGGCAAAAAATACATTGCTGTGCCAATTAATAAACAGAGTAGTGGTGGTGGAATAAATAACATCGCTAAATCTCATTAATAAAAATGCCGCCTAGTGATAGACGGCATGTAAAGTGCGGTCAAAATTTATTTTAATTTTGCTTTAATTGCTTCTGCTACAAGTTCAGTTTCAGGCCCTAAAATGACTTGTAATCCATCATTACCTAATTTTACATTACCTTTTGAACCAAGCGCTTTAAGTTGATCTTCATTAATATTGTGATGATCAACTAAAGTTAAGCGTAAACGAGTGATACAAGCATCTACGGTTTTGAAGTTTTTTGAACCACCTAAAGCAGCGATAAATTTCACCGCTCTTTCTTCGCGAGATTGGTTGCTTTGTGTTGGGACTGCAGCTGTTTCTGCTTTATCTTCACGTCCTAGCGTTTTGAGATTAAAGGCATTAATTGCAAAACGGAACACAAAATAATAGATAGCAAAAAATACAATACCTTGTACAAGTAACATATACCAACTAATGGCAAGTGGGTTGCGGCTAGAAAGTACCATATCCACTAAACCAGCACTAAAGCCGAAGCCTGCAATCCAGTGCATGGTGGCTGCAATGAATACAGAGATACCCGTTTTAATAATGCATGCAATACATAAAGTACAGGCGCAACAAACATGAATGAGAATTCAAGCGGTTCAGTGATCCCTGTAAAGAAAGAAGCCAGTGCACCCGCAAGCATAATTGAGGCCACTTGTACTTTTTGATTTGGTTTTGCACAGTGGTAAATCGCAAGAGCAGCACCTGATAAACCAAACATCATGACAGGGAAGAAACCAGCTTGATACATACCAGTTACCCCCACAGTTGCAGTGCCTTCGGCAATGGATTTAGCACCGTCTAAGAAGTTTGGAATATCGTTGATACCCGCTACGTCAAACCAGAATACAGAGTTTAAGGCATGGTGTAAGCCAACAGGAATTAATAAGCGATTGAAGAAACCGTAGATCCCCGCACCGACTGCATCTAAATCTTTGATGGATTCACCAAATGAAACGAGCGCGTTAAAAATATGCGGCCAAATATAGAGTAAGGCAAATGATACGGCGATCATCACGAAAGAAACCAAAATTGGGACGAGGCGTTTTCCGCTAAAGAACGAAAGTGCTTTTGGTAATTCAACTTGATAGAAACGGTTGTAAAGTTCAGCTGAAATCACACCAATTAAAATCCCGATAAATTGGTTATTGATTTTTTTGAATGCTGCAGGTACTTCATTAATATCAATGTGTTGTAATTGTGCTACACCAGCAGGGGAAAGCAGGGTGGTTACTACGTAGAAACCCACAAGACCTGAAAGTGCGGCGGAGCCGTGTTTGTCTTTTGCTAGGCCAAAAGCAACACCTACAGCGAAGAGTAAGCCCATGTTGTCAATAATTGCTGCACCAGATTTAATTAATAATGCCGCTAATTGACTGTTTGCTCCCTAACCATCTGGGTCGATCCAATAGCCAATACCCATTAATAATGCCGCAGCAGGTAAGGCCGCCACAGGCACCATTAAGGCTTGAGCCCATTCTTTGTCTCAAGCCTTATACATTATTCTATGCCAAATTATTCAACGGTCAATTTTTTACCATCGTAGCTAATGGCTTTAACGCTGGTTAACGCTTTACCACCGTCAGTTTCACCACCGATGAGTAATACTTTATTGTTGTAAGACACAGAGAAACCATAGCCAATATTCATTGGTAATTCACCAACGATACTCCATTTACCATTATTTAAAGTATAAACTTCGTTATGCCATGTTTTGGTTAAACCTTTATGCGCATGAAGTTTGCCTTCTTTGAATTGTTTAATTGAACCAGGGAAGTTAGCTCCACCCGTGACTAAATAATGGCCATGGCTATAGCCTGCGAGTGCACCGGCTAAACCATCTTGTGATTTACCTTTTGGCGCAGGTAAGTCAGGTAAGTTTTTCCATTGCACACCTTTAGTAGTGAATTTACCTTGATGCGTTTCTGCGGTACGAAGCCCTGGTTTAACTTCACCATTGACAACCACTAAGTCATTACCTTGGATAGTGAATGCCGCACCAGCACGACCAGAGAATGGAATACGACCTTCATTGCGCCATTTATTGGTTGATGGTTCATAGCTCAATAATTCTGTTGTGAAGAAATAATCTTCTGGACGTTGATCGAAATAAGCTGCTGCGATTTCATCTTTTTTCGCTTTATCTTCACCTGCTGCCACGGTGTCTTGGAAGAAACCATTAAATATAGAGAGGTTAGAACCACCTAAAATATAAACTTTATCACCGTGAGATGCGCTGCTTGAACCGACTAAACCACGCGGAGAGCGAGTAGGAAGTTTCACCCACGTATTATCAGCTGGATTGTAGCTGTAAGCGTCATTAATAAGTTGGAGTTCACCTTTTTCATTTTTTTGCAACCCACCGAATACATAAAGTTTTCCATCTACGGCTGCTGCAACAGGTTGATTACGTTCACCACCAGGGAATGCTGCAATTTCTTTCCATTGTGCAGTAGGATCTTTTAAGTCTAAAGAATAGAATTTATTGCCACCAGAACCTAAGCCTACATATACGGTATCGCCGATGAGTGCACCCGTTCCGCTTTTGATGCCTACTGGTAAATCTGGATAGGCTTGTGCGCTAGCTGAAAATGCAACAGTTGCAAAAAGCGCGGCGCATAATGCTGTTTTTGTCAATTTCATAATAAACCTCATTTATTAAGTTATGTTTATGGTTTGCTATTCATAAAACCGCATTGAATAGGATTTATTTTATAAAAAAAGTGCGGTTATAAAAGCCTTGCTTTTTTTAACCGCACTTTAGTGTTAAGACATCAATAGATTTGGTACAAAAGTAATGATTTGTGGGAAAATCGTAATTAATACTAATGTTAAGAATATCGGTATTAAGAACGGCAATACGCCTTTCGTTACAGTGGATACTGACATATTACCCACACGTGCCACCACAAAGAGAGCCATACCCATTGGCGGTGTTAAGATACCGATCATCATATTCAACGTAGTCATTACACCGAAGAATACTAAGTCGATATTAAATTGCATTGCGATTGGAATTAACATTGGTAACACTAAGAATTGCAATGCTAATGCATCAATGAACATACTCAAGAAGAGTAAGAGCGCATTGATCATGACTAATACCATAAGTGGAGAATCAGCTACAGCAACGAATACATCTGCAATACGCATTGCAACTTGTTCACGCGCGATCATATCTCCGAAGAAAGTTACAGTCATAATCATTAATGCAACCACACCAGTAATTGCCATTGCTTCAACGCAGCTATTAAAGAGCATTTTCATGGTTAATTCTTTATAAACGAATTTACCGATGATTACGGAATAAGTCGCAGCAACAACGGCAGACTCTGTTGGGCTAAATAAGCCAGAGAAGATACCACCGATGATGAGTAATGGGGTTAAAATTGCCCAGAATGCTTTTTTGAATGATGTGCAAAGTTCTTCACGAGTTGCTTTTAGTGTTCTTGGATAACCACGTTTTTTGGATACGTAGTAGTTCATGATCATCAAGGCAATCGTAACGAGTACGCCTGGTACAAAACCTGCAACGAAGAGTTTCGCAATGGATTCGTTGGCGATTACACCGTAAATAATCATGGCGATACTTGGTGGAACTAATGGACCGATGATACAAGATGCCGCAGTGATACCACCACAAATATCATCATCATAACCAGCATCGCGCATAGCCTTGATTTCTAACTGACCTAAGCCACCTGCATCAGCAAGTGCAGAACCGGACATACCTGAGAACAATAAACTTGCGCCAATATTTACATGACCCATACCACCAGTGTAGTGACCGAGTAAGGCTTTCGCGAAATTAAAGATACGTTCTGTGATACCGCCAGTATTCATTAAAATACCCGTTAGGATATAGAACGGCACAGCAAGTAATGAGAAACTATCTAAACTCATGGTTAGTTTTTCAGCTGCAGAGTTTACCACGTTCCATCTGGTCATTGAGAAATAGAGTAATGTGGTGATGAATAATGACCAACCTACTGGCACACCAAGGAACATAATAACTAGCCAGAATATTAGGGCAACGTATACAGAGTTAGACCCAAATTTCACATATTCTGTAATGCGTAATACTTTGTACCACTCTGGGAACGTAAATAAAATGCCTAATAAAATGACCGCACTTACAATGAAGAACGTCGCTGGTAAATAGCTTTTATCTTCTTTAAAATTGTTTGCTTGTGCTTGGAAGAACCGCACTAACATTAGAATAGAAATGATCGGTAAAGAAGCGTAAATCCATTTTTCTGAAATTCCACCTAATGCATCAATCGGGAAACTAGAACCTAGGAAAGTTTTGATACCAAAATGAATAAAGAAAATAATACCAAGGAAAATCACTAACTGTACAAAAGAGTTTGCGACTTTTTTAACTGAAGGTGGCATTAAATTGGTTAAGAAATCAATGTAAACGTGTTCTTGTTTGCGAATTGCCACGCTAATACCGAGCATTCCTACATAAACAAACAATAGTTTAGCGAGTTCTTCACTCCAAATTAACGGCGAGTGGAAAGCTTGACGGAATAGAATTTGGGCTACAAGAATACCGAAGATGACAAGGAACAGTGCGCCACCAATCCATTCTTCAAGTTTGTTAAAAAATTTCATACTTCACTCCGAGAGATTGTGGAGAACGAAATGGTGCGCCAACCAAATTGCTGGCACACCTGATAGAGATTATTTAATAGCTTGGATTTCTTTTAATGCTTTTTCACCTTTCTCACCAGTTTGTTTTACAAACTCAGCATAGAATGGTTTCATCGCATCTTTGAATGGCGTTAAATCAGGACGAGTTACTTTCACCCCTTGTTTTTCAAAGAATGTCACTAAATCTTTTTCGCCATCTATGAATAATTTAGTATGGTATTTTGCTGCATTTTCAGCGGCATCTTTGACTACTTTTTGAAGATCTTCAGGTAATCCTTTATAAGTTTCGTTACTCACTAAATAAAGTTGGTCATTCAAAATGTGGTTAGTCATCGCTAAGAATTTTTGCACTTCATAGAATTTTTGTGCTTGTACTGTCGCTAATGGGTTTTCTTGACCATCTACAGAGTTAGTTTGAAGTGCAAGATATACTTCAGAGAACGCCATAGGTGTTGGAGATGCGCCTACATATTTTGCGTACGCTAAGTTAGTTGCAGCATTTGGTACACGAAGTTTTAAACCTTTCATATCTGCAATGCTGTTGATTGCTCTATTTGAAGTTGTTTGGCGAGTACCATTATAGGCTTGAGAAAGTAGAGTAACACCAAGATCTTTATCCATTTTCTTAATTAAATCTTTACCAAATGCGGTGTCAAATAAGGCTTTTTGCGCAACGTTGTAGTCGGTGATTACATAGGGTAATGCGAACACTGCAGCTTCAGGATAGAATAATTGGAAACGAGCTGATTCAGCAAAAGTGAAGTCAAGAGAACCGTCTTTTAATTGTTTTAACATTGCACGGTCATCACCAAGTTGTGAACTTGGATAAAGTGAAACTTCGATTTTACCATGTGATTTTTCTTTTACTTCTTTCGCAAACATTTCTGCTGCTTTGTACTCATTAGATGAAGTACCCGCATTCATACCAAATTTTAAGTTATAATCTGCGGCAAAAACGGCTGAAGAAACACCTAATGTGATAGCAGTTGCAAGGAAAAGTTTAGTAAATTTCATAATGTTCGCTCCTGTGTGAACTTCTGTTGATATAAGCCATAATTGGCTTGGATTGAAAGTGAATGCTTGATGTTTTAGACATCAAAAAAACTACTCGGGCGCTATTCTAAAGTAAAAAAATACTTTTTGAACTGCTCTTTGAAGTTTTATTTTAAAATTGAGAGGTAGATCACATTTACAAAAAAATACTTCAAAAAAACTTTTAAAATGGAGTTATGTTTTTATATAATGCTGAGCACTGACGAAAATGTGGGCTCAGTTATATTTTTGAGGATGATTGAGTCTAAATAATGCTAACGCCTAGATGGCTTGTAATAAAGCATTTAAGCATTATCGGCCTCAATATATTTAGGAGTGATATTATGTCGAAATTATCTCATCAAGATGTGCTTTCTCAAATTCAATACGGTCTCATTGCTTCTTGCCAACCCGTTGATGATGGCCCAATGGATAAACCTGAAATTGTTTCTGCTATGGCCCAAGCTTCCGTTGCTGGTGGCGCATCAGGTTTACGTATTGAAGGTGTAGATAACCTTAAAGTGACACGTCCTTTTGTAAACATTCCAATTATCGGTATTGTAAAACGCGACTTACCTGATAGTCCGATTCGTATTACGCCATTTCTGCAAGATATTGAAGATCTTGCCAATGCTGGGGCAGATATTATTGCGGTAGATGGCACTAACCGTCCTCGCCCAGTTGATATTGAAAGTGCGGTGAAAAAAATTCATGAAATGGGCTGCTTGGCTATGGCAGATTGCTCTAATTTAGAAGAAGGCTTGTATTGTCAAAAACTCGGTTTTGATATTGTGGGGAGCACAATGTCCGGTTATACAGGTGGTCCAGTTCCCGAAGAACCTGATTATCAATTAGTGAAAGATTTAAAAGCCGCGGGTTGTTTTGTGATGGCAGAAGGTCGCTATAACACGCCTGAATTGGCAAAAGTAGCCATTGAAATTGGCGCAGATTGCGTCACTGTTGGTTCTGCCTTAACTCGCCTTGAGCATATCGTGAGTTGGTTTGCTAATTCTGTGAAATCTGCAAGATAGTCGTAAGACGTGTGAGAAAATACTTCATACTATAAGGATAAGTTATGCGTTGTTTAGCTCTAGACATTGGCGGTACAAAAATCGCGGCGGCTATCGTAAAAAATGGCGAAGTTGAACAACGCCAACAAATTCATACACCGCGTGAAAATGTGGTAGAAGGAATGCATCAAGCATTAGAACAACTTCTTACTCATTATGCAGGGCAATTTGATTATGTGGCGGTGGCTTCAACCGGTATTATAAATGATGGTGTTTTAACCGCACTTAATCCTAAAAATTTAGGTGGTTTGAATCAATTTCCACTAAAAGAAAGTATTGCTAAACACACGGATAAACCAATTGGCTTATTAAATGATGCGCAAGCCGCAACCTATGCGGAATACCAACTCCAAGATTCAGAAAAAGTATCAAACTTTGTTTTTATTACTGTTTCAACTGGCGTGGGTGGCGGTGTCATATTAAACCAACAATTACAAACTGGTCCAAAGGGAATCGCAGGACATATCGGGCATACATTAGCGGATCCAAATGGTCCAATGTGCGGTTGTGGTCGTCGTGGTTGTGTAGAAGCCGTTGCTGCTGGTCGTGCAATTGAAGCGGTGTCTTCCCAATGGGACGATCCTTGTGAGCCAAGAGAAGTTTTTGAACGTTTTAGAAAAAATGATGAAAAAGCGACCGCACTTATAGAACGTTCAGCCCAAGCCATTGCCAATTTAGTGGCGGATTTAGTGATTGGATTGGATGTGCAAAAAGTTGTTATAGGTGGTAGTGTTGGGTTGGCTGAAGGTTATTTACCATTAGTCAAACGTTTCTTACAGGATATGCCTGCTGTATATAGCTGTGACATTGAATCTGCTAAATTTGGTCAAGATGCAGGATTAGTCGGCGCAGCTTATTGGATGAAAGATGTTCTGCTTGATAAACCAAAAGGAACAATTTATGGCTAAATCTGGAAATGTGTTAAACACCATTAGCTCGCTTTACCACAGTCTAACCAAATCAGAGAAAAAAATTGCCGATACGATTTTGCGTTCGCCTGATTTGGTGTCTCAATGCCCTCTTTCAGAAATCGCTAAGCATTTGGAAGTTGGAGAAGCTACGCTCGTCCGTTTTTGTCGAACCATTGGTTTTAAAGGTTTCAGCGATTTTAAATTAGAACTCTCTATTGAGCTTGCCACGAAAGATAACAATGATGAAACTGTGCTCGAAACAGAAATTATGCCGAGCGATGATTCTTTAACGATTGCACAAAAGTTGCAAGCGGCAGTTTCTAATGTAATGGAAGAAACGGTTAATTTATTAGATTTAAAACAGCTTGAGCAAGTGGTTAAAGCCATTAAAAAAGCACGTCGTATCTTTTTATTCGGTGTGGGATCATCTGGTGTGACAGCTGAAGATGCAAAAAATAAGTTGATGCGTATCGGTTTCCAAGTGGATGCAACAGGCAATAATCATTTTATGTATATGCAGGCGGCATTACTTACGTCTTCTGATGTGGCAATTGGTTTAAGTCATTCAGGATATTCCGCAGAAACAGCGCACACACTCAAAATTGCTAAACAAAATGGTGCAACGACAGTGGCATTAACTCACAGTTTGCGTTCACCCGTTACAGAATATGCTGATTATGTTTTGGTAAATGGTAATAAACAAGGGAAATTACAAGGTGACTCCATTGGTACCAAAATTGCACAGCTTTTTGTATTAGATTTAATTTATGCTTTGTTAGTGCAGGGCGAAGAAGAACTTGCAGCTCAAACCAAGCAAAAAACCCTCAATGTGATTCTTGAACAACGTATAAAATAGGAGAAAACTTATGCGTGATTTAAAAGGTATTTTCAGTGCATTATTAGTGTCATTTAATGAAGATGGCACAATTAATGAAAAAGGTTTACGTCAAATTATCCGCCATAATATCGACAAAATGAAAGTTGATGGTTTATATGTAGGTGGTTCAACAGGCGAAAACTTTATGCTTTCAACTGAAGAGAAAAAAGAAATCTTCCGTATTGCAAAAGATGAAGCAAAAGATCAAATCGCGCTAATTGCTCAAGTGGGTAGCGTAAACTTAAAAGAAGCAGTTGAATTAGGTAAATATGCAACAGAATTAGGCTACGATAGCTTATCTGCAGTTACTCCGTTCTACTATAAATTTAGTTTCCCTGAAATCAAACATTATTACGACACCATTATTGCAGAAACAGGCAATAATATGATCGTGTATTCTATTCCGTTCTTAACTGGTGTGAATATGGGAATTGAACAATTTGGTGAACTTTACAAAAACCCGAAAGTATTAGGGGTAAAATTCACAGCAGGTGATTTCTACTTATTAGAACGTTTGAAAAAAGCTTATCCAAACCACTTAATTTGGGCTGGTTTCGATGAAATGATGTTACCTGCGGCCGCACTTGGTGTTGATGGTGCAATCGGTTCAACTTTCAACGTAAACGGCGTTCGTACTCGTCAAATTTTTGAATTAACCAAAGCGGGTAAATTAGCCGAAGCGTTAGAAATTCAACACGTAACCAATGATTTAATCGAAGGCATTTTAGCGAACGGTTTATATTTAACCATCAAAGAATTGCTTAAATTAGAAGGTGTGGATGCGGGTTATTGCCATGAGCCAATGACAGCAAAAGCAACAGATGCTCAGCTTGCTAAAGCAAAAGAGTTGAAAGCAAAATTTTTATAATTAATGGAATATCGTGAGAACCTAGGGGAGTGATTTCCCTAGATCACTCATAATTTATCCCTATTGGGGTAGCAATTCTCGTTTCCTGCTTCTCAGTTTTTCTATTTCGTAGTGGGGAACCATTATGTTTAACCGTTGGTTTGTTTATCCACGGTATTGAAAATAAAGGAAGTATAGTATGCGTCTTATCCCTCTACACAACGAACAACAGGTGAGTCGTTGGGCTGCACGCCATATTGTTGATCGTATCAATCATTTTAATCCTACAGCTGAACGTCCTTTCGTTCTCGGTTTACCAACTGGTGGCACGCCATTAAAAACTTACCAAGAACTTATCGCACTTTGTAAAGCAGGGGAGGTGAGCTTTAAGCATGTGGTAACATTCAATATGGACGAATATGTGGGTTTACCAGAGGAACACCCTGAAAGTTATCATAGTTTTATGTATAACAATTTCTTCAATCATATCGATATTCAGCCAGAAAATATCAATATTCTTAATGGCAACACGGATGATCATGATGCGGAATGTCGCCGTTATGAAGAAAAAATTAAATCTTACGGCAAAATTAATTTATTTATGGGCGGAGTAGGCAATGATGGCCATATTGCCTTTAATGAACCTGCGTCATCATTAAGTTCCCGTACTCGTATTAAAACGTTAACTCAAGACACGCTGATCGCAAATTCACGCTTCTTTTATAATGATGTGAATAAAGTGCCAAAGTATGCTTTAACTATTGGTGTAGGCACATTATTAGATGCCGAAGAAGTGATGATCCTTGCAACAGGCCATCATAAGGCGCTTGCAGTTCAAGCTGCTGTAGAAGGTGGTGTGAACCATATGTGGACAGTGAGTGCACTTCAGCTACATCGCCATTTTGTATTAGTTTGTGATGAGCCTGCACAACAAGAATTGAAAGTAAAAACTGTTAAATATTTTACTGAATTAGAACAACGCGCCATTCATAGCGTGTTATAAGATCCTACCGCTCAAAAGAGCGGTAATTTTTCTGATTATTTTATTTAAGGACAAAAAATGAAATATGCACTAACGAATTGTGTGATTTACACAAAATATGATGTTTTACGTGATTTTGCTGTAATTATTAACGGTGAAATTATTGAAGCGGTAGTTCCACAAGCTGAATTAGAAACAGGTATCAAAACCATTGATTTACAAGGTAATAATTTAACCGCTGGTTTTATTGATCTTCAATTAAATGGCTGTGGTGGGGTGATGTTTAATGACCAAACTAGCGTTGAAACCTTGGAAATTATGCAGGAAACTAACTTGAAATCAGGTTGTACAAGTTTTCTTCCGACTTTTATCACGGCACCAGATGAAAACATAAAAAGTGCGGTAAAAATTATGCGTGAATATTTAAATAAGCATAAAAATCAAGCACTTGGTTTACATATTGAAGGGCCGTTTATCAGTGTTGAGAAAAAAGGGGTGCACCGTCCCGAATACATTCGTGAAATTACGCCTGAAATGAAGGATTTCCTCTGTGAAAATGGTGATGTCATTACAAAAATTACCATTGCCGCAGAAAACCCAACCATTAACTATACGCCTGATTTTGTGAAAGCTGGCATTATTGTCTCTGTAGGTCATTCCAATGCGACTTATGAAGTCGCTAAAGCCGCATTCCACAAAGGCGCAACTTTTGCGACTCACTTGCATAATGCAATGTCGCCAATTAGTTCTGGACGTGCAATGGGCGTAGTAGGTGCGGTACTAGATTCAGATGTTTATACGGGTATTATCGTAGATGGTGTGCATATCAATTACGGTAATGTTCGTATTGATAAAAAAATCAAAGGTGACAAACTTTGTATTGTGACTGACTCTCTTGCTGCAGCAGGTGCGCCACCTGAATTGGAAACATTCACTTTCGTAGGAAAAACCATTTATATCCGAGATGGCCGCTGTTTTGATGCGAACGGTACGATCGCTGGCGCATCAATTACCATGATCGAATCTATTAAGAATGCAGTGGAGTTTGTAGAAATTCCGCTTGCTGAAGCAATTCGAATGAGTAACCTTTATCCTGCACGAGCAATTGGTGTGGATGATCGCTTAGGTTCGGTAGAAAAAGGAAAAATCGCAAATTTAGCCGTGTTTACGT
Organism: Haemophilus sp. THUN1692; assembly: GCF_059704395.1. NCBI lineage: Bacteria > Pseudomonadati > Pseudomonadota > Gammaproteobacteria > Pasteurellales > Pasteurellaceae > Haemophilus > Haemophilus sp. THUN1692. The sequence goes on from NZ_AP046579.1 coordinate 56,844, forward strand.
CAGATTATAAAGTGACAGCAACCGTGCTCAATGGTGAATGGAAACCTAATTGATTTAAAGTGCGGTAAATTTTCCTGATATTTTATAACCCAACCAATCGGTTGGGTTATTTTTTGCTTTACCACTTTAATAAGAATAATTTTCATCTATAATATAAAAACCAAGTTAATTACTAGGAGATAGATATGGCAAAAGATGAAGTAGGGCATAATTTTCTTGCACGTTTAGGTAAAACTCGGTTGCGTCCAGGCGGTAAAAAAGCGACAGACTGGTTGATAGCCAATGGCGATTTTAGCCAAGATAAAAAAGTGTTAGAGGTTGCCTGTAATATGGGAACGACAGCAATTGGATTGGCGAAACAATTTGGTTGCCATATTGAAGGTGTTGATTTAGACGAACATGCATTAGAAAAAGCACAAGCAAATATCGAAGCAAATGGCTTGCAAGAAAAAATTCATGTGCAGCGAACGAATGCGATGAAGTTGCCTTTCGAGAATGAAAGTTTTGATATTGTCATTAATGAAGCGATGCTGACGATGTTACCCGTGGAGGCTAAGAAAAAAGCCATTACAGAATATTTTCGAGTGTTAAAACCGAATGGCTTATTGCTTACTCACGATGTTATGTTGGTGAGGAATGATCATCAAACTATTCTAGAAAATATGCGCAAAGCGATTAACGTGACGGTCACACCGTTAACGAAAGATGGCTGGAAAGGCATATTCCAAGAAAGTGGCTTTAGAAATGTTGATACTTTCTCTGGTGAGATGACCTTACTTTCACCAAAAGGAATGATTTATGATGAGGGCATTCTCGGGACGTTAAAAATCATCCGTAATGCTATGAAAGCGGAAAATCGTGAGCAATTTAAAAGAATGTTCAAAACCTTCAATGATCCCGAACATAAATTACATTTTATTGCTGTATGTAGTCAAAAATAACATAAAAAAACGAACCGCACTTTTATGTGCGGTTCGTTTTTTTTACGATAATTTTTTTACTAGGGTTGTTTAGATTTATTTTGAATAATCCCTTGCACCAAAAATCGCAGTACCAATACGTACCATAGTAGAACCGCATTTTATTGCGCTCGGCATATCATCCGTCATTCCCATAGAAAGTGTGTCAATTTGTTGATTAGGTAAGGCTTGTTTTAGTTGTTCAAATAGATCTGACATTTTTCTGAACACGGTTTCTTGTTCAGCGATTTTATCGGTCGGTGCGGGTATTGCCATTAAGCCACGTAGGCATAAGTGTGGTAAATTTTCGATGTGTTTTGCCAGTGTTAGCATTTCCTCAGGTTGAATGCCAGATTTACTTTCTTCATCGCTGATATTAATCTGAATCAAGACATTTAACGGTGCTTTGTTAGTTGGTCGTTGTTCATTTAAACGATCTGCAATTTTTGCTCGATCAAGCGTTTGCATCCAATCAAAATGTTCTGCAACGAGACGGGTTTTATTCGATTGTAATGGACCGATAAAATGCCATTCAAGGTTAATACCTTGAGATTCAAAATATTGGATCTTTTCTACACCTTCTTGCACATAATTTTCTCCAAAGGCTATTTGTCCAGCTTGATAAGCTGAAAGAATCGAGGAAATAGGTTTGGTCTTAGATACGGCAAGTAATTTTACGGTATTTTGATTGCGTTTAGCTTCTTTGCAAGCCGTTTCAATTTTTTGATGAATTAGGTTGAGATTATGCTGGATATCCATAGGTTCTCCTTTATAAAAGTTCGGTTAGTTTACACGAAATTTATTTACTGAGAAAATTTCTGAAAAATTTGTTACTTTCTGTTTGACAAGCTCGGGAAATTTCGGTATTTCTTTACACATTCATTTTTCAAGATAAAACATAATGAAAAATCACCGCACTTTATCCGTAATCATTAGCACGATTACCACCATTATGATGACCATTACTATGATTAATGGCGCGGGTTAGTGCACCAAAAAACAGGATACAGAAAACCCGCGATTCAACTGAATAGCGGGTTTTTTTATAAATTTAAAAACACAATATCTCTAGGAGAACCAATCATGCGCGTACTTAAATTTGGCGGCACTTCGCTTGCAAATCCAGAACGTTTTTCCCAAGCAGCGAAATTGATCGAGCAAGCTCATTTAGAAGAGCAGGCAGCCGGTGTTTTATCCGCACCAGCCAAAATAACTAATCATCTCGTCGCCCTTTCTGAAAAAGCTGCATTAAATCAACCAACCGATACACATTTCAACGAAGCAATCGAAATTTTCTATAATATCATCAATGGCTTGCATGCCGAAAATAATCAATTCGACTTAAATGGCACCAAGGCGCTTATTGATGCTGAATTTGCTCAAATCAAAGAATTATTAGAAGAAATTCGTCAGGCAGGAAAAGTAGAAGATGCAGTTAAAGCGACAATTGATTGCCGTGGTGAAAAACTTTCTATCGCAATGATGAAGGGGTGGTTTGAAGCGCGTGGCTATAGCGTACATATTGTGGATCCTGTCAAACAATTATTGGCAAAAGGCGGTTACCTTGAATCTTCTGTTGAAATTGAAGAATCAACAAAACGTGTTGATGCAGCAAGTATCGCAAAAGATAAAGTGGTGCTTATGGCAGGCTTTACTGCAGGTAACGAAAAAGGTGAGTTGGTGCTGCTCGGTCGTAATGGTTCAGATTATTCTGCAGCCTGTTTAGCCGCTTGTTTAGGCGCAAGCGTATGCGAAATTTGGACTGATGTGGATGGCGTTTATACTTGCGATCCGCGTTTAGTACCTGATGCACGTTTATTACCAACTCTTTCTTATCGTGAAGCAATGGAACTTTCTTATTTCGGTGCGAAAGTGATTCATCCTCGTACAATTGGCCCATTGTTGCCACAAAATATTCCTTGTGTCATTAAAAATACAGGAAATCCTTCTGCGCCAGGTTCGATTATTGATGGCAATGTGAAATCAGAAGGTTTACAAGTCAAAGGTATCACTAACTTAGATAACTTGGCGATGTTTAATGTATCAGGCCCAGGTATGCAAGGCATGGTAGGCATGGCATCTCGCGTATTTTCAGCCATGTCAGGCGCAGGCATTTCAGTTATTTTAATTACTCAGTCTTCGTCTGAATATAGTATTAGTTTCTGTGTGCCTGTGAAATCTGCAGAAGTAGCGAAAACTGTACTAGAAATTGAATTTTCTAATGAATTAAATGAACATCAATTAGAACCAATTGAAGTGATTAAAGATTTATCCATTATTTCTGTGGTGGGCGATGGAATGAAGCAAGCGAAAGGCATTGCTGCTCGTTTCTTCTCTGCGTTAGCACAGGCAAATATTAGCATTGTGGCGATTGCACAAGGTTCTAGTGAACGTTCAATTTCTGCCGTTGTGCCGCAAAATAAAGCGATTGAAGCGGTGAAAGCTACCCATCAGGCTCTTTTCAATAATAAAAAAGTAGTGGATATGTTTTTAGTCGGCGTTGGTGGAGTTGGCGGAGAATTAATTGAGCAGGTGAAGCGTCAAAAGGAGTATCTAGCAAAGAAGAATGTTGAAATTCGAGTTTGTGCTATTGCGAATTCCAACCGCATGTTGCTCGATGAAAATGGATTGTGTTTAGATGATTGGAAAACCGATTTAGAAAATGCGACTCAGCCATCAGATTTTGATGTATTGCTTTCTTTCATTAAATTACATCATGTAGTGAATCCAGTATTTGTAGATTGTACCTCAGCCGAATCTGTAGCGGGGCTTTATGCTCGTGCATTAAAAGAAGGTTTCCATGTAGTCACGCCAAATAAAAAAGCGAATACACGAGAATTAGCTTATTACAATGAGTTACGCCAAAACGCTCAAGCAAGCCAACATAAATTCTTATATGAAACGAATGTGGGCGCGGGTTTGCCAGTAATTGAAAATCTTCAAAACTTACTTGCTGCAGGTGATGAACTTGAATATTTTGAAGGCATTTTATCTGGCTCCCTTTCCTTTATTTTTGGTAAATTGGAGGAAGGACTTTCTCTTTCAGAAGTCACCGCACTTGCGCGTGAAAAAGGCTTTACTGAGCCTGATCCTCGTGATGACCTCTCTGGACAAGATGTAGCGCGCAAATTATTAATTCTTGCTCGTGAAGCAGGAATTGAGCTTGAACTTTCAGATGTTGAAGTTGAAGGTGTATTGCCAAAAGGCTTCTCTGAAGGAAAATCTGCAGATGAATTTATGGCAATGTTGCCACAGCTTGATGAAGAGTTTAAAGCTCGAGTTTCCACTGCTAAAGCTGAAGGCAAAGTATTGCGTTATGTTGGAAAAATTTGCGAAGGTAAATGTAAAGTATCTATTGTTTCAGTCGATCAGAATAACCCACTTTATAAAGTGAAAGATGGTGAAAATGCTTTGGCATTTTATACTCGTTATTACCAACCTATCCCACTTTTATTACGTGGTTATGGTGCAGGCAATGCGGTGACGGCGGCAGGTATCTTTGCAGATATTTTAAGAACATTACAACATTAATAAGGATTCCCAATGTTAAGAATTTACGCCCCAGCATCTAGCGCGAATATTAGCGTAGGTTTCGATACTTTAGGCGCTGCGATTTCTCCTATTGATGGTTCATTGTTAGGTGATGTGGTTCAAATAGAATCTATTTCAAGTGGTTTTGAGTTAGAAAGTGCGGGGTATTTTGTTCGTAAATTACCGAAAGAACCACAAAAAAATATTGTTTACCAAGCTTATGTGCTATTTAGCGAGCAATTAAAATTACGCGGAGGAAATCTGAAGCCCTTGCGTTTAACGCTCGAAAAAAATATGCCTATTGGATCTGGTTTAGGCTCTAGTGCTTGTTCTATTGTTGCTGCCTTAGTGGCATTAAATCAGTTTCATGATGAACCTTTTTCGAAAATGGAGTTGCTTGAAATGATGGGAGAATTGGAAGGTCGTATTTCTGGTTCAATCCATTATGATAATGTCGCACCTTGCTATCTTGGCGGTGTGCAATTTATGGTGCAATCGTTAGGCAATATTTGTCAAAAATTGCCATTTTTTGATAATTGGTATTGGGTGTTGGCGTATCCAGGAATTGAAGTTTCTACTGCTGAAGCTCGTGCAATTTTACCGAAAAGCTATACTCGACAAGATGTGATTGCCCATGGTCGTCATTTAGGTGGCTTTGTGCATGCTTGTCATACCCATCAGGAAAACCTTGCGGCGATTATGATGAAAGATGTCATTGCTGAGCCTTATCGTGAATCTCTGCTACCTAATTTTGCTGAAGTAAAACAAGCTACACGCGATTTAGGTGCACTTGCCACAGGTATTTCTGGCTCAGGCCCAACGATTTTCTCTATTGCCCCAGATTTACAAACTGCAATTAAACTTTCAACTTATTTAGAGAATCATTATTTACAAAATAATGAAGGTTTTGTGCATGTATGTAAGGTTGATAACGAAGGCGCAAGAGAAATTAAATAAGTATAATTTAAATAGATAAAATTAAATTAAAAACGGATTAAATATGAATTTATACAATATCAAACATCCCGAAGAACAAGTCACTTTTTCTCAGGCTGTTCGTCAAGGACTTGGTCGGGATCAAGGTTTATTCTTTCCTGAAGTTATTCCTCAACTTAATAACATTGATGAATTACTTGAATTGCCTCTTGTGGAGCGTAGCCAAAAAATTCTAGGTGCATTAATTGGTGAAGAATTACCGAAAGCAACGTTAGATGAGATGGTGAAAAATGCGTTTACTTTCACCGTACCGTTAGAAAAAGTGGAAGATAATATTTATGCACTTGAATTATTTCATGGGCCTACATTAGCATTTAAAGACTTTGGTGGCCGTTTTATGGCTCAGGCACTTGCAGCAGTTCGTGGTGATGGAAAAATCACCATTCTAACGGCTACGTCTGGCGATACTGGAGCTGCTGTAGCACATGCGTTTTATGGATTAGAAAATATTAATGTAGTTATCCTTTATCCAAAAGGTAAAATCAGCCCATTACAAGAAAAGCTATTCTGTACTTTAGGTGGGAATATTCGTACTGTTGCGATTAACGCTGATTTCGATGCATGTCAGGCTTTAGTTAAGCAAGCCTTTGATGATGCTGAATTGCGCCAAGCTATCGGGCTTAACTCTGCAAATTCTATTAATATTAGCCGCTTATTAGCTCAAGTTTGTTATTATTTTGAGGCTGTCGCACAATTGCCAAAAGAAAAATGTGATAATGTTGTGGTTTCTGTGCCAAGTGGTAATTTTGGTAACTTAACTGCGGGATTAATTGCAAAAACCTTAGGCTTGCCAATAAAACGCTTTGTCGCCTCAACAAACGTAAATGATACGGTGCCACGTTACTTGAAATCAGGTAATTGGGATCCTAAAACGACAGTTGCAACCCTTTCTAATGCAATGGATGTTAGTCGTCCAAATAACTGGCCGAGAGTGGAAGAATTATTTAAACGAAATGGTTGGAATTTAAGTGATTTAGGTTCGGGGATGCTAAGTGATAGCGAAACAGAAGATACCTTAAAAGCGATGAATGCTGAAGGTTATGTTTGTGAACCTCACGGTGCGATAGCTTACCAAGTGCTGAAAGATCAACTTAAAGCGGGTGAAACAGGGATTTTCCTATGTACAGCGCATCCTGCAAAATTTAAAGAATCTGTCGAACGAATTCTTGGTATTCAGCTTTCATTACCTGAAGCTCTGGATAAACATAACCAGCTACCATTGCTTTCTGATGAAATGGATAATGATTTTGCACAACTACGGGCTTACTTATTGAAGTAATAAAGTGCGGTAAATTTTATTGTATTTTGGATAGCGCTTGATTTTCAGGCGCTATTTTATTTTAGAAAATATACGTAGCAATAAAATATATTAATTATTTTAGATTGGATAGAGAGAATAGCTATTTTTCAATAAGCCAGTAATTTGCAAAGTAGTACCAGATATTAGGCAATAAAAAAACACCTTTCGGTGCTTGATTTATTTTTAAGTGGTGGGTCGTGAAGGATTCGAACCTTCGACCAACGGATTAAAAGTCCGCTGCTCTACCGACTGAGCTAACGACCCAATTAGATGATTTTAAAGTAAATTTTAAAATCTTTGGATTGGTGTTTAAATGGTGCCCGAAGCCAGACTTGAACTGGCACGCCTCGAAAGGCGAGGGATTTTAAATCCCTTGTGTCTACCGATTCCACCACTCGGGCAAATTGGAGCGGGAAACGAGGCTCGAACTCGCGACCCCGACCTTGGCAAGGTCGTGCTCTACCAACTGAGCTATTCCCGCATTTATCACTAATCAGCATTACTGCGTGACAACGGGGCGTATTTTACGGTTTTATAGTCTTGTGTCAAATGAAAAAATAAAAAAAAACTTTGTTTGATTAAAAATAAGACAAAATAATAAAAGTACGGTAGAAAATACCGCACTTTATCCAGAATTAGAGTTTTAGGTCATCTAGTAGGCTACCTTTTGCTGCCTGTAAATATTGGATCATTGACCATACTGTTAAAATGGCTGCGATGTAAAGCAAGATTATAGCGGCAATTTCCATATAGTTATTGTAACGCCATAATAATCCGCCTAGGGCTAACATTTGTGCGGTTGTTTTCCATTTTCCCCACCAAGAGACAGCGACTTTACTACGCTCTCCGAGTTCTGCCATCCATTCACGTAATGCAGAAATTATAATTTCCCGAGAAATCATAATAATGGCAGGAATCGTAATCCAAAGGGAGTGTTGATATTCAACGATGAGAACCAAGGCTGCGACAACCATTACTTTATCCGCAACAGGATCTAAAAAGGCGCCAAATCTTGTAGTTTGTTTCCATTTACGAGCCAAATAACCATCAAGCCAATCAGTAACACCGGCAATAAAGAATATGAATGTAGTAATAAAAGGGGAGGATTCGATAGGTAAATAAAATGCAATCACGAAAAACGGAATTAGGATTACACGAAACATCGTTAGGAAAATAGGAATATTAAATTTCATAGAAATGAACCGCTCTTGGTGTTAGAGATACACCTATTCTAAAGTATCTAAGAATATAAAAAAAGCCACATTATGTGGCTTTCTTGTAAATAATTACGGATTAAAGTTTATCAGCGTTTTGTTTTAAGTATTTTGCAACGCCTTCAGGGTTATCTTTCATCCCTTCTTTACCTTTTTCCCATTGAGCAGGGCAAACTTCACCGTGATCTTCATGGAATTGTAATGCATCAACCATACGTAACATTTCATCGATATTACGACCTAATGGAAGATCATTTACTACTTGGTGACGAACGATGCCATTTTTGTCGATTAAGAATGATGCACGTAATGCAACACCTGCTTCTGGATGTTCAATACCATATGCTTGAGCAATTTCGTGTTTTACGTCTGCCGCTAATGCATATTTAACTTGGCCGATACCACCATTTTCAGTTGGTGTATTACGCCATGCATTGTGAGTGAATTGAGAGTCGATAGAAACACCAACTACTTCTACGCCACGTTTTTTGAATTCTTCATAACGGTGGTCAAATGCGATTAACTCAGAAGGGCAAACAAAGGTAAAGTCTAATGGGTAGAAAAAGATTACTGCAGCTTTTCCAGCAATGTGTTTTTTAAAGTTGAAGTTATCAACGATTTCGCCATTGCCTAATACAGCAGATGAAGTAAAATCTGGTGCTTGACGGGTTACTAATACCATAGTCATAATTCCTATATAAAGTTAAGTTGAAGTTTTGCCACACAAAATAGCGACGAGATTCTATTTGAAACGCCGACATTTTTATACTCGATTTTATCTATTAAAGCAATTAATCTTATCTAAAATAAGGTGGAAATATGCAACAACACAATCTCTCAACAACATTTGTCCATGCAGGGCGTAAAAAACGTTTTTCACAAGGATCGGTAAACCCCGTTTTACAGCGAGCTTCTTCATTAGTATTTGACAGTATTGAAGATAAAAAACACGCAACTCAACATAGAGCAAAAGGCGAATTATTTTATGGCAGAAGAGGGACGCTAACACATTTTGCGTTACAAGATTTAATGTGCGAAATGGAGGGGGGAGCCAGTTGTTATCTTTATCCTTGTGGTGCAGCTGCTGTCACTAATTCGATTCTTTCTTTTGTAAAAACTGGCGATCATGTATTAATGAGTGGTGCAGCTTACGAGCCAACCCAAGATTTCTGTAATATTGTGCTGAAAAAAATGCAGATCGATACAACTTATTACGATCCACTTATTGGTGCTGGTATTGCAACGCTTATTCAACCGAATACAAAAGTACTTTTTTTGGAGGCACCGAGTTCTATCACAATGGAAATTCCAGATATTCCGACTATTGTGAAGGTTGCAAGAACGGTGAACCCTAATATTGTGATTATGATTGATAATACTTGGTCGGCAGGTGTTCTATTTAAAGCGTTAGAGCATGACATTGATATTTCTATTCAAGCTGGTACGAAATATTTAGTGGGTCATTCAGATATTATGATTGGTACTGCCGTTGCGAATGCGCGAACTTGGGATCAGCTTAGAGAACATTCCTATTTGATGGGGCAAATGGTGGATGCGGATTCTGCTTATACGACCGCTCGTGGTATTCGTACATTGGGGGTACGATTAAAACAACATCAGGAAAGCAGTATTAAAGTAGCAAAATGGTTGAGTGAGCAACCAGAAGTAAAAACTGTGTACCATCCAGCTTTACCAAGTTGCCCTGGTCATGAATTTTTTTTACGAGACTTTAGTGGTAGCAGCGGTTTATTTTCTTTTGAATTAACTAAGCGATTGACATCGGAACAAGTCTCAAATTTCATGGATCATTTTCAACTTTTCACTATGGCTTATTCATGGGGAGGATTTGAGTCTTTAATTCTTTGTAATCAACCTGAAGAAATTGCCCATATTCGTCCAAATATTAAACGTAACCTTACAGGTTCGTTAATTCGTGTGCATATTGGCTTTGAAGATGTAGATGAATTGATTGCAGATTTAAAAGCTGGATTTGAGCGAATTGCCTGAAAGTGCGGATAAAAAAATGCCTGTTTTACACAGGCATTTTTTTATAGGATTATTTTTGCTCTGACACTAAGCCAATTTTCGAACCGTCAGCAAAATGTACTGAAGTCCCGATAATATCTACTTGGATATTTTTCCCTTGTTGCAAGTGCGGGCGAATTTGAGAAAGCACAGCTTCTTCAGTTGTTGATAATGTTACCGTTTCACTAGATTTTGGTGCAATTGTTTTTCCAAATTGTAATGCTGGAAGATTTGCCACATAGAATGGTTGGTTATTTTCTTTATAAACAGTTAACCATTGTGCTTCTAAGATAGCTTTATCACTTAAGTTTGTGATTTCATAAGTGATAGAAAACGATTTTAAATCATCTGTTACAGAAACATTTGTTACTTTTACATTCACAACTTTTAGGAACTCTGCATTTGCTTGAGTGACTAAATCATCCGTTTTTACTTGAGGTTGTTGTACTGCTTGTTGAGCTGGTTGAGTAGTTTCTGTTGCTGCAGGTTTTTCTGCTACTTTTTCTTCTTTATCGTTACAAGCTGTTAATGCAATTGAACCTGCGATGATGCTTGCAAAGAGAAAAGATTTATTAAATTTCATTGTAAATTCCTTCATTATATTTTGTTTGTTGAGTTGTACTCGTTTTTTAAAGGCTCAATTATAGCCCATGTGAGCCTTTATGACAGTCTTTTATTTTGAAAGTTCATAGAAGTTGTTTTATTATACTTTTCATTTTCCTTGATAAGTAGAGAAGTACAATGAAACATATTCATATCTTAGGTATTTGTGGCACATTTATGGGCGGCGTGGCGATGATTGCTAAACAAATGGGTTATCACGTGACAGGTTCCGATACTAATGTTTACCCTCCAATGAGCACTTTTTTAGAAGAGCAAGATATTCAGATTATTCCAAATTATGATGTTGCACAATTACAACCTGCGCCTGACATGGTAATCATTGGTAATGTGATGAAACGTGGTAATCCTTGCGTCGAATATGTGTTGGAAAATAATTTGAAATACACATCTGGTCCTCAATGGTTACATGATCATTTATTGCGAGATCGTTGGGTATTGGCAGTTTCTGGTACGCATGGGAAGACAACTACAACAGGCATGCTAACGTGGATCTTAGAACAAAATGGCTTAAAACCAGGCTTTTTAATCGGTGGCATTGCAGGTAATTTTGGCATTTCAGCTCGTTTAGGAGAGAGCCCTTATTTTGTTATTGAAGCTGATGAATATGATACAGCTTTCTTTGATAAACGTTCAAAATTTATCCATTACAATCCGCGTACACTTATCGTAAATAACATTAGTTTTGATCATGCAGATATTTTTGATGATCTCAAAGCGATCCAACGCCAATTTCATCATATGATTCGAACCATTCCTGCAAATGGCTTGGTACTAAGTTCGGCGAGTGAACAAAGTGCAAAGGAAACTCTGGTATTGGGATGTTGGTCACAACAACAATTTTTAGGAAAAGATAATGAGTGGTTTGCTGAGCGTATTACAAATGATGCCTCACATTTTGCGGTTTTCCATCATGGTGAAAAAGTGGCAGAAGTAAAATGGAATGTAGTCGGACAACATAATATGCATAATGCTTTAATGGCAATCGCAGCTGCTCATCATGCGGGTGTGTCTATTGAAGATGCATGTAAAGCATTAGGATCTTTTGTAAATGCTAAACGTCGTTTAGAAGTAAAAGGCGAAGTTAATGGCATCACCGTTTATGATGATTTTGCTCATCATCCAGAAGCTATTCTTGCTACGCTAACCGCTTTACGAGATAAAGTGGGTGGTGGCGTGCGAATTCTTGCAGTGCTTGAACCTCGTTCTAACACAATGAAAATGGGGGTTCATAAAGATGAAATTGCGCCTGCGCTTGGCCGAGCTGATGAAGTGTTTATGCTTCAACCAGAACAGCTTCCTTGGGAAGTTGCAGATATTGCAAACCAATGTGTACAACCTGCTTATTGGAATGCAAATTTAGATCGATTAGTCGATATGATTGTTGCTGAGGCCCAACCTACAGATCATATTTTGGTGATGTCTAACGGCAGTTTTGGTGGCATTCATCAAAAAATTCTTGATAAGCTTAAACAGAAATAATCAAAGTGCGGTTAATTTAGAAAATGTTTTTAAGTTGACCGCACTTTTTATTGAGTTGACGTAACACCTATTTTTTAATTTGTAATTTATAAAAGGAATCTTTGTAGAATGGCTGATCCACATATTAAATCACCGATGGATTTTTTAGATAATCTGACTGTCATTATTTATCGCACTGGCTTTGTGATAGCGGCGTTGGCTATTCTTGCCATGAGTTGGTATCCAGATTTATCGCTCACATTTATATTAATTGCGGCAACTTGCTGTGCCTCTTCATTACATATTTATCTCAAATCCTTCCGATTGCTTTTTCAATTTGCTACTTGGATAGGATTACTTTTTTATATTAATCATTATCCCGCTTTGGCTCTTGGCGGTACGTTACTTACTTTAGGTGGTTTGTGTTTTAAAGAATATTTTTGTTTCCGCGTACCTTTGCTAAATTTACAGCCGATATTTGTGGCTTGCTTGTGGTTTTCGTGGGTGTTAAATAATATTACAGCATTACGTATTTTTTCTATTATTTCTGGCGTATTACTTTTAGTTTTAGCGATACAAAAATGGCGAATGCCTTTGCATTTTGATATTGGAGACAAAACTAAATATCAAATTTAGAAAATAACAATCCGCACGTAAAACGTGCGGTTTTTAGGCTCCCCTATAAGGGCCTATACTTCACAAGCCCCTCAAGGGGCTTGTGAGAACTGACAACCGCATCTAATTATTTCCTTGATTACCCCTTAAAGGGATCAACATGTTCTTTCGTTGATAAATTATCTTGAACCATATCTTCTTTTTCTTGGTTTCTTATATAATCCTCTACCACTTTTGTATTTAACCCTACTGTGCTTACAAAAAATCCTTTCGCCCAGAAATGCCTATTTCCATATCTATATTTTAAGTTCGCGTGTCTTTCAAAAATCATCAGCGCTGACTTCCCCTTCAGATAGCCCATAAAACCTGATACTGATATTTTAGCTGGGATTTTTAAGAGCATATGGATATGGTCTGGCATTGCATGCGCTTCTATTATCTCCACATTTTTATAGTCACATAACTGCCTCAATATTTGACCTATATCTGCTCTTAACTTTCCATAAATTGCTTTTCTTCTATACTTCGGGATAAATACAATGTGATACTTACAGTTCCATTTTGTGTGTGATAGACTTGAATCGTCACTGGTTTTACTTACCATGATAATCCTCCTATATGTTGAATTTTGGTTGTCAGCCTTGTTCATTATATAGCGAGGATTTTTTCTGTTCATCGCTTAAGCTATTTGGCTCCATACGCATAGCGTATGGTTTTTATAGCCAGACTTTTGTCTAGCTATAAGAAAATGACCGCACTTTTATATGCGGTCATTGTTTTTAGAAAGGTTTATTTAGCTAAGCATTCCATGTAACTATCTGCGGTAGATTGTAAGAATGTTGCATAAGAATTTTTGCCTAAATTAACTTTATCGCCGATTGGGTCGAGTTGTCCTACATTGACTTTAGTATTTTGTGCTAAAGATTCAATCACTTTCGGCGTAAATTGTGGTTCTGCGAATAAGCAATTTACTTTATGTTCTGCGATTTCTTCTTTAATGTGAGCTAAAGTTTTTGCACCTGGTGCAACTAATGGATTGATGGTGAAGTAACCCGTTTGTTTTAAACCATAAGCATCGTTGAAATAACCATAAGCATCGTGGAAAACGTAGAAACCTTTATCTTTAACATTCGCAAGTTGTGCCGTAATTTTTTCACCTTGTTCTGCCAAAGTGCGGTTAAAATCTGCAAGATTTTGAGCAATCAAATCTTTTTTATCTGGGAATTGTGCAGTTAATTTATCAGCTACTTTTTGTGCAACAATTTTGCTGATAGCTGGAGAATACCAAACGTGCCAGTTTGTCGTTAAACCTTCGTCATGATCATGGTGATCGTGGTCATGATCGTGGTGTTCATGCTCGTGCTTATGATCATGGCTGTGTTCATGTTCATGTTCGTGTTTGTGCTCATGCTCATATTTATGATCGTGATCGCCATCTTCATGGAAATGCTCGTGGTGAGCTTTACTTAATAAAGGTTCAATATCCGCAAGATCGGCAATGGTAATCACTTTTTTGCGTTCAATTTGGCTAATTGGTTTGTCTAAAAATGAATCAATATCCTCACCAATCCATACAACTAAATCTGCAGATTTTACTTTTTGAATATCAGATAATTTCAAATTGTAGTCATGCGGAGAGGCGCCTGCAGGAACAAGGACTTGTGTGCCAGTTACGCCATCTACAATAGATGAAACAATAAAGCCTAAAGGTTTTACTGATGCCAATACATCGGCATTCGCCATCATTGGCGCACTTAAAAGTGCGGCAGAAATGGCGCTAATTTTTAAAAGTTTTTTCATATTTCTGTTTCCTTACTTGTTGGTAATAATTCTCAAAGGGAAAGAGAGTACGCCTTTTTATATAAATTGCAACGATTTTATAGGGAACACGAGGGAAAATTTTTCATTTTCAAAGTAAATAGGTTTCATTCGATAAAAAATGCGCATTTATGGTCAATGTGCATTTTCAAGAGGAGATTAAGATTTTTTCTTTAGTAATTTATCGATTACACGAGAAACAGCAAAAAAACCAAAGGTTGCCGTAATCATCGTGGCTGCGCCAAATCCGTTTGCGCAATTCATTGTGGCAGAAATTGCACAACCTTCAGTCATTTGTGGGAATATTAGAGGTTGTGTTGAAAATACCGCATCGATACTAAATTTGCGTTTTGGATTTTGGCTAAAATTGTAATCTTTGCGTAAAACTGACCGCACTTTGGCTAGAAGTGGATCTTGAATGGTTTTACTAAGATCGGCAATTTGAATTTGGGTTGGATCAGTTTGACCGCCAGCACCACCAATAGTAATCACATTAATTTTGTTACGTTTACAATAAGCAATCAGCGATGCTTTAGTTTTCACATTGTCAATGGCATCAATGACATAGTCATAGCCTCGGTTGAGATAATCCGATTGATTCTCTGATGATATAAAATCATCAATAATATTGACGGTACATTCTGGGTTAATTAATTTTACTCGTTCTGACATGACTTCAGTTTTTAATTTGCCGATTGTGCTGCTCATCGCAGGAAGTTGGCGGTTGATATTCGTGACGCAAATATCATCCATATCAATTAATGTGAGCTCACCAATGCCTGAACGTGCTAAGGCCTCTACGACCCAAGATCCCACGCCTCCAATGCCTATTACGCAAATATGGGCTTTGCGTAAGCGCGCGAGTCCATCAGGTGTATAAAGTCGACCAATACCGCCAAATCGCTGCTCATAATTGTCCACTGGAGCCATTATTGCAACACCCATACTCGGCCATAGTGTTTTGATAATCCTGCGATATGACCTGCTTGATCACCAATGCCACGATATAAGTCAAAGTGGTGACCTTTCACCGCACCACCCACATCAAGTGCAACCATTAAATGCAATTTGTGTGTACCAAGCCAGTTTCCGTTATTATCAATGTCAGGCACTTCGACTAAAAGAACAGTACCAGATGGTACAACGTTACGATCTGATGCTACCGAAGCCATTGGTACAAGTGGTACGCCAGCAGAACCTTTTACTTTGCCACTCGGATCATTTTTAAAGAATACATAAGAAGAATTACGTTCTAACAAACTTTGTACACGAGAAGGATTACGATTGCCCCATTCACGAATTGCTTGAATAGACATTTTCTCTTTTGGTACTTCACCATCTTCAACTAATAAACGGCCAACAGCTGTGTAAGGAAAGCCATTTTGTCCTGCATAAGCGAAGTAATTAAGGTTGCCATCACCAAAATCTACATAACCGCTGCCTTGTACCCCAAGTAAAAAGTTCTCTAACATGGAATCACTATATGCTAATTCTAATCCTTGACCCGCTAATGCACTGGCATAGATTTGCGCACGGCTAAAACGTTTATTTGCTGGCATGCGATAAATTGGATTTTGGAATTGACCTTGCGGTGAACGGCGTGCATGAAGGACAGGAGAGTAGTAGCCTGTCATCAAAACATTTTGATATCCATCGAACCCACGCATAATTTGCGGGTGAATACCAAATTTAGAAAGCTCACTTACATTGGCGCCAGAAAGTACCCAATTCGTAATTTTTTCATAGTTGCTATAGAAACGATCAGATAGTTTGCTTGCATAACTTTGTACATTTGAAAGTTGAGTTAAAAAATCGCCCTGATTAATGACCGCACTTTGGTTTTCAACTTGAGAAACTGGCATAAACACAGCTTGTTGGTAATTACGACCAGAATATTTCGCACCAAATTGTTGAGGATCGCTGCCATTTGAGGTGGTGGGAATTTGAGTTTTTGTTGTATTAGAAGAACCACAGGCAACTAAAAGTGCGGTTGTCACTGCAATAGAAAATGTTTTTAATGAGAAAAATTTTCGAACTGACATTTTTAATCCTAAATAAGCTTAAATAAAGCTGCATACGCTATCAAAAATCCTTCAAAACGACCAGTGTTATTTAGCCAAGCTGATTAATAAAAACTCATATTGAACATTTTATTAACAAATGAAACATAAACTTTTGTTTAATTCTTGCAAAAAAATATTAATAGCGTATAGTACATTGCATCAGACGCGGGGTGGAGCAGCTTGGTAGCTCGTCGGGCTCATAACCCGAAGGCCGTCGGTTCAAATCCGACCCCCGCAACCAACAAATTCTACAGCCCTGATTTAAGAAAATCAGGGCTTTTCTTTTCACGGTTTAACTCGCAATGATGATCTCAATTAGAGCATCTTTTTCTATGCTATAATCCCTCAAAATTTTCAAAATCGGTACCTAAATGAAACAATTATTTGCAACGACTTCTCGTGGCTTTGAAGAATTATTAAAAGTTGAACTCACTGAACTTGGTGCGCAAGAGGCAAAAGTGGTTCAAGGTGGCGTTCATTATCAAGCTGATGACGAAACCTTATACCGCACTTTGCTTTGGTCACGCCTTGCTTCACGCATTTTATTTCCTTTGATTGAAACCAAGATTTACAGTGATTTGGATCTTTATGCGGCTGTTTCAGGCTTTAATTGGTTAGCACAATTTGATGAACGAGTTACCTTCTTTGTCGATTTTAATGGAACCAATCAAGAAATTCGTCATACTCAATTTGGTGCGATGCGCGTTAAAGATGGAATTGTCGATTACTTTGAACGTCAAGGTAAAACTCGCCCTGATGTAGATAAAATTCATCCGGACATGCGTATCCATGCTTATTTGAACCGTGAAAATTTAGTGATTTCTTTAGATTTAAGTGGAGAAGCATTACATTTGCGAGGCTATCGTGAGGATGCCGGTCAAGCGCCCTTACGTGAAACTTTAGCGGCTGCAATTGTTATGCGTTCAGGTTGGCAAGCGGGTTCTCCATTAGTAGATCCAATGTGTGGTTCTGGCACGCTTTTAATTGAAGCAGCACAAATGGAAGCCAAAATTGCGCCGCAACTTTATCGTTTACATTGGGGATTTGATTTTTGGAAAGCGCATAATCAATCCGTTTGGGAAAAAGTAAAAAATGAAGCGATTGAATTAGCAGAAGAAAAACAAAGTGAAATTCAACCGCACTTTTATGGATTTGACCTCGATCACCGTGTATTAAAAAAGGCGCAGAAGAATGCACAAAATGCAGGTGTTTCACATTTAATTAAATGGCAACAAGGTGATGTTGCAGCGTTGAAAAATCCTCGTTTAAATGAAGTCGGTACGGTTATCTGTAATCCACCTTATGGTGAACGTTTAGGTACAACACCCGCTTTAATCGCGCTCTATTCTGTATTTGGGCAAAGACTTAAAAAAGAATTTTGCGGTTGGAATGTTTCTGTTTTTAGTAGCGAATCGACATTGCTTGATTATTTGAGAATGCGTGCCAGTCGACAGTTTAAAGCAAAAAATGGCCCACTAGATTGTGTGCAGAAGAATTATCAAGTTTCAGAACGAAAATCTGACGAAATTCCAGCTGAAAATGAACTGGAATTTAACCGCACTTCGGAGGTGGCAACCGATTTTGCTAATCGATTACAAAAAAATATTAAGAAAATTAGTAAATGGGCAAAGCAGCAAGGATTAGACGCTTATCGTTTATATGATGCCGATTTGCCTGAATATAATTTAGCTGTCGATCGTTATGCAGATTACATTGTTGTGCAAGAGTATGCAGCGCCGAAAAATATTGATGAAAATAAAGCGCGTCAACGTTTATTGGATGCGGTTACTGCAACTTTGCACGTTACCGGTGTCGAAACGAATAAGTTGATCCTCAAAGTTCGTCAGAAACAAAAAGGTACCAACCAATATGAGAAATTAGCCAATAAAGGTGAATACTTTTATGTGAATGAATATGGCGTGCAACTTTGGGTAAATTTGACGGATTATTTAGACACTGGCTTATTCTTAGATCACCGTTTAACAAGAAAAATGATTGGTGAGTTGGCAAAAGGTAAAGATTTCTTAAACTTATTTGCTTATACTGGCTCAGCAACTGTCCATGCAGCACTTGGTGGTGCTAAATCGACAACTACCGTTGATATGTCCAATACTTATCTTAATTGGGCGGAGCAAAATCTTATTTTGAATGATATTGAAGGTAAACAACATAAATTAATTCAAGCAGATTGCCTTCAATGGTTAGAAAAATGTGATCGTCAATTTGATTTGATATTTGTGGATCCACCGACGTTTTCGAATTCCAAACGTATGGAAGAGAGTTGGGATGTTCAACGAGATCATGTGAAATTAATGAGCAACCTAAAACGAGTTTTGTCGAATAATGGCACAATTGTTTTCTCGAATAATAAACGTGGATTCAAAATGAATTTAGTTGCGTTGGAAGAATTAGGTTTAAGTGCGGTAGAAATTTCGCATAAAACGTTACCGCTAGATTTTGAACGTAATAAACAAATTCATAATTGTTGGATGATTCAACATATATAATGATTTGCTAAGTTGTAAAAATAGTCGAAAAGATAGTGAATTTTAAACAAACTGAATAAAAAACTATCGCTCAAACATTTTTTTTCAAAAAGTGCTAGACAAGGTTTTATTAAATCATTAACATACGCCCCCGCAACGACGCAATAACGCGTTCGTAGCTCAGTTGGATAGAGCGTTGGCCTCCGGAGCCAAAGGTCGCAAGTTCGAATCTTGTCGAGCGCGCCAGGTCAGTGCAATAACAACTTTTAATGGTGGCTATAGCTCAGTTGGTAGAGCCCTGGATTGTGATTCCAGTTGTCGTGGGTTCGAATCCCATTAGCCACCCCATCTTATCTTTATAAGATCTGACGGCGAGTAGCGCAGCTTGGTAGCGCAACTGGTTTGGGACCAGTGGGTCGTAGGTTCAAATCCTATCTCGCCGACCACTTTATTTTGTTCTTTAACAATGTATCAGACAATCTGTGTGGGCACTTGTTGATTGACTTGTTTTAAAATATTTTTTAATTTTGAAGTCTTAATAGGTGCTTAACTGAAAATTCATAATTACTTTTTAAGTAGTGTTTTATTTATAGCTAAGCAGTATATTGAGCGATTGAACTTGAATTGAAGAGTTTGATCATGGCTCAGATTGAACGCTGGCGGCAGGCTTAACACATGCAAGTCGAACGGTAACATAAAGAAGCTTGCTTCTTTGATGACGAGTGGCGGACGGGTGAGTAATGCTTGGGAATCTGGCTTATGGCGGGGGATAACTACGGGAAACTGTAGCTAATACCGCGTAATATCGAAAGATTAAAGTGTGGGACCTTCGGGCCACATGCCATAAGATGAGCCCAAGTGGGATTAGGTAGTTGGTGGGGTAAAGGCTCACCAAGCCTGCGATCTCTAGCTGGTCTGAGAGGATGGCCAGCCACACTGGAACTGAGACACGGTCCAGACTCCTACGGGAGGCAGCAGTGGGGAATATTGCGCAATGGGGGGAACCCTGACGCAGCCATGCCGCGTGAATGAAGAAGGCCTTCGGGTTGTAAAGTTCTTTCGGTATTGAGGAAGGGATGTGTGCTAATAGTACACGTCATTGACGTTAAATACAGAAGAAGCACCGGCTAACTCCGTGCCAGCAGCCGCGGTAATACGGAGGGTGCGAGCGTTAATCGGAATAACTGGGCGTAAAGGGCACGCAGGCGGTTATTTAAGTGAGGTGTGAAAGCCCTGGGCTTAACCTGGGAATTGCATTTCAGACTGGGTAACTAGAGTACTTTAGGGAGGGGTAGAATTCCACGTGTAGCGGTGAAATGCGTAGAGATGTGGAGGAATACCGAAGGCGAAGGCAGCCCCTTGGGAATGTACTGACGCTCATGTGCGAAAGCGTGGGGAGCAAACAGGATTAGATACCCTGGTAGTCCACGCTGTAAACGCTGTCGATTTGGGGATTGGGCTTAGAGCTTGGTGCCCGTAGCTAACGTGATAAATCGACCGCCTGGGGAGTACGGCCGCAAGGTTAAAACTCAAATGAATTGACGGGGGCCCGCACAAGCGGTGGAGCATGTGGTTTAATTCGATGCAACGCGAAGAACCTTACCTACTCTTGACATCCATGGAATCCTGTAGAGATACGGGAGTGCCTTCGGGAACCATGAGACAGGTGCTGCATGGCTGTCGTCAGCTCGTGTTGTGAAATGTTGGGTTAAGTCCCGCAACGAGCGCAACCCTTATCCTTTGTTGCCAGCGATTCGGTCGGGAACTCAAAGGAGACTGCCAGTGATAAACTGGAGGAAGGTGGGGATGACGTCAAGTCATCATGGCCCTTACGAGTAGGGCTACACACGTGCTACAATGGCGTATACAGAGGGTGGCGAAACTGCGAGGTGGAGCGAATCTCAGAAAGTACGTCTAAGTCCGGATTGGAGTCTGCAACTCGACTCCATGAAGTCGGAATCGCTAGTAATCGCGAATCAGAATGTCGCGGTGAATACGTTCCCGGGCCTTGTACACACCGCCCGTCACACCATGGGAGTGGGTTGTACCAGAAGTAGATAGCTTAACCTTCGGGAGGGCGTTTACCACGGTATGATTCATGACTGGGGTGAAGTCGTAACAAGGTAACCGTAGGGGAACCTGCGGTTGGATCACCTCCTTACCCAAGACGAGAGACAGCGAGTGCTCACACAGATTGGCTGATAGTTATAGACAAGATTTGAAACGAAGCGAAAGCAACGTTGAAAGATAAGAAATATGATAGAGTATCTTTAATTGATGTCCCCATCGTCTAGAGGCCTAGGACATCGCCCTTTCACGGCGGTAACCGGGGTTCGAATCCCCGTGGGGACGCCAATTAAAGATAACTTTGTTAGATTATCTTACTGTTCTTTAAAAAATTGGAAACAAGCTGAAAACAAGAGATTTTCGAGAGAAAGTCTGAGTAGGCAAGGCAGTAAACAGTAAACTGAAAAGAAAACTGAAATAAAACTGTTTTGCATAAAATCTTGATTGAACAAAAGCAATCAAGTGTTTAGTTGAATGAAAATACGCATCAAATTGACCGCACTTTCAAGTGAAAACTTAAAGTGGTTGAAAGCATTTGAGGTTGTATAGTTAAGTGACTAAGCGTACAAGGTGGATGCCTTGGCAATCAGAGGCGAAGAAGGACGTGCTAATCTGCGAAAAGCTTGGATGAGTCGATAAGAGGCGTTTAATCCAAGATATCCGAATGGGGAAACCCAGTAGATGAAGAATCTACTATCACTAACTGAATCCATAGGTAAGTGAGGCAAACCGGGAGAACTGAAACATCTAAGTACCCCGAGGAAAAGAAATCAACCGAGATTTCGTCAGTAGCGGCGAGCGAAAGCGAAAGAGCCAGTTAATGATAGCAGCAGAGATAGAGGAATAAGCTGGGAAGCTTAGCGACACAGGGTGATAGCCCCGTACTCGACATCCAGGCTGTGGTACTAAGTTAACGAGAAGTAGGGCGGGACACGTGATATCCTGTTTGAAGATGGGGGGACCATCCTCCAAGGCTAAATACTCCTGATTGACCGATAGTGAACCAGTACTGTGAAGGAAAGGCGAAAAGAACCCCGGTGAGGGGAGTGAAATAGAACCTGAAACCTTGTACGTACAAGCAGTGGGAGCCTGAAAGGGTGACTGCGTACCTTTTGTATAATGGGTCAGCGACTTATATTTTGTAGCGAGGTTAACCGAATAGGGGAGCCGAAGGGAAACCGAGTCTTAACTGGGCGTCTAGTTGCAAGGTATAGACCCGAAACCCGGTGATCTAGCCATGGGCAGGTTGAAGGTTGGGTAACACTAACTGGAGGACCGAACCGACTAATGTTGAAAAATTAGCGGATGACTTGTGGCTGGGGGTGAAAGGCCAATCAAACCGGGAGATAGCTGGTTCTCCCCGAAATCTATTTAGGTAGAGCCTTGAGCGGACACCTTTGGGGGTAGAGCACTGTTTCGGCTAGGGGTCCATCCCGGATTACCAACCCGATGCAAACTACGAATACCAAAGAGTGATACTCAGGAGACACACGGCGGGTGCTAACGTCCGTCGTGGAGAGGGAAACAACCCAGACCGCCAGCTAAGGTCCCAAAGTCTATATTAAGTGGGAAACGAAGTGGGAAGGCTTAGACAGCTAGGATGTTGGCTTAGAAGCAGCCATCATTTAAAGAAAGCGTAATAGCTCACTAGTCGAGTCGGCCTGCGCGGAAGATGTAACGGGGCTGAAATATAGCACCGAAGCTGCGGCATCAGACGAAAGTCTGTTGGGTAGGGGAGCGTTGTGTAAGCGGAAGAAGGTGTGTTGAGAAGCATGCTGGACGTATCACAAGTGCGAATGCTGACATAAGTAACGATAAAACGGGTGAAAAACCCGTTCGCCGGAAGACCAAGGGTTCCTGTCCAACGTTAATCGGGGCAGGGTGAGTCGGCCCCTAAGGCGAGGCTGAAGAGCGTAGTCGATGGGAAACAGGTTAATATTCCTGTACTTGGTAAAGCTGCGATGTGGGGACGGAGTAGGTTAGGTTATCGCACTGTTGGATATGTGCGTTTAAGTTGGTAGGTGGGAAGTTTAGGCAAATCCGGACTTCCTTAACACTGAGAGATGATGACGAGGCTCTACGGAGCTGAAGTAACTGATACCACACTTCCAGGAAAAGCCACTAAGCGAAAGGCTTTACTAAACCGTACTGAAAACCGACACAGGTGGTCAGGTAGAGAATACTCAGGCGCTTGAGAGAACTCGGGTGAAGGAACTAGGCAAAATAGCACCGTAACTTCGGGAGAAGGTGCGCCGGCGTAGATTGTAGTCCCTCGCGGGCGAAGGTTGAACCGGTCGAAGATACCAGCTGGCTGCAACTGTTTATTAAAAACACAGCACTCTGCAAACACGAAAGTGGACGTATAGGGTGTGATGCCTGCCCGGTGCTGGAAGGTTAATTGATGGTGTAATCGAAAGAGAAGCTCCTGATCGAAGCCCCAGTAAACGGCGGCCGTAACTATAACGGTCCTAAGGTAGCGAAATTCCTTGTCGGGTAAGTTCCGACCTGCACGAATGGCATAATGATGGCCAGGCTGTCTCCACCCGAGACTCAGTGAAATTGAAATCGCCGTGAAGATGCGGTGTACCCGCGGCTAGACGGAAAGACCCCGTGAACCTTTACTATAGCTTGACACTGAACATTGAATTTTGATGTGTAGGATAGGTGGGAGCCTTTGAAGCAGTCACGCCAGTGATTGTGGAGGCGTCCTTGAAATACCACCCTTTAACGTTTGATGTTCTAACGAAGATTACGAAACGTGGTCTCGGACAGTGTCTGGTGGGTAGTTTGACTGGGGCGGTCTCCTCCCAAAGAGTAACGGAGGAGCACGAAGGTTTGCTAATCACGGTCGGACATCGTGAGGTTAGTGCAATGGTATAAGCAAGCTTAACTGCGAGACAGACAAGTCGAGCAGGTACGAAAGTAGGTCATAGTGATCCGGTGGTTCTGAATGGAAGGGCCATCGCTCAACGGATAAAAGGTACTCCGGGGATAACAGGCTGATACCGCCCAAGAGTTCATATCGACGGCGGTGTTTGGCACCTCGATGTCGGCTCATCACATCCTGGGGCTGAAGTAGGTCCCAAGGGTATGGCTGTTCGCCATTTAAAGTGGTACGCGAGCTGGGTTTAGAACGTCGTGAGACAGTTCGGTCCCTATCTGCCGTGGGCGTAGGAGAATTGGTTGGGGCTGCTCCTAGTACGAGAGGACCGGAGTGGACGCACCACTGGTGTTCCGGTTGTGTCGCCAGACGCATTGCCGGGTAGCTAAGTGCGGAAGAGATAAGTGCTGAAAGCATCTAAGCACGAAACTTGCCAAGAGATGAGTTCTCCCAGATTATAAATCTGTAAGGGTTGTTTAAGACTAAGACGTAGATAGGCAGGGTGTGTAAGTGATGTGAGTCATTGAGCTAACCTGTACTAATTGCCCGAGGGACTTAACTATACAACGCTCAAGTGTTTTTGGAAAAGAGCGAAAAAGAGAAGACTAGACAAACAAATTAAATATAGAAGACGTAATAGAAAGAAAATTGAGTTCAGCTTGTGGCCAATAAGAACGAGTGAAAGGTAGAGTAAG
Source organism: Haemophilus sp. THUN1692 (assembly GCF_059704395.1). Lineage (NCBI taxonomy): Bacteria > Pseudomonadati > Pseudomonadota > Gammaproteobacteria > Pasteurellales > Pasteurellaceae > Haemophilus > Haemophilus sp. THUN1692. The sequence continues at coordinate 81,576 of NZ_AP046579.1, forward strand.
AGCTGAGTAGCGAAAGATAAAAGAGAAAAGACGAGTTATCAAAGGATTATCCTGGCGGCGATAGTGCGGTGGAACCACCTGACACCATACCGAACTCAGAAGTGAAACGCTGTAATGCCGATGGTAGTGTGGGGCTTCCCCATGTGAGAGTAGGGCACCGCCAGGTTACCAAATACATAAATAGAATGAAGCAGAGTAGAATAAAAGATAAGAACCCCAGTTGAAAAGCTGGGGTTTTTGCTTTTTTTTCCTATTCTTTGTAAACTTGTTGCACCGTCGTAAAAAATCTCTCCAGACCAACCGCACTTTAAGAGCAAATGTAATAGCCCCTACATCTACAAATAATAAAGGAAGTATAACTGCTATGCAGTTCGTACTCTTTGCTATTTAGATAGTTGCTATAAATTTAGAACAAGAGAGATCACAATGATGCTGATATGGGAGTTGAAACTTGTTGCAAAAGGTAATTTAAGTAAACCACAATGTTATAAAGATACGTTGGTGTTATATGAAAAATGACAGCAAATTATTGAAAACTTATTACATAATGCCGGTGCTTTAGCTCTTTTCTTTATGGCTTGTTCTGATGATATTCCTATAGTAGAAAAGCCAATTAGAACAATGGAGTATCGTTTGGGACAGTGATATCTATGAAAGCTAATGATATTAATCAGAAAGAAAGGAAAACAAGAAGAAATATACATTGACTTTGTTGTTAAGCTAGATACTGGGCATAAAATTATATTTAAACAATTAGGTGAGTTTAGCTCCTATTATGAAAGTAAGGGGATAAAACATAATTTTAATACTCATCTATAATTTCAGATATTGTATGTATCTTTGGATTTATTACTTAAATTTGCTCTACAAAGAACAATGAAATTAGTATAGGGAATTATACCTATTATCTCTACATTCTTATAGTGATGTAATTGTCTTAATATATCTCCTATATTAACTCTCAATTTGCCGTAAATTGCTTTTCTCTAAAGAATATAGGTACTTATAGTTCCATCTTGTGTAGTAGGCTTTGTCTAGATATAGTTATGATATAGCCCGATTACATTCAATCGGGCTATATTCTAAAATTTCTGAGATAGGCTAAATTTGATATTCCTACCTGTTCCAGAAGCCAATTCGCCTAGATAAGGGTTGTATGCTCGATTGAATAAATTATCCACTGTAATCTTAACATTCATACCTTTAATTTTTTCAGGAGTCCAAGAAAGAAATAAGCTATGTAGGCTATATCCTCTTGAAGCTGGTAATGACCAATATGATGCTTTCGGGTCACCAGATAATGGCGATCGATCTTGTTTTCTTACAAACTCAGCACGCCAACCTACTGTGAGATAATATTTTGGAACATTGAAACCTAAAGTAGCAGTTGCCTTTCTAGGGGGAATTTCTGCAATCCATGTTGAGATTTTACCCCATGGGTTTCTTGGTGAGGTGTCACGTTTTCCTTTTACATAAGAATATGTTAGCTCACCAAATAAATAAGTGGATTGATAATAAGCTTCTAACTCTGCGCCTTGAATAACATAACCTGGCAAATTACGATAATTTCCAATGATTTTAGGACAAACATTATTATTGGTATCTGCAGCATTGCCTACACAATTAACTCCTCTGGTTTTAAATATTTCATTTTTACCACGGTGGTAAAAATAAGTGGCTCTAAATTGAAAGGTATCATCCTCTTGAAATAAATTATTAAGCGTAACAATTCCTCCTCCTCTGGTCTGATTAATCATTTCTTTTTCTAAATTTAAAGAGGTTGCAGGCACAGAAGATTGCTTAAATTGCGTCTCATACTGTTCATCAATAACAGGTGCACGCCAAGTTCTACTAAAATTTGTAAATAAACTTAAATAATGGTTTACATCATAATTTAAACCTAAATAATAAGACCAACCATTATAATTTTTCTGACTATAATTATGCCCCGCAGATATATCATTATATTGTGGTGCTAAATTTTTCTGCCCTATATTATTGATATGGTCATAACGCATCCCTGTACTAAAAATTAAATTCTTCCATGTTATTTGATCTTGTAAATAAAACGCCTGTGTATATTGACGTCCAGAAGGCATATAATAAGGTTGGAAATAGCCATAATTATAGGTTTTATCTTTCATCTTCTCCTTGTGATACATTAAAGTATTTCTTGTGTTTTTTAACCATTGCAAACCAAATAATAGTTCATGCCGAGTACTTTTAATATTAAAAGTACTTGTGTTATTTATATCAAAAGTAAGATCTGAATAAGTTATCCAGCTTTGATTACCGAGTGTACCCAGAAATACAGAAAAGGCTTTTTCGTGGCGAGTATCATTTTGTGTGGTTTTACTGTAGCTGAACTGAGTAGATAAGTTAATCCATGGGTTATTTTCAGGTAGATAGCTGTATTTTAATGTGTAATTTTCATCTTTTTGATCTCGATAAACCAGTTTACGTTTCCAAGCAATATCAGCACCATAGCGCATTATATCATTCGAACTCGGTTTAGGTAGGATATCTCTTTTCGCTGCGAAAGGCTCCCAGCCTTTATGAATACCATAAACACTCGATAATGTGAGTAAATGCTCGGGTGAAATTTGCCAATTTACTTTTATTAATCCAGTTTTTTGATTATTTTTTGAAAAAAGAATTTTGCTCTTATCGGGTCTTTTATAATCACCAGCATTTCTTACAGAACCAAATAATAATAAATCAATATTTTTTTGTTCATTTTGTAAAACTAGTGCAGTACTATAAGTTTTTTGGTTATTATTGCTATTATTTCCATACTTTAAAAAACCACCTATTTTCTGGTTTTCTTGCAAGAAATCCCTAGCATCCTTAGTTTCAAATTTTACCGTTCCAGCAAAACCACCATTACCATATTGAGGAGAATAATTTCCTTTGTCTACTGTTACTCTTCTTAATAATTCAGGCTCAATAAAAATAGAACCCTGTTGGTATTTTTCAAAACTTTTTGTAGCACCATCTAACTGAACTCTAACATCTTCAGCATCGCCCATTCCATTAATATTTAATGTTTGTCCGCCAGGGCGAAACCCACCTGCCATATTCACACCTGGTAAAATATTAATTAAATTCGCTACATTGTCAGCTTGTTGTTGTTCGATATTTTTCTGTTTTAATACTGAACGACCAGGTAGTTTATTATTATCCTCGTCAGTGTTCACAATAATAGGTAATAACTCATCTATATTCGAAGAATTTAGATTTGCTGCTACACTCGGTTGAATACTAGCTCCGATTATTAATAAAAAGACACATTCGTTGATTAAAAAATTTTTGCACATAAACTATAATCTTGACGATAATTATTTGTATTGATTTTTTCTAATTCTAAATAAATGACAATAAAAAACAAGTCTTTGTGTGGTATAGTAATCACTCTAATGAGAAAACTTGAACAAGTTTTGCCAAAAATTATAGCGGGGTGCTACGGATGAAAGAGAAAAGTGCTTCTTACTAAATTGTTTTATGCAATTCTCACACGGAATTTTAAAAAGGCGGTATTTTTAAAAAATCCTACTGAAGTGGGATTTCTATTGACTATTTTGTCCTTTTTATTACAAAATCTGCATCTCATTCAGCCGAAAAATAGTGATAGGTTTCCGCAACATTAATGTCATTGGTTTGGCGATATACCGCTAAAAAGTCAGTTAATTACATAATTTCTTCTGCCTTTTCATAATCCAACATTCACTGATTCATCATAAGATATAAGATAGAAAAAGTAAGAGAATAAAATGAGCTATCAGTTGATTGACTGGTTTTTTTACTTTTTTGATTTTTTATATTTTTTCAAATAGACTTCATATACTCGTTTTCTAATCTCATCCATTATGCTTAAAAATTTAGACGAAATAACTTCAAGTATTATCGCTGATCCTCAAAATAAAGATTTTACAGAACGTGGAATTTTCCCTTTATTTTCGGCGCCTAAAACAGCCCGAATTAATATTGTAGGTCAAGCTCCGGGATTAAAAGCTGAGCAATCTCGTTTATATTGGAATGATAAAAGTGGTGATCGTCTGCGTAATTGGCTAGGTGTGGATTACGATTATTTTTATAATTCTGGGATATTTGCGGTTCTTCCTATGGATTTTTATTATCCAGGAAAAGGTCAATCTGGTGATTTACCACCTCGTCAAGGTTTCGCAGAAAAATGGCATCCAATGATTTTAGAGCATCTACCTAATATTCAGCTCACTATTCTTATTGGGCAATATGCACAGAAATATTATTTACCTGAAAATAAAGATAATGTAACTGACACTGTTAAAAATTATCGTCAATTCTTACCGCACTTTATGACTCTTGTGCATCCTTCCCCTCGCAACCAGCTTTGGATAATAAAGAATCCTTGGTTTGAAGAACAAGTTATTCCTGAATTACAAATTTTAGTCAAACAGATAATTAATAAAGACTAAGTTTTTCATTTCTTACGCACACATAGTAATAACAATCTCTTTTACTTTATGGATATAATAAAGCCTGTATGTGCAGGCTTTTTTATAACGATAATAATGTTTTAGGAGATTTGATGAAAAATTTCAAATATTTTGCTCAGAGTTATGTGGATTGGGTTATTCGTCTTGGGCGCCTTCGTTTTTCTCTTTTAGGCGTGATGATTCTCGCGGTTTTAGCCCTTTGTACTCAGATTTTATTTAGTCTATTTATTGTTCATCAAATATCTTGGGTAGATATTTTTCGTTCGGTAACTTTTGGCTTACTCACTGCGCCTTTTGTTATTTATTTTTTCACTTTATTGGTCGAAAAACTTGAACATTCTCGTCTTGATCTTTCTAGCTCGGTTAATCGATTGGAAAATGAGGTCGCTGAGCGAATTGCTGCTCAGAAAAAATTATCTCAAGCATTAGAAAAGTTAGAAAAAAATAGCCGTGATAAAAGTACCTTACTTGCCACAATAAGCCATGAATTGCGCACGCCATTGAATGGGATTGTGGGGCTTAGCCAGATTTTACTTGATGATGAATTAGATGATCGCCAGCGTAATTATTTAAAAACTATTAACATAAGTGCGGTCAGTTTAGGCTATATTTTTAGCGATATTATTGATTTGGAAAAAATCGATGCCAGCCGAATTGAATTAAATCGCCAGCCAACAGATTTCCCCGCCTTATTAAACGATATTTATAATTTTGCTAGTTTCCTCGCTAAACAAAAAAATCTTATTTTTTCTTTAGAGCTTGAACCTAATTTGCCTAATTGGTTGAATCTTGATCGTGTGCGCTTGAGCCAAATTTTGTGGAACTTAATTAGTAATGCGGTGAAGTTTACGGATCAGGGAAATATTATTCTGAAAATCCTGAGGAATCAGGATTGTTATCATTTTATTGTGAAAGATACAGGAATGGGGATTTCACCTGAAGAACAAAAACATATTTTTGAAATGTATTATCAAGTGAAAGAAAGTCGTCAGCAAAGTGCGGGTAGCGGAATTGGGCTGGCTATTTCTAAAAATCTCGCTCAGTTAATGGAAGGGGACTTAACGGTTGAAAGTGAGCGAGGAAAGGGCGCTACTTTCCATCTTACTCTCCATGCTCAAGAAATTTCTGAAAAAGAATTCGTTAAGAAAAATATTCCATCCTTGACCATTCTTTTAGTGGAGGATGTTGACCTCAATATTATGGTTGCGAAAACTATTTTAGAAAAACTTGGACATCATGTTGATGTTGCGACAAATGGCAAGCAGGCGATCACTTTATTTGAGAAAAATGTTTACGACATTCTATTGCTAGATATTAAATTACCAGATATGAGTGGTTTTGAAATTGCCCAATATTTGCGAGAGAACTATGAGAACGGTATTTATGATTTTTTACCGCCAATGATTGCTTTTACTGCCAATGTTATGCAAAGCGAGCAAGAATATTTAGAAATGGGCATGGATGGCGTATTACGCAAACCCATTTCAATTAAGGATTTACACCATTGTCTACAGCAATTTTTTGCGGATGAAAGTGAATCTATTATAGAAATGAATGATGATAATGAGCTTTCAGAACAGTTTGATTTAGCGCTGATAGAAACGCTTGGAAAATCCCAAATTTTAGAAAATTTATCTTTATTCAAACAAACGATGCCAAATTATCTGGCTCAATTATCAAAAGATAATATGAAAGAAATAGAAGAGACTGCCCATAAAATTAAAGGCGCAGCGGCATCGGTAGGGTTAAATCATTTACGTCAATTAGCGGATACTTTAGAAAGTGCGGCTAAAAATTCTGATGTTTTTAATTGTGGGGAATTGATTGATGAAATTGGAAATCAGTGGTTAGAAGATGTAGCAGATTTAGCTAAATTTTGTGAACATTAATGAATTTTTATTATGAACAAATAATAGTTACATCCAGCAGAGCAGTTTTTCGGAACAATCTACAGGATGTAATTGTTGATATATTAAACTTTTCCACCAATACCTTTAAATTTTTCTACAAATGCGGATATTTTTTGGAAAACACTCTGTTTTTTAGTGAGGTATTGTGGATTAAGTGGGCTCATTTTAGGAAGCGCCTCATTTAAATCTGTACCTTGTTCACTTGCATATCCACGTTGTAATGACACGTTAATATAACGTTTGGCATCTTCAATATTAAGTCCTTCGGTACTTATCAATTCATTGGCTTCTTGTTGTTGCTCTTTTTGGGCAAATTGGAAGAATGACTCAATAATGCCAGCTTTATCGGCAATGTTATCTAAATCAGTTTGATTAATAAAATCCACAATCAAACTTTCTTTCGCTCGATTTCCAAGGCTGGAGCGGATAATGGCACGAATTTCATCAATAAGCTCAGATTTGTTTTTAGTTTTTTTATTGTGCTCAAATATTAATTCTAAAATGTAATCTAAATTGATTTCTTGGGATTTTAATAAATCCACTTCAAACACCACATCGTCCCAATCAATGGTCGATTTTGCTTTTTCCTCGCCATCTTTTTGACGACGGAGCCAATCCCGAATATCGTTGTAAGTCGAACGGTAATTCTGAATGCTACGTTCGCTTGGCATATCAATTGGTTGTATTTCAGAAAAAGCTTCATCTGTTAAATAATATTTTTCTTTAAAGGCTTCAACGGCTTTTGCATCGCTGGTATCGAGCGATTGAAATGCTTGTAAAGCAGCGAACTCATCATAGTTTTGCAGAATATTTTCAACTCGCAAATATTCACCAAATAATTTTACAAAGTTTTTCTTGTCTTTTTCTGTTTGAATTACATCTGGATCAGGGAAGCGTTCTTGCAATTCAGCAATAACCTCTAAATACCCTCGACGGGCGACACCTGCATCGGTAAAGCCTTCCATATATTCTTGGTAACTTTTTTCTAATACGATATTGCGCGTATTGGATTTACCGAAAAGGGTAATCGCATCAATGGTATCTTGTTCTAAATCGCGGAAAGTGACGATATTGCCAAAACTTTTGGTGCTGTTGTAAATGCGGTTTGTACGAGAGTAAGCTTGAATCAAACCATGGTAACGTAAGTTTTTATCTACAAATAACGTGTTTAAGGTTGGGGCATCAAAACCGGTTAAAAACATTCCAACGACAATCAATAAATCCACTTCTTTGTTTTTGACACGTTTGGCGAGATCACGATAGTAGTTTTGGAACGATTTCGCATCCACATCATAATTGGTAGCAAAATAGCCGTTGTAATCATCAATGGCAGATTTTAAAAATTCCTTAGCCGAGGAGTTTATCGCTTCCACTTCAAAACTTTCATCGACAATATCGCCAATCGCATCTTGCTCTTCATTAGTGGCAAACGAAAAGATTGTTGCAATTTTAAATGGATTTTTGACCGCACTTTGTAACTGTTTAAAAGTTTGATAATAAGCTTTAGCAGCATCTACGCTACTTACTGCAAACATCGCATTAAATCCATTATTACCAGCATTAAAGCGATGGGTCTTTTGTTTGAAATTATCTAAAACATATTGTGCAATTTGCTCGATGCGTTTAGGTTGTAAAAAGGCTTGTTTCTTCTCAAGTGCGGTCAGTTTTTCAAGATTTTTTTCGGTTTCAATACTCTTAAATTGCGGGCGAACATCATTGTAATCTACTTTAAATTTCAGCACTTTTTCGTCACGAATCGCATCGGTGATAATGTAAGAGTGAAGTTCGATGCCAAAAACACTGGCTGTAGTTTCGGCACCTAATGCGTTAGTTGGAAAAATAGGCGTGCCAGTAAAACCAAATTGATAGTATTTTTTAAATTTTCTCGTTAGATTTTTTTGCGCTTCACCAAATTGAGAACGATGACATTCATCAAAGATAAAGACAACCTGTTTATCGTAAATTGGCAATTTATCTTCCGATTTCATCAGGTTATTAAGTTTTTGAATCGTAGTAACAATAATTTTGTTATCGTCTTTTTCGATATTGCGTTTTAGCCCAGCCGTACTTTCCGAACCATTCACACTATCTGGTGAAAAACGCTGGTATTCTTTCATAGTTTGATAGTCCAAATCCTTTCTATCAACCACGAAGAATACTTTTTCAATAAAGTCTAATTCCGTTGCAAGGCGTGCGGCTTTAAAGCTAGTGAGCGTTTTTCCTGAACCGGTGGTGTGCCAAATATAGCCTCCGCTTTCTTTATTGCTCCAATTTTTAGCCAAATAAGAACTTTTGATTTTCCATAAAATACGCTCAGTGGCGGCAATTTGATACGGGCGCATAATCAATAGGGTATCGGAAACATCAAACACGCAGTAATTTACCAATACATTGAGCAGGGTATGTTTTTGCAAGAAGGTCGCGGTAAAATCTTTTAAATCTTTAATCAGAGTATTTTTTGCCGTTGCCCAATTCATTGTGAAGTCGTAGCTGTTCTTATCGCGTTTGGTGGTATTAGCAAAATAGCGAGTATCTGTGCCATTAGAAATGACAAAAATCTGAATATATTTAAAGAGAGAATTTTCTTTATTGAAGCTTTCTTTGCTGTAGCGATGAATTTGATTAAAGGCTTCACGAATGGCTACACCGCGTTTTTTCAATTCAATATGTACAAGGGGTAAACCATTCACCAAAATTGTCACATCATAACGATTGTCATAGCTGCCGGTTTGTTCAAATTGATTGATAACTTGCAGGGCGTTATTGGCAAGATTTTTCTTATCAAGCAAATAAATATTCTGAATGTGTCCATTATCAAACACAAAATCATAAATATAGTCATCATGAATTTTACGGGTTTTCTCAATCAGACTATCGCTCGGTTTATCCAAATATTCCTCTAAAAAACGTTGCCATTCAACATCGGAGAAAACCACGTTATTCAACCGTTGTAATTGAATGCGTAAATTTTTAACCAGTTCATCGTGATTATTAAGCCCTTGTAAATACTCATAACCTTGCGCCTGTAAATCACGAATAAATTCACGCTCAAGGCTCCCTTCCGTTTGGTAACCAGCGTTAGGCTCTTCCACAAATTTATTATATTGATCTAAAACGATAAAATTATTGGATTCAGCGATGGTTTTGTATTAGGTCATGAATGGCTCCTTAGTATATTTTTCAGTTATGCAGTAATACTGAATAACTTGAGTTATTATAAGTTATTGAATAATAATCTCATTTTTGTTGAATATATTTTCCAGTCGTAATTTTTATAGTTTAAATATTAATCAAGAAAACTTTAGTTTTAACTAAAGAACTTGACCTCGGATCCATATTTTTATACTATGCGTGCCAACAGTTCCCCTGGCTTTGCCAACTCAAGTGGTTGGATTCACAAGGCTAGGGGCCATTTTTTCCATAGATTCCATTCTTTTAGGTCAATAACTAATCCTGTATCTCTTATTGAAATTGCATTATTTTGCACCTTAGGAAATTCATCAAGAACCGCTAAAAAACGTTCTCCCCACGTTGAATTTGGACAAATAATATCTAACATTCTTTTCATTAAACAAAAATATACGAATACTTGTTTCGTTGAAAGCATTTTCCACTGTGGGTCATTTAGCCCTTTTAATGTTGCATTTACAGGAATAGAACGATTCCATAATCTGCTATGATGTGCAGAAATGTTGCGAATGATGTTAAAAGCGTGAAGATGCGTTTGTAAATGTCTTCCACTTTTTAAATGATATATTTTAGCAATATTGTCTTTATCTTCTTTTTTCATCCCACTATAAAGTTTTGACATTGTGCCAAAATCCCAAACTTCACAGCATACCCAAATAGGTAGATCTTCGTATTGTTCTAAATGATGTTTTACAAAACTTGTTTTTCCTTCTCGGCGAATTAAACTATCAAGCTTATCTAACCATTCTGAATGTCGGAAATTAGAATCAAAAAATTCACTTTTTTTGTGGGCGAGCGGATGATATTTTCCTAATTGATAAGCAATATTCACACGCATAGCGATTTCAATTCTTTCTAAAGCATCAAGTGCTAATTGTCGTAATTTTTTATCAAAAAGGTAAAGTTGTTTTATATCAGTAAAAGATGTATTTTCAATAAAGCGGTCTAATTTTTTCTCAGGATTACAAATATCTATTTGGCGAAAAGGGTAAAGATAGCCACTAACACGATAATATCCAATTGTTTTTAAATAACCTAAGGATTTTAAGTCATTCTCAATAACAAGCCCACGTGTTTTTAATTGCGAGAGTTGGTCATCAAAACTTTTCCATTCTTTTAATGTTTTTGGCATATTTTCTTATTGTTTAAAATTTAGTAATAATTCTCTGTAATACTCATACTGCTTGTGGTTTTGTTCAATCGCCAAAGGTAAGCCTTCGGTGATGGAATGGGTTAAGGTTTCAAATTTATCTAGGATTGAAACGATGCGTTGTTGTTCTTCGAGTGAGGGAACATTTATCTCCATTGATTTTAATTGTCCAGCTGTAATAAGTGGTTGCCCTGCACCCTTTGCATATTGATTTAACTTTATATTAACCAAAGTATGATAAAGAAACTTAAGATCAATATTCTCATTATTTTGAACAATTAAGGTATTGTCCGAAACATCATATTCCCCTTTAGCGATATGAACATAGCCAGCATTAGCACCAACACGAGCAATCAAAATTTGTTCATTAGAAAATTCTTTTTTGTTGGTTTTCCCAATAATTCCAGTTGATCCATAAATTGGATACAGCCCGTTATCATTTCTCTCTTTATTTTTGCCAGAGAAGATATTGATACATACATCAATAAGTTTCTTCTTCCCCCCCCCGAATTTAATTGTTCTAAACTATCAAAAGATAATAATTTTTCTCGATAGTATTCATATTGCTTCTGGCGTAGTATAAGCTCGCTGGTAAGCTCGCTGGGGAGTGCTGTCAATGCGTCCAAAATTTTTACGATTTCGGTTTGGACGGGGAGTGGGGGGATGGGGATTAGGATTTTTTCCATCTGGTGGCTCATTAGTTTGGGATTTCCCATACCTGAATAAACATGATTCTTTGCTTCAATTGAAAGCCAATAAAATAAAAATTTATAGTTTAGTTCTAGGTTATTTTGAATTTTTATCAAACCACAAACATTTGTGATTGAGAATTTTCCTGACCGATAAAATACTGTTCCTGCATTAGCACCATCAGTAGTCCAACTAACAAATTCTCCATCAAAGTCGAATGAATTTATTTTTCCAATTTCACCATTATTTACAGTTTGAGAACTATATACCGGATAATCTCCTAAATTATTAGCTAAATACTCCTTTGATATAACTCTCCCTCTTGTCAAAGAGGCTACTTTAATTAAAGGCTTCCACTCAACCTCAGCCCCATCCAATAATTTTTCTAAAAAAGTGCGGTTGTTTTTCATGGTGTTTTACCCCTCAATCTCCGCCACAATCTTGTCAATTTCTGCACGCAAGCGGTCGATATTAGCAACAGTTTGTTTAATTTCAGCGTTGAGTTTATCGATATCAATCACCTCTCGGGTGTCTTTTTGTTCCACATAAGAACTCACCGCAAGGTTGTAGTCATTTTTAACGATGTCTTCAAAGGACACGGATTTGGCTAAATGCGGTACATCTTCTTTATCGGCAAACAATTTGAGAATTTGCTCAATATGTTCCTCTTCTAAAATGTTGTTATTGGTGGCGGATTTAAATAAACCGCTAGCATCAATAAATTGGGTTTGAGTATCGGGTTTATGTTTGGAAAGCACCAAAATATTCACTGCAATACTGGTGCCAAAAAATAGATTTGGCGCTAAGGCAATTATCGTTTCCACATAGTTATTATCCACCAAATATTGACGAATTTTTTGCTCCGCACCGCCGCGATAAAAAATGCCAGGAAAGGAGACAATCGCGGCGCGACCTTTTGCCGAAAGATAACTTAACGCATGCAAAATAAAGGCAAAGTCCGCTTTGGATTTTGGTGCAAGCACGCCAGCGGGGGCAAAGCGTTCATCGTTAATTAACGTCGGATCGTCTGAGCCAATCCATTTCACTGAGTAAGGCGGGTTAGAGACAATAGCATCGAAGGGTTTATCCTCACCAAATTGAGGATTCATTAAGGTGTTGCCAAGGGTGATATCAAACTTGTCATAGTTGATGTTATGCAAAAACATGTTCATACGGGCAAGGTTGTATGTGGTGTGATTAATTTCTTGCCCGAAGAATCCTTCTTCAATGATGTGTTCATCAAATGGTTTTTTGGCTTGCAACAATAAAGAACCTGAACCTGCTGCCGGGTCATAAATTTTATTGACCTTGTCTTGTCCATATAAAGCCAGTCGAGCAATCAGCTTGGAAACGCATTGTGGTGTAAAGAACTCGCCTCCCGATTTACCAGCATTAGCAGCATAGTTGGAAATTAAAAACTCGTAAGCATCACCGAATAAATCAATATGATTATCTTCAAAGTCACCAAAATCTAACTCGGCAACGCCTTTTAATACGGCTGCTAGGCGGCTGTTTTTATTGGCAACGGTATTACCTAGGCGGTTGCTGGTGGTATCAAAATCAGCAAATAAGCCTTTGATATCCTGTTCGGAAGGGAAGCCAGTAGCGGAGTTTTCGATATCTGTAAAAATGCTTTTTAGATCTGTATTTAAATTCGGATTAGTGTTGGCTGTTGCGACGACATTTTTAAATAGCTGGCTTGGGTAAATAAAATAGCCTTTTGCTTTGATGGTGTCTTCTTTGATGGCAGCAATAATAGGGTTGTCATCATTAAAAGCGGAATAATCAACGCTATCATCTCCACCTTTAATATAGTTGGCAAAATTTTCACTGATAAAACGATAGAAAAGTGTACCCAAAACATACTGTTTAAAATCCCAACCATCTACGGAACCGCGTACATCATTAGCGATTTGCCAAATGCGTCGTTGAAGTTCAGCGCGTTGTTGCATTGCTATTGTCATAAAATCCTCAAAATATTTTATGTAATGAGTTAAATAAAGATGTGAAAAATTATACAGGAAATTAGTCTATTCTGCGTGAATTTCTATGAGTTTATCTTGCTGCTATTTGTAAAAATAATGTCTCGTTTGCAGTTTGTCTTGATAAAGTGCAGTTGAAATTTGCAATGTTTTTATAAAGGGCTTTTTTAGCGGAAAATATTTGAGAAAGGGCATGTTGTGCATGCCCTATAGTTTGGTGTATTAGTTCATAATTCCTTTATGTCTTAACAACGCATCTAATTGCGGTTCACGACCACGGAAGCGTTTGAAGAGTTCCATTGGTTCTTCTGAGCCACCACGCGTGAGAATTTCATCCAGGAATGACTTGCCGGTGATTGGGTTGAAAATACCTTCTTCTTCAAAGCGTGAATAAGCATCAGCCGATAACACTTCTGCCCATAAATAGCTGTAATAACCTGCGGCGTAGCCCCCGGCAAAAATATGGCTGAAGCTGTGCGGGGTTCTTGCCCAATCTACGCCTTTTATGACGGCAACTTGTGATTTCACCGCTTTAAGTGTTTCTAATATTTGATTGTTTTTTTCCGCATCAAAGGTGTGATGCAAACGGAAATCAAAAATACCAAATTCAAGCTGGCGCAAGATAAACATCGCGGCTTGGAAATTTTTTGCTTTTAATAATTGCGTGAGTTTTTCTTTTGGTAAAGGTTCGCCTGTTTCGTAATGCCCTGAAATAAACGCTAAAGCCTCTTCTTCCCAGCACCAGTTTTCCATAAATTGACTTGGTAATTCCACTGCGTCCCAAGGCACACCGTTAATTCCCGCCACATCGGAGACATCAATTTGTGTGAGCATATGATGAATGCCGTGACCAAATTCGTGGAATAGCGTGGTGACTTCATCATGTGTAAATAACGCTGGTTTATTACCGATAGGGGCGTTGAAGTTGCAAGTTAAATAAGCCACAGGAGTTTGAATGCCGCCATCCAGTTTACGTTTGCGCCCAATACAATCATCCATCCACGCGCCACCACGTTTATGTTCGCGTGCATATAAATCAAGATAGAAACTGCCACGGAGTTGATCGTTTTCATCAATTAAATCAAAGAAGCGCACATCTTTATGCCAAGTATCCACGCCTTTGCGTTCGACCGCACGAATATTGAAAATGCGTTTAATCAATTCAAACAGTCCTGAAATCACGCGGTTTTCAGGAAAATATGGACGAAGTTCTTCATCATTAATGGCGTATAAATGTTGTTTTTGTTTTTCGCTGTAAAAACTAATATCCCAGGGCGCAAGTTCAGTGACACCAAATTCTTTTTCACAGTAATCTTTCAATTCTTGTAATTCTTTTTCGCCTTGTGGTTTAGCACGTTCGGCAAGATGATCTAAGAAATCAAGCACTTGTTGTGGATTTTCTGCCATTTTGGTGGCAAGTGAAAGTTCGGTGTAAGCATTAAAACCGAGTAATTTCGCCAATTCCACGCGTAATGTAAGAATTTCTTTCATGACTTTACTGTTGTCCCATTTGCCAGCATTAGGGCCTTGCTCTGAGGCGCGTGTCGCGTAAGCACGGTACATTTCTTCACGCAATGCTCGATTTTCACAGTAAGTCATCACAGGCAAATAACTTGGGATTTCTAACGTAAAACGATAGCCTTTTAATCCTTTACTTTCGGCAGATTGTTGAGCCGCTTGTAGTGCGGATTCAGGTAAGCCAGCAATTTCTGCTTCGTTTTCAATGAGTTTTTCCCAACCCATGGTGGCATCTAATACGTTATTGCTAAATTGTGAATTTAATTCCGATAAGCGCGCCACAATTTCGCCATAACGTTGTTGTTTATCTTCTGAAAGCCCGATGCCTGAAAGTTCAAAATCACGCAGTGAATTTTCAATAGCTTTCTTTTGCGCAATAGAATAGTCCGCAAATTCAGCGCTGTTTTTTAATGCTAAATAGGCATTATAAAGCCCTTTATGCTGACCAACCCAAGTGCTGTATTCAGAAAGTAAAGGCAAGCACGCTTGATAGGCTTCACGTAATTCAGTGCTATTTTTTACTGAATTGAGATGAGAAACGGGTGACCAAGCACGATTTAAGCGATCATTGGTTTCCGTTAAAGGCAAAATGAAGTTTTCCCAAGTAAAGTGCGGTTGTTTTAACACTTGTTCTATCGTATTGCGACAATCTTGAATTAATTTTTCAACAGCTGGTTGAATATGTTCTGGCTTGATTTGTGAAAATGGCGGTAAGCCTTGAATGTTAAGTAATGGATTTGACATAGACATAAATGTTCCTTTTTTGAAAACTACTTTTTATGTGACGGCAAATTCTATAATATCAAGGTTGAAAAATCTAAAAAATCAGTAATAATGGTTCGCATTTTCTTTTTATTAGGAACATTATGAAGTTTATTTACATTGTTTTAGGTTTTCTTTCTCTTGCACTTGGCATCATTGGAATTTTCCTTCCTATTTTACCGACCACGCCTTTTTTATTACTTACTTTATTTTTCTTTGCAAAAGGTTCCAAACGCTTAGAACAATGGTTTTTAGGCACAGGTATTTATCAAAAACATCTTAAGTCTTTTAATGAAAATCGATCATTAAAGAAAAATACCAAAATTTATATTTTGAGTTTTTCGACCACAATGTTACTTATTGGTTTTTATTTCACGCCAAGCGTAATAGGGCGTAGCGTTATTGCTGCATTGATTTGTATTAAGTATTGGTTCTTCTTGTTTTGGATTAAAACTGAAAATGAATAATTTTCTAGCTTTGTGCCAGCGAAGTACGGTTATTTTTTCCATTATTTTTACGGTGGTAGCTTGTGATAAATTGGATAATCCCAAGACTGTTTTGCCACAAGTTGAGGCACCGAAAAATACTCAATTGGAATCTAACCGAGCTGAATTAAAACGCGGTGTTTATGGCGATCTTACTTTGCAACCTTGGCAAGCACAAAGCGAAGAACAAACGCAATTATTACGCGATCTGTTTGAAGGTTTAACGGCTTATGATGCGCAAGGTAATCTTATTCCTGCCGTAGCAGAAAGCTGGCAAACTAAAGATAATAAAACATGGATTGTCACTTTGCGTGAAAATGCCAAATGGTCAAATGGTGAAGCTGTGACTGCTTCTGATTTTGTACAATCTTGGCAAGCTCTTTCCCAATCTGAAAGTCCACTTAAAAATTATTTGGCTTTCATGAATCTGAAAAATGCGAAGGCAGTATTGGAAAAGGCGCTAACTGTTGAATCGCTTGGATTATTCGCCGAAAATGACCGCACTTTACGCATTGAGTTAGATAAAGCATCGTCATATTTACCTTCTATGTTGGCGCATATCAGCCTTTTGCCTCGCTATACGAAATCGACTGAAACCCTTATCAGCAATGGTGCCTATCAGTTACACAGTCAGGCTGAAAATCAGTACATTTTAACAGCCAATCCTTATTATTGGGCAAAAGAAAAAGTAATATTTCAGCAAGTGAAGTATCAAAAAATTACAGCAGATGCAGATTTGTCCGATTTTGATGTGGTATTGAATCCGAAAAAAACTGATCAGAATATCCAAGATTATCCGCAACTTTGTACTTACTTCTATGAGTTTAATCTTGCCGATCCTATGTTGCAAAAAAGTGCGGTAAGAAAAGCGATTGCTTCGATGGTTTCTACGAAAAATTTGGTTGCCGATATTACCCATCTTCATCCAAGTAATACTTTTTTGCCTAAATCTATGCTAGGTGAGCAAGAATCTGTTTGGGAGCCCGTTGTTGCAGAACAGCTTCTTTCCAAAAATCAAATTAGTGAAACTCACCCGTTGAAATTACGCATTCGTTATGATGATTCGTCTCTGAATCAAACCATTGCAACGCGATTAAATCGCCAATTATCGCAATCAGATTTATTACGAGTTGAAAATCAAGGAATGAGTTGGCAAGAATTGCAAACAGCTCGCACAAAAGGCGATTTTCAATTAATTCGATCTGGCTGGTGTGCTGATTTTAATGATCCTGTCGCTTTCTTAAATTTGTTTTATTCAAAAAGCCCTGATAACAAAAATGGCTATAAAAATGCAGAATTTGATCGTTTATTTGAAAGTGCAATGACGACAACATCCGAAAAAGTGCGGTTAGAAAATTACGCGAAATTAAAAGGGATAGTTCAACAAGAATATTTAGTATTACCCATTTTTCAATATAGTATGCCAGTTTATCTCGCGCCAAGTATAATGGGCGCACAAGTAAATTCTGTTGGAACTATTTATAGTAAAGATTTGTGGCGAAAGGTTAAAAATTAGTAATCGCGCTTGCAATTAAGGAGATAATTCTTTAAGATTGGAGGCATTGGGGACAACTCCGACATCGTCCCCGTAGCGATTATCTTAGATAACTGCACCAGAACAGCTAACTAAACAACAGATAATCAAGAAAATGAAAAAGAGCGTTTTTTTCATTTTACTTACTCCTGATAAGCCCCGATCTTTGGAATACGAGACGGGGTTTCTCGTTTTTAGCAATATGCTAAAAAATCTTTTGATTATTCCATGGCATAAAGTTTAAATAAAAAAGCCACACTGTTCAATATAACAGTATGGCTTTTTTTACATGTATTATTTTATTAAATAATCTCTTCTTGGCAATGTGGACAGGTCATTAAATGTTGTTCATCATTGTTATGCACAATGTAATGCCCCATTTTTTTCGCTTTGGTATCAAGATATTTTGTGTTGTAGCGGTTTTCTCCCACATTAAGAGGAACTCGTTCAACCACGTTGATACCAGCTTTTTTCATGGTTTCTACTTTTTCTGGGTTGTTGGTCATCAAGCGAACTTTTTTTACACCAAGTAGCTCGAACATATCGGCACAGACTTCGAAGTTACGTTCATCTGCTTTGAAGCCTAAAGCAAGATTGGCTTCAATCGTATCCATTCCTTTATCTTGTAAAGAATATGCTCGGATTTTATTAATCAAACCAATTCCGCGGCCCTCTTCACGATGATAAATTAAGACACCACGACTTTCTTCTTGAATTTGTTTTAATGCTGTCGCCAGTTGGAACCCACAATCGCATTTTAAGCTGTGAAGTGCATCGCCAGTTAAACATTCAGAATGGATGCGTGCTAACACAGGTTCATCAACATTAGAAATATCACCCATTATTAAAGCTACATGTTCTTTTTTGGTATCTGGAAATTCAAATCCCACCATTCTGAAAATACCATATTCAGTAGGTAAATTGGCTTGCGCAACTAGCTGAATTTTTGCCATAAAGTGATCCTTATTCGTAGTCATTTCTGTTAGAATGCGCGCATTATTTTTTATTATTAAGGGGCGAGCATGTTTAAAAGGTTGTCATTATATACGTTATTACTTTGTCTTGTACCATTTTTTATTTGGGGTATTTCCTATCAGTGGCATGGCAATAGCCAATTAACTGAAGCTGATTATTGGCTTTATTTGCTCACTGAAACGGGTAGTGTACCTTATGCGTTGATCACCTGTGTGTTGTTTACGCTTTTGTTCGCGTTTTTATTTAAAAACCCAAAACAATGGCTATTAGGCGTAATTGTGATGGGGATTTCAGTTATTGCCACTCAAGCAGCAAAAACGGGGGCAAAAGCATTGTTTGAAGAACCTCGTCCGTTCACCGTTTATCTAGCTGAGCAAACTCATTCAACGCCTGAAAACTTTTATAAAAATGACTGCACTTTGCGTGCAGAAATCGCTAAGGATTTTTATTCGATGGATGCTATCACACCAGCTTGGTTAGTTCATCATTATGAAAATGAAACAGGGTATTCGTTTCCCTCAGGACATACGATTTTTGCAGCAACTTGGCTGATGCTTGCTGTTGGCTTTACTCAATTATTAGGTAACCGTTCTTTTAAAGCAAAATTGCTGGTGGCGGGCATTGCGGTGTGGGGCTTATTGATGTTGATTAGCCGTGTACGATTAGGCATGCATTACCCAATAGATTTATTAGTCGCGACATTGCTGGCATGGTTGATTAATAGCATTATTTTTGCCTTTTTAAAGAAAAAGGCGATCTTCGTCATAAAATAATGATTTAAGTGTGGTTAAAATTTTGGCTAATTTTAACCGCACTTCTTTATAAAGGAGCAGATTATGTATTATGGTTTAGATATTGGTGGCACGAAAATAGAGCTTGCCGTATTCAATGAAAAATTAGAAAAATTATATTCTGAACGGGTACCAACACCTAAAACTGACTATGAGGAATGGCTTAATACGATTGTGGATTTAGTGAATCGTGCTGATGAAAAGTTTGGTGAGGTGGGCACCGTAGGTTTGGGCGTACCTGGTTTTGTGAATCAACAAACTGGATTAGCCGAAATTACTAATATTCGTGTGGCAGATAATAAACCAATTTTACGCGATTTGTCTGTGCGTTTAGGCCGTGAAGTGCGGGCAGAAAATGACGCAAATTGTTTTGCGTTATCTGAAGCATGGGATGCGGAAAATCAGCAATATCCGACTGTACTTGGTTTAATTCTTGGAACTGGTTTTGGTGGTGGCTTTGTTTTAAACGGTAAAGTTCATTCAGGTCAAGTGGGAATAGCGGGAGAGCTTGGCCATTTACAACTAAATTATCATGCCTTGAAATTATTGGGATGGGATAAGGCCCCAATTTATCAATGCGGTTGTGGCAACAAGGCTTGTTTGGATAATTATCTGTCTGGTCGCGGTTTTGAAATGCTTTATCAAGATTTGAAAGGCGAAACATTATCTGCTCGTGAAATTATTTATTTGTTCTATCAAGGTAATGAAAGTGCGGTAGATTTTGTGAATCTTTTTGTTGAGTTGGCGGCGATTTCTATTGGCAATATCATTACGGCATTTGATCCGCATATGGTTGTGTTAGGTGGTGGATTATCTAATTTTGACTATCTTTATGAGGCCTTACCAAAAGCACTCCCGCCTCATTTAATGCGGACAGCAAAAGTTCCGCCAATTAAAAAAGCAAAACACGGCGATTCCGGTGGTGTGCGTGGTGCGGCAGCGTTGTTTTTAACCAAATAATTCAACAAACTAGTGGGCGTGTTCAAATAATACGCCCTTTATTTTTGAAAAATATTTAGAATATTCTAAAATTATTAGATTTTTTCTTGTTTGTGTTTCTTTTCTTTAGTGAAATTATTAAAAAATCTCGCCTTTTCATTAAAAACCCATACAATCAAATTATTTATCGCTTGAGGGATGATTATGGAATTTGAATTTTCAAAAATGTTAGAAGAAGTGCTAACTTGGATAGTCGCACACCTTGATGGACCTTTATGGGATGCCACAATTATTATTTTGCTTGGGACTGGTCTATTTTTTACCATTACAACAGGATTTGTTCAGTTCCGTTTATTCCCAGCAAGCCTTCGTGAAATGTGGTTTGGTCGTGCGGTGGAGGGCAGTTCGTTAACACCTTTTCAAGCGTTTACGACAGGTCTTGCGAGCCGCGTTGGTGTGGGTAACATTGGTGGGGTTGCAACGGCAATCGCCTTGGGAGGCGAAGGCGCAGTGTTTTGGATGTGGGTAACGGCATTTATTGGTATGTCGAGTGCTTTCGCTGAATCTACCCTTGCTCAATTATTTAAAATTCAAGATAAAGATGGCTCATTCCGTGGTGGTCCCGCTTATTATATTGTGCAAGGTTTAAAATCACGTTGTATGGCGGTGGCTTTTGCACTTGCATTAATTTTTACATTTGGTTTCGCATTTAATTCTGTGCAGGCTAACTCCATTGTGGAAGCAACCAGCAATGCGTGGAATTGGAAAGGGGAATATGTCGGTATTTCATTAGTAATTTTGACCGCACTTATTATTTTCGGTGGCGTTAAGCGTATTGCGATTATTTCGAGTAGTCTGGTTCCAATGATGGCGCTTTTCTATTTGATTATGGCGGTGATTATTCTTGGCATGCATATTGATATGATCCCTTCCGTGATTCATCGTATCATTCAAAGTGCATTTAGTTTTGATGCTGCAGCTGGCGGAATGTTTGGTGCTCTGGTATCAAAAGCAATGATGATGGGAATTAAACGCGGACTATTCTCTAACGAGGCTGGTATGGGTTCTGCGCCTAATGCGGCAGCGGCAGCTCACGTTAAGCATCCTGTTAGTCAAGGCTTAGTACAGATGTTGGGTGTGTTTGTTGATACCATGATTGTTTGTTCTTGTACTGCCGTGATTATTTTGCTTTCAAATAATTATGGTAGCGAAACGCTAAAAAGTATTTCACTTACGCAAAATGCCTTGCAATACCACATAGGCGAATTTGGGATGCATTTCCTAGCGTTTATCTTATTGTTATTCGCTTATTCTTCTATTATTGGCAACTATGCTTATGCGGAAAGCAATATCCGTTTTATCAAAAATAAACCTTGGTTTGTATTTTTGTTCCGTTTAATGGTGCTATTCTTCGTGTATTTTGGTTCGGTTCGTTCAGGCAATGTGGTCTGGAATTTCGCAGATACGGTAATGGCAGTCATGGCAATCATTAACTTGATCGCAATTTTGATGTTGTCGCCAATCGTATGGAAATTGATGAAGGATTATCAACGCCAGCTTAAAGAAGGAAAAACACCAGAGTTTAAAATTGACGACCACCCTGAATTGCGTAAGAAAATATTTGATTCCCGCATTTGGAAATAAGTATGAAATGGCTAGAAAGAAATTTTTAGCCATTTTTAGTTTATTATATATTGCGTTTTATCATTAATATTGTGATAAATTGAAAATAATCCCCGATAGCTATTGTTCTACGTGGGTAAAAAGGGTATATTCCGACCCAAATTTTTTCTTTTCTACAGAACGGAGTTTATTATGTTTGGTTTATCCCCTGCTCAAATGATTATCTTATTAGTGGTCATTTTATTGGTTTTTGGTACGAAAAAATTAAGAAATGCGGGTTCAGATCTTGGCGCAGCAGTGAAAGGCTTTAAGAAAGCAATGCAAGATGACGAAAAAGCAAAAGATGCAGAATTTAAGTCTATTGACAATAATGCAACATCTGCAAAAACTGAAACTACAAAAGAGAAAGAACAGGCTTAATCCGTGTTTGATATTGGTTTTTCAGAACTTGTGTTGTTAATGGTGGTTGGTCTAGTTGTTCTAGGGCCGAAGCGTTTGCCTGTCGCTATTCGCACAGTGATGGGCTGGGTGAAAACGATTCGTGGTTTAGCTGCCAATGTGCAAAATGAGTTGAAACAAGAACTAAAATTGCAAGAATTACAGGATAGTATCAAAAAAGCTGAATCTTTAAACTTACAAACCCTTTCACCAGAATTGAGTAAAACGGTAGAAGAATTAAAAGCTCAAGCAGATAAAATGAAAGCAGAGCTAGAAGATAAAGCGGCTCAAGCTGGTACAACAGTGGAAGAGCAAATTAAAGAAATTAAAAGTGCGGCTGAAAATGTAGAAAAGCCTCAAAATGTAGCATTAACTGAGGATTCTACAGAAACTTTACCTGAAGCAGAAAAAACACCTGCAGATTTAACCGCACTTGAAGCCCACGAGCAGGCAGAATTGACTGAGCGTTTATCTGATTATTATCCGCCAGATGAGATTGAAATCGCTCCAGCACCAAAATCTCAATCTTCAAAAACTGAATCATAGCGAGTTTTTATGAGTAATGTGGATGAATCTCAACCTCTAATTACACACCTTGTTGAGTTAAGAAACCGTTTATTACGCTGTGTGATTTGTGTGATATTGGTTTTTGTCGCATTGGTGTATTTTTCCAATGATATTTATCATTTCGTTGCTGCACCTTTAACGGCTGTTATGCCAAAAGGTGCGACGATGATCGCAACCAATATTCAAACGCCTTTCTTTACGCCAATTAAATTGACAGCGATTGTTGCTGTTTTTATTTCTGTTCCTTATTTGCTTTATCAAATTTGGGCTTTTGTTGCGCCTGCATTGTATCAACATGAAAAACGGATGATTTATCCGTTGCTATTTTCAAGTACGATTTTATTTTATTGTGGCGTGTCTTTTGCTTATTACGTTGTCTTCCCGTTTGTATTTAGTTTCTTTACACAAACTGCGCCAGAAGGCGTTGCTATTGCAACAGACATCAGCAGTTATTTAGATTTTGCTTTGGCATTGTTTTTAGCGTTCGGGGTGTGTTTTGAAGTACCGATAGCTATCATTCTACTTTGCTGGACTGGCGTTACCACTGTGAAGGCTCTTTCCGAAAAACGTCCTTATATTATCGTTGGAGCATTTTTTATCGGTATGCTTTTAACGCCTCCTGATATTGTCTCTCAAACTTTACTCGCGGTGCCGATGTGCTTGCTCTTTGAACTTGGTCTATTAGTAGCTCGTTTTTATCAACCAAAAGACGATGAAAGTGCGGTTGAAAACAACGATGAATCAGAAAAAACAGAATAATGAATCGATTAATATATTAAATAGGGGCTTAGCCCCTTTTTTATTTCATTGATGATATTGTCGCGTTGCTTTTTCATAAAACAATATCTTTTCTTTATTCACGAATAAATGTGATTTATAGCTTAGTAAAAGTTTCGTATTTTCACCTAAAACATCATCATTTTATTAGATTATTATCTTTATTTTTATTTTTTATTTAATAAATGTGGTGGTTTTTTAGATAATTTCTTTCCATTTTGTTTTTCTTTAAATTTCCTTCATGAAAATTATTGCAACGTTAAATCAGTCATTGCATATTGTCAGTGCGCCCCATGAGGCGAACATAATAAAAAACACAATACACACAACATCAACAACAAAGAAGGAAATTCATTATGTCAACAGTTACTTCCTTAGATGCATTCTTAGCACAAGTCGCTCAACGTGATGGTCATCAACCTGAGTTTTTACAAGCGGTGAGAGAAGTATTTACTTCTATTTGGCCCTTTTTAGAAGCTAATCCTAAATATCGTTCAGAGGGATTATTAGAACGTTTAGTCGAGCCTGAACGTGCATTTCAATTCCGTGTAGCTTGGACCGATGACAATGGTCAGGTGCAAGTTAACCGTGCATTCCGAGTGCAATTTAATAGTGCAATTGGTCCATTTAAGGGCGGTATGCGATTCCATCCATCAGTAAACTTATCTATTTTAAAATTTTTAGGTTTTGAGCAAATTTTTAAAAATGCTTTAACTACATTGCCTATGGGCGGAGCAAAAGGTGGTTCAGACTTTGATCCAAAAGGGAAATCAGATGCTGAAGTCATGCGTTTTTGCCAAGCATTGATGGCTGAACTGTATCGCCATGTCGGGGCGGATACTGATGTGCCTGCAGGTGATATTGGTGTTGGTGGGCGCGAAGTTGGTTATTTAGCTGGCTATATGAAAAAATTATCAAACCAAGCAGCATGTGTCTTTACTGGGCGTGGATTATCTTTTGGTGGGAGTTTAATTCGTCCAGAAGCAACGGGATATGGGTTAGTTTATTTTGCTCAAGCCATGTTGGCTGAAAAAGGCGATAGTTTTACGGGTAAAGTTGTATCAGTTTCTGGTTCTGGTAATGTGGCGCAATATGCCATTGAAAAAGCATTATCGCTTGGTGCAAAAGTGGTGACTTGCTCTGACTCATCAGGCTATGTTTATGATGTTGAGGGATTTACTACTGAAAAATTAGCCGCACTTTTAGAAATTAAAAATGTAAAACGTGGTCGAGTAAAAGATTATGCAGAACAATTTGGTTTACAATATTTTGAAGGTAAACGCCCTTGGGAAGTCAAAGTTGATATTGCGCTTCCTTGTGCAACTCAAAATGAATTAGAACTTTCAGATGCTCAACGTTTAATTAAAAATGGCGTGAGATTGGTCGCTGAAGGTGCCAATATGCCAACTACCATTGAAGCAACAGAAGCGTTACAGGCTGCAGGTGTATTATTTGGACCTGGTAAAGCGGCTAATGCTGGTGGTGTGACAACTTCTGGTTTAGAAATGGCGCAAAGTTCACAACGTTTGTATTGGACTGCAGAAGAAGTGGATGCAAAATTGCATCGAATCATGTTAGATATCCACGCAAACTGTAAAAAATACGGTACGATTGAAGGACAAGAAAATATCAATTATGTGGTAGGGGCAAACGTAGCAGGCTTTGTTAAAGTCGCTGATGCTATGTTGGCACAAGGTGTTTATTAATGCTCAAAATTTCAAATAGAAAATAACCGCACTTTAAAAAAGAGAGGTTATTTTTTAGGATAAAATTTGAATATAAGAAAGGCGACATTGGGTCGCCTTAGTTATGTTATTTATTTGAATTGTTTTCATCGCACTTATTGATATCACTACATTTACCGTAAAGATATAAACTGTGTGCTTTTAATTTAATACCATACTGTTGGCTAATTTCACGTTGACGTTGTTCGATGATATTGTCACTGAATTCAAATACTTTTCCGCAATCTTCGCAGATAATATGATCATGATGTTCAGTTGGTACTAGCTCAAATACAGATTTGTTCCCTTCAAAATTGTGACGAATTAGAATATGAGCCTCGTCAAATTGATTTAATACTCTGTAAACGGTCGCTAAGCCAATTTCACTCCCTTGATCAAGCAGGATTTTGTAAACATCTTCAGCTGAGAAATGTTCGTTTTTGTGTTCTTGCATTAAGCTAAGAATCGTTAAACGAGGTTCAGTGATTTTTAATCCAGCTTTTTTAAGTAATTTAATGTTTTCTTCAGACATAAAGTTCCCTTCCTTTTATGTGAAAAATTCTAAGCGAGCTCGGCTAAACACATTTCATCGTAAATTTGTTTACACCATTTTTCTACACGTTCTGCCGTGAGTTCAGGTTGGCGATCTTCATCAATACACAACCCAATGAAAGTTCCATCTTCTAACAATGCTTTTGATGCTTCAAAAGTATAATCTTCAGTTGGCCAGTTACCCACAATGATTGCGCCGTGCGGTTCTACGATGTCGCGCACGGTGCCGATAGCATCGCAGAAATAATCGGCATAGTCTTCTTGATCGCCACAGCCGAAAATACCTACGAGTTTATCTGTAAAATCGATTTCTTCTAGCGTTGGGAAAAAATCATCCCAGTCAGCTTGTGCCTCGCCGTAATACCAAGTCGGAATACCGAAAAGTAAGAAATCGTATGCTTCAATATCTTCTTTGCTACTTTTTGCAATATCACGAATATCGATTAAGTCATTACCTAATTGTTTTTGGATCATTTTCGCGATGTTTTCGGTATTGCCTGTGTCACTGCCATAAAATAGACCAACAACTGCCATTTTTCTTTCCTTTTAAAATTTAACGTATTGATTATAAATAAGGGAATATACCCTAAATTATGTGGGAGTATACTACAAAAGTATTCTCATTTAAATTAATTAATTCTTATTTACAAATCGCTCTATCGCACGTATAACAAATTCAGGTTTTTCAGCATGCACCCAATGCCCACAACTACTAATAGTAAAAGACGTCGCATGAGGAAATTGTTCTAAAATTTTTTCGCTATTCTCTATTTTTATATAAGAAGAATTTCCGCCTTTGATAAACAGCGTCGGCGTGAGTACATGCACCTTTTCCCAATCCATAATGTTAGCGTAATTGTTGAAAAGTGCGGTGAGATTAAAGCGAAAATAATCAGGTGAATTGGGTTTAAAAGATTTCAGCATAAATTGCACGACATCCTGATCGTCAATTTCCTTTTCTAAGAGTGGTTTAGTTTCTTGACGAGTTTGAGGGGCTGCATTTTTTACAGCGAATAAGCCATTAAACACATCTTTATGTCCAAATCCTTCGTAAGGCAGGGGGGACATATCAATTACAATTAATTTTTCGACTAATTCAGGGCAAAGTGCGGTGATTTTCATGGCGGTTTTTCCCCCCATAGAATGGCCAATTAATATCACTTTGGATAAATTTAAGTGGCGAATTACCGCGATAACATCTTCAGCCATAAGTTGATAATTCATTTTTTCCGAATGAAAACTATGGCCGTGATTTCGCAGATCTAGGCGTAAAATATTGTAATTTTCGCTAAAAGCTCTCGCAATGATGCCAAGGTTATTCATATCCCCGAATAAACCGTGAATAAAAACTAAAGTTGGAGAATTAATCGTTTGTTTTACTTGATGAAATTGATAATTGAGCAATGAATTTGCCATAATTTTTGCGTGAGAATTTGTAAAGAAGTCGCTATAATTAAAAAAATTCTAGCAAACAGAGAGAAAAAAATGAAGATCATTGAAGTTGATGAAGAATTATACCAATACATTGCGAGCCAAACCCGCTCTATTGGGGAAAGTGCTTCGGATATTTTACGCCGTTTGCTTAATTTACCAGCACATGCGAGTGTTTTCGCCGATGACTTAACATTTGCTCCAGCTGAAAATAACGAAAAAACAGAATCAAAAGTAGAAGTACAGACTGAACCAGCTAAGTCAGAAAGTGTAAAACCGACGAAAAAACAGCCGATAACTGCAATTAATCAGATCGTAGAAAAAGTTCAAACGTTGTTGAACTCGACAGAATTTCAAGAAGAAGGTAAAGCTGTTACGCGTTTCTTAGCCATTCTGCGCGTGCTTTATCGCACTAATCCTGAGAGTTTTGCGCAAGCCACAGAATCTTTGCAAGGTCGTACGCGAGTTTATTTTGCACGCGATGAAGCAACATTGTTAATGACTGGCAATCATACAAAACCAAAACAAATTCCAGATACGCCTTATTGGGTTATTACTAATACAAACAGTGGCCGTAAAATGCTGATGTTGGAAGGCGCAATGCAATCAATGGATTTGCCTGAAAGTTTAATTGACGAAGTGCGGGCATATTTCACGGTAAATTAATGATGTATCCTTGGCAAGCCTTTGCTATCCACCCTAAGTTTTCTCATAAAATCGCCTTGCGCACTGCACAGGGCGATATTTTTAATTGGGCGCAAGTAGCCGAGAAAGTGAATCAAACCGTTTCCTTCTTACTAAATAAAGGTGTAAATCCAGAAAGTGCGGTTGCTTTTGTTGGAAAAAATACAGAGAACATTTTATTTTTATATCTTGCTACAATCCAACTGGATGCAAAAATTCTAGGTATTAACCCTGCGTTTCCTCAAGAAAAAATTACAGAATTGTGTAATGTTCATCACATCGATTTTTGTTTTTCTGATGAAGATTTGAGGGATTTTCCAAAAGCTGATGTAGTTATACAAAAAGCTGATTTCTTTCGCCCAGCTACAATGACGCTCACGTCTGGCTCGACAGGTTTGCCAAAAGCGGTAGTGCATAATGTTAAAGCACATTTAGATAATGCGAAGGGCGTATGCGAATTGATGAAGTTTGATAGCGAACATTCTTGGTTACTTTCCTTGCCGTTATATCATGTTTCAGGACAAGGTATTGTTTGGCGTTGGTTGAGTTGTGGCGCTGAATTGCATTTTCCGAAAACGGATTTTTATGCTTCATTATTGGAGGCGACTCACGTTTCTCTTGTGCCAACGCAATTACAGCGTTTATTAGATTATTTACAGGAAAATCCGAGTATTTCATTTTCTACGCGTCATATTTTACTGGGCGGTGCGCATATTCCGACAGAACTTACTCAGAAAATGGTGAAATATGGCATCGAAACTTATTCTGGCTACGGCATGACGGAAATGGCGTCTACGGTTTTTGCTAAACAATCTGATGAAAAACAAGGCGTAGGGCAACCGTTATTAGGTCGAGAATATCGTTTGGTGAATGATGAAGTTTGGCTAAAAGGCGCTGGTTTGGCGATGGGATATTGGAAAAAACGACAAATTTTTCCATTAACGAATAGCGACGGCTGGCTTCAGACAAAAGATAAAGGTATTTTGCAAGAGGGCGAGCTGGTTATTATCGGACGACTTGATAATATGTTTATTTCTGGCGGTGAAAATATTCAGCCAGAAGAAATAGAGCAAGTGATGCTGAAAAATGCTATGGTGAAACAAGTTTTTGTTTTGCCCAAAGCCGATCATGAATTTGGCTATCGCCCAGTTGCGATTGTTGCTTTGAATGAACCCTTTAATCAAAGTGCGGTCGAAAAACTCACTGAATTTTTACAAGATAAATTGGCTCGCTTTAAACAGCCAATAGCTTATTATGAATTACCAGTAGATTTATCTGCTGGCGCAATAAAAATATCACGTAAAGTGCTTGCCGATTGGTTAGCAAAACAAATAAACGAACAATAAAAAATACAGGTAACTTATGAAAACATCACGTTTTTTTACCGCACTTTTAGCTACAGCTTTAATTGGTTGGGCGACGGTGCATCCAACATTTGCTGCAAACAAAAGCAAAATATTATTACCTACGGAGCAAGAACTCACTACTGATTTAGCCGATGCACAAAAAATGGCTGACGGTGATGTAAAAACTGCGCTTATTAATGAATTGCAAACCTCTTTAGATTTATTGCAACTCATTCAAACTCAACAAAAAAATAATGAAGATTTACATGATGTTTTAGCCCATGCTGATAGTGAAATTAAGAAAAATAATGCAGATTTATTGGCGTTTAAGAAGCAGTTAGAACAATCTAAATCAGTCGATTATCAAGCTCAAAATTTAGCAGATTTACAGGCTACATTAAGCAAACTTAATGTTCAACAGCAGGAAACCCAAACTGCATTAAGTAAAGTGAATATTCAATTAGCGGGGCAAAGTTCTGTATCTGAGCGTGCACAAACCAGTCTTACTGAGAATTTGAAACGCACACAAGAAATTAATCAACAATTAGCCGATAGCAATCTTACAAAAACTTTACGTCAAAAAAATCAAATAGAATTACAGTTGATTGATTTAAAAAACGCTTACAACCAAGATTTATTGAAAAATAGCGATCAGCTGACATTGCTTTATCAAAGCCGTTATGATTTGTTGAATGCTCGTTTGCAACGGCTACAACAACAAATTGTGGCGATCCAAGAAGTGATTAATCAGAAAAACTTGGCGCAAACTCAAAACCAAGTCGAACAAGTTCAGCAACAGCAACAAAATAGTGCGAAAAATGCTTATATTCAGAAAGAATTGGCACGTAATGCAGAGTTGAGTCAATATTTGTTGCAACAAACGGAAAAGACGAACATCTTGACGCAAGATGATTTAAGAATGCGTAATGTGTTTGATAGCTTAACTCAAACTCAACATACCATCGAGGAGCAAATTAGCGCATTACAAGGTACGTTGGTGCTTTCTCGTATTATCCAGCAACAAAAACAAAAATTACCGACGAACTTAAATATTCAAGGTTTATCAAAACAAATTGCGGATTTGCGTGTTCAAATTTTCGATATTACTCAAAAACGTAATGAGCTTTATGATTTAGACGCGTATATTGCTAAAGTCGAATCAGATGAAGGTGAAAAATTTACTAACACCGAAAAAATACAATTAACTAATTTATTGACTGAGCGTCGTAAAATGAGTTCTGACTTAATTAAATCATTGAATAATCAACTTAATTTAGCCATTTCTTTAGAGCTTACTCAGCAACAAATTACTCAAATTAGTGATCAAATTCAATCAAAATTGGAGCAACAAAGTTTCTGGGTTAAGAGTAATAATCCGATCAATTTAGATTGGTTTGCTGAATTGCCTCGAGCATTTATGGCGCAAGTTGATGGCATTGTAAAAAAAATTGGTTTACCAACAAATTACAGTAACTTGCCTTACTTATTGATGTATTGCTTGGGCTTGTTTGTCGTGGGTGGCGCTATTTTTAAATTTAAAGATCGCATCAAACAACATCTGTCAAAAATTAACGGCGAAATTAACCGATTAAAATATGGTAATCAGTGGAATACTCCACAAGCTTTATTGCTTACTGCATTTTTAACGCTTTCTGGAACTTTATGGTTTTTAGCCATTTGTCAAATGCTTGGTCTCTTCTTTATGAAAAATCCAACTGAGTTTTGGGATTGGTCGTTTAGTATGGCGGGCTATTGGTGGTTCTTCACGTTTTGGCTTTCTTTATTCCGCCCGAATGGGGTTTTTGTCCGCCACTTTGAATTTTCTCAACAAAGTGCGGTGCGTTTTCAAAGTGTAATTAAACGTATTGTTGTAGCAGTTGTTTTATTACTGAATACATCAGTATTTAGTAACGTAACTGATTATGGTTTAGCAAATGATGTGATTGGACAAGTAAATACGATTGTTTCATTGCTGTTTTGCATTATTATCATCGCCCCACGTTTCAAGAATGTGCTACGTTCTTACGAAGATGAGAAAAAAAACCATAACCACATTATCGTCAAAATTGTTCAATTTGGTTTACAGATTATTCCTGTTGGCTTAGTGCTATTAGTCGCATTGGGATACTATTACACTGCGTTGAATTTAATACAGCATCTGATTAATTCTTATATCGCATGGTGTGTGTGGTGGTTAATTCGTCAAGTTATTTATCGTGGTATTACTGTATCTTCTCGTCGCTTGGCTCATCGTCGTTTAGAAGAAAAACTCCGTCAAAAACAAGCAGGCTTTAATGATGGTTCGACATCCGATGATGTTGTTGTTCTGAATGAAAAAGAAGAAGGTTTAGCGTTAAATGAAGTGCGTAGTCAATTATTACGTTTTGCTGATCTCTTTATTTGGACTGCGTTGATTGGAATTTTCTATTACGTTTGGTCAGATCTTGTCACGGTGGCAAGTTATTTGCGTGAAGTGACCTTATGGCAGCAAACAACAACTACTGAAGCAGGTACAGTGACAGAAAGCATTACTTTATTTAATCTTCTTGTTGCCTTAGTTATCGTAGGGATTACTTATGTATTGGTACGTAACATTTCGGGTATTTTAGAAGTATTGATTTTCTCTCGCGTGAATCTTTCACAAGGTACGCCCTATACCATTACGACGTTGCTCATTTATATTTTTATCGCTATTGGTGGCGCGTGGGCATTTGCAACCTTGGGTATGTCTTGGTCAAAATTACAATGGTTATTCGCCGCACTTTCTGTTGGCCTTGGTTTTGGTATGCAAGAGATTTTTGCTAACTTTGTTTCTGGTATTATTTTGTTATTTGAACGCCCAATTCGAGTAGGCGATACCGTTACAATTAATGGCGTGAGCGGGACCGTTGCAAAAATTCGTATTCGTGCAATTACGTTGATTGATTTTGATCGTAAAGAAGTGATTGTGCCAAATAAATCTTTTGTAACAGGGCAGGTAATTAACTGGGCACTTTCTAACACTATGACGCGTTTAGTGATCAATGTTGGTGTCGCTTATGGTTCTAATCTTGAATTAGTGAAGAAATTATTGCTACAAGCCGCAAATGAGCAGACAACAGTATTAAAGGATCCTGAACCAAGAGCCTATTTCTTGAGTTTTGGTGCCAGCACCTTGGATCACGAATTGCGCGTTTATGTTGCTCAACTTGCTGAACGTACAAATACGATTGATGCACTTAATCGCCGTATTAATGAGCTCTTTGCAGAAAACAATATTGATATTGCATTTAACCAACTTGATGTTTTTATCAAAAATAATGATACTGGCGAAGAAATGCCTTTTATTGAAGTAAAAAAATAAGTGAGAAATTATGGCTGGTAACACAATCGGACAACTTTTTCGTGTGACAACTTTTGGGGAGTCACATGGTATTGCATTAGGCTGTATCGTTGATGGGGTACCGCCAAATCTTGAATTATCAGAGAACGATATTCAGCCAGATTTAGATCGTCGTAAACCCGGGACATCTCGATATACCACGCCGCGCCGTGAAAACGATGAAGTTCAAATTTTATCTGGTGTGTTTGAAGGAAAAACCACAGGCACAAGTATTGGAATGATCATTAAAAATGGTGATCAGCGTTCGCAAGATTATGGCGAGATTAAAGATCGTTTTCGCCCTGGTCATGCAGATTTTACCTATCAGCAAAAGTATGGAATCCGTGATTATCGTGGCAGTGGGCGTTCGTCAGCACGTGAAACAGTGATGCGAGTGGCAGCGGGAGCGATTGCAAAAAAATATTTACGCGAACATTTTGGTATTGAAGTCCGCGGTTTTTTAAGTCAAATCGGTCATGTGAAAATTGCGCCGCAGACCATCGGAGACATTGATTGGGAAAAGGTAAACAGCAATCCATTCTTTTGTCCTGATGAAAGTGCGGTAGAAAAATTCGATGAATTGATCCGTGAACTTAAAAAAGAAGGGGATTCTATTGGCGCAAAACTTACCGTTATTGCAGAAAATGTTCCAGTCGGATTAGGTGAGCCAGTATTTGACCGTTTAGATGCGGCTCTTGCCCATGCATTAATGGGAATTAATGCAGTAAAAGGCGTCGAAATTGGCGATGGTTTTGCAGTGGTTGAACAACGTGGAAGCGAACATCGTGATGAAATGACCCCCGATGGATTTGAAAGCAATCATGCCGGTGGCATTTTAGGGGGAATTAGTTCTGGTCAACCGATTATCGCCACGATTGCGCTAAAACCGACTTCAAGTATTACGATACCTGGCCGTTCAATCAATCTTAATGGTGAATCCGTAGAAGTTGTAACAAAAGGTCGACACGATCCTTGTGTGGGGATTCGAGCTGTACCCATCGCAGAAGCCATGATGGCAATTGTCTTATTAGATCATCTATTATGTTTTAAGGCACAGTGTAAATAATCCTGTACCTAGGGTAGTATACTCTAGGTTAATTCTTTAGGGTAAATGGATAGTTCTTCAATAGGACTGAACCTAGGGTAAGTGTACCCTAGGTTAGTTTGATATTACCCCTTTGGGATAGGGTGTAAAGTTCCCCAAAGGGGAACTATTTTTCTAACCGTGGGTATACTTACCCATAGCAAAACCTAGGATATACTTACCCACGGTAAGACTGAGGATATGCTTACTCAAGGTAAAACCTTAGAATGAATAAAATTTTATTAAAAACAACCATAATTTTTACCGCACTTTTCTCTCTGAACGTTGTTGCATCTCCTCTCGATTGGCAAAAAGTGAAACGTCCTATTCCAAGTGACGATGGGAAAGCAAAACCTATTGGAAGTTATACCAACGGGTGTATTATTGGAGCACAAGCATTACCGCCGAAAGGGGAAGGTTACCAAGTAATTCGTATGAATCGCAATCGCTATTATGGCCATCCAAATATGATTCAGTATCTTGAACGTTTGGGACAACGCGCTAAAGCTTCTGGGTTGCCAACGATGTTAGTGGGAGATATTGCCATGCCAGGTGGCGGACGATTTTTAACTGGCCATGCTAGCCATCAGATGGGATTAGATGCGGATATTTGGTTAAGAATGGGCGAAATGTCAGATGCCGATGCACTGAATTCTGATGGTAAAGGTTTATTAGTTGTAGATAGAAAGGCACAACGAGTAGATGAGCGCGTGTGGAATAGCAATCATGCGACGTTAATCAAATTAGCCGCGCAAGATCCAAGTGTGACGCGTATTTTTGTTAATCCTGCGATTAAGGTAAAATTATGCCAAACCGCTGGCAATGATCGCGGTTGGTTACACAAAGTTCGTCCTTGGTATGGTCACGATTCTCATTTTCATGTTCGTTTAACTTGCCCAGCTGATGCGTCTTATTGTGAAAATCAAGCCCCCGTTCCTCCCGGTGATGGTTGTGGAGACGAATTATATTCTTGGTTTGAGCCGCCAAAACCAGGCACTTCAGTGAGTAAACCTAAAGTTGCACCACCAGAACCGTTTTTGTGCCAACAAATTTTGAACTCACCGAATCGGAGTGAATGGTTAGAATAGAATTAAGGTAAATCAATATGGATATCGGAATTGATCTTTTAGCAATATTATTTTGTGTTGGTTTTGTCGCATCATTTATCGATGCAATTGCTGGCGGTGGTGGATTAATCACCATTCCAGCGTTGCTTATGACAGGTATGCCACCAGCAATGGCGTTAGGCACCAACAAATTGCAAGCAGTGGGAGGGGCATTATCTGCAAGCTTTTATTTTCTGCGAAAAAGAGCGGTCAATTTACGCGATATTTGGTTTATTTTGATTTGGGTTTTCTTAGGTTCTGCCCTAGGTACATTATTGATTCAATCAATTGACGTGGCGATTTTCAAAAAAATTCTGCCTTTTCTGATTTTAGCCATTGGTCTATATTTTTTATTTACCCCTAAATTAGGTGATGAAGATCGGAAACAACGATTAAGTTATCTGTTATTTGGTCTTTTAGTTAGCCCATTTTTAGGTTTTTATGATGGTTTCTTTGGTCCTGGTGCTGGGTCAATTATGAGTTTAGCTTGCGTCACTTTGCTAGGTTTTAATCTTCAGAAAGCAACGGCGCATGCCAAAGTGATGAATTTTACTTCTAACTTCGCTGCTTTTATATTTTTCTTATTTGGCGGGCAAATTCTTTGGAAAGTGGGTTTCGTGATGATGGCTGGGAGCATTTTAGGCGCAAACTTAGGTGCCAAAATGGTGATGACGAAAGGTAAAATCTTGATTCGCCCAATGGTTGTTATTATATCTTTCATGATGACAGCTAAAATGGTTTACGATCAGGGTTGGTTTCATTTTTAATTCGGAAAGCTCGTAAAAGTGCGGTTAAAATTAATTTCATTTTATTATGTCGGATAATCAACAAAATTTACGTTTGACGGCGAGAGTGGGCTATGAAGCGCACTTTTCATGGTCGTATTTAAAGCCTCAATATTGGGGAATTTGGCTCGGTATTTTCTTTTTATTGTTGTTAGCATTTGTGCCTTTTCGTCTACGCGATAAATTGGCGGGAAAATTAGGTATTTGGATTGGGCATAAAGCAAAGAAACAGCGTACGCGCGCACAAACTAATTTGCAATATTGTTTCCCTCATTGGACTGAACAACAACGTGAGCAAGTCATTGATAAAATGTTTGCGGTTGTTGCACAAGTTATGTTTGGTATTGGTGAGATTGCCATCCGTTCAAAGAAACATTTGCAAAAACGTAGCGAATTTATCGGTCTTGAACATATCGAACAGGCAAAAGCTGAAGGCAAGAATATTATTCTTATGGTGCCACATGGCTGGGCGATTGATGCATCGGGCATTATTTTGCATACTCAAGGCATGCCAATGACTTCTATGTACAATCCACACCGTAATCCATTGGTGGATTGGCTTTGGACGATTACACGCCAACGTTTCGGCGGTAAAATGCATGCTCGCCAAAATGGCATTAAACCTTTTTTAAATCATGTTCGTAAAGGCGAAATGGGTTATTACTTACCAGATGAAGATTTTGGTACGGAGCTAAGCGTATTTGTTGATTTCTTTGGGACTTATAAAGCGACATTGCCAGGATTAAATAAAATGGCAAAACTTTCTAAAGCCGTTGTCATTCCAATGTTTCCTCGTTATAACGCTGAAACGGGAAAATATGAAATGGAAATTCACCCTGCAATGAATTTAAGTGATGATCCTGAACAATCAGCCCGAGCAATGAACGAAGAAATAGAATCTTTTGTTACGCCAGCACTAGAGCAATATGTTTGGATTTTGCAATTATTGCGTACAAGGAAAGATGGCGAAGATCTTTACGATTAGATTATTTTCTATTATCTAGAGATTCCCAAAATTGCTCGGCATACATATTTAATCTTGTATTTATTCGATAGATATATGCCTTTATTGGAATAATCAGTTCATTATCATCAAGAATAACTAGTTTATTCTGCCTTAGTTCCTCTTTTATTGAGTACTCTGGTAACCAAGCTACTCCTTGCTTGTTTAAAACCATATTTTTTAATAACTCACTCATAGAAGAAACAAAAATCGTTCTAAAATTAAGATGTGAGTAGAGATTTAGTTTTCTATTTACCAATCTTCCCATATAAGAATTTTTTGTATAATTAAGTAATGGGGTCTCTTCTTTAGAAAAAGAAAATTCAGGTTCTTTATCTTTATTTAATGCACTTACAGGATATAGATTTGATTCTAATATTTCTTTTGATAAAAAAGGTTCTTGACGTAATAGATCATCATAAAATGAAAAAATAAAATCACTTTTTCCTTCAACCAAAGTTTTTACTGTTTGATCAACATCAATTGCTTCAACGGAATAAATAAATTTCTGATGTGATTGACCAATATCATGAATTAACTTTGGCATTACAGATAAAGATAGGGAATGCGCAGCTGCAAAAGTTATATTCGGTTTTTTTTGTGTATTCTGCCCTAATAATTCATCAAGATTATACTGTAACTGTTTTAAAAGGTTTCTAGCTTGCGAATGAAATAATTTTCCTTCTTCTGTAAGTTGAAGTGGGACAGAGGATCTATCGAAGAGTTTTACACCAATAGATTCTTCAAGAGAAATTATTCTCCGGCTAAAAGCTGATTGCGATAAATTTCTATGTTCTGCTGCCTGTGAAAAATTGCGTGTATCTTCCAGTATTAAAAAATCTTCCAACCATTTTGTTTCAATATTTTTCATTTATTATTTCTTCCTATGTTAATTTTGCATACCTTATTCTTAAATATGTAATAGCTTATCACTTTTTGTTTTTTATCGTATTGATTTAAATCATTATTTTGCACATTTGTAATATGTATAATTTATGCTATGCAATATTTGCATTGGTGTGCGATTTGTTGCATTTCTCTTATTTCATTAGATTTTGTTAAAAATAAATAACCCAAAGATAAATAGGAGAATTTTTCTTATGAAGAACATTATTGGTATTTTAGGTGGAATGGGGCCAGCAGCAACGGCAGATATGTTTCAGAAATTTATTCAATTTACACCAGCTCATTGTGATCAAGAACATATTCCTCTTGTTATTTCGTCTATTCCTGATATTCCCGATCGTACAACTTCCATTTTGCGTGGAGGAGAATCACCACTACTTGCAATGGAGGAACGCATTTATGGGTTAGAAAATGCGGGTGCTAAATGTATCCTAATTGCCTGTAATACTGCGCATTATTGGTATGATGAACTAAAAGAGAAATGTCATGTTGATATGTTAAATATTATTGATTCAACAATTAATGAAGTTCTACAAATGGGTAAAACAAAGATTGGTATTCTTGCTACTGATGCTACTTTAGCAACAAAGTTATATCAGAAAACATTAGAAAAATATGGATTAATTTGTCTTCTTCCCAATGAAGAACATCAAAAATCGGTCATGGAAAGTATTTATTTATATAAGAGCGGAGAGATTCAAAAAGCTGAAGAATTAATGTTAATACAACGTGATGAACTTATTCGTTACGGTGCAGAAGTAATTATTCTAGGGTGTACGGAAATCCCATTGATCCTAAAAAATGCAATGAGAGAGCAACCTACACTTTATGAGGATTCTACAGCAGCATTAGTTAGAGCTGCTATTCGTTGGTATCAAACTCATTGATTAAGGAGATGACTATGGTCTGGGTTGAAATTTTTGTTGTTCTAGCCTCTATTGTACTTGGCCTTAGATTTGGAGGTATTGCCATTGGTTTATTTGGTGGTCTTGGACTTGCTATCTTAACGTTGGGCTTAAGACTACCAATAGGATCTGTTCCAATAGATGTTATTTTGATCATAATGTCTGTATCTCTTTCAGCAGCAACATTGCAAGCTACAGGGGGAATGGCATTCTTAGTTAATTACGCAGAAAGATTAATGCGTAAAAATCCCAAACATATAAATTTTATTGCGCCAATGATTACTTGGTTAATGACCATTTTTGCAGGTACTGGATTTATTGTTTTTTCTACATTACCTGTCATTGCTGAAGTTGCAAAAGAATCTGGAATTAGACCATCCAGAGTTTTATCTGGAGCGGTTGTATCATCTCAGTTAGCTGTTGCAGGCTCACCAATTAGTGCAGCAATGGCAGCAATGATCACTATTATGGAAAATAATTCTGTTACATTTTTCCAAGTTATGGCCGTTTGTTTACCTGTATCTTTTGTGGCTTCAATGGTAGCTGCATTTGTAGCTTCTAAACAAGGTTGTGAGTTAAAAGATGATCCTGTGTATTTACAACATTTACAAGATGGATTAGTTTCTAAGACAGAATATAAAACAAGTGATACACCTAAATCAGCTAAGATTTCAGTACTAATTTTCTTATTGGCTACAGTTGTTATTGTATTATTTGCAACACTACCGTCTTTAAGACCTGTGTATGAAAGTGGTAAAGCTATGGGAACAAGAGATATTATCGTTGTAGTAATGCTCACTTCGGCTTGTTTGATGCTAGTAACAAGTAAAACGAAACCCGAAGCCGTTGTTACAAATTCAACATTTAGATCAGGAATGAGCTCCGTAGCAGTTATTTTGGGGATCGTTACATTAGGTATTACATTTGTTGACGCTCATTTAGGAAATATTAAAGAAATTGCAGGAGATGTATTACATACATATCCAATGCTACTTGCACCAGTATTGTTTTTTACTTGTGCACTATTATACTCCCAAGGTTCTACAACCCCATTAATTATACCTCTTGCAGTTGCACTAGGAGTACCTAATTGGGCTATTTTAGGATCTTTCGTTGCAGTTACTGGTATTTTTCTTTTACCAACTTATCCTACTTCATTGGCAGCTATGGAAATGGATACGACAGGAACTACTAGAGTTGGTAAATATATTTTAAATCATCCATTTATGTTGCCTGCATTATTAGGTGTTATAGCTGGTGTTGCATTTGGATTTGCTTGGGCACCAATAATCGTTAAATAAAGTAACCCAATTTTAGGTAGGGAGGTTATCCTCCCTATTTTATTTTGGATAAAATATAATAGAAGGTCTTATAATATGTCAGGTAAATATAAGAGCAGATTCTCGAAAACGAATATTCAACAAGGTAAATAAGAAATGGAAGAAAAAATTCGGCTGACGCAATACAGCCATGGTGCAGGTTGAGGCTGTAAAATTTCGCCTAAGGTGTTAGGGACAATTTTACATTCAGAACTGGAAAAATTTTATGATCCAAATTTGCTCGTTGGCAATGAAACCGCAGACGATGCAGCGGTGTATGATCTTGGTAATGGAACTGCAATTATCAGTACCACAGACTTTTTCATGCCGATTGTAGATGATCCTTTTGATTTTGGACGAATTGCCGCAACCAATGCCATCAGTGATATTTTTGCTATGGGCGGTAAGCCGATTATGGGAATCGCTATTTTAGGTTTTCCAACTAATGTATTACCTGCAGAAGTTGCACAGAAAATTGTTGATGGCGGTCGTTTTGCTTGCCATCAAGCGGGTATTGCTTTGGCGGGTGGACATTCCATTGATTCACCCGAACCTATTTTTGGTTTAGCGGTGACAGGCGTGATTGACACTGAAAAAGTTAAACGTAATGCGTCTGCAAAATCAGGTTGTAAGCTTTATATGACGAAACCGCTTGGTATCGGTATTTTGACGACGGCGGAGAAAAAAGGAAAACTAAAACCAGAACATCAAGGTTTAGCTACTGCCGCTATGTTCCAAATGAATTACATTGGCAGCCAATTTTCCCAAGTGGATGGCGTAACAGCAATGACGGATGTCACAGGATTTGGTTTACTTGGTCATTTAATTGAAATCTGTGAAGGTTCAAATCTAAGTGCGGTAGTTTTTGCGGACAAAATTAAAACCTTGGACGGCGTAAAAGATTATATTGCTCAAGGTTGCGTCTCGGGTGGAACAGGGCGTAATTTTGAAAGTTATGGGCATAAAGTGGGTTTATTAACGGAAGAACAAAAAGCGATTTTGTGCGATCCTCAAACATCTGGCGGTTTATTAGTGGCAGTTGAGCCTAATAGCGTTCAAACGGTCATTGAAATAGCCAAAGAAGCGGGGATTGATTTATATGAAGTGGGTAAATTAAACTCTAAATTAGAATCTGACGTCGTCGTTGAAATAGCTTAATAAAAAAGCGTGGAAATTTGAAAATCCACGCTTTTTTATTTTATAGAAGGATTATTTTCCGATAACGTCTAATCCGCCCATATATGTACGCAGTACTTCTGGCACGGTGATTGAACCATCTGCATTTTGATAGTTTTCAAGCACAGCCACTAAAGTACGACCAACAGCTAAGCCAGAACCATTTAAGGTGTGCACTAAGCGGGTTTTCTTATCCCCTTTTGCTTTACAACGTGCTTGCATACGGCGAGCTTGGAAATCCCACATATTTGAGCAAGAAGAAATTTCGCGATAAGTATTTTGTGCTGGTACCCAAACTTCTAAGTCGTAAGTTTTGCAAGAGCCAAAGCCCATATCGCCTGTGCAAAGTAGAACTTTACGATACGGAAGATTTAATAATTGCAATACTTTTTCCGCATGACCAGTTAATTCTTCGAGTGCTTCCATTGATTTATCTGGATCAACGATTTGTACCATTTCCACTTTATCAAATTGGTGCATACGAATTAAACCGCGAGTATCACGACCGTAAGAACCTGCTTCTGAACGGAAACATGGCGTATGTGCGGTCATTTTTATTGGTAATTCTGCTTCATCAATAATCACGTCACGCACTAAATTAGTGACTGGCACTTCTGCAGTTGGAATTAATGCGTAAGGTTGTTCGCCTTCTAAGGCTAAAGTATGGAATAAATCTTCACCGAATTTTGGTAATTGACCTGTTCCATAAAGTGTTGCGTGATTTACTAAATAAGGCACATAGGTTTCTAAATAGCCATGTTGTTCAGTGTGAAGATCTAGCATAAATTGTGCTAATGCACGGTGCATTTTTGCGATTTGACCTTTCATCACAGCGAAACGAGCACCCGCTAATTTAGCCCCTGCGGCAAAATCTAAGCCATTTGTTTCTTCACCCAAAGTGACATGATCTTTCACTTCAAAATCAAATGAACGCGGAGTGCCCCAACGTAAGATTTCTTTATTTTCGGTGTCATCTTTGCCTAATGGCACTTCGTCTGCTGGTAGATTTGGAATACTTAATGCAATTTGATTGATTTCTGCAAGTACCGCATCTAATTGTACTTTTGCTTCAGTCAATTGGTTACCCATATTATCCACTTCAGCCAATAATGGCGCGATATCTTCACCACGCGCTTTGGCTGCACCAATGGCTTTGGAGCGAGTATTACGTTCAGCTTGTAAGTTTTCTGTGGTGACTTGTAAGTTCTTGCGTTGTTCTTCTAATGAGGTGAGTTTTTCTGTATCAAGAATAAAGTTACGTTTTACTTTTAATTTTTCTGCGACTTCCGCTAAATTATTACGGAGTAAATTTGGATCGATCATGGTATTTCCTTGCTTTTTTCGTTGAAATGAAAACGGTTTTATTCTATCGCACGTTGTTGAAATAAACCAGTTAAAAGCTGAAGGAAAAGCAAGATTCTGAAAATAAAGAAAAATACACTGTACTCAGACATTAAATAATGAATTGATTACAAAATGGAAATTTTTATTTGAACAAGTGAAAAATGCTGCCGACGCTAAAATTGACGTTTCTTGGGAAAACAAATTGAAAATGATGCAATCTGTTCAACCCTTAGATAATAATTTGGTGGCATTTCATTTTGTTCAACAGCCTAATCTTGTGATGGCAGAGAAACCTTATGTTATCTCAACGGGTATTGGTGCTGGCTTTGGAATTATTCTTAGTTTGTTAGCTATGCTGATTTTATGTGCTGGAAGAAATAAAAAAGCAAAAGAATAAAGGGCTGTTTGCAAGAAATA
This sequence comes from Haemophilus sp. THUN1692, assembly GCF_059704395.1. Classification (NCBI taxonomy): domain Bacteria; kingdom Pseudomonadati; phylum Pseudomonadota; class Gammaproteobacteria; order Pasteurellales; family Pasteurellaceae; genus Haemophilus; species Haemophilus sp. THUN1692. The sequence goes on from NZ_AP046579.1 coordinate 124,524, forward strand.
AATTTTTGTGATCGTTGTCAAATTTTTAAGATCGTCTTCTGTTTATTTGGGGCGAATGTAGTAAACTGAAACCAGTTAAAACCACTATAGGAGCAACGCTATGTTTCCCGAATACCGAGAATTAATCACCAAACTTAAAAGTAATGATGCTTATTTCGATCGTCTTTTTGAAAAGCATAACGAATTAGATCATGAAATTAAGAATATGCAGGAAAACATTCAGCTCGCCACTCATATGGAAATTGAGGCTTTGAAAAAAGAAAAATTACGGATTAAAGATGAGCTTTATGAATATCTCAAGAAAAAATCACAAGAATAGTAAAAAAACCGGCTGATGCCGGTTTTTTTGTTGCACTGTTTTAGGTTACACCACCGGTTTTTGTCGATAAAACAATAAGCCCGGTAAAGCCAATCCAAATACTATTGCGCCTAGGATAAAACTGGTATTAATAAAGGAACTAATCATTTGTTCAAATAAAGCATCGGAAAAGCCGAAATGGTGAATTTGTACCATTGAAATCATTGCTTTATAAGCATGAACACCGGGAATCATCGGGATAATTGCGGCAACGGTAAAGGCTTTGGGATGGGCTAAATAACGATGGGAAAGATGCACGCCTAAAAATCCAATCACGCAAGTGGCAAAGAATGTGGCAAATACAATAGGCATATTAATATGCAGTAATAATGTGCGTGTCACATGCCCAAGTGCGGCTAAAATTGCGCAATATTTTAAGGCCTTGGGCGGAACATTAAATACTAAAGCAAAGCCCACAGCTGGAATTGCGGCAAATAACATATCATCGAATAATTTCAATATAAATATTGTTATATCTAATAACATTTTAATGCCCCCAAGTTGTGATATGTAATACGCTTAACGCGAATACAATACCAAGACATGCGCCAAAAGTGAGAATAGTGGCAATTGTCCAACGGCCTAATCCCATATTGACATAACCTTTTAATATATCAGCCAAAGAATTAATCAGAGGAAACCCTGGCACAAGTAATAACACACTAGATGCCAAGGCAATTTGAGGATCATTACCTAAGTTATATTTCAAGCTCACGCCAGAAATCAGTGAGGCGACAAAAGAGGTGATGGAAAAGACGATAAGGGGATTATAGTGCCGTTTAGAAAATTCTTGTCGCACAAACATTGCAATGGCTGCCGCCATAAAGGTGATGCCACAAATCACCCAGTCTCCGCCAGATAAATGGGCGAACGCCGCACAAGATAAGCCTATCATGAATACAACTAACCATCGGTTGTATTTAAGCGGTTTTAATTGATCCAGTTTTCTTTGTGCGATTTCTAAGTCATACAGATGATGTTCAACGGCAATCACAATGCGCTGAACATCAGTGACCATTTGCATATTAATGCCTTTATCTGTATTTTTTCGTGCGGTGGTAATGCAATGATTATCTGATAAGGTCGTCAGCACCACCGCATTTGCCGTAAGCGCACATTCTACACTTTCTACGCCAAGTGCGATGCCTAAACGCTGCGCCATTTGTACCACCACAGTACTTTCTGCCCCATGTTGTAACAAGAGCAGTGCCGTTTGTACGCACACGCGAGTCACCGCCCGTTGATATTCGTGTTCCATATCTTTCTTCTTCTATCAAAATATACCTAGAAAGAATTATAAAAATGTTTTCTGAAAAATTCCCAAAAAAAAGAACCGCACTTATGATTTAAGTCAAAAATTTTTTAGTGAAAAATTTTGTTATATCGATCACAAAATAAATAATTTTTCTTTGATTATATGAAAAAATAGGATTATTCTTAATTGATAATTTTTATCGTTTGATAAGGAGATTCGAAAAATGAAACATAAATTTTCCTTTATGCTATGTCCTCTCACCTTGCTTATTCATCAAAGTATCTATGCTTCCCCACAAATAAATCAGCTTGATACGATCTCTGTTTTGGGTACTTCTGAAAGTAAAGCCGAAGCAGGTAAAGATAAAATGTTTTCAGAAAACCAAGTAACCGAATATAAAAGCAAGAAAGAAATTGAAACTTACAAAGGTCATTCTGTAGCGGATTTATTGACAGGCACAACGGGTGTATATAGTGGTGATGCACGCAATAGCGGTGCGTTGGATCCTAATATTCGTGGGGTACAGGGACAAGGTCGAATTCCTGTTTTAGTTGATGGCACAGAACAAGCGATCACTGTTTGGCGTGGTTTTGCGGGGGTGAGCAACCGTAACTATCTTGATCCATTTTTAATTAGCGGTGTTACTGTTGAAAAAGGCCCAAATTTGAACCGCACTTTAGATAGTGGCGCAGCGGGTACAATTCGTCTTACCACATTAGAACCTGATGACATTATTAAAAAAGGTGAAAAATTTGGTATCGAATTTAAAGCTGAAACAGCTAATAATTCTATTAAGCAACGTGGTTATCCTATTCCTATTGGTGTCGATTACCGGAGTTTAGAACATCCAGAAGATGTAACTGCGGGAGAATATGCAGCATATTTTAAAACGTCGGATCGATATCCTGCACGATCTCAAGGTCGCAATAAATTCTTTAATGACAATGCCTATCGCTTAGCCATCGCAACAAAAGATGAGCATTTTGAAGGCTTAGTTGCTTATGCTTATCGCAATAAAGGAAATTATTTTGCGGGTTCAAAAGGTGGGCATAATTATGGTGAGGGGATGACAATTTGGGACTATGACAAAATCCATAACTTCGGTTCAAATTACACTACTGATGATCCTTATATTCCTTGGATTGCTACCGTTTACACACCGAAAAAAGAAGTGCCGAATACTTCTTTTGAATCCAAATCTTATTTAGGTAAAGCTACATTCAAATTTAATGATGAGACCAAACTAAAATTCGGCGTGCGTCATAGCGATATGATTTACGGTGAAATTATGCCTTCACGTTTATGGCAAACTGGTTACCAACAAGGCACGGTGTTGCAATGGCCACTTGCCAATGTAAAACAAACCGCCGTGGATACTCACTTTGAATACAACCCACAAAATAACCGCTGGATTAATTTTGCTTTTGGTGCTTATGCGGTGTTTAACAAAGCAAAAACCAATACTTCTGGTGCTTCCCCAGCTGATGTCTTAGCAAGGGACAACGATTTTAATGGTAAAGGTTTGAATATTGGTGGTAAGCCTGCCCCCTGCTACCCAGGAGAAGCCTGCTACAATGAAAATTATTTACGCGCAGTATCTGAGTATATGAAAAAAGTACAAGAAGCATGGAGAAAATATTATACATCTAATACAAAAACGCCAAATCTTTATGGCTTATTTAATACCCAAGAAGCCCAAGCGCAATGGGCGAAAGATAACCATTATGGTGTAAATGCCAGTAACCGTTTTGAGTTGCATAAAAAATTAAATTTAGATGTGATGGCAGCTTATAAATGGGAAGATTTAAATTCAACTAATGTTTATGCCCAAAAATTGGGGGATGTAAAAAAACTTTGTAATGCTGGGGAAGGTGGGTTTGGAAATGGTTCAAAGGAGCATAGTCAAATTTATTGTAATAGCATTGATAACTATATTAGTGGAGAACGGATGGGGAAACGAAAAGAATTAAATATAGGATTTAATTTTCAGTATAACCCAGTAGATTGGTTAATTTTAGATGCTGGAGCAAAATATACTCATTATAAATCTCGAGATGATGGATTAATTAAGTTATTACAGGATAAGATGAGAGGAGATGTGAAATATGGCGGAGAGATATTATTAGAAGTAGTAAAGAGACATAAAATAACACAAGAAATGGTTGATGAGTATAATAAATATAAAAAATCAAAAGAAGAATATAATAAAGCTCTCGAATATTATAATAAAAAAGAATACGAATTTACTAAGGAGTATCGACCAAATCAACCAAATGATAAGGATCCTAAATATTGTTTACTTGAAGATGATGGAACCTGTGAGATTGATCCTGATACAGGTGAATTTCCCCTTAATGAAAAATATGATGAGGATTATAAGATTTATCATAAAAAAGAAAAAGAATATGTTGAAAATAAACTAAAGGAAAATAATATAACGAAACCTGAGGAGCCTAAAGATGTTAATGTTGATCCAATGATATTAGATATTATAGATAATAATAAAGAAAAGAAAGAAACCTTTTCTATAAAGAGAAATGCGTATGGTAAATTTGATTTAGAAAGTAATCAAGAGGCTAAACAATTGATTCAAGATAAATTAACTGAAGAGCAATATAACGCATATACAGGAAAAATGGAAAAAGTTATTAAAAGAGTAAATTCAGAAATTAACAAGATTACACCTACACTAGAGCAATGGGAAAAAATGAAAAAGGCACAACGTACAGCTCACGCTTGGTCTCCATCTTTTGGAATAACTGCATTTATTACAGATAATATTCGTTTATATACCCGCTATACTGAAACAAAACGTATGCCAAGTATTTTTGAGGATACTATAGGATATTCTCTTGATGCAATTACTCCATTATATAAAAGAAAACCTGAGCATAGTAAAAATATTGAAATTGGATATGTCCATGATTTAAAAGGTTTTCTACCTAACGCTAGACGTGCTGATGTTCGTTTAAACTATTTTCATAATTTGACAAAAAATATTTTTGATAGAGATTCAAATTATACTTTGCAACAGTTTGATAAGCGAATTTTGTCAGGAATAGAATTTCAATCTCGCTACGATCAAGGCAATTTATTCGCAACTTTAGGCGTAGTTTATAATTTAAAAAATAAATTTTGTGATAATAGTTTTGAAATATTTAATTATCATGAAAATCAAGGAGTCTCTAAAAAAATACCTTATTGTGTTAATGGAGGAAATGGAAGTGGGTATTTAAAGAATACTATACTGCCAAAATATTCAATTACAGCTAATTTAGGATTACGTTTTTTAGATGAAAAATTAGAACTTGGATCACGCTGGTTATATCATTCTCAAGTAAAGGATACTCGTGCTAAGTCATTAAGAAAAGCAGGAATTACGTGGGCAAGTGGAGAAACTAATCGCTGGAATCCAGTATTAGTTGTTGATGCTTATATTAATTATCGAGTGAATGATAATTTCACAATTGAATTAGTTGGAACAAATTTAACTGATCGATATTATCTTGACCCTATTACTCGTTCAACAATGCCAGCTCCAGGAAGAACTATAAAATTAGGTATGACCGCAAGATTTTAATTATTTCTAAACCGTGAAATTCAAAAGAATTTCATTTATATCAACATCTCAAGTAGGAGAAAAACTATGTCTGTAATTAATAAGACAATTTTAGCAGCGGTAGTATGTGGTGTAGTAAGCGTTGCGCAAGCACAAGTAGTGGGAAATGCATCAACTGATACAAATCAAACTCGATATATAAAAATCAAGGCGGGAGAAAAAGATGGAAAGTCTGGCGTTGAGATATATGACAGTCGTATTCCTAATGATCCAGCTGCCTTAAGTAAAACAGCAAATAATAAAGGACAATCTTTTGAAAAAATGGCAGAACGTGCCGATAAATGGATTTCACACCTTACAGGGGTAGCGAAAAAAGATAAAAATGGTGTAATTGTGGCTAAAATGAATAAAATGCCAAATCTAACACTTATTATGCCGGATCATCGTGGATTAGGTCGTTTATCCTTTAAGCAAGTGGGAAATCAAGATACTTACTATGGTGAATGGGAAAATGTAGATGCAGCAACAAGTGCGGCTAAAAATGTCAGTGTTTATTATGCTGGTTCAGATCCAACAAAAACCTTACCAAGTGGTAAAGCCACTTATACAGTGGAAGGTATTAATAAGTACGGAAACTTTAATAGTCGATTAATGAAGGGGACATTTGATGTTGATTTTGAAAGAGCTAGTATTAGTGGTTATTTAAGCAAACCTAATTTATCTCTTTCTATTGAGAGTAAAATTGATAAAACAAATGCAACTTTTGAAGGAATAGCTAAAGCTGAAGGAGTAACTGGTAAATCAGAAGGTCGTTTCTATGGTGCGAAAGCTGAAGGCTTAGCAGGTATGGCAACCTTTGCTTCAAAACCTGAATACAATACAGCCTTTGGCGGTACTAAAAATTAAGTTTAATAAACAAAAGGCTTGCGAAAGCAAGCCTTACTGTAAACAGGATGTTTTATGTCGAAATTCCCTTTTATTTTTCTTTTTATTCCTTTCTTGGTATTTGCCGAAAATCAAGAAAAAGATTTCCGCTTACAGCAACAATCTCAATTAAATCAACAACGACAAGAACAACAATTTATTCAACAAGATAAATTCTTTACTACATTAACAATAAACAACCAAGAATTTGAGGTGAGTAATAATATAGAAGAAATAATGACCGCTCTTTTTCTCGCAATTAATCACAAACAAACGAATGATATTCAACATTTATTAATCCGTTATAAACAATTTCCACAAGCAGAACAAGGAATGATTTTATTTGCAGAAGCGAATATTGCATTTAATCAAGGAAATACCAAAAAAGCCATTCAACTTTACGAGCAACTTGTTCAACAAGAACCCGATTTCACACGCGGAAAATTAGATTTAGCTAAACTCTATTTTCTAAACTGGCAAAACAATCAATCTAAAATTCTTTTTAATCAGATAGCATTGCCACAACAACCAAATGTAATGGCACGAGTAAACCAATATTTATCACAACTTGATTATCGCCAATCGTGGCAAGGTTCCCTTTCTTTTGGCACAATTTATAATTCTAATTTAAATCAATCTGGCAATGAAACTAGTAAAGAAATTGTCGAAAATTCTTATCTTGGTACATTAGAATTTACACGAACTAGACCAACTATTCAAAAAAGCACGGGATTTAGTTATGAAGCTGTATTAAATAAATATACTGAAATATTAAATAATCAAGGCATTATTTTTAAAGGATTAGCTTATGGTGAGTTTTACCCTAAAAAATCAGAATTTACGGAACATAATATATCACTTGGATTAGGATACCGTTTTAAAGATCAAAAAAATCAATTAGATCTTTATCCTTTAATTGAAAAAACAAGAGCCTATCATCATTGGTATAGCGAAAGAAAAGGGTTTAATATTTCTTATTCAAAGATTTTTAATCCGAATTTATACTTTTCTTTGCAAACAGAATATAAATGGGAAAAATATCAAGATCGTAATTTATCTTATCAAGATGGAAAAATGTTCTCTTTCTTTTCTACTTTAGTTTATCGCTTACCAAATGATTGGATTTTATTTGGTGGATTGGATTATGCGAAAAAGTTTTCAACAGAATCAAAAATTGATCAATATGCTAGAAAGGGGGTAAGAATAGGTATTAATAAAAGTTTTGAAAGCGGAATTGATATTACTGCGCAAGGTATTTTTAGAAAAATAGATTATCAAGATTATAATGCACTTTTAGGAAAAACAAGAAAAGACAATGAACAAAAATATTTGTTTACATTTGCCATTCCTAAATTCAAATTTTACAATATTTTGCCTAGTGTCAATTTTATTCATACAAATCATCGGAGTAACGTAGAAATGTTATATCGCTATAAACAGAATGAAGTGGTATTGAAATTTGAGAAAAACTTTTAAAAACAAACCGCACTTTGAGAGATATTTAACTCTAAGTGCGGTTCAATTTGTCTGAGTTTTTATGATTAAAGTTTGACGACTTTCGCTTGTTTAATCATATTATCGCCCACTTCAAGAATGGTAATTTGCAAGCCATCAATTTCGCAAACCGTGCCTTCATCGGGAATTTCTTCTAAGTGTTCTAGGATTAAACCATTAAATGTACGGGCATCTTCTGTATCCAATTCCCAGTTAAACATTTTGTTGAGATCGCGTAGGTTGGCAGAGCCATCAATAATCATGGAACCATCAGATTGTTGAGTTACTTCTTCGTCAATACTTGGGGCAGTGGAAGTGGTAAAATCACCAACGATTTCTTCCAAAATATCTTCCAAAGTTACAAGACCTTTAATATCACCGTATTCGTCCACCACTAAGCCAATGCGTTCTTTATTTGCACGGAAGTTAGCAAGTTGCGTTTTTAATGGCGTGCTTTCAGGAATGAAATACACTTCATCCGTAGCACGAATTAAGGTTTCTTTGGTAAATTCATTTTTTTCAAGTAGTAAGCGGAATGCTTCACGCACGCGCAAAATGCCAAGCACTTGTTCATCAAGGCTGCCTTTGTAAAGCACCACGCGGTTGTGTGCTGCGTGATTGAGCTGGCGCATAATGGCTTTCCAGTCATCATCAATATCAATGCCGCCGATTTCGTTGCGCGGAACCATAATGTCATCAACGGTGACGGTTTCCATATCTAAAATAGAAAGCAACATTTGTGGATGTTGTTCATCAGGTGTGGCTTCACCCGCTTCTGATACGATACTGCGAAGTTCCTCACGGCTAATTACTTGTTTTTGCATATCGGGTTTTAATCCCACCAAATGCATTAATGATTTGGTAAAAATATTCATCAACCAAACTAGCGGGTAGAAGATTTTAAGTAATACCGTCAAAATATGGCTGGACACAAAACTGACTTTTTCCGCATGCATTGCAGCCACCGTTTTAGGGAAAATTTCAGAAAAGACAAGCATCACGAAAGTGAGTAACCCCGTTGCAATCGCTACGCCTGCATCACCGTATAAACGCATACCAATCATGGTCGCAATCGCCGATGCGCTGATATTCACAAGGTTATTAAAAATAAGAATAAAGCTTAACAAGGTATCTGGCTTTTCTAGCAGTTTTTCTGCTTTTTGGGCGCCTTTATTGCCTTGTTCAGATAGAAAACGAAGACGATATTTATTGAGAGAGAGTAGCCCAGTTTCTGAGCCAGAAAAATATGCAGATAACACTAAACAGATAATGAGAATAATAAATAAAGTACTAAGGGGAATACTGTCCAAGGGAAAATCCTTTTGTTCGTTAATCAACAAAAAGTGCGGTCATTTTTCACCGCACTTTTTACCTGTTATTTGATTTTGCTAAATCAAATGGCTACTCAAATAGCCAAGAGTGGGTAGGATGATACCCGAAATTGGCTAAATAATCATTCTTTTTCCTTATCTCCTATGCTTTCTTTATGAAATTGCTTACTCAAAAAGCCATTTTCATTTGAAATGATGAAAAACGCCTAAATTTCGGTATAATCAGCGCAATTTTTTAAGAAAAACAGGATTGTTAACCATGTTTGAGAATTTATCGGATCGCCTTTCCAAAACTTTACGTAATATCACAGGAAAAGGTCGTTTAACGGAAGATAATATTAAAGAAACCTTGCGCGAAGTGCGTATGGCATTACTTGAAGCTGATGTTGCTTTACCTGTGGTGCGTGAATTTATCGCAAAAGTAAAAGAAAGCGCGCTTGGGGAAGAAGTCAATAAAAGCTTAACGCCAGGGCAAGAGTTCTTAAAAATCGTTCAGCGTGAGCTTGAAAAAGCCATGGGCGAAGCGAATGAGAGTTTAAACCTTGCAACCCAACCACCAGCGGTTATCTTAATGGCGGGTTTACAAGGTGCGGGTAAAACCACCAGCGTAGGTAAATTAGCAAAATTCTTGCGTGAACGCCATAAAAAGAAAGTGTTAGTGGTGTCTGCCGACGTATATCGCCCTGCTGCGATTAAGCAACTTGAAACCTTGGCTCAATCCGTTGGCGTGGATTTTTTCCCATCGGATGTTAAACAAAACCCAGTTGATATTGCTAAAGCGGCACTTGCTGATGCTAAACTGAAATTCTATGATGTGTTGATTGTGGATACGGCGGGTCGCCTACACGTTGATACAGAAATGATGGACGAAATCAAGCAAGTCCATGCAGCGTTAAATCCAATCGAAACCCTTTTCACTGTTGATGCGATGACTGGTCAAGATGCCGCCAATACGGCAAAAGCCTTTAATGAAACATTGCCGCTTACAGGGGTTATTTTGACGAAAGTGGACGGTGATGCGCGTGGTGGTGCGGCGTTATCGATTCGTCAAATCACAGGTAAACCAATTAAATTCTTGGGTGTGGGTGAGAAAACGGAAGCGCTTGAGCCGTTCCATCCAGACCGTGTCGCTTCCCGTATTTTGGGCATGGGCGATGTGCTTTCCCTTATCGAAGATCTTGAACGTTCTGTTGATCGTGAAAAAGCCGAAAAAATGGCGCAAAAATTCAAGAAAGGCGATGATTTCACTTTAGATGATTTCCGTGAGCAGCTTATTGAAATGAAAAAAATGGGCGGCATGATGTCTATGCTTGAGAAATTACCGGGTGCAAAAAATTTGCCTGATCACGTTAAAAATCAAGTAGATGACAAAATGTTTGTCAAAATGGAAGCAATCATTAACTCCATGACCTTAAAAGAACGAGCCAACCCAGATATTATCAAAGGATCTCGCCGTCGTCGTATTGCATTAGGTTCTGGCACTCAAGTGCAAGATGTTAATAAATTACTTAAACAATTCGACGAAATGCAACGCATGATGAAGAAAATGCGTAAAGGCGGTATGGCTAAAATGATGCGTGGAATGCAAGGCTTAATGGGAAGAGGCTTAGGAGGTGGTCTTGGCGGTTTAGGCGGAATGTTTAAACGATAATTTCAGAAGATAAAAGTGCGGTTAAAAAAGAAATATTTTTACCGCACTTTTGTATTTTACGCTGGATTATCTATATCTTTAAATTCTACATCAAAGCCATATTCTTTCGCCAACCATTCACCTAATGCCTTGATGCCATATCGTTCTGTTGCATGATGACCTGCAGAGAAAAAATGTAATCCTTGCTCACGGGCAGAATGAATCGTTTGCTCTGACACTTCACCGGTAATAAATGCGTCGCAGCCTTGTTCTGCCGCAAGATCAATATAACCTTGTCCGCCACCGGTGCAGATACCAATTTTTCGGATTAAGTGCGGTCCGTTTTCAATGCAAATTAACGGTCTTCGATTTAACACTTTTTCTATTTTTTCTGCAAAGTCTTTACCTGTCATCGGTTCTTTTAATTCGCCCCAAACAGGAATACTTACAGCACCTTTTTCTAATGGTTGTAAATTTTCAATGTCGAGCAGTTTGGATAATTGCGCATTGTTGCCTAATTCTGGATGCACATCTAATGGCAAATGATAGCCATATAAATTAATGTCGTTCACTAAAAGGGCTTTAATTCGCTTGCCTTTCATTCCTCGAATACAAGGGTTTTCACTTTTCCAAAAATAGCCATGATGAACCAAAATCGCATCGGCGTTTTGACTGATTGCGTAATCAATTAGAGCCTGACTCGCCGTTATGCCAGTAATGATTTTTTTGATTTTTGTTTTACCTTCTACTTGTAAGCCGTTGGGCGCATAGTCATTGATTTTATCAGAAGAAAGTTTTTGATTAATGAGTTGTTCAAGTTCGAGATTATTCATAATGAATCGTTGATTGGAAAAAGTTGGGATATGGTACAAAATTCTAAAAAAAATGGCTAGTGCGAAGGAGTGGGGGAATGCACTAGCCAAGTTTCATTACTATTAAATTACTATCTAGTATCTAAAACAAGATTCATTATATACATAAATTTATATCGATCAAGAGGTAATAAGAAATTTTTTATTTAATTTAAAGTGCGGTTTAAATTTCTTACGTTTTTTAATAGTTCAATAAGTCAAATTTATCAGTAAAGAAGGGGAGCTTGGCTTTGGTGAGAGGGGTCAATGATGGCAAGGAAAGCAAAATATTTCGTTGGGATGTGGCGTCGTTGTGCTACAATTCGCACGTTTTTTAATTTAGCAAAAAGGTTTACTTATGAAAAAATGGTTATTCATTATCGCAGGCGTGTTGATTATTTCAGCTTGTGCGAATAAAGATGTGTATTTTAACGGCGCAGAAGATTCTCATTCAGGTGTTAAATTTGATAAAGATTCTCGTCAATGGGGATTAAATCAATAAAAAAGTGCGGTTGATTTTAGTCTAATTTCTATTCAAAAAAGTGCTGGTTTCCCAGCACCTTTTATCCATATCTATTATTTATACTGAACCGCAATATCGCTTTCGCTGACGCTATCGCCATAAACTGGCAATAATGTTTTTTCATAGGCTTGTTTTAATACGCCTTCTTTAGAAAGTTTCACAATTTCAGTATTTAACCAATTGAGTAAATCTGACGCATCTTTGCGTACTGCAGGAGCAATAACATCTTGATCGCCAAAACTTCTTACGCCTACTGTGTAGCCTGAATTTTGTTTTGCCCAAGCAAATAAGAAGGTGTTGTCATTAGAAAGTGCATCACCACGTCCGTCACGTAATGCTTCAAAGGTTTCGGTATTTTGTTCAAATTTAAGTAATTTGATATTGGGATAATTTTTAGTAAAGAAAATATCAGCGGTAGTCCCTTTATCCACAATCAGGGTTTTATCTTTTAATTGTTCAAGGTTTGTGATGACCTCACCATTTTTAGACACCACGCCAAGTGCAACTTTCATATAAGGGTTCGCAAAATCAACCACTTCTTTACGTGCTGCGGTGACAGTAAAATTCGCTAGAATAATATCTACTTTCTTGGAAAGTAAATATTCAGCGCGGTTTGCTGCATCTACAAGCACAAATTCCACTTTATTTTCATCGCCTAATAGATCCTTCGTAATCGCTTTACCGATTTCCACATCAAACCCTTGGCTTTTTCCTTGGGCATCCACATAGCCAAATGGTGGTTTATCACTGAATACGCCAATGCGTACTTTGCCTGCTTGTTTGATTTGTTCAATTACAGAAGCCTGTTTCGTCTCTTTGGTTTGTTCTTTATCGTTACAGGCCGATAATCCGAAAGCAAGTGCTGCCGTGGCAAAAAGTGCGGTTAATTTTTTAAATGTTTTCTTTATAGTTTGTCCCTCTTGGTTCATAGTTTAAGATATTTAAGAATGTTTTCGCCCGATCCGTGGTCGGATTCGTAAAGAAATCTTCAGGCTTGGCTTGTTCGATGATTTGACCTTTATCCATAAATGCAATGCGATGTGCGACTTGACGTGCAAAATTCATTTCATGTGTCACAATCAACATTGTCATGCCATCTTTGGCTAGACCTAAAATAACATCGAGTACTTCGCGTACCATTTCTGGATCCAATGCAGCGGTCACTTCATCAAATAGAATAATTTCAGGATTCATACATAAGGTGCGCACAATGGCTATGCGTTGCTTTTGCCCACCTGAAAGCTCGCGTGGATAGGAATTTTTGCGCTCATATAATCCCACTCGTTTGAGTAATTCATCTGCCTGTTTTTCTGCTTCAGCACGATCGTGTTTTTGTACTTTTAATGGTCCAAGTAGAATGTTGTCGATCACTGATAAATGAGCAAATAATTCATAACTTTGAAACACCATACCAATACGTTGGCGCGCTTTTACCCAACTGATGTCTTTGCCAAGTATGCCTGCATTTTGCAGTAATAATTGACCGCTCTTTATTGGTTCTAAGCCATTTAGTGTGCGTAAAAAAGTGCTTTACCCACAGCCAGATGGTCCTAAAATTACGACAACTTCCCCTTTTTCGACAGAAAAACTTATTCCTTTTAATGCTTCTACATCGCCATAATTTTTAACAAGATTTTTGATTTCTAGTAATGCCATTTTGGTTCCTTAATTTTCCCAACGCGCTTCTAAGTAACGAGAAAATAATGAAAGTGGATAACAAATTACAAAATATAAACAGAAAATTACACCGTATATCCAAAGGACAGCGGATTGATTAGTGAAAAGAGAATGTTCAATAATTTGTTGGCCAACTTTGATAACTTCAACCACACCAATTAACATGGCAAGTGAACTGGTTTTTATCATACGTGTGAATAAGTTAATCATACTTGGTGTCACTCGTTTTAGGCTTTGAGGAAGTAAAATATAAATGAAAGTGTGCAAGGGCGTTAAGCCTAGGGCGTAAGCCGATTCAATTTGATGCTTTTCAATGGAAGTAAGCGCACTACGCACGAGATCCCCCATTTCTGCAGTTCCCCAAAAAATAAAGACAAGAATACAAACAGTGACACTATCTAAATGGATATCAAACCATTTTGCCTATCCAAAATAGGCAAGAAACAGAAACACTAATAATGGAATAAGGCGTACAAATTCAAGATAAAAGCCTGTAATTGCTTTGATAAGGTTGTTTTTACTTGTCATGAGTACGCCTAAAATAATCCCTAAGAAGCAAGCAAAAAATACTGAAATAAATGCAATTTCAGCGGTAATCCAAAGCCCATGGAGTAAGCGGTTTAATTGGTTACCTTGGAATAATAATTCAAGCCCCATATTTTGCTCTCCGAGTATGTTTTTCTAAATAGCGAATCAAAATTGACATAGGTAATAAAATAATTAGATAAAATATAATCAATAAAAATAAGGACTCATTTGTTTTGTAATCCATACCAATGATTTCTTTTGCAATAAACATTAATTCTGCGACAGCAACTGCGCTGATAACGGAGGTTTCTTTCATTAAAAATAAACAGTTTGCTCCAATAGCTGGCATAGAAATGGCAAAGGCTTGAGGTAAAATCACATAGCGGAAAGCTTGAAAAGGTGTTAAACCGATGCTGAGAGCAGATTCTATTTGCCCTTTTGAGACTGCTTCTAATCCCTCGCGAATGGCCTCAGCCATATAGCTCCCACCTAAAAAAGCCAATCCAATCACACCACAAGTGAATCCATCTAATTTAATGCCAACTTTAGATAAGCCGAAATAAAGGAAAAACACTTGAATTAAAAGTGGGGTATTACGAGAAAGCTCAATGTAGCTTTTAACTAGCCAATTTAATGATTTCACTTGGTAAGTACTTATCACTGCACAAATTGTGCCGATAATCAGCGAAAGTAAGATTCCCCAAAAGGAGAGAGAAAGTGTCATTAATGTTGCATGTACAAATCGCGGAAAAACGTTAATGATATAATCCCAGTTCATTTTCTTTTTATGAAAGCATTGTCTGTAAAAAGATAATAAAAGAGATTTTTTATGTTGAAAAAGAATTGAAACGAATGATTTATAGTAAAATGGAATAAGATGAAAAAAGAAAATGCGGTGAAAATTCACCGCATTTATTTCTTATAGCCAGCCAAAAGTCTGGCTATAAAAACCATACACTATGCGTATGGAGCCAAATAGCTTAAGCGATGAACAGAAAAAATCCTCGCTATATAATGAACAAGGCTGACAACCAAAATTCAACATATAGGAGGATTATCATGGTAAGTAAAACCAGTGACGATTCAAGTCTATCACACACAAAATGGAACTGTAAGTATCACATTGTATTTATCCCGAAGTATAGAAGAAAAGCAATTTATGGAAAGTTAAGAGCAGATATAGGTCAAATATTGAGGCAGTTATGTGACTATAAAAATGTGGAGATAATAGAAGCGCATGCAATGCCAGACCATATCCATATGCTCTTAAAAATCCCAGCTAAAATATCAGTATCAGGTTTTATGGGCTATCTGAAGGGGAAGTCAGCGCTGATGATTTTTGAAAGACACGCGAACTTAAAATATAGATATGGAAATAGGCATTTCTGGGCGAAAGGATTTTTTGTAAGCACAGTAGGGTTAAATACAAAAGTGGTAGAGGATTATATAAGAAACCAAGAAAAAGAAGATATGGTTCAAGATAATTTATCAACGAAAGAACATGTTGACCCCTTTAAGGGGTAATCAAGGAAATAATTAGACGCGGTTGTCAGTTCTCACAAGCCCCTTGAGGGGCTTGTGAAGTATAGGCCCTTATAGAGGAGCCTAAAAACCGCACGTTTTACGTGCGGATTGTTATTATTCTACTTTCACAATCCAGCCTTCAGGCGCTTCGACATCACCGAATTGGATGCCTGTGAGCTCTTCATAAAGGCGACGTGTTACTGGACCCACTTCAGTTTCAGAATAGAACACGTGGAATTTGCCTTTATGTTGGATTCCACCAACGGGTGAAATTACTGCTGCAGTACCACAGGCACCCGCTTCAGCAAATTGATCTAGCTGATCGATATAAACATCGCCTTCAATTGCTTCCATACCTAAACGTTCTTTTGCGATATGTAAAAGAGAGTATTTGGTGATACTTGGTAAAATAGATTCTGATTTTGGTGTGATGAATTTATTGTCTTTTGTGATGCCAAAGAAGTTTGCCGCACCGACTTCTTCAATTTTAGTGTGAGTTTTTGGATCTAAATAAATGGCATCAGCGAATTTACGTTCTGGCGTACCTTGTTCTGCCGCTAATACATGTGGCAGAAGGCTTGCAGCGTAGTTACCCCCCACTTTTACGCCACCTGTTCCCATTGGTGCAGCACGATCGTATTCTGTGGTAATAAAGTTAGATGGTGTTAAACCACCTTTGAAATAGGCGCCAACAGGGCAGCAGAATACAGAGAAAATAAATTCTGGCGCAGCTTTCACACCGATGTTTTCACCTACGCCAATTAAGAATGGGCGTAAGTATAGGGTTGCACCAGAGCCGTAAGGTCCGACCCATTCTTCGTTTGCTTTCACTACTTCTTTACATACACGGATGAATAATTCTGTTGGCACTTGTGGCATGAGTAAACGATCCGAAGTATGCTGCATGCGCTTTGCATTTTCTTGTGGACGGAATAAGTTGATTGAGCCGTCTTTACAACGATAAGCTTTTAAGCCCTCAAAGCATTGTTGACCATAGTGAAGTGCGGTAGAACCTTCGTGAATATGTAAGGTATTGTCTGTGGTGAGTTTGCCTTCGTCCCATTTGCCATCTTTCCAGTGAGCGATGAAACGATAATCTGTTTTGATATAACTAAAACCAAGGTTATTCCAGTCTAAGTCTTTCATTTTGCTTCCTTAATTTATTTTTATGAATGAAATAGGGGTTAATCTACATCATTATTATGGGAATTTGAATCTTAAATTTTCAAAATTGGTTAATTTCTAGAAAATTAACTAATAATTGTGAAATTTGTGAAGTCGATCAGAAAATCAAGATGTAACTGTGATAGAATCAGGAAGAAAAAACGCTACTCAAGAATAGCAGCGTTTAACCAATAAGGTTTAAATATACAGGAAGTAAATGAGTAACTTGATTTTGTTACTCAAGTTCGGTTACCCGAACTATATGCAAACACAACATCATACTTAAGTCCGAAACTCATTAACTAGTAAGGAATTACCAATCATTAAGTATGGTTGTATTGTAAGGAAAAAGGGTAGGAAAGGACAAATGACGTTTTTTTATTTGAAGTATTAGAAAAACTAATCCGAATTAAATCTTGTCTATTATAGACAAAAATTTTATGAATGGAAATACTTATGTATAAACGTTTGCCACCGTTGAATTCGTTAAAAGCTTTTGAGTCAGCTGCTCGCTATTTAAGTTTTACTAAAGCGGCAGATGAGCTTTGTGTGACACAAGCGGCCGTTAGTCATCAAATTAAATTATTAGAAGAGTTCTTAGGAATTGAATTATTTAAGCGAAAGAATCGTTCTTTAGAATTAACAGAGCTGGGAAAAGCTTATTTTGTTGATATTAACAAAATTCTGCGCCGCTTAAATGAAGCAACAGAACGATTGTTAACGTTAAAAACGGATCCGCATTTAAATATTAGCGTGCCACAAACTTTTGGTATCCAATGGCTCGTGCCACATTTAAGTGAATTTAATCAGCTTTATCCGCAAATTGAGGTTCGTTTAACAGGCGTGGATCAAGATGAAGGCTTGTTAAATAAAGAAATTGATCTTGCTATTTATTATGGTTTAGGAAATTGGCAGAATCTCCAAGTGGATCGTCTTGGCGAAGAAAATTTATTGATTTTAGCCTCACCCGAATTGTTAGCCGAAAATCCAATTATTCAGCCTGAAGATTTAAAAAAACACACATTAATTCACATTCATACACGTGATAATTGGCAAGCGATGGCAAATCATTTACAGTTAGATGATTTAAATATTCAGCAAGGGCCGTTATTTAGCCATACATTTATGGCGTTACAGGCAGCAATTCATGGGCAAGGCATTGTATTAGCTAATCGCTTATTAGCCTTGCAAGAAATTGAAAATGGCTCCTTAACAGTGGTGTTGCCAACCAATTTGCCTGATCCAAAATCATTTTATGTGGTCAATCATCTTGATCGCCTTGATGACCAAAAAATTCAAGCATTCCGTCAGTGGATTATTAACTCAATTAAACAAGAAGAAAATGAATAAACTCGCATTATATTGTCGCCCTGGTTTTGAGAAAGAAGTCGCCGCAGAGATCACCGATCAAGCAAGCAATTTAGGTGTATTTGGTTTTGCACGAGTACAAGATAATTCGGGCTATGTCATTTTTGAATGTTATCAACCTGATGAGGCTGATCGCCTTGCTCGAGACATTCCTTTTAATCGTTTGATTTTTGCTCGTCAGATGATGGTTATTTCCGATTTATTGGAAGATTTAGATCCCGCTGATCGTATTAGTCCCATCGTGGCTGCGTTTGAAGAATTATCACAACAAATTAATTTTGCTCAATCTAGCGAGCTTTTTGTAGAAACTGCAGACACAAATGAAGCGAAGGAGCTTTCCACTTTTTGTCGTAAATTTACCGTGCCTTTACGTCAGGCATTGAAAAAACAAGGTTGGCTTTCTGCAAAGGCGACTCAAAAGTGCGGTCAATTTTTACATTGTTTTTTTGTAAAACCGAATTGCTGTTATGTGGGATATTCTTATGTAGATAATCATTCCTCTCATTTTATGGGAATCCCTCGTTTAAAATTTCCGGCAGATGCACCAAGTCGATCTACGTTAAAACTAGAAGAAGCTATTTTGACTTTTATTCCGCGTAAAGAAGAGAATAAACGTTTAAATGAAAATATGATTGGTGTTGATTTAGGGGCTTGCCCAGGCGGTTGGACGTATCAATTAGTCAAACGCGGTTTATTTGTTTATGCAGTTGATCACGGAAAAATGGCGGCGAGTTTGCATGATACGGGGCGCATTGAACATTGCGCGGAAGATGGTTTTAAATTTCAGCCGCCTAAAAGGAAAAAAGTGGATTGGTTAGTCTGTGATATGGTGGAACAACCAAGTCGTATTTCTTTATTGATTGGCAAATGGTTGCTGAATGGTTGGTGCCGAGAAACGATTTTCAATTTAAAATTACCCATGAAAAAACGCTATCAAGAAGTGATATTATGTTTAGAAAACTTGGCTGTTATGTTGGCTGAGCAGAATTTAAATTTTGATATTCAAGCAAAACATTTATATCACGATCGTGAAGAAATCACGGTACATATAGCATTAAAACCTTGAGTGAATTGTTTTCATAACCCAAAAGGATGTCGCGAATGAATTTACACGAATACCAAGCAAAACAACTATTTGAGCATTATGGATTACCCGTAAAAAATGGGGCGGTTTATCAATCTGTTGATGAGGTAGATTTGGTACTGGCTCAACTTTCAGGCGATAAGTGGGCAGCGAAATGCCAAGTTCATGCGGGTGGGCGTGGTAAAGCAGGTGGCGTTAAATTGGTACAGGATGTAGAGGAAGCAAGATCTTTTGCAGAAAAATGGCTAGGACAACGTTTAGTCACTTTTCAAACGGATAAATTGGGTCAGCCAGTAAACCAGATTTATTTTGAAGAAACTTGCGATATTGATAAAGAATTTTACTTAAGTGCGGTTGTTGATCGCGCCTCTCAAAAAGTGGTGTTTATTGTTTCTCCTGCCGGTGGAATGAATATTGAAGAAGTCGCGCAAAATTCACCGCACTTACTTCACAAAGTCACCATTGATCCTTTATTTGGAGGATTGCCTTATCAAGGCCGTGAATTAGCGTTTAAATTAGGGTTAAGTGGTACGCAAAACAAACAGTTTACCGATATCTTTATGGGCTTATCTCGTTTGTTTTTAGAAAAAGATTTATCTTTAGTGGAAGTCAATCCACTTGTTCTAACTAAACAAGGCAATTTGGTTTGTCTCGACGCCAAAATATCTGTTGATGATAACGCTTTATTTCGCCATAAAGATCTCTTAGCTCTGCAAGATTTAACTCAAAATGATGCTCGTGAAGCAGAAGCTGAAAAATTCCAGTTAAACTATGTGGCTTTAGAAGGCGACATTGGTTGTATGGTAAACGGGGCAGGGCTTGCAATGGGAACCATGGATATTGTGAAACTCTATGGTGGGAAACCTGCGAATTTTCTTGATGTGGGTGGTGGTGCAACGAAAGCGCGGGTTGCTGAAGCGTTCAAAATCATTTTAACCGATCCTTCAGTGAAGGTGATTTTAGTGAATATTTTTGGTGGCATTGTTCGTTGTGATTTGATTGCTGAAGGCGTGATTGCTGCAGTAAATGAAGTGGGCGTGAGAGTGCCTGTGGTTGTACGATTAGAAGGAACGAATGCTGAAATCGGTCGCCAAATTTTAGCGGAAAGCGACGTTAATATTCTTACCGCACACAGTTTACAACAAGCCGCAGAATTAGCCGTGAATGCAGCAAAAGGAGAACACTAATGGCGATTTTAATTGATAAAAATACCAAAGTGATTTGCCAAGGTTTTACTGGTGGACAAGGGACTTTTCATTCTGAACAAGCATTAGCCTATGGAACGCAATTAGTCGGTGGCGTATCACCAAATAAAGGTGGAACTACTCATCTTGGTTTGCCTGTATTTAATACGGTTCGTGAAGCCGTCGAAAATACAGGAGCAACAGCGACCGTCATTTATGTGCCAGCACCATTTTGTAAAGATGCCATAATTGAGGCCATTGATGCAGGGATTCAGTTAATTGTCTGTATTACTGAAGGCATCCCTACATTGGATATGCTTAAGGTAAAACAAAAATTAAATGAAACTGGCGTTGTGATGATTGGGCCAAATGGCCCGGGGGTGATTACGCCTGATGAATGTAAAATCGGCATCATGCCGGGACATATACATAAAAAAGGCAAAGTGGGGATTGTTTCTCGTTCTGGTACTTTAACGTATGAAGCGGTAAAACAAACTACAGATGAAGGCTTTGGACAATCTACTTGTGTGGGTATCGGTGGCGATCCTATTCCAGGTTCTAGTTTTATTGATATTCTCGAAAGATTTCAACAAGATCCCGAAACAGAAGCCATTGTGATGATTGGCGAGATCGGTGGTTCCGCAGAGGAAGAAGCGGCAACCTTCATAAAAGATAAGGTCACTAAACCAGTGGTAGCCTATATTGCGGGTATTACGGCGCCAAAAGGCAAACGGATGGGACATGCGGGTGCGATTATTAGTGGCGGAAAAGGCACTACTGCAGAAAAAATTGCAGCACTTGAGGCCTCAGGCGTAACCTGTGTAAAAAGTCTCGCTGAAATTGGTGCAGCCTTGAGAAAGGTATTAAAATAACTTTAGAAAATTAACCGCACTTTGGTTTGACAAGGCGTAGATTGACTCTCTACGCCTTTATTTTTATATGCTCGCCATTATAAAGTGCGCGCAAAACTGCTATAATCAGCGCACACTTTTTAAGGAAGAAACAGATGAGCCAATTTTTTTATATCCACCCTGAAAATCCACAAGCGCGCCTGATTAATCAAGCCGTAGAGATTTTACAAAAAGGCGGTGTGATTGTGTATCCGACTGATTCGGGATATGCCTTAGGCTGTATGATGGGCGATAAACATGCAATGGATCGCATTGTGGCGATTCGTAAATTGCCTGAAGGACATAATTTTACGTTGGTGTGTAGTGATTTGTCGGAACTTTCAACTTACGCAACGGTGAGCAATACCGCTTATCGTTTGATTAAAAATAATACGCCAGGGCGTTATACTTTTATTCTTACTGCAACGAAAGAATTACCGCGTCGTTTAATGACATCAAAACGTAAAACCATAGGTTTACGCGTACCAGATAATAAGATCGCTTTAGATTTACTTTCAGCGTTAGGTGAGCCGATTTTATCTTGTTCGTTAATGTTGCCAGGTGAAGAACATACCACGCAATCTGATCCTGAGGAAATTCGAGATCGTTTGGAACACCAAGTCGATTTAATTATTCATGGTGGATATTTAGGACAAGAGCCTACAACAGTGGTGGATTTAACGGAAGAATCGCCAGTGATTTTGCGCGAAGGAAGTGGAAGTACTGCTCCTTTTATTTAACTTATAGACGCTTGTGAAAGCGACCTTTCCATTATTTAAGGAAAACAATGAAACCTAGTCAAAAACAAACTCAAAGACAACCGCACTTTTCCAAAGATTCAGCAAAGAAAAGTGATTTTCCAGCTAAAAATGATAGACGTTCAGTGTCTCGTACCGTACGAGTAGAAACGACAAATACGAAAAAAAGTGCGGTTAATTCTGACAACAAATTTTTATCTAAGCCAAAAGCGAAACCTGTTGTAAAAGCCTCGAATCAACCTAAAGTAGAGGGCGAAAAATTACAGAAAGTTTTAGCGCGTGCTGGACAAGGCTCTCGTCGTGAAATTGAAACGATGATTGCCTCAGGCCGAGTGAGCGTAGAGGGTAAAATTGCGACTTTAGGCGATCGCATTGATGTACATTCTGGCGTGAAAGTGCGTATTGATGGTCAAATCATTAATCTTAGCCACGCACAAAAAGAAATTTGCCGCGTGTTAATGTATTACAAACCTGAAGGTGAACTTTGTACTCGTAGCGACCCAGAAGGGCGTGCCACAGTGTTTGATCGTTTGCCACGTTTAACAGGCTCTCGTTGGATTGCGGTGGGGCGTTTAGATATTAATACATCGGGTTTGTTGCTTTTCACTACTGATGGTGAATTAGCAAATCGCTTAATGCACCCAAGCCGTGAAGTTGAACGTGAATATTCCGTGCGTGTATTTGGTCAAGTGGATGATGCAATGTTAGCGCGTTTACGTAAGGGCGTTCAGCTTGAAGATGGTCCTGCTAATTTTAAAGAAATTAAATTTACAGGTGGTGTGGGTATTAACCAATGGTATGACGTAACCTTGATGGAAGGACGTAATCGTGAGGTTCGCCGTTTGTGGGAATCACAAGGGATTCAAGTCAGCCGCTTGATTCGTATTCGTTACGGTAATATCAAACTGATGAAAGGTTTGCCTCGTGGTGGCTGGGAAGAAATGGATCTTGAAAACGTCAATTACTTGCGCGAGCTTGTGGGATTACCGGCTGAGACTGAAACGAAATTAGATGTTACACAGCCACGTCGTCGTCCAAAATCTGGACAAATTCGTAAAGCGGTAAAACGTTATTCTGAACTTAGAAAACGTTATAAAAAATAAGGACTTTTTTTATGAAAATGCAGCAACTGCGCTATATTGTTGAAATTGCTAACCATAATTTAAATGTAACTGAAGCGGCTAATGCGCTTTATATATCACAGCCTGGAATTAGTAAGCAAGTGCGGTTGCTGGAAGATGAATTAGGTCTAGAAATTTTTGAACGTCATGGCAAGCATATAAAATCGATTACTCCGGCGGGAAAAAAGATTATTTCGATTGCACGCGAGTTACTTGTTAAAGCGCAAGGTATCCGTGCTATTGCGGATGAATATACTCAGCCAAATCACGGTGTGTTACGTATTGCGACGACAAATACTCAGGCACGTTATATGCTGCCAAGCGTGATTGAACGTTTTTCCCAAAAATATCCTGATGTAAGTTTGCATATTCACCAAGGTTCGCCAACACAAATTCATGATGCATTAATGTCAGGTGAAGTGGATTTGGCGATTACTACCGAAGCGCCTTATTTATTTGATGATTTGGTTCAGATTCCATGTTATTGGTGGAATCGTGCAGTGATTGTTACGCCCGAGCATCCGCTTGCCAAAGTGAAAGAATTGACGATTGAGGAATTAGGTAAATATCCGCTTGTGACTTACACTTTTGGTTTTACAGGTGTTTCTGATTTAGATTACGCTTTTAATAGCGCAGGCATTTTGCCGAATATAGTCTTTACGGCTACCGATGCCGATATCATTAAGACTTATGTGCGCTTAGGCTTAGGGGTGGGCATTATGGCATCTATGGCTCATACGCCATCAGATACAGATCTTGTGGCGATTGATGCAAGTCATTTATTCCGCCCTAGTATGACGAATATTGCATTTAAACATAGCACGTTCTTACGCAATTATATGTACGATTTCATGGAATATTTTTCACCGCACTTAACTCGTAGCGTCGTGGAAAAAACCGAGCGTTTGCGTGATAACAATTCAGTGAAAAAATTATTTGATAACGTGAAATTAGACGTTAGATAAATTAGTTGTTGAAATTAAGTGATAGAGAAAAGGACGTTAAACGTCCTTTCTTACTCTTATTGTTCATTCTGATTTTGAAGTTTTTCTTGTTTTGAATGATAAAAATAAAGATATATTAAACCAATTGGTGCAATAAAAATTGAGAATATGAAACAAATCGCCATTGTGATTAGTTTTGTTACAAGCATTAAAGGTGCATTAACGAAAAAACATTATCACCTAAAATATATTCGATAATACTTTCATAAACGAATCGAGAATAAGGATATAATAATAAGCAGATTAATCCTAGGATTGCATTTGTTACAAGAATAGATATTTTCCCAGTGTGATTATATCCGTTATAGCTTATAGCAACTATAAATATAAAGAATATTAAACCAAATAGAAATTGTCGAGTATAGTAAGCTTTTGATAATCCACCAAGAGTCTTAGATAAAAATGACATGGTATCTCCTTATTCTTGAATTTATAGTCTTCCTCAGTCTAACTTACATCGTAAATAAGTGCAATTTATTTATGTATAAAGGTGTATTGTGTATATTTGATTAATGCACTTGTTACAATAAAAATAAATATGGTACCAAGTTCATGACGATCACTGTTGCGATAGAAAGTAATAATCTTGATGCACCAAGAATAAAACCACGATTAGTGCCATTATCAAATTTAACTAATAAGTTTGCCATCGCCGTGAGGGCATACACTTCAATGACTGTAAAAATGACGAGATAGGCATAGGCGGAAAATATGGAAAGATAACTTAAGGTGATAAACCAAGGCACGATAATTCCAATAGCCAACAGAGGGGCAACCCATGTTGCTTGTTTGATTGTTAAATTAATTTTTCGGGAAAAATAGCTTTGTAATAGCACGGTGAGTAATCCGTTGCCAAATAATGCTATCGGTGAATGTTCAGGCATGCCAAGTTTATTGTTAAATAAAAATGGGAAAATGACAAAGAAAGAGCTTGCAATGGCAAGAGGTAAAAATAGCATTAAATGCACCATGAGAAATTCTTTTGTAATAATTTCTTTGATTTGTGTAAAGCGAAATTTTACCAACGTTTGTAAGGTTTGAATTTGATAGAAAGGTTTCACCATTAAGGCGAATAATACGGCTTCCATTGAAAAACAGACCCAAATGAGCAAGTCGATATGTTCGTATTTAATAAATGGGATGACTAAAAGCGGCGCAAACATGGATGACATGGAGGTCACTTTTAGATATTTCCCTTGCAAGCGAGTTTTTTCTTTGTATTCATCTCCTGCCAACACAAGTAAGCAGGCTTTGGCATTGGTTCCAAATAAGCAACTGCCTAAACCAAAACAAGTGGTCGCAATAAGAAGTAATAAATAATTATCTGCTGCGAGAAAGAAAATATAAGCTATCACATCTAAAAAACAGCCGAGCAACATCATTTTGGCTAAACCATAACGATTGCCTCAAATACCAGCAAGAATGGAAAGGGCTTGGTTTGAGAAAAAGAGTAGTGATAAGGAAAAGGCAATTTCGCTGTTGCTTAATCCTTTACTTTGTAGATAAATCAGAAATACCGTTTGCACAGAAAAAAAGCAAGGGTGGAAAAGAAACGCCGAGTAAGTAAAAGTTTTTGTAAATTCATAGAGCCAAAGGATAAAAAAGAAAAGCACACGTTGAATAACGCGCGCCATAAATTTTATAAGTGCGGTTGAAATTGATATTAAAATTTTACCGCACTTGAAAGATTAAAACAGATCGTGATATTTCACTAAATCCTTACGCTGAATAGCAAATACGCCTAGTCCGCCATTTTTAAGCTCTACCCATTCAAATGGAACATCAGGATATTGCTCAATTAAGCTTACCATGCTATTGCCCACTTCACATACCAAGACGCCATTTTCAGTTAAGTAATTTGGCGCTTGTTTCAAAATTTGTTTGGTAATGTTTAAGCCATCATGGCCAGAACCTAAGGCTAACTCTGGTTCAAAATGGAATTCTTCTGGCATATCGGCGAGATCTTCTGCGTCCACATAAGGTGGATTGGTCACGATAAGATCGTATTTTTGTCCCAAAATATTTTCAAATAAGTTTGATTGAATAGGGAATACGCGATGTTCTAATTGATGACGTGAAATATTGATCTCCGCGACATTAAGTGCATCAACTGATAAATCTACCGCATCCACTTCCGCATTCGGGAAAGCATAAGCACAAGCAATAGCAATACAACCGCTGCCTGTGCATAGATCGAGAATATGATTCGGCTCTTGTGAAATTAAATCTTCAAAGCGATCTTGAATTAAAGCACTAATTGGAGAACGCGGAATAATGGTTCGTTCATCGACATAAAATTCGTGACCGCAGAACCACGCGCTATTTGTTAAATATGCCACTGGTACGCGTTGTTCGATTCGGGTTAATACAAGTTGAACTAAGCTTTCTTTTTCAGATGGGGTTAATCGACTGTTAAATAATTCGGTAGGTAAATCAATGGGTAAATGTAAGCCACTTAAAACGAGTTGTAGGCTTTCATCCCAAGGATTATCGTGCCCTTGCCCGAAGTAAATATCAGATCGATTGAGAATGCTATACGTCCAACGCAGAAAATCTTGGATGGTTTGCAGTTCGTTTGCAACATTATCTTCCAAGATAGTTGCAACTAATTCTTGGTTATGTGAGGTTTCCATCGCATTTCTCCATAAAAGTGAGTAGAAAAGTTAGCATAAAATTCGGTATGAAAATTTGGCGTAGTTATACCACAGATGAGAATGTAGAACTATGATATGATACGCAAAATTTGAAATTAATGAGAAAAAATGCAAGACGAATTTGATTTATTCCGAGCGGAAACCAAAGGCATTAAGCCAATTAAACAAGATACTTTTGTTGCCCCACGCCAAAAACGTGATCAGAAAAAAATAGAATTGAAAGAATTACGAGCAAAAGAAGATACATTGTTCTATTTTTCTGATGAATATGAGCCGTTACTGAATGAGCATGATGGTGTTGTGAAATATTTACGTGATGGGGAAGATTCCCATTTATTAAAACAACTTCGTCGTGGAGATTTTTCGCCAGAATTGTTTTTAGATTTACACGGTTTAACCCGTGAACAAGCTAAGCAAGAATTAGCCGCACTTTTACTGGCTTGTGAAAATGAGCATATTGATTGTGCTAGTATCATGACGGGCTATGGCACCTTTACATTGAAAAAACAAATTCCACGTTGGCTAGTACAACATCCTAAAGTGCGGGCATTACGTCAAGCGCCAAGGGAGTGGGGTGGCGAAGCCGCAATTTTGATTTTAGTTGATTTGTAAGAAAACGTTATAAAAAAATACCGCACTTTTACTGCCTAGGGCAAAGTGCGGTATTTTCTTTTATGTTTTTACTTGAACTATTGTGTTGCTTGAATTGCGGTTAAGGCAATTGTGTACACAATATCATCAACTAAGGCTCCGCGAGATAAGTCATTGACTGGTTTACGCATACCTTGAAGCATTGGACCAATAGACACTAAATCTGCAGAACGTTGTACTGCTTTGTAAGTCGTGTTACCAGTATTCAAGTCAGGGAATACGAATACCGTTGCTTTACCTGCTACTGGTGAATTTGGTGCTTTAGAGCGAGCCACATCTTCCATCACAGCCGCATCGTATTGTAATGGACCATCGATTAATAAATCAGGGCGTTTTTCTTTCGCAATTCGAGTTGCTTCTTTCACTTTTTCAACATCAGCACCACTACCAGATGTACCCGTTGAGTAAGAAATCATCGCGACTTTTGGATCAATACCAAATGCTTTCGCAGAATCAGCAGATTGAATTGCGATTTCAGCAAGTTGTTCTGCAGTTGGATCTGGGTTTACCGCACAGTCACCATAAACAAGCACTTGATCTGGTAATAACATAAAGAAGATAGAAGAAACAATTGAACTACCCGGTGCAGTTTTGATGATTTGCATTGGTGGGCGAATGGTGTTTGCAGTGGTGTGAACGGCCCCAGATACTAAACCATCCACTTCATTTGCTTCTAACATCATGGTACCAAGCACGACGGTGTCTTCTAGTTGTTCACGAGCCGCGGTTTCTGTCATACCTTTAGCTTTACGTAATTCAACTAAACGAGCAACATAGTTTTCACGAACGTCTGCTGGGTTAATTATTGTAATCCCTTTACCTAGTTTAACACTTTGTGCTTCAGCTACACGTTGAACTGATGACGGATCTGCCAAAAGCACACATTCCGCAATGCCACGTTCTGCACAAAGTACGGCTGCTTTGATTGTACGAGGTTCATTGCCTTCAGGAAGCACAATACGTTTTTTCGCCGCACGAGCAAGTTCAGTCAATTGGAAACGGAACGCTGGTGGGGATAAACGACGTAAACGAGTAGAATCCGCAACTAAGTTATTGATAAAGTCAGCATTAAAGTGCTGGCTAGTGTATTGTTTGATGTTTTCAATACGCTCTTTATCATCAACGGGCACTTCAAGGTTGAAGTTTTGTAAATTTAATGCTGTTTGCCAAGTATTACCTTCAATACGGAAGATTGGCAATTTTGCTTTTTCAAAAGCTGGTTGGCAAAGTTTATTGATTTGAGCATCAATTTTGTAACCGCCAGTTAATAAGAGACCGCCGATTTCAATACCATTTGACGCTGCGAGAGCAGCTGCTACAAGTACATCTGGACGATCTGCTGAGGCGACTAATAAGCTACCTGCACGGAAATGTTCAACCATATTTGGTAAACTTCTTGCGCAGAAAGTGATACCACGGATACGACGGTTAATATCTCCTTCAGTGATAATTGATGCGCCTAAGTATTTCACTAAATCGATCGCACGTGTTGCGATTAAATCTGCAGACCAAGGCACACAAGCTAATAATTTGATTGAGCTATTTGCAAATAATTTGCTCACTTCTGCTTCACAAGCATGGCTGTGTTGGAATGAATCAAAGATTTCAGTAAGATCAGGGCGTGTACGACCAGATTCATCAACAGGTGCATTAAATTTATTTACAACTACGCCTAAAAGATTTGGATTGTTTTTACCACCAAATAGAGAGGCTGCAGCTTCTACACGATCTTTTAATTCTGTTGGGGTTTCAGTTGCAGGTGCTGCAACTAATACGATTTCCGCATCTAATGCTTGTGCAATTTCATAGTTGATGCTATTTGCGTAACCGTGTTTTCTTGTGGGAATTAAGCCTTCAACTACAACGATATCGTTGTTTTTAGTTAATTGTTGGTGATTTGCCACAATTTTTTCTAACAACACATCAGACTGATTTTGGCCAATCAATGATTCCGCAACGCTTAACATAAACGGTTCAGAAGTTTCAAGGTTAGTGCTGGTGCGAATGATAGAGGTTGTGCGATCCAGTTTATCTTCACCTGTGCTTGGTTGAGAAACTGGTTTCATAAAACCAACTTTTGCGCCTTTTTGTTCAAGAGAATGGATTAATCCTAGACTAATGCTAGTTAAACCCACGCCTGTGCTTACAGGGATAAGGATAATCGTGCGAGACATAGTTAAACCTTAATGTGTATATGTTATAAATAAAAACTGCCGAAAAATTCGGCAGCTTGTTGTTAAATTAGAAACAAAGTTTTGCGGTATCTTGTGCGATAACTAATTCTTCGTTAGTTGGAAGAACAATTGCTTTAAATGCGGAATCATCAGTAGTGATGACGCCATCTTTACCGAAACGTGCCACAAGATTGCGTTCGTTATCCACTTTAATACCGAATAATTTTAAGTGATTTAATGCTAATTCACGAACGTGCGCTGAGTTCTCACCAATACCACCCGTGAAAGCAATCGCATCTAAGTGATCATCACCTAATACAGCCATATAAGCACCGATATATTTCGCTAAACGATAGCTGTATACATCTAAAGCGCGTTTTGCTTCTGGTTTAGATGCGTCATCGTAGTTATCTTCAGCATAACGGCAGTCGCTTGTTACTTCAGTTAAACCTAAAAGACCAGATTTTTTCACTAAAGTCTCTTCGATTTGTTCCATAGACATACCTAAAGTTTTGTATAGGTAGAATACGATTGCAGGATCGATATCACCACAACGAGTGCCCATGACTAAACCTTCTAACGGAGTTAAGCCCATTGATGTATCGATACATTTACCGTTACGCACAACAGAAACAGAACCACCATTACCTAAGTGACAAATAATCGTATTGACTTGGTCTGCAGGTTTTCCTACATATTCAGCGACTTCACGAGAAACGAAGTAGTGGCTAGTACCGTGTGCACCGTAGCGACGAACGCCATGTTCTTTATATAAAGAGTATGGAAGGGCATAAAGGAATGCTTCTTCAGGCATGGTTTGGTGGAATGCTGTATCAAAAACTACTACGTTTTTATCTTTTAAGTGCGGGAATGCGTTGAATGCTTCGTGAATACCGATTAAGTGTGCTGGATTGTGAAGTGGTGCAAATTGTGCAGCATCCTCAATACCTTTAACGACTTCATCAGTTACGATAACAGATTGGGTGTATTTTTCACCACCATGTACGATACGGTGACCAATTGCCGCGATAGAGTTTTTAAGCTCATCTGTCATGATATTAGACGTGATAAAGTTAAGTGCTTCAGTATGAGCTGCACCTGCGCCTAAATCTGCGTTACCTTTCTCGCCATTGAGTTTCCATTTGATACGAGCTTCTGGTAAGAAAAATGCTTCCGCTAAGCCAGATAATTTTTCTTCACCTGTTGCAGGATCAAGAATTGCAAATTTTAGTGAAGAACTACCACAGTTAAGGATAAGAACAAGTTTTGACATGGGAACCCTATATTTGATTAAAGTTAATGGAAATCCACCTTGCTGATGGACTGAAAAAAACTAGCATAGGATACACCTTTTGATAAACAAAATAAATTCATCCCAGCATAAAAAGACAACGATTTATGGAACTTTTTGAAAAATTAAACTTTTTCAGTAAGGTGACAATTTCAGGCAAACTGGGGTATGATAAGTGCGGTTGTTTTTTAAAGGTGTTTTTATGGCATTTTTTTCCATTTTAAAACAGGGACAAATTTATCTTAATACTTGGCCACAGGAGGCTAAGTTAGGGATTATTTTTCCAGAAAACCGCATTATGAAAGCCACGAATTTTGCACAAAAATTCATGCCCTTTGTTGCTGTATTTGCAGTGGTGTGGCAACAGATTTATGCAAAAAATGATTTGATGGCCTTTTCTATTGCCGTTTTGACCGCACTTTTTTCCTTGCTTATTCTTTTTCAAGGTCTTTATTGGCTTGGTAAGCGTGCGAATTCGCCATTAGAAAAACAAAGTGCGGTATGGTTTTATGATATTTGCGAACGCTTAAAACAACTACATGAACCCTTGCCTCTTGTGCAAGATCAACCGACATACCAACATTTAGCAGAAGTCTTAAAGAAAGCTCAAAGCAAATTTGAACGTGCTTTTTGGCAGGAAATTTAGTTTACGCAAACGTTTTCTTTTTGGCTTTGTTTTTGTAGAATACCTCGGTCGTTTTAAACGGCCGTTTTTCATTGAGAGATTTTTTAATGATCGATTACATTATTATTGGCATTATCGCTTTTTCTATTCTTGTCAGTTTATTACGTGGTTTTGTGCGCGAAGTGCTTTCACTCGGTAGCTGGGTTGTGGCATTTATTGTAGCAAGTCAGTTCTATCCTTATCTTGCCGCTTATCTTACGCAAATTGAATCAATTTATATTCGTAATGGAACCGCAATCGGGATTTTATTTGTACTGACTTTAATCGTGGGTGCCATAGTAAATTATGTGATTAGTCAATTAGTAGATAAGACGGGTTTAAGTGGCACCGATCGTGTTTTAGGTGCGGCTTTTGGTTTAGTGCGCGGTGCACTGATTGTCGCTGCGTTATTATTTTTCATGGATACCTTCACCAATTTTGAACAAACTGATTGGTGGAAAGAATCTCAATTAATACCGCACTTTGGTTTTATTATTGAATGGTTCTTTCAACAACTTCAGGCTAGTTCAAGTTTTTTAAATCCAACGCTTAATCAATAAGGAACACAAAATGTGTGGTATTGTCGGTATTGTTAGCCAAAGTCCGGTTAATGAATCTATTTATGTAGCATTAACTCTTTTGCAACATCGTGGGCAAGACGCTGCGGGCATTGTGACGGTTGACGATGAAAATTGTTTCCGCTTACGCAAAGCTAACGGTTTAGTGAGTGATGTGTTCCATCAAGAGCATATGCTACGGTTGCAAGGAAATGCTGGGTTGGGGCATGTTCGCTATCCTACAGCGGGGAGTTCTAGCGTCTCAGAGGCTCAGCCTTTTTATGTGAATTCTCCCTATGGTGTCACTTTGGTGCATAACGGCAATTTAACCAACTCAGTGGAGTTAAAAGAAAAAGTCTTTAAAACTGCCCGCCATCATGTAAACACAAATTCAGATTCTGAACTTCTTCTTAATATTCTCGCTAACCATCTCGATCATATTCCTCAAGATCACCTCGACCCACAAGATATTTTCTATGCCGTTCGTAAAACTCACAACGATGTTCGTGGTGCTTATGCTTGTTTAGCGATGATTATTGGGCATGGCATGATTGCTTTTCGTGATCCTTTTGGTATTCGTCCTTTGGTGTTTGGTAAACGCGAAGAAAATGGCAAAACTGATTATATGTTTGCCTCTGAAACAGTAGCCTTAGATATTGTGGGTTTTGACTTTGTTCGTGATATTGCCCCTGGTGAAGCCGTTTATGTAACGTTTGATGGCGAGCTTTATTCGCAACAATGTGCCGAAAGTGCGGTGCTAAATCCTTGTATTTTTGAGTATGTTTATTTTGCACGCCCAGATTCAACGATTGATGGCGTTTCTGTTTATGCTGTACGTGTTCACATGGGTGAAAAACTCGGACAAAAAATTGCAAAAGAATGGGCGGATGAAATTGATAATATTGATGTGGTGATTCCCGTTCCTGAAACCTCCACAGATATTGCGTTACAAATTGCTCGCGTACTAGGGAAACCTTACCGCCAAGGATTTGTGAAAAATCGCTATGTTGGTCGTACGTTTATTATGCCAGGACAAGCACAGCGTATTAGTTCTGTTCGTCGTAAATTGAATACCATTAAAGCTGAATTTAAAGATAAAAACGTCTTATTGGTGGACGATTCTATCGTTCGCGGTACAACTTCTGAGCAAATTGTTGAAATGGCTCGTTCAGCTGGCGCGAAGAAAATTTACTTCGCCTCTGCTGCTCCAGAAATTCGTTATCCGAATGTATATGGTATTGACATGCCGAGTCGCAATGAATTGATCGCTTACGGTCGAAATGTTGATGAAATTGCGCATTTGATTGGCGTAGATAAACTAATTTTCCAAGATTTGACCGCACTTACCGAATCTGTTCAATTAGAAAATCTGGCTATTCGAGGGTTTGATTGTTCAGTGTTCACAGGCGAATATATTACAGGTGACATCACGCCAGAATATTTGGAGAAAATCGCAAGTCAACGGAACGATAGTGCAAAGAAAAAACGAGAAAAACAAGCATCTAATCTTGAAATTTATAATGAACAATAAATTTCGATAAGGCTAGATATTTAGTCCGATAAAAATCACCGCATTAAAAAAGTGCGGTGATTTTTTTATTTGTTTTTTAGGATGTCTTTTAGATAGTTTTCGCAATCAGAATATTTAAATTTGAATCCTGCGTTGAGTAATTTTTCAGGCACCACATTTTGGCTTTCGAGTAATAGATTCGCTCTTTCGCCAAGAATGAAATGTAATATCCATTTTGGAATGGTTGCAAAGGCAGGACGTTTTAATATTCGAGCCAAAGTGCGGTTAAATTTATATTGTTTTATGGGATTCGGGGCGGTGAAGTTAAATGAGCCTTGGCACTCTGAATGATCGAGTAAAAATAAAATGCCATTTACCATATCTTCCAAAGCAATCCAGGGAAAATATTGCTCTCCATTGCCCAGTTTGCCGCCAAGTTCCCATTTGTATAAAGGCAACATTTGAGCAAGCGCGCCTCCTTTCTTAGAAAAGACCATGCCTGTTCGAATCAAACAAACCCTCGCATTAGCTTGTCGCGCAATATCTTCCCAATCTTGGCATAATTGTGCGGTGAAGGTTTTTGCTGTTTTGCTTGCTTCGGTAATTATTTGTTCGTCTTGATCGCCGTAAATTCCACTCGCTGAACCTGAAATAAAAATAGGGTGTTGCTGATATTGATTAATGAATTCAACCAGTTGAGTAGTGAGGCTTAAACGACTTTCTCGTAAAATCGATTTTTGCTTTGTCGTCCAAGCTTTATGAAAAATAGGCTCGCCAGCAAGATTGATGATGGCATCAAACTGTTCTTGTAAATCGAGTTCTGAAAGTGCGGTAATAAATTTGATGTTTTTTTGCTTTGGGATGGTGTGTGGTGTACTTGAGCGCGTTAAGATCGTCACTTGTTCATTGCGTAAGCAGAGTTGCTCAACAAGTGCTTTACCGATAAGTCCCGTGCCTCCAGTTAATAAAATGTTCATTACAACGCGTTTTCAAATAAACGTTGAACATTTTTGAGTAAATCGACAATTTTTGTGCCACGTGTTGGTGTGATAAAAATTGTGTCATCGCCTGCGATAGTGCCTAAGATGCCTTCTGATTTTCCAATTGAATCAAGTAAGCGAGCGATGAGTTGTGCTGCGCCTGGAGAAGTCTTAATGACAATTAACATATCATTGTAATCAACGTCTAATACAAGATTTTTTAATGGACTACTGGTATTAGGAACACTTAATTCACCCGGTAAGCAATAGACCATTTCCATTTTGGTATTACGGGTGCGAACAGCGCCAAATTTGGTGAGCATTCTTGATATTTTTGATTGATTAATGCCTGTAAAGCCTTGTTTCTTTAAGGCATCGACAATTTCACTTTGAGATCCAAAGCGTTCTTGATTAAGTAATTCTTTAAAAGCGCGAGTTAAATTGTCAGTCATTTTTATTTTTCAATAGTCAAAAATTTGCATAAGAATTGCATAAAAATTCATTTTCATCAACTTGAATGTGAATAAAAGCAAAGAGAAGGAAAAAATTACCTCAGAAATGTGAACTAGATCATAGAATGATATTTCTCTGTTTGTAATTGTGAGATGAAAATTTTAAAATCAGGTCATCTTAAATTAACTAACACATAAGGAGTATTTATGAAAGTTGCAGTATTAGGCGCCGCAGGCGGTATTGGTCAAGCATTAGCGTTATTACTAAAACTTCAGTTGCCTGCTGGTTCAGATTTAGCATTATATGATATTGCCCCTATTACCCCAGGTGTGGCAGTGGATGTGAGCCATATTCCAACTGCAGTGAATGTGAAAGGTTTTTCTGGTGAAGATCCAACGCCTGCACTTGAAGGTGCGGATGTTGTATTAATTTCTGCTGGTGTTGCGCGTAAACCTGGTATGGATCGTTCAGATTTATTCAATATTAATGCAGGCATAGTTCGTGGTTTAATTGAGAAAGTCGCGATTACTTGCCCGAAAGCGTGCGTTGGTATCATCACTAACCCAGTAAATACTACCGTTGCGATTGCTGCAGAAGTATTGAAAAAAGCAGGTGTTTACGACAAACGTAAATTATTTGGCGTGACAACTTTAGACGTGTTACGTTCTGAAACTTTTGTGGCTGAATTAAAAGGTTTAAATGTTTCTCGTACGAGCGTTCCTGTTATTGGTGGTCACTCAGGTGTGACTATTCTTCCATTACTTTCTCAAGTTCAATATTCTGAATGGAATGAAGAAGAAATCGAACCATTAACAAAACGTATCCAAAATGCTGGTACAGAAGTGGTCAATGCTAAAGCGGGTGGTGGTTCTGCAACGCTTTCAATGGCGCAAGCTGCAGCGCGTTTCGCTCGTTCTTTAGTGAAAGGATTGAGTGGCGAGACAGTTGTTGAATGTACTTATGTTGAAGGCGATGGAAAATATGCTCGTTTCTTCTCTCAGCCAGTTCGTTTAGGTAAAGAAGGTGTAGAAGAAATTTTACCAATTGGCCCATTAAGCAATTTTGAACAACAAGCCTTAGAAAATATGTTGCCGACTTTACGTGCAGATATTGAATTAGGTGAAAAATTTATTAATGGTTAATCATTAAAAAATAAGGGGAGCATTAGCTCCCTTTTTTATGTTTCGATAAAAAAGCCACCAAATGGTGGCTTTTGTTTATATCTTTATTATTTCTGACGCATTGCAGGGAATAAGATAACATCACGAATTGATGGTGCATTTGCATAAAGCATCGCTAAACGGTCGATACCTAAACCTTCACCAGCAGTTGGTGGTAAGCCGTGTTCTAGCGCAACAACAAAGTCTTCATCTTTAAACATCGCTTCATCATCACCCGCTTCTTTCGCTGCAACTTGTGCATCAAAACGTTCATTTTGGTCTTCCGCGTCATTTAACTCTGAGAAACCATTACCGATTTCACGACCACCGATAAAGAGCTCAAAACGATCTGTTACATCTGGATTTTCATCATTACGACGTGCTAGTGGAGAAATTTCCGCAGGGTGAGCCATTAAGAATGTTGGTTGAATTAGGTGATGTTCAGCCACTTCTTCAAAAATTGCGTTCACAATGCTGCCTAAACCCCAAGATTTTTGTACTTCAATACCTAAGCGTTTTGCCGTGGCTTTTGCACGATCAAAGTCATATAAATCTTCTTTTACGATACCTTTGTCTGCACCATATTTAATCGTTGCATCGTGTAACGTAATACGTTCGAATGGTTTACCAAAATCAAATTCGTATTCGCCGTATTTCACAATAGTAGTACCAAGAATATCAATTGCTAATTTACGAAGAAGTTCTTCGGTGTTATCCATTAAATCATGGTAGTCCGCATAAGCTTGGTAGTATTCAAGCATGGTAAATTCTGGATTATGACGAACAGAAACCCCTTCATTACGGAAGTTGCGGTTTAATTCAAATACTCGTTCAAAGCCACCCACTACTAAGCGTTTTAAATAAAGTTCAGGTGCGATACGTAAATACATATCCGCATCTAATGCATTGTGATGGGTCACGAAAGGACGTGCAGATGCACCTCCAGGAATCACTTGTAACATTGGTGTTTCCACTTCCATAAATCCTTTAGAAATGAAATATTCACGAATACCCGCGACAACTTTAGAACGAATAATAAAAGTGCGGCGAGATTCTTCGTTAGAAATTAAATCTAAATAACGTTGGCGATAACGAACTTCTTGGTCGGTTAAACCATGGAATTTATCTGGTAATGGGCGAAGAGCTTTAGTTAAAAGTTGAACTTCAGTGGTTTTCACTGTGAGTTCATCGGTTTTTGTTTTAAATAAAGTGCCTTTAACGCCGATGATGTCACCTAAATCCCAAGTACCAACGTCATCTTTATAAACGCCTTCAGGCAAATTATCGCGTGCAACATAAAGCTGAATTTTACCGCTCATATCTTGAATGGTGATAAACGTCGCCTTACCCATTGCACGGCGAGTCATAATACGGCCAGCAACTTGTACTTCAACGCCTTTCTCTTTTAAGATTTCACCTTCTTCTGCATCATATTGATTGTGTAAATCTTGTGCGAGAGCATCACGACGAAACTTGTTTGGAAATGCATTATCTTTTGCACGTAATGCAGCTAATTTTTCACGACGAACGAGCATTTCGCCATTGAGATCTAATTCTTTAACTTCTTGTTCTGACATGTTGTTTACCTTTAATTTTAACTTTAAAAATATCTTCAAAAATAACCGCGCTTTGGGGTTATTTCTTATGATGGGATAAGTAACGCGTCTTTACTTATCCAGCCAATCATGCTTAAAGCCCAGCCTTTAAACTCGCTTCAATAAATCGATCTAAATCACCGTCTAATACGGCTTGGGTGTTACGGTTTTCCACACCAGTGCGCAAATCTTTAATGCGTGAATCGTCTAATACGTAAGAGCGAATTTGGCTTCCCCAACCAATGTCGGATTTATTATCTTCCATTGCTTGTTTATCCGCATTTTTTTTCTGTAATTCAAGCTCATACAATTTCGCTTTTAATTGTTTCATCGCTTGATCTTTGTTCTTGTGCTGTGAACGGTCGTTTTGACATTGCACAACTATGCCACTTGGCATATGGGTAATTCGCACCGCACTTTCAGTTTTGTTTACGTGCTGCCCACCTGCTCCCGATGCTCGATAAACATCAATACGTAAATCAGCAGGATTGATTTCAATATCAATATCGTCATCAATTTCAGGATAGACAAATGCTGCGCTGAATGATGTGTGGCGACGGTTATTGGAATCAAATGGACTTTTACGCACTAAACGATGAATACCCGTTTCTGTTCGTAACCAACCAAAGGCATATTCACCGCTCACTTTAATCGTTGCCGATTTCAATCCAGCTACATCACCGTCAGAGACTTCCATCAGTTCTGTTTTAAAACCTTTGCTTTCAGCCCAACGGAGATACATACGGAGCAACATTTCTGTCCAATCTTGAGCTTCCGTACCGCCAGAACCTGCTTGTAAGTCCACATAGCAATCGCAAGCATCGTGTTCGCCACTAAACATTCGACGGAATTCTAATTTTTCGAGTTGTTGTTCGAGTTCATCTAATTCAGCAACTGCTTCATTGAAGGTGTCTTCATCTTCTGCTTCGATGGCAAGTTCTAACAACCCATCAACATCTTCTAAGCCTTGTTCTAAATTTTTGATGGTATTTACAACTTGTTCTAAAGAAACGCGTTCTTTACCAAGCGCTTGGGCTTTATCTGGATCATTCCAAACATCCGGCTGTTCTAATTCCGCATTGACTTCTTCTAAACGCTCAACTTTGGCATCGAAGTCAAAGATACCCCCGAAGCACCGAAGTGCGGTCGGATAAGTCGGTGATTTTATTTTTTACAGGATTGATTTCAAACATAATAAATTCACTGTGTAATAAAGTGTGGAATTATATGCTATTTTCTGATTTTTGGATAGTTTGACCTTGCAGAAATTAGCAATCTCTCTATAATTTCAGGCTTTCTTACTTAAGCTAATTTAGGAACAAAAAATGAAGAAAATTCTTACCGCACTTTTGTGCATGGCTGCGGCTAATGCAATGGCAAACGATGCCACGATTAAAAGCAAATTACAGTCTCTTGGCGCATCAAATATTGATGTAAAATCCTCGCCAATTTCAGGTATCAAAACTGCCGTAACAGATCAAGGCGTACTTTATGTGACGGAAGATGGAAAATATGCTTTCCAAGGTAAACTTTACGAACTCACAAATAATGGCCCTGTTGATGTGGCGGGTAAAATTTTAGTAGATAAACTTAATTCTTATAAAAATGAGATGATTGTTTATCCCGCTAAAAATGAAAAGCATGTTGTGACGGTATTTATGGATATTACTTGCCATTATTGCCATTTATTACATCAGCAATTAAAAGAATATAACGATCTTGGTATTACCGTGCGTTATTTAGCTTTCCCTCGTGCGGGTATGAATAACCAAACTGCAAAACAAATGGAAGCAATTTGGACGGCTAAAGATCCTGTTTTTGCTTTAAATGAAGCAGAAAAAGGCAATTTACCGAAAGAAGTTAAAACCCCAAATGTTGTGAAAAAGCATTATGAATTAGGCGCGCAATTTGGCGTAAATGGCACACCAAGTATTGTTACCTCAACTGGTGAGCTTATTGGCGGTTATTTAAAACCAGCTGATTTGTTGAGCGCACTTGAAGAAACAGCGAAATGATTTTATAATGAAAAGCAAGGGGCAGATGCCTACCCCTTGTATTTAGTCGGTTATGCTCAATATGCTGGGGAGCTTAAAAGCATTAACAATACGAAGACTATGATATAACTACATAATTTAGGCATTATTAAAATCCTTAGCTGACACAATAGTTAGACTAATGGTCAGTAGGGCTTTTAACCCCTGTCAGCATTCAGGGTTAAAAGCCCTGACCGACGGGAAAAGTATAGATAAAAGAGCTGTTGATTTCAACAGCTTTTTGCTTTTAGATATGAATTAATATCCAGTGAAAAAACTTATAAAACGCCGTGAAATTCCAATTGGAAATTCTGTTTCAAACCATCCGTTATTAGATCGCCTTTATCGCGCACGCCATATTCAAAACACCGAAGAATTAGACCGTACTTTAAAATCAATGCTGAATCCAAATCAGCTATATGGTATTGAGCAAGCGGTAAATTTATTAGTGGAAGCTTACCAACAACAGCAAAAAATAGTGATTGTTGGGGATTTTGATGCTGATGGTGCAACTAGTACAGCATTGAGTGTGCTAGCTTTAAGACAACTTGGTTTTGCGGATGTGGATTATCTTGTACCAAATCGATTTGAACAGGGTTATGGTTTGAGTATTCCTGTGGCTGAAATGGTGATTGAAAAGGGTGTTCAGCTGTTAATGACGGTGGATAATGGCGTTTCATCTTTTGACGGTGTTGCATTTTTGAAAGAGAAAGGTGTCCGAGTTTTAGTGACGGATCATCATTTACCACCGGAAATTTTGCCGCCAGCTGATGCCATTGTTAACCCTAATTTAAGTCAGTGTGGTTTTCCTTCAAAATCCTTAGCGGGCGTTGGTGTTGCGTTTTATTTGATGTTAGCCGTACGAGCAAAATTTCGAGAACTCGGTATTTTTACTGCAGAAACACAACCTAATTTTACTGACTTGCTCGATCTGGTGGCATTGGGTACTATCGCGGATGTAGTGCCTTTAGATCAGAATAATCGTATCCTTGCTTATCAAGGCTTAATGCGGATTCGTGCACGGCGTTGCCGTCCAGGTATTGTTGCGTTGGCTGAAGTGGCTAACCGTAATGTTGAACAGTTTACTTCAAGTGATCTCGGTTTTTGTATCGGACCTCGTTTAAACGCAGCGGGGCGCTTAGACAATATGTCGATTGGGGTAGAGCTTTTACTGGCGGATGATATGCTAAAAGCCAGAGAATTCGCTTTAGATCTTGACCAACTCAATCAAACGCGTAAAGAAATTGAAGCTGGTATGAAGCTTGAGGCGTTAGAAATTTGCCAAAATCTCACCGCACTTTTTAAAGAGTTACCTTCGGGGATTACACTTTATCAACCAGATTGGCATCAAGGTGTGTTGGGAATAGTATCCTCTCGAATTAAAGAACAATATCACCGTCCTGTGATTGCCTTCGCGAAAGATGGTGAGGGAGTCTTGAAAGGTTCTGCGCGTTCTATTGAAGGTTTGCATATGCGTGATGTTTTAGAGCGTATTCATTCGCAATATCCTAATATGATTTTAAAATTTGGTGGCCATGCGATGGCTGCGGGCTTAAGCCTTCGAGAAGAACACTTTGACGATTTCCAACATATTTTTAATCAAACCGTTGCCGATTGGCTTGATCAAGAACATTTACAAGGTGTAATTTGGACCGATGGCGAATTAAATTCAAATGAATTTAATCTTGAAACGGCGGAACTGATAAAATCATCAGGCCCTTGGGGACAAGCTTTCCCAGAGCCTTGCTTTGATGGTGAATTTAAAATTTTGGATCAGCGCGCGATTGGGCAAAATAAAAATCATCTAAAAATGTTGCTAGAACCGAAACAGGGCGGGGTTTTATTAGATGCGGTTGCGTTTAATATTGATACAAGATTGTATCCTGATCTTTCAATTAAACAGGCTCGTTTAGCCTATAAATTAGAGATTAACGAATTTCGTGGCAATCGTAGCGTACAATTATTGGTAGATTATATTGAGCCGATAGATGAGTGATAGAATGAAATTAAAAGGGCTGTTGGCATTTTGTTTGCTTTTTTTATCGTCGTTTGTTTTAGCAGAAGTCAATCAGAAAGAATTTTCAGTACAAAATTCTCCGTACTTGCCATCACGGGACACAATTTATTTTGAAGATGGGCGGGATTATTTTTCTTATCAAGAACCCATTGAACAAGCACTTAGAGCGGATAAAAAAATACGGATTCAATTCTTTTTTGATTACGATTGCCGCGTATGTTCTTCAGCGCAAGATATTTTGGAGCTTTATAGTCAAATGCGTACAAATAAAGTTGCGTTGGAACAATATCCTATTGCAACTGCGGATAGCCAGTTTAGCGCACGTATTTTTTATACTTTGCAAGCATTAAGTGCGGGGGAATTATCTAATGTTTTATTGTTTGAAACTTCAGAAAAATCCCGTTATGCAGAGTTGTCTTCGACAAATAAAATTCAACAATGGGCGGAAGAACAAGGTCTAGATAAACAGTTATTTATTCAGGCTGAAAATTCAGAAAGAGTAAAAGAACAAATTCAAGATGCGATTGAATTGACGGAAGAATATGGTGTGTTTACCTATCCTTACGTTGTCATTGGGGGAAAATATGTACTCACTGCGAGTACGCTTTATAATGATGACTATAGCGTGGCTGTGCTAGATTTTTTGGTAAATAAAATAGAACAGGGACAAAAGTGATGAAAATCGGAATTGTTGGCGCAATGGCGCAAGAAGTAGAAATTTTAAAAAATTTAATGGCAGAGATAACTGAAACTCAAGTAGCAAGTGCGGTAATTTTTGAAGGCAAAATTAATGGTAAAGATGTTGCATTATTGCAATCAGGAATTGGCAAAGTGGCCGCTGCAATTGGCACGACGGCATTATTGCAATTAGCCAAACCAGATTTTGTGATCAATACTGGTTCTGCAGGTGGGGTAGCAAAAGGCTTGAAAGTGGGGGATATTGTGATTTCTGATGAAACAAGCTATCACGATGCGGATGTGACCGCTTTTGGCTATGAAAAAGGTCAGTTGCCTGCTAATCCTGCGGCATTTTTATCCGACAAAAAATTAGCAGATCTCGCTCAAGAAATTGCAGAAAAGCAAGGACAATCAGTAAAACGTGGTTTAATTTGCTCTGGAGATAGTTTTATTAATAGCGAAGACAAAATTGCACAAATAAAAGCAGATTTCCCGAATGTGACAGGTGTTGAAATGGAAGCCACTGCAATTGCACAAGTTTGCTATGCGTTTAATGTGCCTTTTGTGGTGGTTCGAGCAATTTCTGATGGAGGAGATGGTGAAGCAAGTATGTCTTTTGAAGAGTTCTTACCGTTGGCCGCAAAACAGTCTTCGGTGTTAGTGTTGGGGATGATTGATAGACTGTAGTAATAATCTTTTAATAAGATAATAAATCCTAAAATTGAATCCTAATCATTATTTAAAAAGGCATAGCTAATAAGCTATGCCTTTTTATATGAGCTAATTAGAATTTATAATTTAAACTC
This sequence comes from Haemophilus sp. THUN1692, assembly GCF_059704395.1. Taxonomy (NCBI): domain Bacteria; kingdom Pseudomonadati; phylum Pseudomonadota; class Gammaproteobacteria; order Pasteurellales; family Pasteurellaceae; genus Haemophilus; species Haemophilus sp. THUN1692. Next base: position 167,974 of record NZ_AP046579.1, read on the forward strand.
AGAATATAAGTTCTTCCACGTGCAAAGTTATAAAGTACAGATTTATCTTTTCCTCCATCTTCACAAGTATTATTTTTACTACAAATTGAATCATTTAAGCTTGAATAATAGCGCTGTGAAGCAGCATCATTCCCTGAGTCTAAAGGATCAACATAACGTTTATCTAGTAGGTTTTGTACTTCAGCTTTGATAATTAAATCTTTAACAGGTTCATAACTTACATGCAAATCTAAAATAATCGGTTGTTTATTAATTTCCTCTGTTTTCTTGATTGCATAATAAGTTCGTTTATGGCTCGTATTTAATTCAAATTGAGAACCGTTAATATAATCTTCTTGAATGGTTGCTCGTTTACTTTTCCCATAGTAACGTGCTGCGATACCAAGAGTTAATTTTTGATCAAACCAGCGAGAGCCAAGTTCTAATCTTCCATAATCTTTAGGTAACATTGAGATACGAGATAGACCATAACCTTGTTTTAGAATATCCTCTTTTGACGCATTATTAGGACGTGGACTTGCATCTGCATAATTGGTTGGTTGATTTGTTCGTTGATATGCATAAGACAGATTTGTAAAGAAACGTCCCATGTCATAATTTACTTCTAACTCAACACCGCTCTTTTTCACAATAGGCTTATAATTTTGATGAGCAATGGTGAATCTAAATCCATTATTAGCTGCCCAGTCAGGAACAACGCCATCTCTCCACCATACACCATATACATTATGAATATAATTTTTGATGAAACTACGATAGCCCACTAGTTTTAAACCTAGAACATCTTCTTCTGTAAAAACAGCTTTTTTATAGGTATTAAATCCAAGTTGATAAGTTTTAGCTTGCTCAGGTTTTAATGCCGTATTTACGCCAACATCAGATACTTGAGAGAAGAACATTTCTTGAATATTTGGCATTCTATGTGTGCGCGAATAGGTGAAAAACGGCATAAAATAATCACTCAGTTCTGCACTTAATGTAGCAGAATGATTGAATGCCTTTTTATGACCTGATTTATGCAAAATAGGTTCATTAATTTGTATTGGTGTATTTTCGTAACCTACATACTCACCGTTAAATGCATAATGCGTAAAATTGACACTATAGTCTAAATGGTAAATTCCTTTAGAAAGTGCGGTATCAAAATAAACAGTTTTAAATTTTTGTTTACCGGAAGGTTGTAAGATCACTGAACGTTGTGGTAATCCGCTTTTGCTTCCTTGGAAGCGACCTAAATAGCTATAGTTTCCTTGGGAGTGTGATTTATTGTTATAAAACAAACTTAATTCTTCAGGAAAACGGTTTTTACTATACTCATTAATAAAGTAGTTAAAGCCCAATGTGGTTTTTAAATCGATTTCTTTTGGCAATAAAAAAGTATAGCTATTGTTAATATCAATAATATTTGCCAAATTCTTTGTAATTAATTTATCTTCTACTTGCCAACCAGAAAAGAATGCGCCTTTAGGATAAATGGTTTTACCTAAGTTATGTGCTACCATTAGATTTAAATCAAGATAGCGATTATTATTAAAATTATAATTTAATTGATAATTACGATTTTCGATTTTTCGAGAACCAATTTTATTATCAAGGGTACGTATTTGTGCACCTAAGGTATGGTTATCATCGCCATATTCAAATTTTAACAAATGGCTACGCGAGCGTGATTGCAAACTACCAGGTTCAATTGGTGCAACACTATATTGATCTTTATTATCTTCAAATGATTTGTCAGTTTTTTTTATGTCATCTTGTAATTTTGGTATATTTTCTGGGTTTACGTGTTGTTCTAATTTTTTGAGAATTTCTTGTCTATCTTTTGCGCTAGGATCAAAACGATTATAAAATGTACAGTTAACACCATCACCTATGTTCTCTGCTAACTTAGGCTTTGTCTGGTTACAAGACCAAATGTTCTTCTTTAGATCAGGAATCCACTGTCCAGCTGAATTTAAAACATAACCTGCATTGTGGAAATAGGCTTCTTTTTCTTTAGCAAGAATATCTTGCCCTAGCGAAGACAATCGTTCTCCTCCGCCAATACGATAATCTTGTGAAACTTCACGTTGACTGTAACCATATACCACACCAACATAACCACCATTATCAAGCCATTTTCTGCCTGCAGCCATTGTCATAAAATTGGATTTAGTGGCATTGCTCCCTGTCATTCCTTTCAGAATAATGCCAAATGGTTTGTCATCGGTAATAACATCATTAACACCTAATGTTCTAAAATTAGCACTACCAGATAAGGTATTTACGCCATTAGAACCTGAAAAGTTACTTTTATTGACATCGACACCAGCAATGAAGTTAGGATCAAGCGATGCACCGAATTGAGAATTACCACCTGATTGACCTGAGTCCATGGCTGTAGAGTAAAAAGTTTGTGTGACTCCATCGACCATCGTATTAACACGACCTAACCCATTTTCGCCACGAATATTAACAGAAACTACGCCAGAGCCTTTATCTTGTTGAGTAAATGCCCCAGGGATACTTCGAATAACTTGATCGATAGTCTGGGTTTCTTTAAAAATATGCTCTCGGGTACTTTTCGCTTTTGCTTCCGTAAAAGGTTTTTTATCGTTAGCGACATTTTTTTCTACTACATCAATTTGCTCTAATGTTTCTTCAGCTTTTGCATCAACGATAGAAACACTAAGGGTATTGATTAAGCAGAGTGTGATTAAATTTAATTTAATAACCTTCTTCATTACATATCCTTATTGTTTTTTTTGAGAAAGATTCGCATTATCTTATTGTATTTTGTGAAACTCAATAGTTTTTTATTAAAGTTAATATAAAACTCTAAAAAAATGAAAAAAAATTAATTTTTTAGAGAGAAAAGATGTCGGGGGAATAAAGAAAAAGAAAGTTTAGTTTTCGCTAAATGGATAAATTCATTCGCTAAATCAACCGCACTTTAATGGGTTAAAGGTTAGTTTTGATAGTAGAAACATAAGAACCACGATTGGAGTCATTGTTCATTTCAAAGGTTTCAACTAAATTTTTAATTGCTGTAAAAAAGAGAAAAAATAGGAAATGACCGCAAAAGTGCGGTCATTTTTGGAGTAAATTTTATAGATTATAAAATAAAGGTACTAAGAACAGCGCGCCAAGTGCAGCAATGATACCGTAAATGATCATAGGTATAATGGTTTTCTTAATAATTGTGCCTTCTTGGTTTGAAATATTTAACACTGAACTTACCGCTACAATGTTATTTATACATACCATATTCCCCATTGCCCCACCAATAGATTGTAAAGTAAGAACAAGTGCGACAGAAATGCCAGTTGTTTCTGCGGTAGAAAGTTGAACACTACCAAATGTTAGGTTGGATACGGTATTTGAACCTGAAAAAAAGGATCCAATCGCACCTAAGAAAGAGGAGAAAATAGTCCAGTTACTACCAGAAATTTCAGCAAAAGTTCTACCTATAATTTTTACCATTGAATGTTCGCCACCCACTAACATTAGGTTTACCATCACTAAGGCACCAACTAAGGCAATAAATGGATTTTTAGATTGTTGTAAACTTGATACAAAAATCTGTTTAACATTTGAACTGGAAATTTTAAAGAAAGGAATCGCAATTAGTACTGTAATGACAAATGGAATCAATGCGGGTACGTAAAGAAGTTTATAGCTTGATGAAACATTTGAGCCAAAAATATTTTTTAAGCTAAAGATTAAACCTTTGCTAATTTCAAATGATCCTAACGAACCTAATGTGGTTGAGAACCAAATAGTTGCGTCATTCATCATTGCTTTGAATGGTAATTGATGAATACGAGTCACAATTAAAAATGCAATAAGTAAACCTGTAGGGAATAATGCTTTAACTATTTCTCCCGCACTTACCGCATTATTATCAAGGTTATTTGTTACTTTTGCTAAACCAATATTGCGATTAGCAGTCCATACAGAAATAAATAAGCCGATTGCCCCCCCAACTAGTGATGGAAATTCGTAATTGACTTGAGCAATCAAGAAATAAGGTACTACACAACCCAGTACGCTAATATAGATAAATACGATGTTTTTACGAATATCATCCCAATTTACTAAGATACGAAGTGCTAATAATGGGATAATAAGTGCAGCAACGGAGTGTATAAATGCTGTAATAGACCCAATTTCTAAAATCATATTTTCTGATAATTTTAAAGCACCAAAACCAAACCAAGTTGGTGTACCTACCGCACCAAAGGATACGGGAACTGAGTTCATAATAAGTGCCAACATCGCCACTTTTAATGGATGAAAACCTAATCCCACTAAAATAGGTGCAGCAATTGCCGCTGGTGTACCAAAACCACTTGCTCCCTCGATCATAAAAGCAAACGCCCAACCAATAATCATTAATTGTGCAACGGGATTTGGATTAATATTTCCTAGCCATTTTCGCATAATATTTGTTGCGCCTGAAATTTCAGAGAAACGGTTAAAGAGAATCGCACCAAAAATTACTGTAATAGGTGTTTGTACCGCAATAATTGCAGAAACAACATTTGCACTAATAGTGACAATATCTGTATTAAAGTGTAAAAGATGAACACCCATAACTAATGTCGCAATCCAAGGTAAGGCAACATAAGAAGGTAGCGCATTTCTTTTTACCATAAGATAAATCAGTAAAACGATAGGAAAAATACTTAGAATAAGAGACAGCATAAAATACCCTCAGAGTTAGAGTAAAAGATGTGATGATTTTATAGATTTATATACAAAAGCATATACCTATTTTAAGAAAATGTGAATCAATGTCTCATAAAATTTAACATTTTGTTTTCATTTTTACATTTTTATTACTATTTGTGTTTAGTTATAGTTTTAATAGAAGAATATAGAATATGATAAAGATTGTTTTAATACCATATTAACATTAGCAGGATTACCAAATTCTCACTATAATGCGCAAAATTTTGAGAATGAAAGGATAATTTGTATGGGAATGATTATTACTGTTGATGGTCCTAGTGGTGCTGGGAAAGGGACGCTTTGTTACGCTTTGGCAGAAAAGCTAGGTTATGCATTATTGGATAGTGGAGCAATTTATCGCGTTACAGCATTAGCTGCATTACAACGTAAAACTGATTTAACAAATGAATCGGCACTAGCTGAATTAGCTCGTCACTTAGATATTCAATTTATTCCTCAAAATGGTGAGGTGAATATTTTGCTTGCAGGCAGGGATGTAAGTCATTTAATTCGCACTCAAGAAGTCGCTGATGCCGCATCTAAAGTAGCAGTGTTTCCCCAAGTGCGGTCAGCTTTGCTACAACTTCAGCAAGATTTTGCGAAAAATGATGGATTAATTGCTGATGGCAGAGATATGGGGACTGTGGTATTCCCAAATGCTCAAGTGAAGTTATTTTTAGATGCGAGTGCTGAAGAACGTGCAAAAAGACGCTATAAACAGTTGCAAAATAAAGGAATAAATGGTAACTTTGAGCAGATTTTAGCCGAGATAAAAGAGCGTGATTTTCGTGATAGAAATCGAGAGGTTGCGCCTCTAAAACCGGCTGATAATGCTTTGTTATTGAATAGCACAACGTTGAGTATTGGTGAAGTTATTGATCAGGCGTTGGCTTATATTCAAGAAAAGGTGTCAGTTTCGATTTAACTGTTTGTTCAAGGAAGAATAAGCATTTATCCTCAACCCCGCATTTTATGGATTTTAATGTGGATGTTATTAACTTAAATTAAGAAGATTATTTATATGTCAGAATCTTTTGCTCAACTTTTTGAAGAATCATTAAAAGGCCTTGAAACTCGTCAAGGTTCAATCGTTAGCGGTGCTGTAGTAGCTATCCAAAAAGGCTTTGTGCTTGTTGATGCAGGTTTAAAATCTGAGTCTGCAATTCCAGTTGCTGAATTCTTAAATGCACAAGGCGAACTTGAAATCCAAGTTGGCGATACTGTAAATGTTGCATTAGATGCAGTTGAGGATGGTTTCGGTGAAACTAAACTTTCTCGTGAGAAAGCTGTTCGTCACGAATCTTGGATTGAATTAGAAAAAGCTTACGAAGAAAAAGCGACCGTTATCGGTTTAATCAACGGCAAAGTGAAAGGTGGTTTCACAGTTGAGTTAAACGGTGTTCGTGCATTCTTACCAGGTTCTTTAGTTGATACTCGTCCAGCGCGTGAAGCAGATCATTTACTTGGTAAAGAATTAGAATTCAAAGTAATCAAATTAGATCAAAAACGTAACAACGTTGTTGTTTCTCGTCGTGCAGTGATTGAATCTGAAAATAGCCAAGAACGTGAACAAGTATTAGAAAATCTTGTTGAAGGTTCAGAAGTTAAAGGTATCGTTAAAAACTTAACTGAGTACGGTGCATTCGTTGATCTTGGTGGTGTTGACGGTTTATTACATATCACAGATATGGCTTGGAAACGTGTTAAACACCCAAGCGAAATCGTGAATGTTGGCGATGAAGTTACTGTTAAAGTATTAAAATTTGATAAAGATCGTACTCGTGTATCTTTAGGCTTAAAACAATTAGGTCAAGATCCATGGGCCGCAATTGCTGAAAATCACCCAGTAAACAGCAAATTAACTGGTAAAGTAACTAACTTAACAGACTATGGTTGTTTCGTTGAGATCTTAGATGGCGTTGAAGGTTTAGTTCACGTTTCTGAAATGGATTGGACTAACAAAAATATCCACCCATCTAAAGTTGTTAGCTTAGGCGATACTGTAGAAGTAATGGTATTAGAAATTGATGAAGAACGTCGTCGTATTTCTTTAGGCTTAAAACAATGTAAAGCTAACCCATGGACTCAATTTGCTGAAACTCACAATAAAGGCGATAAAGTAACTGGTAAAATCAAGTCTATCACTGATTTCGGTATCTTCATTGGTCTTGAAGGTGGTATCGATGGTTTAGTTCACTTATCTGATATTTCTTGGAATGTATCAGGTGAAGAAGCAGTTCGTAACTACAAAAAAGGTGACGAAGTTTCTGCAGTAGTATTAGCAGTTGATGCAGTGAAAGAGCGCATCTCTTTAGGTATCAAACAACTTGAAGAAGATCCATTTAATAACTTCGTCGCAATCAACAAAAAAGGCGCTGTAGTATCTGCAACAGTAGTTGAAGCAGATGCAAAAGGTGCTAAAGTTGAATTAGCGGGCGGCGTTGAAGGTTATATCCGCGCAGCTGATTTAACAAATGAAGTTGCTGCAGGTGATGTGGTTGAAGCTAAATATACTGGTGTAGATCGTAAATCTCGTATCGTTCACTTATCAGTGAAAGCAAAAGACCAAGCTGAAGAAGCTGCTGCAGTTGCAAATGTGAATAACAAACAAGAAGAAGTTGCTATTCCAAACGCAATGGCTGAAGCATTTAAAGCAGCTAAAGGTGAATAATTAATTCACGTGATAAGGCTGGGCTGATGTCCAGCCTTATTTTTAGGGCTTATTGCTAATACATTGAAATAATGTATTAGCAATAAATCTCAATTTGAATAATATTAAGGGAGAAAAGACGATGACTAAGTCAGAACTTATAGAAAAATTATTAGCGAAACATCCGACTTTACCCGTAAAAGAAATCGAAAATATGGTAAAAGATATTTTGGAGTTTATTTCTCAATCTCTTGAAAATGGCGATCGTGTCGAGTTGAGAAGATTTGGAAGTTTTTCACTGCATTATCGTAATCCTCGTTTAGGGCGTAATCCAAAAACGGGTGATTCTGTTAAATTAGAAGCTAAATCTGTACCGCACTTTAAAGCAGGTAAAGAATTAAAAGAGCGTGTAGATATTTATTAATAAAATTAAAATGCTCGAATATGCCTTTCAAACTACAACGTTTGCCATTATTTAGCAAAGCCATATTTTAAGGAAATGTTATGATTAAATATATTTTAGGTATTGTGATTTTTATCGCTATCGTGTTGGTTGCAATTACCATTGGAGCAAATAACGATCAAGTTATTACATTTAATTATATTGTGGCGGAAAGCCAACTCCAACTATCCACTCTTGTTGCTATTTTATTTGGATTAGGTTTAATTCTTGGCTGGTTAATCACCGCTTTTTTCTATCTTAAGTTAAAACTTAAAAATATGGCATTAGCTCGTCAAGTTAAGCGTCAAACTTTACAAATCAACGAATTGACTACCGTGCGAGATAAGGTCGCCTGATGCTAGAATTACTCTTTCTACTATTGCCGATTGCTGCAGCCTATGGGTGGTACATGGGGCAGCGTAGTGCAAAGAAAGATCAAGATGACATTAGTAATAAACTCTCCCGAGATTATGTTACGGGGGTAAACTTCTTACTTTCCAATCAAACCGATAAAGCTGTAGATTTGTTTTTGGACATGCTTCAGAAACAAGAAACCGAAAATGAAATCGAAAGCCACTCTCAATTTGAAGCGGAGCTTACACTTGGCAATCTATTCCGTTCTAGAGGTGAAGTTGATCGCGCATTGCGTATTCACCAAGCTTTAGACCTCAGCCCTAATTATACATTTGAGCAAAAATTACTCGCAAAGCAGCAGCTTGCTAGAGATTTTATGGTGGTTGGTTTTTTTGACCGGGCTGAAAATCTTTATATTTTACTAGTGGATGAGCCTGAATTTGCAGAAAATGCTTTACAGCAACTTTTAGTAATTTATCAAAAAACTAAAGAATGGAAAAAAGCGGTTAATATTGCTGAAAAACTCGCTAAAATAAAACCACAAGAGAATAATATTGAACTTGCGCAATGTTATTGTGAATATTCACAAAGTTTAGAGCCTGAAAGTGCGGTTGAAAAACGCAGTATTTTACAAAAAGCTTTGCTAGTTTCTCCTACTTGTGTTCGCGCTTCCTTATTACTCGCAAATTTAGAAATGCTTGAAGGTCAATATCAACAAGCGGCAAAAATACTAGAAAATGTTTTAGAACAAAATCCAGATTATACAGGTGAAATTTTGTCACCTTTAAAACATTGTTATGAAGAATTAAATCAGTTAGATAACTTTGAGTTATTCTTAATTCGCGCTGGCAAAATTACTAATAATGATGAAGTAGAGCTAGCTTTGGTCAAATTAATTGAAGAAAAAGATGGCAAGTCTGCAGCTCAGGCTAAGCTTTATCAGCAACTCACGAAAAAGCCAAGTACTTTAATTTTCCATCGTTTTATGCAGTATCAAATTGATGATGCAGAAGACGGGCGGGGAAAAGAAAGCCTAATTTTATTACATAAAATGGTTGGTGAACGAATTAAACAAACATCGGCCTATCGTTGTACAAATTGTGGTTATCAAATACATAAGCTATTGTGGAATTGCCCATCTTGCCGTCAATGGGAAAGTATTAAACCAGTTTCAAGTCAAGAACATAATTAATTGATACTCAGCGAGGTAACATTATGATAAGCAAAATTATTGTGGCATTAGACTATGAGAAAGAAGCAGAGGCTCTTGCTTTAGTTGATCAAATTGATCCGAGTTTGTGTCGATTAAAAGTGGGTAAAGAAATGTTTACTACACTTGGTATTAATTTTGTAAAACAATTACATCAACGTAATTTTGATGTTTTCTTAGATCTTAAATATCATGATATTCCAAATACTGTAGCAAGAGCGGTAAGATCTGCAGCTGATTTAGGGGTATGGATGGTAGATTTGCACGCAAGCGGTGGGCTACGAATGATGGAAGAAGCTAAGAGAATTCTTGAACCTTATGGGAAAGATGCGCCATTGCTTATTGCTGTGACGGTATTAACCAGTATGGAAGATTTGGATTTATTACAAATTGGGATTAATGCATCGCCAATGGAACAAGTTTTACGCTTAGCTCATTTAACCCAACGAGCAGGTTTGGATGGTGTGGTTTGCTCTCCGCAAGAAGTTGAAATTTTACGTAACGCTTGTGGAGAAGACTTTAAATTAGTGACCCCTGGGATTCGTCCAATTGGAGCGGATTTGGGTGATCAACGACGTGTGATGACACCTACTGCTGCGATTCGTGCTGGTTCAGATTATTTAGTAATAGGACGTCCTATTACTAAAGCTGGTAATCCTGCAGAGGTTCTTCGTTCTATTAATGCATCTATTGGGTAATTATGATGTCAGATTCTGTTTTAGTGTATTCAACAGATATAGGTCGAATTAAAGAGGAAAAGACTTCTGTAGTTCGCCCAAAAGGAGATGGTATTGTACGTATCCAAAAACAAACGAGTGGTAGGAAAGGTGCAGGCGTATCGGTTATAACTGGTTTAGATTTATCTGATGAGGAATTGAAAAAATTAGCGGCTGAATTAAAAAAACGTTGTGGATGTGGTGGCTCAGTTAAAAATGGAATAATTGAGATTCAAGGTGAAAAGCGTGATTTGCTCAAGCAATTGTTAGAGCAAAAAGGGTTTACCGTTAAATTATCAGGTGGATGATTAAAAGGCGCATTAGCGCCTTTTTTGTTAAAGATTTAAAATTTCTTTAACGAAAGGAATCGTAAGATTTCGTTGTGCTTGTAACGAGGCTTTATCTAGTAGATCAAGCGCTTCAAATAATGTGTGCATGTCTCGTGCTAGTCGTGTAAGTAAAAAATTAGCTGTCTCATCAGGTAATTGAATTCCTCGTTGATAAGCATTAAGTTGCAGAACACTAATTTTTTGCTCGTCAGTTAGGGAATTTAATTGATAAATTTCCCCCCAAGTCAAGCGAGAGTTCAAATCAGGCAATTTTACAGAAAGTGCGGAAGGCGATTTATCTGAACTAATAAGCAAAAGCGTTTTTCCGCTTGCTTTAATTCGATTGAATAGATCAAAAATAGCTAATTCCCATTCATCATTGCCGATCACGGTTTGTACATCATCTAGACATACTAATTCTTGCTGTTCTAGATTTTCAAGAACTGCGGTAGAAAAATATTGAGATTTGCTGAGCGGTACATAAATAGCAGTACGTTGATTGATTAAATATTCGTTACTGAATGCTCTAAGCAGGTGAGTTTTTCCAGAACCTTTTTTTCCCCAAATATAGAAAAACTGTTGTTTTAATTCAGCTGAATTTTTGTGTAAAGAATCGAGCAATAAAAGATTATTATCGCCGTAAAAGTTTTCTAATGTGGCATCATCAATTTGATGAATGGGTAAGGGAAGCTGCTTATTCAAATATTTATGTATTACAGATTATAAGTAAGAAAAAGGGCTAAATTGGTATTTAACCCTTTTAAAAGGAATCTTATTCTACTTCATTTTTTGCTTTCGGTAAAACAAGGTTTAAGATGATAGCAACAATCGCACACAAGCTGATACCTTTTAGTGATACGTTACCCACATCTACAAACATATTGCCGATACCAAATGTCATGATGACAGAAATAATACACAGATTACGTGCTTCGGTAACATCAACTTTGCCACGAATTAAGGTGCTCATGCCCACGACTGCGATTGAACCGAAAATAAGCATCATAATGCCACCCATTACAATAGTTGGGATCGTTGATAGGAATGCGCCTACTTTTCCACAGAATGAAATCGCAATAGCCCAAACCGCAGCCCAAGTCATAATATTAGGATTGAAATTTCGGGTTAACATTACGGCACCAGTTACTTCCGCATAGGTTGTATTTGGTGGCCCCCCCACTAAAGATGCAGCTGCTGTCGCTAAACCATCGCCTAATAAAGTACGGTGTAATCCTGGTTTTTTTAAAAAGTCTTTATCTGTCACAGAGCTGATTGCCATAATGCCGCCCACGTGTTCTACTGCAGGTGCAATGGCAATAGGTAACATATAAAGAATAGCTTCTAGGTTAAATTCAGGCGCAGTTAATTTTGGTAAGCTGAACCAAGGCGCATCGATCACTGGTTGGAAATTAATTAAACCTAGGAATAAACATAAAATATAGCCCGCAGTAATACCAAACATAATCGGGATGAGTTTCATCAATTCTTTGGCAAATACTGCCACAGATAAAGTAGTAAGAAGAGTTACCATTGAAACTAATACAGCGTCGTTATAAGCATAAGCACTATTTTTGCCTAATGACATATCAACTGCCACAGGTGCAAGACCCATACCAATGATAATAATTACTGGGCCAACTACAATCGGTGGGAAAATGCGTTGTAATGCCTCTGTTCCACGTAATTTTACTAACATGCTTAGTGCTAGATATACAAGCCCAGCGGATGCTAACCCCCCCATAGTGGTCGCAATGCCCCAAGTTTGAACACCATATTGAATCGGTGCGATAAAGGCAAAAGATGAGGCTAAGAAAATAGGAACTTGTTTGCCAGTGCAAAGTTGGAAGAGTAGGGTACCAACGCCAGCGGTTAATAATGCTGTATTGGAATCAAGGCCTGTAATTAATGGTACAAGAACGAGCGCACCAAACGCGACGAAGAGCATCTGTAGACCAACGAATGATTGTTTTAATGTACTTTGTTTTTCCGAAGGGAAAGAAGAAGTTTGATTTGTCATTTAGTTTCAACTCTCTGTTTGAATTAACTTAAAGTGCGGTCAGTTTTTCTTGTGTTTCACGCACACAAAAAGACGGCAAGAATGCCGTCCATCTTTTATTTTTGGGGATTATTTTGTCCCAAAAATTTTATCACCCGCGTCACCTAGACCCGGAATAATGTAACCGTGTTCATTTAGGTGGCTATCAATAGAAGCGCAGTAAAGTTCAATGTCAGGATGTGCAGCTTCAAGAGCCTTAATACCTTCTGGCGCAGCGACCAACACTAATACTTTGATGTGTTTACAACCTTTTGCTTTTAAAAGATCAAGGGTTGCAATCATTGAACCACCAGTTGCAAGCATCGGATCGACAACAATTGCAAGGCGCTCTTCTAAATCGCTAGCTAATTTTTGGAAGTAAGGGACTGGTTCAAGGGTTTCTTCATTACGGTAGATTCCCACTACACTGATACGTGCGCTTGGTACATGTTCAAGTACGCCATCCATCATACCTAAACCTGCACGTAAAATTGGCACAACCGTTACTTTTTTACCTTTAATTCTATCAATTTCTACTGGGCCATTCCAACTGTTGATCGTTACTTTTTCAGTTTCTAAATCAGACGTTGCTTCATAGGTTAATAGACTACCGATTTCTGTTGCCAGTTCACGGAATTTTTTTGTATCAATCTCAGCTTCACGCATCACACCTAGTTTGTGTTTTACAAGTGGGTGTTTTACTTCAACCAGTTTCATTTTCACTCTCCTTTTGGCGCTTAAAAAACAAATTGACGAATTCTAGATTAAAAAAAGACAAAATGGTAGAGGTTTATAAAAATATTCTGACTTGAAACGGGAGTTCTCAATACAATATTGTCTTTAAACTGGTCGAATACTCTCTATATCTAATTTTGCATCAAACTCATTGAGCAGAATTTGTAATTTACTATCTTTTTGCAACTCATTTTGAGCCTTTTCCCGCAATGTTTGATAAATATTACGACGATATTCAATTGGAGTAGTGATATTGCTATCATCAATATTAATTGTTAATCGAATGTCTTTACCTTGCAATTTGCTTAAAGCTTCAACCAAATTTTTTATGCTTCTGTCTTGACGTAAATGAGATTTTTCTGAATGTAGTCCAAGATTGATTTCATCATCGGTTTTGTTTTGTAAGAAACAATTTAACGCTAATTCTTTGCTAAATCCTGTTACTCCAGAACGTTCAACTATATCTGCCCATTCATCTTGTTGTTGAGTTTGAGTGATGATTTTTAAACGTAATTCAGGCGTAATATCTTTCAAAATCGCCTGTTTTATATCAGAAGGACGAACGCCTGTATCGGCTTTAGCAAGTTCTGGATTGCTCCATTCCCAACGATAGGTGTCTGCACTTAAGATTTCTTGCTCATCTTGAGCAATTTCTACATTATCATCACTTGAATTTTCTTCAGTACTATTTTCTTGTGGAGCCAGTGCAGCATTTGATGGTAATGTCGGCTTTTCTATGTGCTTAGGCTTCGGTTCAGTCATTTCTCGCACGGGAAGTGCGGTCATTTTTTTATGAGATTTTTCTTCGTCCAGTTCTTGAATGTGATGTAACGTTTCGCTTACTGCAGCTAATGATTCAGCTTTGTGTTCTTGACGTTCTTGGTTTTCGAGTTGTGTTAAATGTTCAAGCGCATCTAAAGCCGAAAGGCTTGCCAAATTTGGAATGCTCGTTTTATTTGGTTTTGCTTGAGAATACGCTGATTTGATACTTTGCGACAGTACCGGCACATCTACATAATTACCTGTATTTTCAACCGCACTTGGAGTTGATGGCGGTGGAGTAATTGTCGTGTTAGCCTTTGGTACTGCCGTAAGGAACTTTGGGTGGAATGCCAATGCCCTCAATAATGTCATTTCTGTGCCAATACGACGATTTGGCGCATTTGATAAGTCTTTTCTACCAGAAACAATGACTTGATAAAAAAACTGAACATCTTCTGGAGAGATATGTTTGGCTAAAAATGAAAAATGTTCATTGTCATCTGAAGATTTTTGTGGAAGAAGTTGCATGAGTGCAATTTGATGTAATTTTTCTGCACATTCGCCAAGTAATTTATCCCAATCGCCTGCCGCATCTGCAACTCTTTGTAGTGTTCGCATTAAGAGTTCACCATTACCTTGGTGTAAGGCGTATAAAATATCAACAGAATAGTTATCCTCAAGCAACCCTAACATATTACTTACAACACTATTAGTAACTTGTCGGTCACCCATAGCAATGGCTTGATCGGTTAAACTTAAGCTATCACGAATACTTCCTTGCGCCGCTTTTGCAAGTTTAACTAATGCAGGCTCTTCAAAAGGAATATTTTCTTGCGTCAGAATATGGGCAAGATGCTGGGAGATTTGGGTTTCATCTAATGCTTTGAGATGAAATTGTAAACAGCGAGAAAGAATAGTTACAGGTAATTTTTGTGGATCCGTTGTCGCAAGTAAGAATTTTACATATTCTGGTGGTTCTTCTAACGTCTTGAGCAACGCATTAAATGAATGACGGGACAGCATGTGGACTTCATCAATTAAGTAAACCTTAAATCTTCCGACAACAGGTTTATATTGCACGTTATCCAATAATTCACGCGTGTCTTCAACTTTTGTGCGGGATGCCGCATCAATTTCAATTAAATCAATAAAATTGCCTTGCTCAATCGCTTTACAATTTTCACATTCACCACAAGGCGTAGCCGTTATACCATGTACGCAATTTAATCCTTTTGCAAATAATCTGGCAATAGAGGTTTTCCCTACACCACGCGTGCCTGAAAAGAGGTAAGCGTGATGTAGTCGATTATCTTTTAATCCATTTGCTAATGCCGTGATAATGTGCTCTTGCCCAACGACATCAGCAAATGTTTTTGGTCGCCACTTTCTGGCTAAGACTTGATAGCTCATCGAATCTTTAATTAATGACCTTCAAAATTGACGAGTGTATAGCAATCAACGCCCAAATTATTTAAGCGTTTTTCTCCACCTAATTCAGGTAAATTAATCACAAATGCAGCGTGTTTTACCGCTCCACCTAAACGTTGTACTAATTTTACCGTCGCTTCAACGGTGCCACCTGTTGCTAATAAATCATCAATGATTAAAACATTGTCACCTTCTGAAATTGCATCAACGTGCATTTCCAAAGTATCTTGACCATATTCTAATTGATAAGATTGAGAAATGGTTTCACGTGGTAATTTTTTAGGTTTACGTACTAATTCGAAAGGTAAACCTAGTGCTAAGGCAACTGGTGCGCCAAAAATAAAACCACGAGATTCAGTTCCAAGCACCTTGGTGATTCCTTTATCGCGATATTGTTCCACAATAAGATCTACTGTTGCTTTAAAAGCTGCTGGAACCTCTAAAAGGGTAGTAATATCGCGGAAGATAATGCCTTCTTTTGGATAGTTAGGAATTGATTTGATAGAAGATTTAATTAAATCAAGTTGTGTAGTCATAAATAATGCTCAAAAGTGCGGTAAAAAAAGAAACGTTTTTAGGACAATATCTTATCATAAAAAAATAAAAAGATAGGAAAATAAAAATCCCCTATTGGGGATTTTTATTTAGGCTTGAATTTACAATTTTAGCTGAATTAAAACTTCTTAAATAGAAATTATTTTTTCTTCGCTTTTGCATTTGGAAGGTCGGTGATTGAGCCTTCAAATACTTCCGCAGCTAAACCAACAGACTCATGTAAAGTTGGGTGAGCGTGGATAGTTAATGCGATATCTTCTGCATCGCAACCCATCTCGATGGCAAGACCAATTTCACCTAATAATTCACCACCGTTAGAACCTACGATTGCACCGCCAAGTACACGATGAGTATCTTTATCAAAGATTAACTTCGTCATACCTTCTGAACATTCAGAGGCAATCGCGCGGCCTGATGCTGCCCAAGGGAATTTAGCTACTTCGTAGTTTAAACCTTCTTGTTTACATTCTTTCTCTGTTTTACCTACCCAAGCTACTTCTGGTTCGGTATAAGCGATGGATGGAATAACTTTAGGATCGAAGTAGTATTTTTGTCCCGCAATGACTTCTGCAGCAACGTGACCTTCGTGAACACCTTTGTGCGCTAACATTGGTTGACCAACAATATCGCCGATTGCAAAGATATGTGGCACATTGGTGCGCATTTGTTTATCAACATGAATGAAACCACGATCATCCACTTCAACGCCTGCTTTACCTGCATCAATCAATTTGCCATTTGGTACACGACCGATAGCGACAAGCACCGCATCATAATGTTTGGTGTCATTGCATGCTTTGCCTTTCATTGAAACGTAGATACCATCATCTTTTGCTTCAACAGTGGTCACTTTGGTTTCAAGCATTAACTTGAATTTTTTCTCGATTTGTTTGGTGTAAATTGCAACAACATCTTTATCCGCGGCAGGGATAACTTGGTCAAACATTTCCACAACTTCAATTTCTGAACCTAATGCGTGGTAAACCGTCCCCATTTCTAAACCGATGATACCGCCGCCCATAATGAGAAGTTTTTTAGGTACTTCTTTTAATTTAAGCGCATCAGTTGAGTTCCAAATACGTGGATCTTCATGTGGAATAAATGGTAATTCAATTGGGCGAGAACCTGCTGCAATAATAGCATTATCAAATTTAATTGTAGTTGGATGCCCATCACGGTCACGCGCGACTAAAGTATTAGGATCAGTAAATGCAGCTAAGCCTTCAACAACAGTGACTTTACGCGCTTTTGCCATACCCGCTAAACCACCAGTTAATTTAGTGACAACCGCTTCTTTACCTGCACGAACTTCATCTAAATCAATTCTTGGCTCACCAAAGTAAATACCATTTTTACTTGCGTGTTTTGCTTCTTCAATCACTTTTGCTACGTGCAACAATGCTTTCGATGGGATACAGCCTACATTTAAACATACCCCACCAAGAGTTGAATAACGTTCAACTAATACAGTTTCTAAACCTAAATCCGCACAACGGAACGCAGCAGAATAACCTGCTGGGCCAGCACCAAGTACGACGACTTGGGTTTTAATTTCTTTACTCATTTTTACCTCGTAAAAACGTTCAAAATATTGACCGCACTTTTTGCGATCTTTGCGATCATAATGGATTTGCTAAAACGCCCTTTCTTCTAATTAGAAGAAAGAGACGTTATTACATAATCAAACGGCGTAAATCTGCTAATACAGCACTGATATAGCTGATGAATCGTGCACCATCCGCACCATCAATGACACGGTGGTCGAATGATAATGACATTGGAAGAATTAAGCGTGGCGCAAATTCTTTACCATTCCATACTGGTTCCATTGATGATTTAGATACACCAAGGATAGCCACTTCTGGCGCGTTTACGATTGGTGCAAAGTGAGTTGTACCAATGCCACCAAGACTTGAAATAGTGAAACAGCCACCTTGCATATCAGATGCAGTCAATTTGCCTTCACGGGCTTTTTTCGATACTTCCATTAATTCACGTGAAAGTTCAATAATGCCTTTTTTGTTCACGTTCTTGAAGACAGGCACGACTAAGCCATTTGGTGTATCTACTGCGACACCAATGTTAATATATTTTTTCAGGATTAAGCGTTGTGCATCTTCGGTAATTGAACTGTTGAAACGTGGATACGCTTCTAATGCTTTTGCCACCGCTTTCATAATAAACACAACTGGAGTAATTTTCACGCCAAGTTTTTGTTTTTCTGCTAATGCATTTTGTTCTTTACGGAATGCTTCTAAATCCGTGATATCTGCTTTATCGAAGTGAGTAACGTGTGGAATCATTACCCAGTTACGATGTAAGTTAGCGCCTGAAATTTTATTAATACGGCTTAATTCGACTTCTTCTACTTCACCGAATTTACTGAAATCAACTTTTGGCCATGGTAATAAGCCTAAGCCAGCGCCATTCGCTACGCCATTGCCAGCAGCTTGTGCTGTTGCACCGCTTTCATAAGCTTTAACCGCGGTCTTCACATAAGCTTCGATATCTTCTTTAACGATACGACCTTTACGACCTGTACCTTTTACTTTATCTAAGTTTACGCCAAATTCACGTGCTAAACGACGAATAACTGGAGTAGCATGCGCATAGCCAGCGCTTGCCACCACTTGTTCTTGGCTTAAGCCAGATACATTGCCAGATTGAGCAGGTTGTGCCGCCGGCGCAGGCGATGCAACTTGTGATGCTGGCGCAGATGTTGCCGCAGCTGGCGCTGCCCCCGCTACTTCAAAGCGCATAATTAATGAACCAGTCGATACTTTATCACCTGATTTCACGAGAATTTCTTTTACGACACCGCCAAATGGAGCTGGAACTTCCATTGACGCTTTATCACCTTCAACGGTAATTAATGATTGATCTTCTGAAACAGTATCACCAACTGCAACCATGATTTCAGTCACATTGACTTCATCACCACCAATATCTGGCACATTCACATCTTTAATTGCAGATGTTGTGGCAGCTACAGGTGCAGCTGTTTGAGCTGGCGCAGCCGCAGCAACTGGAGCAGCTGATGCAGTTTCAAATTTCATGATGAGTTTGCCAGTTGAAACTTTATCACCAACATTAATTAAAATTTCTTTTACCACACCTGCGATTGGTGCTGGAACTTCCATTGAAGCTTTATCGCCTTCAACATTGATGATTGATTGATCAACTTCAACACTATCCCCCACTTTAACCATAATTTCAGTAACGTTTACTTCATCAGAACCGATATCTGGTACGTTTACTTCAACAACAGCCGACGCGGTTGGCGTGGCAACGGCTACTGGGGCTACAGGTGCTTCAGCCGCTGGTGCAGCGCCTGTGGCTTCTAATACGAGCATTGGGGTGCTGGTTGTGACTTTATCACCGACTTTGACTAAAACTTCTTTTACAACACCTGCTTCTGGTGCTGGCACTTCCATTGAAGCTTTATCGCCTTCAACGTTAATGATAGATTGATCAACAGAGATGGTATCGCCTACGTTTACCATGACTTCTGTTACTGTAACTTCATCACTACCAATATCAGGAATTTGAATTTGTTTTGACATTTTTTGTTCCTTTTAAAGTGCGGTCATAAAACACGATGTTTTTTGACCGCAGTTTTCATCAATTACGCGTAAAGCGGATTGATACGATCTACATTCAAACCGAATTTCGCAATCGCATCTGCAACAACTTGGTTAGATACTGTACCTTCTTTCGCTAATTGAGAAAGTGCAGCAACCACAACATAACGTGCATCAACTTCGAAGTGTTCACGTAAATTTGCACGGCTGTCTGAACGACCGAAACCATCTGTGCCTAACACATGATAATGACGACTTGGTACGAATGCACTGATTTGATCTGCGTATGTTTTAACATAGTCAGTTGAAGCAACGGTTGGTAAATCAGCTAATACTTGAGCAACGTATGGTACGCGTTGTGTCTCTGTTGGGTGTAATAAGTTCCAACGTGCCGCATCTTGACCTTCACGCGCTAATTCATTGAATGACGGTGCAGAGAATACATCTGAGGTGACACCATAATCTTTTGCAAGAATTTGTGCCGCTTCACGAACATGACGCATGATGGCACCAGAACCTAACAATTGAACGTGGCCTTTGCCTTTTTTACCTTCCACTGTTTCAAATTTGTATAAACCTTTACGGATACCTTCTTCCGCACCAGCAGGCATTGCAGGTTGATCCATGACTTCATTTAATGTTGTCATGTAATAGAATACATCTTCTTGTTTTTCGCCGTACATGCGGTTAATACCGTCTTGCATAATTACTGCAACTTCGAATGCGAATGATGGGTCGTAAGTGACACAGTTAGGAATGATACCTG
The DNA here is from genome assembly GCF_059704395.1 of Haemophilus sp. THUN1692. Lineage (NCBI taxonomy): Bacteria > Pseudomonadati > Pseudomonadota > Gammaproteobacteria > Pasteurellales > Pasteurellaceae > Haemophilus > Haemophilus sp. THUN1692. The sequence goes on from NZ_AP046579.1 coordinate 188,250, forward strand.
CTTGAATATGGCTATGGCCATCTTCGTGTTGTAAACCTTCACCGTTCAGGGTTGTACGACCAGAAGTACCACCCACCATGAAACCACGAGCTAATTGGTCACCAGCAGCCCACATCATATCACCCACACGTTGGAAACCAAACATTGAATAGTAAATGAAGAATGGAATCATTGGTTGGTTATTGACAGAGTAGGAGTTCGCTGCTGCTAACCAAGATGCGGTTGCACCTAATTCATTGATACCTTCTTGTAGAACTTGACCATCTTTTGCTTCACGATAGTAAGCCACTAAATCACGATCTGAAGGAACATAGTTTTGACCATGTGGGTTATAAATACCCACTTGACGGAATAAACCTTCCATACCAAACGTACGTGCTTCATCCGCAATCATTGGAACGATAGTTTTACCAATGTTTTTATCTTTTAATAAGATATTTAAGGCACGAGTAAACGCCATTGTGGTTGAAATACCACGCGGTTGTTCTTCTAATAATGCTTTAAATTCCTCTAATGCAGGAACTTTATATTCAACATCAAATTTAGTGCGACGAGCAGGAACATAGCCGTTTAATGCTTTACGGTGGCCATGTAAATATTCGTATTCAGGGGTGCCTTCAGCAAATTTAATGTATTCTAATTTTTCTACTTGCTCATCAGTCAATGGTAAATCGAAGTAGTCACGGAAACCTTTAAGGCTTTCGTAAGACATTTTTTTAGATTGGTGAGCGGTGTTTTTACTTTCCGCTTCAGGAATTTTATAACCTTTAACTTGATGCGCTAAAATTACAACTGGTTTCGTTGCATTTTGTGCTTTTGCATAGGCTGCATATAATTTTTCGCTATCGTGCGCACCACGGCGTAATGCCCAAATTTCATCATCGGTCATATCTGCAACTAATGCGGCAGTTTCTGGATAACGACCAAAGAAGTGTTCACGAATATACGCACCATCTTTAGATTTGAAAGTTAAATAGTCGCCATCTACCACTTCCATCATTAACTGAGTTAATTTACCTGAAGTATCTTTAGCAAATAATTTATCCCAATCGCTTCCCCATAAAACTTTAATCACTTCCCAGCCAGCACCAGTAAATAGGCCTTCTAATTCTTGAACGATTTTACCGTTACCATTCACAGGGCCGTCTAAACGTTGTAAGTTACAGCTGATAGTGAAGATTAAGTTATCTAATTTTTCACGAGCTGCAAAAGTTAATGCACCTTTAGACTCAATTTCATCCATTTCACCATCACCTAAGAATGCATAGACTTTTTGATCTTTGGTATCTTTTAAGCCACGGTTATCTAAGTATTTTAAGAAACGCGCTTGATAGATGGCGTTCACAGGGCCTAACCCCATAGAAACCGTAGAGAATTGCCAGAATTCAGGCATTAATTTAGGGTGTGGATATGAAGATAAACCATCGGTAAAGGCTTCTTGACGGAAGTTATCCATTTGTTCTTCAGTTAAACGACCTTCTAAGAATGCGCGCGCATACATACCTGGAGCAGCATGGCCTTGGAAGAAAATTAAGTCGCCACCGTTTTTCTCCGTTGCTGCTTTGAAGAAGTGGTTATAGCAAACTTCATACATGGTTGCAGCAGATTGGAAAGTTGAGATATGACCACCTAAGTCAAGATCTTTCTTCTGACTACGCAATACCATAGCAATAGCATTCCAACGCACAGCAGAACGAATACGACGCTCAATAGCATGATCACCTGGGTAAGTAGGTTGTTCAGAAGCAGGGATAGTATTGACGTAATCGGTCGTTACACCTGTAGGTAATGAAACACCGTTGGTGCGAGCTTGGCCAATAACTTGCTCAATAATATATTGTGCACGCTCTACGCCTTCTTCACGAATCAAAGAATCTAATGATTGTAACCAATCTTGAGTTTCGATTGGATCAACGTCATTTTTTAAAATCTCAGACATAGGTTTTCCTTATCTGTTAATTAAGTGAACATTAGTTTAGTAAGCACTAAACACGAATATCAGAAATGCTTGCCTTTTTACAAACATTTAACAAATTTTAGAAGATTTTTTGAGATAAAGATAGTAAATTTTCATCAAATATCCCTGTTGAGTACAGTGTTAATCGGTAATCTTTTGAAAGTGCGGTAATTTTTCTCGCCTTTTGTAAAGCCTATTAAAATCATCAGTAAAACATTGCATTCTGTAGGGCTTTGCTTTAAAGTTTTCAAACTTATTTCAAAAAGGAATTAATCATGCATATAACGACTCGAACGCTCACCCAACATAAACGTATTGCGCTTGTGGCTCATGATAGCTGCAAAAAAAATTTACTGAATTGGACGCAAAAACACAAAAAGGCACTTAAGCCTCATATACTTTATGCAACAGGTACAACAGGCCATATTTTAGAACGAGAAACAGGTTTAAGCATTCAATCTTTATTAAGTGGTCCGATGGGCGGCGACCAACAACTTGGTGGATTAATCGCAGAAAAGAAAATCGACATGATGATCTTCTTTTGGGATCCAATGAATGCCGCACCACATGATCCAGATGTGAAAGCCCTCATGCGTATTGCAACAGTGTGGAATATTCCTGTTGCCATTAATCAAAGCTCTGCAGATTTTATGTTAACTTCAGTTTTATTCGAACAAGATATCGAAATTGAAGTGCCAGATTATGAAGGGTATTTAAAAGAGCGTTTAGCTTAAAAAGATAAAGAATATTGACCGCTCTTCATCGTGAAACAGGGCGATAATTTATCGTCCTGTTGCGGTTATCTCCCAATTCCCCCCATTACAAGCATAAAGAGGATCATTTTCAATTGTTCTTCTGGGATTGGCTTGCCGTTTAGTTTCAATTCGTTATTCTCTAAAGCAAGCGTTAATGTGACGGTTTTATCGGCGTTTACGATAATGCCATTTGCTTCTCCTTCAGCAACTAATTCGTCCATTCTGTAAGCTAAATCTTGCTTTTGGTTTTCTGGTACAAATTTAGATAATAATGAAATTGCAGTTTCTTTATTCACATCAAAATTGATCGAAAAATCTTTGAATTGTTTGTATAAGCCGCTGCGCATTAAATCAAATTTAGGGTTTGGCACTAAAGCAATATTCAGATCTAGCGCCACTTTTCCTTTTTCATCAGAAATAGAAAGAGGGGCAAATTTAATTTGAGGCTGATTATTTGCAATGGTCATGCCTGCTTGTTGTAATTTTTGCACTAATGTTTTAGATAAAGGCGTATCTGAGTCGGCTTTGCCTATTGCAACTAAAATATTTAAAAGTTCTTGTAATGCGTTGCCATCAATATGGTTGAATTCTACATTGTTGGTCACTTTACCTAAGTTGTTACCATTAATATGTAATTCATCCAGATTTGTTTTATTGATGATATTTACTGTATCGCCCTCAACTTGTGTAGTTAAATTTGCTTGGCTGTTTTTCTGCATAAGAGAGAATTTTTCGCCAGTCTCTGCAGATTCGGTATTTTGCTCAAAATAGCCTATTTTACTATTGATATTTCCACTATAAATAAATGGCCATTTTGTGCTTTGTAGTGAGCCTTGTACGACAAGATCTTTTATTTTAATTAATGAAGCCGTTGAAACTGAATGATTAGGGTCGTTTGAATTAAATGAATCTACAGATAGCGTATAATTACTGGGTTCATTTTTATCTAAATCAACGTTTAATACGACATTTGACCAATCAAAATCTGCCTTAGATTGAGATTGCTCATTGTGATATTGCCCCGATGCAAGTTTTAATTCCGCATTACCATTTAATACATAATTCATTGCGAAATTCAGTTGTAATGGTTTCTCTGATTTTGTGATATCAAAGAGTACCTGAGTTGTTGCATTTTTTCCTAACAAGGTTTGGCTTGAAAAAATGGCTGGAACGAAATTCAGTTTCGCCACACGATCAAGCGGCAAAGGCCCGTGATAAAGCGTTGATGATAAAGGAATAATGATCGTTTCATTTGCCTTGTGGATTTCTATTTGATCTTGAATATGAGACGCAAATAATCCTCTATCAAATTTTATATTTTTATAAAAAATTTTACTTTCTTCTAATACATCTGTTTTGGCAAATAGTTGATCTAATTGTTTTAGTTGATGTAAATATTCCTCTTCGGCTTTTTTCCCTGTAAACCATGCACCTGCACACCAAACGGCAGCAAGAGCAACGACTACGCCTGCAGCAATTTTTGATTTTTTCATTTATTTCTTTCCTATTTTAAAGTAAAAATTTTCGCCAAATTTATCACAAATCCCTTTTTCTTGCCTGAAAATTTTTATTTTCCCCTTGAAGTTCATCATTTGAGACTTATTTTGAAAACAAGAACGGAAATCACCGCACTTTAAGAAATAAAAAATTTTTAAAATTTTCTCTTGAAATGCGAAAGAATATCTACATCTTACAATTCGTAATAAATGGGTCTAAAAGCCCTTCCCCGAATTTTAAAATTTTTACTAGGAGTACAAAATGGGAAAAATTATTGGTATTGACTTAGGTACAACAAACTCTTGTGTAGCAGTAATGGACGGCGACAAAGCACGCGTGATTGAAAATGCGGAAGGTGCACGTACAACTCCTTCAATTATTGCTTATACAGATAATGAAACCTTAGTTGGTCAGCCAGCAAAACGTCAAGCAATCACTAACCCGAAAAATACATTGTTTGCTATTAAACGTTTAATTGGTCGTCGTTTTGAAAGCGAAGAAGTTCAACGCGATATTAAAATTATGCCTTTCGAAATTACTCGTGCTGACAATGGCGATGCTTGGGTAAATGTAAAAGGTGATAAATTAGCACCACCACAAATCTCTGCTGAAGTATTGAAAAAAATGAAAAAAACGGCAGAAGATTTCTTGGGTGAGTCTGTAACAGAAGCGGTAATTACTGTTCCTGCATACTTTAACGATGCACAACGTCAAGCAACGATTGATGCAGGTAAAATCGCTGGTTTAGACGTTAAACGTATCATCAATGAACCAACGGCGGCTGCGTTAGCGTTCGGTTTAGGTTCAAGCAAAGAGAACCAAGTAATCGCAGTTTACGACTTAGGTGGAGGTACATTCGATATTTCAATCATCGAAATTGATAACTTTGATGGTGAACAAACTTTCGAAGTGTTAGCAACTGGTGGTAACACTCACTTAGGTGGTGAAGACTTTGATAACCGTGTAATTGATTACATTATTGATGAGTTCAAAAAAGAACAAAATATCGATTTACGTAATGATGCAATGGCATTACAACGTGTGAAAGAAGCTGCAGAGAAAGCAAAAATTGAACTTTCATCAGCTCAATCTACTGAAGTGAACCTTCCGTACATCACTGCAGATGCGACTGGCCCTAAACACTTAGCATTAAATATCACTCGTGCAAAATTAGAAGCATTAGTAGAAGATTTAGTGGCAAGCTCAATTGAGTCTTTGAAAGCTGTATTAAAAGATGCAGGTAAAAGCGTGAGTGAAATTCACGATATTATTCTTGTGGGCGGTCAAACTCGTATGCCACTTGTTCAACAAAAAGTTGCTGAGTTCTTTGGTAAAGAAGCGCGTAAAGATGTTAACCCTGATGAAGCGGTGGCAATCGGTGCGGCAGTTCAAGGTGGTGTATTAAAAGGTGATGTGAAAGACGTTCTTTTATTAGATGTTACTCCGTTATCACTTGGTATCGAAACTATGGGCGGTGTGATGACCACCTTAATTGAGAAAAATACTACGATTCCAACTAAAAAATCGCAAGTATTCTCAACAGCGGAAGATAATCAAAGTGCGGTAACCATTCACGTTCTTCAAGGTGAACGTAAACGTGCGGCAGATAATAAATCTTTAGGTCAATTCAACCTAGAAGGTATTAATCCTGCACCGCGTGGTATGCCACAAATCGAAGTAACATTTGATATCGATGCAAACGGCGTAATCAACGTATCTGCAAAAGATAAAAATACGGGTAAAGAGCAACAAATTCGTATTCAAGCATCATCTGGTTTATCTGATGAAGAAATTCAACAAATGGTGCGTGATGCAGAAGCAAATGCCGATGCAGACCGTAAATTTGAAGAAGTTGTTCAAGCGCGTAACCAAGCTGATGGTATTGCACACGCAACACGTAAACAAATTGCAGAAGCTGGCGATGCATTGGGTGCCGCAGACAAAGAGAAAATTGAAGCTGCAGTAGCTGAGCTTGAAACAGCAGCAAAAGGTGAAGATAAAGCAGAAATTGAAGCAAAAATTGAAACAGTAATCAAAGCGTCTGAACCACTCATGCAAGCAGCTCAAGCAAAAGCTCAACAAGCTGGTGGCGAGCAACCACAACAATCATCAGCAAAAGATGATGGCGTGGTAGATGCTGAATTTGAAGAAGTGAAAGATAAAGATAATAAATAATTCACCGCTCTTCTTAGCACAAACAAAGGGCGTGGGAACACGCCCTTTTGGTGTATATAAATGATCCCCCTCTTTGCTAAAGAGGGGAGTATGTTATAAGCGGTCAAATTTACCCAGAATTTTGTAAATTTAAGGAATAGTTATGCCACTTACACTTTATCCTCTTGCTACAATTCGTACGCATAACACAAAGGAAAATCCCGCAGAAAAGATTGGACAGATTTGGCAGAATAATTTTGCAAAATTGCCTCAAAATGATCCTTATTATGGTGTTTATCTGAATTATGAATCGGATTTTACGGGCTATTATGATGTTGCTGTTGCTCAAGAAAGTAAACCTGAGGGCAGTTTTTCAACCATTGAAATTGAAGATCTGACTTGGTATGAAATCTTCCCCACGACTTATGAATCAGTAGTTCAAACGTGGCAACGCATTTGGAATAAAGAAAAGCAAGGCTTATTAAAACGTGCTTATAAAGTGGATTTTGAGAAATATTATCCAAATGGAAAAGTGGATATTTACATTTCAATTTACCCACATTGCTAAAAATAGCGAATGTAAACGGTCAGAAATGACAAAATATTTACAAATAAAAATACGGAAACACTATGGCAAAAAAAGATTACTACGAAGTCCTTGGGTTACAAAAAGGGGCGAGTGAGAATGATATTAAACGTGCGTATAAACGTTTAGCGTCTAAACATCACCCGGATAAAAACCAAGGCAGTAAAGAAGCGGAAGAAAAATTCAAAGAAATTAATGAAGCTTATGAAGTATTAGGCGACGATCAAAAACGTGCAACTTATGATCAATATGGCCATGCTGCCTTTGAACAAGGTGGTGGCGCTGGTGGCTTCGGTGGTGGCTTTGGTGGTGCTGATTTCGGTGATATGTTCGGTGATATTTTTGGCGATATTTTTGGTGGCGGTGGCCGTGGTCGTCAGCGAGTTGTTCGTGGCGAAGACTTACGCTATGACTTAGAAATCACTTTAGAAGAAGCCGTAAAAGGTACAACCAAAGATATTCAAATTAACACCCTTGCACATTGTGATAGCTGTGGTGGCTCTGGTGCAGAAAAAGGCTCTAAAGTTGAAACTTGTCCGCATTGTCATGGTTCTGGTCGAATTCGTCGTCAACAAGGTTTCTTTGTATCTGAAAGTATTTGTCCAACTTGTCATGGTAGCGGTAAGAAAATTGAAAAACCTTGTCGCAGCTGTCATGGAGAAGGGCGAGTTCATAAGAAAGAAAATCTTTCAGTAAAAATTCCTGTAGGCGTAGATACGGGTAACCAACTTCGTTTAGCAGGAAAAGGTGCTGCAGGCGAAAATGGTGCACCAGCTGGGGATTTATATGTTGTGATTCACGTGAGAGAACATAACATTTTTGAACGTGACGGTAACAACTTATATTGCGAAGTACCGATTAGTTTTGCTACTGCAGCCCTTGGCGGTGAAATTGAAGTGCCGACCTTAGATGGCAGAGTGAAACTTAAAATCCCCGCTGAAACGCAAACTGGAAAATTATTCCGTATGCGAGGCAAAGGTGTCGCATCTACACGTAGCGGCTATGCGGGCGATTTGATTTGCCGTATCGTGGTCGAAACGCCAGTTAATTTAACCAGCGAACAAAAAGAATTACTTCAAAAACTTGAGGAAAGTTTACAAGGTAAAGATTTAAGTAAACACGCACCAAAATCTTCAGGATTTTTGGACGGTGTGAAAAAATTCTTTGATAATTTGGGTAAATCTGACAAATAAAGGTAATGAAAAAGTCCGCATTTCGCGGGCTTTTTTATATGCAAATAATCTCTTCTAAAAATTACCGCACTTTGGGTTTTATTTGCGAACGGTATATTCGCCTTCACAAACCCATTTATAACTTGTTAATGCTTCTAATCCCATTGGGCCACGAGCGTGAAGTTTTTGAGTACTCACGGCAACTTCTGCACCTAATCCAAATTGTCCGCCATCAGTAAATCGTGTGCTTGCATTCACATAAACGGCAGCGGCATCGACCTGATTGATAAATTGATGTGCTAGGTTTTGTGAGGAAGTTAAAATACTTTCAGAATGTTGTGTGCCATATTGGCGGATATGCTCAATAGCGGCATGAATATCTTCCACAACAACAACATTCAAATCCAATGATCCCCATTCTTCGCGTAATTCTTTTTCTGTCACTTCGCAGACATTCGCACCCACTTGTTTCAATATATTAAGTGCGGTGGATTTTGCATGATATTTTACATTTTTGGACACGAGGTGAGAGACGAGTTTAGGTAAAAATTCTTCAGCAATAGAATGTTGAACTAATAAAGTCTCTAATGTGTTACAGGTGCTTGGACGTTGTGTTTTGGCGTTATCAATAACAAAAATTGCTTTATTTTGATCCGCACTTTTTTCAACGAAAGTATGGCAAACACCCACGCCCCCCACAATAACTGGAATAGTCGAATGTTGTTTACACAATTCATGTAAACCAGAGCCACCACGAGGAATAATCATATCCACATAGCGATCTAGTTTTAATAATTGCATAACGAGTTTACGATTTGGATCGGTAATGGCTTGCACTGCAAATTTTGGTAAGCCGGCTTGCTCTAAAGCATTTTGTACAACTTCGATTAAAATCTTGTTAGAAAACTGTGTTTCTTTACCGCCGCGTAAAATTACTGCATTACCCGTTTTGAGGCAAAGACTTGCCACATCAATGGTCACATTTGGGCGAGCCTCATAAATTGTGCCAATAACACCGAGCGGAGTGCGTACGCGTTCGATTTTAAGTCCACTATCCAGTGTACCGCCGTCTATGATTTTACCCACTGGATCTGCAAGAGAAATAACGTGGCGTACATCATTAGCAATGCCTTGCAAACGTTCTTGCGTGAGCAGTAGGCGATCAATCAAAGCATCTGATAATCCATTTTGTTTGGCAAGGTCAATATCTTTTGCGTTTTCGGCTAAGATAAGCGGTGCTTGTTGTTCGAGTTGTTCTGCAATAATGGATAATGCACGATTTTTTTCAGCAGTGGTGAGTTGAGCCAAGATAAATGCCGCATCTTTGGCTTGTTTGCCCATTTGTTCTAACATAGTTATTCCCTTTATTTTATTTATTTCTTTTTATTTGGTAGCTTATCTTGTTCTTCCGATGTGAGTTCTTGGTAATTAAACACGGGTAAACCCCATTCGAAATGAATAGCTAAAAGACGTAAAGTAAAGCTGCTAATTAGTGTGAGTAACACGGCAAGCGTATGTTCTACTTGAAGTGTGCTTAATGCGTAATAAGTCAGAGTGGCAAATAGCGCAATGCTGGCGTAGAGTTCTTTTTGGAATACGAGAGGAATTCGATTGCATAGCATATCGCGTAGAACCCCGCCAAAGGCACCTGTAATACAGCCTGCAATGCTTACAATGGTGAGGCTATGTCCCATATCCATCGCAATTTGTGCGCCAATAATGGAATACACCACCAAACCCATCGCATCGAGCACCAAGAAAATAGTGCGAAAGTAGCGCATAAAATGATTGATGAATGGCGCAACATATACGGTAATTACCGCCGCACTTGCCACCATTAAAAAATATTCTGGGTGCTTAACCCAGCCGAGAGGATAATGCCCAAGCAGTACATCACGCACAGAGCCGCCGCCAATGGCAGTGACGGATGCGATAATTATCACGCCAAAAATATCCATTTTTTCACGACCAGCTGCAAGTGCGCCTGTCATTCCTTCAGTGGTGATACCGATGATATATAAAATACTAAGTAACATTCATGTACCTAAGTGCGGTTAAAATTGGTTTCATTCTACTTTAAAATTTAATGAATTTTTAGCATAATGGTGCATTATTTTTCAGTCGTCAAAATTATGTCAGAACAATCTTCTAAATATATTGCGGCATTGCTTGCGGTATTATCGATCTCAATGGTGCTTGGCATCGATCTATTTATTTTTTCTTTGCAAGTTGAAAAGCAAGTAATACCTCACTTGAGTGTAGGTGTATTGGTTGCACAGTTAATTTCTTTATTGGTGTTTTATCGTGGCGAAATTTGCCCAGGACAACGTGGTCGTTTAATCAAAGTGAATCTGACTTTTGTTATTTATTGGGCGGTGTGGTTGCTGATAAGTCTATTACAGAATAATCACACGCTTACTAATGTGATGAGCGTATCTGGTCTTTCTGTCGTGTATTTTATTTGGAAACAACCAAAAACTGAAAAAATCCGTAATAGCTTTTTATTGATGGCTGCATTAATTGCGGGTTTAGGTTGCTTGAGTTATTTAATGATTTTTACCGTGCTTCCTGCGAGTGATTTTGCTAAATATAACCCTTTTGCACCGATTTTATCTGGCGTGATTTTGGCAAATCTTGCGCTTGTTATTGCACGAAATCGTTTACAAGGTTTTATTGCATTGTTGCCCTTAGCCATGATTATATTGCTCGCCTTAAATGCTTTGGCAATGTTTTTATTTTTACTTTTAAATGGCATGGAAAGTGCGGTTAATTCTGATAGTATTTTTGCTTACATCATTTATTTTGTTTGCCATTTTGTTATTGCGGCTATTCTGATTCTGCATAGTTTCCAAAAGTGGAAATTATCTGCCAATAGTTTATTTATCCTATTATTTATTGCGGTTTGCTTGCCGTTATGGATGGTCTTCGTTTAATGAAAAAACAAAGTAATATCGCTTCATTTTTGTTGGTGTTTGGTTGTATTTTATTCGGACTAGGTAGCTTAATTGTTAAGTTTGTGCCTGTCGGTGCTTATGCAATTGCTTTTTGGCGATTATTAATTGCATCAGGCATTTTCTATTTTTTAATGAAATTAAAACGCCAACATTTTCCAAAAAGTAAAAAAGCCTTATTTTTTGCCGCACTTTCTGGAGTATTTTTAGCGTTTGATCTTGCCTTTTGGCATGAAAGTATTTACGCCGTAGGTCCAGGCATTTCTACCTTATTAAATAGCTTGCAAATTTTTTGTTTGGCTGCCATTGGTTTTGTCTTTTTTGCAGAACGTCAAAGCAAACTACAAATATTAAGTTTGTTTTTGGCGATAGTTGGCGTAGCGTTAATTTCTGTCGAAGAATTACAGCATAATATTGACGGAATTTATGGCATTGTGATTGGTTTAATTTCAGCGGTAATGTTGGCTGGTTCTATGGTGATGGTGAAAAAAGTTCATCAAGAAGAGCAAACAGCATTATTTCCGTTGATGTTAATGATCAGTTTGACAGGTGCCTTAGTGCTATTTATCCCATCTTTAATTTTCAATTCAAATAATCTTTATCCAACAACATGGCAGGATTGGGGATTAGTCGTGATTTATGGTGCGGTGATGCAGTGCGTAGCTTGGGGCATGATTGCTTATTCAATCCCTTTGCTTTCGCTAAGTGTTACTGGATTATTGTTACTCACGGAGCCAGTAGCGGCATTGTTGATTGATTATTTCTATTTGGATAAAGCGATTAATCTTTGGCAATGGCTTGGTGCATTGCTCACTTTATTTGCGATTTATTTAGGATCAAAACGTTAGAAATTAATGTTCCCTCACTAACATTGAGGGAACAATGATGAATTGTGAGCTTATTTTTTCTCAGATTTTTTAAGATTTCGGCTGGTTAGAAAGTAATACGCCAACAAGGAAATCGCGACGCATGCCCCCATAGTAAAGAGCATTGGTGCGGCGGTATCCATTTTCATTGATGCAACTAAACTTCCCATAATTGCGCCCACTGCAAAACGTACGCTGCCAATCAAAGAATTTGCAGTTCCCGCCATTTGAGGACATCTTTCTAAAGCTGATGCCATTGAATTTGATGAAATCACTGGGTTTGGACCGACGAAAAAGGCGACGCCAATTGCCATAGGCCAAAAACCGAGATCTAAAAGTGCGGTCAAAATTAGCCACATTCCAGAAAGGAATTGAATTGTGAGGGCTATCCGTAACATTGTTTCTGCGCCCACTTTAGTGACAAATCGGCTATTTAAAAAAGAGGCAAAGATCATCGTAACGATATTCATCATGAAGAAATAACCAAACTGATCGACGGGAACGCCATAAATGCCGATATAGACAATCGAACCTGCAGTCACAAAAGCAAACAACCCGCCAAATCCAAAAGAGGCGGCAAACATATAGCCGAGCACTTCTTTTTGCTTCCAAAGCAGAAGGAAATTGCGAGCGATAATATTTAAGCGCAGCGAAATGCGATTTTCTTTTTTATGGGTTTCTGGAATGATGAAAAAGACCAATGCAGCGGCTAATAATCCCACCAGTGAAATGACGTAAAAAATCGCATGCCAGTGGAAAAACTTGACGATATAACCCCCAAGAATTGGCGCAACTAAAGGTGCAAGCATAAACACTAACGTGATGGTGGACATCACTTTAGATAGCTGATCTTTACTAAATAAATCACGTAATAATGCGCCTGAAAGCACAACAGGTGCGGCACCAAAGAAACCTTGCACAAAACGAAGTGCGGTGAAATTTCCGACTGAATTTATTTCGGTGAGCACTAAAGCGGTTAGCGCACCTACAATGACACCGAGTAAAATGATCGGTTTTCGTCCAAAACTATCGCCAAAAGGCCCCCAGAAAAGCTGACCGAATGCCATACCGTAGGCAAAAGAGGTTAGTGTATGTTGTACTTGTTCTGGACTCACTCCGAGATCTTTCGCAATTTCTAAAAAAGACGGCAAATACATATCCACGCCAAAAGGCGGTAGCATAGAGAGAATACCGAGCGTAAGAATAAAGATAAAAGTAGATTTTTGCTGACTCATCTTATTTCACCAAACTTTCGATTTCACTTTGAGTCAATGGGCGGTATTCGCCTTCTTCTAATGATTCATCTAGTACAACATCCCCAATTTTCCAGCGATGTAATCCAACAACTTTATTCCCAAGTGCGGCAAACATACGTTTTACTTGATGATAGCGACCTTCGGAAATCGTCAGATTCACATTGTAATCATCTAAAATTTCTAATTTCGCTGGTTTAGTGGGTTCTTTTTCTCCGCGTAATAAAATGCCTTCCGCACAAGCCGCCGCATAATTTTCTTCTACGGGATCAGCCAATGTCACCAAATAGGTTTTTTCACAATGATGTTTTGGGGACGTGATGCGATGTGACCATTGTCCATCATCGGTAAGCAAGACGAGACCTGTCGTATCCACATCTAAGCGACCCGCGCTATGTAATTTCCCCGCTAAAGGGTAATCAAAAAATTGATAAATTGTTGGATAGTCGCCATCATCATTAGAACAAACACAGCCTTGTGGCTTATGCAACATAAAATATTGACCTTCTTCCACCCAAGTTAATAATTCATCTTCAAAATAAATTTCGTCTTCTTGTGAAATTTGTACGGAGCCACTTTTGACAATTTCACCATTAATTTTTACCGCACTTTGGCGGATTGCTTTTGTTGCTTGAGAACGGGTTAATCCCGTATTTTCAGCAATAAATTTATCTAATCTCATTATGTTTTCTCTTGTTAAAATTCGCTAGGCATTGTACAGGTTTTTGCTTTTAGAACGAAACAAAAAAGGCTGCAATGCAACCTTTATCTATTAAGCTTGGTTAAACCACTTCACGTAATCGAATTGATCGTAATATTTTTTCCCATTCCAGCCAGAAAACTCAAAAATATCGCCCACCTGATTTTGCTTCTCGAAGCCTTTTATATAATAAGCCGATTTAAAAGCAGGGTAGGGGGTGTGAGTAAAAATTACTTTATTTTTGAAAGGGAGTTGATCAAAAAGTTGAATGTCTTTTTCGGTTACACCATCTCGATCTGTCATCATAATAAAAAGATTGTCTAAATTCATTCGTGACGTACGAAGTTGCCATTTTTCATTGGCTTCTTGCTCACTGTGATAGTGCATAAAATGAATTTCAAGATCGGCAAGTTTTCCCAGTGGATAACTTTTTTCTGTTTGTACAAATGTAAGAGGTTGAGTGAGGTAGAAATCCATATTTTGTAAATAACGCAAAAAATCCTGTGGCGAGAGATAGAGGTTCACAAATGGAGAATTAAACGGCTGGTGCAAATCATGTAAGATAAAAGCCCCCACGCAATTGGCAGAAATGACAGTCATGCCTTGGTTAGTCAATTTACGTTGTAATGAACGATTGATAAAAAATCTTTGACATTTATTCACCGTACTTTTAAGTTTTTGAAATGGATTCATTTTATTATCCTCTATGATTCTCTTGTGAAAATCCTACCTTTTTTGCTGAAAAATGAAAAGTCTAGCTAATGCCTCACATCAAAAAATTTTGTAATGATTTTGTGAAAATTTGCAGTCTGTCACAATTTTTTGAATAAAAAACCGCTATAATCGACGTAATATTTCAATCCTGTTTCAATAAAATGGAGCATTTATTATGAGTGAACAATTACGTCAAGCAGCCTTGGATTTCCACGAATTTCCAATTCCTGGAAAAATTGAAGTTACCCCAACAAAATCATTAGCAACACAACGCGATCTGGCTTTAGCTTATTCACCAGGTGTGGCAGAGCCTTGTTTAGAAATTGAAAAAGATCCTACAGCCTCTTACAAATATACGGCGCGTGGAAATTTGGTCGCTGTTATTTCTAATGGTACAGCGGTACTTGGTCTTGGCAATATTGGTGCGCTTGCGGGCAAACCTGTAATGGAAGGGAAGGGCGTATTGTTCAAAAAATTCGCTGGTATCAACGTATTTGATATTGAAGTGAATGAACATGATCCCGATAAACTTGTAGATATTATTGCTTCGTTAGAGCCGACTTTCGGTGGGGTCAATTTAGAAGATATTAAAGCACCGGAATGTTTCTATATTGAACAAAAATTGCGTGAGAGAATGAATATTCCTGTATTCCATGATGACCAACATGGTACAGCGATCATCAGTGCTGCCGCGATCATCAATTCTCTTCGTATTGTAGGTAAAAAAATTGAAGATGTTCGACTTGTTGCGTCTGGTGCGGGGGCTGCATCTATTGCGTGCTTGAACTTATTGCTTTCTTTAGGTATGAAACGTGAAAATATCACGGTTTGCGACTCGAAAGGCGTAGTATATAAAGGCCGTGATGACAAAATGGATCAAACCAAAAAAGATTATGCAATTGAAGATAATGGCTGGCGTAAACTTGGTGATGCGATTCCAAATGCAGATATTTTCTTAGGTTGTTCCGCAGCTGGTGCGCTTACACAAGATATGGTGAAAACCATGGCTGCACATCCAATTATTCTTGCTTTGGCTAACCCAAATCCTGAAATTACCCCACCAGAAGCGAAAGCGGTTCGTCCTGATGCGATTGTATGTACAGGCCGTTCTGATTACCCAAACCAAGTAAATAACGTGCTTTGTTTCCCATTCATTTTCCGTGGCGCATTAGATGTGGGCGCAACCACTATTAATGAAGAAATGAAACGTGCGGCAGTTTATGCCATTGCTGACCTTGCGTTAGAAGAGCAAAACGAAGTTGTAACTTCTGCTTACGGTGGTGAAGGCGCGACTTTTGGTGCAGATTATGTGATTCCTCGCCCATTTGATCCTCGCTTAATTGTGCGTATCGCACCAGCGGTAGCAAAAGCAGCAATGGAATCTGGTGTGGCAACTCGTCCAATTCAAAATTGGGATACTTATGTTGAAAAACTAACTCAGTTTGTTTACAAAACGAGCTTGTTTATGCGCCCTATTTTCAACCAAGCAAAAGCGGCAAAACAACGCATTATTTTAGCGGAAGGGGAAGAAAATAAAGCATTGCATGCCACTCAAGAAGTGATTTCAATGGGCTTGGCAAATCCAATCTTAATCGGTCGCCGCAGTGTGATTGAAGAAAAAATTAAAAAACTTGGTTTACGTTTAACCGCCGGTGTCGATTTTGAAATTGTGGATAACGAAGATAATCCTCGCTATGAAGAATGTTGGAAACATTACTACGAGCTTACCAAACGTAAAGGCATTACACCTGCAATCGCAAAACGCGTGGTGCGTTCTAATACAACTGTATTAGCTTCTACGTTGCTTAGCTTAGGTTATGCAGACGCTTTAGTATGTGGCTTATTTGGTTCATACGGAAAACACCTTGCCTCTATTCGCGATATTATTGGCTTAAAAGATGGCGTGAAAACTGCCGCTGCTTTAAATAGCCTTGTATTACCGACTGGTAACGTATTCTTAACTGATACCCATGTAAACAGTAATCCAACAACAGAAGAATTAGCTGAAATCACTTTAATGGCAGCAGAAGAAATCCATCGTTTTGGTATTGAACCTGCGGTTGCATTGCTTTCTCATTCTAATTTTGGTTCATCTGATTCACTCGGTGCACCAAAAATGCGTGAAGTATTACAGATCGTAAAAGAGCGTAATCCGCACTTAATGATCGATGGTGAAATGCGTGGCGATTTAGCGATGAATGAAGCTCATAGAAAAGAAGTCATGCCTGATAGTCCATTGAAAGGAAGCGCAAATTTATTAGTGTTCCCTGATTTGAGCGCATCACGTATTAGTTATAGCTTATTGCGCGGTACCACTACGGCAATTACTGTTGGCCCAATCTTAATGGGTATGAACAAGTCTGCGCATATTCTTAATCCAGGTGCATCTGTTCGCCGTATTATTAATATGATTGCCTATGCTGCGGTGAAAGCACAACAAGAGTAATCGAAAAAGTGCGGTAAATTCCCGCTGTTTATTTAATGAAGCCTCGATTTTTCTCGAGGCTTTATTTTTACTTTCTAGTGAATGTGATTAGATAAAATTGCGTTATACAGAATTCGGCATATTGTCTACATTTGAGATTAAGTAAAACTATGCGAAAATTGACCGCACTTTAAGACTTTTGTCATGTCGAAAAGGAACCGACCGATAGACAGTTGCCTATATTTCTTCAATTTAATACGGCTTGGATGCCGTTTTGTTAGTGGTTTTTACAATGAAAAAAGCGCATTCTCTTTTATTCCCCATCTTCACATTTGTGTTGATTAATCTCATCATCCTTTCCTTATCCCGTTTGGGACTTGCAGTATGGCAATCAGAGCGTGTATCTGCCGTAGATGGCTGGTTGCAATTATTTTTGCAAGGCGTACGAATGGATGTTGTGGCACTCTGTTATTTATTTGGTGTACCAGCATTGCTCACAACGTTATTTCATAGCAGCAAAGTTTGGGGAAAAATTTTACGCGTTTGGTTAACGCTTGGCAGCGTGTTTATTATCTTTATGGAAATTGCCACACCTGCCTTTATTGAAACCTACGATTACCGTCCAAATCGTTTATTTATCGAATATCTGATTTATCCGAAAGAAGTTTTTTCAATGCTTGCTGAAGGGCATTTAAGTGCGGTGATTTTTAGCCTTGTTTTCACAGTTTTAGCTGTCGTGATTTATTGGAAAATTTCTGGTTGGGCAGTCAAAAATTTACGTTCAATCAGTTGGAAACTTCGTCCTGTGATTGCTTTACATGTTATTGCAGTGAGCTTCCTAGGGGCGCGTTCAAGCTTTCAACACCGCGGTATCAATCCCGCCATGGTGGCTTTTTCTTCTGATGCGTTAGTGAATTCTTTGGTGCTTAATTCGGGCTATTCCGTCATTTATGCGGCACAGCAATTTAAAGATGAAGAAAAATCTTCAGAGATGTACGGAAAAATGGATGCAGATGAAATGTTTCGTATTGTTAAAGCAAGTCGAGGCCGTCCAGACAGCGATTACATTTCAGATAAATACCCAACTTTAACGAAAAATGTTGCGACTTATCAGGGTAAACCTAAAAATATCGTGATTTTGCTACAAGAAAGTCTCGGAGCTCAATTTATTGGTACACTCGGTGGCAAACCACTTTCTCCAAATGTGGATCAGCTCGCAAAAGAAGGGTGGTTATTTGAAAATCTTTATGCAACAGGCACGCGTTCAGTACGCGGTATTGAAGCAACAACCGCAGGTTTTACGCCAACGCCAGCTCGTGCAGTCGTGAAACTTAATAATGCTCAAAGTGGTTTCTTTACTATTGCGGATTTATTACATAAACAAGGCTATAACACTTCATTTATTTATGGAGGTGAAAAGCACTTCGACAATATGGCGAGCTTTTTCTATGGCAATGGCTTTAAAGATATTTGGGATCAACAAGATTACCAAAATCCAACATTTACTGGCACTTGGGGCGTGAGTGATGAGGATTTATTTAATAAAGCCAATGAAACTTTCACGAAATTACAAAATGAAGGTAAACCGTTTTTTAGTTTAGTGTTTAGCTCCAGCAATCACGATCCATTTGAATATCCAGATGGCAAAATTGAGCTTTATGAGCAACCAAAAGCCACTCGTAATAACGCGGCAAAATATGCGGATTATGCGTTAGGTCATTTCTTTAAAATGGCAAAACAGTCTAATTATTGGAAAGATACGATTTTCTTAATTGTTGCGGATCACGATTCTCGTGTAGGCGGAGCAAGTCTTGTGCCAATTAAGCATTTTCATATTCCAGCCTTGATTCTTGGTGATGGCATTGCGCCACGCCGTGACAGCCGTCTTGTGAGCCAAATTGATATGCCAACCACATTACTTTCTTTAGCTGGCGTAAGTGGCAATTATCCAATGATTGGTTTTGATTTAACGCAAGATGTAAACCCAGATCGTGCCTTTATGCAATATGATCAAACTCAAGCAATGATGAAAGGCAATAATGATGTGGTGATTCAAATGCCAAATAAAGCAGCGAAAGGTTATCATTATGATAAAGCTTCAGAAACTTTAACGCCAAAAGACGTACCCGATGCAATGAAAAAAGAGGCATTAGCTCACGCTTTATTAGGCAGTTATTTATATAAGAATCGCTTGTATTCTTCAGGTGAAAACAAATAACAATCCGCACGTAAAACGTGCGGTTTTTAGGCTCCCCTATAAGGGCCTATACTTCACAAGCCCCTCAAGGGGCTTGTGAGAACTGACAACTGCGTCTAATTATTTCCTTGATTACCCCTTAAAGGGGTCAACATGTTCTTTCGTTGATAAATTATCTTGAACCATATCTTCTTTTTCTTGGTTTCTTATATAATCCTCTACCACTTTTGTATTTAACCCTACTGTGCTTACAAAAAATCCTTTCGCCCAGAAATGCCTATTTCCATATCTATATTTTAAGTTCGCGTGTCTTTCAAAAATCATCAGCGCTGACTTCCCCTTCAGATAGCCCATAAAACCTGATACTGATATTTTAGCTGGGATTTTTAAGAGCATATGGATATGGTCTGGCATTGCATGCGCTTCTATTATCTCCACATTTTTATAGTCACATAACTGCCTCAATATTTGACCTATATCTGCTCTTAACTTTCCATAAATTGCTTTTCTTCTATACTTCGGGATAAATACAATGTGATACTTACAGTTCCATTTTGTGTGTGATAGACTTGAATCGTCACTGGTTTTACTTACCATGATAATCCTCCTATATGTTGAATTTTGGTTGTCAGCCTTGTTCATTATATAGCGAGGATTTTTTCTGTTCATCGCTTAAGCTATTTGGCTCCATACGCATAGCGTATGGTTTTTATAGCCAGACTTTTGGCTGGCTATAATAAACGGAACGCCAGCTTAAGCTGGCGTTTTTTTAGTTTTCAAAAACAAACTGTTCACGTAATTGATGTAATTGATCACGAATTGCCGCGGCTTTTTCAAATTCCAAATCTTGCGCAAATTTATACATTTGTTGTTCCAGTTTTTTGATTTGTTGCTGATATTCTTTGACATTTTTCGGTGCATTATAAAGTGCGGTTGATTCTGCTGCCATTTTTCCACGTTGTTTATTGGCTTTCGCTTTTTGGTTTGCACCTTGCCCAATATCTAACAATTCACCGACTTTCTTATTTAATGCTTGTGGCACAATGTCATGTTCTTCATTGTATTTGGTTTGTTTTTCACGACGACGATTAGTTTCGGTGATGGCTTTTTCCATCGATTTTGTGATGCTATCCGCATATAAAATCGCTTTACCATTTAAGTTTCGCGCAGCTCGGCCGATGGTTTGGATTAAAGAGCGTTCGGAACGTAAGAATCCTTCTTTGTCGGCATCTAAAATCGCCACAAGAGACACTTCTGGAATATCTAAACCTTCACGTAATAAGTTAATTCCCACCAATACATCAAATTCGCCTAAACGCAAATCACGGATAATTTCGACGCGTTCCACGGTATCAATATCAGAATGTAGATAACGCACACGAATCCCGTGTTCATCTAAATAATCCGTTAAATCTTCTGCCATTTTTTTTGTGAGTGTCGTCACTAAAACACGCTCATTTTTATCCGCTCTTTGGCGAGCTTCAGAAAGTAAATCATCCACTTGAATTGAGACTGGACGAATTTCAATAAGCGGATCAAGCAAACCAGTGGGGCGAACCACTTGATCGATGATTTCACTGCCTGATTTCTCTAATTCATAAGGTCCTGGTGTTGCGGAAACATAAATAGTTTGTGGGGCTAAGCGTTCAAATTCCTCAAAGCGTAACGGACGATTATCTAATGCTGATGGTAAACGAAAACCATATTCGACTAAAGTTTCTTTACGTGAACGGTCGCCACGATACATCCCGCCAATTTGAGGCACAGTAACGTGAGATTCATCAATAATTAAAATCGCATCAGAGGGCATATAATCGAATAATGTTGGTGGTGGCTCACCCTCATTTCTGCCTGATAAATAGCGAGAGTAGTTTTCAATGCCCGAGCAATAGCCCAATTCATCCATCATTTCAATATCAAATTGGGTACGCTGGCTGATACGTTGTTCTTCTAAAAGTTTATGTTCTTTAATGAAGTATTCACGGCGTGATACGAGTTCTTTTTTGATGTTTTCTATAGCATCTAAAATACGTTCTCTGGGCGTCACATAGTGAGTTTTAGGATAGATCGTAAAACGTGGTACAGCACCAAAACTACTACCAGTGAGCGGATCAAATAAACTTAAACGCTCAATTTCATCATCAAATAATTCAATACGCACCGCACGATCATCGGATTCCGCAGGAAAAATATCAATAATTTCTCCACGAACACGGAAAGTTCCACGCTGAAATGCTTGATCATTGCGCGTATATTGTAATTCCGCTAACTTCGCTAAAATTTGGCGCTGATCGATAATGGCACCTTGTTGTAAATGCAACATCATTTGTAAATAGCTATCAGGATCGCCCAAACCATAAATTGCAGAAACAGAAGCTACTACAATAGTATCTCGACGCTCTAAAAAAGATTTTGTCGCAGAAAGACGCATTTGTTCGATTTGATCATTAATAGACGCATCTTTTTCAATAAATGTATCACTGCTCGGCACATAGGCTTCTGGCTGGTAATAATCATAGTAAGACACAAAATATTCCACTGCATTTTCTGGAAAAAAGGCTTTCATTTCTGCATAAAGCTGGGCAGCAAGGGTTTTATTTGGCGCAAGTAACATTGCGGGGCGATTTAATTGAGCAATTACATTGGCGATAGTAAAGGTTTTCCCCGAGCCTGTTACCCCGAGTAAAGTTTGGTGAGCTAATCCATCCGTTAAATTTTCAGCCAATTTTTCGATAGCTTGTGGCTGATCGCCAGAGGGACGAAAGTCGGAATGCAGAATAAATGGTTTTGTGTTGATTTTCTCAGACATAAAGTGCGGTCGGTTTTTTCATAGTTTTGAATAATGTCTATTTTAGCATATTTAATGTGTAAAATTGATCAGGCAAAAATCTAAGTTTTACACAGACTTAGTGATGTCAAGAGGAAGATGTCACAAATTCATAAAAAAACTTTAATTTTTTTACTAGACAAAACTTAACTTTTTGATTTTAAATTAAAATTTAATTTTAGGCTAATCTGTAATCAAGATCGAACAAGCCTTGTAAGAACAAGGGATCCGCAAAATTTTAAAAAGTTAATCCACAAAGTTATCCACAGGCTCTGTGGATAGAAAAATAAATATTAGGTGGTATATATATAAAAGATGAGAAAATTTTTGTTTTTTTTATGAAATTTTTTTAAATTTTGCATTGACAAGCTAACTATCGACCATTAGAATTCGCGCCCTATCCCTTGTGATACAAAGTTTATTCCTCCTTAGTTCAGTCGGTAGAACGGTGGACTGTTAATCCATATGTCGCTGGTTCAAGTCCAGCAGGAGGAGCCAATTTTTCTTTTGGTTTAGAGTTTGTTTGTCTCCTTTTACAGATTCTAAATTAGTAACCAAAAGATTTTGAGCCCATCATGTTGATGGGCTTTATTTTTTTACCTCAAAATAGGATTTTGCTTCCGCCAGTTGAGATGGTTGTACCGTATAACAAGCTCAAGGCAAAAAATAGCATTATTCCACCTGCTATTAATTTCACGATGCTTTCGCTTTTCCCTTTTGTATGTTTTGAACTATACCAACTCCCTAAGTGAATCGCAGTATTTCGTGCATAACGTACAATTCCCGCGAAGGCTGACAGCATAAGTCCTGTGCCGAAAGACATAGCTAATACAGCTAAAATTCCCCAGCCATAAAGATCAAGCATATAAGCTAAAAATAATACGAAAATAGCACCGCTACATGGGCGCATACCAATTGTTAGAATCACGAGAAATTGTGATTTTAGATTGGTAGCTTGTGCAGTTTGCATCGGGCTTGGCAAATGTTGGTGTCCACAGCTACAGGTATTTAGTTGAAAAGTGCGGTTATTTTTCACCGCACTTTTTTCGTGTAGTGAAAGTGGATTTAGGGATTTTATGGCTAATTTAGCTTTTTTACGATAGGCACGTAAACCTTGCCAAATCCAATAAAAGCCGAGAAATACTAATAATAGCAAGGCAGCTCGTTCTAACCAAAGCTGACTTAATTTGAAATAACGTGATGATAGATTAAGTACTACAACGAGCAATGTGGTTGCTGTAATCGCGACAATACCTTGCATTAAGGAAGAAAGTAAGCTCAAGATAGTACTTTGTTTTAATTGACTTTCATGAGTGGAAAGGTAGCTGGCGATAATAAATTTGCCGTGCCCTGGCCCGAGGGCATGAAGTACGCCGTAAACAAAGCTAGCGAAAATAAGTGTGATGCCTGCCTTGATACTATTATTTTGAATTTGATGTAAATTTTCCGAAATAAGTTGATTAAAATCTTTTTGCCATGCAGCAATATGTAAGAAAAACCAAGGGGAAAAATAGCCAAGTAAGGCGAGTGCAATCACTAATAACACGAGCCCTGTTTTATATTTTTTCATTTCTACTCACATTGAATTATTATTTTTTGCGCGAACATTACGCCTAATGAATCATCTTCGTTCTTTTGGGATTTATCAAGTGAAGATGCGTAGGCTTGGATTTTTTCATCCACATTAGGTTCAATTAATTTTCCTTGGCAATTTTTCGGAAGTGCGGAAAAATCTACCGCACTTCTTGAGGCGTAAGTCATCGCCACATAATAAGTGGGATCGTAAGTTTGTAAGCTAAATGTGTTTTTTTCTAACTGTTGTGAATGGGCGAGTGGCACATCAAAATAATATTGCAGTTGTAATCCTTGGATTTTTACGCCGTAATTTTTGGGGTGTGAAGAATATTTAATTTTGTTATTTTGAGCGTCATATAGATAGCTAAAATAATGTTCACTCACAATATTTCCCATGACATCATCGATGAGTTTTTGCTGATCATTTTTTGTTTTAGCCTGTTTCATATCATAAATAATTGCGGACGAACTTGGTTCATCCAATGTCCATTTCATTGATAAACCGGTGAGTTGACTATTTTCTATGATAGGCGTGGTTTGCATATCTATAAATGCATGGGGGTGAGCTAAAACACCACAACTAATGAATAGACCGAGTAATAATGAATACGTTTTCACAAAAAATCCTAATTATTTTGAACGTTAGCATTAGAAGTTGTTTATTCTACACGCAAAAACGAATTTTTCTGTTAAAAATGTTGATGTAAATCAAAAAAACTCTCAATAGCATTTCCTTTAGCTTTCAATATTCAGTAACATAGCGCCGTCAAGTAATTGCTTGATATTCATAAAGTTCCTAAATAAAATAATCATAAATATAGCTAAACTACTTTCCTGCCACCCGTTTCGGGTGGTTTTTTTTTGTCTATTATTTGCCTATTGTTAGGCAAATAAAGAAACTTCAAGTAAAATGACCCCACTTTTTTATTAGATAAAGGATAAATATGTCAACTCAATTTGTATATACGATGCACCGTGTCGGCAAAGTAGTGCCACCGAAGCGTCATATTTTGAAAGATATTTCTTTAAGCTTTTTCCCTGGAGCTAAAATCGGGGTTCTAGGCTTAAATGGTGCGGGTAAATCAACCCTCTTACGCATTATGGCAGGCGTGGATAAAGAATTTGAAGGGGAAGCGCGTCCGCAGCCAGGTATCAAAATCGGTTATCTTCCACAAGAACCAAAACTTGATCCGCAACAAACCGTGCGTGAAGCAGTGGAAGAAGCGGTTTTTGAAGTGAAAAATGCACTGACTCGTTTAGATGAAGTGTATGCACTTTATGCGGATTCTGATGCTGATTTCGATAAACTGGCGGCAGAACAAGCGAACCTTGAAGCCATCATTCAGGCGCACGATGGGCATAATTTAGATAACCAATTAGAGCGTGCCGCTGATGCGTTACGTTTAACTGATTGGGATGCCAAAATTGAACATTTATCTGGTGGTGAGCGTCGCCGTGTGGCACTTTGCCGCTTATTACTTGAAAAACCAGACATGCTCTTATTAGACGAACCAACTAACCACTTAGATGCGGAATCTGTGGCGTGGTTAGAGCGTTTCTTACATGATTACGAGGGCACTGTTGTCGCAATTACCCACGACCGTTATTTCTTAGATAACGTAGCGGGCTGGATCTTAGAACTTGACCGTGGTGAGGGTATACCTTGGGAAGGTAACTATTCTTCTTGGTTAGAGCAAAAAGAGAAACGTTTAGAGCAAGAACAAGCAGCTGAAAACGCGCGTCAAAAATCCATTGCGAAAGAGTTAGAATGGGTGCGTCAAAATCCTAAAGGTCGCCAAGCGAAAAGCAAAGCACGTATGGCGCGCTTTGATGAGTTGAACTCTGGCGAATATCAAAAACGAAACGAGACGAACGAACTCTTTATTCCACCTGGTCCGCGTTTAGGTGATAAAGTGATTGAAGTGCAAAACTTAACCAAATCTTATGGCGACCGCACTTTAATTGATGATTTATCCTTCAGTATTCCAAAAGGTGCAATCGTTGGGATTATCGGGGCAAATGGTGCGGGTAAATCAACCTTATTCCGTATGTTGTCAGGTCAAGAACAACCAGATTCAGGCTCTGTGATAATGGGTGAAACTGTTGTGCTTGCTTCGGTGGATCAATTCCGTGATTCTATGGATGACAAGAAAACCGTCTGGGAAGAAGTCTCTAACGGACAAGATATTTTGACCATTGGTAACTTTGAAATTCCAAGCCGTGCGTATGTGGGCCGTTTCAACTTCAAAGGCGTGGATCAACAAAAACGTGTTGGCGAATTATCAGGTGGTGAACGTGGTCGTTTACACTTAGCGAAACTTTTACAACGTGGTGGTAACGTGCTGTTATTGGACGAACCAACCAATGACTTAGACGTTGAAACCTTGCGTGCGTTAGAAAATGCGATTTTAGAGTTCCCGGGCTGTGCAATGGTGATTTCCCATGACCGTTGGTTCTTAGACCGTATCGCAACGCATATTTTAGATTACGGCGATGAAGGCAAAGTGACCTTCTACGAAGGTAACTTCTCTGACTACGAAGAGTGGAAAAAGAAAACCTTAGGCGATGCAGCGACTCAGCCACATCGTATTAAATATAAACGAATTGCGAAGTAATTTATATTGAGAAAGTGCGGTTGATGTTAACCGAACTTTTCTTACTTTTTTGGGAGTGATTATGCTAGTTTATTTACATATTTTTTTCGCCTTTTTAAGTTTTGCCTTGTCGGTGATTCGTGGCGCAATGCAACTTACTGGCAAAAACTGGCGTTCGATAAAATTATTAAAAATTTTACCGCACTTATCAGATACCTTGTTGATTGTTTCTGGTGTTGTCATTTTATATCTCTTTGCTTTTGATATTGAATGGTGGTTAGTGGCTAAATTCGCATTACTGATTTTGTATATCGTGTTTGCTGCGAAATTTTTCAGTAAAAAAGTTTCTCAACCCAAAAGCATTTTCTTTTGGCTTGCTTGTGTAAGTTTTATTGGCTCGATGTTAATTGCCTATTTAAAATAAAAGATGTTATCTCGCCAGCTTCAAATTTTAATCAGCAAAACTTTGCCGCTTGTGCCTGATAACGTATTAATTATCGGTGAAAGCGGCATTGCTTTTTCTAAAGCAACGAATTTGCTCGGACAAGAATTTGAACATATCTTATTTGATGGACGAAATGGCATTCATCTTGAAGCGCTAGCTATTGGAGCTGGAACACTGAAAATGGGCGGCACACTTTGTTTAGTGTTGTCCGATTGGGAAAATTTATCTCAGCAGCCTGATCAAGATAGTTTACGTTGGAATGGAAATCAGTCAGTAATCGCCACGCCTAATTTTATTGATCATTTCAAACAGTGCATTGATCGCTATCATTTCCCCATTTTAAGAGAGAAAAGTTCGGTTGAATTTCCCCCTGTTTTTTATTCTAACGAGCATCATAAAAATGCCACGTTAGCTCAGCAGCAAATTATTGATAATATTTTACAAGTTGAGCAGGATATTTATTTTCTAACCGCTAAGCGCGGAAGAGGAAAATCCGCATTATTGGGGATGCTTGCTAACCAAATTCAGGCGCCAGTTTATCTCACCGCACCGAATAAAAGTGCGGTATATTCGGTTATCGAATTTTCAGAAGGGGGCATTGAATTTATTGCGCCAGATGAATTGGCTTTGATGTTACAAACTGAACCCGAATTTAGTCAATCCGCTTGGTTACTCGTAGATGAAGCTGCGATGATTCCATTGCCGTTATTACAAGAATATTCTCAATATTTTCAACATATTATTTTCAGTACTACAATTCATAGCTATGAAGGAACAGGGCGTGGTTTCGAATTAAAATTTAAACGGAAAATTCACCGCACTTTTCAGCATTTTGAGCTTAAACAGCCTCTACGTTGGCAAGAAAATGATCCGTTAGAAGATTTTATTGATGATCTTTTGTTGCTAAATGCCGAAGATGAGTTTCAGCAATTTCTTTTCCAGCCCCATCTCCCTTATCAAATTCGAGAAGTGCAAAAAACACATCATATTGCAGAGTTTTATGGCTTAATGACATTGGCGCATTATCGAACGTCGCCACTTGATCTTCGCCGTTTATTTGATGGGGAAAATCAACGTTTTTATTTTGCCGAATATCAACAGAATTTGCTCGGTGCAATTTGGGCGTTAGAAGAAGGAAATATGGCTGATGATGAGTTGATTATTCAAATTCAACAAGGCAAACGCCGTCCGAAAGGGAATCTGGTGCCGCAGGCATTATGTTTCCATGAAAATCTGTCCCAAGCCTGTAAATTACATTCCTTACGTATTTCTCGTATAGCGGTTCAGCCAAATTGGCAAAAAAAGGGTATTGGTCAAAATCTAATGAAATTTATGAAAAATTCAGAAGTGGATTTTTTTTCGGTGAGTTTTGGCTACACTGACGAATTGGCAAAATTTTGGCAAAAGTGCGGTTTTGTTTTGGTGCATTTAGGCGAGCATCAAGAAGCGAGTAGTGGTTGTTATTCAGCGATTGCCCTTAAAGGTCTTTCTAAAGAAGGCTTGGCTTTAGTTGATAGTGCGTACAAACAATTTCAGCGTAATATTCCTTTATCTTTTCATCCTTTCGCCATAAATTTTGAGAAAAATCAGCTTGATTGGCAGCTTGATGAGTTCGATTGGTTGAGCTTAAAAAACTTTGCTAATTTTCACCGTACTTTATTTTCGAGCATTCCTGCGATGAGGCGTTTATTAAAATTAGCGGGCAAAGAAAATTTCCCATTAATTTCCGCTTATTTAACAAAAAAACAACTTCCCATTAACAAGAAAAAAGGCGTAGAATGGCTGCGTTTAGAAATTAAACAATATTTAGAACGAGGAACTTTATGACAGAACAAACTGAGAAACCAAAATGTTGGTTTAAGCGTGCACTTGAAAAATATGATAATTTCATTAAAGAGTGGGGGTTAGAGCAACCTAATTGTAGCTGCGTGCCTATGTCAGCAACAGAAGATGAAAATGGTAATTTGAAGAAAGAAGAATCTCCTTTAAAGAAATAAACATTAACTGTTTTTTTAAACAGTAAATTTGTTGAAAAATAAGTCAAATTCCAGTACACTATGCGTCAATTTTTATACAAGATTGGCGCATTATTTATATTTATGAAAACGGCTTTTTTCCAACCTGATATTCCTATCCAACCCAATGATCACAAAATTTTAGGCAATGTATTACCGGGTGCTGATGCATTGGCGATCAGTGAAATTGCAGAGCAAAATCAAAATTTAACCGTAGTGGTGACTCCAGATACACGAAGTGCGGTGCGTTTATCACGTGTTTTATCGGAATTAAGCAGTCAAAATGTATGCCTTTTCCCTGATTGGGAAACGTTGCCTTATGATACGTTTTCTCCCCATCAAGAAATTATTTCCTCTCGTTTAAGTGCGCTTTTCCATTTACAAAATGCGAAAAAAGGCATTTTCTTATTGCCGATTTCGACATTAATGCAACGCCTTTGCCCGCCACAATATTTACAACACAATGTGCTTCTGATTAAAAAAGGCGATCGCTTGGTCATTGATAAAATGCGCTTACAATTAGAAGCTGCAGGCTATTGTGCGGTGGAGCAAGTATTAGAACATGGTGAATACGCTGTTCGTGGAGCTTTGTTGGATCTTTTCCCAATGGGAAGTGCGGTGCCTTTTCGTCTCGATTTTTTTGATGATGAAATTGATTCAATTCGCACTTTTGATGTGGATACGCAACGTACTCTTGATGAAATTACATCGATTAACCTTTTACCAGCGCACGAATTTCCAACGGATGATAAAGGGATTGAATTTTTCCGTGCGCAATTTCGTGAAACCTTTGGTGAAATTCGTCGTGATCCAGAACATATTTATCAGCAAATCAGTAAAGGTACCTTGATTTCTGGCATTGAATATTGGCAGCCTCTTTTCTTTTCTGAAATGGCGACTTTGTTTGATTATTTACCAGAACAAACGCTGTTTGTGGATATGGAAAATAACCAAATGCAAGGTGAGCGTTTTTATCAAGATGCCAAACAGCGTTATGAACAACGTAAAGTGGATCCGATGCGTCCGCTTTTACCGCCTGAAAAATTATGGCTTAATGTTGATGAAGTCAATCGCCGATTGAAATCTTATCCACGTATTACATTTAAAGCGGAAAAAGTGCGGTCATCGGTACGCCAGAAAAATTTACCTGTTGTCGCTTTACCAGAAGTGACCATTCAATCCCAGCAAAAAGAACCATTGGGACAACTCCGCCAATTTATTGAGCATTTTAAAGGAAATGTACTGTTTTCCGTGGAGACGGAAGGTCGCCGAGAGACTTTGCTTGATTTGCTTTCACCGTTAAAACTCAAGCCAAAACAAATTCAATCCTTGGAACAGGCTGAAAATGAAAAATTTAGCTTGTTAGTCAGCTCTCTTGAACAAGGTTTTATAATTGAACAATCGCTTCCTGTTGCGATTATTGGTGAAGCTAATTTACTTGGCGAGCGCGTTCAACAACGTTCTAGAGATAAACGTAAAACAATTAATCCTGACACGCTAGTGCGCAATCTTGCTGAGTTGAAAATAGGGCAGCCCGTTGTGCATCTTGATCACGGTGTGGGGCGTTATGGCGGTTTGGTCACGTTAGATACAGGCGGTATTAAAGCAGAATATTTGCTACTAAATTATGCAAATGAATCAAAACTTTATGTGCCTGTTACTTCATTACATTTGATTAGCCGTTATGTCGGTGGTTCTGATGAAAGTGCGCCATTACATAAATTGGGTAACGGGGCTTGGGCGAAATCGCGCCAAAAAGCAGCGGAGAAAATTCGTGATGTGGCGGCTGAATTATTAGATGTTTATGCACAACGTGAAGCGAAGAAAGGCTTTGCTTTTAAATATGATCGTGAGGAATTTCAACAATTTGCCGCAACTTTTCCTTTTGAAGAAACTTATGATCAGGAAATGGCAATTAATGCAGTGATTTCGGATATGTGTCAGCCAAAAGCAATGGATCGCCTTGTTTGCGGTGATGTAGGTTTTGGTAAAACTGAAGTGGCAATGCGCGCTGCCTTTTTGGCTGTGATGAATCATAAGCAAGTAGCAGTGTTGGTGCCAACTACACTTTTAGCCCAACAGCATTATGAGAATTTTAAAGATCGTTTTGCGAATTTGCCTGTGAACGTAGAAGTGTTATCGCGTTTCAAAACTGCAAAAGAACAAAAACAAATTCTGGAAAACCTTGCAGAAGGCAAAGTCGATATACTGATTGGTACCCATAAATTAATTCAATCAGATGTCAAATTTAGCGATCTTGGTTTGTTGATTATTGATGA
Organism: Haemophilus sp. THUN1692; assembly: GCF_059704395.1. Taxonomy (NCBI): domain Bacteria; kingdom Pseudomonadati; phylum Pseudomonadota; class Gammaproteobacteria; order Pasteurellales; family Pasteurellaceae; genus Haemophilus; species Haemophilus sp. THUN1692. Next base: position 219,212 of record NZ_AP046579.1, read on the forward strand.
AGAGCACCGTTTTGGTGTGGGGCAAAAAGAGAAAATCAAACAGCTCCGTGCGAATATCGATATTCTTACCCTAACGGCAACGCCAATTCCGCGTACGCTTAATATGGCGATGAATGGTATTCGTGATCTTTCCATTATTTCTACGCCTCCTGCGCGTCGATTAAGTATTAAAACCTTCGTCCGCCAGAATGACGATCTTGTTGTACGAGAAGCGATTTTGCGTGAAATCTTACGTGGTGGGCAGGTTTATTATCTCCATAATGATGTCGCAAGTATTGAAAATACAGCAGAAAAACTGACCGCACTTGTGCCAGAGGCGCGAGTGATTGTGGGGCACGGACAAATGCGAGAACGTGAGTTAGAACGTGTGATGAGTGATTTTTATCATCAGCGTTATAACGTCTTAGTTTGTTCAACCATTATCGAAACGGGTATTGATGTACCAACGGCTAATACCATCATTATTGAACGAGCGGATCATTTTGGATTAGCTCAGTTGCATCAATTACGTGGACGAGTAGGGCGTTCACATCATCAGGCTTATGCTTATTTACTCACGCCACCGCCAAAAATGATGACAAAAGATGCCGAACGCCGTCTAGATGCCTTGGAAAATCTTGATAATCTTGGGGCTGGTTTTATCTTGGCAACCCACGATTTAGAGATTCGTGGCGCTGGCGAATTACTCGGAAACGAACAAAGCGGACAAATCGAAAGCATCGGTTTTTCGCTTTATATGGAATTATTGGATGCGGCGGTTAAAGCGTTAAAAGAAGGGCGAGAACCATCATTAGAAGAATTGACGCAACAACAAGCGGATATTGAATTGCGCGTGCCTGCTTTATTGCCAGATGATTATTTAGGTGATGTGAATATGCGTTTATTCTTTTATAAACGTATTGCCGCCGCAGAGAGTAAATCAGAGTTGGACGAGTTAAAAGTTGAGTTAATAGATCGATTCGGATTATTGCCTGACGCGACAAAAAATCTACTGCAAATTGCAGAATTGCGTTTGTTGGTTGAGCCGTTGAAAGTTGTGCGAATTGATGCAGGAACGCAAGGCGGTTTCATTGAGTTTTCACCAAAAGCACAAGTGAATCCAGATAAATTTATTCAATTAATCCAAAAAGAACCTATTGTGTATCGATTTGATGGCCCATTAAAATTTAAGTTCATGAAAGATTTATCTGATAACAAAGTGCGGTTAGAATTTGTGGTAGATTTGTTGAAAGCAATTGCTTCATAAAAAAGAAGTCCGATCATCATGATCGGACTTTTTGTTTATATATTAGGTGGAAGAATTATTGTACTAATAAGTAAAAATTGTTGTCTCCACGTAAAATATTTAAGGCTACAGCCGATGGCTTATCATCAAGTGCTTTACTTAATTCAGCCGTGTTTTCAACCAGTTGACGGTTTATACCAATAATAATATCGCCAGCTTTTAAACCTCGTTGCGAAGCAAGCGAGTTCGGTTGAACTTTGGTGATTTCAATCCCTTTGATGCCTTTTGCATCATAGTTTTTCAATGTCGCGCCATCTAACGCAGGTAATTCTGTTTTAGAGGAAAGTTGGTTTCCATCATCCGCTTGTAATTTCACTTTAACATCGTGAGATTTTCCATCGCGTAAGTAAGTTAAACTAATCTCTTTTCCTGCACCTGAGGTTGCAATTTTTGCACGCATTTCTGCGAAGCTTGAGATTTTTTGACCGTTCATCGCCGTGATAATATCCCCCGCTTTAATGCCAGCTTTTTCAGCGGCTGATTTCGGCAATACTTCACTTACAAATGCGCCTTGTTGTGCGCTTACATTAAAGGCTTTGGCTAAATCAGCATTGAGTTCGCCACCTTTAATACCAAGCAATCCTCGGCGTACTTCACCAAATTCTAAAATTTGTTGCACTAAATTGTTTGCTTGATTACTTGGAATCGCAAAGGCAATTCCTGCATTGCCACCGCTTGGCGAAATAATCGCGGTGTTGATACCAATGAGTTCACCATTTAGGTTGACTAATGCACCACCTGAATTACCGCGGTTTACAGCAGCATCAGTTTGAATATAGTTTTCATAATCACCGCTATCAGAGCCAGTTGAGCGACCTAATGCAGAAACTATGCCTGATGTAACAGTTTGACCTAAACCAAATGGATTACCAATTGCAACAGTAAAATCGCCTACGCGTAATTTATCGGAATCAGCAAATTTGATTTCTGTTAAATTACTTGGTTTTTCAAGTTGAACTAATGCAATATCTGATTGTTCATCTTTACCTACTAATTTTGCTTTAAATTCACGCCCATCTTGTAATTGCACGGTAATTTTATTAGCCCCGTCAATAACATGGTTATTCGTTAAAACATAGCCTTTATTTGCATTAATAATGACACCAGAACCTAAACCATGGAAGTTACGTTTTGATTCACCGCGACCACCAAATTGTTCAGCAAAACGATCACCGAAGAAAAATTTAAATTCCTCTGGAATATCGTCTTGGAAAGGAGAACGTGAATCAACTTTTGCTTTTCCTTCAACAGAAAGTGTCACCACTGCAGGTTGAACTTTTTCTAACATCGGTGCCAAACTATTTTGCTCTGAAATGAAGCTTGGTAAATCGGCTTGAGCCACAAATGGTGTACTCAAGACACTTAATCCGAGAGCAATACTGCTTAATACAAAACGTGTTTTTTTCATAAAATACTCCAAAATAGATTTCAGATAACGTGGTCTATGAGACAAAGAAATAAAAAAAATGTTCAATCATGGATTTATTTCTCGTATTTATTGAAAGTTTCTAAAGGAAATCGGAGCAGTACAAAAACGCCTTACAAGTAGCAAATTCTGCAAATTTATGGTCTAATACGCAGAATTTTTTAGTCAATAAAAAGGTCGAAAATGAGCTGGATTAACCGAATTTTTAGTAAAAGTCCGTCTTCTTCTACTCGAAAAGCAAATGTGCCAGAAGGCGTGTGGACAAAATGTACTTCTTGTGAACAAGTACTTTATAGTGAAGAACTCAAACGTAATCTTTATGTTTGCCCAAAATGCGGTCATCATATGCGCATTGACGCACGTGAGCGTTTATTAAAATTATTGGACGAAGGTTCAAGCCAAGAAATTGCGGCAGATTTAGAACCAAAAGATATTTTAAAATTTAAAGATTTAAAGAAATATAAAGATCGTATCAGTGCGGCGCAAAAAGAAACGGGTGAAAAAGATGCGTTAATTACCATGACTGGTACGCTTTATAATATGCCAATTGTTGTGGCTGCATCGAACTTTGCTTTTATGGGCGGTTCAATGGGTTCTGTAGTTGGTGCAAAATTTGTTAAAGCGGCGGAAAAAGCAATCGAAATGAATTGTCCATTTGTGTGTTTCTCTGCAAGTGGCGGGGCGCGTATGCAAGAAGCCTTATTTTCTTTAATGCAAATGGCAAAAACTAGCGCGGTGCTTGCCCAAATGCGTGAAAAAGGCGTGCTATTTATTTCAGTATTAACGGATCCAACTTTAGGCGGCGTATCAGCCAGTTTTGCGATGTTAGGGGATTTAAATATTGCTGAACCAAAAGCCTTAATTGGTTTTGCAGGTCCACGTGTTATTGAACAAACCGTGCGTGAAAAATTGCCAGAAGGTTTCCAACGTAGTGAGTTTTTACTTGAGAAAGGGGCAATTGATATGATTGTGAAACGTTCAGAAATGCGTAAAACTTTGGCAAGTGTACTGAGTAAATTAACGAATCAACCTTCTCCTTTTGTAGAGTCTGAACTCATTTCAGAAGATGAATAATATGCAACTTAAAGCCACTTCGCCACTCGCTGAGTGGCTTTCTTATTTAGAAAAAAATCATTTTAAACCGATTGATCTTGGTTTAGATCGCATTAAATCCGTGGCAGAAAAATTGGATTTACTTCATCCTGCCCCTTATGTGATAACAGTGGGGGGGACGAATGGTAAAGGCACGACTTGCCGTTTGTTAGAAACGATTCTGCTTAATCACGGATTACGTGTGGGCGTGTATTCTTCGCCTCATTTACTACGTTATAACGAGCGAGTACGCATTCAAAATCAAGATTTACCCGATGAAGCACACACCACCTCTTTTACTTTTATTAATGAAAACAAAACAGAATCGCTGACTTATTTTGAATTTAGCACCCTTTCTGCCTTGCATTTATTTAAGCAAGCAAAATTAGATGTGGTTATTTTAGAAGTGGGGTTGGGTGGACGTTTAGATGCGACCAATATTGTGGATAGCCATCTTGCTGTGATTACTAGCATCGATATTGATCACACCGATTTTCTTGGGGATACCAGAGAGGACATTGCTTTTGAAAAAGCAGGAATTTTCCGCGAAAATTGCCCTGTCGTGATTGGCGAACCTAATGTGCCACAAACAATGCTCGAGCAAGCTGAAAAATTACATTGCCAAGTTTCTCGACGCGATGTGGATTGGTCATTTGAGCAAAATGCTAAAAATTGGCAATGGCAAAATAAAAAAGTGCGGTTAGAAAATTTGCCGTTTTGTCAGATTCCATTGGCGAATGCCGCAACGGCTCTTGCTGCTGTTCAATGTTTACCTTTTGATATTTCAGAACAGACTTTGCGAAAATCTTTGCAAGAGGTTGAACTGGTTGGTCGTTTTCAAGCAATAAAAGCAGATAGACGTGAAAAATTAGCGGATTATCTTGGCATATCAGTTGAAATCTTGCCAACAATCATCGTTGATGTGGGGCATAATCCTCATGCTGCTAAATATTTATCTGAAAAATTGACCGCACTTAAATGCAACATTGAGGGCAAAATGATTGCCGTATGTGGGATGCTCAAAGACAAAGATGCAAATGGGGTATTTGCGCATTTAACACCTATTATTGATGAATGGCATTGTGTGACCTTAGGCGGTTATCGCGGGCAGTCAGGCGATGAACTAGCAGAAAAACTGAAAAGCCATTTTCCATATATTCAATCTACATCAGATAATTCTGTTATGAATGGGGTGCGTACAGCACTCAAAAGTGCGGTAAAAAATGATGTGGTTTTAGTCTTTGGATCTTTCCACACCGTAGCCGAATTTTGGTCTGTGGTGGAATAAAATTTATCATTAAAACAAAGGGCTGATATTTAAAATCAGCCCTTATTTTTTCTAGAAGATTATTTCCAAGAATATTTCACACTCACGGTGCCTTGGTAACCTTTGTGTCGGTTGCTATCGAAGGATTTTTCGTAGCGAGCGTCCGCATAAAGGTAAGTGTTTTCACTTAATGAGAATTGAGTGCCTAAGCCTAATTCCCACCAAGTGCGGTCAAATTTCTCGGTTAATTTATCACGACCAATTAATGCATTGCCCGTTGCTTTAAAATCGTGCCAAATATTACCGATGAAATAATAGGTGCGAGTGCGTTGCTTATCATTTGGTTTGTTATACGCCAAACGGAAACCAACACGACCGCGCAGGCCATAACCTTTTTGCGAAACTGCACGAGTGCCGTCGTTAAAGTCATTTAAGCGCAAGTATTGTGCAATAAGTTGTGCTTGTGGCTCTAAAATCCAACTATCCCCGTTGTTGGTTTTATCTTTACCTAATGCGTAAGGACGACCAGTTTCCACTGAAAGGGCAGCACCCCAGCCGTGATTTTTCGCACCTGTGCCATCAACCGATGAATAACGGTTATTTAACCAAGAGAGTTGCCCCACCCAGTCAATGTAAGTGCCATTTTCATTGTAACGTGTATCGGTTACACCAAGATTAAGTGCGGTGGTTTTTACGCGAGAAGTTAATTTATCTGCAATCACGACACCATTTTTCGCACGGTATTCATCATAGAATTTGCTATGAGAACGTAATGCGCCGAGATATAAGCCAGTAAAACGACGAGTGAGTTTGCCCTCGTCATCTTGTTTGGTTTTGACATCAAAGTCGTGCCCAACTTGGAAACCGTACATATTGGTTTTTAAACCAAAACGTTCTTTGCCATCGAGTTTGAGGTGTTTGCCAATCACTCGCCCCCAAGATTGTTTTTCCACATCTTGCCAATAATTGCCTTGTTTATCCCAAGAAAGGCTTTGATTTTCGCCACGACGTTGATGAAGCGTATCCAACATTGTATAGCCTAATTCCAAGTTTTGACGGGGAACGAGTGTATAAGCCAGTGAGCTTGGCGTGATGATGGTTTTATCTTTATTTGGTGTGGTTAAAGTCCAGAAGTATTCTGTTACACCATTGTCATCTTTATGTGAAACTAATTGTAATTCTCCTGCCCCTGTGGTTTTTGCTGTACCAGTAAAGGTTGAACGTGTATTGTAAGCGTAAGGTTTGGTTGCATCCGTAGAATTTATTTCATTGCCTTCTGTTCCACTGTCAGCACCTAAAACTTTAATAACAGGGACACTACGTTTGTAGCGATCGGCAAGTTCGCCGATTGAGCCATCAATAACATCTTCAGTTCCATCCGTCTTAATAGCTTTGACAGTCGTATTACCAGAGGCATCACCTGTAATCGTTAATAAATCTGATTCTGAATTTGTGCCGAGATAATCACCTGGGGTATTCCATTTGGTGTTTACTTCTAACACACCATCTTTACCAACATAATTCCCTTCAATGGTGAGTTTGTCTGCATAGGATTGATTGGCTAGAGTGATGATACCGTGATCATTGGTGAATGTTCCATCTTTATCAGCGCCATTTGATGATACTTTGATAATGTATTCATCGGCTGGATTACTTCCAGCATCTAATATACCACCTTTGCTAAGTGTGACTGATTTTGATGTAGAACGTTGCTTGTCTGAACCTAAATCGTCTTTTTTCTTCAACGTCCAAACGGCGTTGTTATCCACATTCATTGTTAAACTTGAACCAATATCTTGATGAACAAGACCTGTTAATTTTGCACCATCGCTAAAAGTGGCGGTAAGTTCTGAATGGGCTTCGGCGGTTTTATTGATTTCGTCAATTTCTTCTGATTTAGCGTATACCGCCCAGCCTTTTGGCGCAGCGGTGGCGGTGGATTTGTTGCCTGAAAGTTTAAATGTCACATTAGATACGTTAAAAGCTCCCCAATTAAAACGACTTTTTAATATCCCTTCTTTTCCTAATATTCTAGCGCCAGAAAGAAGTTGTCCATCTTTTTTAAAACAGGCATTGGCAAGAATAAGGCTATCGGTTTCCGATTTAGTAGAAAGTTTGGTATTAACTAAGCTAACCTGATTGTTTTTATTATCTTTACCTCTCGTAAGCATTTCGTGAAAATTAAAAAATAGATACTTTACTTCCCCAAGATTCTCATAATCAATAGTATCGAAAACTAAAGCATTTGTACTGGCTCGAATTTCAGAAGCTTCATTCTTATTTTTTTCACCTGTAATAGTGAATTTTGAGTCTTCATCAAATAAACGTACCGCACCTGAACCGCGATAAGTTTTTCCTTTCGCAAGAGTCGTTCCATTAATTGAAGTAGTATCTACGGTTAATTTTCCATTAGCTTCTACCGTCGCATTTTTACCAGCATCTCCGTTGCCAGGTTTCCCGATTTTAATACCTGCAGAGTTAATACCATTTGCTGTGACACTGATATTTGTATCCCCGTCTAAAATAGCCTTAGCATCATTACCTGACACGTAAAGCCCCTCCATATAATCTGCAACTTTATTTGCACTCACATCAGAAACTTTAATATCTACTTTTCCTGTAGAATGAAATTCTGGTGTTGAACCTGTTGAACGATATACTCTAATACCAAAATATTGATAGCCAGTTTCAAATTTTCCACCAGGAATAGGAACTCCAGTATATTCCCTCTTACAGTATCTGCTGTATTATTTACTGTAATATTTGCGTTTTCTACATTAACACGAGCATTACCAGTATTACTCCCCCCATTCCAGTTATACCCTACAGCCAGCCCATAAGCCGCGTCAGAATCAGCTGATTGGCTTGTATTTTTCTCACGATTGGATTTTGTGACATTGATATTAAGGTTTTTGATCTCGGCAGTTGAATTACCACGAACAATCATTCCTTTAGGGCGATTGTTTGTTGCCTTGTCACTAGGGGTGACATTGATATTTAACGTTTCAGCTGTTAGTTTGGAACCTTCTACATATAAGGGAACGATCTCGTCTCCTGTAATTGTTTCATTTATGGTTTCTTCGCCTTTTAATGTTAAATGTGCACCGTTTTGTACAGAAAGCTGTTTATTATCTGGAAGAGTATCTGTTTCACCAGTAAGCGTGGTGTCTGTTATAATATTTTCTGTTAAAGCTGCGTAGGCTGGAGTTGTACTAAGTGAATAATAGGTAGTAGAAAGGGCAGAAGAGATTAGAATACTAAGAAGTTTTTTTTACAATTTTGCTTGCTTGCTTTTGAGATTCTTGTTTCATAAGTTAACCTACCAAAGTTGTGAGTTCAATGACAATCAAAGTAAATCCTTTAGCATAAAACAGGATTTTCCTTATCGGCTGATATTTTAATCAGTTTGTGTTTATTTAACAAGTTTAGATTAGTGTGATTTTAAAAAATAGAAGAAATATGATTTAGATCAATATTTATAATGTGGCGCTGTTTGGTAATGGCTGAGGCTCTCCCAAAAAATAAGGCTCAACCCCTAATATCAAATCCAAAACCGCTTTTATACGCGCAAAAACTTCTCTTATTCGAGTAGATAGAGGTAATTCAGGTTGTTTTGCTACAAAACAAATTGCATCAATATCATGTGCTTTGGCAATTAAAAGTGCGCGTTCGCAATGAAATTTTTGGCTGACAATCGTAAATGCTTGCACTTGGAAAATTTTATCTGCGCGGATAACGGAATCTAGCGTGCGGAAACCAGCAAAATCACGGAACATAGAGGCTTCAGATACGCCCATTTTTCGTAAATCACGAAACATTGCTCTTGGTTCGTTATATTGAACAGTGCGATTATCGCCACTTAATAAAAGGTAATTGACTTTTTGATGATTGATTAGCTCTTTTGCTGCGGCTAAACGATACTCGTAATAAGCATTGGGTTTTCCACCAATAATATATTTTGATGTGCCCAGCACAAGAGCATATGCGCGAGGGGGGAGTTCATCAATATTCGTGAATACTTTATCACGCACGTAAAAACTTACGCCTCGATCAACTAGCAAGCAAAGTATAATCAATGCAAAGATTGCGTAGAGTAGTGTGCGAAAAAGTGCGGTGAATTTTGGGGAGAATTTTTTTACTAGCATAGCGGTAAACATAATGAAAAATCGACCGCACTTCAAGGGGAATTTGATGGATTTTGTGAATTGCATTGATGTGCGATAATTTAGCCGTTTAGACGGCTAAAGTTTCTTGACAACCTAATTGACTTACTGATAGTTTAAGTGCCATTCTCATTATTACAATAGGTTTCCAATGTCTGTGCAAAATGTAGTGCTTTTTGACACACAGCCTTTAACCATGACGCTTGGTGGCAAGCTTTCCCATATCAATGTCGCGTATCAAACTTATGGTACGCTCAATGCCGAAAAAAATAATGCAGTATTAATTTGTCACGCTTTGACTGGCGATGCTGAGCCTTATTTTGATGATGGTCGAGATGGCTGGTGGCAGAATTTTATGGGCAAAGGTTTAGCATTGGATACGGATCGTTATTTTTTTATTAGCTCGAACGTCTTAGGTGGTTGCAAGGGAACAACTGGGCCTTCATCAATTAATCCGCAAACGGGTAAACCTTATGGTAGCCAATTTCCTAATATTGTCGTGCAAGATATTGTCAAAGTACAAAAAGCCTTGCTTGATCATCTTGGCATTAGCCATTTAAAAGCTATTATTGGTGGATCTTTTGGCGGTATGCAAGCGAATCAATGGGCGATTGATTATCCTGATTTTATGGATAATATCGTGAATCTTTGCTCATCCATTTATTTTAGTGCGGAAGCCATAGGCTTTAACCATGTTATGCGTCAAGCGGTAATTAATGATCCTAATTTTAATGGTGGCGATTACTATGATGGTACACCGCCGGATCAAGGGCTATCTATTGCTCGTATGCTAGGTATGTTGACTTACCGTACTGATTTACAGCTTGCAAAAGCATTTGGGCGAGCAACAAAATCAGATGGCAGTTTTTGGGGCGACTATTTTCAAGTTGAATCCTACCTTTCTTATCAAGGTAAAAAATTTTTAGAACGTTTTGATGCCAATAGTTATTTGCATTTGTTACGTGCGTTGGATATGTATGATCCAAGCATTGGGTATGAAAATGTCAAAGAGGCATTATCACGCATTAAAGCTTGCTATACGTTGGTTTCTGTGACAACGGACCAGCTTTTTAAGCCAGTTGACCTTTATAAAAGTAAACAGCTTTTAGAACAAAGTGGAGTCGATCTACATTTTTACGAATTCCCATCAGATTATGGACACGATGCATTTTTAGTGGATTATGATCAGTTTGAAAAACGGATTAGAGATGGTTTAGCGGGTAATTAGTCATAAAAAAGTGCGGTGAAATTTGATCTGAACTTTAATTGTTGGTTTGTTTAGTCTAACTTTTGGGGGTAGATCAAATTTCACCGTTCTTTTTTCTTATTTTTTAAAAACTTTCTTAGTTTATACCGCACTTTTTATCCAAAAGTTCTGATGTGTAATTAAGCAATAATGCACGCCAAATTATTCCGTTTGCAATGCTTTTTTTGTCCTGAAAAATTGATGTATGTCAATTTTAATGGTACAAGCACTTATAATTATCTTGAGTTAGGCAACCGTTTACTCTGTGCTCTTGACGATTTATTTCAACCTTAGGAGTATCCAATGATTCAAGTAATCGTTGCAGCTCACGGCAAGCTTGCTGCTGAGCTGGTCAATTCTTCTGAAATGGTGTTCGGTGAGGTGGAAGGACTCCACGGTGTAACATTCGTTCCAGGAGAAGGGCAAGACACCTTGGTGGAAAAGTATGAGGCTATTATTGCTGAATGCTCGCCATCAGATAGCGTGTTATTTTTGGTAGATTTATTTGGTGGTAGCCCGTATAACGCGGCAGCCCGAGTAGCGGCAAAACGTCCTCAAGATGATATTGTCACTGGCGTAAGTTTACCAATGTTATTAGAAGTATTAGATGCCAAGGATGATGCAAAATCAGCGGAAGCACTTGCCGATGTCGCCAAGGAAGTTGGCGTAATGGCGGTGAAAAGTTATCGGAAACCAGATGATCTTGCCTCTTTCGCTCAACCTGAAACTCCAAAAGAGGAAGCAAAAGAAGAACAAGAAAGCGAAGAAGATAATACTCAATACGATCCTAATGGACGTATGAGTGTCAACTTACTGCGTATTGATGATCGTTTAATTCATGGTCAAGTCGCTACTTCTTGGGCAAAAGCAGTGAAATGCGAAGCCATTTTTGCTATTAGTGATGACGTGGCAAATGATGAATTGCGTAAGGAATTGCTTCTTCAAATTACGCCACCACATTTGAAAGCCTATGTCATTCCTGTGGATAAAGCGATTAAGGTTTACAACAATCCAAAATATGCGAGCCGTAATATTTTAATGCTTGTAACCAAGCCAGAAGATGCCGTGCGTTTAATCGAAGGTGGTTTGCGTATTGATACCATTAACGTGGGCGGAATGACGCATAAAGAAGGCAATAAACAGCTTTCTGATGCAGTCACAGTGAATCCATCTAATGTCGCTGCATTCAAAAAATTACTTGATATGGGCGTGAAGCTTTCCCTTCAAAAAGTGGCAGCAAATAAGCCTGTTGAACTTACTCGCGAAAAACTTGATTCAATTAAATTCTAGGAGCGCATTTTATGTCAACAATGGAACTCATTTTAGTCGTGCTTGTCGCGGCAATTTGCGGTATGGGGAGCGTATTAGATGAGCGTCAAACCCACCGTCCACTTTTTGCTTGTACTATGATTGGCTTGGTATTAGGCGATCTTGAAACTGGTATTATCCTTGGCGGTACATTAGAAATGATCGCACTAGGTTGGATGAACGTTGGGGCTACTATGGCACCAGATGCCGCGCTTGCTAGTGTGATCTCTGCGATTCTTGTTATTAAGGGTGGTCAATCTGTGGGTACGGCGATTGCTATCGCGGTGCCGGTTGCTGCTGCAGGTCAGGTGCTTACTATTTTCGTACGTACACTAACCATCTTCTTACAACATAAAGCGGATAAATTTGCCGAATAAGCTAATTTCCGTGGGATTGAACTTTGCCATTTTGCAGGGCTTTCTTTACAAGCATTGCGTGTTGCAATTCCTGCATTAGCGGTTGGTTTAGTTGCAGGTACGGATGCCGTAACTAGCGCATTAGATGCAATTCCTGAAGTGATTACTCGTGGCTTACAAATTGCGGGTGGATTTATCGTCGTAGTAGGTTATGCAATGGTGATTAATATGATGCGTGCGGGTGCATTAATGCCATTCTTCTTCCTTGGTTTTGTTATTGCTTCCTTTACTAGTTACAACTTAGTTGGATTGGGTATTCTTGGTACTTGCTTAGCCATGCTTTATATCCAATTAAATCCGCGTTTTAACCAAGTCGCAATGCCAGTGGCAAGCAAAAGAAAACTTGCTGATAACGAATTAGAAGGTCTATAAGGAGCGCATTATGTCAGAACAAAAAGTAACTCTTACAAAGGGTGATATTTTAAGTACTTATTTCCGTTCAACGTTCCTTTTAGGTTCGTTTAACTTTGAACGTATGCAATCAATGGGATTCTGTGTTTCGATGATTCCAACAATCAAACGCCTATATAGCAAAAAAGAAGATCAAGCTGCGGCACTCAAACGCCATCTTGAATTTTTTAATACTCAACCGTGGGTTGGGTCTGCAATTATGGGCGTAACTGCCGCAATGGAACAAGAGCGTGCGAATGGTGCAAAAGATGTGGATGATGCGGCAATTAGTGGTGTAAAAGTCGGACTTATGGAGCCACTAGCTGGTGTAGGCGATCCTATTTTCTGGGGAACTTTACGCCCAGTTTTAGCCGCACTTGGTGCTGGAATTGCCTTAACAGGTAGCATTTTAGGTCCATTATTGTTTTTTATCTTAATCAATGTGATCCGTGCTGTCACTCGTTGGTATGGTTTCAAATATGGTTATGAAAAAGGCACTGAAATCGTTTCCGATATGTGCGGTGGACGTTTGCAAAAAATCACTCAAGGGGCTTCTATTCTTGGTCTCTTTGTCATGGGTTCGTTGGTTTCTAAATGGACAAGTATTAATGTCCCATTAGAACTTACTCGTTATAAAAACCAATTAGGTGAAGAAGTTGTTGTCACCTTGCAAGGCGTATTAAATGATCTACTTCCGGGTTTATTAGCCTTATTACTGACTTTCTTATGTATGTATTTATTACGTAAAAAAGTGAATGCAATGGTGATTATCTTCGGTTTATTTGGCGTGGGGATTTTAGGTTACTGGGCTGGTATTCTTGCATAATCCTTGAGAAAGCTAATAATAAGGGCGATGATAACGCCCTTATTTTTTATGGTGAATTTGAATGAAATTATCGAACTTATCCAAGCACCACCCAGTGAAACTTATATTAAAAACAGTTCTCGACTGGTTTCAGGATTATTTATTATAGGCGGATTACTTTATTACCCAACAAATGGCTATGGCACTGTAATTGCATTGGCATTAGCACTAATTGTTTTAATTGGGCAAAAATGTTGCTTACCCAAGCAAATAAGGATTTTGCTGATATGTATCAAGCACAGTCTTTATTTGAAAAAACACAAAACTATGATTATTTACGTTTTATTATGGCGCGTTCAGAACAGATGCTAAAGGATAATAAAGTGCTTTCTGACAAAGCAAAAAATGAAATCCATAAGCTACAAGCATTTTCTCAAGATGAATTAGAAAAGATGAGTGAATAAAAAATGACTACATGAAGTAGCCATTTTTATAAGCGGAAAAGTGCGGTCAATTTTCACCGCACTTTTATCTTATTTCTTACCTAATTGTGGCAATATTGAATCTTTAATTGCGCTTAATAAACCAGTTTGTGCATAGATGCCAAGTTTGCCTCGGGTGTCCGATACATCTAAATTACGCATTGTTAATTGACCGATACGATCAATTGGATCAAATGGCGCATCTTCCACTTTTTCCATACTTAAACGCTCTGCTTCGTAGGTTAAGTTCGGTGATTCGGTATTTAAGATAGTGAAGTCGTTACCACGACGAAGTTCAAGTGTTACCGTACCCGTAATTGCTTTTGCCACCCAACGTTGTGCTGTTTCACGCAGCATTAATGCTTGCGGATCAAACCAACGACCTTGGTATAACAAACGGCCTAAACGGATACCATTAATACGATATTGTTCGATGGTATCTTCATTGTGAATACCGGTTACTAGACGTTCGTAAGCAATATGCAATAATGCCATCCCCGGCGCTTCATAAATACCACGAGATTTTGCTTCAATAATACGATTTTCGATTTGGTCAGACATCCCTAAACCATGACGACCACCGATACGATTTGCTTCTAGAATAATATCAACTGCATTATCAAAACGTTTACCATTTAATGCGACAAGGACGCCTTCTTCAAACGTGACGGTTACTGTTTCGGGTTTAATTTCTACCTTCTCGTCCCAAAATGCGACACCCATAATTGGTTTAACAATTTTCATGCCTGTGCTTAATTGTTCTAAGTCTTTTGCTTCATGGGTTGCACCCAGCATATTGGAATCAGTCGAGTAGGCTTTTTCAACGGACATTTTGTAGTCAAAACCATGTTCGATAAGGAATTGAGACATTTCGAAACGGCCGCCGAGTTCTTCAATAAATTGCGCATCTAACCAAGGTTTATAGATTTTTAAATTTGGGTTTGTTAATAAACCATAACGATAGAAACGTTCGATGTCATTCCCTTTGAATGTTGAGCCATCCCCCCAAATATTTACATCGTCTTCTTTCATTGCTGCAACGAGCATCGTTCCGGTTACAGCGCGACCAAGTGGAGTCGTATTGAAGTAAGGAATTCCGCCTGTAGAAATATGGAATGCACCGCATTGAATTGCCGCAATGCCCTCATGAGCAAGCTGAGCACGACAATCAATTAATCGCGCATTTTCAGCACCATACGCCATTGCTTTTTTAGGGATTGCGCTGTAATCATCTTCATCAGGTTGACCTAAATTAGCGGTGTATGCATAAGGCACCGCACCTTTTTGACGCATCCAAAGTAATGCTGCGCTGGTGTCCAATCCGCCAGAGAAAGCAATACCGACTTTTTGTCCTTCAGGTAAGTGTTGTAGAATTGTATTTGACATATCTTTTCCTTGTTTATAATTTAGATTGAATAATTAATCATTTTTTTGAATAAAAAGTCATTTAAATATAACCGTACTTTTTATGTTTGTCTAGCCTTTTATGTATTTAGACTAAAAATCTTTAACTGTCATCATGCATAAAAATCCCCGCTTTAAATAGCAGGGATTTTGATCTCTATTTTGTTAATAAATCCAGTGCTTCCTGATATTTATCAACCGTTTTCTGAATAATATTTTCTGGCACTTTTGGGGCGGGCGCTTGTTTATTCCAGCCGCTATTTTCTAACCAATCGCGTACAAATTGTTTATCGAATGATGGAGGATTAATCCCTTCTTGATAAGTATCGATAGACCAAAAACGGCTAGAGTCTGGTGTTAATACTTCATCCATTAAGGTGAGCGTGCCATTTTCATCTAAACCAAATTCAAATTTTGTGTCGCAAATAATAATGCCTTTAGTCAGTGCATATTTTGCAGCCGAAGTATAAAGTGCGATAGCTTTTTCTTTTACTTGTGCAGCTAAATCAGCCCCGATGAGTTTTTCACATTCTGCATAGCTGATATTTATATCGTGATTGCCAACGGCTTCTTTACTTGATGGAGTGAAAATAGGTTCTGGTAATTTACTGGCTTCAACTAAGCCTTCAGGTAATTTTAATCCGCAGATAGTACCAGTTTGTTTATAATCTTTTAAACCACTGCCAGTTAAATAGCCACGTACGATAGATTCAATTTTAATGGGATTCAAACGTTTACACACTACAGCGCGCTCTTTGATTAAATCAGCTTCTTCTTTTGGAAATACATCATAAACACTCTCGCCAGTGAAATGATTCGGCATAATGTGAGCAAGTTTGTTAAACCAAAAATTGGAAATTTGAGTTAGGATTTCGCCTTTTCGTGGAATGGAATCATCTAAAATAACATCAAACGCGGATAAGCGGTCAGAAGCAACCATTAGCATGCGTTTATCATCGATTTCATAGAGATCACGTACTTTACCTGAATAGATTTTTTTTAGACTTAGAGTAGGGAGTTGTTGTGTCATCGTTTTGCACCTGTATGAAAGTAAAAACTGGCGCATATTGTACCGCACTTTTAAAGCAAACGTTTGCTATTTTTTAAAGAAATAAAAAAATCCCCTGAGATTTCAGGGGATGTGTAGTTTTTTCTCTTCAAAATATTTGCTTATTATTAGAAATATACCGCGATTAATTATTGAGCGGGTGGATTTGGGTTATCCAATACATCCCAGACGCTTTCTTGTCGAGGTGCGATTTCTGTTTCAGCTGGTGGAGTAGTTGGTGATGGAGAAGTTGTTGATGTGCCTCCGCAGAAATTTTGCCCATTATTCACCCAAACTGGGATCACTCGATTGCTGTCACAATCCCAGCTGCCATGTTGGGTAATACCAACCCATTTCATATTCGCGGGTTTATTTAGCTTCAATTTTTCAATATAAGTATGGCTTAAATAATCTTTATAAATCTGTAATGCGCCTGATGCACCAGTAAGTTTTGTTTCACCATTATCATCGCGACCAAGCCAAACCGTGCTGATATTTTTTCCATCGATACCCACAAACCAAGTATCACGCGCATCATTTGTTGTCCCTGTTTTACCAGCTAAACGTAAATCCGCATAATCATTTTGCAAGCTACGAGCTGTACCACGTTCAACAGTTTGTTGCATCGCAAATAACGTTTGGAATGCGGCTTCTTGTGGTACCACTTGTTTTGCGGTTTTATCATGTTGATAAATGATATTTCCTTGACGATCCGTAATGGTATCGACGGTCGTGAGGTCAATTCGGCCACCCTGATTCGCAATGGTTTGATAAAGTTTAGTTACATCATAAGGTGAGATGGTATAAGCCCCGAGTAACATAGCGGGCACTTTTGGAATTTCCACATTATCCCATCCCATCGCTTTTTGTGTATCAATGACTTTGCTCAAGCCGACTTTCATCCCAATATTTACAGTTGGAATATTTAAAGAACGCGCTAAGGCATCCATTAACATCACCGAACCGCTATATTTTTTATCATAGTTGCGCGGCTGCCACGGCGGGCTACCTTTAACATTAATCGTAATTGGCTGGTTATTAATTGGGGTATTTAAACGGAACTGTTCTGGATTCGAAAGTGCGGTCAAATAAATTGATGGTTTAACTAAAGAACCAATCTGACGTTTTGCCATTAATGCGCGATTAAAACCTGCATATTGCGTTTGCAACCCCCCCACTACCGCACGAATTTCACCCACACGGTAATCCGCAACAATCATGGCACCTTCTAAATATGGATTTTTCGTTTTCAGTTGTAGTTGTGAAACTGTATTCACCACTGCATTTTCTGCTTGGGCTTGCTGTTTTAAATCCATCGTAGTGAAAATACGCGCGCCAAGTAAACTGGATATTTTATGTTCGCCTAGTTCACGACGTAAATCCGCCTGTAAAGTTTGAATAAATGACGGATATTTACGGGAGATTTGTCCTTTTTGTTGAACACCTAAAGGTCGTTGGCTTAATAATTGGTAAAGTTCATCACCGATCATTTTATGTTCAAGCATGAGCTTTAAAACAACATTACGACGCTCTAAGGCATTCTGAGGATTACGCCAAGGATTATAAAGTGAAGGGCCTTTGACTATCCCAACTAAAAGTGCAATTTGATCTAAGCTAATTTCACGAATTGAACGGCCAAAATAGAATTGGCTAGCTAACTCAAAACCGTGAATTTGCGTATCGCTATTTTGTCCGAGATAAATTTCATTAAGATAGGTTTCGAGAATACGGTTTTTATCATAACGCCAATCTAACACCAGTGACATCAAGGCTTCGTTCGCTTTACGGGTAATCGTACGTTCGCTTGATAAAAATAAATTTTTCACGAGTTGTTGCGTGAGTGTACTACCACCTTGTACCGTTTGTCCCGCACGGATATTGGTAATTAATGCTCGTATAATCCCCACTGGGTTTATACCATGATGATCATAAAAACGGCGATCTTCCGTTAAAATTAAGGCATCAATTAATAAGCGCGGGTAATTTTGTAAAGGAATTGCAAGGCGATCTTCATTATCAGATTCCAACATCGCAATCAATTTTGGCGCAAGGCGAAACTCATCGATAGCTTTTACTGCAACGAGATCTTCAATTCGATTAAGTTTGTTATCGACAAAGCGTAAACGTAAAACTCGTTGTGGTTCTGGTTTATCAGGGAAAGGGAAAGCTCGACGAAGAACCACAATGGTATCATCTTCCAATTTGAAATCGCCTGGTGCGGCTACCATGGTTGTCTGGCGATATTCGTTATCTAATAAAATTTGAATCACTTCATCGAAAACGAGATTATCTGAAATTTTCACACTTTCAATACGGCTATACACTTCAGCGGGCAAACGCCAAATTTGCCCATCCATTTTTGAACGGATTTGCCAATCTAAATATCCGCCATAAAACACGGTTAATATCGCACCAGTAAACGCGACTTTTAATAGAAAGCGTTTGAAAGAACGGCGTTTTTTAGGTGTTTTTTCTTCGGGATTTTTTTGAACGTTTTCGGTGGTCATAGTCGGTTAAGAGATAAAATCAACATAAGCTTTGAGGAAATGGATAAAATCTTGCGTGCCACAAAAAGCAATGCTTTCTTCATCATAATAATGAAAATCATCTTCCAAAATTTCATCTGTTTCAATGGCGAGATTATTCGCTCGAACCATTACTTCATCAGCATCTAAAAACAATGTATATTCTGCGCCAATTAAGATATTTTCTTGATTTTCAGAGAGTGATTGCGCAGTAGAAAGTGCGGTCAAAATCGCCTTTGGATTTGACCGCACTTCAGTATTGAACCAGTTAGCAAGGGCAATGTGTTCCATCGAACATTTTACGGATATATTGCCTTGATAATGTGTAAATTGAAAATCCATTTTAGATACTAAAGGATGAACCACAGCCACAAGTGCTGGTAGCATTTGGATTATTTACAGTAAAGCGTGAACCTTCTAAACCTTCTGTGTAATCGACGGTACCACCGATTAAATACTGTAAACTCATTGGGTCAATCACAAGTTGAACCCCTGATTTTTCAATGGTTAAATCGCCCTCATTCACTTTTTCATCAAAAGTAAAACCATATTGGAAACCGCTACAGCCCCCCCCCGTGATATACACGCGTAATTTCAAATTAATATTTTCTTCTTCGCTGATTAAACTTTTTACTTTATTTGCTGCTGCATCAGTAAATGTCAATGGTACTGCAATGTTATCTGTCATAATTATTTCCCGCTTCCCGAAAATTTGAATTCCGTTATTATCTAATAACCATTTACTCCATTCAAGTGTAATCCAGTTTTTTCCTAGAAATCGTGCTATAATCTAGCAAAATTTTTTTTCAAAAAAGGTGAAATAAAATGGCTATTCCAATTAGAACAGAAAAAGAAATTGTAAAACTACGTGAGGCCTGCAAATTGGCTTCGGATGTGCTGGTGATGATTGAACCCTACGTAAAAGCAGGTGTAACTACTGGTGAACTTGATCGAATTTGCCATGAATATATGGTGAATGAACAAAAGGTTATTCCCGCTTGTTTGAATTATCATGGTTTCCCAAAGGCTACCTGTATTTCCATTAACGAAGTCGTCTGTCACGGTATTCCAAGTGACGAGAAAGTGCTTAAAAATGGCGATATTGTGAATATTGATGTCACGGTGATTAAAGACGGTTATTTTGGTGATAACTCAAAAATGTATATCGTGGGCGGCGAAACGAATATTCGTAGTAAAAAATTAGTGGAAGCTGCACAGGAAGCACTATACGTGGGATTGCGCACAGTAAAACCAGGTATTCGTTTAAATGAAATAGGTAAAGCCGTGCAAAAATATACTGAAAGTCAAACTTTCAGCGTTGTGCGTGAATATTGCGGACATGGTGTCGGTACGGAATTTCACTGCGAACCTCAAGTATTGCATTATTATGCAGATGATGGTGGTGTGATTTTAAAACCTGGCATGGTGTTTACCATTGAGCCAATGATTAACGCGGGTAAAAAAGAAGTGCGTGTTATGGGAGATGGTTGGACAGTAAAAACCAAAGATCGCAGTCATTCAGCACAATATGAACATCAACTTGTTGTGACAGAAACTGGTTGTGAAGTAATGACTATTCGTGATGAAGAAATTGCAGAAGGTCGAATCTCACGGATTATGGTGAATGTGTAATTGGCATAAAATTATAAGATAAGGGCGTAGATATACGCCCTTTTTTCTTAAAATTCTTTCTCAAAAAACTCCACTAATAATGAAATTAATGCAGGGTAGAATTCTGTTTTCAATGGCACTTTTTCTGCTTTCTCAAGTAGTTGAGGTATCCAACTGAGCAGTACAACGTTAATAAATTGTTGCTGTTCTGCATGAGAGCCTGTTTCAATCAGCTTTATTAAAATGCTGATTAAAATACTAATGTGATCGCTTGGTTCATTATGATCTCGATTAATTGATACTTGGTAATGAGCCATCCAATTATCGACTAGTGCCAATGCTTGATCTAATGCTTGCCCTTCTAGATAAGCTGATAAATAAGGAATTGCACTTAATTTGCCTTCAAGTAAAAAACAATGAGTAAAATCCGCTGCCAACTCTAAACGCAAAGAATCTTGTGGTTGAAGTGCGGTGCTAATTTTCGTTGTTTTTTCTTGAAATCCTAGTTCATCTAGAAATTCAAAAAGGCTATCAAAACCACCCGATTGATAATTGACAATTTGTTCCTCAGTCAGCTCTCTGCTTAACAGAGAGCCTATCCATTGGTAAATAAATTGCCGTTCTTGGTTAGTTAAATCAAGCATTCTCAATTGCTCCAGTAAAACCGTTTGGTTTTGGTGCAACACCGTGGAATTTCTCAATATTGACTAAACATGTATTGGCTGAAACTGCTTGGGCAAGCATAGAACTTCCAATATCCAATGTCATTGTATTTGGATCGCCATAGGTATCAATCGCGCTAATTTCTGCGCTTTCAGGTGAATACCAAGCCCCTTCTTGCAAGCGCACAACGCCACTTGGGAAGTTATCTGATAAATGTGCACCCACAATCGCTTGACCACGGTCATTAAATACACGAACAAGATCTCCGTGTTGAATACCTAATTTATGTGCATCTTGCGGATTCATAAATAAAGGCTCACGTCCTTGAATACTATAAGTTTCGCGCAGATCTTTTGATTCACACAATTGAGAGTGTAAGCGCTTATCTGGGTGAGCTGATTGTAGCCAGAAAGAAAACTCGTTGGATTTAGGTCCTCCGTGCGAACGTTCTGCTTTTTCAAACCACATTGGATGGCCTTTACAATCTTCATAACCAAAAGACGCAATTTTATTGCTGTAAATTTCAATGAAACCTGATGGTGTACCTAGCGCATGAAGTTCTGGATCATCACGGAAATCAGCATGACGAACCCAAGGTTTACCTTCTGGGAACATCACATAACCTTTTTTCCAGAATTCATCAAAGGCTGGCATTTCAAATTTCCCTTGATTTTCTTTACGACAATCTTCATAAAGGCTGCGAACCCATTCCATTTCGTCCATATTGCGACAATATTCTTTTTCTTTACCAAAACGACGGCAAAGTTCTTTGAAGATCTCAAAGTCTGGACGAGATTGATAAAGTGGATCAACGAGTTTTTGCATCGCAATGACACCGCGATTGCTGTAAGAACCATAAGCATCAATATCGTTACGTTCGAATGGCGTACAAGCTGGTAAGACAATATCAGAGAAACGACAAGTTGCAGTCCAGCTATAATTGATGGAGACAATGGTTTCTAATTCTCGAAACGCTTTTTTCATTTTGTTGCGTTCAGAATGACGATGCCAATGGTTACAGCCAGTAAAAATAGCCATTTTATAAGGTGCATAAACAACTTTTCCGCCATTATAGTTAATGGTTTTCCCTGGTTGTAATAAGGAATCCGTAATACGTGCGCAAGGCAATACAGCACTATAATCTTTATAATCTGTGTTATCGTATTTTGGTTTTTGACCTTCATCTAAGTTAAGCGGGAATGCACCAGGCATTGCTGCACCAGATTCAGGAATACCAATTGAACTATAGTGGTGAGCATAGCTAATGCCGCCACCTGGTAAACCAATTTGACCAAGCATTGAAGCAAGAACGGCTCCCATCCAATAAGGTTGTTCACCATGTTGTTGGCGTTGAATCGCCCAACCGAAAATAAGTTGAGTACGTTTTTCAGCCAACATTTTTGCAAATTCACGAATACGATCTGCGGAAATTCCACAAATTTTTTCTGCCCATTCTGGGGTTTTAGCAACTTTATCTTCTGTTTCACCTAATAGGTAAGGGACAAATTTTTCGAAACCAATGGTATAAGTATCAATAAATTTTTTATCGTACAGATTTTTTGTATAAAGCTCATAGGCAAGCGCCAACATAAACGGCACATCAGTTTGTGGATTAATGTATTGGCTTTCACAGTTCAAATAATTTTGAGTTTTGCTTTTTACTGGGTCAATACTTATCACATTTACTTGTTTATTCGCTACTTTTGCTTTGAGTTGTTCCAAATAAGCATAGGCTTCGTGGGTTTCACAGTTCCAACCTACTTGTAAATTTTTCACAGGATCACTTGCCCAGAAAATGATATTTTCACTTTCTTTTAAAATCACTTCCCATGAAGTGCCTTGTGAATAAACTTCTGTTGAGCCTAACACATAAGGCAAAATAGTTTGCCCCGCGCCAGTCGAGTAGTCACCAGCGGTGCTTACGCTATGACCATGCATACTAATTGCGCGAATCATGTGATTACCACAGCTATGGAATTGACCCGTTGAACGCCAGCCTACATTACCTGTATGTAATGCCCAAGGGCCGTAATTTTTCTGAATACGTTCTAGTTCTTCATAGAATAAATCCAACGCCTCATCCCAAGTAACACGTACAAAACGATTATCACCACGAGAAGTGCGGTCGCTTTTTTCCCTGTTTTTTAACCAATCTAAGCGTACCATTGGATAGCGAATACGAGATTCACTATAAATTAATCCTTTTATACCCTTGATCATTTCCGTTGGATATTTATCTAACTCGAAAGGTTTTACATCAATGACACGGCCATTTTCCACTTTGGCACGAATGGCGCCCCAATGTGAGCCAGTTATTTTCCATTGTGTAATATCTTCATTTTCGAGTGTTTTTGCGACAAGCCAATTTGGCATTGCACAAGCTGCGCCCATAAGCGACATATTTTTTAAAAATTCACGACGAGTTTGTTGCATACTAAAAATCTCCTATTTCGCTTCATTATGTTGCGCATCAAAATCTGATGAATGAAGTTGTAAATAACGTAATACTTCTTTGCCTGTTTGTTCATCAATGTTGGTAAATCCAACCATTCCTTTAAATAAACCAATCCAAGTATTGGAATCAAAATGATTAACTTGTGGTTGGCGGTGACAAGTACTACATTGCGTTTTATAGGTGTTTTCTGCACTTTGCCATACGGCATCAATATTATTGATTAATTGATTTGGTGCAATCCAAGCTGAAAGTTTCACTTTTTGCCATTCAAGGCCAGTAAGTGGATCTTCTTTC
Organism: Haemophilus sp. THUN1692; assembly: GCF_059704395.1. Classification (NCBI taxonomy): domain Bacteria; kingdom Pseudomonadati; phylum Pseudomonadota; class Gammaproteobacteria; order Pasteurellales; family Pasteurellaceae; genus Haemophilus; species Haemophilus sp. THUN1692. Next base: position 243,092 of record NZ_AP046579.1, read on the forward strand.
GTTTCTAGTACATCAAAGTGCGGTTCAGATTGCATAAATTCTTTTGTGAGCACGGCATCAGTAATATTTTTCGCAAATTGGTTATACCAAATACGACCAAAACCTTTGTTTTTACGCCACATATTTAGTTCAACTTGATCTGCTTTTCCTGTTGATTTTGCCATATTAATCGGTGTCGCTGTTTCAAGTGTACCAATTTGTTGAGTTAAGGCTTCATCACTAAACACTGCCACACTGCCTTTCGCATAATAGGTTTGTGATGGTGTTAAATTTGTAGTGACTAAGTCTTCAAATTTAGAAGCATTCGCATCGCTTTGTGTTTTAGCTGGAAGATGGTGGGCAATGCCTTTATGGCAATCCATACAACTTTGGTTGCGCTCTGCTGCTGGTTTCATCGCTTTTTGAGCAGCTTTTGACATTTTGTCGAAATCCATTCGTTCATAATTATGGCATGCTTTACACTCTTTTGAACCATTTGCAGCAAAACGATCCCATTCACGTTTAGCCATTTCTGCACGATGTTGTTCAAAGCTACCTTCATCCTTAAATTTGCCAGTAAATTCCGCAAAAACTTCTCTGCTTGCTTGCATTTTGCGAGCAAACTTATCGGTTTTTTCATGTGGAACATGGCAATCAGAACAAGTTGCTCGAACTCCACTGTTATTTTTCCAGTGAACGGTTTGTTTAAGTTCTTCAAAAGGTTGTTGCATCGTGTGGCAGCTTACACAAAATTCTTCTTTGCTTGTAATATCCATCACATTATTGAATTGTTGCCAGCTAATCGCCCCAGCAATAAAGCCGAGTGTGACTAACAAGCCAAAACCAATACGGTTAGAAGGCTTTAAGAAAAAAGCCTTAATTTTATTTTTCATTAGCTTCTCCTGAAATAAAAATGAAATTTATGCGCTCGGCAAGCCGATAACAAACATTTGTAAAAACCAAACGATAAAGCCATAAATACCAACGCTCACGGCCATACCAAGCGGTAAAATGACAAAAAGTAATAAGAGCAATTTCCCTATTTCAGACGTCGATTCTGAAGAATGGTTTAAGCTATCCATTATGTTCCCCCACTTATAGATAAATAAAAAATTTGTATTCTAGTTGATCTTAGATATGATTTCTTTGATCTATCTCAAATTTAAAAGATATGAATACCTATAAATAGGTGTGCTTGGTTTAACGGACTGAAAATTAAGCAAAATTTATCTTCGATAGTATCTTAAGAAAAAATCCTATTGGCTTCGTTTTTATTTATAATAAAGCCACTTAAAACCACTAAAAGACAATCAAAATGCTGTTTCCTTTGTCATTATCTTTTCCTTTAACGCCAAGTGCGGTCAAAATTGAGCGAGAAAATCTCAAGCAATTTGAGCTAGAGAATTTTTCTCGTTATTCCATTTTTGAGCTTATTGAAAATCGCAGTGATTTTTATGATGCCTTATTGATTCAACTTTGGCAGGAAATGGGATTAAGTGAACAACTGGGGATTTCTTTAATTGCGGTGGGCGGTTATGGACGGAGTGAGATGTTTCCTTTGTCGGATTTAGATTTTTTAATTTTGGTCGAGCAAATACCTAGCCCAGAAATTGAAGAAAAAATCACCCAATTTATCCAATTTTTATGGGATTGTGGCTTTGAGGTGGGAAATAGCGTTCGAACCTTAGAGCAATGCGAATCGGAAGGGAAACAAGATATTACGATTGCCACCAATTTATTAGAAGCAAGATTTCTTACTGGAAATCGACCGCACTTTGATGAGCTAAATAAATTGGTAAAACGTGCTGATTTTTGGTCGAAAGAAGATTTTTTTAATGCCAAAGTGCAAGAGCAAATAGAACGTTATCAGCGTTATCACAATACGGCTTATAACCTTGAGCCAGATATTAAGTATAGCCCGGGTGGTTTGCGTGATTTGCATTTGTTGTATTGGGTGGCGTTGCGTCATTCGGGCGCTTTGACCCTTGAGGCCATTTTACAAAGTGGTTTTATTTATCCTCAAGAATATCAGCAACTACAAGAAAGTCGTGCATTTTTATTTAAAGTGCGGTTCGCTTTGCATTTGATTTTGAAACGTTACGATAATCGTCTGTTGTTTGATCGTCAAATTAAAGTCAGTGAATTGTTGGGTTTTCGCGGAGAAGGCAATCAAGCTGTGGAAAAAATGATGAAATGTTTTTTTCAAGCTCTGCACCGAATTTCTCTGATTAGTAATTTGTTGATTCAGCATTATCGAGAAAATGTGCTTTCATCAAATCAGGACTGCGTGATTCATCAGTTAGACAATGATTTTCAACTGATTAAGCAATGCTTATGTTTGCGTAATAGCCTTGTTTTTCAAGAAAAACCAGAGCGAATTTTAGATCTATTCTTTTATTTAACGCAGTACGAACAGGCCAATATTCATTCTGATACCTTGCGTCAATTACAAATTTCCTTAGATCAATTACCACAAAAATTATGTGAAATTCCTGCAGCTCGGGAAAAATTTCTACGTTTGTTTAATCAACCTAATGCGATTAAGCGTGTGTTTATGCCGATGCACCAATATGGCGTATTAACAGCGTATCTTCCGCAATGGCAAGCCATTGAGGGATTAATGCAATTTGATTTATTCCATATTTATACGGTGGATGAGCATACATTACGCGTGATGTTGAAATTGGAAAGTTTTCTGTCACAGGAAAGTGCTCCAGAACATCCCATTGCTTATCGAATTTTTAGTCAACTTTCTGACCGCACTTTACTTTATATTGCTGCGTTGTTCCATGATATTGCAAAAGGGCGAGGCGGTGAGCACGCAGAGCTTGGCGCAGAAGATGTGGCAGACTTTGCGCAATTACATGGTTTAGATCGTCGAGAAATTGATACCCTTGCTTGGCTCGTAAAATCCCATTTGCTGATGTCAATTACTGCGCAACGTCGTGATATTCATGATCCTGAAGTAGTTATGAATTTTGCGGAAGCCGTGCAAAATCAAGTTCGATTAGATTATCTCACCTGTTTAACGGTGGCGGATATTTGTGCAACCAATGGTAATTTGTGGAATAGCTGGAAACGTTCTCTTTTTGCCTCTTTATATGAATTTACAGAACAGCAATTTGCACAAGGCATGAAAGAATTACTTGATTACTCAGAAAAATCGGAAGAAAACCGAAAACTTGCACAACAAATTTTAACGCAGGATTATTCTGATATTGCACCAATCTTGATTGAGCAATTATGGGCTCGTTGTCCTGAAGATTATTTTGTGCGTAATACGCCAAAACAAATCGTGTGGCATACAAGTTTGCTAGTGGATTTCGCTGAGGCATTATTAGTGAAAATTAGTAATCGCTTTTCACTTGGCGGCACGGAAGTGTTTATTTATTGCCAAGATCAACCGCATTTATTTAATAAAGTCGTGAGTACCATTGGCACAAAAAAATTCAGTATCCACGATGCACAGATTATTACGACACAAGATGGTTATGTTTTTGATAGCTTTATCATCACAGAACTTAACGGAGAATTAGTGGAATTTGATCGTCGCCGAGAATTAGAGCAAGCCCTAACATTAGCTCTTCAAAGTGAAAAATTACCCGCACTTTCTATTATGCCTAATCGTCAGCTTCAACATTTTATTGTACAAACCGACGTGCGTTTTTTACATGAAAACAAAAAAGAACATACTGAAATGGAACTGGTTGCGTTGGATAAACCTGGGTTATTAGCGCAAGTGAGCCAGATTTTCAGTGAGCTAAATCTCAATTTATTGAATGCGAAAATTACCACTGTGGGCGAGAAAGCTGAGGACTTTTTTATTTTGACGAACCAATTTGGGCAAGCTTTGGATTCTCAGCAAAGAGAAATATTACGTAACGTGCTGTATCGAAATATTGGATAGTCCTTTTTATAAAAATATATTTCTAGGTAAATTTGCCTTATGTTATCCTTTACAAAAAAATTTTAGGGTCACACTATGCTGAGTATTTTTATTACTTTTCTTGGCGCATTTTTAACATTGATTGTGATGCGACCAGTTGCCAATTGGATTGGATTAGTTGATAAGCCAAACTATCGTAAACGTCATCAAGGCGCAATTCCGCTAATCGGTGGTGTGTCGCTTTTTGTTGGAAATCTTTGCTATTACTTGATGGAATGGGATCAGCTTCGATTACCGTATCTCTATTTGTTCAGTATTTTTGTTTTATTAGCGATTGGGATTTTAGATGATCGATTTGATATCAGTCCTTTCTTAAGAGCAGGGATTCAAGCAATACTGGCGATTTTAATGATCGATCTTGGGAATGTTTGTCTTGATCATCTAGGTCAAATTTTAGGGCCTTTCCAGTTAACACTTGGTTCAATTGGTTTGATTATTACCGTCTTTGCCACTATTGCGATTATTAATGCCTTTAACATGATTGATGGTATTGATGGATTGCTCGGTGGGCTCTCTTGCGTTTCTTTTGCCGCGATTGGTATTTTAATGTATCGAGATGGGCAAATGGATATGGCGCACTGGAGTTTTGCTTTAATCGTATCGATTTTACCTTATTTGATGCTAAATCTAGGGATTCCATTTGGACCGAAATATAAGGTGTTTATGGGCGATGCGGGGAGTACATTAATTGGCTTTACCATTATTTGGATTTTGTTATTGAGTACGCAAGGAAAAGGGCATCCTATGAATCCAGTAACCGCACTTTGGATTATTGCGATTCCTTTGATTGATATGGTTGCGATTATTTATCGCCGAGTACGTAAAGGTAAAAGCCCATTCCGACCAGATCGTTTACATGTTCATCATTTAATGGTGAGAGCGGGTTTAACATCAAGACAAGCCTTTTTATTGATTACGTTTGTTTCTGCAGTTTGTGCAACTATCGGTATTTTAGGGGAAGTTTATTATGTGAATGAATGGGCGATGTTTGTCGGCTTTTTCATTTTATTTTTCCTTTATGTCTATTCAATTACACGTGCATGGCGAATTACCCGTTGGGTAAGAAGAATGAAACGTCGCGCAAAACGGTTGAAGAAAGCATAAAAAATAAAGGCTTGTGTTATTAAATCACAAGCCTTTATTTTTCCGCACTTTTTAACATTTTGGTGATCTATTTTTGTAGATAGAAAAAATCCCCAGCCTTTTGGCTAGGGATTGATATTTGGAGCGGGAAACGAGGCTCGAACTCGCGACCCCGACCTTGGCAAGGTCGTGCTCTACCAACTGAGCTATTCCCGCAATAATGCTTTATAATGTGAAATTGGAGCGGGAAACGAGGCTCGAACTCGCGACCCCAACCTTGGCAAGGTTGTGCTCTACCAACTGAGCTATTCCCGCAGTTCACATCAGTGAATGAGGTCGCATTATACAAATATTTTTAGGGCTTGCAAGGGCAATTTCATAAAAAGAAATTTTTTGTTGAAGTTTTCGTCAATCTAATTTTATGAAATGTTCGCGATAATAAGCTAGCTCTTTAATCGATTCTCGAATGTCATCTAGCGCCAAATGCGTATTCTCTTTTTTGAAGCCTTCTAAAATTTCAGGTTTCCAACGTGCAGCAAGTTCTTTTAATGTGCTCACGTCTAAATGACGATAATGAAAATAATCGGCTAAATCAGGCATATATTTCACTAAGAAGCGTTTATCTTGGGCAATGCTGTTACCGCAAATTGGCGATGAACCTTTGGGAATCCATTTTTTTAAAAAGTCTAAGGTTTGTAATTCTGCTGCACGTTCGGTAAGTTTGCTGGCTTTTACGCGTTCAATTAAGCCATTTTCACTATGTGTTTTTTGGCACCAATCATTCATTTTATTGAGTAATTCATCAGACTGATGAACCGCTAATACTGGGCCCTCTGCCAAAATATTCAAATTTTTATCTGTCACAATAGTCGCAATTTCAATAATACGTTCTTTTTCCGGATCTAAACCGGTCATTTCTAAATCAATCCAAATAAGATTTTGTTTATCGAATGACATAATATCAGGTATCCTATGCAAAAATTTTTTTCATTTTACCAAAAACAAGGGAAAAAACGACCGCACTTTTATGGATAAACGTAAATTAACTCAGAACCAAACTAGAAGAATTCAATCGAATAATGCGAAAACATTACATCGCCATAAGAAAAAAGAGATTGAATGGTCAGATGAAATGCTTGGTGAATCACAAGAAGGTGTTGTGGTAACGCGTTATTCGATTCATGCAGATGTCGAAAATGAACAAGGCGAAATTTATCGTTGTAATTTGCGTCGAACTTTGTCGAGTTTGGTGGTGGGAGATAAAGTTGTTTGGCGTAAAGGCAATGAACAATTACAAGGTGTGAGTGGCGTGATTGAGGCGATTCACCCTCGAGAAAATGAAATTTCCCGCCCTGATTATTATGATGGTTTGAAACCCATTGCGGCGAATATTGATCGTATTATTATTGTATCAGCGGTGTTGCCAACGCTTTCCTTAAATATTATCGATCGTTATCTTGTGGTGTGTGAAATTGCGGGAATTACGCCTCTCATTGTTTTGAATAAAGCGGATTTATTGGCACAAGAACAGCGTCAAGAAATTGAAGACCAACTTAAAATTTACCAAGATATTGGCTATGAGATTTTAATGCTTTCAGCAAAGAGCGGTGAAAATATGGAAAATTTAACCGCACTTTTGGCACAAGGCACAGCGATTTTTGTTGGGCAATCTGGTGTCGGTAAATCGAGTTTAATTAATCATATTTTGCCTAGCGTAAACGCTCAAGTAGGGGATGTGAGTGAAACATCAGGGCTAGGGCAGCATACCACGACATCATCACGTCTTTACCATTTGCCACAAGGTGGTAATTTAATTGATTCGCCAGGAATTAGAGAATTTGGGCTTTGGCATTTAGATGCAGAGCAAATCACAAAAGGGTATCGAGAGTTTCAATATGTTTTGGGAACCTGTAAATTCCGTGATTGTAAACATTTGAGCGATCCAGGATGTGCATTACGTGAAGCAGTGGAGCAAGGGAAAATTTCGCCTGTTCGTTATGATAATTATCATCGATTAATTGAAAGTTTGCGTGAAACAAAATCACAGCGTCATTTTTCAGCAGTTTAACGATTGCGCACTATGTGTAATAAATAAACTATTTATCTTTTTTTTTATGATTTAATTCAAGCTTTTTAGTGTTTATTCTTGATTATTTTGCTTTGAAAAAGGATACTAGGGCAACTTCCTAGTTTTTTATTTTTTAACCATTAATTAGTAGAGGTAGCATTATGTACTCAAAAGATGTTGAAATCACCGCGCTAAACGGTTTACACACTCGTCCAGCAGCACAATTTGTGAAAGAAGCTAAAGCATTTTCTTCTGATATCACAGTCACGTCTGCTGGTAAGAGCGCAAGTGCAAAAAGTTTGTTTAAGCTACAAACATTAGGGTTAATGCAGGGAACAGTGATTACCATTTCTGCAGAAGGCGAAGATGAGCAACAGGCTGTAGACCATTTAGTTGCTTTAATTCCAACTTTAGAATAATACTGACGTAGCCATAAAATTGAGAAATTTTATGGCTATTGTTTATCTATCCCTTTTTTAATTATTTCGGAAGGTATCTATGATTTCTGGCATTCTCGCATCCCCAGGTATTGCCTTTGGTAAGGCACTTGTTCTTAAAGAAGAAAAGATTATTCTTGATACGCAAAAAATTACTGATGATCAAATTGACGCAGAAGTCGCTCGATTTTATGAAGGTCGTGCATTGGCGGTGGAACAACTTCATTCAATCAGAGAGCGTGCATTAATTTCTTTAGGTGAAGAAAAAGCTGCGATCTTTGAAGGTCATTTGATGATTCTTGAGGATGAGGAATTAGAAGAAGAAATTCTTGATTACCTTCGTTCAAATAAAGTCAATGCCGCAGTTGCAGCGAGCAAAATTATTGATCAACAAGTCACAATGTTATCGGAGATCGATGATGAATATTTGAAAGAGCGTGCTGGCGATATTCGTGATATTGGTAACCGTTTAATTAAAAATATTTTGGGCATGTACATAGTTGATCTTGGAGATATTCAAGAAGAATCAATTCTTGTTGCTTATGATCTTACTCCGTCAGAAACCGCTCAACTTAATCTTGAAAAAGTATTAGGGGTTGTCACTGATATTGGTGGTAGAACATCTCATACTTCTATTATGGCGCGTTCTTTAGAATTACCGGCGATTGTAGGCACAAATAATGTGACCGAATTAGTCAATACAGGTGATTACTTAATTTTAGATGCGATAAATAATCAAGTTTATATCAATCCAACACAATCTCAGATTGATGAATTAAAAAACCTTGAAGCTAAAATTTCTGAGGAAAAAGCAGAGTTAGCTAAATTAAAAGATCTCCCCGCAATCACCTTGGATGGACACAAGGTTGATGTCGTCGCGAATATCGGGACAATCCGTGATTGTGAAGGGGCAGATCGCAATGGTGCGGAAGGTATTGGTTTATACCGAACAGAATTCTTATTTATGGATCGTGAACAGCTTCCGACGGAAGAAGAACAATTCATTGCCTACAAAGAAGTCGTAGAAGCAATGAACGGGCGTTTAACCGTGCTTCGTACTATGGATATTGGTGGCGATAAAGAGCTTCCATATTTAGATTTACCAAAAGAAATGAATCCATTCTTAGGATGGCGTGCGATTCGTATTGCGTTAGATCGTCGTGAAATTTTAAATGCACAATTACGCGCGGTGTTGCGTGCTTCAGCGTTTGGTAAATTGGCAGTGATGTTCCCGATGATTATTTCTGTAGAAGAAATTCAAGAATTAAAAGCGGTTATTGAAACATTAAAAGCTGAATTACGTGCGGAAGGTAAAACGTTTGATGAGCATATCCAAGTAGGTGTCATGGTTGAAACGCCATCCGCTGCCGTAAATGCAAAATTCTTAGCTAAAGAAGTGGATTTCTTCAGTATCGGTACTAACGATTTAACTCAATATACTTTGGCGGTGGATCGAGGTAATGAGTTAATTTCGCATCTTTACAATCCAATGCAGCCATCTGTGCTTGGTTTAATTAAACAAGTGATTGATGCTTCTCATGCAGAGGGTAAATGGACGGGAATGTGCGGTGAATTAGCTGGTGATGAACGTGCAACCTTATTACTACTTGGTATGGGATTAGATGAATTTAGTATGAGTGCTATTTCTGTACCTCGAATTAAAAAATTAATCCGTAATATGAATTTCCAAGATGCAAAAGCCCTTGCTAATGCCGCATTACAAAAACCGACCGCTTCGGAAATTGAGCAGTTAATCGAAGAATTTTTGGCGGAAAATGCATTAAATTAAACAAAATTGTTTGATTTTACGTTAAAATAATGACCATCTATGAATTGATAGGAGATTAAAATGGGCTTATTTGACAAGTTATTCGGTTCAAAAGAAAACAAATCTGTGGAAGTTGAAATTTATGCACCTATCTCTGGTGAGATTGTAAATATTGAAGATGTTCCCGATGTGGTTTTCTCTGAAAAAATCGTGGGTGATGGTGTTGCTATTCGTCCTACCGGTAACAAAATCATTGCGCCAGTGGATGGTGTGATTGGTAAAATTTTTGAAACCAACCATGCTTTCTCAATGGAATCAAAAGAAGGTGTAGAATTATTTGTACACTTTGGTATTGATACCGTTGAGCTGAAAGGTGAAGGCTTTACTCGTATTGCGCAAGAAGGTCAATCTGTTAAGCGCGGTGATACCGTGATTGAATTTGATCTTCCTTTATTAGAATCAAAAGCAAAATCTGTATTAACACCCGTTGTTATTTCCAATATGGATGAAATTTCTTGCATTGTGAAAAAATCAGGTGAAGTGGTCGCTGGAGAATCAGTGGTATTAAGCTTAAATAAATAATTTCTTTACGATAAAAAAGTCCGCCTTTGTGCGGATTTTTTATTTATGTAAATAAAACTGTGGTGTAGATAGGATTCAATGGAAAAATTAAAAATGATCTATAAACTTACTGGCTCACTCCAAAATTACGTATGGGGAGGGCATCAATATATTCCTCAATTACTGAATATTCCTGCAGAAGAAAATCAATATTATGCTGAATGGTGGTTAGGCGCTCATCATTCTGCGCCTTCAACCATTGAAGTCGATGGTAAAAATGTATTACTTACTGAATTTTTACAGAAAAATCCTACCGCACTTGGCGCACAAAGCCGAGCCAGTTTTGGTGATGAATTACCGTATTTATTAAAAATTCTTGATGTCGCTCAACCTCTTTCCATTCAACTTCATCCAACAAAAACGCAAGCTGAAATAGGTTTTGCGGAAGAAAATGCGAAAGGCATTGATTTAAAAGCATCAACACGGACTTATAAAGATAACAATCATAAACCTGAAATGATGATTGCTTTATCTGATTTCTGGTTGTTGCATGGTTTTAAAAATAAATCGGACATTATTGAGACTTTAGAATCGAGATTATCTTTAGCCCCGCTTGCAAAAAAATTGAATGAACAAGATTTACATGCTTTCTATGCCGATATAATGCAAGCAGAACAAGCTCAGCTACACCAATGGCTTTACCCTATTCTGTTGGAGAATCAAACTGCTTATGAGGCTAATAATCTGGATTTAACTAATCCAGATTATTGGGTGCTTTACACCATTGATGCAATGAATATTTCTTTAGATAAATTAGATGCTGGTTTAATCTGCTTCTATTTGTTTAATATTGTGCACCTCAAAAAAGGCGAGGGAATTTACCAAGATGCTGGCATTCCACACGCTTATTTGCGTGGGCAAAATATTGAACTGATGGCTTGTTCGGATAATGTGATTCGAGGTGGTTTAACGCCTAAATATGTGGATATTCCAGAATTGCTTAAAATTGTTGATTGTCGTGAAGTGGAGCCTAAAATTATCCCGTCGGCACCTCAAGACACGCGTATATTTACTTATGCTACTCCTGCGCAAGATTTCGCTTTGCTAAATATTCAATATGAATGTGGTGAAACGCATCATTTAAAAGCACAAAGTGCGAGTATTTTATTGGTGATGAAGGGGCAGTTAAATTTACGCTCAGAAATGACCGCACTTTCTTTGAAACAAGGTGAGACAGCTTTCATTACCGCGAATGCTTCTTATGAGGTGGAAGGCTTAATTGAAGGCTATGCAGTGGTGGCAAAATTGCCTTAATTTTATACAAAATAGGCTATAAAAGTGCGGGTGGATTTGATAGACTTTTTTCATTAAATCTACCCTAATAAAGGAGAAAAAATATGCTTGATGGATTCGCTATTTCCACATTAATTTTTGTGATATTAGTCGCATTAATTTTGTTTTCTACAGTGAAAACCGTACCACAAGGCTATAACTGGACAATCGAACGTTTTGGTCGTTACACAAGAACATTAATGCCTGGGTTAAATTTAGTAGTGCCTTTTGTTGATCGTATTGGTCGTAAAATTAATATGATGGAACAAGTTTTAGACATTCCTTCCCAAGAAGTGATTTCTAAAGATAACGCCAATGTTTCTATTGATGCGGTTTGTTTTGTGCAAGTGATTGATGCCCGAAGTGCGGCTTATGAAGTGAATAATTTGGAACAAGCTATCATCAATTTAACCATGACAAATATTCGAACCGTGCTTGGCTCGATGGAGCTTGATGAAATGCTTTCCCAACGTGATTCTATTAATAGTCGATTATTGGCTATTGTGGATGAAGCGACAAATCCATGGGGGATAAAAGTAACTCGTATTGAAATTCGTGATGTTCGTCCGCCTCGTGAATTGATTGATTCTATGAATGCTCAAATGAAAGCGGAACGAAATAAACGTGCTGAAGTATTAGAGGCTGAAGGGATTCGTCAGGCTCAGATTCTCCGTGCTGAAGGTGAAAAACAAGCTAGAATTCTAAAAGCGGAAGGGGAGCGACAAGAAGCCTTTTTACAAGCTGAAGCTCGAGAACGAGCCGCAGAAGCTGAAGCAAAAGCAACGCAAATGGTATCAGAAGCAATTACCAGTGGTGATACCAAAGCGATTAACTACTTTATCGCTCAAAAATACACGGAAGCATTGAAAGAAATCGGTAGTTCAGGAAACAGTAAAGTCGTGCTTATGCCATTAGAAGCTGGCAATTTAATTGGTTCTGTTGCTGGTATTGCGGAGTTATTAAAGGGCGATAAAAAATCTTAATTTAGATAAAGTGCGGTAATTTTTTTAATCGTTTATCACTGGACTTTTGTAATAAAAAACCCTTACAACAAATAGGAGAATCTATGGCGGATTGGTTAATAAATTGGACACTTTGGCACTGGCTGATTTTAGGCTTTATTTTGCTTATTGGTGAAGTGCTTACACCAGGGATATTTTTGCTATGGTGGGGCTTAGCGGCTTTAGTGACGGCATTTGTACAATTTCTTTTTCCAAGCCTTTCTCTTGCCTCACTTGCTATTTTTTATGCGCTATTAGCTTGTATACTTTCTGTGATTTGGTGGAAATATCAACATGGTAAAGATCGTCATGATCAATCTTATTCAACATTAAACCAACGCGATCATGCCTTACTTGGTAAACAAGGCATTGTTCAAGAACTTGGCGCGAATGGAATTGGTCGGGGCGCTTTTGGCGACACAACTTGGCGCATTCAAGGTGATAATCTTACAGTCGGTGCATTGATTGAAGTTGAACGCGTGGATGGCATTACGCTGATTGTTAAAAAATCTTTCTAATTAGTTTTGGGTTTTATTCAATAAGAAAAAACAGGCATCAAGCCTGTTTTTTTATGAGATTAAAATGTTCTTCCAATATTTACCGCACTTTTAGATTAACCTAGCGTTGCTAAAATAATTTGCTCTTGATCAATGTGAATCCAAACTTGCTGCCCGATTTGCCATTGATTTGGTTGGTGGACCGTGGCACAAAATTCAATGTCGCTGTCAGTAAATTGAAGGATGGCTTCTTCTTTATTTAGTGATTTGATATTTACAGGGAACTGATTAGATTGATTATCCAGTGGTTTTTCACTAATTTTCACCCAAGGTGCTTTGAACATCAACATCACTTCTTTTTCCGTAATGAGTTTCAAACGAGCAGAGCTTTTTGTGGTAATAGAAACTTGCAACGGCGTTGGTAATCCTTGTACATTCACATCAACAACACAACGAGAGTCAATGATTCTCTGTTGTGCCACTCGCCCAAAAAATTGATTGCGTGCGCTACTTTGTAAAGAAAAACGTGCGGTTGCCGTGAGTAGACTATCTAACGGCACAGATTCATCTTGTAGGATATGAAAAGCGTGTTCTTGCGTACGTTCTAATAAATCATAAAGTTGTAGCAAACGCTCGGCATAAGTGGTAAGCGCAGTGCCTCCACCATTTTTTCCACCTGTATTTCGTTCAAGCAATGGGCGAGGGCTGATTTTATTCATGGCTTCTAAATGATCCCACGCACTTTTATAGCTCACTTTTGCATTTTTAGCTGCTTGATTAATCGAACCGCATTGTTGAATTTCTTTGAGTAAACGCACTCGTTTTGGATCGATAAAAAGTTCTTGTTGAAGTTTAACGGTGAGTAAAATTTCGGTGTTTTTCATTTTGCTGTCCTAAGTAAGCATAAGCGTTATATATTTTACTAAATAATTTTTCTTTTGCTATATGATTATTATTTATTTCAATATATAATCAAGTAAATAACGTTTAATCATAGGAGATGATTCATGAAAAAATTAACTAAAATTTCAACCGCACTTTTAATCGCAGGATTAGGATTTTCTTTTGCGGCATCCGCTAAAGTGACTGTATTTGCAGCGGCTTCAATGACAGATGCTTTACAACAAGTAGCAAAAGATTACGCAAAACAAAATCCAAAAAATGAAGTGGTGTTTTCTTTTGCTTCTTCTTCAACTTTAGCAAAACAAATTGAAGAAGGCGCACCAGCGGATATTTTTGTTTCTGCAAGCAATAAATGGATGAAATATCTTTCTGAAAAAGACTTAACCGTGAAAGAAACTGAAAAAGTTTTAGTGGGTAATGATTTAGTCTTAATCGCACCAGCAAAAAGTGCGGTAAATTCTGTGGATATTGCAAAAGGCGAATGGATTAATGCATTAAAAGATAGCTATTTATCTGTTGGCGATCCTGCGCACGTGCCTGCTGGTCAATACGCAGAAGAAGCATTAACTAAATTAAATTTATGGGATAAAGTACAAGATCGTTTAGCGCGTGCAAAAGATGTGCGTGGCGCATTAGCTTTAGTTGAACGTGCAGAAGCACCTTACGGTATTGTGTACAGCACTGATACAAAAATTAGCCAACAAGTTAAAACTGTTGCGGTTTTCCCTGCGGATAGCCATAAACCCGTTGTTTACCCCGTTTCTATTTTGAAAGATCATGATAATACGGATTCTCGTGACTTCTTGAAATATTTAGAATCAGATGCTGTGAAGAAAGTACTTGTAGGGTATGGTTTCTCTGCAAAATAAGATAGAATCTCAATAGTCATGAAGGGCGGATATTTCTGCCCTTTTGTTATTATAGAGTATCTTACCTCTCATTAATGTGGGATATTCTCATAAAAAGGGATTTAAAGAGAGGCTATTTGTATAAGGATTCATTTTGCTTACTCAATTTTTTTCATTTTTCAATCTGACTCCAATGGAAATCTCAGCGATTAATTTAAGCCTGAGTGTCGCTGTTAGTTCCATGCTTTGGAGTCTGCCGTTAGCCATTTTTGTCGCGTGGCTCTTAGCGCGTAAAAATTTCTATGGAAAATCCCTGATTACTGGCGTAATTCATTTGCCTTTAGTGTTGCCACCTGTGGTTATCGGTTATCTATTGCTTGTGGCAATGGGGCGCAATGGTTTCATTGGTAAGTATTTATATCAGTGGTTTGGCTTATCTTTTGGTTTTAGTTGGAAAGGTGCGGTGCTTTCCTCTGCGGTGGTTGCCTTTCCATTGGTTGTTCGCGCGATTCGACTTTCTTTAGAAAATATTGATATTAAATTGGAGCAAGCAGCGCAAACATTGGGCGCTTCCGCTTGGCGTGTATTTTTTACAATAACCTTGCCGCTTTCTTTAGCAGGGGTTTTAGCTGGGCTCGTGCTTGGTTTCGCACGATCATTAGGGGAATTTGGCGCGACCATTACCTTTGTATCGAACATTGCAGGCGAAACTCAAACGATTCCACTTGCGATGTATTCTTTTATTCAAACACCCGGTGCAGAAGAACAAACTGCTCGCTTATGTTTATTTGCTATCATTCTTTCATTGATTTCTTTGCTATTGTCAGAGTGGTTGAGCAAGCGAATGCAGAAAAAATTAGGGCAAGGAAATGTTGCAGATTAATGTGAAAAAACAGCTCGGGCAACTTGCCTTGCAAGCGAATATACAAGTTCCAGATCAAGGCGTAACCGCAATTTTCGGTTTGTCTGGCTCAGGCAAAACATCGCTAATTAATCTCGTCAGTGGTTTGATACAACCAGACGAAGGATTCATCCGTTTAAATGACCGCACTTTAGTGGATATGGAAAGCCAAGAATCATTGCCGACCCACTTGCGTAAAATTGGCTATGTATTCCAAGATGCGCGCTTATTTCCTCACTATACCGTAAAAGGAAATTTGCGCTATGGCATGAAAAATGTCTCGCAAGATGATTTTAATTATATTGTCGATCTTCTCGGGATTACTCACTTATTAAAGCGTTATCCGCTCACGCTTTCTGGTGGTGAGAAGCAGCGTGTAGCAATCGGTCGAGCATTGTTGGCTGAGCCCGACATTTTACTGATGGACGAACCACTTTCAGCCCTTGATGTTCCCCGCAAACGCGAGCTAATGCAATATTTGGAACGTCTTTCTAAAGAAATTAATATCCCGATTTTATATGTTACACATAGCTTGGACGAACTGTTACGTTTAGCTGATCGGGTCGTACTGATGGAAAACGGCATCGTGAAAGCCTATGACAGCGTAGAAAAAATTTGGAATAGTGCTATTTTTGCCCCTTGGAAAGGGGAAAGAGAACAGAGTAGTGTACTTGCCTTGCCTGTTTATTTGCATAATCCACCTTATAAAATGACCGCACTTTCCTTAGGCGAACAAGCACTTTGGATTCATCAAGTGCCCGCAAATGTAGGCGAGCGAGTGCGAGTTTGTATTTATAGTTCAGATGTTTCTATTACACTGCAAAAGCCAGAACAAACAAGTATTCGTAATATTTTACGTGGTCAAGTCGCACAAATTGAGATACAAGATTCCAGAGTGGATCTTTCCGTATTAGTGGAAGGGCATAAGATTTGGGCAAGTATCAGTAAATGGGCGCAAAATGAACTGCGTTTTTCTATTGGGCAAGATGTCTATATTCAAATTAAAGCGGTGTCGGTGATGTAGTAAAAATGACCGCACTTTGTTTTTCTCCAAGTGCGGTTTTTTATTAATAATAAAGTTCATCCCTACCTTCTCTTTATCAAGATTTATTTTAGAAAATTATATAAAGAAAAATATTTGATTGTTCACCGCACTTTTAAACAAATCTTCACTAATTTGAAATAATAACTACATTTTGTTATCATGTATTAACTTTTAGGAAACAAGCCTTCAATTCCTACTGAACGTTTCCTTCAAAATCGCACTTCTATGTGCTGTCATTTGTAGTGGTTCCATTACACACTTTTGCCTCTAGGCAATGTTTATTAAATCTATTTTTTAATTTATTCATTTAATCGTTAAGGGGAACAGTTTGTTTTTATTTCAATTTATGACAAAGCGAACGTCATTTAATCCTTTGGTAATTGGCGTTACATTATTTTTTGTGTTGTTACTTATGGCGATGATTTTAATTGTCCCAGCACAAACGCAAGCATTATTGAATCAAGCTAAAACTAGCATTTTTGCCAATTTTAGTTGGTTTTATGTTCTCACTTTTTCAGTGTTTTTAGGATTTTTATTAATTTTATCAGTAAGTAGTCTTGGCAATATAAAACTAGGGCAGGATGAAGAAGAACCTGAATTTAGTTTCTTATCTTGGCTTGCGATGTTATTTGCCGCTGGAATGGGGGTTGGACTGATGTTTTTTGGCGTAGCAGAACCATTAACCTATTATCTTTCTGACATTACAACGGGTTCAGCCGAACATAAACAACAAGAAGCTTTACTTCACACCCTGTTCCACTGGGGCATTCACGCTTGGGCAGTATATGGCACCATTGCTTTAGCATTAGCTTATTTTGGGTTTCGTTATAAATTACCTTTAGCGTTGCGCTCTTGTTTTTATCCTTTATTAAAAGATCGTATTAATGGCAAAATCGGTGATGCAATTGATGTTATGGCGTTACTTGCCACATTATTTGGGATTATTACCACATTAGGTTTCGGTTCATCACAGCTTGGTGCAGGGCTTGAACAAATAGATTGGATAAGTCAGAACAGCTTTGCTTTACAAGTTGGCGTTATTGTTGTGGTGATGTGTTTAGCGATGTTTTCTGCCATTTCTGGTGTTGGAAAAGGCGTGAAAATATTAAGTGAAATTAACTTAACTTTAGCATTTGGTTTGCTTCTCTTTGTTTTAATTGCCGGGCCGACGTTATACCTTTTATCTGCATTTAGCGACAATATTGGTAATTATTTCAGCAATTTAGTACAGCTTAGCTTTAAAACTTATGCTTATGAACAAGAACATACTAGCTGGTTTAGTGGATGGACTGTGCTTTATTGGGCTTGGTGGTGTTCTTGGGCTCCGTTTGTGGGGCTATTTATTGCCCGTATTTCTAAAGGACGAACTATCCGTGAATTTATTTTTGGCGTATTAGTTATCCCAAGTTTATTTGGTATTTTATGGTTTACTGTTTTTGGTAATACAGCAGTATGGCTAAATGATGGCATTGCTGCGGGCGAGCTTGGCGAATTTATTTCTTCTCCAGAAATTTTATTATTTAAATTTTTAAATTATCTGCCTTTGCCAACAGTAACGGGCTTTGTGAGTTTATTAGTGATTTCATTGTTTTTTATTACTTCAGCAGATTCAGGCATTTATGTGTTAAATAACATTGCATCTCGTGATAAAAGTTTAGCTTCGCCTGCATGGCAAGCGATAATGTGGGGAACTTTGATGTCAGTTGTCGCGATTGTTCTTATGCAATCTGGTGGACTAGCTAATTTACAAACAATGACATTAATTGTTGCCTTGCCTTTTGCTTTATTGATGTTGGTAATGTGTTTTAGTTTATGGAAAGGCTTAATTGCGGATAAAAAATATTTTTCTACTAAAGTCAATCCAACTAGCATTTTCTGGAGCGGCGATAAATGGAAATCACATTTAGAGCAAATGATGAACCAAACGCAAGAGAAAGATATTTTACGTTTTCTTAAAAATACGGCGTTACCCGCTATGCGAGAATTACGTCAAGAATTAACAGGAAAATATAATTTAAGTGTAGAAATCAACACATTATTTGAACAAGAAGAGCCAGCTTTGGAATTGGTAATTCATAAAGAATCAATGCGAGATTTTATGTATGGTATTAAATCTGTTGGGCGAGAGGTGTCAGAGCAATTAATTAACGATGAAAATTTACCACACATTCAGCATAGCACTACTTATGAACCTTACACTTATTTTTTTGATGGACGAGTAGGTTACGATGTTCAATATATGGATCAAGATGAATTGATTGCAGATATGTTGAAACAATATGAACGTTATCTAAGTTTGCTTGATGATGTGGGGCAAGAGTTAATGGCACATGAGCAAACCGAACTAGCAGAGTAATCGATTTAAAGGTGCAACGTGTGCCAGTTTTGTGGTTATTTAACCTGATTAATCAAAAATTGGGTTAATAGCGAAACAGGGCGGCCAGTTGCGCCTTTATTTGCGCCTTGTAGCCAAGCCGTACCGGCAATGTCTAAATGTGCCCAGCGATATTTTTTCGTGAAATTAGACAAAAATGCACCTGCTGTAATTGCGCCACCCCAGCGACCCCCAATATTGGCAAGGTCGGCGAAAGGCGATTTCAGTTGCTCTTGATATTCTTCGCTTAATGGTAAACGCCACGCTTTGTCAGTAGTTTCTGTTGAGGCTTGGAGTAGTGCATTGGCAAGAGCGTTATCTGTAGAAACTAATCCGCTATTGTGTTGCCCAAGCGCAACGACACAAGCCCCCGTTAAGGTTGCAACATCAATAACAAGCTCTGGTTCAAAACGCTCAACATAAGTAAGGGCATCACAAAGGACTAAGCGACCTTCCGCATCGGTATTCAGCACTTCTACGGTTAAACCGTTCATGGCGGTGAGAATATCGCCAGGGCGATAAGCATTGCCATCAGGCAGATTTTCACAACCAGCTAAAACACCAATAACGTTTAATGGCAAATTCAACTCTGCAATGGCTTTCATTGTGCCGAAGACAGAAGCTGCACCACACATGTCATATTTCATTTCATCCATGTCAGCGGCAGGTTTAAGTGAAATACCGCCCGCATCAAAGGTTAATCCTTTGCCTACAAGTACAATGGGTTTGGTGTTTTTATCTGGCGCATTGTTGAATGTCAAAATAGACATATAAGCACGGTTTTCAGAGCCTTTTGAGACAGCAAGATAAGCATTCATTCCAAGTTTTGCCATTTCTTCTTCATCCACAACTTTCAAAGAAAGTGCGGTAGAATTTTCTGCTAAATTTTTTGCTTGCTCAGCAAGATAAGCAGGGTTGCAGATATTTGGTGGCATATTTGCGATGTCGCGTGCTGCTTTTATACCTGAGTTAATCGCATTGGCATGAGCAATAGCCTGTTGTGCTTGCTCACAATCCGTATTAAAGATGAACGATTCTAAAACAGAGGTTTCTGCTTTTTGAGATTTGAAATGATCAAATTGATAATTGGTGTGTTCAATCGTTTCAATCGCAAAGCGGATATTCCAATAAATATCGCGATCTTTTAATTCAATTTCAGTTAAATAAGAAACAACTTCACGCGTGTTGGTTTCTTTTAGCGTTTTTAATACAGCTTGGATGATTTGTTTATATTGACGCTCCGTGAGTTCTCCTTTTTTGCCACAGCCAACGATTAACACGCGTTTAGCAGCCAGACCTTGAAGATCTCGAAGTAAAACGGTTTGGGCTAATTTGCCAGTTAGCTCACCTGATTTTACTAAACCGTTTAAATAGCCTTGGGTTAATTGATCGATTTCATGGAAACTTTTTGAAAATTCATTGTTCTCATATACGCCTAAAACAATGCAATCACCAGCTTGAGAAAGTGCGGTGTTTTTTGCTTGATATTTCATTTGATGTCCTTAAATTTCTGTTTAATTCAGCGAAAATAAGGTATCATACGCGACCGATTTTATCCAGTTTTCCTCCGTTTTAGATTTAGAAAAACAAACGAAATAAGATGATTTTAATTCGATATTTAACGAAAGAAGTATTTAAGAGCCAAGTCGCCATTTTGTTCATTTTATTGCTGATATTTTTCTCTCAGCAGTTAGTGCGCGTACTGGGATCTGCGGCTAATGGTAAAGTGCCAGCTGATTTGGTATTTTCCTTGCTTGGGCTAGGCATGCCTGCTATGGCGCAATTAATGTTGCCATTATGTTTGTTTATTGCGATTTTACTCACTTTTGGTCGTCTTTACGCTGAAAGTGAAATAACGGTGATGCGTGCTTGTGGTGTCGGACAGCGTGTTTTAGTGCGTGTGGCGTTAATGCTTTCATTGATTACTGCGGGACTTGCTGCTTATAACGTCTTGTGGCTTTCGCCTTGGTCAATTCAAAAACAAGCTGCAATTGTGGAAGATGCCAAAGCGAATCCAACAATGGGGGCGCTTGCTTCTGGTCAGTTTATAGCAACGAATAACAACAATTTTGTTTTATTTATTGATAGTATCAAGGGAAACCAAATTAATGATGTGTATTTGTTCCAAACGGCACCAAAAAGACAAACGAAACCGTCAGTTGTGACTGCTGAAAAAGGCGAACTAAAATCACTTCCAAATGGCGATCAAATTCTGAATTTACAAAATACGCAACGAGTTGAAGGCACGTCTGTTTTGCCTGATTTCCGCATTACGCATTTTGATGAATATCAAGCCTATTTAGGTCATCAGGAAACAGAAAATATGAATGATGAAGTAGCGGAATTAACGTTGTTTCAACTTATCGCTTTAGACTCTCCTTCTGCGAAATCTGAATTGCATTGGCGTATTACATTAATCCTAGCTGTTCCACTAATGGCGTTAATTGCTGTTCCGTTAAGTCGTGTAAATCCGCGACAAGGTAGATTTGCCAAAATTTTACCCGCACTTTTACTCTATTTAATTTATTTTTTATTACAAAGTTCCTTTAAATCTGCGGGGGCAGCAGGAAAATTAGAGGCTGTTATTTTTATGCCTCTTGTTAATATTGGCTTTTTGTTGCTTGGTATCGTGTTAAACGGTTGGGATAGCGCTGTGATGTATAAATTCCGCCATTTATTTAGTAGAAAAGGATAAGCAAAATGATGAATACCCTCGATCGTTATATTGGAAAAAGTATTCTTGGCTCAATTTTTGCCACTTTGCTTACATTGGTTGGGCTTTCTGCCATTATTAAATTTGTGGAACAATTTCGTAGCGTAGGTAAAGGTACTTATGATATTTGGCAAGCGGTGGCTTTTACTGGGTTAACCATTCCAAAAGATATTGAAACTTTCTTTCCTATGGCAGCATTGCTTGGTGCTCTAATGGCTTTAGGCAACCTTGCAAGTCGAAGCGAACTCGTTGTTATGCAAGCTGCTGGATTTTCTCGTTTTAAAATTGGTATGGCAGTGATGAAAACCTCATTACCATTAGTGTTGTTAACCATGGTGATTGGTGAGTGGGGGATTCCACAAACAGAACAGTTCGCACGTGATATGCGTGCTCGAGCACTTTCGGGTGGTTCAATGCTTTCCATGAAAAATGGGGTTTGGGCAAAAGATGGTAATAATTTTGTGTTTGTTCGACGTGTTACTGATGACGCAAAATTAAACGATATTTATATTTATACTTTTGATCAGCATCGTAATTTGACGGAGTTGAAACATGCTAACCAAGCAAGTTATTCGGAAGATGAAAGTAAATGGACTTTACGTCAAGTGAACCATTCTATGATTAGCAAAGATGAAATCACGACAAGTAATCGCTTATCGGAAAAATGGGAAACAAATTTAACGCCAGATAAATTAGGCGCTGTTTCTTTACGTCCTACATCACTGTCTATTTCAGGTTTGTATAATTACATTTCATTTTTACGTGAAACAGGTCAGGATGTGAGTCGCTTTGAACTCACATTTTGGAGAAAAATTTTCCAACCTGTGTCTGTTGGTGTGATGATGTTATTGGCATTATCTTTTATTTTTGGATCGCTACGCAGTGTGACAGCAGGAGCTAGAATTGTAACTGGCATCTGTTTTGGCTTTTTGTTCTATGTCGTAAATGAAATTTTCGGGCAAATGAGCGTTGTTTATAACATGCCTGCTGTTTTCGGTGCGCTAATGCCAAGTTTGCTATTTATTGTGATGATTTGGTGGTTGCTGAGTCGAAAACGGGATTAATCCAGATTGTTCAAATAATTGCGTATTCAGAAATGGCACGCAATATTTTTATGTGTTGTTTTCAAATGGAAGAAGTTAAAAAATCAATGAAAATTGGCTTGGTATTAGAAGGTGGGGCGATGCGAGGCATGTACACCGCGGGTGTACTAGATATCTTCTTAGATAAAGATTTTTGGGTTGATGGTATCATTTCTGTTTCTGCAGGTGCATTGTTTGGTGTTAATTATCCTTCTCGGCAAAAAGGGCGGGCAATTCGTTACAACAAGAAATTTATATCAGATAAGCGTTATATCAGTTTTAAAAGTTTGGCGAGCACAGGCAATATCGTGAATAAAGATTTTGCTTTTTACGAAGTACCTTTCAAATATGATGTGTTTGATAATAAAACCTTTAAAGAATCAAATATAGATTTTTATGTAGCTGTGACTAATTTACAAACTGCGCAAGCGGAATATGTCAAATTAATAGATCCTTTGGCGCAAATGGAGGTATTGCGTGCTACTTCTGCTATGCCTTATGTTTCTCGTCCTGTTGAGATAGACGGGATTCCTTATTTGGATGGTGCCATTGCGGATTCTATTCCTGTCGAACAAATGCAGAAGCTAGGATACGATAAAATCATTGTTATTCTTACCCGAACTTTAGATTATAGAAAATCTAAGCCAATGGCTTGGATTGCCAAATGGTTTTATCGACGTTATCCACATTTTGCAGATGCCGTAAATCAGCGTTATGCCATGTATAATCGACAAGTTGAAAATGTGATTAAGCTAGCAGAAAAAGGCGATATTTTTGTTATTCGACCTTCTGTTGATTTGAAGATTAAGCGCATTGAAAAAGATCCCAATAAATTGCAGGCAATGTATGAGTTGGGTATAAAAGATATGCAATTACAGTGGGAAAATTTATTGGACTATTTAAATCGATAATAAAAAAAATGGATTAAACCTTTTACCGTTTAATCCATTTTTTATTTATTGTGGTAACGCGCCGCTTCCCCAAGTTTGCACTTCTTCAGGGCGTTTTATTTGAAGTAAGAAACGTTTGTTTGGCTGCGCCTGTGGTTGAATTTCTTTTTCTGCTGGTGTGGAGAAAGAAATGCCACCTTTTAGTAGTTGTTGAACACTTCCTGTATTAAATGCCGCACCTTTCCAGCCTAAGCTAAAGTCATAGCCTGATGCAATCCAAAACTCTGTATTTTGTCGAACAAGATGACTATATTTCGGCATGATTGCGATATGCACTAAGACGCGATCACCAAGACTGTTAAGCTCAAATTTTTTCACGGTACCCACTTCTACGCCTCGATAAAGAATTGGTGAACCTTCACTTAAATTCATGGCATCACGTGTTTCTAAAATAAATGGCGTACCATTACTAAATTTATTACGTTGTGGCGCTGTTTGAGCTAAATTGAATTGTGTTTTTGCTTTACCATTCCCAATTTCAATATCGATATAAGGCTGTAATAGGCTATCAAGGTTATCTATTTCACCTGCTGAAATTTGTGGTGAGATAATTGTAAAGTTAGAACCTTCTTTTGCAATCATATTCATATAATTAGGGTTGATTAACGCTTTTGCAGTGATGCGTTTAGATTTTGTATCAAGCTGAATACTGTCAATTTGCCCCACGTCTAAACCCAAATAGCGCAGACTCATTCCTTTGCTCAGATTGGTTGCATCATCTGCCGTTAAGGTGATTGCAAGCCCGATGGATTTTGCATAACTTTCATTTGCGTAAAGTGTTCGATTATTGCCTGAACCACTATTATCAAAGCTAATCGCACCTTTTAATGAACGCGCAAGTGGCGTCGCTTGAATGCTAATTCCTTTAGGTGTGATATCAATTTTCGCCGCACTTTCTACCCAAAAACGGCTTTTATCGGTCAACAAATGTTGATAGGCGGGATAAATATAAACCTCCACATCAAAGCTATTAGTTTTAGGTTTAATATTTAAAATTTTTCCCACCTCAAATTGACGATATAGTACGAGAGATCCTTTATCAATGCTTGGTAACGTTTGGGTGTGTAAGGTTATCGTTGGTGTAAGAATATTTCCAATGATGCCATGTTCAGCATTACTAATATTTTGATAAAGCGGATAGCTATCTTTAGCTTTTCCCTGACCTTGTTTCGTTAATACTCGTACGCCACCTTGTAACCATTTTTCTGGTATCGCGGACTCAAAACGCAATCCGTCTAGTCCAACGCTGATATCAAAGTTGGTAGCTGCGACAAATTGTGTGTTTTCGTGAATTAAATTACGATATTCGGATGCAATTGCTGCCTTAAATTGCACACCATTTACATCCACTTTTTGTGAAATAATTTGTCCGATTGGCATGTTGTTATAAAACACATTTTGCCCTTCACTTACACCATAATTTTCTGGTGCAGTGAGTGTTAAAACTAATGTATTAGGTGCATTGAGTAATAACTCATTTTCTTTAATGACATCAAATTGATGCTTAGTTTCACCATCTCCAGCAATGACATCAAAATATTCGCCACGAAAGAATTTTTTTGGATCTGCTAAATTACCAAGATCCGTTTTTTTATTACGAAGTACGATTTTGCTATTCGCTTTAAATAAGGAGGCTTGGTTTGGAGCTATCAATAAACTGCCTTCTAAAATTTCATCGTTATTTTCAACCGCACTTATTTTAGAAAGAATCCCGATAGGATTGTCTTGAGAATAAACTTCAGTCTGTCCTGCAACGAGACCAGCGGATGCTGGAATATTTACGTTGACTTCAATCCCACGTTTTGCGGCTTTTAAATTGGTATAGAGCGTGAAATGACTATTTTCATCTGCCTTTGGGCTGTCAGCTGGAGAGTCAAAAGAAACAGCACCTTGTACAACTGCATTTAAACTTTCTACATTTAGATTTAAACCTGACGGGCTAATGTTAGCGTTAATGCCACTAATGTTCCAAAAACGTGAATCTTTTTTCACAAACTGTGCATAGGCTTTATCAATCACAACATCTATTTGCACTTTATTGTCTTTATTAATGCGGTAATCGTAAATTTTTCCTACAGGTAGTTTTTTAAAATAGACGGATGCACCGATGGAAATTGAGCCTAAGTCATCAGAAATTAAGTGAATCAATAAATCTCCAGGCGAAACTTGGGCAATGGGGCCTTGTTCTTCCGCAATAAATTCATCTTCGCGATCGCCATCACCTGGTTGAAGAGTGATGTAATTGCCTGATACGAGAGAATCTAAACCTGAAATTCCTGCAAGTGAAACATTTGGTTGAACAAGCCAGAATTTTGTATTTTCACGCAAAATACTTGATGCTTCAGGATTGATATTGGCAATAACTTCCACTTTTTGCATGTTATCTGTGAAATTTACTTTTTTCACCACACCAATTTGTAAACCTTGGTAGCGAACTTGTGTTTTATCCGCAACGATACCAGAACCATTGGTAAAGGTAATCGTGATGCTTGTGCCACGTTCCTTAACAATTTGGAAGAATAAAATTGCCCCAATACATAATGCAATAAAGGGAAGTAACCAAAATGGAGAAATACGACGAGTTTTTCGAACTGCCGCTGTCATTTCTGTATGTTGATCTTTCATTGAAGAACTATTTTTCTCTGTCATAAATTTTCCAAATTAATCGACTATCAAATTGTGAGGTTGAAATCATGCTGCAAAATACGGCAGCTCCGAAGTAAAATGCGCCGGGACCAACGGTAAAATTAATAATTTCACCGCGTGTTACTAGTGACATCATTAAGGCTAATACAAATAAATCGAGCATCGACCAGCGTCCAACGAAATGCACAATATGTAATAAACGTATTTGCCATTTTATAGAATGTCTCCATTTGAAATGAACACAACTTAGTAAGTAAAGTAAGATTGCTGCTTTACTGATTGGGACAAAAATACTCGCAAAGAATACCACGAAAGCAACAAAATAACTGCCCATGTTAACAAAAGAAATGACACCAGATATTAATGTATCTTCAGAGAGCGAACCTGTTAAATAAATGCCTGATATGGGTAATAAATTTGCTGGGAAAAGCATAACAATCCCAGCAATTAAACTTGCCCAAGTGCGTTGTAACTTAATATTATCTGAAATATGAACAGGCGATAAGCAGCGCGGACATCGTGGGTTGTTCTTTTTATCGTGATGAATACCATTTTTTGAAAATGTATAGTTACAAGCATCACATAATTCAATGTTTTTTGCATCATAAGCTGGTTCATTTTCTGGATAAAACTCTTTCCACAATGCTTTAAGGTTTAATTTTATAAAAAGTAAGGTTGTCAAAAGTGCGGTGAAAATGAAAGGAATTAAATAAACATTAATTTCCAGTGTTGCATATTCACGTACTTTGAACATCGTTACACCTAGCGCGACTAAATATACATCAAACATAACCCAAGGTTTTATATAACCTAAAAAAAGCAAAACACTGCGAGGTTTAATATGCAAAATTTTTGCAATCCAGAGCATGATGACTAAAATTGCAAAGGTAATTGGCATGACAACGGCACAGATAAACACCATAAAAGCAGTGTATTCATAGCCTGCCACTGACATTTTCCAAATACCTTCCCAAATAGAAGCATCAATTTTTACATCTAATAAATGAAGACTTAATAGGGGATACCCCAAGGCAAATGGCATCAAAATAAGGATCGATAAAGCAACCATTGCGCAACGATGAACAGACCAACGCCCACCTGTCGCTAAATGGTGATGGCAACGTGGACATTCAGCTTGTTCATCTTTGTTTAATATTAAAGGTGTCGTTACACTAGCATCACATTCTTCGCATTTTATAATTTGAAATGATTTTTGTGTGAGGTTTGATTCTTGCACGAAAGATTATCTTTTATTCGATTGTTAAAAACGGCGCATTTTAGCCTTGTTTAAGTATATATGGGAAGTGATCTTGACTATTTTTGTGCGAAATTTATTCACAATGTTTTGATTCATTGTAAATTTTGTAAAAAGTGCGATAAACTAAGTCGGTTTATATTTACCCTAGGATAACTAACATGACTGATTCTCAATCTGGCGTTCAGACCACTGATGTGCAAGTAAATTCACAAAAATTAACCAATACAAAAGATATTATTGCGTATTTGGCTGAAAAATTCCCACTTTGCTTTATTTTAGAAGGCGAAGTAAAACCATTAAAAATTGGTCTGTTCCAAGATTTAGCGGATGTATTACAAGATGATGAGCGTGTAAGCAAAACTCAGTTGCGTCAGGCTCTTCGTCAATACACATCAAATTGGCGTTATTTACATGGCTGTCGCGAAGGCGCAGTGCGCGTAGATTTACAAGGTAATCCAGCTGGCGTGTTAGAAGCTGAACATGTAGCCCATGCAGCTCAACAGCTTGCAGATGCTAAAGCGCGTGTTGCTGAAAAGCGTAAAGCCGAAGCTGCAGCGAAAAAAGCTCAACAAAAACAACGCCCACGTAAACCTGCAAATAAAAATGCTAAACACTTCAATAAGCCGTCATTAAGTGCGGTTGATTTTTCACAAATTTCTGTTGGTTCTGTGGTGAAAGTGAAAGCTGGTGATCATGCGAAAAAAGCAACTGTGGTGGAAGTTCTAAAAGATTCAGCACGTGTTCAACTTGAAAACGGTTTGGTTATGAGTGTAGCTGCAGATCGTTTATTTGCATAATGATTTATTTTTTACTCGGGAAAGGTTATGAGATCTAATATTTCAAAAAATGTGATTACTAGCGCATTGTTATCGGCATTGTTAATCGGCTCTGTGCCTGCTTTTGCTGTGCAGCCTAAATTAAAAC
The DNA here is from genome assembly GCF_059704395.1 of Haemophilus sp. THUN1692. Lineage (NCBI taxonomy): Bacteria > Pseudomonadati > Pseudomonadota > Gammaproteobacteria > Pasteurellales > Pasteurellaceae > Haemophilus > Haemophilus sp. THUN1692. The sequence continues at coordinate 271,408 of NZ_AP046579.1, forward strand.
TGAGCGATATTACTATTCCAACAGCAAGCGAAGCGAATCAGTTGGCGACTAAGCGTGCAACGACTCGATTAACCCAATCGCATTATCGAAAGATCTCATTGGATGATGCTTTTTCTGAGAAGATTTTTGATCGTTATATCAAAAATATTGATTTTAGCCATAATACCTTTTTGCAATCTGATGTAGATGAACTTCGTCAAAAATATGGCGCTAAGTTGGATGACCAGTTAAATCAAGGTGATCTTTCTGCTGCTTTTGATATTTATGATGTAATGATGAAGCGTCGTTATGAACGTTATACTTATGCGTTGTCTTTATTAGATAAAGAGCCTAATTTGAATGGCCAGGATCAAATTGAAATTGATCGTGAAAAAGCGGTATTTCCGAAAAATGAAGAGGAAGCTAATAAACTTTGGGAAGAACGAGTAAAAAATGACATTATCAATCTTAAATTAAAAGATAAAAAATGGTCAGAAATTAAAACAAAACTCACCAAACGTTATAATTTGGCAATTCGCCGTTTAACTCAAACGAAGGCAGATGATATCCTTCAAACTTATTTAAATGCATTTGCTCGAGAAATTGACCCTCATACCAGCTATCTTGCACCAAGAACCGCGAAAAGTTTTAATGAAAGCATGAATCTTTCTCTTGAGGGGATTGGCGCAACGTTACAATCAGAAGATGATGAAACCAGCATTAAGTCACTTGTTCCTGGCGCACCAGCGGAGAAAAGTAAAAAATTACATCCTGGAGATAAAATTATTGGTGTGGGCCAAGCAACAGGCGAGATTGAAGATATCGTTGGCTGGCGTTTAGAAGATATCGTTGAGAAAATCAAGGGTAAAAAAGGCACAAAAGTGCGGTTGGAAATCGAACCGTCTAAAGGTGGAAAATCCCGCATTATTACTTTAGTACGTGATAAAGTGCGTATTGAAGATCAAGCCGCAAAATTAACCATGGATAAAGCAGATGGTAAAAATATTGCGGTAATCAAAGTGCCAAGTTTCTATATTGGTTTAACTGATGATGTTAAAAAATTATTGGTTAAAGCAGAGAAACAAAAAGCCGATGCGTTAATTATTGATTTGCGTGAGAACGGTGGGGGCGCATTAACAGAAGCGGTTGCTTTAAGTGGTTTGTTTATTACTAATGGTCCCGTTGTACAAGTACGTGATGCTTACCAACGAATTCGTGTACATGAAGACGATGATGCCGAGCAACAATATAAAGGTCCTTTGTTTGTGATGATTAACCGTTACAGCGCTTCGGCATCAGAGATTTTTGCAGCGGCAATGCAGGATTACAATCGCGGTATTGTTATTGGACAAAATACTTACGGTAAAGGTACCGTTCAGCAAAGTCGTCCTTTAAATTTTGTGTATGATTTGGATCAGACGCCGTTAGGTTTATTGCAATATACTATCCAAAAATTCTATCGAATTAATGGCGGTTCAACACAATTAAAAGGTGTCGCAGCAGATATTAATTTCCCTGAAATTATCGATGCGAAAGAATACGGTGAAGATAAAGAAGATAATGCATTGCCGTGGGATAAAATTCCATCCGTAACTTATAAAGAAGTTGGCAATGCGCACAAAGATGTTGATGCATTAAATAAAAAACATCTTGAGCGTATTGCTAAAGATCCTGAATTTATTGCATTGAATGAAGATTTAAAAATTCGTAATGAGCGCCGTGATCGCAAATTCTTATCATTGAATTATCAAACGCGTAAAGCTGAAAATGACAAGGATGATGCAAGACGTTTAAAAGATATTAATGAGCGTTTTAAACGAGAAGGTAAAAAAGCATTAAATGATATTGATGATTTACCTAAAGATTATGAAGCGCCAGATTTCTTCTTAAAAGAAGCAGAAAAAATGGCTGCAGATTTTGTTATGTTGAATTCAACTGAGCAAGATATTGGCAAAGAAACTCAGAAACTAACAGAAACAGTAGAAGAGAAAAAATAAAATTATTTTAACCACACTTTATTTTAGAACTAAATAAAGTGCGGTTGTTTTAGGGAATGTTTAAGGAATGGCTATGTTTAAAAGCACTGCAAAGCTCTCAGTATTTGCGTTGTCATTATCAATGATGATATCAGGATGCGCTTTAGCAGATTTTGCAAACAATGGGCAATCTGCGCAACTTCATGGCATTGATGTTTCGCATTTGTCTCCAGAAGAAAAACAAAAGCTTGAAGAAGAAATTAAATTAGATCAAGCTCGCTTATTACAGGAAAAGCAAGCAATTTTAGAAATGTCGCTAACCCATGAAATAGGTGAGCATGCTTTACAGTTTAAGCCTTTGTTAGCTCGTTTATATGCAGAACGTAAATATACATCATTATGGAAAGATAGTGCTGCGGCTCGCCAATTATTACAGGATTATGCAGCTATGGTGGCTAGCGGTATTTCTAAACGTTCAGCAAAATCCTTAGAATCCTTTGAATTGATCGAGCAAGAAGGCGGATTAGCTTATGATGTTTTATTGAGCGATATATTGCTAGATTATTTGTATTATACTCAAAATGTTGGAGTTCAAGCTCAACGCTGGCTGTATTCGCCTAGTGCTTATCAAGTCCAACAACCTGCAGATGAACATATTCAACGTTGGTTAAGTGCGGTAGAAAATGGTCAACTTTTAGGTTTTGTACAAAGTTTATCGGGTGATAATCACTTATATCATCAAACTGTTAAAGCGTTATCATCAATGGTATCTGCATCAGGCTTATCAGAGGTTGGACAGAAACTTGCAATTAATGCACAGCGTTTGCGAGTAATTCCTGATTTTCATAATGGCATCTTTGTAAATATTCCAAGTTATAAATTGCAGTATTATCGTGATGGTAATTTAACGTTGGAGTCTCGTGTTATTGTTGGTAAGGCTCAACGACGTACGCCAGTGATGTATAGCAAATTGAGTAATGTTGTTGTTAATCCACCTTGGAATGCGCCGACTCGTTTGATTAATGAAGATTTATTGCCAAAAATGAAAGCGGATCCAAATTATATTGCAGAGCATAATTATTCAATTTTAGATAGTCAGGGAAATGTCGTTGATCCTGCTTCTATTGATTGGGCATCTATTGGTAATAAATTCCCTTATCGAGTTCGACAAGCCGCGGGTGATAGCGCATTGGGTAATTATAAATTTAATATGCCAAGCTCAGATGCGATTTATTTGCATGATACGCCAAATCATGGATTATTTAGTCGTAAAGATCGTGCATTAAGTTCTGGTTGCGTGCGTGTGGAAAAATCCGATCAACTTGCTAGTATTTTATTAAAAGAAGCGGGGTGGTCTGATGAACGTAAAAAGAATGTTTTAGAGAGTAAAAAAACTGTTTCTGCCCTAATTCGTTCAGAAAACCCAGTGTTTATATACTATGTAACATCCTGGGTTGATGATGGAAAAATTCAAGTATTGCCAGATATTTACAAATACGATGGATTGATGAATTTCAGTGACATTAATTGGAATGTCGTCAAAAAATATCTCTAATAATCCATCAAAAAATAGAAAGGAGAGATGATGAACAAGGTTGATAAACAGAAACGTAAATGGCTGTCGCTCGGTGGAATTGTTTTAGGTGCATCAGTTTTACCAAATTCTGTATTAGCAGTGGTTTCAATACCTAAGCCTCGTATTTTGACGTTCCGTAACATTAATACGGGAGAGCGATTAAGCGGTGAGTTTTCTGCTCAAAAAGGTTTCGCAAGTACCACATTAAAAAAATTAGACCATTTTATGCGCGATAAACGAACAAACCAAGTTCATAGAATGGATCCAAATTTATTCCACAAGTTTTATAACATTCAAAGTAATTTGGGACTACGCAATGCTGAAATTGAAGTTATTTGTGGTTATCGTTCTGCAGCAACTAATGCAATGCGCCATCGTCAAAGTAGCGGAGTAGCAAGTAATAGTTATCATATTAAAGGAAAAGCCATTGATTTTCGTATTGCGGGTGTACCTTTGATTAAAGTGAAATCTTTCGCAGAAAGTCTTCGAAATGGTGGTGTAGGTTATTATCCAACAAGTAATTTTATTCATGTGGATACAGGCCCTGTTAGAACCTGGAAAGGGGTATAAAATAAATTTAAAATTGACCGCACTTTTGTGCGGTTTTTCATTGGAAAATACTATGCTATTTGATTGTCATCTTCATTTAGATCAACTCTCTGATGAGAATATTCAGAAAACACTTGGTGATTCAAAGATTACAGGTATGCTTGCAGTAAGTACGAATCTAAAAAGTGCTAAAAGGCTATTGAATTTAAAGCAGGCTTATTCCGAGAAACTTTATATTGCAGCTGGTTTTCACCCCGAACAGGCCTTGCTGAATTTAGAAGAGCAAGAAGAATTATTTCAATGGATTGATGAACATCATTCCTTAATTTCTGCGATTGGCGAAGTGGGCTTGCCACATTATTCTAAACGTGAAAATTCAAATTTGGATTACGCACCTTATATTGTATTACTAGAACGATTTATTCTGATAGCGAAAAAATGGGATTTGCCGTTAAATTTACATATTGTGCATAATGATGTGGATATTGCGCTTGAATTATTGCAGAAACATAATATCCAACGAGCCCATTTTCATTGGTTTAAGACAGATGAAAAATCTTTTCAGAAATTTTTATCTACACCATATTTTGCTAGCCTCACGCCTGATATTTTATGGAATCCTAAAACGCAATATGTTGCTCAACATTTGTCGTTGAACCGTTTGATGATTGAAACGGATAGTCCATGGCCACACGAAGGATTTGAAAGTGTGGTAATTTCTGAGCAATTATTCGCAGTAGCGAAGAAAGTAGCTGAATTAAAATCTTTGCCATTACATTATGTTCAAGAGCAAATGCTTTTGAATACTCAACAATTTTATCGATTATAAGGAGCAAACATGAATATCGAAATTATCCCAGTCACCGCATTTCAACAAAACTGTTCTTTGATTTGGGATGACGACAAAAATGCAGCAATCATTGATCCAGGTGGCGAAGCCGAACGCCTAATTCAACGTATTGAAGAACTGGATTTAAATCTTAAAGTGATTTTGCTTACCCATGGTCATTTAGATCATGTTGGCGCAGCGATGCAATTAAAACAACATTTTAACGTTGAAATTTGGGGCTCTCATGAAGAAGATAAATTTTTATTTGAGAGTTTGCCAGAACAAGCCCAACGCTTTGGTTTGCCAAATATTGAAGCTTTTTTACCTGATCGTTGGTTTAATCAAGAAGGTGAAATCTTAAAATTAGATGGCTTTAATTTCGAGATTTTACATTTACCAGGGCATACACCAGGGCATATTGGTTTTATTGAACATGAGAAAAAAGTGGCATTTACAGGCGATGTATTATTTCAAGGCGGGATTGGTCGTACTGATTTCCCTCGTGGTAATTATGAAACATTGATTTCTTCAATTAAAACAAAACTATTACCGTTGAATGACGATCTTATTATTATTGCTGGGCATGGGCCTTATACAACCATTGACCGAGAAAAACAGACAAACCCATTTTTAAATCGTTAAAGTTAAAAGTGCGGTGAATTTTATTCTTATTTTCTAAAAGAGCTGATTTTTTATTGGCTCTTTTTATCTGAAAAAGGAAAGAGTTTGAGTCAGATCACAAATCTGTAACAATTTCTGATAAGAAGCTTATTTCCTTTTCAATCCTATGTATAATGGATAAAAAATGGAGCGAAAAATATCGTTCCAAATAATCATAATAAAGAGGTAATTATGCAGCAAAACAAGGCATTTGATGATTGGTTAGCTAGCACAGCATTAGGCGGTGCAAATCAATCTTATATAGAAGAACTTTATGAAAGCTATTTGAGTGATCCGCAGTCGGTGGAGGAAAGCTGGCGAGCCACTTTTGATTCTTTACCCAAAATGACCGCACTTGAACAGCCCCATACACCAGTGCGAGATTATTTTCGTCGCTTAGCACGAGAAAATCATAATGAAGCGGTGACAGTGATAGATCCTGCTGCTGGCGCAAAATTGGTGAAAGTCCTACAATTTATCAATGCCTATCGTTTTCGAGGCCATTTAGAGGCTAATTTAGATCCCCTCAATTATTATCGTTGGAAAGTCTCTTCCGTCCCTGAATTGGATTATCGTCATCACGGTTTTACTGAACAAGATCTCAACGAAACCTTCAATATTAATCATTACGTTTATAAACGCGATACCATTAAGCTTGGTGAGTTAGCTCAAATGTTGAAAGAGACATATTGTGGCTCAATTGGTTTGGAGTTTATGCATGTGCAAGATATGGCACAGAAAACTTGGCTTCAGAGCAAAATGGAAAGTGTGTTAGATAAACCGCTTTTTACATCTGAAGAACGTGTTAATTTTCTTCGTGAACTTACCGCAGCAGATGGTTTAGAGCGCTATCTAGGGGCAAAATTCCCAGGGGCGAAACGCTTTTCTTTAGAAGGAAGTGATGCGTTTATTCCATTGATGAAAGAAATTATCCGTCATGCTAGTCGCCAAGGAGTAAATGATGTGGTAATGGGAATGGCACACCGTGGGCGTCTGAATATGCTCGTGAATGTATTAGGTAAAAAGCCTGAGGATTTATTTGATGAATTTGCGGGTAAACATTCGAGTGAACGTACAGGGGATGTGAAATATCATCAAGGTTTTTCCTCTGATTTCGCAGTGGATGATAAGCGAGTTCACTTAACTTTGGCATTTAATCCATCTCATTTGGAAATTGTAAGCCCAGTAGTGGTGGGCTCTGTGCGTTCAAGACAGACTCGTATTAATGATACAACGCGTAGCCAAGTTTTAGCGATTACAGTACATGGTGATTCCGCTGTAGCAGGGCAGGGCGTTGTTCAAGAAACATTGAATATGTCAAATGCTCGTGGTTACAGTGTGGGCGGTACTATTCGTATTGTGATTAATAACCAAATTGGCTTTACGACATCTAACCCGAATGACACGCGTTCCACAGAGTATTGCACCGATATCGCGAAAATGATTCAAGCGCCGATTATTCACGTTAATGGTGATGATCCTGAAGCGGTTGCTTTTGCTGCGCGTATGGCGGTGGAATATCGTAATTTATTCAAACGAGATATTTTTATTGATTTGATTTCTTATCGACGTCATGGTCATAACGAAGCTGATGAGCCATTAGCTACTCAGCCAATGATGTATAGCATCATCAAAAAACATCCTACACCTCGTAAAGTTTATGCAGATCGCTTAGTTTCAGAAGGCGTGATGACTGAAGAACAAGTTACCGAGATGGCGAATGATTATCGCGATGCGCTAGATAATGGTGATCGAGTCGTATCAGAATGGCGAGAAATGGATACGGCAAAAATGGATTGGTTGCAATATCTCAACTATGATTGGACTGCGCCGTATGAAAGCAAATTTTTACAGGAACGTTTTTTAACACTTGCTAAACGTGTATGTGAATATCCAGAAAGTTTACGTGCGCATCCTCGTGTAGAAAAAATCTATAATGATCGTAAAGCAATGTATCAAGGCGAGAAATTGCTCGACTGGGGTATGGCTGAAACCATGGCTTATGCAACCTTGCTTGATGAAGGTGTTAATGTTCGTTTATCAGGTGAAGATGCGGGGCGTGGAACCTTTTTCCATCGTCATGCCGTTGTGCATAATCAAAATGATGGTACGGGGTATGTACCATTAACACATTTGCATGCTAACCAAGGTCGTTTTGAAGTATGGGATTCGGTACTATCTGAAGAATCTGTTCTTGCTTTTGAATATGGCTATGCAACAACGGATCCAAAAACTTTAACCATTTGGGAAGCGCAATTTGGCGATTTTGCTAATGGTGCACAAATTGTTATCGACCAATTTATTAGCTCTGGTGAACAAAAATGGGGCAGAATGTGTGGTTTAGTTATGTTATTGCCTCATGGCTATGAGGGACAAGGTCCAGAACATTCTTCTGCTCGTCTTGAACGTTATTTGCAACTTTGTGCTGAACAAAATATGCAAGTCTGCGTGCCGTCAACTCCAGCACAGGTGTATCACATGTTGCGCCGTCAATCTTTACGTAAAATGCGCCGTCCATTGATTGCGATTTCTCCAAAATCTTTGCTACGCCATCCATTGGCTGTATCCAGTTTAGATGAGTTGATTAATGGAGCTTTCCAAACTGTAATTGGAGAAATTGACCAGCTTGATCCTAAAGATGTAAAACGTGTGGTAATGTGTTCAGGTAAAGTCTATTACGATTTACTTGAACAACGTCGCGCCAATAATCAGAAAGATGTGGCGATTATTCGTATTGAGCAGCTTTATCCATTCCCACATGAGGATGTGAAGAAAGCGCTTGCGCCTTATGGGCATGTCACGGATTATGTATGGTGTCAAGAAGAACCACTTAACCAAGGGGCTTGGTATTGCAGCAAACATAATTTTGAATCAGCAATTCCAGAATCCGTTAAACTCAAATATGCAGGGCGTCCAGCTTCGGCTTCACCTGCTGTGGGTTATATGTCGCTTCACACTAAACAGCAAAAACAGTTAGTGGAAGATGCGTTAACCCTATAAAGTGCGGTTAGAAATTAAGATATTTTTATAAATTTACAGGTGTACTTGTTGCATCGTGGATAAAAAATAAAAGAGTAATTCAGTGCAATAAGTTGCACTTTAAGAGATAAGGAAAAATAAAATGACCATTGAAATTCTTGTTCCAGACCTACCTGAATCAGTTGCGGATGCAACCGTTGCTACTTGGCATAAAAAAGTAGGTGATACCGTTAAACGTGATGAAGTTATTGTAGAAATTGAAACGGATAAAGTCGTGCTAGAAGTCCCTGCACTTTCTGATGGCGTGCTGGCAGAAGTTATTCAAGCTGAGGGCGAAACTGTGGTGAGTAAACAGTTGCTAGGAAAAATTTCTACGGCTCAAGAAGGGGATGTGAGTTCAGCGACATTAAAAGCAACGAATGAACCCACACCATCAGATCGTCAACATGCTGCGATTGAAAATAGCCATAATCACAATGTGGATCAGGGTCCTGCGATCCGACGTTTATTAGCAGAACATGATTTACAAGCAGATCAAATTCAAGGTTCTGGCGTGGGTGGTCGTTTAACACGTGAAGATATTGAACGTGAAATCGCAAAACGACAAGCGTTGCAAGCGAAACAAGAAGCGGCCACTGAGCAAAATACAATTAGTACGGTAGCTTATAGTGCACGTTCTGAAAAACGTGTGTCAATGACCCGTTTGCGTAAACGTATTGCTGAACGTTTACTTGAAGCAAAAAATAGTACAGCAATGCTTACTACTTTCAATGAAGTGGATATGCAGCCAATAATGACTTTGCGTAAAACCTACGGTGAAAAATTTGAAAAACAGCATGGTGTCCGTTTAGGATTTATGTCTTTTTATATCAAAGCGGTTGTGGAAGCATTAAAACGTTATCCTGAAGTGAATGCTTCTATCGATGGGGATGATGTTGTTTACCATAACTATTTTGATATTAGTATTGCGGTTTCGACTCCTCGTGGATTAGTCACACCGGTGCTTCGCGATTGCGATAAGCTCAGTATGGCAGAGAGCGAAAAACAAATTAAAGCATTAGCTGAAAAAGGTCGTGATGGCAAATTAACAGTAGAAGATCTTACTGGTGGCAATTTTACTATTACAAATGGCGGTGTGTTTGGTTCTCTTATGTCCACCCCAATTATTAATCCACCACAAAGTGCGATTTTAGGAATGCATGCAATTAAAGAACGCCCGATTGCGCTTAATGGTCAAGTGGTGATTCGTCCAATGATGTATCTTGCCTTATCTTACGATCATCGTTTAATTGACGGCCGTGAATCTGTTGGTTTCTTGGTAACGATTAAAGAATTATTGGAAGACCCAACAAGATTGTTATTAGAAATCTAATAAATAAAAGGCTTTCTTTGTTAGAAAGCCTTTTAAAATGAACAAAAAATTAACCGTACTTTAAATATTTAAAAAGAATATTCCAAAGTGCGGTTATTTTCTTATGTGTTTTTAATTATAGATCGAAATCCCCAAAATCATTCGTATCAACTTTTGAGTCAATTTGACCAACAAGGTAAGAACTCACTTCGACTTCTTGTGGTGCTACTTGTACATTATCAGAAACAAGCCATGCGTTAATCCATGGAATTGGATTAGAACGTGCACCAAATGGTAATGGAAGACCAACGGCTTGCATACGGATATTGGTGATATATTCCACGTATTGCACCAAAATGTCTTTGTTCAAACCAATCATAGAACCGTCTTTGAACAAGTAATCCGCCCAGTCTTTTTCTTGTTCTGCGGCCGCTAAGAATAAATCATAGGCTTCTTGTTTACATTCTTCTGCAATTTCTGCCATTTCAGGATCGTCTTGACCTGCAGCCATAATGTTTAAAATATGCTGCGTACCAGTTAAGTGTAAGGCTTCATCACGTGCGATAAATTTAATGATTTTCGCATTACCTTCCATTAATTGACGCTCAGCAAAGGCAAAGGAACAAGCGAAAGATACGTAAAAACGAATCGCTTCAAGTGCGTTCACACTCATCAAACAAAGATAAAGTTGTTTTTTCAGATTACGTAATGTCACCACACATTCTTTACCATCTACAGTGTAAGTGCCTTCGCCGTATAGGCTGTAAAGTTGGCTGTCACGGATTAAATCGTCGTAATAAGAAGAGATATCACGTGCACGTTTGATGATTTCTTCGTTAGTTACGATGTCATCAAACACGACAGATGGATCGTTCACAATATTACGAATAATGTGTGTGTAAGAACGAGAGTGGATGGTTTCAGAGAACGTCCACGTTTCGATCCAGGTTTCTAATTCAGGAATCGACACCAACGGCAACAACGCCACGTTCGGGCTACGACCCTGAATAGAATCCAACAAGGTTTGATATTTTAAGTTACTGATGAAAATATGTTTTTCATGTTCAGGCAACGCCGCGTAGTCGATACGGTCCTGCGACACATCCACTTCTTCTGGACGCCAGAAGAAGGAAAGTTGTTTTTCAATGAGCTTTTCAAAAGTCTCATATTTTTGTTGATCGTAACGGGCAACGTTAACGTTTTGACCAAAGAACATCGGTTCTTTTAACTGGTCGTTTTTGTTTTGTGAGAAAGTGGTGTATGCCATTTTTTTGTCCTTTAATCTTATGAGTAAAGTGCGGTCAGTTTTTAAAATGTTTTTTCATGCTGGCGCAAGCGTCTTCGCTTGTGCCTTTAGTTTATTTACTTAGCACAAGCGTGGACGCTTGCGTTATCGGAGTATGCCATAGTTTATAGTCCTTCCTTCTACCTAAATTTCCAAAACATGCCAACTATAGTTCCTACTACAACTAAAGCACTATAAGCTGGGTGTCCTTTAATAATTTCAGGTATGGTTGTTAGATGTAATCCATAGATTTCCGTAAATTTTCCATTGTGTTTCAATTTATTAGCATGAGTTAGATCGAAAAAATTAGCTATCATATCTAATTTTCGGGAAGTAGATAAATGTAGAGCCTGATAATTTCCTTGTTCAAAGGCTTCAGCTTTTTCTTTCCCATTCATAGCATCTTTAATAGCAATATTGTTCAATGCAGCTAATACCATCATTCTTCCAGAATAAGTTTTATTTTCAAATTCATAAGAATGCTCTATATAATTTCCTCCATATAGAGCACTTAAGATACGAGGCATATCAAACTTACAGCTATCTGGAATTTTAATGGGAGTTTCTCCTAGTACTTGATAACGATGTTCAAGAGCTTGAAATCCGTAGTTAGCATTTCTCATATTCCAGTGAAGAAATTTAGCCTGTAGATTTTTTATAAAATCAAAGTATGAATCTAAAACTGATTTTTCTAACACATCTAAATTTTCTTCATTATTTGGCTCAATCTTTAATTTTTCGGAGGCATGCCAAATTGACCAGTAATGAGTTTGAGCACTTTCTAAGTTCCTTACGCCAATTGATGTTACTCTTACTGACTTTGTATTGTCGTAAAATGACTGACAAGAATAATGAATTACATATGTGTTTGATTTATCAAGATAAATATCCTCAATGTATTTTCTGTTCTTTTTACGGTTTTTTAGGCGTTCCATAGCTGATGACATATATTTTATCCCTCAACTATAAAAACTAAATCTTACACGCCCCACCGGCACAGCCATCATCCAAATCTTCTTGGCTGTCTTCGGCACCGTCACGGGTGTTTTGGTAGTAGAGGGTTTTTAAGCCGTATTTGTAAGCGGTTAACAGATCTTTTAACAACACTTTCATCGGTACTTTGCCGTCTTCAAAACGTTTTGGATCATAGTTAGTGTTGGCGGAGATGGCTTGGTCCACGAATTTTTGCATGATGCCAACCAAGTGCAAGTAGCCGTCGTTGCCCGGGATGTCCCAAAGTAATTCGTAGTTTTCACCTAAGTTTTCATAATCTGGTACTACTTGTTTCAAAATACCGTCTTTCGAAGCCTTGACGCTCACATGGCCGCGTGGCGGTTCGATACCGTTGGTGGCGTTGGAAATCTGAGAAGAGGTTTCCGACGGCATGAGGGCTGTGAGGGTAGAGTTGCGCAAACCGAATTCTTTAATGTCACGGCGTAGGCTTTCCCAGTCGTAATGCAACGGTTCGGAAGTTAGGCTGTCGATATCTTTTTTGTATGTATCAATCGGCAAGATACCTTGTGCGTAAGTGGTTTCGTGGAAGTATTCACACGCACCTTGTTCTTTCGCCAAGTTCATGGAGGCTTTCAATAAGTAATATTGAATGGCTTCGAAAGTGCGGTGAGTTAAATCGTTGGCACTGCCGTCAGAATAACGCACGCCGTGTTTCGCTAAGTAGTACGCGTAGTTAATCACGCCGATACCCAAAGAACGACGGGCAAGGGAACTGCGTTTTGCCGCAATCACCGGATAATCTTGGTAATCCAATAAGGCATCTAAAGCACGCACGGCAAGATCCGCTAAATTGTCGAGCTCGTCTAAGTTGTCCAATTTGCCCAAGTTAAAGGCGGAAAGGGTACAAAGGGCGATTTCACCTTCTTCATCATTAATGTTATTTAGTGGTTTGGTGGGTAAGGCGATTTCCAAACACAGGTTGGATTGACGCACCGGCGCCACTTTCGGATCGAATGGTGAGTGGGTGTTGCAGTGATCCACGTTGTGAATGTAAATACGACCGGTGGATGCACGTTCTTGCATTAATAAAGAGAACAATTCAACGGCTTTTACGGTACGTTTACGAATGGACAGATCCTGTTCGTATTGGACGTAAAGTTCTTCAAACTTGTCTTGATCCGCAAAGAACGTTTCGTAAAGTCCCGGCACGTCGGACGGGCTGAATAGGGTAATGTCGCCGCCTTTGATTAAGCGTTGATACATTAATTTATTGAGCTGTACGCCGTAGTCCATGTGACGCACGCGGTTGTCTTCCACTCCACGGTTATTTTTTAACACAAGTAAGCTTTCTGCTTCTAAGTGCCAAATTGGGTAATAAAGTGTCGCAGCACCGCCACGAACGCCACCCTGTGAGCAAGATTTCACTGCAGTTTGGAAATATTTATAGAATGGAATACACCCCGTATGGAATGCTTCACCGCCACGAATCTCACTGCCTAATGCACGAATTGCACCTGCATTGATACCAATCCCCGCACGTTGTGAAACATATTTTACAATAGCTGATGCCGTTGCATTAATTGAATCTAAGCTGTCATCACATTCAATTAATACGCAAGAGCTGAACTGACGAGTAGGTGTGCGCACACCCGCCATAATTGGCGTTGGTAAGGAAATTTTGAAGGTAGATGTTGCATCGTAGAAACGTTTTACATAATCCAAACGCGTTTCTTTTGGATATTTAGAGAATAAACTAGCGGCAACCAATAAATAGAGGAATTGTGCTGATTCGTAGATTTCTCCTGTCACACGGTTTTGAACTAAATACTTACCTTCTAATTGTTTTACGGCAGCATAAGAGAACGTCATATCACGCCAATGATCGATGAATCCGTCCATTGTGTCCCACTCTTCACGAGTATAATCATCCAATAACGCATGATCGTATTTTCCCATGCGTACTAATTTTTTGACGTGATCGTATAAACGAGGAGGATCGAAATGACCGTAGGCTTTTTTACGTAAATGGAAAATCGCTAAGCGGGCAGCTAAAAATTGATAATCAGGCGTATCTTTGCTGATTAAATCTGCGGCTGCTTTAATAATGGTTTCGTGAATGTCTGAAGTGCGAATGCCTTCGTAAAATTGAATGTGTGAGCGAAGCTCAACTTGGGAAACAGACACATTGTCTAGACCTTCTGCTGCCCATGTAATAACACGGTGGATTTTATCAAGATTGATTTGTTCCTGCGTGCCATCACGCTTGGTTACCATTAAGCTTTTATTCATTGTACGACCCTTGTTATTATGGCGATGTTAAACACAAGATATAGTGTTTGTAATAAAATCACGCACAAGGTAATGTGTTTTTTGATTGAGATCAAGCAATAAATTTTTTGCTTGAATTATTGACAATAGGTAACTTATTTAAAAATAAATGGTTTTTTCGAAAGAGCAAAAAAATCAAATTTTTTACTTGTAAAAATGAGAAAAGTGCGGTTGAAATTCGTTGAATTTTTACCGCACTTTGAAGATTAGTTGAGATATTTGAAAACTTTAATTACTTTTTTCACGCCACTGATTTTGCTCGCAATATCTGCGGCCGCATCAGCTTGGGCGTGGGTTAGTGTACCAAGTAGGAAAACTTCTCCATTTTCGCTAATAACTTTAACATCGGTTGCTTTAACTCGACCATCGACTAACATTTTTGATTTGACTTGCGTAGTAATCCAACTGTCTTTGCTGATTTGTGCAAAAGAGATTTTTGGGCCAACAGTCAGCTCGTTATAAATGTCATTGACACCTTCAACGCCTTTTGCAAGATCTGCGACTGTTTCTTTTACACCACTATTGGGAACTTGACCGATTAAAAGTACTCGACCATTGTAAGACACTGCATTTACACGACCTTCAGTTTTGATTTGAGCATCTTTTTCAACGGCATTTTCTACTTTGAATTCGAGAGTTTCGTCATCAACTTGTGTGCCTGCTGTTCGAGGATCGGTACCGACTTTAGCCGCTGCAGCGCCACCACCAAGAGCGGCAACGATACAGCCTTGTAAAAAGAATGTTGTGCTAAGCACGATAGCCAGTTTTTTTAACGGGGATAATGTCATAATTAACTCCTTTTGAGATTAAATTACTGCTAGTTTGAAATTGATTTATTTTGCTGTCAAGCACTTGGGAACAAGGTATGGTCAACTAATTCACAAAGGGCATTGATAACAAAAAGATGGTTTTCTAAGACCCGACTTTCTTTGGTTGCCGGAATTGATATTTCTAAATCACTATCGGCTAAAATTCCTTGAATTGCATCGTTATTAGAGCCAGTGAGTGCAATGACATTAACTTCTTTATTTACTGCATGAGAAATAGTATTTAGCACGATTTTCTCTGTTCCCAAAGGTGCAAAAGCGATAAGTAAGTCGCCCGGTTTGGCAACGGCATTAAATTGGTGACAATACAATTCTTCAGGCGAATGTTCAAAAACAAGAGAAGAACCTACCGCACTTTCTAAACTCAAGAGCACAGAGGGAAAACTCGGTCTTGCTAAATCGTATCGATTAAGTAAGTTAGATACGAGAAACTGTGCATTAGCATAAGAACGCGAGACGCCGCAAGCGATCACTTTATTGCCGCCTAGCAAACATTGCATCACCATTTGGGTGGCGTTAGAAATATTTTCCGAAAGCATGCTAGACGCAGCAATTTGAATTTGAATACTTTCGCTATAAATATCTTTTACTTTTTGTAACATCATAAAAAGCCATTAATCGAGAAAATTAGGAATCCATTGAATATCTTGGGGCGTTTTGCCAAAGGCGATTAAATCAAAACGACAATCGGCGTCTTCTAAACTCATGTTTTGTTTCATTAGCCATAAATTTGCAGCATCTAACCATTTTTGTTGTTTTTGCCAATCTACACTTTCTATTGCTGAGCCAAAGGCATGACTAGAACGCTGGCGAACTTCAACAAAAACGATGGTTTCTTTGTCATTCATAATAAGATCAAGTTCACCACATTTGAAATTTTGATTAGCCGCAATAAATTTTAAGCCTTTTGATTCTAAAAAAAGGCGAGCTTGATGCTCAAAGCTCGCCCCTTGTTGACGTTTTAAAGAAAACATTAGTTTGCGACCGGTACAACTGCACCATTTTGATATTGATACCAAGTCATATCGCGTTCAACATTACAATTTGTACCCGCACTTAAAATACCGGTTAAACCACTTAAGCGATATCCTGGTACTTGGCGCAATTCATTAAATTGATTGATGAGTAACCAAGCATCCGCACCCATTGCGTATAAACGCATTAATTGATATTCACCGCCAGTTGTTTTGGCGAGTTTTTGATATTGTGGTGAATTGGTTTCTTTAAAAAATGGAATATCACTAAATTGAACACCATTCATTTGAGCGACAAACTCAGGATTGCTGCTTGCTGTATTGGAGCTTGAGCGTGAGCTTGCATAAATACGTAAATTTGGTGCGCTATTCGTTAAATAGCCTTTCATTTCAACCAATTCATCTGGATTGGCGACTACGTAAAGTGCGGTTGAATTTGAACCATTTTCTTGTAGGAAATAAGTGACATCCGCTGGTAAATTATAGTAACGAATATTCGCATCTGTACCCGCTAATTGTTGCCAACGTACATTAAAGGCATTACCTACGCGTTGCCCTAAATCATTTTGCGGCATGGCGACGAGTGGACTACGAATTCCATCATTCCAAATTTTATTGGCTGCTGACTCTACTTCATCTTCTGGTGAAAGTCCATAATAGCAAAGTTGACCAATTGCACGAGAATTTGGTGTCGCATTTAACGCAAGCACATCCATACCTTGAATTTGTGCAGGATCCGCTAAAATTACATCAAGATTTTGTTTTAGTAATGGGCCCACTAACGTTTTAATCCCCGCTTGTTTTGCTTGTGCAATAATCTCTTGGACAGAATTCATTGAGGTATCAAATACTTGTACTGGAATCATAGAATCGCCTTTTGCATCGTTAAAACCAGATTGAATAGTTGTACCAAGAATTTGTCCGTCACCACTTAATGGCAATAGTAAACCAATTTGTGACACATTTGTTTGTTGGAAATTAAGTAATGTAAGCAATTCTTTTGGGAATAATGTTGCGGCTGAATGATTTGGATAAGCATTTTTCCAACTTTGTAATGCTTGGCTTAATTGAACTGGTTGACGAATATAATCGTTGTAGGTTTTGATTAACGTTAACCAGCCACCTAAAGCCGCATTACCTTCATCTGAAGCATTATTGATTACACCTGTATTTGCTGAACGTAACAATGCCCAAGTTTTATCAACGTTATCTTGACGACGTTGTACATCTGTTAAATTCTTATCCATTTCTACCCGCGCTTTTACGGCTTCAATCATGTCTTTACGGTTTTCAGCAACAATAGCTAAGGTTTCGTAATAACGAGATTTTTGTGACGGGCTTAATTTATTTAAATCCAATGCTCGTAATTGATTTTGAGCGACTTCATTGGCATTTTTTGCAGCAGAAATTCTCGCTTCAATTAATATGCGATCTAATTTTTGCGCATCATTTAATTCACCTAATTCACTTAATAACGCTTCTGATTGTTCAACTTTATTTTCACTGATTAACACACGAGCTGCGAGCAATTTATAGGTTTGTTGATCTTCAAGTTCTTGTGTTTGTCCTAATTTATTCATATAAAATTCAGAACTTGCATTTGCATCTTGTTGTAAAGTTTGCGTGAAATTGCTACCAAGTAGATTTGAACAGCTAGCTAAAGCCATTGACAATAAAATTGGCATTAAACGTTTTTTAAAACGTCCGCCTTGTAATAGAATAGACATCTTTGCTCCATCATAAACAGACAATAGTTGTAGCAGATCTTACTTATCTCATAACTTAAAAGCAAACAAAAATGACTGATTTAACCGGAATTTTATACATTATTGCCACACCCATTGGCAATTTACAAGATATTACCCAGCGTGCCTTAGATACTTTTGCTCAAGTTGATTTAATTGCAGCAGAAGATACCCGTCATAGTGGCCTTTTATTAAGCCATTATGGTATCAAAAAGCCCTTTTTTGCTTTGCATGATCACAATGAACAAGAAAAAGTTCATATTTTGGTGGAAAAACTCAAGCAAGGTAGCAATATTGCTTTGATTTCTGATGCGGGGACGCCATTAATTAGTGATCCTGGTTTTCATTTAGTGCGCCAATGCCGTGAGGCTGGCATCCGCGTTGTTCCTTTGCCCGGGGCATGTGCGGCAATTACCGCACTTTGCGCATCGGGGATTGCTTCTGATAGATTTTGTTTTGAGGGTTTTTTACCAGCAAAAAGTAAAGCCCGCAAAGATAAATTAGAAAATATCGCAGAAGAAGACCGCACTTTGATTTTTTATGAATCCACTCACCGTATTTTAGATACGCTAGAAGATATGCAATTGGTGCTGGGGGAAGAACGATATATTGTGTTAGCCCGTGAAATTACTAAAACTTGGGAAACGATTACGGGTAATACGATTAAAAATTTACGAGAATGGCTTTTAGAAGATCCAAATCGTACAAAAGGCGAGATGGTTTTGATTGTGGAAGGCAAACCAAAGTCTGACAATAACGAGGAAATTTCTCCACAAGCGGTGAAGGCACTTGAATTAATTGCAGAAGAATTACCGTTAAAAAAAGCAGCTGCTATTGTTGCTGAGTTGTATGGTTATAAGAAGAATGCTTTGTATCAATTTGGATTAGCGCATTTGGAAAAGTAACCTCAAAATCAACCGCACTTTATGAATCAGATTTTAATTATTGTTGCACTAAATAGATATAAATTTTCATTAGATACCTACTTTTAAACTGGAAAAAATATGTTAAACCAAGTTTCAAATACATTACTGACACCAAGTAATCTTTCAACTAAAGCATTGCTCAATATTTTCGACATGATGTCGCATCGTAATATTGACTATGCTGATTTGTATTTTCAACTTAGCCAAGATGAAAGTTGGGTATTGGAAGATGGCATTATAAAAGAAGGCGGTTTTCATATTGATCGTGGTGTTGGCGTGCGGGCAGTTTCTGGTGAGAAAACAGGTTTTGCTTATGCTGATCAAATTAATCTCGCCTCTTTGCAGCAATGTGCGGAGGCGGTAAAGGGGATCGCGCAAGTCAAACAGGGGAATTTGATTTCGCCATCCGCTTTTAATGTTGTAAATCCTATTGCTCGTTATGCAGCGATTAATCCTTTGGAAAGTTTGACTAAAGAGAAAAAAATTGAGCTATTACATTTGGTTGATCGTACAGCACGCGCAGAAGATCATCGCGTAACCCGCGTATCAGCAAGTCTTAGTTCCGTTTATGAAGAAGTATTAGTCATGGCGACGGATGGTACGCTAGCTGCAGATATTCGTCCTTTAGTTCGCTTATCTATTTCTGTGTTAGTAGAGGAAAATGGCAAACGTGAACGAGGCAGTTGTGGTTCTGGTGGGCGTTTGGGTTTAGATTGGTTCTTTGAAGTGATTGATGGCGATATTAGAGCAGTACGATTTGCTAAAGAAGCGGTTCGTCAAGCTTTAGTAAATCTTAGCGCAGTTGCAGCACCAGCTGGATTAATGCCAGTTGTATTAGGTGCTGGTTGGCCTGGCGTGTTGTTACACGAGGCGGTAGGGCACGGTTTAGAAGGGGATTTTAACCGTAAAGAAAGTTCACTTTTCACAGGCAAGATTGGTGAACAAGTGACTTCACCGTTATGTACGATTGTGGATGATGGTACGATTGAAAATCGTCGAGGATCATTGACTATTGATGATGAAGGTGTGCCAAGCCAGTGCAATGTACTTATCAAAGATGGGATCTTGCAAGGTTATATGCAAGATAAAATGAATGCTCGTTTGATGGGCGTAGTACCTACGGGGAATGGACGTCGCGAGTCTTATGCCCATTTACCAATGCCTAGAATGACCAACACCTATATGCTTGCTGGACAAAGTCAGTTTGATGATTTGATTGCTTCTGTAGAACAGGGGATTTATGCACCGCACTTTGGTGGCGGTCAAGTGGATATTACGTCTGGTAAATTTGTATTTTCTACTTCAGAAGCTTATTTAATTGAAAAGGGAAAAATCACGAAACCTGTGAAGGGCGCAACTTTAATCGGTAGCGGTATTGAAGTGATGCAAAAAATTTCTATGGTTGCAGATAAATCAGAACTGGATTTAGGTATTGGCGTTTGTGGTAAAGAAGGGCAAAGTGTGCCTGTCGGTGTTGGACAGCCAGCACTAAAAATTGATGAAATTACCGTTGGTGGTACAAATTAAACCAAAATTGCGCAAAAGATCACAAAAATCCCATTAAAATTGGATTTTTACTGGCAATCTTATTCAAATTTTGATAGTCTCGGGCAGGATTTTATTTTATATCTTTTAATTATTTTAAATTATGTTAAAAAGAATTTTAGTTATTATTGGTTTAGCGACACTCGCAACCGCTTGTTCTAATGGCCCACGAACGGCAAATCATCAGGTTATTTCAGAAAGTGATGATGCTCAATTAACCGGTTTGATTAGTAATTTAGAAAAAGGTAATCGTTCAGGGATTTTCCATAAAGTGAGAACAAACCGTTCATCAGCTTTAATGGGTGATAAGGCTTTAGCTGGTGTGTATAATGAATGGGTGGGAACCGCTTATCGTATGGGCGGTACAACCAAACGTGGTATTGATTGTTCTGCATTTATGCAAACGACTTTTTCTGACGCATTTGGCATTGAGTTGCCTCGTTCGACAGCTGAACAACGTTATTTAGGTAAACAAATTAGTAAATCAGAGTTGAAAAAAGGCGATTTAGTATTCTTCCGTAAAAATAACCACGTCGGTGTTTATATTGGTAACAACCAATTTATGCATGCAAGTACAGGGCAAGGCGTGACGATAAGTTCCCTTGATGAAGAATACTGGGCTAGAACTTACACTCAATCTCGCCGTATCATGTAATGAAAAAGAAAACCGAACATTAAGTTCAGTTTTTTGATCAGCTTATTGATAAAAGTCTCCTCTTTTAATCGAGGAGATTTTTATTATTCTTTAAATTCTTCCATCATTTCTTGTGCTTTTTTCACCATATCCTCTGAACCAACAAATAATGGAACACGTTCATGAAGTGCGGTTGGTTCGATATCTAAAATTCGACGATAACCATCTGTTGCGACACCGCCCGCTTGCTCCGCTAAAAATGCAATTGGATTGCCTTCATATAATAAACGGAGTTTTCCATTTGGATAGTTGGTTGCACTTGGGTAAATATAAATGCCGCCTTTTAATAAGTTGCGGTGGAAGTCTGCTACAAGTGAACCAATATAGCGAGAGGCGTAAGGACGATGAGTCGCTTTATCTTCTTCTTGGCAATATTTAATATATTTTTTCACGCCTTGTGGGAATTTGAGGTATTGCCCTTCATTGATGGAATAAATGCGTCCAGTTTTTGGCATTTGCATATTTTCGTGTGACAGACAGAATGTACCGATTGATGGATCATAAGTAAATCCATTAACCCCATTACCAGTGGTATATACCAACATAGTTGATGAACCGTAAACAATATAACCCGCGGCAACTTGTTTATTCCCTGGTTGTAAGAAATCCTCTAAGGTGACAGGTGTGCCAATTGGAGATACGCGACGGTAAATGGAGAAAATTGTACCGACGGATACGTTTACATCAATATTCGAAGAACCATCAAGAGGATCCGTTAAAATAATGTATTTTGCATTGCGTCCACGTTCTGTATCAAATGCGATAAAACTTTCTTCTTCTTCAGATGCAAAACCAGCCACTTCTTCACGCGCCATTAATGACGCTTTCATCGTGTTATGGGCGAATAAATCAAGTTTCATTTGACTTTCGCCTTGTACGTTTTCAACACCAGATTGGCCGAGAATATTTGTTAAGCCTGCTTTATTAATATCTCGGTGAATAATTTTCGCTAAAAGACGAATTGATGACAAAATACCGCTCAATTCCCCTTTTGCATTTGGGTATTCTGCTTGGCGTTCAACAATAAATTCACTCAATGTTTTCATAATTTTCCTTTTAGTTTTTCATAATATGTTGATTAATTATAGGTAATTTGGAGTGTAAACTCTAACGATAGATTATCAGAATGAGATCTTTATCACAAAAATGTCACATTTATTGCTGTAATTTTTGGAAGCTATTACTTATTTGTTAATAAATTCTGGAGCGATTTTGTGAATTTGCGCTCCAAATAAACTTGAGCTACCATAACCGCACTTTATTAAGCCAAAAGGTAAAAAATGAAAATCGCATTAGGCATTGAGTATAACGGGCAAAATTATTATGGTTGGCAGAGACAAGAAAAAGTCCGCACTGTACAAGAAGAATTAGAAAAGGCGCTTTCTTGTATTGCGAATGAAAAAATTGACATATTTTGTGCTGGCAGAACGGATTCTGGTGTGAGTGGAACGGGCCAGGTTGTTCATTTTGAAACCAATGCAATTCGTCCAGAGAAGGCTTGGGCCTTTGGTACGAATGCTCATTTACCTGATGACATTGCAGTGAGTTGGGCAAAACAAGTCGATGATGAATTCCATGCGAGATTTTCTGCAACAGCACGCCGTTACCGCTATATTCTTTATTGTAATAAATTACGCTCTGCGATTTTAGCGGGAGGAATGACTCATTGCCATTTAGATTTAGATGCCGAAAAAATGCATCAGGCAGGGCAATGTTTATTAGGGGAGCATGATTTTTCCTCTTTCCGCGCTGCACAATGCCAGTCTCATACCCCTTGGCGTAATGTGCATCATTTGAATGTGTCTCGTATTGGAAAATATATTATTGTTGATATTCAGGCAAACGCTTTTGTGCATCATATGGTGCGCAATATTGTGGGAAGTTTAATTGAGGTCGGTGTTGGAAATCAGCCGATTGAATGGATGCAATGGCTACTTGAGCAGAAAAATCGTCAGCTTGCCGCACCAACAGCAAAACCCGATGGATTGTATTTGGTTGATGTGATTTATCCGCAAAAGTTTGATATTCCTAAACGCCCAATTGGTCCTTTATTTTTAGAGGATGGTTTGTTAAATCGTACTTTGAAATAAAGCGTAATTTCATGTTTTAAATAACCATATCTGAAAATATTCTTCATAAAAAAAGACCGCACTTTAAAAGTGAGGTCAATTTTAAGTGAATTTATATTAATTTTGATATTCCGTAGTTCACTAAAAATCCACCAATCACTAGCCATAAATAAATCAGTATCCCTAAAATAAGAGGTTTTAATCCTGCTTTCTTTATTGCGCTTGCTTGCGTCGTTAAGCCAAGCGCAGCCATCGCTGAAATTAATAAGAAAGAATCGATTTCAACGAATAATTTCACGAGTTCTTTTGGTAATAAATCAAAAGAATTAAAAATCGCAACGCCAATAAAAAGTACAGCAAACCAAGGAATTGTAATTTTGTGTGATGTATTTTCTGATACCCCATTACTACGTGTTAATAACCAAGAAAGCATTAATAAAAATGGGGCGAGCATCATCACTCGGATCATTTTGGAAATGACGGCAGTATTCGCCACGATAGGATCAATATTTTCCCCAATCGCATAAACTTGAGCCACTTCATGCACGCTAGAGCCAACATAAATACCAAATTGATGGGCGTCAATTAAATTTTGCGACCAAGTGTAGAAAAAGGGGTAAGTAAAAATAGCAAGTGTCCCGAAAATGACGACTACAGCAATCGCCACTGAAACCTTATGGGATTCTGCTTTGGTAACAGGCTCTGCCGCCATCACTGCTGCCGCCCCACAAATGCTACATCCAGCCCCAGTGAGATAAACCAATTGTTTATCCATTTTTAGATAACCAATGCCCAAAAGTGCGGTAAGAAAAAAGGTTGAAATTAGCATGATTGCATCAGTGACAACAGCATTTAATCCAACATCGGCGATATCGCCAAAGGTGAGTCGAAAACCATACAGCACAATGCCAGTGCGAAGAAGCGTGCCTTTGGCAAACAAAACGCCTTTTTCCACTTGTGTTGAAAATTGCGGATAAATGGTATTTCCGATTGCCATACCTAGTAGGATAGCAATAATTAAAGCACTGATATGATAATGATGGGAAAAATCAGTGTTTCCTAAATAGTTAGCAAGTACAGCGATAATCGCGATAAATATAAGTCCGAAATAAAAGGGACGTGTGTTCATTTTTTCTCTCCTTAGTGAGTGTTTTTGTCTTTTACCCAAGCGGCTTCATCTAAAATTTTGCCAAAATAACTTTCCACTAAACGGCCAGTTACATCTGTTTGTGGATCGGTAAATAGCGTTTTAGGCGTACCGCTCTTGATCATTTTCCCTTTATCCATCACGATGACTGTGTCTGCAATATGTTTAATCAGGCCGAGGTCTTGCCCTACATAAATGTAAGAGATACCTAAACGTTGCTGCAGATCAAGAGTTAAATTTAGTAATTGAATGCGCACCGAGGCATCTAAATTACCTAGTGCATCATCTATAATAATTATTTCAGGTTCTAAAATCAGCGCGCGTGCCAAAGCAATACGCTGTTTTTGGCTGATAGAAAGATTTTTAATTTTTAGATTTGTGTAATCAGGGTAAAGCCCTACAAGTAGCAGTGTTTCAAAGATTTTTTGATTGCGACGTTCTTCATCCCAATCTGTTGCTAAACGTAGCGGCGCATCTAATGCCTCACCGATATTTAAGCGAGGATTAAACGCTGAATTCGCATCTTGGAACACCATTCGAATATGTTGTGCACGGTATTGAAAATCCTCGAATTGCAATTCATGATCGTTAAATAAAATTCTGCCAGAAGTGGGCTGTGTAATGCCCGCGATCATTTTTACTAATGTTGATTTCCCAGAACCATTTTTGCCGATAATTGCTAAGGTTTGTTGGCGCTCAAGAGAAAAAGTTACGTTTTCTACCGCATTAAAGTCACTCGTACCAAATAAACGCTTGCGGCCTTTGAAGGTTTTAGTCAAATCTTCTACTTGTAATAACGGCATTATTCATTTCCTTTGCTTGCAAGTGTTAATGGCAAACTCATTGCTTTTTCTTTGAAGGTTTTCTCGCGTAAATTAATTGGATAATGGCAAGAAAATTCATGTTGTTTTATTTTGAATCGAGTTGGTTTTTCAATACATTTTTTCTGTGCAAAAGGACAACGAGGGCCAAGACGGCAACCGATAGGCATTTGTTCTAAAATTGGCACGGTACCTTCTAAGGTACTTAGTTTAGTTTTAAATCCCAAAGGCTGCGTAAAATCAGGCACGGCATTAATTAATGCTTGTGTGTAAGGATGATGAGGACTTTCAAGCAACATTTGCGTTGGGCCTGATTCCGTATTTTGTCCGCAATAGAGTACAGAAATCTGATCGCACCATTCACTAATACTTCTGATGTCATTGCTAGCCAATAAAACGGTTGTGCCTTGGTTTTGGTTCATACTAGAAAGTAATCGAAATACCTGTAATGCTGTTGTTGCTTCTAATACATTAGTTGGTTCATCGGCAATAAGCAAGCGGGGCTGATTTGCTACTGCAATAGCAATCATGACTTTTTGTCCTTCACCTTCCGTTAATTCATTAGGATAGCTTGTCATAATGTCTTTGTGTTCTTTTATCCCTACACGATGCAATAATTCAACGGCACGGCGTTTTTTCCAACCAAACCATTGCCACCATTTTCCTTTAAATGTCCAATTCGGGATATTTTGGATTAATTGTTTACCAATTTTCCGACTTGGATCAAGACAAGAAAGGGGATCTTGGAAAATCATGGATATTTCTTTACCCACCAATTTCCGGCGTTTATTGGGACTAAGTTTTAGCAACTCTATATCATGAAAGCGAAAGCGATCTGCGGTAATAATCCAGTTTTCTTTGATAGCATTACAAATTACTTTGGCGATTAAACTTTTACCAGAACCTGATTCGCCAACAAGCCCACAAATTTCCCCTTCATTGACCGATAAGTTTACGCCGTCCACAATTTTAACGAGGCCGTTTGAGGTTTGTATTTCGATATTTAGGTTACGGATGTCTAGTAGTGCCATAAATTATTCGTAATATTGGTTGATAGCTTTAGTTAAGCCATTGCTAAAAATAATGCTTAATAAAATGGTAAAAATAATTGCAAAGCCTGGGAGTAATACCGTCCAAGGTGCAAGATAGAGTAGTTCTAAAGAATCTCGAATCATTGCGCCCCATTCTGGGGTTGGTCGCTGTGCACCAAGAGAAATAAAACTCAAGGCGCTAATATCCAATATGGCGACAACAAATGCGCGTGCAATTTCTTGAACATAGATTACGGTGATATTAGGCAAAATGGTACTTTTTAATAATTCCCAATTAGAAATGCCCTCAAGTTTTAACATCAGCACGTAATCTTTTTTCAATTCTTGTTGAATTGCGCGATAAATTGCATGGATGAAATACGGCAATATCGCTAAAAGTGTTGCGAACATTGCATTCAATAAACTCGGTTCCATCAGTGTGGAAATTACGATAGCAATGAGCAAAATAGGGAGAGATAAAAAGGCATCGAAAATATGACCAACAAAACGCGCTTTTAAGCCTTTCAACATACCAGCAACAATGCCAAGGGTTCCACCAATTAAGGCAACGGCAAGTACGACTAGCAATGATGATCCAATAGTGTAACTTGTGCCCATAATTAGTCGGCTTAGTACATCACGGCCTAAATCATCAGTACCAAAGAAAAAGGCAATTTGACCTTTTTCGACCCAAGATGGTGGCATTAATTCTTGCCCGACAAACTGCATATTATGAGCATAAGGTGCGATCCAACCGCTGAAAAGTGCGGTTAGAATTAACAACGTTAATAAATAAAAGCTGAACAACGCAACGGTATTTTTGCGAAATAGTAGCCATATTTGGAATATTGAGGTATTTTCTCGAAATTCTTCAGGTTCTTTATCTTGCATACCAACCTTTCTTTTTAAATGGATCGAGCACGAAAGTAAGCGCTTTAATGAATGTGTCGATCAAAATAATGCAAACGCCAATGACAACTACACCCGCAGAAATACTATTGTAATCTTGTTGCGTTACGGCATCGATCAGCCAGCGACCAATTCCAGGCCAACCTAAAGCCGTTTCTACCAACATACATTGAGTTAATACTAGGGTAAACACGCGAGGTACTTGTGGAACAAGCAGAGGAAACGTATTACGGAATACATATTGATGGAGAATTTTCCATTTTGACCAACCCCGTGTCGTGGCAACTTTGGCAAAATTTTGGTTCAAAACATATTCTGCTCGTTGTTGAATAATTCGGATAATTTCCATTGTTGGCAAAATGCAAAGCACCAGTGTTGGTAAGGCTAAATGTTGCAAAACATTTTGTATAATTTTGGTGCGATAAGGCACATCCATAAACCAAACATCAATGACTGGGAAACCGGTAATCGGTTTTATTTCATAGAGTAAATTGTATTGTCCAATAGAGGCGATTTCCCAATGATTCACCGCTGCGACATAAAGTAAAATCGGTGCGAGCCAAAATATTGGGATCGACAAACCAACATAGGATAAACTTTTTAAGCTCTTGGCAAAAATATGTTGAGAATTTACCGCACTTATAATGCCAAGCGGCACGCCGAGAATGAATGCCAATAAAAGTGCGGTAAAACAGAGCTCTAATGTGGGTGGAAGTACCGTTAAAATTAAATCTATGAGCGATTTTCCACCGTTATAAGTAATGCCAAAATCGCCATGTAATAAGGTGCTTAAATAATTAAAATAACTGGTGTAAATATTGTGCGTGACGAGATCTGCATTAAGCGGATCTCGCAATAAAATCACGAAACTTAGCAAAGATAACACAAGCAAGAGCAAGGTTACCCAAAGGGTATGGCGAATAACAGACCACAACATTAGGGTTTCTCCTTGTGTAAGCGTAAGTCAGAAAAGTTAAGACTACCAAAAGGTGTCATTTCCACGCCTTTTACTCGGCTATTTGCCACCAAAATGCGTTTTACATTCGCGATAGGGATAATCGGTAATTCATGTAGAATCAGTTCTTGAGCGTCATTATAAGCACGCGCTCGTTCAGATAAATTAGAGGTGGCAATCGCGCGATCCATTAAATTATTAAATTCTTCGTTACACCAGTTAGATAAATTTGTGATTTCATTTTGCGTATTACAGCTCAAAATAGGGCGCATAAATCCATCAGGATCAAGATTTCCTGCTAACCATCCAGCTAAAATTAAATCGTAACTTTCTGATTTATTGCGGAGTTGCTCACTCAAAAATGTGCGTGTTACTGTCCGTACTTTCACTTTTACCCCCACTTGATCCAAATCAAATTTAATCATTTCCGCCATTTTAAAAGGGGCTGGGTTATACATTTGTTCTTCATTAATCACCCATAAATTGAGTGAAAGATGTTTATTTTCTAATTTTTTCTTCGCGGCTTTTGGATTGTAATCAAAGTCAAATTCTGGCGTGTTTACGCTAGAAGCCCAAGATATTTCAGGAATAATATTATTCGCCACTGTCGCAGTATTGTGATAGATGTTATGAATAATACGTGCACGGTTCAAACTTTGTGAGATAGCTTCTCGAATGATACGATCCTGCATCAATGGTTTTTCAAAATTGAAGGCAAGATATGCCAGATTCATTCCGTCAGTGGATTGCATATAGTAGTGCTTATCATCGCTATTTAATAAGCCAATTTGGCTCACTTCAGGATAAGAGGCTATTTGACATTCATTATTGAAAAATTTGACAAGTCGCCCGTTTCTATCAGTAGATAAATCCACGATAATATTTTCAATTTTTGCTTCTTTTTTCCAATAGTTTTCGTTACGCACTAAGCGAACATATTGGTTATACACATAATCCTTTACTTGATAAGGCCCTGTGCCTACTGGGTGAGTATCTAATTGAGTGAGATTATCGTCAGCGCTTAATTGATAGGCATATTCTTGTGAAAAAATAATGGCATATTGACTGGCAAGATGCGACAAGATCGACGAATCAGGCTCAAATAATTCAATTTTCACTTGATAAGGTGAAAGTGCGGTCACTGATTTAATTTTTTCATTAAGCTTAATGCTATCAAAATAAGGAAAGCGGACTTTTCTTGCTTGCTCGTGAAACACTTTATATTGTGGGTTTTTATAGGTAATTGCGGTTTCCGATAAAGTTGGCAAGTAAGTATCATGACCCAACACACGATTAATTGAAAACACCACATCTTCCGCATTAAAATCACGAGTTGGGGTAAACCAAGGCGTATGATGAAATTTCACCCCACGGCGTAAATTAATCAAAATTTCTTTGTTATCTGGTGAAATTGAATAGGATTGTGCAAGCACGGGCATAACGTTCGCACTATGGTTTTTTATTTCAAAAAGTTTGTTATAAATTTGCTCTGTTACCACATTCATACTTGTGCCAGCGTCAGCAGTTTGCGGATTAAAAGAAAATCCAGAGGCATTAGTACAATAAGTTAATCCGTTTTCTGTTAGGTGTTCTGGTACGCGCGGAGCCGCTTGAAGTTGGGAATTCAAACCAATACCAAATAGAAAACAGAAAAACGTAAGATTTTTGCGTAACATAACAAATGCATTGTGATAAATTATGTGCCAAATTGTAAGGCATATTAGTAAAAATGGCTAGGATATTGAATGTTTAATAGGGTTCAAAACGAAATCAATCAAATTATTAATCGTGGTTTTGACCGCACTTTGCGCTTGGCGGTCACAGGGTTAAGTCGGAGTGGAAAAACGGCGTTTATTACAAGTTTAATCAATCAACTTCTCTCCATTAATCAAAATTCATCACAGCACTTGCCCTTGTTTGAGGCGGCTAGAAATGGTGCAATCTTGGCGGTCAAACGTGTATCCCAACAAGATCTCAGCGTGCCACGTTTTGATTATGAAAGTAATTTAAATAATTTGTCACAAAATCCGCCTCAATGGTTTCAGTCTACTCGTGGCGTGAGTGAAACGCGTTTAGCAATTCGTTTTCAACGTCAATCTAGCTTGCTACGTCATTTGAAAGAACGCGGCACGCTTTATCTGGATATTTTTGATTATCCAGGTGAATGGCTGCTCGATTTGCCGTTATTAAATCTAGATTTTCAACAATGGTCACAAGAGCAAATCAAGGTCACAACTGGCGTTCGTGAAGAATTGGCGCAGAATTGGTTTTCCATGTTACAGAATTTGGATTTAAGTGCGGTCGCAAATGAAGATGTTTTAGCCAAGATAGAGAAAAGTTATACGGATTATTTACACCAATGTAAGTCACAAGGCATGCAATTTATTCAGCCTGGGCGATTTGTATTGCCAAGTGATTTAGAGGGGGCGCCAGCATTGCAATTTTTCCCATTGATTCATCTTTCAGAAGAACAGTGGAAAACCTTGAAAAAAACAGTCAAATCGAATAGCTATTTTGCCGTGTTGACAAAACGTTATGATTATTATCGCAATAAAATTGTGAAAGGTTTTTACGAAAATTATTTTTCTACCTTTGATCGTCAAGTGATTTTGGCGGATTGTTTAACGCCTTTAAATCATAGCCAGCAAGCCTTTTTAGATATGCAAATGGGCTTAAATCAGTTATTTAATAATTTCCATTATGGCAGCAGAAATTTTCTTCATCGTTTGTTTTCTCCGCGAATTGATCGATTAATGTTTGTTGCGACGAAGGCGGATCATATTACTCGTGATCAAATTCCTAATTTAGTGAGTTTAATGCGCCAAATTGTGCAAGAGGGTGGTCGCCATGTGGAATTTGAAGGAATCGATACGGAATATACCGCCATTGCGGCAGTTCGTACCACAAAGCAAGTAATTGTGAATCAGCAAGGAAAAGAAATTAAAGCAATTCAAGGGATTCGTTCTATTGATAAACAGCCGATTACGCTTTATCCAGGAACGGTGCCAAGTAAATTACCAAGAACAGAATTTTGGCAAAAACAACCGCACTTTGATTTCGATAGTTTTGAACCTCAGCCTTTAGAACAGGGCAAAACAATTCCTCATTTGAGAATGGATGCGGTTTTACAATTTTTATTAAGTGATCGATTTGAATAAAAAAGTGCGGAAAATTTTCCGCACTTTTTTCATCTTGCTAGCCCGTATTGCGCATCCCAGCCGCGATACCTGTGATGGTAATCATCAATGCTTGTTCCACATCGGGATTGATTTGCTCTGGATTTTCACGGAAACGGTGAAGCAATTCCACTTGCAGTAGATTGAGTGGATCCGTGTAGATATTACGCAATGCAATTGAATCTGCAATCCAAGGTAAATCAGACATCAGTTCACTTTGGTGAGAAAGTGAAAGCACAGTTTGAATATCATCTTTAAGTTGCTTACGTAAATTTTCACCTAAATACCAAAGTTCTTTTTTCACTAATCGTTGATCATATTGTTGGGAAAGCCAAGCATCTGATTTACTAAAGACCATTTCCAACATTCCGATTCGCGTTGAAAAGAATGGCCAGTTTTCGCACATTTCATGAAAGACCTCGCCTTTGCCTTGTTCAATAATCTGACGGATAGAGGCACCCGCGCCCAACCAAGCAGGTAGCATTAAGCGATTTTGCATCCACGCAAAAATCCAAGGAATGGCGCGTAAACTTTCCACGCCGCCATTTGGATTGCGTTTTGCAGGGCGAGAACCAAGTGGCAATTTGGAGAGTTCCTGTTCTGGTGTCGCACTGCGGAAATAAGGAACGAAATCTTTATCACCACGCACCACACCGCGATAAATATTGCAAGAAATCGTGGAAAGCTCATCCATTATAGTGCGCCATTCTGGTTTCGGTTCTGGTGGCGGTAAAAGATTTGCTTCTAAAATGGCGCTGGCGTAGAGATCAAAGGTTTCTACCGCTACAGCCGGTAAACCCAGTTTAAAACGAATCATTTCGCCTTGTTCTGTTACACGTAAACCATTTTTTAAGGAACGAGGTGGCTGTGAAAGTAATGCCGCATGTGCTGGCGCACCGCCACGACCAATCGTGCCACCACGTCCATGGAATAAAGTGAGTTCAATGCCAAGCTTTTCTGTTAAATTCACTAAGGCTTCTTGTGCACGATATTGCGCCCAAGAGGCAGCCATCATTCCCGCATCTTTTGCCGAATCCGAATAGCCAATCATCACCATTTGACGATTATTGATAACGCCACGATACCAACCCACATTGAAAAGTTGAGTCATCACTTTTTCGGCTGCATCTAAATCGTCTAAGGTTTCAAATAATGGCACGACAGGAATATGATATGGCACGCCCGCTTCTTTTAAGAGTAAATGAACGGCTAAAACATCAGATGCACTGCGTGCCATAGAAATGACATAACAAGCTATTACGCCTTGTTTTTGTTGAGCAATGACTTTGCAAGTATCTAAAATTTCTTTGGTTTCTGGCGATGGCGTCCAGTTTTGCAGAATCAATGGACGGCGAGAGCTTAATTCGCGAATTAAGAAAGCCTGTTTATCGTCTTCCGTCCATTGAGAGTAATTGCCTAAACCAATATAGCGTGTGATTTCAGCAATGGCATCAGTGTGACGTGTGCTTTCTTGGCGAATATCCATTTGAGAAAGCGTTACGCCAAAACAACTAATACGGTGCAAAATATTCAACAATGAACCATTGGCAATAATGCGCATACCGCATTGGATTAAAGATTGATAACAATCGTAAAGCGGCTCCCAAAGTTGATTATCTTCTAAAATAATCTCGCTTTCGGATACGCGCGGTGTGCGATCTGATAGGAGATCATCAAAATAAGCTAATGTTGCCGTAAGCTGATTGCGTAAATTTTTCACCACAAAACGATAGGGTTCCAAATGTTCACCGTATTTAGCACGAAATTCATCGCTACATTTCACCATTGAAAGTTCATCGGCTAATTTGCTAATGTCTTGTAAGAATAAATCCGCCGCTTTCCAACGGGCAAAATAAAGCACTTTTTGGGTGATTTGTGCGGTGACAAATGGATTTCCATCACGGTCGCCGCCCATCCAAGAGGAAATGCGTACGGGTTTTAATCCTACTGGCAAATCGTAACCTAAAAATTCACGGGCAGTTTCGTTGAGTTGGCGTAAAAATTCTGGCACAGCTTGCCACAAACTGTTTTCCAACATCGCAAAGCCCCATTTGGCTTCATCAAATGGTGTTGGGCGAACAGTACGAATTTCATTGGTATGCCATGCTTCTGCGATTAAGCGAAGTAATAGACGTTCAATAATATTGCGTTCTTTTTCAGTTAAATCATGATGTTCTAGCTTGCTTAAACATTTATTGATTTCAATGTGTTTATGAATGAGTGAACGACGTGTTGTTTCTGTTGGATGTGCAGTCAGAACAAGCTCAATTAATAATTTTTCGACGGTTTTATGCACGTCTTCCACAGAGGCATTTTGTTCTTTTAAGCGTTTGAAAAGTTCGCTTAAGGATTGAGAAGAACTTTGTGCTAGAGAATGTTCACGAGAAATCGTTTGATATTGTTCAGCAATGTTTGTGAGGTTTAAAAATTGGCTGAAAGCACGTGCAACAGGAATAATATTTTCATTAGAAATACTACCGAGCGTGTCGAGCAATTCTTGTCTTGCTTTATCATCACCAGCCCGAGAATTACGAGAAAGTTTACGAATATTTTCGATTAATTCGAGAATATCGGCACCTTGGGCATCGTTGATTGTTTCTCCGAGAAAACGCCCTAACATACTAATGTTATTGCGCAGAGTGGTGTACTCTTGTGTCATAGGAACTCCTAAAAGTAAAAATAAAATTCATAAGTTGGCGATAGATATAGCTAAAAACGGAAGATAGGGCAAATGGTATTCATAGAAACATTGAAGATAATCAAGAAAAGCTAAAAAATAGATAAAAAAGAACCGCACTTTTTATGGATTGTTTAAAAAGTGCGGTTTATTTTTAATAAGTTTTATAAAATTGATTTAATGGATTTTCGAATAATAAGCTCAGGACCAATGTCAATACGACTATATTGCTGAACGCCTTGATCTTTTTGGCTAATACGCTCTAATAAGATATTCACTGCCTGTCTGCCTAATCGTAGCTTAGATTGGTGAATGGTGGTTAATGGTGGCGCATAGAAACGTGAAGCATGGATATCATCATAGCCGATAATAGACATATCATCGGGCACGCGCAACCCTTTTTCTGTCAGTGCAGAAATTGCACCGAGCGCCATCACATCGTTACAACAGAATAGGGCAGTTGGTAATTCCTCCTGAGCCAGTAAACGATTCATACATTCATAACCATCTTCAGGCTCAAATGCACCTTCGAAAATCCAAGGTTCATGCACTTCAAGATTCGCATCTGCCATCGCTTTTAAAAAGCCTTTATAACGAGTTTTTGCAGTGGTTTTATTGAGTTCACCGCAGATAATACCGATTTTTTTATGACCGCACTCAATGAGGTGTTTGGTTGCTAAATATCCTCCATCAAAACTATGATCATCAATTACATCTGTATTAGTATTTGGGCCCCAGTCCATCACAACCATTGGAATACTGGAAAATGATGAAAGCAAATCTAAGGAGTCTTGCGTATATTCAGAACACATCACAAGCAAACCATCTACCCGTTTTTTCGCCAACATTTCCAAATGGTTTTTGACTTTTTCAGGTTCATTTTGTGTATTACACAAGAACAATGAATAACCTTGTCGATAGCAATGTTCTTCAACAGAATGAATGATTTCGGCAAAATACGGCGCTTCACTGGTCGTCACAATCATCCCGATAGATTTCGTGGTATTGACTTTCAAACTGCGCGCCACGGCACTGGGTGAATAGTTAAGTTGCTTAATCGCTAATAACACCGCTTCTTCCGTATCTTTTGCAACGAAGCGGGTTTTATTAATAACATGAGATACGGTTGTGGTGGACACGCCAGCCATTTTTGCGACATCTTTAATTGTTGCCATATTTCGATCCCCAAAAATTTTTGCCTATTATAAAGGTTTGTAAAAAATTTCGTTACTTTTATTGAAATTTTTTTGTAAAAGAGGTGATTTTCTTAAAACAATCTTGTTACAATGTGGTCTCATTTTTAGTGAGGAGAAAAACATGAGTGATTTTGGTTATGCAATGATTGCAGTTGTATTGAGTATGTCAGTCGTTTGTGGTTTAGCGCTTTCAATTTTTTAATCAATTATGTTTCAGGATCACCGCAGTTTGTTTTAATACAAAGTGCGGTGATTTTTTTAGGTGTTTTTGCGCAGCAAGCGAAAATATGATAAAACAGATTCCATCTTATTCACACAAAACATAGGAAATACAATGTCAAACTTACAAGCAATTATTGAAGCTGCATTTGAGAGACGTGCAGAAATTACACCAAAAACCGTTGATGCAGAAACGCGCGCGGCAATTGAAGAAGTAATCGAAGGATTAGATTCGGGTAAATACCGTGTTGCAGAAAAAATTGATGGCGAATGGGTAACACATCAATGGTTAAAAAAAGCGGTTTTACTTTCATTCCGTATTAATGACAACCAAATCATTGATGGTGCAGAAACAAAATATTACGACAAAGTGGCATTAAAATTTTCGGATTACACCGAAGAACGTTTTGCTCAAGAAGGTTTCCGTGTTGTACCTTCTGCAACGGTGCGTAAGGGGGCATACATTTCTAAAAACTGCGTATTAATGCCATCTTATGTAAATATTGGTGCTTATGTTGGCGAAGGCACCATGGTCGATACTTGGGCTACGGTAGGTTCATGTGCACAGATCGGTAAAAACGTTCACTTATCTGGTGGTGTAGGCATCGGTGGAGTATTAGAACCATTACAAGCCAATCCAACCATTATCGGTGATAACTGTTTTATCGGTGCACGTTCAGAAGTGGTAGAAGGCGTCATTGTAGAAGATGGCTGTGTTATTTCAATGGGTGTATTCATCGGTCAATCAACTAAAATTTATGATCGTGAAACCGGTGAAATTCACTACGGCCGTGTACCAGCTGGTTCTGTGGTGGTATCTGGTAGCCTTCCATCAAAATGTGGAAAATATAGCTTATATTGCGCAGTGATCGTGAAAAAAGTGGATGCGAAAACTTTAGGCAAAGTGGGCATCAACGAATTATTACGTTCTATCGAAGAATAGTAAAAAATAATAAAAAAGACCGCACTTTTAAAGTGCGGTCAGAAATTTAAAGAAATTAAGCAGCGAACGGATCACGTAAAATCATGGTTTCTACACGATCAGGGCCAGTTGAAAGAATATCAATTGGTACGCCAGTTACTTCTTCAATACGTTTAATATAGTTAATGCAGTTTTGTGGTAATTTATTTACATCTGTGACGCGGAAAGTATTTTCTTTCCAACCCGGTAATGTTTCATAAATTGGTTCTACCCCTTCCCAATCTTTCGCCGCTAACGGCGCATATTCAACGATTTCACCATTTGGCATTTTGTATGCAACACAGATTTTTACTTCATCAAAACCATCTAATACGTCTAATTTGGTCATACAGAAGCCAGAAATAGAGTTAAGTTGAATTGCTCGGCGAATGGCTACGGCATCGAACCAACCGCAACGACGTGGACGGCCTGTTACTGCGCCAAATTCGTTACCTTTACGCGCAATTTCAGCACCCACATCATCAAATAATTCTGTTGTGAATGGACCTCCACCTACACGAGTACAGTAAGCTTTGATGATACCAAGTACATAGTCTAAGTTACGTGGGCCAAAACCAGAACCTGTTGCAACACCACCAGCCGTTGTGTTTGAACTGGTTACATACGGATAAGTACCGTGGTCGATGTCCAACATGGTACCTTGTGCACCTTCAAATAAAATGTGCTCACCATTTTTGCGTGCTGTATCAAGAATTGTAGTGATGTCTGCCACCATACCAGTGATTACATCGGCAATTGCCATTACATCATCTAAGGTTTTTTGATAATCGACAGGTTCAACTTTGTAGTAGTTCACTAATTGGAAATTATAGTATTCAAGGATGTTTTTGAGTTTTTCGGCAAAAGCTTCTTTATTAAATAAATCGCCTACGCGTAAACCACGACGAGCCACTTTATCTTCATAAGCAGGGCCAATACCACGACCAGTCGTACCGATAGCTTTTTTGCCGAGTGCTGCTTCACGGGCGTGATCCATAGCCACATGATAGGGTAAGATTAAAGGGCATGCTTCAGAAATTAACAAACGTTCACGAACTTTAATACCACGGTTTTCAAGTTCGCCCATTTCTTTCATTAATGCTTCAGGCGAAACCACAACGCCATTACCAATTAAGCAAGTTACGTTTGGATGTAACATACCAGATGGAATTAAACGTAATACGGTTTTTTCTCCATTAATGATAAGTGTGTGACCTGCGTTGTGACCGCCTTGGTAACGAACTACGTATTTTACGCGATCCGTTAGAAGATCGACGATTTTCCCTTTACCTTCATCGCCCCATTGAGCGCCTAAGATAACAACACTTTTTCCCATAATTTCCGCCTTTTATTCGGTTAAATTAGTCAAATGAACAGCCGTTTACTTTACTCTTTTTCGGCTTTAATCTCAATGATATAAAAGAAAAAGTGCGGTGATTTTTCACCGCTGTATCCAACCACTTAATATGAGAAACAAAGAAACAAATAGGGATTGGGCGGAAATTTTCGGGAATAAGTGGGATGGATATAGATAAAACGGGGCTTGGCGGTGTGCCAGCCCCTTTTTTATTGGAAGAAAAACAGAAATAATGAAATGGGAAAAATTTCCCAAAACTTGCCAATTTAACCGCTAAATTTGGGAAACGTTAAAGCGGGTTTAAATGGTGTTTAAATCATATTTTTGCCGAGGTGGACGAGTTGTCCTATAACTTGAAGATTTTCGGCTTCATCCTTTGAAAGTATGATTGGGGGATATTCTTCTCTATTGTCTGAAATCAGTTCCACGCCGTCCCAACGAATTTTCACGCGTTTCACCCACACGCTTGCTCCGTTTTGCACTAAATAGATTTTATCGCCTTTGATTTCCTTTCTTTTTAAATCCACCAACATCTGATCGCCGTCTTCAAAGACTACACAGTAAACATTTATTCTGTGTAATTTTCTATGTAGCATATAAATACTATAATTATTTGAATTTATTAGTTATTTTTTTAACTCTTTTTCTTTCTGTGTTGTTAAACATTTTATTTTCTGTGTACTCAATAAGCTTCATTTGAGCCAATAATGTTTCATGAGTCATCTTTGCAAGATCAAAAATGAGTTTTTTGCCTTTTGTATCACTTCTTCTGTACCAGTTAAGTAATATTTTTTCTTCCATATTTACTAAAACGTATGAGTCAGCATCTTTTGGCGTAATTGGCTGCTCCTCTTTTGGAATATCGTCCATCCCTATATGCTGTTCAATTTTTTCTTTCGCAGTTTTAGATAAAAACTGGCTCAGTTCATCTCCTCTTTTACCAGTCAAAATATATTCGACATCGAGCTTTAGTTCGGAGTGTTGTAAATCAGCTAACATTAAAGCTTCTTTTGGAAACGCTCCTCTACGCTTTCTTTCTGCGAAAGCACTTTTAGACATGCCTAAAAATTCAGCCACATCTTTATCCATAGTTACGGAAAGTTCAGTTTTTAATCTATTGACGATATCTGTGAAATTTTTCATAAAAAAACCTTGCAATTCATAAAATTCATATTAACATGAACTAGGTAAACAATAATGAACTATATGATTTAATATTAAATTAGATCATTGATTTTAGTTCATTAAATGATTTTAGTCCATAAAAGAGGTGAGATTTATGAAAAAAAGAACAAGAGAGGAAGTAAAAGTGTGGCTCGAGGAGCTAAATATCACGCAAACTGAATGGGGGAGAAGAAACGGTTACAGTTCAAATGAGATCAGCCGAGTTCTAAGTGGAAAATCTAAATTGAATTATGGAAGAGAAAGAGAAATTGCACTCAAGTTAAATATTCAAATTGATTGTTAGGGATTCATATGAATGAACTTAAATCACATTACTCTGCGCAAGAGTTGGTTGATCTTAGTTTGCTCTCTTTGCCAAGAACTAAAAAAGCTATTTTAACAATGGCAAAACGAGAAAGTTGGTAATTCCAAGCTCGCCAAGGAAAAGGTGGTGGTTACGAATACGCCTTCTCCTCTCTCCCACAAGCAACCCAAGCAGAGCTTTTATTAAAACAAAGTGCGGTGGAAATCGACAACGTTTCAGAAACACCCCGCGCGAGAAAAGAACTCAACTATTTGCCCGAAGTGATTTGGAAACCTTATGAAAAGGCGACTGATAAACAAAGGGAACACGTCAAAGCGAAACTTGCGCCACTGCATAAATTAGACGATTTAGTGAGAAATGGCTTGGAATTGATGACTGCTTTGGATGCTGTCGCGGAAGAATGCGACATTGCGAAAGGATCGCTCAAACGTTGGTATTACCAAGTGCGGTCGTTTGAACGTCCGGATTGGCTACCGTTATTGATTGCTAAACACAATAACAAGAAATCTGGTAAGGAAGCGGCATTTACGGAAGATGCCTGGGAAGCCTTTAAAGCAGATTATTTCCGTAACGAACAACCGCAATTTGGCAGTTGTTATGAACGCTTAAAACGTGCCGCACGAGAAAACGGCTGGTCAATACCATCAGCGAGCAGCATTAAACGCAAAATCATACGCGACGTACCAAAATTAGTGCAAGTACAGTTACGTGAAGGCGACCATGCTGTGATGCAATATTACCCTTCAATGCGTCGCACAGTTGCGGAAATTGAAGCCCTTGAATGGATCAACGGCGACGGCTATCAACACAACGTGTTCGTGCGTTGGCATAACGGTGAGATTGTCCGCCCTAAAACCTGGATTTGGCAAGACATTCGCACCCGTAAAATCTTGTCATATCGCGTGGATTTGAGCGAAAACAGCGACACCATTCGCTTGAGCTTAATGGATTTGATTTGGAAATACGGCATTCCGAAAAAATGCACCATTGATAACACTCGTGCAGCGGCAAACAAATGGATGACTGGCGGCGTGAAAAACCGCTACCGCTTCAAAGTGAAAGAAGATGATGTGACTGGGATTATCCCGATGCTTGGCATCGAATTGTTGTGGACATCGGTGCAATTTGGCAAAGGCCACGGACAAGCAAAACCGATTGAACGTGCCTTTTCCCATGGTGGTTTAGGCGAATTAGTTGATAAACACCCAAGTCTTGCAGGCTTTTACGCAGGCGAGAACGTTTATAACAAGCCTGACAACTATAACGGCGGTAAAGACGGCGTAGATTACGACACATTTATTTTAGCCATAGAAGATGGCATACGCACTTTCAATGAACGTGAAGGCAGACAAACGGAAATTTGCCAAGGCATTTACAGCTTCAGCCAAGTGTTTGAGCGCGATTATGCCAAGGCGCAAATTCGCAAGGCAAGCGCAGAACAAATGCGTTTTTTAATGTTGATGAGCGAAGCCGTTACATTGAGAAAAGACGGCACATTTGAGTTAGATGCTGGTGGCAAGGTCAATAATCGCAAAAACCGCTATTTAGCGAGCGAGCTGATTGCCACCGCGCACCGCAAGGTGGTGGTGAAATTCGACCCGCAAGACTTGCACAACAAAGTGTGGGTTTACGGTTTGGATGGTGTGTTCTTAGCCGAAGCGAAATGTACTGAAGCGGTGGCATTTGGTGATAAAGCGAAAGGTCGTGAGCACGATAAAGCACGCAAACAAATGGTGAAAGCGGTGAAAGCGGTAGCGAAAGCCACCCTCACTATGAATGCACAAGAAGCTGCGCGTTATCAGCCTCAATTCGAGGAAGAAGAACCACTAGAACCGAAAATCATCGAGCTATTCCGACAAGATGGTAACGCAGTGCGCAAACACGAAGCAGTATTAGATGACGATGAAGATACCAACGATTTTGAACAAGGCTGGCAAAAAGGGCTTGCAATGTTGAAAAAGGAAAAAGGGCTTTAAGCCGTATTTAAGGCGCGTTAAACATGACTTTAATTGAACAAATCAAGCAATTTTTAGACAACCAAACCTACACCCAGCGCGAGATTGCCGCACAATCAGGCGTGAATCCAGGGGCATTAAGCGTAAAGAGATCCAACATAACCACTACAAATAATGTAAGATAAATGGGCTTTTGATGTGGGAAGTTCTCTGAAGAAATGGGACTATATGTAATCTCATTACACTATTTGAAAAACGGAAAGCCTAAAAATTTAGGCTTTTTCTTCGTTTAATAGTTGGTTGATTTGGTTTAGCGTTTTTTGCTTTTCATGTTCTAGCTTGCCTAGCTTTTTATAGAGTGATGATAGAGAAAGGCTATCAAAATTTTCTATTGTGATTTGGGCTAGGAGTTCGTTTGAATTGCCTTTGGCTGTGTAGCCGTCAATTTCTTTTAAATAGCGGGTGTAGCGGTGAATAGTGCTTTTACTTACTGAATAGCCTTGTTGTTTTAACCAATCGCTAAGAGCGTGATAGTGTTGGTAGTGGTTCGCCCTAATTTGTTCTTGTAGCTCGGTGAGTACTTGCGGGGGAAGTTTTGCTAATTTTGCCATTTTTAATTCTCCTAGATAATAAAACGCCCGAATAAATCGGGCTTACTAGGGAATTATTTTTAAAATAGAAACTTTTAAAATTAAAGTAATTTAATTATTTATCCTAGAATTTTGGCATCTAAAATACTGTTCATTCTTTCATCAAGTTCTACGCCGTTATAACCTTCTTTCGCCCATTCGGGTAAATCACTATCACTCGGTGTATCATTAATTTGAAACTCTGTTTTTAATTCCGATAGTATCAACTGATACTCCGCCAACATTCCGCTCATAAATTGTTTATGGGCAATGCCTGTTCGCTCGCTATGCTCTGTTAAAGCTTTAAAAGCGGCATATACTTTACCTCTCAAAATTGCTTCCGCTTGATAACTTAAAGTAGTAGCTTCTTCCCTAAGCTTCGCCCCTTCCTCGTCGGGTGTCATTGTTTCGATAAGGCGTTGTGCTTTTGCTAAATCTGAAGAAATTCTATCAATATGATCGTTTTTGTTTTGAATAAAACGCTCTTGAGCGTAGTAGTTTTCCCTTGTTTCTTCTAGTTGTTGTTTTGCTTCGTTTAATTCTTCGGCTTGTTCTTCTATGGTATCACTTAATTTTTCAATCATTTTTTCAGCTTCCGCCAATTTTTCTACTAATCGGCTTTTATCTTCATCTTCTGAAAAATCTATTTTTGCGATATCAATGAGCGTTTCATCGGGTAGTTTTCTTAAACGGCGCATTTCTCTGTCTGATACGCCTAATCGTAGGCTTTCTTTATATAGTGGTTCACCTAAATCTCGCAAATAATTCAAGTGGTTATTTACTGTTTCGTAAGAAATGCCTAAATGTTGGCAAAAT
This sequence comes from Haemophilus sp. THUN1692, assembly GCF_059704395.1. Taxonomy (NCBI): domain Bacteria; kingdom Pseudomonadati; phylum Pseudomonadota; class Gammaproteobacteria; order Pasteurellales; family Pasteurellaceae; genus Haemophilus; species Haemophilus sp. THUN1692. The sequence goes on from NZ_AP046579.1 coordinate 313,992, forward strand.
TCTTTAAATGTACTTATTCTTTTCTCTTCACCAGTATTTTTATCTATAACTAATAAACCTTTGTAAGCCTTTTTCTCTTTAATTTTCTCAATCGTTTTTAATTCTCCAAATTCTAGAAATCTTTTAGCAAAATTAAAGGCTTCTACCCGTCCTAATAAAATATAGGCTTCCGCTTTTTCTCTATTAAAGTCATTTTCCATTTTAGATAAAACAGATTGTGCTTCTTGTTGTTCCATTGTGTATTCTCCTATGGTGTTAATAATAACCTCACTTTATCGGCTAAAGTGCGGTTGATTTTGGGGTTAATTTACGGTTTTTAAATCTTCTAATAACACGTCTAATTGCTCTATTTGTTTACTTGCAGTGTTTGCAATCGCACGGATCAAGCGGGCTACGCCTCCGCTATCTATTTGCTCTCGTCCATTAAAAGAAGAAAGTAAATCATCTAGCGTTTCAAGGGCGTGAATTTGATCCCGCAAGTCGTAGGCTAATTCTTGACAGTCTAAGATCATTGATTGAGTCGTCATTTTTACGCCCCTTGTAAATTTTCGGCTAATTGATTTAATCTTTTTACTTGTTGATCGGTTTTTTTAGCCGTTTCATTTGTACGATTAAGTAAATCATATAAAGGGCTAATAACGCTTGAAATCAGATCGGCTAAATGGTCGTAATCTAAGGTAGATTGCGGACTTACTCTCGTTAATAACGTTTCAACCATAAAAAAGGCGTTTTTCATTCTTTCCATATTGATGAAGTCATCTTCACTTAATAAATAATGATATTCAGTATGAAAAAATGCTTTTAAAAAGGCTTGCGTTTCTGTATTAAATTGCTGTTGTTGAATGGTTTGCTCAATCGGGCTGGCTTGCATACGTTCTAACACAAAATGCACGCAAGCTTTCACGCTATGATTGACTTCATCGGTCATTTTTTGAATATAAAGCAACATTGCTTCAGCTGTTAAGCGGTAATCTATGACGCCTTTTCCGTCTAAGCCATAAAACGGAACATAATCAACATTTAATCGAAATTGTAAATGATTAAGCAGGGTATTGAGTGCCACAGGTGGGCGGAAAGGTAAACCAAGTTTAGTACTAAATTCACTCACCGAAAAAACAGCTTGATGTTTACCGTTAATCACTTGAGAAAGCGAAGTAAAGGCGGGGCAGGTTGATGTGTTCATTGTGAACTCCTTTGTAAATTTTCGAAATTTTTCCCTTAAATAAGGGTGCCAAGAGGTTCGAAAGCCCTACAAAGACGGCTGGAGTTATTTCCCTTTCGGGTGTTGTATTCCTCGCCCTCTCGGCATTGAGTTTAAAAAATGGTATATTTTCGCCCTAAAATTTGGTAAATTTCAGGTACAAAAAAACCGCTTGTCTATCGGGTGCGGTTATCCGCTTTGTAGTAAGGTTTCGACACCTTGAGAACAACTATACGCTAGCCAATTCAATAAATCAATAGCTAATAGCAAAAAATGTAGCAATTACACCTTTTTTTGAATATACTAAAACCATAACTTATTGATTTTTATCTACTTTATGTTTAAACGAAAGTTGAAACGTTACATTTAATGTAAACATCAAATGATTTTTTCAGACAGTCTGAAAAATTTCTGAATAAATCTCATAACTCATTGATTTTTATTGATTTCATTTTTTAAAATTTCTGTATGTCTGAAAAATGCGTATATAGACTATTATCCTAATAGACTAGCCTTCATTTCTCTATTCTCACTATTTGCAATTTAACGCCCTAAACGGGCGGTTCAGCTTATCCGCTATATTTCCCCGTCTTTACCTGTTTAGCCTGTTTATAAACGCCTATTTTCTTCTCTTTTTGCTTTTCTGTTGAATACGTGGGGCTTTTTTGTGTGTTGGTTTTCTTAAAGCAGTTTAAAAGGCGGTTTTCTTAAAGCGCTTTAAGATAACTTCATTGATTGGGTAAATGGAGAAATTAGAGTGCGTACAACACAATCTGAACGTTCTTATAAACACTTTATTGAATCTTTGGAAGATTGCATAGAAAAAGCCTATGAAGGAGCTAATAACAATAAAGGGGAATTTCAGAAAATCTTCCTTGAACATTTCTATAAATATAACGCTGGCTTAAATGTTTATATTCCTAAAGGGCAATATAGTGCGGTTATGAATACTGCTAGAAATAACTTAATCAGAAAAAAATTCAACGGTGCAAATCATACTGAACTAGCGATGAAATATGGCGTAAGCCTTCAATGGATTTATAAAATTGTAAAAGAGAAACAACCTTATGAATTGGATTGAAATTTTTAAAGCGGGCAAGCGGAAAGACGCTAACGGCGTAGAAGTAGAAATTACGCCCGCCGATTTGCAACAAGCGGTAAACGCTTACGATGTGGATACATTTGAAGCCCCTGCGGTGATTGGACACCCAGAACATAATCACCCTGCTTATGCGTGGGTAAAAGGTTTGAGGCTCGATAATGATGTATTAAAAGCGGAATTTCACCAAGTCGATCCCGCTTTTTCTGAAATGGTGGAGAATGGGCGATTTAAAAAGGTTTCCGCCTCGTTCTATTTGCCTGATAGTGAAAGCAATCCGAAAAAAGGTTTTCTCTATTTGCGTCACGTTGGCTTTTTAGGGGCGGTACCGCCAGCGGTGAAAGGGTTGAAAAATCCGATTTTTGCCGAAAATGAAGCGGGCGTGGTGGATTTTTCAGATTATGAAAATGAACCGTCAGAACTGGAAAAATTAAAAGCCGAAAATGCACGCTTAAAAAATCAATTAAGTAAAAATCAGATTTCAGATTTTACCGAAAATTTAATTAAGCAAGGAAAATTAGCCCCCAAAGTGCGAAAAGAAGCGGAAGCAATTTTGCATTATGCCGAACGTATAGGAAAAGGCGAAACGCTAGACTTTAATGAGGGCGAAAGCCTGCTACAAAAAGTACAAGATTTTTTAACCGCTCAACCGCAAATTATTACATTTGTCGAAGTCGCAACGAAAGAAAATGCAGTAAGCAAAACAGAAGAAGATTTTATTCAATATGCGGAAAATACCCCGCCTGAAATGATTGAATTAGATCAGAAAATCCGAACCTATGCCAAAGTGAACAAAATCAGTTACACCGAAGCATTTGATATTATCTGTAAACCAAGAGGAAAATAAAAAATGAGTTTAGCCGATAAACGTATTCAAGATCCTGTTTTAACCGAATTAGCTCAAGGTTATTATAATAATGAGTTAGTCGCCGAAGCCTTAATGCCGGTAGTTGAAATTGAAAAAGAAGCGGGACGCATTCCGCAATTTGGGCGTTTAGCGTTCCAAGTGCGTTCAACGGTGCGTGAATTGCACGGCGATTCTAACCGCTTAACGCCTGAAGATGTCACCTCTTTAGCGATTGAGTTAAAAGAACACGATATTGAATACCCGATTGATTATCGTGAAGATAATGATGCAAGCTATCCATTAAAACGCTTTGTGGTTCGCACGGTGCAAGATGTGATCGCTTTAGGGCGTGAAGTAGAAGTGGCAAAAATTGCTCAAAATCCTGATAATTATTTGGATTCAAATAAAATTGTGCTATCGGGAAATAGTCAATTTACGAATGCAAAATCTAATCCGTTAAAAATTATTGATGAAGGCTTAAATGCTGTTGCTGCGGTTATTGGTAGAGTGCCGAATGTGTGCGTAATTGCCTCTGATGTGTGGGTAGCCTTAAAAGAAAATGAAGTATTATTAGAACGCATTAAATACACCCGCACGGGCATTTTAACGCCTGCAATTTTTGCGGAATTGATTGGGGTTGATGTAGTAAAAATTGGTTCAGCCTCGCAAGAAAAGAACGGTAAATTAGAAAAAATTTGGTCTAATTGCATTGTTTTAGCTTACGTTCCGCAAAAAGAAGTAAAACAAGGTAACCAGCAAGAACGCAACATTTTTGAGCCGTCCTACGGCTACACCGTCCGCCGTCAAAATGGCTTATTTGTGGACACCTACCAAGAAAAAGGCGGTAAAGTAGAAATTATCCGTTGTACCGATATTCACGCCCCGCATTTAGTGGGTAAACCTGCGGGGTATTTGATTACAGGTTGCATTAAATAGAACTAGTGAACAATAGATAAAATCTTTCAATTATCTGTTTATTTACACCTTTACAAAAATTTCCTTGTTGATTGAAGATCGTCACTAAAGACGTTAAAAAGCGAAAAAGGCTTTTACTTTCCTTATAGTAAAAGCCTTTTTTGTGTAATAACGTTTCAATATATGAAAGTTTTTTGATAATTGATTTATCTCGCTTTTTTTGTGGTGGTTATCTCGCTCGGGTTTAAAATATCAATGTAAGTGGTTCAGATGGTGAAACACCTACTAAAATTACAGGTGTGGCTCCAGGTGAAATTTCATCAACTTCAAAAGATGCTGTGAATGGTAGCCAGTTACATGCAATAGCTGCTGGTGTTGGCCATAGACTTGGCGATTTGAATAACAGATCAACCGTGTTGGTAAACGAGCAGATGCGGGTACTGCAAGTGCATTAGCAGCGGCGACTATTCCGCAAGCTTATACACCAGGTAAGAGCTTAGTTAGTATTGCAGCTGGTAACTACCAAGGGCAAAATGGTCTTGCAGTAGGTATGTCTCGTATTTCTGATAACGGTAAGATCATCATCCGTTTATCTGGTACGGCAAATACTCAAGGTAAAACTGGCGTTGCTGCTGGCGTAGGTTACCAATGGTAATCAGCTGGTAGCGAAAACATAATGAAAAAACACCGCAAAGTGCGGTGTTTTTTTATGTCTTTTTTATTTATTCTCATTTAGAAAAGAGGATTTTTATGATGAAAATCTACTTCAAAGCAGTCTCCAAAACTTGCGGGAAATCTACCGCACTTTTGTGCTAAATGAGAAAATGCCAACAGGATTTTAACATTGCATTAGCAATTATTTTTCAATAATTAGTTTAATAGTATCAATCACTTACAATCTTAACAAATTGAATTGAGAGTCAATCTCAATACGAAATTTTCCCTTCGATAAAAATAAAAAAATTTATGATCTCAGTCAATAAAACAATCGTTTTACTCTAGTTTGGGTAACTCTGAAGGAGTATCCTTATTTCCAGAGTGGTTATTGTGATGTATTGGCGTAATGCCTTCCACCTACTTTCTGTTTCTATCTATACATACTTTGGGGGAAAATATGAACCGTTTTGTTATAGGTGATCCGAAAGATTGCATTGGATGCAATACCTGTATGGCTGCTTGCAGCGAAGTACACAAAACTTTTGGATTACAATCCTTTCCGCGGTTACAAGTAATGCGTAACGACGATATTACTGTGCCGATTTTATGTCGTCATTGTGATGATTCACCTTGTGCTACGGTATGCCCTGTACATGCAATTAAGCACGAAAATGACACTATTCAATTAAACGAAGGTTTGTGTATTGGCTGTAAACTTTGCGCCATTGCTTGTCCATTCGGGGCGATTACTCAACACGGTAGCGCACCATTAGATGCACCAAATCACTACAACAGTTTCTCTTTCACTGATGCGGTAAAACGTGATATTCGCACTGCACCGAATAATACCGATGTTCATAATATGCTTGCATGGGAACCTGGTGTAAAAGCTATCGCAGTGAAATGCGACCTTTGCTATTTCCGTGAAGAAGGTCCTGCTTGTATGCAAACTTGCCCAACAAAAACTTTATTCTTAATTAGTGATGAGAGTATCGAACAAGCAAATCGCAAAAAACGCGAAATGGCAATGATGGGTTCTCCTGTCGTGCCAAGATAAAAGTTTATTGTTTGTTTACTCGTTAATCAATGGAGTGAAATTATGAGTTCTTCAATCAGTTTACTCATCACGTCCTTGTTGATTTATGTCATTGGTGCGTTTATTTCTCTCGCTGTGCGAAAAAATGAACAACTTTCAATCAATATATCCGGCATGACTGGTGTACTTGGTGGCTTGTTAGGCATTGTTGCCTGCATTCCCGTGCTTATCAGCAACGATACGGTCGTTGATGTGTTTTCAACCCCTTTCGACTTCGCCCAATTTTCAATCCGCATTGACGGATTAGCTGCGTTTATGGTGTGTGTAATTTCTTTAATGGTTATTATCACCGCACTTTATTCCTTTTCCTATGTGAAAGAATACATTGGCAAAGGCGCTGGCACAATGGGTTTCTTTATGAATTTGTTCATCGCCTCAATGGTTGCCTTAGTCACCAGCGATAACGCTTTCTACTTTTTAGTGTTCTTTGAAATGATGTCTTTGGCATCTTACTTTTTAGTACTGACCGAACAAGATGACAACGCAACCAATGCGGGCTTATTGTATTTCTTCATTGCTCACGCTGGTTCTGTGTTGATTATGATCGCTTTCTTTATTTTCTATTGCTACGCAGGTAGCTTTGAATTTAAAGCCTTCCGCCACACAGAGCTTTCAATGCCTTTAGCCTTTACGGTATTTATTTTGGCATTTCTTGGTTTTGGCGCAAAAGCAGGGATGATTCCATTGCATAGCTGGTTACCAAAAGCTCACCCAGCTGCACCTTCTCATGCTTCTGCAATGATGTCTGGTGTGATGGTTAAAATCGGTATCTTTGGGATTATCAAAGTTGGTATTGATCTACTTGGCGCACACAATATGTGGTTTGGTGTGATTGTGCTTGCTTTTGGCGCAGTTTCTTCTGTGCTTGGCGTACTTTATGCCTTAGCAGAACATGACATCAAAAAACTTTTGGCGTATCACACCGTAGAAAACATCGGCATTATTATGATGGGTGTGGGTGTCGGTATGATTGGTATGGCCATTCATAATCCTGTGCTTGCTATTGTCGGTTTACTTGGCGGTTTATATCACTTACTTAACCATGCGGTATTCAAAGGCTTATTGTTCTTGGGCGCTGGTTCTGTGATGTACCGTTTACATTCAAAAGATATGGATTTAATGGGCGGACTTGGAAAATTAATGCCATTTACTGCTTTCTGTTTCTTGATTGGTACTATGGCAATTTCAGCATTACCACCGTTTAACGGTTTTGTGAGTGAATGGTTTACTTATCAATCTTTATTCGACTTAAGCCAACACAATGATGTGGTATTACGTATCGCAGGCCCTGTTGCAATCATTATGCTTGCCTTAACAGGTGCGCTTGCCGCACTTTGTTTCGTGAAAGTGTATGGCATTAGCTTTGGTGGTGCACCACGCAGCGAAAAAGCAGCACATGCACGCGAAGTGCCAAAACCAATGGTGATTGCAATGGCAATCTTGGCATTATTCTGCGTACTTTTAGGCGTAGGCGCTTCTGTGGTCACTCCAATAATTGCCAATATTGCAACCGCACTTTCTCATAATGAAATGCTTAATTTAGCAGAAAATGGCGTAGTGGTAGCAAGCAATACACCGAATACGGCGCTTTCTACACCAATGGTGAGCATTATGTTGATTGCATTCTTTGTGCTGCCGTTTATGTATTACGCTTATACCAAAGGCAATCGTATGGCAGATCGTACAAAAGGCAATCCTTGGGCTTGTGGTTATGCTTACGAAATGGATATGGCAGCCTCTGCGGGTAGTTTTACTCGTCCGCTTCGTATCATCTTCAAGCCACTTTATACCTTGCGTCAAGTGCTTGATCCTGCGCCTGCTGGTGCAAAAGGTATCAATGCATTAATTTCAGGTGCGACCAAAACAGAACCATTCTGGGAAGAAAAAGTAACAATGCCGATTGCGCATTTTATCCCATGGTTAGGTCGTAAAATTCAATGGCTACAACAAGGCGACTTCCGCGTTTATTGCGTGTACTTCGTGATTGCCTTGGTTGTGTTATTACTTTCCATTGCGTTGATGTAGGAGGAAATTATGATTTCATTACCTTCAGAAATTTCCACTTCCGCTGGAATGTTCCTTTTAGCCATTGTGCAAGCGTTAATTCTTCTTGCTTTGGCACCGCTCTTTTCAGGCATTTCACGGATGATTCGGGCTCGTATTCAATCCCGTCGTGGCCCGGGCTTGTTACAAGATTATCGCGACATTGCTAAATTAATGACACGTCAAAATATTTGGCCAGATAATGCGGGTTGGGTATCTCGTGCTATGCCTTATGTGTTAATTAGCACAGTCATGGTGGTTGCAATGAGTTTACCCATGTTTACTCATCACTCACCTTTTGGGGCAGGCAGTGATTTAATCACCGTTATTTATTTGTTCGCGTTGTTCCGCTTTTTCTTTTCAATTGCGGGTTTGGATTCTAACAGTACTTTCTCAAGTTTAGGTGCAAGCCGTGAGGTGACATTAGGCGTACTTGTTGAACCTATCTTAATGTTGGCATTCATTGTGATTGCTTTAATTGCAGGTTCTACAAATTTTGCAGTAATTAGCACCGCACTTTCTAGCCAACCTTGGCAATATCCCGTTGCAACAGTAATTGCCTTAGTTGCCGCTGCTTTTGCGATCTTTATTGAAATGGGCAAAATTCCATTTGACTTGGCTGAAGCAGAACAAGAACTTCAAGAAGGCCCACTTACTGAATATTCAGGCCCTTCTTTCGCCTTATTAAAAGTCGGTTTGAGTTTAAAATCAATGGTGGTTGCCTCTATCTTTGTGAGCGTGCTTTTCCCATTCGGTGCAGCACAAGAGTTCACGGTAAGTGCGGTCATTTTAGGTATCGTTTCTTTCTTTGTGAAATTACTCGTGGTATTTATCGCCGCATGTGTGTTTGAAAACACATTGGCACGTACCCGCTTTATGCTAACAGGACGTTTAACTGTGGTCGGCTTCGGCATTTCAGTGTTGGCGTTTGTGTTTTACTTCACAGGATTGTAAGGAGGAAATATGGAACGTTTAGCACTAATTACAATCATTTTGCCGTTTGTCGGTGCGTTTATTGTGGGGGTGAACAAACAATCTTTCCCTAAAATTGCCACAATTTTTGCCGCACTAGCTACCCTTGGCACACTTGCTGTGGCGGGGCAGTGGTATGCAAATGGCGCACAATCTGTCACCTATGATTTAGTTAAATTTGGTGATACTGCCATCTTCGGCGTGACCTTAGATGCAGTGAGTACATTAATTGCCTTTGCCGTTGTGGGTTTAGGTTTCTTAATTTGCTTATATTCTTGTGGTTATTTAACCGATAAAAACCGCGAACATCCACATAATGGATTACCTCGTTTTTATGCTTTCTTATTGATTTTCATTGGTGCAATGGCAGGCTTGGTGTATTCATCAACTTTAGCGGGTCAGTTGCTTTTCTTTGAAATCACAGGGGGATGTTCTTGGGCATTAATCAGCTATTATCAAAGCCAAAAAGCAATGGCGGCTGCGATGAAAGCGTTGATTATCACTCACGTAGGTTCATTAGGTTTATATCTTGCTGCGGCTTATTTATTTAGCCAATCTGGCACATTCTCTATCACCGCGTTAGAACATCTTGCGCCAGAAGCGAAAACTATTGTGTTGTTTGGGGTGATGTTTGCCGCATGGGGTAAATCAGCACAACTTCCAATGCAAATTTGGTTACCAAATGCGATGGAAGCACCAACACCAGTCAGTGCATATTTGCACGCCGCATCAATGGTAAAAGTGGGCGTCTATATTTTCGCTCGTTCCGTGATGTCTGCTGGTGAAATTCCTCACATTGTGGGTGAAGTGGGAATTGTGATGGCAATGATTACATTGATTTATGGTTTCTTAATGTACTTGCCACAAGCGGATTTAAAACGCTTACTTGCGTATTCAACTATTACTCAACTTTCTTACATTTTCATCGGGCTTTCTCTTGCAGCATTAGGTTCTAAATTAGCTTTTGTTGCAGCGATTGCTTATATCTTTAACCACGCCTTTGCGAAAAGCTTATTCTTCTTGGTAGCGGGTTCATTGAGTTATGCCACTGGCACACGTTCAATGCCTCGTTTACAAGGGATTATGCGCACCATGCCTGTGGTTGGTACAGGATTTGGTATTGCCGCATTGGCTATTGCTGGTGTGCCACCGTTTAACGGTTTCTTCAGCAAATTCCCATTGTTTGCCGCTGGTTTCGACCTCGGGCAAGAATATTCATGGGTAACTTGGTTAATGGTGATTGCGTTGATTGAATCTACGGCAACATTTGTTTGGTTGCTTTATAAATTTGGTCAATGCGTTATCGGTAAACCATCTGAAGACGTGCAAAATGCGCAACCATTGCCATTCTCTATGACATTTGTTTTAGTGATTTTAATGGTGATGTCTGTGTGTTCTAGCTTTATCGCTGCCTATTGGTTAGGTCTTGCGGGTTAAGGAGAGAATTATGTTAATGATCAATGTATTAGCGAGTTTACTCATCATTACATCGCTTTGTGTCATTATGGCAAAAACCGCAAAAAAATCCGCGTTATGCTATGGCTTACAGTCTCTTGTATTGGTGGTGTTATTCGTTTATTTGGCATTTGAAATGCAAGCTCACGAACTTTATATGTGGTCGATTAGTGCATTCATCACGAAAGTATTATTAGTGCCAGGAATTTTAATCTTTTCTTTACGAAAAATTGACGAAAGTCAAACTCCTGCAGGAATGAATATCGCTTGGTTGATCCCGATCACATCTATCATCGTTTGCTTATGTTACTTTGTTGTCATTCCAGTGAATTTACCGTTAGTTGAACATTTAAAACCAGCGTTGTCAGTATCACTTAGCCACTTCCTTTTAGGTTTAGTGTGTATTGTGAGCCAACGCAATATTGTGAAACAAGTTTTCGGTTATTGTTTAATGGAAAACGGTGCGCATTTAACATTGGCTTTACTTGCCAACAATGCACCAGAGTTAGTTGAAATCGGCATTGCCACCGATGCGATTTTTGCGGTCATCATTATGGTCGTATTGGTGAATAAAATTTACCGCACTTTCAACACTGTTGATGCTAAACAACTTATGAGTTTGAAGGGGTAACGCTATGTATGAACAATGGATAATTGCGTTATTAATCGCACCTTTAGTCATCGCTTTTGAAAGCTTTGCACTACGCGGAACAAAAAATCGGACAGTTTGTACCGCATTTCATATTACCGGGTTAATTTTGATGTTGTTCTTTTCCGTACAAGTCATTTCTGGCGTGTTGGAAAAAGGCAGTATCAGTGCATTTAACAACTGGGTGTATGTTGATAGTCTTTCTGCCATTTTCTTAGGCTTAATTGCTGTCGTGGGTTCACTTGCTGGTGTGTATTCCATCGGTTATATGAACACAGAATTGGAAGAAGGGCATATTGATTTTAAAACCTATGCACATTACCACGGTTTCTTACACTTATTCTTCTTTACGATGATTGTGTCAGTTATCACCAATAACTTGATTTTAATGTGGGTTGCCATTGAAGCGACAACATTAAGCTCTGCGTTTTTGGTCGGTACTTACAAACAAAAAACATCCCTTGAAGCCGCGTGGAAATACATCATCATCTGTTCTGTGGGGGTAGCATTCGGTTTATACGGCACACTTTTAACCTTTGCTAATGCAAATGGCGTGCTTGCCGATCCAAGCCAAGCGATTTTCTGGTCAGCCGTAAATCAACAAGCCACAGGTTTAAACCCAATGTTGATGTATATCGCATTCGCTTTCGTATTGATTGGTTTCGGCACGAAGTGCGGTCTATTTCCAATGCATACTTGGTTATCAGACGCACACAGTGAGGCACCAAGCCCAGTGAGTGCAATTTTATCAGCGGTGTTATTAAACTGTGCAATGCTTGTGGTGTTGCGTTACTACACATTGGTTTCAAAAGCAGTTGGCGCAGAATTTTCACAAACTTTAATGTTGATCTTTGGTTTACTTTCAGTGCTTGTAGCGGCGTTATTTATCATCGTGCAATTTGATATTAAACGTATGCTTGCTTACTCAAGTATCGAAAATATGGGCTTAATCAGCTTTGCTTTCGGTCTTGGTGGTCCAATTGGGGTATTTGCAGGTTTACTTCACACTATCAACCACAGTCTTGCGAAAACCTTATTATTCTGTGCATCGGGTAATATTCTATTGAAATATAAAACCCGTGATATGAATCAAGTGCGTGGATTATGGCGTGTTGCACCAGTGAGTGCGGTGCTTTTCGCAGGTGGTGCGTTGGCATTGGGCGGTATCCCTCCATTTAACGTATTTGTGAGTGAATTTAGTGTTGTGGTCGCAGGGATTACAGCGGGTAAAACTTGGTTAGTTATTTTATGCTTAATTTTACTCACTATTGTGCTTGCAGGACTTGCCTTAATGCTATTAAAAACAGTGCTTGGCAAACAACCTGACAATGTTGAAGCAGGCGAAGTCAGTAAAGTCTCTTTGGCGGCAATGGCCATACTATTGTTGTTAATGTTTGTAATGGGTATCCATATTGCAGAGCCAATCTTGCAGTTACTAAAAAGTGCGGTAGGAATTGTGCTTGGATCTGAACATGTATCCTTTGGCGATATGCTAGTTTTACCTTGGCAAAGTTTAGCGAAATGATCGACAACTGGGGGAAAAAATGGAATTAACTAAAAAGACATCGGTCGATCCGGTAAAAATGCTCGGCAAAAATTATATTGAAGCCGTCAATGCAAAATTTCCGAATACCATTTTAGATGAGGAGTGGTCTATACCGAATCAAGTAACTTTAACGGTGAAAACCAATATGTTACCTGATGTGGTGGAATATCTTTACTATCAACATGAAGGCTGGTTGCCATTAGTTTTTGGTAACGATGAACGTTCAATTCATGGTCATTATACTGTTTATTATGTGCTTTCTATGGAAGGTGTCGTCAAGACTTTTGTGACGATTAAAGCACTCGTGGATCCTGTTACACTCGAATTTCCTTCCGTGACACCAAAAGTCAAAGCGGCGGTGTGGGGCGAACGTGAATTATTTGATATGTACGGTTTAAAAGCCGTCGGTCTTCCCGATCAACGTCGTTTAGTGTTACCAGATGACTGGCCAGATGATCTTTACCCATTACGTAAAGATTCGATGGATTACCGTTTACGTCCAGATCCGACTACGGCAACGGAAACCTACGAGTTTATTAACGAAAAAGGTGAAGCGCGTATTGTGCCTATCGGTCCTCTCCATATTACATCAGATGAACCGGGACACTTCCGTTTGTTTGTTGATGGGGAAGATATTATTGATGCAGACTACCGTTTATTCTATGTACACCGTGGCATGGAAAAATTGGCAGAAACTCGAATGGATTACGATCAAGTCAATTTCTTGGCTGACCGTGTGTGCGGTATCTGTGGTTTTACCCATAGCGTTGCTTATGCTAACTCAGTAGAAAATGCGTTAGGTATTCAAATTCCTGAACGGGCACAATGGATTCGTGCAATTTTGTTGGAAGTTGAACGTTTGCACAGTCATTTATTGAACTTAGGTTTATCTAGCCACTTTACTGGTTTTGATACTGGCTTTATGCAATTCTTCCGTGTTCGTGAAAAATCGATGACACTTGCGGAAGTGCTTACTGGTGCACGTAAAACCTATGGTATCAACTTAATCGGTGGTGTACGCCGTGATATGTTGAAACACCAACGTGAACAATGCATTAAGCTTATTGCAGAAATGCGTGAAGAGCTTAAAACTTTGGTAGATATTTTACTCAATACGCCAAATATGGAACAACGTACTGTGGGCGTAGGTAAATTAGAACGCCAAGTAGCACGTGATTTCAGTCCTGTTGGGCCATTAATTCGTGCCTCTGGTTTTGCCCGTGATGTGCGTAAAGTTCATCCATTCTCAGGCTATGGCGATGTACCATTCAATGTTTTCACTGAAGACGGTTGCGATGTCATTTCTCGTGTGAAAGTGCGGGTAAATGAAGTATTTGAATCCATGAATATCATTGATTATATGGTGGATAACTTGCCAACTGGTGCGATTATCACTGAAGGTTTCAATTACACCCCTGGACGTTTTGCCTTAGGTATTACGGAAGCACCGCGTGGTGAAGATATTCACTGGTCAATGGTTGGTGATAACCAAAAATTATATCGCTGGCGTTGTCGTGCAGCGACTTATGCAAACTGGCCAACTTTACGTTATATGTTGCGTGGCAATACGGTATCAGATGCGCCACTTATCATTGGTAGCCTTGACCCTTGCTATTCTTGTACTGACCGTGTGACTGTGGTGGATGTACGTAAACGCAAAGCTCAAACGGTTTCTTACAAAGAAATCGAACGCTACGGCATTGAACGTAAAAATTCACCATTAAAATAGGGGGCGCACAATGTTTAAATTACTTAAAACCGTATTAAATGCGGGGGATGTTACCACTAAATATCCGTTTAAACCCTATGAAGTTGATCCTGATTTCCGTGGTAAACCAGAACTGAATTCTGATCAATGTATTGTTTGTGCCGCCTGTACAATGGCATGTCCAGCTAATGCGCTTACCATGCGTACCGATCCAGAAACAGGCGAACGTACGTGGTCATTATTTTTAGGCCGCTGCATTTTCTGTGGCCGTTGTGAAGAAGTTTGCCCGACAAAAGCCATTCGTTTAAGCCAAGATTTTGAATTATCAGTCAGCAATAAACAGGATCTTTATCAAGAAACAACCTTCACTACAACGATTTGTCATCAATGTGGTCAACCTTTCGTTTCTCATAAAGAACTCAATTATGCAGTAGATTTATTCAAACAAACATTGGATAACGATGAACTGGTTAAACATAAATTAGCGGTGCTCAATACTTGCCCAACCTGTAAACGCCAAAACAGTTTGGAAAAAACCGCCGATATGGAATCCAATATGCGCGTGAAATTGGCGTTATTTGATCACGTTAGGGAGATTGCAAGATGAACACACAAATCCCAATGCCCGTGAATGGTATTTCAACGCCATTTAGTGTGGATGAAAACATTGCGAAAATGAAACAAACTTTGTTGAAAAATATTCAACGTTCCGCTTATGTTTACCGTGTTGACTGTGGCGGTTGTAATGGTTGTGAAATTGAAATTTTTAGTACCATTACACCAACCTTTGACGCAGAACGTTTCGGAATTAAGGTTGTTGCATCACCTCGCCATGCGGATATTTTATTATTTACTGGCGCGGTAACTCGTGCAATGCGTACACCGGCAATGCGTGCTTATCAAGCTGCCCCCGATCCAAAAATCTGTATTTCTTATGGGGCGTGCGGCTGTGGTGGTATTTTCCATGACTTGTACTGCGTGTGGGGCGGTAGCGATCAAATTGTGCCAATTGATGTGTATATTCCTGGTTGTCCTCCAACTCCAGCCGCGACTATTTATGGTTTTGCAATGGCACTTGGTTTACTTGATCAAAAACTCAAAGGTAAACAAGAAATTGCCGATCCTAATGCTGAGGCTAAATTACGTTTCCCAAATATTCCATTAGATTTACGCGTGGAATTAGAACGTGAAGCGCGTCGTTTGGCGGGCTATCGACAAGGTGGAGATATTGCTAATCAATTTATGAGTATGATGTCTGAAAAAGATCAGGTTCCATTTGGTGTTCGTCTTGGCGAATTTTTGGAACGTGAAGCGGATCCACGCTTGAGTGAAATCGTAAACCGATTGCATGCAATTAGTATGCCGTTTTCGGGATAGTCTAACGATTGCTAAATAAACTAATAGCTCCGTTTTGATTTCTGCTAAATCTCCCCTTACCCCTCTTTGCTAAAGAGGGGAATAAGAGCGGTCAATTTCAATCTAGTTTTCTGCATTAACAATAGAAAACTAAAATGAGAGAAGATACTTTATTGCTAAAGAAGAATTCCCTCTTTAGCTAAGAGAGAAATAAGAGCAGTCGATTTCAATCTAGTTTTCTGCATTAACAATAGAAAACTAAAATGAGAGAAGATACTTTATTGCTAAAGAAGAATTCCCTCTTTAGCTAAGAGAGATATAAGAGCAGTCGATTTCAATCTAGTTTTCTGCATTAACAATAGAAAACTAAAATGAGAGAAGATACTTTATTGCTAAAGAAAAATCCCCCTCTTTAGCAAAGAGGGGTAAGGGGAGATTTGGCAGTATTGATTAGCGAAGAAATTACGTTATTATTCTACAAGTTTTATAGGACGTACCATGACAACCCAAGTTTTTTTCTATTTACTCAATGAGCGTTTTGTTGAAAACGATGAGCAAGTTCCAGAGCAAGCCAAGCAAGTAATGTATTATTCCCTTGCGATTGGTCACCATGTTGGTGTGATTGACTGCTTTAAAAAATTGCTAATTTGTGATTATGCCGATTACCAACGTTTTGTAGATACCTTCCCTGAAGGGGATACAAAACGTAAATTTGCGGGCTTAATGAAATTTGGTGAAATAGTGATTGATTCAAGTCATGTGAATTTATTGGCTAAGGCACTTGATGAAAATCGAGCCAATTTTTCGCCTGAACATCAAAAATGGGTCGATATTTTAATGGATACGCTAGCTTCCATCCAGCGTGAACCTGTGATGTACATAATGGTGAAACGTCGTGATGAATGAAAATGTAATCTTAACTGTTGGTAACACAATGATGGGCGATGACGGTGCAGGCCCTTATCTTGCCCAGCTTTGTGCTGAAAATCCATTGCTAAATTTGACTGCACTTGATGGTGGTTCAGCACCGGAAAATCTTGTGCATCAGATCCGAGCCATGAAACCAAAGCGTTTAATTATCTTTGATGCAACAGAAATGGAACTGCCCGTTGGCAAAATTCGTATTATCGACAAAGAACTCATTGCAGAAATGTTCTTCGTCAGCACGCATAATTTGCCACTTAATTTTTTAATCGAGCAATTAGAGGAAGATATTCCTGAGGTTATTTTTATTGGTATCCAGCCTGATCTTGTTTCCTTTGGTTTTCCGATGAGTGAAGCTGTAAAAAGTGCGGTAGAATTTTTCTATGATTTTTTGAAGGATGAGGGCGATTTAGGCGAAATTACTCGATTGTAATTGCTTTCATTCATAAAAAACGATCGCTTAACTTGCGATCGTTTTTTATATGCAAATAAGAACATTTACCTTAATTAATTTGGTATTAGTTGGAGAAGTTTGCTACGATCATCGCTTGCCCTAAACTTAATCCGCCATCTCCCATTGGATATTGATGTGCACTTAACACATTAAATTCTACAAGCGCTTGTTTTAATAAACGACGTAATAATTGGTTATGCATTACACCGCCTGAAAGCACAATGGTTTTGCAATTGTGGCGTTTTGCTTGCTGACGAGCTAATTCAGCAAAACCTTTTGCCAGAGCATAATGGAAAATAAATGCTTTGTTTTCTTTGGAATCATCGTAATCCAACCAATTTTGCCAAAATGTGGCTAAATCCAACTGATTATTTTGGATTGGCATTTTAACCTGAATATTGACAGCACCTTTCTCATCTTTGATAAAGTCAGATTTTGTCGCTAGCGCTTCTAAATAACAAGCTGCCTCACCCTCCCAAGAGAGTTTGTCACCCACAATACCTAACCCATAAGCTACCGCATCAAATAGTCGCCCAGCCGATGAAATGAGCGGAGAATTAAGATTACGTTCGATGGCATTGGAAAGAATTTCCCAAGGCAATTCGGAACAAGTTTTAGCCGCGATGTCACGCCAATTAGGTACAAATTTTTGAAGATGAGCAAGCCAATTACGCCAAGGTTGGGTGGCGGCAAGATCGCCACCTGGTAACGCAACGGCGGGTAATCCACCTAAATGTTGAGATTGTTCGCCATCCACTAATAAACATTCACCGCCCCAAAGTTGCCCGTTATCCCCCATTCCAATACCATCTAAAGCTAGACCAATCACTTTTTCATGACAATGATGTTCGGCTAATACAGCTGTAATATGTGAGTGATGATGTAAAACTTCTACATAGGGTACCGATAATTTTTTTGCGAGATTTTTCCCTGTTTTTGATGAAAAATAACCTAAGTGAGCATCCACCGTGATTAAATCTGGTTTGAATTGATAAATTTGGCAAAATAAGTCGATATTATTTTCTAATTGTTGTTGCACAAGTTCATTAGAGGTATCACCAATATGTTGGCTAACAACGGCTTTATTTTGTTTTAGTAGGCAAAATGTATTTTTAAGATCAGAACCCAACGCTAAGATATTTTTTGTATTTTCCGTTTTCAATAGCATTTCATCAGGAACGTAGCCACGTGCTCTGCGTAGCGTTTCCACGTCATCAAAAGAAGCTCTCACTAAGCTATCATCAGCGCGTTGCAAAATATCGCGATTATGACAAAGATAGAAATCTGCCAAATTACTCAATTTTTTCACCGCACTTTCGTTATCTAAAACAGGTGGTTCGCCGCTAGGATTGGCAGATGTCATGACGAGCGGTTGATTGATTTCACGTAAAAGCAAATGCTGTAATGGATTACTCGGTAACATCACCCCAATTTCATTTAGATTCGGGGCGATATTTTCTGCGAGATTGGACACTTTATTTTTTTGTAACAAAACGATTGGTGCAGCTGTGCTAGTGAGTAGTTTGATTTCGGTTTCTGTTAAATTTTGCAAAAAATCTAAACCAGGCACCATTACGGCAAGAGGTTTGCTTGGACGATGTTTACGATCTCGCAGTAATTGAACTGTATCGAAATTCTGTGCATCACAAGCTAAATGAAAACCGCCGATCCCTTTGATTGCCAAAATTTTTCCTTCTTTCAGCAAAAGTGCGGTTTGTTTTAAGGCTGTTTGATGTGTTGCAAGTTGATGTTCGGTATCTTGTAACCAAATATGCGGGCCACAAACTGGGCAGGCATTAGGTTGGGCATGAAATCGGCGATCTGCTGGATTTTTATATTCATGTTCACAATCTGGACAGAAAGGAAAATCCGACATCGATGTATTTTTACGATCATAAGGAATTTTTTTGATGATCGTAAAACGAGGCCCGCAATGGGTGCAATTAGTGAAAGGGTAGTGATAACGACGATTTTCAGGATTGAATAAATCCTCTACGCAAGCGGGACAAGTGGCGGCATCAGGCACAATTTGTGTGTCCATCGCATTGTTTTCGCTTTCTCGGATTACAAATTCAGCAAAGTGCGGTAGATTTTCCCAGTGTTTTTCACATTGCTGAATATCTGAGATTAGTGCTAAGGGCGGTAGTTTTTCCTGTAAATCTTTTAAAAAATGTGTGAGTGCTTCTTTTTCTGGATTTATAAATCGAATTAATACCCCTTGTCCATCATTATTTACATCGCCCTTTAGGCCATATTCATTTGCTAATAACCACACAAAAGGGCGAAATCCCACACCTTGCACTTTGCCTTTAATGCGTAATTCGATTCCGTTCATAACTTATTCTCTACATCAAATTGAGTGATTTTTATGGTAACCGAAAATATATGTGTAAGCTGTGATTTTCATCAAAGAAGATTCGTTTTTATAAGCAAATTATTCTAGGTAATGGGCTTTCCAATAACCAATCCACTCTTTTAATAAAACCATATTGCTATTTAACGCACCTAAGTCAGGAATAAAAGATTTTGCAGATAGATTTCCTTTGCTGCCATAGCTTGCCGCTGCAGCAGGAAGTACATCGAATCCTTGTTTTTCAAAAAGGTATTTGGTTCGTTTCATATGCCACTGATTTGTTACTAAAATAATTTTTTGAATATTATCTTTAACTAAAATATTTTTAGTAAAACTGGCATTTTCTTCCGTATTACGGGCTTTATTTTCGATCCATTGTGTTGGCACATTAAAGAATTGGTTAAGCTCTTTTGCCATTAAGTCGCCTTCAGAAATGCCTATCAAAGAATAGCCCGTGGTTAAAACAGGTAAGCCCGTTTCTTTTTGTAAAAATGCAGCATAACGTAAACGTTCTAGTTGCGGTGCACCAGAAGCCGTTTCTGCATATAGTTCTTTGGTTGGGTAAGATCCACCTCCTAATATGACGATGGCTTGAGCTTGTTTATAGTCATCTAGGGTAAGGGCTGGAGTGTCATCATTATCTGTTAGCAATAAACCAGTAAAAGGCGAACTCATGACATAAAGCCAAGTGAAACTGATAAGCGCAATAAATTTGGCTAATTTTTTAAAATGAACACGATAAAGAATCGCTGCAATAATCAGTAATACAAAGGTATTGAGAGGTGGTGCGATAAGTGCGGTAAGAAGTTTTCCTAATTCTAACATAGATAAGATCCTTGATATAGTGCGGTTTCATTATAATGATTAGTCATAGCTTGTCCATGTTGATTTTGTTAAAATAAGCCCCCTTATTTTTTGATAAACAAACGCTCGAATTCATCAAAAGTGCGGTTATATTTATGAAAGTTTTTAAAGACAGTGTCATTTACCTTGTTGGGGAATTATCGTCAAAGTTAGTTCCTTTTTTACTTTTGCCTTATTTATCGCGTAAATTGGGCGTAGAAGGGTATGGCTCACTTTCTTATTATCAAACTTTTTTAAGTTTATTTTTAATTGTGGTTTCTTTAACTCAAGAGGGCGCAATTTCCCGTTATTTTTATTTTTACGGAAAACGTTCATTAAATTTAGTAGTGAATACCGGATATGCTTATACCACGATAATTGGCAGTATTATTTTAATGGGGTGTTGGATTGTTCAGTCTGAAATATTATTCTATGCTGCACTTTCCTCAATTTTTCAATCTTTCTTAAATGTTCAGCTAAGTGTAAGACAATGCCAGAAAAAGGCTTGGTCTTATGCTTTTATTCAATTTTCACTCACTGTTACTGGTGCGGTATTTACCGTCGCATTGCTCGAGTATTATCAAAATGATCTTGTTAAAAAAAGAATTTTGGCTATTTTATTGAGTAATTTAGTCGTTTGGTTTTTTTCTTATTTTCTTTACAGAAAGAGTGCGACATCTAAAAAATATCAATTTAAACATTATCAATCCGCATTATTTTATATTTTAGGATTTGGATTGCCGCTTATTTTGCATCATGCGAGCTTTTTCTTAAAAGGGCAGTTAGACCGTATTTTTATTTATCATAAATTCAGTGAAACAGATTTAGGGCTTTATGCCATGGGCGCTCAACTTGCTTTGGTCGTTTCTATTGCGATTCAAGCACTTAATAAAGCGATCATCCCCTATTTTTATGAAGCCTTAAAACAAAAAAAATTAGTGATTCAACAGTTACATAAATGGGTGTTATTTTCCTTTTTGCTGATACCTATTCCTGCTTTAGTTATGTGGATTATTCCTGAAGATGTGCTAGTTTGGATTTTAGGTAGCCAATTTGTGGGAACGAAATATTATTTTATTTTATTTTTAATTTCGACCACATTAAGTATTCCTTATTTGATTTTAGTTAATTATCTTTTCTATTATGGAAAAAATAAACTTATTTCCCAATGTTCCGTTTTATCTACAATCATTTATGTAGCGAGCCTTGTGGCTTTAACTTTTACAGAAATTAAATATATCCCTTATGCTGGAATTATTGGTTCGCTTTTCATTATTCCTATTCTTTATTTTATGACATCTAAAGTGAGTAAAACCCTATGAATCTCATTCTTTGTTGCACACCATTGCAAGTATTAATTGCGAGAAAAATAATTGAATTACATCCTAACGAGCAATTCTTTGGCGTCATGTTTGGTGGTGTATGGGATAAAAAAAGAACCTTGTACGCGAGTAAATTAGCGGAAGTTTGTAATGATTCGATGAACATTGATACGGGAAAAGATCTAAAAGGTTTTGATTCTCTCAAGTTAATGCGCCAGATCAAGAATAAAATTACGCACAAAGGTTTTGATAAGGTTTTTCTCGCCAATCTTAATTCATTATGGCTACAAACCTATCTTAGCCATGTTTCATTTAAAGAGCTTTATACCTTTGATGATGGTTCAGATAATATTTTCCCACACCCCAATTTATTGAGAGAGCCTGACACATTTAAATATAAACTGATTAAGGCCTTTATTGGTAATAAATATAATATGCATAAATTATTTAAAAAAATAAAAAAACATTATACGGTTTATCCTAATTACAAAAATATTGTTTCCAATATTGAAGCAATATCTCTATGGGATAATCAAATAGATTGCGATATAGATGGAGAGGTCTCATTTTTTATTGGGCAACCATTGTTAAATACAAAAGAGGAAAACATCTCATTAATAAAAAAACTAAAAGATCAGATTCCTTTTGACTATTATTTCCCTCATCCAGCAGAAGATTACCGAGTAGACGGGGTAAATTATGTTGAATCAGAACTCATTTTTGAAGATTACGTATTTAAGAATTTATCGGATAAAAAGGTGATTATTTACACGTTCTTCAGTTCTGTTGCGTTTAATTTATTAAGTCACCCTAATGTAGAAATTCGTTTTATTAGAACGAGTATTCCAAGATGGCAATTCTATTACGATTCATTTCCAGACCTTGGATTAACGATTTATAAGGAAATTTAAGATGAAAAAAATTGGTTTCTTTATTATGAATATCGAAAGTGCGGGAGGAACGGAGCGCGTTTCTATTAATGTTGCCAATGCTCTCGCTAAACAGGGATATGATGTTTCTTTTATTAGCATTGGCGGTAATAAGCCTTTTTTCCAAGTCGATGAAAAAATTAATATTTACGCAATGAATAAATTGCCCTATTCATTGAAAAAAGATTATTTTTCTATTACAAAAAAATTAAGAGAATTGGTTAAAGAATTACAGCTGGATACCTTAATTGTGGTTGATGGGGCGATTATGCTTTTTTCTGCTTTGGCGTTGGTCAATTTACATGTAAAGCATATTTTATGGGAGCATTATTCTTTTAACTTTACCGGCAATCGTCTAGTTCGTACGCTTGGCAAATATTTAGCTTCAACAAGATGTGATAAAGTCGTCACATTAACCGAGTCAGAAAAAACACTGTGGCAAGAAAAATTTAAAACGAACAATATAATCAGTATAGCTAATCCAAATACGCTTTTGCCAAAGAATAAATTAGCAAAATGGGAAAATAAAACTATTTTATCTGTAGGGCATTTATTTTCTTATAAAGGTTTTGATTATTTATTAAAAGCTTGGCAAGTTTTAGCAAAAAATCACCCAGATTGGAATTTAAAAATAGTGGGATCGGGTGAGGAAGAAGATAATTTAAAAAATCTTGCTAAAGCATTGGATATTGAAGATTCAGTTAATTTTATTCCTCGTACCAATGATGTCGCTTTTTATTATGAAAGCAGTTCAATTTATTGTTTACCTTCACAAACAGAAGGCTTGCCTTTAGTTGTTATTGAAGCGATGGCATTTGGTTTGCCTATTGTTGCCTTTAATTGTTCTCCGAGCGTCAAGCAATTAGTGGAACATAAAGAAAATGGTTTTCTTTGTGAAAAAAATAATATTGAAGAAATGGTTAACGGTTTAGATTTATTAATGAATAATCCTGAACTTTATCAACAAATGTCAAACAAATCTCGTGTAATGAGTGAAGATTATGGCATTGAAAAAATTATTGAAGAATGGAAAGCGATTTTATAAGGAATAATTTTATGTTAAAAAAATATTTGATCTCTTTAGATAAAGATATTCAACGTCGGGAATTATTCTTTTCTCAAAAAAATACTGAGGATTTCCAAATTTTTTCTGCCATTAATACCATGCAAAAAGATTGGGATGAATTAGCCTCTATTTTTAATATTGAACAATTTAAAGCACATTATGGCCGTAATATCACTAAGGGCGAAATAGGATGTACATTAAGCCATCTTTCTGTGTACCAAAAAATTGTTGAAGACAACGATATTGCTGAAGATAGCTATGCGTTAGTCTGTGAAGACGATGCTTTATTCCACCAAGATTTTCAGCAAAATTTAACCGCACTTTTATCAGAAAAACTCAAGTCTGAAATTATATTGGTTGGGCAGTCAAAAATTAATGATTTCAACGACGATGATTTAGAAATTAATTATCCGACAACCTTCTCTTTTTTATGCAAAAAAACAGGCAATGTAAATTACGCTTTTCCTTATAAAAGTTATTTTGCTGGCACGGTGGGCTATCTTATTAAAAAATCAGCAGCAAGAAGATTTATCCAGCAAATTTCTCAAAACAAACCATTTTGGTTAGCGGATGATTTTTTACTCTTTGAACAGGATTTTAATATAAAAAATAAAGTGGTTCGCCCTCTCATGGTTATTGAAAATCCTGTATTGATAAGCAATTTAGAAAGTGTTCGTGGATCTTTATCCAATAATTTGTTTAAAAAATTAATGAAATATCCATTGAAAAAAATCTTTGCGATTAAGAAAAATTTGGCTAATTAAAGGAAGGAATTATGTTAAGCATTATTGTGCCTTCTTATAATCGAAAAGCAGAAGTACCAGCTTTATTAGAAAGTTTAACTCAACAAACATCGACTCATTTTGAAGTGATTATTGTGGATGATTGCTCCAAAGAAAAAGTCGTCGTTGAGCAAAGCTATTCTTTTCCAGTTACAGTGATTCGTAACGAAACCAATCAAGGTGCAGCAGAAAGTCGTAATATTGGCGCGCGTGCATCAAAGGGAGATTGGTTATTTTTTCTCGATGATGATGATTGTTTTATGCCGAAAAAATGCGAAAAAATATTACAAGTGATTGAGCAAAATCCGAATATTAATTTTATTTATCATCCAGCTAAGTGTGAAATGGTCAATGAAGGGTTTACTTATGTGACTCAACCGATTGAACCTCAAGAAATCTCGCCAGAACGTATTTTGTTAGCCAATAAGATTGGCGGAATGCCAATGGTTGCGATTAAAAAAGAGATGTTTTTAAAAATAGGCGGATTATCGACCGCACTTCGTTCTTTGGAGGACTATGATTTCTTGTTAAAACTGCTAAAGGAGCCGAGTTTTAAACCTTATAAAATTAATGAACCACTGACTTATTGTACTTTCCATACTAAACGTTCAAGTGTGTCTACGGATACTACCAACACGCAAAAAGCCATTGATTATATTCGTGAGCATTATGTGAAAACGGTAGAGCAAGCTCGTAATTTTGATATTAACGCGAGCTATATTTTGGCTTATCCCCATATCATGAATTTATCGCGTAAAGCGGCAAAATATTATTTTGATCTTTTTAAGAAAACAAAAAGCATTAAGCAATTCATTATTACTTTGGTTATTTTAATTTCGCCAAAATTAGCCATTAATTTAAAACGGTTTATGTAGGAAAATAAAATGAAATTTTCAGTCCTAATGTCTTTATATATTAAGGAAAATCCTCAATTCTTGCGGGAGTGTTTTGAAAGTCTTGTAGCACAAACTCGTCAAGCAGATGAAATTGTATTGGTTTTTGATGGCGCAGTAACGCCAGGATTAGAATCTGTTGTGACGGAGTTTGAAACAAAACTGCCATTAAAATTAGTTAAATTGCCGCAAAATCGAGGATTAGGTAAAGCCTTAAACGAGGGTTTATTGTATTGTGCTTATGACTGGGTTTTCCGTATGGATACCGATGATATTTGCGTGCCTGAGCGTTTTGAAAAGCAAGTGGCATTTATTGAACAGCACCCTGAAACCATCATTTTTGGCGGACAAATTGCTGAATTTGGTGAAAATGTAAATGATATTGTGGCATATCGTAATGTGCCAACGTCGGCTCAAGAAATTATCAAATTCACGCAAAAACGTTGTCCGTTTAATCATATGACGGTGGCATATCAAAAAAGTGCGGTCATTAATTGTGGTGGATATGAAGATCTTCAAGAAGATTATTATTTGTGGATAAAACTTGTCGCACAAGGTTTATATGTCGCGAATTTGCCAGATATTTTAGTTTATGCGCGAGTAGGAAATGGCATGGTGAGTCGCCGCTGTGGTGTCAATCAAGCCAAGGCAGAATGGCGTTTGTTCAAATTAAAATATCGTTTGGGTATTCAAGGTTTGTTAGCTGGATTATTTACTTTTGCATTGCGTTTTGGCTCTCGTTTATTGCCAACCTCGTTATTGAAAAACTTTTATCAAACTTTTTTACGTAAATAGGAAATCCGATGAAATTGAATATGTTATTTAAAATTTCTGCATTATCCACCGCACTTTTTTTTAGTTGGCTGTTCTAGTTCGCCTGATATTAAGCCAGTGGTCAATAACACCAGTTATACTAAGCAAAGAACACCAGAAAATTTTAATGATTATGTTCAATTTTTAAAAGGTAAGGTCGCCGCTGAAGGTGTGTCATTATCGGTATTGAATGCTCAAAATAATATTCTCTATATGCAAAAGGCAGTAGATTTAGATCGTGAACAAGCTGGTAAAATTCGTAAAAGAGATCCTAATTCACCTCCAGTGGCTAATCCGAATGGCACGAGCAATTATCTCAATAGAGTACTTACTCAAGATAAAGTGAATGTCGCGGGTGAGCGTTACTGGGAAGTACAAGCGCCATTGCAAAAAGTAAGCCAAAAATATGGTGTTCAGCAGGAGTATTTGCTTGCGTTATGGGGAATGGAAAGTAGTTTCGGGCATTATCAAGGAAAATATGATGTACTTTCTGCAGTGGCAACCTTGGCTTTTGAAAGTCGTAGAGAAAAATTATTTACGAAAGAATTTATCTCAGCCATGAAAATGCTTGAAAAAGATCATATTCAACGTAAACGTATGTTAGGTTCATGGGCGGGCGCGATGGGACAAACTCAGTTTATGCCAAGCACTTTCTTACGTTATGCGGCTGATGGAAATAATGATGGCGTAAAAGATATTTGGAAAAACCAATTTGATACTTTCGCTTCTATCGCAAATTATTTGCATACAGTAGGCTGGGATAATAGCCCCCCTTGGGGCGTAGAGGTGATGCTTACGCAACCTATTGATTTGAGTTATTCTGGTACAGAAAGCAATAAAGCACGCTCTTTAAAAGATTGGCAAGCGATGGGGCTAATATTAAAAAGTGCCAATCCACAGGATCAAGCAAAATTAAGTACACTTGAAAATGCTCAGCTTTGGCTAGTTCGCCCTGATCGCGAAGCGGGCAGAGCGTTTTTAGTTTCAAATAATTTCCGCACTATTTTAGATTGGAATAAATCTAATTATTTTGCATTGAGTATTGGCATGTTTGCTGAACGGATTAAAGATAACCTAATGAAATGATCAATAGCTTATTTAAATAGTTAATATCTGTAAATTTTGGTTATATTGAGATACAATGCTACAGAATTTATTTATTATGTTTTAGGTTATGAAAAAAATCACACTCTACTTAGATCCAGCGACCTTACCTGCTTTAGCGCAGCTTATCCATTTTTTACAGAATAAAGAGGAGGAGTCCTTTAGAATATTTTGTTATAACCGCTATCCATTATTAGAAAATGTGATCAGAAATGAAATGGGGATTGAGGCTTTCTTTTCTAACGTTCCACAAAGTGGCATGTGGCCATGTTGCCCTGAAAGTGTTTTAACATTAATTAGTGATTGCGCACTAAAAGAAAATATATCTCTGGAAATTCACGCGAACTTAGGGCATTCGCTGACCCTTATCGCCCCAATAACACAACTTGCAAAAAAAAATAAAAATATTCATATTGACTATCTTCATCTTTATGATGATGGCAGTAAAGAATACCTCGATTTGGAATCACTCAAACACACAAACTTACATTATTTATTAAATGTAAGCTTAATGGATATGCATGCCTATTTAAAAAAGGCAGGCGTTACTCTTACGAACCCGATTATAGCCCAATACCTTTGGGGACATTTCTATCCAACTACCTATCATCTACTAAAAAAAGACTATTTTATAAAAACTGATTTTATTCAACCTATTTTTCAACAAATTGAGCAAAACTGTCTGTCTATTGATTTTTCAGGACAAGCACTTTCTGCACAAAATAAAGATTGTTTATGTAAAATGGTGGGGCTAAATGAGCAACTTCAAAATAAACTTAAAAAAAGTCTCAATGGGTTTATGTTCATCGGTGGAATAACCTATTATCTAGGTAACTATGAAATTAATTATGCGAATGAATTATTAAAAATAGCAAAAAAATCAATATCTGGTGATTATGATGCATTATTCTTTAAACCTCATCCAGCTTATTTTTCCGATAAATTTAATCGTCCTATATTACAAACTATTAATAATATGGTAGAAATTCCAAAAGAGCTGCCCACAGAAGCACTGTTAATAACAGGTTTACTCCCTAGTAAGGTTGGTGGAGTAAATAGTTCCATTTTTTTCTCTTTACCCAAAGAGAATATTGATCACGTTGTGTTTACTGATAAAAAATATTATAGTCATGACATTTCTAATCAGAAGTTTATTGACATATTACTCAGAATTGAATGTGTAAAAGAAGAACAATTATTTTCTTGGTATGATTTTATAGAATAAATGATAAATTAGGAATAAAAATTAATCAGAATAATCAAAGAAACTACGGGATAGATATCTAAAAAATACTTGCTATGTTTATGATTACTATCTTACATACAGAAGGCCATGGTGGAATTTTATTTAGTAGGAAATTAACATTTAACCAAGATAATTTCTTTTACTCTCATTATTCTGTGGCTTGGTTTTTAGAAATCCTTTGCTATGGGGCGGTAGACTGTTATGCGATGATTAGTGGTTATGTAAATTGGAAAAACAGCATTCGCTACCATAAATTAGTTTTATTATGGATTCAAGTTGTTTTTTACACAATCAGTATCACATTAATATATAGCTTTTTAAATGGCTCTGAAAGTAACTGGGTTAATGCTTTTTTTCCAATTCTTACCCATCAATATTGGTATATCACAGCTTACGTTGGTGTATTTTATTAATGCCTGTTCTCAATAAATATTTACAGAATACAGACAGTAAGGCCCTATATTTACATCTTATATTGATTTTTATCGTCATGTCTATACTACCCATTTTTATTGGGAAAGGCGATCCTTTCATCTTAAATGCAGGATATAGCATATTATGGTTAGCCATTATGTATTTATTTGGTACAACTATTTCTAAATTAAAAGAAAATAAGTTAAATCAATATAAACTCTTAGCTTGGGTTATAATAATTATTACAATAAATTGGGGAACTAAAATAACTATTGATTATTTCAATATTTATAATGAATCTTCATTAAACCTCCCTAACTTAGTCGATTACAGATCTTCGGTGGTTGTTTTATACTCAATTTTATTGATATTTCTATGTAGTTAATTAAATATCAATAATAAATTTTAAAAAATAATTACTTTAATTTCTAATACTACCTTAGTCATATATTTCATTCATCAATCAAAATTAGGTATGATAGGGAGCATTATAGTCGGTGCAGCAATTATTTTTTCATCTGTTGTTTTATTGAGGTAATACGTGAAAATATATTATCCCTTATTAGGAATAAATGCATTTATAGGAAAAATAAGTCGGTCATCATCAAATGATGATACTATCGCTCAATATAGTATCACGATGCTTCAAGGAAGGCTGTGATTAAATTACGGCATAGAGGGAAAAGTCGTCGTACTAAATGTTATGAGCACGATACATCAACCGTAGTTGATAAATTTAATTATTGATTATGTAGGTTTTTAGGCTGGAAAAACCTTATGAAGTTTATCTGAATAAGGTGTAGCACTTAGTTTGACAATTCAGTGAATAAACATTATGGTATACTAAAAAATAGTAAATCTTTATTTAGTATGCCATATTCTTTATTATGCTGATTTTGAGATAGTTATTAATAACTTCTCTAGTTCACTACTAACTCTATCAATATTAAAACGTTCAATTGCTTCTGGTAAGCTCTGGATATAAATCTTTCTTTTTTCATTATTATTTAATAGTTCATAAACTTGATTTACAAACGTTATTTTATCTCCTAAAGGAACTAACGAACCAAATCGTCCATTTCCTAAAATATCTTTAGGTCCAGTAGGGCAATCCATCGAAACAACAGGTGTTCCACATACCATGCTTTCTAAAAATACGGTAGGTAATCCTTCAGAAAAAGATGTATGAATAAAAAGTTTTGCATGTTTCATGAATAGATAAGGATTATCTCGTCTTCCTAGTAATAAACAGTCACCTTCCAGACCAAGCTCTTTAATTTGTTCTTCTAATTTTGAATAATTTGGTCCAGTTCCAATAATATATAACTTTTCTTTTATACCTTTTTGCTTTAATTGAAAATATATATCTAGCATCGTAAAATGTTATAATCAAATAAGCGTGCAACTTGTAAAATATAATTTTGAGAAAGTAATACTTTATCACTGTCTGACACGTGTGTTTCTTGATAAGATAACTTTTCTTTTATAGAGGCTTTATCAATAGGATTTACTAAGGTGAGAACAGATTTACTAATCCCTAAATCTAATAACACCTCAGAACATTTTTTGGTCATCTCGTCACAAATATTGATAAAATGGCTATGTTTATTTAACAAATACTTATATAGCCCACAATCATTCTTCCATATAGTAAAATTATTATCTGAATGAATCCAGCGTATAACAGGAAGTTTATTGGTAATATCATATTTTTTTAAGAAAGAATCCAAGTAATGATCAAAATTGATAATTAGATTATATTCCCCAGAATTGATAACCTCTAATATAGCTGAATTACAATAATTTGTGATAGCATCATCCCAACTTTCAAAAAATGCTTTTTCTTTAGAAGAATAATTTTCTTTCTCTCTATAGAACAGTATATTTGAAACATTTCTTCAAATGAACTTAATCCTCTAAAATTAAACTTAGTATTAATATTGTCAGGAATAAATGATAAATCGCTCTCTGTTACTTCTTTTAGAAGTAACAAATCAACTTTATAATTCTCTGAATCTACTAATTTAGAAAATATCTTTAGGTATGAAATTAAGACAGTTTCAACTCCGCCTCTGCCAAATGGAGGCGATAACGTAGAGTAACAATTAATATATTAATCATAAAATTCTCTTTATTTGTTTAAAAGTAAAAAATTAGTCATACTATTCCTAATTTTAATGTATTTTTATGAAAATAATCGTTTTAACTCATTTTCATAAATAGCAAGATTAACAGGATTATGTGGATGTAACGAAGCTAAATAATCATTTGCTCTAGCAACATATTCATTATGATATTTATCATGATTTTCAATGACATCAATTAAAAATTTCGCCGCATCAAAAGCATCAAATTGATCATAATAATATCCTACACCTTTAGGTAAAAGTTTAGAATTATGAATAAATGGATAGCCTCCATAAAGAGCTTCATTGTAAGCATAATTTAAACCATTTTCCCACTGAGTACTAGTATACTTAGATAAGAAATAAGCCATATTAAAACGCCCTTATACTGAGATCTTTCCATTTTTTAATAAGTCTGTTCGTCCAATAAAGTTTCGGAAAGCAGGTATTTCTCTCTTATCATAAGTATTACATATAAAAACATGTTCAATGAGTTCTGGCCTTTCTCTGAATGCCTGTTCTGCAATTAGGATATCTATAAAACAATTCTTAAATATAGAAATGTTTGGCTCAAATGATGAGATTCGTCTTGTTTCTTTAGAATTATCTTTATTATTTAGATAATCAAATGGTTGCGATAAATCTTTTATGGCTTTATCTAAAAATAACGGAGACCAAATAAAAGGAATTAAACGTGGTTCTGAACGTTGCATAATTGCAAAATAGGAGGAATTTGTATTCCACATTTGTGGTATAAACCAATGTGAATCAAACAGAGTGCCATTAAAACTACTTGATGATGGTTTATTATGTAAAAATGCCTCAACATCATAAATAACATCGTTTCCCATCTTATAGCAAACAATTTTTCCACCATTCTTTCGAATAATATCTGCGTGACGCGGTTCAATATATAAAAAACCTTCTACTAAAATATCTAGTTCATTAATCTTTTCATCAATTTGATAAAATTTTAGATTAAGATCTGATAGCATATTCCATTCTTTAAGATCGCTTATATTTTCAGGTCCCTAACTTACAAATATAACATCTTCAATACAATCCAATGCATTAAAAAGTTGATATAAAAAAACAAATTTTGATGAACACTGTTAGACCATATATCTTTATTTTTATGTTCTAAATTAAATGTAATACCTATGTTATATTTTTTCATTTTTTCTCACTTAAATAAACGTTTTAATTCTCTTTCATAAATGGCTAAATTAACTGGATTATAAGGATTTAATGAATCTAAATAATCATTTGCTTTTTGCATATATTCATCATAATTTTTATCATGATTTTCTATAGCATAAATTAATTTTTTTGCCCCATCAAATGCATCAAATTGATCATAGTAATATCCAATACCCTTTGGAAGCAAGGTAGAATTATGTACTAACGGATATCCTCCATAAAGTGCTTCATTATAGGCATAGTTCAATCCATTCTCCCATTGAGTGCTGAGGACAATATCAGTATAAATAGACAAGAAATCTGTCATTCTAAAGCGATTTTCCACGCTCATCACCCCGTCTTTTACTAGATCTGTTCTACCAATAAAATTATGGAAAGTACTATGTTCTCTTTTATCATAGGTATTGCACATATAAACATGCTCAATCAAATCTGGTCTTTCTCTGTATGCTTGCTCAGCAATTAAAATATCGGTAAAACTATTTTTAAGAATAATAGTGTTGGATTCAAATGATGACACTCTGTATTTTTTCCTTTTCGTGTTTCTTATGTACCCAAAAGATAAATCTGGTCTTTCTTTAATAGCTTTTAGACAAAAAGTTGTAGCCCAAATAGCTGGAACTTCACGTACTGGAGAAGAATGCATAATCGAAAAGTAGGATAAATTTGTATTGATATGTTGAGGAATGATCCAATTCGCATCAATTTTTGCACCATTAAATTGATGAATAGGAGGCTTATTATGTATGGTTGATTCTATATCATAGATATAATCATTCCCCATTTTATAAACAACTGTTTTTCCTCCTCTTTGATGAATTCGATTAGCATAATCAGGTTCAATAGTTAACGTCCCTTCAATTAAGACGTCCAAGTCATCAATCACATCATAAATATAAGCAAAAGATAAATCAAAATCATCAAGCATAAAACCTTTATCAGGTACAGTGATTTTATTCGGCCCATCACTCACTAAAACAACAGATTCAACACAATCTAAGCTTTCTAATAAATTATAGAGAAAAATGATATTTTGCCCTGCGCCATTAGCCCAAATGTCTCTTGTTTTCCCTTCTAAATTAAATGTAATACCAATCTTATACTTTCTCATTCTTTTACTCTTTTATTCAAATAAACGCTTTAATTCAAGTTCATAAACCGCTAAATTTATAGGATTATGCGGGTGTAAGGAATATAAATACTCATTCGCACGTTGAACATAAGCATCGTGATATTTATCATGATTTTCAATCACATCAATTAATACTCTTGCGCCTTCAAATGCATCAAATTGATCGTAATAATACCCCACGCCTTTAGGTAATAATTTAGAATTATGAATAAATGGATAGCCACCATAAAGAGCATCATTGTATGCATAATTTAATCCATTTTCCCATTGAGTACTCAATACAATATCTGTATATTCTGATAAAAATAATGGCATGGCAAATCGTTTTTCGACACTCATAATGCCATCTTTGACTAAATTTGTTCTACCTATAAAATTAAAAAAAGTAGGATGATCTTTAATATCATAAGTATTGCACATATAAACATGTTCAATTAAATCAGGTCTTTGTCGATATGCTTGTTCTGCAATTAAAATATCAGTAAAACTATTTTTTAGAATTATTGTATTGGTTTCGAAAGAAGAAATTCTACGAGATTTTTTTGATCTATTTACATTATTTATATAACCAAACTTATTATTTAAATTCTTTATTTCCTTATCACAGAAAAGTGAAGACCAAATACAAGGAACTTCCCTAGTTAAACAACGATGCATAATAGAAAAATAAGAGAAATTTGTATTTATGTGTTGAGGGATCATCCAATTAGCATCAAATTTTGTACCATTAAATATTCTTATTGGTGATTTATTATGTATTACGGCCTCAATATCATAGATATAATCATTTCCCATTTTATAACAAATAACTTTACCGCCATTTTTATGAATAATCTCAGCTTGGTTGGGCTCGACAGACAATGATCCTTCAATCAAAAGATCTAAATCTTCAATAACATCATCAATATGTGAGAATTTAAGATTTAAATCTTCCAACATAAAATTTTTATCTGGTGTTGTTATGCCCTCCGGTCCCCAACAAACAAAGGTAATATTTTTTACAATATCTAATGCTTCAAATAATTGATATAAAAAAATTAAATTTTGATTAGCACCATTAGACCAAATATCTCTAATTTGGCTTTCTAAATTAAATGTAATACCTACGTTATATTTCTTAGACATATTTATTCTCAATACCCATATAATAAAAGAGCGGTTATTTTACCAAATAAATGACAAAAATACCGCTCTTTTTCAGTTAATCAACTAATTTAGATTTACTATTTAGTATTACCATTGGTAACCAATACCAGCACCGAATGTGTAATCACGTTGTGTACTTGCACCTGCAGTCATCTTAATAATAACTCGGTTGCTATCACTTGCTCTTGAGTAACCGACAGCTACGGCACTTTGACCTTTGTAGTTACCTACGCCAAGTGCAACCATGTTAGCTCCAGGGATGGTTACTTGTGGAATGTTTGCAACTGCCACTGCACTTGCAACACCACTACGGAGTTTCTTATCAAATTTACCAAGTTTATTATTGATACGGTTTTCTACCGCATTGACTTGACCAACATTAGCCGCATCGGTTGGATTCACACCTGCAGCGACATTCGTGATTCGACGTTCATTACCTTGTGAACCGATAGACACTGTATTTGCCTCAGCAGCTACAGAGCCAGTACCAATTGCTACAGCATTTTCAGCGGTTGCTTTCGCACCTTGACCAATTGCTGTTGCACCTTTTGCAGTCGCTTCAGATCCTTGACCCACTGCAGTTGTATTTTCCGCAGTTGCTTTAGCTGATCCACCAATTGCAGTTGCATTTGAACCGCCTGCGTAGGTTGATCCACTTCCGATCTTCGTATTTTGACCATCAATTTCTAAACCTGAACGATTAATAGTTTCTTTCACTGCTTCTGCTTTAGAGTCAGCTACTGCTGCTGCAGTTGACGCTACAGTTGCTTTGCTGTCTGCAGTAGATGCCGCAGTTGAAGCCACAGTTGCTTTAGAGTCAGCTACTGCTGCTGCAGTTGACGCTACAGTTGCTTTGCTGTCTGCAGTAGATGCCGCAGTTGAAGCCACAGTTGCTTTAGAGTCAGCTACTGCTGCTGCAGTTGACGCTACAGTTGCTTTGCTGTCTGCAGTAGATGCCGCAGTTGAAGCCACAGTTGCTTTAGAGTCAGCTACTGCTGCTGCAGTTGACGCTACAGTTGCTTTGCTGTCTGCAGTAGATGCCGCAGTTGAAGCCACAGTTGCTTTAGAGTCAGCTACTGCTGCTGCAGTTGACGCTACAGTTGCTTTGCTGTCTGCAGTAGATGCCGCAGTTGAAGCCACAGTTGCTTTAGAGTCAGCTACTGCTGCTGCAGTTGACGCTACAGTTGCTTTGCTGTCTGCAGTAGATGCCGCAGTTGAAGCCACAGTTGCTTTAGAGTCAGCTACTGCTGCTGCAGTTGACGCTACAGTTGCTTTGCTGTCTGCAGTAGATGCCGCAGTTGAAGCCACAGTTGCTTTAGAGTCAGCTACTGCTGCTGCAGTTGACGCTACAGTTGCTTTGCTGTCTGCAGTAGATGCCGCAGTTGAAGCCACAGTTGCTTTAGAGTCAGCTACTGCTGCTGCAGTTGACGCTACAGTTGCTTTGCTGTCTGCAGTAGATGCCGCAGTTGAAGCCACAGTTGCTTTAGAGTCAGCTACTGCTGCTGCAGTTGACGCTACAGTTGCTTTGCTGTCTGCAGTAGATGCCGCAGTTGAAGCCACAGTTGCTTTAGAGTCAGCTACTGCTGCTGCAGTTGACGCTACAGTTGCTTTGCTGTCTGCAGTAGATGCCGCAGTTGAAGCCACAGTTGCTTTAGAGTCAGCTACTGCTGCTGCAGTTGACGCTACAGTTGCTTTGCTGTCTGCAGTAGATGCCGCAGTTGAAGCCACAGTTGCTTTAGAGTCAGCTACTGCTGCTGCAGTTGACGCTACAGTTGCTTTGCTGTCTGCAGTAGATGCCGCAGTTGAAGCCACAGTTGCTTTAGAGTCAGCTACTGCTGCTGCAGTTGACGCTACAGTTGCTTTGCTGTCTGCAGTAGATGCCGCAGTTGAAGCCACAGTTGCTTTAGAGTCAGCTACTGCTGCTGCAGTTGACGCTACAGTTGCTTTGCTGTCTGCAGTAGATGCCGCAGTTGAAGCCACAGTTGCTTTAGAGTCAGCTACTGCTGCTGCAGTTGACGCTACAGTTGCTTTGCTGTCTGCAGTAGATGCCGCAGTTGAAGCCACAGTTGCTTTAGAGTCAGCTACTGCTGCTGCAGTTGACGCTACAGTTGCTTTGCTGTCTGCAGTAGATGCCGCAGTTGAAGCCACAGTTGCTTTAGAGTCAGCTACTGCTGCTGCAGTTGACGCTACAGTTGCTTTGCTGTCTGCAGTAGATGCCGCAGTTGAAGCCACAGTTGCTTTAGAGTCAGCTACTGCTGCTGCAGTTGACGCTACAGTTGCTTTGCTGTCTGCAGTAGATGCCGCAGTTGAAGCCACAGTTGCTTTAGAGTCAGCTACTGCTGCTGCAGTTGACGCTACAGTTGCTTTGCTGTCTGCAGTAGATGCCGCAGTTGAAGCCACAGTTGCTTTAGAGTCAGCTACTGCTGCTGCAGTTGACGCTACAGTTGCTTTGCTGTCTGCAGTAGATGCCGCAGTTGAAGCCACAGTTGCTTTAGAGTCAGCTACTGCTGCTGCAGTTGACGCTACAGTTGCTTTGCTGTCTGCAGTAGATGCCGCAGTTGAAGCCACAGTTGCTTTAGAGTCAGCTACTGCTGCTGCAGTTGACGCTACAGTTGCTTTGCTGTCTGCAGTAGATGCCGCAGTTGAAGCCACAGTTGCTTTAGAGTCAGCTACTGCTGCTGCAGTTGACGCTACAGTTGCTTTGCTGTCTGCAGTAGATGCCGCAGTTGAAGCCACAGTTGCTTTAGAGTCAGCTACTGCTGCTGCAGTTGACGCTACAGTTGCTTTGCTGTCTGCAGTAGATGCCGCAGTTGAAGCCACAGTTGCTTTAGAGTCAGCTACTGCTGCTGCAGTTGACGCTACAGTTGCTTTGCTGTCTGCAGTAGATGCCGCAGTTGAAGCCACAGTTGCTTTAGAGTCAGCTACTGCTGCTGCAGTTGACGCTACAGTTGCTTTGCTGTCTGCAGTAGATGCCGCAGTTGAAGCCACAGTTGCTTTAGAGTCAGCTACTGCTGCTGCAGTTGACGCTACAGTTGCTTTGCTGTCTGCAGTAGATGCCGCAGTTGAAGCCACAGTTGCTTTAGAGTCAGCTACTGCTGCTGCAGTTGACGCTACAGTTGCTTTGCTGTCTGCAGTAGATGCCGCAGTTGAAGCCACAGTTGCTTTAGAGTCAGCTACTGCTGCTGCAGTTGACGCTACAGTTGCTTTGCTGTCTGCAGTAGATGCCGCAGTTGAAGCCACAGTTGCTTTAGAGTCAGCTACTGCTGCTGCAGTTGACGCTACAGTTGCTTTGCTGTCTGCAGTAGATGCCGCAGTTGAAGCCACAGTTGCTTTAGAGTCAGCTACTGCTGCTGCAGTTGACGCTACAGTTGCTTTGCTGTCTGCAGTAGATGCCGCAGTTGAAGCCACAGTTGCTTTAGAGTCAGCTACTGCTGCTGCAGTTGACGCTACAGTTGCTTTGCTGTCTGCAGTAGATGCCGCAGTTGAAGCCACAGTTGCTTTAGAGTCAGCTACTGCTGCTGCAGTTGACGCTACAGTTGCTTTGCTGTCTGCAGTAGATGCCGCAGTTGAAGCCACAGTTGCTTTAGAGTCAGCTACTGCTGCTGCAGTTGACGCTACAGTTGCTTTGCTGTCTGCAGTAGATGCCGCAGTTGAAGCCACAGTTGCTTTAGAGTCAGCTACTGCTGCTGCAGTTGACGCTACAGTTGCTTTGCTGTCTGCAGTAGATGCCGCAGTTGAAGCCACAGTTGCTTTAGAGTCAGCTACTGCTGCTGCAGTTGACGCTACAGTTGCTTTGCTGTCTGCAGTAGATGCCGCAGTTGAAGCCACAGTTGCTTTAGAGTCAGCTACTGCTGCTGCAGTTGACGCTACAGTTGCTTTGCTGTCTGCAGTAGATGCCGCAGTTGAAGCCACAGTTGCTTTAGAGTCAGCTACTGCTGCTGCAGTTGACGCTACAGTTGCTTTGCTGTCTGCAGTAGATGCCGCAGTTGAAGCCACAGTTGCTTTAGAGTCAGCTACTGCTGCTGCAGTTGACGCTACAGTTGCTTTGCTGTCTGCAGTAGATGCCGCAGTTGAAGCCACAGTTGCTTTAGAGTCAGCTACTGCTGCTGCAGTTGACGCTACAGTTGCTTTGCTGTCTGCAGTAGATGCCGCAGTTGAAGCCACAGTTGCTTTAGAGTCAGCTACTGCTGCTGCAGTTGACGCTACAGTTGCTTTGCTGTCTGCAGTAGATGCCGCAGTTGAAGCCACAGTTGCTTTAGAGTCAGCTACTGCTGCTGCAGTTGACGCTACAGTTGCTTTGCTGTCTGCAGTAGATGCCGCAGTTGAAGCCACAGTTGCTTTAGAGTCAGCTACTGCTGCTGCAGTTGACGCTACAGTTGCTTTGCTGTCTGCAGTAGATGCCGCAGTTGAAGCCACAGTTGCTTTAGAGTCAGCTACTGCTGCTGCAGTTGACGCTACAGTTGCTTTGCTGTCTGCAGTAGATGCCGCAGTTGAAGCCACAGTTGCTTTAGAGTCAGCTACTGCTGCTGCAGTTGACGCTACAGTTGCTTTGCTGTCTGCAGTAGATGCCGCAGTTGAAGCCACAGTTGCTTTAGAGTCAGCTACTGCTGCTGCAGTTGACGCTACAGTTGCTTTGCTGTCTGCAGTAGATGCCGCAGTTGAAGCCACAGTTGCTTTAGAGTCAGCTACTGCTGCTGCAGTTGACGCTACAGTTGCTTTGCTGTCTGCAGTAGATGCCGCAGTTGAAGCCACAGTTGCTTTAGAGTCAGCTACTGCTGCTGCAGTTGACGCTACAGTTGCTTTGCTGTCTGCAGTAGATGCCGCAGTTGAAGCCACAGTTGCTTTAGAGTCAGCTACTGCTGCTGCAGTTGACGCTACAGTTGCTTTGCTGTCTGCAGTAGATGCCGCAGTTGAAGCCACAGTTGCTTTAGAGTCAGCTACTGCTGCTGCAGTTGACGCTACAGTTGCTTTGCTGTCTGCAGTAGATGCCGCAGTTGAAGCCACAGTTGCTTTAGAGTCAGCTACTGCTGCTGCAGTTGACGCTACAGTTGCTTTGCTGTCTGCAGTAGATGCCGCAGTTGAAGCCACAGTTGCTTTAGAGTCAGCTACTGCTGCTGCAGTTGACGCTACAGTTGCTTTGCTGTCTGCAGTAGATGCCGCAGTTGAAGCCACAGTTGCTTTAGAGTCAGCTACTGCTGCTGCAGTTGACGCTACAGTTGCTTTGCTGTCTGCAGTAGATGCCGCAGTTGAAGCCACAGTTGCTTTAGAGTCAGCTACTGCTGCTGCAGTTGACGCTACAGTTGCTTTGCTGTCTGCAGTAGATGCCGCAGTTGAAGCCACAGTTGCTTTAGAGTCAGCTACTGCTGCTGCAGTTGACGCTACAGTTGCTTTGCTGTCTGCAGTAGATGCCGCAGTTGAAGCCACAGTTGCTTTAGAGTCAGCTACTGCTGCTGCAGTTGACGCTACAGTTGCTTTGCTGTCTGCAGTAGATGCCGCAGTTGAAGCCACAGTTGCTTTAGAGTCAGCTACTGCTGCTGCAGTTGACGCTACAGTTGCTTTGCTGTCTGCAGTAGATGCCGCAGTTGAAGCCACAGTTGCTTTAGAGTCAGCTACTGCTGCTGCAGTTGACGCTACAGTTGCTTTGCTGTCTGCAGTAGATGCCGCAGTTGAAGCCACAGTTGCTTTAGAGTCAGCTACTGCTGCTGCAGTTGACGCTACAGTTGCTTTGCTGTCTGCAGTAGATGCCGCAGTTGAAGCCACAGTTGCTTTAGAGTCAGCTACTGCTGCTGCAGTTGACGCTACAGTTGCTTTGCTGTCTGCAGTAGATGCCGCAGTTGAAGCCACAGTTGCTTTAGAGTCAGCTACTGCTGCTGCAGTTGACGCTACAGTTGCTTTGCTGT
The DNA here is from genome assembly GCF_059704395.1 of Haemophilus sp. THUN1692. Taxonomy (NCBI): domain Bacteria; kingdom Pseudomonadati; phylum Pseudomonadota; class Gammaproteobacteria; order Pasteurellales; family Pasteurellaceae; genus Haemophilus; species Haemophilus sp. THUN1692. The sequence continues at coordinate 354,183 of NZ_AP046579.1, forward strand.
CTGCAGTAGATGCCGCAGTTGAAGCCACAGTTGCTTTAGAGTCAGCTACTGCTGCTGCAGTTGACGCTACAGTTGCTTTGCTGTCTGCAGTAGATGCCGCAGTTGAAGCCACAGTTGCTTTAGAGTCAGCTACTGCTGCTGCAGTTGACGCTACAGTTGCTTTGCTGTCTGCAGTAGATGCCGCAGTTGAAGCCACAGTTGCTTTAGAGTCAGCTACTGCTGCTGCAGTTGACGCTACAGTTGCTTTGCTGTCTGCAGTAGATGCCGCAGTTGAAGCCACAGTTGCTTTAGAGTCAGCTACTGCTGCTGCAGTTGACGCTACAGTTGCTTTGCTGTCTGCAGTAGATGCCGCAGTTGAAGCCACAGTTGCTTTAGAGTCAGCTACTGCTGCTGCAGTTGACGCTACAGTTGCTTTGCTGTCTGCAGTAGATGCCGCAGTTGAAGCCACAGTTGCTTTAGAGTCAGCTACTGCTGCTGCAGTTGACGCTACAGTTGCTTTGCTGTCTGCAGTAGATGCCGCAGTTGAAGCCACAGTTGCTTTAGAGTCAGCTACTGCTGCTGCAGTTGACGCTACAGTTGCTTTGCTGTCTGCAGTAGATGCCGCAGTTGAAGCCACAGTTGCTTTAGAGTCAGCTACTGCTGCTGCAGTTGACGCTACAGTTGCTTTGCTGTCTGCAGTAGATGCCGCAGTTGAAGCCACAGTTGCTTTAGAGTCAGCTACTGCTGCTGCAGTTGACGCTACAGTTGCTTTGCTGTCTGCAGTAGATGCCGCAGTTGAAGCCACAGTTGCTTTAGAGTCAGCTACTGCTGCTGCAGTTGACGCTACAGTTGCTTTGCTGTCTGCAGTAGATGCCGCAGTTGAAGCCACAGTTGCTTTAGAGTCAGCTACTGCTGCTGCAGTTGACGCTACAGTTGCTTTGCTGTCTGCAGTAGATGCCGCAGTTGAAGCCACAGTTGCTTTAGAGTCAGCTACTGCTGCTGCAGTTGACGCTACAGTTGCTTTGCTGTCTGCAGTAGATGCCGCAGTTGAAGCCACAGTTGCTTTAGAGTCAGCTACTGCTGCTGCAGTTGACGCTACAGTTGCTTTGCTGTCTGCAGTAGATGCCGCAGTTGAAGCCACAGTTGCTTTAGAGTCAGCTACTGCTGCTGCAGTTGACGCTACAGTTGCTTTGCTGTCTGCAGTAGATGCCGCAGTTGAAGCCACAGTTGCTTTAGAGTCAGCTACTGCTGCTGCAGTTGACGCTACAGTTGCTTTGCTGTCTGCAGTAGATGCCGCAGTTGAAGCCACAGTTGCTTTAGAGTCAGCTACTGCTGCTGCAGTTGACGCTACAGTTGCTTTGCTGTCTGCAGTAGATGCCGCAGTTGAAGCCACAGTTGCTTTAGAGTCAGCTACTGCTGCTGCAGTTGACGCTACAGTTGCTTTGCTGTCTGCAGTAGATGCCGCAGTTGAAGCCACAGTTGCTTTAGAGTCAGCTACTGCTGCTGCAGTTGACGCTACAGTTGCTTTGCTGTCTGCAGTAGATGCCGCAGTTGAAGCCACAGTTGCTTTAGAGTCAGCTACTGCTGCTGCAGTTGACGCTACAGTTGCTTTGCTGTCTGCAGTAGATGCCGCAGTTGAAGCCACAGTTGCTTTAGAGTCAGCTACTGCTGCTGCAGTTGACGCTACAGTTGCTTTGCTGTCTGCAGTAGATGCCGCAGTTGAAGCCACAGTTGCTTTAGAGTCAGCTACTGCTGCTGCAGTTGACGCTACAGTTGCTTTGCTGTCTGCAGTAGATGCCGCAGTTGAAGCCACAGTTGCTTTAGAGTCAGCTACTGCTGCTGCAGTTGACGCTACAGTTGCTTTGCTGTCTGCAGTAGATGCCGCAGTTGAAGCCACAGTTGCTTTAGAGTCAGCTACTGCTGCTGCAGTTTTGGCATCTGTAGCTAATGTATTTAATGCAGTTGCAACATGATAAAGTTGTGAGCCATTGATCGCATCGGTAGATGTCGCTGATACATCGCCAGCACCCACGTTTTGGATTTGACGTTTAATTCTGGTTTTATCATTTCTACCAACAGAAACAACCCCATTTTTTGTTGCTTTTTGGAAACTATCTGAAACTTTTGTATTACCAATAGTAAGTTCTGAAATAGGATTAACTTCAGCAGTTAAGGATGAGTCACCAATCGCCACATCGCCTTCAGCTGTATTCGCTGTTGCGCCACGACCTAATGCTAATGATTTGTCTTTACCTGCGTTAGCTACAGCACCGATAGCAGTTGCTTGCTCACCTGCAGCTAAAGCACCTCGACCAACTGAGGTTGAATTAACACCATTGGCTTGAGAGCCTCCACCAACTGAAACAGCCCAGTTAGCCGTTGCTTTAGATTGGTAACCTAACGCAAGAGAAGATTCACCAGATGCAATAACATTATTACCAAATGCTGCGCTTGTGCTTCCCGTTGCTTTTGTATTTGAACCGACCGCAGTAGCCCAAGAGCCTGCCTCAATTTTATAACCTAGAGCAACAGAAGCTTCTCCAGTTGCATTGGTATATGAACCGACAGCTGTCGCATTATTGGCTACAGCCGTAATATTATAACCAACAGCAATTGTTGCTGAATTTTTAGTTAATGTGTTTTGACCAATTGAGATTGAGCTTGCACCTGATGCATTTGCATTTTTACCGATCGCCGTTGCGGATGTAGAGGTTACAATAGACCCCAAACCAATTGCAACAGAATCGGTTGAATCTTTGGTTACTTGTGCGTTACGTCCGATAACGGTTGAATTATTGGCTCTATTGATAGCATTTTGGCCAATAGATACGGTTCCTGAAGCTGTGCTTGAAGCCTCATCACCAATTGCGATAGAACTTGTACCCGAAGCAGTTGCATTAGGACCTAACGCAATAGAATTCTCACCTGTTGCATTCGCTGTCTCATTTAAGGCAGCACGGTTACCTGTTTTACTTGAGTTTACGTGTAAGTAACTATTATTAACCGCCGCTGCTGCGCCATCAGCTGCTGTTTTCGCTTTATTTGCTGTGGTTTGTGCTGCATCAGCTTTAGAAGCAGCTGTTGAAGCTGCAGTTGATGCTGCACCTGCTTTCTCATCAGCTGCTACTGCTGCAGTTTTAGCATCTGTAGCTAATGTATTTAATGCGGTTGCAACATGGTAAAGTTGTGAGCCGTTGATCGCATCCGTTGAGATTGCAGATACATCACCTGCGCCTACATTTTGGATCTGACGTTTAACGGTTGTACTACCTACAGAAACAACGCCTTGATTGCCTTTTGCTTTCACGAAGCTGTCAGACACTTTCGTTGTGCCAATAGTGAAATCAGTAATATTATTAGCTGTGGCAGTAACAGATGAAGCACCTAGTGCAATATCACCACTTGCAGCATTAGCGGTTGCGTTATTACCTAGTGCTAATGAGCTATCTTTTCCTGCTGTTGATGATTTACCAACTGCTACTGCATTTACTTCAGTTGCATTCGCATTGTTACCCACTGCAACAGCAAAGTTTTTCAATGCTCTAGCATCTGGCCCTGCAGCCACAGTCCAGTCTCCAGTTGATTGTGATCTATAACCTAAAGCTGTACCGGCTATACCTGTTGCATTCGCCTCTTGCCCTAAAGCAACAGTACTATTATTTTTAGAGTTTGCTGATTTACCCATTGCAATAGCACTTGAGCCACTTGCTATCGCATTTAAACCTACAGCAACAGAGTCAGTTCCGTTTGCAACGGAATTGCGACCAATTGCTGTTGCATTGTTATGGGCTGCATTTGCATTTTGGCCAACAGCGAGAGCACCTTGGCTTCCTGCCGCTTTTGATTCATCACCAATTGCGATTCCACTTTCAGAAGAAGCCTTTGCATTCGGACCAACTGCCACAGAGTTTGACCCAGTTGCACCTGTCGCTGTCTTGCCTTTATTACCAGTTTTGTTTGAGTTTACATGGAAGTACTCTGAGCTACTTTCTCCAATTTTTGTGGACAATGCATATAGCTGCGCACCGTTCACCGCATCGGTTGATGTTGCTGACACATCACCTGTGGCAACATTTTTGATTTGGCGTTTAACCGAATCACTACCTACTGAAACGACGCCTTTACCAGCAGTTTGTTTAACTGATGTCGCATAACTAGCTGTTAGGTTAGTTCCAGACACTGTCCAACCAGATAAATTACTGTTGGTGTTTGCGGTTGTCGCAGAACCCGCACCAAGTACCACATCGCCTTGTTTTGCCGCTCTAGAACCACTACCAAGAGAAACAGAATCTTCTGCAGAAACAGTGATGTTATGACCTACCGCAACAGATTTTTTACCGTTTAAGGTGATATGCTGACCAACTGCTGTTGCGTTTTCAGCATTGCCTGTCATATTGATGTTTGAACCCACACCCACAGAATAGTGTGCAACATCATCATTTGAAGTCAAGTTAGTACCCAAAAGAACGCCTTCTTTCGCGCCTTTTGAAGTAATATCTTGACCAACATAAACCCCTTTTTTATTGTCAGCTGTGGCTACATTAGCAATCTTTCCGCCTTCTAGGTTAATTCCTCGACCAAAGAAGACGTGGTTACCGTATCCTTTAATATTATCACCAACTGCAAAACCAGAGTCTTGAGTTAAAAAACCACCACCGTCAGCATGACGAGCTCGAACGGAAGCATTATGACCGATTATAGAACCACCAATTTCGGAATATACATTATTACCAATAGCAATCGGTGAGGCATTGGCTTCTAGATTATTACCGATATAAAGCCCACTCTCAGTTGGGTTTTGAGCATAAATATTATTACCAAGGACTGTTAGATATTTATTAGTTTTCCCACCGGTAATTCGGTTATAGATACCAACAACAGTTGATACATTACCTGTATTCAACTGATTTCGGTCACCAAATACAGTAAATGCCAAACCACTAGTAATATTGTTATCTCGCCCCATCACAGTCGCAGAAGCTGGATTACCTTCTGCTCGCGAATTTTTTGGCGCAAGATTGTTGTTACGTCCTACAACAATTGGAAAATCTTTAGCAGAAATACGTTCTCCATATTTGTTTCCTGCCCCCCAAGCTGTCGACCAACCCTCAGTGTAGTTATCTGTAAAAGAGGCAGCACCTGCAGGTAAAGAAATAGCACTTAACCCTAGAGCAAGGGATATTGCCCTAAATAATGTGGATTTCTTAAAATCAACCGCACTCGTTACTTCGGCTCGCTTATCCGTGCTTACTGTTGCTTTCCCTTGCGATTTTGCTAATTCAGAAACGACTTCCAATCGTTGGGTCGTTTTATTCCAAATTATCTTAAAAATTTTGTTCATTGATTAGTTTCCTAAAAAATAACTGGTAAAAATAGCAATACATTAGTACTACTATTGCTCATATCTGAATTTCATAAAGAAATCAAAAATCTTTTACTCCTTTTTAAAGGAGTGGTGTATGGTATTTTGCCATAAAAATGATGATAAATACACAGTCTTTTTGTAAAAATGGAAGAAATTGAAAGGTTTTATTTTTTTAGGATTGGCACAAACTCAGACAGCATTTTTATATCTTTTTCACTCAATCTGCTTTTTACCATGTTGCCTGCACCTTGTATTTTTCCGCTTTTACGATCGGAAAGTGCGGTGTAAATTTCCTCTGAATTTAGCGTATTGATAATTCTGGATTGTCCCAATGCTGATTTTTCAGCGGATTTCCCATGGCAAGTCGCACAGGTTCGTTTATAAAAATTTTCAGCTTGTTCCGCATTCATATCAGCCAATACAAGTTGGCTGGCAGTAAGTAAACTTAAAGAGAATAGAGTAGCTTTGTAAATTCGTTTCATTGGTTATCCTTTGAATAATTTGTTTAGATCCGATTCGGGTATTTTTCCTTCATATTTAGCTTGAATGTTTCCTTCAGGGCTAATGACAAATGAAGTTGGCGTGCCGATAAGTTGATAACGTTCAGCTGTAATTTTCATTTGATCTTTAATTACAGGCAAATGGAGTTCACGTTTAGCCACGACGGCTTTGGTGTCCATTTTATCGCTATCCACATTAATCGCAATCAGTGAAACTTTGCCAGGATTCTCTTCTGCGAGTTTTTCAAATTCTTTTAACTCTGCGATGCAACGTCCGCAAGTTTCTGACCAAAAAATAAGTAATCGTGTGCCTTTCCAATTCTCAAGGTTTGCAGGATTACCTTGAAGATCATAGGCAGCAATATCAGGTGCTTTTTGCCCTACTGAGGCAACTTCATCTTTACAAGAAACAGCGCCAAAAATAACCGCACTTATGGCAACTAATTTCAATAGTTTATTTGTTCGCATGATTTTCGTCCTTTACAAATTTTCCGTGATGTAAATAAATAACACGATCGGTGAGTTTACCTAACTCTGGATTATGCGTCACCATTACAATAGTGCGCCCTTGTTGATTAAGTTTTGTGAGCAAATCTAAAACTAAAGATTCATTTTGCTCATCTAAATTTCCCGTTGGTTCATCGGCAAAGATAACGGGCGGTTGATTCACTAATGCACGCGCAATGCAAACACGTTGTTGCTCACCGCCTGAAAGTTGGCTAGGGCGATGATCAATGCGATGGCCTAAGCCTACTTGTTCCAATACCGCTTTGGCAGATGCTTCATCAATCACGCTGTGATAATGTTGTGCCAGCATCACGTTTTCAAGAGCAGTCAAATAAGGGATTAAATGGAATTGTTGAAACACTAAGCCAATTTTTTCTGCGCGGAAACGTTGACGACCGACTTCATCTAATTGGGCCGCATCCACGCCATCTAAAATGACTTTTCCTTCGCTAGCGGTATCTAAGCCCGTTAAAATATTCATCAGCGTGGTTTTACCAGAGCCTGATGCCCCCATAATAGCAACAAATTCCCCTTGTTTGATTTGAATATTTATGTCTTCAAGGGCGGTAACTTGCCCAAAGCGTTTATATAAATGTTGGGTTTCTATTACAAAGTTAGTCATGGTTTTTCTCTTTTATTATCTAATTTATAAGCATTTCACTTTTACTCACCCTTCAACACATTCGCAACATTAATACTTAATGCTCGACGTGTTGGAATAATAACAGCCACAAATGTCACTAATAACGAAAGTACAATCGTAATTGGCAATACAGGAAGTCGCATATCAATATAAGATTTGAATACAGTTATTCCCAATACTTGAGCTAATAAATAACCCAAGCCAAGTCCGATAATAATGGCACAGAAAGCGATAATTAAAATTTCGGTGCTGATTTGGCGAATGATGTCAAATTTTTTCGCACCCAGTGATTTTTGTAAGGCAAATTCTTTGGATCGTTCGCCGACAATTGCAATTAAGGTGGTATTCACACATAAGGTTGCAAGCACCAAAATCACAAGGGAAATTAAGCACATTAAGCCTTTAATTTTTTCTAAAATCCGCCCTTCTGAGGCGGAAACTTTACGGATCGGGCGTGCGGTTAAATCGGGATATTGTTGCATGATTTTTTCGGCAAATTGATCCACTGTATTGGCGCCTTGCTCATTTTGCACATTGAGTAATGCGTTGTTTGCTACGCCTTCTTTATCTAACCAATTTTGTGCAAATTCAACATTTACAATAAGCATGTTGTCAGTTGCATCACCAGTTTCTACAATTCCTTTAATGTTGAAACTGTGTTTTTCTACGGCATTTTTAGACAGTTGTAGGCTATCGCCCACTTTAACATGTAATCGTTCAGCAAGGGTTTTCCCAATCATTGCATTGCGGTCGTCAAAGTTTACGTTGATTGCAGAACCTGTAATTTGCCAGTAAGGGGCGAGGATTCGCATCGCATCAAAATTTACGCCCATCAGAACAATTTTTTCTAAATCACTGCGTGCGACACCATAAAGATAAGGACTGGCTGCGGTGATAAAACCATCGGGTGCTTTTTGTAAAATTGCGTTTAACTCTGCTTGATTCATCATTCCGCCATCAGCTGAACCAATGTAGAAATTTGCTCCGAAAGTACGCAGTTCTTGGCTCATTTTGGCGTTTATGTCGAAGTAAACCGCTGCCATTGCAGTGACAATGCTTGCGCCCACAGTAAGTGCGGTGAAAATAATGAATACTCGTTGGAGGCGTAATCGCAATGCGCGGAAAATTAATCGCCAGAACATGCTTTGAGTATTTGCGCTTTTATGCTCTGCCATAAAGCACCTCGACAGGGTAAAGTTTAGCGATTTTATGTGCTGGGAACCAAGTGCCAATCACCGCAATAAGAATAGAGAGTACGAGAACACAAGGGACGACGATCCAAGCGAAATCAAGAGGCGCACCGAATAATGCGGCACCGATAAATTTGGCTAATCCCCATCCAGCTAAACAGCCAAATATTCCGCCTACTAATGCACTTAGCACCGCTTCGCAGTAGAACAGTAAGGTAATTTGCCATTGATAAGCGCCTAGTGCTTTCATTAAGCCTATTTCTTTTGAGCGTTCGATAATTCCTGCGCTCATTAAGGAAGCGATACCCATTGCCGCAGCGATTAATGCCACGAAGGTAACGACCGCCAGTAAGAGTTGGATTTTACCAATGACTACACCTTCAGAGGCAGCAACTTGCCAAATTGGGCGAACCATTGCGCCAGAAATCGCTTCTTCTAATTGATGAGAAATTGACGAAACATAAGCTGTGCAATACCAACGGTCATAGGCTTCCGCATCTAAGGCATCCGTATTGGCACGCGCTTTACGGGAAAGATCATTTTCAGGCACGGTGAGGGCAGATACACGGACGGATTGCACTTTGCCTTCTAAACCCAGCAAATTTTGTACCGTACTTAGGGGCATCACAAGCTGATTATCTTCTGTTCCACCTGTACTTAAAATTCCTTTAATTTCTACCGCACTTTGTTGGCTTTCGCCGTTATCGTTTGTGTAGCTTAAGCTAAGTTTATCGCCAATTTTCCAATCATTACTTTTGGCTAGTTGTTCGCCAGCAAGTGCAGGGACGATTTCGCCAAAGTCATTGTTTAAATCATCAACCCATTCCCCTTCCACTTTCCAATAAGGGCTAATGATTCGTTGTCCTGTGTGGTAATCCTCTTCATCAGGTATGGCAATATTATGATCAAAAAAGGTACCAAGCGCATTAATCGTTTTTGAGGCTGAAAGTGCGGTGGAATTTTGTGAATATTTTGTCACTTGCACATTTGCTGAAAGCAACGGGGCAAACCCCACGATATTGTTTCGCCAGAAAATATCTTTGATGTTGGGAAGCTCTTTTTCATCTAAAAAATCTTGGCTAGATAATGACGCACTATGGCTGAGTTCATCAGGCAATGCCGCATTGTTGGCTGGCTCCACCAAAATATTGGCACCGTAAGATTTCAGCTCTTTCGCCATTTTGTCACCAATATCAATGGAAATAGCAAGTAGCGCAGAGACTAAGCCAGCGGCTAAGAAAATAGTGATAATGGCGAGCAATTTACGTTTGATACCAAATCGCCAAGATTGAAATAACATTCTAGCAAGCATTGTTATTCCCCTTTTGGATTTTCGTTTTTGTTAATGCTGAGATAGTTATCGGGATTATCGCGGAATAAATCGAGATTTTTTTCGTTCTCAAAGAAATAAGTATGCCCTTCGTGGCTATATTTATATTCAGTTTTAGTGTTTTTGAGTTTGGCGCCACTAATCGGATCTTGTACTTCAATTTCTACAATCGTACTGAATAGATTTAAGCCATCTTCAAGACTTTTACGAGAAATCACGATTTCATTTTCAGTTTGTTGCCAATTTTCAATAGGTACAGGGTTACAACCGCCTGGTTTACCGATAGATGGAATAAAGAGATGCACGCCACAACCAACGCAGACCACTTGATTGCCTTGCATGACATAGCCTTGATCGCCGCAGAGTAGGCAAGCATCGAATACTGCCGCCATACTGACTTTATTCGGTTGACGATTGATAATGAAAAAGCGTACGGCTTTGCCATCATCAGCAATCCAAACGAAACGGTGAAGTTTACCGTCTTTAAGTGGCTCTAGTGCTAAATGCACTTCATTTTTGTCATTAAGTTGTACTGGAACTGCTTCAGAAAGTTGTGGCGGTTGAGAGGCAACTTTTTCCCAATAAAGTTGGCTTGCAGCCACAAATAAAATACCAAATATGCCCCAGTAAATTGTGCGTTTTGATGTTTGTACGAAGGCTAATCTTTTGCGTTTTTCAATCAGATCTTTTTCGGCTTTTGCTTCTCTTAAATGTTTTGAATGTGTTTGAATGGTAAAAATACACAAAATAACTGACATTAACGCAACACAAATGATATTGAGCCAAGCGGAGATTTCTCCTGATTTTGCCACAAAACTTAACCGCACTTTGGTGAGTTCAATGAGTTGTAATTTCATCAAGGTAAGCAGTAGTTCTGCTATAAGCGGAAGAATTAACGCGATAAAAAGTAAAAAGGTGAGTGCAAAAAGTGCGGTAGATTTTCCTTGTGTTTTTTGTTGCTGTTTAAGTAAGAAATAGAGCCATGCACTTGAGGCTAAGCTAAAGATTACGCCAAAAATGACCGCACTTATATTTAAAATAAAATCAGTGTTGATGACATCTGTGTTGGTGAGTGCGGTGATGTTTGGATCTTTCGCCCAAGTTGCTCCTGCGATAAGCATTAATGCAAATTGCCAGAATGCGGCAAGATTTGATGATTTGCTCCATTGGCTGATTGCAAAAAGTAAGAAGATAATTAAAAAGCAGATGGTTAGAATAAGATTGGTGGTTTGTCCATTAGGAATATTTAGTCGTAGGACAACACCCAAAGCCAAGCCAATAAGGCTTAACCAAATAAGCGTTTTAGGCGAAATATTGCCTTTTTTAATTGCCCAAGATGCACCGAGTAAAAGCGAAATTGGCAAAAGAGCTTGCAGAACAAAAATGAAAAAATAAGTCATAGAAAGCGTATTTTAAATGGTAGGGTGGGCTTTAGCCCACCGTTTTTTATGTCTGATTGTTAATTGGTGGGCTGAAGCCCACCCTACAGCACTATTATTTTAAACCAGTAAATTTAAATTCATAATTTACATCAAATGGTTTCCACCAACGACCCACGCCAGTTTCTTCGTCAGTGTGGCGGTGCATACCTGCTTTTGGTGGCGGATCGATATGATAAGTTAATTTGTAGTTACCCACGCCCATCATTTTGATATTTGCGCCATAGTGTGGGCCATCGCCAGCAACCATTGGCATGAAGGTACCTTCTTGTTTAGCACCAGTATCGGTATTGACTAAGGTATAGTTGATGGTTAAATAAGGCATCCATTCACCTTCACCAAAACCGTTTTTGTTACCTTTCACCGCGTGAATATCTGCTTCTAAGTGAATATCAGATTTTGCTGCAGGTAAGCCCATACCGCGAGGTTCCATATCCACTGGTTTTAAGTAAACCGCTGCAATTTCCATGTCATTCATGGTAACCGCTTCACCGATTGGATATTCTTGGAATGCGTAAGCAGAAGTTGCTGCAAACATTCCTGCTAATAAACTTGCGCTAAGAAGTGCTTTTTTCATAGTTTCTCTCCTGAGATGAGTTTTGAGTTAATTTAAAACCGCTTTTTTGCTTTGATATTTCATAACAAACAAAGCAAAAATAGCAGCAAGAATTAAGATTGCTTGTGGTACAAGGGTTTCCACATAAGGATAAACACCTAACCACGAGATTTCTGGTACACCGTTAATTAATGTTGGTTCAAACAGTTTACCCTCAATAAGTTCAAGTACAGATTTGCCGGCGAATACAAATGCCATTAAATACATAAATGAACCTGTAAACATAAAGAATGGCTTAAGTGGTAATTTCACTACTGTGTAACGCATCACAAAGTAACAAATCGCCAGTAAAATCACCCCGCAAATAAAGCCAGCAAAAAGATAGGCTAAACTGACCGCACTTTTCGCATCACCAGCTAGGGCATAATAGAACAATACGGTTTCTGCGCCTTCACGATATACAGCAAGGAAACTGGTAAGCCATAAGCCGAATAGAGAGCCTGCTGTTAATGCCGTTGAAAGTTTGCCTTCGAGATAGCGTTTCCAGTTTTGTGCTTCGACTTTAGAAAGCAACCAGTAACTCATACTAAATAACATGAAGACTGCAATAATCATTGTGAAACCTTCAAGCAATTCGCGGTTTTGCCCTGAGTTTTCAAAAATAAGCTGGAATATGAATGCGGTAACTACGCTTGCCACTAACGCCACATAAACGGATTGGCGAATAACTGGCAATTTATCGTGATGATTGTTTTTCACCATATAAGCCACAATAGCGGCAACGATTAACAACGCTTCTAAGCCTTCACGTAAAATAATAAGCAAGCTATATAAGAACATGGACCAATCACTCTGTTCGCCACCTTGCAATATTTGAACGGCTTTCGCTAAGTTTAGGCTTAAACCTGTAGCTTGTTCTTGTAATTTGTCGCCATTTCCCGCTTTCATCAGGCTGACTAAACGAGTGAAATAACCTTCTAATTCTGCTTTAAAGTTGCTATCGCGCGAGCCTACTTTGTTTTCCATGCCAGAACTTTCAAATACATCGAAGTAAGTGTCTTGCACCGCAAGCATGGCTTTTTTCGCATCGCCTTGTTCATAAAGGGCGATAGCTTGTTGAATACGTTGGTTGATTTCAGTCGTAATTTTTGTCCAATCTTGCTCTGCAACCTTATCTGAAGTTTGCGCTTGTGATTGTGTCGCTTGAGTGTTTTGCTCATCGCGAGTGGTTGGCAAATTAGGAAGCTGTTCTTCAATATCTTGCAAGAGTTGTGTGCTTTGGTAAGCAATTTCTGTAATTTGATCAGGCTGCTCACTCAAACGAATCAAATTATAGAATTGTTGATTGATCGCCGCAGAAATTTCAGAAGAGCGGTTGGTTCTAACCGACATTTCCATTTCAGAATTTTTGTAGCCGTCATATTGAGCTTGTTGGAATGCTTTTTTAGCATTGGCAAAATCACCGTTTTCATAGGCGGTAATGGCTTGTGCGACGAGATCATCAATGGTTTTGAAACTTTGTTGCCAATAAGGTTTGATGGCTTGATTATCATAAACGCCGTGCTGACTATCAGCATTGAGTTGATGCCCTTCAACAAGAGAAGGTAAAACTTCTTGTAATTCCTTTTTTAAACCGTTGATTTTGGCTTGAACCTCATTCATTGGTTTACCTTCGCCAATCATTTTGCGAATTTCACCAAAAGTGGCTTCCATTTGATAGCTTTTTTGCGCAGAAAAATTAATTCGAATGGGGCCTTCTAAATTTTCAAATACTTCAAAATAAGCCATTTGTACTTCGGTTTTGGCATCATCAATTTTGTTTTCTTTAAGAAGTTGTTCGGTGTGATTCAAGCGTTGAGTGATGTCATCTACCCATTTTTGATAGTTATCGGCAAAGACTGCTTGAGAAAATAAAAATAGTAAAGATATGCTGATATAACGTAAAAGGTACGGCATAGAACTAATAACTTTATAAATGAAATCTATTCGTATTTGAAAGATATATCTAATGAGAAAAAATCTCAACAATAAATTTGAGTTTTTGCTACTTAGATCAAGTTTTATTTGAATATTTAAGATTTTTTAATGACATTATGTATAATGCAAGCGTTTTCCAATTGTCCTTTTAGGAGATTTTTATGACAGCACAAACTGGTATTTTGCTTGATGGTTGCAAAGCAGGCGTATTTTTAGAAGCAAATATCTCAGATTATTCTCAGATTCCAGCGGCGGCTCGCCAATTCCTTACTCGCTTAGAACAGCTTCAACAAACTTATCCCGATGCACGTTTGGGAGCAGTAGTTGCTTTCGGCGATAAAGCTTGGAAAACCCTTGGTGGGCAGGATGCACCAGAACTTAAACCTTTTATCACTTTAGGAAAAGGTGATTTAACTGCGCCAAGTACACAAACTGATCTTTTAGTACATATTCAATCGTTACGCCCTGATGTTAATTTTTCTGTTGCACAAGCTGCAGTGAATGCTTTTGCTCAAGCTACTGATGTTCAGCAAGAAATTCATGGTTTCCGTTGGGTGGAGGAACGAGATCTCACTGGTTTTATTGACGGAACTGAAAATCCAAAGGATGCACAACGATCAGAAGTTGCCTTAATTTCAAATGGCAATGATAAAGATGGGAGTTATGTGTTTACTCAACGTTATGAACATAATCTCGCTAAATGGGAAAAATTAAATACAGCAAAACAAGAAAATGTGTTCGGACGCACCAAAACGGATAGCGTAGAAATGGAAGATAAGGCAGATACTTCTCATGTTGGTCGTACAGATTTAAAAGAGAATGGCAAGGGATTAAAAATCTTACGTCAGAGTTTACCTTATGGTACGGCGAGCGGTACGCACGGATTATTCTTTATTGCTTACTGTGCAACGCTTTATAACATTGAACAACAGTTGCTGAATATGTTTGGTGAAAAAGACGGAAAAACTGACCGCATTTTAGGTTTTACTAAGGCTGTAACGGGTGCTTATTATTACGCACCATCTATTGAGCAGCTAAATAAACTTTAATTTATGAAAAAACTAAATTAAAAAAATTTAGTTTTTTTTATGTTTCTTAATCTTTTCTTAAGATTTATTTGTTTTAATACGTACATCCAAGCAATGGTGCTTGAAATTAACTGACTTAAAAAGGAAACATTATGAAAAAATTTGCATTAGCAACAATCTTCGTATTAGCAACCACTTCTGCATTTGCAGGTTTTAATGGCGGAAATGCTCAAGGCGGTTTTCAACAAGCAACCCCTTCAGCAATTAGTGTAAAACAAGCTTTATCTGCGGCAGATAATTCAATGATCACTTTAGTGGGTAATATCACACAACAAATTGATGACGATGAATTCTGGTTTACTGATGGGACTGGGCAAATCAAGATTGAAATCAAAAAACGCATTTGGAATGGTTTAAACGTAGATTCAAAGGATAAAGTGAAAATTTATGGAAAATTGGATAACGAGGTATTTGAGAAAGCAGAACTTGATGTATTGCGTATCGAAAAAGCAGAATAATTATCTTTGAAGATAGCGAGCATTAGCTCGCTGTTTTTATTTATAAAGTGCGGTCAATTTTTATGAGAATTTTATTGATAGAGGACGATAATCTAATCGGCAATGGTTTACAGATTGGTTTAACTAAACTTGGTTTTACGGTGGATTGGTTTACAGATGGTAAAACAGGAATGGATGCCTTAGCGTTTGCGCCTTATGATGCGGTGGTATTGGATTTGACATTGCCTAAACTTGATGGATTAGAGGTATTACAACAATGGCGTTCCAAACATCAAGATGTACCCGTATTGATTTTGACTGCCCGAGATACCTTAGATGAACGTGTTAAAGGTTTACAAAGTGGTGCAAATGATTACCTTTGCAAGCCTTTTGCTTTGGCTGAAGTTGCGGCGCGTTTGCAAGCACTGATTCGTCGTCGTTATGGCCATAATCATTCGGTGATTGAGCACGCAAGCGTTAAACTCGATCCAAATCAGCGTTCTGTTTGGCTAAATAATCAACCTATTTCTTTAACAAGCCGTGAATATAAATTGCTTGAATTATTTATGCTGAATAAAGATCGCGTATTGTCTCGCTTATCTATTGAAGAAAAATTATCAAGCTGGGATGAAGAAATTAGCAGCGGAGCGTTAGACGTGCATATTTATAATTTGCGTCAGAAATTAGGTAAGCAATTTATTCGAACAGTTCACGGAGTTGGATATGCGTTGGGAGTAACCCAATAAATGAAAAACAAACGTTTAAGTTTTCGTCTTATTTCTGTTCTTTCTTTCACCGCACTTTTTGTGTGGGGCGTATCTACTGCTGTCGCATGGTGGCAGGTGCGTAGTGAAGTGAATGATGTTTTCGATGCCCAACAAATTCTTTTTGCTGAACGTCTTGCCAATCCAGATCTTAGTCATATTCTGTTAGAGCATGTGGAAAATATTAATAAAATCCAGCCACATTCGTTCAAAAAAACTATGATGATGACGCATTGGCTTTTGCTATTTTTTCTAAGGATGGAAAACGTTTATTAACAGATGGGCGTAATGGCGATAATTTTGTGTTTGATAATGAAATTGGCTTTGCGAAAGGCTATATGCTGAATGATGACGATGAATGGCGTATTTTCTGCAGCCTGTAGCAAATGGAAATTTGATTATTGCCGTTGGGCAAGAGCTTGACTACCGTGAAGATTTAATTGAAGAAATGATCTTTGGGCAAATGTGGATTTGGTTTGCTAGCTTGCCTATCTTGATTATTGTTTTAGGATGGTTGATTCATAAAGAACTTCGACCGATTAAACGTTTAAGCCAAGAAGTACGAACGAGAAAATCTGGTGATCTGTCATTACTGAATACTGAGGGGCTACCCGTTGAAATTTTACCCTTAGTAAAAAATTTAAATCAATTTTTTGACCGCACTTCGGCTATGTTACAACGCGAACGTCGTTTTACCTCTGATGCAGCCCATGAATTACGTAGTCCATTGGCGGCACTGCGTATTCAAACCGAAGTTGCTCAACTGGCTGGTGATGATAGCGAATTACGAGAACAAGCACTTTTGCATTTAACACAAGGGATTGATCGTGCATCGCAGTTAATTGAACAACTATTGACCCTTTCAAAACTGGATAATTTACAAGAATTGGAAGAATTACAGCCTATTGATTGGGAAGGCATCATTCAATCGCTGATCGCAGATCGTTATTTTGTGGCAGAAAAGCGTAAAATTACGTTGGCTTTTGAGAAAGAATCTGAACCAAAGTCAAAACAAGGGCAACCAATTTTAGTTTCATTGATGTTTAGAAATTTACTCGATAATGCCATTAAGTATTGTTCTGAAGATACAACCGTTTCAGTGAAAATAGCATCCTCTCAGGTTATTGTTGAAGATAATGGCGGTGGCGTTGAACCTGAAGATTTGAAAAAACTTGGTCAGCGTTTTTATCGTCCAGCTGGGCAAAATGAAAAGGGCAGTGGTTTAGGGCTTTCTATTGTCATGCGAATTGCGGAATTACATGGATTCAAAGTGCGGTTAGAAAATGTTATAAAAGAAGGGCAGCGAATTGGCTTAAAGGCACAAATATTTTTATAAACATTTCCTTTAAAAAAAGAAAACCGAGTAAAGACTCGGTTTTTCTTTTTTAGAATAGGTTGCTGATAAAGATGACTAAAATAATCACTGGCACAACGAATTTCACATAGTTAAACCAGATTTTAGTGAATGTTGAGTCAGGTGTCGGAGAAAGTTCTTTTTTCGCCTCATCTTTTAATACGAAACCAACGAAAACAGCACAACCAAGTGCGGTCAGCATAAAGAGAATATTTCCACTAATATAATCATAGAAATCAAAAATGCTTTTGCCAAAAATGGTAACATCTTTCCATACATTATCCCCTAAAATTGCTGGAATATTACCTAAGACAAAAATTCCACCAAGGGTTAATACAATCGCTTTGCCACGGCGCATTCTGAGCTTTTCTTGTAATGCGGTAATGATCACTTCATAAATTGTGATAGAAGTAGTTAGCGCAGCAATTAATAATAAGCCGAAGAAAATAATTGCAAAGAATTTACCCGCCCATAAGTGAGAGAATACGATAGGTAAACTTTGGAATACTAAAGTTGGGCCGGCGTTTGGTTCAATCCCAAAGGTGAAAAGTGATGGGAAGATCATAAAGCCCGCAAGTACAGCAATAATTGTGTTGGTGAAACCTGTAATCACTGCGGTATGGATTAAGTTTTCTTCTTTATTTAAGTAACTGGAAAGGGTAATTAATACGCCAAAACCAAGGCTTAATGCGAAGAATACCTGACCTAAAACGAAGATAAATAATTGTGGCGTAATTTTTCTGAAATCTGGTTTTAAATAGAATGTAATTCCTTCCATTGCACCAGGTAATGTTACGTTGCGAATAACCATTCCAATGAGGAAGATGAATAGCAATGGCATTAAATATTTTACAGAACGCTCAATTCCGCCAATGATACCTTTAGCTAAAATAATGTAATTCACCACAACAAATAAGAAGGTGTACAACATAATTTCATAAGGGCTATTACCGATATAAAGATCGTAGAAATTTTTGGCAATGTCTTTTGTGATGGGGGTTGAAATGTCTAATGTACCGCTAATTAGGCTGATAATATAAGAAATAACCCAACCACCAAGCACCATATAATACGCCATAATGCCAAATGCGCCGAGTAAGCCCATATAACCTAATATTTTCCAATATTTAGAAATGCCTTTTCCTTTGTCGAGAATTTTATCGCCGAATGCATCAATGGAATTTACACGTAAGCGGCGACCTATCACGTTTTCAACTAAAATCATTGGGATACCGATTACAATCATTGCGATACAAAAAAGTAGAACGTAAGCACCGCCACCATTTTCCCCCACAAGATAAGGGAAACGCCAAGTCGCACCGAAGCCGACAGTTGCGCCTGCGACCGTCATGACATAAGTGAGGCGGCTTGACCAAGTTTGTCGCTGTTTATTATTTGTTGTCATTTTTTATCCTATTTTTAATAAAAGTGCGGTAAATAATTAGAGTGTTTTACCGCAAAAATTAAAACTCAATTTTTTCTTTATATTCACACAGATCTTCAATAATGCATGAGCCACAACGAGGTTTACGTGCTATACAAGTGTATCGCCCGTGTAAAATTAACCAATGGTGAACATCCACTTTAAATTCATCAGGTACGACTTTAAGCAGTTTTTCTTCCACTTTTACCACGTCTTTACCCGGTGCAAAATTAGTTCGATTGCATACACGGAAAATATGGGTATCTACCGCAATGGCTGGATGACCAAATGCCGTATTTAGTACAACATTGGCTGTTTTTCTGCCCACACCTGCTAATGCCTCTAAGGCTTCGCGATTTTCAGGCACTTCACCGTTGTGCTTTTCAATTAAATCGCGGCAGGTTTTGATAATATTTTCTGCTTTGCTATTAAAAAGCCCGATAGTTTTGATATAGCTTTTTAAACCATCTAATCCTAAATCTAAAATCGCTTGTGGCGTGTTTGCAACAGAGAATAGTTTTTCTGTCGCTTTATTTACGCCTTTATCAGTTGCTTGTGCCGATAGAATTACCGCAATTAATAATTCGAAGGGCGAATTATACTGTAATTCTGTGGTCGGGTGGGGATTTTGATCTCTTAATCGGGTTAATATTTCGATTCTTTTTAATTTATTCATCTTATTTATCAATTTGATTTTTTATTGCAAGGAGCAAGCCTAATCCTATAAATGCGCCTGGAGGCAGAATGAAAAGTAAAAAACTACTGTCTGTATGGTTAATATGGAGCGTTAAAAATTTCGCTTGTTCGCCAAATAGATTTTCAATGCCATCAAAAACTGTACCTTGCCCAATGATTTCACGCAATGCGCCAAGTACTGTCAAGCTAAGCGTCATTCCTAATCCCATTGAAAACCCATCCCAAACGGAATGGAGTAAGCTGTTTTTTGAGGCGAATGCTTCTGCTCGACCAATCACAATACAGTTGGTAACGATGAGTGGAATAAAAATCCCAAGTGATTGATAAAGCGTATAGGTATAAGCATTCATTAAAAGTTGAACAACAGTTACTGTTGTCGCAATGATCATCACGTAGATTGGAATGCGGATTTCATTCGGAATATATTTACGGAAAAGCGAAATAACCGTATTTGTGCAAGTGAGCACAAGCATTGTCGCTAAACCTAAACCAAGTGCATTGGTGGCGGTGCTAGACACCGCTAACAGCGGACAGAGCCCGAGAAATTGGACAACCGCTGGATTATTTTTCCAAATTCCTTGAGCAAAGATTTCTTTCCACATGGATTTTTGTTGATTTTCAACCGCACTTTCTATCTGTTCTTCTTCAAGTGCGGTATTTTTTTCAGTTAAATCTGTCATATTATTTCACTTGTGTTGAAAGCTGTTGTAACAAGGCTTGGTTATTTAGCATGATTAATGCTGATCGTTTAGTTTGATTCACCACTGCGCGAGGTGTAATAGTTGCACCAGAAAATTGATCAAATTTTCCGCCATCTTTTTTTATCGTCCATTCGCTCAAATTATGCTCATTAATCGATTGATGAGTAAAATTTAGAATCCAGTTGGAAATACGGAGTTCAATTTTATCGCCTAAGCCAGGAGTCTCATGGTGTTCGATTACTCGTACACCTAATATTTCACCTTTCGGATCTAATCCCACAAGCAAACGAATATCGCCAGAATAGCCATCAGGTGCAGTGGTTTCATAGGCATAGGCAGAAATATTTCCATCTTTTTTCGCAAAATAAATTTTCTGAATGCCCACCAAATTTTTATCTTGAGGGATAACCGCACTTTCTAGCAAATTATTATTGAAATAATCTTGTGGAATGACCTGTAAAAGTAATTCTCGTTGTTGTGCCGCCATCACCGCGTCAATTTTATCTTTTGTTAGGAAAAAAATACCCGCAGAAATTGTTGTGCAGAGTAGGGCGACAAAGCCTAACAATATGCCGTAACGCGATGTGATTTTTACTGTACCCATTATTTTTTCCCTTTTGTTGGATAACCAGATACTCGTGGACGCGTGTAATGATCGATAAGTGGAACGCAAATATTACTTAATAAAATTGCGAATGCTACACCATCTGGAAAGTTTCCGTGATAGCGAATGAGATAGACAAATAACCCCACTAATGCGCCAAAAATAATTTTTCCTCGTGGTGTAATGGAAGCTGTGACAGGATCTGTCGCAATAAAAAATGCGCCAAACATCATTGCGCCACTCACGAGTTGGCTAATCGCACTTAAATGCGTGAAGCCAGTAAAAGCGGTTGCAGTGGCTAAACAGAAAAAGGTGACAAGCATCGCCACTGGAATTTGCCAATGAATGACACGTTTTAAAATAAGGAAAATTCCGCCCGCTAAGAAAGCCACGTTGACTTGCCACCAGCCTTGAGCAAAGTCGGTTCCATTACCCATAAAAATCGGCAGTTTAATTAATTCATAAAAATCATTTAATTGAGTGTGACTTTTATAGAAAATTTTTGCGCTATCCAAAGGTGTTGCTTGGGTGATGCCATCAATGTTATGTGTAAGTTGTGAAAGTGTAAATCCGTCAGTGGTTAAACCTGAAAATATTAATGAAAACGCATCTGAAAAAGTCGGTGGTTCCTGTAATAAATTAATTGGTGGCATCCAAGTTGTCATTTGTAACGGAAATGAAATTAGAAGAATTACATAGCCAATCATCGCTGGATTGAATGGATTTTGTCCTAAGCCACCATAAACCTGTTTACCTAATAAAACTGCACAAAGTGTTCCAATGATGATGACCCAATAAGGTGCATAAGGTGGAATAGCCATTGCCAAAATTAAAGCAGTCAGGGATATGCTGAAATCTGAAAGATAATTTAATGGCTTTTTACCGCGTAATTTTATTGCAATAAATTCCGCAATGATTGCTGTACCAATGGCTAATACAGATTGAAACACCACGCCAAACCCAAAATAGTAAATTTGCGTGAAAAAAGCTGGCATCATTGCCAACATTACCCAAAGCATAATACGCGCAGTGAGTTTCCCCGAATGAGTATGAGGAGAGCTAACCATTTTAAACATTATTTTATTCCTGATTATTTTCTAATGTTGCTTGTGTTTTTGCCAATTTCTTTGCTTTTGCTCGAGCAATAGCCGCGGCTACGGCTGCTTTTTTCGGATCGAGTGCGGTTGGATTTTCTTCTGTTTTTTCTACCGCACTTTCTAAGGCTTGAGTGCTTGGAACTGATTCTGTTGTTCCTGCTTGCGCAAGTTTTTTCGCTTTTGCACGGGCAATCGCTGCAGCTACCGCTGCTTTTTTCGGATCAAGTGCGGTTGAATTTTCGTCTGTTTTTTCTACCGCACTTTCTACGGTTTGAGTATTTGAGACTGATTCAGAGGTTTCATTTGCTTGTGCAAGTTTTTTCGCTTTTGCACGGGCAATTGCTGCAGCTACCGCCGCTTTTTTTGGATCAAGTGCGGTTGAATTTTCTTCTGTTTTTTCTACCGCACTTTCTAAGGCTTGAGTGCTTGGAACTGATTCTGTTGTTCCTGCTTGCGCAAGTTTTTTCGCTTTTGCACGGGCAATCGCTGCAGCTACCGATGCTTTTTTCGGATCAAGTGCGGTTGAATTTTCGTCTGTTTTTTCTACCGCACTTTCTACGGTTTGAGTATTTGAGACTGATTCAGCGGTTTCATTTGCTTGTGCAAGTTTTTTCGCTTTTGCTCGAGCAAGTGCGGCTGCAACTGCTGCTTTTTTCGCATCGGTTGGTTGAGTTTGTTGTTCTTGGTTTTCAACTTGAGATTCCGCTTGCTGACGAGCCAGACGACGAGCTTTACGTTGTGCCATTAAATCAGCGTTATCAGGTAAAACTTCCCCTTTTTCTGAGGTAATCGTTTTAACTTGTTTTGATTCTG
Organism: Haemophilus sp. THUN1692; assembly: GCF_059704395.1. Lineage (NCBI taxonomy): Bacteria > Pseudomonadati > Pseudomonadota > Gammaproteobacteria > Pasteurellales > Pasteurellaceae > Haemophilus > Haemophilus sp. THUN1692. Next base: position 376,646 of record NZ_AP046579.1, read on the forward strand.
TTTCATTGGCTTTTTTCGCTTTCAAGCGTTCTAGTGCTGCTTTAACAGGATCTTCACCTTTGGTTTGCGCTAATTCTTCTCGACGTGCTTCTGCTGCACGTTGTGAACGTGCTTTACGCTCTTGTTCTTCACGTTCCATTCGCGCTTGTTTGGCTTCAAAGCGAATTTTGGCTTCATCCGATTTTTTCTGTTTTTCTTTGATTTGCCAAATTTTTGCTTTTTCTTGGCGGAAATACTGAATCAGCGGAATATGGCTTGGGCATACGTAGGCACAAATCCCACACTCGATACAATCTTTGAGGGCGTATTCTTCCGATTTTTTGTGATCTTCACTACGCGCAAACCAGTAGAGTTGCTGTGGCATCAAGTTGACTGGGCAGGCATCAGAACAGCTAGAACAGCGAATACAAGCCTGTTCAGGCTCTGGTTCTGCATATTCAAAATAGTCTGGTGCAAGCAAGCAGTTGACAATTTTTGTCACTGGTGCATTGAGGTTTGAAAGTTCCAATCCCATCATTGGGCCACCCGCAAACACTGGATAACGTTCATCAAATTGATAACCCGCGTGCGTCAATACTTGAGAAATTGGTGTACCAAGTCGAACCCAATAATTACCTTTTTCAGGAATTTTATCACCAGTAAGGGTGACCACTCGTTCAATTAAAGGTTCGTCATTTATCACCGCTCTTTTAATTGCAAAGGCTGTACCAACATTATGCATCAGTACGCCAATACTAGAAGAACGTGCACCACTTGGCACTTCTATTCCTGTAAGCAAATAAATAAGCTGTTTTGCGGCACCCGAAGGATATTTTGTTGGAATCACTCGAATGCTAATGTCATTTGCTCCCTGTAGCGCTTTGCGGATTGCCTCTATTGCTTCAGGTTTGTTATCTTCAATGGTAATGACTACGTTTTCAGGTCGTAGGATATAGCGCAAAATACGAATGCCTTCAATGATTTCATCGGCTCGTTCACGAATAAGACGATCATCACAAGTAATATAAGGCTCACATTCTGCACCATTGATAATTAAGAGTTTAACTTTTTTCTCTGCTGATTGAATTTTAGCGGCAGTCGGAAATACTGCACCGCCCAAGCCAGCTATACCCGCTTGATAGATTTTGTTAATGAGTTGTTCCGGCGAGAGTGTCAAAAAATCATCAATAAGATTACGCGCTAGCCATTGATCTAAGCCATCTGCTTGCAAATGAATTGCTGGTTCATCAAGACCTGACGGATGTGCAGCGACATAAGGTTTAATCGATTTGATTGTGCCTGAAGTTGGCGCATGAACGGGTAGCATACGCAAGCCATCGCCTTGCGTTAAAGGTTGACCTTTTAATACGTAATCGCCTTCCTTTACTAAAAGGTTACCTATTGTTCCTGCGTGCTGTTTAAGAGGAATGTAAAAATCCGTGATTAAAGGGTGATGACGTAATGGTTGTGAATTAGATTGTGATTTCATTTCAGGCGGGTGAATGCCACCTTTGAAATCCCATAATTTACCGGAATTGAAACGAGATAATACGTCCGCCATTTATTCCCCCACAACCAATTTTTTCTCAGTACCATTTACATTCATTACTGGAATGACTAATTTTGCATCAAACTTCCAAACCCAATTATCGATATTTTTTTTCACGGGAATCATTGAGATACAATCTGTCGGGCAGGGCGCAACGCAAAGTTCACAACCAGTACAGAGATCTGGAATGATCGTATGCATGAATTTATTTGTACCAATAATGGCATCAACAGGACAGGCTTGGATACATTTCGTGCAGCCAATACACATATTTTCATCAATAAAAGCGACTTTCTCGATAGGTTCTTCTACGCCGTCCATAGCAGGCACATCAACACCTAAAATCTCTGCAATTTTTACAATGGTAGGGTGACCGCCAGGAATACATTTTGTGATTTCATCTCCATTGCAAATAGCTTCAGCATAGGGTTTGCAGCCTGGATAACCACATTGTCCGCATTGGCTTTGTGGCAAAATAGAGTCGATTTTTTCCACAATGGGATCAGCTTCAACTTTGAGTTTAAGTGAAGCAAAGCCCAAAATCGCACCGAAAATTAAAGCGAGTAAAGTGATTACGATGAATAGAAGGGTCATTATTTCTTTCTTTTTCCTGAAAAATATTGAGAGAACCCAATAAATAAAATCAAAATGGTAATAGCCATTAAAAGATAGATCATTTTATTATTTCACTAGTCCTGTAAATCCCATAAATGCGAGAGACATTAAACCAGCTGTGATAAGTGCGATAGATGAACCCTTGAAAGTTAAAGGTACATCGGCCGCGACAAGACGTTCACGAAGTGCAGCAAAAAGCACTAATACAAGTGCAAACCCAAGAGATGCACCAAAACCATAAATGACAGATTCCGTTAAATTATGAGCAAGATTTACATTTAATAATGCAACACCAAGAACTGCACAGTTTGTGGTTATCAAAGGCAAGAAAATTCCAAGTAAACGATACAGTGTTGGGCTAGTTTTATTTATCACCATTTCGGTAAATTGTACAATTACGGCAATAACCAAAATAAATACTAATGTGCGTAAAAAAGTAGCATTTAAGGGAACAAGAATATAATGATCAACTAAATATGCACAAAGGGAGGCGACGGTTAATACAAACATTGTTGCTAACCCCATTCCCACTGCGGTTTCAATTTTTTTGGATACGCCCATAAAAGGACAAAGTCCTAAGAATTTCACCAATACAAAGTTGTTAATCAGTGCAGTACTGATAATTAATAAAATATAGTGTGTCATTGCTTTCTGCCTTGTGTATAAGTGGGCTATTATCCTCATTTATAGGTGTGATAACAATAGAAAATTTGGGGTAGGAGAAAGAGAAAATTGAGATTTTCACGTTTTATTAGATATGAATAAAAAACGCAGCTAATCATTTAAACTATTAGCTGCGTAATATTTGAATAATGATACTCAACTTGACTTATGTGAGTAGCGTACTGTTTGAAGTTCAATATCAATTATTTTTGATATAGTTTTGTTGGACCTTGAGTACCACCGTTAGATTTTCCACCTTCTTGTAGTTTTAATTCAGAACCAGAGGCAGTGATCTCAACACGACGATTAGGACGTAAACAATCTTTTAACGCTTGTCCATTAACACCCTCACAAGCTTTCACTTGCGGATTTTTACCATAGCCCACAGCAGTAATCAGAGAATTCACACCATCTTCAACTAAACGAGCTTTAACGGTATTTGCACGACGTTGAGATAGATCCAAATTGTAAGCATCAGAACCTAAACGGTCTGTATAACCAGCAACCTTAACTTCTTTAGCTCCAGTAGATTTTAATTGAGATGCAACACTATCAACTACCTTCTTCCCCTGAGCTGTTAAAGTATCTTTGTTAAAATCAAATAAGAAGTCGCCACTCAAATTGAATGCTGAATTTCCGTTACAACCGTTTGGATACCAGAAGAAACTTTGCGCATTATGATTTTTGTCAAATAATACTTTATATTGACAAATTTTATGGGTGCCGTTTTCACGATAATTGAATACATAATCCCATTCAGACACGCCATACAACCCTTCTGTAAAATGTGGATTACTAATTAATTGGCGAATTTGGTCTTTGTTCATACCATTTTCAATCATGCGTACGTTATCCCAATTTGGCCAACTACCGAATTGGCTACCATCGTGGTTGAAGGTCGCAGAATCAATTTTAGGCCATACTAATTGAGGTACTTGTTCACCATTTACGTCTTTATATTCTGGAGTGCCTGCGTCAGTCACTTTGCTTAAGTTGCCACAAGCTGCAGCAGTTGCGATAGCAACTGTTGATAATAAAATACGAGATAATTTCATTGGTTTTACCTTTTATTTGTTAGAAACCCTAAAAGGGCATAACTAAACTTTACGAATTAAATATAACAAAACTGTTAAAGTTTCGAGCGCATATACTAATGGCAAAAAATCGCCTTGTAAATAATAAAATCAGTAAATTAGCCCTCTTTTTGTAAAGGAATGTAAAGATATCTATATTTAATGTATAAAATCATTTGCTCGCTTTGTAGTATAACGATGAACAATATTTACCGCACTTTCTTCAGCTTGATGACCTAATTTTTTTATCAAGGATTTTTTCAAGCGGTACTTCACGCTTACTACATCTTTTTCTTTCATTTTTTCTAAAATTAAATCATCACTGGTTGAAATTTCATCGACTAATTTCAAGTCGATAGCTTGTTGGCCAAACCAATGTTCCCCTGTCGCAATTTTATCAATATCTACACAAGGGCGATTTTGTGAGACAAATTGTTTGAATAATTGATGTGTTTCTTCCAACTCTTGTTGAAATTTTTGTTTGCCTTTTTCGGTATTCTCACCTAATACAGTTACTGTGCGCTTAAATTCACCCGCTGTCATCACATCCACATCAACATCATGTTTTTTCAATAAACGATGAACATTTGGGATTTGTGCTACGACGCCGATAGAACCAATAACAGCAAAAGGCGCAGATACAATTTTATCTGCTACACAAGCCATCATATAACCGCCACTTGCCGCGACTTTATCTACAGCGATGGTTAATTTTATGCCTTTTTGTTTCAAACGAGACAACTGAGAGGCTGCAAACCCATAATCATGAACAATACCGCCCGGGCTTTCTAAACGTAATAATACTTCGTCTTCTGATTTTGCTACCTTTAAGATGGCTGAAATTTCTTCTCGAAGTGCGGTCGTTTCTGATGCTGAAATATCACCATGAAAATCTAAGACATACACACAGCTTTTCTTTTCGTCATCTAAGGTTTCACCTTTTTTTAATTTCTCTTTACGTTTTTTTGCCTTTTGTTTTTCAGCTTTTTTCTCTGCTTTAGCTTGCTGTTTTAGCTCTTCTTCTGAAAGATTAAAATCACGCAATAGACGAACTTGATGATCAAATTCTTCAGATAAATCTTTAATTTCTAATTCCCCTATTTTAGATTTGTTATGTTGACGATAAGAAATCACCAAACCAACAATAGCAAGAATGAGTAATAAAATTGTCAAAATTTCCAGAATAAAAATTCCATAGCCAGTTAAAATATCGTTTAACATTGTTACTCCTATTGATATTTTATAGATTACATTGTGCTTGATACTAGTCGTGATTAGTCTAGACATCAGCATAATAAAATATTGTGACTATTTGTGCTATTACAACAAAGATTTTTTAAACTAATTCTTACTTTTTTTATTTTCATTTCTGCTGATTTAGCATAGCATAAGGAACGATTTCATTTTCATTTATAAAAAGGAGTAATTATGAAATTACGTGCTGTTGTATTAGGTCTTGCAACATTATGTGCTAGCACAGCGACTTTTGCTGGCATGGTTTCTACTTCATCTAACCTTGAGCTTTTAGCCATTGATGGTCAAAAGGCATCTAAATCTCTTGCGAAGGATGCTAAAACCTTTGCTGTGAATGACACTCAAAACCATCAGGTTGTTGTTCGTTTAAGTGAAATTATTGGTTCTGGATCTAATCAAACTCTTTTTGAATCTAACCCAGTAATCGTCACATTCCAAGGTAATGCTGAGGATCTTGTTATTTCGGCGCCAGCTATTCGTGGTCATTCAGAAGGTGATAAATTCAATGAAATGCCAAGCATTATCGTAAAAACAAAATCTGGTAATACGCTTTCAGCAAAAGTGGATGTGTTAAAACAAGAAGGTTTATTCCCAAGTGCTAATGTGGTGAATGATCTTGCTGAATATAATGCGTCTGGTGCAACTGCATCTGTTGCTGCATTTGCTACAACCACAGCTGCTAGTCCAATGGTCGCTACTCCAGCAAGCAATGCAAAAGCGAATAAAGGTAAAGTGGTTGTTCAAGGTGAAAACATTGCAGAACAACAGCTTCAATATTGGTTCCAACAAGCTGATAAAGAAACTCAAACACGTTTCTTAAATTGGGCAAAATCCCATAAATAATTACCGCACTTTATACATAAAAAGTGAGCCTTGTTGCTCACTTTTCTATTTTGATAAGGATTTGAAATGAATATTCGGTTAAATGCCAAAGTAATCGCTGCGATTCCTATTTTTATTGCCGTAAATATTGCGGCAGTAGGAATATGGGCTTTTGATATTTCTTCGCAATCAATGCCTTTGATTCTAGGGATTATGGCAGGTGCTTTAGTGGATTTGGATAACCGTTTAACTGGACGATTGAAAAACATATTTTTCACGCTCATTGCCTTTTCTATTTCATCCTTTATTGTTCAGTTACATATTGGTAAGCCTATCCAATATATTGTGTTAATGACGGTGCTGACATTTATTTTCACCATGATTGGCGCCGTGGGGCAGCGTTATAGTACGATTGCGTTTGGTTCATTAGTGGTTGCGCTTTATACCACGCTGACTTATGTGCCAGAAGGAAATGTATGGTTTATTAATCCCGTAATGATTTTATGCGGTACATTGCTGTATAGCGTGGTGACTCTGATTGTTTACCTGTTTTTCCCAAATCGCCCCGTGCAAGAAAGTGTCGCTAAAGCGTTTTGTGCGTTGGGCGAATATTTAGATACTAAATCCTGTTTTTTTGATCCTGACGAAGTGGCTGAGATTGAAAAAAAACACCTCAATTTTGCGATGAAAAATGCGAATGTTGTCACGACATTTAATATTGTGCGTACCGCACTTTTTTACCGTATTAGAGGGCAACATCGCCATCCTTGCACTCAGAGAATGTTACGTTACTATTTTGCCGCACAAGACATTCATGAGCGCGCCAATTCTATGCATTTTGATTATCAACAAATAACGGAAAAACTAAAAAATACAGATTTGATTTTCCGTATTCAACGTTTGTTAGAGCTACAAGCACAATCCTGTAAAGAAATCATGGCGAGTTTGCGTGAAAATAAACCTTATCATTTTAATGAACGTGTCGAAAGTGCACTTTTAGGCACGTTGCATTCCTTTGATCTATATCGAGCACAACATCTCAATGATCAAGATGAACTGATTGATATCCAAACTTTGTTAGATAATTTACAAAGCATCAACTGGCAACTTCGCCAATTGGCACAAGAAACGACGGATACAGAACAATTGGCTCAAATTCATACGGAACAAATCACTGGGTTAAAAAATATAAGTGCGGTGATTTTTAGCCATTTTACTTTTGAGTCACCGTTGTTCCGTCATGCAGTACGCTTATCTATTGTGGTATTTCTGTGCTGTGCAATTGTTGAGTTTTTCCAATTTAATCTTGGTTATTGGATTTTATTGACCACTGTATTTGTGTGTCAGCCAAACTATTCTGCAACTAAAGTACGTTTACGTCAGCGCATTATTGGTACGATATTAGGTGTAGTGGTGGGGTCATTATTACCTTATTTAAATCCAACCTTAGAACTAAAACTGGGTCTTGTGGTGCTTACAAGTACGCTGTTCTTTTTCTTCCGTAGTAATAATTATAGTTTTTCAACCTTTTTCATTACACTACAAGTTTTGCTGAGTTTTGATGTCATGGGATTCGATACGGCAGCCGCGTTAATGCCTCGTTTACTCGATACTTTACTTGGTACCGCGATTTCATGGTTTGCCGTATCTTACTTATGGCCAGATTGGAAATATTTGCAACTTGATAAAGTGAGCCATCAAGCATTGCGTAGTGATGCGGTGTATTTATTGCATATTATTAGTCAATTACAATTTGGTAAAAGTGACGATCTTAAATATCGCATAGCACGTCGCAATGCGCATCAATATGCGGCCGCACTGAGTACAACACTTTCTAATATGAATAATGAGCCAGTAAAATACAAGGCATATTTACAGAAAGGTTTTGATTTGCTCAAGCTTAATTATTCTCTATTAAGCTATATTTCGGCCCTTGGCGCTTATCGCAACAGAATGAAAAATTTGCAACAGACCGCACAGTTTTTATCTGGTTTTTATCCTGTGGCAAAGAAAATTATCTATACTTTAGAACACATTGAAGAAATACCCGAAGCTATTTTTAACCAACAGCAAGAAAGTATCGAAACACATTTAAAAGAATTGGAAAAACAAGAGATGACCGCAGAAGAACGTGCCGTCTTTAGTTTACCGTATCAGCAATTGAATTTGATTACCCAACTCTTACCGCAGTTCTATGAGTATTTTAGGAAAGAGTCTTGTTAAAAGAATAAGCTATCAAAGTATAGGAACATTATAAATATAAAAGTGCGGTTGATTTTTGAGAGATTTTAAAACACCTTGAAAATTAACCGCACTTTATTTTTTATTAAGCAATAATATTGACGAATGAGTTATTACTGCCCCATGTTTTTCACTGATTTAAGGAAACCTTGGGCACTATCAAACACAGACGATTTTCCCTGCGCTTGTAAAATCATATCTGACATTTCACGGAAAGCACCTTTGCCTCCATGGGTGGAAAGTACATAATCAACGGCATTTTTCACATAAATAGGGGCATCAGCCACAGCAAAAGATGCGCCACAAACAGCAAAAGCGGGGAGATCTACGCTATCATCGCCAATATAAGCGGTCTGCTCGGCAGTGACGCCTGCTTGTTTCATGAGATCAAAACAAGCGGTTTCTTTTTCAAGTTTGCCAAGAAAGAATAATTTAATACCAAGATCGGCAATGCGACGACGTAAAATAGGGGAGTCGCGACCAGAAAGCACAGCCACTTGAATACCCGCATCCATCAGCATTTTTATGCCTAAACCATCACGCACGTGAAAATTTTTGATAGCTTCACCATTGGCATCATAATGAAGTTGTCCATCGGTGAGTACGCCGTCTACATCAGTAATGACAAATTTAATATTTTCTAATTTTTGTTGCATTGGGATTCCTCAGCTTGAAAATTCCACTAAACCTACTACGTGATTGTCATCATTAACAACGACTAGCGAGTGAATTTTTTTCGCTTTCATAAAGTCTTCTGCTTTTGATAAAAATTCGTCTTGATGAATAGTTTTTGGTGAACTTGTCATAAAGTCTTTGGCTGTTTTATTCAGCGTTTCTGCACCATTGGCTGTAAGTGCGCGGCGAATATCGCCATCTGTGATAATGCCTTTAAGTTGCCCATTTTCCATCACTAAGGCAACGCCCATTCGCCCTTCATTCATGACTGTGAGGCAGTCAGTAAAATTGGTGGTGGGTAAAATTGTTGGTAGGCGAGTTTGCATTTGATCTTTCACTTTACATAATAAACGACGACCAAGACTGCCACCTGGATGGAATTTGGCAAAGTCAGCTGGTTGGAAATTACGTGCAGTAATGAGCGATACGGCGAGTGCATCGCCAAGTGCCAGCGTTACAAGTGTGGATGTTGTTGGCGCGAGGTTATTTGGACACACTTCACGCTCAACAATAATGTCTAAAACATAATCTGCATGGCGTGCGAGCGTGGAATTTCTGTTACTCGTCACGGCAATAATTTTATTACCAAAATTTTTTAAACTTGGAATCAGTTTATTGACATCATCGGTTTCACCGCTATAGGAAATTAACATCACGATATCAATTGGTTTCAACATACCTAAATCGCCGTGGAAGGCTTCTGTAGGATGTAAAAAGAAACTTGGGGTGCCCGTAGAGGCAAATGTAGCCACCATTTTTTTGCCGATTAAACCAGATTTCCCTATCCCGCCGATGACTAATCGTCCTTCGCAAGCAAGAATTAAATCTACGACTTGATTAAAATCCTCGCCTAAACGTTGGCTAAGTTGCAAAAGTGCGTTACTTTCCACTGAAAGGGAATCCTGTGCAATTTTTAGATAGTTCATTCTTCTTCCTAAAAGAGCAGTTGAAATTGGCGCTATTTTAGCGGAATCATAAAAAAATACGAATGAAAAATTAGGCATTATTGTTTATAAGATTGATGAGCAATATCTAAAAATTGGGGATTTTATTGACCGCACTAATGATTGCCCCTATACTACGCGCCGAGTTGGTTAGACAATCGCTGGTTTATTGAAGCCCTTAACCGTATTTATACGACCTAGTGTGATAAGTAAACGAGAGGAAAGTCCGAGCTACACAGGGCAGAGTGCCGGATAACGTCCGGGCGGCGTGAGCCGACGACCAGTGCAACAGAGAGCAGACCGCCGTGTAAACGGTAAGGGTGAAAGGGTGCGGTAAGAGCGCACCGTGCCTCCGGTAACGGTTGGCAGCAGGGTAAACTCCACTCGTAGCAAGACCAAATAGGAATCCAATGAGTGGCCCGCTCAGGATTCGGGTAGGTTGCTTGAGCGGCAGAGTAATTTGTCGCCTAGAGGAATGATTGTCCACGACAGAACTCGGCTTATCGACCAACTCAAAATTTTTGTGGAAATGACCGCACTTTAGTTTGTTTTTCGAAATAGATTAAAGTGCGGTTATTTTTTGATGAAAATTGAATTATTTTTCGTTTAATACACGTGGAAATAAAATATTATTTTCCAAATGAATATGGTGCATTAAATCATCAATAAATTCATTGATACCGCTATATAAGGCTTTCCAACTGAAACAAGCATCTGCTGGTGGCGTGCAGTTATTAGTAAGCGATTTGATCACTTCCACATCTTGCCCTACTTCATCGTGTTCCATTTCCATTACACGAATTGGCATTGAGACCATAGCATAATTCCCCATTTTGATCATAGGGAACAAAATTTGTTCTTCTTTCATTAAATGCTGGCTAAGTTCAGCATAAATTTTTTCTAACTGTGCGGCTACGCCGACAGGGCAATCATCACGATCACCATGTACATTTTCTACTTTCTCCGCCAATGTAATTAGTTCAGGGAGTTGTTCACGGTGGCGATTATGAAAACGAGTAATAATATGATCGATCATCTCTGCATAAGATGCTGAAGTCCAATCTTTATCATTATTTTCTGCTTTACTTTGTTGTAAATCAGTTAAACGTTTTTCAATTTCAGCAAGGTTAAGATTCTTTTGTTGTGCTGCGACTTCTAATAATACAGAACCTCCGCAGCAAAAATCTAAATCATATTCACGAAAAATTTTAGTTGCACCTGGAATTGAAACAGCGAGTTCGCTAAGTTTTTGTTGGGCAAAAGACATAAATCACTCCTATATTGATTAAGTAAAAATAAATCCGATAAAAATGGTAGGATACTTTTCTGATTATGAAAAGTAGGGCGATTTATTTATTGATTAAATTATGATTTAAATCAATAAAAATACCTCATAATAATCAGCTCAAAATTGATGGTTATTTACATAAATAGGATTAATTATCACTAATGAGCCCGCTTTAAATTCATTATGTATTTTTTTATATAATTGATTTTTAAGAATTTAGGAAAATACTGATTTTCATCAATATTATTGATTGTGTTTATGAAGTGAAATCTTTTAGAATGACGTTAAATCAAATTTAACGCATAACTCCGAGCTTGTTTGGCCTAAGTTTCATAGAAATACGGCGGCAAGCCAATAACGCGGTATGTTATTCAGGGATACGCTGGAAACGGTTTATCCTCTCCATATTTAGAAAGGTGTAAAATGCAATCCATTCCTATCAAGAACGTAGGAGAGTCTCGCTTAGTCGATCCTTTCCAACGCCAATATTACTATCTACGACTGTCGATTACCGATCAGTGTAATTTTCGTTGTACCTATTGTTTACCTGGTGGTTATCAACCCGAAGCTAACAAACCAAGTTTCTTAACCTTAAAAGAAATTACCCATCTTGCTCAAGCGTTTGCTGAAATGGGCACAGAGAAAATTCGTTTAACGGGTGGCGAACCGACTTTACGCAAAGATTTTATTTCTATTGCTGAAAGTATTGCTAATATTGATGGAATCCGTCAATTAGCTGTCACGACAAACGGCTATCGCATGGCAAAAGATGTGGCTGATTGGAAGAAAGCAGGGATTACGTCCATTAACGTCAGTGTTGATAGCTTAGATCCTAAAATGTTCCATCAAATTACAGGTATCAATAAATTTGATGACGTGATGCGTGGTATCGATCGTGCATTTGAAGTAGGCTACAACAAAGTTAAAGTCAATTCAGTTTTGATGAAAAATTTGAATGACAAAGAGTTTGAGCAATTCCTTGTTTGGGTGAAAGATCGCCCAATTCAAATGCGCTTTATCGAACTCATGCAAACGGGCGAAATGGATAGTTTCTTTGATAAATTCCATCTTTCAGGACAAGTCTTAGCTGATAAATTGCTGCAAAACGGTTGGCAATTGCAACACAAATCCCATACTGATGGACCTGCTAAAGTATTCACGCATCCTGATTATGCAGGCGAAATTGGCTTAATCATGCCTTATGAGAAGAATTTCTGCGCAAGCTGTAATCGTCTCAGAGTATCAGCGAAGGGCAAACTTCATCTCTGTCTATTCGGCGAAGAAGGCATTGAATTACGTGATTTATTGCAATCCCATGAACAGCAAGATATTTTGCAAGCACGTATTTTTTCTGCATTGCAAGGCAAACGTGAACATCATTATTTGCATATCGGTGATAGTGGCGTAAGAAATCATTTAGCTTCTATCGGTGGCTAAAAGAAAATAGGTGACTTTTACTGTTCACTTATTTTGCTTTTGTCACACATGTAAAACATTCAATATTTTAACCGCACTTTATTTTATTATGACTACATTTACGCATATCAATTCTCAAGGCGAAGCCAATATGGTGGATGTTTCTGCAAAGGCAGAGACCGTTCGTGAAGCTCGTGCTGAAGCCATTGTGACTATGTCAAAAGAAACTCTTTCCATGATCGTGGAAGGCAAACATCACAAAGGCGATGTTTTTGCTACAGCACGTATTGCAGGTATTCAAGCGGCAAAACGTACTTGGGAACTTATCCCGCTTTGCCATCCATTGTTACTTTCTAAAGTAGAAGTGAATTTAGAACCGTTACTTGAAACCAATCAAGTTCGTATTCAATCTCTTTGTAAATTAACCGGAAAAACAGGTGTAGAAATGGAAGCATTAACGGCAGCAAGCGTAGCAGCCTTAACCATTTACGATATGTGTAAAGCCGTACAAAAAGATATTGTGATTGAGCATGTTCGCCTGTTAGAAAAGAGCGGTGGAAAATCTGGCCATTTTATTGCGGAGGAAAAATAAGATGTTAAATGTTTTATTTTTTGCTCAAACTCGAGAATTAATTGGTGAAGATTCAATTCAGCTTGAAGGCGATTTTGCCACTGCGGAAGCGGTGCGTGAACATCTTGCTCAAAAAGGCGATAAGTGGGCATTGGCACTGGAAAAAGGTAAACTTTTAGTTGCGATTAATCAAACTTTGATGCCGTTAGAAAGTGCGGTGAAAAATGGCGATGAAATTGCATTTTTCCCACCGGTAACAGGGGGCTAAATGACGGATATTCAAATTTCAGTACAAGAACAACCTTTTGATCAAAATGCCGTTTACCAATGGCTATCTGAGCAAAATTCGGTTGGCGCAACGGTTATTTTTGTGGGTAAAGTTCGCGATCTTAATTTAGGTGATGAGGTATCTAGCTTATATCTGGAACATTATCCCGCGATGACAGAAAAAGCTTTACGTGAAATTGTAGAACAAGCAAAAGCCCGTTGGGATATCCAACGAGTGTCGGTGATTCATCGTGTTGGACTTTTACAGACTGGCGATGAGATCGTTTTAGTGGGTATTAGTTCTGCTCACCGAGGTGATGCCTACCATGCTAATGAATTTATTATGGACTTCTTAAAATCTAAAGCGCCGTTCTGGAAAAAAGAACAAACCCATCAAGGTGAACGTTGGATTGAAGCGAGAGAAAGCGATAAAGAAGCGTTAGAGAAGTGGTAAATTAACCACTATAAAATAAATTTTTATTGATTTACAAGAAAGGACCAATTACCATGCTTGACAGCACAGCACAGCACAGCACAGCACAGCACAGCACAGCACAGCACAGCACAGCACAGCACAGCACAGCACAGCACAGCACAGCACAGCACAGCACAGCACAGCACAGCACAGCACAGCACTTGGATAACCTATCCATTAAATTAACGCAACTCAAATTACTTCTACCTGAAATTTTTTGCGAAGAGCAAATTGATTTTCAAAAATTCCAACAACTTTTTTCTGAACATATCACCACCGAGCCGGAGCGTTATATGTTGAACTGGGCGGGGAAATCGGAAGCCTATCGCATATTACAAGCACAAACTTGCAAAACTCTCACACCGCAACCTATGGAAAGTGTCAACTTTGATTCCACTGAAAATATTTTTATTGAAGGGGAAAATCTGGATGTGTTGAAAGTGTTACAAAAATCCTATTTCAATAGCATCAAAATGATTTATATCGATCCGCCTTATAACACAGGTAATGATTTTGTTTATAACGACAATTTCAAGCAAGATCTTAAAGATTATCAGGAACAAAGCGGCGAATTAGATGAGGAAGGCAAGCTCAAACTGGCATTTAAAAGAAACAATAAAGAAAACGGGCACTTCCACAGCAAATGGCTAAATATGATGCTCCCCCGTTTGCATTTGGCAAAGAATTTGCTGAAAGACGACGGTATCATTTTTATTTCCATTGATGACAATGAACAAGCTCAGTTGAAGTTATTGTGTGATGAGGTGTTTGGGGAGGAGAATTTTGTTGGGCAAATAGCATGGCGAAGAACAGATAATCAATCCAATATTGGTAATATGGCAAAGGTTAAGGAATATATTCTTCTGTATGCAAAAAATTTAGAAAACATGGTATTAGGCCGATTGCCATTATTAGAATCTGCCATAAAAGAATATCGTTATTCAGATGAAAAGGGAAAATTTAGACGTAATATTTTGTTGCATAAAACAAGAGGGCGACATTCATATCCTGTTAAAACTACATCAGGAAAAATACTAACTGGTCCTTGGATGATCAATGCTGAACAGTTTAAAGCATTAGAAGAGAATAATCTGATTTACTGGACGAGTGGTGGAGATGAGCAACCTTATGGAAAAATTTATCTATCTGATAGTAAAGGACAAATCCCAAATGACTTCTGGGGAATTGAATATGGTACAAATCAGCGGGCAAGTTTAGAGGTAGAGGCGCTGTTTGAGAAACGATATTTTGATTTTCCTAAACCTGTATCATGGATTAAAAGCCTATTAAGTATTGGATCAGATAAAGACTCACTAATTTTCGATTTCTTCTCGGGTTCCGGTACAACTGCCCACGCCGTGATGCAACTTAACGCCGAAGATAACGGCAATCGTCGTTTTATTTGCGTGCAACTCCCGGAAGTCATGGATGAAAAATCCGAAGCCTTTAAAGCGAGTTTTAAAAATATTGCTGAAATTTCTAAAGAACGCATCCGCCGAGCAGGCAAACAAATTGCCGAAAATTATCCTGACAAACAACTGGATATTGGTTTTAAAGTGTTCAAACTGACTGACAGTTACTTTAAACAATGGCAATCGCCTTCAGCAGAAAATTTAGCGCAGCAAATCGAATTGTTTGTCGATCCTGTGCGGAAAGAGGCAACACCTAACGCCATGCTTTATGAAATTTTATTACGCTTGGGCTTGAAATTAACGGCAAAAGTGCGGTCGGAAAATCAGGTGTTTTGGGTGAGTGATGAAAGCGGGCAACAGTTTGCCTTGTTGCTTGAAACCCTGAGTGCGGATTTATTGGATCAGGTGATTTCTGTCCAGCCGAAAAAGGTCGTGACGTTAGATTCGTTGTTTAATGGCGATGATGCCTTAAAGAAAAATGCCGAGTTGCAAATGAATGATGCAGGCATTGCCTTCTTTGTGCTTTAAGGAGGCAAAATGGAACTTCAATTTGAAGCCTTGGATTACCAAATGCATGCGATTCAAGCTGCGGTGGATTTGTTCATCGGACAGCCTAATCAGCAAACGGAATTCGGTTTGAAAGCGCAGAATGATATGCGTTTCGTGGCGAATTTGCCGTTACAAATTAATGATGAACAGCTACAACAAAACTTGGCTAAGCAACAAAACAAGTTTAATTTTTACCGCACTTTAATTGAGGAACAGGGTAGAAATTTTACCGTAGAAATGGAAACCGGCACGGGGAAAACCTATGTTTACTTGCGCACGATTTTTGAATTGAATCGTCAATATGGTTGGCAGAAATTTGTGATTGTGGTGCCTAGCGTGCCTATTCGTGAGGGCGTATTGCATACCTTGGAAACAACGCGTAGCCACTTTGCCACCTTGTTTGATAACCCGAGCGTGAACCCGAAATATGAGTATAAAAGCAATCAACTTTCCCGCTTAAAAGCCTTTGCTACCGGCAATCATATTGAAATTTTGGTGATGAATATTGATGCCTTTGCCAAAGAAAGCAATGTGATTAATACACAAAATGAAAGTGGCGATGCGCCCATTCGTTATATCCAAAACGTCAATCCTATAGTGATTATTGATGAACCGCAGAATATGGAAACGGATATTCGCCGTCATGCTATCGCAAGTCTCAATCCTTTATTCACTCTGCGCTATTCGGCAACTCATAAAAACGCGTATAACCCGATTTTTAGCCTCAATCCCGTGCAGGCGTATGAATTAGGCTTAGTGAAGCAAATCGAAGTGGATAGTGTGTTGGCGGATAATGATGTGAATGGCGCTTATGTGGCGTTAAAAGAAATTAACGCAGGCACGAAAAGTTGGTCGGCAAAAGTGGAAATCTTGGTAAATGATAAGTCGATGAAGAAGAAAGTCGTCACTGTTAAGCCGAATCAAGACTTATTTGATCTTTCCAGACAAAATGAAGTTTATCGCAGTGGTTATATTTTGGAAGGAATGAATGTTGAGGAACAACAGATTGAGTTTTCTGGCGGATTAAAAGTGACGAAAGGCGTTGATAATTCTCTCTTGAAAGATGACATTCAAAAAATGCAAATTCGTCGCACAATAGAAGAACATTTACGCAAGGAAAAAATCTTAAATCCATTAGGCATTAAAGTATTGTCGCTATTTTTTATTGATAAAGTGGATAACTACCGAAACGACGGCAAATTTTATCAATGGTTTGAGGAAATTTATCGTGAATTAACCCATGGAAAAGACCCCGTTGGCGTGCATGAAGGTTATTTTTCCAAAGATAAAAAAGGCGTCTTGAAAGATACCAACGGCACGACACAGGCGGATAATGACATGTATCATTTAATTATGCGGGATAAGGAAACCTTGTTGTCTTTGGATAAGCCATTACGTTTTATTTTCTCTCACTCTGCTTTGCGTGAGGGGTGGGATAATCCGAATGTGTTTCAAATTTGTACGTTGAACGATACCCATTCGGAAATTAAAAAACGACAAGAAATTGGACGTGGATTGCGCCTGCCAGTGAACCGGTTTGGTGTAAGAAGTCATGATCGGGATAAAAATATCCTGACAGTGATTGCCAATGAAAGCTATGAGGAATTTGCGACCAAATTACAACGGGAAATTGAAGAAGATTGCGGTGTGTCTTTCGATAAGAGACAAATTAAAAATAAGCTGGATCGAAAATATGTGCGTTATCGCAAAGATTTTAGCCAACACCCTGAATTTGCCGCAATTTGGGAACGCATTAAGCACCAAACGACTTATCGGGTCAATTTTTCACAGGATGATCTGATCGAAAGTGCGGTCAAAAATTTGGTCAAAATGCCACGTATTGATGAGGTGAAAATTCGACATGAAAAGGTCGCCTTTGCGATTAATGAAAAAGGTGTGACGACAGAATATCGTTCTTCCAATCAGGTAACCTCAAAAACTCACTGGGATATTCCCGATGTGTTGGGTGAATTACAGAAGAAAACCGGGCTAACCCGTCAAACCATTTGCCGTATTTTGCAAAAATCAAAACGATTGGCTGAGATTTATCATAATCCACAACGTTTTATTGATTTGGTTGCAGAAAAAATTAATGAAGCGTTAAGTCAAATTATGGCGGATGGTGTGGAATATCACCGCATTGCGGATCGCACCTATGAAATGACGTTATTTAAGGATTTTGAGTTTTATCTTAATCAATACAGTTTTTCTGTGAGTAATCAATCAAAAACCATTTATGAGGGCTATATTGCCCTAGATTCCAACACGGAAAATACGTTTGCC
The DNA here is from genome assembly GCF_059704395.1 of Haemophilus sp. THUN1692. Taxonomy (NCBI): domain Bacteria; kingdom Pseudomonadati; phylum Pseudomonadota; class Gammaproteobacteria; order Pasteurellales; family Pasteurellaceae; genus Haemophilus; species Haemophilus sp. THUN1692. The sequence goes on from NZ_AP046579.1 coordinate 394,722, forward strand.
CGCCATTGTGAAAGCAGTGAAGGTGTCGAGTTTTATTTTAAGTTACCGAAAAATTTTAAAATTCCAACGCCATTGGGGAATTATAATCCCGACTGGGCAGTAGTATTTAAAGGGCAGAATAAAGTTTACTTTGTGGCGGAAACCAAAAATACCAGTAAGGGTATTCAACGTGGTGTGGATGAAAGCAAGTTGGATCCTTCAGAACAAATGAAAATTGCTTATGCCAGAAAGAATTTTGAACATCTCCATAGAGATTACGCTGATTTGGAATATCGGGTTGTACAAAGTATAGATGAATTAACTGAAAATGTATAAAAATATCAGACAGCCATTATTGGCTGTCTGATTGCGTTAATTAAAGTACTTTAACGATGCTTTCACATAAATAGCGAATATTATCTTCAGTGATACCGGCCACATTGATACGACCAGAACGAACAGCATAAATCGCAAATTCTTCTTTTAAGCGATCAATTTGTTCAGGTGATAAACCGCTGAAAGAGAACATACCGTTTTGTTCCATGATAAAGCTGAAATCTTGTTCTGCACCGTATTCTTTTAATAACTGAACGAATAAATGACGCATTTTTTTGATACGTTCACGCATTTCAGTTAATTCATTTTCCCATTCTTGACGAAGTTGTGGATCATTTAATACGGTTGCGACCGTTGCGCCACCGTGAGATGCAGGGTTAGAGTAGAGTGTACGAATAATTGATTTTACCTGTGTTAAAGAGGTGGAAGCAATTTCTGCATTTTCAGCCACAAGCGTAAAGGCACCTACACGCTCATTGTATAAACCAAAGTTTTTCGAGAATGAACTCGCCACTAATAATTCTTTATGATTTGCCGCAAAAGCACGTAAACCGTAAGCATCTTTATCTAAGCCATTGGCTAAACCTTGATAAGCAAAGTCAAAGAGTGGCAACCAACTATTTTTAGCCGAAAGTGCGGCTAATTCTTGCCATTGTTCAGGGGTTTGGTCAATACCAGTCGGGTTATGGCAGCAGCCGTGTAAAAGCACCACATCACCTTCGCTTGCTTGGCTTAAATCTTCGAGTAAATGCTCCCAATCAAGGGCTTTACGTTCAGCATCATAATAGCGATATTCACGAATCGTCATGCCCACAGCATTGAAAATAGCATTGTGATTTGGCCATGTTGGTGTGCTGATCCAAACATTTTGTGCTTTGGTTTGACGTTTAATAAATTCTGCCGCAATGCGTAATGCGCCTGTTCCGCCTAAACTTTGTACTGTTCTCGCACGATTAGATTTGATGACTTCAGAATCTTTACCGAAAAGTAACGCTTTTGTTTGTTCGTTATAATCCACAATACCATCGATAGTCAGATAATTCTTCGTTTTTTCCTTATCAAATAAGCGTTTTTCGGCTTCTTTTACCGCACGCATAATTGGGGTTGTACCTTGCGCATCTTTATAAACGCCAATGCCTAAATTGATTTTATTTTCGCGAGTTTCGGATTTGAATGCTTCGCCTAAGCCTAAGATGGGATCGGCTGGTGCCGCTTTGATATGTTCAAACATAGCTTTTCCTTATGTATGTGTTGTGTGGTGGATAATTTTATACTTCAGCCGTTTTATTTTATCAAGAAAGATTTTTATAAAAATTAACCGCACTTTGATATTTTTAAATATTCATAAAAAAGTGCGGTCATTTTTTACATTATTTTATGTTTTTCAATCGTCCAATTTAATCCCGATTGATAATCTTCCGGTAATTCAGCGCGAAGTTTTTCTAATTGTTGAATAATGACCGCTTTATTAGGATGGGAAAGATTGAGGTGCTCAACTTTACGCCCAGCTCTCACTTCTTTACCATACCAATGAAGTTGTGCAAAAGGTGTATTAAGCCATGTTGGGTTATGGTTTGTGCCGATTAAATTCACCATCACACTTGGGGCAAAAATTTGTAATTCAGGCTTTGGCAAATCAAGTAGCGCACGTAAATGTAATTCAAATTAACTGATAGCACATCCTAGTTGTGTCCAATGCCCACTGTTATGTACACGAGGCGCAAGTTCGTTAATTAGTAATTTGTCGCCTACAACAAAACATTCCATTGCGTTTTATCTTTTAATAAACACCAAGGCGAGGTAGAAGGTGGGCTGAAGCCCACCCTACAATTAATTAAAAACGTGGTGTAGAATAGCCATCTTACATATATTAAGCAAACGTTTGTCAAATGGGTTTTATAGGAAAATACCATTGCAACTTTAAGGATAAAATTTTATCCTAAGCATAATTTTTATAAGAATAGGTCAAATTATGTTAGCTAAAGCAAAATATAGAAAAGATTACAAACAACCTGATTTTACGATCACAGACATTTATTTAGATTTTCAACTCGATCCTAAACATACTGTGGTGACGGCAACCACAAAATTCCAACGCTTAAATGATGAAGCGACTTCTTTACGTTTAGATGGGCATAGTTTCCAGTTTTCTTCTATTAAATTTAATGGTGAGCCATTTTCCGCCTATCAACAAGATGGCGAGAGTTTAACGCTCGATTTAAAAGGCAAAAGTGCGGAAGAATTTGAACTTGAAATTGTGACCTTCCTTGTACCAGCCGAAAACACTTCATTACAAGGATTGTATCAGTCTGGCGAGGGTATTTGTGCGCAATGCGAGGCGGAAGGTTTCCGTCAAATCACTTTTATGCTTGATCGCCCTGATGTGTTAGCGCGTTACACAACCAAAATTACGGCAGATAAGACTAAATATCCTTACTTACTTTCTAATGGCAATCGCATTGCAAGTGGCGAATTAGAAGATGGTCGCCATTGGGTGGAATGGAATGATCCATTCCCAAAACCAAGCTATTTATTTGCTTTAGTGGCAGGGGATTTTGATTTATTACAAGATAAATTTATTACTAAAAGTGGCCGTGAAGTTGCGTTAGAGCTTTATGTGGATCGCGGTAGTCTTAACCGTGCAACTTGGGCAATGGAAAGTTTGAAAAAAGCGATGAAATGGGATGAAGATCGCTTTAATTTAGAATACGACTTAGATATTTATATGATCGTTGCTGTCGATTTCTTCAATATGGGTGCAATGGAAAATAAAGGGTTGAATATTTTTAATTCTAAATTTGTATTAGCCAATCCACAAACGGCAACAGATGAGGATTATCTTGCCATTGAAAGCGTGATTGCGCACGAATATTTCCATAACTGGACAGGTAACCGTGTTACTTGCCGAGATTGGTTCCAATTAAGTTTGAAAGAAGGCTTAACGGTTTTCCGTGATCAAGAATTTTCTTCAGATACAGGTTCGCGTGCGGTGAATCGTATTAATAATGTGAAATTTTTACGCACTGTGCAATTTGCCGAAGATGCAAGCCCAATGTCACACCCAATTCGCCCTGAAAAAGTGATTGAAATGAATAATTTTTATACCGTAACCGTATATGAAAAAGGGGCAGAAGTGATTCGTATGTTGCACACTTTATTAGGGGAGCAAGGCTTCCAAAAAGGGATGCAGCGTTATATTGCTGAAAATGATGGCAAAGCGGCAACCTGTGAAGACTTTGTTTCTGCGATGGAACGGGCAAATAACCTCGATTTAAACCAGTTCCGCCGTTGGTATAGCCAATCGGGTACACCCGAATTATTGATTAGCGATGCTTATGACGAAAAAACGCATACTTATCGTTTAACGGTTTCTCAATCCACTCCGCCAACCGCAGATCAAATGGAAAAAGTGAATTTACATATTCCATTAAAAGTGGCGCTTTATGATGTGAATGGCACGAAACAAATGCTACAACATAATGGTGAATTGTTGAGTGATGTATTAAATGTCACTGAAAAAGACCAAGTCTTCGAGTTTCATGGCATTTATGGTCGCCCAATTCCAGCATTGTTATGTGATTTCTCCGCGCCGGTAAAACTGGATTATGATTACAAAACCGAGCAGTTATTAGGCTTGCTGAAATTTGCAGATAATCAATTTATCCGTTGGGATGCGGCACAAATGTTATTTACGCAAGAATTACATCGTAATGTTGTGCGTTTCCAACAAGGCGAGCCACTAGAAATTTCGCCTGAAATGTTGACCGCACTTTCTTATGTTCTGAACCATTATGAGAAAGATATTGAACTGGCAACCTTAATTCTCACCCTTCCAAAAGAAATGGAATTTGCGGAAGGTTTCAAAACTATCGATCCTGATGGCATTTCAGCCGCAAGAGCATTTATGCAAGCGCAAATTGCAGAATCGTTAAAAGATGATTTCTTGCGTGTTTATACCCATATTCGTCTTGATGATTATCAAGTTACGCAACAAGACATCGCCTTGCGTGCAATGCGTAATCTTTGCTTAACTTATTTGGCTTATACCAATTTGGGCAACAACCTAGTACAAAAACACTACAATAATGCGAATAATATGACAGATACATTGGCTGCATTAAGTGTTGCAACTAAAGCGGCATTACCTTGTAGAGATGCGTTATTAGCTGATTTTGAACAAAAATGGCAACAGGATGGATTAGTGATGGATAAATGGTTTGCATTACAAGCCACTCGCCCAGATGAAAATGTATTGGAAATTATTCAGTTATTAATGGATCACCCAAGTTTTAACTTCAACAATCCAAACCGTTTACGTGCATTAGTAGGCAGCTTTGCAAATCACAATTTAAAAGCCTTCCACAATGTAAGCGGAGCTGGCTATCGTTTCTTAACGGATGTGTTAATCCGTTTAAATGAAAGTAATCCACAAGTGGCTGCGCGCTTAATCGAGCCATTAATTCGTTTTTCTCGCTTTGATGCCCAACGTCAAACGCTGATGAAACGTGCTTTAGAACGCCTAAGCATTGTAGAAAATCTTTCAAAAGATTTATTTGAAAAAATTGAGAAAGCGTTACAGTAAGTTGAGTTGCTACAGATTAAAAGGAAAATTAGTTTGGATAATAAAATTAAATTATTTGAAGGAAATGAAGTCCGTTCTATTTGGGATAATGAAAAAGAAGAATGGTATTTTTCTGTGGTGGATGTAGTAGGGGTTTTGACTGAGAGTGAAAATCCAAATAACTATTGGAAAGTATTGAAAAAGAGATTGAAAGATGAAGGAAGTGAGTCGGTTACATATTGTAACCAACTGAAAATGAAATCACCTAAAGACGGTAAAATGTACAAAACTGATGTTGCTGATATGCAAGGTATTTTCCGTATTATTCAATCTGTTCCCTCACCTAAAGCGGAACCTTTCAAAATGTGGTTAGCTGAAGTCGGTAAAGAAAGAATTGATGAAATCATTGATCCTGAATTAACCATTGATAGAGCCTTAGAAACTTATCTTCAAAAAGGTTACAGCCGAGAATGGATTAATCAAAGGCTGCAAGCCATACAAGTAAGAAAAGAGCTTACAGATACTTGGCAAGCTCATGGCGTAGCTGAAGGGAAAGAATATGCCATTCTTACCAATGAAATCTCTAAAGCATGGAGTGGAATGACGACAAGAGAATATAAAGATTTTAAAGGGCTGAAAAAACAAAATTTAAGAGACAATATGTCCACCACTGAATTAATCTTAAATATGCTTGCGGAAACCGCTACCAAAGATATTGCTAATACATCAAATCCTCAAGGTTTTGAAGAAAATAAAAGAGTCGCTAAAAGGGGAGGCAATGTCGCAAAAATTGCGAAAGAGACGCTAGAACAAGAAACGGGACAGCCTGTTATTACTTCTAAAAATGCTGTTGATTTTGGTCGATTAATTGGCGATGTAATAAAAGAAATTCAGCATAAGGATAAAAACGCATAAAAGTGCGGTAAATTTTGCAATAGTTTTTGGGGCATTTAATATGCCCCTTTGTTTTATATGGGGTTTTAATATTAATTTATTTCATACAAATTCAGAAAATAATAAGCTTGCATAATATATTGAGATGACGCATTCTATACCCGTACAGACGTTTAGCCGTCTAAATGATTAAGAAGATTACTTTAAAATGGGAGTTATTATGACAACATCACACATCTTAGGCTTTCCTCGTGTAGGGGCAAAACGTGAATTAAAATTTGCACAAGAACGTTATTGGCGTAAAGAATTAGCCGAGCAAGATTTATTAGATTTAGCGAAAGCGTTGCGTGAAAAAAACTGGAAACATCAAGTAGCGGCGAATGCGGATTTCGTTGCGGTGGGCGATTTCACGTTCTACGATCATATTTTAGATTTACAAGTGGCAACAGGGGCAATTCCTGCTCGTTTTGGTTTTGATAGCCAAAATTTAACCCTTGATCAATATTTCCAACTTGCGCGTGGTAACAAAGATCAATTCGCAATTGAAATGACCAAATGGTTTGATACCAACTATCACTATCTTGTGCCAGAATTTCATAAAAATACACAATTCAAAGCTAATCCAGCACATTATGTAAATCAAATCCGTGAAGCAAAAGCCTTAGGTTTAAACTTCAAACCGGTGATTGTTGGCCCATTAACATTCTTATGGTTAGGTAAAGAAAAAGGCGAAGCATTTAACCGTTTCGATTTGTTAAATCAATTAGTGCCTGTTTATGTTGAAATCTTAAACGCATTGGTGGCTGAAGGTGCGGAGTGGATTCAAATTGATGAACCGGCATTAGCATTGGATTTACCTACAGAATGGGTTGAAGCTTATAAATCTGTTTACGCTGAAGTAAGCAAAGTGAACGCAAAATTATTATTAGCCACTTATTTTGGTTCAGTTGCAGAACACGCTGAATTATTAAAAGCCTTACCTGTTGCAGGCTTGCATTTAGATTTAGTGCGTGCGCCAGAACAACTTGCAGCCTTTGAAGATTACAGCAAAGTGTTATCAGCTGGTGTGATTGAAGGCCGTAATATCTGGCGTGCAAACTTAAACAAAGTGTTAGATGTATTGGAGCCATTAAAAGCAAAATTAGGTGAGCGTTTATGGATTGCACCAAGCTGTTCATTATTGCACACCCCATTTGATTTAGAAGTGGAAGTACAATTAAAAGAAAAAAATACCGCACTTTATAGCTGGTTATCTTTCACGCTACAAAAAGTGGAAGAATTAAACGTATTAAAACAAGCGTTAAATCATGGCAGAGCGTCTGTACAAGTAGCATTAGATGCAAGCCAAGCGGCAGCAGATGCACGTGCAACCTCAAAAGAAATTCATCGTCCTGAAGTGGCAGAACGTTTAGCAAACTTGCCAAAAGGTGCGGATCAACGTAAATCGCCATTTGCAGAACGTATTATTAAGCAAAATGCGTGGTTAAATTTACCGCTTCTGCCAACTACAAACATTGGCTCATTCCCACAAACGACCGAAATTCGTCACGCCCGTGCAAGTTTCAAAAAAGGTGAGTTATCTCTTGCAGATTACGAAGCGGCAATGAAAAAAGAAATTGAATATGTGGTACGTCGCCAAGAAGAATTAGATTTAGATGTGTTAGTCCACGGCGAAGCAGAGCGTAACGACATGGTGGAATACTTTGGGGAATTATTAGATGGCTTCGCATTCACTAAATTTGGTTGGGTGCAAAGCTACGGTTCACGTTGTGTTAAACCACCAGTGATTTACGGTGATGTGACTCGCTCAGAGCCAATGACAGTGCGTTGGTCTCAATATGCACAAAGCCTCACAAACCGTGTAATGAAAGGAATGCTCACAGGCCCTGTGACTATTTTACAATGGTCATTTGTGCGTAACGATATTCCACGTTCAACCGTATGTAAACAAATCGGCGTAGCGTTATCTGATGAAGTGTTAGATTTAGAAGCAGCGGGCATTAAAGTCATTCAAATCGATGAGCCAGCAATTCGTGAAGGGCTACCACTTAAACGTGCAGATTGGGATGCATACCTACAATGGGCGGGCGAAGCATTCCGTTTAAGCTCAATGGGCGTGCAAGATGATACGCAAATTCACACTCACATGTGTTATTCCGAGTTTAACGATATCTTACCTGCCATTGCGGCATTAGATGCAGACGTGATTACCATCGAAACTTCGCGTTCAGATATGGAATTATTAACGGCATTTGCAGATTTCAAATATCCAAATGATATTGGCCCAGGCGTTTACGATATTCACAGCCCTCGTGTACCAACGGCAACGGAAGTAGAACATTTATTACGCAAAGCATTAAATGTCATTCCAAAAGAACGCTTATGGGTAAATCCAGACTGTGGTTTAAAAACACGTGGTTGGATAGAAACTATTGACCAACTAAAAGTGATGGTGGATGTAACCAAAAAATTACGTGCGGAACTGGCGTAAGTAATCATACATAAAGAATAATTATCAAACACAACATAATTAAAGCCGAATCCGATTGGGTTCGGTTTTTTATCTTTGAATTATCAACCGCACTTTTAGAGCGTTTTTTCTGAATAAAAAAACTCAGCAGAAATATCTACTGAGCTTTCTTTAATATTTTTTCAATTTAAACTTTTTATCAAGATAAAGTATTATTTTCTATTAGGATTAATAAAAGCTGGTGGATTTGCTGGTTTAACAGAAAGATAGCCATAATCACCAGTAATCATGTGTGAATTAATGACACCATTTTCACAACTAGATATAGGCATATCAAATCCCATAATATTGATAACTAAAGTTGAAAGTTGTTGATGGAATAATCGCTTACACTGATCGAATTCTTTTAATTTTTGTTGGAGCTTTTCATTTTTTGTATAAATAAATACTGGTACAAGATATTGATCTTCCGCTGTTGTTCCTTGGTTATAATGATTTTTTGTGACAAATTGTCCATGGTCTGAAGTATATATTAGAATATAATCGTCTTTTCCACGTTTTTCTAGATAATTGTATACCTTCTGGATTAATTGATCTGTATTGTATACTGTGCTGTCATAATTATCTAATGGTGAACCATCTTTAAATATTTTTTCTTCTTCGGTTAGGTATTCAGCATAAGGACCATGTGAACCTCTCTGATGTAATACAATAAAATTCTTTTCTTTGTTAAGATCAATCTTCTGTAATAGAGGAAAAAGTTTATGATCATTCATTCCTTGCTCTGGTGATAAACCTAGCTGTGTTGGGGTGATTTGGTGATTCATCCAACTTTTTCCCATAATACTCATAATCATCATTGCACGTTCTGGTTGTGCAGTATAAAAATGAGTATCAAATCCTTGAAGTTTTGCTAGTTTGAAGAAATTCGTATCGCCTTTCATTATTTGTTTTAGTCCATTTGGATAGGGAATTGCATTGAAAAGTGCAGGTACAGAGATGGCGGTCATTAAGCCAGCACTATACGCTTCTTTTAATAAAACATTAGGATTTTCATTGGCTAATTGTCGAATAAAAGGCATAGTTTCTCGTTCATAACCGAAATAATCGACGTGTTTTGAACTTAAACTTTCTCCCATAATAAAAATAATATTTTTTACATCAGGTGAGGATATAATTGGGGGCGTTGGATGTAAATAGTCTTTTACTTGACTTAAGTTGAATGTTTCATAAGGAATAACTTTTCCGATGAAATTACCTACAGAAAAGAAATTACTTTTTACTCTAGAATAAGCAGGGTTTGAAGTAATGCCTAATTCTTGCGTGGAATAAAATGATCTACTGAATAAATAGAGGAATAAGCAAATAAATAAAATATCAGATATATAATACTTGCTTACTTTTCTTTTAGGATATATAAACAATGCAGAAATGAAAATAATAGTCTCTAATAAGGAGTAAATTACAGGTGGCACAACGCGATCCAACATTGTAATACCAACATGGGAGACTTCCTCTATTTCTTTGAACATCAGGAAGTAATTTGTGCCGTTGATCCAATTATCATATACTGCGTAATGTCCAGAGTTAATAATAACAGAGGATGCAAAAAATAAACAAACTAAGAATTTAGTGATTTTATATTTTGAGAAAAGAAGAAAAATGATAAGTAATAAGTTAATGCTGTAAGTTTCAATATAACGACCAAGTGGAGGAATATTAAATATATTTCGATAAATTATTTCACTAATCAATAGAATTAGGGGGTAGGCTAATATGATAAATAATTTTGAACTAGACTTCATTTTTTCTCCAATTGATTGAGCTGTTTTATTTTTTAAATATAATCGTTTCAAATAGAAAAATCAACGTTAAATTTTTATTAAAAACATATAAAGTTTTATGTATTATGATAACTATTAATGAAAAATAGGATGATTTTTATTATTTGCACATCATCTTTGTTCCTCGTAGAATACAGGCTGTCTTCCCTTTAAAGTGCGGTGAAAATTGACCGCACTTTTCTTACAGTCAACTATCCCGAGAGATAAACGAGTATGTATCAATTATTCCGTTACGGCATTTTCCAAATGGATGCTGAAAAGGCTCATAATTTCACGATTCAATGCTTGAAATTAGCTGGTAATTCTTTATTTCAACTGATCTTAAAATCTATTATTCATGCTCCCAAAGGCTTTCCGAAAACGGTAATGAGGGTGAATTTTCCTAATCCTATTAGATTGGCAGCAGGGGCGGATAAAAATGGCGATGCGATTGATGGTTTTGGTGCATTGGGTTTCGGTTTTCTTGAAGTAGGAACTGTCACGCCCGTTGCACAAGATGGGAATACAAAGCCACGTCAGTTTCGCTTGATTGAAGCTGAAGGCATTATTAACCGTAATGGTTTTAATAATAATGGTATTGACTATCTTATAGAAAATGTGAAAAACGCACGTTATCAAGGCGTGATTGGCATCAATATTGGTAAGAATAAATTTACGCCTTTGGAACAAGGCAAAGATGATTATATTTTCTGTTTGAACAAAGGCTATAACTACGCTGGTTACATTACGGTAAATATTTCATCACCCAATACACCAGATTTGCGTCAGTTATAATATGGCGACTATTTCGATGACTTATTGCGAGGCATCAAGGATCGTCAGGCTATTTTGGCAAACCAATACAATAAATATGTGCCGATTGCGGTAAAAATTGCACCAGATTTAACGGAAAGTGAATTAGTGCAAATTGCGGATACGTTGGTTCGTCATAAAATGGATGACGTTATTGCAACGAATACCACAATTTCTCGTGATACGGTTATGGGGATGAAAAATGCGGAACAGCAAGGCGGATTAAGTGGAAAGCCGTTGCAGCATAAAAGCACAGAGATTATTAAGCGATTACATCAAGAACTGAAAGGTAAGATTCCGATTATTGGTAGCGGCGGCATTGATGGGGTGCAAAATGCGCAAGAGAGAATTGAGGCTGGCGCAGAGTTGTTGCAAGTTTATTCAGGATTGATTTATCACGGTCCAAAATTAGTAAAAGAATTAGTAAAAAATATTAAATAATGACAAAAAAATACGACTTACATTGTCACAGCACCGCATCAGATGGGGTGTTGAGCCCAACTGAATTAGTGCATCGTGCTTATGCGCAAGGCGTGAACGTGTTAGCATTATGCGATCACGATACGATTGCGGGTATTGATGAAGCTGAGATTGAAACGAAAGAAGTAGGCATTGAATTAATTACTGGAGTAGAAATTTCGACAAATTGGGAAGGGCGAGGAATCCATATTGTAGGATTAAACTTCGATAAAACTCATCCCCAAATGACCGCACTTTTGCAAAGCCAAAAAGCATTACGCGAAAAAAGAGCGGTGGAAATTGGCGATAAATTAGAAAAAGCAGGGATTTCTCATGCTTATGAAGGTGCGAAAGCTTTAGCTGATGGTGAAGTTACGCGTGCTCATTACGCACGTTATTTGGTGCAGATTGGTAAGGTATCTAATGATGGTCAAGCCTTTAAACGCTATTTAGGGCAAGGGAAATCAGCATTTATCAAAGCTGAATGGGCTGATATTCCCACAGCGATTGAGACAATCCATGCCGCGCGCGGTATAGCTATTATTGCGCATCCATTGCGTTATAACATGACGGGGAAATGGGTGCGTAAGCTGATAACCGATTTCAAGGCTTGGGGTGGTGATGGCATGGAAATGGCGGATTGTGGTCAGACAAAAGATCAACGTCAAATGCTTGCTCGGTGGGCAAAAGAATTTGAACTGGTGGGATCGGTTGGTTCCGATTTTCATTTCCCTTGCGGTTGGATTGAGTTAGGAAAAAATTTAGATTTAATTGATGGAATCATCCCAGTTTGGGAAAAATTTTAGCCCGATAGATAATGTTCAAAATAATAAATACCTGTTTCCTTGATAATAAAATTTATTTGGAAACAGGTATTTTTTATGGTTCAAAATATAAAAACTGAATTTATCCTTCGGATTTTTTCTGATTATCTAATAAATAATGTGGCGGCAATTCAGGCATTGAATCTTGTTCATCAACGGATTCAATTTCAGGTTTGAGATAAAACTCTGTCGCTTCATGACTGCTTTTCGTTTTGCCTAATAATTGTGGCTGAAGTTTTACAAAAGTGCTATTCGGTGCAAGCCAGATGCCGATAAATGCTTGATTAAATTTAGCATCAAAATCATGTTCCAAAACAGTATCATTTAATACAAAGTAGCCTCTATCTGGTAAGGCAATATAGTTCAAAATATCGTTTGGGGAAAAATCAGGAAAGGTCACTTGCATTTCTTTAAGCCAACTTTGAGTATCGCCATCATTAAGTTTTAAGGTTTCGATTTCTTTAATAAGCGTAATTGCAAAATTTTTTCCTTCAATGGGTTTTTCATATTTGAAAGAGAGCATTAATGGGCGTTCATTTTCTTGATAAGTACCCGTTTCGGAAAATAAGCCAATGGTATAAACATGGAACGGACCCCACGTGTATTCGGCATTTCCGATGGGTTGCCAATGAGCAAAAGGCGCGGCAGAAAAAAACGTTATCATTGCCACAAAAAGGGATTTCATTTTCATAATAAATTGCCGTGAGTAAAATTGTGTTGATTATAACAAACCGCATCAAAAAACAAATGAGAAACGAGTAAAAAGGCGAGTAATTTTACTCGCCTTTGATCGTTATAATGTTAATTTATACGATGAATTATTTTAGGCTACCCACCATATCTTCAGGGCGAACCCATTTATCAAAATCTTCGGCAGAAACTAAGCCTAAATTAATCGCTTCTTCACGCAATGTTGTGCCATTTTTGTGAGCTGTTTTTGCAATTTTAGCTGCGTTTTCATAGCCAATATGCGTATTAAGTGCGGTCACCAGCATCAATGAATTTTCAAGTTGTTGTTTAATTCGAGGATAGTTTGGTTCAATACCCACTGCACAGTGTTCATCGAAAGATACGCAAGCATCACCCAATAATTGAGCCGATTGTAAGAAGTTTGCAATCATCACAGGGTTGAACACATTTAATTGGAAGTGACCTTGTGAGCCTACAAATGCGATTGTGGTGTCGTTACCAAATACTTGTGCGCAGACCATTGTCATCGCTTCGCATTGAGTAGGGTTTACTTTACCTGGCATGATTGATGAACCCGGTTCATTTTCAGGAATTAAAATTTCGCCAATTCCTGAACGAGGGCCTGATGCTAATAGACGAATATCGTTCGCAATTTTAAATAAACTCATTGCTAATTGACGTAATGCACCGTGAGTTTCAACAATCGCATCATGAGCCGCTAATACTTCAAATTTATTATCTGCAGTGACAAATGGAAGTGCGGTGAATTTTGCAATGTAATCTGCCACTTTCACATCATAGCCTTTCGGCGTGTTCAAACCTGTACCAACCGCTGTGCCACCTAATGCTAATTGACTTAAATGCGGAAGAGTATTTTTTAATGCTTTTAAGCCGAAATCTAATTGAGCCGCATAAGCCGAAAATTCTTGGCCTAATGTGAGTGGTGTTGCATCCATTAAGTGAGTGCGGCCAATTTTTACTACGTTTTTGAAGGCTTCAGATTTTGCCGCAAAAGTTTTTTGTAAACGTTCAACACAAGGAATGGTGTGCTCAACTACTTTTTTATATGCCGCAATGTGCATTGCCGTTGGGAAAGTATCGTTTGAGGATTGTGATTTGTTCACATCATCATTTGGGTGAATGATGGATTTTTCACCTAATTTGCCACCGTTTAATACATGAGCACGATTTGCAACCACTTCGTTCACATTCATATTGGATTGTGTACCAGAACCTGTTTGCCAAATAACGAGTGGGAATTGATCATCTAATTTATTTGCTAAAATTTCATCACAAGCCTGTGCAATTAAATCACGTTTTTCAAGAGGTAATACACCTAAATCATGATTAGCAAATGCGGCTGCTTTTTTCAAATAGCCAAAAGCTTCGATAATTTCATGTGGCATTGATGCGACAGGACCAATTTTAAAGTTATTGCGTGAACGTTCAGTTTGAGCAGCCCAGTATTTATCTGCTGGAACTTGAACTTCACCCATTGTGTCTTTTTCAATACGAAATGCCATTCTGTACTCCTATGAATTGAATAAAAATTAAAACTGGATTGATTTTAACACTTCCGAGTTATGAGTGGAACGTAACAAAAACGTTAAAAATCAGTTTTGTGACATAGATCATAAAAGTGCGGTGGATTTTCACGCATTTGTAATAATGTATATTTAATTATTTATTTTTTAGGGTTTTTTCGTTAAAATTTCACCCCTTTTATATAGGGCAAGATTGAGAAAATAACGGGGCTAAAATGGCAAAAACTGCGCAATTTTATATTCTTACGGAAGATTGTACGTTAACTGTCGAAGAAATAGCCTGTAATCTAGCTTCATCAATATGGCGCTCAGGGAAAAAAGTATTGATTAGCTGTGAAAGTGAGGCTCAAGCGCTAGAAATTGATGAGCGTTTGTGGCAACGAGATCCCAATGAATTTGTTCCACATAATTTATCGGGTGAGGCAACACAATATCCCACACCGATTGAGATTTCATGGCTTGGAAAACGAAATTTACAACGCCGTGATGTGTTAATTAATTTGCAACAAGGAATCCCTGATTTTAGTCATAGTTTTACCCAAATTATTGATTTTGTACCGAAAGATGATGCTTTAAAAACACAAGCTCGAGAACGCTATAAAAAGTTAAGAACCTTGGGATGGGTACTTTCTACAGAAAATATAGCATAACAGAATGGAGTAATTATGAAGAAAACCAAATTTTGCTTAAGTTTATTATTAGGAACGGCTGTATTGATGATTTCAGCTTGTGAGAAACAAGAAAATAAAGTTGAAGCTACACCTAAAGTTGAATCAACCCCTAAAGTTGAAGCAACTCAACAAGCCACAAAACAGGATGTTAAAAAGGAAGCAATTCTTTTAGAGGAAAATAAAGAGAAAACTTCTGTAGTAGATCAGAAATCTGAAGTCGTTGAACAAGAAAAAATGGTTGAAGCTGAAAAAACAGTAGAGATGACTACTCAACAAAAAACGCAAGAAGCTCAAGTTTCATCTAAAGTATCGTCAGCTCCAGCTAAAATAAAGCAGAAGAATGATCCAAATACAGAAAAACGAAAAATATTACAAATACTAGAACAACAATATCAGCAAGTTCGTTGTACTAGCGAGGGGGAAAAACTGGGTTCTGAGAGTTTTTGCCATCAAGAAGAGTATCGCTTATTAAATGAAATTGATCGTTTAAAGAAAGAATTGAGATAGTTTTATAAAATTTTCTAAAATTTAAGTGTTATTCTGTGAGTTAAAAATGAATTTGGTTAAATTAGCTAAAGGGGATAATTGATGACTGAACGTGAGAAAATTATTCAACAACAGAAACAACTTAAAGCGTTATTTTCAGTTTGGATGAAAGAGAAAATGAATCACGAGGTGGTTACCTTTCAAAAAACTGATGGCAAGATAGTCGAGCATTATCCGGATGGTTCGGAAAAATTGTGGGTTATGCAAAATAAAGCGATTTTTTATTGTGGAACAAATGGTTCGGGAAAAAATACTTTACGTTCTTTTAATCAAGATGCTGTGCAAATTGTGATTGATTCTGATCATATTGCAATGCAGATTAATCCTCAAAATCCAAGACTTGCTGATATTGATGCAGGCAGAAAAGCGATAGGGCTATTTCGTTTAACATATTGATTTTTCCATGGAATCGACATTTTCAGGTAATTCAATTATTCAAAGAATGAAAACGGCGAAAGAAAATGGCTTTTATGTACATTTAAATTATATTGGCGTTAATAGCGTTGAAATAAATCTTGCACGTGTTAAGGCAAGAGTTAAATCTGGCGGGCATTTTATTGCTGAAGATGTTGTAAAAATCGTTACCAAATTAGTTTAGATAATTTATTTCGTGTTTTGCCATATTATGATGAAATTTTTATTTATGCTAACTCTAGCATTGCGCCTGAATTGATTTTTCAACTAAAAGATAACTGCATTACTCAATTTAGTGAATTTTACCAAGTTGGTGTGAAAAAATATTGAATAATTTGAGAAATCTAGGATTTGTAAAAACTTTCTAAAACCCAACCGCTCTTTAAGGATCAAAATGCAACCAAATGACATCACTTTTTACCAACGCTTCGAAGCCGATATTCTCGCAGGGCGTAAAACGATTACCATTCGGGATAAACCCGAAAGCTATTTTAAAGCAGGTGATATTTTACGTGTTGGTCGATTTGAAGATAATCAATATTTCTGCACGATTGAAGTGTTAAGTGTGTCGCCGATTACTTTGGATGAATTGACGGAACAGCACGCGAAGCAGGAGAATATGGGGTTGGAAGAATTGAAAGAAGTGATTCGGGGGATTTATCCGAATGAGGAGCTATTTTATGTAATCAAATTTAATTTGGCATGATGAAAGGATATGTTATGAATAAAATTGAATCAACAATAAAACAAGTTCTTGATAATGGTGATCTTATTATTAACAAAATAGATAAGAATCAATCAAGGGATTTTTTATGCAAAAAATCCTCCTATGCTGAAACTCTACTTGAGAAAGAAATAAAATCTTTAGCAGAAGGATCATTAGTTAGATTTATACCTAATATTACAGAAAAAGGAGCTTTTGCTAATAATATAGAACTTGCTGAGAAACGCTTAGAATCAACTATAAAGAAAATACTAGACAATGGTGACGTTATAATTAATAAAGTTAATGAGAAACAAGAAAATGATTTCTTTTGTAAGAAAGATTCGTATAAACATTCATTATTAGCAGATGAAGTTAACGGATTAAAAGAAGGAGATTCTGTTAGTTTTATTCCTAAATTTGTTAATGATAAATGCTTTGCTAACGAATTAAAATTGATTAAAAAAAACGAGATTAAAGATAATTTAATAAAAGAAGAATTAGATACAAAAATACTAACTGAGGTATTTTTTACTAATTTAGAATTAAGTTTAGAAAAAATTTATAGAGGATCTGATTTCGAAGATTTTACCTTCTTTATATTAAAATCTCTAGGAATTCCAGAGATTTATGCTGTCCCAAGGAATAATTCAGGGGGAAGAGCCGATGGTATATTTAAAGTATCAAGTGTATCAACAAATGGACATAGATTAGAAGTTATTTATGATTGTACTTTAAAACCTACATCTGTGTGGGAACAAGAAAAAATGACTCAAATTAATAATTATGAGGCTCAAATAATAAGAAGTTCTACAAATATTAATTATAATTTTGGTTCTACATATAGCGGAAAAATAGTAAAGCAAACTATTTCATTCAATGACAACGCAGATAAACAAATTTGGATCATAACTAAAGGGGAAACGAGACTAATAGAAGATAAACAGTCTCCAGATATTTTAATCAAAGAAATTAGTATTTATGATTTAATGAAGATCATGAAGGAACGATATTTAGATTCAGCTTTCGTTAAGTCTGATGAAATAGCGGATAATTTAAAAAATTTAGGTTCGAAATTAACAAAATAGAGAAAACAATGACACAAAAATTCGAAATGGCAGACCGTTTTAATCCGTCTACGGTAGAACAAGCCATCTATCAACATTGGGAAGAGAGCGGTTATTTTAAACCGTCTGAAAATAAACATGCGCCGAGTTATTGCATAGCGATTCCGCCACCGAACGTAACGGGTTCCCTACACATGGGGCACGCTTTCCAACAGACCTTAATGGATACTTTAATCCGTTTTAACCGTATGGAAGGGCATAACACCTTATGGCAAGCGGGGACAGACCACGCGGGGATTGCGACCCAAATGGTGGTGGAACGTAAAATTGCCGCAGAAGAAAGCAAAACTCGCCACGATTATGGTCGTGAAGCGTTCATCAACAAAATCTGGGATTGGAAAGCCTATTCAGGTGGCACAATCAGCCAACAAATGCGTCGTTTAGGTAACTCAATCGACTGGGAACGTGAGCGTTTCACTATGGACGATGGTTTATCTAATGCGGTAAAAGAAGTGTTCGTTCGCTTGCACGAGGAAGGTTTGATTTACCGCGGCAAACGCTTAGTAAACTGGGATCCAAAACTTCACACTGCGATTTCTGATTTAGAAGTGGAAAACAAAGAAAGCAAAGGTTCCCTTTGGCACTTCCGCTATCCGTTAGCAAACGGTGCAAAAACGGCGGATGGCAAAGATTATTTAGTGGTGGCAACTACCCGTCCAGAAACCATGTTAGGCGATACAGCGGTAGCGGTGCATCCAGAAGATGAACGTTACCAATCTTTAATTGGTAAAACCGTAGTTCTACCTTTAGCAAACCGTGAAATTCCGATTATTGCCGATGAATACGTCGATCGTGAATTCGGTACAGGTGTGGTGAAAATTACCCCTGCGCACGACTTTAACGACTACGAAGTAGGTAAACGTCACAGCTTGCCGATGGTTAATGTGTTAACTTTAAATGCCGATATTCGTGATGAAGCCGAAATTATCGGTACTGATGGCAAACCACTTACTGGCTATGAAGCGATTATTCCAGCTGATTACCGTGGCTTAGAGCGTTTTATTGCACGTAAGAAAATCGTGGCAGATTTTGAAGCACTCGGTTTATTAGATGAAATTAAACCACACGATTTGAAAGTCCCTTATGGTGACCGTGGCGGTGTGCCGATTGAGCCGATGCTAACCGACCAATGGTATGTGAGCGTGAAACCGCTTGCTGATGTGGCGATTAAAGCGGTGGAAGACGGCGAAATCCAATTCGTGCCGAAACAATATGAAAACCTTTACTTCTCTTGGATGCGTGATATTCAAGATTGGTGTATCTCGCGCCAACTTTGGTGGGGACACCGTATTCCAGCGTGGTATGACGCAGAGGGCAACGTGTATGTCGCGCGTAACGAAGAAGAAGTGCGGTCAAAATATAGCTTAGATTCTGCGGTTGAACTCAAACAAGATGAAGACGTGTTAGACACGTGGTTCTCATCAGGCTTGTGGACGTTCTCTACCTTGGGTTGGCCAGAGCAAACCAAAGAACTCAAAATGTTCCATCCAACGGATGTGTTAATCACTGGCTTCGACATCATCTTCTTCTGGGTTGCGCGTATGATTATGTTTACGATGCACTTTGTGAAAGATGAAAATGGCAAACCACAAGTACCATTTAAAACCGTGTATGTAACAGGCTTGATCCGTGATGAGCAAGGTCAAAAAATGTCTAAATCAAAAGGTAACGTACTTGACCCAATCGATATGATTGACGGTATCAGCCTTGAAGATTTACTTGAAAAACGCACTGGCAACATGATGCAGCCACAATTAGCAGAGAAAATTGCCAAAGCAACCCGTAAAGAATTTGCGGACGGCATTGCTGCTCACGGTACAGACGCATTGCGTTTTACATTAGCTGCGTTGGCTTCAAATGGTCGTGATATCAACTGGGATATGAAACGTTTAGAAGGTTACCGTAACTTCTGCAATAAATTATGGAATGCAAGCCGTTTCGTGCTTACCAATGACAAATTAGATTTAAGTCAAGGCGAAATTGAATTTTCCGTGGCAGACCGTTGGATTCAATCGGAATTTAATCGCACAGTGGAAACTTTCCGTAATTCATTAAGCCAATATCGTTTCGATCTTTGTGCGAATGCAATTTATGAATTTACCTGGAACCAATTCTGCGACTGGTATTTAGAATTGACTAAACCAGTATTTGCAAACGGTAATGCAGCACAAATTCGTGCAGCAAGCCAAACTTTGGTTCACGTATTAGAAAAATTATTACGTTTAGCACATCCGCTTATTCCATTTATTACCGAAGAAATTTGGCAAAAAGTGAAAGGTTTTGTCGGCATTACGGCTGACAGCATTATGTTGCAACCTTTCCCACAAGTGGAAGAGAACGGCTTTGATCCAGAAGCAGAAGCTGAAATTGAGTGGTTAAAAGAAGTGATCGTTGCGGTACGTAATATTCGAGCAGAAAGTAATATCGCACCAAGCAAAGGCTTAGATCTGTTATTCCGTAATTTAAGTGCAGAAAACGCAAAAATTCTTGAAAAACAGACCGCTCTTTTAAAAGCGATGGCGAAATTAGATAACGTTCAAGTGTTAGCGGTAAACGAAACCGCACCACTTGCGGTAGCGAAACTCGTTGGCAATGCTGAATTACTCGTACCAATGGCTGGCTTTATCAATAAAGAAGCAGAGCTTGCTCGTTTAACTAAAGAGATTGAAAAATATCAAAATGAAGTTAAACGTATCGAGAATAAACTCAGCAATGAAGCTTTCGTGGCTAAAGCACCAGAAGCGGTGATTGCCAAAGAACGTGAAAAACAAGCGGAATACCAATCAGGATTAGAAAAAATACAAGAGCAGTATAAAGCGATTGAAGCACTTTAATTTCAATCATAAAAACGTCGGTTTAATCTGACGTTTTTATTTTTTTCTTTGTTTTGTTAAGTATTTTCTGATAAACCAGAAAAATTGGGTATAGAATAACTTGATAGCAATCTAATATATACTGGAAAGGAAAAAGGATTTTATTTTCTATATTAAGGTTTTTAATTAATGAATATTGTATTTGTACTAGATAAAAATTATTCTAGTTATTTAGAAGTGGCTCTGAAGTCAGTGCACTATCACCATCATAATGTGAATATTTATATTATTCATGATGGTATTTCAAGAGCTGAATTAACGAGAGTCGGGCAGCATTTAGCTCATCGAGGCAACTCTCTGCATGACTTTTATATTGAAGATGTTAATAAGTTAATTGTATTTCCAACAGTAGGATCTCCAGATCATATTGGAGCGTTTTCTTTAGTTCGATTGTTTGTTCATCGTTTACTCCCAAAAAATCTAGAAAAAGTTATTTATTTAGATGTAGATGTAATTATTAATAAGCCAATAGATGAACTTTGGAATATTGACATAGATAATTATTTATTGGGTGCTGTTACTGATTATGGTATGGAATTCCATTGGTTCCATAAGTATTTTGATAAACAACAGTATATTAATTCTGGTGTGATGCTAATTAATTTAAATAAATGGCGTGAATTAAATGTTGATAAATATTTTATTGATGGCGCATTAAAATATGGTAAGAAATTTGCATATGGTGATCAAGACACAATTAATTTTAGCTTAAGTAAGGAATTAATTAAACTATTACCTATTGGATTTAATTTTCAAGTGGGTTTGTTAGAAGATAGATTGAGAGAGGCTGATATAGATTTAAGTCCTCATTTTACTTTTGTGCCAAATATTATTCATTACACAGGAAAGTTTAAACCTTGGTTAAACGAAGATCATGAAGATTTCCCCAAATTTTATAAAGATAATTATATTTTTTATCAGAATTTAGATTGGAATAGCATATAAATAACAATCCGCACGTAAAACGTGCGGTTTTTAGGCTCCCCTATAAGGACCTATACTTCACAAGCCCCTCAAGGGGCTTGTGAGAACTGACAACCGCGTCTAATTATTTCCTTGATTACCCCTTAAAGGGGTCAACATGTTCTTTCGTTGATAAATTATCTTGAACCATATCTTCTTTTTCTTGGTTTCTTATATAATCCTCTACCACTTTTGTATTTAACCCTACTGTGCTTACAAAAAATCCTTTCGCCCAGAAATGCCTATTTCCATATCTATATTTTAAGTTCGCGTGTCTTTCAAAAATCATCAGCGCTGACTTCCCCTTCAGATAGCCCATAAAACCTGATACTGATATTTTAGCTGGGATTTTTAAGAGCATATGGATATGGTCTGGCATTGCATGCGCTTCTATTATCTCCACATTTTTATAGTCACATAACTGCCTCAATATTTGACCTATATCTGCTCTTAACTTTCCATAAATTGCTTTTCTTCTATACTTCGGGATAAATACAATGTGATACTTACAGTTCCATTTTGTGTGTGATAGACTTGAATCGTCACTGGTTTTACTTACCATGATAATCCTCCTATATGTTGAATTTTGGTTGTCAGCTTTGTTCATTATATAGCGAGGATTTTTTCTGTTCATCGCTTAAGCTATTTGGCTCCATACGCATAGCGTATGGTTTTTATAGCCAGACTTTTGGATGGCTATAATAAAATAGTCGTTCAATTAGAACGACTATTTTACTATTTTTGATTTAACCCTAAAAAATCCCCAACTTCGTGCTCTAGTTGACTCATAGCGAGTAGGGCTTCTTGAGTTTTCTTCGCTTCATCTTCATCAATAACACTCATTGCAAAGCCTACATGAACGAGCACCCATTTGCCAAGTAAATCGGCAGGATCTCCAGTGCAGACTAGAGAAATATTCACATCGCGTTGTACGCCGCATACATCTACTGTGGCAAGTTGAAGAGCGCTTTCGCCAATCTTAACAATTTGGCCTGGAACACCTAAACACATAATACTTTCACTCCTATTGAAATTTGTGTCTATTTTACTATCGCGCGGAATAAGTTACGTCGATTTGGATCAAAAGTTGTTGCTTTTGTTGGCATAGATAAAATCATTCTGAGGCAATCTTGCGCGAGTTGAGCTGCTTGAGTATTTGTCATGGCAGGATCAATCGGAGAATGAAGGGAGCAACTAAGATATTGTGGAATATTTTCTAAACTACTCACTGTGAAAGTGAAAGTTTTATAGGGTAGTTGTACTGAAAGTTTATCGCCAATTTCGCGCGGTTCCCATTCTTGATCTTTGCCTGGCAAAATGACAATACTCAACATCCAAGGTGTCACAACTGTACCTATCCATTGGTTTTCAAAAAGTATAAATTTAGGGCAATAGCAGTTGATACCTTTTCGATAGAAAGGAAGATCTTTCATTTCTCCTGCAACTTTTCGCATTTCGTTTTGGAAGATTGAAGATGGATCTTCGGCGAAGCCTTGAATGACACCTTCAAGTGCGGTGGTATTTTCTGGTGTTTTTTCGTGTCGATACATAATTATTAAAATTTACAGCGAGGTGAATTTCAACAATTCACACATACCATAAGAGCAAATATTGAGTACGTGAAATCTGTTATTTTTCATCTACATTTGAATATGAAATCCATACTCTTTCAAAACGTTTTGTAATGTTTTAAAAATTTTTGGAAATTGTTTTTGAATTGTTTCACTTAATGCAATATGCGGCTCAAAAGTTTCTGGTTGAATCCCAATTAAACATAGGTTTTTAGGGAATTCATCGGTTAATTTTAACGCAGAAAGCACATCGCAAATACCAAGTTGGTGTGGTGAAATTTTACGCGAGAAAAATACTGGCACTTGCTCATCATGAAGCACAATGATGTCTCCTGGCTGTTTATTGGCGAGTACAGCATCAATGATGATGATATGCTCACGATTTGCCATTTCATCCAATAATTCCATGCCGCAAGTGCCACCGTCAACCACATCAAAGTGCGGTAAAATTTCAGAGAGATTTTCTAGGGCTTGGGCGATTCGTACGCCCACGCCTTCATCGCCGAGTAAAATATTACCGACGCCTAAGATTAATGGCTTCATTAGAGCACCTTCACTTGTGTGACTTCACCATTTTCTGTGTTCACAACATGCACTGCGCATGACATGCAAGGGTCGAAAGAGTGGATGGTGCGTACAACTTCTAATGGTTTTGTCGGATCTGCGACAGGTGTACCGATGATGGAAAGCTCATAAGGTCCCATTTCATCATTTTGATTACGAGGGCCTGCATTCCAAGTCGATGGCACAACGGCTTGATAATTTTCGATTTTGCCATTTTTAACGACAACCCAGTGAGAGAGCATGCCACGAGGTACTTCACCAAATCCAACACCTTTAAACTCACCTGTTTGTGGAATGTCTGTTTTGAGATAAGCAACGGTATCACCAGTGCCAATATTATCAACAAGTAGTTTCCATTGTTGTTCAAGAATATTATTTAGCACGCAACAATGTACGGTACGAGCAATAATGCGCCCTAAGGTTGAGTGTAAATGGTCAACAGATAAGGTATTGCCGCTTAGTTTTTCATACAACTCTTTAATATGGTTAAAGTGATGTAATGTATCTTTGTTTTCATTGGCTAAGTTACACATTAAATAGGCAAGCGGACCCACTTCAACAACTTTCCCGTAGAAACTTGGCGCTTTAACCCATGAATATTTGCCTTCATCTTGCCAGCCTGTATATTTCGGACGTGTTAAACCAGCCCAAGGTTCAAGCGGTTCATCGTCTTCATACCAAGCATGTTTACCACTTTCTTTAATGCCTTTCACAACAAATTCATCTTTTTGTTGCGTAATTGGACGGAAGGTTGAAATATCAAAGTTTTCAATATAGCCACCCGTTAGAACAAATTTAGAATTATCACCATCAATTGGATATTCAGGTACAGAAAGGTAGTTACCTGATGTTTTACCAAGATTGAGCCATTCAGGGTAATAAGCCGCAATGATAGCCGCATCAACACGATAAACTTGGGTCACGAAGTCATTTAAACGATCAATACAGGATTTTACAAACATTAAACGTTCTAAGTTTAATACTGATTGAGAGTCTAAGTTGATTGGATTTGCTACGCCACCAATTGCTAGGTTTTGAATGTGCGGAGTTTTTCCGCCGAGTAATGCCACAATACGGTTACAATCACGCTGACATTCAAGTGCTTGTAAGTAGTGAGCTACCGCGATTAGGTTTACTTCTGGCGGTAATTTCATGGCAGGGTGGCCGAAATAACCGTTGGCAAAAATACCAAGCTGACCGCTTTCAACTAAAGATTTGATTTTATTTTGGATGTTGCGGAATTCATTTGCACTATTTAGTCCCCATGTTGAAACACCTTTAAGCATTTCAGCAGCTTTATCGGGATCAGCGTTCAGTGCCGCAGTGATATCCACCCAGTCCATCGCAGAAAGTTGATAAAAATGAACGATATGGTCGTGCATGCTATGAGCAGAAAGAATCATATTGCGGATATATTGTGCATTCACTGGCACTTTGGCACCTAGAGCATCTTCCACTGCACGCACACTCATAATGGCGTGAACAGTTGTACAAACGCCACAAATACGTTGCATAATCATCCAAGCATCACGCGGATCTGAACCTTTCACGATATTTTCCATACCACGCCACATTGTGCCTGATGACCAAGCGTTTGTAACTACGCCATTTTCAATTTCGCAATCGATACGCAAATGGCCTTCAATGCGTGTGATAGGGTCGATTGAGATACGTTTTTTTTCAGTCATTATTCTGCTCCGCTCATTTTTTTACTGAATTGTGCTTTTTCGGCAATAATTTGTTCCGAGTCTTCATGATGTTTTTCTTTCAACACTGGTAAGACAGGGAATAGACGAATTATTAAAATATAGGCGCAAATTTCGATGGAAACGAAACCAATAGAAATTAGCAATTCTTCTGCTGATGGGAAGTAACGATAGCCATTACCTGGATCGTACATAATCATTGAATAATTTAAACGCCATAGGGCTGCGCCGAGTAACATGCTCAAGGCTGAAATAAATAGCCAACGTGAATCAGATTTTTTTTCACCAAGGAATAAAGTGAGTAATGGTAATGTCATTAACCATACTTCCATCCAAAACATCCAAGCTTCAAATTTGCCAAGTTTATCGAATCCGAATACATAATGGAGTTTGCCATGGTAAATCAACTCGCCAAAGCGTACTGCAAGGAAAAGTGTGATTAATCCCGCGGTCACTTTTGCAAGCTGAGTAAAGAGTGAGCGTTCATCTGGTGTTTTTCCTGCTAAACCTGCTCGCACTAAAGAACCTTCAAAAATGACGATAGAAAAGCCCATAATAAATGCGGTGAGCAAGGATAAGATTGGTAATGCTTCATAGCTTTGCCATACTTGATGAACTTTATGACCTGCTGCGATCATTAATGATCCCATAGATGATTGGTGCATCATCGGCAATAGTGCGCCAAGTGCGATGACAAAGAACATAATTTTGTTGAGCTTATTGAACCATTTTTTCAATCCTAAGAACCCGAGCCAAACTGGTGCAAATTCAAGGGTAACAACAATGATGTAAATCGTCATACAAAATGCGGTTTCAAATAACACCGAGTTTGTATTGAATTGACCAGGAATGTAGAAGTAAGGCAAGTGCCAGTAACGCCCCATATCAATGGTGATGGAAAGACCACCTAATGAATAGCCGAATAAGCTGGCAAGCAATGCGGGGCGTACAAGAGGGTGATATTTCCCTTTGTTGAAAATATATACTGTCCAAGCTAATGCCCAGCCACCACAGGCAAAACCTGTACCTACAAGTAAGTCAAAAGAAATCCATAAGCCCCAAGGATAACCGCCGTTAAGTGCGGTGACGGAACCGATACCTAAGAACAAACGTTTGATAATTAATAAGATACAAATTACGGCCAAAGGTGCAAAAAAGAGAATACTGGCGGAAACTAATCGACCGCCCACTGGACGTGGATTACCCATGATGTTCATCCTCCGCTTCTTCCATTTCTTTACGCGCTTGGCGCATTGCTTCTTTTTGCGCTTCAATTCGTTCGCGAATCTTATCGCCGTGCATATTCTTATAAGTCATCATTGTTAAACCAGCTAACGCTACTAGCGGCAATGCCAAACCTCGATACAAGAAGTGCTGTAAATGCGCTGCGCGTGCACCTGTAGCAATATCATCTAACTCAGGGAAACCTAAATTTTCTTGTGGAACCGCACTTAACACTAATACTTGTGTACCGCCACCTTCTTTTTCACCGTAAATACGATATTGATAGGCTGGCACAGTTGCGCGATAAGTGTCTTTACTGTTTACGTGTTGGCGAGGATAGTCATATTCCGTGCCACGTAATAAACTTAAACGACGTTTTGCTTCTGCTAAAAGTTCTTCACGGGTACCAAAAATAATTGCCCCAGTTGGGCAAACATGACAACAACCTGGTAATTCACCTTTATCTAAGCGTTCCACGCCTTTTTGGTTGCAAAGTTCACATTTGCTGATTTGACCAAATGGATTGTCGTAATCATATTTTGGCACATCAAATGGACAGCCCACCATACAATAACGGCAACCAGTACAAATATCAGGATCGTATTTAACAATACCTGTTTTAGGATCTTTGGTTAAAGCCTGTACTGGACAAACGGAAACGCAGTTTGGATCAACACAGTGCATGCATTGTTTTTTAACGTAAGCATAACCGTTTTCTGTTTTATCTTTATTTTTGCCGTCGCCATCGCTCCATACTTGAATCACGTTGCGTGTGAACGGAGTGAGTTTGTCATTGTTTGCCCAGGTTTGCTCACCTTTTGGATTGACAGGAGTTTTGTTCACTTGCTGACATTCTGCGACACAAGCCTGACAGCCAACGCAAAGTGTGGAGTCATAAAGCATCCCAAGTGCGCCAGGAATTGGTGGAAGATTTTCCACCGCTTCAGCTTTTGCTACGGGCAGACCTGATGTGACTGTTCCCAGCAGACCTGCTTTTAGGAAATTTCGTCTATCCATCTTTAGTGTCCTTGATCTTGATTGGCTTGTTTGTCTGCTGCTTTGTTCGCTTTATGTTGTTTGCTCAATTCTTTCAATGTTACAACGCTGACGCCCGCTAAAATGGCTGCAGCACCACCTAATAGACCAATCGCCGTCATTGAGGCACCTTCGCCTTCAACATTGTTTACATCTGGTTTTTCCACGCGTGGCGTTGGATTTTCAACGTTCGCTAATTGGAAAATGCCTTTGGTAAAGCCGATGCCTTGATCGTTACAGCCATAGCAAGGATGTCCGATACCCACTGGCCAGTTATTACCACCAACATCACAGAATTCTAGTGTAGAGCAGTTGCCGTAAGTTTCGGGCCCTTTACAACCTAAATGGTATAAACACCAGCCATGACGATGACCATAATCGCCAAATTCTTTCGCGAAACGCCCAGCATCAAAGTGCGGTCGGCGATAACAGTTTTCATGGATTAGGCGGTCATAAGCAAACAATGGACGATTTAATTTATCCATTGCAGGTAATTTTTTATAAGTGATGATATAGGCAACGGTTGCCAAGAAATTATGTGGGTTAGGAGGACAGCCTGGAATGTTAATAATTGGCGTGCCTTTTGGTAAAACTTCAGAAAGACTGACCGCACCTGTTGGGTTGCCACCGCAAGATGGAACACCGCCCCAAGATGAGCATGAGCCAATTGCAATAATAGCTGCTGCACCTTTTGCGGCTTCACGAATATGTTCCACAATTGGTTTACCTGCCACCATGCAGTATACACCGCCGTCTTTAATTGGAATGGAACCATCCACCACAAGCACATATTTGCCGTAATAGTTATGGATAGCATTATGTTTATTTTCTTCCGCTTGTTCACCAAATGCGGCAGAAAGTACCTCATGATATTCGAGGGAAATTAAATCTAGCACGAGATTTTCAACAGTTGGGTGGGTTGCACGCAGTAAAGATTCGGTACAGCCAGTACATTCTTGCGCACCAATCCAAAGCACTGGTGGGCGTGCTGGACTGGTCATTGCTGCCGTCATTTCTGCGCCCGCTTTAGAATTTAGCCCCATCGTAGCCGCAAGTGCGGTACATAATTTCATAAAATCTCGGCGAGAAACATCTGCCAATGCAGAAAAAACGCCATCCAGATTATTCATAGTATCACTCCAAAGACACACATTTATTGTGGAAATTGACCAATGATAAATGTTTTCTTCAAAAAAAATTTGATCATAATCATGAAATGAAGAATTTATAGCAAGAATATGTCCAAATTGTGAAAGGAATGTTATTACATTTGAGAAGAGTTCTTATTTGATTGAAAAAGAACAAAAATAAAGGCTGTAGAGCACAGCCTTAGATTGGATTAAGAACAAATTTTTTCAAAAACTAACCGCATTTTTTCTTGATCTTTTACGCCCGCAGAACTTTCTACTCCAGAATTAAGATCCAAGCCTAAGCAATTTTGTTGAATGGCTTGTTCCACATTATTTGGTGAGATGCCTCCGGCTAAAATAATCTTGTGCTTAAGATGTTCAGGAATTAATGACCAATCAAAAGTTTTCCCTGTGCCACCTTGTTGATTAGCAGATTGGCTATCGAAAATATAGCGAGTGATATTTAAATCATCAGTAAAATTAACCGCACTTTGTGCTTCAGTATCTACTGAAATAGCTTTCCAAATTTGAGTATCCTCAGGTAGTTGATGGCGAAGTGCCGTAATAAATTCAGCGGTTTCTGAACCGTGTAGCTGAACGGCATAAAGCTGCAATTGTTTAGCGATTTTTACAATAAAATCAATTTCTTGATTCTGGAATACTCCAACAAAACGAAGTGGTGATGCTGTCACTAATTCTTGGGCTTGACGTAGGCTCACACAGCGTTTTGAATGTTCGACGAAAATTAAACCACCGTATAATGCTCCATTTGCGTAAACCTCTTTGACATCTTGCGTGCGAGTTAAACCGCATACTTTATTTTCTCCAAAAATCACTTCACGCACAGCATTGTTTAAATCTGCGCTGCCCATTAGGCTACTGCCGATTAAAAAGCCATGTGCCATTTTTTTCAAATCACGAATTTGACTGTGATTATAAATCCCTGATTCGCTGATAATACGTGCATCAGCAGGAATGCGATCAGCATATTTTTGTGTAAGTTCTACTACGCGGTTTAAATCAACGGTAAGATCGTGAAGATTACGATTGTTAACGCCGATAATTTTTGCACCTAATGCAAGGGCTCGCTCAAACTCTTCTTCGTTGCTGGTTTCCGTCAATACGCCCATGCCAAGAGAATGCGCCAGATCAGCTAGTACGCGATAGGTTTCATCATTCACCACTGAAAGCATCAATAAAATAGCATCAGCTTGATAGTAGCGCGCAAGATAAACCTGATATTCGCTGATCATAAAATCTTTGCACAATACAGGTTGTGAGACAACGTCACGTACTTGCGGCAAATAGTCAAATTTACCTTGGAAGTATTTCTCATCCGTTAGCACCGAAACAGCTGAGGCGTAATGCTTATACACATTGGCGATTTCATCTAAATTAAATTCATTACGAATTAATCCTTTAGAAGGGGAAGCTTTTTTACATTCCAAAATATAAGCCGGTTTTTGATGTGTGCCTTTAGCCAACGCATCATAAAAAGAGCGGTCAGATTTTTGAATGTTTTCTTTAAATTGTGAAAGCGGAAATTCAGCTTCCTTTGCTTTAACCCATTGTGCTTTGTCTAAGACGATTTTTTGTAGCATCGTCGCAGAGTCAATTGGTTTGGTGAAATCTTGCGTGATCATATTCAAGTACCTATTTTAAATCTTTTAATTCATCATCGAATATATCCAATATGGGAGAGAGGTTATAGGCTATTATTGGCCCATATAGCATGGATATAACTACTGCTAGTATATATTTGTCATGTTCATCAAATTTGAATGAAAGATGAAGTTGGAGCATAGCAGCAAAAATATAAAGCATAGCTAAAAGAACTTTTCCACTTTTCTTATCATTAATTTTAAATAATTTGAATACAGTCACCTTTGATAAAGCTGGTAAAGTCATAGAAAGCAAAAAAGATATTGCAGTAAAAAAAATAAGCTTATTTTTTTCATAATAAAACATCATTATCAAGAAAAAGCTTAGAAACACTAATATAATACTCAATCTTACATATTTGTTTTTTATTGAGTAAGATTTGTTTTCTTTAGAATGATTGATATATTTTTCTCTCATTTGTTAAAAAGGAATTATAAATTTAGTTATTTAAGAATAATGTAAGTATATTGAACTTTAGTTAACATTTTCTTCGATGCTGCTTCTAGTATGAACTTAAATTTTTTAATGTCTCAAACGCTTTGCCTGATGCAAGATGAGCCAACACATTTTGAACATTTTGTTTTAAGTCATCATGACCAAATAATTTCAACAATAATGCTACATTTGCGGCTACCGCATTAGTATGTTCCGCTTTGCCTTTACCTTGTAAAAGTGCGGTCAGATATTGGGCGTTTTCTTGCGGTTCGCCACCACGTAAACTTTCTAAAGATTGTGTTTTTAAACCAAAATCTTCAGGTGTTAAAGTGAAATATTCAATTTTGCTATTTTTAATTTCTGCCACTTGTGTTTCTCCGTGCAATGCGACTTCATCTAAGCCAGAACCATGTACAACAAAGGAATGTTGATGTTCTAAGGCAACTGCGGTTTCAGCATAGGTTTTTACTAATTCAGGCGCATATACGCCAAGTAAATGATAAGTCGGGCGAGCAGGATTGATAAGCGGCCCTAAAATATTAAAGATAGTGCGCGTTTTTAAAGCTGCTCGAACTGGCGCGACATGGCGGAAGCCAGAATGATATTGTTGAGCAAATAAAAAGCAGACACCAATTTCATCTAGTGCTTGTCGAGCTTGCTCTGGTGTGACATTCACATTAACGCCAAGTGCGGTGAGCACATCGCTAGCACCCGATTTACTCGACACGCTACGATTGCCATGTTTTGCTACTTTGGCTCCCATTGATGCTGCCACAATCGCACTGGCGGTGGAAATATTAATGGTGTTTTGTCCATCGCCACCCGTTCCCACAATATCCGCAAAAGAATAATTTGGATGTGGAAAAGCTTTGGCATTTTGTAATGAGGCGGCAACCGCACCCGTAATTTCCTCAGTATTTGCTCCCCGCACTTTTAAAGCGATAAGCATTGCAGCAATTTGTTCATTGGAAAGCTCACCTTGGATGACTGCATTAAAAAGTGCGGTACTTTCTGAAGTTGAAAGTGAATGTCCGTTATAAAGTTGTTCTAATAATTGGTTGTGTTGCATAGTCTATTCCTGTTTTTATTTGTATGTGGATTTGTTAATTTTTTATATTTTATTAAACATAAATGTCGTAATCTAAATCACGCGCTTCATCGCCTGTCATTCCACGGAATCCCCAGCAATGCGCAGGCTGTTCTTTAATCGTAATCTCCACATCGTGAGCTCGGATGCCGAGCTTGTACTCCAATTCGCTAAACAGCATTTTTATCAAGCGTTTTTTCGTGCCTTCCATACGACCAGACATCAGGTTAATTTCGATGACCGTGTAATCATCGCTACGGTCAAAAGGGTAGTAAAAATCTTCTTTTTCTAAACACAAAAAGCGAATCGCATGTTTGCCTTTTGGAATATCTAAGCCAAGGTAGAGGTTGTTATAAATTACTTCTGCCAGTTGTTCACGACGTGGTGCGAGTTTGGATTTAAGTCCGAATACGGTGATCATTTTTTCTCCTTTAAAGTGCGGTTAAAAATCACCGCACTTTTTGATGTCTTATCTATTTAACAACCATTCAATGGATTGTTGTAATAATTGCGAACCTTGCACAGTTAAAATACTTTCAGGGTGAAATTGGAATGCGCAAATAGGTAAATCGCGATGACGAATTGCCATGATAATGCCATTATATTCCGCATTGACGATAAATTCTTTTGGTAAATCTTGTCCCATTAAAGAATGATAACGCGCTACTGGCATTGGATTAGTAAGATCTTTAAACATGGCTTCGTTATCATGGGTGATACGAGAAACTTTACCATGTAATACTTCGCCAGCGTGAACAACCTTCCCGCCAAAAGCTTGAATCAATGCTTGATGGCCTAAACAAATACCAATAATTGGAACATGATTTTTTAAGCGTTCGATTAATGGCAGCAAAATCCCCGCTTCTGATGGTGTTCCTGGCCCGGGAGAAAGTGCAAGAATGGTATCAGTTGTATTGAGTGCCGTTTCTACCAGTTTTTCTAAATCACAATCATTGCGGTAAATTGTGACGTTGTGACCTAATACACGAAATTGATCCACAAGATTGTAAGTAAAGGAATCGAAGTTATCTAAAAATAAAATATTAGCCATAATAATTCTTCCTTATTTTGCTTGTGTATTAACTTGACGAATTGCTTTTAAGACTGCCGCGGCTTTGTGGCGTGTTTCATCGGCTTCCATTTGTGGATCAGAATCCAATACTTCGCCACAACCTGCTTGCACATGAGCTATGCCATTTTGTACAAAAGCAGAACGAATCACGATACAGGTATCAAAATGTCCATCGGACGTGAGATAACCCACAGCACCACCGTAACTATGGCGTTTTTGTTGCTCAAATTGATAAATAAGCTGCATTGCTTTAATTTTGGGTGCACCAGTTAATGTGCCCATATTCATACAGGCTTGATAGGCGTGAAGTGCATCTAACTCAGGGCGTAATTTACCCACTACGCGAGAGACCAAATGCATGATGTGAGAATAGCGATCCACTTGCATTAATTCAGCGACTTTACGCGTACCGCTTTGGCAAACTCGAGCAATATCGTTACGGGCTAAATCAACCAACATTAAATGTTCCGCTTGTTCTTTATGATCAAGACGAAGTTCTAGTTCTAAACGTGCATCTAATTCAGGATCGATATTGCCATGAGCGTCAAAACCACGAGGGCGTGAACCTGCGATTGGGTAAATTTCTAACTGACGATTTTCAGGTTCATATTTCAGGGCACTTTCTGGCGATGCACCAAACAAAATAAAGTTTTCATCATTCATATAGAACATATAAGGGCTTGGATTATTTTGTTTGAGTTGGGCGTAACTAGCTAATGTATTCGGGCAAGCAAGGGAGAAACGACGAGAGGGCACAATTTGGAAAACATCACCAATGTTAATATGGTGTTTTAAAGCTTTTACAATGCCGGTAAATTCAGGATCTTCAAAGTTTGTTTTAACTTCATCACTTGCCGCTTTAATAGAAAGAACGTTATCAATATTTTTTAGTTTTTGCGCGATAGAAAGCGAGGTTTTCGCAATATTGACTTGTTCTTCTTGAGCAAAACAGAAACTTTTGAGTGTCGCTTGTTGATTTTGATGGTCGATGGTAATGAGGTGTTCGGCAAGATAGAAATTGTAATCAGGGCAGTTGATACCATCATTTTGCAATGTAATGCCATCCATTGGAATGAAATTTGCAACGAGATCGTAAGCAAACAATCCACCTAAGAAAATAGGCGTTTGGCGATGTTGATAAAGACTAGAAATAACACGCAGTCCGTCAAAAATAGTGGCAGATTGTAATTTGCTATCTTCATCGAGTTGATTATCAAGTGGCGAAAATTGTGTAGAAAATTCTTCTTCAAAATTGACCGCACTTACTTTTCCAAGTGCGGTTAATTTTGGATGAATTTCTTTTAAAACTTGTTTTCCATTCTCATTTAAAGCTTTGAATGTGACGTTGTGAGCTAAGCAAGTTATTTTAACCGCAGCATTGACTAAGATAAGGCTTTGTAAACTGTTTTTACTCCCGATTTCCGCAGAGTCGAGTAGAAGAGAATTTGAATTAGGTTGGCAAAGTGTATTAAAAATAGCAGTCGTGTCAGCATAATAAGGAACGGGTTGAGCTGTTACCGCAATAAAGGCTTGAGTTTGCATACTGAAATCCTTTTAGAAATTTTGTACTATTAAACTAGTACGATAAGGATAAGTCAAGCCTAATTTTAATTTTTTATGTTTTTTGATAAAAAATGTTTATTTTTATTCCTTTGCCCAAGGACGACCTCCGTAGTATTCAATATTTTGTTGATTCATTTCTTTTAATATACCCAAAGAAATTTTGTTTTTCATTTCATCTGATAAAATTAGTCTAGGAAAAAAGTTATGGAATGAGATTATTTTATCTAAATCAACTGTGTATTTTACAGTATATTTTCCTGAGGTTTGTCCTTGAAAATCTAGACTCTTCAAGTTTGAGAAAAAGGCTCGATCACAAATGTTTGGTGTATACCAGCCATGTGTAGCTTTTAGGGCAATTTCACGGGGTATAGCGTAACAATTTGTATCAACAAGGTTTTGCGTATTATGGGTAATATCGAATGTTTGTTGAGCTTTTTCGAGGATAACATCCACGACCATATTTTCTTTTGTAGTCCAGTTACCGAGAGATTCATAATCGTCGTGACAGATAAATTGTTGATTTGAATCGTAAAAAGATCGTAAGGAATAAGCAAAATCAGCACCTTGTTCAATCACCTTTACTAAGCTTTCCACGTGATCTTCTCGTAACTGATTGTCATCATCTAAATAACAAATAATGTCTTCTTCAACAAGAAAAGCTGCAGCAGCATTAATGGCTCCGTTAAGGATTCCGTTTTTTCCTGTATTCATTGGTAAGTAAATAGGAATTACATCAGGAAATTGTTCCAATATAGATTTGGTTTTATCCCAGAAAATATTGCCATCGACAAATACATAATGCTTACATGGATAAGTTTGATTTTGCACGCTTTTAATAGCCAACGCTAATTCTGGGCGACCAATTGTTGACGTCACTACCGCAACACTTTTACTATTTGGTTGGTTGGTTGGTTGGTTGGTTGGTTGGTTGGTTGGTTGGTTGGTTGGTTGGTTGGTTGGTTGGTTGGTTGGTTGGTTGGTTCATCAGTATAGATCCCTTTCATTTTTACAATAACCTTTGATTAACACAAATATACGTTTAATTTTTTTGATCTTAAATGTATGCAACGATAAACATAAAGTCTGCGGATAATAGCACTTATGAGATTTTTTTTCACTTTTTTTTGTAAATTCAATTTAAAATTTAAAATGAAAAAACCAAGTTCTTAGAAAGGTAGAACTTGGTTCTTAAATATGTCTAGCTTTGTTGAGCTAGATAGATTGCAGGTTAGTTTTCGTTAGAGCTGAAATGTACCACTTAAGCATGGCAAGTTTGGCAAGCTGCTTGGAACATCCATACCAATTTTTCTTGTTCTTTAATGTAGTCACTCATTTGTGATGCGGTACCTTCGTCATCAGCATCGCCTGCAAGAGCAAGAATTTCACGTTGTTGTTCAAGTAATGTTTTTAAACCTTGTAATGTACCTGATAAACATTCTTGTGCGCCACTTACTGCGATATCTTCTTTAATACGAGATACTTTTAAGTATTGGCTATATGCGTTATCTGGTGTGTAACCTAAAGTTAAAATACGTTCTGCAACTTCATCAACTTTGGTGATTAAATCTGTGTAAATTTCTTCGAATTTTGCGTGTAATGCAAAAAAATTAACACCTTTAATATTCCAGTGGTAACCACGTACATTAGTATAGAATACTTGGTAGGTTGCAAGTAATTCGTTAAGTTTATTGGCTAATTCTGCTGATTGAACTTTGTCTAATCCGATAGATGTTTTTGACATAATAATTTCCTTTTTCTAGTTAAATAATTGAGCTAATGCCCTGCCTTTGATATGGGTATTATACGTTTCTAGAATTTGCTGTGAAATTGTTCTATTCAATAAAATTGATAGCCTTTGGCTATATGTTAATAAATTGTAATAAATTTAAACTATCAAAATAAGTGATCGGGATCACAGTTATAAGGAATACTTTAGTAAAGGGTCGCGGCTAACAGTAAATTTTGCTTTAATAAGTGCAGTTATAATTTTTAATATTTTAAGGATGTCTTATGCAAGAACTTATTAAGCACGCATTGCCACAAGATGATGCACTCAATCAAGCTATTGTTGATGAAATTCGTTTGCAAAATTGGGCTGGCTTTCTAAATTGTTCCCAAGTGGAGCAGCTTTGTCGTGATTTTGAACTTACTTCACTGAAATTAGCTATGCATTTGTTGCCGATTGCGGCGAGTTATAGCCATACCGCTATTTCTCATTTTAATGTGGGGGCCATTGCTATTGGTGAACAGGGTGATTTTTATTTTGGTGCGAATCAAGAATTTTCTAATTCAGCCATTCAGCAAACAATTCATGCAGAGCAAAGCGCAATTTCTCACGCATGGTTGCGTAATGAACGTCGTATTTCAGACATGGTGGTTAATTATACACCGTGCGGGCATTGTCGTCAATTTATGAATGAATTGCAGGGTGCTGAAAAAATTTCAATTCATTTGCCACATAGCCAAAATAATCCGTTGCATTCTTATTTACCTGATGCTTTTGGACCGAAAGATCTCGATATTGCAGCGCATCTTTTAGCGGAAGAAAATCATGATTTAGTGGCTGAGCATCAAGATGATTTGATTAATCAAGCTATTTTGGCGGCAAATCAATCTCATTGTCCTTATTCAAATAGTCCGCATGGCATTGCGATTTTATTTAAAAATGGTGATGTGGTGACAGGACGTTATGCAGAAAACGCCGCGTTTAATCCAAGTTTGCCAGCGTTGCAAACTGCACTTAATTTTGCGTATTTAAATGATAAAAAATTGAGTGATATTGAACGAATTGTCATGGCTGAAAAAGCATTAAAACTAAGCCATAAAATGATGGCTGAAGCGCTACTCTCTACATTAACATCGGTGAAATTAGAGTACCATTCATTGTAAGTATGAAAGATTCTTGATGGAAAACAAAAAAGGGAATAGTTTCCCTTTTTTATTTGTTTGCTAAAATTACCGCTCTTTTTGGTGCTTGATAACCTTCAATGGTTTTACTGTGATCATTTGGATCTAAAAAATCAATCAGGCTTTCATTTTCCAACCAATCAGTTTTACGCTGTTCTTCTAATGTGGTTGTTGCAACATCCACACAACGTACATTGGTAAAGCCAACTTTTTCTAGCCAGTTAATTAGTGCAGCGACAGATGGGATAAAATAAACATTTTTCATTTTCGCATAGCGATCTGCCGGTACGAGTACAGTATTTACATCGCCATCCACCACTAACGTTTCTAATACCAATTCACCACCTTTTACCAATTGATTTTTCAACTGGCTTAAGTGATCTAATGGGGATTTACGATGATAGAGTACGCCCATGGAAAATACAGTATCAAATGCTGCTAATGGCTGCATTTGCTCAATACCAAGCGGGATAAGATTTGCTCGACGATCATTATTAAGCAGCTTGCGTACGGCTTCAAATTGGCAAAGGAAAAGCTCGGTAGGATCAATCCCGACGACCATTTTTGCGCCTTCGCCTACCATTCTCCACATATGATAACCGCTGCCACAACCCACATCTAAAATAGTGCGACCTTGCAGTGGAGCTAAATGAGGAAGAACACGATCCCATTTAAAATCTGAACGCCATTCACAATCTACATGAATGCCGAAAAGATGATAAGGCCCTTTTCGCCATGGCATTAATTGTTTTAAATGATGGATAATTCGTTGTTTTTCACCTTCTGAAAGGGAAGAAGTGCGGTCAGATTTTACCGCACTTTTTAGATCGATTTCATCAGCATGTAAATCAGGTAGAAAATCAACAATTTTGCTCCATTTCGCATAATCGCCATGAGTTTGATTTTCCCATTCTTTCAATTGGAGCGGTAAGGTCTCTAACCAGTCCGATAAATTTGTGGTCGCAATTTGTTGATAAAAAGGGCGAAAGTCGATCATTTTGCTTCCTTATAGGCCTTTTCTGCTTTGTCAAAGGTATCTAGAACATTTTGTTCTGGTTTGCTAGACAGCAATGAGACAACAATAATTGCAAGGCTACCGAAAGCAAACCCCGGAATCATTTCATATACTTTAAACCAATCGGTATCAGCGGGAACAACTTCTTTCCAAGCAAATACTGTCACTGCGCCTACAAGCATACCCGCCATCGCACCTGATGATGTCATTCGTTTCCAGAAAAGAGAGAAAAGTACAACAGGGCCAAATGCACTACCAAAACCAGCCCAAGCGAATTCGACAAGTTTTAATACTTTGCTGTTTTCATCTTGTGCGATCCAGATAGCAAGTGCGGCAATAACTAACACCATAATTCTTCCAAGCCATACGAGCTCTTTTTCAGATGCGTTAGGGCGAATGAAACCTTTGTAGAAATCTTCTGTGATTGAGCTAGAAGAAATTAACAATTGCGCACTTAATGTACTCATTACTGCAGCTAAAATAGCTGAAAGTAATATGCCTGCGATCCAAGAATTAAACAAAAGTTTAGCTAGTTCAATAAACACTTGCTCTGGTTCGTTATTGACTGTGCCTGCAATATTTGGATTGGCAAAGAAATAGGGAATTGCGAAGAAACCAATACCAATTGCACCACCTAAGCAAAGCACCATCCATGTCATGCTAATGCGGCGAGCTTTGATAAGTGATTTAACAGAATAAGCCGCCATAAAACGCGCTAAAATATGTGGCTGACCAAAATATCCTAATCCCCAAGCAGCAAGGCTTAATAGACCAAGTGGTGTAGTGGCAGTAAATAAATCTGTAAAATCTTTATTGGCAGCCGCTTCAGCTTGCGCTAATATCGCGGAAAATTGAGCGGTATCACCAATACTTAATAACACAAAAATAGGCGTTAAGAGCAGCGCAAAAATCATAAGGGTTGCTTGAATGGTATCTGTCCAACTTACCGCTAAAAAACCACCGATAAAAGTATAAAGAATAGTAGCTAATGCTCCATACCAAAGTGCGGTGGAATATTCGACTGAAAATAAATTTTGGAATAATTTGGCACCTGCCACGACACCCGAAGCACAATAAATGGTAAAGAACACTAAAATAATCGTGGCAGAAACAATTTTTAATAATTTATGTGATGTGGCAAATCGGTTGTGGAAATATTCTGGAAGAGTGAGGGCATTATTATTTAATTCAGTATAAACACGCAAACGACCAGCCACCAGAAGCCAGTTAAAATAAGCGCCAAACGTTAATCCGATAGCAATCCAGCCTTCAACTAAGCCTGATAAATATACCGCACCAGGTAAGCC
The DNA here is from genome assembly GCF_059704395.1 of Haemophilus sp. THUN1692. Classification (NCBI taxonomy): domain Bacteria; kingdom Pseudomonadati; phylum Pseudomonadota; class Gammaproteobacteria; order Pasteurellales; family Pasteurellaceae; genus Haemophilus; species Haemophilus sp. THUN1692. Next base: position 434,690 of record NZ_AP046579.1, read on the forward strand.
CATTAAAAGCCAACCAGACATATCCGAAGCACCAGCAGACATTGCGGTGACAAAGCTGCCTAAACGACGTCCACCGAGAATGTAATCTGATAAATTATTCGTGTAATAATAGGCGAGTACGCCAATCAGTAACATCCCGAAAATATAAATAGTAAAAGTAACAAGAGTTGGGTCGAATCCAAACATTTAATAAGTCCAAAATGGGTTAAAAATTTCAGAAAGGGTGCATTTTACCTTATTTCGGGCTATTATTCTATTTAGACTGAATATTTAATGAAATTTAAGAAATTAGGAATATAAAATGGATGCTGTAGAGTTATTGATGAACGTAACGCCTAACGAAACACGCATTGCGCTAGTAGAAACAGGAATGTTGTGCGAAGTACATATTGAACGCCAAGCCAAACGAGGAATTGTCGGAAATATTTATAAAGGTCGGGTGACTCGAGTGCTACCTGGAATGCAGTCGGCTTTTGTTGATATTGGTTTGGAAAAAGCGGCTTTTTTACATGCTGCTGATATTGTATCTCACACGGAATGTGTAGATGAAAATGAACAAAAGCAATTTAAAGTTAAGAGCATTTCAGAATTAGTACGAGAAGGGCAGGATATTGTTGTACAAGTGGTGAAAGAACCCCTTGGTACAAAAGGTGCACGTTTAACAACAGACATCACATTGCCATCGCGTCATCTTGTTTTTATGCCAGAAAATAGCCACGTAGGCGTTTCACAACGTATTGAAAGCGAAGAAGAACGCGCCCGTTTAAAAGCATTAGTTGAGCCATTTTGTGATGAACTCGGCGGTTTTATTATTCGTACCGCCACAGAAGGGGCAAGCGAAGAAGAATTACGTCAAGACGCTGAATTTTTAAAACGCTTATGGCGTAAAGTCTTAGAGCGTAAATCTAAGTATCCAACCAAATCAAAAATTTACGGCGAGCCAGCGCTTCCACAACGTATTTTGCGTGATTTTATCGGTACAAACTTAGAAAAAATTCGTATTGACTCTAAACTTTGCTTTGGCGAAGTGAAAGAGTTTACCGATGAATTTATGCCTGAATTAAGCGATAAACTTGTTCTTTATTCTGGCAATCAACCTATCTTTGATGTGTATGGGATTGAAAATGCAATTCAAACAGCGCTAGATAAACGTGTTAATCTCAAATCGGGTGGTTATTTAATTATCGAGCAAACGGAAGCCATGACCACCATTGATATTAATACCGGCGCATTTGTGGGGCATCGTAATCTAGAAGAAACCATCTTCAATACCAATATTGAAGCAACTAAAGCCATTGCTCAGCAACTACAACTACGTAATCTTGGTGGCATAATCATTATTGATTTTATTGATATGCAAACAGATGAACATCGCAATCGAGTACTAGAATCTTTACGTGATGCGCTTTCTAAAGATCGTGTGAAAACCAATGTGAATGGCTTTACGCAATTAGGTCTTGTGGAAATGACTCGTAAGAGAACTCGTGAAAGCCTTGAGCATGTGCTATGTGATGAATGTCCAACATGCCATGGACGCGGTCGTGTGAAAACTGTTGAGACAGTTTGTTACGAAATTATGCGTGAAATTATTCGGGTTTATCATTTATTCAGTAGTGAACAATTTGTTGTTTATGCCTCTCCAGCGGTTTCCGAATATCTTATTAACGAAGAATCTCACGGTTTGCTGCCAGAAGTGGAAATGTTTATTGGAAAACGAGTAAAAGTAAAAACAGAACAGTTTTATAACCAAGAACAGTTTGATGTGGTTGTAATGTAAACTCTATTTCAATAAAGTGCGGTGAAACATTTTTGAGATTTTTTACCGCACTTTTACAGACTGTTCTTTACATTTTTTCTTTTGTCATTTTCATTTTTTTATTTGATTTCATCTTTTTATCCGATTTCATGTCCATTTCATCAGACTTCATCATATTGTCTGATTTCATCATATGGTCAGAATGCATTTGCATGTCATCTGATTTCATCATTTTTTTCATTGGGGTATTCATCATCGGTTCTGATTTCATTGGCATGGCATCAGATTTCATTTCTTCTGCATAAACGGTTGTCGCACCAAATAACATAGCCATACCTAAGATTGCGCTTTTCAATGTAATATTTTTCATTTTAAATTTCCTTGTTTAAGTGGTAAAAATAGTATTGAAAGAAATTCTTTCCTTCATGCTATTAGACGAAACGCTCTTTCATTTCTTACAAAAATTTTAAAGGAATTAAAATGAATGCCATTTCTGATACGGAACTCCAACAAATTCGTACGCAGATGTTGAAATTTGCAATGTTACAGTTGCACCATACCGATCTTGCTGAGGATTTAGTACAAGAAGCATTTTTAAGTGCATTTAACAATCTCGCGAATTTTAAACATCAGTCTGCTTTTAAAACTTGGGTTTTTGCCATTCTAAAAAATAAAATTATTGATTATCTTCGCCAGAAAGGACGCTTTGTATTAGAAAGTGAGATTGAAGATGAACAGTCAACTAATACATTTTTTGATGATACAGGCCATTGGAAAATAGAATATTATCCGAGCGAATTACAGGGTGAAGAGGAAACTGTGTATTCTGATGAGTTTTGGTTGATTTTCGAAACTTGCCTGACTTGTTTACCCGCTAAACATGCCAAAATTTTTATGATGAGAGAGTTTTTAGAATTGTCATCGGATGAAATTTGTCAAGAAACTCAGCTTACCACCTCCAACTTGCATACCACACTTTATCGGACCCGTTTGCAGTTGCAAAATTGTCTATCAAAAAAACTTTAGGAGAAAATTATGCGTTGTATTCAAGCCACTCGAATAATTTCTGATTCTCATGAGCGACCATTAGAATTGCAAGAAAAAATGGGTTTAAAAATGCATTTGTTAACTTGCCCTCATTGCCGTCGTTTTCAACGAAATTGTAAAACTTTAAGTATGATGATGAAGAAGTTTAAAGATTCACATTAGGAATTTTGACAGCGTGAAAAACACCGTTACTTTTCACCGCACTTTATTGAGACAGCTATAACCTAATCGTACTAAATTTAATATTCTTATAAATAAAGTGTTTATTTCTTCATTTTCGCCAATAAACTCACTGCACCCACAATTACAATTGCGCCGAACCAAAAATAGAGGTTAGGCGTATGATGCCAAAAGAGCCAGTCGAAAACGCTAGAGAAAATGACACCAGTGAAAGCAAAAGGGGTAATAACGTTGGCTGGCGCGTATCTGAAAACTCGAGTGAGCAATAATTGGAAAATCAACCCAAATCCGCCCACCAATAGCAATAAACCAAGCTCGTATAAATTAGGGATTTTCCATTGATGAATAAAGAAGATTGGTAGCATGAGTGTCCCAATCAGATGAAAATAAAATACGATATTTTTTGGTGTGTTATATTTGTTTAATTCTTGTAAGCCAATAAATGCCATTCCTGCCAATATGGCACCAGATAATCCAATCAGCACATAAATAGGATCAACATCGCCATTGTGATTGGTGAGTAAAATAATGGAAACGCCAAGAAAACCGATTAAGCTACACAAAAGTACATTAAGCGGTGTTTTTTGATGGAAAAAGAGCAATAAAATCGGGATAAATAGAGCAGAGGTATTCATCAATAAGACAGCGATGGAAAGCGGTAAGAACTTCACGACATAAAAGTTAATCAACATGCTCGATACACCCGCGGCATTCCGCAGGATTAAAAATTTCCATTGACGGGTATCTACTTTAAAATCGCGATCTTTAATTACAAAAGGCAGTAAGAAAAGCAAACCGATTAAAAAGCGAGAAAATAATGTTTCACTTGCAGGGATTGTTTTAGATGCGGTTTTGACAAATACATTCATCAAGGTAATGGAAAAGTACGCTGACACCATAAAACTAATCGCTTTGTGATAAAGCGAAGGGGTGGAATGTGATTGCATATATATCCTTTTTACCTTAGAAAATAGGGAGAAAATTAGCGTTTTAATGCTTTATTATTGGTTATAACAATGGATTTTAGTCAATCTCTTTAAAAATTTTACAAAAATCTGTAAGAAATCGGATTGTCTGCCGTCTAACCTTATGTAACGTTAATTTTCACATCATAAGGAAAAACAATGAAACTATCAAAAACATTTCTATTTATTACCGCACTTTGCTGTGCAACACCAACTTTAGCAATACAAAATTCAACATCATCTGGAGAACAAAAAATGGCAATGGAAAATATGCAAAACATTCGTGAAATTTATCTTGCTGGTGGCTGTTTTTGGGGTATGGAAGCATATATGGAGCGTATTCACGGTGTGAAAGATGCGATTTCTGGTTATGCCAATGGTAATACGGACAAAACCAGTTATCAGATGATTGGCGTAACCGATCATGCAGAAACGGTAAAAGTCACTTACGATGCAAACCAAATTTCGTTAGATAAATTGCTTAAATATTATTTTAAAGTAATTGATCCAACCAGTGTAAACAAACAAGGTAACGATCGTGGCAGACAATATCGCACAGGGATTTATTATCAAGATGGGGCAGATAAAGCGGTGATCGAACAAGCACTCGCTCAGCTTCAAACTAAATATAAAAAACCAGTGCAAATTGAGGTGCAACCGCTTAAAAATTACATCGTAGCAGAAGAATATCATCAGGATTATTTGAAGAAAAATCCAAATGGTTATTGCCATATTGATATTACCAAAGCAGATGAGCCTATGATTGACGAGAAAGATTATCCGAAACCTAGTGATGCAGAACTTAAAGCGAAATTGACACCGTTGCAATATTCAGTTACTCAAAATAAACATACTGAACGCTCTTTTAGTAACGAATATTGGGATAATTTCCAACCCGGTATTTATGTAGATATTACAACAGGCGAACCGGTATTTTCTTCTAATGATAAATTTGAATCGGGTTGTGGCTGGCCGAGTTTTACGAAACCAATAGCAAAAGAGGTAGTGCATTATCAAACAGATAATAGTTTTAATATGCAACGTACCGAGGTGTTAAGTCGTGCGGGCAATGCCCATTTGGGTCACGTTTTTGATGACGGTCCGAAAGATAAAGGCGGTTTGCGTTATTGCATTAACAGCGCATCAATTAAATTTATTCCGTTAGCTGAAATGGAGAAGGCAGGATACGGATATTTGATTCAATCCATTAAAAAATAAGGAGATGCAAGATGTTAGATCAACAACTCCTTATTGGAACTGTATTTTTAGCGGGGCTTGCTTCTTTTCTTTCGCCTTGTATTTTCCCGATTATCCCGATTTATTTCGGTATTTTGAGTAAAGGCGGTAAAAAAGTCTTAAATACTTTTTTATTTATTTTAGGGCTTTCCCTTACATTTGTAAGTTTAGGCTTTAGTTTTGGCTTTTTAGGGAATATTTTATTTAGTAACACCACCCGCATTATCGCTGGCGTTATCGTGATTATTTTGGGTATTCATCAACTTGGTATTTTCAAAATTGGTTTGTTGGAACGCACGAAATTGGTGGAAATCAAAACATCAGGAAAATCGACCGCACTTGAGGCATTTGTGCTTGGTTTAACTTTTAGTCTTGGTTGGACACCTTGTATTGGCCCGATTCTGGCTTCCGTGTTAGCTTTATCAGGCGATGAAGGCTCTGCACTTTACGGTGCATCAATGATGTTTGTTTATGTACTTGGTTTAGCAACGCCTTTTGTACTGTTTTCGTTCTTCTCTGACAGCTTGCTCAAACGTGCTAAAGGGTTAAATAAACACTTAGACAAATTTAAAATCGGTGGCGGAATTTTAATTATCGTGATGGGCATTTTATTGATTACGAATAATTTTTCGTAAGGCATAACCTCAACAAAAGAAATCTATAAAAGGAAAAAAGCAATGAAAAAACTACTATCAATATTTCTAATGGCATTCAGCCTAAACGCTTTTGCACAAACTAATTTGGCGGATGTGCAACTCAAAGATTTAAACAATCAGCCAGTTACTTTAAGCCAATATAAAGGCAAACCTGTGTATGTAAAAATGTGGGCATCTTGGTGTCCGATTTGTTTGGCAGGATTAGCTGAAATTGATGATTTAAGTGCGGAAAAAGATCGCAATTTTGAAGTAATTACCATTGTTTCGCCCGATCACAAAGGTGAAAAAGATACAGCTGATTTTATTGAATGGTACAAAGGATTGGAATATAAAAATATCACAGTGCTTTTAGATGAAAAAGGCGAAATCATTGATAAAGCAAGAGTGCGAGGCTATCCGTTCAATCTCTTTTTAGATAGCGATTTAAACCTGAAAAAAACCGTACCGGGACATTTAGGTGCAGAGCAAATAAAAGTTTTTGCAGGGAAATAATGATGAAAAGCGGCTTATTTTTAAGCCGCTTTTTATATCCCATTTTTACAGAGCAAAGAGACAAAGTATCTAAGATTGGCATTTGAACATTGAGCATTTGGTAGATTGATAAAAAATATATATTATAAGCAGTATGATTTTATTGCTTGTATAAGTAATTTTTTATTTTTACTGTAATATTTATTCAAATTACCTTGGAAAGTTAAATAAAGTACAGTGAGCTATAAAAAAGGAAAACAATGGAAGAAATTATTAACGGATTGCTTATCGTGCTTGTGCCGATGATTTTGGGGTATTTAGTCAAAATACAGAATCAAAATGCCTTGGCATTCATTAATAAAATTGTGATGTCATTGCTTTATATCATTTTATTTATGATGGGTTTTATGCTCGGGCAATTAGAGAATTTAGAACAAAAATTGCCAATTATTGGTATGACGGCTTTGGGATTATCCGTCATCATTCTCACTTGTAATATCCTAGGCTTGGCTATTTATGACCGCACTTTGCCTAAGCCTGTTAATTATTTACAGGGAGAATTGCCATCTCGTTGGCATTCGTTAATAGACTCAATTAAATTATTAAGTGCGGTAATTATTGGCATCGTTTTAGGTTGGTTGTGCAATGATTGGTTGCATTTCCCAAATGGTTCTAATCTCTACGTGCTTATTGCGTTGATCTTTTTTGTGGGAATTCAACTTCGTAATAACGGCATTTCCTTGAAAGAAGTCTTATTAAACAAGCAAGGTTTAATAATGGGGGCAATTTTTACCCTAAGTTCTTTAATTGGTGGTGTTATTTCAGCATTTTTTCTAAGTATGCCAATTACTCAAGGTTTAGCCTTTTCATCGGGATTTGGTTGGTATTCTTTATCTAGTGTTGTGCTGACAAATGCTTGGGGGCCGATGCAGGGCAGTATTGCTTTTTTCAATGATTTATCGCGTGAAATATTGAGTTTATTTTTAATTCCATTGTTTATGCAACATTATCGCTCTACGGCTATTGGAATTACAGGCGCAACGGCATTAGATTGTACATTGCCTATTATTCAAAAATCAGGCGGAATTGAAGTAACGCCTATCGCCATTTCTTTTGGTATGGTGACAAATTTATTACCGCCGTTGTTATTAGTCTTTTTCTCGAGTTTTCCAATTTGATAAATCGTTAATTTTAAGACAAAAGAAAAAGGGAAATCAGACGATTTCCCTTATTTTTACTTTATCGTTACTTTTTCCAAATAACGTGAAATTCGCGATCTTCTTCTCGGTGAGAAATTAAGAATTTAGCAAATACATCATCCATTTCATCTTGCTCATTGACTAATCCCACCCACACTTCAGCGTATTCTTCAGGATCAATCAGTACACCAATTTCTTCTTCCCAATTATCAGCGGTTTCAACAAATTCCACACCACCGCGTTCTTCAAATTGTAGGTTGAATAAAAGAATATCGGCGGGATCTAAATTTTCCCCAGCCATCTCTAAGAAAATATCGTAAGCAATATCAATGGCTGTATCTGGATCAAGTTTTTTAATTTCTGTTGTCATAGTGTTTTTATAGTAAAGGTTATGGTTAATAAAAAGTGCGGTTAAATTTTTTTCTCTTTTTAAGCGTTTTATTCCATATTGGTTGGAAGTTTTATTTCTCGAATATTCATCGAAAAACCGTCAATCATTAATAAGCGTCCACACAAATTCTTACCGATTTTTAACCGCACTTTAATAGCTTCTAAGGCTTGAATCGTGCCTACAATGCCGACGATTGGCGCAAGCACGCCAGCTTCCACACAGCTTAATACATTTTGTCCGAATAATTTGCTGAGATCACGATAAGTAGGCGTATTCGGTTCATAAGTGAAAATGGAAATCTGACCTTCCATCCGAATCGCTGCACCTGAAATCAGAGGAATTTTTGCATGATTACATTGGCGATCCAATTGATTACGGATTTCCACATTGTCTGTGCAATCTAAAACAATATCAAAGTGCGGGATGATTTCAGCCAGTTTTTCTTCGTCTAACTTCGCATTAATCGTCTCGATGTTTATATGTGGATTGATTTGCTTGAGTGCAATTTTGGCTGATTCTACTTTGGGCATATTCAAGCGAGCATCGCAGTGCAAGACTTGGCGTTGAAGATTCGAAAGAGAAACTGTGTCGAAATCCAACAGCGTTAAATTTCCAACGCCTGCCGCTGCGAGATATTGGCTCGCTGCGCAGCCTAAGCCTCCAAGGCCAACAATCAGCATTTTGCTTGCTTTGAGTTTTTCTTGCCCATCAAAATCTACACTTTTAAGAATAATTTGACGGTTATAACGTAATTCTTCTTCGTGACTAAGTTCGATCATTTGTTATCCTAATAAATGATTGAAAGGCTCAATTATCACGGTTTCACCTGCAGTGACATTGCCACGTTCTTGTTCTAAAACAATAAAACAATTGCTTTTTACAAAAGCGCTAAAGAGATGAGATCCTTGGAACCCCACTGATTGCACTTCAATTTGACCTTGTTCATTGATGTGATAAAAGCCCCGTTGGAAATCTAAACGTCCAGGTGCTTTTTTCAAATTCATTGTAGCAATAGCTGAAAAGTGCGGTGGCTTTTTCCATTGTTTTTGGCCTTGCAGTTTAGCAATAAGTGGCTGTACGAGTTGATAAAATGTCACTAATGCAGAAACTGGATTACCAGGTAAACCACAGAACCAAGCGTTTTCTAATTTACCAAAAGCGAATGGTTTGCCAGGTTTGATTGCAATTTTCCAGAAATTTATTTGGCCTACTTTTTCCAATACTGCTTTAGTGAAATCCGCTTCACCAACGGAAACACCGCCACTGGTAATCACTAAATCAGCTTGGCTTTGTGCGGCAATAAATGCCTTTTCAAATTCAGCTTCGTTATCAGGTAATAGTCCTAAATCAATGATTTCACAGTTTAGTTTTTCTAGCAGTAATTTTACGGTAAAACGATTGGTGTCATAGATTTGTCCGCTTTGCAATGGCTTGCCGACTTCGACAAGTTCATCGCCAGTTGAGAGTACGCCGACTTTTAATTGGCGATAGCATTTTACTTCTGCAATGCCTAGAGAGGCTAATAATGGCAAGGAAACAGAGGTGAGCGGTGCGCCTTGTTCTAATACCACATCACCTTTTTTTACATCTTCGCCAATACGACGGATGTTTTGATTTGGTTTAGGCAATCCAGTAAAAGTAATGGTTCCGTCTTCATTTAGTATCACTTGCTCTTGCATTATTACGGCATCTGCGCCTCCAGGAATCATTGCGCCAGTCATAATTCTGACCGCACTTTTTGAGGGACATTCTCCTTGGAATGGATTACCTGCAAAAGATTTTCCTGCTACCGAAAGCGTTAAAGATTGTTGCAAATCAGATAAACGTATAGCATAGCCATCCATTGCTGAATTATCGAAAGAGGGAACATTAATAGGTGAAATAATATCTTCTGCACAAATTCGATTGGCGGCTTCTTGTAAATTTAGGTATTCAGTTTGAGTCGGGAAGGGAATCTGTTCGAGCATTTTCGAGCGAGCTTGATCCAATGTAAGCATAGAAAATCCTTATTTGATAAAATTTGTCAGCTATTCTATATCTAAAGCCTAATTCATTCAAATTTGCAATTTTTCTCATTTTACCATCCTATTATCCTTTGCTAGAATAGCCGATTATTTTTTTAGGAAAGACTATTATGAGCAAAATTTCACTGGATGCACTGAATGTAAGAAATGCCTTGATTGAAAAAGGTATTGAAACACCTATGATTGATCCAATACAGGCTAAAGATGAACGTCGAGACAGCATTGCAAAACATATGCATGAAGTGATGAAACTGATTGGATTAGATTTGCGAGATGATAGTTTGGAAGAAACGCCCAATCGTTTGGCTAAAATGTTTATTGATGAGATTTTTAGTGGAATGGATTATGCCAATTTTCCTAAAATGACAAAAATCAAAAATCAAATGAAAGTCAGCGAAATGGTGCAAGTGAATGACATCACGCTAACAAGCACTTGTGAACATCATTTTGTTACGATTGATGGTAAAGTTTGTGTGGCGTACTATCCAAAAGATTGGGTGATTGGTCTTTCTAAAATTAATCGAATCGTTTCATTTTTTGCTCAACGTCCACAGGTTCAAGAACGCTTAACAGAACAACTTTTGACAGCATTTCAAACGATTCTTGAGACAGATGATGTCGCGGTATATGTGAAAGCGACCCATTTCTGTGTGAAAGCGCGTGGTATTAGAGATACGAATAGTTATACTGTCACATCTGCGTATGGTGGCGTATTCTTAGAAGATAGAGATACTCGTAAAGAATTTTTAGCTACAGTTCAGAAGTAAAAATAGTTAATAAAATAGCCGCATTTTAATATCAGTGCGGCTATTTTTATATTTATCTCGAATTGAAAAGTGCGGTGAAATTTATCCGCACTTTGGGATTGTAGATTATTTAGCTGCTTTTAATTCTTGATAATATTGTTCATAGAATTGAATTGCATCACCAACGTCATCTTGCCAGTGGCTATTTTTTAATACATCAGCTGATGGATAAATCGCTGGATCTTCAGTGATTTCTTTTGGTAATGCTTTTTTCGCTTCTAAGTTAGCTGTTGGATAGCCAATTGCTAAGGTTAATTTTTCTGCAGCTTTAGCACCTAACATATAGTTAATAAGTTTATGTGCACCATCTGGGTTTTTAGCAGTTTTAGGAATTGCTAGAGTATCAACCCAAAGTACAGGGCCTTCTTTCGGGAATACCATGTCTAAAGGTGCTTTTTCTTTTTTAGCAATACGTACAGAACCATTCCATAATTGACCTACTTCAACTTCACCCGAAATGAAAGAATTCGCTGGGTTATCGGAATTGAAAGAAAGTACGTTTGGACGTAGTTTCAATAATTCTTCATAGGCTTGTTTGATAATGGTTGGATCTTGAGTATTTGGATCTTGACCAATTTTCAATAAAGCGATGTTGAATACTTCTCGCACATCATCTAATAACTGAACTTTGTTTGCAAATTCAGGTTTCCACAAGTCAGCCCAAGAAGTGAATTGAGCACCTTTATAAGTGTTGGTGTTGAATGCAATACCCGGTGCACCTAATAATTGTGGAAGAGAGTATTTGTTGCCTTTATCATAAGGTTTATTGAGCCAATCAGGATCTAATTCTTTAATAACAGGTAATTTGCTGTGATCTAGCTCCATTAACATGCCTTCTCTAGACATTTTAGAGACGAAGTAGTTAGATGGTGCAATCACATCATAGCCACCAGCAGCACCTTGAGTTTTGAGTTTTGCATACATTGTTTCGTTTGATTCTAGGCTTGAAACGATAACTTTGATACCAGTTTCTTTAGTAAACTCATCTAAAAGACCATCTGGTACATATTCAGTCCATGTGTAGAGGTACACGGTGTCATTGGCAGTAGCCGGAGATTTTGCAGCTTCAGCTTTGCTATTTTTATCATTACAAGCAGTTAAAGTTGCAGCTACTAAGCCTGCAGTAATTAAACCTGCGAATTTTTTCATTTTTGTTTGTTCTCCGTAAAGAGTCGTAAAAAAACCACCTGCCGAATGACAGGCATAAAAAAACGCCTTGATTGTGCGTCAAGGCGTATTCTATTTTAAATTCAAAGGTTTGTGAAACCTTTTGTTTATTAATGGTTATTTTTTCGTGTAATTAGTTGGCTTAAAACGACAAGAGCCAGTGAAAGCACGATCATAATCGTTGCTAAAGCATTAACTTCAGGTGTTACACCAGTTTTCACTAGAGAGAATATTCTCAATGGTAAGATTTCATAACTTACACCGCTGACGAATGATGAAACCACAACATCATCTAATGAAATAGTGAAACTTAGCAACCAACCAGATACAACAGCTGGTAATGCTAAAGGAAGGATAATTTTACGTAAAATAGTAACTTCGCTTGCACCTAAGTCTTTCGCTGCTTCTAACATTCTGGAATCAAAGCCATTTAAGCGAGAGAAGATAGTTACGGTCACATACGGTAAACAGAAAGTCACATGAGCCAGTAATAAAGACCAGAAACCTAATGAAATACCGACAACCATAAATAACGCAAGTAAAGATACTGCCATTACAATATCTGGTGACATCATAACGATAAATAACATGCCGCTTACCGCTTGTTTACCGCGGAATCGATAGCGGTAAAGTGCGATTGCAGTTAATCCACCTACAATAGTCGCTAGTGTAGCCGCAAAAAATGCAATAGTTACCGAATGAATCGCTGCTTGTATTAAGGTGTCGTTATTAAATAAACGCTCGTACCAGTTCCAGCTAAAGCCTTTCCAGCTTAAACCATAACGATCTTCGTTAAAGGAATTAGTGACTAAAATAATAATTGGGATATACAAATAAGCGTATACCACAAACATAAATGCATTACGTAGTAAACGACTCATTATTCTAACTCCACTTTCTTATTCAATAGTTTGTTCGCACGATAGTACACGAAAATCAACAATGCCATTAGAACAGTTAAACCAATACTGATTGCAGAACCAAATGGCCAGTTACGGGAAATTAAGAATTCGCTCTTAATGACGTTACCCACAAGCAATACTTTTGCTCCGCCAAGTAAGTCGGCTACGTAGAACATACCCATTGCTGGTAATAATACTAATAAACACCCCGCGATAATGCCTGGCATGGTTAGTGGTAAAATGACACGGAAGAAACGTTGGAATGCATTTGCACCTAAATCTCTTGCAGCCTCTAATAAGCGACCGTCTAATTTTTCAATCGCAGAGTAGAGCGGCAAAATCATAAATGGCAATAGCAAATAAACTAAGCCAATGATCACCGCAATTTCTGTATTCAAAATACGAATTGGTTCACTCAAAATTCCCATGTCCATCAACATAGTGTTAAGTACACCTTTCACACCGAGAAATACTTTCATTCCATAAATACGGATCAACGAGTTTGTCCAGAATGGTAAAACCACAAGGAACAATAAGAGCGGTCGATATTTAGGATTAATTTTGCTCATCATGAAAGCAAATGGATAGCCAACTAATAAGCAAATAATGGTAGCTATGCCCGACATATACAATGAATTCCACACAACTTGTGCATAAAGCGGATTAAACAAGTTTGTGTAGTTTTCAATGGTGATTGGGAAAGCGTAAAAGTCGCTACCGTCTCTAGTCAGAAAACTTACGGCGAATACCAATAAGTTTGGAATCAACACAAAGAAGATGAGCCAACTGAAGATAATCGCAACAGTAATTTTCTGGAATTTATTATTGATTATCTTCATCGTTGAGAACAACCTCCCAGCCTTCATGCCATGTGATACCTACGCGTTGACCTACGCTATGATCCATATGTGGATCGTCTTCGTTAAAGAATTCACTTACAAGTACACGCATGCCATTATGATCAAATTCTACTGTTGATTCTAATGTCATTCCTTTGTAAGTGCGGTCAACAATGTGGCCGATAATCGCTTTAGAATGTTCATTTTCATCTAATTCTTCAATCACAATATCTTCTGGGCGAAGGAGTACTTGAAGTTTTTGATCTTTCTCAACAGGCATGTCTGTGTAAATATCACAAACGCGACCTTCCACATTAGCCAGTACAACTTGTTCTGACTTACGTTCAATCACAGTCGCTTCAAATACGTTAATTTCGCCAATGAAACGAGCAACGAATAAGTTAGCTGGATCTTCATAGATTTCACGTGGAGAACCATCTTGTGCGATTTTACCTTTACGCAACAACACGATGCGATCAGACATTGTAATTGCTTCTTCTTGATCGTGGGTGACGAAAATAAAGGTAATGCCAAGCTGACGTTGTAACATTTTGAGTTCATTTTGCATTTGTTTACGCAATTTGTAATCCAATGCAGATAAAGACTCATCAAGTAACAACACTTTTGGTTTATTTACTACGGCGCGAGCGATGGCAATACGTTGTTGTTGTCCGCCAGAAAGTTGAGTTGGCTTACGATCTGCCATTTCTTCTAGCTGTACCATACGCAAGGCTTCTAAAACACGCGGTTTAATTTCGTCGTTTGGTACTTTTTGCATACGCAAACCAAAAGCTACGTTCTCAAAAATTGTCATATGTGGAAATAGCGCATAGCTTTGGAATACCGTATTAATATGACGTTTTTCCGCTGGCACATTGGTGATATCTTCACCATCTAAAATAATGCTACCTGAATCCAATTCTTCTAAGCCTGCAAGTAAGCGCAAAACTGTGGTCTTACCACAGCCTGAAGGGCCGAGAATAGTGACAAATTCACCGTTATTAATTGTAAGATTGAAATCGTTAATAATGGTGTTAGAACCATAGGATTTTTTGATTGAACGAAGCACAATAATAGGCTTATTTTGAAGCTGATTTTCCACTAGCTTTGGTTTTCTCCCTAATTTCACCAATGATTTGGTACTGAGTAGAAATAAAACCTGCAAGACTGCAGGGGCGACATATAAAAATAGACGCCTATGATATAGTGAATTGTTAATAATTAAAAGGACTTAATGCCTTAGAAAGTAAAAAACTGCCGTTCATAAAAATAACGAGAAATTTAACCGCACTTTCGATGAATTTTACTTCGTTAATTTTATAAATATTGTTATATATCAAGATGTTTTCTATTTCTCTCGTTAAACTAAAAAAGATATTTTTAAAAGGAGCGAGAATATGATTTCTCAAATAGATAAAACAGAACTTTTAGAACGATTTTTACATTATGTGTCTTTTGACACCCAATCAAAACCTAACGCTAAGTATTCTCCCAGCTCAGTCGGGCAAATGAAGTTGGCCATGCAGTTGCAAAAAGAACTCATCCAACTTGGTTTAGAAAATGTTGAAGTAAGTAAATACACGGTGGTAACAGCATTCTTACCCGCTAATGATCCTAACTTAACGAAAACCATTGGTTTAATTGCGCATCTTGATACGTCTCCGCAATGTAGTGGCAAAAATGTACGCCCTGAAGTGATAGAGCAATATCGTGGCGGAGATATTGCATTAGGTATTGGCGAGGAGTTTATTAGTCCTGTTTATTATTCTTTTATGCAAAAATTGGTCGGGCAGACTCTGATTGTTGCAGATGGAACCACTTTGCTTGGGGCGGATAATAAAGCGGGAATTGCAGAAATTATGACCGCACTTTCCATTCTTCAGAAAGAGAATATTCCTCATTGCAATATTTGTGTTGCTTTTACGCCTGATGAAGAAATTGGTTTAGGTATCCATTATTTCCCAATGGAAAAATTTTCCTGTGATTGGGCATATACCATTGATGGGGGAGAAGTAGGGGAGTTAGAATACGAAAACTTTAATGCTGCAACGGCAAAAGTGCGGTTTTTCGGGCGGAGTATTCATCCTGGTTATGCAAAGGGAAAAATGGTGAATGCACTGACTTTAGCTTGTGAATTTCAGCAAGTTTTTCCTGTTGATGAAGTCCCAGAAAAAACGGATGGGAAAGCGGGCTTTTATCATTTAGAAGATTTTTCTGGCGATATTGAGCAAGTAGAGCTCACTTATTTGATTCGTGATTTTGATGAGCATAATTTCGCACAAAGAAAATCTTTTATTAAAAATCAGGTAGAAAAATTTAATACCAAGAAAGGTTTAAAAAAGCCTATTGAGTTAGAAATTCAAGATAACTACCAAAATATGTATGATGTGGTAAAAAATGTTCCTCAATCAATTGAACTTGCTGATCGCGCAATGAAAGCAGTAGGGGTTAAACCAAGTCATAAGCCGATTCGAGGCGGTACAGATGGGGCATTTTTAGCCTCTAAAGGTTTAGCATGCCCAAATATTTTTACAGGTGGCTATAATTTCCATAGTAAACACGAGTTGGTTTCTTTACAAGGCATGGAAAAGACTGTCCAAGTAATTATCGAAATGTTGAAATGTAAAGATTTGTAAAGAAATGTAAAGATTTTTCTTGCTATTCTTTAGATTAGTCAATATAATGACCCTGTTTTATCGAGCTTCCTTTGATAAAGCTAAACTTTAGAGATTTTATTCATAAATTCCTTTTTGATGCCCCTAATGATTTAGGGGCTTTTTTTTACCTATTGTAAATGCGTTGTGTCATTTAGTTTTTCAAGGCTAAAGCCTTCTTTACTGTCATAATGCATGATGCTAATAGCAGTATTTAATAAAGATACTGATTTGTCTTTATCTCGGTGATTTTGCCAAGTTGCGCCATTGAGTAAAGCAATCAATAGACGCAAGGTATGGCCATGCGATACCACTAAAATATTCCCTTCTTGATGAATCTTAATAATATCTTGTAAAGCTGCGATAGCTCGTTTGGCTAGTTGTTCATAAGTTTCTCCACCATTCGATTCAGCTTTATAGTTAGCAGGATCATTAATCATTTGTTGGAATTCGGGCAAAGGTCGAATCAGTTCGACATTTGTTCCTTCCCAACTACCAAAATAATGTTCATTTAATCCACAATGTTGGAATAAGGGAATGCCACGATCGCCAATAATATAATGGGCCGTGTCAATAGTACGTTGTAAACAGCTCGAATAGGCCGCAATAAAATCGACATTTTGTAAAGCTTGCCCAGTTTTTGCCGCACTTTTAATGCCTTCTTCTGTTAATGGAGAATCCCCACTGCCTTGCATTAATCCTTGTTCGTTCCAAACAGTGCGGCCGTGACGAATAAAATAAAAAGTCAGTTGTTTTTTCATTTTTAGGAATATTTATTGGTAAGGTTTATACCCTAAGTGAGGAATGTAATATTAAAAAGGGCGCTTAAAAACGCCCTATGTTTGGTTTTATTAACGAGAGTAATATCCCGCCATTGAGCTATATACCGCATTTTCACTTTGCAACACTTGATATTTTGTATTCAAAATTGCAAGTTGTGACGATTTTTCCGTATTGGCTGCAACTAACCATTCACGCAATTCGGATACGCCCGCATTATAGCGGTTTCGATAATATTGCGTGATACGCTGATTGTAACTGTGGGTTTGTTGTAAATTACTTAATGTGTTTTGCGCTTGGGTAAATGCGAAATAGTTGGTATCTACATTATTGAGAGCGGTGGTAATACGTTGTTCGTAATTTAAACGTGCGGTTTCATAGTCAGCTTCAGAAATTTTAACGTTCCATTTTACGGTATTCCAATTTAAGAACGGTAGGCTAATTCCTACAGTGCCTGCAGCCACAGGATTGTGTAACGCAGTGCCAACAGTACTTGCTGTTGAAGATAGGCTTCCACCTAAATTAACCTCAGGGAACCAACTTTTTTGAGTTGCTTTCGCATTTTTGAATGCACTACTTAAACGGAATTGTGCTGCTTTTACATCAGGACGATTTGCAATCACAGAGACTGGTACATTTAAGTTCACCCTAGCTGTTTTCACATTCATAATATGAGGGAATGTGATATTTAACGCATCACTTGGTTTTAGGTTAAGAAGATTACGTAGCGTTTGTTCTGCCGTTTTGCGTTGGGTTTCAAAATTTAATTTGTTATTACGTGCTGTTAATACTGCTTGTTGTGCTTGATCAACACTGACCGCATCAGCCACACCCTGTGCTAAACGCGTTTGCATAATATTATCAATGTCAGTGTAATATTTGATCGTTTCGTTGGTTGTGCTAATTGCATCATTTAAATAAGCAATTTGATAATAAGTCGTGACCACAGAATTGATTAATGATAAACGAGCAGATTCCATGTCTTCAGCGGTTGCTTTGTGCGACCATTCTGCAGCATCAGCGACATTGGCTAAACGTTGCCAAAGATCCAATGTATAGCTCACATTTAAAGAACCTTTGTGTGAAATAGCAGAGTTTGCACTTGCGTCAACTCGACGTTGTGCCGCTGATGAAGTTGAACCATTAAATGCAGGCACTAAATTTGCCCCCACTAAATTTGCACTATAAAGTGCACGGTTTACAGCCACGGCTGCTTTAGCTAAATCTTTGTTGTTTATTAACGCTTGTTCTACTACGCGATTTAATTGCGCATCGTTATATAATGACCACCAATTTTCTTTTACATTATATTGCTTGGTAATTTCTTCATATTGCTTGTAATCTTCAAGGCTAGCTTGATAAGAATCGCCAATATTGGCACATCCCACTAATGTACCAGACATCAACAAAGCAAGCGTGATATTTTTCATTTTAAACATTGAGTTTTCCTTCTTACGAAAATGAGTGGAAAGTGCGGATGATTTTAACCGCACTTTTGTGTTTTACAAAATTTCTTTATTCTCGAGCAAGGGCTGTAATTGGATCTAATTGTGCTGCGCGTTTTGCCGGTATATAACCGAAGATCACACCAATCAGGGTAGAGAAGACTACCGCTGCAATAATTGAGCCAGTTGAGAATGCCATCGTAAAGTCAGTCATAAATACGTTAAATAGCAGACCGATTAAACCCGAAAGCAGAATACCCGTCACACCGCCAATTAAACAAATCAGCACGGCTTCAAT
Source organism: Haemophilus sp. THUN1692 (assembly GCF_059704395.1). Taxonomy (NCBI): domain Bacteria; kingdom Pseudomonadati; phylum Pseudomonadota; class Gammaproteobacteria; order Pasteurellales; family Pasteurellaceae; genus Haemophilus; species Haemophilus sp. THUN1692. Next base: position 453,506 of record NZ_AP046579.1, read on the forward strand.
TAAAAATTGTTGCAGAATATTAAATTGTCTCGCGCCAATAGCCATGCGCACACCAATCTCTTTAGTTCGTTCTGTTACGGAAACCAACATAATATTCATCACTCCAATCCCCCCAACGATCAATGAAATAAAGGCGATAGAGGAAATGAGTAATTTCATCGTGCCCGTTGTACTTTCAATAGTTTGTTTAATAGTATCGCTATTCATGATGAAGAAATCTTTTTTACCATGACGCATGGTCAGTAATTCAGTAATTCCTTTTTCAGCAACAGTCGTATTGACGGAGTCATCTATTTTTACGGTAATTGAGCCAATTTTTTTGCTACCCGAAATACGATTCATCACAGTGGTGTAAGGGGCATAGATATTAAGTGAACTGCTTGCCCCGCCCATTTGTTTATCAGATTCCACGCCAATAATACGTAATGGACGTTTATTAAACATCACGATTTTGCCGATAGGGTTTTCATCCGGGAAAATCGACTTTTTCGCACTTTCATCGATTAAGGCTACTTGATTGTTATCAGCAACATCTTGAGCAGAAAATAAATTACCGGATTTTAGTTTTAAGCCATCGACATCAAAATATTGTTCGCCCACACCTTTTAAACTGGTCGAGGAGAAAGTCTGGTTACCATAAATTAATGTGCCACTTGATGAGCTATTTGGCGTGACGCTTTGTACATAACTTTGTTGGTTTAAGGCAGTGGTATCATTAATTGTAAGGTTCTGCATCTGTTCAGCACGACGATCACCAAAGCCCGTACCATTAAAGATGGTCATGGTACTTGTACCAATGCCTTTAATGTTAGCCAAGATTTTTTGTTGAGAACCGTTTCCCAATGCCACGACGGAAACCACAGAAGTAATCCCGATAATAATCCCGAGCATGGTTAAAAGAGAACGCATTTTGTGGGCAATAATCGCACTTACAGACATACGAAAGGCTTCAACAAATTGATCTTTGCTGAACCCAAAGTGCGGTTTAGATTTGGTTGGATTTTCGACCGCACTTTTTACTGCTTTTTTTGCGTATCGCCAATGATTTCGCCGTCTTTAATTTCAATTACGCGATTCGCACAGGCGGCAATTTCTCGGTCGTGGGTTACCATAATAATAGTGTGACCTTCTGCGTGTAATTGACGCAGAATTTCCATCACATTTTGACCGCTTTGAGAATCCAATGCACCAGTGGGTTCATCGGCTAAAATAATTTCACCGCCATTCATCAACGCACGTGCAATACTCACACATTGTTGCTGACCACCAGAAAGCTGGCTTGGTTTATTTTGTCATTTATCACCTAAGCCTAATTTTTCTAAAAGTTGTTTTGCACGAGAAAGACGTTTTTCTTGCGACATCCCCGCATAAATTGCAGGCAAGGCGACATTTTCTGCTGCGATCAAGCTCGACAATAAGTTATAGCGTTGGAAAATAAAGCCGAATTTTTGGCTACGTAAATCTGAAAGCTGATCTTTGCTTAATTCAATAGTTTCTTTACCATTGATTTTGTAAGAACCACTGGTTGCCGTATCCAAGCACCCGATGATGTTCATCAAGGTCGATTTACCCGAACCAGATTGCCCAATTATCGCGACGAAATCGCCTTTTTCAATATTTAAAGAGACATTCTTCAAAATATGAACACGATTTTCGCCTTCACCGAAGTAACGGTTGAGATCCTTAATTTCAATAATATTCATTAATTTTCAACCGCACTTTTAGAACATTCTTGGACCACGAGGCATAGAGCCTACTTTTTCACCATTGTCCACTTGTGACACGATAACTTTTTCACCTTCGTTTAAGCCGGATTTGGTTTCTGTGTGGAAATCATTTTGTACACCAATTTCAACTTCACGCTGTTCAGGTTGATTTTTGTCATTCAATACATTGACAAAGTTTTTGCCATCACGTTTTTGAATAGCCATATTGGAAACCAATAACACATCTTTAGCGTTGGCAATTTTGATGTTGTTTTCTGTCGTCATTCCGATACGTAAAGTACGATCAGGGTTATCAATCAAAACATTGGCGTAATAGTAGATCGCACTGGTCGTTGAGCTGCTACTTGAACTTGTCGAAGATGATGTTGAAGAACTATCACTTGTCGTGGTATTGGCTGGATCAACCGAATCAATGACAGAGTGATACATGGTTTGGCTATCCGATAAAATAGTAAAGCTAACTTCTTGACCTGCTTTCACTTTGGTAATGTCACCTTCTGAAATTTCAGGCTTAATTTTCATTTTGCTTAAATCAGCAATGGTCACAATTGTTGGAGTCGTTTGGTTGGCATTAACAGTTTGGCCTTCTGAAACAGGCACAGAGATAACAGTACCATCCATTGGAGCGGTGATTTTGGTATAGCTCACATTGGTTTCAGCGGTATTCACTTCAATTTCAGCTTGTTTGATATTGGCTTCAATGGCTTCCATTTCAGCTTTCGCATTATCAAGTGTGCTTTTAGCCGTATTCACACTATCTAAAGACGTCGCTTTTTGCATATAAAGTTTTGATAAGCGGTTATAGCTTGAAAGGGCTACATCATAAGCGGTTTTCTTCGCTTTTAATTGAGCTTGATAGCTGACTAATGCGGCCTTTTTGGTATTTAAGGCATTAATTTGAGTTGTGGAATCAATATCTGCGATCATTTCGCCTTTTTTGATTTCTTGCCCTAGTTTGACATAGAGTTTGGTGATTTTACCCGAAGCCTGGGCGCCGACATCAACTTCATTCACACTTTCAACTGAACCAGAAGCGACAACGGTTTTTTCCACATTGCCACGGGTAACGGATTCCATCAGATAGGTGGTTTCCTGTTTGTTATTGCTTGAGAAAAAATAATAAGCTGCACCAGCAGCGACGAGTAATCCGAGTAAAATAAAAAAGCGTTTTTTCATAAAGACTTTGTTATTCTAAATAAAAAATGAACGTTTATTCAGCAAAGGTTTATTCTAAAGGTAAACTTTTCAGTTTGCACGAAAAATCTTCAAGTTAGACCTAAAAATCCTAAAAGATTCAGTATTAATTTAATCAAAGTGCGGTTAGTTTAGCGATCAAATTCACAAAGCCTTGCTTTTCGTATAGAATAGCAAATTATTTTTTCTATTTATGAGAAAGTTATGAGCAATACAGAAATTCTAGAAAGTGCAGAAAATACTCGCACTCACAATTTTATTACCCAAATTATTGATGAAGATTTAGCTTCGGGTAAACATAAAAGCGTTCATACTCGTTTCCCGCCTGAGCCGAACGGCTATTTACATATCGGTCATGCGAAATCGATTTGTTTAAACTTTGGCTTAGCAAAAGAATATAATGGTTTATGTAACCTACGTTTTGACGATACTAACCCCGTAAAAGAAGACGTGGAATATGTGGATTCCATCAAAGCTGACGTGGAATGGTTAGGTTTTAAATGGGAAGGCGAACCGCGTTATGCATCTGATTACTTCGATGCGCTTTATGGTTATGCGATTGAATTAATCAAAAAAGGCTTGGCGTATGTGGATGAGCTTTCTCCAGAAGAAATGCGTGAATATCGCGGTACCTTAACCGAGCCAGGTAAAAACAGCCCATATCGTGACCGCACTATTGAAGAAAACTTAGCTTTATTTGAAAAAATGAAGAACGGTGAGTTTGCAGAGGGGAAAGCAAGTTTACGTGCAAAAATTGATATGGCATCGCCATTTATGGTCATGCGTGATCCAGTGATTTATCGTATTAAATTTGCGAGCCATCACCAAACCAGTGATAAATGGTGCATTTATCCAATGTACGATTTCACCCACTGTATTTCTGATGCAATCGAACGTATTACTCATTCAATCTGTACATTAGAATTCCAAGATAACCGTCGTTTATATGACTGGGTGTTGGACAATATTAGTATTGAACGTCCATTACCGCATCAATATGAATTCTCACGTTTAAATTTAGAAGGTACGTTAACGTCTAAACGTAAATTATTGAAATTAGTGAATGAAGGCATTGTGGATGGTTGGAACGATCCGCGTATGCCAACGATTTCAGGTTTACGCCGTCGCGGTTATACCCCAGCTTCGTTACGTGAATTTTGTCGTCGTATCGGTGTGACTAAACAAGATAACGTGGTGGAATATTCTGCACTTGAAGCTTGTATTCGTGAAGATTTAAATGAAAATGTACCACGCGCAATGGCGGTGATTGATCCTGTTCGCGTAGTGATTGAAAACTTTGAAGGCGAAGAAACCTTAACGGCACCAAATCACCCGAATCGTCCTGAATTAGGTGAGCGTCAATTACCGTTTACGAAAGAGCTTTATATTGATCGTGCAGACTTCCATGAAGAAGCAAACAAACAATATAAACGCTTAGTATTGGGTAAAGAAGTGCGTTTACGTAATGCTTATGTGATTAAAGCGGAACGTGTAGAGAAAGATGCAAATGGTGAAATTACTACGATCTTCTGTACTTATGATCCTGAAACTTTAGGTAAAAACCCAGCAGATGGTCGTAAAGTAAAAGGTGTCATTCACTGGATATCTGCTGCACATAATCACCCAGCTGAATTCCGTTTATATGATCGCTTATTTACTGTGCCAAATCCAGGTGCTGAAGATGATATTGAAAGCGTGTTAAATCCATATTCTCTCGTGGTAAGACATGGTTTTGTAGAACAAAGCTTGGCTGCGGCAGAAGCAGAGAAAGGTTATCAATTTGAACGTGAAGGTTATTTCTGTGCGGATAGTAAAGATAGCCGCCCTGAACATTTGGTATTTAACTTAACAGTAAACTTAAAAGAAGGCTTCTAATTTTAATCAACCAAGTGCGGTCAAAATAAATGCGATTTTGACCGCACTTTTTATTTGTATCAACTATGCAATCCAGTATGCAACTTGAACCTAATTTTTGGCAAACAAAATCCCTGCTTGAAATGACCGAATCCGAATGGGAAGCCCTATGTGATGGCTGCAGCAAATGCTGTTATCGCAAATATATTCAAGGGCGAGGTAAACGCCAAAAACTTTATTACACCCGAATTGCTTGTAACCTTTTAGATGTGGAAACTGGAAAGTGCGGTAATTATTCAGAGCGTTTTAAAATTGAAACCGACTGTACCAAACTCACTAAAAAGAATTTACCTGATTTTCATTGGTTGCCTGATACTTGTGCCTATCGTTTACTTTATGAAGGAAAAACACTCCCAGAATGGCATCCACTCATTTCTGGCCATGCGGATTCCTTGAAAAAGGCTGATGTTTTAATCAAAAATGGTGTGCATGAACGCGATGTGATTGATTGGTTTGAGTTTGTGATTTAAGTTTTTATAAAAAACTAGCGTTATTTGTGTAATTATTTATAATTTCATACTGGTAATAACAGCTTATGAAATCCTATAGAGTTTTATCTGCTTTAAAGTGTCGTATATTTAATTGATTATAGAAGGAATTATGACAATGCTACAACCTAGTGTTAACCGATTAGAAAAAGAAATTTCGAATAAAAATTATGAAGGTGCTTGCCAAGAACTTTTGAGTATTTTACGAAAAATTGATGACAATTTTGGTGGGATTGATGGTATAGAATTTGATTTTCCTGAGCAAATTTCAGATTTATTAGAAAAGCGTACTCAATATTTTTGTACTCGCGTAGCTAATGCTATAACAGAGTTATTTACTGATCCTAATTTGATTATTTCAGAAAGTGGAGCACTGAGTTTTATTGGTCTTCAGCGTTGGTTAACGTTTATTTTTGCAAGTTCACCTTATGTGAATGCAGATCATATTCTAAGAACCTACAATATTAACCCAAATCCTGATGGTGATGTACACTTAAATACCGAGTTTTCTTCATTTGCGAAATTCTGTATTTTATATTTATCTGAATCAAATATTAATATTAATTTGGATGCGCTTTGGGAAATAAATAAAGAGCTTTGTGCATCTCTTTGCTTTGCTTTGCAATCACCACGTTTTATTGGCACTGGTACCTCGTTTAATAAAAGAGCGATTCTTTTACAATGGTTTCCTAAAAAGTTGGCTGAATTTGAAAATTTAGATAAATTGCCATCTAGTATTTCTCATGATGTGTATATGCATTGCAGTTACGATTTTGCTAAAAATAAACATGATGTAAAACGTGCGCTAAATCAAGTTATACGTAAACATTTATTAGCTCAGGGGTGGAAAGATCGTGAAATAACTTCATTAGGTAAACGTCGTCGTAAACCTGTTATGGTGGTGCTTTTGGAGCATTTTCATTCCGCACATTCTATTTATCGAACTCATTCTACATCAATGATTGCTGCACGTAAGAAATTCCATTTGGTTGGTATTGGTGGAGAAGCAGTGGATCAGCTTGGACGCGAGGTATTTGATGAGTTTTTTCAACTTGAAGGCGATACAATGTTCCAATGTCTTGAATTTATTCGTGGAAAATGTGAAGAATATGGCGCAGCTGTTTTTTATATGCCAAGTATCGGTATGGATTTAACAACAATTTTTGCAAGTAATACACGTTTAGCCCCAATTCAAGCGATAGCATTAGGACATCCCGCAACAACTCATTCTGATTTCATTGAATATGTAATTGTAGAAGATGACTATGTGGGTTCGGAAGATTGTTTTAGTGAGAAATTACTTCGTTTACCAAAGGATGCATTGCCTTATGTCCCATCAGCGCTAGCACCTGAAAAAGTAAATTATTTATTAAGAAAAGCGCCTGATGTTGTGAATATCGGTATAGCCGCAACAACAATGAAATTGAATCCAAAATTTCTTGAAACTTTGAGAATAATTCGAGATACAGCTAAGGTGAAAGTACATTTTCATTTTGCTCTGGGTCAATCTTTTGGTGTTGCACATCCTTATGTAAAATGGTTTATTGAGCAGTATTTAGGCGATAGTGCAACGGCTCATGCTCATGCGCCTTATCATCAGTATCTCAGTATTTTACACCAATGTGATATGATGCTGAATCCATTTCCATTTGGTAATACAAATGGAATTATTGATATGGTAACACTTGGTCTAGTTGGTGTTTGTAAGACTGGGGATGAAGTACATGAACATATTGATGAAGGGTTATTCAAACGTTTAGGCTTATCAGAATGGCTTATCGCTCAAAGTGTAGAAGAATATATTGATTGTTCAGTAAGACTTGCTGAAAACCATAAAGAGCGTCTTGAACTTCGCCGCCATATTATAAAAAGTAATGGTTTGAAAACCCTTTTTAAAGGTGATCCTAGCCCTATGGGTAAAGTGTTATTAGAAAAAGTAAAAGCGTTAAAATTTTAATAAGATTTTATTCACGAAAAATATAGTTTTATATTTAGCCTCTAAAAATTGGATTCTCCCTAACTGATTAGAGGCTTCATTTTATTTTGACGAAGATCACACTTTTAAATAAAGCCGGTTGTCATCACTTTCAGCTTGGTTATAATCCATAACAAGAGTTATACGGTTGTCATGTGGTGTCTATGCAAATCTCGGATTCTCTCAAGCAAAAAGCAGAAAAATGCGGTATCGCGCTTTCTCATTATGATATTGATGGACATCTTATTTTCGCAGATGAAAAGACGGTTTCAACTTTTGTTGAGCTTTTGCAACCTCCGCCAAAAACAAAAGGACAGTTTGACGATGTACTGGCTGCGTTTGAAAATGAACCGATTGATTATCGACTAAATCGTCTAGATTTGCCACTATCTGCGGAATATCGTTATCAGCTGATTGATGAATCTAATGTCATTCTGTTAGAAAAAACACTTTCAAATTTATCCGCACTTTCCTTGCCTCCACTTCCTTTTGGCTATTATAAATTATCTATTTTTTCCGATACTGAAGAGTACCGCGTTCGTTTACTTATTTCTCCTAAAACAGTTTTTCACCCCCCCGTATTAAAAAATAAAAAAGTGTGGGGCGTGAATGTGCAACTTTATAGTTTACGCTCAGAACAAAATTGGGGCATTGGCGATTTTGGTGATTTAGCCACTTTGATTGAACAAAGTGCAAAACAAGGCGCAGATTATGTGGGAATAAATCCATTACATTTGCCGTATCCTGCCGAGCCAAAATGGGCTAGCCCTTATAGTTCATCTTCTCGTCGTTGGTTGAATTTTTTATATTTAGCGATTCCTGATTTACCAGAATTTAATCGTTGCCGCTCAGTGCAAAATTGGTTTAAGCGTAAGGATATTCAAGCAAAAATAGGCGCTTTGCGTGAAAGTGATTGCGTCGATTATTCTTCAATATTGGCTTTAAAATTAACCGCACTTGAGTCCCTGTTTGATTTCTTTCAACGTAGTCAATGCGCTGAAATTGCGACGCGTCGAAAAATCTTTGCCGATTATTTAAAAAACAAAGGTGAACCTTTGTGGTTACAGGGCTTATTTAATGTATTAGATTTACAAGAACACGCAGACCATCAAGCAGAAGAAAATACCATCGGTTGGCTTGGCTGGCGTAAGGAATGGCAACATTTAAGTGCGGCAAAAAGAAAATCTCTATTAAAAACACACCATGAGCAAATCCAATTTTTTGCTTGGTTGCAATGGCTCACGGAAGAACAACTTTCCACATTACAAAATCTTTGTAAACAGTCTGGTATGAAATTGGGGATTTATGGTGATTTAGCCGTAAATAGTTCTCGTGGCAGTGCTGATGTATGGAGCGATCCTGATTTATATTGTGTAAATGCCTCTATTGGTGCGCCACCTGATCCGTTAGGCCCTGTCGGACAAAATTGGAATTTGCCACCTTATAATCCAACCGTGCTAAAAGCACGTGGCTTTGCACCATTTATCGATATGCTACGTGCCAATATGCAATATTTCGGTGTGCTACGCATCGATCATGTTATGGGCTTATTCCGTTTGTGGTGGATTCCAGAAGGAAAAAACGCGGCTGACGGTGCTTATGTGCATTATCCTTTTGATGAATTAATGGCGATTCTTGCCATTGAAAGTGTACGCAATGAATGTTTGATTATCGGTGAAGATCTCGGCACGGTGCCTGATGAAGTGCGGTGGAAATTAAACGAGTTTCAAATTTTCTCTTATTTTGTATTGTATTTCGCCCAACGAAATGGCGAATTTCCTCGTATATCTGATTATCCTAGAAATGCTTATGCCACTGTTGGCACGCATGATGTTCCCTCATTACAAAGTTTTTGGCATTGCCGTGATTTAGAATTATTTAATCAACTTGGTATTCTGAATGGGGAAGTGCTCAAGCAAAAATATGATCAACGCGTCATGGATAAACAAGCATTATTAAATAGTTTACATCGTGATAATTATTTACCGCCGCATTATGAAGGCGATGCGCTTTCTATGGCGATGCACGATCATTTAAACCGAATGATTCATCATTATTTGGCGGAAAGTAATAGCCGATTGATTGGTGTGCAATTAGAAAATTTACTTAGCCAAGAAATCAGTTTTAATTTACCAGGCACCTCAAATGAATACCCAAACTGGTGTAAGAAACTTTCTCAACCGTTAGCGTTTATTTTTAGTAATAAAGCTTTGAAAACGTTCTTTGTGCAAATTAACCAAGGGCGAAATGTATAAGGAGTAAATATGACAACCGCAGTAACACAGGCAATTATTGATGGTTTTTTTGATGCAAGCAATGGCGATCCTTTTGCTACGCTTGGCATGCACGAAACTGAGCGAGGAATTGAAATCCGTACGTTGTTGCCAGATGCCAATCGAGTGGTGGTGATTGAACGTGAAAGTGGTAAAGAAATAACGGAACTTGATTGTGTCGATGAGCGTGGCTTTTTTGTTGGTGTTATTCCAAATTGTCGTCATTTTTTTGCTTATCAATTACAGGTTTTTTGGGACAATGAATCGCAAATAGTCGAAGATCCTTATCGTTTTCATCCTATGATTGATGATTTAGAACAATGGCTACTTTCTGAAGGTTCTATGCTTCGCCCCTATGAAGTGCTTGGGGCGCATTTTATGGAATGTGATGGTGTGAGCGGGGTGAATTTCCGCTTATGGGCACCTAATGCAAGACGAGTTTCTATTGTGGGTGATTTCAATTATTGGGATGGTCGCCGTCATCCTATGCATTTTCATCTAAAAAGTGGTGTTTGGGAGCTCTTTTTACCAAAAGCCAGCTTAGGACAGCTCTATAAGTTTGAATTAATTGATTGCCATAGCAATCTTCGTTTGAAAGCCGATCCATTTGCCTTTAGTTCGCAACTTCGCCCTGATACAGCATCGCAAGTGAGTGCATTACCAAATGTAGTGGAAATGACGGAACAACGTCGTCAAGCAAATCAAGCAAATCAACCGATTTCCATTTATGAAGTGCATTTAGGATCTTGGCGTCGAAATTTAGAAAATAATTTTTGGCTAGATTACGATCAAATTGCTGATGAATTAATTCCTTATGTAAAAGAGATGGGCTTCACCCATATAGAATTTTTACCTCTTTCTGAATTTCCGTTTGATGGTTCTTGGGGCTATCAACCACTTGGGCTTTATTCGCCAACCAGTCGTTTTGGCTCACCTGAGGCATTTCGTCGTTTAGTAAAACGTGCACATGAAGCAGGAATTAATGTGATTTTAGATTGGGTGCCAGGTCATTTCCCAAGTGATACGCATGGTTTAGTCACGTTTGATGGTACAGCTTTGTATGAGCATGAAGATCCTCGCGAAGGCTATCATCAAGATTGGAATACCTTGATTTATAACTATGGGCGTAATGAGGTCAAAAATTTCTTATCCAGTAATGCACTGTATTGGCTTGAACGTTTTGGTGTAGATGGTATTCGCGTGGATGCTGTGACTTCCATGATTTACCGTGATTATAGCCGTGCGGAAGGTGAATGGATTCCAAATCAATATGGCGGACGTGAAAATTTAGAAGCCATTGAATTTTTAAAACATACCAACTGGAAAATCCACAGCGAAATGGCGGGCGCGATTTCTATTGCGGAGGAATCAACCTCTTTTGCTGGTGTGACTCACCCGAGTGAAAATGGTGGATTGGGCTTTAACTTTAAATGGAATATGGGCTGGATGAACGATACGCTTGCCTATATGCAGCTTGACCCAATTTACCGCCAATATCATCACAATAAAATGACCTTTGGGATGATGTATCAATACGGTGAAAATTTTGTGCTACCGCTTTCACATGATGAAGTGGTACATGGCAAATATTCTCTCCTCGATAAAATGCCGGGAGACGCATGGCAAAAATTTGCGAACTTACGTGCTTATTACGGCTATATGTGGGGGCACCCGGGTAAAAAATTGCTCTTTATGGGCAATGAATTTGCTCAAGGTCGTGAGTGGAATTACGAAGAAAGTTTGGACTGGTTCTTGCTTGATGAAAATATAGGTGGTGGCTGGCATAAAGGCGTATTGAAATTAGTAAAAGATTTGAATCATATTTACCGAGAAAACTCACCGCTCTTTGAACTGGATTATTCACCTGAAGGCTTTGATTGGCTTGTCGTTGATGATGCGGCAAATTCTGTATTTGCTTTTGAGCGTCGTAGCTCAAATGGTGAGCGCGTTGTTGTCATCAGTAACTTCACGCCTGAGCCACGCCATAATTACCGTATTGGGGTAAATGTTGCAGGCACTTATAAAGAAATTTTGAATACTGATTCTATGTATTATCAAGGCTCTAATGTGGGCAATTTTGGTTATGTAACAAGTGAAGAAATTGAAAGCTATGGACGAGAAAATTCTATTTCGATTTCTATTCCACCATTGGCGACAGTTTATTTGAAATACAATTTGTAAGATATGTTTACGATTTATAACAACGGCAAATCAGCGCCAATGGGCTATTCAATATTCACCGAGAATGGTGTAAAGGTGACTAATTTTTCCCTGTTCTCTGCTGCGGCGAGTGGTGTTGAAGTTTGCCTTTTTGATGGCGAGAAAGAAACGCGCTTTCCTATGGTTCGCACAAATAATGTATGGCATTTAGCTGTATCAGGCGTTGAGGTTGGGACAGAATATGGATTCCGCATTCACGGTGAACATGCCAATCCGAATAAATTAATGCTCGATCCTTATGCAAAAGCGGTGAATGGTAAACCGGATTTAACTACTGAAGAAAGTCGTTCTTGGTTTTTAATGAATGATCATCGCGATAATGCTTATATTGCGCCAAGAGCGGTGATTATTTCAGAAGATTTTGATTGGGAAAATGATACAGCACTCAATACGCCTTGGGCGGAAACTATTGTGTATGAATTGCACGTTAAAGGTTTTAGCCAACTTAACGACAAGATTCCCGCTGAATTACGGGGCACCTATGCGGGCTTAAGTCATCCTATCAATTTAGCTTATTTAAAAGAATTAGGCGTAACTGCAGTGGAATTGTTGCCTGTAAATTTCCATATAAATGAACCGCACTTACAGGCACGAGGCTTACAAAATTATTGGGGATACAATCCCTTAGCCATGTTTGCGGTGGAACCCAAATATGCGGCAACAAATAATCCATTAGCTGAATTTAAATCGATGGTGAAGGCGTTTCACAAAGCGGGTATTGAAGTTATTTTAGATGTGGTATTTAACCATTCTGCAGAATCAGAGCAAACTTACCCAACATTCTGCCAGCGCGGTATTGATGATCAAACTTACTATTGGCGCAACGATCAGGGGCGTTATATCAATTGGACAGGCTGTGGCAATATGCTCAATTTATCCTCTGATGTAGGGCGAAAATGGGTCATTGATTGCCTGCGTTATTGGGTTGAGCAATGCCACGTTGATGGTTTCCGTTTTGATTTAGCCACTGTTTTGGGGCGTGATACACCTGATTTTAACTCGTCAGCTCAGCTTTTTATAGATATTAAAAATGAGCCCATTTTACAAAATATTAAATTGATTGCCGAGCCTTGGGATATTGGGCATTACGGTTATCAAGCCAGCAATTTCCCAAATTATTTTGCTGAATGGAACGACCACTTCCGCGATGATTTATGTCGTTTCTGGCTATGGAAAAGTGGCGAAATCGGCGTATTTGCAGAACGCTTTGCAGGTTCTAGCGATTTATTTAAGAAAAATGACCGCTTGCCACACACAACGCTTAATTTTATTACCGCTCATGATGGTTTCGTCATGCAAGATTTAGTGAGTTATAACCAAAAACATAACGAAGCGAATGGCGAAGAAAATCGTGATGGCCGCAATGAAAATTACAGTTATAACCATGGGGTAGAAGGTTCTACTGAATCCCTTTCTGAGCCGCAAAAAAGTGCGGTGGAAAATAACCGCACTTTTGCACAAAGCGGATTATTAATGAGTTTATTGCTTGCAAATGGTACACCTATGCTTTTGGCGGGCGATGAGTTCGGCAACACTCAATATGGTAACAATAATGCCTATTGCCAAGATAACGAGATTACTTGGCTTAAATGGGCAAATTTTAACAAGGAATTATTTGAACTTACCAAGCAAACGATTGCAGCACGTAAGCAAATTGGTAGTTTAAACCGGAATCAATGGTGGTCAGGTGACAATGTGCAATGGCTTAACATTCACGGTAACCAGATGACAGTTGACGATTGGCAAAATCAACAAACCAAAGCATTACAAGTAGTTTTAGATAAGCATTGTCTTTTATTGATTAATACCAAAGCCGAAGGACAGGTCTTTCACTTACCTGATGGAAAATGGAAACCTCAAATCGGCACACATAATTTAACCCTCGATGCACAACAAGCAGAGCTTAGCTCAATGGGCTTTTGTATGCTGAGTGACGAATAACTATAAGACTATGGAGATCCTTATGAAAGCTGGCGACCTTAATAAATATGATTTAGTTAAAAATACTTTGGTGCTTATTCTTGCGGGGGGACGTGGTTCACGCTTGCATGAACTTACGGATAAGCGTGCAAAACCCGCCCTTTATTTTGGTGGTAACCGTCGTATTATTGATTTTGCACTTTCTAATTGTATTAACTCTGGTTTGAACCGAATTGGGGTAGTGACTCAATACGCGGCACACTCTTTACTTCGTCATTTGCAAACTGGTTGGTCTTTCTTACCACAAGAAAAAGGGGAGTTTGTTGATATGCTTCCTGCTCGTCAACAAATTGATGATTCAACTTGGTATCGCGGTACGGCGGATGCTGTTTATCAAAATATGGCGATTATTCGTGATCACTATCGCCCTAAATATGTTTTGATCTTGGCGGGTGACCATATTTACAAACAAGACTATAGCGTCATGTTGATGGACCATGTGAACAGCGGTGCAAAATGTACGGTGGGTTGTATTGAAGTACCACGCTCTGAAGCACATGAATTTGGTGTCATGGCGGTAAACGAAAATTTAAAAGTCAAAGCCTTTGTTGAAAAACCAAAAGATCCACCGGCAATGGTAGGTAAACCTGATATTTCACTCGCATCAATGGGGATTTATGTGTTTGATGCGGATTATCTTTACAAAATGTTGGATAGAGAGGTCAATACACCACAAACTAGCCACGATTTTGGTAAAGATGTATTACCAAAATGTTTAGCAGAAGAAACCCTTTATGCGCATCCTTTCAGCCGTTCTTGCATGGGACGTAATACTGAAGGTGAAATTTATTGGCGTGATGTGGGGACATTAGATAGCTTCTGGCAATCTAATATCGATTTAGTATCTGAAAATCCACAGCTTGATATTTATGATCAAAGTTGGCCAATTCGCGGTAATCCAATTCAAGCTTACCCGTCAAAATTCTTCTACAAAAATTCAAAGGTTCATCCAGTCGATAATTCTTTAATTGGCGGTGGTTGTGTTATTACTGATGCGTCTATCAGTAATTCCGTGCTATTCGATCGCGTTAAAATTGATGCTTTCTCAAAAGTGGATCATTGTGTGGTATTGCCACAAGTTAAAATCGGTAAGAATTGTATATTGAAAAACTGTATTCTCGACCGTGAATGTATAATTCCCAATGGCATGGAAATTGGTGTGAATATGGAAGAAGATAAAAAACGTTTCCGTATCAGTTCAACTGGTAAAGTGATTCTAGTTACCCCGAAAATGCTGAAAAAATTAGAAGGTGAAGAAGTCGTATCTGAAGAGCATTTAGATTAATGATGAAAAGTGCGGTGAATTTTGACCGCACTTTCTAGCCTCTCTCTTTAGCAAAGAGGGAGTGAGGAGATTTGGCAGAAGTGAAATCAGTCTCATAGGAATTTCAAATATCGTAATCAAATCGCCCCCTGCTCCTATTTTCTAAAGAGGGGGAGTTGATCGAGCATTATTTATGTTTTATAGGGAAAATAAAAATTAAATGAAAGTTTTACACGTTTGCTCTGAATTTTATCCTCTCCTTAAAACAGGCGGTTTAGCCGATGTTTTAGGAGCTTTGCCACAAGCCCAAAATCAAATAGGACTTGATGCACGCATTTTATTGCCAGCTTATCCAGCGATTTCTGCAGGTATTTCTAATACACAAGTTGTTGCTGAATTTGATAATTTTGCGGGACACGTTGTGTTGCGCTATGGCGAATATAATGGCGTGGGTGTTTATTTAATCGATGCGCCACATTTATATGCACGTGAGGGGAATCCATATCACGATTGTTACTATAATGATTATGGTGATAACTATAAACGCTTTGCCTTACTTGGTTGGGTTGGCGCTGAATTATCTACTGGCTTAGATAGCTGGTGGCGTGCAGATGTGGTTCATGCTCATGATTGGCATGCAGGTTTATGTGCCGCTTACTTATTTAATAAAGGTCGCCCAGCAAAATCCGTATTTACAATCCATAATTTAGCGTATCAAGGGCAATTCCATTATCAGCATTTATTTGAAATTGGATTGCCAGCAGGCATGTTTAATGTTGATGGTTTAGAGTTATTTGGGCAGATTTCCTATTTAAAAGCAGGTTTATTTTACTCCGATGCCAGCACTGCAGTGAGCCCGACTTATGCTAAAGAGATTACAACACCTGAATTTGCCTATGGCTTAGAAGGTTTACTTTCTGGTTTAAAATCTCAAGGGCGTTTAGTGGGGATTCTTAATGGGGTAGATGAAAATATTTGGCATCCAAATGCCGATCAATATATTCAGCATCGTTACAAATTGAAACATATGGCAGGTAAAAAACAGAATAAAGCTGAACTGCAAGCTTATTTTTATTTACCGCAAGATGAAAATGCATTGGCATTTGTGATGGTAACCCGCTTAACTGAACAAAAAGGCGTGGATTTATTGATTGCAAGTGCGGATGAAATTGTAAAACAAGGTGGCCAGCTGATGATTTTGGGCTCAGGTGCACCGCACTTTGAACAAAGTATTCGTGAGCTTGCTGAACGTTATCCACAAAATGTTGCAGTCAAAATTGGTTACGATGAAACACTGTCACATTTATTAGTGGCTGGTGGTGATGTGATTTTAGTCCCAAGCCGTTTTGAGCCTTGTGGCTTAACACAACTTTATGGTTTGCAATATGGCACACTTCCACTTGTTCGTAAAACGGGTGGTTTAGCCGATACGGTGGTGGATAGCACACTAGAAAATATTAAAGAGCGCATGGCAACGGGTTTTGTGTTTGAGCAAGCTACCGCTGAAGATTTACGCAGAAGTATCCAACAAACGTTTGATATTTGGCAAAAACCGAGAGTTTGGTCAGCATTGCGAGCGAATGCGATGGCACAAGATTTCAGCTGGCGTAAAGCAGCAGAACAATATCGTGCACTTTATGAACGTTTGTAGTTTTATTTATAAACGTTAAGAGCAACAATCTGTTTCTAGATTATTGTTGCAAGCTCTGTGATTATGCTTGTTTTTCGACAAAATAAGCATAAAATTCGAACGAATTTATTAGAGGTATAAAGGTTCTTGGATACAAAGAGCGGTCTATTTCGATTGATTTTTTGAAATGTGCGTGAATTTTTAAATCAACATCTCTTTTATTATAGATAATTTTTTAACATTCAAACCGAGGTTTTACTTATGATAATGGATAATTTTGATTCTCCATTCCTATACAATCGCCCACAAATGACTGTTGAGGCAATCAAAAAATCAATTGTTTATAAGCTTATTTTTTTAATTGGTCGATCACCGCGTGAAGCGAGCCAACGTGACTGGTTAAATGCGACTTTGCATGCTGCTCGAGATTTAGTGACAGAAGGGTGGATTACCACAGCTCGCCAAACTCGAGCAGAAGATTCTCGCCGTGTTTACTACCTTTCAATGGAATTCTTAATTGGACGTACCCTTTCTAATGCCATGATCGCAGAAGGTATTTATGGATTAGCACAAGAAGCCTTGTCTGAATTAAATGTGGATTTAGAAGAAGTGTTGGAAAAAGAAGTTGATCCTGGCTTGGGTAATGGCGGTTTAGGTCGTTTAGCTGCGTGCTTTATGGATTCTATTGCGACCCTTGGTTTACCTGGTATGGGTTACGGTATTCGTTATGAATATGGTATGTTCCGCCAAAAAATCGAAAATGGTCAGCAAGTCGAGCGCCCAGATGCATGGCTTGAAAAAGGTGCACCTTGGGAGTTCATTCGTCCATCTAAACGCTTTACCGTAGAATTTGGTGGAAACATTCATTTCGAAGGCAAAAAATGTATTTGGCAAGATACTGAAAAAGTGACCGCACTTGCTTACGACCAAATGATTCCAGGTTATCAAAACAATTCTGCAGCAACATTACGCTTATGGTCTGCTCATGCAGGTGAAGTATTTAATCTTGCAGACTTTAACCGCGGTGAACACTTAGCGGCATTAGAAGAACATTCAGCAAATAAAAACTTATCACGTGTACTTTATCCGGATGATTCTACTTGGAATGGTCGCGAATTGCGTTTACGTCAAGAGTATTTCTTAGTCTCTGCATCACTTCAAGATATTTTACGCCGTCACAAACGCATCCACGATAGCCTTGAAAACTTGGCAGATAAAGTGGCGATCCACTTAAACGATACCCACCCAGCGTTAGCAATTCCTGAATTAATGCGTATTTTAGTGGATGATGAAGGTTTTGAATGGAAAAAAGCTTGGGAGATGACGCGTAACATTTTCTCTTACACCTGCCATACTTTGATGTCGGAAGCGTTAGAAACTTGGCCAGTAGAAATGATGGCGAAAATCTTACCACGTCACTTACAGATGATTTTTGAAATTAACGATCACTTCTTAGAATATGTTCGCACTTATGTGACGACTGACAACGATTTTATCCGTCGTGTTTCTCTTATCGAAGAAGGCTACCAACGCAAAGTGCGTATGGGATGGCTATCTGTTGTAGGTTCACATAAAATTAACGGTGTGGCAGAAATTCATTCTGATTTAATGGTGACTTCAACCTTTGCAGATTTTGCTCGTATTTTCCCAGAACGTTTCACCAATGTAACAAACGGTATCACACCGCGTCGTTGGTTAGCCGTTGCGAATCCACAATTAGCAAACTTATTCGATAAATACATTGGTTCAGAATGGTGTTGTGATTTAAGTCAAATCGAAAAACTTAAACCATTTACGCAAAAAAAAGCATTTAAAGAAGCGATTGCGGATATTAAATTTGCGAACAAAGTGAAATTGGCGGAATACGTGAAATCTGAATTAGGTGTTGAACTTGATCCACATGCGTTATTTGATGTTCAAGTAAAACGTATTCACGAATATAAACGTCAAATGTTGAACGTGTTGCATATTATCGCTCGCTATAATGAAATGCTTGCCAACCCTGAAAAAGATTGGCAACCGCGTGTATTTATTTTAGCTGGTAAAGCGGCTTCGGCTTATTATGCAGCGAAACAAACAATCCATTTAATTAATGATGTTGCTAATGTCATCAATAATGATGAGCGTTTGAAAGGCCGTTTAAAAGTTGTATTTATTCCAAATTACAGCGTAAGCCTTGCCCAGTTAATTATTCCAGCAGCGGATATTTCAGAGCAAATTTCACTTGCAGGCACAGAGGCTTCTGGCACCAGTAATATGAAGTTTGCCTTAAATGGTGCATTGACACTCGGTACACTTGACGGTGCGAACGTGGAGATCTTGGAAAACGTGGGTGAAGATAACATCTTTATTTTCGGCAACACGGTGGAACAAGTTGAGCAACTTCGTCGAGAAGGGTATCGATCATTTGAATACTATCAAAATGATGCTCAATTACGCACAGTCGTAGATCAAATTATTGAAGGTAAATTCTCACCAGAAGATCCTCAACGTTATCATCAACTATTACAAGGCTTGCAATACCACGATTATTATCAAGCCTTCGCTGATTTCCGTAGTTATGTAGAAACTCAAAAAGCCGTAGATGAGAAATACAAACAACGCGACCAATGGATTGAAAGTACCATCCAAAATATCGTGAATATGGGCTTCTTCTCGTCTGACCGCACGATTAAAGAGTACGCAGAGAGAATTTGGAAAGTTGAGCCTGTTCAATTAGGTGATTAATTTTATATTAATAGCCAATAAATAAATTATCTGCATCAAGCCCGAGTTTGATGCAGATTTTTTATATTTAAACTAATGAAAAATAACAGAAATTACCGATGTAAACTTTATAGTCTTTTTAAATAGATTTTGATATCTTATCAACCATAATTTATTAATCACTTTATCTTTAGGGTAACAATGAAAAAATCCTCACACTTTTTTCTTTCTAGTTTATTATTTATTTCACCTTTTGGTTTTTCAGCACCAAGTTCAGTAAATGAAAAAGTAGAAAAACAAATCGATGCTAAACAACAGAGGCAACAAGCGGAACAAGATGCAGCGATTTTAGCGCAGCAAACGCAATCCGCGAATGTGCGCTTGGAGGGTGAAAAAGAAGCCTCTCGTGGCTTTCCACAAAATGAAGCGCAATGTTTTCCTATCAATCAATTGGTGCTGACCGATTATCAAGCTGAAGAAAATTCATCAGACTCTTCCCTTAAATTAATCCAACCAAGCCGATTCTCTTGGGCATTAAAGTCTGTTTATGCTGGGCGTGATTTTGCACTGCCTGCTTGTATTGGCTCGGAGGGGATTAATGTATTACTTCGTCGTATTCAAAATCGCTTAATTGATTTGGGTTATGTCACTACACGCGTGGTGGTGGAGCCGCAGGATTTGCGTTCAGGCATGCTTGTACTCACCGTGATTCCGGGTAAAGTAGGCCGTATTCAATTACAAGACCAAAGTGCGATTCCGTTTGCGACCCATGGTACCTTATGGTTTGCCATGCCAATGGCGCAGGGGGATATATTAAATATTCGCAACATTGAACAAGGTTTAGAAAACTTAAAACGTGTACCGAGTGCTGATGCGAATATGGAGCTTATGCCAACGGATACAGTAGGTGAAACAGACGTGGTGATTGCTTATAAGCAAAGCTTACCTTTTCATTTAACCTTAGGGTTAGATGATTCAGGGAGTAAAGCTACGGGTCGTTTACAAGGCTCAGCCACGTTTTCTTGGGATAACGTGCTAACACTTAATGATATGTTCTATATCAGTGGTACACGCAGCTTTAAACGTAATAGCGATGATGCTGAAGGCGATTATGGCAGTAAAAATATTAGTCTCTATTATTCTATTCCTTGGAAGAACTATCTCTTAACGCTTTCCGGTTCAAAATATTCTTATCACCAAACGGTAGCGGGCGCGTTTGAGTCTTACACCTATTCAGGCGAAAGCCAACAAATGAAAGCGAATTTAAGTCGCTTATTATCTCGTGGAAGTCTTCACAAAACTTATGTGAATGCGGCGTTATGGACAAAAAAATCCCATAACTACATCAATGACACCGAAATTGAAGTGCAACGTCGTCGAACTGCTGGTTGGGAAGTGGGACTTAATCATACTCAGTATATTGGTAATGCAACGTTACAACTTAGTACGAATTACAAACGTGGTACGGGTGGGAATAAATCCTTACCTGCACCGGAAGAGGCGTTTGGTGAAGGCACTTCCCGCATGTAGATTTTTACTGCAGGCGTTGATTTTACCTATCCTTTTACTATCGGCAATCAACCTTTCCGCTTTAACACCAGTTGGAATGGGCAATGGAACGGCACACCTTTAACACAACAAGATAAATTTAGTATTGGTGGTCGTTATACTGTACGCGGATTTGATGGCGAGTTATCGCTTTCCGGTGAAAAAGGTTGGTTATGGCGAAATGAGCTAGGTTGGAATATCGCCAATAAGGGACATGAGCTTTATTTAGGGATTGACCGAGGTAAAGTGCATTCCAGCCAAGAAGAGCTTCAAATTGGTGATAGCTTAATGGGGGGCGCAATTGGACTTCGCGGCAAACTATGGGGCATTAACTATGATTATTTCGTAGGTGTTCCAATTAAAAAACCGGAAGGATTTAGAACCAGTCATGTGACAACCGGATTTAATGTGAGCTACCGTTTTTAATGCTCACGCTTTTAGATGAATAAATTGATTAAAACCAAACAGAATTAAAACTTAAAGGAAATTACAAAATGAATAAACGTCATTATAAAGTAATTTTTAGCCGTGTATTAAATCAGCTAGTGGTGGTCTCTGAGTTGGCAAAATCTCAAGGTAAAGCACAAAGTGAAAATGTGAGTCCAGAACAAGAAAAAACAGGATTATTTTCAACCGCACTTTCCTTCTCCCTCAACTCCATTCATTTCAGCTTAATGTTAGCATTAGGCTTTGTCTTTTTGCCTTCTGTTCATGCAGAAGATATGGCGATTCGTGCTGATAAATCAGCACCAGGTAATCAACAACCCACCGTACTTCAAACAGCGAATGGTTTACCGCAAGTGAATATTCAAACCCCAAGTGCAGGTGGGGTATCACGTAACCAATATTCGCAATTTGATGTGGCAGAAAAAGGCGCTGTGCTAAACAATGCCCGTAAAGCAGCACAAACTCAAATGGCGGGCTGGGTGCAAGGTAACCCGAATCTTGCTCGCGGTGAAGCAAAAGTCATTCTTAACGAGGTAAATTCCGCTAATCCAAGCCGTTTAAAAGGTTATGTAGAGGTTGCGGGTAAAAAAGCGGATGTCGTGATTGCCAACCCAAGTGGTATTCAGTGTGATGGCTGTGGTGTGATTAATGCGGGGCGAACAACCCTGACAACAGGTAAAGCAGAAGTAGAAAATGGCGAGTTGAAAGGCTATCGCGTAAAAGGCGGTAAAGTGACTGTTGGCCAAAAAGGCATGGATAACAGTCAATCTGATTACACTGATATTATCGCTGAGAAAGCAGAAATCAAAGGTGGGGTTTGGTCTAAAAAAGGCATTAAAGTTACCACGGGTAAAAACAACGTTGACCGCACCAATGATTCAGTGGTTTACGTGGGAGATAAAAACACCGACAACACCGACAACACTGACCGCACTTCTGATACCCAAGGCGAAAACCAAAGCTACAGTGTGGATGTGAGCCAATTAGGTGGGATGTATGCTGAAAAAATCCATTTAGTAGATAACGGCCAAGGTCTTGGTGTACGCAATGCGGGGCATATTGGTGCATCAGCGGGTGAGGTGAAAATTGATAGTCAAGGGCGTATTGTTAATGAAGGGGAGATTAGCGGTAAACAAGATGTCCAAATCAAAACCAAGTCTGATGTGATTCAAAAAGGTAAAGTTGAAACAGCACGAGGTGATGTTCTAGTTAATGCTAAAAATCAGATTAATCAGGTAGGCGCGACTATTTCAGGTGGGCATATTCGTTATCAAGCGGATTCAGTCGAAGCGGGCAAATCTTCGGTATTGGCTGCCGGTATCGAGGAAAATGGTAAAACCCGCGAGATAGATGAGGTTAGTGAGACTAAAAACCTTGAAATAAAAACAGCAAAAACAACTGTGGCGAAAGGGAAAAATATTGCCTCTGGTAAGGTCGATGTTCAAGCTCAAACAGTCGATGTCAGCGAGAGTCAGACAAGTGGCCAAGATGTTCATATTGTGGCTCATCAAGGTGAAATGAATGCAAATCAAGCGACGCTCATTGCAAAAAATGAAATCAATTTACATACACCTTCTCAACTTTTAACACAGCATGCTAATTTAAAAGCGGATTGGATTAATGCAACCGCGCAAAGAGTAGAAAACCAACAGGGTCGATGGGCAAGCCAAGGTGTGCGTGACTTCTCATTAAACCTAGAACAAGGGTTAAATAATGAAAAAGGCTTAATACTTTCTGGTGGAAATATGAGTCTTACCCAGCAAAATCAATTCTTAAATAATCGAGAAGGACGATTGCTAAGTGGTAAATACTTAACTTTAACCGTATTATCCGTGGATAACCGAGCCGGAATGATTGTTGCTGACGGTTCTTCAACGTTAAATATTGCAAGGGACATTAATAACCAAAAAGTCGGCAATACAGGTTCACTCATTCAAGCTCAAGGTGATTTAACGGTTAATACCACTAATCTAAATAACCAAAATACTAAAGGGAATGCGCAATCAGTACCAACACAGGGTATTCTTGCCGGTAAGGCTGAGGTGAATGCTCATCAATTGGACAATAAACAAGGTGGGATTTATTCGGTTTCTTCTCAGGTATTGAATGTTGTTAATCAATTAGACAATAACCAAGGTGAATTATTCTCTACAGGGGATATTCGTATTCAGGGTAAAGGGGCTTCTATAAAAAATAGTCAAGGTTCAATTCAGGCTACAGAAAAACTGAATATTCAGGTTAATGCACTTTCTGGTGATGGCGATATTGAGGCTAACCATACAAATATCCAACTTGTTCAAGATTTTGATAGTCAACGCGATTTAGTTGGCCGTTCTTCATTAAGTTTAACTACTCAAGGCCATTTGATTAATCGAGCAGGGTTACTTTCTGAAGGCCATACCCAAATCAATGCGAAGAACATTGAAAACACAAAGACTGCTGAAATTCAAGGAAAACAAATTGCACTTATAAGTGAGCAGAATATAACCAATCGAGGATTGATTAAAGGGGCAGTAGAAAATGTTATCAAGACTGGTGATACATTAACTAATGTCGGTACTGGTCGTATTTATGGTGGTCATGTTGCTTTACAGGCTGGTCAAAAAATAGTGAATACAGATGAATTACAATCTGATGGAACGATTAAATCAGCGGTTGTTGCGGCAAAAGAACGTCTAGATGTTGCAGCGCCTTTCGTTGAGAACAGTAAAACGGTCTTTACTCAAAATTGGGCGTTTAATGGTATTGGCGGCACCTTATCCTCTGAAGGGAAAGTGGTATTTGGTCGCACTTTAGATGAAAACAATCAATCAAAAGATTTAGGCGATAAATTATTAAATAGCGGTAGTTTGATTGAAGGGCGTGGTGTTGTCCTTGGTATGCATCAAACTTTAAACAAAAATGCCCGTATTTATACAAGGTTAGAAGAAGTCAAACGTGAAAAAGTAAATGAACATTATCTGCTTGAAGATGGGAGCGCTGAACGTATTAATTTCGATCAACTTCGTTGGGCATCCTTTAGTCGAGCAGGTAAAGTGGTTTATAAAAATCAAAATAAGGTAACGCGACCTACTAATGGCAAAATTGAAGGTCATATTCTACCAATGCCAAATGAGGAGGTATGTGCTAACGAGCAAACTCGTTCAGGTTGTGTTGTTGTACCTCAAGCGCTTTATTTAAATAATGATCCTATATGGGCGGCATTTAATATTACTCCTCCACCTACCTCTCCAACATTACCTGATCTGAGTGGCTTGGATGAAACGTTAAAGCAAGCGCCAGAGGAGCCTAAACAGCCTAAACGAACATGGCGTAATCGTCATGATTATGATCGCCTCATGAAAGAATATGAATTGAAAATGGGAGAGTACCGGAAAGCTGTTGCTGATTATGAGGCTAAGTTAGTTGAGTTTTCTGCTCAAATGAAACCTTATTTTGAATGGGCGAAGGTAAATGAAAAAGCATTTGAACAGTTAGATGCTGCTATTCTTGAACACAATAAAAAGCTCTTGGGCAAAGAATTTTATCGCTTTTGGGATATTTATGTGCAAGAACGTATAACCAGCGAAACTAAGGTGAAAGAAACGCATCCAGGTAAGATTTTAAGTCAAGGTGATGTTGAATTTAATGGTAATGTGGAAAATAACCGCAGCCAAATAATTGCAGCTGGAAAGATCTATAATCCGAATAACCCTTCTGAAAAAGTCAATAATGTACCCGAAATGGGGATTACTCGAGTTGTTGATAATGGAAATCAAGAGTGGACTTACTCGCGTTGGCGAGGCGGATTTAGACGATATCATCAGCGGGAGTGGGCTGGCCGTCATGACTACCAAAAAATCACTGATACACCATTGGATTTAAAACAAGTTCGTACGGAAGCCTATACAACAGTGATGCCTGAAGGTGAAAAAGCCAATCTTTCGATGGAAACGCTCGCACTTGCCAACAATATTCATGTTGCCAATGGTGTGAATCAATCGAATGCAAAAGCTGGGCAGCGTGAAATTCGTACGATTGGTGCGGATGTTTCTTTGCCTACCTCAAGCCTTTATCACACCAATCCCGAGGTCACTAATCGCCCATTAATTGAAACGGATCCACAGTTTACCGATCGTAAACAATGGCTCAGTGGTGACTATATGTTTAAAGCACTTCGCAGTGATCCACAAAATATCTTAAGATGCCTAGGGGATGGCTATTACGAGCAACGTTTAGTGCGAGATCAAGTTAATCAGTTGACGGGACGTATGTTCTTAACGGGCTATCAAGATTTAGAAGCGCAATATAAAGGGTTAATGGATAATGGTATTACCTTTGCGAAACGCTTTAACTTAACCCCAGGTGTGGCTTTAAGCCCCGCACAGGTTGCACAACTTACATCAGATATAGTCTGGTTTGAAGAAAAAGAGGTAACACTACCAAGCGGAAAACAAGTTAAAGTGATGGCGCCTCGTGTCTATGCCATGGCGCAGAAAGGTGACTTAAATGGTGAAGGCACGTTGATTTCAGCGGATGTGATTGATTTGCGGAGTAACCGTTTAACCAATAGCGGCACCATTGCAGGCCGTAAGCTCACGTTATTAAATACTGAAAGCTTATTCAACGCAGGCAGCATTACGGGTGATAAAGTAGGCATCAAAACTACAAATAACTTCGATAATATCGGGGGTAAAGTGGAAGCCGAGCGCGCCCTCTTGGTGGATGTGGGCGGTGATTTAAATCACGAAAGTACCACGATGACAACAAAGGTAGATTTATCTCATTTTCAACGTAGTGAAACGACACTGGCTCGTAAAGCACTTTTCCATGTGAAAGGAGAAGAGGGCCAATTACAACTTTCATCAAATAATCTGAACGCTAAAGGGGCAGATATTATTAACGATGGCAATGGCAGCACGCTTGTTCAAACAAAAAATAACATGAATCTCACCGCACTTTCGGTGGGCTTTGATGAGAAAATGGGCGCAGGCAATCATTACCGTCATGAGAAAGTTGAGCAAGCCATCAGCAGCCAAATCAAGGGCAAAGGTGATGTAACGCTTACGGCAAAAAATCTCCGAGCCGAAGGGGCACAGCTGGAGAGCGAAGCGAAGTTAATGGCTATTGCGGAGAACGACCTTGTGTTGAATGGCGCAAAAGAAAGCCGTGATTTTGAGGAGTTTCACAAAACGAAAAGTGGCAGCCTTGCTAGAACGACCAAAACCAGCCTAGACCAACAACACTCCGTTACTCAAGTCGGCACACAGGTGAGCGGTAAAAACGTCGTGCTTTCAGCAGGTCATGATGTAAAGGCGAAAGGCATTCAGGCTATTGCGGATGATAATCTCCATATTCAGGCTGGACATGATGTTGATATTGCAGCGGATACCAATCATTTCAAAAATAAGCGCGTGGAAACCAAGAAAACGTCAGGGGTATTCACGGGCGGTGGTATTGGCATTACCTTTGGCTCGAAATCAGAAAAACATGATTATGAAACAGAAGGTTGGACACAATCAGATGCACGTAGCACGCTGGGTTCAATGAATGGCAATATCAGGGTGAGTGTGGGTAATCATACAAATGTTCTTGGTACGGATATGATTACGCCAAACACGAATCGCATTGATATTGAAGGTGCCGCTGTTAAGGTAGAAGCGGGAAAAGATATCATTGAACGTAAAGAGGGGCATGAGTATAAACAATCAGGACTTACGATAGCCGTTACATCACCGGTTGTAAGTACAGCACAATCGATGGGACACAGTATAAAGCGTAGTCATGAAGTTAAAAATGAAAAATTGAAACAGCTTCATCAAATGAAAGCGGCTTATGACAGTATTGAATTAGCTCAAAATGCAGCAAATGTTGCAAACACGGTTTCTAGCTTAGGCAATATGACGGCAGGTAATGTGTCTAATCCGAGTATTAAAGTCTCTATTAGCGTAGGGGCGAGCAAATCTACTCAAACGAGTGAAAGTAAAACAATCACTCATAGTGGCAGTGAGCTTAATGCTGGCACGGTGAATTTGACCAGCCGAAAAGGTGATGTTGATGTGTTGGGCTCAACGTTAAATGCAAAACGTTTAGAACTTGATGTGGCTAAGAACTTAAACGTGGGGTCAGTACAAGATACTTACCATAACCGAAGTGAGAATAAAAACACAGGTTGGAGTGTGGGTGTATTTGCAGGCGCCAATGCCAATAGTTATGGCATTGGTGTAGAAGGTTCTGTTCAAGTCGGTAAAGGGCATGAAAATAGCGATAGCGTGACACAGCGTAATAGTTATCTGAATGCTGAAGAAACAGTGATTAAAACCGGTAAAAATGCCAACTTTAAGGGCGCGGTAGTTAACACTGATAAATTGGATGCAGACATCAAAGGCAATCTTAATTTAGAAAGCCGTCAAGACAGCAATCACTACGACAGCAAACAAACGCAAGCTGGTGTAGGCTTTAGTGTGGCAATTTATGGCAGTGGTTCAAGTGCTCAAGCAAACTATTCTCAAAACAAAGCGAAAGTGAACTATGCCCAAGTGGAAGAACAAACGGGCTTCCATGTGGGCAAAGGTGGAATGGATGTTAAGGTTGCAGGGAATACGCACCTTGCGGGTTCTGTGATTGACAGTGAAGCAGGCCAAGATAAGAACCACCTCAAAACAAAATCGCTCACTCACACTGATATTGAAAACCGCAGTGAGATTGAAGTGAAAAGCGTGAGTGCGGGGCTTTCAACGGATATGGTACAGAATGCTAAAAATGCAATGGCTGCCGCGGCGAGTGCTTTAGGGAATAAACATGAAAGTGCTACAAGTCAAACGCAATCAGCGATAGGGGCTAATATTCAAATTGACACAGAAACCCCAAAAAATCTGACCGCACTTTCACGTGATACGAAGAATGCACACCATAAAGTAAAAGCCTTTGATTTACAGGAAATCAAAGAGCAACAAGAAGCGGCACAAGTGGCGGGTGAGTTGTTTGCAAAAGTAACGGGCGACCTTGCAAAAAAATTGGGCTTTGAAGACGGGAGCAAAGAGAAGATTGCGATGCACGCCCTTGCGGGTGCATTGGCAGCGAAGATGTCGAGAGGAAATGTTGCAACAGGTGCGGTCGCGGGAGCGGGTTCCGAGTGGTTGAACACGTATGTTACAGATTACTTAAATGAACAAGCGAAAGACCTCAAGTTAGATGCAGAACAAAAGGAGAAACTTAAACAAGCGGCACAGCAGATGACGGCGTTGGCGATAGGTGCGGCAGCGGGTGCTGTAACTGGTGGGGCAAGTGAAACGATTAAACAGGGGGCGTTGGCATCTTACAATGCGGAGACGTATAACAGACAGCTTCATCAAAATGAGAAAGAGCGCATTAAGTTACTTGCAAATGGCGATAAAGAAAAGGAACGTCGTTT
Organism: Haemophilus sp. THUN1692; assembly: GCF_059704395.1. Classification (NCBI taxonomy): domain Bacteria; kingdom Pseudomonadati; phylum Pseudomonadota; class Gammaproteobacteria; order Pasteurellales; family Pasteurellaceae; genus Haemophilus; species Haemophilus sp. THUN1692. Next base: position 482,265 of record NZ_AP046579.1, read on the forward strand.
AGAAATTGCGGCTTGTGCGTTAGTGCATTGTTCAGCTCAGATTCCTGAGGATGATCCGCGTTATGCAGCAGAATATCAAAAAGAAATATTGGGTAATACAGCGGAATTTGCCAATGAGCGCTCTTTATTACAAAAACAAACTTATACGCTAGATTCATGGGGTGCAGGGGCGAGTTATCCGCTATTTAATTATAATCTGGCTTACAAAATGCAAGATTATGATGATGCTCATACACAGATAGTGACAAGGGCTGGTGGGGTGGCTCAAACAGCTTATGGTATAGGTACTGCTGTAGGTGGGGGTGTTACTAGTTGTATGGGGCTTGCAACTTGTGGGTTTGGAGTTGTTGCTGGTTTATATGGACTAGATCATACTCTTGCTGGAGTAAAAACAATCTGGACGGGTAAAGCAAGTCAAACAGTTGGAGGGGATTTTATTTCCAAGACCTTCGGTATGGAGCAAGGCTCAGCAGAGCTTTTGTATGGATTTGCTAATCCTCTCATTGCGACTTCAGTTGGTAATGTTGCTAAATTACCAAAAGTTTTTGTTTCAAGTAAAGGTCAAAATTACTCTAATTCCAGTGTGGATAATTTTTATGTCTCAGAGGTGTTGAGAAGAGATTATACCTCTCCTATGGGAAGTAGGTATAATCAAATGAATCAGCCTAAAAATCCAAGTTATCAAACAGTCAGAAATAAGTCTGATTATATAAATGGAAGAGAATATTCTGGACATGCTTTAGATAGAATGCAGGATCGAGGGATTTTGCCGTCAGTAGTTGAACATACTATAAAAACAGGAAGTAAAACAACAAGTGAGTTGGGGGTATCTATTCATAAAGATAATATTAATGGAGTTAAAGTTATTACAAATGATAAAGGAAAGGTTATTACTGTTACCTATGAAAGATAATGAATTAAATATTACAAGTCATGTTTTTCTCTATAATGAGTTTGTTCATAAAATGGAGAAGGATTATGGTCATTTAGATAGCTGGCTTAATATGGAAATATTAAATGCCTTGGCTCTTGATGAATGGGAGATGTCGGGTAAACCTCAAGAATGGTATGTTTGGAAGGATAGGTATCAGGAAAAAGCATTAAATTTAGTAAAGATCTTTTTTAATGAGAGTGGTTTAAGTTGTTACTAGATTAGCGTAGGGGCGAGCAAATCTACCCAAACGAGTGAAAGTAAAACAATCACTCATAGTGGTTATGCTGTTGGTTTATCATCAGCAACGGCAGGTATGCCAATAATCCCAGCTACAGGTTTAGGAGTCGTGACTGATTGGTATAAAGATAATGGTAAGTATGATATATCTAAAACTTATTCTTCTAATGTATTAGGCAATGTAGTAGATAAATCTTTAGAAAATAGTAAATTTAATATGATTAGCCCTGTAGTAAGAGAATTCATTATTAATACATGTGATAGATATTATGAAAGTAAAATGGGGAAAAGATGAATCTAAATGATTTTATTAAAATGCTTAAAATTTCTATTTTAATAGATTTAGGAATGTATTCTATGGCTCTTATAAAGAATAGATTTGATTTTCACAATGTGGATGTTTTAAATATACTAAATTCGTTTCCATTGGTATTTATATTTTGTGTATTTATCTTTTATTTGAAAAAATTGTAAGGTGTTGTAGAATTTTCAAAAATTATTCCCAGGAGTATATTGAATTTACTTTGGGAATAATTTTAGCAGTGTGTTATATAAAAGCTCGTTTTTAATTATTTACAAGCGGGTAGGAAAAATCAAATGCGGACAATTTTCAAAGGGTTTTAAAACCTCTCAAAAATTGACCGCACTTTTTGTATTTTCAGAGCTGTTTATCTTTAAGCAAATCTTATAATTTCACATCCAACTTCGCGTAGTAACGCTACCAAGCGGAAAACAAGTCAAAATATTTTATCCGAAGGTGCAGAGCTGGAGAGCGAAGCGAAGTTAATGGCTATTGCGGAGAACGACCTTGTGTTGAATGGCGCAAAAGAAAGCCGTGATTTTGAAGAGTTTCACAAAACGAAAAGTGGCAGCCTTGCTAGAACGACCAAAACCAGCCTAGACCAACAACACTCCGTTACTCAAGTCGGCACACAGGTGAGCGGTAAAAACGTCGTGCTTTCAGCAGGTCATGATGTAAAGGCGAAAGGCATTCAGGCTATTGCAGATGATAATCTCCATATTCAGGCTGGACATGATGTTGATATTGCAGCAGATACCAATCATTTCAAAAATAAGCGCGTGGAAACCAAGAAAACGTCAGGGGTATTCACGGGCGGTGGTATTGGCATTACCTTTGGCTCGAAATCAGAAAAACATGATTATGAAACAGAAGGTTGGACACAATCAGATGCACGTAGCACGCTGGGTTCAATGAATGGCAATATCAGGGTGAGTGTGGGTAATCATACAAATGTTCTTGGTACGGATATGATAACACCACGCACAAATCAGATTGATATTGAAGGCGCAAGTGTTAAGGTGGAAGCGGGAAAAGATATTATTGAACGTAAAGAGGGGCATGAGTATAAACAATCTGGCGTGACGATTGCTTTGAGTACCCCAGTGACCGATATGGCGCAAGCGGCTTATAACAGTGTAAAACGCAGCCAACAAGTCACCAATGGAAAACTCAAGGCACTTTATGCAGTGAAAGCAGCGGAAGAAGCGACAATGGCAGCTCAAAATGTGGGTAAGGTAGCGGAAACCTTAGATGCCTTACGTGCTGGTAATATGCAGAATACGGGGACGACATCCAGCCCAAGTGTGAAGATTAGTCTTGGTTATGGCAGCCAAAAACAAACGCAAAGTAGCGAAAGCCAGAGTATTAGTCATCAAAAATCAACGGTGAGCACAGGTACGTTTAATGTAAAAGCCCGCGATGAAAAACTCACCTTTGAAGGCGTGGATGCGAATGCGAAATTGATGGCATTATCAGGTAAAAAAGGGATTGAGATAAAAGGTGTAAAAGACGAGGAGCACCAACATACCAAAAATAAATCAGTAGGGGGAAGTGTAGGCGTTTTTGTTGGAACCAATGGTAATAGTTATGGAATTGGTATTGAGGGTTCGGTAAATGGTGCTAAGGGCAAATCTAACTCGGATAGCGAACGTTGGCAAAACAGTCACTTGCAAGCGGATAAGCTCATCACAAATAGCGAAGCAGGAAACCTCAGCCTTGATGCAGCAAATCTTAAAGCGAAACGTTGGGAAGCGGAGATTCAAAATCTCACTGTCACGAGCCGTCAAGATACGGAAAAATACGAATCCAAACAAACGAGCGCAGGCACAAGTGGCTCGGTGGCACAGGGTTCAGGAGGTGGCGCTTCAGTCAGTGCCTCCTATAACAAAGCTAAGGTAGATTATGCGCAAGTGAATGAACAAGCGGGTATTCGTGTGGGTGAGGATGGCATGAATGCTAACATCCACAACCATACCCAACTGAATGGTGCCATCATTGAAAGCGATGCTGAGGCAAGTAAAAACCATTTCAAAACAAAATCGCTCACGCATACCGATATTGAAAATAAAAGCGAGATTAAAACCGAAAGTGCGAGCATGGGGGCAGGCACGGGAGGCATTAACCCGATGCAAGCTATCAGCTCCACCCTCAGTTTATTAGGTAACACCAATGAAAGCGCGCGCAGCACCACCCAATCAGCTATCAGCGACAACATTCAGATAGACACCGAAACACCGGAAAATCTGACCGCACTTTCACGTGACACCCAAAATGCGAATCAACGTGTTGAAAAGCAAGATTTACAAAAAGTGCAAGAGCGCCAAGAAATGGCGAAGGTGATAGGTGATATCAGCAACAACGCGATAAGCATCGCCACGTATAATGAGCGTGAGAAAATCAACAAGCTAGGGCTTGAGAAGTTTAAGCTGGAAGAGCAAGAAAAAGCCTTGAAGGGACAAGCGGGTAATGAACAACAGCTTGCCGCCATTAAGCAACAACTGACAAATGTTCAAGCCGACATCACGAAAACGCAAGGTGAAATCGACCGCACTTACGGCATAGGTAGTGAAAAAGGCATGGCGATTCGCGCCGTGACAGCAGCATTGCAAGCGGCGGCACAAAATGATACCGCAGGCAGTCTTGTTGCACTGGCTTCGCCTTATCTCAACAAAACCATCCACGAGATGACGGCAGGTGACACCGCAAAAGACAAAGCGACTAACCTTATGGCGCATGCGCTGCTTTCCGCGGTAGAGTTTCAAGTAACAGGCAAAGACCCATTGACGGGTGCAGTGGCTGGGGTGACAGGAGAAGTGACTGCACAAATCCTTACGCAGGCAATCTATAATAAAACGCCAAATCAACTTACAGCAAATGAGAAGGAAAACATTAGCACGTTAAGTCAATTGGCGGGCGGATTGGCTGCAGCATTGACGGCGAAAGCGAATGGCACCCTAACGGAGCAAGGGGGTAATTTCCTTGCGGCGACTTCTGGGGCAGAGACGGCTAAAAGGGCGGTGGAGAATAATTTTTCTTTAGAATCAGTAATAAATAATCCACAGGAGGATTGGGGAGCTAGTGCGAAAGCACAAGAAAAAATTAGTGAAGCAGAAAAAAGAGCAATTGAACAATTTGCAAAAAGTCATCCTAAATTGATTAATAACTTGAAAGCAACGGGAGATGTTGTCTCTTTTCTAGCTGATTTTACCCCTGTTTTAGGTGATGCGAAATCATTTGCTGAAGCAGAGGATGCTATAGATTATGCTTTAGCTACAGTGGGAGCGGTGTTTCCTCCACTAAAATCTTTTAAGAAAGTCAACCAGATGGCTAGGGCTGCAGAAAAAGCAGGAAATGCGACGGATGTTCTTAAGTATCAAAAAGAGGCTATTAAACAATTTGAAAATGTTAAAGCTCTTGATGTTAATAGCTATAAAAATTTAAAGCAACGCTCAATTGTTGGAGATAATCTTGATTTAGATCACATTCCATCATTTGCTGCTTTGAAGAAGGAAAAAGAGAATAAGTTGGGGCGAAAATTATCACCTATTGAGGAAAAAACATTAAGAGATGAGGCTACAGCAATAGCTGTACCGAAAGATACACATATTAATAGTAGAACATATGGAGGAAAAAATACAAAAGCTCAAATAGTTAATGATGCTAGTAATTTATGCTACGCACAAGAGTGTGATATTAATCATATGAGAAAATCTTTAATAGATAAAGGTTATGATTCTTTAGCGGTTGAAGAGGCAATAAATGAAATTATTATAAGAAATAAAAGTAGAGGAATTAAATGAAAAAATTTGTGGGTGATATAAATATTTTTTTAAATGCTTTGGGTGAAAAACAAGGTAGCAACTTAATATTAAAAGCTATTTCTATTGTGGCTATGGATTTTGAAGTGGAGTATTTTGAATGCGATAATATTCAACATACTTATTTTCACTTTTTTAAAAGAGGAGTTGATTTTGTTTTTTCTAAAAATAATGATAGTGAGTTTTTGGAATCTATATTTTTTTATGTAAATAAATATAACAATGAGTATTATGAGTACCCTTTTTTAGAACAGCTTTTTTTGGAGTTAGATAATAAATTTACTCAAAATGATCTAATTGTGAAATTTGGAAAGCCTGAAGCTTATTCTGATAATTGGATTAGGTATAGTATTAATAATAAGTATGTTCATTTTGAATTTAATGAGTTAAAGGAGCTTTCTCAAATAACATTGTTTATTAAATGAGACACTCAATAGCTCAGATCTCCTGATGCGTGCTTGTATCTAACTAAAAATAAACAAACTGAAATTAACCGATATGGCACAAGCTGCTTATAACAGTGTAAAACGCAGCCAACAAGTCACCAATGGAAAACTCAAGGCACTTTATGCAGTGAAAGCCGCGGAAGAAGCGACAATGGCAGCTCAAAATGTGGGTAAGGTAGCGGAAACCTTAGATGCCTTACGTGCTGGTAATATGCAGAATACGGGGACGACATCCAGCCCAAGTGTGAAGATTAGTCTTGGTTATGGCAGCCAAAAACAAACGCAAAGTAGCGAAAGCCAGAGTATTAGTCATCAAAAATCAACGGTGAGCACAGGTACGTTTAATGTAAAAGCCCGCGATGAAAAACTCACCTTTGAAGGCGTGGATGCGAATGCGAAATTGATGGCATTATCAGGTAAAAAAGGGATTGAGATAAAAGGTGTAAAAGACGAGGAGCACCAACATACCAAAAATAAATCAGTAGGGGGAAGTGTAGGCGTTTTTGTTGGAACCAATGGTAATAGTTATGGAATTGGTATTGAGGGTTCGGTAAATGGTGCTAAGGGCAAATCTAACTCGGATAGCGAACGTTGGCAAAACAGTCACTTGCAAGCGGATAAGCTCATTACCAATAGCGAAGCAGGAAACCTCAGCCTTGATGCAGCAAATCTTAAAGCGAAACGTTGGGAAGCGGAGATTCAAAATCTCACTGTCACGAGCCGCCAAGATACGGAAAAATACGAATCCAAACAAACGAGTGCGAGTGCAAGTGGCTCGGTAGCGTATGGTTCGGGCGGTGGCGCCTCGGTGAGTGCCTCCTATAACAAAGCGAAAGTGGATTATGCGCAAGTGAATGAACAAGCGGGTATTCGTGTGGGTGAAGATGGCATGAATGCCAACATCCACAACCATACCCAACTGAATGGTGCCATCATCGAAAGCGATGCTGATGCAAGTAAAAACCGCTTTAAAACAAAATCGCTCACACATACCGATATTGAAAATCGAAGCGAGATTAAAACCGAAAGTGCGAGCATGGGGGCTGGCACGGGAGGCATTAACCCGATGCAAGCTATCAGCTCCACCCTCAGTTTATTAGGTAACACCAATGAAAGCGCGCGTAGCACCACCCAATCAGCTATCAGCGACAACATTCAGATAGACACCGAAACACCGGAAAAACTGACCGTACTTTCACGGGACACCCAAAATGCGAATCAACGTGTTGAAAAGCAAGATTTACAAAAAGTGCAAGAACGCCAAGAAATGGCTAAGGTGATAGGCGACATCAGCAACAACGCGATAAGCATTGCCACGTATAATGAGCGTGAGAAAATTAACAAGCTAGGACTTGAGAAGTTTAAGCTGGAAGAGCAAGCAAAATCGTTGAAGGAACAAGCGGGTAATGAACAACAGCTTGCCGCCATTAAGCAACAACTGACAAATGTTCAAGCCGACATCACGAAAACGCAAGGTGAAATCGACCGCACTTACGGCATAGGTAGTGAAAAAGGCATGGCAATTCGTGCCGTGACAGCAGCATTACAAGCGGCGGCACAAAACGATACCGCAGGCAGTCTTGTTGCCCTTGCTTCGCCTTACCTCAACAAAACCATCCACGAGATGACGGCAGGCGATACAGCAAAAGACAAAGCGACGAATCTGATGGCGCATGCGCTGCTTTCCGCGGTAGAGTTCCAAGTGATAGGCAAAGACCCATTGACGGGCGCTGTGGCAGGGGTGACGGGTGAAGCAACCGCTGAAATCATCGCGAGAGCTTACGGCAAACCTGTGAGTGAATTAACGGCAAATGAGAAGGAAAACATTAGCACGTTAAGTCAATTGGCGGGCGGATTGGCTGCAGCATTGACGGCGAAAGCGAATGGCACCACAGCGGAACAAGGGGGTAATTTCCTTGCGGCGACTTCTGGGGCAGAGACGGCTAAAAGGGCAGTGGAGAATAATTTCTTGAGTGATGCATCAAGAGCGAGATTAAATGCGTTAAAAACAAAATATCATCGTGGAGAAAAATTAACAAACAAAGAAAAATTGGAGTTTAGAGATTTAATTGAATCAGATCAACGTAGTGACGTTCTCTTGGATAAATTTAGAAAAGATCCAAATTCCTTAAATAGCAAGGAAAGAGAGGCATTTTTAAGCTATGTAGATCGTTATTATATAGAAACTGTTACGGGTAATACCTCATCTGGTTATAAATTGGCATCGCCAACATCGCCAGTTAATGCTAAGAATCGTTTTAAATCAGAATATTTAATTAATGATCCTGTACCAAAACGAGATTATGGTCATTTCCCTTTTGCAGGTACGGATGTACAAAGATCGCAAGCAGTGAATACCTTGCCAGAAGAGAGCAAGAACTGGCTAGGTTGGCGTTCTGAAAAACATTCTCGTGATGAAGAGATGTATTATACTGTCAAGAACGAACTTGATGCTCCTGAGAATTATAAAAATTCAACGAATGGGAAAATAGCTTATTCAGTTAAGGATGGGCTGATAATAATCAGGCTCAATTTAAGTTAGAAGGAAGGAGAGTGGGAATAAATAATGGTAATGGTGTGGTTAATACAGGATTGGGATCTTCAGAAGCCTTGAAGAAATTTAATAATAGCATCATTAATTTTGAAAGAATAAATAAGGATAAGTAATGTTTTTATCGTTAAATAGTTCAATGATTCTTGTTTTTGATTTAAAACAGAATAATTTAAAAAATAAAGAACATGTAAGAAATGTTCAATTATTAACATTAGATAACAATAAACCATTTGGTTTGAAAGGAAAATATGGTTTATATAATTCTGATGAATGGTGGGGGAATATTAAAAAGGGGGGGTGCCAAATAGGATTATTAACGGAGAGATAATTAGATTATATAAAGCTGGTCAAGATGATATTAGAGGATTTAATTCATTTGAATTAATGTTAGATAATGGTAATAAATGGTCATCTGGTATTTATGTAAATGATGAATCTGACTTTAAACTATTTAAAATAGGAAAAAAGGTATCAATATTTTATATTCTTGAAGAGCTTAAAACTGGGGATGTAATAGATTTAGTTGTTGAAATGGCAGTTAGCATTTAGAAAATGTTTTATGGAATAGGTATTCAGCACCTTAAGCAACAAGCAGGAAGGCGAAAGCAGTCAAACGAAATCGGCAGTGATACAAAAGATTCCATTGAAACCCACCCTGATGGTGCAAGCGTCTACGCTTGTACCATTACAATCTATTATAGTTCCGGAGTTAGCAAAATCCCGAGGCAAGCTCACGAATAAAGTTTGCTGGAAAATATAGCGTTATCTGGTTTTCAACGCCAGCAAACCACGCTTGGTCGTAAAGCGGTTTTCCATGTGAAAGGAGAAGAGGGCCAGTTACAACTCTCATCAAATAATCTGAACGCTAAAGGTGCAGATATTATTAACGACGGCAATGGCAGCACACTTGTTCAAACAAAAAATAACGTGAATCTCACCGCACTTTCAGTGGGCTTTGATGAGAAGATGGGGAAAAGAAGAAATTGCGGCGATTAAAACCGATATCACAACAGATCTTGCACTAAGTCAAAGTGGTAAATTAGAGTCGTTTTAATAAAGAGGTGTTGAGTAACTATTCCGCTGGAGAGCGGTAAATTTTTGAGATGTTTTTTATATGATATTTTTCGTGATCCCTATCACAATATCTTGTAAAACCACTTAAAAACGTTACCTATTTTTATTCAATCAATGATACAGTTATATCCGTTTGACTTTTTGTCATTTTAACGATGAATAGGCGAAGGTTTGTTCATTAATCTCATCAACCCAATCATCAATCAGAGGGAAACAGTATGTTAATTGGTGTACCTAGAGAGCTGCTTGAGAATGAGAGCCGTGTGGCGGCAACGCCGAAAACGGTTCAGCAAATATTGAAATTGGGCTTTGACGTGATCGTGGAACACGATGCAGGTTTTAAAGCTAGTTTTGAAGATCAAGCATTTTTAGAGGCAGGCGCGAAGATCGGTACGTCGGCTGAAATTTGGCAATCGGATATTATCTTCAAAGTAAATGCACCGACAGATGAAGAAATCGCTCAAATGAAGGAAGGCGCAACGCTTGTGAGCTTTATTTGGCGTATGCAAAATCCTGAGTTAATGAAAAAACTCACAGCGAAGAAAATTAATGTGTTAGCAATGGATGCGGTGCCTCGTATTTCTCGTGCGCAAGCATTGGATGCGCTTTCTTCTATGGCGAATATTTCTGGTTATCGTGCTGTCATTGAAGCTGCGCATGAATTCGGTAGCTTCTTTACCGGGCAAATTACTGCTGCAGGTAAAGTTCCACCAGCAAAAGTGTTGGTGATTGGTGCTGGTGTAGCTGGTTTGGCGGCAATTGGTGCGGCAAATAGCCTTGGGGCGATAGTTCGTGCTTTTGACTCTCGTCCTGAAGTGAAAGAGCAAGTTCAAAGTATGGGGGCAAGCTTCTTAGAAATTGATTTTAAAGAAGAAGGCGGCAGTGGTGATGGTTATGCGAAAGTAATGTCGGAAGAATTTAACCGTCGTGCGATGGAGCTTTATGCAGAACAAGCTAAAGAAGTCGATATTATTATTACTACGGCAGCCATTCCGGGTAAACCAGCGCCTCGTTTAATCACCAAAGAAATGGTAGATTCAATGAAACCTGGTTCGGTGATTGTGGATTTAGCCGCTGCAACTGGTGGTAACTGTGAATATACACAAGCAGGGAAAGTTGTTACAACTGAAAACCAAGTGAAAGTGATTGGTTATACAGATTTCCCAAGCCGTTTACCAACGCAATCTTCTCAACTTTATGGCACAAACTTAGTCAATTTATTAAAACTTTTGTGCAAAGAGAAAGATGGCAATATCAATATTGATTTTGAAGATGTGGTTCTTCGTGGTGTGACTGTTGTTCGTGATGGGGAAGAAATTCCACCAGCACAAATTCAAGTGTCTGCACAACCAAAACAAGAAACCAAAGCTGCACCAGTGGCAGAGAAAAAAGAATCTAAACCAACAGATCCTCGTGTGAAATACGGGGTGATGGCTGGTGTTGGTGTGTTATTTCTTTGGTTAGCTTCTGTTGCGCCAGCTGCATTTTTATCACATTTCACTGTATTTGTTTTAGCTTGTGTGGTGGGTTATTACGTGGTTTGGAATGTTAGCCATGCACTTCACACACCATTAATGGCGGTAACAAATGCAATTTCAGGCATTATTATTGTAGGGGCGTTATTACAAATTCGTCAGCCAACAGGCAATCTATTTATCGATGCGTTAGCTTTTGTGGCGATTTTGGTGGCAAGCATCAATATTTTTGGTGGTTTTCGTGTCACACAACGTATGTTAGCAATGTTTAGAAAAGGTTAAGGAGCGCACAATGTCTGAAGGTTTAGTACAGGCTGCGTATATTTTAGCAGCATTACTTTTCATTATGAGCTTGGCAGGACTTTCTAAACATGAAACTGCTAAAGCGGGTTGTTGGTTCGGTATTGTTGGTATGACAATTGCCCTTATCGCAACCATTTTTGGACCTCATTCTGAAGGAACATTTTGGATCATTATTGCGATGATCATTGGTGGTGCAATCGGTGTTCAACGTGCATTAAAAGTAGAAATGACTGAAATGCCAGAACTTGTGGCGATTCTTCACAGTTTCGTTGGTTTAGCGGCTGTACTCGTAGGCTTTAATAGCTATGGTTTACACCATGAGGCATTAATGCCAGAAGGATTAGATGCAGCAGCACAAGCCGCATTTGTAGCTGAACAATCGGTATTAACGAATATTCATAATGTGGAAGTATTTTTAGGTATTTTTATCGGTGCCGTAACTTTCACTGGTTCTGTTGTCGCATTTGGTAAATTAAGCGGAAAAATTAATTCAAAAGCATTAATGTTACCGCATCGCCATAAATTAAATTTAGCCGCACTTGTGGTATCTGCATTATTGATGGTTGCATTCTTGAATAATCCAGAAAGCATTTTTCCTGTGTTATTAATGACAGCGATCGCACTTGCATTTGGATGGCATTTAGTCGCTTCAATCGGTGGGGCAGATATGCCAGTTGTGGTATCAATGCTTAACTCTTATTCAGGTTGGGCAGCGGCCGCAGCAGGTTTTATGTTGAATAATGACTTGCTCATCGTAACAGGTGCGCTTGTTGGTTCTTCTGGTGCAATCCTTTCTTACATTATGTGTAAAGCAATGAACCGTTCATTTGTGAGCGTAATTGCAGGTGGTTTTGGTAACGATGTTCAAGTTTCTTCAAGCGAAGAACAAGGCGAACACCGTGAAACTACGGCAGAAGAAGTGGCTGAATTGTTGAAAAATGCAAGTTCTGTAATTATTACTCCGGGATATGGTATGGCTGTTGCACAAGCACAATATCCAGTCGCTGATATTACGGCAAAATTGCGTGAACGTGGTGTGAACGTTCGTTTTGGTATTCACCCTGTTGCAGGACGTTTACCAGGCCATATGAACGTGCTTTTAGCTGAAGCGAAAGTGCCTTACGACGTTGTACTTGAAATGGATGAAATCAATGATGATTTCGCTGATACTGATGTGGTATTGGTTATTGGTGCGAACGATACGGTAAACCCAGCTGCGATGGAAGATCCAAATAGCCCAATCGCGGGAATGCCTGTGTTGGAAGTATGGAAAGCACAAAATGTGATTGTGTTCAAACGTTCAATGGCAGTGGGTTACGCTGGCGTACAAAACCCATTATTCTTCAAAGAGAATACGCAAATGCTCTTTGGTGATGCAAAAGATCGTGTTGAAGATATCTTAAAAGCATTATAAAAAACACGCATAAAAATAACCGCACTTGGGGTTGCCTAAGTGCGGTATTTTTTTATGGCGTTTAGTGACTATTTTCAGGATTTTCCAAAATTTCTGAACACAAGCCTAAGCCAGATAAAAATTCAATAAATGCCCGCACTTTCATTGGTAAATGTCTTCTGTTTGGATAGACCACATGAATTTCTAATTTTTGTTGTTTATATTCTGGTAATATTTCAATCAGTTCACCTTTTTCGAGAGATTGACCTATAATAAATCTAGGTAAATTCACAATGCCTAGTCCTGCTTTTGCCATTTCTAATAAGGCTAAACCACTATTGCTTACCACTTTGGATTGGATTTTGAAACGTTGTGTTTGATTTATGCGTGAGCCAACCCAATTCACTTGATTCATTACATTTTTATAAAGTAAGCCATTGTGATGTTCTAAATCATCAGGTGTTTGTGGAATACCATTCGCTTCAAGATAGCTTGGTGATGCCACAAAGTGTAGCGTATTTGTGCTGATTTTGCGTGATACAAGAGAACTGTCCGCCATATGGCCGATACGTAATGCAAGATCATAGCCTTCTGCCACAAGGTCAATTTTTTTGTCATTAAACTCAATTTCGACATGTAGATTGGGATGTTCAGCAATAAATAGCGGTAAATTCGGTACGATGAAAAGCAAACCGAAATCACGAGGAACAGAAATAAGTAAATTTCCTTGTAATGAACTGGTAAGGTGAGTGATGCTAGAATCTGCTTCATCTAAATCAAGCAAAATTCCTTGGCAGCGTTGGTAATACATCATTCCCGCTTCAGTAGGCATAATTTTTCTGGTGGTACGTTGTAACAATCGTGTTTTTAAATGTTCTTCTAACTGTGAAACTAATTTGCTTGCCATCGCCACAGAAATATTTTGTTGCTTTGCTGCCAATGTAAAACTTTGGGTTTCAATGACTTTGCAGAAAATAGAAATCGCGTTGAGTTTATCCATTTATAGACCTTTTTTGAAAAAATGCTTGATTTTGCCTACATAACTTTGCACTATACCCCCAATTTTACAAAATTCTAGTGATATTAGGTAATCAAATGAGTAAATCCTTGGTGATTGTGGAGTCGCCGGCAAAAGCAAAGACCATCAATAAATATTTAGGTAGCCAATATGTGGTGAAATCGAGTGTTGGACATATTCGTGATTTGCCGACGATTGGTTCTAGTACAGGTGAAAAAGCTAAACCAATTTCAACCAAAGGTATGGATGCCGAAGAAAAAGCAAAAATTAAGGCTGAGAAGGAACGTAACGCCTTAGTTAAACGTATGGGGATTGATCCTTATCACGATTGGAAAGCAAATTATCAGATTTTGCCTGGTAAAGAAAAAGTGGTTTCCGAATTAAAATCGCTTGCTAAAAAAGCAGATCATATTTATCTCGCAACCGACTTGGATAGAGAAGGGGAAGCGATTGCATGGCATTTACGTGAGGTGATTGGTGGCGATGATGAGCGATTTAGCCGTGTAGTGTTTAATGAAATCACTAAAAATGCAATTAAACAGGCTTTTGAAAAGCCTGAACAATTAAATATGGATCGTGTCAATGCTCAACAAACTCGTCGCTTTTTAGATAGAGTAGTGGGCTTTATGGTATCTCCGCTACTTTGGAAAAAAGTCGCTCGCGGGCTTTCTGCTGGTCGAGTTCAATCGGTTGCGGTTAAATTATTAGTAGAACGCGAGCGTGAAATTAAAGCGTTCCAGCCTGAAGAATATTGGGAAGTTGCCGTCCTTACGAATAATCAGAATAAGCAAGCTATACGCTTGGATGTCACGGATTATAAAGGCAAGAAATTTGATCCAAAAAATCAAAAAGAAGCACAAAGTGCGGTAGATTTTCTGAATGTTTCAGATTACGTTGTCACAGATTTAGAAACTAAGCCAACAAGTTCTCGCCCTCGAGCGCCATTTATTACATCAACACTTCAACAAACTGCAAGTACTCGCTTGGGATTTGGCGTTAAAAAAACAATGATGTTAGCCCAACGTTTATATGAAGCGGGTTACATTACTTATATGCGTACGGATTCAACTAATTTGAGTCAAGATGCGCTGAATATGGCGCGTAGCTATATTGAAAATCATTTTGGTGCACAATATTTACCAGAAAAACCAAATTTCTATTCTAGTAAAGAAAATGCGCAAGAGGCGCATGAGGCTATTCGTCCATCTGACATTCGAGCATTGCCTGAATCTTTAGAGGGAATGGAAAAAGATGCGGTACGCCTTTATGATTTAATTTGGCGTCAATTCTTAGCATGTCAAATGCCGCCTGCACAATATGATAGCAGTACATTGACTGTTTCCGCAGGCGATTATACCTTGAAAGCAAAAGGCCGAATTTTACGTTTTGATGGTTGGACAAAAGTATTACCACAGATAGGCAAAAACCCTGAAGATCAAGAATTGCCTTTAGTTGCTGTTTCAGAAAAACTTGCTTTAAAAGAAGTGCAGCCCACTCAACACTTTACTAAACCACCTGCTCGTTTTACTGAAGCGGCCTTAGTAAAAGAATTGGAAAAACGTGGTATTGGCCGACCTTCCACTTATGCGGCAATTATTTCCACCATTCAAGAACGTGGTTATGTTCGTACTGAAAATCGTCGTTTCTATGCCGAAAAGATGGGCGAGATTGTGACTGATCGCCTCAATGAGTCTTTTGGTGAATTAATGAATTACGATTTCACCGCGAATATGGAAGATACCTTAGATAAAATTGCTTCTGGTTCGGTGAATTGGAAAACTGAATTGAATCAATTCTTTAAGGATTTTTTTAGTCAGCTTTCTAAAGCTGAATTGGATGAACTTGAAGGCGGTATGCGCCCAAATAGCCTTGTGGAAACAGATATTAAATGCCCAACCTGTGGCAGAAATATGGCAATTCGTACGGCAAGTACAGGGGTATTTTTAGGATGTACAGGTTATGCATTGCTGCCAAAAGAGCGGTGCAAAACAACGATTAATTTAATTCCTGAAGCGGAATTATTGAATGTTTTAGATGAATCTTCAGAAACCAAAGCATTAATGGATCGTAAACGTTGTACAAAATGTGGAACGGCAATGGACAGCTATGTAATTGATGCTCATCGTAAGATCCATATTTGTGGTAATAATCCAAATTGTGATGGATATTTGATTGAAGAAGGCTCATTCAAAATTAAAGGTTATGATGGCCCTGTTGTTGAGTGTGATAAATGCGGTGCGGATATGCATTTAAAACTTGGTCGTTTTGGCAAGTATATGGGATGTACAAATTGTGATAACACGCGCAAAATTTTGAAAAATGGCGAAGTTGCCCCTCCAAAAGAAGAGCCTGTACATTTCCCTGAGTTAAAATGCGAAAAATCTGATGCATATTTTGTATTGCGTGACGGTGCGAGTGGTGTATTTATGTCCGCCCATAACTTCCCGAAATCCCGCGAAACGCGCCCAGTTAAAATCGCAGAACTAGTGCAATATCGCGAGCGTTTACCTGAGAAATTGGCTTATTTAGCGGATGCACCACAAAAAGACCCAGAGGGGAATGAAGCGATTGTTCGTTTTAGTCGTAAAGAGAAGAAACAATATGTGACTTCTGAAAAAGATGGGAAAGCGACGAAATGGATTGTTGATTTCACCAATGGAAAATGGGTTGAACGAAAAAAATAAGAAGAAAAGTGCGGTAAATCACCGCACTTTTTTTGTAATAAATCTTCTTATGTTTTGTAGGTTATTGAGGATTAAAGGGCGGCTACAATTTCATTAATTTTATTTTTTGCAGAAGCTTGGGCTTTTTCAATTGCTTCTGGTCCGAATCCAATGCCTTGTGCATAAACAAATTGCACATCTGTGATACCAATAAAACCTAAAATTGATTTCATATATTGTGTCACTAAATTTTCTTCATCATACAACCCACCAAATGCACATAACACAATCGCTTTTTTACCTTTTAATAACTCTTCAGGGCCTGCCGTATATTGAAAAGTGACGCGTGGGCGTGCGATAAAATCAAAATAAGTTTTTAATTGTGTTGGGATGCCAAGATTATACATTGGCGCACCAATAACCAGAGTCTTTGCATTTTTTAATTCGGAGACTAATTCATCGGAAAGTGCAAGAAGTTGTTTTTCTTCATCGTTTTTAGGTTCCCCACGCACAGCAATTGTAGCTGCAGTATCAAAATATGGAAGCGGTTGTTGAGATAAATCGCGTACGATAATGTTATTACCTTGTAGTTTTTCGACAGCATAATCAACTAATTGATTAGTCTGAGAGTTATTTCCTGAAATGCTAGATTTTAATACTAATACGTTGCTCATTTTTATTCCTTAACAGTGTATTTAAAAGTGTGGTTATTCTAGCCTTTATTTTTAGGATATAAAGCCCCTAGTCAGAAAAACATTATTTCCTTTCTGTAAAATATGTGCATTTATTTAACAATACCTTAAGAAAGTGATAGAATTCGCCACGCATTTTTTGCCTAATTTCGCTCGTTCAATGGTAGGAATGAAGCTAACTAGGGCAAAAAGTGCGGTTAATTTTTATAGAATTTTAAACGAACACGTCACCTTTCGTATGGGTGACCACTGTATAAGGAAAAAACAATGCCAATTATTACTTTACCTGACGGTTCCCAACGTCAATTCGATCATTCTGTTTCTGTTCTTGAAGTCGCACAAGATATTGGTGCGGGTCTTGCTAAAGCCACTATCGCAGGCCGTGTAAATGGTGAGCGTCGTGATGCATGCGATGTTATCGACCAAGATGCAACGCTTGAAATCATTACCGCTAAAGATGAAGATGGTTTAGAAATTATTCGCCACTCATGTGCACACTTGTTTGGTCATGCCATTAAACAATTATTCCCAGATGTAAAAATGGCAATCGGTCCAACTATTGAAAACGGTTTCTACTATGACATTGATTTAGACCGCTCTTTAACGCAAGAAGATTTAGATGCAATCGAAAAACGTATGTTGGAATTGGCAAAAACCAATTATGACGTCGTGAAAAAACGTGTTACTTGGCAAGAAGCGCGTGATACGTTTGAAAAACGCGGCGAGCCATACAAAATGGCAATTTTAGATGAAAACATTGAACGTACTGCAACGCCTGCGTTATATCATCATTTAGAATATATTGATATGTGCCGTGGCCCACACGTGCCAAATATGCGTTTCTGTCAGCATTTCAAATTACAAAAAGTTGCTGGTGCGTACTGGCGTGGTGACAGCAAAAATAAAATGTTACAACGTATTTATGGTACGGCTTGGGCGGATAAAAAACAACTTGCTGAATACTTAACACGCTTAGAAGAAGCGGCAAAACGTGACCACCGTAAAATTGGTAAAGCATTAGATTTATATCATATGCAAGAAGAAGCTCCAGGTATGGTGTTCTGGCACAATGATGGTTGGACAATTTTCCGTGAACTTGAAACGTTCGTGCGTACTAAATTAAAACAATACGATTATCAAGAAGTAAAAGGTCCATTTATGATGGATCGCGTATTGTGGGAAAAAACAGGTCACTGGCAAAATTATGCAGATTTAATGTTCACAACCCAATCTGAAAACCGTGAATACGCAATTAAACCGATGAACTGTCCAGGACACGTTCAAATTTTTAATCAAGGTTTAAAATCTTACCGTGATTTACCAATCCGTATGGCTGAATTTGGTTCTTGCCATCGTAATGAGCCATCAGGTTCTTTACACGGTTTAATGCGTGTTCGTGGCTTTACTCAAGATGATGCACACATTTTCTGTACTGAAGATCAAATTGAGAGCGAAGTAACTAGCTGTATCAAAATGGTGTACGACATTTATAGCACCTTTGGTTTCACTAATATCGCAGTGAAACTTTCTACTCGCCCGGAAAATCGTATCGGTTCAGATGAAATGTGGGATCGTGCGGAAGCAGGTCTTGCAGCTGCATTAGCGCACAACGGTCTTGAATATGAAATTCAAGAAGGTGAAGGCGCATTTTATGGTCCGAAAATTGAATTTGCATTACGTGATAGCATTGGCCGTGAATGGCAATGTGGTACCGTGCAATTAGACTTCGCATTACCAGGTCGTTTAGATGCAACCTATGTGGCAGAAGACAATAGCCGTAAAACGCCAGTCATGATTCACCGTGCGATTTTAGGTTCTATTGAGCGCTTTATTGGTATCATTACCGAAGAATATGCAGGTTTCTTCCCTGCATGGTTAGCTCCAACCCAAGCGGTTGTTATGAATATCACTGATAGCCAAGCTGACTATGTACAAAAAGTTGCGAAACAGCTTTCTGATGTAGGTTTACGCGTGAAAACTGATTTACGTAACGAAAAAGTGGGCTTCAAAATTCGTGAACATACTTTACGTCGAGTGCCTTATATGCTTGTTTGTGGTGATAAAGAAATCGCTGAAGGTAAAGTGGCAGTACGTACCCGTAAAGGTGCTGATTTAGGTACATTTACTGTGGAAGAATTTGCGGAAATCTTGAAAAATCAAGTAAGAAGTCGTGAATTAAAGTTATTGAATGAAGAGTAATATTTTTCGAAAGTAACCAATATAATCTACTGGTTAAACAGTAGTTTCAATTTAACGGTGATCGTTTAATCGATCACCGTTATTTTTATCTCTTTCAGATCTATTGAGATTTCATTTATTTTCTAATCAGTAGTTGCTTTTAATACGCTGACAAATCTGCCTGATTTTTTTAGGGCTTTTTGCGCCAATGAGTCTATTGTGGCTTTTATCGCTAACTGATCTAAATGTTGATAGGTATAAATGACATCTGGACTACCTTTTTGCCAGTAACTTTCTTCAATAATTGAAGCAATTGAAACTAAAGAATCAAATTCACGTCGAATCTGAGTATGTTGTTCCGATAGTTTTTTACGTAATAAGTTTTCATCAATGCCATTTTTCACAATATCATCTAGTACCTGATTTGTAAGATGTGTAAGTTCCTCTACTCGGAGGGGAGAGCAACTAAATTCAATTTTTCCCTCAATTTGTGGTGCATGAACATCTTGCATAAACCAACTATTTACAGAATAAATACCAGAAACTTTTTCACGTAGAGTTAAGCGTAATTCTTCTTGCACAATATCTGCAAGAATATTGAATAAATATTTTTGTTCCGCTCGCCAAGTATTATCTGCGGTAAGGTATATTTCTACATCAGCTCTCGGTTCTTTCAAGCCATTCATAATAAATGATTGAGTTGGTGTATGAATAATAGTCGGGACAAAGTGACGTATCTGAGTTTTTGATTCAACAGAAGCTAAATAACGTTCTGCCAATTTCTTTACTTGATTAAGTTCAATATCGCCAATAATAAAATAGGTAAAATCTGTTTTATCTAAAATATAACGTTGATAAGCGTTACTTAATTGGTTTTTATCAAATGCTAATTGCTGTGCTTGTTTTTGAGTATAAACAGTTTCAATATTTGGAAAACGTAATTTTGAAACGGCTTTCATAAATTGTGTTTCTAAATCAATCTGTTTGAAATAATCACGGGTTTCACGTCGATATTTTTCTAAGGCAAGATCGGATATAGGAGAAGAACGTAATTTTAAGCGAAACAATGTCAGTAAATTTTCCAAATCTTTAGGTTTAGATACACCAGTAAAACCTTGTTTATCATCATCAATCACAGTTGCAATCACCAATGGATCGCGCGAAAAAATTTGATTAACCGCAGAAAGAGAAAGTTCTCCAACACCTGTTTCATCAACTACACTAACGGCTGCACGCAATAAGTGATAGTCCTTATCTGGGATAGAACGTAAACCACCTTGAGTAACAGCACGAAAATGTACTTGATTTGGAGTTTTGTCACTATAGTGGTAGATCAATTTACTTCCATTACTTAAACGAAATTCATAAATATCGCCGCGATCCCAGTATTTTTCTTGAGAAAGTGAGCCTGTGTTAAATGTTAAGTGCGGTAATTTTTCGATTTGTTTTTTTTCATCCCATTGGTGTTGTTGCATTTCCATTGCATTATTCCAACGAGTTTCTATTTCTGCAACATCAAAAGGCAAGGCTTTTTGTGGCAAAGGTTGAGTGATTAATAATAATTTTGCTTTTAATGCTAAGGTTTGATTTAACGTGCGTTGTAAATCAGCTAATGTAATTTGGGATAAAAAACGTTTATTGAGTTCATAACGATCATTTACGCTCAATACCACTTGCTTATTTGCTACAGAAGTAATGAGATCATCGGCAATTTTTAAACTACCAGAACGAATATTTAATTGTTTTTCATTGAGTTGAGTTAAGCGTTTAATCTCGCCGCTTAATTCACTTTGGGTAAAACCTTGTTGTTTTATACTGGCGATAAAGGCAAATAATTTATCTATCGTTTTTGAATATTGTGTATCTATAAGCTGGAGAGAAAAAATGCTTTGTAACGTTTCTTTACCTAAATGAGTACGATAAAAATTCGCAGAATCTACGCCATTTTCTGTTTCCTTTTCCCATTGCTGTAAACGTAAATTAAGTAATCGAGTAGTTATTTGCTGAATTAATTCTTGTTTATAACTCGCTAATGTATTGGTTTCAATTGTATTTTCAAAAAAACTTAATTCAATACTCGGAATTGTTGTGCCTTGTTCAGAAATAGAATCTAGTCGCCATTTGTTGATAAGAGGAATATTAAAATCAATTTTTTCCAATGTTGTTTTAGTAATTGGATTTTCTTGGGATAGGCTTTGTTTTAATAATTTTACTACTTGTTTTGTATCAATATCGCCTACAATAATTATTGACATATTATCTGGTCGATACCATTTATGGTAAAAATCAGCTACGCGTTTAGCTGAAATTGTTTTAATAATATCCATATCTCCAATAGGATCACGCAACACATAACGAGAACCCGCCATTTCAATAGCACTTTTCTTATTGCCAATACGTAACATTGGGCTTAAACGTCTTCGCCATTCTTCTTGTACTACACCACGTTCGCCATCTACATCTTTAGGTAAAAAAGTAATATTATTCATCCATTCATTGATGACATCAAAAGCCAATTCTAATTTTTGCTGATTGTTGTTATCTAAATTTAAAGTATAGACTGTATTTTCAAAATCAGTGAAAGCGTTAATATCTCGTGCAAACTTCATTCCAAGTTTTTCTAACACATTAATAATTTGATTTTCTGGGTATTTCTTTGAGCCATTAAATGCCATATGTTCAACTAAATGAGCAATGCCTTTTTGATCGTCATCTTCATGCATTGACCCTGCATTGATCACTAATCGAATATAAACGCGTTCTTTGGGTTCAGTATTTTTTAATACAAAGTATTGTAGACCATTTGATAGTTTACCGTGGTGAATATTTGGATCAAAAGGTAAATCACTATTGGGCGATGGATTCAGTGATTGACAAGCAATTAATGAAAAGATGAGTAAAAAAAGTGCGGTTGTTTTTTTCATTATTTTTACCTAGAAAAAAGAAAACTCTACGCTAAGTAAAACGAGTGTAGAGTAGGGCTCGCGGATGTTTCAAAGCCCACAAGCCCTATACATTGAAGAAAATTAGAATTGATAGCCAACTTCTAGCCAAAATTCACGCCCAGGCGTATAGACACCATATTCATCACTGGTGGAAATAGCAGTGACTTTATTTTTACGTGTTTTATTGAGCACATTTAAAATATCTACTTGCAAATAGACATTATGTTTACCTAGAATTGTCGGTTGCCAACGAATGCTACTATCCCATTGTGTATGTCTGCCATAGTGATAGCTACGGAAGCGTGAAATGCCATTATCATCGCTATCAAGTTCCTCATAGCTACGAATTGGGGCTTTCATATACACTTTATTAGACCAAGTGATATTGTAATCTGGCATCTCCATATCAATACCTAAACGAGCAATCCAATCTTCTGTACTGCTATTAACTTGTTGTAGCATTTGACTACGAGTCATTAATTTTCCGTCTAAATAGACGGGTTCATTTGGATCAAATTCATTACTTACATCTGCTCGTTTTGTATTTAGCCAATCAAAACCGAGTGATGTTGTCCAATAAATTTTACCCAATTTCCAGGGTTCAATATTGTTAAGTTGGAAAGTATAAACATCAACACCAAAGTTATGACCATTAATATAAAAACTTTTTGTCGCTTCTTTCTTCAACATAATGCGATTCTTATTATCACGATGAATATAACCAAGTTTGAGTGCCAAATTACCCATATTCTGATCAAAACTTAAGCTTAATTCATCTGCATAAGGTGTTTTAAGGGATGAAAAGTTCTGATGCTGACGTGTTGAATCATCATTAATCTTTAAGATTCTATTGGCTAATTTTAAAGAAGCAAAAGAACGACCGTAATAACGATTTAAACCCAGTGTAAATCCTGTATCGTCCCAAGGGTGATAACGTGCAACAAAGCGCGGGGCGATATTATTATTTTTTAAATAATCATCACGTTCAATACGAATACCAGGACGCAATTCAAATTTATTCCATTTTATTAGATCTTCAGTATAAGCCACGATATTCTGATAGGTGGTTTTTACACGACCTTTTGATGTTGTGCTCTCCGACAATATCATTTCTCTTGGATTATTTCTATTTGCATCTAAAATTACCTGCCCCACTTTTGAATGAACATCTTTTGGACGATAGAATTGATATTTTGTTGCCTGATAAATGCTTCCAATAGAAATAGAATGCTCGGTAGAACCTAAATGAAAAGGTTCCATTGCATATTCAGTAGAAAAATGTAAATTATCTTGAATTAATTGACTGTTTCCATATCCGCCTTTTTCATAATCATAAAGTTGATTATAATTTTCATCTAACACAGATATAATTTCTACATAATCTGTAGATGATTTACGCTTATCCTTAAAACGATCGTATGCTAAGGTATTTGTCCAAACGCCAGAGTCAAATGAATACACCCAAGCAAGCGTTGCCCCCAATGCTTGATGATAATCGCTTACATTGTTATCTATATTTTCCTTGAAATATTTCAATTCTTTATAATTTGAATAACGTAAACCGAGTTCAATACGCTCTTTTTCTTGCGGTGTCCAATTGAAATTTAATAAAAGATTATCGGAAAGTCGTTGATGATTTTGCTTATCTAGTTGTGCTTCTGTGGTTGCTGTTTTGTAACCAATCAAACGATTTTGTTCAATAGACGATATTCTACGACTATAGCCTAAAACCATCCCCATATTGTCACCTAGACTTTTTTCGGCTACAACACTGAATGTTTGTTTATCATATTTAGGTTGTAACTCTGCCACTCCTACATCATCTGGACGTACCAACTTTAGTATTTTTTGCGCTGCGCTATCTGCTTTCATTTTTGCCCAAGATGAACGCGTAGTGCGATATTTAAGTTTTATGCTATCAGTGCCACTATATTGTTTCGTTTTAGCGATAACGGCACCCCCCATAAAGTCCCCCAAGCTAGCAGAAATATTACTATCTTGTACTTCCACTTTAGAAAGCATAGTCGCATCAAAAAAATAAGCTTGAGTGTGACTAATTCCTGGAACAACTTGCATAGAACCGTCAAAAATACTGTTATCAATAGCAAGATCATTATTTATATTGACATTATCAACAAAATAGGCGGTTTGATTTGGATCGGCACCGTTAATTGAAATATTTTCAGGTTTGATTTCACCACGTTGAAAACCATTTTGGTCGCTATTTTCATAACGAATATGGGGGTTAGAACGAAGGTAATCAGTGATATTACCGTTTGATGTGGGCGTTTTACTTATCTCAGCAGAAGAGAGCGTTTTAATGGAAGAAAGCGATTTATTGTTGTCACCATACACAACAATTTCGGGCAATATATTTTTGTTGGTTGTTTCAACAGTTTGCCCCATAATAAATGGGCTAACAAATGTTGAGCAGAATAACAACATTAACGGTTTCTTTTGATGCATAATATACTCCCTTACTAAAGATATAAATGATAACTATTATAATTGTATTTTCATGCATTATTAAATGCAAGATATACTTCAAAATAGGTGCTAGTGAAAGAGAAAGTATAAAAAAACCACACTTTAAAAGTGCGGTTATATTCAATTCTGTTTTTATGGAAGAAACTATTCCACGCCAACCATTACAGAAGTTGCTTTGATGATTGCGTACGCTTCTTTACCAACTTCTAAGTTTAATTCTTTAACTGCTGCTAAAGATACAGTAGAAGAAAGCACATTACCGCCACCGATATCAATGTGAACGATCGCATTTACTGAACCGTTTTCGATTGAAACAACTTTACCTTTTAATTGGTTTCTTGCACTAATTTTCATAACATTTCCTTGTTAGTTAGGGTTTAAAAGAGCCTAGATTTTATCTTACAAGAAGCAAGTCGTAAATAAACCCAGCGTTTAAAATTTTCAAAAAATTGACCGCACTTTTATAGGCATTTGGCAGGTTTCGGCAAGCCTGCTAATTTTGTGGCTTGTTTTGCGGGACCTTCAGGAAATAAACGTTGCAAATAACGACTATTACCTTTATTCTCACCAAGCTTTTCAGCCATAGCTTTTACCAACATGCGGATGGCTGGAGAGGTGTTATATTCTTGATAAAAGTCTCGCACAAAGTAAATCACTTCCCAATGTGCATCAGTTAATTCAATACTTTCTACCTGAGCAATAGCACAAGCGACATCTTCGTTCCATTGCTGACTATTAAGCAAATAACCATCTTTGTCAGTTTCAACTTCCATTCCATTGATATTCAACATATTAATTTACTTCTTTAAAGTTAATCATTTCGTTGTTTGAAAAATCGGTTTGATCTTCATCTTCAAATTGCATTGGCGTGATTCGTTCTTCATCAAATGCGGTATCGCCTTCAATGCCATCAATTAGTTGCCCATGTTTGATGCCTTTGAAATCAAATAATTTCGGATCACACATATGTGACAATGTAATGTTTTGCATTGCGCTAAACATGGTTTCTAAGCGTCCCGGATATTGGCGATCCCAAGTATTAAGCATTTCTTTTACCACTTGGCGTTGAAGATTTGGTTGTGAGCCACATAGGTTACAAGGAATAATCGGAAATTCTTTTGCAATGGCATATTTCTCAATATCTTTTTCTTTGCAGTAAGCAAGCGGACGAATCACAATTTGTTTGCCATCATCAGAAATCAATTTAGGTGGCATGGATTTCATTTTGCCGCCATAAAACATATTTAAAAATAGTGTCGCTAACATATCGTCTCGGTGGTGTCCTAAAGCGATTTTGGTTGCACCAAGTTCTGTGGCTGTGCGATATAAAATTCCACGGCGTAGGCGAGAGCAGAGCGAACAAGTGGTTTTTCCTTCTGGAATTTTTTCTTTCACAATTTCGTAAGTATTTTCTTGTACAATTTTATAATCGACGCCAATACTTTCCAAATATTCAGGCAATACGTGCTCAGGGAAACCTGGTTGTTTTTGATCGAGGTTTACTGCCACAATATCAAATTTAATCGGCGCGCTTTGCTGTAAATTCAACAAAATATCGAGAAGCGTATAACTGTCTTTGCCTCCGGATAAACACACCATGACTTTATCGCCATCTTCGATCATACCAAAATCTGCAATAGCGTTGCCTACGTTACGGCGAAGGCGTTTCTGTAATTTATTGAAATTATAGGTTTGTTTTTTTTCTTGTTGGGCTAACTGGGTTAAATCGCTCATTTTGTTATCTTTAGTTATTCATGAAAGACGCACATTATACGTGAAAAATAGGAAAAGTGCGGTCAATTCAAAAGAAGATTTTTAAGATCCGTAAAAAATCCTGTATAATCTTTCCAATTTTTTGTTCAATTTTAACGCTTTGCAATTCAATGATTGAAACATCCCAAACTATTCCTGAACTCGTCTCTTGGGCAAAAGATCGCGAGTTTTCTTTGAATTTACCTACCGAACGCTTGGTTTTCCTGCTAGCGATTGCAATTTATAACAACGAACGTTTAGACGGCGAAATGTTAGAAGCCGATCTTGTGGATATTTTCCGCCACACGATGAATGCTTTTGAGCAATCCATGGATGCCATTGCAACACGAGCGAATAATGCAATTAATGAATTAGTGAAACAACGTTTGTTAAACCGTTTTAGTAGCGAATTTACTGAAGGCCTTTCCATTTATCGTCTCACTCCATTAGGTGTTGGCGTATCAGATTATTATATTCGTCAACGTGAATTTTCCGCGTTGCGTCTTTCCGTACAACTTTCTATTGTGGCCGATGAAATTCAGCGAGCATCCGATGCTGCAGAAGAAGGTGCTGCAAAAGGGGAAAATGAACACTTTTGGCGCAGAAATGTTTTCGCTCCGTTAAAATATTCGGTGGCAGAGATTTTCGATAGTATTGATTTATCACAACGCGTGATGGATGAAAATCAACAAAGCATTAAAGAAGAAATTGCCAATTTACTTACCAAAGATTGGCAGGCGGCAATTTCTAGCTGTGAACGTTTATTAGATGAAACCTCAGGCAATTTACGTGAGTTACAAGATACTTTAAATGCCGCAGGTGATAAGTTACAGGCTCAATTATTACGTATTCAAGATTGTGTAATTGGTCACGATGAGCTGTATTTTATTGAACAATTAATTACCGATTTACAATCCAAACTTGACCGTATTATTAGCTGGGGACAACAAGCTATCGATTTATGGATTGGTTATGACCGTCACGTGCATAAATTTATCCGTACCGCCATTGATATGGATAAAAATCGCGTGTTTTCACAACGTTTACGTAATTCTATTCATCATTATTTTGATCATCCTTGGTTCTTATGGACAGCGCAAGCTGAGCGTTTAGTTGATCTGCGCGATGAAGAAATGGTGTTGCGTGAAGATGATGCTTTAGGTGAATTACCAGAAGAATTGCAATACGAATCCCTTTCTGATTTACACGATCAAATTGTAGAGCATATGCAAGGCTTACTGATTGCTTATCGTGAAAATAACCGTCCGATTGATTTGAGTTTAGTGTTAAAAGAACAACTGGAAAATTATCCACTTTCTCGTCATTTTGATGTGGCTCGAATCATTGTTGATCAAGCTGTGCGCCTTGGTATGGCGAATGATGATTTATCGGGTATTTATCCAGATTGGCAAGCAATTAATAAACGTGGCTCAGAAGTGCAAGCGCATGTGATTGATAAGTATTGATTTTAAGATAATTTAAAAGCTAATTTCGACGGAATTACTTCTGTTAAATATGCCCAAACCCTTTTTAGCAAAGAAGGACTAGGGGAGATTTGGCAATAATGATTAACGAAGAAAGTAACTGAATAAAGTTTTAATAGAGAAATAACCTATGACAGACAACCTTCAAGATGTAATTTCCCCAAAACTCGCTGTGGCGATTGCAAATCCAATATTTCCAGAGGTGGATAGTCTATTGCGCTCAGGTCGCCATATCAGCACGGAGCACTTAGATAATCACGCATTTTTAATGGATTTCCAAAATGAATTAGACGGATTTTATCGCCGCTATAACGTGGAACTAATTCGTGCTCCAGAAGGATTCTTCTATCTTCGTCCGAAAGCAACGACATTAATTGCGCGTTCAGTACTTTCTGAGTTGGAAATGCTTGTTGGTAAAGTGCTTTGTTATCTTTATTTAAGCCCAGAACGTTTAGCCCAACAAGGTATTTTTAGCACGCAAGAAGTGTATGATGAATTATTAAATCTTGCTGATGAAGGAAAATTATTAAAAGCAGCTAATCAGCGTTCAAGTGGTTCCGATTTAGATAAACAAAAATTGGCAGAAAAAGTGCGGGCTGCAATTGGTCGTTTACGTCGTTTAGGTATGATTCAAACCGTTGGCGAACAAAATAGTGGGAAATTTACGATTTCTGAATCTGTATTTCGTTTTGGTGCGGAAGTACGTAGCGGAGATGATCCATTAGAGGCACAAGCTCGACTCATTCGTGATGGGGAAGCGGCAACACCAGAATCCTTAGCGTTGGAAAAACAAGCGCAATTAATGGAAAGTGATACGGAAAGTGCGGATGAAATTGACGAAGAATTTGACGGAGAACAAGAATAATGTCTGATGTTTTTGAATTAGAAAATGAAATCGAATTAGAGAGCGATGAAGTCATTATGGAAAATGAAAACGTCGAAGAAATCGTTGACGCACCTATGCCTTTTAGCATGATGGCAAACAATGGTGTAGAGCGTGGTAAATTCCGTTCTTTAACCTTAATTAACTGGAATGGTTTTTTTGCGCGTACTTTCGATTTAGATGAATTAGTTACCACGCTTTCTGGTGGTAACGGTGCGGGGAAATCAACCACAATGGCTGGATTTGTGACAGCATTAATTCCTGATTTGACCCTTTTACATTTCCGTAATACAACAGAGGCTGGTTCTACAGGTGGTTCTCGCGATAAAGGTTTACATGGTAAATTGCGTCCAGGTGTTTGTTACGCGGTATTAGATACCATTAACTCATGTCATCAACGTATTCTTGTTGGTGTGCGTCTGCAACAAATTGCGGGTCGTGATAAAAAAGTTGATTTAAAAACGTTTTCAATTCAAGGTGTTGAATTATCTCAAAATCCGACCGCACTTTTCATTGAAACTGTGGGCGAACGTCAAGCACGCGTCCTTAATTTAAACGAACTCAAAGATAAAATTGAAAATATCGGTGCGCAATTTAAACAATATCATTCCATCACTGATTATCACGGCATGATGTTCGATTTAGGTATTATTCCAAAACGTTTACGTTCAGCATCAGACCGAAGCAAATTCTATAAACTTATTGAAGCGTCTTTATACGGTGGTATTTCCAGTGCAATCACACGTTCTTTACGTGACTATTTATTGCCAGAAAATTTAGGTGTGCGCAAAGCTTTCCAAGATATGGAAAGTGCATTGCGTGAAAACCGTATGACTTTAGAAGCGATTAAGGTCACGCAATCAGATCGCGATTTATTCAAACATTTAATTACTGAAACAACCAACTATGTTGCTTCGGACTATATGCGTAATGCAAATGAACGCCGTGGCAATATTGAGGCTGCATTAGAATCTCGTCGTGAGTGGTATAAAGCAAAAGCAGAGCAGAATTTATCTCAACATCGTTTAGTTGATTTAAGTAGAGAAGCGGCTGAATTAGCAGAAAGTGAACGTACTTTAGAAGTTGATCATCAAAGTGCGGTTGATCATCTTAACTTGGTGTTAAACGCTTTGCGTCACCAAGAAAAAATTACGCGTTATCAAGAAGATATTGCAGAACTCACAGAGCGTTTAGAAGAACAAAAACTGGTGGTTGAAGATGCGAATGATACATTAGAAGAAAGCCAAGCCCAATTTGAGCAAACTGAAATTGAAATTGATGCGGTGCGTGCCCAATTAGCAGACTATCAACAAGCATTAGATGCCCAACAAACTCGCGCACTTCAATATCAACAAGCCATTGCAGCTCTTGAAAAAGCGAAAACATTATGCGGTTTAGCGGATTTAAGTGTTAAAAATGTAGAAGATTATCACGCAGAATTTGAAGCACATGCTGAAAGTTTAACGGAAACCGTACTTGAGCTTGAGCACAAAATGTCTATTTCTGAAGTAGCAAAATCTCAGTTTGATAAAGCGTACCAATTAGTATGCAAAATTGCGGGGGAAATGCCTCGTTCTGCGGCGTGGGAAAGTGCCAAAGAATTATTACGTGAATATCCAAGCCAAAAATTGCAGGCACAACAAACGCCACAACTTCGCACAAAATTACATGAACTTGAGCAACGTTACGCACAACAACAAAGTGCAGTCAAATTACTTAATGATTTTAATCAACGTGCCAATTTAAGTTTACAAACGGCTGAAGAATTAGAGGACTATCACGCAGAGCAAGAAGCGTTAATTGAAGATATTTCTGCTGAACTTTCAGAACAAGTGGAAAATCGTTCTACGCTTCGTCAAAAGCGTGAAAATTTAACCGCACTTTATGATGAAAATGCGCGTAAAGCGCCAGCATGGCTGACAGCTCAAGCTGCATTAGAACGTTTAGAGCAACAAAGTGGCGAGACGTTTGAACATAGTCAAGATGTGATGAATTTTATGCAATCACAACTTGTGAAAGAACGTGAACTCACGATGCAACGTGATCAACTTGAACAAAAACGTTTGCAATTAGATGAACAAATTTCTCGTTTAAGTCAGCCAGATGGTTCAGAAGATCCTCGTTTAAATATGTTGGCAGAACGTTTTGGTGGGGTGTTGCTTTCAGAGCTTTATGATGATGTTACCATTGAAGATGCGCCTTATTTCTCCGCACTTTACGGGCCTGCGCGTCATGCTATTGTTGTGCGTGATCTCAATGCAGTGCGTGAACAACTTGCGCAATTAGAAGATTGCCTGGACGATTTGTATTTAATTGAGGGTGATCCTACCGCATTTGATGACAGCGTATTATCCGCACAAGAACTTGAGCTAGGTGTTGTAGTGCAAGTTTCAGATCGTGAATTACGCTATTCAAGATTCCCTGAAATCCCGTTATTTGGGCGTGCAGCACGTGAAAAACGTTTAGAAGAATTACAAATTGAACGTGATGAACTGGCAGAACAACATGCCCAAATTGCGTTTGATGTACAAAAATGCCAACGTTTACACGAACATTTCAGCCAATTTGTTGGGTTGCATTTGGCGCTTGCGTTCCAGCCAAATCCAGAAGAGTTAATGTCTGAAATTAATCGCGAACGCAATGAAATTGATCGTGAATTAAACCTATTTAATAGCGGCGAACAACAATTACGCATTCAATTAGATAATGCAAAAGAAAAACTGCAATTACTCAACAAGTTGATTCCACAACTAAATGTATTAGCTGATGAGGATTTAATTGATCGTATTGAAGAATGTCGTGAGCAATTAGATATTGCAAAGCAAGATGAATATTTTATTCGTCAATATGGTGTAACGTTGTCACAATTAGAGCCGATTGCAAATAGTTTACAAAGTGATCCAGAAAATTACGAAGGCTTAAAAAATGAATTAACTCAAGCGATTGAGCGTCAAAAACAAGTTCAACAACGTGTATTTGCTTTAGCTGATGTTGTACAACGTAAACCGCATTTTGGTTATGAAGATGCTGGGCAGGCTGAAACTTCTGAACTCAACGAAAAACTTCGCCAACGTTTAGAACAAATGCAGGTACAGCGAGATACGCAACGTGAGCAAGTTCGTCAAAAACAAAGCCAATTTGCAGAATATAATCGCGTATTGATTCAATTACAAAGTTCTTACGATAGTAAATATCAGCTTTTAAATGAATTGATTGGTGAAATTAGCGATCTTGGCGTGAGAGCTGATGACGGTGCTGAAGAACGAGCCCGTATCCGTCGTGATGAATTACATCAACAACTTTCAACGAGCCGTCAGCGTCGTTCTTATGTAGAAAAACAACTGACATTAATTGAAAGCGAAGCGGACAACTTAAATCGCCTTATTCGTAAAACCGAACGTGATTATAAAACTCAACGTGAATTAGTTGTAGCAGCGAAAGTGAGTTGGTGTGTGGTTTTACGTTTATCACGCAATTCCGATATGGAAAAACGCCTCAATCGTCGAGAGCTCGCTTATTTATCTGCAGATGAGTTACGTTCAATGTCGGATAAAGCATTAGGTGCGTTGCGTACAGCAGTGGCGGATAATGAATATCTACGTGATAGCCTAAGAGTGTCTGAAGATAGTCGCAAACCTGAAAATAAAGTGCGGTTCTTTATTGCGGTGTATCAGCATCTACGTGAACGTATTCGCCAAGATATTATTAAAACGGATGATCCAATTGATGCCATTGAACAAATGGAAATTGAGCTTTCTCGTTTAACAGCTGAATTAACTGGCCGTGAGAAAAAATTGGCAATCAGTTCTGAAAGTGTTGCAAATATTATGCGTAAAACGATTCAGCGTGAACAAAATCGTATTCGTATGCTCAACCAAGGCTTACAAAACATTGCGTTCGGTCAGGTGAAATCTGTCCGTTTAGTAGTGAATATTCGTGATACCCATGCCATGTTGTTAGATGCGCTTTCTGGTCAGCAAGATGAATATCAAGATTTATTCAACGATAATCGCATCACCTTCTCTGAAGCTATGGCGAAGCTCTATCAACGCATCAATCCACATATTGATATGGGGCAACGCACAGCACAAACAATTGGTGAAGAATTGTTAGATTACCGTAATTATCTTGAACTTGAAGTAGAAGTATTCCGTGGCGCAGATGGTTGGTTACGTGCAGAAAGTGGTGCACTTTCTACTGGTGAAGCTATCGGTACAGGTATGTCAATTCTCTTAATGGTTGTTCAAAGTTGGGAAGAAGAAAGCCGTCGAATTCGTGGTAAAGATATTGTGCCTTGTCGCTTGTTGTTCTTAGATGAAGCAGCGCGTTTAGACGGTAAATCTATTTCTACCTTATTCGAACTTTGCGAACGTTTGGATATGCAGTTACTTATCGCTGCGCCAGAGAACATTAGCCCAGAAAAAGGTACAACCTATAAACTCGTGCGTAAAATCGCAGGCAACCAAGAGCATGTACATGTTGTTGGTTTACGCGGATTCGGTGCGACAGAATAAAAAATAGAAGGGAAGTGCGGTTAAAATTTTAAGATTTTTGACCGCGCTTATTATAAATCAATTTTGTTTTAGAAATTTTTATGAATTTAATTAGTCTTTTTTCAGGTGCAGGGGGATTAGATCTTGGCTTCCAAAAAGCAGGATTTCGTATTATTTGCGCAAATGAATATGATAAATCAATATGGAAAACATATGAAAGTAATCATTCAGCTAAATTAATTAAAGGCGATATATCTAAAATTTCTTCAGATGAATTTCCTAAGTGTGATGGAATTATTGGGGGACCGCCTTGTCAATCTTGGAGTGAGGGTGGATCTCTTAGAGGAATTGATGATCCTAGGGGAAAATTGTTTTATGAATATATTCGGATTTTAAAAGAAAAAAAACCAATATTTTTCCTTGCCGAAAATGTCAAAGGAATGATGGCTCAGCGTCATAATAAGGCAGTTCAAGAATTTATCCAAGAATTTGATAATGCTGGATATGATGTTCATATTGTTTTGCTTAATGCGAATGATTATGGCGTAGCTCAAGATAGAAAACGTGTTTTTTATATTGGTTTTAGAAAAGAGCTAAATATTAATTATATTCCACCCATTCCACATTTGATAAAGCCAACATTTAAGGATGTTATTTGGGATTTAAAAGATAATTCAATTCCAGCTTTAGATAAAAATAAAACAAATGGTAATAAATGTATTTATCCTAATCACGAATATTTTATAGGATCATATTCAACAATTTTTATGAGCCGAAATCGTGTTAGACAATGGAATGAACCAGCATTTACAGTTCAAGCATCTGGACGGCAATGTCAATTACACCCCCAAGCTCCTGTAATGTTAAAAGTTAGTAAAAATTTAAATAAATTTGTTGAAGGAAAAGAACATTTATATCGCAGACTAACTGTTAGAGAATGTGCAAGAGTGCAAGGGTTCCCTGATGATTTTATTTTTCATTACGAAAGTTTGAATGATGGTTATAAAATGATCGGTAACGCAGTGCCTGTAAATTTAGCATATGAAATAGCTAAAACAATAAAATCCGCATTGGAAATTTGTAAAGGTAATTAAATATGTCAAATAAAAGTAATGATAATGGCAGAGCATATGAGTTTGCATTTATAACTGAATTAGGACGAATTGCAACTCAAAATCAGAATATAAATATAGAAAAGAATTCTAGCTATTATGTAGTTGAGAAATCTTGGAATACATTATCTGATCTTGAAAAAGAAAAATATACAAAAAGTGCAATTGCTGGTATCAATCTTATAACAAACTTAGAGCCAATAATAGAAGATGGTGATGGTATATTAAACTTAAAAATACAAGCTGATAATAAAGGTGAATTAGGCGATGTTAGAGATATTTTAATTCAAAGAGAAAATATTAATTGGGAAATTGGTTTAAGTTTAAAACATAATCATTTTGCTGTGAAACATAGTCGTTTATCACATAAAATTGACTTTTCAGAAAAATGGTTCCAATTACCTTCTTCTCAAAATTATTGGGAT
This sequence comes from Haemophilus sp. THUN1692, assembly GCF_059704395.1. Lineage (NCBI taxonomy): Bacteria > Pseudomonadati > Pseudomonadota > Gammaproteobacteria > Pasteurellales > Pasteurellaceae > Haemophilus > Haemophilus sp. THUN1692. The sequence goes on from NZ_AP046579.1 coordinate 516,932, forward strand.
AATATACTCCCTATTTTTGAGAAATTAGAAATTTATAAAAGAAACAAAATAAAATGGAGAGAGTTATCTAATAAAGAAGATGATATTTATTATCCAATACTAAAATCATTTATAGCGGAAATTAAAGAAAAGTATCATAAATATGATTCTATTGTCCCACAGAAAATGGTTGAATATTTACTAGGGTATTTTGATTTCTATAAAATCATAAGCCAAGATAATAAGAAACTAACATTTATTCAATCATTTAACTTGCGAGGAACACTAAATAAACCCTCTAAAAAAGAAAGGCAAATATTTTTATACCTATAGCTAATTTATCAACTAGAGTCATTAATATAGATTTTAAGCCAAATAGTAAAAATACGGTTGAATTATATTTAGATAAAGGATGGCAATTTAGTTTTAGAATACATAATGCTTCTACTATTATTGAACCAAGCTTGAAATTTGATATAAAACTTATTGGTGCTCCTGCCACAATTATTTGTTTGGAAGCTTCCTTGGGAAGAATGATATGTAAAAATGGAAAGGGAATTAACTTACTAGTTAGGAATAATAATGAAAATTTTCACATCAAAAAAAGAGCTGTTGTCGCAGCAGAAACAATAAAAATGTATCAAATACTGGTCACTGGGGAATGGAGATTATGAAATTACCGTTAAAAGTCCCCAATATCTTGAATACATTATGAGTTTAATTAAACAAGCTATTAAGGATTAATAAATGCACAATCTTATTCTTGCCATTCTTTGTAGCGTAGCTGTTTCAGTTTTGCTTAAAATAGCCCGTAAAAAAAATATCATTATTGAACAAGCTATTGCATTCAACTACATCACAGCCATCACTTTCAGTTATTTCTTACTTAAACCTGATTTTAAAGGCTTAGAATTTACTGATTACATCGTACAAAGCGAAAATTCACCTATTTTTTTAGCTCTGGGCTTATTGCTACCTAGCGTATTTATTATTATGTCAAAAGCGGTAGAGTTTGCTGGAATTGTACGTTCAGATGCAGCACAACGTCTTTCGTTGTTTCTTCCTATTTTATCGGCATTTTTAATTTTTCATGAAACACTAAGCCAATCTAAAATCATTGGTGTTGTATTAGCCTTTATTGGTTTATTTTGTGTATTAACTAAGCCAACTCAAGGGCAAAGTGCGGTTAATTTTAAAGGTGTTTTAGGATTAATCGGCGTCTGGTTTGGTTACGGCATCATTGATATTTTATTCAAACAAGTGGCGAAAAGCGGCGGCGCATTCCCTGCAACATTGTTTATTTCTTTCTCGCTTGCAGCTTGTGTTATCTTTATCTATTTATTCTTAAAACGTGCCCAATGGACATCATCAAGTGTAATTGGTGGCATCGTTTTAGGTGTATTTAATTTCTTTAATATTTTATTCTATATAAAGGCACATCAAAGTTTTGCTGGAAATCCGACGCTTGTTTTTGCGGGAATGAACATTGGCGTGATTTGTTTAGGTACAATAACTGGCGCGTTAGCTTTTAAAGAAAAAATCAGTAAGCTAAATTGGCTAGGTATTATTTTTAGTTTATCAGCCATTTTCTGCCTATATTATTTAGATAAAATTATCGCGTAAAAGAGAGTGCCCATGGCAAAAGATTTCAGCTTTTTTATTTACGATTATGAAAGTTTTGGTGTAAATCCAGCAACAGATCGTCCTGCACAATTTGCGGGTATTCGTACAGATGCTGATTTTAATATCATTGGTGAACCAATAATGTTTTATTGTAAACAAACCAACGATTATTTACCTGCTCCTGAAGCGGTAATGGTAACAGGAATTACACCACAAGAATGTAATGAAAAGGGGCTTTCTGAGCCTGAATTCGCCGCAAATATCTTAGCAGAATTTTCCCAACCCAATACTTGTGTCATGGGCTATAACAATATTCGCTACGATGATGAAATGACGCGTTATACGTTTTATCGTAATTTTATTGATCCTTACGAATACAGCTGGAAAAACGGGAATTCACGCTGGGATTTGTTAGATTTAGTGCGAGCTTGTTATGCCTTGCGTCCAGAAGGGATTAATTGGGCTTATGACGATGATGGAATGCCAAGTTTCCGCTTAGAAAAACTCACTAAAGCAAATGGTATTGCGCATGAAAATGCTCACGATGCAATGGCGGATGTATATGCAACTATTGCTATGGCGAAACTAATTAAAGAAAAACAGCCTAAATTATTCCAATATTTCTTTGAAAACCGAGGTAAAAAAGAAATCGAAAAATTGGTTGATACAGGCGCAATGGCGCCTTTAGTCCATGTTTCTGGAATGTTAGGGAATTATCGTGGAAATTGCACTTGGGTTGCCCCTTTAGCTTGGCATCCGACAAATCAAAACGCATTAATTGTGTGTGATTTAACTGGCAATATCGATAATTTATTAGCCAAAAGTGCGGATGAATTGCGGACAGATTTATATACCAAAAAATCAGAATTAGAAGAAAGGGGAGTTTCATCTGTTCCATTAAAGCTTGTGCATATCAATAAATGTCCTATTTTAGCGCCAGCCAAAACCTTGTTACCAGAAACAGCAAATCGCTTGGGTATTAATCGACAATTATGCTTGGATAATCTTGCAAAATTACGGGCATCTTTTGATATTCGTGAAAAAGTGGCGGATATTTTTAATGAAGAACGTCAATTTGAATCGAATGATAATGTAGAAACTGAGCTATACAATGGCTTTTTCAGCAATGCTGATAAAAACAATATGTCTATTTTACGTAGTCTACCTGCAGAAAAATTAGCTGAACACGGTTTAGCTTTTGAAGATAAACGTATCCCTGAATTATTGTTCCATTATCGTGCTCGTCATTTTTATAAAACCCTCACACGCGCTGAACAAATTAAATGGCAAAAATACCGACAGAATAAACTTGAAAAAAGTGCGGTAGATTTTGAATCAAGTTTGCAACGTTTAGCAGAGGAACATTCAGATAATCCTGAAAAACTATCTTTGCTACAACAAGTATATGAATATGGTATAAAACTACTAGGTTAACTGATACGTTGTCACATTTTTTTTAGAATAGCACGTTTTAATAAAACGTGCTTTTTTGTTGTTTTTTTCTGGGGAAAATTATCCCTAAAATTATCCAGATTTTACGAGCGTAATCACATAGATTTAGCTTACTTTACCTTTACGTTGTCTTTATATTTCAACTAAACCATTCAATAAAACGATAAAGTATCGCGTTACAACGTGCTATCTAGCCTTATTTTGTCTTGTTTTACTAGTACCTGTGACTTGTGTATAACTATGTGATTTATTTAGCCCGTAGTTTTCGCTAACCCGATAACTAATTTCGCATAATGATTTTCGGATTATGTTACAATTTGAAGCGCGGTATAATGGCGCAGCACCGCGCAAGAATTTACACATAATCCGCTATTATGCGAAATTCAAGTTATTAGGTTTATGGCAAATATTACATTGAAAGATATAACGCCTATACACTTTCTAAACGCTGTTAGGTTACTAAAGGCTGATGATTATAGGGTTTATTGCACGTTAGATACGATAGAGATCAGATTTGATACAAAACGATTTTATACGCCCGAAGAAACTCAAGCGCGTTTTGACCTTTGCGAACATTTGGCCGCATTTTTAAAAGAGTTAAAGAATTCCACCGTACCAATAGATAAAGATGAATTTATTAAGGCTTTTAGCCCTATGGCACCAAGGCAATTTTATAGACGAAAAATAAGATAAATTTATGAGTAGTAGTGAAGATTTTTATGACCCTATCGTTGCTATCTATGATAGCGGAGTAGATTACTTAACGAGAGAAAAACATAGATTGGTATCTATTGCAAAGAGTGGATGGAATACCTTGTTTCAATTATCATTGAATTATGATGATTTTTCAGAAAATTTAGACATTCCATTCACTAAAGAAGATATTCAATTGGACATGAAAAAAGTATCTGAATTAAAACATAAATTCATAGATATTAGAGAGATTAATTCTAATGAAAATTGGATATATGAATATATGAATATGATTATAATCAAGGCATTAAAGAACTTGATGGTGTTTTACTGATGTATGCTGAATGGCTGGATAAGGCAGCTTTGGAAATCAAATGATTAGTGAAGAAGAAAAGATAAGTAGACGAAAATCAGTACAGTTTGCTCTGGATAATAATCGTTTGGCTGGACATAAGCCGCCTGAAAACTTTATTGAACTTTCAGAGAAATGGATTGAGGGAGATTTAACTATTGAAGAATTTAAGATAGAACTTTACAATAGGCTTGGTTTAGGAGATTACCTGAACAAAAATTTAGGCGATTAGCTGCCGTAAAATGCTTACTTAATTTAGGTGATTAGCTACCGAAAGTGCTTACTTAAAGTGGTGCTTCGCTGCCTTAATGCGAACTTTAATCGGGCGTAAGCTGCCATAAGTGCTACTTAATATACAAAAAAGCAAGGTTTCAACCTTGCTTTTTTGTTTCTGTATAAAACCTCTGGTGGTTACAAAACGCACAAAAAAGTTCGGGAGTTCTGTAACACCCGAACTTTGGTATCAAACTTGATACTTTTTTATATTTATTCTTTTTCTCTATATATGGCCTTTGAAATAAAAGCTTCTTTAGAATTTGGGGCAAGTTTTCCTATCATATCTAGCTTTGCTTCATTAAGATAGTTTTCTATCATAAAGTTAACAACGTCAGTCCATTTAGTCACTTTACCCGTTTTAGCTGTGATCTCAACTGCCACTCTTTCAATTCTCATATGTGTTTCGGCAGGAACACCTAGATTTTTTCGTTTATTCATACTTTTATTCACTCAAATAATGCATCTGTGATTCTATATCATAGCTCACAAAAATATTTTTTTCATTGTGATACATTTCACTTGCTCACAAATGATTTTTGATTTATTTTATTATCACTTGTGATATTGTGAGCGTGTGTAATGAATTTCTTTATTGACTGGTTAGAAATAGAACAAGACTTTGGAATTGATATTCCTAATGAAGTCTTACTTTCTATTTTTGATTTTGGTTTAGTGGGAATTCATTTAGATACTGGGGAAATGCAAAGTGGTATTAAGACTGGGACCTATCATCATAAGGGCAGTTATTGCGACGAAGTAAGTTTAAAAATTTCAGGTTCAGTTATTCGTATGGCTGGCAATCCAAGTAGATGGGGACGAGTAGAAAATGTTTTTGGTTTTGATACTGTAGATAGCTGCGTTTCCTGTTTTAATTCAATTCTTTCCTCTCTTAAATTACCAATCTTTACTCGCTGCACTGAAATTTTTTATCGCCAAGGAGAAGATGGTTCTAAGGTCTCAAAATTTTCTAATGGCGCAATCATTAAACGTTTAGATATTACTACTAATAAAGCTGTTGGTAAGGGTAATGAGCGTACATTTCTAAAAGCCTTATCACAGATGCGTTATAGAAATTCTATTGGCAGACTTCATACAAATGGTTGCACCATGGATTGGCTTAGTGAAAAAGGAAATGCCAATTTAATTTATCCAAGTTGTTATATAAAACACGAAGAAATGCAAGTTCATTCTTATGACAAGATTAAGCGTAAATTTGGTGAAGAATCACAAGAGTTTAGATATTACAAAAATGTTTATGAATATTGTAAAGAAAATGGCGTAGTACGTTTTGAGCAGAAATTAAAATCAAGATATTTACAGCGTGAAAATTTATGTTATTGGGGTATCAGTGATTTTTCTAAGCTAGAAACAGTACATCAAGGATTTATTGATATGTATAAAAAATTAAATGTTAGCGAAATTAAATTAGAAACCATAGCAGAGCAATTAGTATCAAATGGAGTTGTTGATTCTTTAAGAAAAGCTAACACATCAGCTTTTTATGCTATGCGTTGGTCTTCAGGTGAAGATTTGAGTAATTTGTCTTCCGCAACATTCAAGCGTCATCGAGCAAATCTTAGAAAAATCGGAATTGATATTGCAACTCCATGTGATATTGAGAAATTTCAGGCTGTTCGAGTTATATCTTGTGAAAATATCATTGTAAGACCATTTAAAGCCCCTGATTTTTATCAATTTCCAAGCAACGCTCCTCAGTTACGTTTTGTTGTTTAATAAATAAGTTTTTTCATCATCAATTAGGAGAAATTAATTATGCGTACCGGATTTTATATTGTAGGTATTTTAAAAGGGTATAAATCTTCATCTTTTACTAATCGAGAGACTGGAGAAGTAAAAGATCGTCATAACATGGGGGTTCAATTACAAGAGCCTGATGGTTATGGCGGTTATAACACATCAATTCAAGAAATTAAGATTGATGATCGCTCTATGAATGATGCGTTAAGAAATACGATTAATCGCTTAAAGGATAAGACGGTAATGGTGCTTGTTTATCCTCGTGAATGGGCTATGGAAAATGGTCGTAAAGGTATTACTTATAATTTTGATGAAAGTTCGCTTATTGAAGAATTAAAACAATGAGCGATGAAATAGAAATTACAACTAAGTTTTGTCACCCTTATATGAATTTCGGTGGAGATGGTTGTAATGATGTGATTTTGAAAGTGCCAAAGATAGAGGCAGTAAAACTTCAATCCGTGGCACTTTCAGGAAATGAAAATCAAGGCTTTTCAGTTGGTGATTTTATTCATCATACTGATAGTTTTGGCTTTTCATTTGGTATTGTGCTTATTTTTTACTTAATCGCTAAATCTGTAGGGGCAGTGATAGCAATTTTTAAATAAGCACATCATTTTAACTCAATATAAGGAGTTTCTTATGTCAGATTTAAAAAAATATCTCATTGCTGCTGTAGCTTTGGGATCTTCCGTTGGCGCTTTTGCTGGTAGTGAATCGGCACAAAAAGTACAAATCGATGTTTCTGGTATGCTTAATCAAGTTGATTTTTCAACGGTGATTGCTGGAATTATCGCAGCAGGCGGTGTATTAATTGGGCCACGTATTGCAAAAATGGGCATTCGCTTTATTTTGGGGCTATTTGGAAAATAATAATAAGGGGATTGATATCCCCTTTTTTCTTTGGATTTCGTATGTTATGGGATTTAGCTTATTTTCTACTGGGTGTAATATGCGGTTGGGTTGTGGTAATTGGATTAAACGATTAATTATTTTAAGTTTGATTCTTAATATTTTGTATTTCCCTTATCAGGTGTATGCGAATCCCGCACTTGCTGCTCGAGTTATTACTCAAGTTTTTGAACGTGTTATAGCAAGACGAGCAGCTGTATCGATTGCGGGCGAAGCTGCCGCAAATGATGCTGCTTTTTTAGCAGCAAATGAGGCAGCAATAGGCATGCGCGCTGCACAAACTTATCGAGCATTAGGCACTGTTGCAGCAAATGATTCAACATTTGCGATAAGTGCTACATCAACATTGCGTCATGCAAAAGATATTTCTTGGGTTGCTTTGGCTTTAACATCTGGGGTGATTACTCTTAGTGATTTAAACGTAGAAAGCAATAGTAAAATAGGGGTCACTTTTGAACCCACTGCTGTTCTTTTATCAGATGGGCGTTATGCAATAAATGTTAATGGAGAAACAAAAATTGTAAAGGCCATGCCTAGTTCCAAATCCCCTGTAATTTATCAGTATTCTAAAGATAAGGTACAGATTTCAGAGGGTAAAGATGATATACATAAATCCGATATATTAGATAATCACTATAAATATTATTACGAGTTAAAAACAGGGGAATATGCTCAATCAAATTCAATTTCGCTATTATCAGAATATGGTGTTCAAGAAGATTATAGTGTTAAAAGTGAGGATAAATATACAGAGATAAGCATTGAAGGTAGTAAATATAGTTATCTAGAATCTCAAACAATTGTAGAAAATAAATATCTAAGACATAAAGTAATTGGGAATACCATTTACGCAGATGTACGTAATACATGGACTTATAAATCTTTATCTTCAAATTTTAATCCTGTTTTAGAAGGAAACACAGGAACGAACACTATTTATTCTTTCAATCAACCTAAGCCATCAGATTATGAGGAGTTTACAAGAACAGATTCAAAATCTATTACAATTGAAATTAATAATGATTTTACTGGTGATACATCAACGGCATTAAAAGAAAAAGAATTAGGTTCAATTAGTGAATTAGATTTAAATCTCTATACTACTCCTTTAACAGCGACACAATTGGCACAGTTATATAACGCATTATTAATGTCAGCAGCGATGCAACCTGATTATTCAGGCATTCCATTTGCCTCATCATATCCAATTACAGCAGCTGAAGTACAACAGGTTTTAAATAAGCTTGGCATTACTCCTACTTATGCAGATCTTTTTACTAAAGCAGGTAAAGGAAATCAAATAGATTTTCCAATGTCCTCTCCTAAACCATTACCTAATCCATCACCTAATATACGACCTGATAAGGATGACGATGACGCTGAAGGGGAGCCTGAATATCCTGAACTTGAAGCACCTACCGCAATGCAAATTTTAGAGCCATTTAATCAGTTTTTTCCGCAGCTCAAGAATTTTCATTTAGCCGATCGTGCTGTGCAGTGTCCAACGTGGGAAGGGCATATTGATTATTTAAATATTGATGTTCGATTAGATAAGCATTGCCAATATGTAGAGCAAAATAAAGCCGTGATTACTTCCTTGATGCTGCTTATTTGGGGAATTGTCGCATTAAGAATTTTATTGAGTGCATAAGGAATAACAATGGGTAGCTTAATTTTACGTTTATTTAGTGGTTTTCTTGGGTTTGCTTTTAAAGGTATTGTTGCAAAATTTTTTGTTTTTTTCTCACTTTTCTTTATTACAACGGAATTTATTCCCGTGGTGATTGAGTTATTTTTGCCAAAAGAGATACCAAATTTAAATGCGTTATTTAGTGGTTTACCTGATTCTATTTGGTATTTTCTATCAATATTGCAAATTCCAACAGGAATAACATTGGTTATTTCTGCTATGTTGGCGCGTTTTATTATTCGCCGTTTACCGATTATTGGCTAGGGGGCATTATGGCTATTTCGGCTTATGTGGGTTTACTCGGTCACGGAAAATCTTATGAAGTGGTGAAATCGGTCATCATTCCTGCCATTGCTTCGGGCCGTCGGGTTGTTTCAAATATTTACGGATTAAACAAACAATTAATAGAAGAATATTGTTTATCAAAAGATAAAAAATTATCGCCTGATAACTTAGGTGAATTGGTTGTTGTCGATAATGATTTATGCTTAGGTGTGGATTTTTACCCTTACAAGAACGCAATAGATAATAATATGGAAACCTTTTGTAAAGCAGGAGATTTAATCATTATTGATGAAGCGTGGCGATTTTTTCCAAAGAAAGAAAAAATCAATGATAACCACTTTTCATTTTTATCAGAACACCGACATTTTACGGATAGTAACGGCATTTCTTGTGATTTTGTCATATTGAATCAGGATTTAACCAATTTACAAAGAGAGCTTGTGGAGCGAATTGAAACGACATTCAAAATGACAAAATTGGTTGCCGCAGGGTTAAAAAGTCGTTATCGGGTTGATGTGTTTTCGGGTAATAAATGTTGGAAAACCGCAAAGACGGCAAGTTATCAAGAAAAGTATGATAAGGCTATTTTTCCGCTTTATAAAAGCTATGAAACCGATAATGGATGGGAATTAGTCACAGATAAACGGCAAAACGCGCTGAATAAATCCAGTATTAAATATTTTGCCGTGTTTGCCGTATTGATTGTCGGGTTTTCGTTATATAAGCTCATTAGCTTTTTTACGCCACCTGAACAGGATACGCCAAAAGTTGAACAGACATTAAGCGAAAATAAGGAAATTGAAGCGATTCCATTAAATAATCAGCCACAACTTCAAGTAACTTTACCGTTATCAACGCAATGGCGCATAACAGGGGAGTTACAAAAATCAGGAAAAGCCTTTGTGATTTTGGCTGATAACCAAGGTAATTTACGGTTAGAACCACGTTCTAACTTTAATTTTACGGGGCGAATGTTGGAAGGCATTATTGATAATCAACGGGTTAATTATTATTCTGGAGTAAAACAATGAAATTACAACGTAACATTTTATGTTTTTTTCCTGTTTTTTGTTTGGTGTGGCGCAGGCAAAAAATGTTGATTTTAAGCTTGAAGCCGTACCGTTACCGAAAGCGGTAGGAATGATCTATGATGAAGTTTTAGAAAAGCCTTATATGCTTGATCCAAAATTAGCAGCAGATACACGGTTAATCAGCTTTCATACCAAGGAAGACCAAGATTTTAATCAGTTTATTACACGCTATTTTGAAAATATGAATATCAAAACCTATGAGAAAAATGGCGTAGTTTACCTTGCGCATATTGAGCCAAAACCGCCAAAAATTATCAAACACAGTTTTGTTTATAATCCTGTTCATCGTGATACAGAATATCTTGCGCAGTTTTTACAAGGAGAGGGGCAAGTCTCGGCAAGTGGTGATAAGCTCGTTTATTATGGAACAGCGGAAGATATTGCAAGAATTAAATCAGTTTTAAAATCGGTTGATACGCCAAGCCGTGAAGTCGTTGTAACGGGTTATGTTTTTGAAGTGCAGGACATTGCCAAAGAAGGAAGCGGAATTAATTTATTGGCAAAATTGCTATCGGGAAAACTGGGTATCAACATTGGTTACAAACAAAACTATGAAAATTTTATTACGGTTAATGCAGGGAATTTGGATGCAATGATTGAGTTATTTCGCACTGATGAACGCTTTCAAGTCGTTAGTAGCCCAACGTTGCGTGTAAAATCAGGTTCAAAGGGGAATTTTTCAGTAGGTTCTGATGTGCCTGTTTTATCAAATGTTACCTATCAGGACGGCAGACCTATTCAATCGATTGAATATCGTTCTTCTGGTGTGATCTTTGATATACAACCAACGATTAAAAGTAATGCGATAGACTTAAAAATCAATCAACAACTTTCTAATTTTGTGAAGACGGATACGGGCGTAAATCAATCGCCAACACTGATTAAACGCGATATTGTTACTGATGTTACGCTTAAAAGTGGTGATATTGTGGTTTTAGGCGGACTGGCTGAAAACAAATTAACGGAGGGTGAAACAGGTTTTTCATTCTTGCCGAAAGGCTTCTTGACGGGAAAATCTAAATCAAACACTAAGACAGACATTGTAATTTTATTGCAAGTTAAAATGATTTAATTGAATTTCATAAAGTAAAAGCCACAAAGGGTAAAGGAGTTATACTCCTGCGCTTTGTGGCTTTTACTTTATTATGTTTTACTTGAAGAACTAGCTAGACAAGAGTCATTATATTTCTTCAAAAATAGGTATTAACTGCTCCCATTCATCAATAACAGGCAATTTTGAAAGCTTAGTTTTCTGAATCCTATCAGATAAAGATAATCTACTATATGAAGTATTTGCGGAACATTGCTTTAATTGAGAAGAGTTTAGTTGGCAATCTGTTTTTTTAAGTATTTCAGTGGTTATAGCAGCATTCATTGTTATAGCACCGTTAGGGTGGGGGTGTTGGGGGGAAATGCTGTGCATTTTCCCCTGACGGTAGGCGCAGCGGCTGCAGCGCCGGTATCAGCGATATTGATTTGAAAAAATGAACATCTTGCGCGTGCTATTCTTCAAAAAATCACCACATTAAATTCGCCCCTGTAAATAACAAAGCGATAGTTAACTACTTACAGGACTTAATGCGAAACGCTCGAATACATATTTTATTTAGGCATTTTTCTATAGAACATCACTTTTTTTCTTGCATCAGGGCTTCTGACATAAATAAGCAAAATGTACATAGATAAAATAAACAGAATAAATGCAAGAATGCCAAAAAGGCTAAAGCCTGCAGATCCACTTAGATTTTGTATAGACGTAAAAATATGTTCACCCAAGAAACGTAAGGTGAAATAAGCACCTATAACGCTGATAATTAATGAGATGATGAAATAAGGCATTAAACTTTCACCATACTTAACGGTAGCTTGGCAACCTCTGCAAACCTTAATACCTCTTTCTGACTCTGTAAAACAGAATGGGCATAATAATTTCATTTTTATTATCAGTCATGCTGACTCCTTTCTATCTAACTAAGTTGGAATTATATATAAATGTAGGTTTTTCTATCAAGTTACAAGCTCAGCCTTGAACATAGATAATCTTTACATTTCATTGACATTTTAACCTAACCATTCAATAAAACGATAAAATAGCACGTTACAACGTGTTATCCAGCCTTATTTTGTCTTGTTTTGCTAGTACCTGTGACTTGTGCATAACTATGTGATTTATTTAGCCCGTAGTTTTCGCTAACCCGATAACTAATTTCGCATAATGTATATTATGTTAAATCACCTGAGTGTAAAAGTAACTTTTGTGAGGCGATCAAAAAGGGATACTCTGCTTCTTCTCCATTAAAAATGTTAAAGCAATAATATTTAATTCTGGATTTGGATTGCGCTAGGTGAAATCTGAATAAATTGATAGAAGATTTGCTAGTAGATTTAATATCTTTAGTTTTAATTGTGACATTGTAATTATTTTATGTAACAAGATTACTCAAATGAGAATAATTGTTTTTAATTTTTCTTTTTAAAATTAATTGGTTATATGAGTTTTATTTTAATAAAAAACTTGCAATTCTCATTTGTGAGCTTAAAATGAGAATTGCAAGTCAAGTTTTATTGCACTTTATCAATCAAATGAAAAGGAATTAGTTATGCTTAATCAAATCATCACAAACAAGCTGAATGACCAAATAAATTTAGAGTTCTACTCTTCTAATGTATATTTACAAATGAGTGCATGGTGCTCAATTCATGGCTATGAAGGTGCAGCAGCATTTTTACTTCGCCATGCAGATGAAGAATTAGAACATATGCAAAAATTGTTCAATTATGTAAGTGAAACTAGCGGTATGCCGCTTCTAGGAAAAATCGATGCACCTAAACACGATTATTCTTCATTAAGAGAAGTATTTGAAACAACTTTAGAACATGAAAAATTAGTAACGTCCAAAATCAATGAATTAGTTGAAGTTACTTTTGAAAATAAAGACTACTCTACTTTTAACTTCTTACAATGGTACGTAGCAGAACAGCACGAAGAAGAAAAATTATTTAGTGGAATTATTGACAGATTTAACCTTGTTGGCGAAGACGGTAAAGCATTGTTCTTTATTGATCGTGAGTTAGCAACTTTATAATAGATAGGAGAAATAAAATGTTATCAGCAAATGTAGTAAAATTATTAAACAACCAAATGAATTTGGAATTTTATTCTTCTAATTTATATCTACAAATGAGTGCTTGGTGCGAGCAAAAAGGTTTTGAAGGTGCTGCAAAATTTTTATCAGCTCATGCTGCTGAAGAAATGCAACACATGCGTAAATTATTCACTTATTTAAATGAGACAGGATCAGTTGCTCTAATTTCTGCAATTGAAGCTCCATCACACGAATATAAATCATTAAAAGAAGTGATTGAAATTACTTATGAACATGAGAAATTGATTACTAGTAAAATCAATGAATTAGTAGGTAAAACTTTTGAAGAAAAAGACTACTCTGCATTTAATTTCCTACAATGGTATGTAGCAGAACAGCATGAAGAAGAAAAATTATTCAGTGGTATCTTGGATAAATTGAATCTTCTTGGCGAAGATAGTAAAGGTTTATTCTTAGTTGATAAAGATTTAGGTAATCTTGCTACTGAAGCTTAGTCTAAGAGACACTACTCCACTTCACTCACAAAATCCACCTGTTTAGGGTCCGCAAGGGAAATAAAATAAGCTGGAAAAAGTGATTTATCAGCGGGCATTTCGAAAATATCTTTGAAACAGGTTGTTTGCACTGTAGAATCGGCAAGCAACACGATACCCGATTTTCCCACCAAAGTGGGATTCACTTTCACTTTTGCCCAAGAAAGCGTTGAATCAGGTTTTAACGTCACTTTCTGCACCCATTGTTTTTTCCCTTGTTGAGCGGTAGCGGCGGTTTGTAATGCTGCTACAGCCTCTTGTAATTGCGCAATGTCTTTGCCGACTTGATAGACAAAACCTTGGTCTTGTTGGTTAATTTCTAATTTTTCCATGTTTGTAGTCCTCTTTAGCTTGGTGGTAATTGTTAAAAGTGCTTTATCAAACAGAGCAAGGCTTGCCAGCTTTACACAAGGCTTAACCTTGATTTGCACGGTTTGTTTGGGTTTTACTTGGATAGTTTGCATCATACTCTCCGTGTAATATCGTGTTGTAACAATACTTCTCCCCCGCACCACGTTTTGATCTTTCCGTCAGGCGTGGTTTGCTGAAGGTCAAATCGCGCCTCTTTCCACGTTGCATTTTCCGTTTGTTCATGGGCGATGATAAGGCTGCCTTCATTCCCGTTGATAATAATGCCTTGGTTGTCGGTTGATAAATGAATCCTATCACCCCCCTTACCTAAAGGCGCAATGTCGCAATTAAAATGGCAGCCTGTAAAATCCAAAGGATCTCCATTTTCTTCAGTAAAAACTAAGATTTCCACTTCGTCATCGCCACGAATCCACTCAAAAACAACCTCATCCATTCTTATCCTCCTTAAATCGTTCTTCATTTCCAGGAATTATTTCCAAGTCGATTATTTTCATTTTCCCCTCCAATAAAAAACCGCCCGTAGGCGGTATCTCTAATAATTAGATGATTAGATAACAATCTGTCCTTGCTCTTTTAAGTAAGCATAGATGCGATCTAAATCGATTTGCTCCGTTGTTTTGCCAATGTCATCTTGAGTTAATGGCTTACCAAAAATGCTTTTTGCTGCGGCTGGATAAATCCATTTATATTCAGAAATGATTGGGGTGAAGTCTGTCACTGCTCCATCATTGTCTGTACCAGTGCCAAGTACATATTTGGCATTAATTGAGCCGTCCTCTTGTCTAGAGTATGCGGCAATTACTGAATACATTGGATTTAAGATTTTGTTAAATGTCGTCATGGTTTTGTCCTTTGTTAGATAAAAGAAAACCCAGTCTATTGACTGGGTTGTGATTGGTTAAAATTAAGTTAGATATTAGATAGGTTTACTACGATCATGCTTGGGTATCTATCATCGCTTGGCTTAGTTGGAGTTGATGGAGTGAAGTATTCACCATCAATCTCGCTCTCGGTCGTACATAAGTAGCTAATTGTGCGGTTATTCCCAACCTTTAAGCATTGATGTAGCATTTGATAAATTCCGAAAGAGCCACTCGAAATAGTATAGCTTGGCTGGGCTAATATACCCACTCTATGGTTATAATTCTTTATAACTTGGGGGGTGCTCCCAAGTCTTACTGCATCTTGAATTAGTAGCGGTTTTTCTGACGAATTAAAAACAACTCGCCCAAGCTTGTCAAAGATCTCAATGCCATATTTATCATTTGATTTATGAGCTAGCATGAATCGATGTACGATCAGGGTGGCTTTTGCGTTTTTATTTTCAGGACAAAAACTGAAACCAACATGTCTCAGATCATCATGGTAGTATATAAAAATAGAGTTATATCTATTTAAGTTCATCGGATCGTTATGACTTAGGTCTGACACAACAAAAACATCTGTTGGCTCGCAGTCCAATAAAGCCTCTGTTAGTTCGCCGTTCTTGAATTCTTGTGTTAGCTTATGAGTTGATTTATAGACATAGGAACGATATGTCGAATCAATTTTTAAATCTGGTGAATTAATACCGAACTCAGGCATTTTAATATACTCCTATAATTAATTTATATTGATGTGGATTCTTCAAATTCCGAAATTGTGGATAACAAGTTATTTTTTTATCCTCAACTTTTAAAATAACCTCGCTTGGGAAAGTTGGCGCTCCATTCATTGGCAGAATCCACGCCACTAAGCGTTCTGATTCTTTTGTCGGATATGTAAAAGACACTTCTGACACACTGGTTACAATGCGCTCATCAACAAGACGTAGCCTTGATGTTGTTGAGTCAAAGATCAAATTTCCGTTAGCGTCAAACGTTTGCATTCCGTTAGATGACATACTTACTCCTTTTCCGCGCTGCTTCTTCTTTAGATATAAAAAAAGTAGCCCAACAAGAGCTACCATGACTGGCACAATAAAATTAATCATGTAATTTCCCTATTTTCACTCTAACTCTTCCGCTCTCATCATAAACAACGATCTGATTATTATTCATAATAAGCCCTACATTGCCTTGATTAGCCCTCATCTCGACTTACCCTTGGTTGCTCACCTTGAACCGATTGTTAATATTAATCGATCCGCCTAAATGTTTCCATCATCCAAGCATACCTCCATAACGCATATTCTCTTGTAGCATCTTGCCTGATTCTTGCTGTGCAATTTTTCGCACTAATTCCACGGTGATTTCAAGCTGTCCATTTTTTGATTGTTGGCTTACAGTTGCATCCATCGGTTCACCGTTATTAATCACCTTAACCGCTATATTCCCTGATGATTTAGGTTGATAAGCCATAGTTGGCAATCTTGGTACACCGACTCCACCACCATTAGCAAAACCACGACGAACAGAACCGTAATTAAGATGATCTAAAAAGCCACGACCCAAACGAGCAGTGGCTTCTTTTGTTATGACGTATTCGCCCTTATGTACAATACCAGCAGGCGTGTATTTCCCCCCTATACCAGTAAATCCCCCTTCATCAAATCCAACAAGTCCACCAGTATATTTTAATTCAGGGACTAAACCGCCTCCAGAGAACCCCATAAATTTGCCAAAAGATGTTCCTCCAAATGCTGCCTTGAGTGATGCAAAAATAATCATTTTTGTCGTCATTTGAACAATATCTTTGATGATTGATTTTGCCAGGGAATTAAAGTCAGTTTTACCCGTCATGATAAAGTCAGTTAAAGCATCAGACATACCATTAAATGCGTTCACGGTAATGTTGCTTATGTTTCCTGCAACATCAGAAACCTGATCTTCAATTGTTTTCATTCCTTGCTGGAAACCAAGAATTGCACTACCACGAGATTCTTCCGTTTGTTGCTGTATAATCCCACGACGCTCTTTAAGTTTGGCAATTTCTTCATCTAGTTTGGCTATATTCTTCTGCGACATCCCGTTTTTTAACCTTGCCGCTTCTAAATCAAGCTGGTGATTGTACTGCATTAACTCTTATTCTTGTCGAGTTTTCCCAAGTAGAGTTAATTCAAACTCCATTGCTCGTAATTTTTCAGAATTATCAAAAGTAAATTGATTAATAGAGACTTCTTGCTGTGCAGCATCAATCTGGGCCGCCATATCCTTGAGTTTTGCTAATCCATCAGCACCAAAATGTGCATATTTTTTAGCGTTGGCAGCGATATCTTGTGTAAGTTTGTTTACCTCTTGATATTGGCTTGTTTGACCGAATAATGCTATATCTTGCGCATTTTCCCGCAGTTCAGACAGGCGTTTTTCCATTTCGCTAACTTGATCTGTGTATTGTTTTACATAGTCAGTTTTAGATCCTTTTGAATGACGCCCATTGTCCTTTAGACTTGTCTCTATTTTATTTATTTGGTTTTCTTTGGTGAAATCTTGTTCTAGTTGAGCTTTACCATCTAAAATCTTTTTCAAAGTCTCAACAGATAAACCAACAGCTTTATCTGCCGCATTAGCTGCGGTAATGGTGCCTGTTGCAATGCCAATCAATACTTCATTATATTCAGCACCCTCTTTCCCAAGCAATTCATAGAGACCTGCTAAAACATATGCAGATTTTGCTTGCCCTTGTTGTTTTAACTTCGCGACTTCTAGTTTTTGAGCAAGCGTTGTTGATTTGCCATTTAATTTATCAATTGCATCTTTTAAATCTAAAGTTTTATCTGTGGCATTTTTTGCACCGTTTGCTGCTCCAGAGAAACTTTTTGGTAAATTTGCAATAATATTATTCGCAGTTACTGCATCAACACCAAGTAATTTGAATTTTTGCCGAACATCATCAAGACTTTTACCTGAACGCAGCATATTTTCAGCTAGAGGTGCGAGCATTTTTACAAGAGCTTTTTCTGCTAAACCTGCATTTTCTTCGATAGACTTGATTTCGTTTTGTAGATGCTCCAACTCTTTATTACTAATACCATTATCAACTTGAAAACCATCAAAATTAGCACTAACGTTTTTTGTAGCGATAGTGGCTTTAACTTTTTCGATTTCCTTGTAATATTTCTTAATATTTTCGAGTTGATCTTCCACTTTTAAGGATAATGCAGCTTCGCTTAACTCATTATAACTTTCTGCTAATCCTTGGTTTGCAGTTGTAGTATCAAGTGCCCACTGTCTTGCTTGCGCCGCCTGTGAACTGAAGAAAATTAATGATGTAGCAGCTATCCCAATTACACCAGCAGGCCCACCGAGTAAAGCCATTACACTTTGCAAACCTTTTGCCGCCATTGCAGCAATATTAGTTGCCGTGGCAAGATTACGTTTTGCAGTAGCTTCAGCTTGTGCAAGAGCAATAATTTGAGCTGATTGCACTTTCATTCTTTCACGCAATGCAAATCGTGTTTGTTCTGATTGCGCAAGCTGGAATTGTGCGTTTAAGCTTGCCATTTCAACCTGAGCCGCTGTACGCATTGCAGTAGCTTTTGTTGCTATGGCTTTTGCCTCAGCAATATGCGCTAGAGCATTTTTTGCACTAGCATAACCCGTTTTTAATAGTTCCAAGCCGTATTTACTAAGATGACCGATAGCAAGTGCAGCGGTCAGCGATCCAAGCCCAATAATTAATTCTTGGAGATGATCGCTAACAAAATCGACTCCAGTAGCTAGTTTTTGTGTAACACCTAACGCACTATTTGCTTCACCTGAAAACTTAGTTATCGATGTCTCTAAATTTGTAAAAGACATTGAAAGCGTTTTAACGCGTTTATTAAAGTCATTATCAACCGTATCTCGTGCTTTTACTAAAGCCTGGATAACGGCGTGAATATCTAATTGCCCTGCCTTAGCTAAGTTTTTCAGCTCACCAGTTGTTACGCCAAGCCCTTTAGCTATCGCATTGGCAAGTCCTGGAGTTTGCTCAATCACAGAATTAAGCTCATCACCGCGTAATTCCGCACTTCCTAATGCTTGCCCAAATTGCATTAATACTGCTTCGGCTGCGCCTGCACTAGCGCCTGAGATTGCAACAGATTTTGCAACAGTCTCAGTTAATTCGGAGACTTGCAATTGAGATAAATTCAATCTATCTGCATTTTGTGCAAAGCGTTGATAAATTTGTGCAGTAGCGCCAACAGCTTGATTGGTTTTCAAAGAAATATCAAACACCGATTCTGTCGCAGCTACCATAGCTGTTTGGCTATTTGTTACTAAGCGAATACGGTTTTGTAACTCAGTATAACTATCCGCGTATTTCATCACATCAGAAATACCAGATGATAAATAGGAACCGCCCGAACTTACAATGCCAGCCCAAAAAGTACGGCTTGTCGTTTTATTAATTGTATTTGCCACTTTCTCTATGTTATTCAAATATTGAGTTGTACGCTCTGAGAATTGTTTTGCTTTGGCCTGAGCTTTTGTAAAATTCAATTCAAATTGTTTTGCAAACTTTTGCGTTTGATAGGATGATTTATCAAGCGCCTGATTAAACTGAATTGAGTCTAAACTCAAAAGAATATTTAACGAACCTAAACTTGACATATTCACCTCATAAAAAAAGCCCGCCAGAGGCGAGCTTTTAGAAACTTATAATTTAATTAATAATAACATATTTCACACGATTCTTATCTTGTTCAGCTATCCTTAGTTTATTAATACGGTTATTTTCTTTAATAATAGCTACAACAAGACAAGTTGCGAAAATAGCAACATATACACCCAAAAAAGCGAGAATATAAATAAAATCAACAGCAAATAAAAGGAATAATGTTCCTAATGCAATAAGCAGTATAAAAAAGCATTTTGCTGTAAATTGAATGAAATCACACAATATGTTTACCGCCTTCTATAAGTTGAAAGTAACTGTTTTTCCTGTGGGTAATTCAACCGATAAATTTAACACACCACCCATTGCTTCAATGTAACGTTTAACTGATGATAATTTAATGTCATTGCCACGTTTTTCAAGGGCAACAACTGACGGCTGAGAAATACTTAATGCTTCTGCCATTTGCTTTTGTGAAAGCTCTAATTCTTCACGAATACGGTAAAGTTGTAATTCCATTCGCATATCGTTTGCCATAGCTTTCACTTTCGCTTGTTTTTCAGCTGGAAGATTATTCATCAGATCTTTAAATTTTACGCTCATTCTCTTGCTCCTTAGTTAATTCAGAAAGGTAATCATCATAGGTTTGTTCCGCTAGGGCAATCATCTCTTTGTAAAAGAGTTTTTCTTTCTTGCCTTTTTTATCTCCGCCACATAAAACAATCGCTTGTCTGACAGGGTCAAAAATATAAAATAAACGGAATACCGATAATTTAGACTGTACTCACAATTCTTTTAAATTGGTATATTTAGAGCTTTGCAGCGTATCCGCATAAGGTCTGCTTAATTGTGGACCTTCTGTTGATAATAATTCCAACGCCGCATAGATTTTTAATACATCATCTTCTGCCAGCGTTTTTAACCAGTTCAAAAGTGGGTCTTGTAAAATTACTTCCCATTCTTGTTTCATACAGCTATTACCTTTCTTATTATTTATATAGATTTTAATCTATATAAAATACAGGAGCAATAGATAATTTAACGATTTGCTAAATAATCAGCCACTCCGTCATCATCTTCATCATCTATTTTTTCTTGGTAAAACGGCATAAAATCAGATAATTCTGGAGCCTTAGATTTAGGGTCTCGATTTATCATAGCAAGCAAATGTGAAACTTGTGCAGTACGATAATCCTCTCGCCATAATCCAAAAGGCTGTTCCTGATAAAACATTTCGTATTCTTGGAGATGATGCTCTGGCATTTGCTCAATTTCTTCAAGTGTTTTGCCGAGCGAAAGAGAAAGGTTTAGTTGGAACTTTCGTCGGCTGGTAAGTTTTTTGGCTCAAGCTCCGCAATGGCTTGGCTTAATTGTTCAAATACCGCCTTATCAAGTGCCGAAAGTGCGGCTAAATCATCAGGATTTTTAGCATCAAATAAATTATTGCCTTGTTCATCACAAAGTCGAGTAGCTAATGTTCGAGTTAATCGATTAGGATCGTAGATTTTTGATAGTTGCTCAGTGAGAGTTATTTCATCGTTGAACGCTAATGTAATGCCCTGCTCTTCAGCGATGCGAATTAACTCTTGTTGCTGTCCATAAAGGGCTTGATTCATTTCACCAACAGTAAACTCACGGATATAATAATTCTCGCAGTTTATTTTAATTTGGGTTATTTTAGGCTTATTTGCTAGGAGTTTTTCGCGTAAATTCATTATTTTTTATCCTTATTTAATTAAACAATTGAATGAGCTCAATAATTGCTCTTAATAAATCAGCAGATACCCAAAAGAATATAGGTATGGAGAAAGCAAGAGCGATTTGCCAAATTGAATATTTCATAAGCAATTCCTTGATTATCTTTAAAAGAACTTTTAAAATACTTGCATCCACAATGATTCCTTTTTCGTATTGATGGAATGAAAAACCCCGAAAGTTCGCTGCTTTCGGGGTTTTGGTTTTTATAAAGTGCGGTCAAAATTCACCGCACTTTGCGGCTATGTTGGTAAGTGATAATCGCGTTTTGCTTTTTTAATCGTTACACCAGATTCAAATTTACCTTTTACTTCACCACTGAAATTTGGTGAGGTTTGGATAAATCCTGTACCGTAAAGAGATCCTTGACCATTTTTCAATATCATCATCCAAGGGAAGGTTTCTTTAGCATAAAACTTCTTACGCAAGTCAGCTTGCATTGCGGTACCTGGCGCATAGAAGAATGTTAATTTAATTGAGCCATACTCAATCTCACCTGCTTCTGTTTCAGTACCTTCAGAGCACATTGTTGTAATATCCTCCTCTCCCAGAGTGTCTCCATCACCCTCAATCTGTTTAATAGCGCAGAAATTAGATGACCATTTGACGACCGCCACTTTTGCTGATGAAAAATCCGTTGGTGCATCTTGACCGCTCCAATCGACCTCATCGGCGAGAGTGATTTTGTCTGTTGCAATAGATTTAACAGGATAGAAACCATCTAATGCACCGAGACCAGTAATCTTTACAAAGTCACCAGTTTTTGCACCATGTCCGGTTGCAGTAATTGTTGCATTCGGTTTTATGGTTGCAGCGGTAACTGCTTTGCCCTCATTTAAGCCCACGCCCAAATAAAATTTAGTGCCTTGAAAAGGTGTTGTTTGTGTAGGCATATCTAGTCCTCATACTTAATTTGATATTTAAGGTTAGAAACGAACCAAGTGCGATTCGTCACATCTTGCTCGTATTCGTAGCTAATAAGAGTCATTTCAGAAATATTTTCCGATAATTCATCATTAGATATAGCGACGCTTAATCGCTCTTTGATTTTGTCTGCAATATCATCTAATGCGTCGTCGCCTAAAGCAGTTTTCAGATAAATCGCGATATTTAAGGCTGCGGTATATTCGTGATGACAGAGATCTACCTCTTCGCACGAAATCTCATCAAGAAAAACTGCAATAGCTGTTTTTTCTTGGTCAATATCAATAAATAAAGGGCGCCCAGAATAGATATTCTCAACACCCTTTATACTGCTTTTGAGCATATCCGACACTTGATGTCGAATCTTCTTATGAATTAGCATTTAATCCTCTATTTTTAAAAATGTCACTCAACTCTCTTGTCAGTTCAACTTTGATCTGACTTGAATAATCTTTTAACTCATTATGGAAAGCCGTTGTTAATGGTCTAGATAACGGAATCTTAACAACATCAATTGAATACCGCTCTTTACCTTGTCGCTGCATAACGTGTTTACGACCATTTGCTAGAGTTTGAATAAAACCGCGTTGTATTTGATATTTGCCTATTCTAATTTGCCCTTTACTCGCTCGCATGGTTCGTCTAGGGTTTTCCAATAATCGAATTAACGGTAAATTTCTTCTATCAACTCGTATTTTTGCGACTGGTCGATTCGCTGTTGCTTTTTGGGATAATCGAGCTCGCTTGCGGATTAATTTAGCTGGCACATGAATCTCTTTGGAGACATTTTTTGTTCCATTTTTGATTGCACTTCTTGCTACCTTATTAATCGCTTTTGCTGCCGCTTTAGGCGCGACTTGATTAGCCAGTTTTTGGATATTAGCTTGTAATGCAGCCATCCCTTCAATTTTCACCGCCATATTTACTCCAATTGCAGTACGATCTTCTTATCTTCAAAGCTAAACCCTCGCACAACATATTCCTCTGTTGAAGAAATAATGATATCTCCAAGTTTTGGCTTATATCCTGATGCTTTAAAAAGAGTGAGAGTACGCGTCGTGCCATTAATTAAGTAATCATCGGTGTAATTGCCACTCATTAGTTTTGGGCTTTCATCAAGCACAGCTTTGTATTTTTTGCCGTTGATAACATAGACGGACATCATCACATCTGATATGACGTTGTCCGCCTGTGCGAGTGCCTCATCAAACGGACTAAGCGTTGATCTTGACATCTACAGTGCCCATCGATACGCCACTAGCATGCCAAGCAATACCTAAACGCTTGTTACTACCAGCGGTAATGGTTGCACCATCGGTTGCTGACCAGTAAACAATTGCACCTTGTTTAATGTCATCTTCCGCTTTTGCTTTCACCGTAAACACACCTGTAGTTAAACCAACGCCTGTTTCATTTTGTGCAACATCAGATACTGAGATTGCAGCAAGGTTTTCTAACATTACTACATCACCGCTTTTTACAGCAGCGGTAGCAGTAAAACGAACGGTGTTTCCGTCTTGCATATAGTTTTTAGCCATATTTATTGTCCTTTCTGAATTAATAAGAATTTGCCTAATGCATCCAAGAAATCTGGCGATAACCATAAAATCACACAAATAAAGGAGAGAACAAGCACTGCCCATATAAAATGCCGAGCCGTCTTTGATTTATCGATGATTTCTAACATTTTACAAACCCCATCAAGTAGTTTAAAATCAATCACGATTTATTCCTTCTTGTATAGGAAGTTGGAATGAAAGAAACCCCAGGTAATTCTCCGTTACTTGGGGTTTCGCTATTTTGGGTTACTTATTGGTAACTTTTACAATGCCTCGGTAATCAATCACGTTAACACCTGCATCAATGCGCACCTTGGTAGATACACCATCAACAGTGAAACCTTGTTGTTGCTCCATGTATGGCGTATCAATGCCATCAAGATAAGAAACTTCAATCGCCTCTTTGTTGATTAAGTACCAAGATTTTGGATCGGCAACTTGTAAACGTGCGGATTTAACTGTCGGCACAATATCGCGGATTGGATTGATAATGCCAGAATTGATATCTGCCCCCTCCACACTTGCTGAACCTAGAACTTGTTTAGCACGAGTATAAAGTGAGGTTGGTAACAACATAAAATCAGGCTCAATCGCTAATGGTTCACCACGAGTATTGACAAAGCCATTCATCATTTGAATTGCTTTATCAATATTGGCCACATCTAATGCGGCATTATCAAATGAGTTTTTGTGCGAGCCATCAAATAATTTTTTGCCATCTTGCGCAATCGCGTTACCAGTTAATAACGCAAACACTAATTTAGCGATGGTTGCACGTGCAGCTTGTCCCATTTTTTCAGGAATTTTTGTCAACAAGTGCATATCGTCATTGATGATTGCTTGACGAGTAATGCTAAATAATTGCCCATAAGTCGCTAATGCAACGCTAGCACCTTCATCGCCGATTGTGCCGTAGGTGTATTCCTCGCCCTCACCGACTTGTGGTAAGTAGCCAAAATCACCCAAGCCAACACGTTTAGCCGCTCGGAAGTCAGTTAATGTGCCACGAGAGGTAAACTGATCAAAGTTTTCCGCTGCGGTTTCCCAACCTTTAAGCAAGGATTTGTGCGCCACATCAATTAAGATTTGACCAAAGTCAGAGCTTGAGTGGGTAAATGCCAAACCAACCATGCTCATTGCATTTTGACCCGATACACTAATGCCGCGATCAACCAATGATGCACGAGCAAGCTCACGCAAGGTCATTGCGTTGTAGGCATTGTCTTTGGCATTTACTTTATCTTTGTCGATACCCGCACGAGCTAACAAAGATTGTTTCACACTATCGCCAACGATGTTGCCGTTATCGGCATAAGGCGTTACTGCCGCACTTGGGGTTGTACCCGCACCAAGTTTTGCTAATAATTTGTCTTTGGCTTGCTCTGGAGTAATTGATAAATCACCCAAACACTCCACCAACAAATCACTGTGAGCTGAGCCAAACGGCGCAAATACGGCTTTAATGTCGGCGTTACGTTTATTTAATTCCGCCTGCACTTGTGCTGTGTTATCTACTTGTGCAACTGGATTTACAGATGCGTTTGTTTCAGTTTTGATTGATGTTGTTTCTGATGCAGTAATCACGCCTGCATTTCCTTGTGGATTCATCAACATATCTTTGATCGCTTTTGGCATGTTGTTATAGTCTCCTAAACGTTTGGATTGAAGTTGTGCCATTGCCTTAACGGGCTCGGCGAGTTTGTCGGCAAAACCGTGCTCAACACATTCTTTGCCATTAAGCCACGTTTCCGCAGCTAACATTTCTGCTAATTCCTCAGCAGATTTGCCCGTTTTTGCTGCATAAGCAGGGATAAGCGTATCTTCTACTTTATCCAGCAAATCGGCATATTTGCGCATATCATCTGCATCGCCACCTTGTACTCCCCACGGTTTATGGATCATCATCATTGCGTTCTCTGGCATAATGATTTCAGTTCCAGCCATAGCTATAACTGACGCCATAGATGCAGCAAGACCGTCAATGGTGACGGTCTTGTTGGAAGGGTGATTTTTCAGCAAGTTGTAGATAGCAATGCCATCAAACACATCTCCGCCTGGCGAATGTATATGCAGATTTATTTGTTTTAGATTATTGCCTAAGGCTTTAAAGTCCTTAGCAAATTGTTGTGCCGAAATCCCCCACCCGCCAATTTCATCGTAAATTGAAATTTCAGCAGTGTCGTTGGCTTTGATTGAGTACCAAGACTGGTTATTCGTCTTTGTCACGTTCGCTGCCATCGCCATTGGCGACAGAATCATCTTTTGTTTTTTCATTTGTCGTACCTGTGTTAGTTAAATCCGTGTCAAACTTGAGACCCAATTCTCGGTTTTCGTCCACCTCAACTTTACGGCGACGTTTAACTTCTGCTGGATTGCTACCGCTTGCTCGTACAGCTTGGCTTTCCGTTGCCAACCCACCTTTAATGCGCTCTTTCCACGCTTGCGCCTCTTTGGTTGGATCAATCCACGGCATCACTGGGCCACTATAAACTGCGTTATAAAGTGACGCTGGATCAATATCGACTGGCACCTCAATTTCACCGCTGACAATCGCCATTTTTAGCCATTCGCGGTAGATTGGGCGGGAGATATGTGCAACAAAGGTATCTTGTAAAACGGAGTAACCCTCAAAGCTCTCCACCAACTCTTGGCGCTGGCTTGAGTAAGTGCCGTTATAATCTCGCGCAATACTTGAGTAACTTGAGCGAGTCCCCGCTGCTGTTGCTCTTAATTGCCCATTCCTAAAGGTTTCTAGGTTCACATTTGGTCGATTAGAATTGATCAACCCAATATCTTCGCCAGGCTTTAAATCATCAATGATTGCACCTGGAGCAATTTCAAAGTCGCGCTCAGGGCTATCCGTGCTGTACTCATCATTGTCACCGTAAAGCAAGGAATCTCCTTTTTTGATGTACATCGTAAAGGCTGCAGCAATTCGCGCGGCTACTCGTTCGCTTTCCTCATAATCTTTGAGGTCGGCAAGGCGGACAATTACACCATGTAACATCGATACGCCACGCAATTGGTGCAAGCGCTTTTTAAACGCAAGGTGCAACATATTTCCTGCCGGCACTGATTTAACTCGCCCGTAAGTTCGGTTGTTTTCCTGCGGGTTGTCCATGTAAACGCGGTAAGACACAGGACGGCGCCAAGCATTAATCTCTATCCCTTGGATTACATTTGCCGTATCAAGGGTATTCATCGGCACAAAATCAGGCTCTAATGCCTCAAGGCTAAATGCGATTTTGGTGCTGTGATTGAGACCTGCTACACTGCCTCGCACAAGTTGGATAAACACTTCCCCATCACGGAGCCACGTGCGTAACAACATCCGCTCAAGTTCGGGGCGAGTAAATTGTCCTGTCACTTCAGGACGGATAGACCATTCCGCCCATTTTTTGCGGACTTGCTCCGCCAGCGCCTCATCAACATCACCACTTAAATTTAGCGGCTGTGGTTCAATATGGATTCCTCTAGAGCCAATCACACGCTCTTCCATCTTGTCCAAAATGCCGATCACAATATCGTGATTTTGGTCTAACGCTCGAGCTTGTTCTCGCAAACTGATCGCACTTTGTTTGGTCGATACATTCGCGCCTTGGCTTTCGCGTTTTGCCTTATGTGTACGGCTTGGCATTGCTGCCTCGTATGCATTCATCACATATCGGCTTTTTGCTCGCTGTGCGCCCCATTTAGGCGAGATTGCGGCAATTGTTTTATCTAATATTCCCATCGTTTAAAATCTCGCATATTTGATTCTGTGGCGTTTAACTCGCTGTCTTGTTTCCGCTAATAACTCATTAAGCATTTGTTGATAGCGGTCACGTTGTTTTGTCCATTCAGACACTTGGTAAGATACCGATCGCCCATTAAAGCTCACTTGGCTTTGGGCATTTTCGATCTTTTCATCAAGAGCTCGGATTTTTTCTTCGAGTTCGTCTCTTTCGTAGATAGCCATTTTTGCCCCAATAACAATCCGCACGTAAAACGTGCGGTTTTTAGGCTCCCCTATAAGGACCTATACTTCACAAGCCCCTCAAGGGGCTTGTGAGAACTGACAACCGCGTCTAATTATTTCCTTGATTACCCCTTAAAGGGGTCAACATGTTCTTTCGTTGATAAATTATCTTGAACCATATCTTCTTTTTCTTGGTTTCTTATATAATCCTCTACCACTTTTGTATTTAACCCTACTGTGCTTACAAAAAATCCTTTCGCCCAGAAATGCCTATTTCCATATCTATATTTTAAGTTCGCGTGTCTTTCAAAAATCATCAGCGCTGACTTCCCCTTCAGATAGCCCATAAAACCTGATACTGATATTTTAGCTGGGATTTTTAAGAGCATATGGATATGGTCTGGCATTGCATGCGCTTCTATTATCTCCACATTTTTATAGTCACATAACTGCCTCAATATTTGACCTATATCTGCTCTTAACTTTCCATAAATTGCTTTTCTTCTATACTTCGGGATAAATACAATGTGATACTTACAGTTCCATTTTGTGTGTGATAGACTTGAATCGTCACTGGTTTTACTTACCATGATAATCCTCCTATATGTTGAATTTTGGTTGTCAGCTTTGTTCATTATATAGCGAGGATTTTTTCTGTTCATCGCTTAAGCTATTTGGCTCCATACGCATAGCGTATGGTTTTTATAGCCAGACTTTTGGTCTGGCTATAATAAAAAAACCCCGATGGAGAACCATCAGGGGTTTAAAAATCAATTCTTCGTTTGTAACGTGCAAAAATAGCACTATAACTTATATGATATGCTTTTAGTCTAGGCTGTCAAGCGTTTTACGCAATAAATTTTAAATATCTTAAATTCATTGCTTATTTATCCATTTTGTTGCTAGCCATTCAAATTCACAAAATAGTTTATCATTATCACCACTTACTCTTCTAAGCTCCATAATATATGGCTTTAATGTATTCCAGTCTTTAATTACACTACTCTCGCTCATTCTTTTAGACAGCTTCATCAAAAAGATCTTCTTTGATTCCAACACAAATAAATTCTATTGAATTAAACACATCTAGCACAATGAAATTATGCCTTCTTTCTTCATCTGTAGATTTTGCTTTTTTATCTAATTTACACGCCAGAGCTGTAAAATTCATTCCACTATCTCTCATTCTCATATAGGCTTTTCGACGCTTACGATAATACTCGTTTGTATTATTACTAATAAGTAGATCAATGGTTGATTTTTATTTATGTTGTTTTCGCAATTCTTTTAATTGAGAATATGCAAAAAAAGGCTAGGTAACCTGTAAACAAACAAGTCCCTAGCCCAGCAACTGTATTAAAATCAATTAGACTTCCCAGCCTTCGTTTAAAACTAAATATTTCATTGTTACCTCCTACTGTTTAGACTAAAAAAACTACTAAAGTTTAGTAGTTAAATCTATAAATTTAGTTAAAGAACAATGATTACTGTCACTAATCACGCTTTGTAAATACAGGGTGTATTACAAATTTACACCCCACTCTATGCAATATAATTTTTGCAAAACATTTAAAATTAAACAACCCAAATACGTTCACTCCCACTACTCACAATCATTAGCATTAAAGATGTTTTTACAGTTTTTATCCGGTTGAAATATTCCGCTTTTGAAATCCGTAGATAAGTCAATATTTCTTGTTTTTCCCAACGCTTAATGTAGGTCAAAACAAACACATCATAAAGCTCAGGGGTTAACTTACGTATAATACCAAGATAACCATCAATTCTTAAACCAAGGTCATCAGAGATAGGATTAATACGATATTTATGAGAGTAACGTGCATCGCATTTCATTTCTGCGAATCCAGCGGAAACACGTGAAAATTCTGTTTCATATCTTGGTGTTGCCCAATAACCGAATTCAACAACAATTACATCAATATCTAACATACTATTTCCTTAATCGATACTAAAACCTTTCCACCCTTGACTACACATTTGCGCACAATTCTCAAATTATCAATAACACTATCGTCCACCAACACGCCCGCTTTCACTAACGCATCTAATAATGATTTAAAAAGATTATCCAAATCACGCATTCTTCTATCTGGCATAAATGCTTCAAACACCACTGCTGCACGAATACCCGCTGGAAATCTTGTTGAGCGTCTTGTCATCCACGCTACCTGTGTTGCATAAGCGCGTCCTTTCGCGCTAATTAACGTTTTCCCATTTACTCTGCGCCAATAAGTATTAACCGAAGGTGGAAATGGTAATTCAAGTGTTATCGTTGTCATAGAAATCTCACTTTAAAAAAGACCGCACTTTTTGAACTGTCATCTTTTAGTTGATAGTTCAGTTATCAAGGAATACTTGAATACTGAATCAATCTACCACCAAGGCACCAATCTTGATGGCATATAAAAAGAACTTATGCCAAAACTCTATTTGTGAACCATACTTTTCTTCAAATGCTTTTACGTTTTGATGTAATTCATTGTGATGAATTCGGCAAAGCGGAATACAATCCAAATCATCGGCTTTACTTCCTATCACACCATTACCATGGCCAATTAAATGATGTGGATCATCTGCTTTTACCACAGCACACACAAGGCTGAGTTTTTACCCAACGTAACCATTTTTCAGAACGGATATATTGTGGCTTTGGTCTTGCCATATATTGAAGTGGGGGATCATCATCTGCTTTTAAATTTAAAATGGCTTTATCTAAACGGTCCATGTGATAAATAAGAGGATCTTCGAAACGAGTAGAACTTTCTTTATTATCTCGTTCTTAATTTTTAACACTAAAAACCTTTCTTAATAACGCATCACTTAATAAACGTTGAAATCCATTCTTAAAACAATACAGCACTAAATCTGATTCTGTTAAAGGACGAGCATGTTTTAAATCTACTTGGATTTTTGCAATGATTGCTTGCTCTATATTTTGTTCCACCACCAACGTTGCTTTTTCTGCATCATAGTTTCCCTTGCGCATTTCTGTATCGTGGTGCCAACAAGTTCTGATAAAACCGTCTAAGTGCGGAGTAATTGTTAATTCTTTATG
This sequence comes from Haemophilus sp. THUN1692, assembly GCF_059704395.1. Lineage (NCBI taxonomy): Bacteria > Pseudomonadati > Pseudomonadota > Gammaproteobacteria > Pasteurellales > Pasteurellaceae > Haemophilus > Haemophilus sp. THUN1692. Next base: position 547,844 of record NZ_AP046579.1, read on the forward strand.
ACAGTATTCACCATCACTCAACTGACAATGCTTAATACTGCCCACAAAATTCATCAACGCTTTTTTTGTAAGTAATTTTGACCGCACTTCCTTATTTTTTAAGAAATCCACCACCAACGGTGGAAATTCTTCACTAATAGCCCCTTGCCAATTAACTACACCAGATTCCTTATGTTGTAACTCAATAAGTTCTGGCATTAACACCATTCTCTTCGTCATTACTTGTGCAGCATTGCTGCGGAATTCTAAACATCATTAAACTAAGGTCTGATTGTTTATATGGTGTCAACAACAATACTTGCATTAATGCCCCCGCAACGATCCTTTAATGCTTGCAATAATCTCTGCTTGGCGTGCTTTTGAAACTGGCATTGATGTAGCTTGCGATGGTAATTGTTTAGTTGGCTCTGGTAACACTTCACCATTTTTTAAACGATCAGCCATATTGCGTAAGGCCTGTTTAATTTCTTTGCGTAACTGCTCCACTGACCAAGTGTATCGACGACAACGACAATACAAATCAGTGATCAACCAATATTCCACGGTAGAATTGAATTTAAATTTATCCACATCAGCCATACCGCAACGTTGAAAGCTTGCTAAACGCTGTGCTAATTCTTCTTCTGACGGAAAATTCATTGGGATTTTGCACCATTCAATAAAGTCAAATAGGTTTGGGAAATAATCATTTCTTGCTGCACGAACTCTTGCTAATCCAAGCTCTAACATATCCACAGATAAAACATCATGGTTCACTAACTCTTCAATCCAAATAAACTTCGCCTCTTCCAATGCTTCGTCTGTTGGGTAGTTATAGTGCCAACGGTTGCAGTAAGTGCAGAGACGATTAAATAACTGATTCACTAAATCAGAAACCTGAGCCGTTAAATCCACGCTTGCCACGAGGTTTGCTTGTTGAGTTTGTTGTAATGCGTTCATTGTGCTAATCCTGCTTGACGGAGTTTTTTAGCAACTTGCGGGTTGCGAATTTGAATTTGTCTGCCTTTCGCCCAATCGGTGCTACGGCTTGCTGGGTTTGGCGCTTGGTGTGATTTGCCTTGCACCACCGTGCCATCAGCAAGCACCCATTTGCCATCACGCATTTGAGGTTTTCCTCGATTTTCCCAGCTCTCAGACATTACCGCATATTCGGCAAAATTGTTTGGGCGAAAAATCGTACTTGGGCGTAAATAATCCTGCATTTCGTGGTCAAAGCCCCATTTCGCAACAAGATAATCCACCACACGCTGACAAGTTTTTAAATCAAATTCCTCCAAACGCGCCCCTATGGCTGATTTGGTTGTGGCGGTAAGTTTAAAAGCGCTCGGCTTACGTTCGCCACGTTGCTCAGCAAGTTTTGCCAAAGCGGTGTTCAAATAATCCAGCACCACAGATTCCACAGGGGGGCTATAGGGGGGGGATTTATATTTGTTTTATTATTTGTTTTTGTAGGGTGGCGTTTTTCGCCACTGGTAGCACTTTCCGCCACTGGTTTATTTTCAACGTTAGGAAGGTCTTTCACTAAATAGAATTCAGTCGTTCGTCCAGCGGTTTTAACAGTACGAATCAAACCAACTTCTTCAAGCTCTTTAAGGATTTCATAGATAGTTTTGTCTCGGTTAATGCCAGTGAATTGTTTGAATTGTTCAATAGAAATAAAATCACTCTCTTTCTGCCAACCAGTCGTTTTACGAGCTACCAATAAATAGGCTTTTACAGCGTTACCAGAAAGGGCAAACATCACTTCATCTACAAAAGCATTAGGGATCTGAAAAGAATTAGGGATAAATTTGCTCATAGCATTAACTCCGAAGCGTAACGTTGTGCGATCCATTGAATACCTTTCGATGTCACGCGAGTTTGTGTAAAGTTGTGACCGTGCTCTGCTGTACCAGTTTTTACAGTAAATAAACCACGGCTTTGTTTGTCTGAATATAGAATAAGATTGCCTGATTGACGATATAACGCTTTATCACACTCTAGTGCAGCAATCATCGCTTTCTCTGGCATATTTAAGATTTTTGCCGTTTCGCGTAATGATTTTGTTGTGCCAATATCAACGTAAAGATCCACAAAGTCCGCTTTAGGTTTCATCGCCTTGTTCTCTAACGCTAAAGCTTGTTTCTCTTTCTCTGATGCCACCAACTGCTCTAAGGCTTGAAGATAATTTTGCGGTAAAAGTGCGGTCGAATTTTGTTGGTTTTCTAACTCTTGCCAACGGTCAATAACTGCCGCTGTAAATTCTGGTGAAAACTGAGCAACTAAAATATAAGTGTCGCGCTTATTCAAAAAATACTCATAGTAGATTTGACCATTCTGTGAGTGGGTGTACGGTTTCGGCTGATCCCCCCCAATAACACCTTTTGAAATAAGTGTTTCAATGCTTTTACACACGTCACTATGTCTAGAATTAACAAGTTTTGTTATTTCTCGACTGCTCATTGTTAATGCACTTGCATTTTTATCATTAATCGGTAATAATTCATTCATCTTGTGAACTCCTTGTGAGTGTAATTAACCACGGTGGCCGCCGTGGTTTTTTATTGCCGTTTATTAAGTGAAATCACGCATTCAATAGAATGTTGTGTTGCAGCTAAATGTTTATTTAATAACTTGCGGATCAAATCTTCTTCACTACTGGTAATCTCACCATCAGCAAGTGCTCTTTCTAATGCTTCAAATAACAATCCACGAGCTGATAACTCATGTAATTGAATATTTGCCATTTCTACTGCATCTAAATCATCTGCACAGGTATCTGGTACAAAACGTCCACCAGCGGCACGGCATAATTCTTCAATAAATTGTGTGCAACCATATTCAAGCTGAATAGCGATTAACTCTTCATTTTTGAACCGTTGGCCCTTTGTTTGATAAAGACGATTATTTAATTCACTTTCAGTAAATCCCAAGAATCCAGCTACCGCACTTTTTCCACCAGGAATCTGTTAAATCATCTCTATAATGGTTTGTTTCATTGCCATAATTTTTGCCTTATTTTTATGGTTTTCTTTTTGATTTTTACTGATAAATTAATCCCACAAATCGGGGCGTAATTCAGATTTTTTAACTTTGCCATTAGTAAGTTCTTCAATCTTTGCACAGCGTTCAGCTGGTACTTTTTCACGCCATTTTGATACAGCCCAAGGTGTGATATTGAAGTGCCGAGCCATAGCAGAAATACCGCCTACGATTTCATAAGCTTTTTCGATTGGTAGCATTTCAACCTCTTTTCTATTTTAGGTAGTATAATTACACTACCTAAAATAGAATTGAATCAACTGTTTTATTTACGTATTCTCTACCTTTAGTAGAAATAAGGGGGTTATATGTCAGATTTAGCAAGCCGAATTAATAAATTAATGGCTCAGAAAAATAAAAGAATAGGAGATCTTCAAAAGGCTTTAGGCGTAACCTATGAAATGGCAAGACGTTATACGCTTGGAACAGCCACACCAAGAGATGACAAAATTGAATCTATGGCTGAATACTTTGGAGTTAGTCCTGCTTATTTGAAATATGGCTCTACTGACTCAACTGAAACAAAAGTTACATCAAACATAAAAGAGCTTGGATTCTTTGATTTGTGGGATAGAAATACACCACTAAATAATGATGAAGTGGCGGTGCCTTTTTATCAAGATGTCCGACTTTCTGCGGGTAATGGGTTTGCAGATGACATCGTAGATTATAACAACTTTAAATTGCGTTTTTCAAAATCAACACTACGTAAACAAGGTGTACAGTACGAAAATGCGGTATGTGTAATTGCTGACGGTAACTCTATGGAACCTGTTATTCCAGATGGAACAACGGTGGGAATTGATTTGGGCAATAAAACCATTAGAGATGGGAAGATATACGCAATAAACCACGGTGGATTGCTGAGAATAAAACTACTCTACAATATGCCTAATGAACAAGTGAAAATCCGCAGTTATAACAGTGAAGAGCACCCTGACGAAATAGCAGAGTTACAAGACATTTCAGTACTTGGTAAAGTGTTTTGGTATTTGGTTTTACTATAGACATTAACACTGGATATTGTTGATCTTTAATAACAACCAACATAAGGAACAATATGGCAAGCATTGAAGATATTATTATTCCTCAGCAAGAAATCGATCATATTATGGCGATGAAAAAGCAAATTCATTTTCAACGCGCCACGTGGGAGAGAAAGCAGAAGAATCAACCCTACCCTTATTGGCTGGAATTAAGGCTTCCATTCTTTGATAGCGATAAATTGCCAATACCTCAACTTAGAGCTTTATTCTCCTACCGACCTGCACGCAGAGAAAATTTAATGCCATCGATGAGTTTTATCGCTTTCTATAAAAACAGACGATTATTCGCTGTAGATCAGGGCGAAAGGCTCGTTCATGTAAATAGAATAACCAAAGTAAATCCAATCGCAGAAAGCCGTATTTGTGGCGCTCATTATCATATTCTGCATGGCAAAGAGAATCAGGAAACAGGCTATTTACTAGATGAAAAATATCAAAAATCAAGTGATTTTATTGAATTAATGTGGTATTTTTTAGCAAAATTTAATACTGTCGCAGTGGGGAATATTCCCCATCCAATATTATCAAACAACGGACAAATGGAGCTATTATGATATGCAGAACGGTCTTATCCAATCTAGGCTATGAATGTCATTCTATTGCCGATGATTTGATTTTAATTAACACTCCTTTCACCCTTGAAGATGGTAGCGTCATTCAGGCATACATTGAACAAGTTGGAGAAGATCATTTTACTGTAACCGACGACGCGCAAACCTTGTGGGAAATGAACGGGCGTGGAATCAACCTCACCAATAACCGCATAGACCATATAAAAAGCACGCTCAAACGTTACGGATTAAATCTGAACGACCGCGCGGAAATCAACACGACAACAAGCGGTGAAATGCTTGCGCATAATTTGCAACGTGTGATTCAGGCAGCGATTGTTACAGATACGCTTGCTATGGATTGGTACAATATTCCATCGGATAAATTCGAAATGACTGTGAAATCTGATTTCCGCCACCATCGATTCCACCAAGACCTAGGATTTGATGTGAAAAAATCAGGATTGAGCTGTCATCAAATCACAATCCCTATTGTATTAAGTGGCGGAGAACGACATACCAAGCAAATCTTCACAACCAGCGTAAAAGCAAAAGGCAGTTGGAGTAGCGCTTATGGTGTTCTTGGTAAAATAATGGATCTAACCAATCCGACAGCACAAACAAATGATGAATCTTATGTGGTAATTGATGATAAAGCGGTAGGCGATCAGTTAGATAAACTTATTCTACTCTTTAACCAATCACCAGCAAAGATTCTACCCTACGATGAAAAAGATATTTGGCTTAATAAAATCGCCGCCTAATAATTAAACCGCCCTCGTAGCGGTTTTTTTTATTAGGTTTCATTTATTAATTATAAATAGATGTATCTACTGGTTTTAAACTTCCTATCTTGAGCTTATTAACATCTCTGATTATTTTCTTCACATTATCAACATTAAATACAGCTTCTTCTATACCGCAACCTGGTGTATTAGTTAAGGAAAAACAAGAACATTTGTATTATTATTGCCTGAATGGAACGCATAAACATTATATCCATTTGTTGTTGGAGCTATTCCAATTTCTTTTGAAAAACTGTCATTTCTTGATTTTGCTAATTTATTCCATTCTAGGAATTTATTAAGTATTGATAAATGCTCGCTTGCATGCTCAGATGGGATTTTTAAGGTAAGGTTTGCACCCATTCCATTATTCATGCGATATGTCTCCACCACATACTCAATCGACTGATTGCCATTAGGATAATCAACTAAATAAGCGGATGTCGGTCTTTCCATATATGTTTATGCTACATTATTAAATACCATTCCTTTCACATCTGTAGGTATTTTTGAAACATTATTTGCTGAAGAACAGCCAATAAGTAAAGCACATGAAAGTGCAGTTAAAAATATTTTTCTCATATAACCTCCATTAAAAAGTGCGGCCATTCTACTTAAAAAAATTAACGTATTCCGTGATCAGCATCTCAAATTACAATATCCACCGCTTAAAAAATAAGCAACCAAACGCAACCAACAAAATATTTTCACTTAAAAATTAAATAAATACTACTTTTAATAGAAATCAATTCTACTTTATGCAAATTTTAGTTGTATAAATATCTACTTTAAGTAGAATTAACCACAACAAAGCAAAACACTTTGAAACGTTCTTTAAAAATTTGAAACAGGTTAGTGATGGGTTTTAGTGAGTTTATCAAGTTCGCTGATGATAAAAGGCTTAATCAATGTATTCACTTCATAGCAATTATAAACCCAAGAGTGCGAAATGAGATTCAGGCTAATCAACTTCTCAATAGCCACCTTGGTTTTAAAATCCTCACTCCAAATTTGCTCGCCTAAGCAAGATGATACAAGAATTTCCTTTTCCAGTTCGGAGAGATTGGAGAGCAACTTAATTAGCTTATCAGATTCCGAGGATGTGATGGAAACTTGGTGAAATTTAGTAAAAGCAAGCTTTATGCCATTACAAAGTAAAATCCAAGCCCCAGTGGAAAGTAGCGTAAAAATAATACTACCAAGAGCGGAAAGAGGAAACCAATTAGGAAAGAATATCGGGGTTTTAGCATCCATATCTGCCGCTAATTCAGGAGGCATAAAGTAAAAACTGCTAAATAAGAAAACGAAGAACATAGTCATATGAGTGAACACAACCTTAGTCAATATAGTGTTAAGTAGTTTGGCGTACTCTTCCATGATGTTCCTCTGATTAAATTGTAGTCGCAGAGAGCATTATATTCCTCGATGTAGTCGCATACATGAGGACTTGAACCTTACAAGTATAAAGAAAGGCACTCATCATTAACCTGTTTTGAATTTTCGACAATTTGGCTACAGAATTACAGTGCATAACGGTATTAAGCGGTCGTTAGATTAAAAGCCCTAACCTACTTAATAACACTGTGGTTTAAAGTCTGCCCATGCAAAGCCAGTGAGAAACGGTGCAGTTGCCGAAAGTGGAGCTCAAGCAGGCGAATATCCCAATGTGGATATTTCAAAACACATTTGCTAGTACAGAGACACAACGGCATGTGAAACCGTTGCGAATGATAGATGAAGTGTGTTTTGAAATGGCAAAACCATTACAACACTTATTTAGCAAGGCTCTGTGAAGGTTGAGTTTACATTAAAGAAAATGGATAGCGATAATCCATCCGTTCAAATTCAACACAAGCTAAGCTATATCAAACCTACAAAACGCGGGAAATCTTCCGAAGAGGATACTACTGCGACACCAATGTACGTACATAAAGGTGGTGCACTTTATGCAACGCCTGAAAAACCAGAGCCAACACCAAATGGCACTTTAAAAATTGTAAAAGCAGCATAGGAGCTTTAAATGAACGAAAATTTACAACAACTTAAAGAACTTGTTTTATCTAGTGTTCACGTAGGAAAAAGCGATTATCCAATCGCTATTCTGCCAAGTGATATGAAAATCCATTCATTGGAATCACAAAATCAATTCCGCAATCAATTTCGTGCCGTATTTTCAACATATAACTTCGATAGTTTTACTGCTTATGCCGCACAGTATCAGCAAGAAAATGCTCAATGTTTTATTGATGAAAAAAATCTTGGTGCAGAAATTGTCTTTGATATTGGCTCTCTCAAACAACCGCTTCACGCCAATCATCGCGCACTTTTAAATATGGAAAAAACGTCGGCATTTAAAGCACTATGTGATTTCCAAGGTAAAAAATGTGATCAGCGTGAATTTTCTGAATGGCTTGAAGATTGGCGCGATTTCATCACTGCTTACAGTGAGGATGATGAATTAATGTCATTCACTTCAGCAATTCAAGCGGTGCGTAAAATTACTTTAGATTATGCTAGAAATGAAGAACACGAAGTTGGGGAGTTTGCTGCATCACGTTCAGCGATGGAAAGTGTAGAAGCGAAAAGCAAGTTACAACTACCGAAATATTTTGTGTTTAACACGCACACATACAAGGGCTTAGATAGCCAAGCATTTACGCTTCGCTTATCAATCCTTACGGGTGGTGATAAGCCAATGCTAGTAGCTCGTTTGATTAAAGCAGAACAAATCCAAGAATCTATTGCGCAAGAATTTGCGGATAAGCTCACGCTTGCTTTAAAAGAAACAAGCATTTCAGTCAGTGTTGGCACAATGCAAATCTAAACTAAGCTTGAGCCTTGCAAGCATAAAGAAAGGCACCCTATCTAGACAAAATCAGCATAGACTGATTGCACTACTCCACTGACCGCCTGAAAAGTGCGGTCTTTTTTTACGCCAAAGTCGAGGTTCAAAATGAAAAAACATCAACTTAAAAACAGTTTTACCTACTTTATGAAAGGCACTGAAAAAGCATTAAAAATTATGACTTGTCTCTTTGGTGCAATCATCGTGTCGGCAGTTATCAGTTTAGGTGCAAAAGCCAATCAAACAGACTGGCACGACAATGAATTAAGCCAACAAATCCAAGCAGAAACACAGTGTGAACTGAAAGGTGGCATATATGAAAATGGCGTATGTTTACCACCAAATCTCACACTCACAGCAGAAAAAGAACTGCAGGATTACACCGCACAAAAACAAGCAGAAATTAACCTCACTTTAGGAGAAAAGCAATGAAACCCTCCGATGATTACTACTATCAACTCGATGCTGCACACCAACGTAAAGTGGATTGGCAAGCAGGCTATGAAATCGCCTTAGATGAAGTCGCCACGGAAATCGACAATGATTTAAAACAAGGCGACCAAACGCATTATCACGAACTCACAGAAATGCTGTGCGATAACGATAATTTCTGGCTTGCCATTGGTAGCGGTGCAAGTTATGAGCCTTATAGACAAGAGGCAATTAAGAAAATCGCCGAGCGTGAATTGCACGAAAGAATGAATGATTATGACCCTGATTAATGGAGGGGCGAGATGCTTAATTTTGATGATTTAGAAGATGTTCATATTGAAGATGAAATCAAACCCAAAATTGATTTATCTAAAATCCCCCACCCAACTCCAAAGGGAATAATTGAATTAAAACGTCTCTTTTCTGCCATTAGAAAAGGCGTCAATCCTGATTATGTTATTAATCGTAAGATTATCGATGAAATGTATATCAAAATTTAAATTGAACTAAGGATAAATGATGAAACTTTACGAAATCACCGAACAACTCGAAAACATCAAAGAATTGCTAGAAAACCCTGAATTTGCAGATAACGCTGACATTGCCAAAGCATTAGATGCAGTGTAGCAAGATTTTGACAAAAAAGCGGAGAATGTCGTCTATGTCATTAAAAATACAGAAGGAGACATTGAAGTGATTGACGCTGAAATTAAACGCTTACAGGCAATGAAAAAGCAACGCCAAAACGGTATTGAGCAGATTAAAAACTACCTCAAACACAACATGGAAGCAACAGGCACGGCAAAAATTAACTGTCCTTTGTTTACCATTTCTTACCGCGAAAGCAAGCAAAGTGCGGTGCAATTAGACGAAGATTTATTTCTCGCCAACAACTGCGATGAAACCCTTGTTAATGTGAAAATCACAGCAAATAAAACCGAAATTAAAGCACGATTAAAAGCAGGGGAAGAAATTCCTGGTGCGAAATTGGTTGATAGTCAAGTTCTGACAATTAGATAGGAAATAAAAAATGAGCATTGCAACATTAATTTTAGGCGAAAGCGGAACAGGAAAATCAACCAGTTTACGCAATTTCGACCCGAAAAAAACCTTACTGATTCAATCCATTCACAAGCCACTACCATTTCGCCCAAAAGGTTGGCAACAGTGCGAAAAAGGCAAAGGCGGTAACATTTTCACCACTGATAATGCCGAACAAATATGCAAAGCAATGGTGCGTGCACCGCAAGATATTATCGTGATTGACGATTATCAATACATCATGGTGAATGAATTTATGCGTCGCGGTATGGAAAGGCTTTGACAAATTCACCGATATTGGAATGAACGCATGGAAAATTTGCGACCTTGCCACCAAACTTCCAGCACACAAGCGCGTGTACATTCTCGCACATACACAAAATGATGATTATGGTCGCACTAAAATTAAAACTATCGGGAAAATGCTAGATGAAAAAATCACTTTAGAGGGAATGTTTACTATTTGTTTACGCACCGCAGTGAAAGATGGGGTGTACCAATTTTCCACCCAAAACAACGGTTCTGACACCGTAAAAAGCCCGATGGGCTTGTTTGATAAGCTATTTATTGACAATGATTTGGCATTAATTGATGACATTATCTGCGATTATTACGGCATCTCACAGGATGAAACATCCGTAGAAAAAACAGAACCAACCGAACAACCAACCACAGGAGAAAACTAAAATGGCAGTCATGTTCACTTACAACGAAGAGCAAGCAGTAAAAGGCGGACAACCCGCTTTTATTACAGAAACTGGCGCATACGTAGGGAAAATTCTTTCCGCTAAATACACCAAATCGCAAGGCGGTGCACAAGCAATCGAATTTTCCATTGAAACCGATGATGGAATGCTAGGTAATTATCTTTCCGTCTATTACAAAGGCAAAGATGGCAATGATTTATCAAGTGGCTTAAATATGATCCAGGCGATTATGGGGGTTACATGCGTCAAAGAATTGACGGTGAAACGACAAGGCAATGATGATATTGCACCAGAACTCACTAATAAACGCATTGGCCTGTTCTTGCAAAAAGAACTCACGACCAAAAACGATGGCTCAGAAAGCTACCGTTTCTCTATTACTTGCCCATTTAGTGCTGCATCAGGGAAAACATTAGCTGAACATCTTGCAGGTGAAGAGCCAAAACGCATTCAGTGGCTCACGGAGCACGCCAAAGATAAAGATAACCGTGCTAAAAATACACGCCAAGAACAATATCAGGCACAGCATCAATATTATCAATCCACCGCACCTGGCTACCCACAAGGACAGCCTGCATCAAGCAATAGTGGGTTTGATGACGATATTCCGTTTTGAGTGGGGAAAGTATGAAAATATTTTCTTTATCAGAGAGACAAACAAAGTACTTCACAGATCTTGCTAAAAACAGTAAATCGGGTTTTATTGGTGTTTCTTGGTACGAGCCTGAACGGAAATGGAAGGCGATAATTACCAGTAATGCTCAGTTATTTACGTTGGGATTATTTGATGACCCAGTTAAAGTAGCAGTGGTTAGAGATAATAAAGCTGTTGAATTATGGGGTGCCAATGCCGTAACAAATGATAGGCTGGGGCTTTTTAAAAAAGAGGAGCGGCACTTTTGGGTGCCCGATGAAGAGAATCTACAAAAGCGAATTAATAATTGCTTGCCTCGGCATCTTCAATATTTTGGCAGAAAGTTTTTTGGCCTAGTTACTTTCGCCAGAGAAAAGGGTATCACTTTTCAAGAGGCTATCAAACATCAATCGGAGTTAAATAGTTTATCTAAAAAAGATAGAGCCAAAATCATTACTAGACTAGAACGCGAAAAGCTTATTTATATTGATAAACAAAATAACAATAGTGTAGATAAAAATAACATCTACTCTATCAGTTACCAACCAAAGAAACTCATTAAGGAGCAAAAAATGAGCGTTAAAAAAGACACATCAATAACCCTAGAAAAAGCCAACTCATTAGAGCATAAATCCCCAGAAGAGTTAGCGGCAATGGCACAAGAGCTGCTTAAACTTTCAGAGGTAAAAAAATAAGAAATTGCGAATGGAGATGTACTTAAAAAACAAATTAGACCATTAATTCTCGCATGTTTCCAGGCTAAAGGCAAAGTTGAACGCTCTCTAAATGAACTCCTCGATGTGACAACTGAATTAGATAACTCTCTAAACGCTCTTCGTGATGCGATGAAATAATTTAATTACGAAGATGATGCTTAAAATCTGCCGCTATTAATTAGCGGCTTTTTTATATCTCCAAAAAAATCATTATGAGCAAAGATGCAAAAATACTAATGCAACAAATCGAGCAGTTAAAGCAAGAAATTGATTTACTGAAAAAAGAAAATGAACGGTTGCGTATCCAAGCTGATTTTGGTTTAGAGCGGAAAATGAAGGTAAACCAACGACTTATATCTCAGAAGAAAGAAATTAATAAAAAGGAAAACAATGAACCTACTAAAATCCCTCGCTAGAATAATCCTCCGAAAGGAAATGGAAAATAACAAATTCCACTTTGAAAAATTAGGCAATGAAAATCTTGCCAAATCAAGACGCATTAAAGAGCTTGAAAGCGATAATGAACGCCTAAGAATTAAAGTAGAACAAATTCGACAGGACAATTTAAAACTCCGAGAAAATCGACCGCACTTTAAACATCATAAGAAAAAAGGAGGGAGAAAATGAATGAAATTAACATCAAACTCCCCTTACATAAATTCCAAACATTAATGCACCGTTATGTTAGAGACACCCTACACGATAACGGAACGCCTGTTTTAATCTGCATCCATGATGTTAAAGAGTATTGGGCTATGCTAGATAGCCACACAAGAGAAAAAATTAAGGGCGAAGTGACATTTTTTATCAAAGAATATCATCATCTACGCAATGATGAATTCTTTAAGAAAGATTTAGCTGCTTGGAGTGAATTAGCTGACTGGATAAATGAAAACCGCAGCAGCGCATCAACAACACCTACAACAGCAAAACTGCTTGTGCCTGTGTTGCCTGTGGTAAATCTTGGTAAGCAAAATGGTGTATATGGCGCACGCCCTAAATCTTAATCAAGACTGTGACGGCAAAATCTGTCACACCGAACAGACACAACAATATTAACAAACCACCGCTCTTATGAGCGGTTTTTTATTGGAGGAAATATGGATGGAACAAACTCTTACAATAAAACAAACAGCTAAATTACTTAATCTAAGCTATAGCACGGTTTTCAATCATCGCCATAAATGGGGGTTCTTCCAGATGGAGGGATCTAATATTTGGTTAGTTGAGAAATCAGTACTTGAACAACGCAAAAAAAGCAGAATAATCTATACTGCGATGTGCAGGTCGGCGATTATTCTGTGGAGAATAGAAAATGTCGATCAGAAAAAATAAATACGGCGTATGGCAAATCGATATTGCCACACCGAGCGGAGAAAGAATTAGATGCTCTGCTAAAACAACTGAAAAGCGGCTCGCGCAAGAGTACCATGACAAACTAAAACACGAGCTTTGGCAAGTTGAAAAACTAAATAAGAAACCCGAGAGAACCATTGAGGAGGCCTTAATTCGGTTTCTTGAAGTATCGCAAGGGCAAAAAGATTTTGCCACAAAAATTCGCCATGTAGAATATTGGCGTGAAGTATTGGCAGGACGCTTACTCAGCTCTTTAACAACAGATGATATTCTTAATGCCCTACCTACCCATAAAACAGGGACAAAAGAGCCAATTTCCCCATCAACTCAAAATCGTTATCGCTCCTCTATTATGCGCGCCCTATCTATTGCACAGCAATCAGGTTGGATCGATAACATCCCTTATATCCCAAGAAATAAAGAGCCTAAAGTAAGAGTACGTTGGATAAGCCAAGTCAAAGCACAAGGTCTTATCAATGCTATGCAATTGGATTGGATGAAAGATGTATGTGCATTTGCTCTAGCTACTGGTGCGAGAGCGAGCGAAATTCTTACTCTTACTTGGGATAAGATTGATTTTGAGAGACAAATAGCCATTGTAAGTAGCGATATTGCAAAATCAGGAAGAGCGAGATCGTTACTCTTGGGCACCGAGGCTATGGATGTTTTGAAAAGACGAGCCAATTTACGCATGTCACCTTATGTTTTCCATCGAGGAAAAGGAAAACGTATAAGTGAAGTCGATAAATACGATTTTAACCGCGCACTTAAACGCTGCAAAATTGAAAATTTCCGATTCCACGATTTACGCCACACATGGGCAAGTTGGCATGTTCAAAATGGCACACCATTGATGGTGTTAAAAGAACTTGGCGGATGGGAAACATTAGAAATGGTTAAGCGTTATGCGCACCTTAACGCCAAACACTTGTTAGACTACGCAAATCACGTCAAATTTACGTCAAAGTCATCATTTGATACATCAAATATCATTGCGGAAAATGATGAAATTAGCGAAAAAAGCACAAATAAAAAAGCCGTAAATCATTGATTTCCCTCGTGATTTACGACTTTACTTAAGTTGGTGCCTAGGGTCGGACTCGAACCGACACGTTTATTCAACGGCGGATTTTGAATCCGCTGCGTCTACCAATTTCGCCACCCAGGCTTAATGGTGTTGAATTATACGTATATATAAATGTGTGACAAGTAAAATTTTTTAGAAATAATCTATTTGTTTTAAAAATAATCAAAGGATTTTCTGTTTTTTAAAAATATCGCCAAACAAATGCAATAACTAAGATACATAACATGATTAAAATCTGAATCAGTCGTTTTTTTGTTAATTTTTCTGCTGCCATAATGCTTTACTCTTCTTAAAATGACTATTTAGTGGTATAATTGTTGAGTTAGATCAATTTTACACTAATTTTTCGAAATATTTGAGGCTTACATGAAAAATTTCGTTGCAGAAACCAAGGCAGGACGCCGGGTTCAATCGGGAGGTTGTGCTATTCATTGCCAGGATTGCAGTATTAGCCAACTTTGTATTCCTTTTACGCTGAACGAACATGAATTAGATCAGCTTGATAATATTATCGAACGAAAGAAACCCATCCAAAAATCACAAGTTCTTTTTAAAGCAGGTGATTCCCTCAATTCAATTTATGCAATTCGCTCTGGTACGATTAAAAGCTACACGATTAGCGAATCTGGCGAAGAACAAATCACTTCATTTCATTTACCCGGTGATTTAGTTGGCTTTGATGCCATTACTCAAATGCAACATCCTAGTTTTGCTCAAGCTTTAGAAACAGCAATGGTATGCGAAATTCCTTATGATATTTTGGATGATTTAGCAGGTAAAATGCCAAAATTGCGCCAACAAATTTTGCGTTTAATGAGTAATGAAATTAAAAGTGATCAAGAAATGATATTGTTACTGTCTAAAATGAATGCAGAAGAACGTTTGGCTGCTTTTATTCATAATCTTTCGAAACGATATTCTGCTCGTAGTTTTTCAGCTAAAGAATTCCGCTTAACTATGACGCGTGGCGATATTGGTAACTATCTAGGTTTAACAGTTGAAACTATCAGTCGATTATTGGGACGCTTTCAAAAACTAGGCGTTCTTACAGTGCAAGGAAAATATATTACAATTAATGATCTCAATGCTTTAATTGAATTAACTGGCACGAATAAAACCAAAATAACATTAGTTGAATAATTTTTAAGGCGTAAATTTCACGCCTTTTTTGTTTTAATAAAAAATAAATTTTGCACTAGATCACCTTTTTGAAAATCGAACCTTGCCATTCAAAAGATTCTTTCTTATTCTATGGTGAATTTTGGAGGTTGTTATGAAATTTAAAAATATCCTGGTTGTTCTCAATCCTGAAAATGAAAAACAATATGCCCTTGCGCGTGCCGTGCGTTTGGTGAAAGAACAAAAAAATGAAACTAAGGTAAAAATCACCACACTTTTGTCTGTATATGATTTATCTTATGAAATGTCGGCTTTACTTTCTTCTGAAGAACGTTCAGAAATGCATCAACAAGTAATCGAAAAACACCGCCATGCGGTTCAATATTACTTAGATAAATATGCAGATCCTGAAATTGAATTGCAATCTCACATTGTCTGGAATAGCAATGAAGCTGAGGCGATTAAAGAAGAAGTCGAAGGCAACAGTTATGATCTTGTGGTGAAATATACTAAAGATGAAGAAAGTTTTACCTCACTTATTTTCACACCAGTGGATTGGCAGCTTCTTCGTAAATGCCCCGTTCCTGTTTTGATGGTTCGCGATGGCGATTGGAAACATCAACGCCGTATTCTTGTGGCGGTAAATGTTTCTGGTGAGCAAGACTATCAAGATGAATTTAATCAAGAATTAGTGGAAACAGGAATGTCACTCGCTGAAAATCTAAATCGTGGCAATGTTCACTTAGTTGCAGCCTACCCTTCTGCTCCAATCAATATGGCGATTGATTTACCAGAATTTAATACTTCAGGCTATGAAAACGGTATTCGTGGTCAACATCTCATTAATATGAAAGCATTGCGTCAAAAATTTGGGATTAGTGAAGACCACACTCATGTTCGTGAAGGTTTCCCTGAAGAAGTGATTCCTGAAGTCGCAAAAGAAATTGAAGCAGAGTTAGTGATTTTAGGTACAGTTGGCCGTACAGGTTTGTCTGCTGCGTTATTGGGTAATACTGCGGAACATGTGATTAGTAAATTAAGTTGTAATTTATTAGGTATTAAGCCATCTAAAAAAGACGATTAATAACAACCATCTACATTTAGACATTCCCTAAGTACTAAGTATTTAGGGAATTTTTTATATGCTTTATATAGATTTTTTTGTGATCTAGATCACAAATTTCAAATTTTCTCTAAATTATCATTTAAATGATAGTTATTTTCATTTAATATTCGCGCTCATTTTATAAATGCTCACCTCTATTTTTATTAAGGAAAGGTATGAAAAAAACATTAATTGCAAGTTTATTGGTTTTAGCTGGTGCAGCGCAAGCTCATGAAGTTTGGGTTCAAGCGCCTGCAAAATTAGCATCAGGTTCTGTATTAAAAGCAGAATTAGCTTATGGAGACTACCCTTACGTAGAAAAAATTCCTGAAGCACGTTTGAAAATTTTTGCACCAATGGAAATTATTCATCAAGATGGTGAAAAACAAACCTTAGTTCAAAAAGGTGAAAACTATCAATATCAATCAGAGAAAACATTGTCTGATGGCTCTTATTGGGTGACAGCGACTTATAAACCAACATTTTGGTCACAAAATGCTGAAGGTTGGAAAATGGATAATTTGAAAGGATTAGAAAATCCAACTTATTGCGAACAAACTCAAATGTTTGGTAAAAGTCTTATTACTGTAGGGAAAAAGCCATTAAATGCAGAAATGGCAATGACAAGAGTCGGTTTACCACTTGAAATTGTTCCTCTGCGTGATCCAAGCAAAATGAAATCAGGTGAACCGTTCCCTGTTCAAATTTTCTACCAAGATCAGCCATTAGCAGGCGAAACTGTAATTGCAACGGCTGATACTATTGTCGTGAAAGATCTTGAAGCAAGTACAAGCCATCGTGAACCACAAGGTTTTTCAGGTAAAACAGATAGTCAAGGACGTGTAAATATCATTCCATTAATTGATGGGATTTGGAAAATTAAAGTTATTCATAAAACACCATTTGCAGATCAACAAATTTGTCAGCAATCTGCAAGCTATAGCACATTAATTTTACCAGTTGGTAAAGGATTAGCTAAACTACCAGCAAAACCAGAACACCATCATCATTAATTTTGAAAGTGCGGTTGAATTTCACCGCACTTTTGTGCTTTATTTTCCTTTCTTTTTCTTCAAATTTCTTCATAAACTCCTATATTTTTTTGTACTAGTGTAGTAGTATAAGAATATCGTAAATAAAAAGGAGAGAATGATGTCTAAAATTGCCCTTATTACTGGTGCTACTGCAGGATTTGGTACTGCAATCTGTAGAACGCTTATTCAAGCCGGATATTTTGTAATTGGTACTGGCCGTCGTACCGAACGTTTAACTTCACTAAAAGCTGAATTGGGTGAAAAATTTCTGCCCCTTGCTTTCGATATATCTGATCGACTAGCCACTCAAGAAGCAATTAAATCTTTACCTACACAATGGGAAAATATTGATTTACTTGTTAATAACGCAGGATTGGCTCTTGGCTTAGAATCTGCCGATAAAGCAAATCTTGATGATTGGGAACAAATGATTGATACCAATATTAAAGGATTGGTGAATATTACTCGATTCGTTTTGCCTCAAATGGTCGAAAGAAATACGGGCCATATTATTAATTTAAGTTCAATTGCAGGCACCTACCCTTACCCAGGCGGTAACGTATATGGTGGTACAAAGGCTTTTGTGACACAGTTCAGCTTAAATTTACGTGCAGATTTGGCGGGTAAAAATATCCGTGTTACTAGCGTAGAACCAGGGCTTTGTGGCGGCACAGAATTTTCTAATGTGCGTTTTAAAAGTGATAATGAACGAGCAGAAAAACTCTATGAAAATGTGCAATACGTTACGCCACAAGTATTGCGAATATGGTTTTATGGCTAAACCAACAACCAGAACACGTTAATATTAATCGCATTGAAGTGATGCCAACTGCACAAACTTTTGCACCACTAAATGTGGCAAGAAATTCAAATTAAAATAATAAGGAAACACAATGTCAGAGACTCTTTTAAATCCCTATTTTGGCGAGTTTGGTGGTATGTATGTACCAGAAATACTCGTGCCAGTGCTTAAACAGCTTGAGAAAGCCTTTGTCGAAGCGAAAGACGATCCTGAATTCCAATGTGAATTTCAAGATTTACTCAAAAATTATGCCGGAAGACCGACCGCACTTACCCTTTGTCGCAACCTAACAAAAGGTACTAAAGCGAAAATCTATCTTAAACGTGAAGATTTATTACACGGCGGTGCCCATAAAACTAACCAAGTATTAGGTCAAATTTTATTAGCGAAACGTATGGGTAAAACACGTATTATCGCAGAAACCGGTGCAGGCCAACATGGTGTGGCAACAGCGCTTGCTTGTGCAATGTTAGATATGCCTTGTCGTGTTTATATGGGTGCAAAAGACGTAGAACGTCAATCACCAAACGTCTTCCGTATGCGTTTGATGGGCGCAGAAGTGATTCCTGTACAAAAAGGTTCTTGCTCATTGAAAGATGCGTGCTGTGAAGCGATGCGTGATTGGTCAGCAAACTACGAAACCACCCATTATTTACTTGGAACCGCTGCAGGTCCTCACCCCTTCCCGACGATTGTAAGAGAATTTCAAAAAATGATTGGGATTGAGACTAAACGCCAAATTCTCGAACGAGAAGGTCGCTTACCTGATGCAGTGATTGCAGCTGTTGGCGGTGGTTCTAACGCAATTGGTATGTTTACTGATTTTATTGATGAACCAAATGTGTGTTTGATTGGCGTTGAGCCTGCGGGGAAAGGCATTGAAAGTGGTGAACATGGCGCACCATTAGGTCATGCAAAAGTTGGCATTTATTTCGGGATGAAATCCCCTTTAATGCAAACTGAAGATGGTCAAGTAGAGGAATCCTACTCTGTTTCAGCTGGGTTAGATTTCCCTTCTGTTGGGCCTCAACATGCTTATTTACAAAGTATTGGACGAGCAGAATATCCAAGTATTACTGATGATGAAGCATTGAATGCTTTTCAAGAGTTAGCTAAACATGAAGGCATTATTCCTGCATTAGAAAGCTCACACGCTCTTGCTCAAGCCTTAAAAATGATTCATCAAGAACCTAATAAAGAACAAATTTTAGTCGTGAATCTATCTGGCCGTGGTGATAAAGATATTTTCACCGTAGATAAAATTTTGACAGAAAAAGGAATGAAATAATGAGCCGTTTTGAAACTCAATTTGCTGCGCTTAAAGCAAAAAATGAAGGGGCATTTGTTCCTTTCGTCACCTTATGTGACCCTATTTTTGACTGCTCTTTTGACATTATTTGTACGCTTGTGGATAACGGCGCAGATGCTTTAGAGCTTGGTTTTCCTTTTTCCGATCCATTACTCGATGGCCCCGTTATTCAAGCTGCGAATAATCGAGCTTTAACTGCAGGTCATAGTACTGAAGATAGCTTTAAGTTATTAGAAAAAGTGCGGTCAAAATATCCAGAGATTCCGATTAGCTTATTACTTTGTGCCAATTTAATTTTTGCCAAAGGCCTAGACGATTTTTATCAACGTTGTGCAGAAGTCGGTATTGATGCTGTGCTTGTGGCAGATATTCCGTTACTCGCAAAAGAAGATTATGTACAAGCAGCTAAAAAACACGGCATTCAACCAGTATTTATTTGCCCGCCAAATGCGGACGAGAAAACGATCCAAGGTGTAGCACAAAATAGCGAAGGATATACCTATTTAGTCTCACGCGCAGGCGTAACCAGTGCTGAAAATCAAGCCCATGCAGCAAATTTGGACACCCTTGTAGAACAGCTTAAAGCCCATAATGCCCCACCAATTTTACAAGGCTTCGGCATTGCTCAACCAGAGCAAGTTAAAGAAGCGTTGTCTTTGGGCGCTGCAGGTGCGATTTCAGGTTCGGCAACAGTAAAAATTATTGAGCGAAATTTAGATAATCAGCCGAAATTGCTCGAAGAACTTGGTGCGTTTGTAAGAGAAATGAAACAAGCAACCAAAGGCTAAATTAAGTAAAGAAAAACAAGCGGTTAAATTTTCTGGTTTGAATCACAAGATTAAGGAAATTTAGCCGTTTTTTCTTTATAATTTCAAAATTTTATTGACATTCATAAATTAAGGACGAAAAAATGCCACTGCACTGCACTGCACTGCACTGCACTGCACAAACTTAACGTTAATTGCAAGCAAAAAATTGTAAATTTTTCAAAAAATCTCACTGCGTTCATCTCTCTATCTTATCAATATGGAGGATTAAATGACTAAATCCTCCACTCAAAATTATAAATTAGAATCGGATATTAACGATTTTGTAAAAGCAAAATTAACTTCACTTGGTTTAGAAAAACTCAAAGATTTTAATGAAGAATCAGCAATGTCAGATTATTTAAAAGAGGCATTAAGAGGTTCAGCAAAAACGAAAAATAAAACCAATTTTGGTAAACCAGATTTTCATCTCGAAGGTTATCGCATTCCCATTATTATTGAAAATAAATTAGGTTTGAAAAAACTCAAAGCAGAAACTAAGAGTGGTTTAAAGTTTGATGAAAAATCCATTGCAAATTATGCGGTAAACGGTGCGTTATATTATGCTCAAAATATGATTTCCAGTGAGAAATATCACGAAGTTGTAGCGATTGGTGTTGCGGGAGATGACAGCGAAAATATCAGTATTGATGTTTATTATGTATTCGGGGCAAGTGAAAAAGCCTATAAAAAAATTGACGCTTGTAATACCTTTGATTTCTTAGAAAATCAAGCAACATTTGAAGCGTTCTATAAATCGGCGATTTTAAGTGAAGAAGAAAAACATAAAATCTTAATTTCTAGCCAAGAAGAGTTACGCATTTATGCGAAAAAATTAAATCGCTTAATGCACAATCATAATATCACTGCAGCACAACGCGTGCTTTATGTCTCGGGTATGCTACTTTCAATGCAAGATATTCGAGATAAAGACGGGAATATCTTAGGCGAGGGACTTATCCCTGATGATCTTATTGGCTCAAAATTAGAAAAATCGAGAGATGGTAAATTAATTACCGATCAAATTGAAGAATTTTTAAAATCTCGTGGCATTAGTGAACAAAAATATCAGTTGATGTTGTCTTCTTTTTCTCAAATATCAAAAGATGAACAGCGCGACGAGCCGATGGAAAATGACAAAGAAGTCGCAAAATTGTTAAGTAAGCCATCAAGTACAAATAAGCAGGTTTTTACCTTTATTTATGAAAATATCTTTAAATCTATCGATGGTTTCGGTGGGCATATTGATATGATGGGCGAACTTTATTCTGAATTTCTAAAATATGCGTTAGGGGACGGAAAAGAACTAGGCATTGTTTTAACGCCCCCTTATGTGACCAAACTAATGGCTCAAATTTTAGGTATTAATTCATCAAATAGAGTGATGGATTTAGCAACGGGATCGGCAGGCTTTCTGATTTCAGCGATGGAATTAATGATTGATGATGCCCAAAAACAATTTGGCAAAGGCACAACAAAAGCAAATGAATTAATTACTCAAATTAAGCAAAATCAATTATTAGGTGTAGAACTAAATGCGGAAATGTACACTTTAGCTGCAACAAATATGATTTTACGTGGCGATGGTTCAAGTAAAATCGAAAAAGGCAGCGCATTTAATCGCCCTGATAGCTTGTTTACTAATTTTAAAGCAGACAGAATTTTGCTAAATCCTCCATTTTCTTATGATGAAAATGGTATGCCATTTATTGCCTATGGTTTGGATAAAATGGAAAAAGGTGGATTAGGCGCAATTATTATTCAAGATTCTGCAGGTTCAGGAAAAGCGGTTTCGACGAATCAAAAAATATTGAAAAAGCATAGTTTATTAGCCTCCATTAAAATGCCGACGGATTTATTTCAACCAATGGCAGGCGTACAAACCAGTATCTATATTTTTGAAGCTCATAAACCTCACGATATTGATAATATCGTGAAATTTATTGATTTTTCTAATGATGGCTATAAACGGACTGAACGTAGCCTAAGTGAAATTGACCACCCTGTAGAACGTTATGCGGATATGCTTAAAATTTATAAAGCAGGGAAAAATGCAAAAGTTACCCCTGATTTATGGAATTTAGCAGATATTTATGTAGAAGATTTTATTACGCTTGAAGGAAATGATTGGAATTTCACTCAACACAAAAAAATTGATACGAAACCTACTCTTGCTGATTTTAAGAAAACCGTTGCCGATTATTTAGCGTGGGAAGTGTCCAAAATTCTAGTAAAAGGAGAAGATAATAACTTGGGAAAATAACAAGCCATCGTTTAGATAGATTAGAAAAAGAATTTATTGATAACGGTGGCTGTTTTGAAAAAGTATTAGCAGGAGAACTTTTTGAGGTTAAAAGCAACCCACAATTAAATAAAGACAGTTTTGTTTTCTCTGACAAAGGTGAATATCCATATTTTACTCGAACAGTTCTAAATAATGGTATTGCTGGGTATGTGGAATATCTGAATGAAGAAAATAAGATAAAAGGCAATTGTTTAACAGTTGGAATGCTAGGAATGCAGTTTTTCTATATGGAAAAAGATTTCTATTCAGGGCAATTTACAAAAACTCTTTATCCTAAAGAGGATAAGTTACCTCTGTTTAATTGTTGGGTAGCTCAGTATTTTATTACTATTTTGAATAAATTTCAGACAGTTTATCAGGGGGGGTTGGTAAGAGATTTTGAAGATACATTTAATAAATCAGAATTCTTTTTACCGTTCAAAAATAATAAAGTTGATTTGAACTATATTCAGGAGTTCATCACTGAACTGCAAGCGGAACGGTTGCAGGAACTGCAAGCGGAACGGTTGCAGGAACTGCAAGGCTATTTAAAAGTAACAGGGCTATCAAACTATACATTGACCGAAGAAGAACAACGAGCAATAGATGATTTGGATAACGTTGAATGGGGAATATTTAATATTGAAAAATTATTTGGCAAAGCAACTCGAGGTAAACGATTAAAAAGTGCGGATAGAATTTCTGGCGGTTTACCTTTTGTTACAGCTGGCGAAAATGATACTGGCATTTCTGCGTTTATTGGAAATGATGTCGAAGTTTTTAAAGCGAATACAATCACTATCGATATGTTCGGATCAGCAAAATATCGAAATTATCAATATGGTGCAGATGATCATATTGCGGTAGTTCATTGTGATAAATTAGCCAAAGAGGCTGTTTGTTTTTTAACATCAGCAATTCATAAAGTTTCTAATGCAGGTCAGTTTAGTTATGCTAAAAACTTTTATGCCAAAGATGCCGATGAATTAAATATTAGTTTACCGACAAAAAATAACGTTCCTGATTATGCGTTAATGAAAACGCTCGGTTCAGCTGTTAAGAAATTAGTTATCGCCGATGTTGTCAAATACGCTGATCGTGAGTTATCAGCTTATCAAAGTGTGATTGGCGAGTAATTTCGTCTTTTCTAACAATTTTACAAGACTTCGGCATCATCAAGCAAAAAAGAACCCGCACTTGTGGCGGGTTTCTTTTATCTATCGAGAAAATTAAAAATTTAATACTTTATCGGCTTCCATTGTCCAGTCAGCCAGCTCTGCTAACGTGCCTATTTCAACACCGTCCGCCAACGGCAGTTCAGTGATACCACGAGCATTTGTGCAGGTTTTACAAAGTTTAATTGTCGCTCCTTGTGCCGTTAAAATTTCCAACATTTGTTGTAAATGATACCCTTCTGCTGGATTTTGTTTTGCTAAACCGCCAGTTACCGCATCAGACATTAAAAATATTTTTAAATTAACCGCACTTTTATGTTGCTCTTGCAACTGTAATGCCAAACGTAATGCACTAAAAAAATGTTCGTCACCATAAGGGGATGAATGGATAATAAATAGAATATTTTGCATACTCTTCTTAATAACCTTGCTGATAAATACCTTCCAATAATTTCACCGAAAGTAAGGCGAGATTAAATCGTTGTTCATCTGCCACAGACCAAAATTCTACGCCATTTTCTACCGCACTTATTTGACTTAAATGAAGTTTTACTGATTCTTCTCCATTTTCTTGTTCTCCATTAAGAACAGGCGTAATTAGCGTTTCTTCTAAAGCGATAAGCTCACTATTTTGAGGTTGATAGTCGAAATCATAGTCTGAAAGTGCGGTGACTTTTTGTGCCAATTCATAAAATACAGGCACTTGGATTACGTGGAATGTAGCACGATCTAATTGAGGAAAGATTCGTTGTAATTGATTCAATAAACTAGGTGCTTGATGTGGATAAACATCAAACGCTAAGCGCGTTTCTTCTTCGTCCAATGGAATGCCATTTAATAAACGGGCTGTTTGTCCCGCAAGTTTCGTCACGGTTTCTGCATCCGTATAAGAAGCTGGTAATAAAGTGGTTACAAACACTTGATTAAGATTCGTTTCTTGTAAAATCGGGGCAAGCGTTAAAGCTAGTTGGCTTACTTGTGGATCAGGCAAGCTAACAATGTTACGTTGTCTCAGTTCCAATAATTGTGATTCATTTACTGTTGGGACAACAACGGGCACATCCGAAAGCGCACTGCAAACGCCTAACATATCAATGACAATACAGCCCTGCTCCGCTGCTTGCGCAATATGGGAAACTTGCTCAAGTTTTCCTGCAAAAAAGACATAATTAAAATCAGCCCACTCAACTTCATTTGGAGAAAGTTGTTCAACGCCTTTATTGCGAAAACGAATATTTTGTTCTTCTTCAAAAGGTGTTATTTCAACAATAGAAACGTTACTAATTTCAAGGGCACTTTGTTCTAAACGCTCTACAATTTTTTCACTTAATTCAAATTCTGCTGCTATCGCAATATTTAAGGTTGCGTCCATTTTTCTCTCCGCTGTAAAATAATCGACATTATTTTACACCAAAACCAGGAACGAAATAATGACACCTGCAATTGATTTACTTAAAAAACAAAAAATTCCTTTTATCTTGCATGCTTATGATCATGATCCAAACAATCAACATTTTGGTGATGAAGCCGCAGAAAAATTAGGCATTGATCCTAACCGCTCTTTTAAAACGTTACTTGTAGCGGAAAATGGCGATCAGAAAAAACTCGCTTGTTTTGTGCTTGCAACGGTCAATATGCTGAATTTAAAGAAAGCAGCAAAATCTATCGGTGTTAAAAAAGTAGAAATGGCGGATAAAGATGCGGCGCAAAAAAGCACAGGTTATCTTGTAGGGGGAATTAGCCCGCTCGGTCAAAAGAAACGCGTGAAAACGGTGATAAATTCAACCGCACTTGAGTTTGAAACGATTTATGTTTCAGGCGGAAAACGTGGGCTAAGTGTAGAAATTGCGCCACAAGATTTAGCAAAAGTATTAGGTGCAGAATTTACTGATATTGTTGATGAATAAGTGGTGGATTTATAAATTTAAAGGCGGATTCATTCCGCCTTTTTACTAATTTAAATCTTCCAATAATTTACCCAATCCGCTCTGGCGTCTCACTGTTTGGCGAATTGCTGTTTTCCATATTTTTTCATCGGCAAATATAGTGAGTTCTTTTTTAGCACGAGTCACGCCTGTGAAAACTAATTCTCGCGACAATACTGGATTTACTTCTGTTGGAAGAACCATTACAGTGTGTTCAAATTCTGAACCTTGAGATTTATGAATCGTCATCATAAAAGCGGGCTCATGTGCTGGAATTCGGCTTGTCAGCACTTCTCGATTGCCAAACCATACTTTGCCATTTGCCAAGCACAATCCAATATCACCGTTATAAAGGCGAACATTATGATCGTTTTCAGTAATCATAATTGGCTTGCCGATATACCAATCTTGTTCATTACGGAACCAAAGCAATTTTTCCTCTCGCAACGCTAACGCGATTTCTTTATTGAGATTTTCAACACCTAAATCGTTATTACGAAGTGCGGTTAAAAATCTCACAAAATTAAATTGTGCTTGAATAGCTTCGGCATAGGAAATTCCTTGTTCATTTCTAGTGTTAAGATCAATTTTTTGTTTACGTAAATCGTCCAACATTTTTAAGAAAGTGCGGTAATTTTCCACCGCACTTTTCACCACTTGATTAACTGCATCGCTTTCATCATTTAAGACATTAAAGTGCAATTCTTGCGGATAATGTTCAAATAACCCAAGGCTATCGTCTGCTTTGCCTTTTTGAATGACTTCAGCCAACTTGCCAATACCTGAATCTTTATCAAAACGGCGACTTTCTGTTAGATGGCATAAGCAATCACGTATTGGATTTGAACTATCAGAACCTTCGACTTTATAGCCTGTTGTCGATTGTAAATATGAAGCTTGTTCATGACTATAAGGTTGATTAACAAATTGTGCCAATTCCCCCAATACTGCCCCCGCCTCAACAGAGGCTAATTGCGCCTGATCGCCTAATAAAATTAATCGGGTTTCGGGCTTTAACGCATTGATAAGTTTTACCATCATCGGCAAATCAATCATTGATGTTTCATCAACAACTAATACATCCAACTGCAAAGGATTATGACTGTTATAGCGTGTGTAATCATTAAAGGCATTCACACCCAGTAAACTATGCAAAGTACTGGCTTTTTGTGGAATCGCATTGAAAAGTGAATCGGATAAATTCATTTTTTCTTGCATAAAACCTAACGCATTTTTAATCGACTCTTCCAAACGGGAGGCGGCTTTGCCAGTCGGCGCAACCAATTTGATATGTAATTTACAATCAAATAATTCCTGTAGAACGAGCAATAAACGCGTAACTGTCGTGGTTTTTCCTGTTCCTGGGCCGCCTGTAATAATCGAAAATGGACTTTTAATCGCCGTTGCCACTGCCACTTTTTGCCAATCTGTTTTTTCCTGTTTTTCAGGGAAATATTTGTCTAATTTTTGATGAATTTCATCATAAGAAAAAGCTAAAGTGCGGTTATTTTTTAAGGTGTTTTTTATATATTGTGCGATGCGATATTCATCTTCCCAAGCGCGATAGAAATACAACGCGCCAAATTGAAATGCCATTGGCGCAATTTGATTGACGGGATCTTGCGTAAATGCCATATGCCCGCACAACGCATTTTGCCAATCTTCCACAGGTACATAACCAATCTTTTTACGAATTTCAGCCAAGTAAGCTTCTTCCGTTGTACGATAAGACAAACCAAATAAATTATGTTCTAAATAGCGATCTAATTGGCTGCAAGTATTTCCCTGCGTATAACGCCAGCTACAAAGTGCGGCTAATAATATGGCTAAATTTTTGACTGGCTCCGCATAATCCGTATGACATTGTTTATCTGCTATCAACTTAGCAAAATAATAATCACCTTGAGAAAGAATGCCCTGCTCTTTAAGTTTGTGTAATACAGATAACATTAAAACACCCCGTCTAATTCTGTGATTAATTCAACGCTTGGACGATCGTAAAATACGCCAGATTGTGGCTCACCATTCATTCCACGTAAGAAAAGATAAAATACCCCGCCGAAATCTCGCGCATAATCGTAATGAGGCACAACGCTTTGCAAATAACGATGCAATGCCAGCGTATAAATTAAATATTGCCAATCATAGTGACTGTGTAACATTTCTTTTTTCAATGCCTCTTGATTGTAATCGGCAAGAGTTGAACCTAAGAAATTAGATTTATAATCAACAAGATAATATTTCCCATTATGGCGGAAAACTAAGTCAATTGAACCTCTCACCATACCCTGAATTTGTTCAAATTGAAGTGGCTCGCTTGGCAAATGATGATGGGCTTTCAACGCGCGATTAAACGCTTCAACATCAAAATGTTCCCTAATAGCCAGATAGAATGGCATTTCTTTAATACAATTTTTATTTGCCAAATCAGCTAATGCTATTTCTATTTCATTAGAAAGTGGCGTATGTGAAATCTGTTGTAGCCAATTTTGTAGAGGTTCTGTAAAGGTTTTATCTAACTGTAAGGATTGTCTTAATTTGTTAATTTCTTCTGTATTTGCTAAATCAGAAAAATAGCAATTTTCAAAATGGCGATGCAATACCGTCCCGACTTGTTTACCCCGTGGCAAATCTAAAATGTTTGATTCATTTTCGTTTAAAAGTGCGGTCGAAATTTCAATCGAATTTTGGCTGTCATAATCTTTTGTATCATCAAAAACTACGTGTTTTTTCCCCGCACTTTCAGCGAAATAATTTTGTCGGCGATGACCTTGTTCAATTGAAGTAAAACTGGTTATTCGCCAATCTTGCTCAATATTGCCCGTAAATTCTGCGGCTTTAAGCTCATCATTTTTTGTATTGATTGATAAAGCCGGCAAATCTTTTAGATTTGGCTTAGTACAGATTTCCACATTATCTCGCATTTTTTCTTTGAAGGCTTGCAACAATGTTTCGGTATCTTTAGGCGCTGATAACGCTATTTCCTTGCCTATTTCACCTTGGCTTAATACATAATGTAAGGCATTCCATTTTTTATCAAATTGCGTAGGCAAAGCGAATGCCATTTGATATTTGGCACGCGTTAAAGCCACATAAAGTAAACGTAACTCTTCAGCAAACGTTTCTTCATAAAGTGCGTTTAAATTACGATTTTCCATATCCCATAAGGTTTCATCTCGTTCTTTAGAATAATAAATATTGATGTCTTTTTTACTTGGATCTTTGCTCGGCACAGCTAAAAATGGTAGCCAAACTAAATCGTATTCTAAGCCTTTAGATTTATGGATTGTCACAATTTTTACCAACTGGCGTTCACTTTCTAAACGAATTTGAGCCTCTTGACGACCTTCGCCTTGAATTTGCTTTTCAAACCAACTGAGCAATGCCGCTTCACTTTCGTGTAGCGTGGCAGCTTGTTGTAAAATTTCTGCCAAATGTAGGAAATCCGTTAAATCTCGCTCGCCCGTGGCTTGACTTAATAATCGCTCTGAAATGCCTTGCTCCAATAAAATTTGATGTAGCATTGCTAATATCCCTTGACGCTGCCAAGTTTGTTGATATTGAGCAAAGCTATCAGCCCAACGTTGCCAGTCTGCCTCATTTTGCTGAATTTGATGAATATCCGCTGCATTTAAGCCAAAAAGTGCGGTCGCAATTGCGTTCAAAATTGGACGTTCTGCCACATTCAAACAGGCTTTAAGCACCCAAGCTAATTCTTTCGCAACATTGCTATCAAATACGCTATTTTGATCAGAAAGATAAACTGACGCGATCCCCAATTTTTGCAATTCATTTTTTACTAAAGCCGCTTCATTTTTATCACGCACCAATACGGCAATATTCGCCGCTTGTAAGGTTTTACAGGTATCTTCATTTTGAAAAACTGCCTGATTTTCCGCCGCACTTTTTAGCCAATGTTGAATAGAAATAGCACATATTTTTGCCATTTCAGTTTTATTCACTTTGTCACTTTCAGTTTTATTCACTTTGTCACTTTTAGTTAGATAAAAACAATAAGCTGGTTCGGCTTTACCGTTTAAATAAAATCGAAGATGATCATCACGAGAATCAACAGCAGTAAAGTTAATATTTTGATAAATAAATGGCGATTGAGGAAAATCGAATAAAGCATTTACGCCATCAACCAAATGCTTCTCTGAACGATAATTTTTAGTGAGTTCAAAGCGAGATTGGGCTTCGTCCGATGCTTTTAGATAAGTAAAAATATCTGCGCCACGGAAACGATAAATCGCCTGCTTCGGATCACCAATCATAATAAAACCAGTATTTTTTTCGGGATTATCACGATAAATTTTTGAAAAAATAGCGTATTGTTGTGAATCCGTATCCTGAAATTCATCAATCATCGCGAAAGGATATTGGAAACGAATCATTTCCGCTAATTCATCCCCTTGCGAACCTTGCAAGGCTTCACAAAGCAAACGCAATAAATCATCAAAGGATTTTTCTTGATGATTAAGTTTATAGTCTAAAAGTTTTTGTTGTAGCCCTTGGCGATAATGATAAAGAGTGAGTTTGCTTAGTAAATCTGGTGCCATTAAGGCATTAACGCGCTTTTCAAGCTCTGCAAAAATCGGGAAATAAAAAGGCTTTGCGGGTTTTTTATCTTTATTTTTATCCGTTGATTCTTCGCAATTTTTCTCAATGGATGATTGTAGGAAATAGTCTTTCAATGTGGTATTAATTTGATAATCTCTAGGATTATTTGACCATTGATTGATTTTATTAATCCAATCCTCTAAACGCTTTACTTGGTACTTTTTACGATTTAACGATTTCAACTGATCTTTTGGATAATCTTTCTCCAGTTCATTGGTAATAATCGCTGAAATTTCATCCGCACTTTCTAACCAAAATGCCTTTAATTCATTCAACGCCTTTTGATAACCACCAAGATATTGCGGTAAAAAGATTTGTATTGGTACAGATAACGCCTGTTTATTTTCAATCTCCACCTGCAAATCTTTACCTAAATCCGCTTTCAACAAAGACAACACATTTGCTGGTGATACTAATTCTGTCGCGATAAAATTTGCAGATTCAAAATCCAACGGATAAAAATGCTCTCGCCAAAATTCATTAGCAAAACGAACTAATAAATCGGATTGATCTTTTATTAATTCTAAATTGAAGTGAATGCCAGAATGGAAAGCATATTGCATCAACATACGGCGACAAAAACCGTGAATGGTATAAATCGCCGCCAAATCCATATTTTGCTCAGCTAATTTTAAACGATGAATTGCCTCAAAAATGTTCAAATCCTGACAAAGTGCGATAAGAAATTCATCATTTTTAAATGCGGATTTATCTTGGATTTCTGAAAAGGTTGTGAGTTTATCAATCGCATCTGTTATACGCTCACGAATTTTTTTCTTGAGTTCTTCTGTCGCCATTTCCGTAAAGGTTACCACCAGAATTTCTTCCACATTTAACGGACGAGAAAAATTATTTTCTCCCGCCTTTAATAAAAGTCGGAGATATAAAGATCCAATAGTGTAGGTTTTCCCCGTACCAGCGGATGCTTCGATTAAGCTAATTTGATTTAAAGGCAATGTGATAGGATTTAGTGGGATTGTTTCGGCCATAGATTTTAACAGATGAGAACTAATGGCATTATTTTACAAAATTTGAAGTCACAAATGCAAAAAAAGGACGCCTTTCAGCGTCCTAATTTCAAAACTATTTCTCTAACTTCCTTAAAGCATCACAAGCACCTTGACCACCGTTATCACAAGCCTTACGGAACCATTCTTTAGCTTCAGAAAGATTACGTTTCACGCCTTGTCCATTGCTATACATCACACCCAAATTATTTTGAGCAGCTACATCGCCTTGTTCAGCCAATGGCAGCTAAAGTTTGAAAGCTTTTTGATAATCGCGTTTATTATAGGATTCAACGGCTTGTTGAAACTGCTGTTTTGGCGTATCTGTCCAAGCAGTAGATTGAAAAGAAAAAATTGAAGTAGCTAACGATGCGCTAGTGAGAAGTGTTTTTGTCAGTTTCATAACATACCTATTAATTAACCTTAATTGGAATACCAAACTTTTTTGTTTAGCAAGATGTTTTGTTGTTATCTCTGTAAAGAGATAACAACACCCAGTATACTGGGTGCAAAAAGGTTAAAAATTAAACTTTAAATAACTAACAAAAATGCTTTTTCTTATTTATATTTAATCATTTAAAAGATAGAAATAGACTAAAAAAACACACACTGGTTTTAGGGAGGACAATTTAGCGAAATTGCCAATTTAGAATTTATAGAAAAGATAGACTTATCTATCATAATAATGAAAAAAGGACGCTTTTCAGCGTCCTAATTCTTCTTTATCTAAACTTTAAAAAATTAAAGTGCAGATTTTGCTTTTTCAACTAATGCAGCGAACGCTACTTTGTCGAATACAGCGATATCAGCAAGAATCTTACGGTCGATTTCAACAGATGCTTTTTTCAAGCCGTTGATGAATTTGCTGTAAGATAAACCATTTTGACGTGCTGCAGCGTTGATACGTGCAATCCATAATTGACGGAATTGACGTTTACGTTGACGACGGTCACGATATGCGTATTGACCAGCTTTGATCACCGCTTGGAAAGCAACGCGATACACACGTGAACGTGCACCATAATAACCTTTAGCAGCCTTAAGAACTTTCTTATGGCGTGCTCTTGCAATAACACCACGTTTTACACGAGCCATTATTTAATCTCCTATGTAATATTTTTCTAAAATGAACTAATCGTACGTTTTGCTTAAATAACGGCTTATGCGTATGGTAAGCAAGCTACTACTAAAACTTGGTCTGCTTTCGCAACCATTGATTTATGACGTAAATGACGTTTACGTTTAGTTGTTTTTTTAGTCAAAATATGACGTAAGTGAGATTGTTTACGCTTGAAACCACCAGAAGCAGTTTTTTTGAAGCGCTTCGCTGCGCCGCGTACTGTTTTGATTTTAGGCATTGTTAAAATAACTCCGCATTTTTCGTTTAAAACAACATAATCAGGCGAACCTAAAAAGTTACTTGGAAGCACTGATCATTTCCATCATAAGGCAAATTAAATTGCCTTTTCAAAAGCAGTTAGGCTGCGTAGTGTGCCCAACATGCAGTTGTCTTTTCATTTAAGTCAAACTTAAACAAAAAGATTTGCTGAGGAATCTCAGCAAAATTCTTATTTTTTCTTAGGTGCTAACACCATTACAGCCTGACGGCCTTCTAATTTACCTGGTGCAGATTCAACGACAGAAATTTCAGCTAAATCATTTTTTACGCGCTCTAGGACATCAAAACCAATGTCTTGGTGAGCCATTTCACGACCACGGAAACGCACGGTAATTTTTGCTTTGTCACCGTCTTCTAAGAAACGGATTAAACTGCGTAATTTAACTTGATAGTCACCTTCGTCTGTGCCTGGACGGAATTTAATTTCCTTAACTTGCACAACTTTTTGTTTTTTCTTTTGTTCTTTAGCGGTTTTACTTTTTTCGTAAAGGAATTTACCGTAGTTCATAATGCGGCAAACCGGCGGCTCTGCATTTGGGCTAATTTCAACAAGATCAAGCTCTGCTTGTTCTGCCATTTCTAGGGCTTGTTGAATAGAAACAATCCCTGCCTGTTCACCATCTTGGTCAATTAAACGAACTTCTTTTACACGAATCTCTTCATTGATACGGTTTGGGCGATTTACTGCTGGCGCTTTTTTTACGGTTTTAATAATCGTATTCCTTCTATTGGTTAATAGTAAAAATCTTTTCGCTAAAAATAAAAGATTTCAAATTTGTTGCCCGTAAGGAACGGGCGAAATCTCGCGAATTCTATAGTATTTACACCACTTATGCAACAAAATTTAGCCTTTAAGCGAAATTTCTACGCTTAAACTTTCGCCAAATTCAAGTAAGTGATGAATACGAGCAGTTTCTAAGCACAACATCGTTTGGTAGCCAATTTCACTCATTCCACCCATCTTTTTGTGCCAAGGATTCCAAAGAACCAATTGGCTTGCATTATGATGATGCAGTGCAATTGTACGATTGAAACTTTTATCTACTATTTGATTATGCATTTTTTCTACGGAATAAATGCAATCAACATTTTCAGAAATGTGACGCGGTGACGGAACGTTTTCTTGTTGTTGGTTTAAGCTATTAAAACAAGTTTCAGGTAAACCTTGTACTTCCACTTGATTAATATCCCCAATATTGAAATAGGTATGCAATGCTGCTTGTGCAGGTTCTTCGCCATAATGTGTAAAGGTTAAATGACACTTGTCAGTAAATACCATTACAATTTTAGCTTCGATAATATTTAAATCAGAAAACAACTCAAATTCTAACCGCACTTTATGCGCTGAAATATCGTAATGACTCAACTGCCATAAACGAATACGAGCTGTGCCGTGTGCAGGTTGTTTTACACCACCAAACCAAGGATAACAAATCGGTACGCCACCACGAATAGCATTGCCATTTTCGAAGGGTTCTAGTTCACTTAACCATAATACATCTTGCTTCGCATTTTGCGGTTTCCAACTAATAAGCTGTGCTCCTTGCAAGGAAATTTTTGCCGTTCCAACCGCATGTGTTAAGTGAAGAACTGGTATGTCGTTATGTTGAACAAGATGAAGCTCTGGTGTCAGTGTTTTTAGTAATGTTGTTTTCATGTTTATTCCTGTGATTTTAAAAGATAAATAAGGTGCAGAGATAACAAAGGGCGTATCAGATACGCCCTTAATCTACGACTTTGATTAAATTTCGTCAATAATTCGATAAACCCAATTTTCCAGTGGATCATTCAAACGTTTCATCTCAGCGCGCATTTCTTCCAACATCTCTTTTTTGATGCTGTTATATTGTGAATCATAGAATAAATTATGCATTTCTTCTGGATCGTTACGGATGTTGTAAAGTTCACAAACATCAGTCGCATTAAATACGAGTTTGTAATCTTTACGACGCCACATACGTTGTTCAAAATACACAAAATGCCCCACAAGCTGACCAAGTACACCTTTTCTTTGGTTATCTTGGTGTTGGCGCATAATTGGGAGAATACTCTGCCCTTCAAAACTTTCAGGAACTTTTTGATTAGCTAAATCAAAACTGTCGAAGTTAAGTCGTGAAGATAGACAAAGTTATCATCTTCTTGATTGACTCGGTCTGAATTTGGGTCTTTAATAATCATCGGAATGTTATAGGTAGCATCAAACATAAATTCACCTTTTTCAATCATTCGATGCGCTCCCATTGCATCACCATGATCTGCGGTTGCTACCAAGAAAGTGCGGTCATAAAGACCGTTTTTTTCTAAGTATTCGAATAATTCACCGATCGCATCATCAATTAAGGTGATGTACCCCCAGAATTTTGTGATGACCTCTTTCCAATGATCTTCGCTCGCGTCCCACATTCCCCACATTTTTGAAATTGTGCGAAAATGCCCTGGTTTGCCCTCTAACGG
This sequence comes from Haemophilus sp. THUN1692, assembly GCF_059704395.1. Lineage (NCBI taxonomy): Bacteria > Pseudomonadati > Pseudomonadota > Gammaproteobacteria > Pasteurellales > Pasteurellaceae > Haemophilus > Haemophilus sp. THUN1692. The sequence continues at coordinate 583,104 of NZ_AP046579.1, forward strand.
TTTAAAGAAACTTTTATCAAGCACCACATCTTCTTTTCTATACATGGAATAATAAGGTTCTGGCACGATACAAGGCGTGTGAGACCCCCAAAAGTTTATCCATGCAAAGAACGGCTTGCCTTCATCTAATGATTCTTGAATATATTTTTTCGCTTCATCAATGATGAAATAATGGATGGTTTGATCTTTTGTGCCTGAGAGTAAACCGCAAAGTTCTTGTACCCGTAAATGTGGGTTATCACCAAAGTAGGCACGGCTTACTTCTAGAATTTCATACCCCTTTTCTTCTAACCATTCTTTATAACGATTAGAATGTGTTAGCAGTTGGTTGAAGACTAAATTTTTATATACTCCACTGCTGGGATAGCCATAACCATCAAAGTTATGGCCTTTAATCCCGTAATCTTCGGGTACGGATTTCGTGCCTACGTGCCATTTCCCTACAACATAAGTGTTATAGCCAGCTAATTTACCGATATTCGGTTTTTCTTGGCTAATTTCACCTGTACTGCCTTTTTCCCCATTCTTAATAATGCCGTGAGATGACAGCATTAATCCAGTAAAAAGTGAAGTGCGTGCAGGACCGCAAACAGACGCTGGAGTGAAGGCGTTATTAAAGCGAACGCCATCTTTTGCCAAACGATCTAAATTAGGGGTTTTCACAATTTGGTGACCATAAGGCCCCAACATATCTTTACGAATTTGATCCAGTAGAATATAAATAATGTTCATTATTTAGCCTCTTTATCTCGTACAACAAATAACACGATAATTTGTAACACTGCCCATACGCCAAGCACCATTGATGGATTGCCAGATTCTGACGTCATACCAAGTGGCGAAAGGAAAGTGTAAAGCGCAAGTAAACCTAAGATTAAAGACACACTGGTTACTTTTAAGTATTTCCAGTTAGTTAAATCTACGTTACCTAAGTTTTCTTTGTTTTCAATGTAAGGTTCACGGCGTAAGAATTGTCCTAAGATGAGCATTAATACGACATCAAATACGAATAATCCGCCCATAACATACACAAAGTTGATTTTGACATTAAACACCCAAACGATGCAGAAGTACAAGATAACGTGAGCAAATAAAGCAATACGTGCCACTTTGCCAGATACCGTTTTGTTAAACATACCTACGGCAAATAAAGCAACGATTGGAATATTCACAAATCCTGCGAAACGTTTAGTGATTAAGAAGATACCATCTGTACCAAACATGAGTAACGGAGCGAAAATCATAGTAACAATCGCCATAATGGTAGAAACTTTTTTCGCATAAGAAATTAATTCTTCTGACCGCACTTTTTTGGTGATAGAAGGTAATAAGTCTTTACAGTAAATGGTTGCTGCTGAATTTAAGAATGAGTTAAAGGTACTTAAAATTGCGCCAAATAATGCTGCAATAAAGAAACCTTGTAACCAAGTTGGCAATACTTTGTTTACTAATAATGGATAAGAGGCATCAATTGGATTTACGCCTTCACCTAAAATATGGAAACTCAATAAACCAGGAAGGTTTAAAATGATTGGTAAAGTTAATAAGAATAGTGCTGCAATCAAAATGCCTTTTTGACCTGATTGTAAATCTTTAGCACCTAAGCAACGTTGTACGATAGCTTGGTTTGTTGTCTAATAGAAAAAATGAACAACCATAATACCGGTGAAAATTGTTGGCCAAGGTGTGGCATCTGTTTCGCTACCAATCGCATTCCATTTTTCAATGTGCGTTGTTGTGATTGTGTGTAAACCTTCGGAGAAACTGCCATCACCTAAATACATCAAGGCAAAGAATGGGACAAGCAATGCGCCAATGACTAAAATCACTGCATTGATTGTGTCTGATACTGCCACTGCTTTCAAACCACCAAAAATCGCATAAATAGCCCCAACAACACCAATGGCAATGACCGTGTAAGTTATAGCTGCCCCATAGCTTAAGCCAAATGCGGTTTCTAAGTTGAAGATTTTATTGAAGGCGATTGCACCAGTGTAAAGTGCGGTTGGAATTACGATGAAAAGATAAAACACTAAGAATAATGTTGACATAATCAAGCGTGTTTGACGGTCAAAACGGCTTTCAAAAAATTCTGGCACTGTTGTGTAACCGTTACGCAAATATTTCGGCAACATATAAAGTGCCAAGAAACAAAGCGGAATAACCGTTGGAACGGTCCATGTGATAATTGAAAAGTTTCCTTTATAAGAGACCGCATTTACGCCGATCAGTTGTTCTGTTGAGAGTGAAGTTAATACCATTGAGCACCCGATCACTAACCCACCTAAACCACGGCCAGCTAAGAAATACCCTTTGGATGTACTTAAATCATCCCCTTTTGTTTTTAACCAAGAAATATAAGCAACCACACTGGTTACAATGAGGAAGCTGAGTATCGTCATGAGCATATGTTGTCCTCCCTATATCGATCAACATAGCGTAAAGATAATATAACGCTCTCTAAAGGGTTATGATAATTGTCATATTAAGATTGTGAGGTGGATCACAGAAATAATAATTGAAGATAAATTCAATGTTTTTTATTTTCTGTCAGTTAAAAAACTAATAAAAAAATGCGGTCAAAAAAACATAAAAATTATGACCGCACTTTGATTAGAACCCTATTCGTCTTGTTGTTGCAGAAAACGCTGGTTTTACTTCACATTCTCCTTGTAGTGCCATCAACCAATCTTGCACCTTTTGAAAAGGGGAAAATTGATGACGACGAGCCACCGCAGCAAAATCACCAGGCGTCAATAAATTAAGCGATTCAATATGACTTAAATCCTCTTTCGATAACAACGGCAACCCTAAAATTTCCGCTTGTTGTTTAGCGAAATCCAAGCGTTGTTTAAGAGTTAAATAATCAAACTTCAATTTTAAATCAAAACGACGTAAGGCTGCTGGATCAAGCACCTCAATTAAATTTGTTGATACCACCATCAGCCCTTCAAAGCGTTCAATTTGTGTCAACATTTCATTCACTTGTGAACGCTCCCAGCTTCGATTTGTGCCCTCTCGAGAAAATAAGAACGTATCCACTTCATCTAACACTAATAATGCGTTATCGGCTTTCGCTTGTTCAAAGGCTTGAGCAATATTTTGTTCTGTTCCGCCCACATAAGGATTAAGTAAATCTGAGCCTTGTTTTAACAACAGCGGCATATCCAACTGTTCTGCAAGCCATGCTGCCCAAGCAGTTTTTCCAGTTCCTGGCGGACCATAGCAACAAATTCGCCCTTTTCTCGACTGCTTTAACCCTTCACTAATACGATGAATATTGTCATTACAAGCCACATAATCTAAGTTATAGTCGGCTTTGCCTAAAACAAGCGGTTCGATTTTCGGTTTATTTTGCGATTTTAACGTTTGATTAAACATCATGAGCAATGTCTCCGCAAAATTTGACGTATTGAGTTCCTTGGCCACCCGAATTGTGCGGCTTAAAATCGCTGGCGTTAATGACCGCACTTTAGCAAAATGCTGCACATAAGCTGGACTTAATTTTCCCTCAGTCAGTTGCGTAATCAGTGCCGACTTATTTTTCAACGGCAAATCTGGCATTTCTAAAATAAAATCAAAGCGACGTAAAAAAGCAGGATCTATGCCAGAAACCGAATTCAATAACCATATCATCGGCACGTTATTGTTTTCCAATAACTGATTTGTCCAAGCTTTATTTTTCTGCGCTACTGAACGCTCAAAAAAACCAGCGCGAAAAACATCTTCTATTTCATCAAAAATCAATAACGAAGATTGCCCTTCTAAAATCTTTTGTGCAACACGGCATTTATTCAAACGCTCTTCTGCTCGGATCACTTCCTCATTTTCATCCATATAAGTAATATTATGTGCCGAAACACTCACTGCTTTTGCTAATAACGTTGCGAACTCTGTTTTTCCTGTACCTGGTACACCATAAATTAAAATATTCACACCTTTTCTACGGGTAGCGAATGAGGAGTGAAGATAATCCAGCATCATTGTTTTCATCTCGTTTAAATAAGCAAAATCGTCTAAACTCAAACTAGGTTCAATAGCTGGTTTTGTACAGGCTTTTAATAACACCTGCTTATTTAATGGTTCTGAGATAAATTCATCAAAATCTAACATTTTTCCCCAATCCAAATAGTCATGGAGGCTATCTGGATTATAGTTTCGTTCAAGCAAGCCATAGCCTAATAGTTTTCCCTTATCTTTTAAGGCAGAAATAATGTCCGATTTTGGCAAACCAAATAAATTTGATAATACCTCACTTACCCCTACAAAATTAGATTTTGGTAATACCTCGCTTAATTTTTTCAACGGCTCATCTAAGCGTAGCTGAACCGATAAACGGAAAAGCGTTTGCTCGGCTGCATTCAATGATAATAATTGGGTCAACGTATCAATATTTTGTTGAATAATTGGATTCTCCTTTGCGCAAAGAGCGGTCAATTTTGGCAACGTTTTATTTCGAGCTTGTAATAATTTTTTTACTTTCGCACGAAAATCATCGCAACGTTCCATTTCACTTGGTAAACCTAAAGCCGCTGCAATATTGTCATAGTGCCAAACATCTTCATGAAAAACCTCTGTGAATTCTCGATATTCCAATAAAAGTTGCAACATTAATTTTTCGGTATATGGGGAAACTGATGGGGGGTTAAGTTTGAATTTAGACATAATCATCACTCCAATAAAAAATGCTCAAACCTAATAGGTTTGAGTATAGTTTAAGAAGTAGAGCGACAGATTGTGTCGTTATGATTTAGCCAATTCTTCTTTTATTTTATTTAAATGTTGATTAAAGAAATCTAATAAAGGCTTCCAATGTTCGAAAATATTATTAGCTAGTTCTCCAGTTGTTATTTTTCCTAAAACCTCAGAATCCCAATTTACATAATCAAAGTTTTTCCATCCGACCCACCACTGATTTGCTTTAAAACCAGCATTATTTCTAAGGTCAGCAGAACAACCATGTAAATATTGATATAACTGAGGATGAACTTTTTTATGACAGTAAAAACCATAATAACAATCTTCAAGCCATGTTTTTCCAAATTCAATTGCTACACCAAAATTAACGTCATCTCTCTGAATAGAAATACCAAATAGAGAGTTTGAGTGATGTCTAACCTTACAGCATTTAAATTTAAACGCCCTTAAATCTGGATAATAACGTTCAAATTTTTCAGTTAACTGTTCAACCAATATATCTCCTAATTTTTCATACAATGTATTGGTTGTATCAATAACTTTTAAAGCTGAATCTAATGCTTGTTCGTTATCTAATAAATAAGTAACTAAATCATTTGTATCCTGAGTATTTCCCATAACATCCTCACTTAAAAAGTTCTTAAAATCATTACAAAATTGTTTTACGGCTGGTGCAATAATAACAGTATTATCAAGCCACTGAATGATCATACTTGCTGATAATATCATTGCTTTTTTATTAGTAATTAATTCTAACCAATGTTCTTCAGAAATAGATTCTTTCGAAGGATTATCACTAAATACAGGTAGATAAATAAGAAAATAAGACTCAGAGGTATAATTCTTAAGATCTTCAGCATAATCATTCATCTGCCCTTTCTGATCAACCGCACCTTGCAATTTATTTTCAATAGAAATCGCCCAAACTCGTTTATTATCTAATACACCTTCAATAAAAATATCATGACGGCGATTTCTATTAGTTGGTTTTTCAAGATAGATATTTACTTTTTCATAAGCCAAAAACTGGTGTTTATTAATAAACTTTAAAAAACTATTTAAAAACAAATCCCCTTGCCCATGAGCTTCTTTAGGAGCTAGCAAAAAGGCAAGAATTTTTGATAACCCCATTTCATCCATTCGTATAAACTGAAACGGATTAAAACGATTCGAGTCGTATAGTTCGGTCTTTTCACGTTGTAATCTAAAATTTTCTATCACTTGATTGATAGAAATTAAAGAATCAACAACTTGGTTAATATTATTTGCCATGGCGGCTCCTTAGATTAATTAAAACGCACAAATTATAACCGATAAATCATCATAAAACCTTTGCTTCTCAACTAATTTACGACACACTGTCAATCTCGATTTATCATTATCATATTGTTTCCAAATCTTTTCCCTCACTTCAACAGAAAGCCCATCTGTTAATCCATCAGAACACAGTAATAAACTTTCCCCTTGTTTAATTTCAATTTCTTGATAAAAAATTTTATCTTGGAATTCAGAATAATCGGCTTCTAAACAAGAAGAAACGTCATCATAAATAGTGGCAAAATCTTCCTCTTTTTTATCAGGGAAATCAGCTAGCAATTCAGAAAGAATTGAATGATCTTGGGTAATTTGTTGCCAGTTTCCTTGGGTATCAATTAAATAAGCACGACTATCGCCTACGCTGAGAATTTTGGCTTTACTGGTTGTTTGATCAATTTCAGCCGCCACAAAAGTGGTTGCTGAGCCAAAATAATCCTCAACTAATTCTGCTGATAAACTGGATTGTAAATCGTAGATCGTTTGACGACTTATGCTTTCCATTTGGCTTAATAATTGCATAGCCAACTTGCTCGCTTTTTCAGGTCGGTTACTATTGGAAATACCATCTGCCACGCCCACAATAAAGTGCGGTCGGTTTTCAAGGCGTTTTTCAGCCGTTTTGAGTTTATATTGAAACACCACCTCGCCATTAAAAAGGGAATCTTGGTTGTGTCGCTTGTTGCTGCCAATTTGTTGGCAGAAGATAATTTCGCAAAAATTTTCCATTATTCAATCGCTTATTGAGAAGGATTTAGAAGACTATCAATCGCTTTTAAGGCATCTAACGCCTTCATTTCTAGACTTAAAAAGTGCATTTTCGACACACCTGCATCTTGTGGGTTAATACGGATAAATCCACCCTTTTTTGCTTTCGCCGTACGTTCAGAAAATCGACGCACAGTTGGAATAGCTTTTCCTGCTCCCAGTTCGATGACGACAAGATTTTGCACTTCTTTTAACCACGATTCTAACCGCACTTTTTTAAAATCCTGATATTGACTTGCATAACTCCAATCATTAAACATTAGTACGTTTTGACGAGCAAAGCCCCCACCATAAGGACAATGTGGTTTTTCACTGGTTAGACATAAGTTTTCATTATCTACGACAGGTTGAAAACTTGATGCTAACCAACTTAATCCTAGACAATTATTGACACACTGAAGACGCTCCAAAGTACCGTGTACTTCATAAACATGGCTATCATCAAAACCAGCCTTTTGAAAATGCCCATCCACATTACTGGTAAAAACGAAATATCCGTGAAATTTAGCTCCCGCCCAACGTTTTAAAATCTGATACCCTTCGTGAGGAATAGTATTTCGGTATTGAACTAATCGATGCCCATAAAACCAATAGGCAAGTTCCTGATTATGCTTATAAGCTAGTGGCGTCGCGATGTCTTCAAAAGATATATTATGTTCTTTAAACATAGGATAAGCATTCCAAAATCCACCAACGCTGCGAAAATCGGGCAGACCAGAAATCCACGCTCATACCCGCACCAGCTGTAATTAAAATGCCATCCGCTTTGCGGATAAGTTCTACTGCATAATTTAAATCATTTTTCATAATACTTTTCTCTGTCCATTTTTCATTGATGAAATAATACCCGCTTGTTCTAACTGTTCTAAAATTTGTCCAGCTCGATTAAAACCCAAACTAAATCTGCGTTGAATCATCGAGCAAGATGCAACTTTTTGTTGTTGCACAAATTTTTTTACATCCTCAAAAAGTGGATCTCTTGCCATAATTACTTTCATTGCCATTATTTGCTCCTTTTTCTTAATTAAAGGCTTTATAAATATGTAAGAAGTAAAGAATTTCTCTTTATGGAGAAATTATATGAAAGGAAGCGACAACTTGTGTCGTTTTCGAATGTTGAAAGCGGTTATTTTTAAAAGATCTTTTACAAATAAGATTATCCTTATTGCAATATGTATATTTATCTGGTTATATATACATATTACTTTATTAAGGAAAAGAATATGAATCATCAAAATCCGATTGAAATTTACCAAGCTCAAGATGGCACAACGCAAGTAGAAGTGAGATTTGAAAATGACACCGTTTGGTTAAGTTTACAGCAGATGGCTGATTTATTTGGGCGAGATAAGTCAGTTATTTCACGTCATTTACGCAATATCTATACTGATGGCGAGTTAAATAGAGAAGCAACTGTTGCAAAAAATGCAACAGTTCAAATTGAAGGCAAAAGACAAATTAATCGAACAATCGAATACTATAATCTTGATGTAATTATATCTGTCGGTTATAGAGTTAATTCAATTTTAGGTACTAAATTTAGAATTTGGGCAACTGCACGTTTAAAAGAATATCTGACTCAAGGCCATACCATTAACCAAAAACGTTTACAGCAAAATGCTCACGAATTAGAACAAGCACTTGCGCTTATTCAAAAAACGGCAAATTCATCGGAATTAACGCTAGAAAGCGGTCGTGGATTAGTGGATATTGTCAGCCGTTATACACATACGTTTTTATGGCTACAACAATATGATGAAGGTTTACTTACCGAACCACAAACACAGCAAGGCGGTACATTACCGACTTATATTGAGGCTTGTTCTGCACTAGCAGAGTTAAAATTGCAGCTGATGGCAAAAGGTGAAGCAAGTGATCTGTTTGGACGTGAACGAGATAATGGTTTATCTGCGATTTTAGGTAATTTAGATCAAAGTGTATTTGGTGAACCTGCTTATCCAAGCATTGAAGCAAAAGCGGCACATTTACTTTATTTTGTGGTCAAGAATCATCCTTTTTCAGATGGTAATAAACGAAGTGGCGCATTTTTATTTGTGGATTTCTTACATAGAAATGGGCGTTTATTTAAGCAGAATGGACATCCGGTTATCAATGATACTGGACTTGCAGCACTCACTTTATTAGTTGCAGAATCTGATCCGAAACAAAAAGAAACGCTTATTAGGCTTATTATGCATATGCTTAAACATAAGCAAGATAAGTAATGATAAATAGCGACCGAAGTCGCTATTTGTTTAAAAAGTGCGGTGGTTTTTCTATGATTTTTTAATTTTCTCTAATAACTCGGCGACCACTTTCGGTACGCCCTCACCCGCTTTTTCTTTTATTGCAATAACTTGCTTACGAACAAATCCTGTATTGGGATTAGGATCGATCAAATAGATAAGTGAACCATATGGAGCAAGATTTACCAATCCATTAGCTGGATAAACCTGTAATGACGTGCCAATAACAATCACAATATCTGCCTTTTTCACTAACTTTTCTGCTTTAGGAAACATTGGTACATTTTCCCCAAAAAAGACTATATGTGGACGCATTGGATGACCGTGATTATCCTTATCCTCTAACAGTTGATCACCCAAACATGGAACAATGTAATCGGTATTAAAACTGCTGCGAGCTTTATTCAATTCACCATGTAAATGGAGTACGTTAGTACTTCCCGCTCGCTCATGTAAATCATCCACATTTTGAGTGATTATATGAACTTCATAAAACGCTTCCAATTCAACCAAAGCCAGGTGTGCTGCATTAGGCTCTGCAGCTTGAGCATTACGACGTCGTTCATTATAAAACTCTAATACTTTTGCACGGTTTTTCTTTAAGGCTTCAGGCGTACAAACTTCTTCTACTTTATGCCCCGCCCACAAGCCATCTTCTGCTCTAAAAGTAGGAATACCACTTTCGGCACTTATGCCAGCACCGGTTAATACTACGCAAATTGGTTTATTTTTCTATGTCATTTTTCAGGTTCCTTTTTGTCGTAAAATTTCATCAATCGCTCTATCCCTTCCTATCATGCCAAAAATATTCCCAGTTTTATAAAGTGGTTGATAATTATAGCTTTCAATATGCAAGAATAGCTTATCTGAAAGGCGTTGGAAATATTGTTTTAGCTGTGATTTTGAGCGTAATAGCACGTCATATTCCACTTGAATATGAGCACACATAGCTTCAATACGCATTTTAAATTCATCACTGAGATAAGGGCTGATAATTAAATAGGCCGTTTTGTGTTCGGTTGCTGTTTCATCCGCATAAACACATGCCAAATTAAACACTTGCCATTTATAACGATCTGCAAAAGCACCAATGACTCGGCTTTGCTCCTCAGTTTCAACTTGCACTAGGGCAGCAGGCTTTTTCAAACAATCTTGCAAAATATCACTTAGTGTAAAAGGCCCACAGCCTAAGTAAGATAAGACGCAATTCCAATTAGCAAACTGTTCTGTACCAAAATGAACATGTTCGCCTTGAAATTTGCCAGCACCATTTTTAGTGCGATCATCAATTAAATAATCACCTTGGTTGAGATTTTTATGATGCGATAAAATCAATCGTTTGTATAAGGCTGAACCTTTTTCTTCACCGAAATAATGTTGAATCCATTTTACTTTATCACTCCAAGCGGAAGGATTATGCCAAGGCGCAGTTGAAAGCACATAAATATGATATTTTTTCATCAATTTATGTACAGCCGAAATCGCGTTAGGCATTGGCTCCATTAAGCTAAAAATACCCTTAACTTCATCATATCGACCTTCGTATTCTTGCTTAGTTTTATCATCTAGTTTTGCAATACCTGATGGAAAATCTACCATCACATTATCCATATCAATGTACACAATCTGTTTCATTTGAATGTCCTCTCTTCAGATAGATTTATCATAAAGGGCAAAGCGACAATTTATGTCGTTATACTGTTTCTTCTAAATATACACGCTCAATTTCTTGATAATTTTCACCAAAGTGAGCTATCCACCAATCCAGCATTTGGCTTTCGATCACTGTTGCTGAAATTTCATAATCATCCCCAGAATCTTTTACTGTTTGATCTGTTGATAATGGTGTTTCTGTTAAAAATCCACCAATATCTTTATTAATGCGGAAAGTTAATCGAATTTTTCGATCATAGGTAAAACCAAACTTTTGGCTTTCTACATAAGATTTCAAATTAAAATCAGGGCGTTCAAATATCATTGTACTTACTGTTACCTTAAGCAAGCGATGCAAAGCCAAGTGTAAAATATCGCCATTCTCATATTGTGCGACTAAATAGCTACTTGGCCCTTGTTGTACCAAAGCCAATGGCTTGACCTGTGCCTTATGTTCTTTACCGTGAATACTCCGATAATGCACCTGTAAAAATCGATTTTGATAAAGTGCGGTACTAATTTGAGAAAAAATTTCTGGATTAATTTTGGCAGGTAATAACAGCTGACTAGTTGGCGCAATAGCAACTTTATTAAGCCATTCTGCCCCTGATTTTTTATGGCTGTCATAAACCAAATTATATTCGGCCTGTTGAAAGAACGCTTCCATTGAGCTCATAATGCTAGAAGGCAAAATGCCATTGAGATATTGTTTAGCAAGCATAAGCACAAGTGATTGCTGCTCATTTAAAATCGGTAAATCCAAGCCTTTAGCATTTGATTTCCATCGGTAGCCATAAGGTTTATCACGTATATCACGTTCAATTTCAAACTGTTGAGATAAGCTTTCTAGCAAGCGTTGAATTGAACGAATATCACGTTGAACACCAATATCAGCAAGTTTTTGTAAGATTTCTTCTGCGGTAATAAAACGTGTTTTTGGAATAAGACATAAAATTTCAAGTTGAATTTTAAGTGCGGTTAAGTTTGAGGACATTTTATCTCCCAAATTTGAAAAAAATAATTATAAAAAATGCTGGAAAATTCCAGCATTATATTTTTTAAATCCGTCTGACTTGCCAGAAGGCTTTCGACCAATAAGGGTTATTCATTGAAGAATAGACGACTCCCCCTCTGGTGGAAGCATGGAGAAATTTGTCTTCTTTTACATAAATCCCCACATGATAACCATTAGGGCCTCGACCAGTTTTAAAGAAAATTAAATCACCCGTTTGAATATCTTCTTTGCGGACATGTTTACCATAATTAGCTTGTTCAGTTGTACTTCTTGGCAAACGAAGATTAAAACGATCGAAGAAAGTTTTCTGCACAAAACTGGAACAATCTACGCCACGACGTGAAACACCGCCGAGCACATAAGGTGTACTCGCCCATTCATGTTGTTGTTCGCTCAACATGGCTATAGCCATAATCGGATCGCCGATTTGGCCTTTATAGTTCATCGCATAATCATCATTTTGAAAACTAGAACAAGCGAATAAAAACAACGAGGCAGTAGCGATTAAAAATAATTTATATATTTTCATACCTTTTCATATGAAAAGTGCGGTAGAAATTCACCGCACTTTTTGTTGCTTACTATTTAGTTTTTTCCACACGAGCACGTAACTTTTGCCCTGGTTTAAATGTCACCACTCGGCGAGCAGAAACCGGAACAACATCACCAGTTTTCGGGTTACGCCCTGGGCGAGATGACTTATCACGTAGTTCAAAATTACCAAATCCTGATAATTTCACATCATGACCAGATTCTAGTGATGAACGAATCTCTTCTAAAAAGTTCTCCACCACATTTTTCGTATCGTGTTTAGATAACTGATATTTATCACTTAAATATTCAATAATATCAATTTTGGTTATCGTAGCCATATTAATCCCTTAATTCAGCATTAAAGCGTTGTTTTACCTCCGCTAATACTGCTAAAATCACTGCATTAATTTCTTCATCTTCAAGTGTTTTTTCATTATCTTGGACAGTCAAGCTAATCGCTAAACTCTTATAGCCTTCAGCGACGCCCACACCTTGATATACATCGAATAAGTTCACTTGCACCAATTTTTCGCCACCTGCTTGTTTACAGGCTGCGATTAATTCCCCTGCTGGTACGCTATCTGCTACGACTAAAGCTAAATCACGACGGTTTGCTGGGAATTTAGAAATTTCTTTTGCTTGCACCACATTACGTGCCACAATTGCATTCCAAAGAATTTCAAATACAAAAGTTTTGCCATTTAAGCCAAGTTTTTGACTAATAGATGGATGAATTGCACCAATAAAACCAATTTCTTGACCATCTAATTCAATAGCAGCAGATTGGCCAGGGTGTAATGCATCAAATTGTTTTGCAACAAAACGAACTCTATTACCACCTTCTGTTAAAGAAAGCACTGATTCTAAATCGCCTTTAAGATCAAAGAAATCTACAGACTCTGCTTTACCTGCCCAATGTTCAGATTTTGCCGTTCCAGTAATCACCGCACTTAAAACAAATTCTTGACGCACGCCAAATTCAGCATTGGCATCAAGCACAAAGCGCAATCCAGTTTCAAATAAACGAACACGAGACTGTTGGCGATTTTGGTTATAAAGCACTGCACCTAATAAACCACTAATCAAAGACACTCGCATTGCTGACATTTCAACAGAAATTGGATTTGGCAATACAAGTGCTTCTTGCTGTGGATGTAATAAAATTTGAATTTTTGGATCCACAAAGCTATAAGTAATGGCTTCTTGATAATCAGCATCCACAAGTGCGGTCTTAATTCGAGCTAAATCTAAATCAGATTCTTTGTGCTCACGCATGCGGAGATGCGCTAGTGGTGCATTGTTTGGAATGCTGTTATAACCATAAATACGCGCCACTTCCTCAATTAAATCTTCTTCGATTTCAATATCAAAACGCCAGCTTGCAGAAGTTACCATCCAAATATCATTTGCATAAGTAACATCAAAACCAAGACAGTGGAAAATTTCTGTTACGCTTTCTGTTTCAATATGATGACCTAAAAGTGCATCTAATTTACTACGGTGAAGTTGAACAGTATTAACTTTAGGAAGATGAGCTTCACTGCTTGCTTCACAAATCTCACCCGCTTTACCACCACAGATTTCAAGCAATAATGCGGTTGCTCGTTCCATTGCTTTACGGGCTAATTCAAAATCCACACCACGCTCAAAACGGTGTGATGCATCAGTATGTAAACCATATTGTCTTGCACGGCCTGCAATCGCTAATGGAGAGAAAAATGCGGATTCTAAAATCACATCTTTTGTTTCGCTATTCACGCCACTCGCTGCACCACCAAAGATCCCTGCCATTGCTAAAGGCCCATTTTGGTCGGCAATTAATAAAGTATTAGATTGAAGTTTTGCAGTTGAGCCATCTAATAATACTAATTCTTCCCCCTCTTTCGCTAAGCGAACTTGAACGGGTTGGGCAACTTTAGCCGCATCAAACGCATGCATTGGCTGACCAAGCTCAAGCAAAATATAGTTAGTAATATCAACAATAGGATCAATAGAACGAATACCACAACGACGCAATTTTTCTTGCATCCACATTGGAGATTCAGCCTTCACATTAACGTTTTTCACCACACGCAATAAATAACGCGGGCAGGCTTCTGGTGCTTGTAAATCAATTTGAACTTTATCAGAAATTATTGCTGGCACCGCTTCAAAGTGCGGTTGATTTACTGGCTGTTTATTTACCACACCAATTTCACGCGCAATACCCGCAATGCTCAAACAATCCGCACGGTTTGGCGTTAAGCTAATTTCGATGGCATTATCATTTAAACCTAAATATTCACGTAAATCTGTACCAATTGGTGCATCAACTGGCAGTTCAATAATACCGTCTGCTTCAACATCAATACCTAATTCAGAAAATGAACAAAGCATTCCTTCAGATGGTTGACCACGTAATTTCGTTTTCTTAATTTTGAAATCGCCAGGTAATACCGCACCTTCTGTTGCGCAAGCGATTTTTAAGCCTTGACGACAATTTGGTGCGCCACACACGATATCCAATAAACGATCACCGCCTACGTTCACTTTAGTTACACGTAATTTATCCGCATCTGGATGCTGTGCACATTCCGCTACTTCACCAACAACGACACCATTAAATGTACCCGCAACGGCTTCTACACCATCCACTTCTAAGCCAAGCATGGTAATTTGCTCGCATAATTGCTCGGTGGACACCGCAGGGTTCACCCATTCTCTTACCCACTGTTCACTAAATTTCATTTGTTATTATCCTTTTAATTCAAATCCGAGAAATTACTTAAATTGTTTTAAGAAACGTAAGTCGTTTTCAAAGAACGAACGTAAATCTGTTACGTTATAACGTAACATTGTTAAACGCTCAACGCCCATTCCCACAGCAAAACCAGAATATTCATTCGGATCAATACCCACGTTACGCAACACATTTGGGTGTACCATACCGCAGCCCAATACTTCTAACCATTTACCGTTTTTCCCCATCACATCCACTTCGGCTGAAGGCTCGGTGAATGGGAAATAAGATGGACGGAAACGCACTTGTAAATCTTCTTCAAAGAAAGCGCGTAAGAAATCGTGTAATAAGCCTTTCAATTCTGTGAAATTTGCTTTTTTATCCACATAAAGCAATTCAATTTGGTGGAACATTGGTGTGTGCGTTTGATCGTAGTCATTACGATATACACGTCCCGGAGCCATAATACGAATTGGTGGCTGCATTTTTTCCATAGTACGAATTTGCACGCCAGATGTTTGGGTGCGAAGTAATAATTCTGGATTAAACCAGAAAGTATCGTGATCGGCACGTGCTGGGTGATGTTTAGGAATATTTAAAGCATCGAAGTTGTAATAATCACTTTCAATTTCAGGACCATTTTCAACTGAAAAGCCAAGTTCTGAGAAAAATTTTGTTACGCGATTAATCGTCATGGTAACTGGGTGTAAGCCACCAGTTTCAACTTTGCGACCAGGTAAACTGACATCTACACGTTCTTTTTCTAATTTTGCGTTAAGTTCGGCCTGTTCCCACTCTGCTTTTTTAGCATTTAAAAATTCTAATGCAGCTTGTTTTGCTTCGTTAATTTTTGCGCCCATCGCAGGACGTTCTTCTGCAGACACATTACGCAATTCTTGCATTAATTGAGTAAAATGCCCTTTCTTACCAAAATATTCGACACGGATTTCATCCAAAGCCGTTAAACTTTTATCCTGAATGGATTCAATCGCTAATTTCGCTTTCTCGACAAGCTCGTTCAGATGTTGCATAGTTTCCCCTGCTTCTCTTTTCTCTATAAAATAAAAAACCGAGTAATGATAATACCAAGTCCTTAAAAAGTAAAAGAATAATACGAAAAATCATTGGTTTATCAAAAATAAAAATGGAATAACGTTATCGCTATTCCATTTTTTCTTGTTACCAACAAAATCGTTCATTCACAAAATTTTCTGACCGCTCTTTTTGCCATTTTTCTTTATTGTTTGGATTGGCAAAAAAACGTGCTTGTTCCTGTAAACGTTGAACTAATTTTTCTTCTGCTTCTTTTAACGCTTTTCTACGATCTGCAAATTTTGCGGGCAATGCTGATAAGAAAATCACTTCATAAGGATGCGTAATTGTCCATTTCACCGCATTTTCGGCAGCACGACTTTGTTTATCAAAATTGCAAAACGCATAAGCATTAACAAACTGCCCCACTACGTGGCTAAACCCTGTATTATCTTGCACCGTTTGTTTTGGCAAATCTAACACATAAAGTGCGGTGATCAAACGATTTTGTCCACGATAAAACCAAGTAACAGCGTCATCTCTTAATCCAAAATCGTAAGCCCGAGCGGCTAATGTAAACATCGTCATGGGTGAAATACGAGCTGGATTTTCTTCTACAAATTTCACCGCACTTTCATAACCTTTTATCGTATTTTCACGTAGCATAGGATCAATTTCTTTATGTACAAATACATTTTCTGCTTTTCCATTTTCAGCAGAATAATAAGGTTTGATATAAACATCCACTGTCTTCACGGGTTCTTTGCTAATAGAACTACAAGCAGTAATAAAAAGTGCGGTTATAAAACACAGTATTTTTAACATATGGATTTTCCTTATATAATGCCCAGCAAATTTCACTGCATTGTTATTATGAAAATTCATCTAATCTACAGTAAAACCACATTAGAATTCAATAATGAAACAAGTTTACTAGATCATCTCGAGAAAAATAATATTCATCATGAATATCAATGCCGTAGTGGCTATTGTGGTTCTTGTCGTGTGAAGATCAAAAAAGGCAAGGTATCCTATAAAGATACGCCCCTTGCCTTTATTCAACCTGATGAAATTTTATTATGCTGTTGTCACGTAGAAAGTGACATTGAAATTGATTTATAAATTATTTAAATCTAATACATCGGTCATATCAAATAAGCCATTCGCTTTATTTTCTAACCATTTACCAGCTCGCACTGCGCCATTAGCAAAAGTCATACGACTTGATGCTTTATGGGAAATCTCTACACGTTCTCCAATATCTGCAAACCAAACCGTGTGTTCCCCCACGACATCCGAAGCGCGAATAGTTGAAAAACCAATTTCATCACGTTTACGTTCGCCTGTGATTCCTTCACGACAAAATACGCCGTGCGTTTTTAAATCACGACCTAAGGTTTTTGCGATATGTTCGCCCATTGAAAGTGCGGTGCCAGAAGGCGCATCAACTTTATGACGGTGATGCGCTTCGATCACTTCAATATCGCAATAATCCCCCATCACTTTTGCCGCTTTTTCTAAAAGCTTGAAGACTAAATTCACACCAACACTGAAATTTGATGCAAACACAATAGCAATTTGATCTGAAGCTGCTTTAATCGCTGCTTTACCATTTTCATCAAAACCTGTTGTACCGATCACTATTTTTTTATTATTCGCTACGCAAAATTCAATATGCTCAAGGGTGCCTTCTGGTCGGGTAAAATCGATTAATAAATCGAATTTATCTTTTTGGCTTTCAAGATCATCTGAAACTGTTACACCAAGTTGACCAATTCCCGCCAATTCTCCCGCATCCGTCCCGACTAAAGATGATCCTTTGCGTTCAAAAGCAGCACCTAGTTCTACACTTTCCGCAGAATGAACCGCTTGAATTAATTGACGTCCCATTCTTCCACCAGCACCAGCAATTGCAATTTTTAATGTCATGTTACTTCCTTTTTTATTAATGAATTATTTTGTTGATGCCGTTATAAACAAGCACACAACCAAAAAATAAAAATACAATACCTGCCATATTATCAATATAACGGCTGTATTGACTGTATAAACGCTTGGCAATATTACGTGAAAAAATCAATGAAATCACATAAAAATAACAAAATGTTTCAACCACAATTACCATAAAAGCCAAGATAATTTGCCACATTTCAGTGATATTTACTAAGACAAGCGACATCACGCTACTAAAATACACCACGACTTTTGCATTGGATAAATTCACTAAAAGCCCTTTCACAATTTCTTTTTTAATCGTGGTTTGTTGATTAAATTCAGTATCAGAGTGCGGTTCAAATTGAGCGTGTTTGCTGCGAGCCATTAAAAAACCGAGATATGCTAGGTAACTACCGCCAAGCAACATAATAACGCCATGTAGTGCGGGAATCGTAACGAATAACACCGCCAATCCCAACATAGAAATCATCCCCCAAAAAGCGATGCCAAGCGTTATGCCTAAAATGCCACAAACTGTATTACGACGAGAGTTACTTGCTGCCATTCGGCTTACATAGAAGAAATCTGGTCCTGGCGTCATTAAGCCAAATAAATGCACTATGATTAAATTTAGCATCACAACATCCAATACTGAATAGCAAATACGATAATCACGGCATAAATTGCCGCTAATACATCATCGACCATAATGCCAAAACCACTTTCTAGTTTTTCGTCAAAATAACGAATTGGGAATGGTTTTAAAATATCGAAAAAGCGAAATAACGCAAAAGCAGCCACAATCCATTGCCAAGATAATGACGGAATTGCTGCTAATACAATAAATACGCCAACAAATTCATCCCAGACGATAGAACCATGATCGTGTACGCCCATATCAGCTGTGGTTTTTTGACAAAGGTAGCAACCGAGTAGAAAACAAAGTGCGGTAAAAATTAAAAAGGTTTTTACACCTAACAAAGAAAGCAAAATTACACCTAAAATTGTTCCAGCTAAGCTCCCCCACGTGCCTGGAGCAGGATGAATTAAGCCCGAGCCAAAACCAACGGCAAGCAAATGAATAGGATTTAAAAGAGAGATTTTTTTAAGAGGATTATTTTCTGTCATTTTGATTCCTTAAAATGATCGAAACCGCTTGAAAAAGTTATATTCACAGGTTTTCCATCCCGTAAAAAACGGGGAGAAAAGTCGCCGCACTTTTCATTAATTTTACCAATACAAGTACAAGGCACGTTCAGTTTTTTCAAGCGTAATTCTAATTCATCTTTATATTCGGGCGGTATGGTAAAACAAAGTTCATAATCTTCGCCACCACTTAAGGCAAATTGTTCAGCTTGAATGCGTTCATATTTATGCAAAATCGCTAATGAAAGAGGTAAAGCAGAAAGTTCAACTTCTGCGCCACATTGACTTCGTTCAAGAATATGCCCTAAATCAGAGATTAACCCATCGGAAAAATCAATGGCAGCGTGAGCAATATCAATTAACGCCCGTCCAAGTTCTATTCTAGGTGTGGGTCTAAGATGACGTTGTTGCAGAAAAACATCATCAGAATCAACCGCACTTTTGCCCGATAAAATTTGTGTTAAACCTGCTGCACTATCGCCTAAGGTGCCTGAAACATAAATTAAATCACCAACTTGCGCTTTATGCCGACAAATCGCCTTACTTTTTTCGACAAAACCTTGTGCCGTAATCGTAATAGATAAGTTGCCTTTTGTGGTATCACCACCAATTAATGTGACATTGTATCGCTTTAACGTGTGCAATAAACTTTGGCTAAATGTTGAAATCCAATTTTCATCTACATTTGGCAAAGTTAATGCCAGTGAAACCCATTTTGGCAATGCCCCCATTGCAGCAAGATCACTTAAATTTGTTGCAACAGCCTTATAAGCTAAATCTTCAGGTGAAATGGTTGGTAAAAAATGCGTATTTTCTACCATTGTATCGGTCGTAATGGCAAGCTGATAATTCTCTGGCACGGAAACCAATGCACAATCGTCGCCAATAGATAATTGAACGGAATCATCAACTAATATTTGTTGCTGAAAATATCGTTTAATTAAATCAAATTCACCCATTGCCATTTTTCACCTATCTTATAAAATAACAATCCGCACGTAAAACGTGCGGTTTTTAGGCCCCTATAAGAGCCTATACTTCACAAGCCCCTCAAGGGGCTTGTGAGAACTGACAACTGCGTCTAATTATTTCCTTGATTACCCCTTAAAGGGGTCAACATGTTCTTTCGTTGATAAATTATCTTGAACCATATCTTCTTTTTCTTGGTTTCTTATATAATCCTCTACCACTTTTGTATTTAACCCTACTGTGCTTACAAAAAATCCTTTCGCCCAGAAATGCCTATTTCCATATCTATATTTTAAGTTCGCGTGTCTTTCAAAAATCATCAGCGCTGACTTCCCCTTCAGATAGCCCATAAAACCTGATACTGATATTTTAGCTGGGATTTTTAAGAGCATATGGATATGGTCTGGCATTGCATGCGCTTCTATTATCTCCACATTTTTATAGTCACATAACTGCCTCAATATTTGACCTATATCTGCTCTTAACTTTCCATAAATTGCTTTTCTTCTATACTTCGGGATAAATACAATGTGATACTTACAGTTCCATTTTGTGTGTGATAGACTTGAATCGTCACTGGTTTTACTTACCATGATAATCCTCCTATATGTTGAATTTTGGTTGTCAGCCTTGTTCATTATATAGCGAGGATTTTTTCTGTTCATCGCTTAAGCTATTTGGCTCCATACGCATAGCGTATGGTTTTTATAGCTAGACTTTTGGTCTGGCTATAAGAAAAGGCACGCGTTAAAAACGCGCGCCATTTTCAGTTTAAAAGGATTATTTACGCCCTAATGCTGGTGCAATTTTATCAAGTACGCCATTGATATATTTATGGCTTTCATCTGCACCGAATACTTTTGCTACTTCAATCGCTTCATTGATAACCACTTTATATGGCACATCTAATTCAAAGCGTAATTCATAAACAGCCAAACGTAAAATTGCAGTTTCAATAGTATCAAGTTCATCAAAAGCGCGGTCAATATAAGGCAAAATTGAAAAATCAACAGTTTCAATATTTTCTACTGTTTGACGAAATAATTTACGGAAGTAAGGTTTATCTACCCCATCCATATCTTGATCTAACACAAAGGCTAATTCAACTTGTTCTGCAGTATTGCCAGATACCGCCCAAGAATACAATGCTTGAACGGTACATTCACGCGCACGACGACGAGCAGAAGGCTTTTTCACTTGTTTTTGTTCTGTCATGATTTATGCCGCATCAATTTGTTGAATAAGATTAACCATTTCAAGTGCGGTTAAGGCTGCTTCTGCACCTTTATTACCCGCTTTAGTACCAGCACGTTCAATCGCCTGTTCAATATTTTCTGTGGTTAATACCCCAAAAGCGACAGGGATTTCAGCATCTATTGCAACCTTTCCTAAACCGCTGCTTGCTTCCCCTGCTACATATTCAAAATGCGCAGTACCACCACGGATAACTGTACCTAATGCCACAATCGCATCAAATTTTTTACTTTCTGCTAAACGACGCGCAACTAATGGCAACTCATACGCACCCGGGGCACGCACGATAGTGATATTTTCATCTTTCACTTGGCCGATACGTTTTAATGCATCAATTGCACCTTCTAATAAACTTTCATTAATAAAACTGTTAAAACGAGCAATTGCTACTGCAACTTTTGCATTAGGTGCTGCGACTGAGCCTTCTAAAACTTTCATATTTTTTCCTATTATTAGCCATAATGATTTTGGCCCGAGATTTTAGCATAAAATCGCGTATATTCAATATTAATAAGGCTTTACCCTATTTTATTTAGGACTCATTTTTAAGGCTATTTTATTGTTCATAACCCGCACCAACACTATATTTTTATGGAAAATTTCCTTCATTAAGGTAAACTATCGGCAATTTTATGTGAATTACATTCAGTTACAGAGGTTTAATATGTCTAAAGTGGCATCAATTGTTGATGTATTACAAGGGAAAGTGGTGATTGGTGAAACCGTCACTGTGCGTGGTTGGGTACGTACCCGTCGCGATTCTAAAGCTGGCTTATCTTTCTTAGCGGTTTATGACGGTTCTTGCTTTGATCCAATTCAAGCGATTATTAATAACGATATTGAAAATTACGAAAGCGAAATTTTACGTTTAACAACAGGCTGTTCTGTAATTGTAACGGGTAAAGTCGTTGAATCACCTGCAGAAGGACAAGCGGTTGAATTACAAACAGAAAAAGTGGAAGTGACAGGGTTTGTTGAAGATCCAGATACTTACCCAATGGCAGCAAAACGCCACTCTATTGAATATTTACGCGAAGTGGCTCACTTACGCCCTCGTACCAATATTATTGGTGCAGTTGCACGTGTTCGCCATTGCTTATCTCAAGCAATTCACCGTTTCTTCCATGAGCAAGGTTTCTATTGGGTGGCAACCCCATTAATTACTGCATCAGATACTGAAGGTGCGGGTGAAATGTTCCGTGTTTCTACACTTGATTTAGAAAATCTTCCACGTAGTGAAAATGGAAAAGTAGATTTCAGCCAAGATTTCTTCGGAAAAGAATCATTTTTAACGGTTTCAGGTCAGTTAAACGGCGAAACCTATGCTTGTGCATTAAGCAAAATTTATACTTTTGGCCCAACATTCCGCGCAGAAAACTCAAATACCACCCGCCACTTAGCTGAATTCTGGATGGTTGAACCTGAAGTTGCATTTGCAACTTTAGCGGATAACGCAAAACTTGCAGAAGATATGTTGAAATACGTATTCCGTGCAGTATTGGCTGAGCGCAAAGATGACTTACTATTCTTTGAAAAACATGTAGATAAAGATGTTATTACGCGTCTAGAAAACTTTGTGAACTCGGATTTCGCGCAAATTGACTATACTGATGCTATTGATGTGTTATTAAAATCGGGTAAGAAATTTGAATTCCCTGTTTCTTGGGGTATCGATCTTTCTTCTGAACACGAACGTTTCTTGGCGGAAGAATATTTTAAATCACCAGTTGTGGTGAAAAACTATCCAAAAGACATTAAAGCATTCTATATGCGTTTAAATGATGATGGAAAAACTGTGGCAGCAATGGACGTATTAGCACCAGGAATTGGGGAAATTATTGGTGGTTCACAACGTGAAGAACGTTTAGATGTACTTGATAAACGTATGGAAGAAATGGGATTAAATCCAGATGATTATTGGTGGTATCGCGATCTTCGTAAATACGGTAGCGTTCCACATTCTGGTTTTGGTCTTGGTTTTGAACGCTTAATCGTCTATGTAACTGGCGTGCAAAACATTCGTGATGTAATTCCATTCCCACGCGCGCCAAGAAATGCGAATTTCTAATTTAATTTAAGGTTAATATTGACCGCACTTACGCCAAAGTGCGGTCAATTTTTTCAGAATTTTAAGGAAAGTAAAATGGATAAAATTAAACAACTCTTTGCCAACAATTACAGTTGGGCGCAAAGAATGAAGGAAGAAAATTCAACTTACTTCAAAGAACTTGCGGATCATCAAACGCCACATTACCTTTGGATTGGTTGCTCTGATAGCCGTGTACCCGCAGAAAAATTGACAAATCTTGAACCAGGCGAACTTTTTGTACATCGTAATGTCGCTAACCAAGTAATTCACACAGATTTTAATTGCCTTTCTGTTGTGCAATATGCCGTCGATGTGCTTAAAATTGAACATATTATTATCTGTGGCCACACCAACTGCGGGGGGATTCATGCCGCTATGGCTGATAAAGATTTAGGGCTTATCAACAACTGGCTTCTTCATATTCGTGATATTTGGTTTAAACACGGTCATCTTCTCGGTAAACTTTCCCCAGAAAAACGTGCCGATATGCTAACGAAAATTAACGTAGCGGAACAGGTTTACAATCTAGGGCGTACATCAATTGTAAAAAGTGCTTGGGAACGCGGACAAAAACTCTCATTACACGGCTGGGTATATGATGTAAATGATGGATTTTTAGTGGATCAAGGCGTAATGGCAACCAGTAGAGAAACCTTAGAAATTTCTTACCGTAACGCTATCTCCCGTTTATCAACACTTGATGAAGAAAGCATTTTGAAAAAAGATCATCTTGAAAATATCTAAAGAAAACGCCCTTTCGGGCGTTATTTTTTAAGCTTTACCGTCAGCCAAATTTTTCTTTTCTTCCAATTCTTCCCAGCGTAAAAATGCTGTTTCTAATTCGGCTTCAGTATCCGCCAATGCTTTTAATTTAGCGTCGGTAATATCATGAGCCTGTTGGAAAAATACTGGATCGGCTATTTCAACTTGAAGTGAGGTGATTTTTGTTTCTAATTCTTCCAATAGTTGTGGAAGTTGTTCTAGCTCACGTTGTTCTTTATAAGAGAGTTTCACTGATTTAAGCTTAGAAGTGCGGTCATTTTTTACCGTACTTTCTTCTTTTAGCGCTTCAGTTTTCTTCGCTTTAGTCTGTTCTTCTGCTGCTTTGCTTGCCCAGAAATTGGCTTGTTGCTGTTTCGCATCAAAGAATCCACCTACATACTTATTCAAATGCCCTTCACCTTCGAATAAATAACATTCTGTCGCAGTGTTATCGATAAATTGACGGTCATGGCTCACAATTAACAATGTGCCTTGATAATCAGTCAAAATTTCTTCTAAAAGCTCCAATGTTTCTACATCAAGGTCATTGGTCGGTTCGTCAAGAATCAATAAATTATTTGGCTTGAGTAATAATTTTGCGAGCAATAAACGATTTCGTTCTCCCCCTGATAAGGCTTTAACTGGTGTCATTGCACGTTTTGGCGGGAACAAGAAATCTTGTAAATACCCCAGTACATGGCGTTTTACACCATTGACTTCAATATCTTGTTTACCATCCGCCACATTATCCATTACGGTTTTTTCAGGATCTAAATCAGCTCGATATTGGTCAAAATAAGCAATGTCTAATTTAGTACCACAACGAATTTTGCCTGATGTTGGCTGAATTTCACCCAACAATAATTTAATGAAAGTGGTTTTCCCACAGCCATTTGGCCCAACAAGCGCAATTTTGTCTCCACGTAAAATCGTTGTTGAAAAATCTTTTAACAAGGTTTTTCCTGCGATTTCATAGCTCACATTTTCCATTTCAAAGACAATTTTGCCTGAACGACTTGAGGTGTCTAGCTGTAATTTGGCTGTTCCCATTACTTCACGGCGTTGGCGGCGTTCCTCACGCATCGCTTTTAATGCTCGCACTCGCCCTTCATTTCTTGTACGGCGAGCCTTGATACCTTGGCGAATCCAGACTTCTTCCTGTGCAAGACGTTTATCAAATAATTCATTCTGTAAGGCTTCAACGCGTAGATTTTCTTCTTTCGTGGTTAAATATAAATCGTAATTTCCTGGATAAGACACTAATTGACCGCGATCTAAATCCACAATCCGAGTTGCCATTTTTTGAATAAAAGAACGGTCATGGGAAATATATACAATGCTACCTTGGAAATCCAATAAGAAATTTTCCAACCATTCAATAGCTTCCACATCCAAGTGGTTGGTCGGTTCATCAAGTAATAACACATCAGGATCGCACACCAATGCGCGTGCTAATGCTGCTTTACGCAACCAACCACCCGAAAGTGCGGATAATTTTGTGTTTGGATTTAAGCCTAGTTTTAACAGCACTTCATTGATTTTATTTTCAAATCGCCAGCCATCAGCGTGTTCTAATTTAGCCTGAACTTGCTCTAATTGACTTAAAATTTGATCACTGTAATTTTCTTCCAATTGAACAGAAATATGATGATATTCTTTCAATAAATCCGTTAAATGCCCTACACCTTCCGCGACATAATCAAAAATATTGCCTTGCGCATTACGCGGTGGGTCTTGTTCTAACCGAGAAACCACAAGATCTTTCTCGTATTGAATTTTGCCATCATCCATGAGCACATCGCCTGCAATGATTTTCAATAAAGTTGATTTACCTGCGCCGTTACGCCCAACCAAACAAACGCGTTCATTCGGTTCAATATGTAATTCTGCGTGATCTAACAAAGGTGCATCACTAAAGGAAAGATATCCATTGGTTAAACTAATTAATGCCACAACTGCCCCATAAAAATTCAGTGAAAATTAACCGCACTATTCTATACGGTTTGCATAAAAAATCCCATCAATTCGATGGGATTCTCTCTTAAATCAAAGTTGTTGATATACCCGCAATGCGTGTGCATCCGACATACCTGCAATATAATCGCAAATAATCCGCTTCTTACCTTCTTCTGGTGCATTACGCCAACGATTTGCAGTATTTCGCGGTAATAAACGCTCTGGGTCTGATTCAAAAATCTGGAACATTTCTGTCAACATTCTCTGCCCTTTATATTCGATTCGTTGAGTATTCACATTGCGAATAACATAATCCCAAACGAATTTTTTAAATACACCAAGTGCAGCAATCACTTCAGGTGGCAACTCTGCGTTATAACGTAACAAAGGTTCATCAAAATTTGCCGTTAATTTCCACCGCACATTGGTAATAAAGAAATTTACCAATGCGCCAATCGCTTGTTTGCGCTCAAAATGTTTATCAGAGAAAAGTCGTTGGCTAATTGAATCAATATGTTCATGCAACCAAGCTGACGGAATTTGTTTTAATGCGGAATGTGCCGCTTGCCATTGATGAGGATTTACCACGCCAGTTACAATAGCATCCTCTAAATCATGCACGCCATAGGCAATATCATCTGCCAATTCCATAATACTGCAATCCAGCGATTTAAACCGAGTATGTAAAGATTCAGCTGGATTTTCCCGCACTTTTTTAAATTGACAGAATAAAGTGCGGTCATTTTCAGAAAGATTTTCCAGCAACCAATTAAACATTTTTAAATCATCGCGGAAAATGCCTTTTCCTGGAATCCAATCGTGAATACGCACAAAACGCGGATCAATATTGCGAGAAAAATTAAGTTCTGAATACTGAGGCGAGGCAACATCTAACAACGCGGGATATTTCACTACACCCAACAGTGTTCTACGCGTTAGATTCATCCCTGCATTTTCAGTATAAGGCTCAAGTTTCGTTAAAATTCTAAAGGTTTGTGCATTGCCTTCAAAACCTCCCTGCTCTGCCATCATATAATTTAATGCCGTTTCGCCACCGTGCCCAAAAGGTGGATGTCCTATATCATGCGCAAAACACAAACTTTCAATAAGATCATTACTCGGCAATAAAAGTTTCAACTGCTTTTGTAATTCGTTTTTATCAATATTTAATGTTTGCGAAAGGCTTTCAAAGGTTTCTAAAAATTTAAGCTGTGCAACGAGACTACTGCCAATCTGTGCGACTTCCAAAGAATGAGTTAAACGGGTACGGTAAAAATCATTTTCACCAATCGCGTGTATTTGAGTTTTCGCTTGTAAGCAACGAAAAGCGGCAGAGTGTAAAATTCGCCCACGATCACGACGAAATGGTGGACGATTATCTTTTTCGCGTGGAGGATCGGGGAGAAAACGTTCTGTCCAAGAAGAATCAATGATAAGTAGTTTCATATCACTTTGTTTTATTTGATTTTTCTGCATTATCTAATCATTTAGCACAAAAACAACCGCACTTTATCTAGAATAAACAAAGTGCAGTTGAATTTTCATTGATATTTAAACAAAGAAATAAATGAGCTTAAATACAAATGGGGCGAGAATAGAACTAATAATCCCACAAAGCACGAGAGAAATAGAACTGTAACTGCCTGCGGTTGGATTGGTTTCCATACAGCTTACTGTGCCAAGTGCGTGGGATACCGCTCCGACAGATAATCCAATCGCTTCTTGATGTTTAACGCGTAATTTTTTCAACACTAAATAACCAAATACAGAGCCTTGCAAGCCTGCAACAACAACCCCAACTGCAGTAACGGCAGGGATTCCCCCTAGATTATGCGAAACTTCCATCGCGATTGGTGTAGTGATTGATTTTGGTAATACCGTCGCCACCATTTCAGGCGATGCGCCAAGTATGAGCGCTAACACCGCCCCGCTTAACATCGAGAAAAAAGAGGCGATCACCACAATAGATAAAATAATCTTCCATTGTTTGGCAATTTGACGAAGTTGTTCATAAAGAGGTAATGCAAGAGCAACGATACTCAAGCCAAGTAGATTATTAATCGGTGCATTTCCTGCCATATAATCATCATAAGGAATCTTGCCTATCACTAAAATCACAACCAAAATTAATACCGTTAAAATAAAAGTATTAAAAATCATTGATTTCCAACGTTTGCTAATTTGTAGTGCGAGCCAAAATCCGAAAATTGTTAAAAATGTATAAAGATAAATAATGTACTGCTGCATATAAAACTTTCCCACTATAATTAAGCTGATTCATTCATTTGTTTCGCTTGGTTCTCACGGCGTTTAGTCACTTTTTTACGCTTGTATGTAAAAGATTGTAAATGGAATAAATGATTCCCTAACAAACCCATGACGACCAAAGTTACGCAAGTGCTGACAACATTAGGAATCAGTAAAATATTCACTTGTTCTATTAATAAATCTGAATATTTAATGATTCCAACACTTACCGGCACAAAAAGCACCGCCATAAAACGAATCAATAAGCTCGCGCCTAAATAAATCCAATCTAAATGAATTAATCGTGTCGTTAAACCTAAAAAGAGCAATAGCAATCCCCAAATACTTCCAGGTACGCCGGCTGGCACATAATGAGCGATAAGATTTCCGAGATATAACATAATGTACAAAATGACCAACGAACGGGCCAATAAAAATGATTTTTGAATCATATACAACCTTTTTTTTCAACTTTTTCATAATGTTTCAAAATTATTTTACGCTTTTTTTTTCTGAATTGACCAGTTTTTTTCGGTAAAATAACCAGACTTAGATCAAGAATCTTGCAAAATGATAAATCGAAAATTGCTATTTGCTATTTTATTACTAATTTTTACCGCACTTTCTGCGTGCTCTAGTGAAGAAAATACTTGCCGTGTCGTTGGCATTAGTGACGGCGATACGCTTACCTGCCTTGCTAAAAATAATCGACAAATCAAAGTGCGATTAGCTGAAATTGATGCGCCAGAGAAAAAACAAGCTTTTGGACAAAAATCTAAAAAAGCGTTGTCCGATATGGTTTATCTCCGTGATGTGCGTCTTTCTTTAAAAGGTCAAGATCGCTATCAACGCACATTGGCGACTGTTTATTATCAAGAGAAAAATATTAATTTAGAAATGGTTAAACAAGGTATGGCATGGGCTTATAAGCAATATTCCCGTGATCCGATTTATCTTCAAGCGCAAGAAAATGCACAAGCCAAACGAATTGGTCTTTGGGCGGACAATAATCCGATTGAACCAAGTCAATGGCGCAGACAAGAGAAAAATCAATATGGCTTTTGATTATCAAATGTTCCGTCAAGAATTTCCCTATTTCCAACGTGAAGATGCGGTTGTTTATTTAGATAACGCTGCCACCGCGTTGAAACCTCAAGTATTAATTGATCGCACCGCTGAATTTTATGCTTTTGCAGGTTCGGTACATCGCAGCCAATATGATGCTGCCCAAACTGCGCAATATGAACAGGCTCGCACACAAGTTAAAGAATGGGTTAATGCTGAAGATAAACGCGCTGTTATTTGGACGTCGGGTACAACTCACGCAATAAACTTAGTGGCAAATGGATTGATGCCACAATTAAACGCAGAAGATGAAATTCTGATTAGCCAAGCAGATCATCATGCTAATTTTGTTACTTGGCACGAAACAGCGAAAAAGTGCGGTGCAAAAATTCGAATTTTACCGATTTTAGATAATTGGCTAATTGATGAAAATGCGCTTATTTCTGCTCTTTCTGAAAAAACCAAACTCGTTGCGCTGAATTTTGTTTCAAATGTCACGGGCACAGAACAGCCGATTAAACGATTAATTCAACTTATTAGAAAACATAGTCATGCGTTGGTTTTAGTGGATGCTGCACAAGCGATTAGTCATATCAAAATTAATTTACAAGATTTAGATGCCGATTTCCTCGCATTTTCTGCCCATAAAATTTATGGTCCAAATGGGCTTGGCGTTTTAACAGGAAAATTAACCACACTTTCTCAACTTCAACCGCTCTTTTTCGGCGGAAAAATGGTTGATCGCATATCAAATGAGCGTATTACTTTTGCCGAATTGCCTTATCGTTTAGAAGCTGGCACACCCAATATTGCTGGAGTTATTGGCTTTAATGCCATACTGGATTGGCTACCAAAATGGGATTTTACCGCAGCAGAACAGCACGCTATATCCTTGGCTGAATCCGTCAAAGTGCGGTTAAAATCTTACGAGAATTGCCGATTATTCAATTCCCCTCAACCAAGCACCGTCGTTTGCTTTGTATTTGAGGGTATTGACTGTTCTGATCTTTCTACACTTTTAAGCGAACAAAATATTGCGCTTCGTGTGGGAGAACATTGTGCCCAGCCTTATTTGGCACGCTTAGGCGAACGTACCACATTACGCCTGTCTTTTGCCCCTTATAATACACAGGAAGATGTAGAGGCATTTTTTACAGCTTTAGATAAAGCATTGGATTTATTACAATGATAGAACAATTAAAACAAGCTAAAAATTGGGAAGATCGCTATCGCCTGATTATTCAAGCTAGCAAAAATTTATCTCGCCCAAGCAATGATGAACTTGCTCAAATGCAACCCATTACTGGCTGCGAAGCACAAATGTGGTTTCAAATTATGCCTAAAAATGACCGCACTTTTCAATTCAACGGATTTAGCGAAGCCAGAATTATGAATGGCTTGCTTTGGATTTTATTCAATAAAATCAATGGTAAAACAGCAGATGAATTGAATAAATTTGATATTACTGTATTTTTTAGCGAACTCGGCATTTCACAACGTTTAAGCGAAACGCGTTTAAACGGCTTAAACCAAATCGGACAGCAATTAAAAAATTTATGTATTTAATCGAAACCTATTTTCGCCTAACTGCGCTCGAAAATAATATTGAATCACAAAGTCGTTTACTCAATGCAGTGATCGATCAATGGCGGTATAACGGGCAAATTATCGGACGTGAAATTCCTTTATATTTAGCAGAAGAAGATGGCACCCAAGGCTTTGCTATGCGCGTCATTTGCCCTGAGCAAGATAGTCTTTTCCCGCAAAATAATAACGCAGAAGTGAATCGAACATTACAAGAAGCCGAAAAGTGCGGTGTAATTTTTGATGGTTTTCAACTTGTGGGCGATGATTTCAATTCAGATCAAACGGCTGAAAATGCATCGCCAGCTTGGCAAGTGCTTTACACAACCCATTTACAAAGTTGCTCACCGATTCATAGCGGAGAAAATTTCGCGCCTATCCCTTTGTATAAACAGTTGAAAAATCAACCGCACTTAAGCCAAGATCTGATTAAATGGCAAGAAAATTGGCAAGCCTGCGATCAACTACAAATGAATGGTGCGATATTAGAACAACAATCTTTGTCAGAAATTTCTGAGCATCAAAGCACGCTTTCAAAACACGGACGCTATTTAACCCAAGAAATAGAAAAAGAAACTGGCATACCGACTTACTATTATTTATATCGTGTAGGTGGGCAATCTTTAGAATCTGAAAAGTCCTGTTTCTGCCCTTCTTGTGGCGAAAACTGGGCGTTAAAAGACGCGATTTTTGATACCTTTCATTTTAAATGCGATACCTGTCGATTAGTTTCGAATCTATCGTGGAATTTTTTGTAATTAATTTATAAAGTGTCAAAATTTGCAAAATTCGAACAACTAATCGGAGAAAAGATGAATTACCAAGACAACAGCTTAAAATCCTTAAAACTCGGTCAAAAAACAGAATACGCCTCTCAATATGACCGCACTTTATTACAGCCTGTGCCACGCGCGTTAAATCGTGATGGATTGGGCATTACTCAAAACCAACCATTTACTATCGGCGCCGATATTTGGACGGCTTATGAAATCTCTTGGCTCAACGAAAAAGGCTTACCACAAGTTGCTATCGCAGACATTTATCTGGATTATCAAAGCCAAAATTTGATTGAGTCAAAAAGTTTTAAACTTTATTTAAATAGCTTCAACCAAAGCAAATTTGCCGACGTCAATGCCGTTCAACAAACTATGCAACGCGATTTAAGCGAATGTGCGCAAAGCGATCTAAAAGTGCGGTTAAATCCAGTGGCAGTTTATGATTCTCAAAAAATTGATCACTTACAAGGTGATTGCATTGATGAACAAGATATTGAAATTACTAGCTACGAATTTAACGCTGATTGGCTGAAAGATTGCGTATCTGATGAAATGGTCGAAGAAAAATTAGTCAGCCATTTGTTAAAATCTAACTGCCTGATTACCAATCAGCCAGACTGGGGAACGTTACATATTCATTATGTTGGTAAAAAAATCGATCACGAAAAATTATTACGTTACGTTGTATCATTCCGTCAACACAATGAATTCCACGAACAATGTGTCGAACGTATTTTTTGCGATTTAATGCACTATGCCAAACCAGAAAAACTCACTGTTTACGCACGCTATACTCGTCGTGGTGGATTAGACATCAACCCATTCCGTTCTAATTTTGAGAATTTACCTGAAAACTTAAGATTAGCGAGACAGTAAAAGAAAACTGCGGTGAGATTTCACCGCACTTTCCCCTACCCTTGCTTCAAATCATTTGCCTGCTGCAATAGCTGACGGCTTTCTTTTAAGAATTGTTCTGAATAATCGCCAAACCAGTCACGCACCTTATGGAAAGCATCAATAAAACCTTGACGATCATTATTTTCAAAGAAAGTTAAGGCTTCTTCGTAAGTTTGTTTTAGTGTTTCAATTACCGCTAAATTTTCTGGCTTATCCATAATAATATCTGCGTAAAGCTCTGCATCTTGCGCAAATAAACGACCGATCATTGCAAGTTCTAAGCGATAAATAGGAGAAGAAAGTGACAATAAATTAGCAAGATTAACGGGCTGTTTTGAAAGGTGTAAACCATTCGCAAAAGTTGAAAAATGGCGCAAAGCTTGTATATAAGTCATACTGTGATCGTGTTCTGTGGCATCGGTTTGATAAACCTTTGCGCCCCAAATTTGAATTTGCTCAAGTAACCATTCGTAACGTTCAGGAAAACGGCCATCACAACGCACAACCACTTGTTTTGCCATACTTGCAATATCTGGCCCAAACATTGGATGTAAACCTAAAACAGCACCAGTATGGATTTCAAGCATTTTCGCTAGCGGTTCACGCTTAACAGAGGTTAAATCTGCAAGTAGCATGTTTTCCGTTAAATAAGGTTTTAAGCGTTCAATTGTTTCTAAGGTGAGATTAATAGGGACGGAAACGATCACTACATCCGCATTCGTTAAAATACTTTCAGCCACCGCCCAATCTTCGCGATCTAAGATAGAAATTGGATAGCCAGATGCACGTAAATAGCGAGCAAATAAACTACCCAATTTACCATACCCACCCACGATAACAATTTTGTGAATATCAGGATTGATGGTTTTAAAGCCAAATTGGTTTTCATTTGCATAGGATTCGCGCATAAAACGGCGTAGAACATCTTCAATCAGATCTGCTGAAATGCCTGCTTTTTCAGCTTCTAAACGTCTCGCTTGGAGCATAGCTATTTCACGCTCTGGCGCATAAATAGGTAATCCATGTTGATGTTTAACTTTACCGACTTGAGAAACCAACTCAAGACGTTTAGCAAAAAGTTGGATAAGTTCGCGATCAAGCGAATCAATTTCAGAACGTAAATCCTTAAGGGCTTCCATAAAACTCACCTGCAATATTTAGTTTACATGTGTTGTAAAAAATAAATTACAGATGAGATTACTAGAATTTTATAGGAAAGGCAATTAAGTTATGCGGATTGCGTGATTAACCGTTGTGGGCGAATAATATTCCCATCGATCAATGCCACGCCTAAGAATAAATTCTCCGCTGAAAATAACCGCACTTGACCGCTTAATTGCTCGTCGTTAGCAAATTTCACTCGCCGACCAAAACCAATGGCTTTACTCTGCTCTGCATCCAAATGTAAAGCGGGTAATTTACTTACTGCGGTATCAGTTGGCAGTAATAGACGATCTAATTCACTTAATGGAAAACTTTCAGCAAGTAGTTGTAACTCATCGATTGGCATCATTTCTGCTACGGGGTAATCCGCTACGGCTGTACGGCGTAACATTGTCACATGTGCGCCACAACCTAGCACTTCACCCAAATCGTCGACTAAAGTGCGAATATAAGTGCCTTTTGAACAATGCACTTCTAAGGTTAAATAAGGTGCGTGATATTCAATAAAATTGAGTTCAAAAATCGTAATTGGGCGTGCCTCACGCTCAAGTGTAATACCTTGTCGAGCATATTCATAAAGCGGTTTACCGTTATGTTTTAGTGCAGAAAACATTGTCGGCACTTGCAAAATATCACCACGAAATTGTTCAAGTGCGGTCAAAATTTGCTGAGTTTCAATATGAACTTCTCGAGTTTCCACGACTTGCCCTTCCGCATCGGAAGTATCGGTACGTTCGCCTAATTTTGCCGTAACAAGATAACGCTTATCTGCATCAAGCAAAAATTGTGAAAACTTAGTTGCTTCACCCAAGCAAATCGGCAACATCCCCGTTGCCAAGGGATCGAGCGCGCCAGTATGCCCCGCTTTGTTCGCTTGAAATAAACGCTTCACCTTTTGCATGATGTCATTTGATGACATGCCTTGTGGCTTATCCAACAAAAACACACCATCAACATCGCGCCAGCGTTTACGAGGTCTAGACATTAGTTGCTTTCCTCAACGTGTTTTTTCTCATCTTCACGCACAACATTGGTCACAAGATTTGACATACGCATCCCTTCCACTAAGGATTGATCGTAAATAAAGCGAATCTCTGGCACGATACGTAAACGCATCGCTTTGCCTAGTAATGAACGAATATAAGGCGATGCTTTTTCTAAGCCTTTCATGCCTTGCTCAATTGCCTTTTCATCGTGATCGAATAAAAAAGTCACGAAGATTTTTGCGTAAGATAAATCGCTCGATACTTCCACATCAGAAACTGTCACCATCCCAATACGGGGATCTTTCACTTCGCGTTGTAAAATGACTGCTATTTCTTTTTGTATTTCTTGAGCGACGCGATCGCTACGTTTAAATTCTCTTGCCATAGTTATTCCTTATTTATAAAAGCGCCCCATTCTACTGGAAATCATTGGATTTAGCACGCAAAAATCCCTTTCAACCCGATACTGTTTTTCGATAAAATGACACCTGATAATTTGTTTGAACATTCAAACTTCCGATAAAAATCACTTTACAGAGGGCATAATTTATGCAAGCGAGACGAGACGAGACGAGACGACCAAGATTGTCGATGAAAATCACGTATTACAACAAGCATTTTTAAATGAATTAGATGAAAAATTTTGGGTATCTGCTGATAAACTCCGCCAACAACTTGATGCCGCCAACTATAAACATATCGTTCTTGGTCTTATCTTTTTAAAATACATTTCTGATAATTTCACCCATCAACAGGAAAAAATTCAGGCGGAACTTTTCGATGCTGAAAATCCCCTCTATCTTGACCGCACTTTTTTTGATACTGAAGAAGAGTATCAAGAAGCCTTAGCTGCAGAACTAGAAAACCGTGATTATTACACCGCAGATAACGTATTTTGGGTGCCAGTCTCTGCTCGTTGGCAAGCCTTACAAGAAGTCTCTATTCTCAACACGGGGGCTGAATTGCCTTGGGGCGGGAAATTCTCAGGCGTGGCCAAACTGATTGACGATGCCTTCGATGCCATTGAAAAAGACAACGAAAAACTCAAAGGCGTACTCCAACGCATTAGCGGCTATGCCGTAAACGAAGACACCCTGCGCGGGCTGATTATCCTCTTCTCCGATACCCACTTTACCCGTCCGACTTACAACGGCGAGCCCGTGTATTTAGGCGCAAAAGACATTCTCGGCCACGTTTACGAATACTTCCTCGGTCGCTTTGCCCAAGCCGAAGGCAAACGCGGCGGGCAATATTTCACACCGAAATCCATTGTTTCCCTGATTGTCGAAATGCTCGAGCCATACTCCGGCCGCGTGTATGACCCGGCCATGGGCAGCGGCGGCTTTTTCGTACAAACCGAACGCTTTATCACCGCCCATCAAGGCAACATCAACAACGTTTCCATCTACGGACAAGAATTCAACCCAACTACATGGAAACTCGCCGCTATGAATATGGCGATTCGCGGTATTGATTACGACTTCGGCAAACACAACGCCGACAGCTTCACCCAGCCGCAACACATCGACAAAAAGATGGATTTCATCATGGCAAACCCGCCATTCAACATCAGCGATTGGTGGAGCGAATCCCTGGCCGACGACCCACGTTGGGCATACGGCACCCCGCCCAAAGGCAACGCCAACTTCGCTTGGCTGCAACACATGATTTACCACCTCTCGCCCAACGGCAAAATGGCATTATTGCTGGCCAACGGCTCCATGAGCAGCCAAACCAACAACGAAGGCGAAATCCGCAAAGCCATTATCAATGCCGACTTGGTCGAATGTATGGTAGCCCTGCCAGGCCAGCTCTTCACCAACACCCAAATCCCCGCCTGTATTTGGTTCCTAAACCGCAACAAAAAGCGCAAAGGCGAAGTATTGTTTATCGACGCCCGCCAAATCGGCTATATGAAAGACCGCGTATTGCGTGATTTCACCACTGACGACATCGCCAAAATCGCCAATACCCTCCACGCTTGGCAAAAATCAGACGGCTATGAAGACCAAGCCGCTTTCTGCAAATCCGCTACGTTAGAAGAAATTAAAGACAACGACTTCGTCCTCACACTGGGACGCTATGTCGGCACCGCAGAACAAGAAGACGACGGCGTATCATTTGCAGAAAAAATGCAAAATCTGACCGCGCTTTTGAAGGAACAATTTGCGAAAAGTGCGGAATTAGAAGCGGAGATTAAGAAGAATTTAGGGGGATTGGGGTATGAGTGATTGGAAAGAGTATACATTAGAAGAATTATGTGATTTTCAGAATGGTTTTGCATTCAAAAATTCTGATTATGTAGATTCTTCAGAAAATACAAATGAAGTATTTAGAATGGGATATATAAATCGTGGAGGTGGATTTAAAGAAGACACAACACCTGTATTTGTGCCCCAAAATTATCCTAAAAATTTAGATAAATTTATTTTAAAACTAAATGATATTACTATTGCCATGACTGATATGAAAAACTCAATGGCATTACTTGGCTGTTGTGCAAGAATATCTCACAATAATAGATTTATATTAAATCAAAGAGTTGGAAGAATTAGAGTTGTTAGAAATGATATACTAGACCCAATTTATCTTTATTATTATTTAAACTCATCAAAACAAATTGACTATCTAAGAGCTAATGCAAATAGCGGTGTGCAAGTTAATCTTAGTACAGATACTATAAAAAAATCTATTTTAAAAATACCTAGCATAGAAAAACAAAGAGAAATAGCTAACATTCTATTTGCTTTAGATCAAAAAATAGAACTCAACACTCAAATCAACCAAACCTTGGAACAAATCGCCCAAGCCCTGTTTAAAAGCTGGTTTGTCGATTTCGATCCCATGCGTGCCAAAGTCCAAGCGCTTTCAGACGGCATGAGCCTTGAACAAGCAGAGCTGGCAGCCATGCAGGCAATCAGCGGAAAAACACCCGAAGAACTGACCGCACTTTCACAAACACAGCCTGACCACTACGCCGAACTAGCCGAAACCGCCAAAGCGTTTCCGTGTGAGATGGTGGAAGTTGATGGGGTTGAAGTGCCGAAGGGGTGGAAACAAACAACACTTTCAGAAATTTGTGAAATGCAAAATGGTTATGCATTTAAAAGCTCAGAATGGACTGATACAGGAATTCCAGTAATAAAAATTGGCTCTATACAATCAAAAATTCTTACAGTGGAAGGAAATGGTTTCGTTTCAGAAGATAACCTATCTTTACGTTCTAATTTTGTTTTGAATGGTGGAGACATTGTCATTGGACTAACAGGTGCTTATGTTGGAAAAGTAGGAAGAATGCCAGCAAATAAGAAGGCTATGTTGAATCAACGTGTAGCTAAATTTCTGGCTAAACAAATGAATGAATCTGAAACATTTTATAGCTTTATATATATGAATATGATTCAAGAGGATTTTAAAAACTTTGTTGATTTTACTGCACAAGGATCTGCTCAACCCAATATTAGCACTAGAGATATTTTAAAATATCCATTATTGCTAGCAAATACTGAAGTGCATTTAGTTTTTGAAAAGTTGTTAAAGAAAACTCTAGATAAGTCTATATTTAACAGCTACCAAAACGAGATCTTATCTAATTCCAGAGATCTATTACTACCTAGATTATTAAATGGGAAGCTATAAAATGCCAACTCAAGAAGAAATTAAAGTTCATTTGGAAAAAGTAAATACCTATTTAATGGAAGCTGATGCTTCATTTAGAATGTATTGCTCATTTCTTAAAAATGAGAAGAAGAAATAGAATTAAATTTTACAACTATAATTGTTATACATTTCATTACCTAACAAATGCCCTATTAAATAACTTTCTTAGTCAAATGGCTAAATTGATAGATCCTGCTGAACAAGGAAGAGGAGATATACTAAAAAACTCTAATCTAAATTATCTAAAAGATATTTTAGATGAAAAAGCAACTCCCGAAGAGAAAAATAAGATTAAGCAGCTAACTAAATATATAAAATTTAATTCAGAAAATCTAAAGTTAATCTGGGACAAAGAATTATCCCATTCAGATAGAGAAACAGTTCGTCATGATGTCATCAAAAAAGAAAATCGTAAAAACATCAGGAAATTGCTTAATGCCAAAATGAAACTATTAAATGTTTTTAGAAGTATAAATAACAGGCTAGATAATCAAAGGTATTTCTTTGAATGGAATATAGATAAGCAAATAAAGCAGATTTTCCAACCAATGATTAAAGATTATAAAGATGCATAAATACTTAATAGATTAATTTTACCTCTGCCAAATTTCCACTATCCCCTCTTTGCTAAAGAGGGAGACTATTTAGAAGGTTTATTAGCTACAAGCGGTCGAATTAACAGCAGAATTACTTATGAAAAACACCTAAACTAAAATTACGCTCAATACCATTTTCCTCTTTCGTAAAGGGGATATTTAAAACCAATACACTAAGGAGCGCATCATGCTCAACGAAAACGATATCGAACAACTCACCCTTCAACGCCTACAATCTCTCGGTTGGGAATATCGCTATGGTAAAGACTTACCTGTTCATGAGGGCGAGTTTGCCCGTGGCGATTTGAGCGGCGTAGTATTTGTTGAGCAACTGCGTGAGGCGGTGCGCAAGCTAAATCCGCATCTGCCTGAAAGTGCGGTGGATTCTGTGGTGAAATCGACAACGAAAAGCGATATTGGCGACTTGGTGGTGCGTAATCAGGCGTTTTATAAACTGTTGCGCGATGGCGTTCGGGTGGAATATCAGGCTCCCAATAGCCACGGACAAAATGAGCAAAAAATCGAGATGGCGCGCTTGGTGGATTTTGAGCAGGTGAAGAACAACCGCCTTGTTGCCGTCAATCAGCTGGAAATCCGCAGCCGTAAAGGCGGCAAACGGATTCCCGATATTATCGGCTTTGTAAATGGTCTGCCCTTGGTGGTGTTTGAATTAAAAAATCCGCTGCGTGAATCAGCAGATTTGTTACAGGCGTTTAATCAGTTTGAAACCTATAAAGATGAAATTGCCGAGCTGTTTGTTTACAACCAAACCCTGATTATTTCAGACGGCATTGCTGCCCGTTTGGGTTCGCTTTCGGCAGATTTCCAACGCTTTACGCCGTGGAAAGTGGTCGATGAAAAAAATAAAAGCGCGCGCTTATACTTTGATGATGAATTGCAAAGCCTGCTTAATGGCTTGCTGCAGCCCAAAGATTTGCTCGACTATATCCGCTATTTCGTCTTATTTGAGCGGGACTCCAGCGGTAAAAGCATTAAAAAAATCGCCGCATACCATCAATATTACGGCGTAAATGAAGCGGTAGATTCCACCATTTGGGCGACTTCAGAAAAAGGCGACCGCCGCATTGGTGTGATGTGGCATACGCAGGGTTCGGGCAAGTCGATTTCCATGTTGTTTTATGCCGGCAAACTGCTTGCACAGCCTGAATTGAAAAATCCGACGATTGTGGTGGTCACCGACCGCAATGATTTGGACGGTCAGCTCTTCCAAACCTTTTCTTCAGGCAAAGACTTAATCAAACAAACACCGCAACAAGTGGAAGACCGCGATCAACTGCGCCAACTACTCGCGCAAAATGAAGTCGGTGGCGTATTTTTTACCACGATTCAGAAATTTGCCCTAAATGAGGAAGAAAGCCGCTTCCCTGTTTTAAATGAGCGCAGCAATATTATTGTAATCAGCGATGAGGCACACCGCAGCCAGTATGGCTTTACGCAAAAATTGCATAACGGCAAATTTCAGGCAGGCTACGCCAGCCATTTACGCGATGCGCTGCCTAATGCTTCATTTATCGGTTTTACCGGTACACCAATTAGCCTAGAAGATAAGGACACGCAAGATGTGTTCGGGCGTTATGTGTCGATTTATGACTTGCAAGATGCAGTGGAAGATGGCGCAACGGTGCCGATTGTGTATGAAGCACGCCAAATCCGCTTAAATGAAAAAGAACACGATGAGCTATTCAAAGAAATTGATGATTTGCTAGAAGAGGAGCAATCCCCTGCGCTGCGTTTGCAGGAGAAATTGCTGGGTTCGCAAGCCCGCCTGGCTGATTTAGC
The DNA here is from genome assembly GCF_059704395.1 of Haemophilus sp. THUN1692. NCBI lineage: Bacteria > Pseudomonadati > Pseudomonadota > Gammaproteobacteria > Pasteurellales > Pasteurellaceae > Haemophilus > Haemophilus sp. THUN1692. Next base: position 623,969 of record NZ_AP046579.1, read on the forward strand.
CGCGGATTTTGTGCAGCATTTTGCCAAACGCAATGAAGTCGTTGATAGTAAGGCGATGATGGTGGTTTCCAGCCGTCAGATTTGCGTGGACTTATACAATGAAATCATCAAACTGCGCTCTGAATGGCATTCGGACAATATTAACGAAGGGGCGATTAAAATTGTGATGACGGGTTCTGCTTCCGATGCGCCGAAAATGCAGAAACACGTTTACAGTAAACAGGAAAAACAAACGCTGGAAAGCCGCTTTAAAGACCCAAACGATCCGCTTAAAGTGGTGATTGTGCGCGATATGTGGCTGACGGGCTTTGATGCGCCTTGCTGTAATACGATGTATATCGACAAGCCTATGCAAGGGCATAACCTGATGCAGGCGATTGCGCGGGTTAACCGTGTATTCCGCAATAAAAGCCGAGAAAATGGCGGCTTGATTGTGGATTATGTCGGTATTGCCGAAAAACTCAAAGAAGCAACCCAGCAATACACCAATTCGCAAGGCAAAGGCAAATTGACGGATAGCGTGATTGATGTGTTCTTTAAAATGAAAGAGCATTTAGAATTTATCCGCCACCTGTTTGCAACACCAGTTGAAGGGAAAACCTTTGATGTTCAGACGGCCTTAGAAAAAGATAATCCGCATGATCTTTTGATGGCTATTCGTTTTGCTGCCAACCATATTTTGAGCCTCGATCAATTACCGTTTGATGGCAAAGCACACGAGCAACATTGGTTTAATAAAAAAGAAACCGAACCGCGCAAAAAAGCCTTTTTGAAAGCGGCAGGCTTGGTGAAAAAAGGCTATATGCTGTGCGGCGCATTAGCTGAAGTTGAGCCGTATAACCAAGAAATCGCCTTTTATGATGCCGTACGGGCAATTTTAACTAAACGTGAACAAAAAGGCACTGGCACAAATGAAAGACAGATTTTATTAAAAAAACTGGTTAATCAAACGGTGTATTCTGAAGGCGTGATTGATTTATTTGATCTGCTAGAAAAACCACAACCACAAATCAGCTTGCTTTCCGAAGAATTTTTACAAACTGTTAAAAATAGCCCAACTAAAAATTTATGGGTTACGGCAATGGAGCGTTATTTAGCAAGTGAAATTAAAGTTAAATCAGGCACAAACTTAACCTTGCAAAAAGATTTTGAACAGCGTTTGAAAGAAGCATTGAATCAATACCACAATCACAATTTGACTGTGGTAGAGATTTTAGACGAACTCTTTAAAATGAGCCAAGATTTCCAAGAACGTCTAGCATTAGGGAAAAAACTAGGATTAACCAAGGAAGAACTTGCCTTCTATCAAGCTCTATCTCAAAATCAAAGTGCAAAAGATTTAATGGGCGATGAAGTGCTTTCTAAACTGGCGAAAGAAATCACGGAAACACTTAGAAAATCGGTCACAATCGACTGGCAGTACAAAGAAGCGGTGCGGGCAAAAATGCGTATTCTCATTAAACGCGCCCTACAACGCTACAAATACCCGCCCGATAAACAGGAAGAAGCGGTAACTTATGTGATTAAACAAGCTGAAGAAATTGCAGAGGATTTAACTGGTTTATAATTTTGATGCGGTTTATTTAATAACAAAAGGGCGATTAAAAACACTATGATTTCTAACCGCCCTTTATTTTGTTAAAAGTTAGATTGAACGTTTAACTTCAACTACTTCAAACACTTCGATTTGGTCACCGACTTTTACATCGTTGTAGTTTTTCACACCGATACCACATTCCATACCGTTACGAACTTCAGATACATCGTCTTTGAAACGGCGAAGAGACTCTAATTCCCCTTCAAAGATAACGACGTTATCACGTAATACACGGATTGGGTTGTTACGTTTCACTACACCTTCTGTTACCATACAACCTGCGATTGCACCAAATTTCGGATGACGGAATACATCACGAACTTCAGCTAAGCCAATAATTTCTTGTTTAAATTCAGGCTCTAACATACCGCTCATTGCTGCTTTAATTTCATTCAACAATTCATAGATGATTGAGTAGTAGCGTAAATCAATGTTTTCCGCTTCAATGACACGACGCGCAGATGCATCAGCACGAACGTTAAAGCCAACAATAATGGCATTAGATGCTGCAGCTAAAGTTGCATCAGTTTCAGTAATACCACCTACACCAGAACCAACAACTTTAACTTTTACTTCATTGGTAGAAAGCTCATTTAACGCTTGAACAATCGCTTCCACAGAGCCTTGTACGTCCGCTTTCACAATGACGTTCAATTCAGCCACATCGCCTTCAGACATATTGCTAAACATATTTTCAAGTTTCGCTTTTTGCTGACGAGCTAATTTCACTTCACGGAATTTACCTTGACGATATAACGCCACTTCACGTGCTTTTTTCTCATCACGTACAACGGTTGCTTCATCACCCGCTGCTGGCACACCTGAAAGACCTAATAATTCAACCGGAATTGAAGGACCTGCTTCATCCACTTCTTTTCCGTTTTCATCACGCATTGCGCGCACACGGCCATATTCAAAACCACAAAGTACGATGTCACCTTTACGTAGTGTACCTGATTGAACCAAGATAGTTGCCACAGGGCCACGACCTTTATCTAAGTAAGATTCAATGACTACACCACTTGCCATGCCGTCTTTTACAGCGGTCAATTCAAGCACTTCAGATTGAAGTAAGATAGCATCTAATAAATCATCAACCCCTGTACCTTTCTTCGCAGATACTGGAACGAATTGCACATCACCACCGAATTTTTCAGAAATTACATCATGTTGTAATAATTCTTGCTCAACACGGTCTGGATTAGCTTCTGGTTTATCGATTTTATTTACTGCAACCACTAAAGGCGCACCCGCTGCTTTTGCGTGTTGAATCGCTTCGATCGTTTGAGGCATCACACCATCATCGGCAGCAACAACAAGAACAACGATATCTGTTGCTTTAGCACCACGCGCACGCATAGAAGTAAACGCTGCGTGTCCCGGAGTATCCAAGAAGGTGATCATTTTACCATCATCCATTTCTACGTGATACGCACCGATATGTTGAGTAATACCACCCGCTTCGCCAGCAGCAACTTTCGCTTTACGAATATAGTCAAGTAAAGAGGTTTTACCATGGTCAACGTGACCCATGATGGTTACAACTGGCGCACGCGTTACTTTTTCTGCGTTTACATCGCGATCGCCTAATACCGCTTCTTCAAGCTCATTTTCATTGCGAAGAATTACTTTATGGCCAAGTTCTTCTGCTACTAATTGAGCGGTTTCTTGGTCGATAACTTGGTTGATAGTAACCATTTCGCCCATCTTCATCATCGTTTTGATGATTTCAGTCGCTTTTACAGCCATCTTGTTCGCTAATTCAGCAACAGTAATGGTTTCACCAATGACAACATCCGCTTTTACAGCTTGAACTGGTTTAGTAAAAGCTTGTTGAAGTGCGGCACCTTTTTTGCCATTTTTACCTTTACCAAACTTAGCGTCTTTTTGATTTTTACGATTAGATTCGCGCTCATTTTTCGAGTTTTTGCTATTTTCATCGTCGCGACCGCCTTTTTTCGCTTTTGCTACTTTATTTTTGCCACGGCCACGATTTTCGTTACGACGATCTTCTTCATCTTCTGCTTCAAGTGCATATCTTGAACTTAAGTTGTAATCAGAATAGTCTTCTGAAGAAGATTCATTGTCTGAATCATCTGCTTCAGCATAACGTTTCGCTTCTTCTGCTGCACGGCGAGCTTGTTCTTCAGCTTTTTGACGAGCTAATTCTTCAGCTTTACGACGAAGTTCTGCTTCTTCTGCTTTACGTTTCTCTTTTTCAGGATCAACAGATTTAGCTTTAGAATCTACCGCACTTTTTGCTGGCTTAGCTGCTTCTGCTTTCGCTTTTTCAGCTTTTGCTTTTTCATCAGCTTCTTTCTTAACTGCTGCTTTTTCAGCTTCTAAACGAGCTTTTTCTTCTGCCGCTTTTTGTTCAGCAATTTTTTTAGCTTCCGCTTCTTGCTGTGCTTTTAATTTTGCTTCTTCTTGTTGAGCAATATCAGTTTTTACCGTCCGTTTTTTACGTACTTCTACTTGCACTTCTTTGCTTTTACCACCAGTTGTGGTGCTGCTCACTGTTGTTTTTGTTCTGCGTTGAATACTTAATTTTTTTGGCGCATCAGCCTTAATATCTTCAGTCATTACTACTCTCCTTATTCTTCGCCAAACCAACAGATATTACGTGCAGCCATAATTAAATCTGCTGCCTGTTCTGCTGTTAATTCTTCAATATCTGCTAAATCATCTACACCCTGTTCGGCGAGTTCTTCGAGAGTAGTAATTTGTTTTTCAGCTAATTTGAATGCTACATGGCGATTCATACCATCTAAATTCAATAAGCGATCTTCAATATTTGCTTTTTTCAATGCTTCTTCTTCAGCTACTGCTGCGGCTGTAATCGCATTTTTAGCACGAGTTTGAAGTTCTTCTACAAGATCTTCATCTTCTAAACCATCAATTGCTGTCAATTCATTCATTGGCACATAAGCAACTTCTTCTAAACTTGTAAATCCTTCTTCTACAAGGATTTGTGCAAATTCTTCATCAAGTTCTAATGCGTTAATAAATAAGTTTAAAACTTTATTATCTTCTGCTTGATGTTTTGCATTTAAGTCATCTGTAGTCATTACGTTCAGTGTCCAACCCGTTAATTGTGTTGCTAAACGCACGTTTTGACCATTACGACCAATTGCTTGTGCCAGGTTAGCTGCTTCAACTGCAATATCCATAGAATGATTATCTTCATCAACAATGATAGAAGACACATCAGCTGGTGCCATTGCATTGATCACAAATTGTGCTGGATTATCATCCCAAAGCACGATATCTACGCGCTCACCACCAAGTTCATTGGTAATGGCTTGAACACGCGCACCACGCATTCCTACACAAGCACCAACTGGATCAATTCGCTTATCATTTGATTTCACTGCAATTTTAGCGCGAGATCCGGGATCACGGGCCGCACCACGAATTTCAATCATTTCCTCGCCAATTTCAGGCACTTCAATACGGAATAATTCGATCAACATTTCTGGTTTAGAACGTGTCACAAATAATTGTGCAGTTTTACCTTCAGGATTTACTTTATAAAGCACACCACGCACACGGTCACCAGGACGGAAATTTTCACGTGGCAACATATCTTCACGAGCAATCATCGCTTCGGCTTTATTGCCAAGATCTAAGATGATGCTGTCACGACTTACTTTTTTCACCGTACCCGTTACAATTTTGCCTTCTTCAGCACGGAACTGTTCTACAACTTTTGCACGCTCAGCTTCACGGATTTTGGTGCTAATTACTTGGCGTACAGTTTGCATTGCAATACGGTCAAATGCGATAGATTCGATTTGATCTTCTACATAATCGCCAATTTGAAGATTTGGGTCTTCAAATTGTGCTGCTTCTAAAGTGATTTCTTTCGTTGGCACTTTGACTTCATCAACAATTAACCAACGACGAAAAGTATCAAAATCCCCTGTTTTTGGGTTGATTGATACTCGAATATCTGTTTCGTATTCATATTTTTTCTTGGTAGAAAGCGCAATTGCACTTTCTAACGCTTCAAAAATTTTCTCACGTGGTAATAGCTTCTCATTGGATACGGCTTCTGCCGCCAGTAAAATCTCTTTACTCATTTTTTCTTTTGCTCCTTTTAAAATTTTGCAACAACATTCGCTTTTTGAATGTTACCAAAGACTAAAACTTGTTCCTGTCCATCAACGATTAAAGTAACCATATCGTTTTCAATACGCTCTAACTTACCTTGCCATTTACGGCGTTCCATCACTGGAATTCGCAAATGCACTGCGATATCTTGCCCAATATAGCGTTCAAATTGCAGCAAGGTAAATAGTGGACGATCTAAACCTGGTGACGATACCTCTAGATTGTATTTATCCGCAATTGGATCTTCCACGTCTAAAATTGCGCTCACTTGACGACTTACATCAGCACAATCATTGACAGTTGCGCCACCTTCTTTATCAATAAATAAACGCACAGTCATAAAACGGCCTGCGCGTTGACATTCAATACCCCAAAGTTCACAGCCTAAATCCTCTACTGCGCCTTGTAGCATTTCTTGTAAATTTTGTTCTAATGTAGCCAATTTCTACTCCTATACTGTAGTGTCAGTTTTTAGCCAAAATAACTTCTTTTGATGAATCTAAAAACTTCTACAAAAAATTTTAGGCATAAAAAAAGGGTTAGGTTCACAGGAACCTAAGCCCAGTTTTTGTTAAATTTCTTATAGAAAAAAACCCCTATACTGGGGTTCTTTTACTGAACTTATTATTGGTTGCGGGGGCCGGATTTGAACCGACGGCCTTCGGGTTATGAGCCCGACGAGCTACCAAGCTGCTCCACCCCGCGTCCGAAATATGGGGTGCATTATAGTGATAAAAATTTAAAATGCAAGAAGTTTTACAAGTTCCTTAAAAATTTTACTAAAACTTACCGCACTTTTCATCATCACTAGAATCGAATACCAGAGCCAATCCCTAGCCCTAATCCAACGCCGTTACTTCCGCCACCAGCGCTGACGCCACCACCTACAGTACAAGCAGTTAATATGCTTGATAATACAATAATAAAAAGTGTTTTCTTCATCATTTTTCCTTTATAAATAAAATTTCAAATAAGCGATAAACGGCAATTAAGTCTGTCTTTGCAATAGGTTTAAAAGGTAACAAAAGATAGTAAATCCAGCGAAAACGCTGCAAAAATACGATCATATTCTGCCAATTTTCTACTCTACAATGATCTTGATAATACAATGCCACTTTTTGAATAAAATCGTCTGACACATCTTTTTCTCGACATAAGCTATCAAAGAAAAATAGCATATCTCGAACGATTAACCAATTTTGATTTTGACTACTTGAACGAGATTCAAAATCAAGAAAAGTAACTTTTCCCTTATCCCAAGTAATATCTCGAATAGCAGGACGACCATGTACCAGATTTTTAGCATGTAAATCAATCAAAGCGAGACAAGCATCATAAATAATAGAAAATTTTTGCTGATTACTTGCCCCCTTATCACATAACCATTGTGATAAAGTGATTCCCGCATCTTCCAATACAAAAAAATCCTCATCATAATAAGAGACTTTTGGAACAGGTGCTTTTTTTTCAATAAGATTCAACAAAGTTTGTAGTTCATTTTTAAAAGATTGCTTCGGATACGGTTTCAATAGTAGCCAAACCCCCTTCAACTTTTCAGGTTGCTTTAACCAGAATTTTTTGCCTTCATATTGAAAAGGGTAAATGCGTTCATCACGATGTTCTATAACTAATTGATTAACATATTGCCTAAACTCTGGGCTCATTATTACATCACTCCATAGCCATTTGTGGTATATTTGTCCACCATTTTTATTTTGCTTTTAACTTAACTAAAAATTAGATATGAAAAAATTTAAATTATTATTTCTTACGTTAACGTCTATTTTAGCGGTATCCCCTAATATATCGGCCTCACCTTTTTCAATAACTGAATCTCAAATCAATCAATATCTACAAGAGAAAGGAACTATTGCGGATAAATTTGGTTTACCGGGATTATTTTTTCTTGATTATCAAATAAAAAATTTGAGTACCAAAATTGGGCATACTAATGATAAACGCGTATAAATGAGCGGTACTTTAGAGGGTTTATTTCAATTTGGCAATAAAAAATTGCCTAGAAAATTAAATCTGACCTTCGATACAATTCCTTATTATAATCCCGAAGAAGGCGCCGTTTATTTAAAGAAAATGCGTATTTTACGTTGGTCAGGAGAACCACAGCAATATATGCAACAAATGCAAACAATCATGCCTTTTTTAAATAAAAATGTCGCTAAATTACTAGAACATATTCCTGTTTATACATTAGATAAAAACAATATGCGTGATGTACTTATAAAAAAATTTGCTAAAGAAATCCGTATAGAAAAAGGACAACTTTCCTTAGAGACAAGCATGTTCCAATGACATTCATATAATGTAATTGAACGTTGCTTATTGATAGAAGGATAAAAAGAGCGGTGAAAATCTAAGAAAAATTTTCACCGCCCTTTTTTATGAATTCATAAAGAAAAGTTAAAATGCAGAGGTATCTTGGAATAGTCCAACTTTTAAATCTGTTGCTGTATAAATAACGCGACCATCTACTTCAACTTCACCATCAGCCATTCCCATAACTAGTTTACGATTAATAACTCGTTTCATATGGATTCGGTACACCACTTTTTTAGCCGTAGGCAAAATTTGCCCTGTGAATTTTACTTCACCAACCCCTAATGCTCTGCCTTTTCCTTTGCCACCAATCCAGCCTAAATAAAACCCAACAAGCTGCCACATTGCATCCAATCCCAAACAACCTGGCATTACTGGATCGCCAATGAAATGACAACCAAAGAACGGCAATTCAGGTTTAATATCAAGTTCGGCTTCAATATATCCTTTACTAAAAGCACCTGTATCCTCATTCATTTCAATAATGCGATCCATCATCAACATGGTCGGAGCAGGTAATTGTGGCCCTTCTTTACCGAATAATTCGCCGCGACCTGACGCGAGCAAATCATCATAAGAATAGCTACTCTTTTTATTAGGTGTACAAGTGTTTTGCATTTTAAGTTCCTTTACATATGATAAATTCAGTTTAAAACTGATATAAAACATTCTAAAGAGAACATAGCAAAGTGTAAATAGCTAACACTTGTTCGCAAAACTTGTCAGAGCAGTCACTTTTATAGATTATAGAAAAAGAAAAGCGAACAAATGTTCGCTTTTATCTATTAAAGGTGGAATAAATTCCAAAAACTTTTTCTTTCTGAATCAGCTCTCCCCTCAATTCGACGTTGAATGAGACGAGATAAAGGTTCAGTTTTTTCTGTATAATCTTTGTTTTCATCTAGCAAATCACGATTAAATAATAATTCGCAAGCTTGATAAATATCTTCTACAGGATAAATAAAAAATTCACCATTTTTTACCGCACTTTTCACTTCATCAGACAAACTCAGTTGCTGAATGGTCGTCATTGGAATGATTACACCTTGTTTTCCAGTTAAACCACGACGTTGGCAAATAGTAAAAAAGCCTTCAATCTTATCATTTACACCACCAACAGAATGGACAAGTCCAAATTGATCAATCGATCCTGTAATTGCGATATTCTGAGGCAAAGGCAAATCAGCCAAAGCGCTTGCTAGCACACAGAAAATCGCCAAAGATGCACTATCACCATCAATTTCACCATAAGACTGTTCAAACACTAATGAGGCAGAAAATGGCAATTGCGATGGCAAATCTAATATATTGGAAAGGCAAGCTTGCGCAATCATCATACCTTTACCGTGAATATTTCCCGCTAATTCATTTTTTCTTTCAACGTCGATCACTTCCCCTTCACCGAATTGTACAATACAACTAATCCGCGAAGGCTCGCCAAAATATACTGGTGTACCTGGATATTCAATCACCGAAAGGCCATTAATTTGGCCAACAATTTCACCTTGAGTTTCGACATAAACTTGCTCATTTAAAATATCGGCATAAGTTTGTTCTTTTAGGAAACCATATTGCGCCAATTTTTGTTGAAAAATATCCTCAAAATCCTCCGCACTTAATGTTGTTTTTTCAGCAAAAGTTGAGGCATCTTGTAATATTTCTTTTAATTTTAGAGGAGAGGCATTAATTAAAAAGCGATCTTCACTTTCACGAACTAATGATTGATAGAGTTTATTTAAAGCAGGAAAATTTAGCTCAATATTTTGCTCTTGAGCCATTTGTTGTACATAACCCGCCCAGTTTTTTTGTTCCTCCACTTCAGCCACAGAAACATAGCTTTCAATTTCAGCATAATCGGCAAAAAAATAAAGGTTTTCTTCTAACTCAGCCAAAGTGGCTAATTCGGTACGATTACCAAGTACAATCACTTTTAAGTTCAGCGCATAGCCTGGTATATCACAGGGTAAATTTTTAAATGGATGGGCTGAATACCAATCAAAAGTTTGGGTTTGCAGAATTTGTTTTAATCGCCCCCACAAATCAAATTGAGATAACAATGTTGCCGCACTTAAAATCAAAACTCCGCCATTAGCTTTATGCACTAATCCTGGCACTAATTGAATATCTTGTGAACTTGGATGAATCCGAAAACTACCAAAAAGCTGGAATTGATCGCAGTACAATGCGCTTAACGCCTCACCTTGACTGGCAAAATTATCATCTAAAGATTTTGCTGGCTCAGTATAAACATAAGGAAAAGAAAAAGAATCGCCCTGCTCTATCACATAATTTACACCGAAAATTGATCGCACTTTATGATGGTTTTGCGATATAAAGTTTTGTAATAACTCCGCATATTCAACTGGCTCACCTACTTTCATCATCAATAAGGAACGCGTTGGATGGCGTAAAAATAAATCGATAGCCTGTGTGGCGTTCGGTTGTAATGCCCAGAAATCCACTGGTTCTAAAGGAAAATCTTGAATTGCCAAATCAGGTTGTAATGCCTGCCAATTTAAAGATTGCTCAATAGCTTGTTGTTGAGAAAATAATGAACTCACGGATGGTCTCTTTCTAGTAAAATTGACTACATTATCGCATATTTAATAGCCTTGTGAAAATCCACTAGAAAATCCGCATAAAAACACGTATATTAATGCAGTTACCACGTCACTCAATGATAAAAAATGAAATACCAAAAACTCGAAAATCAAGAAGCAAATTGGAAATGGATTTACCTAATTCGTAAACATCGCGAAGGGGAAAACATTACTCGTTATGAAGAACGAAGTTTACAAGAAGCTAAAGCCCAAGAATTATTAGAATCCCAAAATTATCCAGAAAAAATTGAAGAATGGATTAAGAATCATCTTTCTCCGGCCTTACCAATTAAGCTTGATCAAGCCATTCGTGCCCGCCGTAAACGCTTTTTTAATGGTGAAAAACAACATACCAAGAAAAAATCCATTGATTTGGAATATGCGGTTTGGCTACGTCTTTCTAAATATTCTAGAAAAATGAAAATGACACTTTCGGAAACAATTACGTATATGATTGATGAAAGAGAAAGCAAAGCACAATTTGAAAATCAAATGGCAGCAATGAAAACCAGTTTAAAGAATTTATTAAAATAAAAAAGACAAGCTGCAATTCTTGTCTTTTTGAGTTAGGACTAATAGAGAAAAATTTAGAGTATTCGCATTACTCTTGATTATCCACAAGTGGAATTATTTTCGTGGCATGAGATCCTTTGTCTCCGTGGATAACTTCAAATTGCACCTTTTGACCAGCTTTTAATGAACGATAACCGTCCATTTCAATCACTGAATAATGTGCAAAAATATCGGCATCCACGCCTTCTGCGGAAATGAAACCAAATCCTTTTGCATTATTGAACCATTTCACAACACCAATTTCCATAAAAGACCTCTCTAGGCTTCGCCTACTAAAACAATAAATCAATAAGACTCTCGCCTTATCACCTCGTATGGACGTTATATTTAAATATTTTGATCGGTTATGCAATGAGCAATATTCAAAAATGATAAGTAGATCACAAAAAATTTAATTTCCTGGAGTTTTTTTATCATTTTTATGAATTTCTCGTAGTGCCTTCGCCACTATTTGAATCGCTTCTCCGCTACTAATCCCTTTTGCCATAAGTTTTTGAATTTGTTCAACTGCTTTTTGTTGCTGTTCGTGTGTTAAGTTAATATCAAACATTTTCCCATCCAAATTGATTCATTAATTGATGCCATTGTTCATCTAATCCTGCTGTAATTGTTATTTGCTCTTTCGTTATTGGATGAATAAAAGACAAACTATTAGAATGTAAAAATAACCGAGAACAGCCAAGATGCAAGGTTAACGCACGATTTTGATGCAAATCACCATATTGCGTATCACCTAAAATTGGGTGAAAAATATGTTTCATATGGCGACGTAATTGGTGTTTTCTGCCTGTATGAGGAATTAATTTAACTAAAGAATAACGTGTCGTTTGGTAACGACCAGCAGGATAAGGCATTTCGACTATTTTTAATCCTTCATAATCAGTAATGGCTTCTTGAGGCTCTTTATCTTCTTGAGAAAATTTATCTGCGATTTTATCCAATTGGATTTTTAGTGGATAATCTATCCGCTCTTTTCCCTGTAGATACCCACGCACTACAGCAAAATAAGATTTCTGAACGCACTTTTGCTCAAACTGTTCACACATTAAATTCGCAATTTCACTACTCAATGCAAATAACAACACGCCAGATGTCGGTCGATCTAAACGATGAATAGGAAATACATGTTGACCAATTTGATCTCGCAAAGTTTGCATCACAAATTGAGTTTCGTGAGGATCTAACCAACTACGATGAACCAGCATACCAGCAGGCTTATTCACCGCAACGATAAACTCATCTTGATATAAAATTTCTAACATTCGTTCTTATTCAGAAGTTCTTCTAAAGCAACTAAAGGAGTTAATAGTTGTTGTAACTCATCAAATTCCGTCATTGCTTCTTCAATATAAGGAGAAATAGCAATTTTATTTGGTAAAGTAGCACCGCTTTCTAACAATGCCTGCATGCGTGGAATAAATACCCACTGTAGCCACTCTTCAGCAGACATCGTATCAATTGAAAAAGGCTCCTCACTTAAAAAGGCCTCTGCAGCAGGGGGCATCGTTTGCCATAAATTAAGCTGCTGCATGGTAATTTGAAGCTGTTCAAGATGCTGTTTAATTTGATTACGCATATTTTATGTCCTAATTAATGAATATTTTTGCAAATACGCGCACATTTGAAAAACCATTTTCTTTCAAATATAAGGCTTGTAATTTGCTCATCACACCACGTTCACAATACAACACGTAATTTTTACTTTGATCAAGGCTACCAAATTGAGAAGAAAGTTTGTAGAACGGCATTTGAATGACTTCATGTGTATCTGATTCAAATGGATTTTCATCCGTTTCTTCTGGGCTACGAATATCCAAAATCACTTCATTTTCACCTAATACAGAAATTGCCTCGACTTCTACGACTTCTTTTTCTGTTTCTTCTGCGATCTGGCGAATATCTAAATATTTCGCATTTTGCACCGCACTTTCAAGAATCTCAAAATTAAAATGCCCTTCTTCTTCTAGAATCTTTTCACGAACCGCTTTGATTGTAGGATTTTTTGAAATCACCCCACAAAACTCCGGCATAGATTTTGCAATATCGTCAGTGCCAATTTCTTTCGCCATTGCGATAATTTGTTCTTTATCGTGCGTAATTAATGGGCGTAATACTAAGGCATCAGCGGCTTCATCAATCAAGCGTAAATTGGTTAAAGTTTGGCTAGAAACTTGTCCTAATGCCTCCCCTGTCACAATCGCTTCAATATTAAAACGTTGAGCGACTTTACTTGCTGCTCGCACCATCATCCGTTTTAATACAACGCCCATTTGGCCGTTATCGACTTTCTCTAAAATCTCACCGACAACCCCCTCAAAGTTAATCGCAATAAAGCGTACTTTATGTGAAGAGCTATAGCGTTGCCAAATATGATAAGCCATTTGTTTAACGCCAATTTCATGGGCTGCGCCGCCAAGATTAAAGAAACAATAATGAACTCGAGAGCCACGACGAATCAGCATGTAACTCGATACACCTGAATCAAATCCCCCCGAAATTAAAGAAAGCACATCCTCTTGCGTACCAATCGGATAACCGCCAATCCCTGCGTGACGTGCTTTAACTAACATCATTTTGTCATCTTCAATATCAATACGAACAGTCACATCTGGATTTTTCAACCGCACTTTTGCGCTTTCAATGTGTTGATTTAATCCACCGCCGATATAACGTTCTGCTTCAATAGAACTAAATTTATGTTTTCCTTTACGCTTTACTCGAACGCAAAAGGTTTTGCCTTGAAGTTGTTGCGCGACATCAGCAAGCGTCAATTCAAAAATATGATGTAAATCGGTAAACGGTTTTTCTTCAACTTCTAAAAAATGATGAATACCAGGAATACGTTGTAACAAGGCGATTAATTCTTCACGATTTTCTTCATTTTTTGACCGCACTTCAATGTAATCCCAGTGACGTACAACTGCAGTTTCTTCATCATATTTCTGTAAAATATTGCGGATATTAGAGGTCAAAATTTTTGCAAAACGTTTACGCACAGTTTCGCTTTTAATCATAATTTCAGGGAAAAGTTTAACGATAAATTTCATATAAATAGCTTAGGTATTTCTTGGGTATTTAAAGTGGCGAGTATTTTACGCAAAGATAGTGAAAAGTCTACTGGTCCTAGCTTGAAATAAATTTTTAACAACTCAAGTAAAATACAGTACAATGGCAAGCAATTTTTACCGTGAAAAAGGATAATTCCATGGCGCGTAAACCCGCATCTTCACAAGATTTTGAAACAACGTTAGCGCAGTTAGAAAATATTGTTATACATTTAGAAAATGGCGATCTACCGTTAGAAGAAGCGTTAAAAGAATTTGAACAAGGTGTGCAACTCGCTAAGTTAGGGCAAGAACGTTTACAACAAGCAGAACAACGTATTCAGATCTTATTGCAAAAAACTGAAGATGCCCCACTGAATGATTATAAAGGGAATGCTTAATGGGTAACTTTTCTGAAGAATTACAACAGGTTCAAACTCGTATCAATCGCTTTTTAGAAGCCCAATTTGAGGGCATTGAAAGTTATAATTCGCCTTTACTTGAGGCTATGAAATACGCATTATTACTTGGTGGTAAACGGGTTAGACCTTTTTTAGTTTACGCTACAGGTAAAATGCTTGGTGCAGATAAACAAACCTTAGATTACGCCGCTGCCGCTATTGAAGCCATTCATGCCTATTCCTTAATTCACGATGATTTACCAGCAATGGATGATGACAATCTACGTCGTGGACATCCTACTTGTCATATCCAATTTGATGAAGCTACGGCTATTCTTGCAGGCGATGCGCTGCAAAGTTTTGCTTTTGAAATGTTAACTAAAACACCAAATATTTCTGCTGAACAAAAACTGGCTTTAGTTCAAATTTTAGCTCAAGGCTCTGGCGTACAAGGAATGTGCTTAGGGCAAAGTTTAGATCTTGTTTCTGAGCATAAACAAATTAGTTTAAGTGAATTAGAATTAATCCATCGTAACAAAACGGGCGCATTGCTGATTGCTGCATTAAAATTAGGTTTCATTTGTTCTCCGCATTTTACCGACAAAACGTTAGAACAATCCTTAACACAATATGCGGAAGCCATTGGATTAGCCTTTCAAGTTCAAGATGATATTTTAGATATTGAGGGTGATAGCACAGAAATTGGTAAACAAGTCGGCTCCGATCTTGATTTAGATAAAAGTACATATCCCAAATTACTTGGGTTAAGCGGCGCAAAACAAAAAGCGCAAGATCTATATCAAAGTGCGTTGTCTGAATTAGAAAAAATTCCTTTTGATACGATCGCACTTCGTGCATTAGCTGAATTTATTATTACTAGAAAAAGTTAATACCGACCGCATCAATGCTCACAAAGTGCGGTCAAAAATTATAACGTTTTTAAAATGACTAACAATATGAACAATTACCCCTTATTATCTTTGATTAATTCACCAGAAGATTTGCGTCTTTTAAATAAAGATCAGCTACCACAACTCTGCCAAGAATTACGCGGTTATCTTTTAGAATCTGTTAGTCAAACTAGCGGGCATTTAGCATCAGGTTTAGGCACTGTAGAGCTAACCGTTGCACTACATTACGTATATAAAACACCGTTTGATCAGTTAATTTGGGATGTTGGACATCAAGCTTATCCACACAAAATTTTAACGGGTCGTCGAGATCAAATGTCCACAATTCGCCAAAAAAACGGTATTCATCCTTTCCCTTGGCGTGAAGAAAGTGAATTTGACGTGTTAAGCGTTGGCCACTCCTCTACTTCTATTAGTGCTGGATTAGGTATTGCTGTAGCCGCAGAACGAGAAAATGCAGGTAGAAAAACGGTATGCATCATCGGTGACGGCGCAATTACTGCAGGAATGGCTTTTGAAGCTCTGAATCACGCAGGTTCTGTTCACACTGATATGTTGGTCATTTTAAATGACAATGAAATGTCTATTTCAGAAAATGTCGGTGCACTGAACAATCACCTTGCTCGGATTTTCTCTGGTTCTATCTACTCCACATTACGAGATGGAAGTAAAAAAATTCTCGATAAAGTTCCACCTGTAAAAAACTTTATGAAAAAAACCGAAGAACATATGAAAGGAGTGATGTTCTCGCCAGAAAGTACATTATTTGAAGAATTCGGTTTTAATTATATTGGTCCAGTGGATGGGCATAATATTGATGAATTAGTAGCAACACTTACAAATATGCGTAATCTGAAAGGACCACAATTCTTACATATAAAAACGAAGAAAGGTAAAGGATACGCGCCCGCAGAAAAAGATCCAATTGGTTTCCACGGCGTACCAAAATTTGATCCAATAAGTGGAGAATTGCCTAAACACAATACCAAACCAACTTATTCGAAGATTTTTGGTGATTGGCTATGCGAAATGGCAGAAAAAGATTCCAAAATTATTGGTATCACACCTGCAATGCGTGAAGGCTCTGGCATGGTGGAGTTTTCCCAACGTTTTCCAGAACAATATTTTGATGTGGCGATTGCTGAACAACACGCCGTCACGTTTGCCACTGGACTTGCTATTGGCGGATATAAACCCGTAGTTGCGATTTACTCGACATTTCTACAACGTGCTTACGATCAATTAATTCACGATGTTGCAATTCAAAATCTCCCTGTATTATTTGCAATTGATCGAGCGGGTATCGTAGGCGCTGATGGCCCAACACACCAAGGAGCATTTGATCTCAGCTTTATGCGTTGCATTCCAAATATGATCATCATGACACCAAGTGATGAAAATGAATGCCGTCAAATGCTCTATACAGGTTATCAATGTGGAAAACCTGCTGCTGTACGCTATCCTCGTGGAAATGCCATTGGTGTTAAACTAACACCTTTAGAAATGCTTCCTATCGGTAAATCACGTTTAATTCGAGAAGGTCAAAAAATTGCGATTTTAAATTTTGGTACCCTGTTACCATCCGCGTTAGAGGCATCAGAAAAACTCAATGCCACTGTTGTCGATATGCGTTTTGTGAAACCGATTGATATTGAAATGATTAATGTGCTTGCACAAACTCATGATTATTTGGTCACATTAGAAGAAAATGCAATTCAAGGTGGAGCGGGATCTGCTGTTGCGGAAGTACTAAATTCATCTGGAAAATCGACCGCACTTTTACAGCTTGGTTTGCCAGATTATTTTATTCCACAAGCAACACAGCAAGAAGCATTAAAAGATTTGGAATTAGATTCAAAAGGAATTGAAGAAAAAATTCTCAACTTTATTGCAAAACAGGACAATTTATAAAAATAAACGCGATGGTAACTTCATCGCGTTTTTTCTTAATCAACAATTCTTAAATGAGAAGCTGATTTTGTTTTCTTTTTTTCTTCTCGTTTTCTAGGGCTATCTACAGCCTCATGAAAACTAGTTGGTTGTTCAGTATCTGGCTCAGAATTAAGTTCATCGTAAACTTCTTCTGGCTCAAACATCACGCCATCACCATTTTCACGAGCATAGATCGCAAGCGCTGCGCCCATTGGAATATACAGTTCACGAGAAACACCTTTAAATCGGGCATTAAACTGGATGAAATCATTTGTAAGTTGTAAATTGCCCGTAGCATTGGCAGACAAGTTCAATACAATCTGTTCATCTTTTACATATTCGATAGGAACATTTACGCCTAAGTAAGTCGCATCAACGACTAAATAAGGCGTGAAACTATTATCTACTAGCCAATCATAATAGGCGCGTAATAAATAAGGGCGCTTAGGGGAAGCTTTGTATTCCATTACTTATCATCCATTAAATTTTTTGGTGCAGCCTCACCTACAGACTGCAAGAATGAATCTCGACTAAATACACGATCCATATATCCCTTAATCAGTTTACTACCTGGACCTGTAAATTCCACGCCTAAATGTTTTAATTTCCATAATAATGGCGCAACATAACAGTCCACTAAACCAAACTCTTCATTCATGAAATAAGGTGTTTGCTGGAAAACTGGTGTAATCGCTAAAAGTTCTTCTTTTAATTGTTTAAGCGCTTCAGCTTTTTCACTTTCTGTACCATTTTCTGCTTTCTTGAGAGTTGGATACCAATCTTGTTCAATTCGTAACATCAAAAGGCGATCTTTTGCTCGAGAAACAGGATACACTTGCATTAATGGTGGATGCGGAAAACGCTCGTCAAGATATTCCATAATAATCCGCGAACTAAACAAAACAAGATCACGATCAACTAACGTAGGCACCGTAGCATACGGATTTAATTCCATTAAATCTTCTGGTAATGCTTGCAAATCAACTTCTTCGTTCTCATAAAGTACACCTTTTTCAGCTAAAACAATTTTTACCTGATGACAGTAAATATCATCTTTATTTGAAAAAAGGGTCATTACTGA
Source organism: Haemophilus sp. THUN1692 (assembly GCF_059704395.1). NCBI lineage: Bacteria > Pseudomonadati > Pseudomonadota > Gammaproteobacteria > Pasteurellales > Pasteurellaceae > Haemophilus > Haemophilus sp. THUN1692. The sequence goes on from NZ_AP046579.1 coordinate 642,555, forward strand.
ACGTTTACTTGATGCGCTGGACATTTATTCCTCCGAAGATCCAAAAATATTCTATATTTTATAAGGGGTGTCTATTCTACCACAAAGCGTAAGTCATTTGCCAAATAATTCTTTTTTATTGTTTTATAATCAATAAGTTAGATAACAAAAAAGCAGAGATTTCTCTCTGCTTTTCTTTTTCGAAACGAAAATAAAAATTAACGTTTTGAGTATTGTGGACGACGACGTGCTTTGTGTAAACCCACTTTTTTACGTTCAACGCGACGTGCGTCACGAGTAACGAAACCAGCTGCACGAAGTGCTGGGCGTAATGTTTCATCGTATTCCATCAATGCACGAGTGATACCGTGACGGATTGCACCCGCTTGACCAGAAATACCACCACCTTTAACAGTGATGTATAGGTCTAATTTATCAGTTAACTCAACCAATTCTAATGGTTGACGTACTACCATGCGCGCAGTTTCACGGCCGAAGTAAACGTCTAATTCACGTTGGTTGATAGTGATTTTACCACTGCCCGGTTTGATAAATACACGAGCTGAAGAGCTTTTGCGGCGACCTGTGCCGTAGTTTTGATTCTCTGCCATTTTCTAAACCTCGTGATTAAATATCTAATACTTGTGGTTGTTGTGCAGCGTGTTGGTGTTCAGCACCCGCGTACACTTTTAATTTACGGAACATTGCACGGCCTAATGGACCTTTTGGCAACATACCTTTAACCGCAATTTCAATCACTGCTTCAGGACGGCGAGCGATCATCTCTTTGAAAGTCGCTTGTTTAATACCACCTACATAGCCAGTGTGCCAGTAGTAAAGTTTATCTGTTTCTTTACGACCAGTTACTGCCACTTTGTCTGCGTTGATAACGATGATGTAATCACCTGTATCTACGTGTGGAGTGTACTCAGCCTTGTGTTTACCACGAAGACGACGTGCTAATTCAGTCGCTAAACGACCTAAAGTTTTACCTGTCGCATCTACTACGTACCAGTCGCGTTTAACCGTTTCTGGTTTTGCTACAAAAGTTTTCATTAATTAATTACCAAAAATTAGTTTGATACCCAGTGTTCTTATGAACACAACCATTGATCTTAATCGCCACCCCTTCGAGTGAGATCTCGATAAAATAATGTACGATGGGAATTCGCACATTTACAGGGTCGCTGTATTATACATATTTATTTCATGAATGCTAATTTTTTATGCAATATTTTAGTATTTTTACTGAAACCTATTTACATTAACTAAATTAATGTTTTTAATGAATTTATTAAAATTGACTCATACATAAAGTTATTTTATTGTTAACTCAAATATCATCATACTAGCTATAGGAACTATAGGAATTTTTATGAGCTACGCTAAAGAAATTGACACGCTTAATCAGCACATCGCTGACTTCAATAAAAAAATTAATGTTTCTTTTGAATTTTTCCCACCAAAAAATGAAAAAATGGAAACGCTTTTATGGGATTCAATTCATCGTTTAAAAGTGTTAAAACCTAAATTCGTTTCTGTTACTTACGGCGCAAACTCTGGAGAGCGTGACCGCACTCATGGTATTGTAAAAGCAATCAAACAAGAAACTGGCTTAGAAGCTGCTCCGCATTTAACTGGCATTGATGCTACAACTGAAGAATTAAAACAAATTGCTAAAGATTACTGGGACAGTGGTATTCGTCGCATCGTTGCGTTACGCGGTGACGAACCAAAAGGATATGCTAAAAAATCATTTTATGCGTCAGATCTTGTGGAATTACTCCGTTCTGTCGCTGATTTTGATATTTCTGTGGCTGCTTATCCAGAAGTTCATCCAGAAGCAAAATCAGCACAAGCAGACTTGATTAATTTAAAACGTAAAATTGATGCAGGTGCAAATCATGTTATCACTCAATTTTTCTTTGATATTGAAAGCTACCTACGTTTCCGTGATCGTTGTGCATCAATTGGTATTGATACTGAAATCGTGCCCGGCATTTTACCTGTAACTAACTTTAAGCAATTACAAAAAATGGCTTCTTTCACTAATGTGAAAATTCCTGCATGGCTTGTTAACGCTTATGAAGGATTAGACGATGATCAAACTACTCGTAATCTTGTAGCCGCAAGTGTTGCGATGGATATGGTGAAAATTTTATCTCGCGAAGGAGTGAATGACTTCCATTTCTATACGCTAAATCGTAGTGAATTAACTTATGCAATTTGTCATATGTTAGGTGTAAGACCTGAATAACTTAAAGATAAGGTATTTTTCTTCCATGAAATAAGGGCGTTATTTACGCCCTTATTTAAATATAAAAAACTTTAACCACACTTTATTATTTGACTAACTCTGTTTGCATATACATTAATCTATCAATATCCGTCAAATAATGTCCCAATTCTTGCTCTTCTGGTTTATGCAAATAAGGAATTTTACCTAAAAGCGGAGCATCAATATGCTCAACAAGCAAATCAACAATTTCTGCATAATGGCTTAATAATGGATTAACTCGGTTAGCTATCCAGCCCAATAACGGCACACCTAACTGTTGAATCGCTTGCACAGTTAACAACGCATGATTCACACAACCATCTTTAATACCAACAACAAGAACCACAGGCATTTTCCGTTGCGCAACCCAATCAGCAAAACTTTTTCCTTCCGCCATTGGAGTCATTAAACCAAACGAGCCCTCAACCACCACAGACTGATAATTTTGATTTAATCGAGTTAAATCATGATTAATTTTATCCAACTTAATACGCGTCCTATCTTGTGTTAGCATTGGCGCGCTATGGCTAAATGTATAACTATTAATATCCTTGTAGGATACATTTTCTTTGGTAGAATCCATTAATGTTAATACATCTGAATTTGATAAATTATCATAATCTGATGTATTTTCTTCTTGCATCGCAGGGTAAATACTTTCCTCACTGCAACAAGCAATGGGTTTATAGCCAACCACTTGCACACCTTGTTTTTGCAAGGCTTGAATAATCGCGCGGGTTGCCGTGGTTTTTCCCACATTTGTATCGGTCCCCGCAACAAAAAAGCTACTCATTTTTATCTCCTTTAAAAAGTGCGGTGGATTTTAAAAGAATTTTTCCTTTAAAAATTTGAGATAACGCAAATTTTCTCTTTTTCGTATCAAAAATAAACAATTTATTTGATCTCACTCAAGCTATTAAATAAACCATCATCTTGTTTTGGTATTTGCAAATAAAAGCCTTGTTGTTTAATTTTTTCCAATACCTCATTACAATCTACATTATGTAGAGGCTTGCTCCCCAGTAAATTAAACATCATCACTAATTCTGGTTTTCCAAAGTGGCTCAGTAACATTTCTGGCACTTGAGAAAAATCCTCTCTTTTCGCAATATACAGATAGCTTCCCTGTTTCTTTTTACTTTTATAAATTGCACATAACATATTTTGTTTTCCTAAATAAAAAATCCCTATTAAATTTCTTTAACAGGGATTTTATCATTTAAATTGATTAAAGCATTATTTTGCAGCTTCTTTTACTGCATCAGCTGCTTGAGTTGCTTTTTCAGAAACTGCATCTTTAACTTCAGTCATTTTAGAAGTAGCTGCATCTTTCATTTCGCTAACTTTAGCTGCTGCTGCATCTTTTACTTGTTCAACTTGTGCCATTGCTGCATCTTTAACTTCAGCAGCTTTCTCTACTGCAGTGTTTTTCACTTCAGTAGAAGCTTGTTTAGCCGCATCTTTAACATCAGCAACAGCATTAGTTGCTGCGTCTTTTGCTTCAGAAACCATTGATGTTGCCACTTGTTTAGCTGCGTCAACTTTTTGTGCAGCTTCTTCTTTATCGAAACAACCAGTTATCGCTAAAGCTGAACCTAAAACTAATGCTAGTGTTAATTTTTTCATAATTTTCTCCATAGAATAAATCTTGATTACGGCAAAGCCCTATTGCTTTGATGTGGCGTAGTTTACGGAAATTTTATTAAAAGAAAATAGCTAATACAAAAATTTACATTTCTGATAAATAAATAAGTGTAAAAAAGAGCATTAACATATTGATATTAAATATATTTTAAAAAAAGTTCCATAGAAAAATTTTATTTTTTGTAAAGAAATGTATATGAATATATGTTTTATATTTAATCAATTCTATGAATTTCTTTAGATGCTTGATGCATCAATATTTCTGATTTATTACCATCCCATAATAATTGAGCAATGGTTGCAGGATAAAATTGTATTGGATTTCGTTTTCCATACAGTTCAGCAACGATTTCTCCTACTAAGGGTAAATGAGAAATAATCAATACAGACTTAACCCCATCATGTTTCAGCACTTCTAAATAATCAATGACTGAATGCGCATGGCCATAAGGGGTTATTCCCTCCCAAGTTTCAAATTTATTTTCTAACTCCAAATCAAACGCTTGATTAACTTGATGAAAGGTTTCTTGAGCTCTGACATAAGGGCTCACTAAAATACGGTCTAGTGAATTAATTACTAGCGTGCTTAAATGCTGTTTTAACCACTCCCCTTGCGAAAAAGCTTGTTTAATACCATAAGCAGTTAAGCGACGAGATTTATCACTATTAGCCATTACTTCAGCCTCGCCATGACGCATAATAAAAATATTCATTTGCTTTCCTAAGTATTTGATAAAAATAAACCGCACTAAATAAAGTGCGGTTAAAAAATTAATGAGATTTCACTGCTTCTGCAATTTCTTCTGCACATTGTTGTGCAAGTGCAGCGTCTTGGCATTCCACCATAACGCGAATAAGTGGTTCCGTACCTGATTTACGCAATAAAATACGACCTTTGCCTTCTAAACGTTTTTCAACGTCTGCGGCAACAGATTTTACAGCATCACTTTCAAGTGGATTTTCCCCACCTGCAAAACGTACATTGATTAACACTTGAGGGAATAATTTAACCGCACTCGCTAATTCATTTAATGATAATTTATGCTGAGCCATCGCCGCCAATACAGCCAATGACGCAACAATGCCGTCACCCGTTGTATTCTTATCCGCAATGATAATATGTCCAGAATTCTCACCACCAAGCGTCCAATCATTTTCAACCATTTTTTCCAATACGTAACGGTCACCTACATTTGCACGTAAGAAAGGAACACCAAGCATTTTCAACGCAATCTCTAAGCTCATATTACTCATTAATGTGCCAACGACACCGCCTTTTAATTGACCTGAACGCAATGCTTCACGCGCAATAATAAAGAGAATTTGGTCGCCATCGACTTTATTTCCTAAATGATCGACCATCATAATTCGGTCACCATCGCCATCATAAGCTAAGCCAACGTCAGCTTTTGTTTCAAAAACTTTAGCTTGCAATGCTGTCACATCCGTTGCACCACATTTTTCATTAATGTTTAAACCATTTGGATCTGTACCAATTTCAATGACTTCCGCACCTAGCTCTCTCAACACGTTGGGAGCAATATGATAGGTTGCACCATTTGCACAATCTACCACAATCTTATAACCTTCCAAGCCTAAATGAGCGGGGAATGTGCCTTTACAAAACTCAATATAGCGTCCTGCTGCATCATTAATACGACTTGCTTTACCTAATTCAGCAGATTCCACACAATCCATCGGTTGCTCTAACATCGCTTCAATTGCTTCTTCAATTTCATCAGGTAATTTAGTCCCTTTTGCTGAAAAGAATTTAATGCCATTATCATAATAAGGATTATGAGAGGCTGAGATCACAATACCCGCTTCAGCACGGAAAGTTCTGGTTAAATAAGCAATAGCAGGTGTAGGCATAGGGCCAGTAAATGCAGCTGATAACCCCGCAGCGGCTAAACCTGCTTCAAGAGCTGATTCCAACATGTATCCAGAAATTCGGGTATCTTTACCGATTAAAACCATTTTAGAACCTTGAGAAGCCAATACTTTTCCTGCTGCCCAACCTAATTTTAATGCGAAATCTGGTGTGATTGGATAAGTACCCACTTTTCCACGTACACCATCTGTTCCAAAATATTTACGATTTGCCATAATAAAATTCCTTTAATTTTTTATCGTTATAAAACCATCAGGCATTTTCTGTTGCCTGCCAAACTTTGAGCATATCTGATGTAGCAGCAACATCATGTACGCGTAAAATTTTTGCACCTTTTTGCGCCGCAATAAGCGCACCTGCCGCACTACCTATCACTCTCTGATCGACAGGTTTATCAAGCACAGCGCCAATCATTGATTTGCGAGATAATCCCGCTAATACTGGATAGCCTATCTGACAAAATTCATTCAGATTTTGTAATAATTGATAATTATGCTTTACAGACTTACCAAAACCAAATCCCATGTCCCAAATTAAGTTTTCTTTTTTAACACCAGCAGAAAGACATACATTAGTACGTTTCTGTAAAAAATCTAATACATTTTGTACGACATCCTCATAATGAGGATTTGCCTGCATCGTTCTAGGTTGGCCTTGCATATGCATAATACAAACAGGTAAAGCAAGTTTTACTGCGGTTTCTAACGCATTTGGCTCTTGCAAAGCACGAATATCATTAATCAAATCCATTCCAACATTCGCTGCTTCACGTATCACAACTGCTTTTGAGGAATCGACAGAAATCCAGCAATCAAAACGGCTTCGCACCGCCTCCACCACTGGCACAACACGATGTAATTCTTCTTGTTCAGAGACTTCATCCGCATTAGGGCGTGTAGATTCACCACCAATATCAATAATTACCGCACCTTCTTCTAGCATTTTTTCCACTTGAAAAAGTGCTTTATCCAAACTAAAAAACTGTCCGCTATCAGAAAAAGAATCAGGCGTAAAATTAAGGATTCCCATAATCCTAGGAACGCTTAAATCAAGACATTTATTGTTCGCGTAAAGTTTCATAAAGTGCGGTGGATTTTTAGATTGATTTTAATCGGGCGATTATAACGGAATACGCTGAAGAAAAAAATCATTAGGGGAAAAATAAAGCCTTTCCGAAAAAAGGCCTTGTTGATTAGAGAGCTGATTAGGAATTAGAATCTACCGAATTTTCACCCGCACTTTGAGCATTATTGCTATTTGCATAAGCAGCCTGCCCAGTATGCTCTTCCCATCCGGATGGCGGAGTGACTGGTTCACGATTCATCAATTGTTTGATTTGTTCTTCTTCAATGGTTTCATATTTCACTAACGCATCTTTCATGGCGTGAAGAATATCCATATTGTCGATCAAAATCTGTCTTGCTCTCGCATAGTTACGATTTACAATTGCACGAACTTCTTCATCAATTGCATAAGCGGTTTCATCTGACATATGTTTTGCTTTTGCCATTGAACGACCTAAGAAAACCTCGCCCTCATCTTCGGTATAAAGAATCGGACCTAATTTGTCAGAGAATCCCCATTGCGTCACCATATTACGCGCGATATTAGTCGCTACTTTAATATCATTTGATGCACCCGTTGAGATATTTTCTTCACCGTAAATCAAATCTTCTGCCAAACGACCCGCATACAAGGTAGAAAGCTTACTTTCTAATTGTTTTTGGCTAATACTAATTTGATCACCTTCAGGTAAGAAGAATGTCACACCCAACGCTCGGCCACGGGGAATAATAGTCACTTTATGTACAGGATCATGCTCGGGAACTAAATAACCTACAATCGCATGACCTGCTTCATGATAAGCAGTCGATTCTTTTTGCTTATCTGTCATAATCATGGTACGACGCTCTGGCCCCATATTGATTTTATCTTTCGCTTTTTCAAACTCAAGCATGGTTACCGTACGTTTATTTACTCGAGCAGTAAATAAGGCAGCCTCATTCACTAAATTTGCTAAATCTGCACCAGAATAGCCAGGCGTACCACGCGCCAATGTCATTGCATCAACATCTTGTGCTACAGGCACTTTGCGCATATGGACTTTTAAGATTTGCTCACGACCTTTTACATCAGGCAGACCAACAACAACTTGTCGGTCAAAACGGCCTGGACGAGTTAAGGCTGGATCAAGTACATCTGGACGGTTAGTCGCTGCAATAACAATTACACCATCATTACCGCTAAATCCATCCATTTCAACTAGCATTTGGTTTAAGGTTTGTTCACGCTCATCATGTCCACCGCCTAAACCTGCACCGCGTTGACGCCCCACAGCATCAATTTCATCAATAAAGATTAAGCAAGGTGCATTTTTCTTAGCCTGTTCAAACATATCACGTACACGAGATGCCCCAACACCCACAAACATTTCTACGAAATCAGAACCAGAAATAGTGAAGAATGGAACTTTTGCTTCCCCTGCAATAGCACGAGCCAATAAGGTTTTACCAGTACCAGGAGGACCAACCATCAGAATACCTTTTGGAATTTTACCGCCCAAGTTTTGGAATTTATTCGGATCACGCAAGAAATCAACGATTTCGCCCACTTCTTCTTTTGCTTCATCGCAACCAGCGACATCTGCAAAAGTAACCTTAATCTGATCTTGATTCAGCATTTTGGCACGGCTTTTACCAAAGCTCATTGCTTTGCCGCCACCACCTTGCATTTGACGCATAAAGAATATCCATACGCCAACAAGGAATAACATTGGGAACCAAGAAATTAAAATTTGGGATAAGAAACCACGTTTTTCAAATGGCGTACCTTCCACTTTCACTTTTTTGCTTAATAAATCATCAAGCAATTTTTTATCTTCAAGTGGTGGCATCACGGTTGAATATTTAGAACCATCCGTTTTCGTTACCGTAATTTCATTGGCATCAAAACGCGCTTCTGTCACTTGTCCATTGCTTACATCGTAAACAAAGGTTGTATAATCAGTAGAATTATCTACCGAAGAGGAATTAAAACTCTGGTATGCTGTCATCATAATGACCGCTACTACCACCCAAAGCACCAGATTTTTGACCATATCGTTCAAAGTCTAACCCACCTTTCCTAAGTTAAAAAATTTTTTACAAGATACTACACATCATTAGCGATGAAAAGCTATCAAAGCAATTAGCCTTTATAGCCTGTCGCCACAATATATACTTCACGAGAGCGTCCGCGTGATGCTTCAGGCTTACGCACTTTCACCACATTAAATAAAGAACGAATTTCTCTTAAATATTCATCAAAGCCTTCACCTTGGAAAACTTTAACAACAAAGCTTCCTTTGGTTGCCAAGACCTGTTTACACATATCTAAAGCGAGCTCGACCAAATACATTGCGCGTGGAATATCCACTGATGGCATCCCACTAAAATTTGGTGCCATATCAGACATTACCACATCAACTTTAGCTTCGCCCACGCGATCTAACAAAGCATTCAAAACATTTTCATCACGGAAATCGCCTTGCAGAAAATCAACACCTACAATGGGATCCATTTCTAAAATATCACAAGCAATCACTCGACCTTTGCCGCCAATTTGTCCCACCACATATTGCGACCAACCGCCAGGTGCAGCGCCAAGATCGACCACAGTCATTCCTTGTTTAAATAATTTATCCGTTTGCTGAATTTCATCAATCTTAAAATACGCGCGTGAACGCAACTTTTGCTTATGCGCTTTTTGCACAAATTGATCACTAAAATGTTCATTTAGCCAGCGAGAAGAACTTGCTGAACGTTTTTTCTTTCCCATAATCTTCTATTTTTGGTAGTAGTTTTGCTTATATTTGGTTACAATCTGCCGAATTCAAGCCGAGGCTGATTGAAATCAGTGAAAAACATTGAGAAAATCAACCGCTCTTTTTAATTAGGAATCCTTATGACAACCTTATCAACCAAACAAAAACAATTTTTAAAAGGTCTTGCGCACCATCTTAACCCAGTCGTTATGCTTGGTGGAAATGGCTTAACCGAAGGCGTACTTGCTGAAATTGAAAATGCACTTGATCATCACGAACTCATTAAAGTAAAAGTTGCTGGTGCAGATCGCGAAACAAAACAACTTATTATCGATGCGATTGTGCGTGAAACTAAAGCTGCACAAGTACAAACTATCGGGCATATTTTGGTGCTTTATCGCCCAAGCGAAGAAGCAAAAATTCAGCTTCCACGCAAATAACAACAAAAGTGCGGTCATTTTTAACCGCACTTTTTTATTTAAATATAATTCACTTCAATAATATCAAACTCAACGACACCGCCAGGCGTTGTAATATTAACGGTATCATCTAATTCTTTACCAATTAAACCTCGTGCAATGGGAGAATTAACCGAAATCAAACCCGATTTAATGTCCGCTTCATCATCGCCCACAATACGATAAGTAACTTCTTCGTCTGTATCAGTATTTACAAGCACAACCGTTGCACCAAAAATGACTTTACCGTTATTTAGCATTTTGGTTACATCAATAACTTGAGCATTACCAAGTTTACCTTCAATCTCTTGAATACGACCTTCACAAAAACCTTGTTGCTCACGAGCCGCATGATATTCTGCATTTTCTTTTAAATCACCGTGCTCGCGGGCTTCTGCTATCGCTTTAATAATTTCAGGACGACGTACATTTTTTAAGAAATCCAATTCTTCACGTAATTGTTCTGCGCCACGCACAGTCATTGGAATTTGTTGCATTGTTTTTCCTTTTACTAAATAAAACAAAAACCACGGCAAAATCCTAAAATCTTGCCGCAGTATTATCAAAAATAAACTTGAAATGAGAAAATGATTTACTCAATTTCATTCGGGGCTTATTATTGTTCGTCTAAAAAAAAATAGCAACCATAACAAACCTAATATGAAAAAATTATCTTCAATTTCTACCGCACTTGGATCCTTTTTACTTTCCGTAAGCTTTAGCCTTCCAACCTTCGCAAACATTAATGTTTCAGATTTAACACAACAATTGCCTGAAGGCTCTAGCGTGGGTTTCATCGCAAAAAATGTAAATCAAAACCAAATTATCGCGGATTATAATGGCTCAACCTTTATGCTTCCTGCGAGTACACAAAAAGTTTTTACTGCCGTTGCCGCTAAACTCGCATTAGGCGATCAATTCCAATTTGAGACCGCTCTTTTAAGTAATGGGAAAATTCAAAATGGGAATTTAGATGGTCACTTAATCGTACGTTTCACTGGCGATCCTGATCTCACAAGTGGCCAACTTTATAGCTTACTTGCAGAATTAAAAAAACAAGGTATCAAAAAAATTAATGGCGATTTAGTATTAGATACCTCTGTTTTTTCGAGTCATGACCGAGGGTTAGGTTGGATTTGGAACGATTTGACCATGTGTTTCAACTCTCCCCCATCCGCTGCGAATATTGATAACAACTGTTTTTACGCAGAACTAGATGCCAATCAAAATCCAGGTGAAACAGTAAAAATCAATGTGCCAGCACAATTTCCAATTCAAGTGTTCGGACAAGTCTATGTAGCGGATAGCAATGAAGCGCCTTATTGTCAGCTCGATGTTGTTGTACACGACAATAATCGCTATCAAGTAAAAGGATGTTTAGCCCGTCAATCTAAACCTTTTGGCTTAAGCTTTGCCGTGCAAGATACGGATGCTTATGCAGCCGCGATTATTCAACGACAATTAAGACAATTAGGTATTGAGTTTAATGGCAAAGTCATGTTGCCCCAAAAACCACAACAAGGTCAGCTATTAGCGAAACATTTATCCAAACCATTACCCGATTTATTAAAAAAAATGATGAAAAAATCGGATAACCAGATTGCCGATTCATTATTCCGAGCGGTGGCATTCAATTACTATAAACGCCCAGCATCCTTTCAATTAGGCACATTAGCAATTAAGTCCATATTACAAAAACAAGGAATTCGTTTTGGAAACAGTATTTTAGCCGATGGTTCAGGTCTGTCTCGCCATAATCTTGTAGCACCTAAAACGATGCTATCCGTTTTAGAATACATCGCCAAAAACGAAGATAAATTGCACTTAATGGAAACTTTCCCCATCGCAGGTGTAGATGGCACGATCAGTGGTCGTGGCGGATTAATTAGCCCACCATTAGTAAAAAATGTGATTGCTAAAACCGGCTCTTTGAAAGGGGTTTATAACCTAGCTGGCTTTATGACAAATGCTCGAGGGGAAAAAGTGGCCTTTGTACAATTTATTAATGGCTACTCAACTGGCGATTTAGAAAGCAAAACAAAACGTGCTCCATTAGTACAATTTGAGAGTGGCTTGTACAACGAAATCTATAAATATTAATAAAATCTTCTAAAAAAGCACCGCACTTTTCCATCCAAAGTGCGGTGTTTTTTTATAGTCTTTTAAAAAATACTATTGATCAATATAATACTATTAAATGATAATAATTTTCATTGCTTGAATTGTTATATTTTTTATACTCGTCACTCTTTTTTTAACCTAGATTTAACTTTTGGGAAGCAATTTATGAATTTTAAATTAAGCTTAGTTTACACCGCACTTTTTGCCGGAGTTTCTGCATTAGCGGAAACGTAACATAAAGTTAGTCCTGAAACGATTGAACAAATTAATGTTCAAGATACAGGTATTAAACAAAATGGCTATCAAACAACAGGGACATCCGTCGTATCAAAAGCTGAAGTACCAGTCTTCGACACGCCAAACACAGTAAATATTCTTTCAACCAAACTATTGGAGGATCGCAAACCTGAATCACTCATTGATGCACTTTATAATGTCAGTGGTGTAAGTCAAGCGAATACATTAGGTGGTATGTTTGACTCTATTCAAAAACGTGGTTTTGGTGGAAACCGTGACAACTCGATTATGCGTAACGGTTTACAAGCTGGTCCAGCAAAAAACTTTAGCGCGACAACTGAAACCGTTGAAGTTTTAAAAGGACTGGCATCTGTACTTTATGGTATTCAAGATCCAGGTGGTGTGGTTAATATCATACTAAAAAACCACAACAAACGCCACGTTATGTCGTTAGTGGAACCTTAGGTAATCATAGCCTGTGGGGAACGCAATTAGATTTTACTAGTGGCTTAGGAAATGGTTTCGCTTACCGCTTTATTTATGACAAACAAGAAAAAGACTACTGGCGTAATTTTGGCAAAATGAAAAATACCACTTACGCACCATCACTTTCTTGGGAAAATGATAAAACTAAAGTGCTTCTTTCTTATGAACATAAAGATATTCTTGAGCCATTTGATCGTGGTACAAATCTTTTAACCGCAACTAATGCATTACCGAATATTCCTGTATCGCGTCGTTTAGATGAACCAAATAATGAAACAACCGCAAAAACCGATAACATTGATTTCAAAATTGAACACAAATTAAGTGATGGTTGGAAATTAAATGCGGGTTATAGCTATGCTCGTTACAAATATTTCTACGACCAAGCTCGTATTACAAATATTAACGCGATATTCACAATCGAACTAAAAGCATAAATTATTGATTTTAATATAACACAATAAAACAAACTCAATTTCTTGTTCCCATTCCTGTTCCCATTTTACAAAGTCATCTCTAAAACTGGGGTATTTTTTACCACGTCCACCAGCAAAAACAATTTTTAAAGTCCGTTTAAAAATTCGGGCGGTTATTTTCGTTTTCGGCTGTTTTGCTGGTGGAATGAAAAAACGCGTTATTTTGGCTATTTTGGCGTTTTTGAGTTTTGCCTGTGTCATTTTAGGGGGTTTATGTTTTCGCTCGTCTGTGGGGCGATTTTGGGGCTTATTTTGGGAAATATGGCAATATTGGGGCGGTGGTGGAACTTGAACCATATAAGCCGATAATTAAACTTTACCTTTACCCATTGGGAACGACTGCCCGCGGGTGTTATGGTGGAATTGTAAAATAAGAGCCACCAGCAAAAAACGCCCTAAATTTTAACCGCGCTTTTGCGGAAATGTTGGCGGTATTTTTTTGGAGTGAATAGCCTATTTTTGGGGAAAATATCGAGCGGGATTTTCTGAATTTTTATATATATAACAAAAAGGGCTAGGACACATAGGACAACAAGGACACGAAGAAAAATGTACTTTATTTTCAATATATTACGGTTTAAAAAGTGTCCTATTTTGCATTTTAAAAATAGGACATTTTGCCCTTTTTGTCCTAAAAAGTAAGGACACGCGGGAAAAATCCATAAAAAAACGCCCCATTTTTAGGGCGTTAGTCTTAATTTTCAATGGAATTTTACTCTATTTCTTTGTTTATATTTACTCTATTTCTTCGTCTGTTTCACTCGGTAAAATGATGAAATAGGCGCGTTGTCTTTTCGGGTCGTATTTTTTCGGAATGCGATTTAGGTATTTATATTGTGCTTCCTTTCCGCGTTGCAATATGCCCGCATTAAGTAATATTTCGCACGCTTGCATTTTCGGGTATCCATTGGTTGCCTCAGTGAAGGCGTGCGGGAATAGGTAAAAATGCTCGTCCGTTTTATCTGTTGCTAATACTCTATAACCTGCCACTTCTTGAATAGTGCGGTAAGGGTTATCGGGTATTTCAATAAAACGACTCTCAGAATATTTTATTAGCCAGCCTGTAAACTGCTCTATCACTTGTTCGCTTTCCTTGCTTTTTACGCCATACATAGCAAGCCAATCATTAAATGCACAAATAAGAGCCTCGTTATTTTCCCATTCTTGCCAGCCCGTAAGCGGTTGCGCCAGTTGTAGCGCGGTTTCCATTATGGCGAACCTATCCGCTACACGGTAAACTTGCGGGTCTGCTTCTTGCGGTACGCGTTCTGCCCATTTCGCTTTTAAAGTGCGGTAAACTTTGCGGGCGTTCTCTTGCTGTTCGTTTAGCTTGTTTATCCATTCGCGCCCTATTGCGCCGTAGTGCTGGCGGGTTGCTTCGTTTAATGCGTCCGCGTGTGCTTTAGCATTGCTGTATTGGTGGAATATATGCGCCTTTCTGATTGGAATATTCAAAAGACGGATTAATTGCCCCGCCTTCACGTTTATTCCGCCCGCCTGTAAAAACGTCTCTACGTCTTTTTCGCCTGTTGAGAATGCGACGGTGCGCCAGCGCATTAAGTCGCGGTTTCCGCCCTCTCTTGCGCCTTGTATTTTACCCACGCCGTTAAAAAGTGCGTAGGCGGTCGTGTTTACGTCTTTTATGCTTGAGCCTTGCCCTATTTCGTCTAACGTTAAAAAGCCGTCATTATGGGCTAAGGCTTCGTTTAAAATACCGTATGCGGTGCTATACCAAGTTAAGCGCGTGTGTTCGGGGTGTCCATAAATACTACTTGCCACGTTGGCGGTGGTGGTTTTCCCTGTGCTTGAACCGCCGAAAAGGTGGACGCCGAAGGAATCCGCCTCAAGAATGCCAATCAAAGGGGCGGAAAGTGCCACGGCGCACGCTGTCATCATTGAAGAATTGCCCTTAATATTGTCTGCGATATGCTCGCGCCAGCTTGCCACATTGCCCGCTTGATTGTAGCCGCGTCCACCAGCGGAACGCCCAACAAATAGCACGGGCTTTTCTGTTGTGCCTAAGGTTTCCCCATTCGGTAATAAATATGCCCCGCCTTGCCAGCCTGTACGATTGGTAAGCGTCCAATTTGGGCGTATCCCGCGCATAAGATAATCTGCAAGAATTGCCCGCATTTTGGTTTCGCTGGTAATTTTAAGCCCTTTTTGGCGTAGCTGTCGCCAGCCCTCGCGCTCGCCTAGGTTAGCACTGGGTATAGCTTCAATTACGGGCTCTGTTTTGTGTTGTGGGGTAAACTGCAAGACTAGATAACTGTCGGTATCTGTTGCGCCCTCGCCTATCACTTGCACAGGAGAGGAAAGCCATTTAAGCACTTCGCCTGTGCGCTCGCCTGTTTGCTTATCTATTTTCGGGATAACGTAAAATAGCCCCTTTTCGCCCTGTTCTGTGCGTTCTTCGATGTAAGGCGTAGTTTGCGCCGTCTTATCGTCATTTTGCGGGTCTATCGCGTGCTGTGCGATTATTTCTGCGTTAGTTTCGCCTTTGCGTATGCGTTGAATGTAGTTTGATAAATCTTCTTTCAGTCCGCCTAGACTGTCGCATAGTTTCACACTGTCCGCCTGTGTGCTTTCGGCAATATTGTGACAAATTGCCGTTATTTGCGCTTGTGTCAGTTCGCCACATTGAAAAATGCGTATATAGGCTTGCTCTTTGTGTGCAATTTTTAAATTCTGCAATTCGTTTAACTGACTTTCGCCCAAAATAACAGGCTTTTGGCTGGCGGGTGTGTTGGTTGCTTGCGCCAGTAAATCCCACTCTATGCCCTTTCCTTTGCCCCACATTTTCCACGCTTGCGAACCAGCAAGAATAAATAACTCGGTAAAAGGGTTGGTGTTATCGTTTAAATTCGGGGCGTTTTTGTGATATTTAGCCATTGTTCGCCCCCTTGTGCTCGATTTCTTCTTGTGTGAGTAGGTCTAGTGCTTGCCCACTAAAATCACGCCCATATTGCGCAAGGCTTAAATCATTGGCTAGGCTTCTAAGGGTTAGCCCTATTCCAATCACGGCGTGCGCGGTCACTTTGCTGTTGTGTCCGTCTTCATCTACGCCATAAGTAAAAACTAAATCGGCATAAAGGCTTAAGGCTTCGGCGGTGCTTTCTTCTGCGTCTTTAAATTCGGTGTAAAGTGCGGTTAATTTCTCGCGGTCGCATTCATGTTTTTTCAGGTGTTCCATTAAAGCAATGTGTAAAGTATTACGCATAAACGCCCCCTTGTGCTGCAGATACAGAAAGGGTAGGAAGTGCCGCTAAAGTGCGGTTATTTTTGGGGTAGATTTTCATTGTTGGATTTCCGATAGATTTAGTTAATGTAAGAGTATCGCCCGTAAATGGGTGCGATACAGACTCAACTACCGCTATCGAACGGCTAGCCTTATTCGTGCGGATAAACTCCGCCTTATTTCGGCTTATCATCTGTACCGCAAATTCGATATAAGACAACGCGCCTAATTTTTTAGGGGCGTGCAAGGAATGAATTTTAGGTAAAAAAATACCGCATTGATAAGGGTTGCGGTTGCCCTCGATAGTAGTAGTGCTTTCAATACTACCCACATTTTGCCCTGCTGGCAAGCTGTGATTATTTCCATCAGTTAAAGAAGTGCGGTTGTTTTTGAATGGGTTTTGATTAATTCTACCAACAAATAACAAGGTGTCGCCATCGGTAAAACGTGAACGTGCTTGTTGTTCATTATCGGCAAGAAGTCTGATTTTGATTTGAGGTGCGCGAATAAGCGCAAAAATGAATTGATACATTTGCGTAACTCCACAAGATAATTTTTTCAGAGTTACCGCAGAAAGTTTCGAGGCTTTGGCGGTAACGTGTAACGGTCTCGAAAACTGCGACTTGTGGACCACAGCAAAGGGCGAACCTTTACCGCTACACGCTACCATTGAGAGAGATTTGTAGATTTGATGAATAAAAACAAAATCCGCAAATTCTTTGGGTGTGCGAATGTTACGCATAAAAAAACACGCTTTAGGCGTGCTCTGCGCCACAAGTAAATAAATCGAGTTTCGAGGCTCGGCAATCGTTTTTTTCGACTGCAGAGAAATAATGCCAAATTTCACCGCACTTAGCAAATTATTTTTTGCGTTTCCGTGCAAATATTTTCGCAAGGGCGCATAAATGCTAGGCGAAAGGCGGGAAAATGCGCTATAATAGGCGCGTTTGTTAAAGTGTTTAGTTTGTGTATCACTCATAGATTGAACCTGTAAAAATGCCCCGTTTTGGGGCGTTTTTGTTTTTAGTGGTGGATTTATGCCACGCGTTTAAAACGGTTTGCCAGCATTGCCACCAGCTTAAATCGGCGTTCTTCAAAATCGGCGATATCGCCGTCTAATAACATTTCATTGGCGCGCTCTAAATATTCCAGTTGCTCAAGTTGCACGGCGGTTAAATGCGCCCGTATATCGCCCACAATGCCCCGCGCGGTTTTGAATTTCTGCACGCTTTCGCCCAATATCACGGCGGATAGCATATTAATCTCGTTAATGTAGTGTTTTTGCGCGGTGCGCTTGCCTTGCCGTTGGCGCATTTTCTCAAGGGCGCAATTCATTGATTTAAACGGTGATTTCGTCAATTCTCGGCTTTGTTGCCATTGTGCTAAAATTTCGCGGTGCGTTTCCCGTGAAAGTTGGCTTAGTTGTTCTTCACAGTGGATAAAATAACGGCGGGCGCGTTTGCCTTGGTCGCTTTTGTCCACCATTGCGATCTCTTTCGCCATATTTAGCGTGATTTTGTAATCAATAGGCTTGCGTCCGCGCTCATCTTTTTTACTCAAATTTGAGTAAAATAAATTTTCTTTCCCTACCTGTTTTTTGCGCGTCAATTTGGGCGAGCAAATAATTCTATAATCTTCGTTTTCTATAAATCCGTATTCATCGACCAGCCGTCTAAACCAGTCATTAAAACGGGTTTTATTTTCTAAAAAAGAATGCAATGCCCGAGCGTCCACGTGTCTGTAAATTTCGCCCTTGTAGTGAATTTCCTGTATCGGCAAAAGTGCGGTTAAATCTGGTAATATTTCGTTTTTCATTCTGTAAACCTTATCCGTTAAAAATTCTACTCAATGTTTTCGCGTTGCTTCTGCTCATAAAGCGCGTAAGCGTCCGCAATACCCCACGTTTTTACGGCATAATCCACTAGCCCTGCTTGCTGCAATAACCGCATAGGAACGCGCGCACCGTTGTCAATTTTGCGGGTTAAGCGGGCTTTTAGTGCCTTTTGCGTTTTCGGGTGTTGTAGTAAATCGCTTGCCCGTGCTCTTAGCGTGTTTTCTGGCAATGTATCGCCACAATCCACTACCGCTTTAAATGCCCGCGTTGCAAATCCACCGTTATTGATATATTCCGTTAAGAATGCTTTTTGATAGGTTAAATAACGCATAAATTCCCCTTATTTTGCTAGTTTTAAACAGGCTTTAAGGCTACTTTCAGGATAAAGCGTAGTGCGCCCCATTTTGATTTTTGTCAATTTCCCATTTTTCGCCATTCGGTCTAGTGTGCTTCGAGAAATCCCCAAAATCTTTTTAATTTCCCGCACGTTGTAATGTTTTTCGATGCCGTCAAATTCTGATGTTATTAATTCGCTCATTGCGCCCCCTCGGTGTGAATTGTTATAAATCACACTAGCGCAATATTATCTATTCCGCAATACGCCAATTTATCCATAACATATTGATTTTATGCAAAATAAAATACAAATTTATGCAAAATAATTTACAAATAGCACACCTTAAAAATGTATTTTTTGTGAATTTTTATTCATTTTTAAAATGCGTTCATTCAAATTAAACAAAAATGCGGAAATGTTTTTAAAAGTTGTTCAAAAATTTTAAAAATGGCGTTTGGGTTTAAAAAATCGCGAACATCGGGGAAATAGGGGCGGGTAAGTGGTGGTTTTTAGCGGAAAAAGTGAATTTTTATGCGTTTTTTAAACTTTTTGCGGTTTCTGGGTTTTAATACAGTGCTTTTTTTCAAGTTTTGTTCTTTTAACTTGGACGTAAAGGATCTAAAAAAATGCTTTTATTTGCTTAATATTTAACCACTCAAACACGCCAGAACGCCCCCGCCCGCGTAAAAATGGCTCAAAATGATGAACTTTCGGCAAAATTCCCGCCCTTAACGTTGCCATTTTTCCCCGCTACACTGGCGCAAATTTGACAAAATAGGGCGAAAAAATGGGTGCTTTAATCCTTGCGGATGTAAAAAAATATTTACCTGAAATAGTTCAAGATATCGCGGAAATTATTGGGCTGGAAAATCTCGAAAATTTTCTAAAACAATTTGGCGGGGTTGTGTTTAATTTTACGAAAGGTAAGGGGTATTTCCCCATTTTAGAGCAAACACTAGGCACGGAATTAGCAAATAAACTACAAGCCTTTTTTTCGGGTGAAAAAAATGTATATATTCCGCGCTGCAATGTTGCACTGCGTGTTTTACGCAATGCCCGCATAAAGGCGGATTTCGACTACTACACGCAAGAGCAAGGACTAAGCGCACGTAAAACAATGCTACAACTTGCGCCTAAATATCAATTATCTGACCGCGCTTTATGGCAAATTATCAAGGATACACGCTAGCAGTGCTGGCGTTTTTCTGTCTTTGGGTAGGGTACTACTCATTTTTCCAGTAATGCAAGTTAAACCATAAAGGGGCGTAAGCCCTTTTTTATTGCCTGTTAGTTTTGGCTGGTGGGGTTGTTTCGTGGCGGGGTAAAAATGGTTTGTTATGGTTATTTATTGCGCATTTTTAGGCAAAAAGCGGGCTATAAGTAGTAAAAAAATAGGACATTTAGGGAAAAAAATAGGACATTTTCACTAAAAAATAGGACACTTTTACAATTGAGTATTTAAGTAATATTTAATAACTGATTGATTATTATAGATATTTATATTTTATTTTAAAAAAGTGTCCTTGTTGTCCTTAGTGTCCTATAGTGTTTTGTATATATAGAAAAAATTTCACATAAAACACAAAAAAAGAGCCGTTATTTTTAACCGCTCTTTTGCTCTGTTTAACTGTTTACTATTTTTAAATGGCTTTCGGGCAAAGTGCCCGCGCTGCATTGCTCTATAAAATCCGCCCATTATTGCATCACTGCCTTTCTCTGCATTAAATAGTTGGCGTGATTGTAGGCTTTCTCTATGGCGTTTCCCACTCGGTGCGATAAACACATTTCCCCAATCTCGCGCGGAATGCCATTCTCGCCTAGCCACGTCCGCGCAAGCCCTCGGAATCCGTGCGCGGTTTGTCTGCCGTGGTATCCAAAACGTTTAATAGCCATATTAATACTAGACGGATTCATTGGCGCGTGATTATCGCCCCGTTTCAAGAATACATATTCAAAACGTCCATTAATGGCGTGTAACCGCTTAAGTAAAATCACGGCTTGAATTGAAAGCGGGATAGAATGCGCTTCACGTGCTTTCATACGCTCTGCGGGAATAACCCAGATTTTCTTTTTAAAATCTATCTCATCCCACCGCGCCCCGCTCGCTTCTCCTGCTCGGGTCATAGTTAAAAGCTGAAATTGCACTAGCCAGCGTGTTTGTGTTTCTATGTTCGCGTTGGCTAAATCCTGCATAAATTGCGGTAATTCTTCAATCTCGATATGCGGGTTATTTTGTTTCTTGTGTTTCTTGAGAGCCTGCCCCATTTTGGCGCAAGGGTTGAAAGGAATAAGCCCACCATTCACGGCAAAGTTTAAAATCTCGTTGATGTAGCCTGCTAAACGGTTAGCCATATCAACGTTATTACGCTGCTCTACCCGTTGCAATGGTGCCAGCGCAAGAGTAGGCACTATTTCCGCCACTGGATAACGCCCAATAAAAGGGAATATATGCAAATTTAAGGATCCCCAATATTTGGCTAGCGTCTTTTCGGCAATTTCGCCCCGCTTTTTATCCCGCCATTTTTCCGCCACCGCTAAAAAGGTGTTAGCTTCGGCTAGTTCCTGTTCACGCTGAACTTTCTCTTTGTGGGTTTTCGGGTCTATCCCTTGTGCAATTAAAGCGCGGTATTCTTCCCGCCATTGTCGCGCCTGTGCTATGGATATTTCGGGATAGTTTCCTATGGTTATATTTGTGCGCTTTTTGGTTGTAGGGTGGTAATAGTTAAAAAGCCACGTTTTCGCGCCAGTGGGTTTTACACGTAAAAAAAGCCCCTGCCCGTCCATTAGGTTGTATTCCTTGTTTTGGGGCTTGGCTCTTTCTACTTCGGTGTTTGTTAAAGGTTTAGTAATAATCGCCATGAAAAATTGCCATTTGGTAACAAGATTTTAAATTAGTTTACCATCTTGTTCCCTCGTGTGTTACCAAAATCTGCGGTCATTATGCGTTACTATGCGTTAAATTGAGTGCCAAAATGCTCTAAAATACTGATTTTTAAGTACAAAAAAAGCAAGGTGCTTTACCTTGCTTTATTAATTTGGTGGGATAATCTCTCCTGAATTAATTGTGCGTCATGTACGCCGAGCCATTGAACTACAACAAGGCGATCAACGTATTCATAGCGGTACATTAAATATCGCTGGTGAATTTGGTATTGGTGATATTGCTAACCGTTTTGTAGCTGGTGTGGATGTCATGCATAATATCCGCGATATCGGACCTATTTATAACCAAGGCATCATGAATTCTGATATCAATATTGATAATCCAAACTATACCAGCCCTGTTGCGGAACATAAAAATGGTAACGGCAACGCCTATCAATATAACTATCTCAAAACTGTTGGTGTTTATATTCAAGATACCGCCTACTTTACAGATAACTTTATTATGACGGGCGGTTTACGTTATGAGTATTTTGATCAATTTGCAGGGCGTCATTGCTTAAATGCGGCAAACTGTAAAAAAGGTCAAAATCTAACAAAAACCGGAAATACCGATCAACACGATGGTAAATTATTGTATCAATTAGGTGCCGTATATAAATTTACCCCACATATTGCGACCTTTGCAAACTACTCGGAGTCTTTCCGTCCACAAATGAGTGTGGCGACACCCGTTAGTGGAGATTTAAAACCAGAACAAGGTAAATCTTTTGAAATTGGTGCAAAATACGAAAACTCAGGCTTTAATGCGACACTAGCATTATTCAATATCAGCAAACGTAATGTGGCTGAGGCTGTTGGTTCGGGTTCAAATGCACAATTAAATATCGTGGGCAAACAACGTTCTCGTGGTGCGGAATTCGATCTTAATGGTCAAATTACGGATAGCCTAAGCATAGCGGCTAACTATACCTACACCAAAGTAAAATCACTTGAAAATGAGCTTTATCCTAATGCAGTAAATCAACAACTTTCTGGTGTGCCAAAGCATCAAGCTTCCCTATTCCTCGCTTATAACGTAGGTGAATTTGATTTTGACAATATCCGTGTTGGTGGAGGCGCTCGTTATTTAGGTTCCTGGTATGCCTACAACAATACTTATACGAAAGCATATAAACTACCTCATGCCGTGGTATATGATGCCTTTATTGCTTACGATACTAAAATCTCTGGCAAGAAAGTGTCTTTCCAACTTAACGGTAAAACTTAACAGATAAAACTTACTATCCATCCACCTCTGGTAATGCAACAAACACGTTAATCCCTGTTACATTAGGTTATGGACGTGAATTTATCTTCAACACTAAAGTTGAGTTTTAATTGAGCGCACAATATGAGGGCGAATATTTCGCCCTTTTTGTTTTGACTTTATGGATAATAAATGAACTGGCAAACCGAACTTAATAATAGTTTAAACTGGATTTTAACCGCACTTTTTTGGGTGATATTGTGCTTTAGCGTAACAATGTTAGCCTTAAAACAAACTACTTTCGGCAAAAAATTCTGGTGTATTGTCTCTCCATCAATGAATAAAAAAACCAGCATTAAACTAATTTTAATGTTGTTAGTGCTATTTATAATGATATTGTTGGAAGTATGATTTAGCGTGCTTAATTCATTTTTTTACAATGGATTGTATAGCTCAATGCAAGAATTAAACATTGAGAAATTTTGGTTCTTTGCAAAACTAAATGCTCTTCTTGTGGTAGCACAAGTTATACATGCCATTCCTGATTACTTCTTTCAACAAGTGTTTGAAATTCGTTGGTTGGAAAGTCTTAATGCAACATTTGTTAAGAGCTGGCTAAATAAGAAAAAATACTATCGCCTAAAATACGAACGAGATTTACCAGATAATATCGATCAACGTATTGAACAAGATGCGAGAGAATTTATTACCAGTACCGTACAAATTATACGAGGCGTGATTAACTCAGTGCTCACGACCATTGAATTTACGATTATTTTATGGTCACTTTCTGGTGTGTTAACTTTATTTGGATTTAATATTGAAAAAGGCGTCGTTTTCTTCATTTATGCCTTTATTATTTTTGCAACACTCATGTCTGTTTGGATTGGTCGCCCTCTAATTAAGCTGAATTTTACGAAAGAAAACTCAATGGCGATTATCGTTATTCCTTAATCCGTGTACGAGACAATGCAGAAAGCATTGCTTTTTATAATGGCGAACCAAAAGAACAAACTTTCTTACAACATCAATTCCGTCAAATTATCCATAACCGTTGGTCCATTGTATTAAAAATGTTGGGCTTAAATAGTTTCAACTCTGGAGTAACTCGCGTGGCCAAATTATTGCCTTTAATGTTACAAGCGCCACGTTTCTTTTCTGGCCAAATAAAACTGGGAGACATGCATCAAACAGTCCAAGCATTTAACCGATTAATGACCGCACTTTCATTCTTCCGCTTGTTCTATGAGCAATTCACACTCTATCAAGCTCGCTTAAATCGTCTTTATGGTTTTATAACAAGAATGGATGAATTAGATAAACAAAACGTTCATCATTCTTTTCATTGTTCTCATCGTGTCGCCTTAAAAAACTTTGGCATTAAAGATGAACAAGGTAATGTACTACTCAATAATTTAAATATTCATTTAGAAAATGGAGATGCCCTATTGATTCAAGGTGCATCTGGAACAGGAAAAACATCGCTGCTAAAAGCAATTGCAGGAATCTATCCTTTTGAAACCATAGGTATTGCGGAGCATCCATGCATGGGAAGTTTATTCCTGCCACAACGATCTTATATGCCGCAGGGTACTTTACGAGAAGCAATTTGTTATCCAAATATCAATCCAAATCACGCAGAATTAGAACAAACCATGAAGGATTGTGCGCTAGGAAAATATATACACGCGCTTAATGTAAAAAATGACTGGCAAGCAATTTTATCGCCTGGTTAACTTCAAAGAGTGGCGTTTATTCGTATTTTACTCACTAAACCAGATGTCGTATTTCTCGATGAAACGACTTCCGCATTAGATGAAACAACAGAGCATTTACTCTACCAAACAATTAAAGAGCGTCTGCCCGAAATGATCATTCTCAGCGTAGGTCATCGTAGTACATTACAGCAATTTCATAACAAACAACTAAAATTAGATGTATGTTTATTATGTAAAAATTAGAAGATGGCAAGTTAAGAATATATAAACCAAATATTTTGTTTATTTTGATGCTAGTCTAAAGAGCGCCTATAAAATTAAAATAAAATCATAAAAAAAGCCCTCGAGATTCGAGGGCTTGATTTTTTACTATCGTAATAAAAATTAGCGACGTAAACCTAAACGAGCGATAGTGCTTTGGTATAAAGCAAGATCAGTACGTTTTAAGTAGTCTAAAAGTTTACGACGACGAGAAACCATACGCAATAAACCACGACGACCATGGTGGTCTTTTTTGTGCTCTGCAAAGTGAGCTTGTAAGTGGTTGATTTGTGCAGTTAATAGTGCGATTTGAACTTCAGAAGAACCAGTATCTTTCGCATCGCGACCAAATTCAGCAACGATTGCTGCTTTTTTTTCAGTACTTAGAGACATTTTTTACTCCTAAAAGGTAGTGTTGTTAATACATCATTCGCCGATCTCTAACTCAGCGATGACAAGGAGCTTGCATTCTAGCGGTGAATAAACTCAAATGCAAGGTTTATTCTGATAATAACCCATCATTCTGATTTGTTTGTCTTGAATCAATTGTAAAATTTGAAAGCATGTAGCTAGGAATTATTACCACTATAGTGAAATTCTATACATTTCATTGGCTATTTCTTTATTATAAACATGATGATCTGTTTCAATAATTTTAATAGTTTCACTCTCTGAAATTTTAATTTGTTTTAACTCATTGATAAATTGATCATACTCTGTAGTGTGAGCAAGAATAAATTTATCAATTCCCATATAACTATTTCTATCTGCTCGTCTAGTTTTGACTTCACTTTCAGAAAGCGTTAAAAGATAACACTTTGCATCTCTATGAACATATTTTGTTGCAACAGCCTCAAGATCAGCTTGTTTCCAACGTTCCCTTAATGACGTTTTAGCACTAATAGTGATGGGCGTTCTACGATTATAGAGTACAATATCAAGAATTACATTTGGTACAAAAGCAAGTTTTGCTTGAACATAAACGGGACCGATTCCTTCTCTAAGCAATGAAAGGACAAGTAATTGCTCAAACACTCCCCCATTTACCGAATTATCTTCTTTATAATCAGATTTATAAATACCCCAATAAGTAGAAATGAATTCACTTGCAGTCCACTCTTTGTTAATAGGATATTCTTCTATTATTTGTTTGATAATAGTGACAACCTTTCGTCCTTTAGTAGTCATATTATTTACCTATGTTTAATTCATTTAATATTTGTTTTGCTGTTGCTTGAATAGCTGGCACAGCAACAGAATTGCCAAATTGTTTATATGCCGAGGCATCTGCAACAGGAATTACATAACTATCAGGAAAACCTTGTAATCTGGCCCATTCTCTTGGAGTCATCTTACGAATCCCCTCTCGATTAACTTCGCCTTTAATCCGAGTCGTTGGGGTAAAATCAATAATTCGATGATCAATAATCAAATTACGCTCTCTTCCCATGCCACCAACAACAATTGCATTCGCTATTCCATTATCAGAAATAATTTCATATCCAAAGCCGTTACCTTTACTTTCATGACGAGCTTTATGCTTCCGTAATGTATTAATATATTGGGTTGATAAATAATATTTCGTTGCAACTGGTTTATCTTCACGAATATCAATAAAACGCACTGACTGATTGGTCGGCTTTGGATAATTAAATGAATTCACCCCTGTATCTTTATGAAATCCCACAATATAGATTCGTTCTCTATTTTGTGGCACACCGAAATCTTTAGCATTTACAATTTCAGGATCTGGTACAAAATAACCTAAATCCTCTCTCAATGTGTTTAAAATAGTTTTAAGCGTACGTCCTTTATCGTGATTAATTAATCCTTTCACATTCTCTAAAAAAAAGGCTTTCGGTTGATAACGACGAATAATCTCAGCAACATCAAAAAATAACGTTCCTCTGGTATCTTCAAATCCACCTCTTTTACCTGCAATAGAAAAAGCCTGACAAGGAAAGCCTGCACAAAGGATATCGAATTCTTTAGGAATTCTAGCCTTCGTTTCTTCTAAAGTAATATCACCGTAAGGAATATCTCCAAAATTTGCAGCATACGTTTTTTGAGCTTGCTCATCCCATTCACTAGAAAAAACACATTTTCCACCCAAATTTTGCATTGCTAGTCTAAAGCCACCAATTCCAGCAAAAAGATCAATAAAGGTAAAACTTACTGTATTCTGCACTAGGTGCTTATTTTCTGAAAACAAATGATATTGTGCTTCAGGTTCTTCAATTATATTTTGCTGTTCTAACATTTCAGCCATGTACATCTCTAAAAAGTAGTATTCAGTAAAAATATGTCTAATTATATTTATATAACAACATAAAAAATCGTAGATGCAATATTTACAGACAATTCTATTTCCTACAGTCTACTATTTTAATATCCTAATTTTTTCAATCACATTTGTTGTTGAACAATCATTTTCAAAGTTTAGCACTTTAACATCGCCACCATTTTCCCAAACTTCTTTTGCGCCAGCAATCTCTTCAGGTTTGTAATCGCCGCCTTTGACTAAAAGATCTGGTAAAATTTCACCGATTAAACGTTGTGGTGTATCTTCAGTGAATGGCACCAACCAGTCCACGGATGCCAAACCAGCCAGTACCGCCATACGATTTTCAAGATTGTTAATTGGGCGACTGTCACCTTTTAAGCGTTTAACTGAATCATCACTATTTACCGCGACAATTAAACGATCGCCCAATTTGCGTGCATTTTCTAAATAAGAAACATGCCCTGGATGCAAAATATCGAAACAGCCATTAGTCATCACAATTTTTTCACCGCGCGCTTTAGCTTGTGCGACAGCATCTTTTAATTCAGCTTCACTCATAATGCCAAACCCAGTTTCAGGGCGAGCATGAATAGCATTTTCAAGTTCCACAGTCGAAACCGTTGAAGTCCCCAATTTACCCACCACAATTCCAGCGGCCACATTGGCTAAGTAGCAAGATTCTTCAAAAGAACGTCCATCTGCTAATGCGGTTGCTAATACGCTAATTACAGTGTCACCGGCTCCTGTCACATCAAATACTTCTTTTGCAACGGTTGGCAAATGATAGGGTTCTTGATTTGGGCGTAATAATGTCATGCCTTTTTCAGAACGCGTCACCAAAAGTGCGGTTAATTCAATATCAGAAATTAATTTTAAACCCTTCTCAATAATCTCTTCTTCTGTATTACATTTACCCACAACAGCTTCAAATTCAGACATATTTGGTGTCAATAATGTCGCACCACGATAGCGTTCAAAATCAGTTCCCTTTGGATCGATCAACACAGGAACATTCGCTTTGCGTGCAATTTGAATCATTTTCTGAACATCTTTAAGCGTGCCTTTACCATAATCAGAAAGAATCAAAGCACCGTAATTTTTCACCGCACTTTCTAACTTCGCTAATAAATCCTTGCAATCTACATTATTGAAATCTTCTTCAAAATCAAGGCGAAGTAACTGTTGGTGACGAGATAAAATACGTAATTTGGTAATGGTTGGATGGGTCTCTAATGCAACAAAATTACAATCGATTTTTTGTTTTTCTAATAAGTGGGAAAGTGCAGAACCAGTTTCATCTTGTCCAATCAGCCCCATTAACTGAACTGGTACATTGAGTGAAGCAATATTCATCGCCACATTTGCTGCACCACCCGCGCGCTCTTCATTTTCTTGTACACGAACTACTGGCACTGGTGCTTCTGGTGAAATACGGTTGGTTGCGCCGAACCAATAACGATCAAGCATCACATCGCCTAATACGAGTACTTTTGCTTGCTTAAATTCTGCTGAATATTGAGCCATTTTAAAATCTCTCTATTTGAATAACCAAAATTGTGGCGATTTTACCACAACTCAAATTTACGATAAACTACGCCCCGTAACTTACGTGGAAAGAACAATGAAAAACGAAAAACTCCCTCAATTTCAACCGCACTTTTTAGCCCCCAAATACTGGTTTTTTTGGCTAGGCGTGGCAATTTGGCGAAGTATTTTATGTCTTCCCTATCCTATTTTGCGCCATATTGGTAATGGTATCGGTTGGCTGTTTTCACATTTAAAAGTGGGTAAACGTCGAGCTGCCATTGCACGCCGCAATCTTGAACTTTGTTTCCCTGATATGCCT
This sequence comes from Haemophilus sp. THUN1692, assembly GCF_059704395.1. NCBI lineage: Bacteria > Pseudomonadati > Pseudomonadota > Gammaproteobacteria > Pasteurellales > Pasteurellaceae > Haemophilus > Haemophilus sp. THUN1692. The sequence continues at coordinate 671,577 of NZ_AP046579.1, forward strand.
GAAAACGAGCGTGAGGCGATTTTACAAGAAAATCTTCGTTCAGTAGGCATGGCAATTATCGAAACTGGCATGGCTTGGTTTTGGTCAGATTCACGTATCAAAAAATGGTCGAAAGTTGAAGGCTTACATTATCTAAAAGAAAATCAAAAAGATGGAATTGTTCTCGTCGGTGTTCATTTCTTAACGCTAGAACTTGGCGCACGTATTCTTGGTTTGCACCATCCCGGCATTGGCGTTTATCGTCCAAATGATAATCCTTTACTTGATTGGCTACAAACGCAAGGTCGTTTACGCTCTAATAAAGATATGCTTGATCGTAAAGATTTACGCGGAATGATCAAAGCTTTACGTCACGAAGAAACCATTTGGTATGCGCCAGATCACGATTACGGCAGAAAAAATGCCGTTTTTGTACCATTTTTTGCAGTGCCCAATGCTTGCACAACCACTGGTAGTTATTATTTATTAAAATCCTCACCAAATAGCAAAGTGATTCCATTTGCGCCATTACGCAATAAAGATGGTTCAGGCTATACTGTGAGCATTTCAGCACCCGTTGATTTTACGGATTTACAAGATGAAACGGTGATTGCTGCTCGAATGAATCAAATCGTTGAAAAGGAAATAATTAAGGACATAACGATATACATGTGGCTACATCGTCGTTTCAAAACGCGTCCAGATGAAAATACGCCTAGTTTATACGATTAAAAGTGTGGTCGAACATCACCGCACTTTTTGATAGAATTTTCTTAAATTTAAAAAATTAACAACTCATCTAACCATGACAACCAATTATTCAGCTCAAGAAATTACCGTTCTTAAAGATCTCGAGCCGGTGCAAATTCGCCCCGGTATGTATACAGACACCACTCGTCCGAATCACCTCGCACAAGAAGTTATTGATAACAGCGTGGATGAAGCCCTTGCGGGTTTCGCCACAAAAATTGAAGTAATTTTACACCCAGATCAATCCATTGAAGTCACAGACAATGGTCGCGGTATGCCTGTGGATATTCATCCTACGGAAGGTGTTTCTGGCGTAGAAGTAATCCTGACTAAACTACATGCGGGCGGTAAATTCTCCAATAAAAATTATGAATTTGCTGGTGGTTTACACGGTGTGGGGATTTCTGTGGTAAATGCACTTTCTGAACGTGTGAATATTCAAGTCAAACGCAATGGTGAAGTGTATAAAATTGCCTTTGAAAACGGCAGTAAAGTAGAAGAATTGGAAGTTATTGGGACTTGTGGCAGACGCACAACGGGAACAAGCGTTCACTTCAAACCGAATCCAAAATATTTTGACAGCGCAAAATTTTCCGTTAGCCGCCTACGCCATTTATTAAGAGCGAAAGCGGTACTCTGCTCAGGGCTTGAAATCAAATTCATTGATAAAGTAAACAATACTCAAGACATTTGGTTATATGAAGATGGTCTTTCCGATTACCTTATCGAAGCAGTTAACGGCTTTGAAACGCTTCCGGAAAAACCATTCGTTGGTGAATTTAAAGGAACAAATGAAGCGGTTAGCTGGGCATTACTTTGGTTACCAGAAGGCGGTGAACTGATTGGCGAAAGCTACGTAAACTTAATTCCGACTATTCAAGGCGGAACGCATGTTAATGGCCTACGCCAAGGTTTGTTAGATGCCATTCGTGAATTTTGCGAATTTAGAAATCTATTACCACGCGGCGTAAAACTTACCGCTGATGATATTTGGGATCGTTGTTCTTACATTCTTTCCCTTAAAATGCAGGATGCGCAATTCGCGGGGCAAACTAAAGAACGCTTATCATCACGCCAAAGTGCAGTCTTTGTCAGCGGTGTTTTAAAAGATGCATTCAGTCTATGGCTCAACCAAAACGTACAAGACGCTAAAAAATTAGCAGAAATTGCCATTAGTTCCGCACAACGCCGATTACGAGCAGCCAAAAAAGTCGTACGTAAAAAACTCGTTAGTGGCCCTGCATTACCAGGGAAATTAGCAGATTGTGGCTCACAGGATTTAGAAAAAACGGAATTATTTTTAGTGGAGGGCGACTCTGCGGGCGGCTCAGCAAAACAAGCGCGTGATCGCGAGTATCAAGCGATTTTGCCGTTACGTGGAAAAATCTTAAATACATGGGAAGTTTCACCTGATCAAGTATTAGGTTCAACGGAAATTCACGATATTGCCGTTGCTCTAGGGATCGATCCTGACAGCAATGATTTATCACAACTTCGCTATGGCAAAGTATGTATTCTCGCGGATGCTGATTCCGATGGTCTGCATATTGCCACCCTACTCTGCGCCCTGTTCTTACGTCATTTTCCGAAATTGGTACAAGACGGTCACGTTTATGTAGCAATGCCTCCACTTTATCGCATTGACTTAAATAAAGAAGTCTTCTACGCATTAGATGAAAGTGAAAAAGAGGCGATTTTAGATCGGTTGAAAAATAAAAAAGGCAAACCTAATGTTCAACGTTTTAAAGGTTTAGGTGAAATGAACCCATCGCAATTGCGTGAAACAACAATGGATCCTAACACTCGTCGCCTTGTTCAATTAACTTATGATTTAGAGGAAAACCAAGGCGCGAATACATTAGAATTCATGGATATGTTATTAGCGAAAAAACGTTCCGAAGACCGTAAAAATTGGTTACAAGCGAAAGGCGATCAGGTTGATTTATCTGTTTAGACTAAATTAATCTCAGCAAATCCAAATTTTAATAAATTAAGAATATATTCAATTAACAGAAACCAAAATGACAAATATCAATTATGAAGGCATTGAGAAAATGCCTCTACGCACCTTCACCGAAAGGGCTTATCTCAACTATTCCATGTATGTCATCATGGATCGTGCGTTGCCTTTTATCGGTGACGGTTTAAAACCTGTTCAACGCCGTATTGTATATGCGATGTCTAAACTTGGCTTGAATGCCACGGAAAAATACAAAAAATCTGCCCGTACCGTCGGTGATGTACTCGGTAAATTCCATCCACATGGTGACAGCGCTTGTTATGAAGCAATGGTATTAATGGCACAACCCTTCTCTTATCGTTATCCGCTCGTAGATGGTCAAGGTAACTGGGGGGCACCAGATGATCCAAAATCTTTTGCTGCCATGCGTTATACGGAATCACGCCTTTCTAAAATCTCTGAAATCTTGTTGAGTGAACTCGAACAAGGAACAGTAGATTATCAGCCAAACTTTGATGGAACCTTGGCCGAACCACAATATTTACCTGCTCGTTTACCTCATATTTTATTGAATGGCACAACAGGTATTGCAGTGGGTATGGCGACAGATATTCCACCACACAATATTAACGAAATTGCTGATGCTGCAGTAATGTTGCTAGATAATCCCAAAGCGGGATTAGATGATGTACTTGAAATTGTTCAAGGTCCAGATTTTCCAACAGAAGCGGAAATTATTTCGCCCAAATCAGAAATTTGTAAAATTTATGAACAAGGTCGTGGCTCAATAAAAATGCGTGCGACTTGGAAAAAAGAAGATGGCGAAATCATTATTTCTGCGCTTCCACATCAATCTTCTCCCTCAAAAGTCATTGCACAAATAGCCGATCAAATGACGGCAAAAAAACTGCCAATGCTAGAAGATATTCGTGATGAAGCCGATCACGAAAATCCAATTCGAATTGTGCTAGTTCCTCGCTCAAATCGCGTCGATACTGATGCGTTAATGGCACATTTATTTGCTACAACAGATCTTGAAAAAAGCTACCGTGTAAATATGAATATGATCGGACTTGATCATAAACCTGCGGTAAAAGGCTTATTAGAAATCTTAAATGAATGGCTTACCTTCCGTCGCACAACCGTAACTCGTCGCCTTCAATATCGCTTAGATAAAGTACTCTCTCGCTTACATATTTTAGAAGGTTTGATGATAGCCTTCTTAAATATTGATGAGGTTATCGAAATTATACGTCATGAAGATGAGCCAAAAGTAGAGCTTATGGCACGCTTTAATTTAAGCGATGAACAAGCTGATGCCATTTTAAATTTACGCTTACGTCATTTAGCGAAATTAGAAGAAAACCAACTCAAAGCTGAACAAGATGAACTTGAAAAAGAGCGGTTAAATTTAGAGGCAATTTTAGGATCAGAACGTCGTTTGAATACGCTTATCAAAAAAGAAATTCAAGAAGATGCAAAAAAATATGCAAGCCCACGGATGTCTCAACTTGTCGAACGTGAAGAGGCAAAAATGATCTCTGAAAGTGAAATGACACCCGCAGAGCCTGTCACTGTCATCTTATCAGAAATGGGCTGGGTACGTTGTGCCAAAGGACACGATATTGATCCTAAATCATTGAGCTACAAAGCTAGCGATAGCTATCGAGCTCACGCTTATGGAAAAAGCAATCAAGCCGTTGTCTTTATTGATAGTACGGGGCGGAGTTATGCACTCGATCCGCTTTCATTACCTTCCGCACGTTCGCAAGGTGAACCACTCACAGGTAAACTAAATTTACCAGCTGGTGCGACCATTGAATATGTCGTAATGGCCAGCGAACAGCAAGAATTATTGATGGCTTCTGATGCGGGTTATGGTTTTATTTGTAAATTTGAAGATTTAATTGCACGCAATAAAGCAGGAAAAGCCTTGATTTCTTTACCAGAAAATGCCAAAGTGATGGAGCCTAAGACGCTGGCGAGTGCCACCGCACTTGTTGTCGCTATGACATCTGCTGGCAGAATGTTGATTTTCTCGGCAAAAGATTTACCGGCATTATCAAAAGGCAAAGGCAATAAAATTGTTACAATTCCTGCAGCAAATGCAAAAGAACGCAGTGAATTGTTAGTGAGATTATTGCTCATTTCAGATCAAACAAGTCTTGAATTTCATTCCGGAAAACGAAAAATTGTATTAAAACCGGAAGATCTGCAGAAGTTCCGTGCTGAACGAGGCAGAAAAGGTTCGACATTACCACGTGGATTACATACCAATGTTGAAATAGTAGTAATCGAACCGCAACACAACACATAATTTAAACACAACATAGGGAGATCCAATTTATGAGCCATACTTTTAGCACGTATGAAACCCTTGCATTAGCAAGTTTAGTCTTGCTTTTGGGCTTTTTTCTAGTTAAACGAATTAATGTATTAAAAGCATTTAACATTCCAGAGCCAGTTGTTGGAGGCTTTATCGTTGCCATTGGTCTTTTAATTTGGCATAAAGTCGATGGAACATCCTTTAACTTTGATAAAAATTTACAAACTACCATGATGTTAGTGTTCTTCACTTCCATTGGTTTAAGCGCAAACTTTTCCCGTTTAATTAAAGGCGGAAAACCACTTATCGTATTTTTATTTGTCGCTGGTTTACTGATTATTTGTCAAAATATTATTGGTATCGCTGGTTCATTAGCATTAGGTATTCATCCCGCATATGGATTATTGGCTAGTTCGGTAACATTAACTGGCGGTCACGGTACGGGTGCAGCTTGGGCTGATACATTCGTTCATCAATTTAATCTACAAGGTGCAACTGAAATAGCGATGGCTTGTGCAACCTTTGGTTTAGTCTTTGGTGGTATCATCGGTGGCCCTGTTGCACGTTTCTTATTAAATCGTCAAAAACAAGGTGAAAACCCTGAAAATGATGAAGTTGATGATATCCAAGAAGCCTTTGAACATCCAACTTACAAACGTAAAATTACTTCACGTTCTTTAATTGAAACTATTGCAATGATGTCTATTTGTTTGCTTATCGGTCAATATTTAGATGCGCAAACAAAAGGTACAGCACTTCAATTACCAACTTTCGTATGGTGTTTATTTACCGGTGTTATTATCCGCAATATTCTAACGAACATTTTCCGCTTCCAAGTAGCTGAATCAGCTATTGATGTATTAGGTAGCGTAGGTTTATCTATTTTCTTAGCTATCGCTTTAATGTCGTTAAAACTTTGGGAACTTGCAGGTTTAGCTGTTGATGTATTAGTCGTTCTTGCTATTCAAGTTGCATTTATGGCTGCCTTTGCAATCTTCATCACCTATCGTGCAATGGGGAAAGATTATGATGCTGTCGTATTAAGCGCAGGTCACTGTGGTTTCGGTTTGGGGGCAACTCCAACTGCAGTCGCAAATATGCAAGCTGTCACCAGCCGTTTTGGGCCATCACACAAAGCATTTTTAATCGTTCCAATGGTAGGTGCGTTCTTTATCGACCTAATCAACGCAGCATTATTGAAAATCTCATTTGCAGTTGTAAATATGCTAGCGTAAAGTGCGGTTAAAATTGACAATGTTTTAAAAAATGCCTTTATCTTAAATTGATAAAGGCATTTATTTTAAGGAAGAAAAATAAAAGGAAAAACTATGCACGAATTATCTCTTTGTCAAAATATTCTAGAAATAGTGGAACAGCAATGTAAAAGTCACGATATAAAAAAAGTGACAGATCTTTGGCTAGAAATTGGCGCACTCTCTTGTGTAGAACCAGACGCATTAGAATTTTGTTTTGACATAACCTTTCAAGGTACAGCTGCTGAAGGCTGTAAACTTCATCTCATTCCTATTGCAGCACAAGCCTGGTGTTGGCAATGTCAAAAATTAGTTGAGATACAAGCTCATCATGATTCTTGTCCAAATTGTGGCAGCATACACTTGCAACGACAAAGCGGTGATGAATTACGTATTAAAGAAATTGCTTTTGAATAAACCGTTCTTTTTTAGCATTTCCAATATTCTTACCCATATCATATTTCATTAAGCATAAAAAAAGACAGGCATAAAGCCTGTCCTAATCATGATAAATATTATAATTAAGCCACAAGTGCGGTTTCTTTTAAACGAGATTTGAGCTTAGTATATTCAGTTACAACATAGTGCTCAGCCCAACGTTGATCTTCAATTTTTTCGATACGCACCGCGCTGTATTTATATTCCGGAGTACGAGATCCTGGATTTAAATGTTCAGCTGTGAGTTCGTTACATTTTCCGATCCACCATTGGTAAGTCATATAACACGCACCTTTGTTAGTACGAGAACTTACATCAGCACGAGAGATTACTTTACCACGAGATGAAGAAATCCAAACAAGCTCATTATTCTTAATGCCTAAAGCTTTCGCATCTTGGTCGTTCATTTGAACAAATCCTGGTTCGTCTGCCAACGCAGCAAGTGCACGGCAGTTACCCGTCATTGAACGGCAAGAATAGTGACCAACTTCACGCACGGTAGAAAGCACTAATGGATATTCTTCAGAAACTTCTTCCATTGGTGGTTCCCAGTCGCAAGCAAAGAATTCAGCTTTACCATTTGGACGGTCGAAGATTTGACCTTCATATAAGTATGTAGTGCCTTGATCTTCAGGGCCTTCATCTGTACATGGCCATTGAATATAACCCAAGCCTTCCATTTTTTCGTAAGTTGCACCTTTATAAATTGGGCAAAGCTCACGCAACTCATCCCAAATTTCTTTGGTGTTGTTGTAATGCATTGGATAACCCAAAGCTTGTGCCATAAGACTAATGATTTCCCAGTCGTCTTTCACATCACCCACAGGATCCACCGCTTTATAGAAACGTTGGAAACCACGGTCAGCCGCACTATAAACACCCTCGTGTTCAGCACAAGATGTTGCTGGTAAAATCACATCCGCTTCCGCTGCCGTTTGAGTCATAAAGATATCTTGAACAATAATAAACTCAAGATCTTTAAAGGTTTGTTTCATGGCATTCAAATCAGGTTCAGTTTGTAAAGTATCTTCACCCATAATATAGAATGCTTTGAGTTTACCTTCTGCCACAGCATGTGGCACTTCACTCAATGGTACGCCCGGTTTAGTTGGAATAGACGGTACGCCCCATGCTTTCGCAAATTTAGCGTTGATTTCTGGATCCGCATAGCTTTGATAACCAGGTAAAGTATTATATAAAGCCCCCATGTCACATGCGCCTTGTACGTTGTTTTGACCACGCACAGGGTTTACACCAACATTTGGTTTACCAAGATTACCCGTCAACATTGCTAAACTTGCCAACGCACGTACAGTTTCCACACCTTGACGGAACTGACATACCCCCATACCCCAAAGAATTGTCGCTGTTTCTGCTTTCGCATAAGTGCGGGCAATTTCTCTCAACATTTCAGGCTCAATGCCAGTGATGTGTTGAGTTGATTCGGGTGTATAAGCTTTTACAGTTTCATAGAACGCATCGAAATTTTCGGTATGTTCATCAATGAATTTTTGATCTTGTAATCCTTCTTCAAGAATCACGTTCATCATTGCATTCAAAAATGCGACGTTACTACCATTGGCAAGTGGCGCATAAATGTCAGCAATACGAGCGGTTTCAATTTTACGAGGGTCACAAACAATAATTTTCGCCCCTTTTGCTTTTGCGTGGTTAATACGACGCGCTACAATAGGGTGAGATGTTGAGGCATTATAGCCAAAGATAAATACGCATTTAGTGTCTTCAATCTCAACGATTGAGTTGGACATCGCGCCATTACCCACTGATTTGAGCAGACCTGCTACAGATGGGCCATGTCAGACACGTGCACAACAGTCAATGTTGTTATTGCCTAATACCGCACGAGCAAATTTTTGCATAACGAAATTCACTTCGTTACCTGGTCCACGAGAAGAACCCGTTACCATAATTGACTCGTTGCCATATTTTTCTCTAATTTCTTGTAAACGTTTTGCAGAATAGGAAATAGCCTCTTCCCAGCTCACTGGCGTGAACGGCTCGCCACGTTTGTAGCGAATCATCGGTTGAGTTAGGCGAGGAGTGAGGATTTTTGTGTCATGCACGAAATCCCAGCCATAATATCCTTTCAGGCAAAGCTCCCGTTCGTTTGTTTTACCGTTTGCACCTTCAGCACCCACAATTTTGTTGTTCTCAACCAATAGATTGATCTTACAACCTGAAGCGCAATACGGACAGACAGTAATCACTTTTTTAATTGCCATAGTAATGTCCTTATTTTAGATAACCAGAATGAATTACTCATTCCGAGTAATATAATACGCCTAAATAAAGAACATAGGCTTATAAATTCTGTGGATTTTTTGATATAAAACAGGTTTTAGCTAGTTTTTTAATACGCTTAAAAAACTCAAAGAAAAATGACCGCACTTTTGATAGCTAGGTCATTAGAAGAGGTGTATAAAAATTGGTATGAATAGTAAGGCTTTACAAATATCAAATTTTATTTACTTTTCTTATTCAAATAAATCTGCTTTTCAACATAATTTATCATCTGTAATGCAATATCAACCCCGCTTGTTTTTTCAATCATTTCCAAGCCTGGACTTGCATTTACCTCTAAAACCAATAATCCATTTTTCGAACGAATTAAATCCACGCCAGCTATATCTAGACCGATGGCTTTTGTTGCTTGAATGGCTAGCTGCTTTTCTTCATCGCTTAGGGTAATTTTTTCGGTTTTTCCTCCACGATGACAATTCGCTCTAAACTCACCATCTTGTCCAATTCTCTGTATCGTTGCTACAACTTGATCACCAATCACAAAACAACGAATATCCGCATTGCCCGCTTCTTCAATAAAATCTTGCTGCAACATAGATATATTGGTTTGTTTAAAAGCTTCCATAATGCTCACCGTACTTTGTAGTTTTTCAGCCAAAATCACCCCTATTCCTTGTGAACCATTTAGCGTTTTTAAAATTGTCGGCGAACTGATATGAGGTATCGTCGCCTGAGCTTGCACTTCACCTCCACTTAAAAGTGAATTAGGAACTGGAACACCAGCCTTCAGCAAAAGTTGTAAACTTTTCCACTTATCACGTGCATTTAAAAATGCCTGAGATGAATTTAAACAAAAAGTCCCTTTTCCTTCAAAATGCTGTAAGACTGCACATCCCATTTGCGTACTCGTTGTGCCAAATCGAGGCAAAATGGCATCATAATCGGGCAATAAATAAGGTTTCGACTCTGAATTTTCTTGATAAAAAATCTGAAAGTGCGGTGGATTTTGTGAGAGTTTTAATAGGCAACGATTCGGATCTAAAATATCCATCTGATGCCCTTGGTGTTTCGCAGCTTCTTTTAAGCGTCGGCAACTGTAAAGACGAGGTTCGCGGCAAAGCATTAGTAATTTCATAATATTTAACTCATTGTCTACGATGTTCCTTATATTACACGAATAAAAACACTTTATGTAGACGATAAAAATCAGGTAGAATTGCCTAGAATTTTTAACTCAAAAAAGGAAATCTTATGTTCGTTGTTATTTTTGGTCGTCCTGGCTGCCCTTACTGTGTGCGTGCAAAAAACCTTGCTGAAAAATTAAAAGGCGAAGTTGCTGATTTTGACTATCGTTATGTGGATATTCACGCAGAAGGCATTACTAAAGAAGATTTATCAAAATCTGTTGGTAAACCAGTAGAAACCGTACCACAAATCTTTATTGATGAAAAACCAATTGGTGGTTGCACTGATTTTGAAGCATTAATGAAAGAACAATTTAGTATCCTTGCTTAATTTTTCTTTTTAAATTACACAAAAAAGCCACTTTCAATCGAAAGTGGCTTTTTTCATAGAATCGTTTTAACCGTTATAACGTTTAAAAACTAATGTCGCATTTGTACCACCAAAACCAAAGCTGTTTGACATGACAGTTTGTAATCCTGCATTTTCTTTCGTCTCAGTAACGATGTTACAGCCTTCAGCGACTTCATCTAAGGTTTCGATATTAATACTTGGTGCAATAAAATCATTATCAAGCATCAATAACGTGTAAATTACTTCGTGTGCACCCGCCGCACCTAAAGAGTGACCAGTCATTGATTTAGTTGAAGAAATCGCTGGAATTTTGTCACCAAATACATTTTTGATTGCGCCTAATTCTTTTACATCACCCACGGGAGTTGAGGTTCCATGTACGTTTATGTAGTCTATTGGTGAATCTACAGTTGCCATCGCTTGTTTCATACAACGTTCCGCACCTTCACCGCTCGGTGCTACCATGTCGTAACCATCAGAGGTTGCACCGTAGCCCACGATTTCAGCGTAGATTTTTGCACCACGTGCAAGGGCGTGTTCTAACTCTTCTACAACAACCACTGCGCCACCACCTGCGATAACGAAACCGTCACGGTTTGCATCATAAGCACGAGATGCTTTTTCCGGGGTTTCATTGTATTTAGTTGAAACCGCACCCATTGCATCAAACTCAGTAGCACATTCCCAAGAAATCTCTTCCGCACCACCAGCGAAAACCACATCTTGTTTGCCTAATTGAATTAATTCAACCGCATGACCAATACAATGTGCAGAGGTTGCACAAGCAGAACTGATTGAATAGTTCACACCACGAATTTTATAAGGTGTTGCCAAACAAGCTGAAACACTTGATGCCATGGTTTTCGTTACAGCATAAGGACCTATCGCTTTTACACCGCGAGGACCACGAGCCGCATCACAAGCCACTAATTGATTATGTGCAGAACCTGTACCTGCACCAATCACTAAACCAGTACGATCATTAGAAACTTGATCTTCTGTTAAGCCAGCATCCTCAATCGCTTCACGCATAGAAAGATAAGCATAAGCCGCTGCATCACCCATAAAACGGAACACTTTACGATCAATGTGCTCGCTTGGGTTTAATTTGATTGTTCCGGCAACATGGCTACGCATATTCATTTCTACAAACTCAGGCACAACTTCAATACCTGATTTCCCTGATTTTAATGAAGCCAATACTTCTTCTTTGTTGTTACCGATACTTGAAATAATCCCAAAGCCTGTAATTACAGCTCTTCTCATTGCTTCTTCCTTATTGTTTTATATGTAAAAATAACGGCTCAAAATTACTACGAAATAAAAATATTTCAAGCAATAATTCATTTGTTCGACCAGTTTAGAAAATCGCGTTATTATACGCAAATTTCATTAGGCAAGGAAGGAATAAAAAATGACCTTTAGCGTCCAACATGCTGAGATTCACTTCAATCAAAACCATATTCCCATCTCAGATCAATTCGATGATGTCTATTTTTCTAACGAAAATGGGTTGGCAGAAACAAATTATGTTTTTCTACAGGGTAATCAACTTTGGGAACGTTGGATAAGCCACAACGAGGCTAATTTTGTCATCGCCGAAACAGGATTTGGTACAGGATTAAATTTCTTTGCTGCAACCAAATTGTTCCGTGAATTTCGCCAGCAACACGAGAATCATCCTTTAAAACGCCTAAATTTTATTTCCTTTGAAAAATATCCGCTAAAAATCACCGCACTTTCGCAAGCTCATCTTGCCTATCCGCAGTTTGAGGATTTAAGCGCTCATTTGCAACGTTATTGGCCTTCATTGATTCTAGGTTGTCATCGTATTCATTTTGAAGAGACCACGTTAGATTTATGGCTGGGTGATGTATCAGAAAACTTGCCACAACTTGGCGATTATATGAATGAATGTATTGATGCTTGGTTTTTAGATGGTTTTGCTCCAAGCAAAAATCCTGAAATGTGGAATGATGAGCTCTATAACTTGATGTTTCGTTTCACGAAACCCAATGGTTCTTTTGCCACCTTCACCGCAGCAAGTGCGGTCAGAAAAGGACTTGAATCCGGTGGCTTTAATGTGACAAAACGTAAAGGCTTCGGCAAAAAGCGAGAATGTTTAAGTGGGATAAAAATACAATCAAAATCGACCGCACTTTCGACACCTTGGTATCTTGCTCAGCCTGCGAAAATGGAAAAACAAGATGTCGCTATTATCGGCGGTGGTATTGCTTCTCTTTGTGCTGCCATTTCCTTAGTAAAACGAGGGGCAAAGGTTACCATTTATTGTGAGGATGACGCGCTCGCACTCAATGCCTCAGGCAATCAACAAGGCGCATTTTATCCGCAACTTAGCGATGATAATGCGCTCACCGTTGATTTTTACCTGCGCGCTTTCAGTTACGGTCGCCAATTACTTGATTGGGCAATCGCACAAAACATAGCGTTTGAACACGAATTTTGTGGCGTGGCGCTATGTGCTTACAACGAAAAAAGTGCGATTAAATTAACAAAGATTTCTCAGCTTGGTTTGCCAAACGAAATCTTCCAAATGCTGAATGCTGAACAACTTAGTGAAAAAGTGGGATTACCGCTTAATTGCGAAGGCGGTTGGATTGAACAAGGAGCTTGGCTTGCACCAAGACAATTTGTTCAAAATGCCTTTTCATTTCTTGAAAAGCAAGGTGTAATTATTAAAACCTCACAAAAAATTACCGCACTTTATCAACAAGAAAAAAATTGGGAACTAGAAAATACGCAAGGCCAAAAATACTGCCATGAAGTCATCATTCTTGCGAACGGATATAAAATTACTGATTTTATTCAAACAGAAAAGCTACCACTCTACCCTATCCGCGGACAAGTTAGCCAAACTCCAACATCAGAAAACTTACTCAAACTGAAATCTGTGCTTTGTTATGATGGTTATCTCACCCCAGCCGATCAATTAAAAACCTCACATTGCATCGGCGCAAGCCATGTTCGTGATAACGTTAATCGCCATTTTAGCGAACAAGAACAACAAGAAAATCAACAAAAACTCCAACAAAATATCGCCCAATCTTGGACGCAAGATGTGGATACATCAGGCAATCTCGCTCGTGTAGGCATCCGCTGCTCTATAAGAGATCTTGCCCCGATGGTTGGAAACGTACCTAATTTTGAACAGCAACAAGTGGATTATTATAATTTATTCAACCTCTGCCGCCGTAAACAACCTATTCAAAGTGCGGCCAATTTTCAGAATCTTTTCTTAACGGCTGCCTTAGGTTCTCGTGGGCTTACCTCCGCCCCACTCTTAGGTGAAACCTTAGCTTCAATCATTTATGGAGAGCCATTGCCTATAAGCGAAGCTATATTACATAATCTTTCAGCTAACCGAGCTTGGGTGAGAAAGTGGTTGAAAGGTTCGAAAGTTGAATAAATTGATAAGATTCAATATCTTACAAAAAGAGCTTTGAAGTGTTAAAATTAAATAAAACGTAAATATAAGAATGAATACAAAAATGCCATGCAATCAATCAATCAATCAATCAATCAATCAATCAATAAAATTATAGAATTTGTTAAAACTTGCTATAAACCAGAAAAACTGTTTGATTTTCTTAATCAACATTCCATTCCTTTTTCTTATATTGGGGGAATGACCAATCAAAATGTTGTACTTGATATTTCAGGGATGAAGTTTGTATTGCGAATCCCTAATGCCGTTAATTTATCACTTATTAATCGTGAATATGAGGCATTCAATAATGCACAGGCATATCGTGCTGGTTTAAATGTAGAAACTCCCGTATTGGATGCAAAAAGTGGGGTAAAACTGACTCGTTATTTAGAAAATAGCAAGCCTTTAAGTCAAACGCAATTAAACGAACAAAGTTGTTTGTCTCAAGTTGCGAATAATTTATATCGTTTACACAACAGTGAATTTATTTTCCGCAATGTGTTTAGTGTATTTGATGAGTTTCGCCAGTATTTTTCATTGTTAGAAAACAAATCCGCTTTTTTTCAAGCAGATCCTAGAATGAATAAACTTTCAACCGTATTCTGGCAGTTTGAAAATATCAATAAGGGCTTAATTTTACGTCCATGTCATAATGATTTAGTCCCTGAAAATATGCTATTGCAAGACGACAGGTTATTTTTTATCGACTGGGAATATTCAGGCTTAAATGATCCGTTATTTGATATAGCGACGATTATTGAGGAAGGTAATTTATCAATAGAAGCTGCTGATTTTCTATTAGAAGTCTATTGCAATCATACAAATAAATACAATTCAACAGAACTTCAAACAGCTCATAACCGATTGAAAATTCATCGTTTCTGCCAAAATGTGCTATGGTTTTTATGGACAAAAGTAAAAGAAGAACATGGTGAGGATTTTGGCGATTATGCATTAAAACGATTAGACGCGGCATTTAAACTTTTAGAGGAATTGCCATGATGCATGGTTATCTATTTGGCATACTATCCGCTATATTTTGGGCATTATCTGGGCTATTATATAACGAATTACCACTAAGTGGATTCACTGCATTAGGAAAAGTAATTTCATTACTCTTCTTAATTGATTTTTTTTCATTGTTTGCAATAGGCATAACATTGTGGCGAAAAAGAGCGGTTAATTTTCAAAAGATTTTTTGGTCCCCCGTATTATCGGGAGTATTAGGCGGACCATTGGGGATGTCTGCATATTTATTAAGCATTCATTATTTAACGATATATTATGCTGCGCCACTTTCTTCTCTATTCCCAGTTTTAGCCGCACTGATGTCTTATTGGATTCTAAAAGAAAAAATTAGCAAAACAGCCCAATTCGGATTCGCCTTGGCTATTATTTCTTCTTCGTTGCTTGCTATTGAAGTAGAACAAGAAATAACCTTTAATACTATCGGTTTTATTTTTTTAATAATTTGTATATTGGGGTGGTCATCTGAAATAGTGATATCCTCCTATACAATGCGTTCTCTCTCTGGACTTCAAGTGTATTTTTTAAGACTATGTGGTTCAACTATTGGTTATTTATTGATTCTATTTATTCTTTCCTTGAAAGATTTCTCACTAGATATACTTAGTTTTAATTATGTACAAATTGCTGGTGTAATAATCTTTGGTGCATTATCTTACTGCTGCTATTACCAAGCGATTTATCTGTTAAAACCAATCAAAGCAATGGCATTAAATATCACATATTCTGTATGGGCAATTGGACTTGGTTATCTGCTCTATAAACAGCCAATTAAGCCCATTACCTTACTACTCACCTTATTATTAAGTGCAGGAGTGATCGTTACACTTTATTACAAAGGGGAACAAAAATGAATGCAATCATTTTAGCTGCAGGCCTAGGCAGCCGCTTTAAAGAAATCACACAAACTACCCATAAAGCACTATTAGATATTCATGGAATACCTAATTTAGAACGAATACTCGCTTTTCTACGTCAAGCCAATATCGATAATATTGTCATTGTTACAGGATATTTACACGAACAATTCAATTATCTACAAGAAAAATATAATTGCACTCTAATTCATAATGAAAAATATAGGGAATATAATAGTATTTATTCCTTCTCACTAGCTCAAGACTTCTTTAATGATTGTTATGTTATTGATGCGGATGTTGTACTTAATCGTAATATTTTTCTAACTAAGCCATCACACAGCAAATATTTCACGGTTATCCGTTCTAAAACTCATAATGAGTGGCTACCGATTTTAAATAATAATGGACAAGTAATGCGTATTGAGATTGGATCATTAAACCAACCTAGCTTGTCAGGGGTATCTTATTGGACAACTCGGGATTGCAATATCATTCTAACTTTGCTCAAAGAATACACAAGTGAAGTGCGGTTAAAAAATCCAAAACTTTATTGGGATACTATTCCGATGGAATATATAGAGAAATTAAATGTTCATACAGAGCAACTTAACTGCGATGATATATTTGAGATGGATAACCTTGATGATTATCAGCATATTTTACAAAAACTTACACCAAACAAGGAAAAATAATGAAAAAATTGACACTTAGAGAGCAACAGCTAGTTTGTCTAGACATCTTAGATTATTTCCACACACTGTGTGAACGATATAAAATTAGCTATTCTCTTGGTGGTGGAACATTAATCGGCGCAATACGCCACAAAGGCTTTATCCCTTGGGATGATGATATTGATGTTTATATGCACCGTGATGAATATCAAAGGTTTGTTGATGTTTGGTTTCAAGAAACTCACGAATACTACAATATGGAAACTGCGGAGGATATTCTTGCTCAATATACAGGTGAAATGGCAAAAATTTTCGATTGTCGCACTCAAATAACAGATGCTAAGGGAAGAAAAAGCCCAATGTTTATGGATATATTTATCTACGATGGTGTACCGAATGAACCAAAGATCATTTACCCACTAATGAAAAAGCACCGAAGAATTAAACTTCGATTTTCTTCTTGCAAGAAAAGATGGTTAAGATCAAAAGAAAATACTTTGCAAAGAACGATACTTGACAAATTAAGCCACTTTTTATTTTCCAAAATGCAAAAAAATTTAGCACAATTTCAAATAAAATATCCGATAAAACAATGCGATTATATTGGTCTTGTATTATCTGACTACGGTGGTTGGCAAAAATCTTATATGCCGAAGGAATATTTTAATCACGTTATTTATAAAGAATTTGAGGGGCGACAATTTCAAGTAATGAATGGATATCACGAACACTTAACGCAATATTATGGAGAGTATATGAAACTTCCTCCAGAAGAAGACCAAAAACCACATCATATTCAAGAGGCGTATATTTTATAAGCGAAAGGGCAGATTTAATTCTGCCCTTTTTCAATTATTACTTAACCTTCCCACAATTCAAACAATACAAATACTGACCTTTAGGATCATTAAATTTAGTTAATACATTCAATTCTTTTTGTAATTTTTGAATTGGAGCTGGTACACCAAGCCATTTAACCAACTGATCTTGTGCCCCTTTTTTAGTATCGCGCAATAAGGTGCTAATTAAACTAACGTTATCATCAGTGAACCATTCCACGCTAAAATCTTGTACTGCAGTATCTTGACGTTGATTCACTAATTGCTCTGCTTTATTGACCGCTTCATTAAAAGAACCAATCTCATCCACCAAACCATTTTGGAATGCATCACTGCCTAACCAAACCTGACCTTGAGCAAGTTTATCTACTTGTGTTTTTGAAATTTGACGGCCTTTGCTGACAATTTCTAAAAATCGGTCATAACCATACTCAATTTCTGTTTGATAAATATCTTGCACTGGTTTTGCTAACGGAGAAAACGCGGATGTATTAGCTAATTCAGTGGTTGAAACACCATCTGCATTCACCCCGATTTTCTTAATGCTATTTTCAAAAGTCGGGAACATCGCGAAAATACCGATAGAGCCCGTAATGGTGTTTGCATCGGCAATAATATAATCCGCAGTGGATGAGATCCAATAACCACCAGATGCTGCCATTGCCCCCATAGAAACAATCACAGGCTTTCCGATTTTCTGTAAGTTTTCTGTTTCTTGACGAATAATTTCAGAAGCAAAAGCACTACCGCCCGGTGAGTTGACTCGTAAAACAACAGCTTTTACGGAGTTATCATCGTGAGCTTTACGGAGAATTCGTGCAATGGTATCACCACCAGCATTTTCTTCATCACTTTCACCATCTATGATCGTTCCCTCAACATTCACGACTGCAATTTTATTTGGCACATTGTAATGTTCTAAACGATCAGGCAGTTGAGTCAAATAATCATCAAGTTCAATGAGATTTGCTTTTCCGTCACTCCCTTTCCCAAAAAGTGCGGTAAGTTTTTTATCTAAATCCAAACGAGTTACAACATCGGTTACTAATCCACGTTGTTGGGCATAAGCGGTACTATTGCCTTTTAACGCTTTAAGATCCGATAAATATTGTTTCGCATTCGGGAAAACATTATCTTTCTTGATCTTGCGATTTTCGCTGACTGATAAAACATAGTTGTTCCACATTTCACCTAACCAACGCTGCATATTTGCTTTTGCCTCAGCCGACATATCGTTGAGTAAAAATGGCTCAACCGCTGATTTATAAGTCCCTACGCGGAAAATATGTGGTGTAACGGCTAATTTGTCGAGCATTTCTTTAAAATACAAATTCTCTTGTGATAAACCATGAATATCCACGCTTCCAATTGAATTTAAATAAATTTCATCCGCAAAACTCGCTAAATAATATTGTCCTTGGGAATAATTATCCGCATAGGCGATCACTGGTTTTCCTGTATCTTTAAAATGACGAATAGCACCACCAATAAAATCTAATGCGGGCAAATCTGCCCCTTCAAAATAATTAAGATCGAGCACTAATCCTTTAATTTTAGGATCATCTTCCGCTTGTTTAATGGCAAATACCACATCAAACGTCGAAATTTTTTGAGGAACGTGCTCGCCATTCAATTCGCTTAATGCATCTTGCCAACGAAGTGTTTCATCACGGTTGTCCGCTAGATAGCCATCTAAATTAACTAATAATGCGCCTTCCCCTGTTAATGTTGTAGATTTTTTTCCACCGCTTGAAAAGCCAATAATCGCCACTAGCAATAGTACAAAACCTAAAAACACAACATTCATCACAAGATCACGAATGAAACACAGCGCTTTCCAACATAATTTTAATACTCGAAACATACAAATTACCTTTAAAAAATTTGCGCTAGCGTATCACAAAGCATTGTCAAAAACTATGCTATAATCCACCGCACTTTACTTATAGGGGATAATAAAATGGATGCGTTAACTCTTTTAACAACAAGAAAATCAAACAAAAAATTGACCGCACCTGCACCTAATGCTGAACAGCTTGAACTTATTCTCCAAGCAGCAATGCACGCACCAGATCATGGAAAATTACATCCTTATCATTTTGTTGTAATGGAAAATGATGGATTAAATAAATTGGAAACGCTACTTAAAGCAGCCGTTGTGGAATTTGATTTGGGTGAAGAAAAATTAAAGAAAGCTGAAAATTTAGCACATCGAGCACCAATGGTCATTGGTGTCATAGCAAAAATCGATCCAACTATCGCTAAAGTACCTGGATGGGAACAAATGTTGAGTGCAGGCTGTGCAACTTATGGATTACAACTGGCTGCACAAGCACAAGGATTTGATAATGTTTGGATTTCAGGGAAATGGGTTAATGGCACTGCATTACGTGAAGCTTTCGGATGTCGTGAACAAGATCGTGTGATTGCTTTAGTCATGATTGGCACAGGCATGGAAAAAGCCGAACGTGAATGCCGTGTTATCGATACAAAAGATTTTGTAACCTATCTATAAAATATTGCTTGCTTTCCTCAATACTTAGAGGAAAGCAAAATACTGCTCTACTCTTCTTCCAATTCATCCGCCATCGCCGCCAATATTTCTCGTGTAAGAAGGGCTAATGCACGATAAAAAGGCAAAGTTGCTTGAGTTTCTACTTCAGTTAAAAACTTCGCTGCACAAGGCAATAAAAAGGTTTCAAAGAATTCTTGTTGAGCCACTAAAGAATCTGAATTATCTTCAAGCCAAGAGGTTGTGAGCAATAATAAAGCAAAATGATCCGCACTTTCCACCTCTGGCATGTTGCGTACAAGGCGAAAATTAACAAATTCTTCAACATCAATCTCGTAAGCTGAAATAGCGGTTACTACTTTTCCATTTGTACCAAACAATTTTTGATACTCTTGGTTCAATAAATCGAGATCAATTTTAGCTTGTAGGCTATTCAGCGCTAATTCACTTTCTTTATCAGTATCTAGCGCCCAAACTTGACTCAAACCTTTTTGTTGTAGCCAAGCAAACGCGCCTGCTAGCACTTCATCGTTAGGAGAACGATAAAAAAGATTACCGAATAATCGACTAATTAATGAGAAATTATTAATTTGTTTTTCAGACATTACGCTTTTTCCTTTAAAAGTGCGGTCAATTTTTCTCTTGTTTTTTGAGCAGTAAGTTCAATCATTGCTTTACGCGCCTCATCATCAATTAAATGAATATCACCGAATAATTCAAACTCAACATTTTCAATGCCACAGTAATTAAATAATCCATTAATTAAACAATGATTGAGAGATTTATCCACACCAAATTCTTTATATTTATCAACATTACTGCCAATCGTAATAAATTGCTGCATTTGCTTATTTTTGAGCAAACCCACTGATTCGCCATTTTCCGTTTTATAGGCAAAGCCATGGCTTAATACGCGATCTAAATAACCTTTCAAAATTGATGGAAAGCCCATCCACCAAAGGGGATAAACCAACGTAATTAAATCCGCTTGAAGAATAAAATCATGCTCTTGCTGAATATCTTCTGGAATAATACCGTTGCTAGTATTCTGCAATTCTTCATGAGATAAAATTGGATTGAAATTCATTTCATAAAGATCACGAAAAAATACATTTACACCCTTCTCTTGACTGATTTCCTCAATACGATTGGCAATCGCTCGTCCAAAACTACGCGCTGAATTAGGATGAGCAAAAATAATTAAGTGGTTCATTTTTCTTATCTATTAGTAGGGAAATAAAACGTAGCAGAAGTCTATCAAAATAGACCTCACTTTGCATATAAAATCATATAAAAAAAGCGGGCATAGCCCGCTCTTTTATTTGCATCATAATTATGCTGCGTTTTTACGTTCTTCTTCCATACATACTGCCGCAGTAAATAATACGTCAGTTGATGAGTTTAATGCTGTTTCAGTTGAGTCTTGTAAAATACCAATAATGAAACCAACACCGATCATTTGTGCTGCTACATCATCAGAAATACCAAATAAGCTACATGCTAATGGAATTAATAATAATGAACCACCTGCCACACCAGATGCACCGCAAGCACAAAGAGAAGCCACGATACTTAATAAAATCGCACTAACAAAAGATACTTCCACACCTAATGTGTGTACTGCAGCTAACGTTAAAATTGTGATCGTGATTGCAGCACCCGCCATATTGATGTTCGCACCCAATGGAATAGAAACAGAATAAGTTTCTTCATCAAGGTTTAAACGTTTTGCTAATTCGATGTTCACGGGGATATTTGCCGCAGAACTACGAGTGAAGAATGCAGTTACACCACTTTCGCGTACACAAGTCCATACCAATGGGTACGGATTACGACGAATTTTCCAATAAACTAATGCTGGGTTAATAACAAAAGCAGTGAATAACATTGTACCGATTAATACTGCAAGTAATTGCACATAACCGCCTAATGCGATTAATCCTTTATCAGATAAGGTTTCAGCCACTAAACCGAATACACCAAATGGCGCAAAAGAAATAATGACGTGAACAATTTTTGATACGCCTTCTGCAAAATCAGATAATACGTTCTTAGTTGCATCAGATGCATGACGTAAGGCTAAACCTAAACCGATAGACCATGCTAATACACCAATAAAGTTTGCTTTGAAAATCGCATTTAATGGATTATCTACCACGTTTAATATAAGGGTAAATAAAACTTGACCAACAGCTTGCGGTGCTGAGCTTGCATCTTCTTTGGTTGCAAGAACCACTTCCGTTGGGAATACGAAACCAGCAATAACAGCAACAAATGCAGCCAAGAATGTGCCTAAAAGGTAAAGCACAATGATTTCTTTCATATTGCTTTTCGTACCAATTTTACGGTTTGCAAGTGCAGCTATAACAAGGAAGAAAATCAAAATTGGTGCAACAGCACGCAATGCTTTAACAAAGATGGTACCTAAAACGCCTACTTTTTCCGCAATATTAAAACCTAAAGCACCTTCAAGTGCAGCTCCAACAAACGCAATAATGATCCCTAGAACTAAACCAGTTGCAATTCTTTTTACTAAATTGCCCTGGAATAACAGACGAAATAAACGAGATGTGTTCATACTTTTATCTTTCTTTTTAATAAATTTAACTTCAGATTGTTACCAATCCACCTACAAGGGAATTAAAGATAGCGTAAATTCTTATTGAAAGAAAATATTTTTTGTTATTTTTTATCCAATAAGTGAACTTTTTTCTAAATTTGTTAGATATTTTCTAAAAACATACTTATAAAAAAATTTTTTATTTAACCTATTGACACCCTGTATGAAACATACAGTAAAATTTAGCTGTACAAAAAAACAAGGTGAAAGGTTATTTATCCATATTATTTAACAGGAGATAAGAGAATGAACAACCAAACTTTGACTGCGCAATATGAAATGGATTTTTCTTATAATCCACTCCCTTTTTTCAGTGATATGGATGACAGCCTTAAATTCAATAAAAAACTAGACTTGAATCTTTATTGTATCAAACGTCCAAAGCAGACCTGTTTTATTCATGTCACCAATCCAAATATGTTAGCTTGGGGAATTGAAACTGGAGATATGCTAATCGTCGAAAAAAATGACGATCTTTATTCAGGTGATCTTGTTGTGCTAGAAGAAAATAACGAATTTCATGTCTATGAATTTATGGCGCATAGCGGCAATTACCTTTTCATGGCATTGGATTCCGCTACACCAAATATAAATACAAAAGATTGGTCGAATTTACCTATTGTCGGCACAGTAACCAATACAATTCATCAAATGAAACGCCGCGATAAAATGAAATGGGCGGCGTAGTTAAAGGCGAATAAAAAAGTGCGGTGAAAATAAACCGCACTTCTATCTAGTATCTAGATTATATTTCAATTAATTACTCGTCACTTTACGTCTAGCAATAACAGCATCAGAAAGTTGTTGCAATAATCTTTTAGAATCTTCCCATCCAATGCACGCATCCGTAATACTTTGTCCATAAGTCTGTGCTTTGCCATCAACTAAATCTTGACGACCTTCCACTAAATGGCTTTCCACCATTACACCAAAGATTTGTTTAGAACCCGATGCGATTTGATGACACACATCTTGGCAAACATCCATTTGTTTCTTGTATTGTTTACAGCTATTGGCATGGCTAAAATCAATCATTACATGAGGGATTCGGCCAGATTTCTCAATATTTGCACACACTTTTTCCACATCTTCAGCATTGAAGTTTGGTCCTTTATCTCCGCCACGTAGAATAATATGGCAATCTTCATTTCCCTTAGTTGAAACAATTGCAGAATGACCAAATTTAGTGACTGATAAAAAATAATGAGGTGCTTCTGCTGCACCAATTGCATCTAAAGCGACTTTCACGCCACCATTGGTTGCATTTTTAAAACCAACCGCGCAAGACAAACCAGAGGCTAACTCACGGTGAACCTGTGATTCAGTCGTACGCGCACCAATTGCGCCCCAGCTCATAAAATCTGCAACATATTGTGGCGTGATCATATCTAAAAATTCACCAGCAGATGGCACACCTAAGTCATTAATATCAGAAAGTAATTTTCTTGCAATGCGTAAACCATCATTTAAACGATAAGTATCATTTAAATACGGATCGTTAATTAAACCTTTCCAGCCCACAGTTGTACGTGGTTTCTCAAAATATACACGCATAATAATTTCAAGGCTATCTTTATATTTTTCACGTAATGGTTTTAAACGGTTTGCATACTCAATCGCTGCTTTAGGATCATGAATAGAGCAAGGACCAATAATCACTAATAAACGATCATCTTTACCATGAATAATATTATGTGCCTCATGACGAGTTTGCTTCACTAATGCCGCAGCATGTTCACTAGCTGGGTATTTTTCTAATAAGGCAATGGGTGGTAACACCTGATCGACTTTTTCAATTCGCGTATCGTCGTTTGCCACGACAATTTCAATTTTCTCTTTAGCCATATATCACTCTCAAACTTTCAAATGTTGTGTTTTAATTATGTAGGTAATCTACACCTATTTTTTGCACTAGTAAACTAGTTCATTGTATTTTTTTAAGAATAAAACCTACAAGTTCGTTATTAAACTATCTTTAACGTATGCTTGCAAGCCAAATAAAGTGAAATATTAAGTGAATAAAAGACAAAAAAATACTGCACTTTCATGCGGTATTCACAAAATTAATGGTTACTTAATACTTGGGCTGGTTGTAATTTAGCGGCCCTACTTGCTGGATAAAGACTAGCAATTAAACTCAATGCAAGCGCTGCAACTAAAACCATCAAAACATCCAACCAATGTAACTCGCTTGGCAAAAAATCGACAAAATATACATCGCCCGATAATAATTTCTTACCGATAACCCACTCAATACCCTGAATAAAGGTTGTAAGATTTAATGCCAGTATAACGCCCAACACAATACCAATTAAGCAACCTTTCATTCCTGCCTGTAAGCCATACCAAATAAAAATACGCTTAATGAACGCATTATTCGCCCCAAGCGTACGCATAATGGCTATATCGCCCTGCTTATCTTTTACCGCCATAATCAGCGTAGAAACAATATTAAAACAAGCCACCCCAATCACGAGTACCATCGCGATGTACATCACAGTTCGAATAAGTTGAATATCGCGATACATATAACCAAATTTACCAATCCAGTTTTGAATATAAAGCATCTGTGGATAGTCATTAAGCATGGACAAATCCAGATTTTTCACAGAAAAAGGATCATCTAATTTCAATTCAACACCTGTTATTTGATCAGGTTTATAAGTTAAAAATTCTTGTGCTTGAGCAAGCGGCAATAAGGCATAACTGTAATCAAGTTGCCCATCTAAACGTAAAATTGCAGTGACTTGCACGCGTTCACGAGTTGGTTGAGCAAGTTGTTCATCGCCATTTTGCTGAGAAATAAGCAAAGTAACCCAATCACCCGCTTTTACATCAAGTTCTCTAGCAATCCCCGATCCCAAGACTAATCCACCTTCTTTCCCAAATTTATCCCAGCCTTGCTCTTGTACAAAATTACCAAGAGAGCTCACTCGTTCTTCTGCTTGTTTTTCAATACCCTTCACCTGAACCACTTTCAGTTTTGAGCCATTTTCTACCAATGCAGTAAAACTAACAAAAGGGGAAATACCTTTAATTTGGGCATTTTGTTGTAAGCGTTTTTCTAAATTTTGCCAATGATGAATGGTCGGCTCCGTTCCATTCGGTGCAGATAAAATCTCTGCATGAGGAACCACTGCAAGAATTCGTTGGTTAAGCTCACGCTCAAAACCATTCATCGCACTTAAACCAACAATTAAAACTGCAACCCCCAGCGCAATGCCAATTGCAGAAAATTTTGCAATTAACGCAACTAAAGGATTTTTCTGCTTGCCACGTTGATAACACCAACTAATAAAAAACGGCGTATTCATTATGCACCTTCCTTCAAAATACCATCTTGCATGACTAAACGGCGTGATAATTTTTCAGCAAGCCCCATATCGTGAGTGACTAATAAAAAAGCGATATTTTGCTCTTGATTAAGTTGTTGAATGAGTTCAAAAATGCTTTCTGTGGTCTTGTGATCGAGATTCCCTGTGGGCTCATCCGCTAAAACTAACGATGGATTATTCACTAAAGCACGTGCAATCGCCACGCGCTGACGTTCCCCACCAGAAAGCGCTGATGGACGATGCGTAATTCTATGACTTAATCCCACCGCACTTAGCATTTTTTCGGCACAATCTTTCGCTTCTGTTTTATTTTGATAACCAATCAACATCGGCATCATCACATTTTCAAGTGCGGTAAAATCCGCCATTAAATGATGGAATTGGTACACAAATCCTAAATAACGATTACGCAAAGCAGCTAATTCATTAGCCGATGCTTTTTGCAAGGATTGTCCATTAATAAACACTTCCCCACTACTTGGCTGATCAAGTCCCCCTAAAGTATGCAATAAAGTACTTTTCCCTGAACCTGAGCTTCCTACAATCGCAACCAACTCTGCGGGTGTCATAGAAAAAGAAACGCCTTTTAATACTTGCGTTTGATTTTCACCTTCCTGATAAAATTTATTGATGTTTTCGCATTTTAATAAATAGTTATTCATTTTTTACTCGTTTTAACCGCACTTTAGCAACAAATCATCTCATTAAAAACTGGCGCGAGTCTATCACACTTTTCCTTGAGCTTAAATTTCAATACACCCAAAGTATTCAAATCCTGTTTCAGGAAAATATCTTTCAAGATAACGTTTTAAATAGCGTTGGGTTTCTTGACTAATAATAGAATCATATTCTGGGTAACCGTTATACATTACACTTAATACTGAAATACCGCGAGTACGACAAGCCTCTAAACTTAATAATGTATGGTTTATACTACCTAGTTTTCCAGATGTCACTAAAATCAAAGAGTAATTGTTTGACTGGATATAATCTAACGTCGTCGCCTCTTCGCAATAGGGCACCATTAATCCACCTGCCCCCTCCAGCAACACATAATCATATTTTTCTGCCAAAAGTGCGGTGGATTTTTCAATAATTTTTTCATTAATTTCTCGCCCTTCGAGCTTTGCCGCTAAATGAGGAGAACAAGGATATTCAAAAAGATAAGGACAGGTGTCGCCTTGTAAATCTTCTTCCGTCAAATCAATCCCTTGAATCTTTCGATGTACAAGCAAATCATCAGCGATATTTTTACAGCCTGTTTGAATCATTTTTTGTGTAATAACGGAAAAGCCTTGTTCCATCAACTTTTTAGCATAAATGCCTGTTGCAACTGTTTTACCTACATCGGTATCAATGCCCGATACAAAAATAACCTTGCCCATAAATACGCCTTACTAATTTCCAGCACGAGAATAACGTGCGATAAAAAACAATGGATGATAAGTTAACCGCACTTTACCCGATGGCAACCTAAAAGCCTGTAAGTAGTCATCAATAAATTTGTTGAGATTTTTTCTTGTCCAATTTTTCTGGTTAGTCGCTGTTACACCGGTATATTTCAGATGTTTGAGTACATCCAATGGCGTATCAAAGTCTAGTATTACATTAAAATCGTCACACCATAAAAGCTCAAAATCATTGGCTAACCAATTTTGCCATTGAGATAAATTCGGATAACTTAACCCCACATTCGTCATTTGGCGAATCTCTTTTAAATTATCTTCGCCAAAGCTCGTCATCGCCAATAAACCATTAGGTTTCAATCCTGTTTTACAATGGGAAATAAAATTGTCAGGATGATGGAACCACTGTACAGCTGATGCACTAGCAATCAAGTCAAATCGTCGTGGAAAAGGAAAGTTCTCTGCATCACCACAAGAAAAATCAAAGGGTTGAATCAGCTTTTCAGCGAGTAGAGAGCACACATCGCACAAATCATTAAATAACCAATAATTGGCTGAAATCTGTTTCTGCAACAACGTACTCAACATACCAGAACCGCAACCTAGCTCCAATACACTATCTAATGATCCATTTGGTAAATAGTCTTGCAAATGCATCATTAACTTAATATTCATTTTTTGTTGAATTAGCGCATGTTCATCATAGCTATTTAAGGCTTTTTGGAAGGCTTTTTGGAAGGCTTGTTGAATACACGATTTATTTACGGAAGTTAATAATTCCATAATGCCGACCAGTGGGTAAATCTTGAAAATACATAATGCTCACCCTCTATTTCCTGAACGGCACAACGCGATGCCCAATATTGGTGCTGATTAGCCGGCATAAAAATTTTATCGCGAGAACTAATCCATGCATTTGTCCAGTGAATAAGATCGGCACGTTTATCTTTCTGAATCATCGCAAAAAGTGCGGTGAGTTCTTGATGAATTTCGTTAAATGGTCGTACAGAAAATTGTTGATAACGTTCAAAAGATACTTTATCACCACAGATTCTACGTTCAAACTTTGAACGAGTATTTTCTGTGAGATTCTCTAGCGTACCTTTAAAAATAGCATAGGGAATACCAAAGCTATCATCACAAGGTAAACCTGTTCCATTCACTGCTGTGGCAGATTGTAGGGTGATTCCTTGTAATACTCGCTCTGCCACCCAAATACCCATTGACCATGCCACTACACGAATTTGCTGATAGGTAGAAAAATCAAAATCTAACTTCAAATCTTGATAATCGTAGCAAACTAATAAATTATGATTTGTTGGCAAAATCAAATGAGCCACAGCATCAAGAGGTGTCCCCCAGCCAGCAAAATAAACTATTAAATGCTCACCTTGATGATCATAAAATTTCGTTTTCACATTATTTCCTTATAAGCATGCCACAAACTGTTTTACTTCATCCATTGTCATATCTACCGTCAAAGATAATCGTATTCTGGATGTACCTTTTGGTACTGTCGGTGGTCTAATCGGCAAGCAATAATAACCTTGCTCTTGCAGATCTTTCGCCTTGGCAAGAGTTTTTTCGTTCTCACCTAAAATATAGGGAACGATGCAAGTTTGGCTTGGCATTATTTGCGTTCTATGCTCCACTTCTTGGCGTAAAAATGCACTTAACTGCTCAAGATGCGTTCTTTCTTTTGAAAATTGTAGCAATCGTTCAAAAATAAAATGAGTCCACGCCACATTAAACGGCGGAAGTGCGGTTGAAAAAATCAATGGACGCATTTGATTAATTAAACACTCTTTTAATATTTGATCACAGACGACATAAGCTCCCATTGAAGCTAAGGCTTTGCCAAAAGTACCAACCAATAAATCTATATCAGCTATCACATTAGCTCGCTCAGCAATACCTAATCCGTTTTTACCATAAACACCTATTGCATGGGCTTCATCCACATAAAGATAAGTATTTGGAAACTGTTTTTTTAATTGAGCAAGATACTTCAAATCAGCTACATCGCCATCCATACTAAAAACCGATTCTGTCACAATAAAAGTGCGGTCAAATTTTCCGGCATTTTTTTCGAGCAGACTCTTTAGATGTTCATAATCATTATGACGATAACGAAAGAACTCACATTGGCTTAAACGAATACCATCAATCATACTGGCATGCACTAATTTATCTGCCAAAATTAAACTTTTTGTTGTCGTCAACGCCGGTAAAATACCAAGATTAGCGTGATAGCCGCTGTTAAATAATAAAGCACTTTCTCGTTGGAAACATTGAGCAATAAGCTGCTCAAGATCGGTATAAACAGGAAAATTTCCTGTTAATAAACGAGACGAAGAACTGGTAAAAGGAGGAAAATTATCGCCATATTGCTGTAAAAAAGACTGGCGCAAATTTTCATTTGATGCCAAACCTAAATAATCATTAGATGACATATTCAACATTTTGCGATTTTCTCGCGTAATATATCGTCCTTGATGAACTAAGTCTGGAATTGAACGATATTGATTTTGTGTGCTAAGCTTTTCCAATTGCTGTTTGAAAGCATCCATTTTTTATCCTAATGTTCATATTCCTGAGTTAAAGCCAGAATCATGCCTTTTGTTAATTTCTGAAGTTCATCATCTTTAATCACAAAGGGAGGCATCACATAAACCAATTTTCCGAAAGGTCGAATCCAAACACCTTGTTCCACAAAACGTGGGACTAAAGTTTTCATATTTACCGCACTTTTCATTTCAACCACCCCAATCGCCCCTAATACGCGAACTTCTTTGACGTAATCTTTTTCAGCTAAAGGCGAAAGCTGTTGTTTTAAGGAAGACTCAATTCGCTGAATATTTTGCTGCCAAGGGCTTTCCAACAATAAACGGATAGATTCTGCTGCAATCGCACAGGCCAATGGATTTGCCATAAAAGTGGGGCCGTGCATAAAGCATTTAGCCTCACCGCGACAAATAGTTTGCGCAATTTCAGTAGTCGTAATGGTTGCCGATAAAGTTAAATAACCACCTGTTAAGGCTTTACCGATGCACATAATATCTGGCGAAATCCCAGCATGCTCGGCAGCAAATAATTTCCCAGTACGGCCAAAACCCGTGGCAATTTCATCAAAAATTAGCAATACACCATATTGTTTACAAAGCGCTTGCGCTTTCACTAAATAAGTTGGCGAATAAAAATACATACCGCCCGCACCTTGCACGACAGGCTCTAAAATAAGTGCGGCGATTTCGCTCCCTTTTTTCTTAAGTAAATCAGCTAAAGGTTCAATCGCACCATCATTCCAAGGTTCATTAAATGGAATATTGGGTTGAGGAAGAAAATATTGTACTGGCAGGCTATGATGGAATAAATGATGCATTCCTGTGGTTGGATCACACACAGACATCGCATTCCAAGTATCGCCATGATAACCCGAACGGATAGTGGCGAATTTTTGTCGTTGTACTTCCCCTTTAGCGTGCTGATATTGAATAGCCATTTTCATCGCTACTTCTACAGCAACAGAACCACTATCAGCAAAAAAGATCTTATCTAATCCATTTGGCAAAATTGGTACCAATAATTGGGCTAATTCCACCGCGGGTTCATGGGTAAAACCGCCAAACATAATATGGCTCATTTTTGCCAACTGATTCTGTGCCGCCGCATTTAAACGAGGGTGATTATAACCATGCAACGCTGCCCACCAAGAAGACATGCCATCAATCAAACAACGTCCATCTTTTAAGGTTATCATCACGCCATCTGCACGTTCTACCGCATAAAGTGGCATATCAGAAGAAACTGAAGAATAAGGATGCCAAATATGTTGTGTATCAAAAGCTAAAAGTGATTGTTCATCCATCATTCATTTATCATTAAAAAACTTATTCGTATCGCAAGGCAGCGGCAGGTTCTACTTTTGCTGCTCGATAAGCTGGGTAAAGTGTAGAAAGTAAAGAAAGCAACAAGGAAAATCCAATGACAAAAATCATTTGAATAAATGACAATTCTGTCGGTAAAAAAACACCCTGTGGATTTACCGCACTTACAATCTCCGTTAAGTTCAAGGTGACTAAGACACCTAAAATAGCACCGAGCAATGTGCCAACAAATCCTACCAGTAATCCTTGATAAATAAATACTGAACGAACTTGGGATTTTGTTAAGCCCTGAGTTTGCAGGATCGCAATTTCCCCTTGTTTATCCACCACCATCAAACTTAAAGAGGTGACGATATTGGAAATCGCCACGACAATGATCAAACTAATCAGCAATCCCATCATATTTTTTTCCATTCTCACCGCTTGGAAAAATTCACCTTTTTGGACACGCCAATCCGTGATTTTTTGTGTTGGGAAATGTTGTGGGAGTTCTGTAATTTGGAACGGATCATTCAAAAATAAACGATAGCCCTGCGCTTGCTGCGGTTGAATACGCATTAAGCGACCAATATCTGTAATATTAGCAAAGGCTTCATAACCCGATGCTTCGCCATAATCATAATAAATATCGCTAACCGTAAATAAACGCTGCATTGGCACGCGACCGAATGGTGTATATTGGCTATTTTCCGTAATCATCAAACGGATTTTATCCCCGACATTCACGCCCAATTTTTGCGCCAGTTGATCACCAATGACTAGTTTAAATTCCCCACTAGGCAAAATTTCATTAAATTTAGCCTGATCAAAAGATTCAACCAAAGGATCATCAGAAAATGATTGAATACCAATGATTTGTCCTGCACTCACGCCTTTTGTCGTTTGATAAATCACATTTGTTGTATTGATCGGCACGGCTTTTTGGACAAAGTGCGGTAAATTTTCTAATGTTTTTTCTGTAGAAATGGGCTGTTCTTCACTCACAATCGCGTGAGGAATGGAAGATAGCACCTGTTGTTTTTGATAACCTTCTAATCCATTCATCACAGAAAGCACGATAATCAATGCCATCACACCTAGCACAATCCCTATGCTTGCAAGATTAGTCACTAATCGTCCAAAACGATCCGCACTTTTCGCACGCCAATAACGTAGTGCAATATAAAGAGAAATAGGAAAATTCATTATTTTTGATTTAATTGTTGTACAAATTCTTCGATGTTTTGCATTACTTTGCCAACTAATGTTGTCACTGCACTATCACTCGCCCAGGCAATATGCGGTGTGATAATTAAATTAGGCATAGTTTTTGAAACTAAAATTAATGGGTTATCTTTTTCTGGCGGCTCTTTTACCATTACATCCAAAGCCGCTCCGCCTAAATGCCCCGTTTTTAACGCATCAACTAAGGCAACTTCATCAATCAAAGGCCCTCGTCCTGTATTAATCAAGAATGCCCCTTTTTTCATTTTGAATAAGGTTTCTGCATTAATTAAATTCTTGGTTGTTTCAGTTAATGGGCAATGCAACGTCACAATATCCGCTTGTCTTAATACTTCCTCAAAAGGCGTATAACCTTCACGACAAACAGAGGCATCTTTATGTTCTGCATAAAGCACCTTCATTCCCACGGCATTAGCCAAACGTCCCACTTCTGTCCCTAAGCAACCTTTACCAAATACGCCCAATGTGGAACCGCGCACATCTGTAATTGGGTAATCAAAATAACAAAACTGTTTACTTTCCGACCATTTTGCTTCCATTTGATCGCGTAACCAACCTGCTAAACTATGTTTTAAAGCGAAAATTAATCCCATGACATGTTCTGGTACTGTCGTGCTGGAATAACCAGTCACATTGCGCACAGCGATGCCCATTTCTTCTGCTGCCACAAGATCAACATTATTTGTACCGGTTGCAGTAATCGCAATCAACTTTAACTTAGGTAATTGTTTTAACGTTTCTCGCTCAAAAATGACTTTGCTCGTAATAACAATATCAGCATCTTTCGCTCTTTCAATCGTTTGAGCAGAAGATGTATGCTCATATTCAGTCCAAGTATGCGCAAAACTTGGACGAGGAATAGGGATATGCTTCGGGATAGCCGTACTATCTAAAAAGACGATATTCATCACTTCTCCTTTTATATACAAAGTGCGGTCAAAATTAACCGCACTTTTGCTTAAATATTTTCTTAGATTGAGGTATCCAATTCTGGGAAAGATTTTACTAAATCATCAATCGCTTTCATTTGAGATACAAAGCCTTCAAGAGCGGAAAGTGGTAAAGCTGATGGGCCATCACATTTCGCTTGATTTGGATTTGGATGCGCTTCTAAGAATAAACCAGCAATTCCTACAGCTAAACCTGAACGAGCTAATTCAGTGACTTGTGCGCGACGGCCACCTGATGCCGCCCCAAATGGATCACGGCATTGAAGTGAATGGGTTACATCAAAAATAACTGGGCTACCCTTAGATGCTTTTTTCATAACGCTGAAGCCAAGCATATCCACAATTAAATTATCATACCCAAAGTTTGTTCCACGATCACAAAGAATGATTTTATCGTTACCACATTCTTCGATTTTTTCCACGATATTGCCCATTTGACCTGGGCTTAAGAATTGTGGTTTTTTCACATTAATCACAGCGCCTGTTTTTGCCATCGCTTCAACGAGATCTGTTTGACGCGCCAAAAAGGCTGGAAGCTGAATAATATCGACAACATCAGCAACAGGCTGACATTGATAGATTTCGTGTACATCTGTAATAATTTTTACCCCAAAGGTATCTTTTAATTCTTGGAAAATTTTTAAGCCTTCTTCCATGCCTGGGCCACGGTAAGAATGAATAGACGAACGATTCGCTTTGTCAAAAGAAGCCTTAAACACATAAGGCACGCCAAGTTTCTCTGTCACTTTCACATAAGTTTCACAGACTTGCATTGCCATATCTCGGCTTTCAAGTACGTTCATTCCGCCAAAAAGTACGAAAGGTTTGTCGTTTGCAACATCAATATTGCCGATTTTTACAATTTTATTTTGCATAAATTTTCCTTAAATCAATGGAGGGAAAAAGAATCTTTATCAATCTCGCCCTTAAGTTCTAAAAGTTGAGTTCGGATTAAAGCTGCAGTTGGGTCTTCCAGACAACGTTCCACAAAAAATTCTAAATCTTTCAATGCTGAAGGATAGGCCCCCATCTGAGCTAAAACTAAACCGCGATCGCGAATATGATAAGGATCTTCATCATTGCCAATCAGTAAATTCTCAATATAACGGTATGCCATGTCGTTATGCTCTTCGCGGATGAGCGCATTCTTCGCTAGTTGCTCAAAACGAGAATAAAGTAAAGAAAGATCGGCTCTATCAAGTTCTTCAGGTTGAATTTGCACTCCGAAGCCAAATGCACCTTCATAAAGTTGCTGTAATTTTTCTTGCGATATATAAGTACCATCCCAAGGATCAATAAAAGCCACTTCATCTCTTACTTCGGCACGTAAAATGAGCTGTGTTGGGAAATTGACAGGATAAATTGGTAAATCTAATACCTCGGCTAAATAAAGTACAATTGCCCCAAGCGTCACTGGCATTCCTTTGCGATGCTCCAACACATAAGGCAAATATAAATTGCGTGCATAGAAATACTCTTCTGAATCACAATGAAAGCCCCAATCACCATAAAATAGCTGTAATAACTGATGAATTTGCTCTTCTTTCGGCCAATCTGGCGAAATTTCTTTACGCGCTCGACGTACAAACCCGCCAATTTTTCCCCGAATTTGTGCTTCTGATGATCCATCATCTGAGATAGTATTATAAAAATGCACAAATTGATCGTATAACGCACGTCGATAATATTTCATTACTTCTTCCAAAAACCTAAAGTGACGCGCTCATTGTCGCCATAATCACGCACGGTTTCAACCATTTCCCAATGATTTTCTTGGAAAATTGACCGCACTTTTTCGCCTTGTTGCCATCCGTGTTCAAGCAATAATGCGCCATTAGAATTCAAATAACTCGGCGCTAATTCAATAATATGACGCAAATCAGCATAGCCCGCATCATTGGCAACTAATGCGGAAAGGGGTTCAAAACGCACATCTCCTTGACGTAAATGTTCATCTTGCGCATCAATATAAGGCGGGTTGCTGATGATAAGATCAAACTGCCCTGTTATATTTTCAAACCAACTGCTCTGTAAAAATTGTACATTTAACTGATTTCTTTCTGCATTAGATCGAGCTAACTCCACAACATCAGGCATAAGATCAACACCAATGATTTCTAATGAAATTTGTCGTTTTTGACAAATAGAGGAAAGCTCCGATGCTAATGCTAACGCGATAGCGCCTGTGCCAGTACCGAGATCAAGAATACGAAAGTGCGGTGGATTTTCTTGTAATTTTTCTAAGGCAATTTGTAATGCCTTTTCCACTAAAATTTCAGTATCTGGTCTTGGAATCAAGGTGCCTTTTGAGACATTTAACGGCAACGACCAAAATTCTTTTTCACCAAGAATATAAGCGATAGGTTCGCCTTTTAGACGACGATCTAAAAGTGCGGTCAATTTTAACCGCACTTTTTCATCAATCTCAGTATCATCAAAAACAAGGATTTGCGTACGCGATTTGCCAGTAGCATGTTGAAGAAGCACAAGCGCATCAATTTTACTATTTTCAGTGGGATTTTTTTGTGCTAAATCCACCATTGCTTGTGCCAGCCATTCTTTATAATTCATTATTTTTCGTCTTTTAACACAATCGTGCCAGCCACTAAATCCGTTAAAGAACGACGATCATCGCGCACAAGTGCAACAATACCGCTAATAATCAATAAGAAACTCGTCCATGCCAATAAAATATCAATAATCTCACGACCGATGTATTTACCAAATTCAACAGGTTGATGGGTATGATAATTAAATACTCGCAAGCCTAACCAGCGTTTTGCCATTGTTTGACCATAAATTTTCATGAAATATAACTGAAAACCAGCATATACAATCGTCCCCACTACACCGGCAAAATCCCCCAACGCAAAACCGAGACCAACCATCATCCAAAGCACAAGCCCATTAATCATACTTGCAAGCCAACGTTTAAAACGGCTCGCTTGAGCGGGTTGAGAAGGCTTGAAAGCAGAAGAAAATTCAGCATCTTTTTGATTTTCAATGATCATTTTATTTCCCTGTAAAGTTAAAAAGGACATCTGAAATCAGATGTCCCTATCATTAATTCTGTTCAGACAATGCCGCCAACTGATCCGCTTGATATTCGGTAATAATCGGCTGAATCAGTTCATCAATTTTACCATTCATCACTTCATCCAAACGGTAAATTGTGAGATTGATACGGTGATCTGTGACTCGACCTTGCGGATAATTATATGTACGAATTTTATCAGAACGATCGCCCGAACCTAATAAGTTACGGCGCATATCTGTTTGTTCTGCAGCTTGGCGTTCTTGCTCTGCTTGAACAATACGTGACGCTAATACCGACATTGCTTTCGCTTTATTTTTGTGCTGTGAACGCTCATCCTGACATTCCACCACAATACCTGTTGGAATATGTGTAATACGAACCGCAGAATCCGTTGTATTTACGTGCTGACCACCAGCTCCTGATGAGCGATAAGTATCAATACGCAAATCTGCTGGATTAATTTCTGGCATTTCAGACTCTGGCAATTCTGGCATTACCGCGACAGTACAAGCAGACGTGTGGATACGCCCTTGTGATTCTGTTTTTGGTACACGTTGCACACGATGACCGCCAGATTCAAACTTCAACTGACCATACACACCTTCGCCAGTGACTTTAACAATCACCTCTTTATAACCGCCTTGCTCACTTTCGTTAGCACTTAGCATTTCTACACGCCAGCGTTTACTTTCAGCATAACGGCTATACATACGGAATAAATCACCGGCGAAAATACCCGCCTCATCACCGCCAGTTCCCGCACGAATTTCTAAATAGCAGTTATATTCATCATTAGGATCTTTCGGCAGTAGAAGAATTTGAAGTTGTTGTTCCACTTCTTCAATTTCCGTTTTGGATTCTTCGATTTCCATTTGCGCCATTTCTTTCATTTCAGGATCGTCGAGCAATATTTCAGCTTCTTCAATATTTTGATTTAATTGCGTCCAACGATTAAAACATTTCACCACTTCTTCAAGTTGCGAATATTCTTTAGAATACGCACGGAATTTATCCTGATCACTAATTACAGAAACATCGCCCAATAGGGCTTCTAGCTCTTCATAACGTTCTTTTAAACTTTCTAATTTTGCAATAATGGAATCTTTCATCATTTGTAAGTCACCGAAAATAAAATCGGCGTATTCTAGCCGATTTTAGGGAGAATTGACAGTGTCAAAAGTGCAGTTAAAAATCGCCGCTCTTTAAATACGCGTCACATCAAATTTACTTAAATCAATACGATCTTCTGTGCCATAAAAAATAGCAAAAGCATGGCGTAACGTTTCAGCTCGTTTTGGTAAACCTTTTTCCGCATAGATTTTCACTTGTTCATACACGGCTTGTTTAAAAGGCTGTGTATCACCTGGATTGCCATTCAAATTATCCGCACTAGCAAAATAACGGAAACCTGCTGCCGTTGCCAAAATCCATTCTAATGCTTGCGGTTTAACTTCAACTTTTTCAAAATCACGCTGACGTTCTTCAGAACGTCCATCTGGCTCATACCAATAACCAAAATCTTCTAGTTTACGACGTTCTTTGCCTGCCACTAACCAATGGGCAATTTCGTGCAATGCACTGCTGTAAAAGCCTCGCGCAAAATAAATCGCGTTATAAGGCACTTCATCATTTGCGGGTAAATAAATGGGTTCATCACCGCCTTTGACTAAGCGAGTGTTGTATTCCTCTTCAAAACATTGATTAAAAATTGCAATAATATCTTCTAATTTATGTTCCATGGTATCGACTCCTAAAAAACCGCGAGATTATATCACCAGAGGCTCATTTGTTCTTGTTTATTTTCTTCAGGTAAATTGACATGTAGTCCAATCAAACGAATCTTTCGCCCTTTTGCTCGCATAAAAATTTGAGGAAGTAATTGCTGAAAACTCTCCAAAGAAAGGGGCAAACCTGTTTTCTCCAAAGTAGTTACTTGAAAATCTTCAAATTTAAGCTTTACGCCAATTTTACGGAATGCAGATAACGGTATATTACGGCTAACACGCTCAAGGCGACGAATTAGCTCTTGATAAAGATTATTCAATAAGGCTGAAGCTTGCTCAATTGTGTGAATGTTTTCAATCAACGTCTGTTCTACGCCAACTGATTTACGTTCACGATGGGCTTGTACTTCACGATCATCAATGCCGTGGCTAAAATCCCAAATACGTTTACCCGCTTTACCAAATTGATTTAATAAGACGATTTGATCAAAGTTTTGAATGTCAGCACAAGTTTCTAATCCCATATCGAGTAATCGTTGTGATGTCACTTTACCAACGCCAGGGATTTTATTTAGAGATAAGGTTTTAATGAATTCCTCGACTTCATTCGGCTTAATCACAAATTGCCCATTAGGTTTATTCATATCCGAAGCTATTTTGGCAAGGAATTTTAAAGGCGCCACACCTGCGGAGGCAGTTAAATTCAACTCATTAAAAATTGCTTGGCGGATTTCTTGTGCGATCCAAGTAGCAGAACCAGAACATTTTTGGCAGTGCGTAACATCTAAATAAGCTTCATCTAAAGAAAGTGGTTCAATAATATCAGTGTAGCGCTGGAAGATTTGATGAATTTGTGCCGAAACTTGTTTATACAACGCCATATTCACGGGCACAAGAATGAGATTAGGACACTTTTTTATGGCTTGAGCTGTTGGCATTGCACTATGCAAACCAAATTTTCTCGCCTCATAATTACAAGTTGTTAATACACCACGTTGACGAGAAGAACCACCCACAGCAACAGGCTTTCCCTGCAAATTAGGATTTTCACGAATCTCAATCGATGCGTAAAAACAATCCATATCAATGTGAATAATTTTTTTATCTTGTAGCATAAAAAAAGTGCGGTTAAATATTTTCTAATATTAATCAAGTAAATAACTGTTTAAATATACATTAAAATTAATAGCCTAGCAATTTGATATTTTATAAATGCCCTTTAACGCAGCAATTCAATCAATCTCGACTTTCCCTACCTTTCTTTTTTTGTTAGACTAACGCACAGTTTTGGGGCTGATTCTGGATTCGACGGGATTAGCGAAGCCCAAGGTGCACGTCGAGGTGCGGTAGGCCTCGTAAATAAACCGCAAAAAAATAGTCGCAAACGACGAACAATACGCTTTAGCAGCTTAATAACCTGCATTTAGCCTTCGCGCCCTAGCTTCCGCTCGTAAGACGGGGATAACGCGGAGTCAAACCAAAACGAGATCGTGTGGAAGCCACTGTTTGAGGATCGAAGCACTAAATTGAATCAAACTAGCTTAAGTTTAGCGTGTCTGTCCGCATGCTTAAGTGAAATTAAAGACGAGACTAAACGTGTAGTACTGAAGGTAGAGTAATTTCGGACGGGGGTTCAACTCCCCCCAGCTCCACCAACAATCAAAATCATACGTCA
The DNA here is from genome assembly GCF_059704395.1 of Haemophilus sp. THUN1692. Classification (NCBI taxonomy): domain Bacteria; kingdom Pseudomonadati; phylum Pseudomonadota; class Gammaproteobacteria; order Pasteurellales; family Pasteurellaceae; genus Haemophilus; species Haemophilus sp. THUN1692. Next base: position 711,295 of record NZ_AP046579.1, read on the forward strand.
TTATAAGACATTACAAAGCCTTGATTTTACTGGAATCAAGGCTTTTTTATTCCCTATACGCCACTATAAAACACTATTTAACCCTAGAATTTTAGGAGTAGATTTAGTAGGATCTTTTTTAACGAGGGAAAAATTATACTCCTAAAACGCTGAAACCCCTTGCAAACACTGGGCGCAACCGCTCTCAGTTTTATACTACTAAAATAAGGTTGTACTACTATGGCACGTACTACTAAAACCCTTTCCAATACACAAATAGAGAAAGCGAAACCAAAAGATAAACCCTACAAGCTAATAGATGGGCAAGGTTTATTTTTATCTATAACGCCCAATGGCTCTAAGCTATGGCGATTTAATTATTACAAGCCTTTTACTACTCCACCTAAACGCACTGAAATAAGCCTAGGTTCATTCCCTGATTTATCGTTAGCAGAGGCGCGCGCAATCCGTGAAGAATATCGTGCGCTATTGGCGCAAAATATAGATCCTAAAACCCACAGGGAGCACCTACACAAAACAAAGACAGATGATTTAGCTAATACTTATGAATCGATGGCGTGGGCGTGGTTCGAATATCGTAAAACAAAAAAGAACTTTTCTTTGGATTATCAAAAAGACGTGGCCAGCCTAATAAGAAGAAATCTTTTACCGCACTTTGGCGCATTGCCTATCTCTGCAATTACTGCCCCTATGGCACTGAAAGCGTTCAAACGCTATCAAGATGAGGGAACGCTAGAGAAACTTAAGCGCACCATTCAAAAGCACAATGAAATAATGTCTTACGCCTTGCATAGAGGCTACATATCAAGCAACCCTACCGAAAAAATATCTAAAGAATTTGATAGCCCTACGGTAGAACACTTTAAAACCATTAAGCCAGAAGATTTAGGGGAATTTCTTTACACCTTAAACAATGCTCAAATTCACTTACAGACTCGTTTTTTAATTCTATGGCAGATGCTCACTATGACACGCCCAAATGAGGCGGCTACCGCAAGATATGAGGATATTGATGAGCAAGCGAGAATATGGACGATTTACATCAAAAAAGGGATTAAAGAAACAGACAAAGGGCGTGAGCATAAAATCACTCTATCACGGCAAGCGATGGCATTATTGCGAGAAATTAAAAAACGAAGTGAAAGTAAGGTTTATTTATTCCCTAGCGCAAAGAACCCTCAAACCCACGTAAACACACAAACGGCAAATTCTGCAATAAAGCGCATGGGTTATCACGGTAAATTAGTTGCACATGGATTGAGAGCTATCGCAAGCACCTATTTGAATGATAAAGGCTATGACAGCGAATTAATCGAGGTTGCTCTATCGCACATGAAATCAGACAGAATCAAGGCAGCCTATGACCGTGGGGAACGATTAGAGCAGCGTTTTAAACTCTTACAGGTATGGGGCGATTTTATTGAGGAATGCTCAAACGGTGCATTGCCTAAGCATCATTTGAAAATGGTTGTTTAAGCCACCACCGATAGCCGATAACAAGTAACGTTATCGGTTATTTTTTTGTCTATTTTTTTATATACCCCTTGTGATTTTTTTTTATAAATCTTAATCACTTATTCACTTATTCACTTCTACTATTTATATCTTTTTGATTTTAAAGAAGAAAATAGAGTAAAAAGAGAAGTGATTAACAAGTGATAAAGTGATACATGAAGTGAGCAAAGTTATTTTTTAACCAAAATAACAGGGAAATAAGGCTAATTGGAGAGTGAAGAATAGAGATGAAATTTCAAATGCTGGTGGCAGGTAAGGAAAGCGAAGATTTTTTACACTTGAACTGTACAAAATATCAGGTAAAATAATAAACGCACAGCAACCCGCAGAAACAGGCGTAAACCTGATAAGCGGTTGAGTATATAAAATTAAGTGCGACTAGGTGCGGACTAATTACCCACACTGAAAGATAGTAACCCTTATTGCTATTTGTCGCACTCCTACTAATAAGGGCTAACGTTAAGGGGCGTTTTTGTGAGCAATCATGATCAATTTTTATCATCATTCAAAAATCATGCAGAACCTTTGATCAGTTTTAAAGATTTAATTTTATCTATATCTGTTTACACAAATAAAACTGTAAGCCAAGTGGCTGATAAATTAGAAAGCCTTTTATTTGGATTTCGGCAAAATGGGAAATATACAAATTCTTTCTGTTATTGCAAAATTTTTGATAAAAGGAGTGATCCTTTTTATATCTATGAACCAATGACAAACTATTTTGCAGATGGGTTTGATAATGTAAAAGGCAGGCTAAAAGATGTTGTTATTAATAATTCTGTTGGTGTTTCAAATATTGATCAACTATTTGTTGGACGCGTTGAAATTGCCAAACAAATTAAAGACTCGGGCATATCACTACTGGATAAAGCCAAGTCGAATCAATTACAACAAATTAGCCAAAATAGAGGCGAATATATAAGCCTTTATGAATTGATTGAGTGGGCAAAGTCTCAAACTGGGTTTGATTACACTAATACAGCCAATGATATTTTAAGAATCATAGGTGATAGATACATTCAATTATACAAAGAATATGGCGGTTTAAAGCCTAGTATTGAAAGAGACGATAATAATTTTAAAAGGTCTCTTCAATTTGTATCAGAAAACAATGGCTATGAATATTTTTTCGATGAACAGATTCCATTTTAGGGCGATATTATGGATATAAATGACTTTAAAACACTGCTTATAAATCGTAGTGAAATTGAAAATATATTAGGGAGAACTATTAGTGTAAAAAATAGTGACAATGACTATTTAGAGGATTATAGATTATTCCCCGAATTATCTTTGCACGATGTCGCTTGCCTGATTTTAGATATTTGGCCAAAAGATTGGAACGCCCACCAGCACCCACGCTATGAAACTATTAAAGAGGCAATTAAACAATCCGCGGAAAGAGGCTATATTCGCGCTAGAATTGAAAACGATATAAACGGCTATGTTGAAGATGTTTTTCTAACTCACGAGGTAGCTGAAGAATGGGCAAGAACTTACGGCTTGAAGTGGAATGTGCCACCATATCGGAAACCTTTAGAAGTCGCTAGAGATAATAGTCAAATCATAGAACTTAAAGACCAATCAGATCTTTCTATAAATTCAACCGAATTACAGGAAGAAAAAGCCAAAAACACACTACTGCAAACTGAAAATGAACGCTTAAAGGCGGAATTAAAAGCACAACAAGATAGAATGGCAGAGCTTGAACAAAAGCTACAACAAGGTGTGGTAGATTCTGAACCAGTTTTAGAAAATGCTAAGGCTTACGATGTTAGGGAGCGAGAAACTCATTTATTGATGATTGGTGCACTTTCTAATCTTCTTGCAGGATATAAACAAAAGTATCAAAAAGGAAATGGCGGAATTAATCAAAGTGCGATTAGCAAAGATATAGAGAGAGAAATTATAGAGTTACTACAACCAGAAACCAAGACGCGAACAAATGACACAATCAGACCAAGAATCAGAGAATCACTTAATCTTATCACTAAGGCGGAATAACACCGCCTTTTTTTTATTTCTAACCACTTTTTACCAAAAAATTTACTTCTTATCAAAATTGCATAAACCCAGTAAGAACAAGGCTTAAACTCTCTTACCAAAACTTCTTACCAAAAGATTTTGGTAACTTACCACCTATAAAAATTCAATTCCCCACAATACCCCTCGAACCGCAAATGACACTATAAGGCGGTATATGTATCTATCTACAACATAATGGGGGATTTATGCCTGACAAAACTATCACACCACCAAACGACACAGAACAAGCACCACGCTTTTTAAGACGTAAATCAACTGCTGAACGATTAGGCGTGAGCCTTACCACCTTAGACGACTGGCGCAATCCAAAAGCCAAACGCTATCGCCCTGATTTCCCTAAGGCAATCAAGGTCGCAAACGGGGCGACTTGTTTCCTTGAATCTGAAATTAATGCTTACGTTTTAAAACTCGCTAACGAATGTAGAGTTAGCTAAGGCGGAACTATGGCAATCAATACAACTAGCGTTTATGAACAACAGAAATACATTTTGCAGTGTTTATATGCTCGCCCATACAGCACGAACGAATTGCGAGAGCTAGGAATTTACTTTCCACCCGCACGAATTAAGGAACTCAGAGATAAAGGCTTTCATATTGATACCTTTTACCGCAAAGAAACCGATTCAAGCGGATTATCGCACCGTGTGGGCGTGTATGTACTGCACCAAAATGAAGTAAGCCAAAATCATCAATATAACGACTAAGGAGAAATTAAAAATGACCGATTGCAAAGACTGCACAACAGAACAAGGGCGTAAAGATTTAATTAATACCCCGATTTCAATTACTTATTCAAAGGCGCAATTTCCACATTTAACGGTTACTTCTGAGGATTGGGGAATAAATGCCGTCTTATGGCTTGAAGTAGGTGATTTTCTACCGTTAGGCATTGACGCTGACACAATGCAAGAGGCGTTGATAATGGTTGCTTTTCTTCAACAAAGCACAAAAGCCCCATTACTGATTAATGAGGAAATGCAACAAGAGCTTACCGCACTTTCTGAAAATAGCATTGCATTTAACCCGATGAAGAAAGCAAATGGCGCACTTATTCCACTTGCTGAAATTCTTTCCACTGATACCAAACAAGAAACCATGCGACACCTTGAACAACAATTTTGCCAAGATGAAAAACTGACATTTACCGAAATGGGCGGAATGTTGAATTAAACGAGCAAGGAGCGACTGAAAAAATGACTAAGACAAATCAACAGACCAACACCGAAAAACGCGAGTATGCAACGCTATGGAGTATTTACCGAGCTATTGAGGAAACTTACGAAATAGCAGATGCAACATTAGATGGCAAAATTACCAAAACAGCCACCACCGAAGACGGGGAGAAAGTACAAGTCCCATTCACTCACAAAGACGGCTTAGAGTTTGTTTTAGATAGATTAAGTGTAGTGCTATCAGATATTGACGACTTGAAACGGCAAATCGAAGTGCTGGCTATTCATCAAGAACACAAAGATGATGTGAATTATTTACCGCTGGTGGATTAACAGGCAAAGGAAGAAGAAATGATGAATGAATTAACGGTTAAACAAAGTGATTTTTGTCTGTTTTACATTGAAACAGGTAACGCAAGCGAAGCCTATCGCCGAGCCTATGACGCTGAAAATATGAAGCCTGAAACCGTCAATCGCCGAGCCTTTGATTTAATGGAAAACAGCAAGATTAAGGCAAGGATTGAGGCATTGCAGGTAGAACACCGCAAAGAACATAACATTACTGTGAGCGACATTCTGAACAAGCTAGAAGATATTTACAGCGAGGCAATGAAAAAGGGCAATCTATCCTCTGCAGTATCTGCCGTAATGGGGCAAGCAAAAGTTTTAGGCTTTGATAAACAAACAATCAATCTTGAGGGCGATATAAAACCCTTGCCAGCCGTGATTAACGTAACCTTTAGCGATGAACCCCAAGAGGAGAATTTATAGTGAAATGCACCATAGCAAAAAACAATCTTTTTCTACTTAAACAAGCCATTCAACACTATAGAAAATCGCATCAAATCTTCACGTTTATGAGCCTATACAGCGATAACGAGCCATACCCGATAGATGAGGTTATTGAAGTGTTAGAACAGCGCCTTGTAGCGATTCAGTGCGAAATAGACGACTTCACGAAGATGACAGCAGGGCTACGGAAGAACGAGCGATTAGAAACGAGTTTTTACACCACGAAAAAACACTTAGAGATGATGAGAAAAAGAACAAAGGAGATAGACAATGAAAAATAGAATTGAACTAGATTTATCGGAGCTTGATACAAGCAAAGCAGAAATTATCAACCTATTAGCTAATCCGCAGAACCGTTTTAATGGCGTGAGCGGAATCAATGCCCGAGATGTGCACCGATTCTTAAAAGTGGGGCGGGATTATTCCACATGGATTAGAGCCAGAATCAAACAAGCAGGCTTTATCGAAAATCAAGATTTTGTGGTTGTAGAAAATTTGAGCTCCCCCGAATTGGTGAGCGCAAATAATGAACAGCTTTCACCGATGGCACGACCGCAAAAGTTGATTGATTATATCGTGTCTTTAGATATGGCAAAGCACCTATGTTTAATGGAAAAGAACGAAATAGGGCGAGCAATAAGACAGCATTTTATTGAGGCTGAAAAACAGCTAAGAATTTCATCACCTGCCATATATAAAAACACCCTATCAAAAACTATAGAGCGATTGGAAAGCATAGACCGAAACAAGGAAATGACTGATGCAATCAAGGCGCAATTGGTGCGGGCGGGCGTGAAACCTAAAGCCTATCACTACAGCCAAAATCAAGAAATGCTAGATAGCCTTGTTATTGGTTCAAATGTGCGGAAATGGAAAGTTAAACACAGCATTGTAGGCAATGTTCGAGATGCGTTTAATGTATCGCAACTGAAGCTATTAAAAACATTACAAACAACGAACACAGCCTTAATCAATCTTGATATGGGCTATCATGAGCGGAAAGGCAGATTATCCGAACTGGCAGAGCGTGAAAGAGCGGAATAAAGGAGAAACACAATGAATGACTTTACCGAGATGATGCAATTTCTAATCTTTATCGCCTTATTGCTGGTGGCTTTTAGCCTTGCATCAACCCTATAAAACAAAACGCCATAGGGAAACAAACAACCCTACGGCGTAACTAAGGAATTATCTTATGCAACCAATTAAACTAGGAATTAATATGAAGTTAATTCGCAAGCATTATAGCAAAACATTGTGATTCATAAAATCATTACTATATCAGTATCAGAACACAGGAGAAATTATGATCGTAAAAGACAATTCAAAAAGACTTGTTAAAAGCGGACAATATTCTGCTCTGTTGGTTGAGATAAAGCCTATAAAGTCAGGCTATGGCGAGCGATTGGGCTTTCTATTTGAAATCAATGAAGGGTTTTACAAGGGGCGAAAATTAATGCGAACTTGTACGCCTATTTTTAAATCGGGCTCAAACCTTGCAGAAATAGTCGAGAGCTTGAACCGTGCTACATTAACTGCAAAACAGGTTGAGCAAGGTATTGATCTTGAGCAGTTTAAAAACAAACCCTATCAAATCACGGTAACAAAACGAATCGGAAAAAATGGCTTTCCATATAGCCACATTGAAAAAATTAACTGATTCAATCCAGTCTATCACCAAAAAGCGGAGCTAAAAGGGATGACAAAAAAACACTCAAAAGCAGGGCAATATTTCCAAGCTGATTTTGATTTAATTCAACGAGCTAGCCAATTAGGCAGTTTTAGGTTACTTGCCTCTCTTCTCGTATTAATGCGCTATACAAACGGCAAGCCCAACAACCCACAAGAAAAACCATTCACTCAAACTTATGCGGGCGCAGACGCTATTAGGAAAGCCTTACAATGCCGATGGCAAGACGGCAGGTCGCTACTCGTTACACTAAGTCAAAATAACTTCATTTCTCGGTGCATATCTCAAGGCAAAACAGCTTATACAGTTCATAACCACCAGCTAAATATAGATTTACCTATAGCGATAGTTGATGGGGCTAATAATGCCGATTCTGCACTAATGCGAATAAATGGCGATAAAACGCTCACAGAGCAAGAAAAACTAGAGACCCTAATAATCCTACTGACTATCTACAAAAACCTCTCTATGGCTTGTTTTGGTGGGTTTAATGGCGTGCATCAAGAGTGGGATATAGCCAGTGATGAAGAGTTGGAAGGTTTACCACTTTGCGGAATCACTGCACGGAATTATAAAAATGGCGATACCGCTCAAATTACCTCGTTTTCAACTTCCTGCAAATTTATCAATGAATCGTTAGGCTTGCCAATAAACGAAGGTATGACACATGAAACAAGCAGGCGGTTTTGGGATGGGATTAGGGCGCTGGAAAAATTGGGGCTAATTTATTGTGTGATTGTGCTGATGAAAACCAATACCAAAAACAAGCAAGAATTTATGTTCACAATTAGAGTAAACGACTATCACGCAGACAAAGGGGCTGATCTCTCTTTTATTGAGCTTGTCTCTGATGGGGAGGTTGCTTTTTACGGCACTAGTGCGCCCATAGAGGAAGAGATTGAATATGCTGATTTCAATGATACGGCAAAGGAAGATAAAGTGATTCGCTTAACCTTGCCTAAATTACCCAATAAGGAAGAGTATCAAATATTTTCTTTTTGCCGTCCAAGATTTAGAACGTCTAATGCTGATACTGGCGAATGGATGACGAAAGAAAGAGAAAATTTAGAGGCAACCATAAAGGAAATTGAAAAGGCTCTGTGGGGATAAGCGAAGAAATGAACGGATTAAAATCTCTCTCTGCAGAAACACGCCGAAGGCGTAGCGATGTGAATGTTCAGATGAATCAAAATAGACAAGTAAAATGCTTGTCTTTTTTTGTGTTTTTTCATTTTGCATTTCGCTCTGTTTTTTTTCGTTTTTTTGACGTACGTTCTACTTATATATATTGTTCGTTCTACTTATGTATATTACGTTCTAGATATATATCTACGTTCTACATATATGTCTACCCAATAAAAATTGAACAAAAAACAAACAGCAAAAATGGGGAAAAAACAAGGGTAAATTTGTCTATTTTTAAGTGTGAAATGGCAATCCCGAAAAAGTAGGGAGTTCCCGAAATAATAGGGAGTGATGCTTATTATCAAATGATGAAACTCTAAAAGAAAAAGAAGCCATAAATCTCACATAGTGCTTGGTTCACAACTGGCACCTGCTTAACGTCCGTAACGTGCTATGCCCTATCGTTTATGGCTTGAGGATATTCTAATTATTCTTCCTGTTCTGTCAAACCTCTTTACAACCTCATCGCAAAATGGCATTATTTCCCCGCAGTCGCAAAAAACGATTGCCGAGCCTGCAAACTCGACTTATTTACATACGGCGCAGAGCACGCCTAAAGCGTGTTTTTTTATGCGTAACATTCGCTCACCTAAAGAATTTGCGGATTTTGTTTTTATTCATCAAATCTACAAATCTCTCTCAATGGTAGCGTGTAGCGGTAAAGGTTCGCCCTTTGCTGCTAACCGTATGTGGCAGTTTTGCAGACCGTTACACGTTACCGCCAAAGCCTGCAAACTTTACGCGGTAACTCTCAAGTGTTTACATACGGAGTTACGCAAAATGTATCAATTCATTTTCGCGCTTATTCGCGCACCTCAAATCAAAATCAGACTTCTTGCCGATAATGAACAACAAGCACGTTCACGTTTTACCGATGGCGACACCTTGTTATTCGTTGGCAGAATTAATCAAAACCCACTGAAAAACAACCGCACGTTTTCAACTAATGGAAATAATCACAGCTTGCCAGCGTTCCAGAAAGTCGCTATGATTTCCCTGCAATCAGAAAAAGTGATTGCCAGCCGTGAGAAGCTGAACTATCTATCACAGGCGAACGATAGCACGCCACAAAACCGTGCTTTTTTTGTTCGTGACATTCGCACACCTAAAGAATATGCGGATTTTGTTTTATCTATTCAAAATCCAATCTTTCTCTCAATGGTAGAGCGTAATGGGCAACCCTTAGTGGTTGGCTGCTTTCCTGTGGTGGCAGTTTCTCACCTCGTTATGCTCTACCGCCCGACCGTGAGAAGTCTAGCGGTAGATTCTGAAAATTTATCACAGGACACCGCAGAAATGATTTACAAATTTCTTTGCGTCAATCGCACACAATCGCACTTTAATTTGTGCATTCAAACTATTCACGTCAACACCGAAGAAAGCGCAAGATTAAGCCTTAACACTGATTTTCGCCACCTCGTCACCGTTGCAAAAATCAACCCGAAATTTAACCGCACTAAAGCACAAAAATCGCTTGCACCTAGCTTTACATTGCATTATAGTAAAAATGTTCTCGAAAAATCGAGAGCCAGCCGTAGGAAGCTGAATTTACTAAAGGCGAACAGCGCGCCACAATGCGCTTTTTTTGTTCGTAGCGTTCGCGCACCTCTCAAAAATAATCTATCTTCTGATAGACTATTCTCAATGGTAACGCGTAATGGGCAACCCTTAGCGGTTGACTGCTCTCCTTTAGTAGCAGTTTTCCTACCCTGTTATGCGTTACCGCCAGTCGTAGGAAAACTTGCGGTAACTCTCCAAAATTTACTAAAGGACACCGCAGAAATGATTTACAAATTTCTTTGCGTCAATCGCACACAATCGCATTTTAACTTATGCGTCATATCTCTTAATTCCACCACCGAAGAACAGGCACGTTTGAGCCTATCTGCTGATTATCGTTTTATTGCGGTGGTGGCGAGAATCAATCCTCAAAACAACCGCACTTTAGCCGCGCGTTTTCCTCTCTCTGTAAATAATCACAGCTTGCCGAAATGTGAAGATGTAGGTAGTATTGAAAGCACTGAAACCATACACGGCACGCGCAACCGTAATCAATGCGCTATTTTTTTACCAAAAATTCCTTTCAATGGGTATGAACCAGCGGGTTATACCTATCATTCAGAATTAGCGGTAAGGGCGACACACGGAAATAAGGCGGAGTTTATCCGCACGAATAACGTGGGCTATTGTATGGTAGCAGTTGAACCCTTACCGCACCCTACTACGGTCGGTAAGTTCTATTCACTTACTAGAGACCATACAATGAAAATCTACCCTCAAAACAACCGCACTTTAGCGGTACTTCCTACCCTTTCTGTATCTGCAACACAAGGGGGCGCAAATGTTTAATCAATCAATTTTATCTGCACTTCAAGAGATGGCGGACTTTAACGACATTAACAACTACAAGCAAATCCCTGTGCCAATGAGTAAGGAAAAATTAAAAGACTTACGCAGTGAATCTGAAAATCTTTGCGAATCTATCGAATATGGCTTAATGCACTTAGGCGACTTAATGCAAACCTTAGGCAATCTTGCCGACACAGAGCAGGATTTTACTCGTAAAGCAATGAATAACGATAACGTGAAACATATCGGGGGATTAATCAAGGCAAATGCCTATCTACTCAATGCGTTAAGAGAAACGGCGAGCTTAAGCGAATATTATCTTGCAGGTGGCTTAGATGGGGAGATTGAAAGAAATGACGATTAAACCGAACCTACCCTATCAATTAATCTTTGTTTATGACAATGGCGACCAATTCATAGCGGGCGAATATGGCACGCTTAGAGAGGCGTTACAGGCAAAAATCAGATGTAAACACGAAATAGGACAATCCGATATTTGCGGTCGAGTGTTAGAAGTGATCACGATTTTGAAAGGGGAAGAAAATGAAACCAACTAATGCAATGGCACAGCTTGAGCAATGGAAGAAAAACAACGAGCAAAGAAAGATAAATCAGTTCGTGAATGAAATGAACCAATCCAATTTTGGTTCGGTTAAAAACTGCGAAAGTGCGAAGCGATTTGCGAAAGAGCTAATTTCCTCACAAACCCTTGTAAATACTGGCGTTGTGAATGAAAACTGCGAAAGAAAACTGCGAAACTCTGAAGCGATTTGCGAAAGTAGCAAAGCAATTAAAAATACGCAAGGAAACGCACGTATCGAGGCTAAAAGCAAATATCAAGGGAAACTATGGGCTAACCCTTTAGCCTTTCAATTTACCCAGCTTACACGACAATTTAAGCTAATTTTAGACAGCAATCGCAAGTGTTTAGAGGTTTACCCCGATGATTTTCATCATAAGCTAAAAATGCGTGATGAAATGATGGACTTAATCGACCGACTAAAAGCGGGTGGAAAGCTCTTTAATGCGCTGGCTAAATCTCAAGGGGTAACATTTTGCCGAGATAATCAAACCGCCCTAAAAGACTTTAATCAAGCTAACGGCTATTTGATTCATAAGTTTGGCGAGGTAGTGGCTCAAATTGAGCGACTAAATATTGAACGCATTGAGGGCGAGAAATTACAGGGGGTGGGCGATGAGTAAAACCGCCTTTATTTTGACTGCTGGCTATCATGTTGTTGATGATTTATTTATGCTGACTGTTGTCGCAATGCGAGAAACCAAAGGGGATATTTTAAGCCTTCACCGCGCTTATGCTCGACAAGGGAAACTAACGAACGTCAGAGCCATTAATTTAAACCATTACACGCTAGAATTTGTCTTAGGCAATGCGCGAGCGCCCATTATTCACGCAGAGGGGAAAAGAGAACGTACAGATTTAGAGGAGGCGATAGCACCTTTTAAATCTATCTACCCTACTGCGCAAATTCGTGTGATTCAGTTTAAAGATACGTTTCTATTTAAGCAATGTGCAGGAATTGGATTAGGGATTGATGCAGCGCAAGGGGGCAAGAAATGGCTAAATTAATCAATGCCCCTTACGCTAAACAACAAGACCCCACAGGGCAAAGCCTTGTTACTATCTGCATAGGCACGCAAGCGCAAACCATCGCAAAGCATTTTAATGAAATGGGCAAAAGTGCGGTAGAAATTGAGTTAGAAAACACACTAGGCGAGCAAGGGAAATCATTCCCTTGCGTGGTGATTGATAGTGAGATTTTAGAGCATATAGAAAGTTATCGCATTGCGCCTAAAAATACCCAGTCTATCCGCTTAATACAGGCGAATAATGGCGTAGCCCTCTCAAATGAAACGCTTGAGCGTATTTATTTAAATATCGTGCAATCCACCAGCGCAGATAGTGTCATTTATTGCAATGAGGCGGGCGAAGTATTGGACGATGTAAGCCGATATATTCAACGGTTACGCAATGGAGACACCTATCACGGGGAAATTAAGCCAATTTGTGAACCTGTCCGAGATAACCACCAGCCCTACACCGAAAAACGCAAGGAGAATGGCATAGAGGGGCTTTTTAGGGTTGTGCCGAAGTTAGACAAGGACACGGGCGAAATGATGGATAAATGCGAATGGTTGGCTGATTGTGTTGATGTCGTGGGGATTGGGCTTTCTGATAGCGATTATTTTTCAATGCTTTCATTTCAAGCACAAGGCAAGCCCGAGCCGATTTTAATTGCCTTACCCTGGGCGGATATTGGCGAGCGTGCAGGCTGGCAATTACTCAAACAAAACGGGTTAAGAATTACCAATAGCCAACGCTTAAAACCGCATTTAGCCGATTTTCTTCAAGATACCCAGAACAAGCCGATTTATCAAATCGTAAATGAAACGGGCTGGCAATCAGACTTTAACGCCTATGTGCTGCCGAGTGGCGAGGTATTGGGAAAACCTGAACGCCCTCTTTATTTCAACAGCAAATCAACCACCAGCACAGGCTATCAAGCTAAAGGTACGCTAAGCGACTGGCAACGGGAAATAGGGCAATATCTCCGAGGCAACCATTCAATGATGCTGGGCGTGGCTTGTTCTTTATCCGCCCCGTTGATTGGCTTAATTGGTGCGGAAAGTTTTGGCGTACATTTATTTGGTAAATCCAGCGCAGGAAAAACCACCATAGCCAATATTGCAAGTTCAATTTATGGCGAGCCTGATTTAATCCGTTTATCGTGGAACGGCACAAGCCTAGGATTGATTAACGAGGCTTCTGCGCGTAATGATGGCTTTATTCCTCTTGATGAAATCGGACAAGGGGCAAGCAAAAAGCACGTAGAGCAAACCGCCTATGCGTTATTTAATGGTGTGGGAAAAATACAAGGTGCAAAAGACGGCGGAAACAGAGAATTAAACCGCTGGCGTATTTTGGCATTTTCTACGGGCGAGCAAGATTTAGAGCTTTATTTAAAACAAGACAATATCAAAACTAACGCAGGGCAATTAGTCCGCCTGTTAAATATCCCTATTACGCCCACTAGCACGTTTTATCATTTTGGCAATGGTAAAGCCCATGCCGACCATTTGAACGCAATGACAAGGCGTTACTACGGCACAATGGGCAGAGCGTGGATAGAATGGCTGCTTGAAAATAAAAGTGCGGTAGCGGTTGAATATGGGCGTTTAAGCGAACAATGGCAAGCGATGCTACCAAATGATGCAAGCTCACAAGTAAAACGAGTGGCAGGGCGATTTGCCATTTTAGAAACCGCTTTACAGTTGGCAGCGCATTTAACAGGCTGGGAAACAAGCGAAAATAAAACCGCACTTCTGCACGGATTTAATGAATGGATAAATGAATATGGGCTACATTCTCGAGAAGAAAAGCAAATCATTGAGCAGGTGAATGGCTGGCTTTTACGCAATGGGGCAAGATTTCTAGATTTTCCTTTCAATCCGAATCAGAAAGAACCAAACGATACGGCAGGCTATCGCCAGTTAGCCGACAGTAAAGAATTGCAAGAGAGCGAAAAATATTGGGTATTTCCGCAAGTTTATATTCAAGATGTTATCAAAGGCTTTAATGAAAAACAGGCAAATGAAATCTTATTGGGTGCAGGAATGTTAATACAGGGAAAAGAGAGAGGTCGTAAATACCTCAACCGTTTACCCAAAACAATAAGCGGAGGGAAAACTATCCGATGTTATGTGCTGGAAATCTTAAACGAGGACGAGGAAAGCGAAGAAATAGAATAAAAAGCCCATTTTGAAAGGTGTAGACTATCAATAATAAAGAGCAGATCATAATTGATTTGCTCTTTTTTTTATTCCACCAACGGAAAAAAACAAAAAAAATTTTTTCCGTGTGTAGATGAGTTAAAAAATATTGGGCATTTTGGGCACGAGAACAACAAAATATAAATATATCAATAACTTATAAAAAATAGCGTGCCCAAATTACCCCTTTCCGTGCCCAAAAATAGGCTTTCCGTGCCCAAAAATAGGCTTTCCGTGCCCAAAAATAGGCTTTCCGTGCCCAGTCAAAAAATAATCAATCTTTCACCGTGCCCAATTTGTGCCCAGCCGTGCCCAGTGCATTGGGCACGAAAATCGCATTTAAGTTATTGATTTTAAAGGTGCGTGCCCAAATGCCCAGCGTGCCCGGTGTTTTTTAGTTATCTATACACTTTTTTATTTTTTTAGGTGGTGGATAGCTCTGATTGATTCATAGGTAAAACTTTACTAAACGTAGTGGAGATAAGAACAAGGCTTAGTGCAGTGCATTGAGCCTTTTTTGTTATAAAGCAATATAAATCACTATTTACACCCGTTTATATTTAAATAACGACCTTTGAATGTTGCTTTTTGATGATGTGCCTGTAAAATTCTTGCTCAATCGAGGGGAACGCCTAAGAGAAACATGAATTAAAAAAAGGGGGGAGATTATGCTGACTTGTTATGATGTAGCAAATTATTTTCTAGCAAAATATGGCACATCTTCTAAAGAAAATGACTTAATCTCAAACTTAAAACTTCAAAAGTTAGTTTATTATGCGCAAGGGTTTTCTATCGCATTATTCGATGAGCCATTATTTAATGACCCTATAGAGGCATGGGATTACGGCCCAGTTGTTAGCGCACTCTATCAATCATATAAAACCTATAAATCTGATGCTTTGCCAACCCCTAGTAACTTTGATGAGTCTATTTATCCTAAACATATAGGCAGGCTATTAGATGATGTTTATTGTGAGTACGGTCAATTCTCCGCATGGAAATTAAGGGATATGACACACGAAGAAGAGCCGTGGTTACAAACTTACGAGGCGGGGAAAAACAAAATAATTTCAATATCCCTATTAAAATCATTCTTTCGCACACAGGTTGGTAAAATCAATCATTATTCTTTTACTTATGATTTAGAGCGAATAACGCAACGCGTAAATGATGATTTTGACACGATACCAAATCTAGCTAGTGCAAAGGATATAGAGCAATGGCTAATGCAGTAGAGACAATTAAGATTGGGAAACTATTCCAAAAGGAATTTAAAAATTACCCTAATCAAGATCGAAAAGTGATTGCTGAATTTATTAAGCATGTTTATGAATTTGGTTTTGAAGGACTTGAGGGGTTAAATAAATGCAGTGATGACGTAAGCAAAAACGATCCCGAATTTATAAAAAAAGTAAAATATGCAATTAAATATAACCTCTGGCATTACCATACAGGAATAAGGCAATTTAATACTTCAAAGCCTTTTGGGTGTAGAACTTCGGAATATGTTTTACATTACCAACTGCTAGAAGATGGCAAAGAGGTTAGGATTATTGATTATTCTTCACACCCGCCCTTTAAGTTACCAAAACAAGAATATTTAGAAATTGAATAATAAGGCTTGATGAAATGCATTGAGCCTTTTTTATTGAATTTCGGGATCAGTACGCGCGCGCGAGGGGTAAAATCGCTATGGGCTTACCTGTCAAAACCGTACATTCAACTCAATTTTTACAACCGCAAAATTAAGATTTTAGATGAAAGATGATGATGCCTAGAAACCTAAAAATTAGCCGAAAACCGCGCGCCCGAAACCCCGTGGAAAGGGGATCCCCTTAGGAGTACCTTTTAATCTCTAGCTACTAGCGATAATCATCACTCATCATTACACGACAAGCAGCAGAAACAAGATGCTTTATCCCTTCCTTTTGTGAATTAGAAAATTGGTCAAATAGATCGCATTTTTCTTTTTTGCTGGTGGCCAGAAGTGATTAAATGGCAAAAAAAGTGATAAATCACTTTCATTAATCACTTTATCACTTGTGTATCACTTGTTAATCACTTGTCTTTTCGTCTTTTATAATCAAATACTTACAGTGAAAAATGACCGTTAGAAGTGAATAAGTGATTAAACTTCACAAAAAAAATCTCCCGCGAAAATTTTTATTTTTTACAGATAACCGCCCTATCATTACCCTAACTTGAAAAACCATAGATTGAAACTTAGAATCTCAAACGGTTATGAATAGTTATTTGCAAAAATGAATAGAATTTAGGGAGCACTTTGGATTTTAGGAGTAGATTTAGGAGTAGATTTTAACTTTGAATTTTAAAGAACCCTTATAGAATAAGGCTTGAATCGCATCAATTCAGATGACCCCAGCCCAAATTTTAAATAACCTCGCCATAACAACGCCAATAAAAACAATACCTTAGAGAAAATTCACTAACGGCGATATAACTAAATAATAACTTAAAATGATCCGTGAGTGATCCGCGGACTGTTCTATTCCCTGAGTATTAAATTTCTTGGTAAGAATAATGCGTGAGACAAAATCAAAGGAGAATCTATCAAAACCCTATGTTTTTGTTCCCTTGATGGGAATCCAAGAAAAGTATTTCAATCAGAAGAATTAGCTAAATAATGGAAAGAACAGGGGTAACTTTATTTTTCAAGCGAAGTTGTATATGACGAATCAAACAACATTGTGAAAATTGATAATCAGGATTTTATAGACTTTGTTGAAAATTGTTCTGATGAACAGGGAACAGAAGAGTTTGAGCGAGCAAAAGCAATTATGGAAAAAGACTTCGCTTTTGTAACTGTAACGGACGATTAGATACGTTAGAATTAATTCAAGTAAACATTAACTTTACTGTTAAACAAGCAAAAGAAGGCGGGGCTAAAACCTCGCCTTTTGCTTTTATTGAAATGCGAAAATCTGACCGCACTTTTTAGAATGTTCGTGGAATAAAAGTTGATGATTGATACTGTGTGCGTTTTTGCGCCCAATCTTTAGCATCAGCTGATGCTTTGGCAAACTGCAAATGAGCGGCTTCTTCACTTTTTTTGTCTTGCAATATCTTCCGCCTGTTGTGGAGTGAGATTATTTACATCAATCATATTGCGCACAGGAGGAGCGACAGAAGATTTAACATCCTCAGCTACCGTTTTGCGCTCCACTGGTTTCGGATTGTATAAATCCATATCACCACCACCGGTCATATAAAGCGCTTGCCCCATCTGGCCAGCCCCCTTAAATGCAGCGATTGTATCAGGGCGTTTGAGATAATTCTCGCGTTCAGCAGAAACAGCATTGATTCTTGCAGTAATCGCATTTTGTTGCTCTTTATCTTCTGTTGCAGACAATTTTTCTTGCAAAGCATGTATTTGGCTATCATAAATACCAAGAGTTTGAGTTGCGCCGAGAAGATTTTTTTGCGCTTCTGATTCACCACTATGAGAATAACGTGCTGAAATTCGTGCTTTTGCAGCCGCCGCTGAAATCTCATTACGAGTTCTATGATCTTCAAGCTCAAACTCATGCTTGTATTTTTTATCAAGCAATTCACTATCAAAAGCACGTTGTTTGTCGGCTTCTGCCGTTTTCCAATCTAACAACTTTTGAGTTTCTTCATCTTTCCACCCTTGCTCAACATTTTTGACAATACCAGTTCCCAATCCTTGTGTCATCGCACCTAAAATTCCACCCCATCCCATAAATTACGCCCCTTGTTGCATTGGTTGTGATTTGCCATTTTGCACTTGCGCACGGCGTTGGCTTTCCATTTCAGCCACTTTGTTGATCATATCAACGTATTGCTGTTCTTCTTCCTGAGGTAACGCACCGTGCGTTGCTTCGCCAAATTGCTCAAGCGCATTCATTAAAATATCAATCAATACATCATCAATTTGCTCTTCTGGCACACCAACTTGCTGTAATAATTGCATAGCTAAATCTTTAGCGACTTGCATCATCACTTGCGGCGGAATAGTTTTGCCATTTTGTTGCGCGGCCTGAAGATTTGAAATCATCGCTTTTGCGACTAAATCTGCAATACCTTCTTTTGGTCCTTTTTCTTGAATACGCTGTTGCGCAACATTTGCGATAGCATTAATGGAATTTTGCATCAACATTTGATACATCTGCGCCATACTTCCCTGTTGTTGTGAACCCTGTGGATTTTCGACCGCACTTTGTTCTGTTGTCTGTGGTTGTGATTGTTGTGTCATTGAATCTAAAATACCCATGAATTTCTCCTATGATACGATGATATTTGCCCAGTAATTTCTTAGGTTAGGAACGTCACTCGTTTTGACCTGTTTATCATGCTCTATATTTTGCATACGATTATGCATAGTGTTAAGTATGCCTTTGGGTTGTGTATTGTCACTGCGTAAATCACGCCCAGCCATAAATTCCTTATACGCTCGGCGTTCTTTTTCAGCTAATTCATTTTGTTGTGCGATGTGGTTATTTAATGCGTTAGAGTTAAGCGTCTCTGTTAAATCACGTAATGATTTTGTCATCGTGTCTTTTTTGTTGATCGCTTTACCTAATAAACCAATCCCAGACGCCAGCATCGCACCAGGAGGCCCTAAAGTAGATAAACCTACTTGTGCAGCTGTAATACCTCTATCGATCCATTTATCGTTCGTTTCATATTTTTCCCGAGCATTCTTATAAGATTTATCAATGAAATCTACTCTTGTATCATAATACGCTTTCCCCTCTGGAGTGAGGCTATCATAATACGCTTGCTCTTGGTTGCTTTTGAATTGTCGAGATAAATCCCCAACGCGGGAAAGCCCAAGATTTGCCGCACCTTCAGCAATTTTGCCAACTGGAGTTGTTGCTGCCCCACCCACCCCACTAAAAACGCCTCCTACAGCACGACCAATTAAGTTCAATTCTTCGCCCCGTTTAATACGGTCGTGACTATTAATGGTCGCCTGGTCTCGAACGGATGAATATTGGGGATCGCTTGACCATGCATCGCCGTTATTTAATGTCATTGAACCACGTATGTTTCTATCAAATATAGAAGGAGTGCGTTCGGAATAAGGAGTATTGGAGTAACTTTTTCCAAATAAACCTCCAGTGAGTGTTTTCTGATCTTTTTCTGGAACAGCAGCACTCATTTGACCATTAGAAAGCGAATGATATTTTTCACTAATTGTTCGGCTAATTGCGCTGTAACCACTACTCCAACTAGAGTTATTTCTTCGCTCATTAAATGCATCAGTATAGACTTTGTCTTTTCCATATCTAGATTTATGGTCATTCCATCTATCTGACGTACTGCGATAACTATCACTACTGTTATCTTCTCGCCAACCACCGCCACCGGAAAAGGATGAATCAGAATCACTAGCTCGCTCATAGCCAGCTTTTTCCATTGATTCACCAAAACTATCATGCAACTCTGCCATTGTTAGCCCCTTTAGTTTCAGAACGTTTCTTCATTTCAGTCAAAATACCGCCATTTGCTAACCCAGGAGAATCATCTACTGTCAAACTTTTATACGACCAATCCGCATCTGGTACGGCTGAATATTTTGATTTCATCTGATCTTGCAGATTTAATAACTCACGTTGCTGACGAATTAAATCTTTCCCAGATTGTTTTTGTGCAAAATAACCACCGGCACCAGCAATAACATTACCGATAATATTGCTTGCTGCTTTATGCTTGTCCATCCAATCTGTTGCGGTTCCTAACGCATTACCTACATTTGTTAGCCATCCATTTGATTTTACACCATTTTCCCCAGCCACATCTAATGCACCCGTAATTGCGCTCCACGCACCATCCCAAAACGCCATAACCTTTCTCCTCTTAACTAATTTGAATTGACGGAACACCTAAGCTAGGAAATGACGACCAGTTTTGTCTAGTGGTCGGAATTCCCTGCATAAACTTACTCATAAATTGAATCTCTGAATCTCGACTTGCTTTTAGCTGCTCAATCGCCTTTGTTTTATCCTCAGCTTTCATATTCGAGTTATTCAAGATCGTGGCTATTTGCGCATCGAAGTTACTGGTGATTTGCATGGTGAAATCAATGGATTTACCAATAGTGTTCGCCGCGACTTGCGCATTTAAGTTCTTCATCTCATTTTGATGATTCAAATTCGCCATATCTTTTTGTTGTTGCCGTTCAAGTGCAGTTTGAGATGCGGTAAACTGATTCTGCGCCTGATTCAATCTGCTTTGATTGTTATAAGCTAGGTCAGATTGTAATTGCGCCATTCCACGCTGATGACCACGTTCTAATTCTGCCTGCGATGCGGTGAATTGATTTTGTTGCTGATTGAGCTTACTTTGATTTTGGAAACTTAAATCAGCTTGTAAGCGAGTTTGTTTTTCCGCAAACGCATTTTGCGTATCTTGGCTTGCAATTGGCATTGCCGCATCAAGCATTGCACGTTGAGCAGATTCCACACCAATGGTTGAATTTTGCAAGCCGCGATTAGCAGCCATACGCTCTCCTTTAGCAGCCGCACTATTCATTAAAAGTGAATTGCTATTTAATAAATTAGAGACATTGCCTGCCATTGTTTGTGATGTATCTTTTGGCGGCGGTTGAGTGGAAATTGTTGGGGCTTGCGGTGTTTTAGCCTTATTCACAGCATCCGTCATAGAACCTAGGATTGACATAATTTCTCCTAAAGAAAAAGGCTACTTATTCAGCAGCCTTAGTTTGAAAATCATCTGGGTATTGTTTACGCGAAAGCTCGCTTTCATACGCTGTCTTGCAATGATTCTTGTCAAAGAAAATCCCATTAATCACGTAATACAACACGCGCCAGCGTTTTTTCGGCTGCTCGGCTAACATCGCACCGCGATAAGTGCGGCTGGAAAGGGTTTCATCCGCTGCGCCACCTGTGAGGGCGTTAAACAGTTGGTCTGTGGCAATCACAACGTGGTAGCCATATTTTTTTAATTTACTTGGAACTGCCATTGTTCAATCTCCTGTTCAATGCTGATTGGGGCTGACCAATTTTTTAACGCCTTAACCGGCGGTGCTGCCGATGAAACGCTATCATCACGTACTTACCGCCGCGCCTGTTTAAAACCACAACCGAAAAAACGCTGGCGCGTGTTGTATTACGTGATTAATGGGATTTTCTTTGACCGGAATCACTGTAAAACGGCGTATGAGAGCGAGAAGAAGGGCAAGCAGCACGATATGGATTTTTAGGGTTTTCTTGAAATAGCTCAAAGCGCGTTGTAAAATGAAATTCCAATATTGACTATAACCGCATCGAAAGGTGCGGTTTTTATTGTACAAAGAGCCGATTTGACATATACTCAAAACCAAGTAAAACTGACGTGAATATAATTACCTAGATAAAAATTTTAGTAGGAATAGCTGTATGAAAAATGAAACAAGATAAATAATTACTTATTTTATTTCAAATAGTTAAATTAAAAATTCATATTCCCCCAGCCCACCAACAATCAAAATCATACGTCATTATACGACATTACAAAGCCTTGATTTTACTGAAATCAAGGCTTTTTTAACTAGGGCAAATTTGTACTCCCCAAAAAAACACTCAAATAGAGAAAGGCAAGCCCTACAAATATTTTCCAATCCCCGAAATAAGTATAGGCTCATTCCCCGAATGTATATTTTATAATAGGCTCATAATTCGTGAAGAATATCCCGCCCAAAATACTAGTCAAAACTGTGCCGTAAAATATAAATCTAGAAATTTTTATTTTCGACATAGTGATATCTTCCTTACTGTAAATTTTAGGATGATAAAAATAAGAATTTATATGTCACCATATGAGAAACTCAATTTTTCGCATTGCTACAACGCTCTATAATGTTATGAGACTTTAATATTAAAAAGGCCGTCTGAAAATTGAATCTCAGACGGCCTTTTAAGTCTTAACGTTCTACTTCTCTAAATGAACATTCTCATAAATCTGTTTTGCCAAGCGGCGACAGACTTTATGTTTAATTTGAGGGTTATTTAGTACTTTAGCAACACTTTCACCAAACTGTTCGAACAGTCCAACCAGCAAATCATCAATCCTTGTGTTGAAATAATCCATAAATGATGACAAAGGATTGTTGTTGGCGGCATCGACAATATCAGGATTCTCGCGAGCAAATTTTTCGACAGATTCAAAAAATAGCTGATCTGCTAATGTAAACTCAGTTGTAAAGGCTTCGTTCAGTTCTTTGATGAGTTTATCCAATTCTTCAGTAAGGCTCACTTGGCCAGTACCTACATCAGTAGAGCCTTTTTGTGGTTCAGCCTCTCCTTCGTTCAGTTTGATAGAGCCTTCCCCGATTTGTTGCAAGCGGTAGTATTGCAAAATCGCCATTTTGGATAAATCCAATTTTTCGCTTTGCTTGCCTCGTGGAAGTTTCATCATCAAGGCTTTGAGATAGACATAGCGTTTTTCATGTATAGAATCAGCATATGGCAGAATCTGCGAAACAAACAAATAGAGATTCAAATAGCTCTGAAGCTGGCTTTTAAAGAGCTTTTGTTGTTCTTCATTATGCTTAGGGTCGTCTGAAATATGCTTATATTTTTCAATTGCCTTATCAATGACTGCGTTAAGCTTTTTATGGTCACTATTGGTAGGCGTTGTTCGTCCGCTAAACCAAATATTTGCAAACTCATCGATATCACTTTGCGTATAAATTTTCCATTCATCCAACGTGTTGCCTAAACAGGCCAACTTCTCATCACTCGGGATATCGCCTAATGCTGTGCGTTGGTAATAAGGTTTAAAGGCATCATAGATTGCTTCATGATCGTTGACAAAATCCAGTACAAACGTATCTTCTTTGCCTTTTGCCGTACGGTTTAAACGAGAAAGCGTTTGTACCGCCTGTACGCCAGACAACACTTTATCGACAAACATGGTGTGCAATAAGGGCTGGTCAAAGCCTGTTTGATATTTATCGGCAACCAAAAGCACCTGATAATTATCACAGTCAAACTGTTCGGGCAATTCAGTTTCTTTAATACCACCATTCATGCTTGGTTCAGAATATTCTTTTTCGGTTTGTTCCGACAGAATCACTTTGCCGGAGAACGCCACTAGTGATTTAATCCCTTCATAACCTTTTTCAGCAATATACTCATCAAATGCCAATTTATAGCGAACGGCAGCTTCACGCGAACTCGTGACTACCATGGCTTTAGCATAGCCACCAATTTTATGGCGAGTTACAGACTGGAAATGCTCAATAATAATTTCAACCTTCTGACTGATTGCGCTTGTATGCAAATTCACAAAACGCATCAGCTCTTTTTTCGCTTTATGCTTCGGCAACTCAATATCGCTATCAGCAGTCCGCAATAAACGGAAATATTGTTTATAGGTCGCATAATTTGCCAATACGTCCAAAATAAAACCTTCTTCGATCGCCTGTTTCATGCTGTAGCTATGGAATGGGGTTTCACCCTGCTCGTTCGGCTCATCAAACAAAGCCAAAGTTTTCCATTTTGGCGTAGCGGTAAAAGCAAAAAAGCTCAAATTATCTTGGCGGCTGCGTTTGAATTGTTCGCGCAGGATATTTTTTTGCACTTCAATATCGGCTTGTTCATCTTCCTCCAGATCTAAAAACTCAGCGGCAATCGCAGCTTCAATCCCGCTTTTATTCAAGACTTGACGCAATTCGCCGGCGGTTTCACCCGTTTGCGAACTGTGCGCTTCATCCACGATGACCGCAAAGCGTTTGCCCTCGGTATCAAGCGAAATGTGTTCGCCCTGTTTTGCCTTGGTTTGAATGCTGTGCATCACATAAGGGAATTTTTGAATCGTTGTGATGATAATCGGCACATTTGCCGCAAGGGCAGCCGTAAGCTGATGGGTATCCTTATCAATTTTCTGCACCACGCCATCGGTTTGCTCAAATTGTGCGACGGTTTCTTGCAACTGTCTGTCTAATACCACGCGGTCGGTAACGATAATCACCGAATTAAAAATCTTTTCATCATCGGCATTATGCAAAGAAGCCAAATGATGCGCCAGCCATGCAATCGTATTGGATTTGCCGGAGCCTGCCGAATGCTGAATCAGATAGTTTTTCCCTGCACCGTGCGTTTTAGTATGGGCAATCAATTTTCTTACTGCATCAAGCTGATGGAACCGCGGAAAAATCATGCTTTCACTGGTAATATAGCGAAAGCCTGAATCCGTGCGGATTTTTCGTTCTTCACGGCTCAAATGTAAAAAACGTCCAATCAATTCCATTAAACTATCTTTACGCAACACCTCGCGCCACAAATAAGCGGTTCGCACATCGTTTTCAACCGGCGGATTCCCTTTGCCATCGTTAAAACCACGGTTAAACGGCAAAAAGCGTGTATTCTCGCCCTCAAGCTTGGTGGTCATATAAACTTCTTGTGTATCCACCGCAAAATGCACCAACGCGCGTTTTTTAAATTCAAATAACTTGCCTTGAGGATTGCGCTCTTTACGGTATTGATACTTCGCATCTTCCACCGTCCAGCCGGTTGCTGACATCTCGTTTTTCAGCTCAATCGTGCTGACAGGAATACCGTTTACCGAAATC
This sequence comes from Haemophilus sp. THUN1692, assembly GCF_059704395.1. Lineage (NCBI taxonomy): Bacteria > Pseudomonadati > Pseudomonadota > Gammaproteobacteria > Pasteurellales > Pasteurellaceae > Haemophilus > Haemophilus sp. THUN1692. The sequence continues at coordinate 736,391 of NZ_AP046579.1, forward strand.
ACCATATCAATCCGCTCATTATATTCAGTGATCACTTGGCGGGTAATTTTGACGATATTCGCATCGTATTGCTGTTGTGAGGTTTCATTTAAAGTGGAATTGGGGGCAAAATACGCCATTTTTGCCGTGCGGTTTGCCACTCGGAAACCATTACGCAGCACATTCAGGCTGCCTTTAATGTTTAATTCTTGATTCAGCGCTTTGATAAGCTCATCTTGCGCTTTATCTTTAAACAGCATTTCCAAACGATCCCATAATTTGGGCTGGGTCGTCTGAATAAATGCCACGGCATCAGCTGGGAAAAGTGCGGTCGATTTTTCATAATCTTTTGCCAAGCCTTGTTGATAACCGCCTTCTGTTAACAGGCTATGCTCAATTTCATTTTCAAAGTGTTGTTCGGTGTGCATTCGTTTTCTCCCATTTTATTGATTGTAAGGTGGGCTTGAATCCACCTATGCCCTTTATTCATCGGTGACTTTAATTTTCCCGGTTACCGCCTGGGTAATTAACGCCATGCGGTACTCTTTCAGACAGCCTATGGTTTGATTGACAGTTTCATACAAACGGTCGATTTTGGCGGTTTCTTGGTCAAGGTAGTCAGTAATACTGTTTTGTTCTTGTAAATCTGGAATAGACAACACAACATCATTATATTTTTCTGCACTTACATTCTGTATTGTAGCTTGAATACTTACAGATTTAATCCAACCCCAATAACTGGTTGATTGAAAATAATAATTTACAAAATTGGCATTAAATTTTTTTTGTTCCAGTCTAGCTCGAATTAAATACCCAGCATAACACGCAAAATTTTTGAAATTTTCTTTATAAAGATAACTCTTACCTACTGTTCCACTTCTAGCCAATAAAATATCATTTACATTAAGTAAATAATCTTTAGCTTTCTCAAATTCCAATGATTTAAATGTATCATCTTTTAGATTACCCTGTTCATCAATATCAGTAATTCTTATATATCTTGGTTGTTCAGGGTCATCTGATTCCGCTGATTCATTTGCACCATATTTTAATTTTTCTGAAAGCATGAATTTCAATCGCTTAACACCCCAATGCGCCGGCACATCCTCCAACCATTCCACGCCGCTGTTTTTCATCGGGGCTGCGGGATTTAAGCCTTTGGTTACGGCATGGGTAATCACGGCGGTACGCTGTTCGGCGAGCTTTTCAAGCAGCGTTTGTTGCTTATCAATCAGCGCATCGATTTCACCGAGCTTGGTGTCTAGGTAGTGGGCGATGGCGGTTTGTTCTTTTAGTGGAAGTTTTAAGATTATTAAATTCCTTAAAGTAGTAAGACCAACAAAGTCTTGAACACCACCATTTTTTTCTAATTCAAATTGGATTTTTGATAACTCACTATCTAAAAAGTATTTAAGCCATTTAGCACAAAACTGTCCAGCTTTAAATAAAGCAACATTTTTGATTGTAAATTTCCTATAAGTTTCGACCAATACACTTCCACCTACAGTGCCAATCATGGGCATAAGTAAATCACCAAAATTTACATTTGAACGTTTAGAAATATTTAAATAATCTTCTTCCGAAATAAATTTTGCACTTTCAAAATTAATATTTCCGTTACTTATATCTTTCGACGTAACTAGTGGATATGAATTATCGCTCTCATAGACATATTGTGGAGTGTCATGTGTTCCATCTCTAACATCACAAATATATTTTAACGACATTGTATCCCAATGTTCCGGCACTTCGCCCAACCAAGGAATCCCGCTGTCTTTGTATCTTTCGTATCTGTTCATTTTTATCTCTCGTTATCGATATCATCGCAGGGAGGTTTCCACTGTCCCCACGATGATATTTTGCAAAATCCGGAAAATTTCCGACCGCTTGTTATTGCAAATTGCCCAGCATTTGCATGATTTCTTGTTCCAAAGCGTTGATTTCAGCTTTGATAACGGCTAAATCACGCGGCGGCTGGTATTCATAAAAATGACGGTTAATCGGAATTTCAAAGCCGAGTTTTGTTTTGCTTTCATCCACCCACGCATCCGGCACATGCGGCAAGACTTTGGCTTCCATATACTCTTGCACGGTTGGACGAAGTGCGGTCAATAATTCGTCCAAATTTGTTTCGTTGTCATAGCCCAAACTTAATGGGAATGGCATTTCAGACGGCATCGGTACTAATTCGCTATCGCGCAGTTGTGAATCGGCTTCTTTATTGCCTTTGCTGTCTGTACAGATATCAGCGGTTTGGTCGCGCTCGCTTAAGGCTTCCAAAATCGCTTTTTTCAGCAGTGCGCCAATGGTGAAATCTAAGGCTTTTAAGGCTGGATTTAACACTTTTAAAAATGCCTCACGATTTTTATATAATTCATCGCCCAAGCCATTTAATGCGGCAATAATAGCGTTTTGCTGCGCAGCGCCAATGGCTTCATCAGCTTTAATCTGCGCTTCGTCTTTGAGTTTTTTGCTTTTGGCTAAATTTACAAAGGCGGTTTGTTCCCACAGTTTTTCAATGCGTTCTGCGCTGGCTTGGAAATTGAGGCGCAGCGGACGTTCTACCGTGATTCTCAAATAAGCAAAATCTTGGTTGTTAAAAATCTTGCTGTCTTTGGTTTCGGCAAAATTGGCATACAGTTTGGTAATCTCTGCGATATGCTGTTCTGACAATTCGTTGCGTTTATTGCCGAGCGATTTTTGCATTTTTTGGAAATACTGTGTCGCATTAATCAGCTGCACTTTGCCTTGTCGTTTCGCGCTTTTCTTATTCGATAAAATCCAAATATAAGTATAAATACCAGTGTTGTAGAACATTTGATCCGGTAGCGCGATAACGGCTTCAAGCAGGTCGTTTTCAATTACATAACGGCGAATATTGCTTTCACCGCTTCCGGCATCGCCGGTAAACAACGGCGAGCCGTTAAATACCACGGCAATGCGCGAGCCTTGACCGTCTTTTTCAGGCTGCTTCATTTTTCTCATCATATGTTGCAAAAAGAGGAGCGAACCATCGTTGATACGCGGCAGGCCAGCCCCGAAACGCCCGTTAAAGCCTTTATCGGCGTATTCTTCTTTGACGTAATCTTCTTGGATTTTCCATTCCACACCAAAAGGCGGATTGGCAAACATATAATCAAAGCGTTTGCTTGGGTGTCCATCATGCGGGGTATAACCATTGCCTTTATCTTTGGCATTTTTTACCCCTAAGGTATCGCCGAAAATAATGTTTTCAGCAGGCTCGTCTTTAATCAATAAATCGGCACAACAGATGGCATAAGATTCGTTGTTATACTCCTGCCCGTATAAGCCGAGATTGATATTTTGGTTAAATCCTTTTAGGGCTTTTTCAGATTCGGAAAGCATACCGCCGGTACCGCAGGTCGGGTCGTAGATTTCACGGTATACGCCAGATTTAGACAATTCTTGATGATCTTCTTCAAACGCAATATTAACCATAAGGCGGATGACTTCACGCGGGGTAAAGTGATCCCCTGCCTCTTCATTTGCTTGTTCGTTAAATTTACGAATTAATTCTTCAAACAAATAGCCCATTTGCGAGTTCGAAATGATATCTGGCGACAGTGTTAATCCATGAGATTGTAAATCGCCGATAAAGGTTTGCAGGACTTTATACAGACGATTGGCTTCATCGAGTTTGTCGATTTCTTTTTCAAATTCAAATTTGTCAAAGATATCTTTGGCCTTGTAAGAAAAACCGTTGATGTATTGAATTAAATTAGTGCGGATGTGGTCCGGGTCATCCAATAAACGAGCAAGATTAAAACCGCTGACGTTATACAGCGTTTGATTGCGGTTAGAACCAATAATTGCAGTTAATTCGCGATCAAGTTGGTTATTAAAAATCTGAATCTTGGCTTTTTTCTGATTTTCTAGATTTTCTTTTTTTGCCTCATCAGTTTCTGCATTTATTTTAGCATCAAGAATACTTAACTCATTATTAAATAAAGATTGTTTTGCCTGATACTGTGTTTTCATTGCATCTACATGCTTAAATAAAATAGCATCAAAACGAGCAAGCACAATCAAAGGCAACATCACGCGGCGATATTGCGGCGGACGGTAAGTCCCACGAAGTCCATTAGCAATATTCCAGATAATTGAAACAAGCGTACTATGATGAGGGTGTTGTTGGATATTTTCAGTGTTCATGATGATTCCTTAGTTTTTCATTAAAAGTTGTTCGGCTAAAGCATTGTTGTATTCATGACGAAGTTGAATCAATTGCTCTAAGTATTGTTTTTCTCTCTGTGCGTGTAAGTGGCGTTCAATGATCTCTTTTTGTTGCGCTAGAGTGGGGACAGCAACAGGCAATTCTTTCACTACTCCTACCGTAGTAATTGGTAGTGAACTGCCTCTTGATGCCGAAGAAAAATAATTTTTAGCAGCCATTGCATTATTTAGATACCAAACCATAAATTCCGGTAAAACTGTCCCTTCTATTATATTGATGATAATAAAAGAATTACTCGCTACGACTTTATCTTCAATATCGCCTTTAAACAGGTATGCTGCTAGCTCGCCTCGTGATGTTAATAAAATAGCATTATGCGATAAATATTGTGGTTTTGAATCGTATCGCCATTCAATACCAGTCAAAAGATCAATATCGATTTGGTGGTTTTGCTTTGATAAATCTTTTATCTGCACAGCTTTCACTTCACCATATTCCAGATAATCAATTGATTCTCTAATGGTAAAACCAGAGTTAAGCTGGGCGAGATGTTTAAGTAAAATGGTTTTCATCGTTTAGTTATCCACATCGCAAATATCATTATAATTAAAGGAAATAATACTTCCTGCGTAACGGCTGTAATCATTAAAAGTTTTAATTTTTGATCCTTCTCTTACCTGATTAAATCTGGCTTTACCTGTTTGGTTACCCTTATCCAAACCTATAACTGTTAATTCTGAATGCATAGAAAATTGGTTTTCATCAAAAACTAGCTCTAAAATAATCTCGTCGCCAACTTTTAAACGTTCTAACTTAGATTGAATATTTCTGTGGGATAGGGTTTGTACTTTAATCATAACTACCTCTCTAACTTAAATTAAAAATTTCTTGTGGATTAAACCTGATTAATTATTACAATGTGCAGTAGATAAATAAGTGAGATTTAAAATATGTAGGTATAGTATACCCATCTCGTACCTCTGTCAACTCACTTTTTCTTATACTGTAAGGTTTATAAATTTAGAAAAGATCATTACTATCTTTTCTAAATTATGAAAATAAAAACGATTAGCATATATCAATGGAGACTGCATAATTCAATAGAATACACTCCCCTAATAAAAACTAAAGCCTTGATTATCAAGGCTTTAATTTTATCTAATCATTAACAAATTCTCGGCAGCGGTTCATTTGTTGGTAAATCTAACAATCGACTTTGTCCAAAAATGCCCACTAAACGCACTTTTTTATCGGTTGTTACTTCACCAATTATAGCAGCATTTTCACCTAATGGATGACGACGAAGTGCAGTCAAAATTTCTGGTGTTTTTTCGGCTGAGGCAACAATAACAAGCTTTCCTTCATTAGCGAAGTTTAATGCTTCAAGACCAAGTAATTCACAAATTCCACGCACTTCTTGGCGAATTGGTAAGGCTTGTTCATCAATATTAATACCTAGCTGTTGCGCTTGTGCAAATTCATGCAAAACAGCATTGACCCCCCCACGGGTCGCATCTCGAACCGCTTTTACGCCATCTACTTCACGTAAATTTTCAATTAGTGGATAAAGCACCGCACAATCACTGTGAAGATCCGTTTGGATACCCAGTTTTTCACGTAAATTTAAGATTGTTGCGCCATGATCCCCAATGGTGCCGCTAACAATGATTTTATCGCCTGTTTGAATTTTATGAACGCCCCAATCCAAATTTTGAGGAATAACACCAATTCCACTGGTATTGATAAAAATCTTATCCACTGCGCCTTTTTGTACCACTTTTGTATCACCAGTAACAACCTGAATGCCCGCTGCTTTTGCGGTTTCTGCCATTGATTGAATAACTGCTTTAAGATCCGCAAGTGGCAATCCTTCTTCTAAAATAAAGCCACAGGATAAATATTTTGGTATCGCACCGCACACCGCTACATCATTTGCCGTGCCGCACACCGCTAATTTCCCGATGTTACCACCAGAGAAAAAAATGGGATCAATTACAAAACTATCCGTACTAAATGACAATGTTTCGCCTTGCTTTGCTAATTCGGTTAATGGAATTCTTGCCTGATCTTCCCCTTGCGCCAAAATAGGATTCGCAAAGGCTTCAACAAAATAATCTTGGATCAATTTCTGCATGGCAGCACCGCCATTGCCGTGCGCCATAGTAATAAATTCGCTCATTTTATTCTCTCCGATATTGATAATAGGCTGCACATGCGCCTTCGGAAGAAACCATCAACGCACCATAAGCATTATTAGGATTACAATCTGTGCCAAATAATGGGCAATCAGATGGTTTACAACGCCCAGTCAAGACATCACCACAACGAGAATTAGGATCATCTGCCACCTGTTGTGCTTGGCTTTGGAAATAAATTTCGGCATCAAATTCACGATAAGCATCCGTCAATTCCACGCCAGATTGTTCAATTTCCCCCAAGCCACGCCATTCACTGCTTGCTTTAAGCTGGAATACTTCTTGCATTGAACGTTGGGCTAAAGCATTTCCGTGATCGTCCACAATGCGTTTATATTGATTTTCGATTTCACAACGGCCATCAGCAAATTGCTGCACTAACATCACAATCGCCTGCAAAATATCTAAAGGTTCAAAACCGGTAATCACGAAAGGTTTGTGATATTTATCGACAATCCCTTGATAAGGCGATGAACCAATCACCATACTCACATGCCCTGGCGCAAGAAAACCATCAATTTTGACTTGATCTTGTGCCAGCAAGCTATGTAACGTTGGAATAATGGTGATGTTTTGGCAAACAATCCAGAAATTTTTTGTTCCTAGTTTTTTGGCTTGCTGAAGCGTCACTGCCGTGCTCGGCATCGTCGTTTCAAATCCTAAGGAAAAAAAGACGACTTTTTTATTCGGATTATTTTGTGCAATATTCAATGCATCCAAAGGTGAATACACAATGCGAACATCTGCGCCTTTCGCTTTTGCTTCTAACAGCGAACCTTTGCGACCTTTCACTCGCATTGCATCCCCAAAGGTACAGAAAATAACATCTGGTTTTAGTGCAATTTCAATACAAACATCAATACGTCCCATCGGAAGCACACAAACAGGGCAACCTGGGCCATGAATAAATTCGATACTTTTTGGCAATAGCCGATCCAATCCAAATTTAAAAATCGTATGGGTATGCCCGCCACACACTTCCATTAAATACAATGGATTCTGCGCCGTAAAGTGCGGCATTTTTTCCATCAATTTTTCAAGTTGCGCCACTAAACTACGGGCAAGTTCAGGATCGCGAAATTCATCAACAAATTTCATCGATTATCCTTGTTTACGTTGTTGTTCTAGCCAATTTAACCACTCACTGAGACCTTGTTCAGTGATAGCAGAAAGTTGAATCACTTCAATATTCGGATTCACACGTTTTGCATTGGCAATGCATTGTTCTACATCAAATTTCAAATAAGGTAATAAATCCACTTTATTTAAAATCATCAAACTTGATGCGGCAAACATATGTGGGTATTTAATCGGTTTATCTTCGCCTTCAGTCACCGATAAAATTACTACTTTCGCTTTTTCGCCAAGATCAAATTCAGATGGACAAACGAGATTTCCTACATTTTCGATAAACATAATACTGTCAGCTTGTGGTCTTAATTTCACCATTGCTTCGCTAATCATTTGTGCATCTAAGTGGCAGCCTTTGCCTGTATTTACTTGAATAGCCGGCACGCCAGTAGCGCGAATACGATCTGCATCATTTTCAGTTTGTTGATCACCTTCAATGACATAACAAGTGCAGTCATTCTTGAGGGCATTTAGCGTCGTCGTTAAAAGGGTGGTTTTGCCTGAACCCGGACTCGATACAAGATTTAAAGCTAAAATATGTTGTTTAGCAAAGAATGCTCGGTTGTGATCCGCTAGTTGATTATTTTTTCCGAGAACATCTTGCTCAATTTTTAACAAACGTTTTTGAGTATCGTCTGCATCGACTGGTTTATTGAAATGAAATGTTGAATGTGAAAAGTTTGGCGTACCTGATTGATGACTTCCTTGATCATCATGAGTATGAGGCAATTCGCCAATGCGGACTTGCTCTGGATGTCCGCAGCCACAGGTTGTACACATAAATCCTCCGTTTTAATGTGCTTATTTGGGCTGAGTTTTCAAACTGACTTTCAACAGAAATGATGTTTAAAACCCTCAAACCCCTTAGCTTTGTCAACAAATTTGCAACAAGCATAGCACAATCAAAATTCGGCTTTTTGATGAAGATCATAAACTGATAATTTCTGTGGCTAATTCGTTAATAAATCCATGATGATGGGATGAAATCAAAATGGGTAAGGAAAGTTCACGCAAAAGTACGGTCAATTTTTCAGTATTTTTTCGATCTAATCCATTGGTGGGTTCATCTAATAATAAAATTTTTGGCTGCATCGCTAAAACACCTGCAAGTGCGGTGAAATTTTTCTCACCACCAGATAAGGTATGCACCATACGATCTTTTAAACGTGTGATACCAAGACGTTCTAATTGCTGCTCTGCTATATGATACGCCTGCTCTCTGGACACATTTTGGTTTAATGGTCCAAAGGCAATATCATCCAATACTGTTGGGCCAAAAAGTTGATCATCGGCATTTTGAAAACAAATACCAATCTTGCCGCGAAAGGGAGCAAAATCTTTTTCTTCACGACAAACTTGGCCAAATAGTTTAATTTCCCCTTGGGTTACAGGAACAAATCCCAACAAAGCAAGCAGTAAAGTGGTTTTTCCTGAACCAATTTCCCCTTGTATAAAAAGGCGTTTTTGACCTTCCAAGGTAAAACTCAAATCTTGAATAATCGCTCTACCATTACGTTCTATATAAAGATTATTTACAGCTAACATATTATTTTTCTCTCTTTTTGCCGAACTGAAAACCACGACATTTTAAAGCCATTTGCGCCGTTTCAGCTTTTAGCAGGGCATGAATCAATAATAAAGCGACACTTTGAGCAGTCACATAAAGGGTTCTACGATTAAGCCCAGGACGAAATCCACGAGCGCGCATAGCAATATCCATTTTTTGACGCAATTCGCCAAGCAGTGCAATGTAACGTACGGTCAGCACAAAAAGTTGAATTAATTTTTCTGGAAAAGGCAATTTACCCATGGCTTGAACAAGCACCGCATCATTAATATTCCACAAAAAAAGCCAAAGAGAAATCAACAATAAATGAGTCCTTAAACTCAATTTTTCTGCTAATTCTATCCCTTGGAAATTGAGTTCAATGCCATTTCCGCCAATTTTCCAGCTTAATGTCGCCCACATTAAAGCAATAAAAATGACTAACGCAAACCAACGTTTAAGGTAAGGCAAAAAAGATTTTTGACTGAACTGCAGTGAAATAAAAAAGAGAGAAACTGCAAGCAAATTAAGGGGGATAAGCCAAGTGAGATCACTCAATCCACTAATGATTAGCCCCCAGATAAACAGATAAATCAACCTAAAGTGCGGTTGAAATAAACGGTGAATTTTCATTAAGAAACATTCTCGGTACGATTCATGACTTCAGGATACATTTTACCAAGCAAGGTAATCACCCCTACGCTGATAATACTATCCAAAATAAATACCGGAATATGAGAGACTAGCAAGAGCCAAACAAGATTCAGATAACTTTTTCCACCATCTAACATCAGCACAAAAGAAGCAAGCGCGCCTGCCCCGCCAACGCCAATTACGCCAGATCCAATACCGACTAATAAGCGATCTTTTAATGCCATTTGTGGCTGTAAACGAGAACGGAAAAGATAATGAGCGATCACCGCTGGCGTTGCCATCACGCAGAGGTTGACGCCTAACACTGCAAATCCGCCAAAAGAAAAGAAAATGACTTGCAATAAAAGTGCGATGAGGAATGCAGGAAAAACTGCCCACCCTAGGAATAAACCAGCCATTCCATTTAAAATTAAATGCACACTACCAATTCCTACGGGCACATGAATGGTTCCAGCCACAAAAAATGCAGCAGCAAAAAGTGCGGTGAGCGGTAAAGGTTCCGATTCTAAACGACGTAACCCCACAGCAATGCCCGCAACAGCAAGCACTGCGCCAGCTAATAAAATAGGCGTATGTAACACGCCTTCAGATAAATGCATTAAATACGTCCTTGTTTAATTTTACGCGCATTACGTAAAGCAATAAGTCCAGCAATACCAACGATATAACCGATTCCGCCTAAAATATCATGCAAATAAATTTTATCTTTTAAATGCGCAATATCTTCACGAAGAAGCATTAAATCTGCACCGCTTTGATTTTCGGCAGATGTATGAGCAGCAACTACTGACGCACGGTGTCCTTCATCGCCTTCCACTACAACTTTTAAGGTTGTATGCGGCACATCAGCAATCGAAAGCTTAAATGCGCCTTGGCGGTCTGTTTTTCCAGTTAAAACGGGATCAGCAACACCAGAGCGGAAAACTTCTAAATAAGTTTCAGCCGCTGGGGTCATATCAGAATAATAAGATTTGCCAGAGAGTGTTTGCCCATCATATTGGGCAAACACGTAAAGCGCGTGGGCATAAGCATTCGGGAGATAGCAAGCCGCAAAAAGTGCGGTTAAAAAAACAATTTTCTTCATCCCAAATCCATATTATTGCGCATCAAAAGTTAACATATATTCTACAGAGCGACGATCGTAATCCGCATTATTTGTTACATTTTCCTCAAACTCCGCCCATACTTTATTGAAGCCTTTAGCTGGCGTAAATTGAGCGATACCTTTTTCATTGGTTAAATTGAACGGTGCATCTTCACTTACACCCACTTTAATGCCTTGAACGGGTTTACCGTTGTGTAACACAAGGATAGAAAGTGGTTTGTTCGCTTGTGCTTTTTCTTGAGGAATCAATTCGTAAGCTTGTTGATGAGATTTGAAAGATTCAGCATCCCATTTCAAAATCGCTTTACCAAATTTAACAGGATTGGTACTAAACTCTGCTGTTGGTTCTTCACGTTTTGTTTTTTCAACGTATTTACCGCTTGGTAATTTTGACCATACACCATTATCGAAATGAACGAATACTAAATCTGATTTAGGCATAAGATAGGCTTCGCCATTTCTGAATTGATAGTCAATTGCAGTTAATTTTCCTTGCGCATTTAAGGCTTGGATAGATTTAAGTTTAGATTCTGGATAGGTTTCAGTTTGTTCATGTCCAAATTTCACCACGTATTCACCTTGGGCTGAAGCAGGTTCAAGCCAAACATTGTGAGCGTTAGCAACAGACATACCTAAAAGTGCGGTTAATCCCACTGCGATTTTTTTTAATTCCATTTTGGATGCTCCTTGTTTGTTTTTGTTTAAGAAAATCTGAACGCATGATAAAATATGAAGTAACTTTAGAGTCAAGTCATTTTTAAGGAAATTGATGAAAATTGGAGCACTTGCTAAAGCCTTAGGCTGTACCGTAGAAACCATTCGTTATTATGAACAACAAGGTTTAATCCCGCCCCCAAAACGCACTTCAGGCAATTTTCGGCAATATAATGGAGAACATTTGCAACGTTTATCATTTATTTGTAACTGCCGAAATTTAGATATTTCATTAAGTGAAATAAAAAGCCTACTGAATTTAGAAAATGCCTCAAAACAACAAGCCGAAGAAATAAATCGTGTGTTAGACAAACATATTAAAGAGGTGGCAACAAGGATTCACGAACTCGCCCATTTGCGGATGAAATTAATTGAATTACGTGAAAAAACAGTCTCAAATGATGAAGATCCAATGAAATTGCTATTGCAACATAGTGGCGTGAAATTTGTGCGATTAAAATAACCGCACTTTTAGATTATGGCTGACTAGATAAACGCTGTTTTGCTTCCTTATTGCCTAATTCAGCGGCTTTCTTCAACCATTCCAATGATTTTTCAGGTTGGTTTTGCGAGCGATAAATATTACTTAGCATCATCATTCCATCCGTATCCTTAGCCCGAGCTGTACGTTCAAAAAGCTTAATGGCTTGCTCTGTATTTTGTTTGACGTAATCGCCACGTAGATACATAACGCCAAGGTTATTTAGCCCTTTCACACTGCCCTTCTCTGCTGCTTCGCTAAACCACCAATAAGCCTTTTCGTAGTCTCTCACCGTGCCACGCCCAAGATTATATAACATTCCTAGATTGCTTTGAGCCGTTATATTTCCTTCTAACGCCATCGGATACATGATATCGAAAACAGAGATCCATTGTTGTTTATTGGCAAAGTCTTGTGCCAAATTCATTCTTGCTTGATCATCCATTTTCGAACTCGCTGTAATATCAACGGTTTTCATCGCCCAAATAGGCAAGCTACAAGAAAGTAATACTGTATGAAAAAATAACTTCAGTTTCATTTATAAAGTTGCTATTAAAAGTAAAATAAAAAACACAGCAGTAATGGCAAATTCGGTTAGTCCAACTTGCATAACAGAGAGCTTTTTAGTGGGCAGATAAACCGCTCGCACTAATCCAGGGACAAAAGCTAATGCTAAAATAAATTGTTGCGAAACCACAAAAATCAGCACACATAATAAGTGAAAAATCACTGACGCCCCAAAATAACGTGGATTTTTTCGCTCACGCATCATTGATTTCACATAAAGCGTTGTTCCAATAAAAAATAATGTTGGATAAATCGCCACCCAAAGTATTTTTTCATCAAAAGTACGGTCAGAAAAATAATACGATCCCATTCCAGCTAGAGCAAAAATTAAGATCCCCGCCAAGTCATTCCATAAGTTACGCTCATCTTTTTTCTTAGTGAAATAAATGTTTACCGCAACAAACGGCAGCATAACAAACATAAAATACAGCACTTGCCAATTATAAATTAACGCGGGAATCGCAAAAATAACAGCGGCAGCAAAATAAATCACAGACCATTTTTTGTATAACTCAAGATTTTTACCTTTAAACAAATTCAAAAAAGGATAAGTCATCAAATAAAGCGAAAACCATCCTAATAATAAGAATAAGTGCGCCCATACAGGATTAGCAAGTAACATGCCGTAAATAAAAGGCACCAATGCCATAACAATAGCGCCATGCTGATTAGAGATAAGCAGTTTCATAATGACTAAATAATTGAGAATAATTATCGGATATTCTAGCCTAGTAAAGAGGATTTTACAAAGTAGTAAACGCTATTTAGAATAGAAGAAAACACCCCAAAGGAGAATCCTATGACAATTCAACGCATTTTACCCAGCTCACGTTTAAGTGGAAGTTTCAATTCATAACAACCTCGCCTATTTTGCAGGGCAAGTTCCAGAGCTAACCATCGAGCAAAATGCCTACGAACAAACCAAAGAAGTATTAGGTTTAATTGATAAATTGTTAGCAGAAATTGGCTCCAATAAAAGCAACATTTTAACCGCGCAAGTTTTCTTGGCTGACATGCAAGATTATGCACAATTAAATCAAGCTTGGGATGAATGGGTCGATCATGTTAGCCCACCAAGTCGAGCCACAGTCGAAGCTAAATTAGCGGATCCTCGTTGGAAAGTTGAAATTGTTATTATTGCAACGTGTTAGTTTTTAAGCCGAATAAACAGGAGAATATTATGGAAAATTGGACAAATGAAATTTGGGTAGCGATTGGTATCGCTTTTATTGTTGGATTATTTATTGGTTACATTATTGTGCGTTTAACCAAAGGCTCTGTAAAACATCAAGCTAAAACAGAGGCTGAATTAAAAACAGTTAAAACCCAACTTGATACACAAAAAGCGCAAATCGAAAAACATTTTGCAGAAAGTGCTGAATTATTCAAAACCTTAATTAACGATTATCAAAAACTTTATCGCCACTACGCAACCTCCTCCAATAATTTACTTGGCGAAAAAGATCACAAAGGTTTATTCACCCAACAGCTAATTACTGCAACAGATAAATCTCAAAATGAACAGCCAAGAGATTATTCTGAGGGCGCATCAGGCTTATTTAAAGAAAATAAAGAAGAAAATTAAAAAGTGCGGCTAAAAATAGAAATGTTTTTAGCCGTTTTGATATAGTAACAATTTATTGTTCTCTTATATCACTCATAAAACCTAGATAAAACAAAACTCCGCGATTAGTTTTGCGGGGTTATGAAAGGGTTAGATGGTGCGACTAGCTGGACTCGAACCAGTGACCCCCACCATGTCAAGGTGGTACTCTAACCAACTGAGCTATAGTCGCACTGTATAAAGTGCTTGGCATTATAGATATTTTTAATCTGAAAACAAGTATTTTTCTTAAAACCCGATATAACTGGCAAAAAAGTAAACAGTATTGTCTTAAATAACAGGGCTGTTTTTGATTTCCCCAATTTTTAAGCGTATAATACGCACCGATTTTTCATCTGGCTAATATATAGCCAAGTAAAAATAGTATCTTTAAAATTTTGTAATAATTGACGGAGTAAATAATGTCTAGAAGACTAAGAAGAACGAAGATTGTATGTACTATGGGCCCATCAACTGACCGAGATAACAATCTTGAAAAAATTATCGCAGCGGGTGCTAACGTAGTTCGTATGAACTTCTCTCACGGTACACCTGATGACCATATTGGACGTGCTGAACGTGTACGTTCTATCGCGAAAAAATTAGGTAAAACCGTGGCAATCTTAGGTGATTTACAAGGTCCTAAAATTCGTGTTTCTACTTTTAAAGACGGTAAAATTTTCTTAAGCGTTGGTGATAAATTCATTCTTGATGCGGAATTACCAAAAGGCGAAGGCACCCAAGAATCTGTTGGTTTAGACTATAAAACGCTTCCACAAGATGTTGTTCCTGGCGACATTCTTTTATTAGATGATGGCCGTGTTCAATTAAAAGTATTATCAACTGATGGTGCAAAAGTTTTCACTGAAGTTACTGTTGGTGGTCCATTATCAAATAATAAAGGTATCAACAAACTAGGCGGCGGTTTATCTGCAGAAGCATTAACAGAAAAAGATAAAGCCGACATTATTACAGCTGCACGTATTGGCGTTGATTTCTTAGCCGTTTCTTTCCCTCGTTCAAGTGCTGACCTAAATTATGCACGTGAACTTGCACAACAAGCTGGTTTAAATGCAAAAATCGTTGCTAAAGTTGAACGTGCAGAAACAGTAGCTACTGATGAAGCGATGGACGATATCATTTTAGCATCTGATGTTATCATGGTTGCTCGTGGTGACTTAGGTGTAGAAATCGGCGATCCTGAATTAGTCGGCGTACAGAAAAAATTAATCCGTCGTTCACGTCAATTAAACCGTGCGGTAATTACAGCGACTCAAATGATGGAATCAATGATTAGCAATCCAATGCCAACTCGTGCCGAAGTGATGGACGTTGCAAACGCAGTATTAGATGGTACTGATGCAGTTATGCTTTCTGCAGAAACTGCTGCTGGTCAATATCCTTCTGAAACAGTAGCAGCAATGGCTGGCGTATGTTTAGGTGCAGAAAAAATGCCAAGCATTAACGTTTCTCGTCACCGTATGGATAAAGAATTTGAAACCATTGAAGAATCTGTTGCTATGTCTGCAATGTATGCAGCAAACCACATGAAAGGTGTTGCAGCAATTGTCACTTTAACTAGCACAGGCCGTACTCCATTATTGATGTCACGTATCAGCTCAGGTTTACCAATCTTTGCTTTATCTCGTAATCAAGAAACCTTAAACCTTTGTGCACTATACCGTGGCGTAACCCCAGTTTATCATGGTGAAGATAGCCGCACAGAAACCAGTGCAAAAGCAGCACTTCAATCATTAAAAGAAAAAGGTTACTTATCTACTGGTGATTTAGTGCTTGTTACTCACGGTGGTCAAGGTGCGACACAAACCAACGTATGTCGTACATTAATTGTTGAATAATCAACAATCTAAATACGTTAAAATGAAAGAGCGGTGGATTTTTCCACCGTTTTTTATTTCCTTTTTCCACCGCACTTTTCACTTAAACCTAATAGATATTTGCGGTATCATAGATGATATTCTAGTATCGAAATAAGTCCTATGGCATCACAACCTCAAATCAAATCTTCTGACAAAAAAACGGCACAAATAAGTATTCCACCGCACTCACTTGAGGCTGAACAAGCCGTGTTGGGTGGAATCATGCTGAGCAATCAACATTGGGATGGCATTGCTGAACGTGTGATTGCTGACGATTTTTATACTTTTCAACACCGTCTGATTTTTACAGAAATGGAACATCTAATGCGTAATCAATCGCCTATTGATTTAATTACGCTAGATCAAGCCTTAAGAAGCCGTGGTGTAAGCGATGAAGTGGGTGGATTTGCCTATCTAGCAGAGCTTTCCAATAATACGCCGAATGCGATTAATATTTTGGCTTATGCAGATATTGTGCGCGAGAAAGCCATATTACGAGAACTTATTTCGGTAGGAAATCGCATTGCTGAAAATAGCTATTCTCCCAAAGGGCAAGACATTAAGTTAATTCTTGATGAGGCTGAGCGTGAAGTATTTGCGATTGCAGAAAAACGGACAACTTCTAGCGAAGGTCCACAGAATGTGATCAATGTGCTGGAAAGTACTATTGAAAAAATCGATATTTTAAGCAAACTTGAAAATCATTCAGGCGTAACGGGCATTACGACTGGTTTCACTGATCTTGATAAAAAAACGGCAGGTTTACAACCTTCTGACTTAATTATCGTTGCAGCACGTCCGTCAATGGGTAAAACCACTTTCGCCATGAACCTTTGCGAAAATGCCGCAATGGCAAGTGAAAAACCTGTTTTAGTATTTAGTTTAGAAATGCCCGCAGAACAAATTATGATGCGTATGATCGCATCGCTTGCTCGCGTTGATCAAACTAAAATTCGAACAGGTCAAAATTTAGATGAGATCGAGTGGAACAAAATTGCCAGCGTAGTTGGAATGTTCAAGCAAAAAAATAATCTTTATATCGATGACTCTTCAGGCCTAACGCCTACTGATGTTCGTTCGCGCGCACGCCGAGTTTATCGTGAAAATGGTGGATTAAGTATGATTATGGTGGATTATTTGCAATTAATGCGCGCACCGGCATTTTCAGATAATCGAACACTAGAAATCGCAGAAATTTCTCGCTCCCTCAAGGCGCTAGCCAAAGAATTACAAGTGCCAGTCATCGCCCTTTCTCAGTTAAATCGTACTTTAGAACAACGTGCAGACAAACGCCCTGTAAACTCAGATTTACGTGAATCGGGCTCCATTGAACAAGATGCAGACTTGATTATGTTTATTTATCGAGATGAAGTCTATAACGATAACTCAGAAGATAAAGGTGTTGCAGAAATTATTATCGGTAAACAGCGCAACGGCCCGATTGGTCGAGTGCGGTTAAAATTTAATGGACAATTATCACGCTTCGACAATCTCGCCGAACAACGTGAATATCATGATGATTATTAAGGAATAACAATGAATGTAAAACCGGCGACAGCGAAAATTAGCTCGCACGCCTTAAAACAAAATTTAGAAATAATTAGACAAAAAGCACCAAATAGTAAAATCATCGCTGTGGTTAAAGCAAACGCCTATGGTCACGGCGTTGTGTTTGTCGCATCAACTTTAGAACAAAATGTTGATTGCTTTGGCGTGGCTCGTTTAGAAGAGGCTTTGGCATTACGTTCCAATGGTATTACTAAACCGATTTTATTACTTGAAGGCTTTTTTAATGAACAAGATTTGCCCGTCTTAGCGGTCAATAATATCGAAACTATCGTACATAATCGTGAACAATTGGAAGCATTAAAACGTGCGAATTTACCAAGCCCAATTAAAGTTTGGTTAAAAATAGACACAGGCATGCATCGTTTAGGTGTTGCATTAGATGAAGTCGATTTTTTCTATAATGAACTTAAAAAACTTCCATATATTCAACCGCACTTAGGCTTTGTCAGCCATTTTAGCCGCGCTGATGAATTAGAATCCAATTATACCCAACTTCAAATCAACCGTTTTTTATCCGCCACAAAAGATAAACAAGGTGAACGTACTATTGCGGCATCAGGCGGCATTCTTTTCTGGCCTGAATCTCATCTGGAATGTATCCGCCCTGGTATTATTATGTATGGGATTTCACCAACCGATACCGTCGGTGCTGAATTTGGTTTAACGCCAGTGATGAATTTAACTTCATCATTAATTGCTGTTCGCAACCATAAACAAGGTGAACCTGTTGGGTACGGTGGCATTTGGACAAGTTCGCATGATACAAAAATCGGTGTTGTGGCTATTGGCTATGGCGATGGATATCCTCGAGATGTGCCTGAAGGCACGCCTGTTTATTTGAATGGTCGTATCGTACCAATCGTTGGAAGGGTTTCAATGGATATGTTAACCGTTGATTTAGGACCTGATAGCCAAGATCAAGTCGGTGATGAAGTAATTCTATGGGGTAAGGAATTACCTATTGAAACCGTAGCTAAATTCACAGGAATTTTAAGCTATGAGCTAATTACAAAATTAACACCGCGTGTTATAACTGAATATGTTGATTAATCTGTTAATCGCTGCATTTTCTGAAAAGAGGGATTCACTCCCTCTCTGATAGAAACCCTAGAAAGTGCGGTTAAAATTTTGATTATTTTTAATGAAAGGAAATACCATGAAAAACATTAACCCGACTCACACCCATGCGTGGAAATCTCTCGAAGCACATAAAGCTGAATTGTCAAATACCACCATCCAAGATTTATTTAAACAAGAAAAAAATCGTTTTGACGATTATTCTTTAACATTCAATAACCAAATTCTTGTAGATTTTTCCAAAAACAACATCAATCAAACAACCCTTTCACATCTTCGCCAACTTGCTCAAGAATGCTCTCTTGATAGCGCAAAAGAAGCTATGTTTACCGGTGAAAAAATCAATCGTACTGAAAATCGGGCTGTACTACATACCGCACTACGCAATCGCTCTAATACCCCGGTGCTTGTAGATGGTAAAGATGTCATGCCTGAAGTGAATGCTGTGCTAACTAAAATGAAAGATTTCTGTCAGCGTATTATTTCTGGTGAATGGAAAGGCTATACAGG
The DNA here is from genome assembly GCF_059704395.1 of Haemophilus sp. THUN1692. Lineage (NCBI taxonomy): Bacteria > Pseudomonadati > Pseudomonadota > Gammaproteobacteria > Pasteurellales > Pasteurellaceae > Haemophilus > Haemophilus sp. THUN1692. The sequence continues at coordinate 755,597 of NZ_AP046579.1, forward strand.
CAAAGCGATTACGGATGTTGTGAATATTGGTATTGGTGGCTCTGATTTAGGCCCTTATATGGTAACTGAAGCGCTTCGCCCATATAAAAATCACTTAAATATGCACTTTGTTTCAAATGTCGATAGTACACATATTGCGGAGACCTTAAAAAAAATCAATCCAGAAACCACTCTTTTCTTAGTAGCATCTAAAACGTTTACCACTCAAGAAACTATGACAAATGCGCAAAGTGCACGTGATTGGTTACTAAAAGCCGCGAAAGATGAAAGTGCGGTTGCAAAACATTTTGCAGCTCTATCAACCAATGCCAAAGATGTAGAAAAATTTGGTATTGATACCAATAACATGTTTGAATTTTGGGATTGGGTTGGCGGTCGTTACTCTTTGTGGTCAGCTATTGGTCTTTCAATTGCACTATCAATTGGCTTTGAAAACTTTGAAGAGTTATTGAATGGCGCGTATGAAATGGATAAACATTTCCGCTCTACTCCAATTGAAAAAAATATTCCAACTACTTTAGCATTAGTTGGTTTATGGAATACCAATTTCCTTGGTGCACAAACAGAAGCGATCTTACCTTATGATCAATATTTACATCGCTTTGCGGCTTATTTCCAACAAGGCAATATGGAATCAAATGGTAAATATGTGGATCGTGATGGAAATGTCATTAACAATTACCAAACGGGCCCTATCATTTGGGGAGAACCAGGTACAAATGGACAACATGCGTTCTATCAATTAATTCACCAAGGCACCACTTTAATTCCTTGTGATTTTATCGCGCCAGCCCAAAGCCACAACCCATTGGCAGATCATCACAATAAATTACTTTCTAACTTTTTTGCACAAACAGAAGCATTGGCATTCGGAAAAACAAAAAAGGAAGTCGAGGCTGAATTTGTAAAAGCGGGGAAATCTTTAGATGATGTAAAAAATATTGTTCCATTTAAAGTATTTACGGGTAATAAACCAACTAATTCGATTCTCGTTCAAAAAATCACGCCATTTACCTTGGGGGCATTAATTGCTATGTATGAACATAAAATCTTCGTACAAGGTGTAATTTTTAATATCTTTAGCTTCGATCAATGGGGTGTAGAACTAGGCAAACAACTTGCAAACAGAATTCTTCTTGAATTAACAGACTCTGAAAAAATTGCAAGTCATGACAGTTCAACTAATGGGTTAATTAATCAATTTAAAGCATGGCGTTAATTGTTTATTTAATATAAAAGATTTAAACAATTATAATTTTATATCGAGGACTAAATTCCATATTTATTATAGGATTTAGTCCTTTAAATTTATCTTTAAGATGTTATGAATATACGTAAAATTTTTAATTAATTGTTTTTTGTATTTTTAATAATAAAAAAATCAGCGCCTTAACTGATTAAGACGCTGATTAATAATATATTAGGCGTTAACGCTATTAGTTATAGCACAGAAACATTTAAGTTTGAACCACCACCAACAATACGAACTCGGCGACCAGCTACAAAACTGCTGGCAGCCTTTTGAACGACAACGATCTCTTGACCATCATCTTTCTTAATTACAAGTTCAGCACCGTTTACTTGACTCATTTTTTCTTCGATTTTGCTTCCAGCTACTGCACCGCCAATCGCACCAACTACTGCTGCAATAGCTTGACCACGACCACCGCCAATTGCACTACCTGCGATACCACCTAAAGCACCACCACCAAGCGTACCAACTACACCTTGATTATCAGCTTGGATTTTAACAGGACGCACAGAAACAATCGTACCATAAGTAATTGAACGAGCTTCTTTAGCTTGAGATGCGCTATAAACATCACCACTGAAAATATCAGTATTTGCACAACCAGTTACACTAAAAGCAACTAACAGTGCTAATGCCATATTTGTTTTTTTCATATAATATTCTCTATATTAGAAAGGAATTAAAGTGGGTTTCTTGGAGAAAAAGTTGAAATGTTTTTAGTATTACCATTGTCAGATACTAAAACACAAGCACCAACAACTAAAGTTGAATCATACTTGTGAGTAAGCTCAACTTGCTCTCCATCCTGTTGACGACCTGAACAATCATTTTTACGGATGGTTAATTTAAGATTTTCACCTTCCATTTGGCTAAAAATGATTTGGCCTTTATAAGCATTTTCATCTTTTTGGAAAGAAGAACAAGCGCTTAAACCTACAGCCGCTAAAACCGTTAATGCAAGAGATAATTTTTTCATTTTGCTAAACCTCGAGTATTTTCTTTATAGAATAAGGATGAACCTTAATACAAGTATGATTTGATGTCTTATCAACAAAACTTACTGCAATAGATGGATTAGGCAATCTCTCGCCATCCACTTTAGGCTCACTCACTTTAATAGTTAATTGAGTTAATTCGCTCCATAAAAAACGCATATTAATACGCTGTACCCATTCATTTATCAATTCATTCGGTAAAAATGGCACTACAACCTCAATATGCTCCCAACCTTCTACGGGATACTCCTTATTTTTAGGGAACGGAAGTTCAATAACATCAACGAACTGATTAGCAAATTTCACTGCTTTTTCTAACTGAATTAGATAAATCTTGCGCCCGTTGACAATGTTATCGGATAAAATTCTACCGTATTTCAATAAAAGTGTCAGCCAGTCTTTTGCATTTTGTTCATTATTTACACGCACAGCAAGATGATCAATTTCATAATTTGAAAAATCAATTAACATTATTTGAGCTAATTGTTGAATTTTTTTTTCAAATTCTGCCAAATCAGAAAAAAGTGCGGGTGATTTTTCCTGTAAATTTGTCATTTTGTCCCTTTGAGAAACTCATAAAGAACGGTATCATAGCCGATTATTTTCATTATTCAATTTGAACATAGGAAAAAACGTGAATATTCAATCTATTTTATCCGACAAAATCAAACAAGCTATGATTCTTGCTGGAGCAGATCAATCTTGTGATGCACTTGTTCGTCAATCAGGGAAACCACAATTTGGCGATTATCAAGCCAATGGCATTATGGCTGCGGCGAAAAAATTAGGTTTAAATCCACGAGAATTTGCTCAAAAAGTTTTAGATAATGCTCAACTATCTGATATTGCAGAAAAATTAGAAATCGCAGGACCCGGCTTTATTAATATTTTTTTAAATCCAACTTGGCTAACAACAGAGGTTTCAACTGCGCTTTCCCAAAAGAATTTAGGCATTCAAGCTACGGATAAGCAAACTGTTGTGATTGATTATTCATCGCCAAACGTAGCAAAAGAAATGCATGTAGGTCACTTGCGCTCTACTATCATTGGTGATGCGGTTGTGAGAACCCTGGAATTTTTAGGTCACCATATCATTCGTGCAAACCATGTTGGTGACTGGGGAACGCAATTCGGAATGCTTATTGCGTATCTTGAAAAAATGCAAAACGAGCATGCGAGTGAAATGGAATTACAAGATCTTGAAGCCTTTTATCGCGAAGCTAAAAAACATTACGATGAAGATGAAGTTTTCGCTGAAAAAGCACGTAATTACGTCGTGAAATTACAAGGTGGTGATGAATATTGTCGAGCGATGTGGAAGCGTTTAGTTGACATCACCATGCAACAAAATCAACACAACTATGATCGCTTGAATGTGACTTTAACCGAAAAAGATGTGATGGGTGAAAGTCTTTATAATCCAATGTTACCAAGCATCGTAGAAGATCTTAAAAAACAAGGCTTAGCTGTAGAAGATGATGGTGCATTGGTTGTTTATTTGGATGAATTCAAAAATAAAGAAGGCGACCCAATGGGCGTGATCATTCAGAAAAAAGATGGCGGTTTCCTTTACACTACAACCGATATTGCTGCAGCCAAATATCGTTATGAAACATTAAAAGCTGATCGCGCACTTGTTTTTTCAGATACTCGCCAAAGCCAACATATGCAACAAGCTTGGTTAATTACTCGTAAAGCAGGTTATGTACCAGACAGTTTCTCTTTAGAGCATAAAAACTTTGGGATGATGCTTGGTAAAGATGGCAAACCATTTAAAACCCGTACCGGCGGTACTGTGAAATTAGCCGATCTATTAGATGAAGCGATTGAGCGCGCCACTGTATTAATTAATGAAAAAAATACAAATTTATCTAATGATGAAAAAGAAGCCGTGATTGAGGCTGTCGGTATTGGTGCGATGAAATATGCAGATCTCTCCAAAAACCGTACTACTGATTACGTTTTTGATTGGGATAACATGTTAAGCTTTGAAGGTAACACTGCGCCTTATATGCAATATGCTTACACCCGAATTCGTTCTATCTTTAATAAAACAGATATAAATTCGACCGCACTTTTAGCTGCACCTTTCACGCTTGAAGATGATAAAGAAAGAGCGCTTGCAATTAAACTTCTACAATTTGAAGAGGCGGTACAAACTGTTGGAAAAGAAGGCACACCACACGTGCTTTGTGCTTATTTATACGAACTGGCTGGCATCTTCTCGTCATTCTACGAGCATTGCCCAATTTTAAATGCTGAAGATGAGTCCGTAAAATTAAGCCGTTTGAAATTAGCATTATTAACGGAAAAAACCTTAAAACAAGGTTTAGAGTTACTCGGTATTAAGACCGTAGAAAAAATGTAATTTAGATAATTAAAATCCCTTTCTTACGAAAGGGATTTTTTATGCTTATTTTTAGAATAAAAAAAGTGCCCCAATGGGGCACTACTCGGAAAGCAAAATAGATGTCGGCTATTTGAGATAGCACTTGTTTTTAGTGGTTTCAGAATAAAGAAATCCGATCAGTTATGCAAATACATATTTTTAGATTTGTGAAGTTGGTCACGATTTTTTTATAAAAAAACTAAAAACAAATATATTTCTAATAAAGTGCGGTGAAATTCTATTAAAATATTTCCGCACTTTACGCCCCTACTTTAGAGAATATTCTTTTCTCCACGAGACACGCTAATCAATCCAGAACGAACAATTTCCAACAATGTGGTTTCTTCTTTCAATGCAGAAATAAATGCATCAATTTTATCTTTGGTTCCACTTAATTGAATCGTGTAAGATTTAGGTGTGACATCTACAATTTGACCACGGAAAATATCGGCTAAACGTTTAATCTCATCGCGAGATGAACCTACAGCTCTAACCTTCGCTAAAACAATTTCACGGACTATATGCTCTTGCTCACTCAAATTAATCACTTTAAACACATCCACTAATTTATGGAGTTGTTTCTCAATTTGTTCCAATATTTGTGCATCGCCCACCGCTTCAATAGTCATTCGAGAAAGTGTTGGATCATCCGTTGGTGCCACCGTTAAACTTTCAATATTAAAGGCACGTTGGGAGAATAAACCAACAACACGCGATAAAGCACCAGACTCATTTTCGAGTAAAACAGATAAAATTCTACGCATTAGTTTGTCTCCTCTTTCGGTTTATTTAAAATCATTTCATTCATTGCACCACCACGAATTTGCATTGGATACACATGCTCAGATTCATCTACATTAATATCCACAAATACTAATTTATTTTTAATGCTGAATGCTTCTTTCAATTTACTTTCAAGTTCATCGGGCGTAGCAATTTTTATACCGACATGACCGTAAGATTCTGCCAATTTCACAAAATCAGGCAAGGAATTCATATAGGTTTGCGAATGGCGACCAGAATAAATCAAATCTTGCCATTGTTTTACCATTCCCAAGAAATGATTGTTCAAACAAATAATGACAACTGGAATGCCATATTGGGTTGCGGTAGAAAGCTCTTGAATATTCATTTGAATACTTCCATCACCAGTAACACAAACAACCGTTCCTTCCGGATGAGCCAATTTCACGCCTAACGCAACGGGTAAACCAAATCCCATGGTGCCAGCACCGCCAGAGTTAATCCAATGACGAGGCTCATCGAATGGATAATGTAACGCAGCAAACATTTGATGTTGCCCTACATCAGAAGCCACATACGCCTGTCCTTTAGTAAAACGATATACCGCTTCCATGACTTGTTGCGGTTTAATCACGCCAGAAGTGCGGTCAAATTCCAAACATTTTTTCGCTTTCCATTGGTTGATTTCTTGCCACCAACTTTCAAGATCTGTTTGAGATTTTAATCCCTCTTCATTCAATAAACTCAAAAACTCTTCCAATACATTTTTCGCATTTCCGACAATTGGAATCGCTGCTGGAACATTTTTAGAAATCGAGGTCGGATCAATATCAATATGAATCACTTTGGCATTTGGGCAATATTTTTCTAAATTATTTGTTGTGCGATCATCAAAACGAACGCCAATTCCCAAAATAAGATCACTTTCGTGCATTGCCGTATTGGCCTCGAAAGTACCATGCATCCCTAACATACCTAGGAATTGTTTATCCGTACTTGGATAAGCCCCTAATCCCATTAATGATGAGGTAACCGGTAAATTTAAACGTTGTGCAAACTGAATTAACTGTTGACTACATTCAGCAGCAATTGCGCCACCACCGACGAAAAGTATTGGTTTCTTCGCCACTAAAAGTGCTTTTAATGCTTTCTTAATTTGGCCTTTGTGCCCATTTACTGTCGGATTATAAGAACGTAACTCGACAGATTCAGGGTATTCATAAGGATATTTGAAATTCGGATTTACAGTATCTTTTGGAATATCCACCACTACAGGACCCGGACGACCTGTTGAGGCAATATAAAAAGCTTTTTTCAATATAGATGGAATATCTTCCGCTTTTTTGACAATAAAGCTATGCTTCACAACTGGACGAGAAATCCCCACCATATCACATTCTTGGAATGCATCTCGACCAATTAAATTACTCATGACCTGACCAGAAATAATGACCATAGGCACAGAATCTGTATAAGCCGTTAAAATCCCTGTGATTGCATTTGTTGCTCCAGGCCCCGAAGTCACTAGCACACATCCAACTTTACCTGTAGAACGTGCATAGCCATCCGCCATGTGCACAGCCGCTTGTTCATGGCGAACTAAAATATGTTCAATACCACCTAGCGTATGGATCGCATCATAAATATCTAATACTGCCCCACCAGGATAACCAAATAAATACTCTACGCCTTCATCGCGTAAAGATTGAACCACCATCTCTGCTCCAGATAACTTCTTCATTTTTTACTCCTAAAACGAACCGCACTTTCAAAAGTGCCCATGCTTTGTATCAATGATTTACATCATACTAAGCAAAAAGTTTTTGTCTAGTCTACATAACAGCTAAAAACGCAAATAAAATAGAATAAAAAATCAAACAATCATAAAAAATTAGATTTTTATAAAAAAAATAACAATTTTAAATAAAAAAATGCGACCTTATATCGCATTTTATAAATTTATCAAAATTTTATATTTTATTTAGATTTTGAGCAAGATCACATTTTTAACGTTTTTTCACTGCAAATACGATTAAAAATAATGAAACCGCCGTCGCTGCAAAACCAGCTAAACCAGAATAAGTGAATCCAACTACGATGTAACCGATAGCCGTTGCAGTTGCAACTGTTGCAGCATAAGGAAGCTGAGTAGTCACATGATCTATATGGTTACATTTTGCACCAGTTGAAGATAAAATCGTTGTATCCGATACTGGCGAACAGTGGTCACCACATACAGCTCCCGCCATTACTGCTGATAAACAAGGGAGTAATAATTCTGGTGCCGTATTTGCAGCCATAGCCGCTGCAATTGGTAACATAATACCGAATGTTCCCCAGCTTGTACCAGTTGAGAATGCCATTGCAGAACCAAGAATAAATAAAATTACTGGTAAGAATTGCATTGGGATATTACCGGAAACAAGAGAAGATAAATATTTACCAGTTTGCATATCCCCAACGACTTTATTAATTGTCCACGCAAAGAATAAAATCGCAATGGCACCAACCATTGATTTAATACCTGCAATCCAAGAGCGTGCATATTCTGGAACACTTACTTGACGATCAATAATAATCAATAAAGTAGAAACTAGAATCGAACAAGTGCCACCCACAACTAAAGAAGTTCCAACAACAGTATTTTCAAATGCACCTAAAATGCTAAATTCTTTACCATCCGCTGCTAATGCTGATGTACCAGTGTAAATCATCATTGTAACCGTTGAAAAAATTAAAACTAAGATAGGTAATACGAGATTACGTACGTGACCTTTTACACCAGTTTCTTCTTCTAATTCATCTTCAGAATTTTCCAAAGCTAATTTTTCATGACGTGCCATTGAAGCAATATCAAAGGAAAAATATGCCACAAAGAACACCATGATAATTGAGAAAATTGCATAGAAGTTCATTGAGCTCATTGCCACGAATGCACCAATTGGTGTGTACTCAGTAATCGAATAAGTCGCTAATAAACCGCCTACTAAGGTAATAATGTATGCGCCCCAACTTGAAACTGGCATCATTACACACATCGGTGCTGCCGTTGAATCCAAAATATAAGCAAGTTTCACACGAGAAACTTTAAAACGGTCTGTCACTGGACGAGCAATTGCGCCTACAGCAAGACTGTGGAAATAATCGTCAATAAAAGTAACAAAAACTAATGATGCAGCTAATAATTTAGCACCACGACGACCTTTAATACGGTTTTGTGCCCATTCAGCAAATGCACGATTACTACCTGATACAGTTAAAAGTGCGGTTAGAACACCAAGCAATAATAAGAACAAGACAATGTTCATATTAGAATTAATTGCGCCATCAGCATAAACAAGTGAAATCACGTTGCTTGATAGATAACTGAAAGATGAGCCAATATTCCAGCCACCTAACATTAACGCACCAATAATAATCCCTGCACTGAGGGACACCAATACACGACGAGTTGCAATGGCCAAGACAATCGCCAATAAAGCTGGAATGATTGACCAAACTGAAGATGAAAAATCGATAAGTTCCATTAAGAGATACCTACAATTAATGGAGAGAACGGAAAGCAAAGGACAGAATAAGACCAGAACAACCGTAGCGCTCCATAGTTAATCAAAAAAACTATGACAGTGTCGCCCCTTTCAAGTACGCCACCAACCAAACAAAACGACTTTTGTTTGATTTCGGCAATCATTCCTTTCTTTTTTCTTCATCGTTATCCACTCTGAAAAAATACTTATAATGATTGCACCTCTACTTTTGTAGTGAGTAAAGAGATTACCGTAAAAAAATCTAAACGCCAACAGATTTTATAAAATTTTTTATTAGATTAAATTAAAAATATAAAAAATAAACACAAAGAAATTTAAAGATATAATACCTGCTCCGACCATTTATTTAAAATAGATATTTACAATAAATATTATTTTCCCTATTATTAAATAAGTTTTCCATACACAAGATTATTTTATCGAGGTTTATTATGAGCGAATTAGTAAAAGGTTTGACAAATCTTCGTAGTTTACGTGCGGCTGTACGCGAATTAACTTTAGAACAAGCGGAAAGCGCTCTTGAGAAATTACAAACTGCTATTGAAGAAAAACGTGCTAATGAAGCAGAATTAATTAAAGCAGAAACAGAGCGAAAAGAGCGTTTAGCGAAATATAAAGAATTAATGGAAAAAGAAGGTATTACACCTGAAGAATTACAAGAGATCTTTGGTACAGCAGCAACATCTGCTAGAGCAAAACGTCCACCTCGCCCAGCAAAATATGCATTTATTGATGAAAATGGCGAGCGTAAAACATGGACTGGCCAAGGTCGCACACCACGCCCAATTCAAAATGCATTGAATTCTGGTAAATCATTATCTGATTTCGAAATTTAATTTTTCTATTTGAAACTAGAACCCATTTTTATGGGTTCTATTTTTTTATCTAAACGTAGCACACAACATTATGATCGAAAAAAAAATATTACTCACCGATTGTCCCGATGATAAAGGTCTAATAGCTAAAATAACCAACATTTGTTACAAACATCAACTAAACATTCTGCATAATAATGAATTTGTAGATTTTGAAACCAAACATTTCTTTATGCGTACAGAATTGGAAGGTATTTTTAACGAAGCTACTTTATTAGAAGATCTAAAATATAGCTTACTTGAAGGAACGCATTGTCGATTAATTGGTACAAAACGTAAACGAATCGTTATTTTAGTCACAAAAGAAGCTCACTGTCTCGGCGATATTTTAATGAAAAATTATTATGGTGCGCTTGATGTAGAAATTGCAGCAGTAATCGGCAACCATGATAATTTACGCGAACTCGTTGAGCGCTTCAATATTCCATTTCATTTAGTTAGCCATGAAGGCTTAACTCGTATTGAGCACGATAAATTATTAGCTGAAAAAATTGATGAATATACGCCAGATTATATTGTTCTCGCTAAATATATACGTGTACTAAATCCTGAATTTGTTGCTCGTTATCCAAATCGAGTGATTAATATCCACCATTCATTTTTACCCGCTTTCATTGGCGCAAAACCTTATCAACAAGCCTATAAACGAGGTGTAAAAATTATCGGTGCAACAGCACATTTCATTAATAATGAATTGGATCAAGGTCCCATTATTATGCAAAATGTCATTAATGTGGATCATACTTATAGCGCTGAAGCAATGATGCGCGCCAGTCGTGATGTAGAAAAAACCGTGTTAAGTCGTGCCCTTGATCTTGCTTTACACGATAGAATTTTCGTTTATAAAAATAAAACGGTGGTGTTGTAATGGAAAAAATCACCCTTACGCCAATAAGTGCGGTTGAAGGAACAATTAATTTACCAGGTTCTAAAAGTTTATCGAATCGCTCATTACTCTTAGCTGCCTTAGCTAAAGGCACAACAAAAGTAACCAATTTATTAGATAGCGATGATATTCGACATATGCTTAACGCCCTCAAAACGTTAGGTGTACGCTACCAACTTTCTGATGACAAAACTATTTGTGAAATAGAGGGATTAGGCGGAGCATTCAATATACAGAAAAATCTTTCGCTCTTTCTTGGCAATGCGGGGACGGCAATGCGTCCATTAACCGCTGCGCTTTGCTTAAAAGGAACCTCTGAAATTGAAATCATCTTAACGGGTGAACCTCGTATGAAAGAGCGACCAATTCTCCATTTAGTCGATGCTTTACGCCAAACGGGTGCAGATATTCGCTACTTAGAAAATGAAGGTTATCCTCCAGTCGCAATTCGCAATAAAGGGATAAAAGGTGGAAATGTCAAAATTGATGGTTCTATTTCATCCCAATTTTTGACCGCATTTTTAATATCTGCGCCACTTGCAGAAAATGACACAGAAATCGAAATTATCGGTGAACTAGTCTCTAAACCCTATATTGACATCACCCTTGCGATGATGCGAGATTTTGGTGTTCACGTTGAAAATCATCACTACCAAAAATTTCAAGTTAAGGGAAATCAATCCTACATTTCACCTGGAAAATATTTGGTAGAAGGTGATGCATCATCGGCATCTTACTTTCTCACAGCTGGCGCCATTAAAGGAAAAGTGAAAGTAACGGGAATTGGCAAAAACTCTATTCAGGGCGATCGTTTATTTGCTGATGTATTAGAAAAAATGGGGGCAAAAATTACTTGGGGAGAGGATTTTATTCAAGCCGAACGTGCTGAATTGCATGGCATTGATATGGATATGAACCACATTCCAGATGCTGCAATGACGATTGCAACCACGGCTCTTTTTGCCAACGGCGAAACCGTCATTCGCAATATTTATAACTGGCGTGTGAAAGAAACAGATCGTTTAACAGCAATGGCAACCGAACTGCGTAAAGTCGGTGCAGAAGTCGAAGAAGGTGAAGATTTTATTCGTATTCAACCACTTGCACTCAATCAGTTTAAACATGCTGATATTGAAACTTATAACGATCACCGCATAGCGATGTGTTTTTCTCTAATCGCTCTGTCCAATACACCAGTGACGATTTTAGATCCTAAATGTACTGCCAAAACCTTTCCAACATTCTTTAGTGAATTTGAGAAAATCTGCTTAAGAGATTAAATTAAAAAGTGCGGTAAATTTCAAAAAAGTTTTCAAAATTAACCGCACTTTCATTCCATTCTAAAAAAAATCCTAAATCAAAATTATTTATACCGTTTTTTCACCGCACTTTTATCTTGCTCACGTAATCGTTCTAGTTTTTCCTTAATCTGAATTTCCATACCTCTATTAGTCGGAAAGTAATATTGAGTATCTTTTAATTCAGGCGGGAAATAATTTTCACCTGCAGCATAAGCGTTAGGTTCATCATGAGCATAACGATATTCAGCACCATAGCCAAGCTCTTTCATTAAATTAGTCGGCGCATTGCGTAAATGTGGTGGAACATAGTAATCAGGCAAATCTTTCGCCTGCTGTTTTGCAGTGTTAAATGCGGTATAAACCGCATTACTTTTTGGGGCTACCGCAAGATAAATGATGGCTTGGGCGATGGCTCGCTCTCCTTCATAAGCCCCGACTCGAGTAAAGCAATCCCAAGCAGCCAATGCGACTTGCATAGCGCGAGGATCTGCATTTCCCACATCTTCTGAAGCAATGGCAAGTAATCGTCGCACAACATACAAAGGGTCTCCACCCGCTGTTAAAATTCTTGCATACCAATACAGCGCAGCATCTGGAGCAGAACCTCGAACAGATTTATGTAGCGCAGAAATTAAATCATAAAACCGATCGCCTTGTTTATCAAATCTCGCTTGGCGTTCACCTAAGACTTCTTTTAATAAAGTGCGGTCAATTTTCTTTCCATTTTCAGTTTTATCCGCCATATCCACCATTAATTCGAGGCAATTCAAGGCTAATCGAGCATCTCCATTGACATATTTGGCAAGTACTTGCAGTAAATTCTCTTCTAAAAGTAACCGCTCTTTACCCAATCCTCGTTCAGGATCTTCTACAGCTTGCTGCAAAACTTGTTCAATTTCAGCCGTTGTGAGTGATTTCAGCACATACACTCGGGCACGAGAAAGCAACGCATTATTTAGCTCAAAAGAGGGATTTTCTGTTGTCGCCCCAATAAAAATAACAGTTCCGTCTTCAATGTGCGGTAAAAATGCATCTTGCTGGCTTTTATTAAAACGATGGACTTCATCTACAAACAAGATAGTTTTACGATCGGCAAGACGATTTTGTTTTGCACGATCAATCGCCTCTCGAATTTCTTTGATACCACTCGTCACCGCAGAAATTCGCTCTACTTCTGCATTAATGCGTTGGGCAATAATTTCTGCAAGCGTTGTTTTTCCTGTACCTGGTGGTCCCCAAAAAATCATAGAATGAATATGCCCAGCTTGAATAGCTTTACGCAGCGGCTTACCTTCACCAATAAGATGAGTTTGCCCAAAATACTGCTCTAGACTCGTTGGACGCATCTTGGCTGCCAGTGGACGAAAATCATTTTCGGCAAAATCAAAATTGAGGTTAGACATGTTTATTTCTCACAAAATTGAAGGGCGTATTTCTACGCCCTTATTTAAAATAATAATTTATTATTTTTTACGTTGGTCATCCACTTCAACGCCTTTTTCTGGCTTGAATTGGAACAAGCTATCAGACAACGTTTGATTAGTAATGTTACGTAAAACATAAAGATTGGTTTGCCCATCTTTCTCTGTCGTACTGAAATTTCTTAATACGCCATTGACATCGACGCGAATATCAAATTGCTTGATATTACTTTTTGAAGATTTGGGTTTCAATACGAAAGTATCCACTTGTTGCATAACCGAATATTGATCCCAATGGCTTTTATCGTTACTTGTAAGCAAGACGAAAGGTGTATTATTTACCGCATCTTTCACCCATTGTGCTGTTACTTGTTGAACAAATGGATCGTAGAACCATAAGGTTTTACCATCAGAAATAATCTGGGTTTCTTGAGGTTTTTTAGTATCCATACGGAATAAATTTGGACGTTTAATTTGGAGTTTGCCACTTCCCTTTTGAACATTTTGGCCATTTCCAGATGTCACTGTCTGCACAAATTCAGCGCTTAACACATCGACCTTAGCTAAACGCATTTGCAATTCACTTGCCGCATCAGCCAATGCCAAATTACTCAAACCAAGTAAGGCAAGTGCGGCAAATTTTAACGTTGTTTTTTTCATTTTACTTTTACTTTCCTTTTAAATTAGTACTCAGGACGACGTGATAAAATCTCACGCTTACCATTTTGCATTGAGCTTACAATCCCTTGTTCTTCCATTTGATCCATAATACGCGCTGCTCGGTTAAAACCTACGCTGAATTTACGTTGAATAGAAGATACTGAGGTTGTACTGGTATTAATAACAAAATCCATTACTTCATCAAAGAGTGGATCTAATTCCCCACCGCTTGATATCCCTTTTTCCACACTTTCCTCATCGTCAGCACTTTCTAAAATGCCATCGATATAGTCAGGTTTACCACGTGCTCGCCAATCATCCGCAATACGAATAACTTCATCATCACTCATAAAGGCACCATGAACACGTACCAAATCCAATGAACCTTGCCCCGAATAAAGCATATCACCACGCCCTAAAAGGGCTTCTGCGCCCCCTTGATCAAGAATAGTGCGTGAGTCAATTTTACTAGCCACCGTAAAGGCAATGCGACTTGGAATATTTGCTTTAATTAATCCTGTAATCACATCTACGGAAGGGCGTTGTGTGGCTAAAATTAAATGGATACCAATAGCTCGCGCTTTTTGTGCCAAGCGAGCAATAAGTTCTTCAATTTGCTTACCCGCGACCATCATTAAATCAGCAAACTCATCGACAATAACCACAATATAACTCAATTTTTTCAATGCAGGTGGCATTGCATCCATTGTATCGCCCGGTCGCCAAATTGGATTAGGCACAGGCATTCCCATTGCTTCATATTCATCGATTTTTTCGTTAAAGCCTTCAATATTGCGTACACGTAGCGCAGAAAGCAATTGATAACGTCGTTCCATTTCATCTACACACCAACGCAACGCATTAGCGGCTTTTTTCATATCTGTTACAACAGGCGTTAACAAGTGCGGAATATCATTATAAACTGAAAGTTCAACGACTTTAGGATCGATCATGATGAATTTCACATCTTCTGGTTGAACACGATAAAGTAAACTTAAGATCATCGTATTCACGCCAACAGACTTACCTGATCCCGTTGATCCTGCTACCAACAAATGTGGCATTTTCGCTAAATCAACAATCACTGCCTTTCCGCTAATATTTTTACCTAAAGCCATTGGCAAAGTGGCATGAGTATCACGGAATTCGCTACTGTCTAACACGTCACGTAATGGCACCATTTGACGGTGAAGATTAGGTGTTTCAATACCAATATAAGGCTTACCAGGAATAGCCTCTGCCACACGAATCGAGCGGAACATTAATGCACGCGCCAAATCGGTATCAATACTGGTTACTTTTGACGCTTTCACCCCAGGTTGTAATTCTAATTCATAGCGAGTGACAACAGGGCCAACAAGCACATCTTTTACAGTCGCTTTCACATTAAAATTACGTAATTGTTGCTCTATACGTTGAGACGTTTCAAAAACTTCTTCTTGCGTAATATTTTGTTCCACTGCTGGATGTTTTGACAATAATTCTAAACTTGGTAACGGTGTACTAGGCTTTTCACGTTTAGTTGTTTGCTGTTGGAATGCAGGATGAATCAAGCTACCGCTATAACCTTTATAGTTAGGCGATTCTTCTTGATTTTTGTCTAATTGAACATCCCTCATATCATTCTCTAAGGATACCTTAAATTTCAATTCATCATCACCCAAACGGACTTTTTCATCAGCTTGAACATCAAAATTATTATCCGCCATTTCCGTATTCAAGGATTCATGAGTCGGTTTTAATGAAACTGTTGGCATTTCATCATTTGTAAGCAAGGAAACCTTAGTAAAATCATCCGCACTTTGATTCATTGAGACATTGTCCTGAACAGCAGACTTTATCGGTTTATTCCAAACTGGCACAAAATCATTTTTACTTACCGTTTGTCCATGCGCGTCGCTCGATAAATTCACGCTAGGCAAGGCTTCAGATTCAAACTCAAGAGAGAACTGAGGTTTTACACTCTCTTCAGGAGAAACTTCATATTCTGATTTAATAGAAAACTCTGGATTTAAACCATGGATATTAATTAAATGCGAAGGATGCTCAACTGAGTTGTCTTCTACCTCTAAAGACGATTTTTGAGTTTCAATCTCACTATTTTGTTCTACATTAAGATTATTTTGATCTGGATTTTCTGTTGCTGAACCATCTGATTTTACAATCACAATTTGCTCTAATTCTTCCGTTGATTTTTCTTGCTCAACATTTTCTTCCTGCTCATTTTTCATTGTCAACCAATGATAAAAGGCCACAATCAATCGAATTAATGAGGCGCCAGAGCAGAAAATAAAACCGATTAAAGCAAATGTAAAACCAATTAAAACCGATCCGAATTTACCTAATGCTGAATAAAGCCAATTTACAACAAGTGAACCGCCCAATACGCCACCACTTAAATAAAAGGCATTGCTTGACAAAAGCAACATACTCATCACACAAAGCCCAATAATCAGCATTATAAAGCCAAAACTACGTAAAATAATTCGAGTACAGGAAAGGTTTTTAACTGCTTTTGTTTTCAATAAATAGACTGGTACCAAAAAAGCCGTAAAAGGAATAACATGGGCGACATAGCCTAAGAAAACAAAAGAAAGATCAATAATCCACGCACCAAATGCGCCGACTTTATTAATTGTTTCACCATGCGAACCAGCCGTTGCCCAAGAATTATCAAGCGGAGTATAACTTGACCACGCAATAATTAAATAAAGCCCGAAAAGTGCAGTCAATCCAAGCAAAAGTTCAGCTAAATACTGTCTTGGTGTAAACCGTTCTGTTATTTGTTTAATCATATTATTTCAATACAAGGAAATTGGTTTGTTTTACTTCTTCCATCACAACATAAGTACGAGTGTCATTTACACCTGGTAAACGCAATAATGTTGTACCTAGCAATTTTCGGTATTCAGCCATGTCTGCAACACGAGTTTTTAATAAATAGTCAAAATCGCCCGATACCAAATGGCATTCTTGAATTTCTTCCAACTCTTGAATCGCAGCATTAAACTCCTCAAATACGTCAGGTTTTCCACGAACTAACGTTATTTCCACGATCACAAGCAAAGGCGCTTCCAATAATTCAGGATTCAACAACGCGCGATATCCCATAATTACGCCTTGTTTTTCTAAACGTTTAACACGTTCTAAACAAGGAGTGGGTGAAAGCCCTACTTTTTTCGACAAATCAATATTAGAAATTTTACCGTTGCGTTGTAATTCATTAAGAATTTTTATATCAATCGCATCCAGCGCTTTATTCAGTTTTTTTTCCATTTTCTTATTTTTCTTTGAATAAAAAGTATGTTTATTTTAACAAATTTTGCTAACGTTTTCAGTACAACGGGATTAGATAATTCATTTCCATTGAGACTATTAATTATTTCTAATGGAAGTATTTAGAAATTGTCCAATACAGCTAGCGCATCGGAAAGTTTCTTCACTGTAAAAACTTGCATATTTTCGACCGCACTTTTCGGCTTGTTACCAAAAGGAACAATAGCACGTTTAAAGCCATGCTTTGCCGCTTCACTAATACGCTCTTGTCCACTTGGCACAGGGCGAATTTCTCCCGCTAATCCAACTTCACCAAAAATCACTAAATCTTGTGGCAAAGGGCGATTACGAAAACTAGAAATTAATGCAATCAACAAAGCCAAATCCGCACTTGTTTCACTCACTTTTACCCCCCCAACGACATTGACAAAGACATCTTGATCAGCCATTTGTAAGCCACCATGTCGGTGTAACACCGCCAATAATAGCGCTAAGCGATTTTGCTCTAATCCCACCGCAACACGACGAGGATTCGCTAGCATTGAATGATCCACTAAGGCTTGAATTTCAACTAAAAGAGGACGCGTGCCCTCCCAAAGTACCATAACGGAACTGCCTGATGTAATCTCATCACCTCGACTTAAAAAGATCGCAGATGGATTTTTTACTTCTCGCAAACCTTGCTCGGTCATACCAAATACGCCTAATTCATTCACCGCACCAAAACGGTTTTTATGGCTACGCAAAGTACGATAGCGAGAATCGGCTTCGCCTTCTAATAGTAATGAACAGTCAATCGCATGCTCTAACACTTTCGGCCCAGCAAGGGTACCGTCTTTCGTTACATGCCCCACCATAATAATGGCGACTTGTCGTGTTTTCGCATAACGAGTGAGGAAAGAAGCACATTCACGCACTTGCGCTACACTTCCTGGTGATGATTGAATATCTGCCAGATGCATTACTTGAATGGAATCCACCACTATAATTTGCGGCTTCAACTGATCCGCTAAATTACAAATCTGTTCCACAGAGGTCTCTGACAACATTTTTAATTGATCGTTTGGCAATTCCAATCGACTAGCGCGCATCGCAACCTGTTGTAACGACTCCTCTCCCGTTACATAAAGTGCGGTCATATTTTTCGCTAAACCACACATGACTTGTAATAACAAGGTACTTTTCCCTGCACCAGGATGCCCACCAATTAAAATCGCACTGCCTGGTACGATCCCGCCCCCCAGTACGCGATCTAATTCATTAAAGCCACTGGAAAAACGTGGAGTTTCTTGCAAACTAATTTCAGAGAGCGTTTGAATTTTTGCCTGAGTTTCACCTGCGTAGCCACTAAAACGATCGTTTTTTGATTTTGCCGTGGAAATTAACCGCACTTCCGTGATTGTATTCCACGCTTTACAAGCCGAACATTGCCCTTGCCAACGAGAAAACTCCGCACCACAATCGTTACATACATAAGCTGTTTTCGGGGCTTTAGCCATTTTTCATCCTTCTCATTCTTTAACCTAGTATTTATATACCTATGGCTAAATATCGTTATATTGTTCAGGGCAAGCTGACATAATGCCTAGAAATATAGCTTACCCATTTGCACGGTTGATTCGCATTACGCTGAAAATCTCATTAATTTGATCATTCGCTCAAAATAAACTCGACTTTTCAAAAGTGCGGTCAATTTTTCAATAGTATTTTCATTGTTTTTCGTTTCACTATGAAAACGAATCAAATCACGGATTTCAGCAAAAATTTTCTGATTGCTTTCTAACAAAGCAGGTAAGAGCGTTTCTTTTTGTTTCTCTGTTGCCACTGCTTCTAGGATTTTTCCATTTTCATCATAATAATGATAAAGATTAAAAAATGCCCCAACTCGCTCCACTGTTTTCATAAAATCTTGGCTAAAAAGTGCGGAAGAAAAGGATAAGGTTTCTTCCAAAAGTTTCTGTTCCATTTTCAACACTGAATTAAATTTTGCACCAAAATCTACCGCACTTTCTTCTCGTTCTTCTTTTAAGAAATCACGCCATTTATTTAACCAATCTGTTAAAAATTGTTTTGAACCCAGCAAATAACCACGCTTTGCTTTACTTGCGCTACTAAAATAAATATCTCTTTCGAAAGGCAAAGTTTCCACAAAATCAAAAAGATCCTGCACATTGCCAGATTTCAATTCAAACTCAATTTCACAAATCGGTTGCTCAGATTCGCCTACAATAATTTTGCCTTGATCAAAAGCCACTTCAATTTTGGATTGTTGAAATTCAACTAACCAAAAAGTGCGGTTAAAATCTGTGGAGAAAATAGGTTGTAGTGTCGAACTAGGTAATTGTTCAAAAGGATAAAACTCTCTTAATTGGGCATTAGTTGGCGTTTCTTTTTCGGTTAATGATAAATTATATTCTGGGCGACTATGCAATCCACCAACAACTTCGCCGTTGGTTTTAAGCGTTAATGTAAGTTCTTGATCTTCTTGACGAATACGTAATCCCATCTTTTGTTTAGCAAGAAAATGATCCGGATAATCATAATAAGTATTACCCAAAAATAAATCTTGATGATCTAAAATCGTAAATTTTGCAAGATATTGTGGCAATTCAATACTGATTTGTGGCGAGATCGCCAATTTTAATTCAATTTCTTGTAGCATAATATTCCTTATTCAAATTAACTGTTTGAATATACAATACAATAAAAATAAATCAAGATTTTTGTGGTGTTTTACTTTACATATTAAACAGCTATAAATGAATTTTTATTTATTGTGCAGTATTTTCCTATAATTAAAATATAGGAAATTATAAATGAAAGGTTATTCAAAAATTATGTGATAAATTTTCATTATATGAAATTGAATAAATTGGAAATCAAATATTTATATTTATAACTGAAAGGTTTCATTTAAGCGGAGAATATGATTCGAACTGTTCTCAAATCTATACTAAAAAGATTTGGATAATATATGGAAAATACTAGCCAAGAAAAAATTAGGTGAAAAAGTCATCTTTTTCACCTATCTAACATTTTATGAGTTTTTCTATACAAAATTTATCCCTCTTTCGGATAAAGCACTTCAGCATTAATCCAATTAACCCAAGTGTTTTCCAATAATGGAATTAAGGGGGTGCTATCTTCAACTACAGTATTTAAGGCAGATAATACCTCTTCTAAAGACGAAGGTTGTTCTTGTATATAACTTAATAGCCAAAAGTCAAGTTCAGATAAGCGTTGTTGCAGAATATTAAAATCGCTATCCCGCCATATAACAGCTTGCATAGGGTTTTCATCAAATTGTTTAAAATCGCTTGATAAAAAATCGACTTCATAGCGTTTTAAATAAGCTGCATCAGATAACTGCATTACGCTATGCTTATTCCACTCAAATTTTTCAGGTACTTTTGCTAAAGAAACTTCTGCAAGTAACTGAGTATTTTCAAAATCCATCAATGCCAGTATTTTGGCATCAAAACTCTCTTTTTCTTGACAAAATAAGAGAAATTCTCCAGCAATATCCTGAAAATAAGGCGAATGTGATTTTCCTGTTAATACAAACATTTCTTTTGTCTGAAACCAACTCTCAGCAGAAACGTGTTTAGGTGCTTCAACAAAACAACGGTCAATAAAACCAAAGATGTTATTTCGAACTAAGCGAGCATAAACAGCAAGGCGATTCGGAGCATAACCATTTAGAGGTTGAGCATTAGCCAATCGAACTGCTGTGGCAAGTGCTTTTTGTGTTTCAATAAGCGAAGG
This sequence comes from Haemophilus sp. THUN1692, assembly GCF_059704395.1. NCBI lineage: Bacteria > Pseudomonadati > Pseudomonadota > Gammaproteobacteria > Pasteurellales > Pasteurellaceae > Haemophilus > Haemophilus sp. THUN1692. The sequence continues at coordinate 776,709 of NZ_AP046579.1, forward strand.
TTTAGGCTGCATAGGATATTACCTCTTTTTGAGCATATTTTTGCTGTAGTTGTGCAATATGTTCAACTTCAGCATAAAGTTCTGCAAATGGAGGGAAATTGAAATCACGCTCTAATAATGTTGGCGGAATGGCAGGTCGTCGTTGATAGGCATATTCTAATAAATCCCACACAGTACCTTTTACTGCCTCACCGTGCGTATCAATTAATAACTCTGGTAAATGGCGATATGCCCCTTTTATTTTATTAAATGATTCTCCTTCTAAATCCTCCACAACTTGTGCTGCAGAATGTTCTTCATCGTGTCCTGCAATATGAATGTAATTGACACGTTTCACATCTACTTGATCTAAAAAAACATAAGGATCGAGTAAACCGTGATTGACGCCATTTACATAAATATTATTCACATCTAAATGAATACCACAATCCGCTTCTTGTGCAATAGCATTTAAAAATTCTACTTCATTCATTGTGCTGGTGGGAGAGTGTAAATAATAAGAGGTGTTTTCTAATGAAATTTGTAATCCTAAAAAATCTTGCACATAACGGATTCTCTGTGCTACGTGTTTTACAGCTTCTTCAGTAAATGGCATAGGTAATAAATCATATAAATGCCCTTCACATTCACAATAACTCAAATGTTCAGAAAAAAATGTCGAATTATATTGAGTCATTAATGCTTTAGTATTTTTTAATAACTCGCGATCAAGTGGTGCTTGCCCGCCTAATGAAAGTGATAGTCCGTGTACCGCAAGTGGATATCTTTCAGCGGCTTGATCAAATTTATAACGAGCAGCTCCTCCCATTTTTACCCAATTTTCTGGAGCAACTTCCATAAACTGAATCGCATTATTTGATGATAAATTCAAAAAATCATCCGCTAAATCTCGACGATACCCTAATCCTGCACCTTGTAACATAATTATTTACTCCTTTTAATACAACACTGGTGTAAATTTACACCAGTGCTATGTGTGGCATCTAGATTTAAATACGATTATTTAGAGCCGCATTTACCTTCACCACATTTACCTTCTGAGGCTTTCGTTTCGTTTGCACCACATTTGCCTTCTCCGCATTTACCTTCTGCAGCTTTTGTTTTCACACATTTATCACCTACACAAGGTGTTACAGCTTTATCCATACTGCTTGATTTTGGCTCAGCGTGTGCAACAGTAGCTACTGTCATCGTTAATGCTCCTGCTAATGCGGCTAAAGTGGATAATTTTTTCATTTAAATCTCCTAGAATTTGATATTGAATATATAGTTAGAGGAATTTCAACCAGCTTTTAGTTGGATAAACCTTCTTAATAAGCGTGTCTAAAGAGAGTTTCCCTGCTCCCTGCGTAATTAAGATTAATAAAGTTACCACATAAATTAAGGATAATTTATAACCATTATCACAAACGTTATAACCTGAATCGGCGTGAATGCTATACCACGCGACAGAGATTAAAATCGTTAAACTTAATGCACTAAAACGAGTTAGTACTCCGAATATTAGCAAGAATGGGAGAATTAATTCCGACCCCATTGCAACGTGCCAATTAATATCAGCAGGAATAAGATTAAACGGAAAAGGAAAACGATCTTGTATTTCAGTAAACCAATTTTGACCATTCCATTTTTCTAACCCAGCCTCTAAAAATTCCCACGCAAGAAAAAAGCGTAAAATCAATAAACTCACGCCGCTGCTAATACCTTTCATCTTACAATCCTTCATTTTTTACCTTTCAAATTTTCTCGCTTTTAAAGCGAAAAGTGTATTGGACCACTTATCTTACCACACTAGGAAATATTACCCAGTTATTTAGTTAGTCGAAGATAAACCTTCTTTCTTACAAATTTTTTTGAAAAATTTTAAATATCAACAAAAATCGGGTAATATGCGCACGAATTTTTAACCCCTTATGGAGTAAATCACTTATGGCAATGAATAATATTCTCGGATTATTTGCCCATTCGCCTTTAAAACCATTGCAAAAGCATTCGGAAAAAGTCACTGAATGTTGCGATCTTTTAATTCCTTTTTTTGAAACCACCTTCTCAAAGGATTGGGAAAAAGCGGAAGAAAAACGCTTAGAAATCTCTCAGCGTGAACGTGAAGCGGATAGCTTAAAACGTGAGATTCGTTTGAAATTGCCACGTGGTTTATTCTTACCTATCGATCGTACTGATCTCTTAGAATTAGTCACGCAACAAGATAAATTAGCAAATTTTGCTAAAGATATTGCAGGCCGTATGATTGGGCGTCAATTTGGTATTCCTGAAGAAATGCAGGAAGAATTCTTACATTACGTAAAACGTAGTTTAGATGCAATTCATCAGGCTCATCGAGTAATCGAAGAAATGGATCAACTTTTAGAAACTGGTTTTAAAGGCCGTGAACTAAAATTAGTTAACGATATGATTCAAGAACTCGATGCAATTGAAGATGATACCGACCAAATGCAGATCAAATTGCGTAAAATGCTTTACACCATCGAAAGCCGTTATAACCCAATTGATGTGATGTTCTTATATAAAATTATTGAATGGGTTGGTGTGCTAGCTGACCAAGCACAACGTGTTGGCTCACGCATTGAATTAATGCTGGCGCGTTCATAATCAACAAAACATAGGAAATTAACTATGGAAGTTATTAGTCAATATGGTTCATGGTTGGTGTGGATTACAGCAGCCTTCGGCTTTTTTATGGCTTTCGGTATCGGAGCAAATGATGTTTCAAATTCAATGGGTACATCTGTAGGATCTGGTACTGTAACAGCCAAACAAGCAATTATTATCGCATTAATTTTTGAATCTGCTGGCGCATATCTAGCCGGTGGTGAAGTAACAGAAACCATTAAAAGTGGCGTAATCGATCCAATGCAATTTGTGGATACGCCCGATATTTTGGCACTAGGTATGCTATCTGCTTTATTTGCCTCTGGCGCTTGGTTATTTATCGCAACGAAAATGGGCTGGCCGGTTTCAGGTACTCACACTATCATCGGTGCAATTATTGGATTTGCATGTATTACGATTGGCCCAGGTGCAGTAGATTGGTCAAATATTGGTAGCATCGTTGGTAGCTGGTTCATCACGCCTATCATTGCAGGTATTCTCGCCTATGCAATCTTTGCAAGTACGCAAAAACTTATTTTTGATACCGAACATCCTCTAAAAAATGCACAAAAATATGGTCCTTATTACATGGGGATAACCGTATTTGTGTTGTGTATCGTAACCATGACAAAAGGTTTAAAACATGTTGGTTTAAATCTTTCCAATAAAGAAACTTTAGTCATTTCACTTGTCATTAGCCTTGTAGGTATGCTGTTTTTCCACTTCTATTTTAAAAGCAAAACATTCACTCAATCTGCAAGCAAAGGGACTTTTGGTGCGGTAGAAAAAGTCTTCAGCATTTTAATGTTATTAACCGCCTGTGCGATGGCTTTCGCTCATGGTTCGAATGATGTAGCTAATGCAATTGGTCCACTTTCAGCGGTGGTATCAATCGTAGAACAAGGCGGTAAAATTGTTTCAGGTGGAGCCCTAACGTGGTGGATTTTACCACTAGGTGCATTAGGTATTGCTGTAGGCTTAATTACTATGGGACAAAAAGTAATGGCGACTGTTGGATCAGGGATCACCGATTTAACCCCAAGCCGTGGCTTTGCCGCTCAATTTGCCACCGCGATGACCGTTGTAGTTGCATCTGGTACAGGTTTGCCAATCTCAACAACACAAACACTTGTTGGGGCAATTTTAGGTATCGGTTTTGCTCGCGGTATTGCGGCACTCAATTTAACGGTTATCCGAAATATCATTAGTTCTTGGATAATCACTTTACCAGCTGGCGCATTCTTCGCAATTATTATCTTCTATTTACTGCGTGCAGTGTTTAATTAATTTATTGCAACAAAAAGTGCGGTTTATTTAGCCGCACTTTTGTTGTTTTTATTTTTAAGGAGAAAGCATGAAAAAAATCTACAATACACTTCTATCTTGCGCCTTACTTGGTACAGGTATTGCAACTGCCCATGCAGAAACACAATATGTTACTGAAAATCTCAGTACTTTCTTACGCCGAGGTGCCGGTGAACAATTTAAAATTGCAGGTTCAATTCAAGCGGGCGAAGCAGTGAATGTATTAGATCGCCAGGGTAAATACACACTCATTCGCGACAATAAAAATCGTGAAGCTTGGATTTTAAATTCAGACTTAAGCAACACGCCAAGTAGTAAAGAAGAAAATCCAAAATTAAAAGCTCAAGTTCAAGAATTAACCTTAAAACTTAGTCGTTTAGATGGCGATTGGCAACAACGTACCGTAGAAATGCAACGTCGAACCAAACAAGCTGAGCAACAAAGTGCGGATCTTTTAGAACAAAATTCACAATTGAAACGTGAACTTGAAATGACCAAAAATAAAAATCGTGATTTAGAAGCGATGCTTGATGCAGGTAAACGAGAAATTGCGATTCAATGGTTTATTTATGGCGGTTCAGTATTGGGCGTAGGCTTACTCTTCGGTTTACTCATTCCTTATGTGTTACCAAAACGTCGCCGTCGTGATGGTTGGGCATAATCACGAATGAAAGTTTATTTGGTTGGTGGGGCTGTTCGCGATCAATTATTGGGTTTACCGGTAAAAGATCGTGATTGGATTGTAGTAGGCGCAGACCCCGCTACTCTACTCTCTCTCGGTTATCAACAAGTAGGCAAAGATTTTCCGGTTTTTCTCAATCCTAAAACAAAAGAAGAATATGCGCTTGCTCGAACAGAACGAAAATCTAGCGCAGGTTACACTGGCTTTATTTGTGATTTCTCCCCAACAATTACATTAGAACAAGATTTAATTCGACGAGATCTCACTATTAACGCCATGGCTCAAAGCGAAGACGGTGAAATTATCGATCCTTATGGCGGAAAACAAGATTTAAAAAATCGAATTTTACGCCATATTTCTCCCGCTTTTTCAGAAGATCCTTTACGTGTATTGCGTGTGGCACGCTTTGCAGCCCGTTATCATTCTCTCGGTTTTAAAATCGCATCAGAAACACTATCCCTAATGGCGGAACTTGCCCAATCGGGAGAATTACAACATCTCACGGCGGAACGCGTTTGGCTAGAAACAGAAAAAGCCTTAAACGAAAAAAATCCTGAAATTTATTTTGAAACCTTACATAAAACAGGTGCATTAAGAGTTTTATTTACTGAAATCGATGCCCTTTATGGTGTGCCAAATCCAGTAAAACATCATCCAGAAGTGGATAGTTTTATTCATACCATGTTGGTATTAAAACAAACGGTTAATTTGACTGAAAATAACCCTATCTTAAATAAAAGTGCGGTCCGTTTTGCCGCAATTTGTCATGATCTTGGCAAGGCTCTTACGCCTCAAAATATTCTTCCTCATCATTATAGGCATGAGCAAGCTGGCATAAAACCAACTAGATCATTGTGCAAACGCTTGAAGGTTCCAAGTTATTTTCAAGAACTTGCAGAACTAACTTGTGAATTTCATACGCATATTCACAAAGCCTTTGAGCTTCGAGCTGAAACCGTCATAACGCTGTTTAATCGTTTTGATGTGTGGAGAAAACCACAACGCTTTCAAGAATTTCTACAAATATGTCTAGCTGATACTCGAGGTAGAACCGGTTTTGAAAATAAAGACTATCCACAAATAGATTATATGAATCAATTATTACACTCGGCAAATGAAGTAGATGTACAGCAAGTTATTGCAGATGGATTTGAGAAACAAGAAATCAGAAGTGAATTGACAAAACGAAGAATCTTAGCGGTTAAACAAACAAAAACGAATTACCAAAAAAATTAACAAATAAAAGTAACTTTACTCAATTAAACTAAATCCTTAAAATACGCGAGCTTATTAACTTGATGAATAATATGAAAACGTTTAAATTTCTCACCGCACTTTTTGTAATCAGCATACTTACAGCCTGTACGATGGATGCTGACCGTCCAGTTAACGTGCAATATATCGATAAAACCGACGCCACATGGCAACAGCATTTACAAAAGATTCAAAAAATTCAATCCTATCAAGCTAAAGGACAAATTGGTTATATCAGTCCTACAGAACGTTTTTCTAGCCGCTTTGAATGGCAATACCAAAATCCAAAATCTTATACGCTTAAACTCTATTCTTTAATCAGTAAATCTACTCTTTGGATTCAAATGCACCAAAGCGGGATGACAATTTCCGATAACAACGGCAATCAACAATCTGCAGCCAATGCGAAACTATTATTACAAGAGATTATTGGAATGGATGTGCCATTAGAACATTTAGCATATTGGTTGAAAGGCCAACCGGCAATGAATGCGAATTATCAAGTCGGTACTAATCATTTACTTGGCGCATTTACTTATCATGTGGATGGTTCTCAATGGACAGCAGATTATCTCACTTATCATTCAAATAATTCGATGCCTGAAGACATTCTGCTAAAAAATGACAGCACGAAACAAACTCTAAAAATTCGCGTGGATGGCTGGATTTACTAATGAATACATTAATGAAATCACATCAATTTTCTACCGCACTTTGTCAAAATACAACACAATCAAATGGGAAGCCATTGCGCTTCCCTAGCCCAGCCAAACTGAATTTATTTCTTTATATCAACGGGAAATTGCCGAACGGCTATCATGAATTACAAACACTTTTCCAATTTTTAGATTTCGGCGATTGGTTAGAAATTAGTATCCGTGAAGAAGATAATCAAATTGTTTTAACGCCAGAAATTCCAAATCTAAAAACGGAAGATAATCTAATTTATCGGGCTGCAAAACTTTTACAAGAAAAAGCCAATATTCAATTGGGTGCAAATATTCATTTAGATAAAATTCTTCCAATGGGAGGCGGTGTTGGTGGTGGTTCATCCAATGCAGCAACTGCATTGGTCGCATTAAATTATTTATGGCAAGCCAATTTATCCATTGATGAACTGTCAAAATTAGGATTAACACTAGGCGCAGATGTGCCAATATTTGTACATGGGCACGCTGCTTTTGCTGAAGGTGCCGGGGAAAAAATTACCTATTGTGAACCTGCTGAAAAATGGTTTGTTGTATTAAAACCTGATGATTCAATATCGACGGCTGTGATATTTCAAGATCCAAATTTACCACGTAATACACCTAAAAAATCCCTAGAACAACTTTTGAGTGAACCTTATGTAAACGATTGCGAAAAAGTTGTGGTAAATCATTATTCAAACGTTGAAAAAGCGTTAAACTGGTTGCTACAATATGCGCTGGCAAGATTAACAGGAACGGGAGCATGTGTTTTTGCTGAATTTGATAATGAAGCAGAAGCGCAAGCGGTATTTAGACAAAAACCAGAAGCATTTTTTGGCTTTGTTGCGAAAGGACTCAATGTTTCTCCCTTGCACGCAATGTTGAAGCAGCTATCATCAACTTATACTCATCGACAATCTAAACCTGAGGTTTTATAAAATGCCTGACATTAAACTCTTCGCGGGTAATGCAACACCTGAACTTGCAAAACGTATTTCTGAACGTTTATATATTTCGCTAGGCGATGCTACGGTCGCACGTTTCAGCGATGGTGAAATCCAAGTTCAAATCAATGAAAATGTGCGTGGTGCGGATGTATTTATCATCCAATCAACTTGTGCGCCAACCAATGATAACTTGATGGAATTGATTGTGATGGTAGATGCATTACGTCGAGCATCTGCTGGTCGTATTACTGCCGTGATTCCTTATTTCGGCTATGCTCGCCAAGATCGTCGTGTTCGTTCGGCTCGTGTACCAATTACCGCTAAAGTTGTGGCAGATTTACTTTCAACTGTTGGTATTGACCGCGTATTAACCTGCGACCTACACGCAGAACAAATTCAAGGTTTCTTTGATGTTCCTGTGGACAACGTATTTGGTTCTCCAGTTTTAATTCACGATATTTTGAAAAAATCTGATCTTGAAAACCCTATTGTTGTTTCCCCAGACATTGGCGGTGTTGTGCGTGCTCGTGCGGTAGCTAAATTATTAAACGATACCGATATGGCCATCATTGACAAACGTCGTCCACGCGCAAACGTAGCACAAGTGATGCATATTATCGGTGATGTTGCAGATCGTGATTGTATTTTAGTAGATGATATGATTGATACTGGCGGTACACTTTGTAAAGCGGCAGAAGCATTAAAAGAACGTGGTGCAAAACGTGTTTTTGCTTATGCAACTCACGCCGTTTTCTCTGGCGCTGCAGCCAAAAACTTAGCCAGCGATGCCATCGATGAGATTGTTGTTACTGACACCATTCCATTATCAGAAGAAATGAAAGCTATCGGTAAAGTTCGCGTGCTTACCCTTTCTTCCATGCTAGCAGAAGCCATTCGTCGCATTAGCAACGAAGAGTCTATTTCTGCGATGTTTAACTAAATTAAAATTTTAATAACAATCCGCACGTAAAACGTGCGGTTTTTTAGGCTCCCCTATAAGAGCCTATACTTCACAAGCCCCTCAAGGGGCTTGTGAGAACTGACAACCGCGTCTAATTATTTCCTTGATTACCCCTTAAAGGGGTCAACATGTTCTTTCGTTGATAAATTATCTTGAACCATATCTTCTTTTTCTTGGTTTCTTATATAATCCTCTACCACTTTTGTATTTAACCCTACTGTGCTTACAAAAAATCCTTTCGCCCAGAAATGCCTATTTCCATATCTATATTTTAAGTTCGCGTGTCTTTCAAAAATCATCAGCGCTGACTTCCCCTTCAGATAGCCCATAAAACCTGATACTGATATTTTAGCTGGGATTTTTAAGAGCATATGGATATGGTCTGGCATTGCATGCGCTTCTATTATCTCCACATTTTTATAGTCACATAACTGCCTCAATATTTGACCTATATCTGCTCTTAACTTTCCATAAATTGCTTTTCTTCTATACTTCGGGATAAATACAATGTGATACTTACAGTTCCATTTTGTGTGTGATAGACTTGAATCGTCACTGGTTTTACTTACCATGATAATCCTCCTATATGTTGAATTTTGGTTGTCAGCTTTGTTCATTATATAGCGAGGATTTTTTCTGTTCATCGCTTAAGCTATTTGGCTCCATACGCATAGCGTATGGTTTTTATAGCCAGACTTTTGGCTGGCTATAATGAAAAATACCGCACTTTAAAGTGCGGTATTTTTTTACCTATTTTATTCAATCGTTACACGCGCAAATTTTCGTTTACCCACTTGGTAAATATTTGTACCTTTCGGTGCATTGTCTTTTACGTTATCGACTTTTTCACCATTGATTTTTACACCGCCTTGTTGAGCAGAGCGAATCGCTTCAGAAGTGGAAGGCACAAGACCTGCTTCTTTTAATAAGGTGGCTAAACCCATTTCGCCAGAGAACGTAAATTCAGGCATTTCATCAGGCATTGCGCCTTTTTGAAAACGATTAATAAATTCTCGTTCTGCAGCGTTTGCTGCCTCTTCGTTGTGGAAACGTGCAATTAATTCTTTTGCTAGTAAGATTTTTACATCACGAGGATTCTTGCCGTTTTCTACTTCCGATTTTAATTGTGCAATTTCACTTAATGGACGGAATGAAAGAAGGTTATACCAATCCCACATCAATTCATCAGAAATTGACATCACTTTACCGAACATATCGCTTGGTGCTTCCGTTACGCCAATATAGTTACCAAGTGATTTGGACATTTTTTTCTCGCCGTCTAAGCCAACGAGCAATGGAAGTGTAATCGCAACCTGTGGTTTTTTGCCTGCTGATTTTTGTAATTCACGACCAACAAGTAAGTTGAATTTTTGATCTGTACCGCCTAATTCCACATCTGCATCCAATGCAACGGAATCGTAGCCTTGCAGTAATGGATAAATAAATTCGTGGATTGCGATAGGTTGGTTATTGCCAAAGCGTTTTTTGAAGTCGTCACGTTCAAGCATACGCGCAACGGTGTAGTTGCTTGCAAGACGAATCATACCTTCTGTACCAAGTTTGCTTAACCATTCAGAGTTGAAGACGATTTTGGTTTTTTGTGGATCGAGAATTTTATAAATTTGCTCTTTATAGGTTTCAGCATTACGCAATACGTCTTCACGGCTGAGTGGAGGACGTGTGGCATTTTTACCTGATGGATCGCCCACCATTCCAGTGAAATCACCAATTAAGAAATAGACTTCATGACCGAGTTGTTGAAATTGACGTAATTTGTTTAATACAACGGTATGCCCTAAATGAATATCAGGTGCGGTTGGGTCAGCGCCTAATTTTACTTTTAATGGGCGATTTTCTTTCAGTTTTTCGATTAAATCCGCTTCTGAAAGGATTTCATCAGTACCGCGCTTTAGTTCCGCGAGAACGGTATTAATGTCAGTCATTATTATTTCCTAATTATGTTTTTTGAAAGGTTTTATTATAGGGATTCTTGGCGATTTGTGAATAAAAAAAACGCCTATTTGTGGGGAAATAGGCGGGAATGTTGGAGTGATTATCTAATATTGTTGTTGGAATCGCTAGATGATAATTGTTATCAATAAGCTTGTCAATAACTAAATGGAAAATAATTCTCAAAAAAATATTATTTTATATAAGGCACTGATTCTGTTAAGGAAAGTGCGGTAGGAATTCCATTAGAAATTTCAAATTGTCCCGCATAAGCATAGGCTTCAACGCCTTGTTCCATTGCTTCTTTTAATAAGCGATCATATTCGGGATCGATATATTCTGCGATTTTGAAACGATCAAAACCATTATGTAACCCAGCAAATAGCACCACTGCGCGATGACCTTGTTTTTTCATTGCGAGTAATTCTCGGACATGTTTTTGCCCACGCGTAGTGATCGCATCGGGAAACATGCCTAAATTTCCTTTCACTAAGGTGATGGATTTCACTTCCACATAACAATCGGGTAAGCCTTCACCTTTTAGTAAGAAATCAATTCGGCTATTTTCTTCACCATATTTCACTTCAGGATAAATTTCGTTATACATTGCTAATTCTTTTATTTGCTTATTTTGCAGTGCTTCAAAGACAAGCTGATTAGAACGATGCGTATTGATACAACAAAGTTGTCCATTCGCAAGTTGAGTGAGTTCCCAAGAATGAGGATATTTGCGGGTTTGGCTATCGGAATGTGAATACCAAATTTTGTCGCCTTTTTCACCGCACCCAGTCATCGCGCCTGTATTGGCGCAATGAATTGTCATAATATCACCAGTTGGCAGTTCAATATCCGCAAGAAAGCGTTTGTAACGACGAATTAATGTCGCCGATTGTAAAGCTGGAAGTTGCATAAAGTTCCTTATTTGAGTTTTTCTAAACGTTGTAAAATGGCGTTATCGCTCATGGCTTGCATTTTTTTCATTCTCAAAGAAAGTAAAATCGCTGCAAAAGTGAGTGAGACCACAAAGGCAATCCAGAAACCTTTCGCATCAATGTGTAGCACAAGCCAATCTGTACGACCGAGCGTATAACCAAGTGGCACACCAATTACCCAATAAGAGAAAAGGGTAATATATAAAATGACTTTAGTGTCTTTATAGCCACGTAAAATGCCGACAACCACCATTTGAATGGTATCTGAAAATTGATAAAGTGCGGCAAATAATAATAAATTTGCAGCCATGGCGATGACAATTTCATCTGTCACGAAGATCGATGCAATTTCATAACGGAAGAAAATCGTAATTAATGCGGTAATGATTGTCACCGTTAGCCCTAATAATAATGCGGCATAGCTCATTTTTTTCGCATTTTTTGGAGAACCTGCCCCCAATGCTTGTCCGACTAAAATCGTTGTTGCCATACCAATTGACAGGGGGAACATAAAAATGAAAGAGCTGGTATTCAATGTAATTTGATGGCTCGCTACAATGGTTGAGCCCAGCGGAGAAAGCATTAACGAAGTGAGAGCAAATAACGCCACTTCACAACAAAGTGCAATAGCAATGGGTAACCCTAAACGCAGTAGTTTTTTAAGTGTTTTGGGATTTGGCATTTCGATTAATTGGCTAAACACTTTTAGCGAACGTTCTTGAGTATTAGTGTAGGAATAGAACATCATCATTAAGCACATTGCCCAGTTCACAATAGCTGTTGCAATGCCACAGCCCACCGCACCAAAAGCAGGCATACCAAATTTTCCATAAATAAAAATGTAATTAAGCGGAATATTGAGCAGTAAACCTAAAAAGGTAATGATCATCGCAGGCTTGGTTTTGGCAATCCCATCATTCAAACAGCGAAAATTAATCAACATCAAATAAGCAGGTAATCCCCACAACATCGCATGTAAATAATCGCGTGCTAAATCTGACATTTTGCTTTCCATTTGCATATATTGCAGCAGAATTTCACAGAAATAAATCAGCAAACCTAAAGGAATACTCATGCCTAACACAAGCCAAATGCCTTGGCGAACTTGATGGGCAATGCGATGGCGTTGACCTGAACCGTTTAAATAAGAAATGGTCGGAGGCAGCGCCAATAATAAGCCTTGACCGAAAAGCACTAATGGCATCCAAATAGACGCGCCAACAGAAATTGCAGCCATATCAGTGGAACTCACTCGACCAGCCATAATGGTATCCGCTAATCCCATTGAGTTTTGTGCGATTTGCGCGAACAAAATGGGTAAAGAGATTTTAATTAATTTTTTAATATCAGCGTGATATTGGGATAAAAGACGAAAATTCATAAATTTGATATACTAAGAAAAATTTTTAGAAAAGGAAAAAATATGTTTACCGGAATTGTACAAGGCACTGCGCCTATTCATTCAATTACAGAAAAGGCTAATTTTAGAACACAAGTGGTAAAATTACCACCTGAAATGCGTAAAGACCTAGAAATTGGCGCATCGGTGGCAAATAATGGTGTATGTTTAACCGTGACTGAAGTCAACGGCGATCTCGTTAGCTTTGATCTCATGCAAGAAACCTTAAGAATTACGAATCTTGGAGCAGTGAAAGTAGGCGATAATGTGAATATCGAACGAGCCATGCAAATGGGAACAGAAATTGGCGGGCATTTATTATCTGGTCATGTGTATTGCACCGCAACCATTTCAGACATTTTTGCCAGTGAAAATAACCGACAAATTTGGTTTGAGTTGCCAAGCGCAGATATAATGAAATACATATTAACGAAAGGATTTGTTGCGGTAGATGGCATCAGTCTGACTATTGGCGAAGTAAAAAGCACGCAATTCTGTGTGAATTTAATTCCTGAAACTTTGCAACGAACCTTAATGGGGCAACGTAAAGTGGGCGATATTGTGAATATAGAAATTGATCCACAGACCCAAGCCATTGTGGATACAGTGGAAAATTATTTAAAAGCGAGAAATTTATAGTCTATTGAAATAAAAAGAGCGGCTAAAAAAACACAGAATTTTTTAACCGCTCTTTTGTTTTATTGTTTTATCAATGAAATTAGAATTTCACTGCAATGCCTGCAAAGTACACCATTGGATCAAGTTTTAACTTAACTTCATGATTTGCACCAAGTGCTTGGAATTTTGCTGTGGTTTTAATATGTGTATACCATGCTGAAACATTAAAATAAACATTCTGAGCCAATTTCACATCTAAGCCCACATTTGCTACAGGACCAAATGAATGTTTTTTCACTTCTAAGTTGGTAACTGCAGGGTTAACAGATTTTGCGTGATAGAAACGAGTATAGTTTAAACCAGCACCTAAATAAGGACGTACAGCTGAATCTGCTTTAAAGAAATAGTATTGAGCATATAAACTTGGCGGTAATTGTTTCACGATTGCTGTTTTACCTAAATCAAGGTTACGTGCAGGTACATTCGCATGAATTTTATGAGAGAACGGCGTTGCAGCTAATAATTCCACACCAATATTATCCGTTAACATATAGGTTCCAGTTAAACCTAATTGAGTATTATTTTTTACTTTTAATCCCACATCAATAGATGTTTGAGTTCTTGAGCTTGAATTTGCATCTACAGTAATTGCACCGGCACGTACCACAACACTTCCAGCTTCGTGTGCAGCTGCTGAACCTGCTAATAAAACCCCACCTAACATAAGTGTTAATGCTGTTTTTTTCATAGTGACATTCCTTAAAAAATTTTATTTATTCATTTATACCTAACAAGAGGTACGTAGAGTTTACTCATTTAAAGAAAAATTTTATTGATAAAAATCAAATTTTTTGATGATTATTGGAAAGGTAAATATATAATCTATGTCAAAATTGGGTATTTGAGTTGAATTAAGTGATCAAATAAAGCCAATATACTTAGATTCAAGATAAAAAAGAGCGGTTAAAAAAACACAAGATTTTTTAACCGCTCTTTTGGTTGATTACTTCGTTTATTTTTTCGATTTTTTCCATTTCCAGAAAAGGAATAGGGCAAGTAAAGCGATAAGCACATAAATCACCATTTGACCTTTTTGGATTTGAGCATGTAACCAGTCTAAATTTTTTGCACCAAGTTCGCCTAAATAAACCCAAATTGGCACAGAAATAATAGCAGCACAGAAATCAATCAAGACAAAACGTGTGTAACTTACACGGCGAGTAATTCCAGAGACCATATAAATTGGGGCACGCAAACCAGGTAAAAAACGTGCGACAAATAACACACGGTTGCCATATTGGCTGAATTTTTCACGCACCATTCTTAAACGTTGTAACGTCACGATTTTACGCATTGGGCGAAAACGTAAAATTTTTGTGCCATAAATACGACCAAGCCAATACATACTAGAATCGCCTGCAAGTACGCCAAGCATACTGATCAGCAACATTAAATGTGAATTAACACTTTCTGGATAAAGCCCCGCAATGACACCGCCAGAAACTAACGTAATGTCCTCAGGAATCGGTACACCAAATCCGCAAATAATTAAAACAAAAAGAACAGCCCAATAGCCGTACTCAGTAAAAAATCCAATCAGAAATTCCATAATCTTCCTACTTTATTTTTTAATGAATATCGTAAAAAACTGTTAAGCATTCTAATCTTTTCAGGGTAAAAAACCTAGAAAAAGTTTGCTTTGAAAAGAGGGATATTCTATAATTTGCCGTCTCAAAGCGTGGCCAGTGCTTGTCTTTGGGAACTATATTTGGAAAATTGCTGGGTCGCCTGCAATTTTCTTTCTTTTAACATTAATTTAAAGAGAACATTAAAATGGCATTTAAATTTAACGCTGAAGTTCGTACAGCGCAAGGTAAGGGTGCGAGCCGCCGCCTGCGTCATAATGGTCAAATCCCTGCAATCGTTTATGGTGGCAGCGAAGAGCCAGTTTCAATCATCTTAATCCACGATGAATTAAACAACGCGCAAGCACATGAATCTTTCTATTCTGAAGTGATTACTTTAGTGATCGGTGGTAAAGAAGTTGCAGTTAAAGTACAAGCAATGCAACGTCACCCATTCAAACCAAAATTGGTTCACATTGACTTCAAACGCGCGTAATTTACAAGTTTGAACAAAGTAAAAAAGCTAAGATATCAGTCTTAGCTTTTTTGTTCTGAGTATTTTAATTATTTCTCAATAAATACCTAAACTTTAATTTTTTATCAAATAACGTTTTAAGTTTTCAACAACAAATTCTAATTCTGCTTTTCCATAGTTTGGCTGAAATTCTAAAAAAATCACCCCAGCCTTTCGACAAGCCTCCCGTTTCACTGCATCATGCTTCGCTGCATTATCCTGATAATGTCCCTGCCCTTGATATTCAATTACTATTACGGCATAGCCTTTCTTATCTACAATCAAAAAATCTACTCGTTTACTATTTATCGCAAAATGGGCCTCTTTATCTATTGATTCTAAAAACTCTCCCATTGAAACCTGAGTAAATAAACGGAACTCTTGATAACCTTTAGATAACAATTTTTCTAAACGAAGAAAAAGTTGATATTCACTCTTATTCATCAAGGCTTTTCTTTTATACTTACTCAATATAATGACATCAAGATGATCATTTTTATTCACAATATTAATTTTGTTTTCTGTCGAAAGATGAAGACGACTCTTCTTCGCATTACGACGAGTTGATCTCGATTTAGATGAAAATAAGCCAATTAGAAATAAAATAACAAAAATGAAAATAATGATGTATTGTAAAGAAAATTCCATATTGCTCTCCTAAATGAATAGGAAAACAAGATAGCATTAATAGAATATTACTTCATATTACAAATAAACGTGTTTGAGATCTGGATCGCAAAAACAACCTTAAATAAGGCAAAAAACTAGCTTTTATTAGAAGTATGAGAATTTAAAAATATGGCTGGGGTACTAGGATTCGAACCTAGGGATGCCGAGATCAAAACCCGGTGCCTTACCGCTTGGCAATACCCCAACAGAGAAATCTTTGAGTAGATATAAAGAAGATTTATTTGATAGTATGGCTGGGGTACTAGGATTCGAACCTAGGGATGCCGAGATCAAAACCCGGTGCCTTACCGCTTGGCGATACCCCAACTACTATTTGACTTACAAAGCAATAAATGGTGCGGGACGAGGGACTTGAACCCACACACCTCTCGGCGCCAGAACCTAAATCTGGTGCGTCTACCAATTTCGCCAGTCCCGCAAATTTGGTGGCTACAGCGAGATTCGAACTTGCGACCCCAACATTATGAGTGTTGTGCTCTAACCAACTGAGCTATGTAGCCATTACCTTAATTTGCCTAACCATATCGGCTTTGCGGGGCGTATTATGCTGATTTTGACTATACTCGTCAAATACTTTTTTTAAAAAATTTGGATTTTCCTTTTCATTTGATTATTAATAAAACACATCAACTATTTTTTATACATTTCTACAATATCATATTGGCTTTTTTAGCACTTTAATCGCTATTTCTCTTTTACTCACTCATCTATTTATTTTTAATTAAAATTTATTTGACAAAAAATGCCTAAATCATTATTTCTAATGTTCATTATTCTAAAAACACAAAATCTAGGAGTATCTTATGTCCCATCTCTCAGTCGCCAAATTTGGCGGAACATCTGTAGCCAACCATGCAGCAATGACAGCTTGTGCAAAAATTGTGATTGCCGATCCAAATACACGCGTAGTCGTGCTTTCTGCATCAGCTGGAGTGACAAATTTATTAGTCGCTTTAGCAAATGGTGTAGAAGCGACAGAACGCGAAAAATTAATTGGTGAAATCCGTCAAATTCAAGAGAATATTTTGAATGAGTTAAAAGACGACAGCCGTGTTCGTCCAATTATTGAAAAATATCTTGAAAATATTACCGCACTTTCTGAAGCAGCTAGTCTTGCAACCTCTCCCGCATTAACCGATGAACTCATCAGCCACGGTGAAATGATGTCAACTCAAATCTTTATTGAGATTTTACGTGAACAAAACGCATCGGGTACTTGGGTTGATGTACGTACAATTATTGCAACCAATAACCATTTTGGTAAAGCAGCACCGAATGATGAACAAACCCAATCAAACAGCAATAACATTTTAAAACCATTAATAGACCGCGGCGAATTAGTCATTACTCAAGGTTTTATCGGGCGTGAACCAAGTGGTAAAACAACTACATTAGGCCGTGGCGGTAGCGACTACTCTGCTGCTTTGTTAGCCGAAGTATTAAATGCAAAAGACGTTTTAATTTGGACTGATGTCGCGGGTATTTACACAACCGATCCACGCATTGTTCCTACTGCACAACGAATCGATATCATGAGTTTTGCAGAAGCCGCTGAAATGGCAACCTTTGGCGCAAAAGTGCTACACCCAGCCACATTACTCCCTGCAGTACGCAGCAATATCCCCGTTTATGTGGGTTCAAGTAAAGCACCAGAAGCGGGCGGAACTTGGGTTACTCGCGATCCTCAACCTCGTCCAACTTTCCGTGCAATTGCATTACGCCGAGATCAAACTTTACTCACTCTTTCAAGCTTAAGTATGCTGCATGCGCAAGGTTTCTTAGCGAATGTGTTTAACATTTTGGCTAAACACAAAATTTCAGTAGATACTATCACCACATCAGAAGTGAGCGTTGCATTGACGTTAGATAAAACTGGCTCTGCATCTTCAGAGGCGGAATTACTTTCAGCTGAATTATTAGATGAACTCCGTCAATATTGTTCAGTAAAAGTCGATACTGGATTGTCATTAGTCGCATTAATCGGCAATGACTTACATATTGCTTCTGGTGTAGCAAAACGTATTTTTGATACGCTTCAATCTTACAACGTGCGAATGATTAGTTATGGCGCAAGTACCAATAATATTTGCATGTTAGTGCAAAGTGAACATGCTGACGAAGTCGTTCGTTCATTACACAAATCCTTATTTGAATAAAGTCTAAACCTAAAGTGCGGTTGTAGCCGCCCGCAAATTTTGAGAAACATAACCGTTAAAAGTGAGAAATCTGAAATCTTGGCTGTTTCCCATTTTAAGCGGTTAAAAATCGCTAAATTTGAGAAATAAAAACGCCCTTTAAATCATCATTAAAGGGCGTTTAAATTTTACAGAGTTTAGAACTTGTAAACCATATTATCCTCATACTTACCTGAATAGCTTGCTGAGGCATTGACTACAATTCGTTGCGCATTATCAAAGGCTTGCCAATTATCAATCTTATCTTCCTGCATATACTCAATAAACCGCACAAACTCCGACTTCGTTGAACTGAAGAATATATAAGGTGGTCGTGTAATATTTACCAATCTCAAGAAGTCAGAACAATCTTTACAATAATTTACATTTAAAAATATCATAAAAACGCAAAGCAAACGCTTGCTTTTTTTGCACAAGAAGTAAGCAAAAATGCGGTGATTTTTAGGGGAGTTTTTATTGAGAAAAAGCAAATAGGCTTATCAAAAAACAAAGACCGCAAAGTGCGGTCAATTTTCTTAAAATTCTTTTGAAATTAAACTTTCTGCTAATTGCAAATCAAGTGTGGAATCGATATCAATAGAACGATAAGTTGGCATTAAATAAAAACGCATTGGCACAATAAAAAAGCGTTTCTCTTCAAAGAGACTTTCGATGTCATTAATATAAATTGCGCCATTTGCACGATAAGATTTCGGTAATTTTTGGCGAGGGGCTTCAAAATCCGTTAATTCGTGAATAGGCTGAACTTCGGTGCCTTCTAAAGTGAAGGATTTATAAGGATGATGCTCACATTCGCAAGCTGAAACCACGGATTTATATTTGCCGCCAAGGAAAATTTCCATCGCATTACGAATATCTAAAGCATTGCGCAATGGGCTGGTTGGTTGAAAAAGTGCGGCGGTGCCTTGTGAAATATTAAGTGTTTCTAAGCAATGCAAAATAGCATCAATGGTGCGCGTATCACTTTGTGCCAAACTTTCAGGGCGTGCCACTGGTTTTGCACCATATTTTGTGGCTTCTTTTAAAATATTTTCACCGTCTGATGTCACCACAATTTGATCAAACATGCCCGATTCTTGCGCTGCCAAAATCGCTCGCCCCACCAAAGAAACGCCACCCACAAGCTGTAAATTTTTGTCTTTAATTCCTTTAGAACCTGCTCTCGCAGGAATAATTGCAATTCTTGTCATTATTTTCACCCTCTGTGATAAAAGTGCTGACTATTCTAGAATCTTTCCCTTGTTTTAGCAAAAACTAATCTTTAATATGGCAGCACATTTTTGTTTAAAAAAGAGGAAATAAAATGACTCAACTTACTCGTGAACAAGTTCTTGAACTCTTTAATCAACGCAGCTCAACACGTTATTACGATCCCGCAAAAAAAATTAGTGATGAAGATTTTGAATGTATTTTAGAGTGCGGTCGATTATCGCCGAGTTCTGTCGGCTCTGAGCCTTGGAAATTTTTAGTGATTCAAAATAAAACCTTACGCGAAAAAATGAAACCTTTTAGCTGGGGAATGATGAATCAGCTTGATAATTGCAGTCATCTTGTGGTGATTTTAGCGAAGAAAAATGCCCGTTATGACAGCCCATTTTTTGTGGATGTAATGGCGCGCAAAGGCCTGAACGCAGACCAACAACAAGCCGCCCTCGCGAAATACAAAGCACTGCAAGAAGAAGATATGAAATTGCTCGAAAGCGACCGCACTTTATTTGATTGGTGCAGTAAACAAACTTATATCGCCCTTGCCAATATGCTTACTGGAGCTACAGCTCTTGGCATCGACTCTTGCCCTATTGAAGGTTTTCATTACGATAAAATGAATGAATGTCTCGCCGAAGAAGGATTATTCGATCCTCAAGAATATGCGGTTTCTGTCGCCGCAACCTTCGGCTACCGCTCACGCGATATTGCAAAAAAATCCCGTAAAACGTTGGATGAAGTGGTGAAATGGGTGGGGTAAATTAGAGTTGTTTTATTTTTTATTTGCACTACAATGTTGCACAAAGTAGCACTTTAATCTAGGAGATCATTATGCAAGCGACATTAAGACAACAAGGTGGTGCCGCAATTCTAACTGTTCCAATGGCAATATTGCAAAAAATGGGCTGGGAAATTGGAAATAAAATCAATTTAGAACCGCAAGGAGAACAAGTTGTGCTGACCCCAGTTAAACGGAAAGCAAGAGGACGAAAGAGCATTGCGGAATTATTAACAGCTATTGATAGCAAAGAAATAGCAAACTTAAATGCATCAATCTCAGAACTCACTAGCTCTAAAGCCGTAGGGAAAGAAGTATGGTAATGCGAGCCCCAAAAAAAGGTGAAATTTGGTACATTGATCCCGATCCAACAAAAGGAAAGGAATTACACAGCCCACATTACTTTATTGTCATAACTGATGAGTTATTAAACAACGCATTAGGAACGGCTCTTTGTTGCCCAATTTCAACAGGTGGAAATGCAGCACGTTCACAAAGTGTGACAGTTACTCTTGATGGAAATAGCACTCAATCAGGAAAAATAACTGGTGTTATTTTGTGCCACCAACTAAGAGCATTAGATTTAGAAGAACGACAGGCAAAATTTGCTACAAAAGCAGAAGATTATTTAATCGATGAAGTTATTATGAAACTTGTTGATTTAATTGATCCACAATAAAACAGGGCTGCAAATGCAGCCCTATCTTTTTTCGATTATTTCACTTCTTTAAATAAAATCTCACTTGGGATGACGGAACCTTGCCAATAAAGTTCTGTAGAGACTTTTTCTGCGAGTTGTAGGAACGCTTGTGAAATTTCATTTTCAGGCACTCGCACAACAGTTGGGTTGCCCGCATCTAAATCTTCACGGATACGAATGTGTAAAGGAAGCTGAGCTAATACTTTCACATTGTATTTTTCCGCCATTTTCTCTGCACCGCCTGTGCCAAAAATCGCTTCGTGGTGACCGCACTCGCTACAAATGTGCATAGACATATTTTCTACAATACCCAACACTGGCACGGATACTCGCTCAAACATTGAAATACCTTTCACCGCATCAAGCAAAGCAATATCTTGCGGAGTTGTCACTACCACTGCACCAGTCACAGGGATTTGTTGTGATAAGGTAAGTTGAATATCGCCCGTGCCCGGAGGCATATCGATAACAAGATAATCTAAACTATCCCATAGGGTTTCATTTAATAATTGGCTTAATGCGCTACTCGCCATTGGGCCACGCCAAATTGTTGCGCTGTCTTCATTCATTAAAAAGCCAATAGAATTTGTAGATAAACCATGTGCTTTAATTGGAGTGATGTGTTGATTATCTGGAGAAGTTGGACGTTGATCCGCTGCGCCTAACATATGTGGAATGGAAGGGCCATAAATATCCGCATCTAAAATTCCTACGCGTGCGCCTTGTGCTTGTAATGCTAAAGCTAGATTAACAGAAACCGATGATTTCCCTACGCCGCCTTTGCCAGAACTCACAGCAATAATATTTTTCACACCTTTTACAGCGGGTTGATTATTTGCACGTTTAAGTGTAGCGATTTGATACGAGATCGCCCATTTAATTGCTTTGCAATCTGTCGCTTTCAACAACGCATCTGAAACCGCTTGTTTTAACTGTTCTGCACCAGAATTCCATGCA
Source organism: Haemophilus sp. THUN1692 (assembly GCF_059704395.1). Lineage (NCBI taxonomy): Bacteria > Pseudomonadati > Pseudomonadota > Gammaproteobacteria > Pasteurellales > Pasteurellaceae > Haemophilus > Haemophilus sp. THUN1692. The sequence goes on from NZ_AP046579.1 coordinate 798,721, forward strand.
AAAGGTAATTTCAATTCAATGCGTAAAGTATCACCGCCCTTTTCCACTTTTTTCAAAGTATTAAGCGCAATCAGGTCCTTTTGCAGGGTTGGATGCTGAAATTGTTGAATAATCTGCTGAACTTGATTTTGCTGCTCGGCAGTCAAATTATCAGAAAAGTAGGTTGCCATAATAACTTCCTGTTTAGTAGAGTAAATTTGTCGGGCATATTTAATCACGGAAAGTGCGGTATGTTAAGTTAAAGTTTTTCAAACTAGAAAAAAAGTGATAACAATTACTCATTTTTCATTAAAATGAACTTTTCATACGTAAAACTAATTTTTTTGAATAAGATATCATTGGTTTTTCAATTGTATGATGTAAAATCATAGCTAGTAAAATACATAAGATAGTTACCATAAAAAAGGTAGCAAGACCATTTTGTTTTACAATATAAAACTTATGATAAATAAAATCAGTAAACACCATATGACTGATATAAAGTGAATAAGATATTTCTCCAAAATATATTAATAAAGATGAACGAGATATTTTAAATAAAGTCTCATATAAGATACATAAAATAATAAATAAAGATGCAATAACCCCACCAGAAAACGACCCAGTCTCCAGAAGCCAATAAAAGTTATCTTTATCATTAGACAAAATAAAGAAAAACAGATAAATACCACATAAAACAAAGGCAACTTTAATTGGATAGGCATTTACTATATTTAAATTCCCTAGAAAACCTTTAGAATATTTATAAAACAAATAAATCAACATGCCGTAAATGAACTCAAAGAACATTGAAGAGGTAAATATATACAACACATTATGTTCTCCAACTAAGTTGTTATCTCCCGCCCCAAAGTATAAATAAAAATCATGGTTAAAATAGTAACTAGAAGAAAGATACAAAAGAAAAATTAAAAAAATAGTGATATACACACGATATTTATGATTAATAGCCATTGCTATAGAAAAAACAAAATAGAAAACTATCTCATAAGAAATCGACTATGCAGAAGGTAATACATTATAACCAAAATGAGGCGCAGAAGCTTGATAATTAAAGTTAAATCCTAATACAGAAATCAAATAATAATGCAAATCATAATTTCTCATTACTAAATAATATGTAGTTATACAAATAATAAGTAAAGGATAAATTCTAAAAAATCTTCTAATAATAAATGAACCCCATCCATAGTTTTCTTTTTCTGTAGAAAAACAAATAATAAATCCGCTTAATACAAAAAAGAAATCAACTCCCAAATATCCTTGTGAAAAAAGTAGATCTCCTAAGTTAACCTGAGAATAAGCATTATTTAATGAAGCTCTTAAGTGAAAAAATAATACAGCTAATGCTGCAAAACCTCTAATATATTGTAGGGAATAAAATGTTGTTGAAGTAGTAACACTGGCATTCAGTGTATAAATAAACTAAATATAAGGAAATCTAATGAGATGTAATAATATTCTACCTATTATGTAATAAAAAATCAATTCTTATAGCATTTTATTAAGTTTTAAACTAGCCCCTTATTTTTTTTTCTAGTAAGATAAGCACAATTTTTGTATACTAAAAAAGAGAATAAAAATGACAACTCAACCCCGTAAAATTTTAGTCACTTGCGCCTTGCCTTATGCCAATGGGGCAATTCATTTAGGCCATATGTTAGAACATATCCAAGCGGATATTTGGGTGCGTTTTCAACGTATGCGTGGCAATAAAATCCATTTTGTCTGTGCAGACGATGCACACGGCACACCCATTATGTTGAATGCTGATAAACTTGGCATTCCCCCTGAAGAATTAATTGCCAAAGCAAAAGCCGATCACGTGCGTGATTTTGCAGGGTTCAATATTAGTTTTGATAACTATCATTCCACTCACAGCGAAGAAAATAAACAGCTCACTGCAGAAATTTACAATAAACTCAAAGCCAATGGCTTTATTAAGAGTAAAGTCATTTCTCAGTTATTCGACCCTGAAAAAAATATGTTCTTGCCTGATCGTTTTGTGAAAGGCACTTGCCCGAAATGTAAAGCAGAAGATCAATATGGAGATAACTGCGAAGTTTGTGCTTCTACTTATAGCCCAATGGATTTAATTAATCCTCGTTCAGCCGTTTCTGGCGCAACGCCTGTGGTAAAAGAATCTGAACACTTTTTCTTTGACCTACCTGCATTTGAAGGCATGTTAAAAGAATGGACACGTTCTGGCTCACTTCAATCTGAAATTGCGAACAAAATGCAAGAATGGTTTGAAAGCAGTTTACAACAATGGGATATTTCACGCGATGCGCCTTATTTCGGTTTTGAAATTCCGGGCGCAAAAGATAAATTCTTCTATGTTTGGTTAGATGCGCCAATCGGCTATATGGCTTCATTCAAAAATCTATGCAATCGTAAAGGCATTGATTTCAATGAATTTTGGGCTGAAGACAGCGATGCAGAGCTTTATCATTTCATCGGTAAAGACATCGTTTATTTCCACAGTCTATTCTGGCCTGCAATGCTTGAAGGTAGTGGCTATCGTAAACCGACTAATGTATTCACTCACGGCTATGTCACGGTGGATGGAGCAAAGATGTCAAAATCTCGCGGAACTTTCATTCAAGCCAGCACTTATTTAAATCATATTGATCCTGAATGTTTGCGTTATTACTATGCGGCAAAATTAAATGATCGCATTGAAGATTTAGACTTTAATCTTGAAGATTTCGTACAACGTGTAAATACGGATATTGTAAACAAATTAGTGAATTTAGCTTCACGCAATGCCGGTTTTATTGCGAAACGCTTTGAAGGCAAACTTGCAAATAAACTGGAAGATGAAGCATTATTTGCAGAATTTACCGCCCAAGCTGAGCAAATCGCCGCTTACTACGAAAGCCGTGAATACAATAAAGCCATTCGTGAAATTATGGCATTAACGGATAAAGCCAATAAATACATTGATGAAAAAGCCCCTTGGGTGATTGCAAAAGAAGAAGGCAAAGAGGCAGAATTACAAGCCGTATGTTCAATGGGTATTGAGCTTTTCCGCGTGTTGATGTCTTACTTAAAACCTGTTCTTCCAAAACTGGCAGAACGTGCAGAAGCCTTCTTACAAGCTGAATTACGTTGGGATAATATTCATCAACCATTACTTAGCCATACTCTTGCACCGTTTAAAGCCTTATTCTCTCGTTTAGAGAAAAAACAAATTGATTCTGTTGTAGAAGAAACTAAAGCCTTATTTGCAGCAGCCAATAAAGCAGCAGAAAAAACCGAGGCAAAACCAACCGCACTTTCTGCCGTTGAACCTATTGCTGAAACCATCACTATTGATGATTTCGCTAAACTTGATATGCGTGTAGCAAAAGTATTGAAATGCGAAGCGGTGCCAGAATCCAATAAACTTTTACGTTTTGAATTGGATCTTGGCGATCATACTCGTCAAGTCTTCTCTGGCATTAAAGCGGCTTACAATAAGCCTGAAGAATTAGAAGGTCGTTTTGTGATTATGGTGGCAAACCTTGCACCACGTAAAATGAAATTCGGTGTATCTGAGGGGATGATTCTATCCGCAGGAACAGGCGGTAGTGACTTATTCTTACTTTCTGCCGATATCGGTGTCACCGCAGGCATGCAAGTAAAATAATCAATTCAATCTAAATGAGGGCAACATTACGTTGCCCTTTTATTTTCTTGTTGAAAATAGGCGACTTATAACCTACTATAACACTCAACTATTTATCTATTTGGAGAATATTATGAAAAACGAATTAATCTGCTATAAACAAATGCCAGTGTGGACAAAAGACAAATTACCACAAATGTTCCAAGAAAAGCACAACACAAAAGTCGGCACTTGGGGGAAATTAACTGTATTAAAAGGTAAGCTCAAATTTTATGAGCTAACCGAAAATGGCGATGTCATTGCCGAGCATATTTTTACCCCAGAAAGCGACATTCCTTTTGTTGAACCTCAAGCATGGCATCGTGTTGAAGCCCTTTCTGATGACCTTGAATGTACCCTAGGTTTCTATTGCAAAAAAGAAGATTACTTCAGTAAAAAATACAACATGACAGCTACTCACGGCGATGTGGTGGATGCAGCAAAAATTATCTCGCCTTGTAAAGTATTAGATTTAGGTTGTGGACAAGGGCGTAATTCACTTTATTTAAGTTTATTAGGCTATGATGTGACCTCTTGGGATCACAATGAAAACAGCATTGCCTTTTTAAATGAAACCAAAGAGAAAGAAAACCTTAATATTTCTACCGCACTTTACGATATTAACGCCGCCAACATTCAAGAAAACTATGATTTTATTGTTTCAACGGTGGTATTTATGTTCTTAAATCGTGAACGTGTGCCGTCAATCATCAAAAATATGCAAGAACACACCAATGTTGGCGGGTATAACTTAATCGTTGCCGCTATGTCCACAGATGATGTGCCTTGCCCACTTCCGTTCTCTTTCACTTTCGCTGAAAATGAATTAAAAGAATATTACAAAGATTGGGAGTTTTTAGAATATAACGAAAATATGGGCGAATTACACAAAACCGATGAAAACGGCAATCGCATTAAAATGAAATTTGCTACGATGTTAGCAAGAAAGAAATAACCCGCTAATTTAAATAATCACCGCACTTTTCCCCAATAAAAAAGATAACTTAGAAAATATCTTTGGCTTTGCGAAGTGCGGTAAATTCTTCAAGTGTTTTTGCTTGTAAAAACGGATTAATTTCTCTCTCTAGTTTTAATGTTGTTGGCAAGCTTGGTTTATTTTCAGCTCGTTGTGTTTCAACAAAAATACGTTGTTTTTCTACCGCACTTTTTTCTACCGCACTTTTCTCCACCAGCACAGTTTCTGCAAACGCTAAATTTCCCAATGTATATTCGTGAGCAGGGCAAACAATCGTCTCGTCTGGCAATGTATTCAAACGCTGTAGACCTTCAAACATCTGTGCATAATTACCTGTGAAAACACGTCCACAACCAGCAGAAAATAACGCATCGCCACAAAATAAATGATTATCCACTAAAAAACTCACGTGCTGTTTAGTGTGTCCACCCGTCGGAATGACATCAATTTGATAATATGCGGTAAGGATCTTCCCTTCGTTCACAATTTGAGTTGCGCCTTTTTTCTCACATTCTTGCGACCCATAAATCGGCACCGTTGGATAACGTTTTTTAAATGCCGACACACCTTGTGTATGATCCTCATGTTCGTGAGTAAGCAATACTGCTTCAACCGTTACATTTTGCTTATCTAGCCATGCAAACAACTTGTCGGTTTCAGGCAAATCGACAATAATAAGAGGCATATTTTCTCGTTGATAAAGCCAAATGTAGTTATCATTCAGCGCAGGCAAAGCAAATAACATAATCATCCTTTTCATTTGTGATGGAGGAATAAAATGATTGTAAACTGGAATGCCAAAGCGACCAAGCCTTTCATTCATCCTGAAAGTTGGCAAAATTTGCCAAAGGGGGATGATTATTGCCAAACCTTACGCCAAATGTTAATGCCTTGGATGCCCAAAATTTTAGGTCATCAGGTTTTGAAGATCGGTGAGTTAAGTGGTGAAGTTACAACGAATTTGCCTATGCACCACCAGATTATTCTGAGCGAAAAAATCACGCCAAATCTTGCCGCACTTTGCAATGCTAAAGTTAGCTTAGTTCAAGCAAGCCTCATCGAATTGCCGTTCATTCAAAAAGAAATCCATGCCGTGTTTTTAATGAGCACGCTTAATTTTGCGCAAGATCCGCATCAAATTCTGCGTGAATCTCATCGTGTACTGGCTGACGATGGCTGGATTTTTATTGCTTTATTTAATCCATTAAGTCCACTGATTTTCAAAAGAAAAATGGGAGATTATCCGCTGCGTCACTACCCTGCTTGGCGTGTGATTGATTGGCTTTCATTGCTCAATTTTGAAGTGATTGAAAAATGCCCTATTGCAACCCAAAATAAACGCGCAACAATTTTTTCGCCGATCACGTTAATCATTGCGCAAAAACGGACTTATCCTCTGACTCTCAACCCAGAAAAAGTGCGGTCAAAAATACCAGTATTTTTAGAGCCGGTAAATGCATTCAAACTTAAAAGTTAGGCTCGTTCCGCATTCCACCAAATCAACGCCCATTTTTTTTGTCCGTGAGAAATTGGTTCGTTGTTGGCTTGTTTACGATCGTAAAAGGCTTTTAAACCTTGTTTTTCTTTTTCGGAAAGTTTGCCTAAAGAAAATTCCACCGAGGCTAATAAATCCTCATAGCTTTCACCTTGAAAACAACCCGATTCGGTTTCAATAAAATTCAAATTTGCCTGAATTCCTTTTTGATACAACCGATTGAGTAAATAAATATAAGTCGGGAAACCAATATCTTCACGACCAATCGCCTCAAATACGCCCTCATCTAAAAAATGACGTTGCGTGACAGAAGTCAAAAACACACGTTTTTTCGCTTTGGCACAGAGTTTTTCGATCATATCGTCCAAATCGTCCACTAACGTTGAACGAGATGCCAACACCACATCAGCTTGCGGCACATCATCCCAATTATCCGCCCAAGATTTATGAAATGTAGTCAGATTATGCAAACCAAATTTCTGTTTGAATTGCGCCAAGCAATCCAACATTCCATTGCTATAATCCAAGGCATATACCGTTGAACCTTGTTGTGCGAGTGGCACAGCAAAAGTACCCGGCCCACAGCCAATATCCAACACAGTTTCATCGGTTTGCACATTCATAGCTTGCAATAATTGCTGATTATATGCTGAAGGCTTGCCGACCAAATTTTCTGCCATTTTCACGGCTTTTTTATCCCATTTTGTCGGAGGTAAGTTGTAATGATTACAAGCGATTAAGTGTTGTTGATAAAGTTCAGCAAAATTGATGTCGTAAATAGTCATAGTGATTTTTCAATGTAGTTATTCAAATGTTGATGTAAAAGTTCGGGTGAAGTGCGGTTAAAATGATAAGTATTTTTTCATTTTAACTTTTTAAAAACCAGACATTGCAACGAATTCTACAGCATCGATATATTAATTCAAATATAACGTAGTAAAATGAGATAAAAGGACTCTATAATATTAGGTGTTCTATATTTTCCTATGGTTATTTTGTAGAAAAGGACAATTCAATGAAATTTGAAGTGATTTATAAATTTTTCTTAGTGTGGGGATTAGCCTTAAGTTTGCTTTTCGTTGTTGCAAGTGGTATTTCAATGTGGCTAGGATTTCCTTTTACTCAAGCCTTAGACATTCATCTTTTCTTTGCAGGATTGGTCGTATTTGGTTTGTTACTGCATTTTTATAGCCGCAAGAAGAAATGGGTAAAAATCAACACGCAATTTGCCGATCTTATCACACATAATCGCATGCCCTCTTACTGCAATTTAGATCGCTTGATGATGACTTTCGAACATTTTTCTATTCAACAAATCGCTGAGCAACTCAATCTTTCTCTCCCGATTTTATTAAATGAATTATCACAAGCTCAAATAAACATTACCGATTCCTACCGCACTTTACGCGAAAACTTTCCTCTCAACGATGAAAAAATTTTCGCCGCCATTACGATTGCCTTGAAAATGCGGTTCAATCCAACGTTACTTTAACTACAATCAAATATACATTAAAAGTCAGTAGAAAATCCCGAAATTTTTCGGGGTTTATTTTTTCCGAAAAAATCTTGCCCCGCTATTAAAACTCCCCTATTATTCACCGCACTTTTTTCTCATTTAGGAACAAAAATGACAGAACAAACGTTTATCCCCGGCAAAGATGCCGCATTGGAAGATAGTATTGCAAAATTTCAGCAAAAATTGACCGCACTTGGTTTTAATATTGAAGATGCATCTTGGCTTAATCCTGTGCCAAATGTGTGGTCTGTACATATTCGCGATAAAGACTGCCCACAGTGTTTTTCTAATGGTAAAGGGGCAAGCAAAAAAGCGGCTTTAGCCTCTGCCCTTGGTGAATATTTTGAGCGTCTTTCCACTAATTATTTCTTTGCCGATTTCTATTTAGGGCAAGAAATTTCAAACGGCGATTTTGTGCATTATCCCAATGAAAAATGGTTCCCGATTGAAGATGATGCTTTGCTGCCTAATGGCATTTTAGATGATTATTTATTGGATTATTTTGATCCTAATGCCGAGCTTACGCCTGAATTATTGGTAGATTTACAATCTGGCAATTATGATCGTGGGATCGTAGCGATGCCTTATGTTCGTCAATCAGATGAACAAACCGTTTACATTCCACAAAGTATTATTGCGAACCTTTATGTCTCAAATGGCATGTCTGCGGGCAATACGAAATTTGAAGCTCGCGTGCAAGGCTTGTCAGAAGTATTTGAGCGTTATGTGAAAAACAAAATTATCGCCGAAGCGATCAGTCTGCCAGAAATTCCAAAATCAGTGATGGATCGCTATCCATCTATTCAGGCTTCCATTGCAAAATTAGAGGAAGAAGGTTTCCCAATTTATGCTTTTGATGCTTCACTTGGCGGAAAATACCCTGTTATTTGCGTCGTATTATTAAATCCGAATAACGGCACGTGCTTTGCCTCTTTCGGCGCACATCCAAATTTCCAAGTAGCGTTAGAACGTACGGTGACTGAACTCTTACAAGGTCGCAGTTTAAAAGATTTAGATGTTTTCTCTCCGCCATCTTTCAATAACGATGATGTGGCTGAACACGCTAATTTAGAAACCCACTTTATTGACTCAAGCGGTTTAATTTCTTGGGATTTATTCAAAGAAACACCTGATTATGAATTTTCTGATTGGGATTTCAGCGGTACAACGCAAGAAGAATACAATAATTTAATGGCGATTTTCCGTGCGGATGAAAAAGAAGTTTACGTGATGGATTACAACCATTTAGATGTCTATGCGTGCCGTATTATTGTGCCAGGCATGTCTGATATTTATCCTGCAGACGATTTAATTTACGCCAACAACAATATGGGAATGGATTGGCGCGAAATTTTACTCGATTTACCAAACTGGCATCACGATGCGGAAACTTATCAAGAGTTATTAGAAGAATTAGACGGACAAGATATTGACGACGCGACTCGCGTGCGTGAATTTATCGGTATCGTTGCACCTAAAAATAGTGGCTGGACAACCTTACGCGTCGGTGAATTAAAATCAATGCTCTACCTTGCATTAGGCGAATTAGAACAAGCATTAGATTGGGCAAATTGGACACTGAATATGAACAGCTCCGTATTCACCACAGAGCGTGTGAATTATTACCGCGCATTAATTTCCATCATTGAATTACATTTAGATCAAACTCGCGAACCAGAGCAATATCGTTCAGTGTTTGAGAAAATGTATGGCAAAGATGCAGTTAAACAAGCCTGGGCAGCTGTCTCTGAAGGTGGCAATCCATTCTACAATCTTCCAGCAAGTGATGAAAATTTGGAAAACTTTAAGGAACATCAGGCGTTGTTGGGAGCGTATGGGAAGTTGCAGAAAGCAAAGCGTGAAAATTGGAAATAATTAGGTCAGGATTTCGCCTGACGACGACCTACTTTCTTTTACTCGTGTAAAAGAAAGTAAGCAAAGAAAACACGCCCCAATTAAATCGCTAATCTTTGCTTTATTTCAATTTTCTTAACGACAATTTTCTAAACTCGCTGCGCTCAAACAGACGAAAATTGCCTAAAAATTGAAAGCGCAAAGGCGATTTATATGGGGAATTTAGTTTATCTAAGCATTATAAAAATATTTAAATATTTTACACGCACTTAAAAATAATCCCTTCTTTTCCGCCTTTGTGTAATTGAATTTGTAGGAAATTTTCGTCTGTTTGAGCGCAGCGAGTTTAGAAAATTTCCGTGAAACAAATTCAATGGAACAAAGGAAATAAGGAAAAGCAGGGTTGCCTTTCTTTTTGCCTACTTTTTCTTTGGCAACGCAAAGAAAAAGTAGGTCGCCATCAGGCGAAATCCTGATATCAAAAACCACATATCCACAATTTTATGCTATAATCCGCCACAATTTTTGATCAAAAAAGGAATACCAATGACGGATTCAATCCAATCATCTATCACCCCTGTCAATATCGAAGAAGAACTCAAATCTTCCTACCTTGACTACGCGATGTCGGTTATCGTTGGGCGTGCATTACCTGACGTTCGAGATGGTTTAAAACCTGTTCACCGCCGCGTGTTGTTCTCAATGGATCGCGAAGGCAATACCGCCAATAAAAAATACGTAAAATCAGCGCGTGTTGTGGGTGATGTAATCGGTAAATATCACCCGCATGGTGACTCGGCTGTGTACGATACAATCGTTCGTATGGCACAACCATTCTCACTTCGCTATATGTTGGTTGATGGACAAGGTAACTTTGGTTCAATTGATGGTGATGCGCCAGCTGCAATGCGTTATACCGAAGTACGTATGCAAAAAATCACGCAAGCATTGCTCACGGATTTGGATAAAGAAACCGTCAATTTCTCGCCAAACTATGATGGCGAATTAATGATTCCAGATGTATTGCCTACTCGTATTCCAGCACTTTTAGCAAATGGTTCTTCCGGTATTGCCGTAGGGATGGCAACTAACATTCCTCCACACAACTTAAATGAAGTATTAAATGGTTGTTTGGCTTATATCGACAACAATGAAATTACCATTGATGAATTAATGCAACATATTCCAGGGCCTGACTTCCCTACTGCTGCGTTAATTAATGGTCGTAAAGGGATTGAAGAAGCCTATCGCACTGGTCGTGGTAAAGTGTATGTTCGTGCTCGTGCAACGGTAGAAACCAACGAAAAAGGACGCGAGCAAATTATCGTGTCTGAATTGCCATACCAAGTAAATAAAGCAAAATTAGTCGAGAAAATCGCTGAATTAATTCGCGAGAAAAAAATCGAAGGCATCAGCAATATTACTGACCTTTCAAACAAAGAAGGGATTCGTATTGAAATTGATATTAAACGTGATGCAGTAGGTGAAGTGGTATTAAACCATCTTTACTCGCTTACTCAAATGCAAGTGACCTTTGGTATCAATATGGTAGCATTGGATCACGGTCAGCCACGTTTATTTAATCTTAAAGAAATCATTGAATCCTTCGTTTTACACCGCCGTGAAGTGGTTACACGTCGTTCCATCTTTGAGCTTCGCAAAGCGCGTGAACGTACGCACATTTTGGAAGGTTTAGCAGTTGCTCGTTCTAATATCGATGAAATGATTGCGATCATTCGTAACTCTAAAAACCGTGAGGAAGCGGCAACAGCAATCAGTTCGCGCTCTTGGACGTTACATAGCGATATTATTAATCTTCTTGATGTTTCTGCTCGTCCTGATGATTTAGAAGAAAATCTTGGTATTCAAGGCGAACAATATTACTTATCACCAGCGCAAGTAAACGCAATTCTAGAACTTCGCTTACACCGTTTAACTGGCATTGCCTTTGAAGAAGTTGTAAAAGAATATGAAGAATTATTAGTTAAAATAGCCGATCTTCTTCATATTTTAAGTAGCGCAGAACGCTTAATGGAAGTGATTCATGAAGAATTGGAAGAAGTGAAAGCACAATTCGGTGATGATCGTTTAACTGAAATTACTGCAGCCTCTGGCGATATAGATTTAGAAGATTTAATCGCACAAGAAGATGTGGTGGTTACCCTTTCTCACGAAGGTTATGTGAAATATCAACCGCTTACCGACTACGAAGCACAACGTCGAGGCGGTAAAGGCAAATCTGCAACGAAGATGAAAGAAGAAGATTTCATCGAAAAATTACTGGTGGCAAACACTCACGATACGATCCTCTGCTTCTCTAGCCGTGGTCGTTTATATTGGTTGAAAGTATATCAACTTCCACAAGCAAGCCGTGGCGCACGTGGTCGTCCAATTGTGAATATTCTTCCGTTACAAGAAAACGAACGTATTACTGCAATTTTACCAGTTTCTGCTTACGAAGAAGATAAATTCGTAGTCATGGCAACTGCAGGCGGTATTGTGAAGAAAATCGCCTTAACCGAATTTAGCCGTCCTCGTTCAAACGGTATCATCGCATTGAATTTACGTGACGAAGATGAATTAATCGGCGTGGATATTACTGATGGTAGCAACGAAATTATGTTGTTCTCATCACAAGGTCGCGTGGTACGTTTTGCTGAAAATGCTGTGCGTGCAATGGGGCGTTTAGCAACTGGAGTTCGTGGTATCAAACTGGCTTTAACAAATGATATTTCTGACGATGAAAGTGCAGTAGAAATTGAAGATATTTCTGATGACAACGCAGAAGCATCATTAGACTTAAATATCGATAAAGTGGTTTCTCTTGTTGTGCCAAAAGGTGAAAGTGCAATTTTAACCGCAACGCAAAACGGCTATGGAAAACGCACACAATTAAGTGAATACCCAACTAAATCACGTAATACAAAAGGTGTGATTTCGATTAAAGTGAGTGAACGCAATGGTAAAGTCGTTGCCGCAACTCAAGTAGAAGAAACCGACCAAATTATGTTGATCACTGATGCAGGAACCCTTGTTCGCACACGCGTAAGCGAAGTGAGCATCGTAGGCCGTAACACTCAAGGTGTCCGTTTAATTCGTACTGCAGATGATGAACACGTAGTAAGTTTAGAACGTGTTTGTGATGCAGATGAAGAAGATTCTTTGGAAGAAAGTGGTTCTGAAGAATAACCTATTATAAAATAACAATCCGCACGTAAAACGTGCGGTTTTTATGTAGAATCTTTAAGAGCATGTGGATATAGTCTAACATTACATGCTCCTCTACTATCTCCACATTTTTATAGCGAGGATTTTTTCTGTTCATCGCTTAAGCTATTTGCCTCCATACGTATAGCGTATAGTTTTTATAGTCAGACTTTCGTCTGGCTACAAGAAAAAACCGATTTTCAATCACTGAAAATCGGTTTAAAGAAGAACAATTTTATTGAACGATTTCGCCGACAATACTGCGAGTTGCCTCTTTCACTTCCGTAAGTTTCACTTTCACAATATCACCTATTTTGTAAATACGCTCACCTTTAATATAAAGGGCAATCTCATCAGAATTCACCTGCATTTCTTCTTTATTATTATGTAAAGTTGAAGCAGGTATAAACATTGAGGCACCATTTTCTAATAATTGCACACGTAATCCACCACGCATCACATCTTGTACTTCCGCCTCAAATTCAGCATTTGATGCAACTTTATCAGCAAGATAACAGCAATATAACCAATCTGCAATATCACGTTCTACTAAGCGATTTTGGCGACGAGCCTCTTGTAAACGGGTCAGCACTTCATCTTGTGGCTTATTACAAACTTGTTGTGTCAATACTGCTTTAATTAAACGATGGTTCACCATATCAGAATATTTACGGATGGGCGAAGTCCAAGTTGCATAGCCTTCCAAGCCTAAGCCAAAGTGCGGTGCTAATTCTGATTTAAATTCGGCGAAAGTTAAATAACGACGTAAACGGAATTCTAAATAGTCGCCTTCAATCGGTTCAATATCGTGGCGCATTTGGCAATAACCGTTTAATGTTGCCAAATTTTCTACCAAATAACGCTCAGCAAGTTCAGCTTGATTTTGTTCATTGGCTAAATTTGCCATTAAGAAATTGTGCGCATTCTCTAAGAATTTTTTATCAAAACCGCTATGCGTATTGAAAATACCAGTTTGTGCATGCTCTGCTAAAAATTGCGCGGCACAAATGTTAGCAATAATCATCGATTCTTCGACAATTTGATTGGCTATACGACGATATTCTGCTTTGATTTCTGCCACTTTGCCATTTTCCGCTAGCACAAAAGAATAATCCGGTTTTTCTTTAAATAACAAAGAATGAGTCTTACGCCATTGAATACGAGCTTTAGTAAATTGATGTAACCAATCAATTTGCTGTGCAATTTCTGATGTTTCGGGTTGCCATGCATTGTCTGTCTGTTCTAAATAATCCGACACTTTGTTATAAGCCAATTTCGCTTTAGATTGAACATAAGCCGAAACAAAATGCGGTTTGATCGTAATATTGCCTTCAAGATCCGTTTCGATATAACAAACAAGCGCTGGACGCGTTTCATTTGCGATTAACGAACATAATTCATCAGATAATTCGCGTGGCAACATTGGGATGTTAAAGCCCGGCAAATAATTGGTGAAACAACGCTGTTTCGCATCTTTTTCAATTTGAGAATCTAACGCGATATAAGCAGTTGGATCGGCAATCGCGACAACTAATTTCCAACCTGTTTGTTCACTATTTTGTTCGATAGGCTCGATATATAAGGCATCGTCCATATCCATTGTACTTTCAGAGTCGATAGTCACAAAATGAAGTGCGGTCAGATCTTCACGGGTTTGTTGATCTAACATTTCATAACTTTCAGCGCCTTGCACAGGATAACGAGATTGCTCATGACGTGCTAATGTTACCCACCAAGGGGCAAATTCATCGTCAGCTCGGCAAATAAACTGATTAATAGTGGCATAGAAAAAGCGATCATCACGTAATGGGTGAGTTTTTAAATTAGCAACCACCCAATCGCCTTCCTGTAATTCTTCTTTTACGGATTTAGTTTGTTGTGCGCCGATTGGTTGATTGATACTTGGATGATCCACCAAAACTTGCAATTTCTTATCTTTATTGAACCGCACTTTTGCAATGAAACGTGTCAACATTGGCTCAATTAAGGATTCCGGCTCGGCCTGTTCTTTATCACCTTGCTTTTCAATGGTGGCTTTGATTTTGTCACCGTGCATCACCTTTTTCATTGAAGGCGGCGCGATAAAATAGGTTTTCTTATCGCACTCTAAAAAACCATAGGCTTTATCGGTGCTTTTTACCACGCCTTCTACATGCTCTTTGCTGTCGTGGATTTGTTGTTTAAGCTGTGCGAGTAAAGGATTATCTTGAAACATAGTTATATTTTAAAAGAGAGAAAAGGCAGACTGAAAAGCCTGCCTAAAAAAGAATGTAAGAAAAATTATTCTTCGCCTAATTCGCCCATTGCGGTGATGCTGAAACCTGCATCTACGTGAACGATTTCACCAGTAATACCCGATGCTAAATCAGAGCATAAAAATGCAGCTGAGTTACCTACATCTTCGATAGTGACAGTGCGACGTAATGCAGCGGTTTTCTCAAAGGTAGAAAGCATTTTCTTGAAGTTTTTAATGCCTGATGCTGCTAAAGTGCGGATTGGACCAGCAGAGATCGCATTCACACGAATACCTTCTTTACCTAAATCAGCAGCCATCACGCGCGTTGCTGCTTCAAGAGACGCTTTCGCTAAACACATGACGTTGTAGTTAGGAATTGCGCGTTCTGCACCTAAATAAGAAAGCGTTAATAACGCTGCATTTGGATTTAAGTAAGGACGTGCTGCTTGTGCCATAGCAACGAAACTGAATGCACTGATGTCGTGAGCAATACGGTAACCTTCACGTGTTGCAGCATTGACATAATCTCCATCTAATTGATCGCCCGGCGCAAATGCAATTGCGTGAACAAAACCATCAAATTTTTCCCAACGTTTGCTTAATTCTGCAAAGCAGTTTTGGATGCTTTCATCGGTTGCCACATCTAAAGGAAGCACGATATCAGAACCAAATTCTTTGGCAAATTCTTCTACGCGCGGTTGTAATTTATCGTTTAAATAAGTGAAAGCAAGTTCTGCACCTTGTTCTTTCATTGATTTTGCGATCCCGTAAGCGATAGAACGATTGCTTGCAAGACCGGTTACTAAAATGCATTTACCTGTTAAGAAACCCATAATTTTTCCTATATTGTTAGCGTAAAAAACTTGCGTAGTATAAGCGAAAATTTGTCTTTGTACAAAGCAGACCAATTTTTCTAAGAAAACCAACCGCACTTTATTTACAAATTCGTTTGAGCAAAAACCTAAAATCAGCGAAAATAGCCCACATTTTTAATTGAACGAAGAAGAAACAATGATTTATCCATTAGAAGAAGTTAATAAACGTCGCACTTTTGCAATTATTTCCCACCCCGATGCAGGTAAAACAACCATCACCGAAAAGGTACTTTTATACGGAAATGCGATTCAAACAGCAGGTTCTGTAAAAGGCAAAGGCTCAACTGCACATGCCAAATCCGACTGGATGGAAATGGAAAAACAACGTGGGATTTCGATTACCACTTCTGTGATGCAATTTCCTTATAACGATTGCTTGGTGAACTTACTTGATACTCCGGGGCACGAAGATTTCTCTGAAGATACTTACCGCACTTTAACCGCTGTGGATAGCTGTTTAATGGTTATCGACTCAGCAAAAGGGGTTGAGGAACGTACAATTAAACTAATGGAAGTAACTCGCTTACGTGATACGCCAATCATCACCTTCATGAACAAACTCGACCGCGATATTCGCGATCCGATGGAATTGTTAGATGAAGTGGAAAATATTCTTAAAATTCGTTGTGCGCCAATTACATGGCCGATTGGTTGCGGGAAATTATTTAAAGGCGTTTATCATATCGCTAAAGATGAAACCTATCTTTATCAATCTGGTCAAGGATCAACTATTCAAGAAGTTCGCATTGTGAAGGGTTTAAATAGTTCTGAATTAGATGCTGCGGTTGGCGATGATTTAGCACAACAACTTCGCGATGAATTGGAATTAGTGCAAGGCGCAAGTAACGAATTTGAACATGATGCCTTCATTAAAGGTGAACTTACGCCGGTATTTTTCGGGACAGCATTAGGTAACTTTGGTGTGGATCATTTCCTTGATGGTTTGACACAATGGGCGCCAAAACCACAATCTCGTCAAGCTGATACAAGAACAGTCGAAAGTTCAGAAGAAAAATTCAGTGGTTTCGTATTTAAAATTCAAGCTAATATGGATCCAAAACACCGCGACCGTGTTGCCTTTATGCGTGTGGTTTCGGGCAAATATGAAAAAGGCATGAAATTAAAACATGTTCGAATTGGTAAAGATGTGGTGATTTCTGATGCACTCACCTTTATGGCTGGCGACCGTGCTCACGCCGAAGAAGCTTACGCAGGTGATATTATCGGTTTACATAATCACGGTACGATCCAAATTGGCGATACCTTTACGCAAGGTGAAACCTTGAAATTTACTGGGATTCCAAACTTTGCGCCAGAACTATTCCGCCGTATTCGCTTAAGAGATCCTCTCAAACAAAAGCAATTACTTAAAGGTTTAGTACAACTTTCAGAAGAAGGTGCCGTTCAGGTATTCCGCCCATTAATGAACAACGATTTAATCGTGGGAGCGGTAGGTGTCTTACAGTTTGATGTGGTAGTTTCTCGTCTAAAAACTGAATATAACGTAGAAGCAATTTATGAAAATGTGAACGTTGCAACTGCACGCTGGGTGGAATGTGCCGATGCGAAAAAATTCGAAGAATTTAAACGCAAAAACGAGCAAAATTTAGCTTTAGATGGTGGAGATAACTTAACCTATATTGCGCCAACAATGGTAAATCTGAATTTAGCTCAAGAACGTTATCCTGGTGTCGTTTTTTACAAAACTCGTGAACATTAAAACGATAAAGTGCGGTCAAATTTCACCGCACTTTTCCAGAAAAAAGCGTTGGAATTTAATTCAACGCTTTTCTTTTATTTAGAGACTTTTTCTTGTCTTAATCGCCAAAGTTGATAAACATTCACCACGGCTAAAAATGCATTTAATAATGCTACAGGATAAGCGGCGATAATTACGCTATAGATGACAAATAAAATTGCACCAATGCTGTTCACAATGCGTAGATGTACGATAGATTTAAACAAAAACGATACTGCAACAAAAAAGGTTGCGATATAACCCAATAATTCAACTAAATTCAATTCCATAATTCTGTTCTCTTCGATTAAAAATAAAAACGGGCGCCATGATAAAAGATTTTTAAAATAAGGAAAAGATCAGAAAAAAAAGCAACCGATTGCAAGATGAAATTATTTTTTCTTATGAAAAATAAAGGTATTTTCATCATCATTAGCGCATAAAAAGCCGGGACGAGTGCGCACATCTAAATTTTGGGAGCTTATCCAATTTGGGGGAATTAGATAACATTAGCTCGCTCAACACGCACTTTGTCACCGGCTAAATTCTTTTAGAGATCTAGATGATCTAACAATGAACAATAAAGGAATTTAATAAAACGAGCTTCTATCTTTTGTAATAACTAGAATTCCAATTTCTATTATTCTAGAAATTGGATTGATTATAAACTATGAAGTAACTTTAGATTCAAGAGGATTCTAGAGAAATGAAAGTTATGATTTTATTCTAAATAAAGACAAGTTGAACTAAAAGCATATAGAAAAGCGTACCAACAGCAATAGATAGAAACATATTTTTCTTCCAAAAATGCAACCCTAGCACCACTATGCCTGCAAGAAAATCAGGAATACCATGATAACCAGTTAAAACATCAATATTCTTATAGCAATAAACTACAAGCATACCAAACATGGCTGGAGGTAAAACTTTTCCAAGATAGCGAATATATTGTGGAATCGGACGATTAGCTGGGAAGACAAAAAATGGCAATAAGCGCGTAAATTGTACAGTAAGCACACAAATTCCAATCGTCATAATTTGTTCTGTAAGTGTCATTTTAGCGACTCCAATTTTGTGTCTAATTTAGGTCCACGCATAGTTAGAATTAACCAAATACCAATTAATGTTGGAATTAAGAAATATTCTTTGCCTACAATCAGTAAAAAAGCCAATGCAATCCCTAAACCTAAGAGAGAGCTTTCATGGGATTTTTCCTTTATCCAATTTTCTGCAAAAATGACTAAAAAAAGAGCTGTCATCGAGAATTCCACGCCTTTTAAATCAAAAGGTAAAACAGAGCCAAATAAGTTACCAATTGCAGCACCAACCACCCAATAAATATGCAAATATAAGCTGACAAAAAACATATACCAACCTTTATCTAAGTGAGGTGGAATTTTGGCCATATAATTTAGAGAAAAGGATTCATCTACAAGGGTAGTAATTAAATACCAACGTTTATGACCGATGTGTACCCCATATTTTTCTAACATTGATATGCCATAGAAAATCTGACGAGTACTGATCATCAAGGTAATTAATAACACACTGATTGGAGAAAAAGGTGCGATAAGTGCTCCAGCAGCAATAAACTCAACAGAACCGGCATAAATAAGTAAAGCCATCAAAGTAGGATATAAAAATCCGAAACCTAGTGACTTCATATAAATACCGTATGCCACACCAAGAAATAAAAATCCTGCAATCATTGGCGCACTATAAGGAAAAGCAGCTTTAGCCGCCACACTAATCAGGTGGGGCTGCTGATTTTGTTGAGAAAAATTCATTTATTACTTCTATAAATCTAAAACAGATAGTCCTGGTAAAGTTGAAAAACTTTGAGCTTTTACGGTTTGATAAAAATCTTCTAAATAAGAAAGGGATTCATCTTCTTTGCGAATAGCCGCATATAGATTGCTATGTAAACCTTCTTTTGTGATTTTTCTTGCCACGACATAACCCTTTTCCAAATAAGGCAACGCAGCCCAATAAGGGATAGTCGCAATGCCACGACGACTTGCAACTAATTGAATCATAGCAATAGTCAATTCAGTTGTGCGGCGAGTAGGATTAATGCCTTTTGGTTTAAGCACTTTACGCAATAGATCTAACATATCATCAGGAACAGGGTAAGTTACCCAGGTTTCATCTGAAAAATCTTCCGCATCCCAAATTTCTTTTTCTGCTAAAGGGTGATCTTTTGAGCAAATGCCAACCATCTCATAAGAAAAGAGCGGTTTAAAAATTACATCATCATTATGCTCTATTTCTGATACTATCGCCCAATCTGCTCGATGAGAAAGCAATAAACCAACAGGATCCGTATGAAAACCAGATACAATATCCAACTCAACTAGCCCCCAATGCAGACGAAATTCGTCCATAGCAGGCATTAACCAATCAAAACAAGTATGACATTCCACAGCTATGCGAAGCTGACCTGCATCTCCATGTTTAACTCGAGCAAGATCACGTTCAGCATCAACGACTTTTGGCATCACGTCATTAGCAAGACGAATTAAACGCTCTCCCGCAGAAGTAAAACGAAGGGGATTACTTTTACGCTCAAACAAAGGCAAACCAAACTGTTCTTCTATTAATTTAATTTGGTGAGAAAGGGCTGATTGGGTTAGATATACTCGTTTTGCTGCTAAAGAAACACTACCAGTCTCTTTTAAAGCTAGCAAAGTTTTAAGATGTCTAAATTCTAGAAAGGTTGGTTTCATTAAAAATATTCATACAAAATAGAAAATTAGATGATAGATATAATACCTTAAAATACGAAATATTCGAATTAATATTCCACAGAGAAAACAAAAACCCCATATCTTTCGACACGGGGTTCTTATCTTTTATTCTACTCTGCTTCATTCTATTTATGTATTTGGTAACCTGGCGGTGTCCTACTCTCACATGGGGAAGCCCCACACTACCATCGGCATTACAGCGTTTCACTTCTGAGTTCGGTATGGTGTCAGGTGGTTCCACCGCACTATCGCCGCCAGGATAATCCTTTGATAACTCGTCTTTTCTCTTTTATCTTTCGCTACTCAGCTCTTACTCTACCTTTCACTCGTTCTTATTGGCCACAAGCTGAACTCAATTTTCTTTCTATTACGTCTTCTATATTTAATTTGTTTGTCTAGTCTTCTCTTTTTCGCTCTTTTCCAAAAACACTTGAGCGTTGTATAGTTAAGTCCCTCGGGCAATTAGTACAGGTTAGCTCAATGACTCACATCACTTACACACCCTGCCTATCTACGTCTTAGTCTTAAACAACCCTTACAGATTTATAATCTGGGAGAACTCATCTCTTGGCAAGTTTCGTGCTTAGATGCTTTCAGCACTTATCTCTTCCGCACTTAGCTACCCGGCAATGCGTCTGGCGACACAACCGGAACACCAGTGGTGCGTCCACTCCGGTCCTCTCGTACTAGGAGCAGCCCCAACCAATTCTCCTACGCCCACGGCAGATAGGGACCGAACTGTCTCACGACGTTCTAAACCCAGCTCGCGTACCACTTTAAATGGCGAACAGCCATACCCTTGGGACCTACTTCAGCCCCAGGATGTGATGAGCCGACATCGAGGTGCCAAACACCGCCGTCGATATGAACTCTTGGGCGGTATCAGCCTGTTATCCCCGGAGTACCTTTTATCCGTTGAGCGATGGCCCTTCCATTCAGAACCACCGGATCACTATGACCTACTTTCGTACCTGCTCGACTTGTCTGTCTCGCAGTTAAGCTTGCTTATACCATTGCACTAACCTCACGATGTCCGACCGTGATTAGCAAACCTTCGTGCTCCTCCGTTACTCTTTGGGAGGAGACCGCCCCAGTCAAACTACCCACCAGACACTGTCCGAGACCACGTTTCGTAATCTTCGTTAGAACATCAAACGTTAAAGGGTGGTATTTCAAGGACGCCTCCACAATCACTGGCGTGACTGCTTCAAAGGCTCCCACCTATCCTACACATCAAAATTCAATGTTCAGTGTCAAGCTATAGTAAAGGTTCACGGGGTCTTTCCGTCTAGCCGCGGGTACACCGCATCTTCACGGCGATTTCAATTTCACTGAGTCTCGGGTGGAGACAGCCTGGCCATCATTATGCCATTCGTGCAGGTCGGAACTTACCCGACAAGGAATTTCGCTACCTTAGGACCGTTATAGTTACGGCCGCCGTTTACTGGGGCTTCGATCAGGAGCTTCTCTTTCGATTACACCATCAATTAACCTTCCAGCACCGGGCAGGCATCACACCCTATACGTCCACTTTCGTGTTTGCAGAGTGCTGTGTTTTTAATAAACAGTTGCAGCCAGCTGGTATCTTCGACCGGTTCAACCTTCGCCCGCGAGGGACTACAATCTACGCCGGCGCACCTTCTCCCGAAGTTACGGTGCTATTTTGCCTAGTTCCTTCACCCGAGTTCTCTCAAGCGCCTGAGTATTCTCTACCTGACCACCTGTGTCGGTTTTCAGTACGGTTTAGTAAAGCCTTTCGCTTAGTGGCTTTTCCTGGAAGTGTGGTATCAGTTACTTCAGCTCCGTAGAGCCTCGTCATCATCTCTCAGTGTTAAGGAAGTCCGGATTTGCCTAAACTTCCCACCTACCAACTTAAACGCACATATCCAACAGTGCGATAACCTAACCTACTCCGTCCCCACATCGCAGCTTTACCAAGTACAGGAATATTAACCTGTTTCCCATCGACTACGCTCTTCAGCCTCGCCTTAGGGGCCGACTCACCCTGCCCCGATTAACGTTGGACAGGAACCCTTGGTCTTCCGGCGAACGGGTTTTTCACCCGTTTTATCGTTACTTATGTCAGCATTCGCACTTGTGATACGTCCAGCATGCTTCTCAACACACCTTCTTCCGCTTACACAACGCTCCCCTACCCAACAGACTTTCGTCTGATGCCGCAGCTTCGGTGCTATATTTCAGCCCCGTTACATCTTCCGCGCAGGCCGACTCGACTAGTGAGCTATTACGCTTTCTTTAAATGATGGCTGCTTCTAAGCCAACATCCTAGCTGTCTAAGCCTTCCCACTTCGTTTCCCACTTAATATAGACTTTGGGACCTTAGCTGGCGGTCTGGGTTGTTTCCCTCTCCACGACGGACGTTAGCACCCGCCGTGTGTCTCCTGAGTATCACTCTTTGGTATTCGTAGTTTGCATCGGGTTGGTAATCCGGGATGGACCCCTAGCCGAAACAGTGCTCTACCCCCAAAGGTGTCCGCTCAAGGCTCTACCTAAATAGATTTCGGGGAGAACCAGCTATCTCCCGGTTTGATTGGCCTTTCACCCCCAGCCACAAGTCATCCGCTAATTTTTCAACATTAGTCGGTTCGGTCCTCCAGTTAGTGTTACCCAACCTTCAACCTGCCCATGGCTAGATCACCGGGTTTCGGGTCTATACCTTGCAACTAGACGCCCAGTTAAGACTCGGTTTCCCTTCGGCTCCCCTATTCGGTTAACCTCGCTACAAAATATAAGTCGCTGACCCATTATACAAAAGGTACGCAGTCACCCTTTCAGGCTCCCACTGCTTGTACGTACAAGGTTTCAGGTTCTATTTCACTCCCCTCACCGGGGTTCTTTTCGCCTTTCCTTCACAGTACTGGTTCACTATCGGTCAATCAGGAGTATTTAGCCTTGGAGGATGGTCCCCCCATCTTCAAACAGGATATCACGTGTCCCGCCCTACTTCTCGTTAACTTAGTACCACAGCCTGGATGTCGAGTACGGGGCTATCACCCTGTGTCGCTAAGCTTCCCAGCTTATTCCTCTATCTCTGCTGCTATCATTAACTGGCTCTTTCGCTTTCGCTCGCCGCTACTGACGAAATCTCGGTTGATTTCTTTTCCTCGGGGTACTTAGATGTTTCAGTTCTCCCGGTTTGCCTCACTTACCTATGGATTCAGTTAGTGATAGTAGATTCTTCATCTACTGGGTTTCCCCATTCGGATATCTTGGATTAAACGCCTCTTATCGACTCATCCAAGCTTTTCGCAGATTAGCACGTCCTTCTTCGCCTCTGATTGCCAAGGCATCCACCTTGTACGCTTAGTCACTTAACTATACAACCTCAAATGCTTTCAACCACTTTAAGTTTTCACTTGAAAGTGCGGTCAATTTGATGCGTATTTTCATTCAACTAAACACTTGATTGCTTTTGTTCAATCAAGATTTTATGCAAAACAGTTTTATTTCAGTTTTCTTTTCAGTTTACTGTTTACTGCCTTGCCTACTCAGACTTTCTCTCGAAAATCTCTTGTTTTCAGCTTGTTTCCAATTTTTTAAAGAACAGTTGATAAAACCTTTCAGTTATCATCGCTAAATAAACTAAATGAATATCAATAAAATCTTAAACACTATATTAGTTTAAACTAGTGCTCATGACTTTCTTCTCTATTCTCTCTTAATTTACTTAACGATGATAAGTGGTGGAGATAAGCGGGATCGAACCGCTGACCTCCTGCGTGCAAGGCAGGCGCTCTCCCAGCTGAGCTATATCCCCATGTCATCGTTTATTTATTACCTTATTCACCTTCATCACTCACTCAGTTTGAGTGGTGGGTCTGAGTGGACTTGAACCACCGACCTCACCCTTATCAGGGGTGCGCTCTAACCACCTGAGCTACAGACCCAAGGGAATAACGGCTTTCTGCTCGATATTGTCTACAATATATCAATCAATCTGTGTGAGCACTCGCTGTCTCTCGTCTTGGGTAAGGAGGTGATCCAACCGCAGGTTCCCCTACGGTTACCTTGTTACGACTTCACCCCAGTCATGAATCATACCGTGGTAAACGCCCTCCCGAAGGTTAAGCTATCTACTTCTGGTACAACCCACTCCCATGGTGTGACGGGCGGTGTGTACAAGGCCCGGGAACGTATTCACCGCGACATTCTGATTCGCGATTACTAGCGATTCCGACTTCATGGAGTCGAGTTGCAGACTCCAATCCGGACTTAGACGTACTTTCTGAGATTCGCTCCACCTCGCAGTTTCGCCACCCTCTGTATACGCCATTGTAGCACGTGTGTAGCCCTACTCGTAAGGGCCATGATGACTTGACGTCATCCCCACCTTCCTCCAGTTTATCACTGGCAGTCTCCTTTGAGTTCCCGACCGAATCGCTGGCAACAAAGGATAAGGGTTGCGCTCGTTGCGGGACTTAACCCAACATTTCACAACACGAGCTGACGACAGCCATGCAGCACCTGTCTCATGGTTCCCGAAGGCACTCCCGTATCTCTACAGGATTCCATGGATGTCAAGAGTAGGTAAGGTTCTTCGCGTTGCATCGAATTAAACCACATGCTCCACCGCTTGTGCGGGCCCCCGTCAATTCATTTGAGTTTTAACCTTGCGGCCGTACTCCCCAGGCGGTCGATTTATCACGTTAGCTACGGGCACCAAGCTCTAAGCCCAATCCCCAAATCGACAGCGTTTACAGCGTGGACTACCAGGGTATCTAATCCTGTTTGCTCCCCACGCTTTCGCACATGAGCGTCAGTACATTCCCAAGGGGCTGCCTTCGCCTTCGGTATTCCTCCACATCTCTACGCATTTCACCGCTACACGTGGAATTCTACCCCTCCCTAAAGTACTCTAGTTACCCAGTCTGAAATGCAATTCCCAGGTTAAGCCCAGGGCTTTCACACCTCACTTAAATAACCGCCTGCGTGCCCTTTACGCCCAGTTATTCCGATTAACGCTCGCACCCTCCGTATTACCGCGGCTGCTGGCACGGAGTTAGCCGGTGCTTCTTCTGTATTTAACGTCAATGACGTGTACTATTAGCACACATCCCTTCCTCAATACCGAAAGAACTTTACAACC
Organism: Haemophilus sp. THUN1692; assembly: GCF_059704395.1. Classification (NCBI taxonomy): domain Bacteria; kingdom Pseudomonadati; phylum Pseudomonadota; class Gammaproteobacteria; order Pasteurellales; family Pasteurellaceae; genus Haemophilus; species Haemophilus sp. THUN1692. The sequence continues at coordinate 824,121 of NZ_AP046579.1, forward strand.
CGAAGGCCTTCTTCATTCACGCGGCATGGCTGCGTCAGGGTTCCCCCCATTGCGCAATATTCCCCACTGCTGCCTCCCGTAGGAGTCTGGACCGTGTCTCAGTTCCAGTGTGGCTGGCCATCCTCTCAGACCAGCTAGAGATCGCAGGCTTGGTGAGCCTTTACCTCACCAACTACCTAATCCCACTTGGGCTCATCTTATGGCATGTGGCCCGAAGGTCCCACACTTTAATCTTTCGATATTACGCGGTATTAGCTACAGTTTCCCGTAGTTATCCCCCTCCATAAGCCAGATTCCCAAGCATTACTCACCCGTCCGCCACTCGTCAGCAAGAAAGCAAGCTTCCTCCTGCTACCGTTCGACTTGCATGTGTTAAGCCTGCCGCCAGCGTTCAATCTGAGCCATGATCAAACTCTTCAATTCAAGTTCAATCGCTCAATATATTGCTTAGCTATAAATAAAAATACTACTTAAAAAGTAATTATGAATTTTCAGTTAAGCACCTATTAAGACTTCAAAATTAAAAAATATTTTTAAAACAAGTCAATCAACAAGTGCCCACACAGATTGTCTGATACATTGTTAAAGAGCAAAAAACAACGACGCACTTGTAAACTTAAATACTTCACAACAGTGCGTCGTCGTGTGCGGTGCATTATAAGGATTTTCAAATCCCTTGCAAGTACTTTTTACAACAATTTTTGAAAAACTTGACCGTTTGTTGAAAATACATACGCAAAATACATAATTCCGCCAACAAACGGTTGATTTTTGATCTCAATTTATAAATTAAAGTTTACTTAGATCAACTAAAGCCTCTGGTTTAATATCGGCAATGGTACGATTGCTAGTTAATGTCATCGCTACACGCATCTCTTTTTTGAAAATGTCTAGCATATTTTCAACACCTTGGCGACCTGCTGCCCCTAAAGCATAAACAAATGCTCGACCTAACATTGTTGCGTCTGCTCCTAATGCCAACATACGGACTACATCTAAACCATTGCGAATGCCTGAATCGGCAATAATTTTAATATCCCCTTTCACAGCATCAGCAATCGGTGGTAACGCTCTTGCACTTGAAAGCACGCCATCTAACTGACGACCACCGTGGTTTGACACCACAATACCATCAGCCCCGAAACGCACCGCATCTTTTGCATCTTCAGGGTCAAGAATCCCTTTGATCACCATCGGACCTTCCCAAAACTCGCGAATCCATTCTAAATCTTTCCACGAAATCGACGGATCGAAATTCTCTGTGAGCCAACCAATATAGTCATCTAAGCCAATTTGTCTACCCATATAATTAGAAACATTACCCAAAGTGTGTGGTTTTCCTTTAATACCTACATCGTATGCCCAGAATGGATGCGTAAAGCCTTGCAAAACACGGCGAATTTCTTTGTAATGACCACTCATTCCTGAGTGCATATCACGATAACGCGCACCTGGCGTTGGCATATCTACGGTGAACACCAAGGTTGAACAGCCCGCAGCCTTCGCACGCTCAAGAGCATTTTTCATAAAGCCACGATCTTTTAATACATAAAGCTGGAACCACATCGGGCGTTTAATCGCTGGCGCAACTTCCTCAATCGGGCAGATTGACACGGTTGAAAGGGTAAATGGCACGCCTTTGTTATCTGCCGCTTGCGCTGCTTGCACTTCCCCTCGGCGCGCATACATTCCACACGCCCCAACGGGTGCAAGAATAGTTGGTATTGAAAGTTTTTCACCAAATAATTCTATACTAGTATCCAATTCAGACATATCTTTTAAGACACGTTGTCTTAAAGCAATATTTTCCAAATCACCCACATTACGCGCAAGTGTTTGCTCAGTATAAGAGCCGCCATCGGCATAGTGGAACATAAAGGGAGGAACACGGCGGCGTGCCGCTTCACGATAATCGCTAGCTGATGAAATAATCATTTTACCTCTTATTAAATAAAATAGTGAGAAACCCGATAGGTATTGTAACACTATTTTAACAAATTAAATAAAAATCATACTTATTTTGATGAACTAGATCACAATTTATTTTAAAAAAAGTGACATATAGAAAAGATCTGGATAGAAAATTACCTATGAAATTAGGAAAAATTGTGAATTTATCAATATCACACCATTAATCTATTAACTTTTAATCTATTTTGATTACTTCCAAAAATTCAAATCCCCATAGATGTAAAGTTTTTTTAAATTGAGATTCTTCAGAAAAATGTTCGGTGCAAAACATTTGATTATGTTTTTCACCTTGAGCGCGTACACCTTTGCCATTGAGTAAATATTTTATCCGCTTAGCAATCGCCGCTCCTGGATCCATAAAATATTTAATTTGTGGCAAGCACAACTGAATTTCATCTTTGATGAGTGGGAAATGAGTACAACCTAAAACTAAAGTATCCAAATCTGTCATGTCTGTCCACGGAGATAACTCATCTTTTAAACCAATTAGATCAACGGAATGACCGCGAATTTTTTGCTCCGCAATTTCGACTAATTTTGTCGTTCCCAGTCTCTCAACAATACAATCCTGCGCAAATTTATCAATCAACTCATCGACATAATGACGTTTTACGGTACCCTTTGTAGCTAATAAAGCAATATGTTTTGTCTTTGTGATTTCTGATGCAGGTTTAATAGCAGGTACAGTCCCAATAATAGGAATATCAAACGCAACTCGCAAAGGCGGAAGCACAACTGTACTCGCTGTATTGCAAGCTATCACGATTGCATCTAATGGATAACGTTGATTAATAAGTTGGCAAACCGCTAAAGTGCGGTGAATAATACTTTCTTCTTCGCGTTCTGAATAAGGGAAGCCAGCATTATCAAAACAATAGAGATAATGCCAATTTGGTAATAATCTTTTGGCTTCACGATATACGCTAAATCCACCAACGCCAGAATCAAAAAAAAGTAAAGTTGGGCGTTTTTCTTTTTTATCCATTTAAAACTCTTTGAAAATTGACCGCACTTTTAAGCGTTCGAGTAGATTTCTTTATTATTGAGCCAGCGACGGATTAGGCTTTCTGCCACATCAGGGTATTTTTGAATCAATAATTTGGCATAATGTTGCACCGTTGGTATCATTTTTCTATCTCGCATTAAATTTGCTACTCGCAATTCAGCAATGCCCGTTTGTTTCGTTCCAAGCACTTCGCCAGGTCCACGAATTTCTAAGTCTTTTTCAGAAATAACAAACCCATCTTGGCTATCTCTCAGCACTTGCAGACGTTTTTGCGAAACTTTACCTAGCGGAGGTTTATACATTAGTACACAAAAAGAAGCCGTGCTGCCTCGACCGACGCGCCCTCTTAACTGATGAAGTTGCGATAAACCTAAACGCTCTGCATTTTCGATAATCATCAAACTAGCATTCGGTACATCAACACCCACTTCGATCACTGTCGTTGCCACCAATAAATCCAATTCTGCATTTTTAAAACGCATCATGACATCTTGTTTTTCTTGTGGTTTCATCCGACCGTGCACTAACCCAATATTTAACATAGGCAATGCCTTAGTTAGATCTTCCCAAATCGCTTCAGCTGCTTGAGCTTCTAAAACCTCTGATTCATCAATTAACGTACACACCCAATAGGCTTGGCGTTTTTCATTAACACAAGCATTTTTTACACGCATCACAATTTCAGCTCGACGCTCTTCAGAAACCACTACGGTTGTTATCGGCGTACGACCTGGAGGCAATTCATCAATAATTGATGTATCCAAATCGGCATAGACGGTCATTGCCAACGTTCTTGGTATCGGCGTGGCCGTCATAATTAACTGATGAGGATAAAATCCTGCTTTTTCGCCCTTCTCTCGTAACATTAATCGTTGATGCACACCAAAACGGTGTTGTTCATCAATAATCACCAATGCTAGATCGGAAAACTCGACTTCTTCTTGGAATAAAGCATGCGTCCCCACCACCATTTGCACGGCACCAGTTTTGATTTTTTCAAGCTCTGCTTGTCTTGATTTTCCTTTTACTTTACCGGCTAACCAGCCAACTTCAATACCGAAAGACTCAAACCAACGTCGAAAATTATTCGCGTGCTGTTCTGCAAGAATTTCTGTTGGCGCCATTAAGGCGACTTGTTTGCCATTATCAATTGCATTTAAAGCAGCCAGTGCGGCAACCAATGTTTTTCCCGAGCCGACATCCCCTTGCACTAAGCGCATCATCGGATAATCTTTGATAAGATCTTGTTCAATATCCGACACGACTCGCTTTTGCGCATTAGTGGGTTGAAATGGTAAGGTGGCTAAAAATCGCTGTTTCAAATCTGTTTGATAATGTAGCGGTAAGGCAGAAAATTGCTGCGTTCCTAACCGCACTTTTTGCATAGCTAAATTATGCGCCAGCAGCTCTTCAAAAATTAAACGCTGTTGTGCAGGATGCTTACCTTGCTCTAACATTTCTAATGAAATATCTGGTAGCGGACGGTGCAATAATCGCAATGCCTCTTTTAAACTATATTGATGTGGATTAAATTCATTAGGCAAAATTTCTGCAATCTGAACTTTGTCGAGTAATGCCAAAGCCTGATCCGTTAATTTTCGTAATGAATTTTGTTTTAGCCCTTCCGTCGTGGAATAAATCGGCGTTAGGGTTTCTTCCAATACTATGGGCGCATTATCGCGCACAATTTGATATTCTGGATGATGAATTTCTGGCATATGACGCCCACGTCTTACTTCGCCAAAGGCCTTTACCCGCACACCTGCTTGAAAACTATTACGCATTCCCGCATTAAAATTGAAAAAACGTAACATAATTTTCGATGTGCCGTCTGACAAACTGACTGATAAAATCGGGCGACGGCCAAAAGCGACTTCACAAGTTTGTACAATTCCTTCAATGGTAAAATATTGTTCGGGACGAAGATTAGCGATTGGCGTAATTCGCGTACGATCTTCATAGCGAATAGGTAGATGAAAGAGTAGATCTTGCAGGTTATGAATGCCGATTTTAGCCAGTTTATTAGAAATGGCCGCACCAACACCAGAGAGGCTTGTCAAAGGTACGGCATCGAGAAGTTCAAGGCTCATAACTCATTAATATTGCGTTTGACATTAACGACGCCAGTGATGCCTTTAATGCGATGAACGATATTGGCAAGGTGTTTGATATCTTTTACACAAACCTGCAAAATCACAAGCAATAAATTGTTCTCTAATTCTTCCGTCCAAATATTTTGAAGACTGCTTTCGCTCGCAGAAATTGCAGTCATTAAACTAAGCAAGGCATTCTGCTCATTCAATATTTCTATTTGTAATTCAGCCTCAAAATTCACCGCACTTTGAACATTATCCCATTTAGCCAACGATTGGCGACAAGCATTGTTCAAACTTGCACAATGTTGATGGTGTACCACAACTGTATTTTCTTGTGTACAACATCCCACAATAGGATCACCAGGGATTGGATGACAACATTGAGCAAATTGTGTTTTACCCACTTGCATTGGTGCAATAGTGAGTATTTTTGATTCAAAATTCTGGGTATTAGAAGATTCTAACGGCACGCCCACAAATTGATGCGCAATTATGGAGGCGGACTGATTGCCTAAACCGATTTCTCGTAATAATTCATCTAAAGAAGAAAGCGCTAAAGCATCTAGTACAGTACTAATTTGTTGAATAGAAAAATCACCTAAATTATGAGGCTGTAATGCTGCATTAAGCTCAACTTCACCTAATTTCACTGCATCCTCTTCACAACGCTGTTTGAGATAATGGCGAATCCGTGTTTTCGCACGAGCCGTTACCACGAAATTTAACCATACGGCTTCAGGATGCGCATTTGGATCGGTGATAATATTGACCGTTTGACCAGACTCAAGGGCTTGCGAAAGAGGATAAGGTTTATGCTCAACAGTCACACCAACACAAGTATTTCCCACATCTGAATGCACGGCATAAGCAAAATCTACTGCCGTTGCGCCCATTGGCAATTCAACAATTCGACCTTTTGGCGTAAAAACATAAATTTCTTTCGGGAAAAACTCTGATTTTACATTTTCAATAAACTCAAACGAATTACCTACACTTTGTTGAATTTCAACCAAACTTTGCAGCCAGCGTTGTGCACGGATTTGTGCTGTTGTACTATCGTTTTTACCATTTTCTTTATAAACCCAATGTGCAGTAATGCCCATTTCGGCGACTTGCTCCATATCCTCAGTATGGATATGAACTTCTACGGGGACACCTTTCGGCCCAATCATTGAAGTTTGCAAAGATTGATAGCCATTTGCTTTAGGTACCGCGATATAATCCTTTACTCGGCCAGGACGTGGCTTATAAAGATTATGCATTTGCCCCAAAACGCGATAACAATCATCAACATTTTTTACAATCACACGGAACGCATAAATATCCATAATAGAGTGGAATTCTTGATCCTTTATGCGCATTTTTTGATAGATTTTGTAAAGGTGTTTTTCACGCCCCCACACTCGGGCAAAAATGCCTGCGTTTTCTAACCGCACTTTAATCTCTTGTGAAATACGTTCGATTAAATCTTGTCGGTTACTCCGCGCTACATCAATGAGTTTTTTTAACACCTCATAACGATGTGGATGCATTGCTTGAAAAGATAAGTCTTCTAATTCATTTTTGATATGCTCAATACCTAAACGATGAGCAAGCGGACAATAGATTTCAAGCGTTTCTTTCGCAATACGGCGGCGTTTATCTGGTCGTAACGAACCAAGCGTGCGCATATTATGCGTGCGATCAGCAAGCTTGATTAACACAACACGAATATCACGCGTCATCGCCAAAATCATTTTGCGAAAATTCTCGACTTGTGCTTCTTGGCGAGTACGAAATTTCAACTTATCGAGTTTTGATACACCGTCCACAATTTCAGCCACACTAGCACCAAACTCTTCTTTCAGTTGTTCTTCCGTATAAGGCGTATCTTCAATAACATCGTGCAAAAGCGCAGCCATTACCGCTTCGTGATCTAAATGTAGTTGAGCAATAATGGAGGCTACCGCCACTGGATGGGTAATGTAAGGTTCGCCGCTGGAGCGAAATTGTCCTTCATGCGCATCTCTTGCAATCACAAACGCACGCTTGATGAGTTCAATTTTATCTGCGGGCAAATACCCTTGAATAATTCGATCTAAATCCGCAAACAGTTCCAAAGGAGACCTACTTATTATTGAAAGAGAAAGTGCGGTTAAAATATCGTGATTTTTTACCGCACTTTTAAAAGATTATTCTGTAATTAATGCAACAGCTGCTTCTTCCGTTTCTTGCACTTTCGCCATTTCTTGGAATTCTTGTGCATCCATAATATCTTGATTAATCAAACCTTTTTCGATTTCACGCAATGCGATTACTGTTGGTTTGTCATTATCTTCTGGCACTAACGGCGCACTTTGGTTAAGTTGTAATTGTCTTGCACGACGCGCAGCCGTTAAAATTAAATCAAAACGGTTACCAATTTTTTCTACCGCATCTTGCACAGTAACACGAGCCATAATTTACTCCGATTTGTCAAAAATTACTCTATTGAAAGGGCGTTATAATACTCAATTTCGCCCTATTTTGCTAGTAGCTGTTGAATTAACATTGCATTTTGTTTTTGTTGATAATCTTTTGTTAAGCGTTCCGATTGCAAAATACTTTGCAAATCTTTTAATGCTTTCTCAAAATCATCATTCACAATCACATAATCATATTCGTCATAATGCGAAATTTCACTTATCGCTTTTGACATTCGTTCAGCGATAACCTCTTCACTATCTTGCCCACGACCAATTAAACGACGTTCTAACTCTGGCAATGAAGGCGGTAAAATAAAAATACTTTTTACCGAAGACACTTTTTTACGGATTTGTTGAGCGCCTTGCCAATCAATATCTAAAAACACATCAATACCTTTTGCTAAATTTTCTTCAATCGCAGGTAAAGAGGTTCCATAATAATTTCCACCAAAAACTTTGGCATATTCTAGAAATAAATCTTGCTCAATGAGCGATTCAAACTCTTCTTTTGATACAAAATAATAGTGTACGCCTTCAACTTCACCCGGGCGTGGAGCACGAGTCGTATGTGACACAGACACCATTTTTTGAGTTGAGCTATCTGATGCCAATAACGCCGAAATTAATGAAGATTTTCCCGCACCACTTGGTGCAGACAAAATATAAAGATTACCTTGAGACATAGAACATTTAACCTTCTCTAACAATTTCAGTCTATTATGCAGATTTCTCTATAAAAAATCATCAAAAGTGCGGTGATTTTTTACGGTACTTTTTCATTCTAATCATGATTTGATATAGATCACAAAAAAGTAGTAGGGTTTATAGTTTTATAAAAATGCTCGTGCTATACTCTGTGCGCTGTCTTACTGAGTGAGCAGTATTACTCAAAGCAAACAGATTTGTTTAACTTAAATAAAAGGTGAAAATCTTATGGCAATTAAAATTGGTATCAATGGTTTCGGCCGTATCGGTCGTATCGTATTCCGTGCAGCACAACACCGTGATGACATCGAAGTTGTAGGTATTAACGACTTAATCGACATTGAATACATGGCTTATATGTTGAAATATGATTCAACTCACGGTCGTTTCGACGGCACTGTTGAAGTGAAAGATGGTAACTTAGTGGTTAACGGTAAAACTATCCGTGTAACTGCAGAACGTGATCCAGCAAACTTAAACTGGGGTGCAATCGGTGTTGATATCGCTGTTGAAGCGACTGGTTTATTCTTAACTGATGAAACTGCTCGTAAACACATCACTGCAGGCGCGAAAAAAGTTGTATTAACTGGCCCATCTAAAGATGCAACCCCAATGTTCGTTCGTGGTGTAAACTTCAACGCATACGCAGGTCAAGATATCGTTTCTAACGCATCTTGTACAACAAACTGTTTAGCTCCTTTAGCACGTGTTGTTCATGAAACTTTTGGCATCAAAGATGGTTTAATGACCACTGTTCACGCAACAACTGCAACTCAAAAAACTGTGGATGGTCCATCAGCTAAAGACTGGCGCGGCGGCCGCGGTGCATCACAAAACATCATTCCATCTTCAACAGGTGCAGCGAAAGCAGTAGGTAAAGTATTACCTGCATTAAACGGTAAATTAACCGGTATGGCTTTCCGTGTTCCAACTCCAAACGTATCTGTTGTTGACTTAACTGTTAACCTTGAAAAACCAGCTTCTTACGATGCAATCAAACAAGCAATCAAAGACGCTGCTGAAGGTAAAACTTTCAATGGCGAATTAAAAGGCGTATTAGGTTACACTGAAGATGCTGTTGTTTCTACTGACTTCAACGGCTGTACTTTAACTTCTGTATTTGATGCAGACGCTGGTATCGCATTAACTGATTCTTTCGTTAAATTAGTATCTTGGTACGATAACGAAACTGGTTACTCAAACAAAGTATTAGACTTAGTAGCTCACATTTACAACTACAAAGGCTAATTAAAACTTTGAAAAAATTAACCGCTCTTTGGAGCGGTTTTTTATTATCTAATAATTTAGTTTACAATCTAAAAATGAACAAGGGATCACTAAAAATAATTTAAAATAATCAATATTCTTCTAGCTTTTATTCCTATTTAAGATTATATTAGCGCACAACTGTTCGCTCAATGAATTCAAAAAATAGGGTTAATATGAATCTCGATCTCCATTTTGTTCATCGTATTCAACAACAAGCCAAAACTCGTGCAAATATGACCGCACTTCGCTATAAAGAACACGGCTTGTGGAGAGACATCTCTTGGAAAAATTTTCAAGAACAACTCAATCAACTTTCTCGTGCATTGCTTGCTCACAATATTGACGTGCAAGATAAAATCGCCATTTTTGCCCATAATATGGAACGTTGGACAATCGCTGACATTGCGACCTTACAAATTCGAGCAATTACAGTACCTATTTACGCAACCAATACAGCCCAGCAAGCCGAATTTATCCTAAATCACGCCGATGTAAAAATTCTATTCGTCGGCGATCAAGAGCAATACGATCAAGCATTAGAAATCGCTCATCATTGTCCAGAATTACAAAAAATCGTGGCAATGAAATCTACCATTCAACTACAACAAGCCCCTCTTTCTTGCACTTGGGAAAATTTTATTGAAACAGGTTCAAACGCCCAACAAGATGAACTAACCCAACGCTTAAACCAAAAACAATTATCGGATTTATTTACGATTATTTATACATCAGGCACAACGGGAGAACCTAAAGGTGTCATGTTAGATTACGCTAATCTCGCTCACCAATTAGAAACGCATGATCTTGCACTTAATGTGACAGATCAGGATATTTCACTTTCTTTTTTACCATTCTCTCATATTTTTGAACGAGCCTGGGCGGCTTATATTCTTCATAGAGGTGCAATACTTTGCTATTTAGAAGACACCAATCAAGTGCGGTCAGCTTTAACGGAAATTCGCCCAACCTTAATGTGTGCCGTACCACGTTTTTACGAAAAAATTTATGCCGCCGTATTGGATAAAGTTCAAAAAGCACCAAAACTTCGCCAAATAATGTTCCATTGGGCAATTTCCGTAGGACAAAAACATTTTGATTTACGTGCGAATAATAAAGCTATTCCGTTCTTATTGAAAAAACAATTTGCTTTGGCAGATAAATTAGTGCTCTCAAAACTTCGCCAATTATTGGGTGGTCGTATAAAAATGATGCCTTGCGGAGGAGCAAAATTAGAACCGGCTATTGGTCTATTTTTCCATGCTATTGGTATCAACATCAAATTAGGCTATGGCATGACAGAAACAACTGCGACCGTTTCTTGCTGGCATGATTTCCAATTTAACCCAAATTCAATCGGCACACTCATGCCAAAAGCGGAAGTTAAAATTAGGGAAAATAATGAAATCCTCGTGCGTGGCGGAATGGTGATGAAAGGCTATTACAAGAAGCCAGAAGAAACGGCTCAAGCCTTCACAGAAGATGGTTTCTTAAAAACTGGCGATGCGGGAGAATTTGACGAACAAGGCAATTTATTTATTACCGATCGTATCAAAGAATTAATGAAAACATCAAACGGTAAATATATTGCACCACAATATATCGAAAGCAAAATCGGTAAAGATAAATTTATCGAACAAATTGCGATTATCGCTGATGCGAAAAAATATGTGTCTGCACTTATTGTGCCTTGCTTTGATAGTTTGGAAGAGTACGCTAAACAGCTCAATATTAAATATCATGACCGTTTAGAATTACTAAAAAATTCTGAAATTCTAAAAATGTTTGAGCAGCGTATTAATGCAATACAAAAAGAACTGGCTCATTTCGAGCAAGTAAAAAAATTCACACTACTTTCTCAAGCATTTAGCATTAAATTGGGTGAAATTACACCTACATTAAAATTACGTAGAAAAGTAATTTTAGAGCGTTATCGTAAGCAAATTGAAGATATGTATAATTCAAAAATTCTTAACTAAAAGGCTCTCGTTTGAGAGCCTTTTTCTTGCCAATTATTCAGGAAATTTTTCTTCCAAAATTAATGCTAGCCCATCTTCATTATTGGTCGCGGTGACTACATTTGCAGCTTGTTTAATTTCATCAGGTGCATTTCCCATTGCCACCCCAAGCCCCGCATGTTCTAGCATATCCAGATCATTAAAGTTATCACCAAACGCAATCACCTCATTGGTTTGTACACCAAAATAATCTTCCAAAAAACGCACCGCACTTCCTTTGGTTGCACTCTTGTGCATCACCTCTAAAAAGTTAGCATGGGAACGACAAATACTCAGATGTGGAAATTTTTCCTTTAAAAGAATTTCAATGTCAATGATTTCTTGTGCTTCCCCAATAATTTGAATTTTATGTGGCGAACGGGTTGCCACTTCATCAAAAGGATGAATCTCAATTTTGGTCACGCTGCGTTCAAAAATCACCCATTTATTTTCTACGTCACGAGCATAGCAATCATTATTCGTATAATAATTCACACCAAGCAAAGGATGATCCGCCAAAACGGTATTAATGTCTAAAATATCCTTTGGATCAATTTGTACGCTATAAATTGGTTCAAGATGTTGATTTAAAATAAGCGCGCCACTAAATGCAACAAGCACATTATTCGTTTCAAGCTGTTTCCAATAAGGCAAAATACCTAAAGGAGAACGCGCCGAAATTGGCACAAAAGGAATACCATTCGCCGTTAAACGCTTAATTGCGGCAACAGTTCGAGGGGAAATGGTATGTTGAGAGGTTAATAAGGTGCCATCAAAATCACTAAATACCGCTTTATACATCATTACTCCGAATAAAGATTATTTCTCTGCTAGATAAGGATCATCAAAACCTAATCCTTGCATAATTTGGGTTTCTAAACTTTCCATTTCTTCAGCTTCATCGTCTTCAATATGATCATAACCAAGTAAATGTAAACTACCATGCACGACCATATGCGCCCAATGCGCCATTAATGGTTTCTCTTGTTCTGCGGCTTCTCGTTCCACGACTTGACGACAAATCACGAGATCCCCTAACAATGGCAACTCCACCTGATCGGGGCATTCAAATGGAAATGAAAGTACGTTAGTCGGGCGATCCTTGCCACGATAAGTTAAATTTAATTCATGGCTTTCGGCTTCATCCACAATACGAACCGTCATTTCAACCTCATCCCCTTCAGGTTGAACAGCGGCTGTTGCCCACTGCACAATTTGCTCTTCTGTTGGTAAATCCTCTATATTTTCTGTGGCAAGTTGCAGATCAACGAATATACGTCCCATTTCACTCTCCTAAATTCCTAAATTCTTTTCAATTTCTGACCACTCTTTTTCACGTTCGGCTTTACGAAGCTCCGCTAATTCTTTGCGACGAATTTCATCTTGTACTTCCCATTCTTCGTATGCTTGCACGACTTTAGCCACCACCGGATGACGCACAATATCTTTGCTATTAAAATAGTTAAAACTTAATTCTGGTACTTTTTCCAATACTTCAATCGCATGGCGTAAACCAGATTTTGTGCTACGAGGTAAGTCAATTTGCGTAATATCGCCCGTAATCACGGCTTTAGAATTAAAACCAATTCGGGTTAAAAACATTTTCATTTGCTCAACTGTCGTGTTTTGGCTTTCATCTAAAATAATAAAACTATCATTGAGCGTACGCCCACGCATATAAGCCAAAGGCGCAATTTCAATAACATTACGTTCTATTAATTTTTGCACTCGCTCAAAACCTAGCATTTCAAATAAAGCATCATAAAGCGGACGTAGATAAGGTTCGATTTTCTGACCTAAATCCCCTGGTAAAAAACCTAGCTTTTCTCCTGCTTCCACCGCAGGGCGAGTAAGTAAAACGCGACGAATTTCTTGACGTTCTAAGGCTTCAACTGCTGCAGCAACCGCTAAGAATGTTTTCCCCGTTCCTGCTGGGCCAATACCAAAACTAATATCGTGAGTTAAAATATTATGCAAATATTGAACTTGATTTTCGCCTCGAGGTTTAATCACACCTCGTTTAGTTTTAATCGTTGTACTGAAAACATTATTTTCAGCGCGGTTCGGCTCAACTTGAGATAGCATGCGACTTTCTTGTAAAGCCATATGAACATCTTCCAAATCTAACTCTTTCACTTTACCTTTTACGGGCGCAGTTTCAACATATAAATCTTGGATTAATTTCACCGCACTTTTTATCAATTTTGCATGATAAGGTTTTGGATCCTCTTCCACAGTATCAATATTAAAAGTGAAATTATGACGAGCAATGACAAGATTAAATTCTTTTTCGATAAGTTTTAGATGATCATCAAATGCACCACATAAAGATTGCAAACGTGCGTTATCTTGAGGTTCGAGAATAAATGAAAGCATGGGAATACTAAGCTGATGAAAATTGCGGTTATTCTAGCGTAATTACCACTTCATGGGAAATAATCATCACTTTGTTTTCACCCATATCCCCTCTATAATATGCACTCTTAATTATGTGACAAGCTGGATATATTATGACTGAACAAAATAACCCTTATGACGAACTTAGATACTACTCAAAACCCTTTTCTTATACGAGCATTGCGCTTTTGGAAGGAAATGCAACATTATGGGGATTAACACCGCCAGCACTCAAAGGTGCTAAAGTATTAGAATTAGGTTCTTCTTTTGGCGGAAACTTAATTTCTCAAGCGGTTTATTATCCAGATACAGAATTTGTAGGCATTGATTTATCAGATAGTCAAATTACTCAAGGTAATGAAATCATTAAATCAATGGGATTAACAAATGTTCGTTTAGAAGCAAAAAATATTCTCGATATTACGCCTGAATTTGGCGTGTTTGACTACATTATTGTACATGGCATTTATTCTTGGGTACCAAATAATGTTAAAGATAAAATTCTTGAAATTTGCCGAGAAAATTTAACGCCAAACGGTATTGCTTATATTTCTTACAACACCTATCCAGGTTGGAAAAACCGAGAAGTTGCACGAGATATTATGCTTTATGCGAATAAATACACTCAGGATTTACCGCTCTCTGAACAAACTCGTCGTGGCAAAGCCATTGTTCAATTATTCTCAGATGCAATTAAATCGATTGAGTCTGAAAAATCTAAAAATCAAAGTAGAATTGAGAACTTTGATGAAATTCAAACAAAAGGCGACCATTATGTTGCCCATGAATATCTCGAATATCACAACCACCCTCTCTATTTAAATCAATTTATTGATAGCCTACATCAACATCAATTGGCTTATATTGGTGATACAGATTTTCAACTTTCATATATTTCTTGGATGCCACAACATTTACGTGACATGATCAATCAATTATCCGAAACAGATTATGTTGCACGTGAGCAATGCCTCGATTATCTTTACGATGTAGCATTTAGAAGAAGTTTATTATGCCATGATAATTTACAAAACAAAATTAACCGTACTGAGAACATAGATAAGAGTTTCTTAGATAAATTAACCTTCGTTAATCACTTCAAAGAAAATGAGCTTAGTGTGCAATTTAACAATCAAAGCATAGTAAGTTTGCTTGAAAAATTTATCTATCAAGTTGGCTCATTCACAATCAAATCTTTAACAGATTACATAGCCAAAAACAAAGAATTTAAAAATATAACTGAAAATGATATTTACAATGCAGTATTATTGTCCGTGACTTTAGGATATGTAAATATTTATCTAACACCATATCAAATATATTCATTTGAAGATAACAAAACCTATGTACCGAAACGTTTTACACAATATCTCAAAACTATGTTAAACGGGGCAAATCAATATATAGGATTAGGGAATATGTATAATTTAGGTATTGAAAAGTTAGTCAACCCAGAGCTTTCTGTTCATATAATGTCTCAAATGGAAAAACCTACAACCAGAGCCGTACTTGAAACAACACTCAAAGAATATCTAATTCAGAATGAGTACAAAGATATGACCAATAATGAAAAACTTATTGATGAAGAATATGATTGTTCAAAACTCTTCGATTCCATTTGTAATGACCTAACACATCTTGGCTATATTCAACCTGCAATAACAAAAACTAGAAAACCAAGAAAAACAAAAGCTAAAAAATAATCAACTCACAAGGGAGAGATAAGTGCTCTCCTTTTATTTTGCCACAAATAAAAATTGAGAATTATTTGCATTTGTATGCATTTGGAAATAGAATAAGGTTCATTCAGGCTTAATTAAAACATTCATTCTCATAAAACAAGGAGTTTTCAATGACATTCAAATCTTTCAAAATTGCGACACTCGCTGCTGCACTTACATTCTCAGCAAGTAGCTTTGCCGACATTACCGTTTACAATGGCCAACATAAAGAAGCAGCAAAAGCCGTAGCTGATGCATTTACGCAAGAAACCGGCATCAAAGTTACTTTAAATAGTGCTAAAAGCGAACAGTTAGCAGGTCAACTTAAAGAAGAAGGCGATAAAAGCCCAGCCG
Organism: Haemophilus sp. THUN1692; assembly: GCF_059704395.1. Classification (NCBI taxonomy): domain Bacteria; kingdom Pseudomonadati; phylum Pseudomonadota; class Gammaproteobacteria; order Pasteurellales; family Pasteurellaceae; genus Haemophilus; species Haemophilus sp. THUN1692. The sequence goes on from NZ_AP046579.1 coordinate 840,078, forward strand.
ATGTATTCTATTCAGAACAAACATCTCCATTTGCCGCACTTTCTGAAGCGGGTTTATTAGAACCACTTTCAGCCAATACGATCAAACAAACTTCTCACCAAGGTGTACCTGTTGCGCCTAAAAAAGACTGGATTGCATTAAGCGGTCGTTCTCGTGTTGTCGTTTATGATCACACTAAATTATCTGAAAAAGATATGGAAAAATCAGTACTTGATTACGCGACACCAAAATGGAAAGATAAAATCGGTTATGTACCAACCTCTGGTGCATTCTTAGAACAAGTTGTAGCTATTGTTAAACTAAAAGGCGAGAAAGTTGCGCTTAATTGGTTAAAAGGCTTAAAAGAAAATGGTAAACTTTACGCGAAAAACAGTGTTGCATTGCAAGCTGTTGAAAATGGCGAAGTACCTGCAGCCTTAATTAATAACTACTACTGGTATGCATTAGCAAAAGAAAAAGGCGCAGAAAACTTAAAAACTCGCTTGTACTTTATTCGTCATAAAGACCCTGGTGCGTTAGTTACTTACTCAGGTGCTGCAATCTTAAAATCATCTAAAAATAAAGAAGAAGCGAAAAAATTCGTGGACTTCTTAGCAAGCAAAAAAGGTCAAGAAGCCTTAGTTGCTGTACGTGCAGAATATCCATTACGTACAGATGTGACTTCTCCATTCAATATGGAACCTTATGCTAAATTGCAAGCGCCAGTAGTTTCAGCAACTACTGCTCAAGACAAAGAACAAGCAAATAAATTAATTGAAGAAGCTGGTTTAAAATAAGCCCGCTAACGTCGCAACTGTATTTTCACCAAAAGTGAAAATACAGTTGTAACATATAAAGGACTATCTTTTGACCCGAACTCCCCCACTTTGGCTCACCATCATTATTTTACTTATTGGTTTACCGCTCTTATTACCATTTCTGTATATTCTTTTCCGTGCGATTGAAGTCGGATTAGATCGTAGCCTTGAGCTTTTTATTCGCCCTAGAATGGCGGAATTACTGAGCAACACAATGCTTCTAATGGTCTGTGTAACCATTGGTTCCATTTTCCTCGGTACACTTTGTGCATTTTTACTTGAACGCTATCGTTTTTTCGGCAAATCATTTTTTGAAGTGGCGATGAGTTTACCACTTTGTATTCCAGCCTTTGTGAGCTGTTTTACTTGGATCAGTCTCACCTTTCGAGTAGAAGGTTTTTGGGGAACGATTGGCATCATGACATTAAGTTCTTTCCCGCTCGCTTACTTGCCTATTTCAGCCACACTTAAACGACTTGACCGATCCCGTGAAGAAGTAAGCCTTTCATTAGGAAAAAGCCAAACTTACACCTTTTGGCACGCTATTTTCCCGCAATTAAAACCAGCAATCGGTAGTAGTTTATTGCTAATAGCATTACATATGCTGGTAGATTTCGGTGCGGTTTCGATTTTGAATTACCAAACATTCACTACTGCGATTTTCCAAGAATATGAAATGTCTTTTAATAACAGCACCGCAGCACTACTTTCCGCTGTATTAATGGCAATTTGTAGCATTATTGTGCTGGGAGAAACATTCTTCCGCGGTAAACAAACACTTTACAACAGTGGCAAAGGTGTCACTCGTCCTTATCCAATAAAAACACTTTCTTTTGGCAAACAATGTTTAACCTTCGGATTTTTCTCTAGCATATTCATCTTAAGCATTGGTGTGCCTGTGATTATGTTAATTTACTGGCTTATTGTGGGAACTTCACTCGAAAGTGCGGGTGATTTTTCAGAATTTTTATCAGCATTCAGCAATTCATTTATTATTTCAGGCTTAGGCGCACTGCTTACTGTAATTTGTGCTTTGCCATTGGTTTGGGCAGCTGTACGCTATCGTAGCAAATTAACCATTTGGATCGATCGATTACCTTATCTATTACACGCCGTACCCGGCTTAGTTATCGCATTATCGCTGATCTACTTTACAATCAACTATGCCAACAGCTTATATCAAACCTTTTTAGTTATCATCGTGGCTTACTTTATGCTCTATTTACCAATGGCACAAACCACACTTAGAGCCTCACTTGAGCAACTATCTGATAATATTGAGAAAGTCGGACAAAGCCTAGGACGAAGTCCATTCTATATTTTCCGAACTTTAACATTGCCAGCAATGTTACCAGGCATTGCGGCGGCATTCGCTCTAGTATTCTTGAATTTAATGAAAGAGCTTACTGCAACACTTTTGCTCACGCCAAACGACATAAAAACCCTTTCTATTGCCGTTTGGGAATATACCAGTGATGCGCAATACGCTGCGGCAACGCCTTATGCACTCATGCTCGTTCTCTTTTCAGGGATTCCTGTGTTTTTATTGAAAAAATATGCATTTAAATAAAATGATAAATACTCCGTTATTAGCCGTTAAAAATCTCAATAAATTTTTTAATGAACAACAAGTTCTACACGATATTTCCTTTACCTTGCAACGAGGTGAAATCCTCTTTTTGCTAGGTGCCTCTGGTTGTGGAAAAACAACGTTATTACGCACAATCGCCGGATTTGAACAACCTAATACGGGCGAAATTTGGCTAAAAGAGCAGTTAATTTTTGGCGAGAATGCTAATGTGCCAACGCAACAGCGCCATCTAGGTTATGTGGTACAAGAAGGTGTACTTTTCCCTCACTTAAATGTCTATCGCAACATTGCTTACGGATTGGGGAATGGCAAAGGGAAAACGGATGAAGAGAAAATGCGAATTGAGCAAGCAATGCAACTCACGGGAATTAGTGAACTGGCAGAACGTTTTCCTCACCAACTCTCAGGCGGACAACAACAACGTGTGGCGCTAGCTCGAGCACTGGCGCCGAATCCAGAACTGATTTTATTAGACGAACCTTTTAGTGCCTTAGATGAACATCTTCGCCAGCAAATTCGTCATGATATGCTGAAAGCACTACGCCAAAGCGGTGCATCAGCGATTTTCGTCACCCATGATCGTGATGAAGCATTACGTTATGCGGATAAAATCGCAGTTATCCAACAAGGAAAAATTTTACAAATCGACACGCCTCGTACACTTTATTGGTCGCCTAATCATATTGAAACCGCAAGTTTTATTGGTGACAACATCGTGCTATCGGCGAATCTGATTGATGAAAACACAGTTCAATGCCAATTAGGTAATATTCCTGTAAAAAACAAATCAATCTCGCTGAAACAAGGTAAGATTTTACTTCGCCCAGAACAATTTAGCCTGTTTAAAACATCGGAAAATCCAACCGCACTTTTAAAAGGGCAAGTAAAACAAATTGAATTTAAAGGGAAAATTACCGCTATTCAAATTGAAATTAATGGCTACGCAATATGGATTGAGAACATCATTTTCCCTGATTTATCTATTGGCGATGAGCTGCCTATTTATTTGCATGGAAAAGGGCTTTTTTACGCCTAAAAATAAAGCCTTATCTTCACGATAAGGCTTTATTTTTAAACAATATATTCAGAAAAAATTTGTTCAAGATTTGATATTAAACAGTCTGCGCCTAAAATATTTTCCCCTTTCCATGCCTGTTGCAAAATGTCTGGTGAAAATTGCTGGCTTGCCAATTCAGCTAACGGCAAATAACTGATATGCCAAGGCTCCCGCCCCACTTTCTTATTGGACTGCATATTTATAAAAGGCAAAGCAAAATCAAAGTGCGATAAATTCTCGGTAAGAAATTCACTCAATTCAAAGAAATAGCCGCCTTTTTCATATTCCCAAGGCTCCAGTTGTAAAGATTGCCCCTGTGGCAAAAGATTAAGATCGAAAATATCTACTTCCGTTCCCCAATGATGACGGCTAGCCCCTGGCAATGCAGACCAACGTAAAATTGCCTGACATTTTTGCCAGTCATCTAATTGGCTCAAATCTAATGCTTTGCCTGCGTCATCATGGACTTTTCTCTCGCCTTTAAATTTGCTGTTCCAAATAATCTGTTGGCGTTCAAAATCACGAAAACTGCTCGCAGGCTGTAAATTAAAGCCATTTTTCGCCGCTCTTTGTTGCAAACATTGAAATGCTTGCACAGCTTGTGTTTGCAAAAAATGATTTGATGAATGAGTTGCGGGTAAATTGACTAAATGCTCACGGGACTTTCCTGTAAACATTTCTGGCGTTAATTTCATTTTAGCTATCCAATAAATTCACTAACATTTTGTGATAAATCTCACTGCACTTGCCAAGATCTTCTACACTGACACATTCGTTGACTTTATGAATTGTTGCGTTAAGTGGCCCAAATTCCACTACTTCTGCGCCCATCAATGCAATAAAACGACCGTCTGAGGTGCCACCACCTGTTTCAGCCTTTGGCGTTATGCCTGTGGTTTCCTCAATAGCGGAGGTTATCGAATCTAATAATTTACCTGGTTTTGTTAAAAACGGTTTACCTGATAAATTCCATTCAATACGATATTTCAAATTATGTTTTTTTAGCATTTCAGCTACTTTTTGCTTGATGATTTCATCCGTGACTTCTGTGCAATAACGCAAATTGAACTGAATATATAACTCACCTGGAATCACATTATTACTTCCCGTACCTGCGTGAATATTAGCAATTTGTAGGCTTGTTGGAGGGAAAAACTCATTACCTTCATCCCATTGATAGGTCGTCAATTCTTGCAAGAATGGGGCGGCTTTATGGATTGGATTTTCAGCTAAATGCGGATATGCCACGTGTCCTTGAATCCCCTGAATATAAAGGTTTCCTGTAATTGAGCCTCTACGACCATTTTTGACAACATCGCCTAAGTTTTTAGCACTCGATGGCTCGCCAATCATACAATAAGTAATTTTTTCATTACGCGCCATTAAAGTCTCAACCACACGCACGGTACCATCTTTTGCGGCGGCCTCTTCATCAGAGGTAATCAATAATGCAATGGTGCCTTTATGATTATGATTAGGATTTGCTTTTACATATTCTTCTGCCGCCACAATCATTGCAGCAAGGGAGCCTTTCATATCCGCCGCACCACGACCATAAAGCATGCCATCAATAATCTCAGCAGAAAACGGAGAATACGACCATTGATTTTCATCACCAGTAGGCACAACATCCGTATGACCTGCAAAAGCAATAACAGGTTCACCCGCTCCGTATTTTGCCCACAAATTCAGCGTATCATTAAAAGGCATCCATTCAATTTGAAAACCTAATTTTTCTAAACGTTCGGCAATAATTTGCTGACAGCCTTCGTCATTCGGGCTAATAGATGGGCGACGAATTAAATCTTGCGCCAACGAAACCACTTTTTCTCTCATAAAAACTCCTAAGAAAATAACCGCACTTTAAGCAAAAGCAGCCTGATATTCCTTTTCATTAAATCCAATTAATGCCTTTCCATCTTGTAAAATAATTGGGCGTTTAATTAAGGTTGAATTCTCAGCCAACACGGAAAGTGCGGTCGTTTTATCAAGGGAATTTTTAACTTGTTCATCCAAATTACGCCAAGTTGTACTGCGTTTATTCACTAACACATCCCAGCCAAATTGAGCTTCCGCTTGGGTTAAAAAGTTCAAATCTAACCCATCAACACGGTAATCATGAAGTTTGTGTTCAATGTTGTGATCCGTCAGCCATTTCAACGCTTTCTTCACCGTATCGCAATTTTTAATGCCGTAAACTGTAATCATATTTTTCTCTCTTTTCTCGCCATTTAATTACAACATTATACCTGAAAAACGACCAATAATTCGATGAAAAAACAGATGAAAAAAGTCGCTTAGTCAGGCATAATATTGTCAATATTCACAGTAAGGAGTCTCAAATGGAACTCACTTTTGAACAAATTTCTGATTTACTCAAAACGCAAAAAAAAGACAAGGAAGAATACGCTTTTAGTTTGGAAGAACGACAATTAGCTGCAAAAGCAAGTTCGGAAGCTTGGCAAGCTATTTTAAATCATAAAATTGAGCCATTCGATTTTAAAAAATAGAGTCGATTATGCTGCCAACATACGATGTTTATATTGCTGAAACATCAGGAGATTGCCTTGAAAAAGATCTTCTAAAACAATTTATCGTGACTTATCTAACTCAAGATGATCTTGATAAACTAAAAATGATTTTAACGAATATCCCGCAACTTAGACCATTCTGGGGAAAGACAGGCTATAAATACATTACAATAAATAATATCTATTTTTTATATGAAGTGGCCGAAGACGAAAGAAAAGTCATTATTTTAGGTACTAAATTTAATAATAAACGAAAAACATTTAATTTTGCGAATACACTCAAGCAACAAAAAACAATGAAAAAATGGATTGGGGATTATTCTAAATATTATCCTAGTAAATAAGCCCGATTAAATCGGGCTTATTTATTTTTAGTTAGCCTAATAATTTATTTATGCGTTTAATAAACGCAGCTGGATTTTCCAAAGATCCACGCTCTGCTAACATAGCTTGTTCAAGTAATAATTCCACCCAATCAGCAAATTCTGTTTCATCGGCAATATCCGCTACTTTTTTCACTAAATGGTGTTCTGGATTAAGTTCAAAAGTATATTTTACTTCTGGTACAGGTTGCCCTGCGGCGGCAAACAATTTCGCCATTTGGGTCGTCATTTGATCATTATCTGTAGAAACTACCGCTGGTGTATCCGTTAAATTGTGAGTTAAACGCACCGTTTTCACACGTTCGCCAAGCAAGTTTTTCACACGCTCAATAAAACTACCAAAGGCTTCATCTTGTTGTTTTTGCGTTTCAGATTCTTTATCCGCTAAATCGCCTAAATCCAAATCTGCTTTCGTGATACTTTGTAATGGTTTACCGTCAAATTCAGTTAAATAGCTTAACATCCATTCATCAATGCGATCGGAAAGCAATAAAACCTCAATGCCTTTTTTATTGAATAATTCCAAGTGCGGACTATTTTTCGCTGCAACATAACTATCCGCTGTAATGTAATAGATAGCTTTTTGCCCCTCTTTCATACGCGAGATATAATCTTCTAAAGAGACAGTTTGCTCGCTGCTATCATTATGCGTTGAAGCAAAACGCAATAACTTCGCTACAGTTTCTTTGTTAGCAAAATCTTCTGCAGGGCCTTCTTTCAAGACTAAACCAAACTCTTTCCAGAATTGAAGATATTTTTCTGCATCATCTTTTGCTAATTTTTCTAGCATTTGTAATGAACGCTTAGTTAATGCTTTGCGTAATGCAGCAGTAATTTTGTTATCCTGTAAAATTTCACGAGATACATTTAATGGCAAGTCATTGCTATCGATTAAACCACGCATAAAACGTAGATAATTCGGCATAAATTGCTCAGCATCATCCATAATAAATACACGTTGAACATAAAGTTTTAAGCCGTGTTTATGCTCGCGATTAAATAAATCCCAAGGTGCTTTAACTGGCACATAAAGCAAACTAGTATATGCTTGATTTCCTTCAACTTTGTTATGCGCCCAAGTGACAGGATCAGCAAAATCATGGCTTAAGTGTTTATAAAACTCTTTGTATTCCTCATCGGAAACATCATCTTTAGAACGCGTCCAAAGTGCATCGGATTTATTAATTTTCTCCCATTTCTCACCGCACTCTTTGCCTTCATCATCGTATTCTTTCGTCAGCATTTCCACTGGCAAGCCAATATGGTCAGAATATTTACCGATAATTTCACGTAAATGCCATTCGTTTAAAAATTCTTTTTCATCTTCACGTAAATGTAAAATCACATCTGTACCACGGGATTTTTTCTCAATATCCGCAACAGAATATTCGCCTTCGCCCGCAGATTCCCAAAGTACGGCTTTATTCGCCTCTTCACCAGCCGCTCTAGTTTTTACAGTCACTTTATCTGCCACAATAAAAGCTGAATAAAAACCTACACCAAATTGCCCAATAAGTTGGCTATTTTTTGCTTGGTCTTGGCCAAGTGCGGTTAAAAATTCTTTTGTTCCTGATTTTGCAATCGTCCCCAAATGATCGATGACTTGCTCACGAGTCATACCAATGCCGTTATCACTAATCGTGATAGTTCCTTTATCCGCATCAAAGCTAACACGCACACGTAAGTCGCCATCACCTTCATATAAAGCAGGGTTGGAAAGTGCTTTAAAGCGTAATTTATCTGCTGCATCAGAGGCATTAGAAATTAATTCACGTAAGAAAATTTCTTTGTTGGAATACAAAGAATGAATCATTAATTGGAGAAGTTGTTTGACTTCTGATTGGAAGCCGCGAGTTTCTTGATTTTGTGACATAATTTTTTCCTTCATAAAGATAAAAATTGAACGTCACAGATATAAGAATAAAAAAAAAGATTTCAAGGGGAAAAGCAAAGTGCGGTGAATTTTCACCGCACTTTTATCAAGCTAGCATCAATTACTCTTTTCTTTCCTTCACATTTTCAACCCAGCGTTCTATTAATCGTTTCGCCTCTTGATCCGAACCAAATTTGATGAAATCAATATCAAGTAATTTAAGTTTTGCCGGCTCTGAAAGATGCGGATGCGCTTTAGCATGAATATTTGTTGGCAGTTGGTAAGAATCAGCCTCACGCCAAGGAATTTCTTGAGCTTCAGCAGAAAGAACAAAATCGACAAAGCGCTTAGCATTATCTAAATTGCGCCCATTTTTAATGATACTGACCGCCCCTAACGTATAGCCTGTGCCTTCGCAAGGTAAAGCACCAATAACCGGTGCGCCTTTATCCTTTTCACGCACATAAGTATGCATAAAACCAATATCAACTGCGGCTGCACCCGTAGAAATATTAGCCGTTGCTAATCCAGTTTTCGTGTATTGAGCAATGTTTTTATCAAGTTCTTTCAAATAAGCAAAGGCTTTATCTTCGCCCATAATTTCAATTAAAGTTGTAAGAATGGTGTAGCCTGTGCCCGATACTCGAGGATCTGGATATTGAATTAACCCTTTAAATTCTGGTTTTAATAAATCAGCATAACATTGAGGCTTCGCGATATTTTTTTCAGCTAGCAGTTTTTCGTTCATCCCAATGCCAAGTTCCATAAGATAAATAATCGATGTGGTATCGCCACGTTGTTCAGTCAGCTTTTTGAATTGAGGCATAATTTCTTTTTGCAGAGGTGAACGATAAGTTTCTAACAAACCAGCATCTCGAGCCTGAAAGTGCGGTTCCAATGTACCGCCATACCACACATCTGCTTGTGGATTTTCTTTTTCGGCTTTGATTTTGCCTAATACAGTCCCTGTGCTATTACGCACAAACTGAGTGTCCACATTATATTTTTTGCTAAAAGCGTGAGCGACTTTTTCACAAGTCGTGTTTTGGACGCTGCAATAAAGCACTAATTTGCCTTCCGCTTGAGCAGGGGTTGATAAACTTAATCCTAATAAGCCGCAACCAAGCACGCTGGAAAGTGCGGTCAATTTAAAAGAATTTTTTAAAGAAAAAGAGAGTTTCATGATGCATCCTTACTTATATGAATACAGAAAAAAGTAAGTCAGCCCTTTAAGGAGGAGAGATTAGTTTCCTATGCCAGTGCTAACTGTTTCAGGTTCACGGGTATTTTCTCAGCGATGTCCGCACCCCGACTAACCGCGAATCAATATAAGTTGTAATACTATTTTTGTAAAGTCGGATAAGTTTATGATTTTCTTGATTGTGATATAAAAAAATTAGACTTATAATTCCTGTAAATTTGAACAGATAAAAATTTCATCATGGATATTTCTGAATTACTTGACGGACTTAACGATAAACAACGCGAAGCCGTAGCAGCCCCTCTTGGTAATAACTTAGTGCTAGCAGGTGCAGGCTCTGGCAAAACGCGTGTATTGACGCACCGCATCGCTTGGTTAATTGCGGTAGAAAATATTTCTGAAGGCAGCATTATGGCGGTGACGTTTACCAATAAAGCAGCCGCAGAAATGCGTCATCGTATTCAAGCTACCCTTGCCAAACACGCACAACATCAATTATTTGGTATGTGGATTGGAACCTTCCACAGCATTGCCCATCGATTGTTGCGAGCCCATCATTTAGATGTGGGATTGCCACAAGATTTCCAAATTTTAGATTCAGAAGATCAACTTCGTTTAATTAAACGGTTATTAAAACTATATAATTTTGATGAAAAAGCTTTTCCGCCGAAACAAGCTTGTTGGTACATCAATAACAAAAAAGATGAAGGCTTGCGATCAAACGACATTGAAGATTTTAATGATCGTCAAGAGCGTGAATGGATTAAAATTTATAAGATCTATCAAGACACTTGCGATCGCGCAGGATTGGTCGATTTTGCTGAATTATTAATTCGAGCCTATGAATTATTTGAGAAAAAACCATTAATTTTGCAACGTTATCAACAACGTTTTCAGCATATTTTGGTGGATGAGTTTCAAGATACCAATAAAATTCAATATAAGTGGATTAAAATTCTCGCGGGAGAAACAGGCAAAGTCATGATCGTAGGCGATGACGATCAATCTATATACGGTTGGCGTGGCGCACAAATCGAAAATATTCAAAAATTCTTGAAAGATTTCAACGCAGAAACAATTCGCCTTGAACAAAACTATCGTTCTACCGCCAATATCCTAAACAGCGCAAATGAATTAATTGCAAACAATAGTGATCGTCTCGGTAAAAATTTATGGACAGAGGGAGAAAAAGGCGATCCTGTGGGCATCTATGCCGCTTTTAATGAATTGGACGAAGCAAAATTTGTTGCTTCACAAATTCAGGATTGGGTAGAACATGGCGGAAAACTTGATGATTGTGCTGTACTTTATCGTAGTAATAGTCAATCTCGCGTTATTGAAGAAGCCTTAATTCGTTGTCAAATTCCATATCGTATTTATGGCGGTATGCGTTTCTTCGAACGTCAAGAAATTAAAGATGCTTTGGCCTATCTTCGTTTGATTAATAATCGTCAAGATGATGCCGCTTTTGAGCGTGTAATTAATACGCCTACCCGTGGCATTGGCGACCGCACTTTAGATATATTGCGCAACTTAACCCGCGAACGCCAAATTACCTTATGGCAAGCAGTACAAGTTGCGACACAAGAAAATATGTTGGCTGGGCGAGCCTCAACAGCATTATTGCGTTTCCAAGAATTAATTAATTCACTACAACTTGATACCGCAGAAATGCCGCTTTTCGCACAAGCTGATTTTGTGATTAAACATTCGGGTTTATATGAAATGTATAAACAAGAAAAAGGTGAAAAAGGCGAAGTGCGTATTGAAAACTTGGAAGAATTAGTTACCGCAACCCGTGAATTCATCAAGCCTGATGATGCTGAAGATGTGACAGAGCTCACCGCCTTTTTAACTCATGCCTCTTTAGAAGCAGGTGAAGAACAAGCCTCGCCGCATCAATCTTGTGTAGAAATGATGACGTTGCACTCTGCAAAAGGCTTAGAATTTCCTCGTGTATTTATGGTGGGCGTAGAAGAAGGATTATTCCCAAGTTTCCGTTCTTTTGAAGAACCAGGGCGTTTAGAAGAAGAACGTCGTTTAGCTTATGTCGGTATTACTCGCGCGAAGAAAAAACTGACCATCTCTTATGCGGAAAGCCGTCGGTTATATGCAAAAGAAGAACGCCATTTGCCATCACGTTTTATCGCAGAATTACCGAGAGAATGTATCCAAGAAATTCGTTTACGAGGAACTGTCATGCGCGCAATGAATCTAGCAAAAGTCGGTTCATTGTCTAATACAAGTGCGGGCGAAAATGAATGGAAAATGGGTCAAAAAGTCAAACATGAAAAATTCGGTTTTGGCACAGTCATTAATGTCGAAGGATCAGATAACAATACTCGCCTCCAAATTGCCTTCCAAGCGCAAGGCATTAAATGGCTCATTGCACATTTGGCAAAACTGGAAAAAGTGCGGTAGAATCCAAGAGAGTTTTACTTCTACCGATTAATTTCTTTGAAAAGTGCGGTGAATTTTAACTGCACTTTTTTGTATTTGAGTGATTGAATGTTTAAATTTTTCTTCAAACGTATCTTAATGGTAATTCCAACTTTTATTGCCATTACTTTTATCACTTTTGCCCTTGTGCATTTTATTCCTGGCGATCCAGTTGAAATAATGATGGGAGAACGTGGCTTAACACCTGAAATACATCAACAAATGATGCATCAATTAGGATTAAATCTTCCTTTGCATGAACAATATTTTCATTATATTGCTAAAGTGCTACAAGGTGATTTTGGGGCATCATTCCGCACTCAACAACCAGTTCTTACTGAATTCTTTACACTTTTCCCTGCCACAGCTGAATTAGCATTTTTTGCGTTATTTTGGTCGTTATTAGGCGGAGTAATTTTAGGCACGATTGCTGCAGTAAAAAAAGACAGTTGGATTTCTCACACAGTTACAGCTGCATCACTCACAGGTTATTCTATGCCAATTTTCTGGTGGGGATTGATTTTAATTTTATACGTTTCACCACAACTCGGTTTACCGCAAGGTGGACGTTTAGATAATGGATTTTGGATCGATACACCAACAGGATTTATGCTCATTGATAGCTGGCTTTCTGGTATGCCCGGTGCCTTCGAAAATGCGATTAAATCGTTAATTCTTCCTGCAATCGTCCTAGGCACTGTTCCTCTCGCCATTATTACTCGTATGACACGATCTGCGATGTTGGAAGTATTAGGCGAAGATTACATTCGCACAGCAAAAGCAAAAGGCCTAAGTTATACTCGAATCGTCATTGTTCATGCATTGCGTAATGCGTTAATTCCTGTTGTCACTGTGGTCGGATTAATCGTTGGTCAATTGCTTTCCGGTGCCGTACTGACAGAAACCATTTTCTCATGGCCGGGAATTGGAAAATGGATTATTGATGCGATTCAAGCGCGCGATTATCCAGTATTACAGGGTTCTGTACTGATTATTGCGACGATTATTATTGTGGTGAATTTAACCGTCGATTTACTTTACGGCGTGGTCAATCCGCGTATCCGTCATTAATTGTAGGAGAAATTATGTCTGACACGCCTTCAACTTTCGCGCCAAAAACGCCCTTGCAAGAATTTTGGTTTTACTTCAAACAAAACCGAGACGCGCTAATCGGTTTAACCTTTATTGTGATTGTTGCCTTAATCAGCATTCTCGCGCCTTATATTGCGCCTTTTGATCCAACAGAACAAAATCGTACCGCACTTTTACTGCCTCCCGCTTGGTATGAAGGCGGCAATCCAGCCTATTTACTCGGAACAGATGATATTGGGCGAGATATCCTTTCTCGCATCATTTACGGAACGCGAATTTCCGTCTTTGCGGGATTTGTCATTGTATTACTATCTTGTGCCTTTGGTACCAGCCTTGGCTTGATTTCTGGCTATTATGGCGGCGTGCTAGATACAATTATCATTCGCCTAATTGATATTATGCTCGCGATTCCAAACTTGCTCTTGACGATTGTGGTCGTCTCTATTTTAGAGCCATCACTCGCCAATGCCACTTTAGCGATCGCCGTTGTATCGATTCCTAGCTATGTGCGTTTGACTCGAGCAGCCGTGATGAATGAAAAAAATCGTGATTATGTCACCTCGTCTAAAGTCGCTGGCGCAGGTGTTCTTCGCCTCATGTTTATTGTGATTTTACCAAACTGTTTGGCACCCTTGATTGTGCAAATGACAATGGGAATTTCCAATGCGATCTTAGAACTCGCGACACTTGGTTTCTTAGGCATTGGTGCAAAACCACCAACACCTGAGCTTGGCACAATGCTTTCAGAAGCACGTGGTTTTATGCAAGCAGCAAACTGGTTGGTTACAATTCCTGGCTTAGTTATTTTATCTTTAGTGCTCGCCTTTAACTTAATGGGTGATGGCTTGCGGGATGCACTAGATCCAAAACTCAAACAATAGGAAAACAGAATGGCATTATTAGACGTAAAAGAACTTTCTGTTCACTTTGGCGATAAAAATACGCTATTTAAAGCAGTGGATCGCATCAGCTATCAAGTCGCACAAGGCGAAGTGCTTGGCATTGTGGGAGAATCGGGGTCAGGGAAATCTGTGAGTTCTCTCGCAATTATGGGGCTAATTGATCATCCAGGACGTGTATCGGCAGAATCCTTGCAATTTGAAAATACCAATTTACTCACTTTAGAGAGTAAAGCTAAACGCCAGCTTATTGGTGCTGATGTTGCGATGATTTTCCAAGATCCGATGACAAGCTTGAATCCTGCTTATACCGTCGGTTTCCAAATTATGGAGGCGTTAAAAACTCATGAAGGCGGTACAAAAAAGGCAAGAAAAGACCGCACTTTAGAGCTTTTAAGATTGGTCGGTATCCCAGATCCTGAATCTCGAATTGATGTTTATCCTCATCAGCTTTCTGGCGGAATGAGTCAGCGTGTGATGATTGCGATGGCAATTGCTTGTAAACCTAAATTATTGATTGCTGACGAGCCAACTACTGCGCTAGATGTCACTATTCAAGCACAAATTATGGAACTCTTACTCGAATTGCAGAAAAAAGAATGCATGTCGCTGATTTTGATTACCCATGATCTTGCGCTTGTTTCTGAAGCTACAGATCGAATTATCGTAATGTATGCAGGACAAATCGTTGAAGAAGGCACTGCAAAAGATATTTTCCGCGAGCCAAAACATCCTTACACTCAGGCCTTGTTACGTTCATTACCTGAATTTGCAGAAGGAAAATCTCGCTTAGCGTCATTACAAGGTGTAGTACCTGGAAAATACGATCGCCCAACAGGCTGCTTATTAAATCCTCGCTGCCCTTATGCAACCGAATACTGTCGACAAGTCGAACCTCAATTGCATCATATCGGTTCGCGTAAAGTAAAATGCCATACTCCGCTGAACGAGCAAGGCAATCCCGTTGAATATCAAGGAGCTTAATAATGACGAATGAAGTAAAAGAAAATGCGCCATTATTAAATGCGATTGGCTTAAAAAAATATTACCCTGTAAAAAAAGGCTTATTTGCAAAACCACAGCAAGTAAAAGCGTTAGATGGTGTCTCTTTTCAGCTTGAACGAGGTAAAACTTTAGCTGTCGTGGGGGAATCAGGTTGTGGAAAATCAACGCTAGGGCGTTTGCTAACCATGATTGAACAACCAACGGAAGGCAAATTGTATTACAAAGGGCACAATTTTTTAGAAAATGCTCCTGAAACAAAGGCGCTGCGTCGTAAAAAAATTCAAATTGTTTTCCAAAATCCTTATGCGTCATTAAATCCACGCAAAAAAATTGGTTCAATTTTGGAAGAACCATTGATCATCAATACAAAACTTTCTGCCAAAGAACGTCGAGAAAAAGTCTTATCAATGATGGAAAAAGTAGGATTACGCGCTGAATTTTATGATCGTTATCCTCACATGTTCTCAGGCGGACAACGCCAGCGTATTGCCATCGCTCGTGGTTTAATGTTAGATCCTGATGTTGTCGTTGCCGATGAGCCTGTTTCTGCATTGGATGTTTCCGTGCGTGCGCAAGTACTGAATTTAATGATGGATTTACAAGATGAATTAGGCTTGTCTTACGTGTTCATTTCACACGATCTTTCTGTGGTAGAGCATATCGCCGATGAAGTGATGGTGATGTATCTAGGTCGTTGTGTCGAAAAAGGGACAACAGAGCAAATCTTCTCTAATCCTCAACATCCTTATACCAAAGCGTTACTTTCAGCAACACCACGTTTGTCACCAAACTTGCGCCGTGAGCGTATTAAGCTGACAGGCGAATTACCAAGCCCGATTAATCCGCCAAAAGGCTGTGCATTTAATCCTCGTTGTTGGAAAGCGACAGAAAAATGTCGTGAAAATCAACCACACTTGGAACAACATACTGATGGAAAATTAATCGCTTGTTTCCATATTGATTAAATTCATTTTGTCAGATTTACAAATAGGTTCATTTTTTCTCTCGCCAATAGGTTGCAAATCGAGGTTTTCCACTATTCGTAAGGCCTCGATATTTATAAGTAATCAAGGATCCTATCGGAGGGGGATTTTCTCGTTCGTTTAAATTAAAACCCGAACCGATTTTAAATTCTCCCCGATGATTTTTACAAGTTAAAGCGCCCATCACATTTTCAAATTGTCCTTTGCTTTTATGGTATGCAATAACCGTACATTCTTCATCTTGAGTTGTTTTCAATTTTAAAATCCGATGGGTACGTTTTCGTTCATAAGGTGCATGAGGATCTCGAACAACGACGCCTTCCCCCTTCAAAGATTCGATTTGATTAAGAAACTCATATAAATGCGCTTTATCTCTTACTGGAATTTGTTCAATAATTTCAATATAAGTCGTAGAATGTTCAAGTAAATACGCTTTCAATTTAGCCAAACGATCAAATAAATTGCCTTCTGCATCAGGCACATCAAAAACATACAATTTCAGTTTTTCCCAACTATCGCCTTTAAAAGATTTTGTGATTGATGAAATTTCCTCAAAATGATTTCGCTCACTAAATAATTCACCATCAATCGCAAAAGGCGGAAAATCCTTAGTGAAATAGGCTGGCGGTGATAAACGTTGCCCTTGTCGAGTTAATAATTGCTTTCCATCCCAATAACCGCGTACACCATCTAACTTTTCAGACATCACCCAACCTTCTATTGATTGATTATCGTAGGTATGAAGAAGCATTAAATCTGTGTTAGCCAAAGCGAAAGAGCTCACGAAGAAAAGTAACAAAGTGCAGTAAAATTTCATGACGTTTTTGTAAATTTAAGTGCTGGTCATTTTTCTCAGAATACGTTTATCAGGAATAATCCCAAAGCACGTAAATTCATTATTACGATCTAAATCGCAAAAAATCATTACTTCATCGGAAAAAGATGAATTTTTATTTACGCTAGCGAAGAATGTTTATCTGCTATACAATGCCATCGCGATTTTATTCCCAATAAGGAGCAATCAATGTATTTAGAGCAAATAAAAGCGGAACTTGTGGAAGCACAAGATGTATTAAACAAATTTATTTCTGACGAAAATAACATTAAATTAATTCAAGAAGCAGCATTATTAATTTCCAACAGCTTCAAACAAGGAGGCAAAGTGCTTTCTTGTGGTAATGGCGGTTCGCACTGTGATGCGATGCATTTTGCAGAAGAATTAACAGGTCGTTATCGTGAAAATCGTCCTGGCTACCCTGCCATTGCAATTTCAGATGTAAGTCATTTAAGCTGTGTAAGTAATGACTTTGGCTATGAATATGTCTTTTCACGCTATGTTGAAGCAGTAGGTCAAAAAGGTGACGTGTTATTCGGTTTATCAACCTCTGGCAATTCAAAAAACATTTTAAACGCCATTGAAGCGGCAAAAGCAAAAGGCATGAAAGTCATTGCAATGACAGGCAAAGATGGCGGAAAAATGGCAGGATTAGCAGATGTTGAAATTCGCGTACCCCATTTCAGTTATGCAGATCGTATTCAAGAAATCCATATCAAAGTTATTCATATTTTAATGATGTTAATTGAGTTTGAAATGGCAAAACAAGCCTAAAGTGCGGTTGATTTCAAGCGAGTTTTTAAAATCCCAAAATTTTTTGGGATTTTTTATTAATTGCACTTGCATAATTATGCATAAAAATGTAATATTTTTTCATCTTATAAAGCATAGAGAAGAAAAATGGCTATTCGTGTTAAAAATCTCAATTTCTTTTACGGTTCATCACAAGCGTTATTTGATATTAACCTTGAAGCAGAAGAAGGCGATACCGTTGTGTTGCTGGGTCCAAGTGGCGCAGGCAAAAGTACATTAATTCGTACATTAAATTTGTTAGAAGTGCCAAAATCTGGCGAATTAAGCATTGCAAACAATGAATTTAATTTATCTAACGCAATGGCAAATCCCAAAGCAATCAGACAACTACGTCAAGATGTAGGAATGGTGTTTCAACAATATCATCTTTGGCCGCACTTAACGGTAATTGAAAACTTAATTGAAGCACCAATGAAAGTACGTGGTGTGAGTGAAAATGAAGCTAAAGCCGATGCAATGGAATTGTTAAAACGTTTACGTTTAGAACAACTTGCCGATCGCTTTCCATTACATTTATCAGGCGGTCAGCAACAACGTGTTGCAATAGCCCGCGCACTGATGATGAAACCACAAGTTCTGTTATTTGATGAACCAACGGCTGCATTAGATCCAGAAATTACGGCGCAAGTTGTAGATATTATTAAAGAATTACAAGAAACTGGCATTACGCAAGTGATTGTAACCCACGAAGTCAATGTGGCGCAAAAAGTGGCGACAAAAGTCGTCTATATGGAACAAGGTAAAATCGTCGAAATGGGCTCGGCAGATTGCTTTGAAAATCCAAAAACGGAACAATTTAAACACTATCTTTCTCACTAGAAAATAAGGAGCTTACGATGAAAAAAACATTATTAACTACCATTTTATTGGGATCATCTATTGCTGCAAGCGCACAAGAGCTTACTTTTGCGATGGAACCTAGCTATCCACCATTTGAAACCACAAATGAACAAGGCGAAATTATCGGGTTTGATGTTGATGTGGCGAATGCAATTTGTCAAGAAATTCAAGCAACCTGTAAATTCAAAGGGGAAGCCTTTGATGCGTTAATTCCAAATTTAAAAGCAAAACGTTTTGATGCTTCAATTTCCGCTATTGATATTACTGATGCTCGTGCAAAACAGGTTTTATTCTCTGATGCGTATTACGACAGCACAGCAAGCTATGTTGCTCTTAAAGGCAAAGCGACATTAAAAAGTGCAAAAAATGTAGGTGTTCAAAATGGCACCACATTCCAACAATATACCGTAGCGGAAACCAAGCAATATAGTCCAAAATCCTATGCAAGTTTACAAAGCGCAATTTTAGACTTAAAGAGCGGTAGAATTGATATGATTTTTGGTGATACCGCAGTACTTGCAGATATGATTAGCAAAGAACCAGAAATGCAATTTATTGGCGAAAAAGTAGCAAATAAAAAATATTTTGGTAATGGTTTAGGCATTGCGATGCATAAATCAAATAAAGAATTAGCAGAGCAATTAAACAAAGGTTTAGCTGCAATTAAAGCAAATGGTGAATACCAAAAAATCTATGATAAATGGATGACAAAATAATCTATGAGTTATGATTTTCTTTCTTTGATGCTTACCGCAGCCCTAATGACTTTAGGGCTTGCGGTCTGTTCATTAATCCTAGGATTATTTTTAAGCCTAATTTTTGCCGTACTTGAAGCAAATCGTTTTGTTGGTAAACCAACGGCAGTACTCATTGCCTTGTTGCGTGGCTTACCTGAAATTCTCGTTGTCTTACTCGTGTATTTTGGTTCTACTGAATTAGTAGAAATGCTAACAGGAGAATACATTGAATTTGAGGCATTTGGCTGCGGTGTATTTGCACTTTCTCTTATTTTTGCAGCTTATGCTTCACAAACATTACGTGGTGCAATTCAAGCTATCCCGAAAGGTCAATGGGAATCAGGTGCAGCCCTAGGGTTAAGCAAAAGCTATACCTTTATTCACATTGTTATGCCACAAGTATGGCGTCACGCTTTACCGGGTTTAAGCAATCAATGGCTTGTATTACTAAAAGATACGGCATTGGTTTCATTAATTGGCGTAGATGATTTAATGCGCCAAGCGGATCTGATTAATACCAACACTCATCAGCCTTTTACTTGGTACAGTATTGCTGCGTTAATTTATTTAGCGGTAACATTAATTAGCCAAGTTGGTATTCGAAAATTAGAGCTACGTTTTACTCGTTTTGAAAGGGGTGTGAAATAATGTTTCAAGAATATTTAAGCGTGATCGCACAAGGGATTCCAACGAGTTTGTTGCTGACAGTCGTATCGTTGCTGATTGCCTTCTGTTTGGCATTATTTCTCACCTTTTTGCTTTCAATGGAAAACAAATGGGTAAAAATAGCGGTTAATTTATACCTTACTTTATTCACTGGTACGCCACTGTTAGTACAGTTCTTTTTAATTTATGCAGGACCAGGCCAATTCCAATGGATTATTGACAGCCCATTATGGTATGTCTTATCCAATGCCTGGTTCTGTGCTGCATTAGCTTTAGCGCTAAACAGTGCAGCCTACTCTACCCAATTATTTCATGGTGCTGTGAAAGCTATTCCAAAAGGACAATGGGAAAGTTGTGTCGCATTAGGACTAAACCGCATACAAACTTTAAAAGTTTTAATTCCTTATGCCTTAAAACGTGCATTGCCGTCTTACAGTAACGAAATCATTTTGGTATTTAAAGGCACGGCATTAGCATCTACTATTACGATTATGGATATTATGGGTTACGCTCGCCAACTTTATGGCACAGAATATGATGCACTGACAATTTACGGCATTACGGGCGGTATCTATTTAATTATTACGGGTATTGCAACTTTATTGCTACGTAAATTAGAGAAAAAAGTGTTGGCATTTGAACGTTTTGAAGTAAGAAAAGCATAAAGTGCGGTAAAATCTTTAGTCATTTTTAAATCCCAACCTAGGTTGGGATTTTTTATATTTTAATGTGATAGTTTTCTCAAACAACTATTGAAAAATAAGATTTCTCGAGAATTTTTAACCGCACTTTTGGTCAACTATTTTCTACTCCGCCCTAAAACGAATAACGGTGATCGCCTTAGACGATCACCGTTAAATTAAAGTGTTTAATAAAAGGATTTTACGTATTGTAAAAATTAGAATCCGTAACCCACACCAACTTTCGCACCATAGTTATTAACTTTGGTATTATCAAAACTACCTAGACGATTGTATTCAACACCGCCATTTGCATACCAGTTACCATCTAATTTATATTTAGCACCCGCTACAACACCATAGCCAATTTTAGTTTCAGAAGAACTTTTATATACTTGGTTAGCTCTATTATCATATTTGAATTGGTTAGCTGCAACACGAGCACCTACATAAGGTTCAACTTTAGAATTTGTATCAAAATCATATAATACTGATGCACCTAAACCGTGAATTGTCGCACCATCAACTTTTCCATGATGAGTATAATCACCCGCAACACGCGTATTTCCTAATTTATAACCAACCGCTACACGAGGTTCAATTCGAGTATTATTACTACCGTTTGCTTTAGTTTGAGATAAACCGATATCGCCTTCAGCATAGATATTCGCATTTGCAACAGAAGCAAAGGCAAATGCACCAACAATAACTGCTAATAAAGATTTTTTCATTGGATAACTCCTTTATTTATTGAATAAACTGGGAAAATATATCACAAAAATTATTCTGTTTCATCGACAAAAACTAATTTTCCCTTACATTTTCTACATAAATATTCAATCTTTTCTCTTACTATTCTATTATGTCGGCGAATACTTAGAAAATGTGGTTGGCACGCACAACGATATTCAAAGGTTTTACCCTGCACATTTTTTATATCAAATTGATGGCAAGTATCCGCAGGAAGCTTAAAAATTTCATTCATTACAAGCTGCCACTCTTTCCCATGAGGTTTTACACGACCAAACATTTGATACACAATCAAATGCGCAAGCTCATGTGGCACGACTTGTCGAATAAATTCATCCGAATTTTCTAATAACAAAGTGCGGTTAAATTTTATTTCATTTTTTTGTAGGTAAGCCACGCCTGCTTTTATTCCACGCAACTCATAATTTACCTCAGGCATTGTAAATTTTCGCTTAAAATAAGCCTCAGCAAGCTGCAAAGATTGATTCAATTTACGTTGCACTTGCATTTTTAAATGACGAAATGGAATTTGCTCTATTGATGTCATGATTGAAAAGAAAAAACCGCTAGATAAGCGGCTTTTATATAATTTACTAAATTAAAAAATAAGATTATTTTAATCCTGCTGCAACACGTAATTCTGCTGCACGATCCACTTTTTCCCAAGGGAATTGCTCACGACCGAAATGACCATAAGCTGCCGTTTCACGATAGATTGGTTGAATTAAATCTAACATTTTAATCAAGCCATAAGGACGTAAATCAAAGAATTCACGAACTAATGACACTAATAATTCATTCGCAACTTTTCCAGTTCCAAAGGTTTCGACCATAATAGATGTTGGATCAGCCACACCAATTGCATAAGAAAGTTGGATTTCACAACGGTCTGCCAAACCAGCTGCAACAATATTTTTTGCGACATAACGTGCAGCATAAGCTGCTGAACGGTCAACTTTAGATGGATCTTTTCCTGAGAATGCGCCACCACCGTGACGAGCGGCACCACCGTAAGTATCTACGATAATTTTACGACCAGTTAAACCACAATCCCCCATAGGTCCACCAATAACAAAACGGCCAGTCGGGTTAATGAAGAATTTTGTTTCTTTAGAAAGCCATTCGCTTGGTAATACAGGTTTGATAATTTCTTCCATCACACCTTCATGTAAATCTTTTTGGCTAACTTCTTCAGAATGTTGAGTAGAAAGCACAACCGCATCCACACCAATAATTTTATTATCTTCATATTTTAACGTTACTTGGCTTTTTGCATCTGGGCGTAACCATGCTAATTTACCGCTTTTACGCACTTCAGCTTGTTTTTCCATTAAACGATGTGCATAAGTAATAGCCGCTGGCATTAATACATCCGTTTCATTGGTAGCATAACCAAACATAATACCTTGGTCGCCTGCGCCTTGATCTAATGGATTTTCACGATCAACGCCTTGATTAATATCTGCAGATTGTTTACCAATCGCATTAAGCACCGCACAAGAATGACCATCAAACCCCATTTCAGAATGTTCATAACCAATATCACAAATCACTTTACGCGTTAAATTCTCAATATCGACCCATGCTGATGTTGTAATTTCACCGCCCACCAATGCCATACCAGTTTTTACATAAGTCTCACAAGCTACACGTGCTTTTGGATCTTGTTTTAGGATTTCATCAAGTACTGCATCAGAAATTTGATCGGCAATTTTATCTGGATGCCCTTCAGATACAGATTCAGATGTAAATAAATAGCTAGACATATTTTCTCTCTTTTTCTTTTAAATTTAGATGTATTGACGTATAGACGGCTATAATACGTATTTTTGCTTAATAAGCAAGCGCTATTATTGATTAATCGTCGTAGGAATAGTCAACCAATTACGCAAAATTTGCTCTCCAAAGTCTGACATATAAGATTCTGGATGAAACTGGACACTATAAATTGGTAAAGATTTATGCTGCATAGCCATCACTACATCTTCATCACAAAGTGCGGTAATTTCTAGGCTATGAGGAAAATCTTCTTCCTGTACTGCCCAAGAATGGTATAAACCGATATTAAATTCAGTTGGAAGATCAAAAAACAATGGGGAATTTGACCGCACTTTTAATGTTCTTTTCTGCCCGTGACGAACTTTCTCTAAGTTATACAATGTACCGCCAAAAAATTCACATAAGGTTTGATGCCCTAAACACACACCTAAAATAGATCTCTGCTGATAATATTTTTCCAACATGGAAAAAAGTTGTGGATAAGCGCGTGGCACATCGGGTCCTGGCGAAATCAATATATGACTATAGTTCTCCGCTGTATTTTCTTTCAAATCTTCCACGTTTAAAACGTCATAAGGCACATTTAATTTTCGAATTAAATCCACCAAGTTAAAAGTAAAAGAATCGTGATTATTAATGATGAGTAATTTCATAACCGCTCGGTATTCGTTATAATCGTGCAATTTTACGCAAAATAACATAAAGCACAATGCAACATTTTATTAAACAGGCTAATCATTATGGCAAACAACGCACGCCATTTTTCTTTCTTATTGATTTTGAAAAAGAAAAACCCTTGATTTGTCCTCTCGAAAATTCTGCACAACAAGGCATTTATTTTGATATTTTAGGGAAAAGAAATAGCACAATTTTCCCACAACCTCTCCCTCTTAATTTTACCAAACATCCAATGCCCTTCTCGCGTTATCAACAAGGTTTTGAACTTGTTCAAAGTGAATTGCAAAAAGGCAATTCTTATTTATTAAATCTCACCTACCCCACTGAAATTTCAGGTAATCTGTCACTTGAACAGATTTTTTATCAAACCAATGCGCCTTATAAATTGTGGTTACAAGATCAATTTGTTTGCTTTTCGCCTGAATGTTTTGTCAATATTCGTGACAACAATATTTTTACCTATCCCATGAAAGGGACAATTAATGCGTCTCTGCCCGATGCAGAAAATCAGTTACTCACAAATGAAAAAGAACAACGCGAGCATCACACAATTGTTGATTTAATGCGTAATGATTTATCCATGGTGGCAGAACACATTCAAGTGAAAAAATTTCGTTATATCGATCGCATCAAAACCCAGAAAGGCGAAATACTACAAACCAGTTCTGAAATTTGCGGAAAATTGAATGAAAACTGGCAAAATCAAATTGGGGATATTTTAGCGAAACTCTTGCCTGCTGGTTCCATAAGTGGCGCCCCAAAAGAAAAAACCATGCAAATTATTCAACAAGCAGAAAAACAAAAACGCGGTCATTACACAGGAATTTTTGGCATATTTGATGGTAAAACACTACAAAGTGCGGTGGCAATTCGATTTATTTCTCAAGTAGATGAAAAATTTTATTTTCATAGTGGAGGGGGAATTACCATTCATAGCAATGTGCAAGATGAATATGAAGAATTGTTAGAAAAAGTCTATTTACCGATTGAAGGTGCTGATTAATGTATCCTCTATTTGAAACCCTTTGTATTGAAAACGGGAAAATTCAAAATATCGATTTACACCAAGCGCGATATGAACGTAGTTTGCGTGAATATTATGGCAAAAGTGCGGTGAAAATTTTTAATCTTTTTTCACTCATTCAGCTTCCTGTTCCCTTACAAAATCGATTAGTTCGCTGCCGCATTGATTACAATGCCGAAACTACACAAATTCAATATTTTGAATACCATCGAAAAATTTACCGCACTTTTCAACCTGTAATTTGTGATGATATCGAATATGGCTTGAAATATTCTGATCGCAGTTTAATTAATACATTGTTTGCTCAACGTGGTGCTTGTGATGAAATTATTATTATCAAAAATGGAAAAGTGACAGATTGTTCCATTGGTAATTTAATTTTCCGCCAAGAGAAAAAATGGTACACACCTGATACTCCATTGCTTTTAGGCACACAACGAGAAATATTATTACAAGAAGGGAAAATTCAAGAATGCACAATATTCCAAGAAGATATTGTCAATTTTGATGAAATTAAAATCATTAATGCAATGAATAGCTTATAAAAATAAGCCGACTAATTCAGGCGGCTATTTTATTACAATTATTTTTCAGAATTTTTCAACAATTCCGCATGCGCTTTTTTCTGACTTTTCATTTTCGCACTAATCTCACGACATTGCGTAGAAAGCTCTGCATTGCGAATCGTATAATCATCGACACGACCTTCATAGTCATCGCGCATACTTTCAATAATTCCACGCACCTCTTCAATGGTCATATCATCACGAATGTATTGATTTAAGTTATCTAACAATAATACGCGTTTTTGATTGTCACGGATTTTACGATTATTGTCTTCCATGTCGCGCTTAATTTTGTTTTTCGAACGATACATACGCACGTATTCCAACACTTCTTGGAAAGATTGCTTGTTTACAGTTTCCATAATGACTCTCTTTTAGTAAGAAAATTGATAGCGGTAATGTAGCCTCTTTTTGGTAATTCGTCAAAAGCTGAAAGTAAATTTTGTGAGTCAGCTCAAAAAAATTTTTTATTTACCGAAAAAGCGTTTGATTCTCTGCTTTTCTAGTGATAAAACAGATTCAACTATCTACAAAAATAAGGAAACACAATGTCACAAGTCTTTAATTTTAGCGCTGGCCCAGCGATGATTTTTCCAGAAGTGCTACAAAAAGCACAAGGTGAACTGACAAACTGGCTCAATCAAGGCGTATCCGTGATGGAGGTGAGCCATCGCGGTAAATATTTCATGGAACTTATTGCTCAAGCAGAAAAAGATCTACGTGAGGTTTACAGTATTCCTGATAACTATCGCGTACTTTTCTTACAAGGTGGTGCTCGCGGTCAATTTGCAGCGATTCCTATGAACTTAATCGGTAAAAAAGGCAAAGCCCTTTATTTAAATAGTGGGCATTGGTCAGCGACTGCAGCAAAAGAAGCGAGAAATTTCACAGAAATTGATGAAATCACTATTGTAGAAAATGGCGAGCAGACACGAATTACCGATCTTGATTTTAGCCATATCGCTGAGCAATATGACTACGTTCATTATTGCCCAAATGAAACTATCAGTGGAGTAGAGATTTTTGATGTACCAAATGTGGGAAATGCCGTATTGGTCGCTGATATGTCTTCAAATATTCTTTCACGCCAAATCGATATCAGTAAATTTGGGGTAATTTATGCAGGTGCTCAAAAAAATCTTGGCCCTGCAGGCATTACATTAGTCATTATTCGTGATGATTTGATCGGTCATGCGCGTAAAGAAACCCCATCTATTTGGAATTATGCGACTCAACGTGATGCAGACTCAATGATCAATACACCGCCAACATTTGCTTGGTATTTATGTTCCCTCGTATTTAAACATCTTAAAGAGATGGGTGGCTTAGCCGTGATCGCAAAACGTAATGCGCTAAAAGCACAAACGCTTTATGATTATATTGATTCGAGCAAACTTTACCACAATGTTGTAGCAAAAAAAAACCGCTCAACAATGAATGTCACTTTCATCACAGGCAATCCTGAATTAGATGCAAAATTTGTCGCAGAGTCTACTGCTGCGGGCTTGCAAGCCTTGAAAGGTCACAAGGTTTTAGGTGGAATGCGTGCGTCTATTTACAATGCAATGACACAAGAAGGCGTTGAGGCACTCATTTCATTTATGAAAAAATTTGAAGCTGAAAATCTTCCTCAATAGTTAAAGAATATTTTCAATGGGCGTATTTACTACGCCCCAATTTACTTGAAAATAAATCCTAATCCACATCAATATTTTCAAATAACACTATGCAATACATCAACATTGCCAATCGTGGCGTAAAATCCTTATCACCTTACCAAGCTGGCAAACCCATTGAAGAATTAGAACGCGAACTTGGTATTACCAATATCGTTAAACTGGCCTCAAACGAAAACCCATTTGGTTTTCCAGAAAGTGCAAAAAAAGCAATTTTCGAACAATTAGATAAACTGACTCGTTATCCTGATGCGAATGGCTTTGAACTAAAACAGACTATCGCAAAGAAATTTGACATTCAACCAAATCAAATTACGCTCGGAAATGGCTCAAATGATTTATTAGAACTTTTTGCTCACACTTTCGCAACCGAAGGCGATGAAATCATTTATTCACAATATGCCTTTATTGTTTATCCTTTAGTAACTAAAGCGATAAATGCAGTTGCAAAAGAAATTCCGGCTAAAAATTGGGGGCATGATTTACAAGGATTTTTGACCGCACTTTCTGATAAAACAAAGCTCATTTACATTGCTAATCCCAATAATCCAACGGGCAATTTTTTAACGTCACAAGAAATTGAAGATTTTTTAGCAGAAGTTCCCCCAAATGTAGTCGTGATATTAGATGAAGCCTACACTGAATTTACCAGATCTGAAGAACGAGTGAACTCCTTCCGTTTATTAAAAAAATATTCAAATTTAATTATTTCACGCACTCTTTCTAAAGCCTATGGCTTAGCGGGCTTACGCATTGGTTATGCGGTATCTAATCCTGAAATCGCAGATTTATTAAATCGAGTTCGACAACCATTTAACTGTAATTCTTTAGCATTAGCCGCTGCAGTTGCCGTAATGAATGACGATGAATTTGTTGAGAAAGTAGCTGAAAATAATCGAGTAGAAATGAGACGTTATGAAGACTTTTGTCAACGTCATCAATTAGAATATATTCCTTCCAAAGGAAATTTTATAACGATTGATTTCAAACAACCTGCAGCCCCAATTTATGATGCATTATTATATGAAGGCGTAATTGTTCGACCAATTGCTGGGTATGGCATGCCGAATCATTTGCGCATAAGTATTGGTTTACCTGAGGAAAATGATCGATTTTTTACCGCACTTTCTAAGGTATTAAAACTTGCCTAGACTATGTGTTCAATAAAAAATAAATTTATTTGTATAAAAAACCCGCTATAAGCGGGTTTCATTTTTCTCATATCTTAAGCGTGTTTTGCTGCAACTTCAGATAATAAAGTTTGTAATTCACCAGATTGATACATCTCTAAAATGATATCACAACCACCAATTAATTCTCCCTCTACCCATAATTGCGGAAAAGTTGGCCAGTTTGCATATGCTGGTAATTCAGCACGAATATCTGGATGTTGCAAAATATCTACATAACCAAAAGGTACTTTACAATTCATCAATGCTTCAGATGCACGAGCAGAAAAGCCACAGGATGGTAATTTTGGTGAACCTTTCATATAAATAAGAATTGGATTTTCACTAATTTGCTTTTTGATTTTGTCTAAGGTTTCCATAATGTTCCCTATAAATAAATGAGGACCGCATTCTATCATAAGTTAAAACTTGATTGAAATGCTTGGTTTTAGATTCATATAAGACAAAAGGCCTAAACCGAAGTTTAAGCCTTTTGCTGTATTTAATCTTTCGTTAAACGAACACTAAAATTATTTAGTACCGTTAACTGCGATTTCTACACGACGGTCTGGAGCAAGACATGCGATAAGCGCTTTACGACCTTTAACTTGGTCACAAGTTGCGCCAGTCACTGGATTTGCTTTACCGTAACCAGTTGCAGAGATTGCATCTGCAGAAACACCTTTAGCTACGAAGTAGTTAGCTACAGTCTCAGCACGTTGTTGAGAAAGTTTAACGTTGAACGCATCAGAACCGATACGGTCAGTATAACCAGCAACAGCTACTTTAGCGCTGTTAACTTGTGCGATTTCACCGTAGATACCATCTAAAGCTGCTTGAGCTTGTGGTTTTAAGTTTGCTTTACCGAATGCGAAATTCACATCAGAGTTTAAGTTGAAAGTTTTGCTTACAACTTCAGGTGCTGCAACAACTGGCGCTGCACCTTGGCCGAAACGGTAAGAAACGCCAGCGTTGATAGAACCAATCCATGGGTTGTAATCTACAGAGCTGTTGTGAGTTTCTTGAGTACGCAATTTACCTACGCGAGTTAACCATTGGTATTCTAAACGAACTGCTAACTCTGGTAATACTGCGTATTCTGCACCGACTGCAAATAAGCCAGAGGTACGTAAGCTGTGACGACTATTTGCACGTTTGCGAGCACCATTTGCATCGTAGAATTTATAGTCAGAACGAACTAAAGCAACACCTGCTTTACCGTAAACATCTAAACCATTTAACACTTCGTAGCTACCTTTAAAGCTTAAGTGAGCACCGTGGTTAGTATGTTTTATTGATGTTTTACCAGGACTAGGTTCTTTGAATTTAACACGACCGAAATCATCGTAACCTAATTCAACCGCTAAACCTAAGTTATCACGATTTAAGATTTGGTAACCACCAAATACACCATAAGTGAAAGAATTACGGTTATAACCATAATTATCAAGACCTAATATGTCAGCAATAAAACTGTTTTTGCTAATACCATCGTGGAAAGATGCTTGACCAGCTTTAACACCTGCATAGAAAGTGTTTTCTTGTGGAGCTGCTTGAGCTATTGAAGCTGCTGCTAAACCAGCAACTACTAATGTGATTGCAGTTTTTTTCATTTTGATGTCCTCTATTTAGCCATCGAATAGTAATAAAAAGTGTCCTTGTTTATACTGAACTTTTAATTAAAGTTACATTCTAAACAGTCGCTTAACTAGGGTTTTGAATTTGCCCTACTTTTTACCTTTTGACAAATTCAATTCCTTTGTTTACGCCAAAGGAACGTTCAAAAGTGCGCTTATTATCCTATAAAAATCGAAAAGATCAAATTCTTTTGAACTTTTTGTTCGTTTTTTACTCAAAAATACGCTTTTCTTGACTCATTTACTCCATAAAACACTTCTTAAAAACGCTTAAAATCTAATTCGACATTATTCGCACCTTAAGATATTATCGAGAGCATCCAGCTATTTATGCCTTTAAATGAGTTAAATACTATGTTGCCATAGTCTAAATCGCATTCCTCAAATTGAACAATATGTACTTGATTATCTTGATGATCTTCAACGCCAACATTTTGAGGGGGATATTGCGACAAATTATTCGGATAGATTAAGTCTTGCTACGGATAACAGCGTTTACCAACAGCTTCCCCAAGGGATTCTTTTTCCGAAAACTGTAGCTGATATAGTACGTATAACAAAATTGGCAAATGTACCAAAATATCAATCACTCAGCTTTACGACTCGCGGTGGAGGTACTGGCACAAATGGACAATCCATCAATAACAATATAATAGTGGATCTTTCTCGCCATATGACTGCTATTTTAGAGCTCAATGTAAAAGAACGTTGGGTTCGAGTACAAGCAGGCGTAGTAAAAGATCAACTTAATCAATTTTTAAAACCATATGGTTTGTTCTTTGCCCCAGAGTTATCCACCAGCAATCGAGCGACTTTAGGTGGAATGATTAATACCGATGCCTCTGGGCAAGGTTCATTGCAATACGGTAAAACCTCTAATCACGTTTTGGCATTACGCGCAGTATTAATGAACGGTGAGATTTTAGATACAAGTTCGGTCAATTCTGTTGATGTTTTAGAAAACATCGATGCGCTTGAATTAAGTGATAGTAGCAAAAGACTCCATCAAACCATTGCGCAACGCTGTAAAGAAAAAAGAGCAGCTATCATTAAAGATCTGCCACAACTTAACCGTTTTTTAACGGGATATGATCTGAAAAATGTATTCAATGAAGATGAAAGTGAATTTAATCTCACCAGAATCCTCACTGGTTCTGAAGGTTCTCTCGCATTTATTTGTGAAGCCAAAATCAATCTACTGCCAATTCCTCAGTATCGCACGCTCATCAATATTAAATATCGTTCCTTTGATGCGGCATTACGCAATGCCCCTTTTATGGTGAAAACCAATGCGCTTTCTGTGGAAACCGTTGATTCCAAAGTCTTAAACCTCGCCAAACAAGATATTATTTGGCACTCGGTGAATGAACTTCTTACAGAAGATGAAGAAGATCCAATTCTTGGTTTAAATATTGTGGAATTTGCTGGTAATAATAAAGAAAAAATAGACCGCCAAGTCACCGCACTTTGTCGCTCACTTGATGAAAAAATCGAACACAACCTAGATCACATTATTGGCTACCAAATTTGCTCGGATTTACCTTCTATTGAGCGTATTTATGCAATGCGAAAAAAAGCCGTGGGCTTACTTGGTAATGCAAAAGGCGCAGCCAAACCAATTCCTTTTGTAGAAGATACTTGTGTCCCCCCAGAAAATCTTGCGGATTACATCAGCGAATTTCGTGCTTTATTAAACAAACACAATTTACAATATGGCATGTTTGGTCACGTGGATGCGGGCGTGTTGCACGTTCGCCCAGCGCTTGATTTATGCGATAAAGAACAAGTGAAATTATTTAAACAAATTTCAGATGCAGTAGCAGAACTTACGATTAAATATGGTGGATTACTCTGGGGAGAACATGGAAAAGGCGTGCGTTCCCATTACGGCGAAAAATTCTTTACGCCAGAACTCTGGCACGAACTTCGTTATATCAAAACCTTATTCGATCCAAACAATCGCTTAAATCCCGGCAAAATCTGTACGCCTTTGGATTCCAAAGAGGAACTTTATTCTATTCTTTCGCCGATGCGGGCTGATAACGATCGCCAAATTCCTATCCAAATACGCGATGAATTTAAGGGTGCGATGAACTGCAATGGAAACGGGTTATGTTTTAATTTTGATGAACACAGCATTATGTGCCCATCGATGAAAGTAAGTAAAAACCGTGTATTTTCACCGAAAGGTCGTGCAGCCATGGTTCGAGAATGGCTGAGATTAATGGCGAATGAAAATGTTTCTCCCGCACAATTAGACTTCCGTAAAACAGAAATAAAACTAACCGCACTTGTAAAAAGACTAAGCAATACGATTCAAAAATGGCGAGGCGACTATGATTTTTCTCACGAAGTGAAAGCTGCGATGGATACTTGCCTTGCTTGTAAAGCCTGTGCGAGCCAATGCCCGATTAAAATTGATGTGCCAAGTTTCCGTGCGAAATTCTTTCATTTTTATCATAGCCGCTACTTACGACCAACAAAAGATCACGTTGTGGCAAATTTAGAAATCGCTGCGCCTTATATGGCGAAACAGGCAAAATTATTTAATTATTTTACCAAGCTAAAAGTCACGCAAACATTAGTGGAAAAAACACTAGGCATGACCGATTTGCCCTTGCTTTCTGAACCCAATTTGCAACAACAGCTGGTGGAAATTCATTATCAAGGCAAATCCTTAGAAGAATTGGAAGACCTAAGTGCGGTAGAAAAAACCAATATTTTATTTATTGTGCAAGATCCTTATACCTCTTACTATGATGCGAAAGTGGTACGCGATTTTGTTATACTTACGCAGAAATTAGACTTCACACCAATTCTGTTGCCATTTAAA
This sequence comes from Haemophilus sp. THUN1692, assembly GCF_059704395.1. NCBI lineage: Bacteria > Pseudomonadati > Pseudomonadota > Gammaproteobacteria > Pasteurellales > Pasteurellaceae > Haemophilus > Haemophilus sp. THUN1692. The sequence continues at coordinate 872,612 of NZ_AP046579.1, forward strand.
CCAAACGGCAAAGCAATGCACATTAAAGGCTTCTTAAAACGCTTTAGCAAAACAGCACAAAACCAAGCAGAGTTTTTAAATCGAATGGCAAAATTAGGCATTCCACTTGTAGGCGTTGATCCAGCCATCGTGCTGTCTTATCGAGATGAATACAAGGAAGCTCTACAAGAAAAACGTGGCGATTTTTACGTTCTCACCGCACACGAATGGTTAAAACAAAGATTACAAAATACGGCGTTACAAGATAAACTGAAAAACATCGCCAAAACTGACCGCACTTCCGATTGGTATTTATTCCCGCATTGTACGGAATCTACCTTTATGCCAAACAGTCCAAAAGAATGGAAAGAAATTTTTGGAAGTTTTGGACAACAACTGAATGTAGAAAAAGTAGGATGTTGCGGTATGGCTGGTGTATTTGGACATGAAGTTCAAAATCAAAAAATGAGCCGAGAAATCTACGATGTATCGTGGCATAAAAAACTGCATGGAAAAGATCCGCACTTTTGTTTAGCAACTGGTTATTCTTGTCGCAGTCAGGTAAAACGTTATGAAAATGTGGTGTTAAAGCATCCTGTGCAGGCGTTACTTGAGGTTTTAAAATAAATAATGATAACTTGCCTTCCCCTGCTTGCGGGGGAAGGTGCCCGAAGGGCGGAAGGGGGATATAGGGATATGCGAAATAAAAATCAACGATTAGCCCAATATGCTACAGAATTAAGACGTAATATGACAGATGCAGAGTATGCACTATGGTATCATTTAAGGAATAAACTCTTTTGTGGTATCCGTTTTAATAGACAGGTTATTATTGGTCATTACATTGTGGATTTTTGCAGTAGAAAATTAAAACTTGTTATTGAATTAGATGGCATTCAGCACGTAGAACAAGAACAATATGATTTAGAAAGAACAAAATTCTTAACAGCACAAGGCTATAAAGTTATTCGCTTTTGGAATGATGAAGTACTAAAAAACATAGATAATGTGCTTGAAACAATTTATGTTGAAATTGAACATTCATCCCCCCTCAGCCTTCGGCAGCTCCCCCCATAAATGGGTGGAGCCAAGATTAGAAGCTCTAAAATAAATAATGATAACTTGCCTTCCCCTGCTTGCGGGGGGAGATGCCCAAAGGGCAGAAGGGGGATATAGGGATATTCGAAATAAAATTTTGGAATGATGAAATATTAAAAAATAGATAATGTACCTAAAACAATTTAGGTTGAAATTGAACATTCCCCTCTCAGCCTTCGGCAGTTTCTCCTATAAATAAATGGAGTTGAGAGAATAAATAACAGGAATAGATCAAATGCGCTGGAAAAAAATTTTTACCCTTGAAAACTTAAATCAACTTTGCTCCAACAGTGCAGTTAGTCATCTTGGAATTGAAATTTCTGCTTTTGGCGAGGATTGGATTGAAGCGACAATGCCAGTGGATCATCGTACTATGCAGCCGTTTGGTTTCTTGCATGGAGGGATTTCGGTTGCTTTAGCTGAAACAATTGGTTCTCTTGCTGGTTCACTTTGTTTGGAAGAAGGCAAAACTGCGGTGGGATTAGATATTCACGCCAATCATCTTCATCCAGTTCGTTCAGGTAAAGTAACCGCGAGAGCCACGCCACTTAATTTAGGCAGAAATATCCAAGTTTGGCAAATTGACATCCGCACAGAAGAGAATAAACTTTGTTGTGTTTCTAGATTAACCCTTTCCGTAATCAATTTATGACAAAATCCGCAAAAATTGGCGTATTACTTGCCAATCTAGGCACGCCAGATAGCCCGACACCGAAGTCAATCAGCCGTTATTTATGGCAATTTTTAACGGATCCTCGCGTGGTCGATTTACCGCGTTGCAAATGGTATCCACTACTCAAGGCGATTATTTTGCCATTGCGTTCAAAACGCATCGCTAAAAATTATCAAGCGATTTGGACAGAACAAGGCTCGCCTTTACTTGCCATTTCACGACAACAAAAAGACGCATTACAAGCCTATTTAGATAAGCAAAATATCGATATCCAAGTAGAAATTGCCATGACGTACGGCAATCCATCAATGCAAAGTACGGTGAAAAATTTGCTCAAAAATCAAGTTGAGCGAATTATTATTTTGCCACTTTATCCGCAATACTCTAGCTCAACTACGGGCGCAGTATTTGATGCTTTCGCTAACGCCCTTAAAGAAGAACGAGGATTAGTGCCTTTTGATTTCATCCATTCTTATCATATCGATGAGAATTACATTAATGCTTTAGCTGATTCAATAAAAGTGCGGTTAAAACCCGATGAGTTTTTGCTATTTTCTTATCACGGTATTCCTTTGCGTTACGAAAAAATGGGCGATTATTATCGTGAACATTGTAAACAAACGACTATTGCAGTTGTTAATAAGCTGGGCTTAACAGAAAACCAATGGGGAATGACGTTTCAATCTCGCTTTGGACGTGAAGAATGGCTACAGCCTTATACCGATAAATTTTTAGAATCTGCTGCAACACAGAACATTCAAAAAATTGCCGTTATTTGCCCAGGTTTCTCCGTTGATTGTTTAGAAACCATTGAAGAAATTGACAAAGAAAATCGAGAAAATTTCTTAAACAACGGCGGGCAATCTTATCAATATATTCCAGCACTTAATGTAGAGCATGCACATATTGAAATGATGGGGAAATTGATCCTGGAAAAACTTGCTTAATAATAGAAATGGTAAAACGTTTCTAAAATCTTCCGCACTTTGCTAAAATCAGCCATTATTTTTTCACAAGGATAAAACATGGCTGATTTTCCTTTTATCGTTGACATCAACGAACAAAATCTTACTGAAATACTGCAACAATCCTTAGAAAAACCACTTGTCATCAATTTTTACGCGCCAACGCATAAAGAATCATCAGATTTCTTGGCTATACTTGAGCAAGTTGCAGAACAATATCAAGGACAATTTATTCTTGGAAAAGTAAATTGTGAAAAAGAGCAAATGATTGCCGCACAATTCCGCATCCAAGCATTGCCAACTACCTATTTATTTAAAGAAGCACAGGCATTAGATGCATTTCCAGGCGCACTTGATAAAGCGTCATTAATCCAACGATTAAGTATTATTTTACCAAAAGAAGAAGATTTAAAATTCCAGCAAGCGTTAGATTTCTTGCAAGTAGAAAATTATGAGGCAGCATTGCCATTATTGAAAGATGCATGGGAACTTTCTGATAAGAAAAATAGTGATGTCGCCCTACTCTATGCAGAAACCTATATTGCAATGAAAAAAACGGAGCCAGCACAGGAAATTCTAAAACAAATTCCATTGCAAGATCGTGATAGCCGTTGGCACGGATTACAAGCACAAATTGAGCTACAAATTCAAGCTGCAGATACGCCTGAAATCCAACAATTACAGGCCGATTATGCTAAAAACCCAACAGCTGAAATTGCAATAAAACTTGCCGTACAACTTCATCAAGCTGGACGAAATGAAGAAGCACTGACACTACTTTTCGGTATTTTAAAAACCGACTTAGGCGCGCAGAATGGTGAAGTTAAACAACAATTTTTATCCATTTTAAGTGCAATGGGCAATGCTGATCCGTTAACAAATAAGTTTCGCCGATTGCTTTATTCACTGCTCTATTAATCGAAAGGTTTATAATTGATAAGGTGTATGGAACAATTTCATACATAGCAATTACCAGAATAGACTTAAATTCAATTAATTCTCTCTTTACGAAAAACAAGGATTCTTTATGTCAGATATCAAACACGCAAAACTTTTAATTTTAGGCTCAGGTCCTGCTGGTTATACAGCTGCTATTTATGCGGCACGTGCAAACTTAAAACCAGTATTGGTGACGGGTTTGCAACAAGGCGGCCAACTTACTACCACAGATGAAATCGAAAACTGGCCGGGTGATTTTGAGATGACTACTGGTTCAGGTTTAATGCAACGTATGTTGCAACATGCAGAAAAATTTGAAACAGAAATCGTCTTTGATCATATCAATCGCGTAGATTTATCTTCTCGCCCATTCAAACTTTTTGGTGATGTGCAAAATTTCACTTGTGATGCGTTAATTATCGCAACAGGTGCCTCAGCACGCTATATTGGCTTACCTTCAGAAGAAAACTACAAAGGACGTGGTGTTTCTGCTTGCGCAACCTGTGATGGGTTCTTTTATCGTAATAAGCCTGTCGGTGTGATTGGTGGTGGAAATACTGCGGTGGAAGAAGCGCTTTACTTAGCCAATATCGCAAGTACAGTGCATTTAATCCACCGTCGCGATAGCTTCCGTGCGGAAAAAATCCTTATCGACCGTTTGTACAAAAAAGTGGAAGAAGGAAAAATCGTTCTGCATACTGACCGCACTTTAGATGAAGTGTTGGGTGACAATATGGGCGTAACAGGATTACGTTTAGCCGACACTAAAACTGGAGAGAAAGAAGATCTCAAATTAGATGGTTTATTTGTAGCGATTGGTCACTCGCCAAATACGGAAATTTTCCAAGGTCAATTAGAACTGAATAATGGCTATATCGTTGTAAAATCAGGCCTTGAAGGAAATGCAACAGCTACTTCTGTGGAAGGCGTGTTCGCAGCAGGCGATGTAATGGATCACAATTATCGCCAAGCCATTACCTCTGCGGGAACTGGTTGTATGGCAGCCTTGGATGCAGAACGCTATTTAGATGCTCAAGAAGCATAAATTCTCTAACTAACTCCCCTCTTTTAAAAAGAGGGGAACTTTTTCTATATCACGATAAAACTATGAACAAACTTCGCCAAAAATATTTACAAAAATGGCTTCGCGCACAACAAGAACCTATCAAAAAATTAATGCGCGCAAACATTGTCTTAGCTACACTTTCTGCACTCATTTTAGTTGCACAAACTTATTTTCTGGCAACGTTGCTTGATAAACTGATTATGCAAAATGTGCCTCGTGATGAACTTATTCCTTATTTTCTCGGGCTAATTATCGGCTTCGGGATGCGTGCTATTATTTTATGGGCACGCGAAAAAATAGGTTTCCAAAGCGGACAATTATTACGCAACCATATTCGTCAAAAAATTCTGGATAAAATTCATCTTGTCGGCCCTGCGACAATCAATCAAAAACCAGCTGGAAGTTGGGCAAGCATTATGTTGGAACAAGTAGAAAACTTACATAATTTCTATGCCCGTTTTCTGCCTCAACAAAGTCTTTCAGCCATTGTTCCAATCGTTATTTTCATTGCTGTATTTCCATTGAACTGGGCTGCAGGCTTAATCTTAATGATTACCGCACCGCTTGTTCCTATGTTTATGATCATTGTCGGTATTGCTGCGGCTGACAACAGCCAAAAAAATATGGATACCCTTTCTCGCCTCAGTGCCCAATTTTTAGATCGCTTACACGGCTTGGAAACCTTGCGTCTTTTTAACCGCACTTCTGAACAAACGGAGCATATTGAAAATGCCACTGAAGATTTCCGTGAAACCACAATGGATGTGTTAAAACTCGCTTTTCTCTCTTCTGCCGTATTGGAATTTTTTACCTCTATTTCCATTGCACTGATGGCGGTCTATTTTGGTTTTAGCTACTTAGGTCAAATTGAATTTGGTACTTATAATGCACCGCTTACACTTTTCACAGGTTTCTTTTGTTTAATTCTTGCACCTGAATTTTATCAACCCTTACGCGATCTGGGCGCTTATTACCATGACCGAGCAGCGGGTATTGGTGCAGCAGATGCCATTGTTGATTTCTTAGAATCCGATTATTTAACCGTTCATCAAAATGAAAAAACAATTTCTTTAGAAAATGCGGTTGAAATTTCTGCCGAAAATTTAATGGTGCTTTCGACACAGGGTTCAGCATTAACCAAGCCATTAAACTTCCAAATTCCAGCAAATCACAATGTTGCGCTTGTAGGACAAAGCGGCGCAGGAAAAACCTCATTAATGAACGTAATTTTGGGCTTTTTACCTTATGAGGGCTCTCTCAAAATTAATGGGCAAGAACTTCGCGAAAGTAATCTAGCTGACTGGCGCAAACATATTGCCTGGGTAGGACAAAATCCATTGTTACTACAAGGCACAATTAAAGAAAACTTACTACTTGGCAATATTCAAGCCAACGATGAAGAAATTAATCAAGCGTTAATACGCTCTCAAGCGAAAGAATTTACCGATAAACTTGGACTTCATCACGAAATAAAGGATGGTGGATTAGGTGTTTCTGTGGGTCAAGCTCAACGCCTTGCCATTGCTCGTGCACTGTTACGCAAAGGCAATCTACTTCTACTCGATGAGCCAACCGCAAGCTTAGATGCACAATCAGAAAATCTTGTTTTACAAGCATTGAATGAAGCAAGCCAGCATCAAACTACGCTGATGATTACCCACCGAATTGAAGATTTGAAACAATGTGATCAAATTTTTGTGATGCAACGAGGAGAAATAGTACAGCAAGGTAAATTTACCGAATTACAACATGAAGGTTTCTTTGCTGAACTACTCGCTCAACGACAACAGGATATCCAATAATGCGCACATTACTTCCGTTTATACGTTTATTTAAATTCGCCAAATTTCCTCTTATTTTAGGCTTGGTGCTGATGATTTTAGGATTGGGATCCAGCATGGGCTTACTTACCGTTTCAGGCTGGTTTTTAGCTGCTACAGCCATTGCAGGACTAGGCACGCTATTTAACTTTTTCTACCCTTCAGCCAGTGTGCGAGGTTTAGCTATCGGACGAACCGTCATGCGCTATTTTGAAAAAATAGTGACGCATGATGCAACATTCCGCATTTTGTCCAAATTACGCGTACAAATATTTGAAAAAATCATTCCTTTAAGTCCAGCGGTATTAAATCGTTATCGTAACAGCGATTTGTTAAATCGTTTAGTGTCCGATGTGGATACACTTGATAGCCTCTATTTGCGTTTACTTGCGCCATTTTTCACTGCTGCATTTGTAATCATTGCCATGACGATTGGACTCAGCTTCGTCAATATTCCACTCGCACTTGGTTTAGGCTTATTTTTGTTAATTTTATTAATCATTATCCCGACTGTTTTCTATCGACTAGGACAGCAATTTGGTGAACGCTTAATCCAAGCACGCGCGACCTATCGAACCCAGTTTTTAGAATTTATCCAAGCACAAGCCGAGCTTTTATTATTTAATGCAGAAGATAAATTAAAAGAGAAAATGTCAGCCACAGAAAAAACATGGCAGGAAGATCAAGCCAAAGAAGCCAAATTAAGCGGATTTTCTACCGCTCTTGTTCTTTTTCTAAATGGTTTATTAATTTCTGGAATGTTATGGTTTGCAAGTAACGCCGATTTTGGCACAGATGAATACCACACGGCTTATATTGCACTTTTCACTTTTGCTGCACTTGCAGCCTTTGAGATCATCATGCCATTGGGTGCGGCATTTTTACATATAGGTCAAGTGATTGCTGCAGCAGAGCGTGTAACCGAAATCATTGAGCAAAAACCGCTTGTTGAGTTTAATGGTAATGAGGAATTTGAAACAAAAGTGCGGTTAATTTCTGCGAAGGATTTAAGTTTTTCCTATCCAGGGCAAGAAACGCTTGTATTAAAAAATCTTACATTAGATTTAGAACAAGGCCAAAGAATTGCTATTTTAGGCAAAACTGGAAGTGGAAAATCTTCACTCCTTCAACTTTTAGTACGCAATTATGATGCGAATCAAGAAGAGCTTTTATTGGCAGAAAAACCCATTTCCGCCTATTCAGAAGAAACATTACGCCGACAAATTTGTTTTTTAACTCAACGTGTTCACGTATTTAGCGATACGCTTCGTCAAAATTTACAATTTGCAAGTGCGGAGGAAATTTCTGATGAAAAAATGATTGAAGTGCTACATCAAGTTGGTTTAAGCAAATTACTTGAGCAAGAAGAAAAAGGTTTAAATCTTTGGCTTGGGGACGGCGGTCGTCCACTTTCTGGTGGGGAACAACGCCGTTTAGGTTTAGCACGTATTTTACTCAATAATGCGCCAATTTTATTGTTAGATGAACCAACAGAAGGTTTAGATCGCGAAACTGAACGTCAAATTTTACGTTTAATTTTGCAACATGCCGAAAATAAAACCCTAATTATGGTCACTCACCGTCTAAGTTCAATTGAACAATTCGATAAAATTTGTGTAATTGATAACGGAAGATTAATCGAAGAAGGCGATTACAATAGCTTAATCACAAAAGAAAATGGTTTCTTTAAAAGATTGATTGAGCGAGTATAAGAAAAGAAAGTTGGGCGGAAACCTTCCCAGCTTCTTCTCGGCACACAGTAATTCCGACTTTGGCTGCTTCCTTCCAGACCTGACCGAGTAAACCAGACACCGTTGCGAGAGACCGAGAAGGTTTCCATTGATATCGCAATGCGATTGCGCGCTATTATGCAGAAATTACTGCCGTATTGCAAAGATTAATTAAAAAGCGCGGTGAATTTGGCGAGAATTTAAGCTACATTTTTAGGATTTTTATGAAATGAACTATCTCCAATACTACCCTACCGATGTTATCAATGGCGAAGGTACAAGATGCATACTTTTCGTCAGTGGATGTACGCATGCTTGCAAAGGTTGCTATAACCAAAAAAGTTGGTCATTTTCAGCGGGTGTATTATTTGATGAAGCGATGGAACAACAAATCATCAATGATTTAAAAGACACTCGCATTAAACGCCAAGGGTTGACGCTTTCAGGTGGCGATCCACTTCATCCCCTTAACGTAGAAACATTATTGCCCTTTGTGCAACGCGTAAAACGAGAATGTCCTGATAAAGACATCTGGGTTTGGACGGGTTATAAGCTAGATGAATTAGATGAACAACAACGTGCTATGTTGCCTTATATTGATGTCTTAATTGATGGGAAATTTATTCAAGAACAGGCTGACCCAAGTTTAGTTTGGCGGGGCTCAGCAAATCAAATTATTCATCGATTTAAGTTATAAAAAGTGCGGTTAAAAATTCATTTAAAATTTCAACCGCACTTTTCAATAAAATCAAATTATTCTTCTAAAACAACTTTACCGATATAGCCTAAATTACGATGGCGTTGCGCGTAATCGATACCATACCCCACCACAAATTCATCAGGAATTTCAAAACCAACCCATTCAACAGGCACTTCCACTTCACGGCGAGAAGGTTTATCAAGCAAAGTACAAATTGCAAGGCTAGCAGGCTCACGCAAATTCAAAATATCACGCACTTTTTCCAAGGTATAACCCGTATCAATAATATCTTCCACAATTAAAACGTGTTTACCTTTTATATCGCCGTCCAAATCTTTGGTAATTCGAACGTCGTGATTCGTAGTCATGCCTGTGCCATAACTTGAAGTGGTCATAAATTCAATTTCCACAGGTAAATTTATCTGACGAACGATATCCGCCATAAACATAAAGGAACCACGTAAAAGCCCTACAACAACAAGGCTATCGATCTGTTTTTCTTGATAAAATTTTGTAATTTGAGCACCTAATTCAGCAATACGAGCATGAACATCGTTCTCTGAGATTAAAACGTCAACGTGGTGTTTTTTCATTGTGTTTCCTTATGAAATGACAGGGGATAAAATCGTTTGCTATTTTACAAAAAAAAGGCTGAAGTTTAAACCTTCAGCCTTTTTGAACCCTAACGAATTTACTTTCTACTCTACCTGTTGGAGCAACCTGCAATCGCTTAACAGATGTGCGTATAGTAGCAGACATTTAGTTATTGTCAATAAGAATAATTCTCAATTTTAAAAATATTTTTTAATTTCCTGAAATTTTCATCTTATCTAACAGAATAGAACCCGTTTGGATGTTAGAACGATGCTCTATATCATCCGCTACAGTAATCATATTCTTCAACATATCTTGCAGTTGGCCCGCAATAGTAATTTCGGCAACTGGATATTGAATTTCACCATTTTCCACCCAAAAACCTGATGCACCACGTGAATAATCGCCTGTAACAATATTGACACCTTGTCCCATGACATCCGTTACTAACAATCCAGTTCCCATTTGACGTAAAAGTGCGGTCAATCCACCGGCCAAATTTGGCTTAACAAGCCAGTTGTGAATTCCACCAGCATGACCAGTACTTGGCATACTAAGTTTTTTACCACTATAACTTGTCACTAAATAAGTTTGTAATATCCCGTCTTCAACAATTTCACGATCTTGCGTACGAACACCTTCACTATCAAAAGGCGTTGAAGCCAAACGGCGTAATAAATGTGGTTTCTCACTGATATTGAACCAATCAGGTAAGACCTGCTTACCCAAATGATCGAGCAAGAAACTCGATTTTCTATATAAACTGCCACCACTTATTGCTGCGGCGAAATGAGAAATAAGACCAGTTGCAACATCATTTAAGAAAATAACTGGCACTTCTCGTGTACTCAATTTTTGAGGGTTTAAACGAGAAATAACTTTCTTTGCACAATTTTCGCCAACCCAAATTGGAGATTGGAGTTTATCGAATTCACGAGAGATCGTGTATTCGTAATCATTTTCTAAGGCATCTTCTACACCACCAATAACCGAACAAGATAAGGAATAACGGCTTGATAAATAACTTTGCAACATGCCATGACTATTTCCATACACTTTCACGCCTGTATGTGAATTAAAACTTGCACCATTACTATTTATAATACGCTCATCCGCCTCTAAAGCCGCCTTTTCAGCCTGAAGTGCAAGTTCTGTTGCTTTATCAACATCCATATCAGCAGCATGATAAAGTTCTAAATCAGGCGCATCAAAAGCCATTAAATCCTTATCCGCAAGGCCTGTGCAATCATCGGGTGAAGTGTACTTTGCAATAGCAAGTGCGGCTTCCACTGCGTTTCGAATTGCGCCTTCACTTAAATCTGATGTTGATGCATTGCCTTTTTGTTGTCCCATATAAACGGAAATCCCCAATGCACCATCATTAGTAAATTCAACATTTTCAATTTCTTGCAAGCGTGTGGATACTGACAATCCACTCACTTTAGTGACGGCGACTTCTGCAGTCGCCCCTGATTTTGTTGCTAATTCAACAGCAAAGCTGACTGCTTGACGTAATTCTTGTTCTTGAGCTTTCAAAAGTGCGGTTTGATTTTCGGCTATTTTCATTATTTTTTCCCATTAAAAATTTGTCGCATTTTATATTATTTTGAAACTTTGTGCTAAAATACGCGCCAAATTTTAGTTGAGAGAAATTATGGCAAAACGTAAGAAAAAAGAAGCTTTCAATTGGGAAGATGAAGAGCAAGAAGAAATTATTTGGGTAAGTAAAAGCGAAATCAAACGCGATGCTGAAGATTTAAAACAACTTGGTGAAAAAATTGTAAATTTAACCAAAGCCAATCTTGCGAAAATCCCACTTGATGAATCCTTACTTGATGCCATTGAACTTACACAGCGTTTACAAAAAGAAGCTCGTCGCCGTCAATTACAGTATATCGGTAAATTATTTCGAGGCATTAATGTTGAGCCTATTCGTGAAGCATTAGATAAAATCGAAAATAAACATAACCAACAGCAGGCTATGCTGCATAAAATCGAAAAAGTGCGGGATGAATTAGTAGAAAAAGGTGATATGGCTCTAACCGATTTATTAAATGATTATCCAGATGTAGATCGTCAACAACTACGTAATCTTGTTCGTTCAGCACAAAAAGAACGTGAGCAAAATAAACCATCGAAAGCATATCGAGAAATTTATCAAATGCTCAAAGCATTGATGTTAGAAGATTAAAAAATATTAAATTTTTATCCGCACTTTTCGAGTAACAAATTTAAAAATATGAATATTCGTTGGAATGTAATTTTAGGTCTTATCGCTCTCGGTTCACTGGGATGGTTTTATTCTTTAAATAGCGATAAACCTGATTTATCAAACTTAGTAAAAAAACCAGATAGTCCAGATTATATTGGAAATAAAATGGAAACTACGGTGTTTTCCCCTGAAGGTAAGAAACAATATCTCTCAACTGCAGACAAAGTGAAACACTATACAGTTGATGGCCATACTGAGTTTGAAATGCCTTTGGTGTACTTATTTGATGTCTCTACATCTAATAATGCTGAAAAATCAAATAATTCAGCAAAATTATTAGAATCACAAAGTTGGAAACTTAGCGCCAAAAAAGCCAAATTGACGAAAAATGAAATGCTTTATTTAGAAGGTGATGTCGTTGCAGAAAGTTTAGAACCGACTTCTCGTTTACAGAGAGTCGAAACTCAAGTTGCCGTGGTTAACTTAAAAACTCAAGATATTTCATCAGATACAATGGTGAAAATAAATGGACAAAATTTTAACTCAACAGGCTTAAAAATGGTTGGCAATCTACGCCAACAAATTGCAACATTAAAAGAACAGGTAAAAACATATTATGAAATTAACAAACAATAAAATTATTTTACTCGCTGTATTAATCATGACCTCTTTCTCTGCTTTAGCGTTGAAAGATGACACGAATCAACCAATTAACATTGTTTCTGATAATCAATCATTAGATATGGAAAAAAGTGTTGTCACTTTTACTGATAACGTTTCAATTACTCAGGGTTCAATTTTAATCAAGGCAAATAAAGTTGTCATTACGCGCCCACCTGAAAATTCAGGTAAAAAAGAAACCGTAGAAGCATTTGGTACTCCAGTAACATTCCATCAAAAGCTAGATAATGGTAAGCCAGTGGATGGTAAAGCAAATAAAGTTCACTATGATCTTGGTACTGAATTTTTGACATTAACTGACAATGCTGAATTAAAGCAATTTGATAGTAAGATTAATGGACAACTAATTACCTACGATGTGAAAAAACAGCAACTTAAAGCTAATGGCAATGGAAAATCACGTGTAACAACAGTCCTTATTCCATCGCAATTACAACAAGCTAAAGGGAAATAATTTATGTCAATTCTGACTGCTGAAAATTTAGCTAAAAGCTATAAAAGCCGTAAAGTTGTTTCAGATGTAAGTTTAACTGTAAACTCTAATGAAATTGTCGGTTTGCTTGGACCAAACGGTGCTGGGAAAACAACAACCTTCTACATGGTTGTCGGGTTAGTTCGCCAAGATCAAGGCAAAATTATTATTGACGGAGAAAACATTAGTTTACTCCCAATGCATAATCGTGCGCAACGTGGAATTGGTTATTTACCACAAGAAGCCTCTATTTTTCGCCGTTTGACTGTATATGAAAATCTAATGGCTGTATTAGAAATACGCAAAGATTTAACCACTCAACAACGTCGAGAAAAGGCTGATGAGTTGATTGAGGAATTTAATATTGGCCATATTCGAGATAGTTTAGGTCAGTCATTATCTGGCGGTGAACGTCGTCGAGTTGAAATTGCACGAGCATTAGCTGCCAATCCCAAGTTTATTCTATTAGATGAGCCATTTGCTGGTGTAGATCCAATTTCTGTGAGCGATATTAAGAAAATTATCACCGACTTACGTAACCGAGGGTTAGGAGTTTTGATTACCGATCATAATGTACGTGAAACACTTGATGTATGTGAACGCGCTTATATTGTTGGCGAAGGTAAAATTATCGCAACAGGCACACCAGAACAAGTTATGAACGATGAACACGTTAAACGCGTTTATCTTGGCGAACAATTCAAATTATAAAAATGAAAATAACTGAACTATTAAGCCCTGAGAATATTCGTCAGGGCGTTAGTTTTTCTAGCAAAAAACGATTATTTGAATCTATCGCACATTTTGTAGAAGAAAAACTTCACTGTGATAAAGGTGAGCAAGCGTGCTTTGAATCCCTTTTTGAGCGTGAAAAACTGGGTAACTCAGGGCTAGGAAATGGCATAGCAATGCCTAAGGCGAAAATACCTCTTGAGGTATGTGACAAAGCAATTGCTATGTTTATGCAATTGGATAACCCAATTAATTATGATTCGCTTGATGGTAAACCTGTAGATTTAATCTTTGCTATACTTATTCCAGATAATCAGTGCGAAACATACATCCCTATATTGGCATCATTAATCGAAAAACTTACCGATAAAAATATGTTAAAACAATTACGTTCAGCCAAAAGTGCGGATGAAATTTGGCAAGTTTTTGAGATTTCAGATAGAGCTGAAAGTTCGCTGGAAGAAACGCAAGAATAATTTAAAGGGGGAATTATGGAAATTATCATTATTAGTGGACGTTCTGGCGCAGGAAAATCCGTAGCCTTACGAGCATTAGAAGACGCCGGATATTATTGTGTTGATAATATTCCCCTGGATTTACTTCCTCAATTGACTGATATTCTATCTCAATCCCAATCTTCGGTCGCAATCAGCCTTGATATTCGTAATATTCCTAATTCAACCAATACCCTTGAACAAACTCTAAATACCTTACAAAAATATCATCAATTAAAGATTATTTTCCTTGAAGCAGATCGTGGCACATTGATTCGTCGTTATAGCGACTCACGCCGTCTGCACCCACTTTCCTTGAAAGATTTATCTCTTGAAGCTGCAATAGATGAAGAATATCGCTACCTTGAGCCATTAATTCAACACGCAAACTTTATTATTGATACCACCCACCTTTCTACTCATACCCTTGCTGAACGCCTACGCGAATTTTTACGAGGAAATAGTGATAAAGAACTAAAAATCGTTGTTGAATCTTTTGGCTTTAAATATGGAATTCCTTTAGATGCGGATTATGTTTTCGATGTACGTTTCTTACCTAACCCACATTGGGATCCAACATTACGCTCAATGACAGGATTAAATGCGCCAGTAGCAGAATTTCTGAATAGTCACACGCAGGTGAATGAATTTATCTACCTCACTCGTAACTATATTGATACTTGGTTGCCTATGTTAGAAAAAAACAATCGTAGCTATTTAACTATTGCTATTGGGTGTACAGGAGGAAAACACCGTTCCGTTTATATTGCCCAGCAGTTAGGTGAATATTTTCAAGCTAAAGGAAAAATCGTCCAAATTCAGCACAAATCTTTAGAACGAAATAAAAAAGCATAAAAAAGTGCGGTCAAAAATAATTTTATTGACCGCACTTTCTTATAAATTAACTGGTTTTACAATCTCGCTAGGATAACAACCTAAAATCTTTAGATAATTACTACAATTCTTTAACTCTTCCAAAGCTTGCTGAATATCAGGATGATGGATATTCGCTTCTATTTCGAGATAAAACATTTCTTCCCAAGGTTTCCCATAAATTGGACGAGATTCTAATTTTGTCATATTAATTTGATGTTTTTTGAAAACTAAAAGTGCATCAACTAATGAGCCAATTTGCTGTGAAGTTGTCATTAGCAATAATGTTTTTGCTGGTATCTGTGGTGAAACCTCACGCTGTTCTTTAGCAACGACAATAAAACGCGTAATATTGTTCTCTTGATTAGCAATATTAGTTTTTAATACACTAAGTCCATATAATTTACCACCATCTTCATTCCCTAATGCCGCAATATTCGGCTTATTTAAACTTGCAATAAGTTGCATTGCATGGGAACTACTTTCACAATATTCAATATGTACTCGATCAAGACTATGTATAAATTGACTACATTGTTGAATCACTTGAGGATGACTATATAAAGTATCGATTTCACTTAATTCAGTCGTGCCATTTACCAAAACACAATGCTGAATTGGGTAAGCCAGCTCGCCTACCAATGATAAGTCAGTATGCTGGAGCAAGTCATAGACTTCATTAATAGCACCTGATGTTGTATTTTCTAAAGGCAATACACCAAAATCTGCTTCACCATTTTGCACTTTTTCAAATACTTGCTCAAAAGACTGACATCCTAGTTCTACAAATTGTTTTTGATAACGAGCAGCATAATTACGTGCAGCTAAATTTGAATAAGAACCTCTCTTACCTAAAAAAGCAATATGTAAATTTTGATTACGTTGTTCATTAAGTTTATTCTGCAAATAGACTTGCTGTGTCAATACTGAATCTTCAATGATTTTTTGGAAAATTGAAGTGATATATTGTGGTTCAAGTTGATAATTCTCATTTTCTGAAAATTGAACTAATTCTTGTAAAAGTTGCTGCTCTCGCTCTACATCACGTAAAGCTTTTTGCGAGATCTCTTTACTTCTCACTACATCGAAAGCTAAACGATGACGCTCAGAAAGCAATTTTAATAAACTACGATCTATTTGCGTAATTTGTTGGCGAATTTCAGATAATTCTAGCTTCATAGCATCCCCTTATAAAAAATAAGAAAAACCAACCGCACTTTTAAGCATTAGTCATTTAAAGTGCGATGAAAATAAAAAAGCTATACTTCCTAGCAGAAATATAGCTTTTTTAAAAATAAAATGATTAGATAAATACTTGAACAGGCGCAACATATCCTTGCGGTACTTGTTCTTTATCTTCAAAAGTTACAAACTCCCATGCTTCTTGATTTGCTAATACAGCACGTAGTAACTTGTTATTTAAACCATGACCAGATTTATAAGCCTTGAAATCACCAATAATGTTATAACCAGCCATATAAAGATCGCCAATTGCGTCTAACATTTTATGACGAACAAGTTCATCTTTAAAGCGTAAGCCATCTTCATTTAAAATTCTATAATCATCAAGAACAATAGCATTATCAAGGCTACCCCCTAATGCTAAACCTTGAGATTGAAGATATTCTATATCTTTCATAAAACCAAATGTTCTTGCTCGACTAATTTGATGAACAAATGCTTGAGCAGAGAAATCCATGACATAATTACGAACATTTTTGCCAATAGCAGGATGATCAAAATCAATAGTGAAATCTAAACGAAAACCATTGTAAGGTTTAAATTCAGCCCATTTATCACCATCTTCAACTCGAACATGTTCTTTAATACAAATAAATTTCTTAGGCGCATTTTGTTCTTCAATTCCAGCATCTAACAACAAATAGATAAATGGACTCGCGCTACCATCCATAATAGGAATTTCAGGTGCATCAACCTCAATAATAATATTATCAATTCCAAGACCTGATAGTGCTGCATTCAAATGTTCAACGGTAGAAATGCGCACACCTTGCTCATTAATTAATGCGGTACAAAGCATTGTATCACGTACTGAATTAGGATCAGCAGGGAATGCCACTGCAGGATTTAAATCTGTACGATAGTAAACAACACCAGTATTTGGCATAGCCGGACGTAATGTTAAAGTCACTTTCTTACCGCTATGTAAACCAACACCTGTTACTTTAATACTTTGTTTTAATGTTCTTTGTTTAATCATTCTACTACCTTAATATTCCAGGTATTTCTCAAAACCAATTAAATTAATTCTCTTCACGTTGTGCAGGATTAAAGAAACTATTTTTCTTAAATGCTTCTAAACGATCTGTGATCGGTTTATCCAACGGACGATGATATTCTTCCGCAGGAGTTTTTTGAGTTTCTACTGGCTCACGAGTATGTATATCAGGCACAATATTTACGCGACCTGTACCTTCTGACTCAACTGGACGAGAAAGACACAACACTTGAACAGACTCAGTTGGGGCGATTTCCCCTAATCCTGTTGCCACAATAGTCACTCGAATTTCATCACTCATCTCAGGCACTAGACTCGTACCAACAACAACTGTCGCTTCTTCAGAAGCAAAACTACCTATTGTCTCACCTATAATGTTAAACTCATCAAAAACTAAATCCATTCCAGCAGTAATATTAACTAAAATACCTTGAGCGTTAGAAAGATCTATTTTTTCTAGAAGATCGTTACGTACCGCAAGACGAGCCGCCTCTTCTGCTCTACCCGCACCAGGTTCTCCCACAGCTGAACCAAAACCAATCATAGCTTGTCCTTGAACGGACATTACCGTTCTTACATCAGCGAAGTCCACATTAATTAAACCAGGAGAGGTAATCATATCTGAAATTCCCATCACGGAATTACGCAACACGTCGTTTGCAGCAGCAAAAGCATCAATTAATTTAGCATTTTTAGAGAGAACTTTTTGGATTTGTTGATTCGGAATAATAATCATTGAATCAACATATTGGGATAAATCTTTAATACCGAGCTCTGCAAATTGCATACGCTTTTTGCCTTCAAAAGCAAATGGTTTGGTTACAACAGCAACGGTTAACATGCCTAATTCTTTAGCAATTTTTGCGACAACAGGCGCTGCACCAGTACCAGTACCGCCGCCCATACCAGCTGCAATAAAGACCATATCCGCACCTTCAAGCATTTTGCGAATTTCTTCCTGATCATCTTCCGCAGCCTTACGACCAATATTTGGATTTGCCCCAGCGCCTAAACCTTTGGTTGTTTCTCCACCAATTTGTACAGTTTGTTGAACTTGACTTTTGCGTAATGCTTGAGCGTCTGTATTTACAGCGTAAAAAATAATACGGCCATGCTCTTCTGAAGTTAATGAGCTTTCACCCAAATAAGTTCCACCCATTTCTTGCTTGACCATACTCATAACCATATGGTTTACAGCATTACCGCCACCGCCGCCGACACCTACGACTTTGATCAGTGCGCCGGACTCATTAAAATTATCGTACTCAGGGTACTCTGGGTATAACATCGATGTTCTCCGTTAAGGCCAGATAAGCTGGCTCAATATAAAACCTAAATTCTCTCTATTGTAGATGAAAAATCAGAATAATCAAAATTCTGACCGCACTTTATCCATAATTTTTTTAATTCCATTCAAAATTTGTTTTAGTACTCCGTCATCAGATTCATCATTTCCTGAAATCAAATCATCATCACTGTTACTATGGTTATACTGTAACAACCCCACCACCGTTGAATATTGAGGGCGATTCACGTAATCTGTCAATCCAGTAATATTCAGCGGGCTACCAATACGTACCTGGCAATTAAATACATCAGATGCACATTCTTTCAAATCTTCTATTTGCGCACCACCACCAGTAATGACTACGCCAGCAATAAGCTCAAACTTCACGTGTTTTGTTTCCAACTCAGCCTTTAATTTATCTAATTCGTCTTTCACAACACCTAGAAGTTCCGTGTAGCGAGCTGATGTAATTAAGGATAAATCACTTTTTGTTAATGAACGGGGTGCTCGTCCACCAATACTTGCAACTTCAATTTTTTTATCTCCGTGCAAACGAGCTGGATAAAATGCACTTGCATAATTAACTTTAATTCGTTCAGCTTCTGCACGCGAAATAGTACAAGCGTGAGCAATATCGTTAGTCACAATATTTCCTGCATAAGGAATAACCTTACTGAAACGTAATGCACCGTTTGTATAAACCATCACATTCATTGTGCCTGCACCTAAATCAATCAAGCAAACACCAAGATCTTTTTCATCTTCGGTTAATACTGAATGTGTTGCTGCAAAACCAGAAAAAACGACTTTATCCACTTGTAAACCACATCGCTCAACCGCTTTTTTCAGGTTGTTTTGCCAATCTTGATGACAGGCAATTAAATGTACTTGTGCTTTTAAACGAACACCTTGCAAACCCAATGGATTTTTAATATTCAACTGACGATCCACCGCATATTCTTGAGGAATCACATGCAATAAGGATAAACCTTCAGGCAACTTGATGGAGCTCGCTGTATGCAGTGCAGAATCAATTTCATCTTGTGTTACTTCGCTATCTGAAATTGGCACAAAACCACTTTCATTTAAACTTTGAATATGTTCACCAGTAATTGCCAAAGTTACACTCATAATCTGACAATCAGCCATAGATTCAGCTGCTTCAATGGCTCTTTGAATAGAATTTACGACAGCTTCAAGATCGGTGATACTGCCACGATCAATCCCTTTAGATGGGCAACTACCAACACCTAACACATTCACTACGCCATCAGGAAATACCTCGCCCACTACGGCAACAATTTTTGACGTACCGACTTCTAATCCTACAATTGTTTTAGCTTCCACACCTTTAACCATTTTCGCACCTAGTTTTTATTTATCAGCCATACCCACAGCAGCGCCTGCCGCATATCGTAAATCTACATAATCTATTTTTTTATTTTCTGGAACATCAACTTGCGGATAAATCGTGACAAATCGTTCAAGCTTAGATTTCCATTCTCCACGACCTAACTTTAACACAATGTCATTATCAAGTGTTACTTGCCATGCACCGCGTTCATCAATATTCATGCCTTTTGCAATTAAATTTTTTGATTTAAAATCTGCATAAATCTGATTCCATGCTTCCAATACTTTTAAACTTTGATAATCAGGCCCACCTAAATAAGGCAAAGTATTTTCTTTTAAGCGTTCAATTGGAAGTTGGAATACAACGCCATCCTGAGTAACAAATTGATTCTGATTCCAAAATGCCACTGGTTGATATTCAGTAATCCAAATACTTAAACGATTTGGCCATATTTTTCGCACAATTGAGCTTTTAACCCAAGGTAAAGCTTCTATTTGAGCTTGAATTGGCTCGACATCTTGCCCCCAAAAGCCTTTAAGAGAACCCATTTTTAATAAGCTTTCCTTAATATCGGCATCCGTGGTAAAAATCTTTTGTCCAGCCAATGCAAAACCGCTAATAGGCTTATCATCCATTTTCTCTAGCAGAGTTTGCCAATTAAAATAAATACCAAGAGCAAAAAGTATACCAAGCAAAGCCAAGAAAGCCCGAATATGAAAATAATATTTAGGCTTTTGTTCACCAAAACGAATATTCTGTGGAGTTTTCCTTTTCAGAATGTTCATTACACACTTAGCTCCAAAATTTTCACAACAAGCTGTTCAAAAGAAATACCCACGCTTGCGGCAGATTTTGGGAATAAACTGTGGCTCGTCATTCCTGGATTCGTATTTACTTCAACTAAACGAAAATCACCTTTCTCATCGCACATAACATCAATACGGCTCCAACCACGACATCCCACTGCATCATAAGCGCGTTTCACTAATATAGCTAACTCTTGCTCGCGCTCAGACATTAAGCCTGCAGGGCAGAAATATTGAGTATTATCAGAAATATATTTCGCATTATAATCGTAGAACTCACCTTCAGGAACAATACGAATAGCCGGAAGCACTTGACTATCCAATACAGGCACAGTTAATTCATCGCCAGATAACCATTCTTCAATCAGAATCGTATTATCAAATTTAAGTGCATATTCCACCGCACTTTTTAGCTCATCCGCTGCTTTAACTTTAGTTAATCCAACACTAGAGCCTTCTAAAGAAGGTTTCACCATTAATGGTAAACCTAGTTTTTCCACTACAGCCTGAGCATCTAATTCAGAAAAGGTTTCTCGGGTTACTACTTCCATATCTGCTACAGGTAATCCAAATGCTTTCCACAACATTTTTGTACGCATTTTATCCATAGTTAATGCGGAAGCCATCACCCCACAACCAGTGTAAGGTAAACCAATTTGCTCTAATAAACCTTGCATTGTGCCATCTTCACCACCTCGGCCATGCAAAATATTAAACACTCGATTAAAGCCATCCTTTTTAAGATTAGCAACATTATATTCTTTAGGATCAATAGGATGAGCATCATAACCTTGATTTAATAAAGCCTCTAATACCGCTTTACCTGAATTGAGAGAAACTTCACGCTCAGCGGATGTTCCGCCTAATAACACTGCAATTTTTTCTTGTTTTAAATTCATTTTATCCTACTTATATATCTTATTCTGATGTCCTTAATTAATAGATAAGGCTATCTCAAATTTCTAAAATCTACTTATAAACGTCTTAATTTTTCCAAGATTGAGCTAAGCCACGAGAGATTTTACTTACGCTACCCGCACCTTGCGCCAAAATCAAATCGCCATCTTGAATAATTTGATCAAGAACGTCGCCTAATTGTGAGGTGTCAGAAACCAAGATTGGATCAATTTTTCCTAAATTTCTAATGGAACGACAAAGAGATTTACTATCAGCTCCAACAATCGGCGCTTCTCCTGCTGCGTACACATCAAGCATAATTAATGCATCCACTTGTGAAAGCACTTGTACAAAATCATCAAATAAATCACGGGTACGAGAATAACGATGCGGTTGGAAAATCATAACAATACGTTTATCTCCCCATCCTTCCCGTGCGGCTTTAATCGTTACGCCCACTTCTGTTGGGTGATGACCATAATCATCAACTAAACGCACTTTACCATTTGGACGAATAAACTCACCTAACTGATCAAAACGACGACCTGCACCTTGGAAATCAGCAAGTGCTTCTAAAATAGCCTCATTGCTAATACCTTCTTCTTTGGCTACAGCAAGTGCAGCCGTTGCATTTAACGCATTATGTTTTCCTGGCACATTTAACAGCACATTAATACGCTCATTATCTGGGCAAATCACTGTGTAATGACCTTGAAAACCTGTTTGTTCATAATCTTCAATGCGATAATCTGCATGTTCACTAAAACCATATGTAATCACTTGGCGACCAACTTTTGGCACAAGTTCCATTAATACAGGATCATCTGCACACATCACTGCTAAACCATAGAAGGGTAAATTGTGCAGGAACTTCACATAGGTGGCTTTCATTTTTTCGAAATCACCTTCGTAAGTATCCATATGATCTGGTTCCATATTGGTTACAACAGACACCATTGGCTGCAAATGTAAAAACGAGGCGTCACTTTCATCCGCTTCTGCAATTAAATAACGACTAGCACCTAAATGTGCATTTTTACCTGCAGATTTCACCAAACCACCATTAACAAATGTTGGATCGAGTTTTGCTTGGGTGTAAATCATGGAAATCATAGCAGTTGTCGTCGTCTTCCCATGTGTCCCTGCAACAGCAATACCATGACGAAAACGCATGATTTCAGCCAACATTTGTGCTCGTTGAATCACTGGAATGCGTTTTTGTTTCGCTGCAACTAATTCAGGGTTATCATCTTTTATTGCGCTAGATACGACAACAACACTGGCACCTTCAATATGTTCTTCTGCATGGCCAATATAGATTTTTGCTCCCGCTTGAGTTAAACGTTGCGTTACTAAGCCGTCAGCAATATCTGAGCCAGAGATTTGATAGCCTTCATTCAATAAAATCTCAGCAATACCACTCATTCCCGCGCCACCAATTCCAATAAAATGAATTTGTTGCACTCGACGCATTTCAGGGATAATTTTTCTAATTTCTTCGTGGGAATGTTTCATTTATTTTTCCTTTTTGACACATTGGCAAAATATTGGTGCCTATTCTAAAAGTGCGGTTAAAAATCGCAATATTTTTCTTATTCTTTGGAATATCAATTAGTTTGAATTTTCTATAATAACCTCAGCAACTCGCTGTGCAGAGAGAGGTGTCGACATTGCTTTTGCTTTCTCAGCCATTTGTAATAAATTTTCACGAGTAAAGTTTTTTAAATAATTCACCAGAATTTCAGGCGTTAAATCTGTCTGTTCTATAATTTTCGCCGCTCCAACATCCGATAAATATTTCGCATTCAAATATTGTTGACGATCTTTATGTTGGAAAGGTACAAAAATAGCTGCAGCGCCAACTGCCGCAATTTCACATACAGTTAATGCGCCAGAGCGACAAATTATCACATCAGCCCAAGCATAAGCCGCAGCCATATCATCAATAAATTCTGTTATTTTAACTTGTTCTGAATTCTCACTATAAAGTTGGGTAACTTCTTCTACCGCACCTTTACCTACTTGATGACGAACATCTAATTTATCTGCAAGCTGTGCTACTACTTTAGGTAAAGTATGATTAAGCACTCTCGCGCCTTGGCTACCACCGACCACTAAAACACGTAATTTTTCCTCACGTTCAGCAAAACGAAGCGTTGGATATGGCATCTTAAATAAATCTTCTCGAACTGGATTACCAACAACTTCCGCATTAGGGAAAGCAGTTGGAAATGCTTGCAATATGCGAGTAGCGATTTTAGCTAACCATTTATTCGTTAAACCAGCTATCGCATTTTGTTCATGCAAAATTATCGGTACACCACAAAGTTTTGCAGCAATACCACCTGGACCTGAAACATACCCCCCCATTCCAAGTACAGCGTCAGGCTTTTCTTCTTGAATAATTTTTTTTGCCTGTAACACGGCACGGAAAATCGCAAAAGGCGCGCTTAATAAAGCTTTTATACCTTTACCACGCAAACCCGAAATTTGGATAAATCTAATTGGGATTCCATGTTTTGGTACAAGGTGAGCCTCCATTCGATCTTTGGTACCTAACCAGCAAATATCCCATCCTTGTTTTTGTAAAAATTGGGCCACCGCTATCGCGGGAAAAACATGACCGCCAGTTCCACCAGCCATCACTAATAATTTTTTATTTTTCATCTTCTTTATCTCTAATCATCGCGTAGGCGTGCTTGACCTGCGCGAAGTAAACGGTTTTCGTGATCAATACGTAATAAAATGCCAATAGTCGCTGACATAATAATAATACTCGAACCACCATAACTCACGAGTGGAAAGGTTAAACCTTTAGTCGGTAACATTCCTAGAGCCATACCTAAATTAACAAAGCCTTGGAAGAAAATCCAAAAGCCAATGCCTAACGCTAAAAATCCTCTAAAACGTTGTTCTAACATTAAAGATTCTTTACCAATCTTCAGGGCGCGAAAAACAAGTAAACCGAGCAAAATAACGACAATTAAAATGCCTATAAAGCCAAACTCTTCACCAATAATCGCCATGATAAAGTCAGTATGCGCTTCAGGTAAATAATCTAGTTTTTGAATTGAATTACCTAACCCCTCACCCGTTATTTCTCCACGACCAAATGCCATAAGAGAGTTCGTTAATTGGAAGCCTGTGCCATAAGGGTCTTTAAATGGATCTAAAAAACCGGTAAAACGTTTTAAACGATAAGAAGCAGAGATGATTAACCAAGCGCCAAGAATTACACCTGTTGCACCAAGCAAAATAAATTGGAAAAAGTGAGCGCCAACGATAAATAGCATACCGAAAGTAATAACAAAAAGCACAACTGTACTTCCCATATCAGGCTGAACTAAGAGGAACATCCCCATCACGCCCATCACAATAAAGGGTTTTATCGCACTAAATTTTCTACCTCGAACCTCATCATAACGACGAGTAAAATAGCTTGCCAAGAAACAAGTCAGTGCCAGCTTCGCAAATTCAGCTGGTTGAAAATTCAAAATTCCCAATGAAATCCAACGTTTAGCACCATTTACTGATGTACCGATAAATAATACGGCTATCAATAAAGCCACGGCTGCCCAGAAAATATTTACATTCCATTTTTCCAACTTTTCAGTTGGAATATACAACATGGCATAACAAATCGCTAAAGAAAGAAATACATAAAAAGCATCTCGTTTTGCAAAGTAAAAAGGATCATTAAATAAACGAGAGCTATAAGGAATAGATGCAGATGTTACCGAAACTAAACCAATTAAAAGCAAAATAACAAATAACCAAAATAGCGCACGATCATACAACAAACCTTGCGGTGTGATACGTGTCCATTCATCGTAATTTTTTTTGATGTTTTGTAAAAATTCCATCTTATTTTTATTAATGACTAAATTAGGCTGAATATTGCGCTAAACGGGTAAATTCTTCACCGCGCTTTTCAAAAGAGGCAAACTGATCGAGACTTGCACAAGCTGGCGACAATAATACCATATCTCCGCTTTGCAATGTTGGGCGTAAAAATTCTATCGCTTGTTCCATTGTATCGAACAAATAACTTTGCGATGAAAGCTTAGCGAGTTGCGCACCATCTCGACCAAAACAATAACAAATAATATGTGGTTGATTAATTAAGTCAGCTAATTCTGAAAAATCAGCCCCTTTTCCATCACCGCCTAACAACAAATGTAATTTGCCTTCAACATAAAGGCCCGCTAATGCGGCAACTGTACTCCCTACATTTGTTGCTTTAGAGTCATTAATCCAACGAATGCCATTAGCTTGATGTGCTAATTGAAAACGATGATCTAACCCTTTGAAATGACGAAGTGCGGTACGAATTGAATCTAAATTAATACCGACAGCTTGTGCCAATGCCGTTGCCGCCAAAATATTCATATAATTATGGCGACCGACTAATGTTGCTTCTTCACAAGGCAAAATTACTTCATCTTTTGCCATTAAGTATTGCTTGCCGTTTTCCGTTTTTAGCCAATAATCTGCTGACTTTTCCGCAAAAGAAACGTTTTGTTTCGCTTGATTTTCACCTTCACTAAAAGTCAGCTTATCCTCATTATTTAAAACGCCGACCTCAGCATTATGATAAATTCGCAATTTTGCTTGACGATAATCTTCTAAATCCACATAGCGATCCATATGATCTTCAGTCACGTTCAAGACCGTTGCAGCTGCGGCTTTTAAGCTATAAGTTGTCTCAAGCTGAAAACTAGACAGCTCTAATACATAAAGTTCACAATCTTCATTCAACAATGACAAAGCGGGAATCCCAATATTGCCGCCCATTCCAACTTTTACGCCAGCAGCTTTCGCCATTTCATAAACTAAAGTAGTCACGGTACTTTTTCCATTTGAACCAGTAATCCCGACAATTGGCTTCGTCGCCGCTCGGCAGAATAATTCAATATCACCGATTACTTCTACGCCGGCTTTAAGTGCGGTTTGAATTTCAGGTGTTTTTACTGCAAGCCCAGGACTAATAACAATCATATCGCTTTCAAGTAACCATTCCTGATTTAAACTACCAGTATGAAGAGGGATATTTTGAGGAAGTTTATCAACACCAGTAGGATTTTTTCGGGTATCAATCACACGAATATTAGCCTGTTGGGATAAGAGATAATCCACGCAAGAAAGACCTGTTTTGCCAAGCCCGATGATAGTAATATTTTTGTTTTGATAGGCGTTCATTTTCTTTCTTCTTAATTGCTATAAATTTTAAAATTATATTATGGATGGAAATATAAATTTCCTTTACTAACGTAAAAAATGTCGCCCTTTCAAAAACTGAAAGAGCGAGCCAAGCTATATTTATTAACGCAACTTCAAGGTGACTAATCCCATCAACACTAACATTAAGGAAATAATCCAAAACCGAATAATCACTCTTGGCTCTGGCCATCCCTTCAATTCAAAATGGTGGTGAATCGGTGCCATTCTAAAAATGCGTTGTTTACGTAACTTATAAGAGCCCACTTGCAAAATAACAGAGAGCGCTTCAACAACAAATACCCCGCCCATTATCACAAGCAAAAATTCCTGACGAACTAGGATCGCCACTACACCTAGCGCTCCGCCTAATGCAAGGGAACCTACATCGCCCATAAAGACTTGTGCTGGATAAGTATTGAACCATAAGAATCCTAACCCTGCACCAACAATAGCTGTACAGAATACAACCACTTCAGAGCTATATTTAATGTATGGGATGTGCAAGTATTCTGCAAAATTCACGTTACCCGTCGCCCATGCAATTAACGCAAACGCGCCTGCGACAAGCGCTGTTGGCATAATCGCTAATCCATCTAAACCGTCTGTTAAATTCACTGCATTACCGGTGCCAACAATCACAAAGTAAGACAACACTATATAGAACAAACCTAATTGAGGCATAATATCTTTAAAGAATGGAATCACTAAACGGGTTGCATCAGTGTCGTGGCCAAGCCAATAAAGCCAAAGGATTGCCACTAATGCCACAACAGACATCCAAAAATATTTCCAACGCGCAATTAAACCGTCTGTATTTTTACGGGTAATTTTACGGAAATCATCCACAAAACCAATTGCACCATATCCAAATAATACAAATAAACAAACCCAAATATAAGGATTCGCGAGATTTGCCCATAATAACGTACTTACGCCAATAGAGAATAGAATCATCACACCGCCCATAGTAGGGGTGCCTTTTTTAGCAAAGTGACTTTCAGGGCCATCATTTCGCACTTCTTGACCAAATTTTAAAATCTGTAAACGTTTGATCACTTTAGGGCCAATCCAAAGTGAGATAAAAAGTGCGGTTAATAATGCAAGAATTGCACGGACGGTAATATAAGAAATCGCATTAAAGGCGGTTTCATAACGAACAAGATATTCAGCAAGCCAGACTAACATTTAATTTTATCCTTTAATGAATAGATCACATCTTCCATTTTCATTGAGCGCGAGCCTTTTCCTAGCACCACGACTTTATTATTTTGTTGTAATTGGGTTTCAATCAATAGCACAAGAAAATCAACCATTTCCACCTTATCAGTAAAATGCTTACCCGAAACAGCCTCAGAAATAACCGCACTTTCATTGCCATAAGAACAAATTAAATCTAAATTTGCCGAATTGGCATGTTCTCCTACTTCACGGTGAATAGCGAGAGAGTTTTCACCTAACTCTTTCATATCACCAACACACAAAATACGGAAAGCATCATAACTTTTTAGGACATCAATGGCAGCACAGAGAGAATCTTTATTCGCATTATAAGTATCATCTAACAGCAATAAGTTAGACGTTACTTGAATTGGGAATAAACGTCCTTTCACTTGTGAACGTTGTTCTAATCCAGCTTTTACATCTGTAAGAGTGGCACCAACATGCATTGCAAGTGCAGTCGCTGCCAAAGCATTTTTTACATTATGTTCCCCCAGATAAGGCAAGTTAATCTCAATTTCACCTTGT
This sequence comes from Haemophilus sp. THUN1692, assembly GCF_059704395.1. NCBI lineage: Bacteria > Pseudomonadati > Pseudomonadota > Gammaproteobacteria > Pasteurellales > Pasteurellaceae > Haemophilus > Haemophilus sp. THUN1692. Next base: position 901,190 of record NZ_AP046579.1, read on the forward strand.
GGGGAAATAAGTGTAAAAGTGGAGCCTTGACCAGTATGATGAATATTTTTTGCAGAATAATCTTTACCGTTGAAATATTGAATCTCATGTTCACCGATTTCTTTTTGCCAAACATTTAAATGATTATGTTCTGCGTTAATAATCGCCACACCATTCGATGTTAAACCACAATAAATCTCACCTTTAGCTTGTGCAACGCCCTCTAAAGAACCAAAACCCTCTAAATGCGCGGGCGCAATATTATTAATCAATGCGGCATCAGGTTGAGCTAATTTTGTGGTGTAATCAATTTCACCTTGATGATTGGCACCAAGTTCAATCACAGCGAAACGATGTTTTTCTGTTAAGCGAAGAAGGGTTAAGGGCACACCAATATCGTTATTAAAATTTCCATTGGTAAAAAGTACCGCTTCCGAATCACCAGCAGTATGTTGCAAAATACTCGCCGTCATTTCTTTTACCGTGGTTTTACCAGAAGACCCTGTCATCGCGACAGTACGCGGATTAATTTTCTCACGTAACCATTTTGCAAGTTCACCCAAAGCAATACGGGTATCTTTAACCACAAGTTGTGGAACAGAAATGGAAGAATTTTCTTGCTGAACAACAACGGCTACCGCACCTTGTGCTACCGCTTGCTCAAGATATTGGTGAGCATCAAACTTTTCACCTTTCAACGCAAAAAATAAACTATTTGATACGCTTTTTCGGGTATCTGTATTAATTTCTTCAACTTGCACATTTTTATCGCCAATTAATTTAGCTTGAAGAATCTGTGCTAATTGTTCAGTAGAGAGTTTAATCATAATTTAATTGTTATTATTTTAAAAAATCATGGGCAATTTCTTGGTCTGAAAAATGCACGATTTCAGTGCCAATAATTTGATAATTTTCATGGCCTTTGCCAGCAATTAAAATCACATCATTTTCAACCGCACTTTCAATCGCAAACTGAATCGCCTGTTCTCGATCAGGAATAATGCCTACTTTATCCATATTTTTAAAGCCAGCGACAATATCTGATTCAATTTGGCTTTGTAATTCTGTTCGAGGATTATCTTTTGTCACTATAACCTTTTCAGCAAACTGCTCTGCGACTTGTGCCATTAATGGGCGTTTGCCTCTATCGCGGTCTCCACCACAGCCAAAAATACACCATAGCTCACCTTGGCAATGTTCACGCGCTGCCATCAAGGCTTTTTCTAATGCATCAGGTGTATGCGCATAATCTACAATAACTGTTGGTTTATTTGGATATTGAATCATTTCCATTCTTCCACATACTCCTTTCAAAGATTTCGCCGTAGCGAGTAAATTTTCCAATGGGTAACCAAATGATAATAACGTGGTCATCACTAATAACAAATTGCTTACATTGAAAGCACCGATTAATGGACTATGCAATACGCCATTACCCCAGCTAGATTCAAAAGTAATATCTGCGCCTTTAGCATGAAAGTGGATATTTATTGCCTTCATCCATTGATGTGAGTTTGATTGGAAGTCAGTGCTCGTACTTACCGCAATAGCATCAGGTAATTCACTTAACCATTGGCTTCCAATCTCATCATCAGCATTAATCACTTTAATTTGCGTATCTAATTCGGTGAATAAGCGTTTTTTAGCGGAAGCGTAATTTTCCATAGTCTGGTGATAATCTAGATGATCACGCGTTAAATTCGTAAAAATCCCTGCTTTAAAACTCAGCACCTCTACGCGATGTTGTGCCAAACCATGCGATGAAACTTCAATAGAGGCAAAATCTGCCCCTGCTTGCTTAAAACTAAAAAGTGATGATTGAATTTCCACAGCTGAGCCAGTTGTATTTTTAGCTTCGACAACTTGACCTAAAAGACCATTACCAATGGTTCCCATGACAGCAGCACGATGACCTAATAATTCCGCCCATTGTGCTAATAATTGAGAAATAGTAGTTTTGCCATTTGTCCCTGTTACGCCAACAAGCGTTAATTTTTTAGAAGGCGAATCATAGAAAATATCCGCCAAATACGAAAGATGACGTGCAAGTTGATAATATTTAACGATTGGCACATTCCCGATAAACGCCACAGTTAAATGCTCGCCAGATAATTCTGTCTCAGAAACCACCGCACTTGCACCAGAATGAATAGCCGAATCAATAAATTGATTTCCATCGACTTGATGACCTTTTATCGCCACAAAAAGATCTCCAGCTTTAACTTTACGGCTATCCAACACCATATTATGGAGTTCTATATCATTCTTTAATTCAGGCAAATTAAAAAGTGCGGTGAGTTTTTTCATAATTTTTCCTTAATTCACTTTTTGATTCTTGTGATCACCAACATATACGATACGTTTTGCGCTTTTCGTTGCTGTTTTTTCAACAGGTTCAGCATCTTGTGGAATAGCATTTGCACGCAAAGCATAGCCCATAATGCTAGAGAATACAGGCGCAGAAACTGCACCACCATAATATTCACCGGCTTTTGGATCATTAATCAAAATCACTAATGCATAACGAGGGTCACTAATCGGTGCAATCCCCGCAGTAAATGCCACATATTTATTTACATAATGTCCATTTTCAATCTTACGTGCCGTACCCGTTTTCACGCCAACACGGTAGCCTTCCACCATTGCGCGTTTATTTTTGATTGCTACTTTCTCTAAAATCCCTACGATATCTTTAGTTATTTTTTCAGAGAAAACGCGTTTTCCAATGACTGGCGGATCAACTTTAGTGATAGAAAGCGGGCGATACACCCCAAAACTACCAAGGGTTGCGTAGGCTCTAGCAATTTGTAAAGGTGTCGCAGTAATACCATAACCATAAGCAACTGTTGCACGTTCAATATCTGCCCAGCGTTTACGGTTTGCGTTCAAAATCCCAACTTGTTCACCAATCAAGCCTAAATCTGTTGGTTTACTTAAACCTGCATTTTGATAAGTTTCCATCAATGCACTAGGTGGCATACGCAATGCAAGGCGACTCACACCACGGTTACTAGAATTAATTAAAATCTCATCTAAAGTTTGTTGTGCGCGAGGTGCAACGTCCACAATTTCTTTGCCACTCACTGTGAATGATCCCGTGTTGATGATTTCATCACGGCGCACTACTCCACGTTGAAGTGCGGTTAAAACTACGAAAGGTTTTACAGTAGAACCTGGCTCAAACGTATCGGTGATTGCACGGTTACGCATTAACTCAGATTTCACACCGACACGGTTGTTTGGATTGTAAGATGGTGCAGTAGCCATAGCCAACACTTCACCAGTTCGAACATCAACTAATACCGCAGTACCGGACTCAGCATTATTATCAGATACCGCCTTTTTAATCTCACGATATACCATGGATTGTAATTTTTCATCGATACTCAAGGTGACATCTTGCGCATCATATTTTTTCTCATCCGCAATATGTTCAACAATATTTCCGCGTTTATCTTTGCGAACGGTACGTGACCCATCTTTACCCACAAGCATGGAATTAAAGCTTTTCTCAATGCCTTCAATACCGTTTCCATCTATATCGGTATAACCCACCACATGCGCAGCTTCTTCTACGCGAGGATAAAAACGGCGATGCTCAGTTTCTAAATTAATACCTTTAATCTTAAGTTTACGAATATAATCTGCTTTGTTAGATTCTACTTGACGGGCCAAATACAAATAACCAGATTTGGAATTCTTCTCGATTTTTTTCACCAAATCATTTTCACTCATACCCAATTCTTGGGCTAAAGCAGTAATCCGTTCTTTATCCGCAAGTGCATTTTCTTTTAACATGGTTTTCGGATCTGCAACCACTGCATTCATCGGCACGCTCACAGATAAAAGCTGACCATTACGATCTAAAATTGAACCACGCACAGATAACACTTCGTCTTTACGCAAAGAACGTTTATCAGCCTCTCCAGATAAAGTACTTGAATCAACAGACTGTACATAAGCCGCACGAGCGACTAAAGCACATAAACTGGCCAAAATAAAAAAAGCAGAAACCCAATAACGAACACGCATAAAACATTTCTCAAACACAATTTTCGGTTTGTTATGTTTTACAGCTTCAGGTGCGGTCAATTTTCTAATTGTTTTTTTTGCTTTACCTGATTTACGAGAAGAATTGAACTTAACCATCTTTTCTACCTATTATTCTCTAATTTCAACTTCTTGTTCTGGGGATAATGTTTTCATTTTTAAGGTGCCAACAGCAATAGATTCTACTCGAGTACTGTCTCCTTCTGTTGCTTCTTGTACTTGCAAATTTCGATATTCACTTTCCAGTGCTTGGCGCTGTAAAACCAATTGACCATTTTCAGAAATTAATCGGCGAGTCTGATGAGTTACCCAAATCACGCTCATTGATGAAATCAAAATCGCAACCAATAACAACACAATTAATTTATTTGAAGAAAATAGATCTTCGACCAAAATCTGCTGTAACGGATAACGAGGTTTATTATTTTCAGACATCACTAAATTCTCTCTGCTACACGCAATACCGCACTTCTTGAACGAGGATTTGCTTGAATTTCTGCATCACTTGGTTGAATTGCTTTACCAATAGTTTTTAATTTTTGATTACGTTGAATTTGATCTTCTCGCAATGGCAAACCTTTAGGAATATCCTCACCTTTACTTTGTTTTTTCATAAAATGCTTTACCATTCTATCTTCTAATGAATGGAAACTAATAATTGATAAACGCCCTTCTCGCGCTAACATGTCTAAAGCAGAATTGAGTACACTTTCCAATTCATCTAATTCTGCATTGATGAAAATACGAATAGCTTGGAAACTGCGAGTCGCAGGGTGTTTATGTTTATCTTTGAAAGGTACCGCTTGTGAAATAAGCTCAGCTAATTGACTAGTACGCGATAAAAATTCGGTGCCATTTTTGGCCGCACTTTTATTGTAATCCACAATGGCCGTCGCAATACGTTTAGCGAAACGCTCTTCGCCAAAAGTTTTCAAAACCCAAGTTAAATCCTCAACCGATACTTGTTTTAACCATTCTTCTGCTGACAAACCTTGAGTCGTGTCCATACGCATATCAAGCGGGCCATCTTTCATAAAACTAAAACCACGCTCTGCTTCATCAAGCTGTGGGGATGACACGCCAAGATCAAGCAAAATACCATCAATTTTGCCAACCAAATTTAATTTTTCACAAATTTCAGGAATATGGGAAAAGCTGTTGTGTTCAATCTGAAAACGTGAGTCTTGAATTTTTTGAGCTTCAGCAATGGCTCTAGGATCGCGGTCAACGCCAATGAGACGACCATTTGGGGATAATTTAGAAAGGATTAAGCGAGAATGTCCACCACGGCCAAAAGTACCGTCAATATAAATTCCATTTTCCTTCAGTGCCAAGCCATTCACGGCCTCATGAAGTAAAACTGTGATATGTTCAGGTGAAGAAAAGGAATTTTCGGTATCCATAAATACAATATAAAAGTAAAAAACGGTGAATCATTTTCTATAATGAGAAATCTTTCAAAGCCTCAGACGCAAAGTCTGCACTTGAACCAAGTTCCATATCTTCTTCAATTTGGGCATGCCATTCTACAGCACTCCAAATTTCAAATTTATTAAGTTGTCCTACCAACATTAAACCTTTTTCTAATTTTGCATGTTGGCGTAATGGTCCACTAAGCAAAATACGACCCTGAGCATCCATCTCACACTCAGTAGCATGGCCAAGCATTACTCGTTGCAAACGGCGTTGGGTAGGATCAAAGTTAGAAAGTGCGAGAAGTTTTTGTTCGATTTTTTCCCATTCATCAAGGGGATAAAGTAAAAGACAGGGTTGGCGAATATCTACAGTACAAACCATTTGCCCTTGATTCTTTTCAAAAATTTCAGAGCGATAGCGGGTTGGAATCGCTACGCGTCCCTTAGAATCTAAATTAACCGCTGTTGCACCACGAAACATATTACGCCTTCAAAATTAAACTTATTTTGAGAAATTTTTCTAAAAATCTCCACAAAACACCACTTTTCTCCACATCTGCGTAAGTTTATAATTTGTTTGCTTAAGTTGCAAGCGATTATCCCTGAAATACCCCTATTTTTTATCAAAAAAAAACCGTTTGAGACGATATCTCAAACGGCTTTTTTTAAACCAAATTATCTTGATTAATTATTCACATACGCTTCTTCATCACGCTCACCTAATGGCTTAAGCATAGCGAAGAATAATACGATACAAACAATTGTTGTTGCAAAACCAAGATAAACTGAAAGTTGATAATCTAAACCGAAACCGATTTTGTTGTAGAACAAGTAAGTTGCACATACTGTTGTAATAAACCAAGCTGGAATAGACGCAACCCAGTGGAATTTATGGTAGCGATATAAGTATGCTGCTGCAGTCCATAACATTACCATTGCTGTCATTTGGTTTGCCCAAGTGAAATAACGCCATAATACGCTAAAGTCAATGGTTGAAACAAAATAGCCTAATACGAATAGTGGTACAGCAATTAGTAAACGTTTAGGTAATGAACGTTGGTCGATATGGAAAATTTCCGCTAATTGTAAACGAGCTGCACGGAATGCGGTATCCCCAGAAGTAATAGGTAAAACCACTACACCTAACACAGCAAAGATACCACCGATAAAACCTAAGAAGTGTAATGAACTATCATATACAACTTTAGATGGTGAACCCGCAGCAATTGCATCTTGTAATGCTTGTGGGTTTTCATAGAATGCAAGACCAACCATACACCAGATTAACGCAATTACACCTTCAGCAATCATTGCACCGTAAAAGATAAAACGACCTTCTTTTTCATTTTCAGCACAACGCGCCATTAAAGGAGTTTGAGTTGCATGGAAACCAGATAATGCACCACAAGAAATAGTTAAGAACAATAATGGCCAAATTGGAACATCACCCTTCACTTGGAAGTTTTGCGTGAATTTCTCTAAAGTTAAACCTTGACCATCTGCATTGATAGTACGGAAGAACTCAATAGGATCAACAGCACTAAAGTGTGCAGAAACTAAGCCATAGACCATACTCACAGACATAAATAGCAACAATGCGCCAAAGAGCGGATAGATTCGACCGATAATTTTGTCGATCGGTAATAAAGTCGCAAGAATATAGTAAGCAAAGATAATAATCGTCCAAACTGCAACAACAGTTGCTTTATCCATTCCCCATACTTTGATACCACCGGCTTCAACAGCATGATGAACTGCCTCAGCATCACCTAATTGTAACGTGCCTTGAGATGCGCCCAATAAGTCCATGGTAATCGTACCCATTAATTGAGCTGGGCTTGATACAAACACAACACCTACTAATAATAAAAGTACAAGTGCTAATGTGTTAATAAATACTTTTACAGGGCGACCTAAGAATTTACCAGCTAAATGAGGCATCGTTGCACCACCATGACGGATACTCAACATACCACAGAAATAGTCATGTACTGCACCGGCAAAAATACAACCGATTACAATCCAAAGCATTGCTACTGGTCCGTATAAAGCACCAAGAATTGGACCAAAAATAGGACCAGTTCCAGCAATGTTTAATAATTGAATTAACCAAATTTTGGTTTTTGACATTGGCATATAATCCACGCCATCATTTACCTGGTAAGCAGGGGTCTGACGTTGTGGATTAATCACAAAGATTTTTTCGATAATTTTTCCATAAACAAAGTAACCAAGAATCAAAATGGCTATACAAAAGAAAAACCATAACATAGAAAGGCTCCTCAAAAGATAAAAGAAAGTATTTAGTAGATGCCCTAAACAAGCCGCGGTATTCTATTTCAAATTGTTTAAAATCAAAAATTGAATTTAAGGATTTGTGACTTACATCACATTTGTAAAACTGAAGAATTCTATTAGAATACTAATAAATAAGTAATTTTATAATTATAGAGAAAAAGATGGCCTTAACTCGATGCCCTGAATGCAGAAAAAAGATTAGTGAAAATGCAGAAAACTGCCCTAATTGTGGTTTTTCTTTCAAACAAACGGATTTAGAAATTTATAAACAACAATTAGAAGCACGCAGATTACATAACGCTGAAATCAATCATAAAAGCACAAAACTTCACATAATTTGGTTTTGCATCTTTGCTATTTTTATCGCGCTAGCGAGTTGGATTACAAATAAATAGAAAAAATATCTCGTATGTATAGAGTTACTTCAGATATCAACCATTAATTCGTTCATCTCCACTATAGATATTCCCTTTACCTTCTCTTGCAAAACCAATCAAAGTCAAATGATGTGCTTCAGCCATTTTCACAGCAAGATCAGTTGCCCCAGAAATGGTCACTAACATTTCCACCCCACAAGAAATAGTTTTTTGAACCATTTCATAACTTGCACGACTCGAAGCAACAATAATTCCATTAGGTTTGCCTGATTTTGCATGCCAGCCAAGTAATTTATCAAGCGCAACATGACGACCCACATCTTCAAAAATAGTAAGCATCTTACCTTCTAAATCAAAAAAACCACAAGCATGAGTCGAACCTGTTTGCTGACCTAGTTGTTGATTTTTATGAAGATCTGACAAACAGTCATCTAGTAAATTCAAATCAAACTTAAAAGTGCGGTCTAATTTTGGAAAGTTTTTATATACCTGATTAAGCTGCTCCGTGCCACAAATACCACACCCCGTACGTCCTGTAAGATTACGACGATGCTCTTTTAATGCCATAAATTTTCGGCTAGACAGTTCAATTTGCACTTCAATACCATTGCAAACTTCCACAACATCGATACCGTAAATATCCGAAGGTTTTTCAATAATGCCTTCCGTGAGAGAAAACCCCAGAGCAAACACCTCTAAATCTTTCGGTGAACACATCATAACCGCATGAGAAATACCGTTATAAACTAATGAAACTGGCATTTCGACAGCTAGAAAATCTTCTTTTGATTGTAAAAGTGCGGTTGAATTTTCTATACTTTTATTTCTTTTAAAAAAGTTAATCGTTTGTTTAATCAGCCAATCCATTCTTCACATACCCATTACTAAAATGTAAAAAAAATGTTAATATTTTTATAAATTTATGATCTAGATCATAATATTTATGCGTTATAATGCCATTTGATTATAGATTTATCGTTAAAAAATCGTTATTCTAGGCGCCCATAGATTGGTCTATTTTTGAACCAATTTGCGATGTTGAGTAACGTTATTTTAACGAAATCAACCAAATTATCTAGTTACACTAGACGAATTTATTACTATCTAAACATCTCAACAACTTGTTGTTGAAAGGAGTGATTATGCAGATCTCAAGAAGAAAATTCTTTAAGGTCTGTGCAGGTGGTATGGCGGGAACATCAGCTGCGATGTTGGGTTTTGCTCCAGCAAGTGCGTTAGCTGCGCCGCGTGAATATAAATTATTACGCGCATTTGAATCTCGTAACACTTGTACATATTGTGCCGTAAGCTGCGGTATGTTGTTATACAGTACAGGCAAACCTTACGATACGTTAAGCAGCCACACTGGCACCAATACTCGTTCAAAATTATTCCATCTCGAGGGCGATCCAGATCATCCGGTTAGCCGTGGTGCACTCTGTCCTAAAGGTGCTGGCGCCCTTGATTATGTAAATAGTGAAAGCCGTTCTTTATACCCTCAATATCGCGCACCAGGTTCTGATAAATGGGAGCGAATTTCTTGGCATGATGCTATTAAGCGTATTGCCCGTTTAATGAAAGATGACCGTGATGCTAACTTTGTTGAAAAAGACGCAAGTGGCAAAACTGTGAACCGTTGGGCAACTACAGGTATTATGACTGCATCTGCTATGAGTAATGAAGCTGCACTTCTTACTCATAAATGGGTGAGAATGTTAGGCATAGTGCCGATGTGTAACCAAGCGAATACTTGACACGGACCAACGGTAGCAAGTCTTGCTCCATCATTTGGTCGCGGTGCCATGACAAATAACTGGGTTGATATCAAAAACGCAAACCTTATCATTGTTCAAGGTGGTAACCCTGCTGAAGCCCACCCTGTTGGCTTCCGTTGGGCAATTGAAGCGAAGAAAAACGGTGCGAAAATCATCGTGATCGACCCTCGCTTTAACCGTACTGCATCTGTTGCTGATCTTCACGCCCCAATTCGTTCTGGTTCTGATATAGCATTTTTAATGGGTGTCATCCGTTACCTATTGGAAACAAACCAAATTCAACACGAATACGTTAAACACTATACTAATGCCTCATTCTTAATTGATGAAGGTTTCAAATTTGAGGACGGTTTATTTGTAGGTTACAACGAAGAAAAACGTAACTACGATAAATCTAAATGGAACTATCAGTTTGATGAGAACGGACAGGCTAAACGTGATATGACATTACAACACCCTCGTTGTGTCATTAATATCTTAAAAGAGCATGTTTCTCGTTATACCCCAGAAATGGTTGAACGCATTACAGGTGTAAAACAAAAAGTCTTCTTACAAATCTGTGAAGAAATTGGTAAAACCTCTGTACCAAATAAAACGATGACGCATCTATATGCGTTAGGCTTTACCGAGCATTCAATCGGTACACAAAATATTCGTTCTATGGCGATGATCCAATTACTTTTAGGTAATATGGGGATGCCTGGTGGTGGCATTAACGCATTACGTGGACACTCCAATGTACAAGGTACAACAGATATGGGCTTATTGCCAATGTCTTTACCGGGTTACATGCGTTTACCAAACGATAAAGATACCTCTTACGAGCAATACATTAACACGATTACACCAAAGGATATCGTTCCAAACCAAGTGAACTATTATCGTCATACTTCAAAATTCTTTGTTAGTATGATGAAAACCTTCTATGGTGATAAAGCAACCAAAGAAAACGGTTGGGGTTTCGATTTCTTACCAAAAGCAGATCGCTTATATGACCCGATTACTCATGTTAAATTGATGAATGAAGGCAAATTACACGGTTGGATTTTACAAGGCTTTAACGTATTAAACTCATTACCAAACAAAAACAAAACTGTTGCAGGAATGAGTAAGTTAAAATTCTTAATCGTGATGGATCCGCTTCAAACTGAATCTTCCGAATTCTGGAAAAACTTTGGTGAGTCAAACAATGTAAATTCTTCAGAAATTCAAACTGAAGTCTTCCGCTTACCAACAACCTGTTTTGCTGAAGAAGATGGTTCGATTGTAAACTCAGGGCGTTGGGCTCAATGGCACTGGAAAGGTTGCGATCAACCAGGTGAAGCATTACCAGATGTTGAAATTCTTTCTATGATTCGTGAAGAAATGCATCATCTTTACCAAAAAGAAGGTGGTCGTGGTATTGAATCATTTGAAGCAATGACTTGGAATTATGCTCAACCACACTCACCAAGTGCGGTAGAATTAGCCAAAGAATTAAATGGTTATGCGCTAGAAGATCTTTATGATCCAAACGGCAACTTGATGTACAAGAAAGGTCAATTACTCAATGGATTTGCACATTTACGTGATGATGGGACAACAACATCAGGTAACTGGTTATATGTTGGTCAATGGACTGAAAAAGGCAATCAAACCGCAAATCATGATAACTCAGATCCATCAGGTTTAGGCTGCACCATTGGTTGGGGCTTTGCATGGCCTGCAAACCGCCGCATACTTTATAGCCGTGCATCATTAGATATCAATGGTAATCCTTGGGATAAAAACCGCCAATTAATCAAATGGAATGGTAAAAACTGGAACTGGCATGATGTAGCAGACTATGGTACACAACCACCAGGTTCTGATACCGGACCATTTATTATGTCTGCTGAAGGTGTAGGTCGTTTATTTGCAGTTGATAAAATTGCAAATGGTCCAATGCCTGAACACTATGAGCCAGTTGAAAGCCCAATAGATACTAACCCATTACACGCTGCAGTGGTAAGTGATCCTACAGTACGTATTTATCCTGAAGATAAAGAATTTATCGGTTCAAATAAAGAGTTCCCATTCGTGGCAACAACTTACCGATTAACAGAACACTTCCATAGTTGGACTGCGCAATCTGCATTAAATATCATCGCACAACCACAACAATTTGTGGAAATCGGTGAAAAATTAGCGGCAGAAAAAGGCATCCAAAAAGGCGATATGGTAAAAATTACTTCTCGTCGTGGCTATATTAAAGCTGTTGCCGTGGTTACGAAACGTCTTAAAGATCTCGAAATTGATGGACGTACCGTACACCATGTAGGTCTTCCAATTCACTGGAATATGAAGGCCTTAAATGGAAAAGGTAATCGTGGATTCTCTACTAATACCTTAACACCATCTTGGGGTGAGGCAAACACGCAAACACCAGAATACAAAACATTCTTGGTAAATATTGAAAAAGTTGGGGTGGCATAATATGGCTGGAACTGCTCAAGGCGTTCAAACGCAAGACGTTATTAAAATCTCCGCAACTTCAGGCTTAACGCCTGCACCACAAGCGCGAGATCATAAAGTTGAAGTGGCAAAATTAATCGATGTCAGTGCATGTATTGGTTGTAAAGCTTGCCAGGTTGGCTGCTCAGAGTGGAATGACATCCGCTCTGATGTAAATGCGCAGTGTCATGGTATTTACGATAACCCTGTAGATCTAAATGCTAAAGCATGGACTGTGATGCGCTTTAACGAAGTAGAAGAAAACGATCGTTTAGAATGGTTAATCCGTAAAGATGGCTGTATGCACTGTGCAGAGCCTGGTTGTTTAAAGGCTTGTCCTGCACCAGGTGCTATCATTCAATACGCCAATGGTATTGTGGATTTTCAATCTGATAAATGTATCGGGTGTGGTTATTGTATTGCTGGCTGTCCATTCAACATTCCACGTATGAATCCAGATGACAACCGTGTGTACAAATGTACCCTTTGTGTGGACCGCGTTTCTGTAGGTCAAGAGCCTGCATGTGTGAAAACTTGTCCAACTGGTGCGATTCGTTTTGGTTCTAAAGAAGAAATGAAACTCTACGCGGAAAAACGCATAGCTGATTTAAAATCTCGCGGTTATGAAAATGCAGGACTTTACGATCCTCCAGGCGTAGGCGGAACACACGTAATGTATGTGTTACATCATGCGGATAAACCAGAGCTTTACAATGGTCTTCCAAAAGATCCACAAATTGATTTAAGTGTGACCTTATGGAAAGATGTATTGAAACCAGTAGCGGCAGTTGCAATGGGTGGCTTGGCATTAGCTGAAATCGCTCACTACTTAACTGTAGGTCCTAATATTGAAGAAGATGTGGAAGATCATCACCACGAATTTGAAGAAGAAAAACCATCTAAGGGGGAAAACAATGAGTAAAATTGATATCAACAACGATACTCGAATCGTCCGCCATAGAACACCAGCGCGTATCAGTCACTGGATGTTGGTAATCTGTTTCTTTATGACGATGTTCACTGGTGTTGCGTTTTTCTTCCCTGATTTCGCATGGTTAACAGAAATTTTAGGTACACCACAAATTGCGCGTGCAATTCACCCATTCACTGGGATTTTAATGTTCTTCGCCTTCATCTACTTGGCATTATTGTACTGGGATCACAATATTCCAGAGAAAAACGATATTCGCTGGGCAAAAGGTGTAGTTGAAGTTCTTAAAGGGAACGAACACGCGGTGGCTGATAATGGCAAATATAATCTTGGTCAAAAAATGCTCTTCTGGACATTAAATTTGGCGATGGTAACGTTATTAGTAACCGGCATCATTATGTGGCGTCAATATTTTTCGCACTACTTCTCAATCCCAGTATTGCGTTTTTCGATTCTGCTCCATTCTTTGAGTGCATTTATGTTATTCACTGGTATCTTAGTGCATATGTATATGGCATTCTGGATTAAAGGTTCGATTCGAGGAATCATTGAAGGTTGGGTAACCGTTCGTTGGGCGAAAAAACACCACCCGAAATGGTATCGAGAAGAAATTTTACCAGAGCTTGAAGAAGATTTACTCAACGAGCAATCAGGTAAAAAAGGCAAAACCAAAGTATTATTTAAAGGATTTGGCAAATAAGCTGAAATCTTGAAAAAGAAAAAAGTGCGGTTAAAATTGACCGCACTTTTTATTATGAAAGTGAGAAAAGAACATGAGTATCAAAATCTTATCAGAATCAGAAATCAAACAAGCAGCGAATTCCTTCCAGACTCCTGCTGTATTATTTGCCAACCCTAAAAATCTTTATCAACGCAGAGCAAAACGTTTAAGAGATTTAGCACAAAATCACCCACTATCAGATTATTTATTATTTGCTGCAGACATAGTTGAAAGCCAACTTTCCACGTTAGAAAAAAATCCTTTACCGCCACAACAGTTTGAACAGCTAAATGATATCGAGCCACTAAATGCGAAAACCTTTAAAAGAAACTGCATCTGGCGTGACTACTTAACTGAAATTCTTGATGAGATTAAACCAAAGGCTAATGAGCAAGTCTCTGCTACGATTGAATTTCTTGAAAAAGCATCCTCTGCAGAATTAGAAGAAATGGCAAATAAACTCTTAGCACAAGAATTTAATTTAGTCAGCAGTGATAAAGCCGTCTTTATTTGGGCCGCACTTTCACTTTATTGGTTACAAGCAGCTCAACAAATTCCTCATAATAGCCAAGTCGAAAATGCCGAAAATTTACATCACTGCCCTGTTTGTGGCTCATTACCTGTTGCGAGTATTGTACAAATTGGTACATCACAAGGTTTACGCTACTTACATTGTAATTTATGTGAAAGTGAATGGAATTTAGTACGCGCACAATGCACCAACTGTAATAGCCACGACAAACTCGAAATGTGGTCATTAAATGAAGAGCTCGCACTTGTTCGTGCCGAAACCTGTGGCAGCTGTGAAAGTTACTTGAAAATCATGTTCCAAGAAAAAGATCCTCATGTAGAGCCAGTAGCTGACGATTTGGCTTCTATTTTCTTAGACATTGAAATGGAAGAAAAAGGTTTCGCACGCAGCGGATTAAATCCATTTGTTTTTCCTGCAGAAGAAGCATAAAAATATAGCCTAGGATAAACATCCTAGGCTATATCATTCGTGTCTATAAATAACAGGCCATTACTACGGCATTTTCTCGTCCACCACTGAGTTTCGGATAATAATTTTTTCGAATATCGACTTCATTAAAACCAATTTTTTCATACAAGAAACGAGCGGGGTTAGACTCTCTGACTTCTAGCCATAAGGTCTGTACACCTTTTTCTTTCAACCGAGCGATTAACTCATTCAACAATAATTTCCCCAATCCATTACCTTGATGAGACGGTACAATAGCAATATTAAACAAAGTCGCTTCATCCAATACTGTTTGGCAAATAGAAAAACCAATAATTTGATTATTCTCTACTAATTTTAAATTGAGATAACGCTCACCTTGATTGTTTTTTAACGTACCAAATGACCAAGGCACAAGATGCGCTTGCTGCTCGATTTCATACAATCGGTCGAAATCACTGGCTTCAATTTGAGAAATAATAGACATAATTAAGGCTGCTGAATTTGTTGCCACAACTCTCGTTTGGCTTGGTGATTAAATTGAAATTGTTGCCAACTTGGCGAACGATAAACACGCTCAGCCTGTATGCAAAATGATAAAGTGCGGTCAATTTTGTCGCTATTTTCTGATAATAACCAATAACGAATAGGCTGCTTACATTCGATATGCTGGATTTGATCGTAATTCAAACATAAGCAATCTTCTTTTTTAAGATCAAGGCTTAATAGCACATCAGCCAACAAAGGCGAGCCACTTATATTTTCATCAGAAACAGTGATAAAGCGAATATTCTCAGCAACACTAATTCCTACCGAACCTTGTAGCACTTCTGGGCGATATAACGTCCACTGGGAAATACCCATTTCTTGTAAAAGAAAATCGCGTCTATTCATATTAACGAGCAATACTATCAAATGGATAATCGACTAATGCCTTAATAATCGCACGTTCTTCAGCCTGTGTAAGTTCAACTTGGTATGACGTATAACTACGATAAGCAATAATATTTTTATCTTTATGTACTAAAGCAACATAACGTTTAAATTTATCACTGGCACAAGCATAATAATCATGAATATCTGATTTCACAGCTTGTAACTGGCACGTCTCTTTATTTTTTGCAAAATAACGTTCCGTAATAGCTTTCTCATGAGAAACATCAGTTAAATAGAATGTATCACTTAACACGGCTTTACGAGCCTCACTGTTTTTACTTAATGCCAAACTCACAAAACGAGGATCATCACCTTTTACTGCTTGTGTTTGTTTCACATATTTCTCGCCATTGAATTCAATTTCGATACCTTTATCTGAAATACGCTGAAACTGTGCATCTAACTTTTGTAATACTTCAGTTTGAGCAGGCGTTAATACCGGCTTTGATACTTTAGATGCCTTTTGAGGCGTACCTTGAACAAGGTCGAGAACTTGACATCCAGATAGTAACGTTGCCATTAAGGCTGCAGAGAGAATTTTTTTCATAAAGGATTTTCCTAAAATAGTTTTAATCAATTTTTATTAATAATTTTGCTAAAATAGCGCGTAATTTTAACTAATAACCCACAGGATTCAAAGCGTGATTTCTCTAGAGAGCCAAGTTTTAGAACGACATCTTTCATTTTTTGATGGTAAATCAGTATTATTTGCTGGTGGTATTTCTGATAATTTTCCTCAAACATTAGCCTCTAAATGCCCATCAATCCAAATTTGGAGTTGCTATTTTGACTATACAAGAACGCAAAGTGCGGTCAATTTTTCCCTTGAATTTCAAGAGCAAGCTGATTTAATCGTTTATTATTGGACTAAAAACAAACAAGAAGTCAATTTCCAACTACTTCAACTATTAGCTCGGGCGCCTATTGACCAAGAAATATTAATTATTGGAGAAAACCGTTGTGGCGTGCGTTCAGTAGAAAAAACATTAGAACCCTATGGTGAAATAGCGAAAATTGACTCTGCTCGTCGTTGCGGTTTATATCATTTTTCACTGCAAAACAAACCGCACTTTGAACTTAAAAATTTCTGGAAAACCTATCAACATCCTACGCTACAAGGCTTAACTATATATAGTTTACCTGGGGTATTTAGTGCTGCGGAATTAGATACGGGCACAGAGCTGTTACTTTCAACCATTGATAATAAAATAAAAGGAAAAGTGCTTGATCTTGGCTGTGGGGCGGGAGTAATTGGATCTATGATCAAAAAACACTCTCCTAACGCACCAATTACCATGACTGATATTCATGCTATGGCGTTAGAATCAGCGCGTAAAACACTTTCTGAAAATCAATTACAAGGCGAGATTTACGCCAGTGATGTCTTTTCTGATATAGAAGGAAAATTTGATTTGATCATTTCGAATCCACCATTCCATGATGGTATTGATACCGCCTATCGAGCAGTAACAGAGCTCATCACGCAAGCAAAATGGCATCTCAATCAAGGTGGAGAATTACGCATTGTCGCCAATGCATTCTTGCCTTATCCTGAGTTACTTAAACAACATTTCGGTGATTACGAAGTTCTTGCTCAAACAGGAAAATTTAAAGTGTATTCAGTGAAAAATTAGAAATAACAATCCGCACGTAAAACGTGCGGTTTTTAGGCTCCCCTACAAGGGCCTATACTTCACAAGCCACTCAAGGGGCTTGTGAGAACTGACAACCGCGTCTAATTATTTCCTTGATTACCCCTTAAAGGGGTCAACATGTTCTTTCGTTGATAAATTATCTTGAACCATATCTTCTTTTTCTTGGTTTCTTATATAATCCTCTACCACTTTTGTATTTAACCCTACTGTGCTTACAAAAAATCCTTTCGCCCAGAAATGCCTATTTCCATATCTATATTTTAAGTTCGCGTGTCTTTCAAAAATCATCAGCGCTGACTTCCCCTTCAGATAGCCCATAAAACCTGATACTGATATTTTAGCTGGGATTTTTAAGAGCATATGGATATGGTCTGGCATTGCATGCGCTTCTATTATCTCCACATTTTTATAGTCACATAACTGCCTCAATATTTGACCTATATCTGCTCTTAACTTTCCATAAATTGCTTTTCTTCTATACTTCGGGATAAATACAATGTGATACTTACAGTTCCATTTTGTGTGTGATAGACTTGAATCGTCACTGGTTTTACTTACCATGATAATCCTCCTATATGTTGAATTTTGGTTGTCAGCCTTGTTCATTATATAGCGAGGATTTTTTCTGTTCATCGCTTAAGCTATTTGGCTCCATACGCATAGCGTATGGTTTTTATAGCCAGACTTTTGGCTGGCTATAACAAAAAATCCCCATCGCAATAATGGGGATTTTTCTATTTATTACTGATGGATTTCACCGCACTTTATTCATCCATATATCCTAAACTACGCAGTGCACGTTCATCATCTGCCCAACCTGACTTCACTTTCACCCAAAGTTCAAGATGGACTTTGTTATCAAATAAACGTTCCATATCAGCGCGCGCTTCTATACCAATAGTTTTAATTTTTTGACCGCCCGCACCAATTACCATTTTTTTCTGACCTTCACGTTCAACGAGAATTAAGCCATTTATTTCATAAGTGCCACGTTCATTCACTTTGAACTGTTCGATTTCAACAGTAACAGAATAAGGCAATTCTTCCCCCGTAAAACGCATTAATTTTTCACGGATTATTTCCGAGGCCATAAAACGTTGCGAACGGTCTGTGACATAATCTTCTGGAAAATGATGGACACCTTCGCGTAAAGATTGGCGTACAATTTTCTCTAATTCATGAACATTATTACCACGCTGTGCAGAAATTGGCACAATGTGAGCAAAATTAAATTTACTGCTAAATTCCGTAATAAACGGTAACAAATCATCTTTATTTTTGATGTTATCTACTTTATTAATAGCTAACACAACCGGTGCCTTTGCATTGCGTAATTTGTTTAGCACCATCTCATCATCTGCATTCCAGTGTGTGCCATCTACGACAAAAATAATTAAATCAACATCGCCTATAGCACTACTTGCTGCTCGGTTCATTAAACGGTTAATAGCACGCTTCTCTTCAATATGAAGTCCCGGAGTATCCACATAGATTTCTTGATACGCCCCTTCAGTTTTAATTCCCACAATGCGGTGACGCGTGGTTTGTGCTTTACGCGATGTAATTGAAATTTTTTGTCCTAAAATTTTATTTAAGAGCGTTGATTTACCCACATTTGGGCGACCTACGATAGCAATAAAGCCGCAATAGGTTTTGTCGAATTGTTCGGTCATTTAATGTCCAGTTCTTTTAAAATTTGTTCTGCTGCCGCTTGTTCTGCTTTACGACGGCTAGCTCCTTTTGCCACAAAAGTGCGGTCAATTTTATCCGCACTTTTCACTTTGCATTCAACAGTGAAAATTTGGCAATGGGCTTCCCCTTGAATATTGACTACTTCATAAGTTGGCAATGGCAGATGTTTACCCTGTAAATATTCTTGTAAACGAGTTTTCGCATCTTTTTGGTTATCACCTGGTTTAATTTCAGCCAATAATTGTTGATACCAATTTCGAATCACTTGGGTTGTCACAGCCAATCCTTGATCCAAAGACATTGCGCCAATAATCGCTTCTACACAATCGGCAAGAATAGATTCGCGGCGAAAACCACCGCTCTTTAGCTCGCCAGAACCAAGAGACATATAATCTCCCAATTCAAATTGACGCGCTAAAATCGCTAAAGTGGGCTCTCTCACCAAAGTAGCTCGCATACGGCTCAGTTCACCTTCATTACAACGTGGAAACTGATGATAAAGCGCCTCAGCGATAGTAAAATTAAGAATAGAATCGCCTAGAAATTCTAGGCGTTCATTATGTTGAGTCACCGCACTTCGATGCGTAAGTGCCTGCTTTAAAAGCGCAATATCATTAAAACGATAACCGATTTTACGCTCAAGTCGATCTAAATGATTCATCTTATTTTATTGCTGTAAAGAAACGATCAAAGCGGAAACCGGTTGGCCATTCATTCGCTTCTTTTTCTAAGCTCATCCAAATATAAGTGGCTTTACCCACAATATTTTTTTCAGGCACAAAGCCCCAGAAACGGCTATCATCGCTGTGATCGCGGTGATCCCCCATCACAAAATACTGCCCTTCTGGCACAAGCCATTCTGCAGTTTGCATACCTTCTTGTGGGAAAAACTCAGGACCTGAATAACGACGATATTCACTAATTAATACATTGTGTGTCACATCACCTTTTTCAGTCAATTCTAATTCATTAGGAAAGGCTGGATTTGTTGGATTCTGGGTATATTCAAACACCTTGGTTTCGCAATCAATTTCACAAGGTTTACCTTCTTTTCCATATACCACTTTTAACGTTTTTTGTTCCGCATCAAAAATGACGCGGTCTCCGCCCTTTCCAACAATACGTTTAATATAATCAACACCAGACATATTATCTTTTGAACTTAACGCAAGATTTTCTGCAAAAGCAGCTCGAGTTGCACCTAGACCCGTACGAATTAAAGCTTGTTCAGGAGCCTTGAATACAATGACATCCCCACGTTGAGGTTTATTTCCAGCAATAATTGTATTTTGGAAAATAGGATCTTTGATGCCATAAGTATATTTGTTTACGATTAAAAAATCGCCCACTCGTAGGGTTGACTCCATTGAGCCAGAAGGAATTTGAAATGGTTCAAATAAAAAAGAACGCACTAAGAATACGACAGAAAGTACTGGAAAAAGAGATGATAAAAATTCAGAAGCCTCAGAAACCGGTTCAATTTTTGCTTTTTCTTCATCTGTTAATGCCTGACCTGAACGCTGTTCAGCACGTGCGATTTTACGATTCCGTTTTGGCGTTACCACAAAATAATGGTAGCACCATAAGACCCCTGAAAGTGCGGTCAAAATTAGCAGTACAATACTGAATGTGTTTGGTAATTGGAAATAATCCAATAATTTCCATACTCCAAAACCAACAGCTAGTAAAATTACAAAAAATAAATTTGACATAATTTCCCTTATTTATCTTTTCCTACATGTAAAATTGCTAAAAACGCTTCTTGTGGTACTTCTACATTACCTAAAGATTTCATACGTTTTTTACCTTCTTTCTGTTTCTGTAAGAGTTTTTTCTTACGGCTCACGTCTCCACCATAACATTTTGCTAATACGTTCTTACGTAATTGTTTTACCGTAGAACGAGCAATAATGTGGTTTCCAATTGCCGCTTGAATAGCAATATCAAATTGCTGACGAGGAATTAACTCACGCATTTTTTCAACCAATTCACGCCCACGATATTGTGAATTATCTTTATGAACGATTAAAGCCAAAGCATCTACTCGTTCGCTGTTAATCATAATATCCACGCGAACCATATCTGCAGCTTGGAAACGTTTGAAACCGTAATCTAATGAGGCATAACCACGGGATGTTGATTTTAAACGGTCAAAGAAGTCTAGAACAACTTCGCCCATTGGAATTTCATAAGTCAGCGCAATCTGATTACCGTGATATACCATATTAGTTTGCACGCCACGTTTTTCCACACAAAGAGTAATGACGTTACCTAAATATTCTTGCGGCACCAACATATTACATTCTGCAATCGGCTCGCGGATTTCAGCAATATTATTAAGCGGAGGCAATTTCGATGGACTATCGACGTAAACCACATCACCATTCGTTAATTGCACTTCGTAAATTACCGTTGGCGCAGTAGTGATAAGATCTAAATCATACTCACGTTCTAAACGCTCTTGAATGATTTCCATGTGTAAAAGTCCAAGGAAACCACAGCGGAAACCAAAGCCAAGTGCGGTAGAATTTTCTGGCTCATAGAAAAGTGAGGCATCATTTAAACTTAATTTGCCGAGAGCATCGCGAAATGCTTCATAATCATCAGAACTTACAGGGAAAAGTCCAGCATAAACCTGCGGTTTTACTTTTTTAAAGCCTGGTAAAACTTCAGTTGCAGGATTATGTTGAAGCGTTAAAGTATCCCCAACTGGCGCTCCTAAAATATCTTTAATCGCACAAACTACCCAACCAACTTCACCGCATTCTAAAACGGCAGTATCTTCTTGTTTTGGCGTGAAAATCCCTAAACGGTCTACATTGTAAGTTTGTCCTGTAGACATCACTTTAATTTTATCGCCTTTACGTAAGACCCCGTTTTTAATGCGAACTAAAGATACCACGCCCAAATAGTTATCGAACCAAGAATCAATAATCAATGCTTGTAATGGCGCATTAGGATCACCTTCTGGTGCAGGAATCTTTGCCACGATGTCTTCTAATACATCTTCGATACCTACACCTGTTTTAGCAGAGCATCGAACCGCTTCCATCGCATCAATTCCTACTATATCTTCAATTTCTTCTGCTACGCGTTCAGGATCTGCTGCAGGTAAATCGATTTTGTTTAAAATCGGCACCACTTCTAAATCCATTTCGATTGCAGTATAACAGTTTGCCAGAGTTTGGGCTTCTACCCCTTGACCAGCATCGACTACCAACAACGCCCCTTCACAAGCAGCAAGAGAGCGAGACACTTCATAGGAAAAGTCCACGTGTCCCGGTGTATCGATAAAGTTTAATTGATAAGTTTCGCCATCTTTGGCTTTATAATTTAAAGTAACACTTTGTGCTTTGATGGTAATTCCACGTTCACGCTCAAGATCCATAGAATCTAGCACTTGCGCTTCCATTTCGCGATCCGAAAGGCCACCACAAGTTTGAATCAAACGGTCAGAAAGCGTCGATTTACCGTGGTCAATATGGGCAATAATAGAAAAGTTGCGAATATTCTTCATAAAAGATAGTTTTTCTCAAAAAAATCAATAAATTTAACTGGCGGATTGTACCTGAAAAGCATAGAAATCGCTAGGGATGAAAGGGAAAAGTGCGGTCAAATTTTAGATAAAACAAAACCCCGAATTAATTCGGGGTTTCTTTTTTCATTCAAGCTGAAATTATAGGCTTTCAGTGAAAGTACGAGTGATAACGTCGCGTTGTTGTTCTGGCGTTAAAGAGTTGAAACGTACTGCGTAACCAGAAACACGGATAGTTAATTGTGGATATTTATCTGGGTTATTTACCGCATCTTCTAAAGTTTCACGACGTAATACATTTACGTTTAAGTGTTGACCACCTTCAACTTTAACAGTTGGCGCTACGTTTACTGGTAATTCACGGTATTCGATTTGACCTAATTCGCTCACTGCAACAACTTGGTCTTCAGCGAATTCGCCTTTTGCACATAAGCAACGCGCTTCATTTTTTTCGCTGTCTAATAACCAGAATGAATTAAGCAAATTATCATTTGCCGCTTGAGTAATTTGAATACCTTTAATCATAATAGCCTCCTAATTGGCATTGGAATAATCATAAAAACTGTGCAAATTTTATCAAATAATTTGAAGATTTCAAATTATTTTGGATTTTTTGATAAAGAACAGGTTATCTTTTTAAGATAATTTTACAAATCTGATCTAAATTAAACTTTATTTATCTACATATCGATTTATCCAAAATTATTTAACATTAATTTAACCTTTTAATTTTTTTATTGCCTTAATCTTTTTGTTTATAATAAGAGCAAACTTATTAATAGGATCAAAATAATGAAAACCTGGACAGATGTTATAGGAAAAGAAAAAGAACAACCTTACTTTCAACACGCACTACAACAGGTTCATCTTGCAAGAGCAATCGGAAAAACGATTTATCCACCACAAGAAGATGTATTTAATGCATTCAAATATACCGCTTTTGAAGATGTAAAAGTGGTGATTTTAGGTCAGGATCCTTATCATGGACCAAGCCAAGCTCATGGATTGGCTTTTTCAGTAAAACCTGAAGTAGCCATTCCCCCTTCCCTATTAAATATGTATAAAGAGCTTACACAAGATATTTCTGGATTCCACATGCCATCTCATGGTTATTTAGTCAAATGGGCAGAACAAGGAGTATTGCTGCTCAACACAGTGCTTACCGTAGAACGTGGTATGGCACATTCACATGCTAATTTCGGCTGGGAAACGTTTACTGATCGTGTTATTGCAGCGCTTAATGAACATCGTGAAAAACTCGTGTTTTTACTTTGGGGCAGTCACGCACAAAAAAAAGGGCAAATTATTGACCGCACTCGTCACCTTGTTTTAACGGCGCCACATCCTTCCCCACTTTCAGCACATCGAGGTTTCTTTGGCTGTCATCATTTTTCCAAAACAAATTCATATTTGGAAAGCCACGGAATAAAACCGATAGATTGGCAAATCTAAACCATATACCCTAAAAAATAACCGCACTTTAATTTCTCAAAGTGCGGTTAAATATTTCAAGATTTCAATTAGCCGTGGTAACGCCCTACACCTAATTCATCTTCTTTACGTGTGCGATTCATCACTTCTTGTGGAGATTGCGCAATACGTAATCCCATTTCATCTTCAGTACGCACCACTTCACCACGTAGAGAATTGGTATAAACATCAGTGATTTTCACATCCACAAATTTACCAATCATTTCAGGAGAACCCTGGAAATTGACAATACGATTCGTTTCAGTACGTCCCGTTAATTCCATAATGTCTTTCTTCGATGGCCCTTCAACTAACACGCGCTGCTCTGTGCCAAGCATACGACGGCTAAATTGTGCAGCTTGTTGATTAATACGCTCTTGTAACAAATAAAGGCGCTGTTTCTTTTCATCTTCCGTCACATCATCTGGCATATCTGCAGCTGGCGTACCTGGTCGAGCAGAATACACAAAACTGAAGCTCATATCAAAGTTCACTTGTGCAATCAAATTCATAGTTTGCTCAAAATCTTCCGCTGTTTCACCTGGGAAACCAACAATAAAGTCTGAGCTGATTTGAATATCTGGGCGCACAGCACGAAGTTTACGAATAATAGATTTATATTCTAATGCTGTATGACCACGTTTCATCATCGTTAATACACGGTCAGAACCTGCTTGAACTGGGAGATGCAAGAAACTCACCAATTCAGGCGTATCACGATATACATCAATAATATCATCTGTAAATTCTATTGGATGACTGGTTGTAAAACGTAAACGGTCAATACCATCGATAGAGGCTACGAGACGAAGCAACTCAGCAAAGCTACAAATTTGACCATCATGTGTCGGACCACGATAAGCATTCACGTTTTGACCAAGCAAATTAACCTCACGCACACCTTGATCTGCAAGCTGCGCAATTTCAAATAAGACATCATCCACAGGACGGCTGACTTCTTCACCCCGTGTATAAGGTACAACACAGAAAGTACAGTATTTATTACAGCCTTCCATAATCGAAACAAATGCCGTTGGACCTTCTGCTCGAGGTTCAGGTAAGCGGTCAAATTTCTCAATTTCAGGGAAACTTACATCTACAACTGAGCTCTTACCTCCACGAATTTGGTTAATCATTTCAGGCAGGCGATGCAAAGTTTGCGGACCAAAAATAATATCTACATAAGGCGCACGATGACGAATATGTTCCCCTTCTTGAGAAGCTACACAGCCGCCCACGCCAATCACTAAATTTGGATTATGTTTCTTTAATTCTTTCCAACGCCCAAGTTGGTGGAACACTTTTTCTTGTGCTTTTTCACGAATAGAACAGGTATTCAATAATAATACGTCTGCTTCTTCAGGAATTTCGGTAAGTTCTAGC
Organism: Haemophilus sp. THUN1692; assembly: GCF_059704395.1. Lineage (NCBI taxonomy): Bacteria > Pseudomonadati > Pseudomonadota > Gammaproteobacteria > Pasteurellales > Pasteurellaceae > Haemophilus > Haemophilus sp. THUN1692. Next base: position 926,837 of record NZ_AP046579.1, read on the forward strand.
CCATGAGTACTTAATAAAAGATCGGCCATTTTAGATGAATCGTATTCATTCATCTGGCAGCCCCAAGTTTTAATATGTAATTTTTGAATCATTTTCTACAATATCGTCAGGTGTTATAAATAATTAGTCGAATAAAGCGGTGGGCTATTTTACAGGCTTGCAATAATTCTGGCTAGTAAATATTCGGTGAAAGACACTAAACAGGATATTTTGATAAGCTAGAAAGGCTTGTAAATCATTAAAAAATAAGATATTCATAAATATACTCAAGATATAATGCAGTATGAGGTAAATATTAGTTCATAAAATTAAAGGAAATACTAGCTTATCACGATTACAACGATGTATATATTCAAGGTAAACCAAAAGGATTAAATAGAGCTCACTTTTTAGGAAAGCGCAAGCATATATTTATAATCAACTACTTTGTCTACTACACCGTCAAAATAGCAGTTAAATTAAAAAAAGATCAGCCTATAACCAGCCTAAACTCATTAATAATTTCCACCATGCCATACCGATAGTTAGATGGATAATTAAACTACCAAAAGCAATGATCGCGCCAGTAATCCACCAAGATTTTATATCATTATAACCTGCACCGAATGCAATTGGACCTGGTCCGCCTCCGTAGTGAGTTACTGAACCACCATAAGAATTAGCAAAGACTAAGCCTAGAGCAAGCAATTCAGTAGGAGCACCTGCTACATGTCCGACCGTTGCAAATACGGGTACCATTGCAGCTACATATGCACCGCCTGATGCAAATAAATAACGTACAGAGACACTTAAGGTAAGAATCACTATTAACGCCATCATACCATGTCCCTCAAACTGAAGTATGGTACTTAGGGTTTTTGCTAACCATTTGAAGAAGCCAGCTTTTTCAAGCAAGCCAGACATACCGATGATACCACCATACCATACTAGGGTATTCCATGCGCCTTTGCTTTTTAGGATATCGTCCCAGGTGACTATACTTAATACAATACAAAGCACCATTACAATGATTGCAACAATGGTAGCATTGATATGAAGTGAATTAGAGAAAATCCAGCCGAATAATGCAATTACGAATAACACGCTGAGTGCTTTTTCACGAAAAGACATTGGACCTAATTCTTCTAAGCCTTTTTTCGCAACGGCTTTATTATCCACTTTTTTCAATTCTGGTGGAGATACCCAATAACAAATTAATGGAATTAAGAATAAGCAGAGTAAGCCAGGTACGGATGCAGCTAAGAACCATTTAATCCAAGTGGTTTCAAAACCAAGAATTGGTGCCATTAATGAAAGAGCTAAGGCATTAGGCGCCATTGCGGTTAAGAAAATATAAGAGGTAGTTTTAACCACCATATATACGTTCATCATCAAATAACGCCCTGCTTTTTTCGGGCTTTTTTCTGGATCTGAACCAAGAGCAACCACTACGCTATTAATGATTGGAAAGATAATCCCACCTGAACGTGCGGTGTTAGAGGGCGTTGCTGGCGAGAGTAAAAGATCTAAGAACATGGTAACATAGCCTAAGCGTAGGGTTGTGCTACCCATTGCGCCGATCATATGATAGGCGATACGTTTACCTAGACCTGTGATTACAAATGCTGAACTCAAAGTGAATGCGGTAAAAATAAGCCATGTTGTGCCAGATTTATAACCATCCAATATATTGCCGACTTTAACCAATTCTTTAGCCCCTTCAGTATTACCGATGATAACACCAGAAACCGCAATTGCAGCCAATAAGATAACGGGCTCGCCATAAGGTTTAAGCACAAGCCCAACGATAGTGGCGATATAAACACCAAGTAATCGCCAAGCAATCAAAGAAAGCCCATCAGGAGCAGGTAGTAAGAAAGTGATCAATGGGATAGCCATTAAAATCACCAGTTTTGTATTTTTGGATAATGCCATATTAATTACCTCTAAATGATAAAAAGAAAATTGTTAGTGCTAATAAATCAGCACTACCGCCCGAACTTAAATTACGTTCAATGCAGGCGGTATCAAATTTCATTAATGCTTGTGTCAGCGCTGCTTTATCTGTCACAAGATGTTGATCTGTAAGCAGATCCCGTGCTGTTTGCTGTATGAAATGCAATCCTGCTAAACCACCTCGATGAACCACGTTAGTGTCGGAGTTAATTGCCATTAAATTCAACAACAAAATCAGTAAACGATGTTCCCATTCTAACTGATGGTACTCATCAAATTGTGGCAACAACGTTTGAATGAGATTAAAACCATTTTCTGCTTCGCCACGGACACCTGTTAAGCCATATTTTTGGAATAAACGCACTCCAGCCGTACTAGGCAAGTGTTCAGGATAATTTTTGAGTTCATCCGTTAAACCTTGAGTAAATTGTGCAATAAGTGAGCAGATTAATTTAACATCAAAATCTACCGCACTTTGAGCCAAACTTTTTTGTGCCAATAATCGTCCAATTGCCGTACACACTAAACCAAAAGAAAAAATAGCACCTTTGTGGGTGTTTACGCCATCAGTAACTTTAAACATTGCTTTTTCCGCCAATAAACCTAAAGGACGAATTTCAGCGAGAATTTGATTTTCAGACAAATGCGCGGTCATCATGCCTTTGAGAACAAACTGCGTAAAAAAAGGTTTTAAACTAATCGCACTTTGCTCAAAAGTATGCAGGTTCATATCTTTGTGCGAACCGTTATTGATGGCATCCACTAAACCAGGTTTTGGCGATAAGCGAGCCTCTTGTATTAATGCCAGATAAACTTGTTCACCAATATGTTCTGCGAAATCATGATTTTGTGCAAGAGATTGAATTTTATCCACAATCTCATCAATCTCGTGCTTGCGGGTTCTGGCACAGATTTTTGCATTTTCCCCGCACACTAAACAAGTTCTTGGAGAAAGATCAAAATCTGTACGACTCAGTAGATTGCCTTTAGCATTAAACACATCTAAATCCCACAAACGAGCAAGAGGAATGCTTTCTTCCAATTCAATCATCAGCACTTTTAGCGTACGAGCATCTATCGGTAATACAAAATAGGCTTCATGCCCCGTTTCTAACGGACGGATTATTTCTTTTACTGCTGTAATGTTTAACTGAGTAAAAAGTGCGGTCAGATTTTCTAGAGCTTTTCTAAAAACATAATCCAACAAAGCATTTTTTTTTACTCCACCCACAGCAGTTAAAGTGATGCAAAGTAAGGTTTGTCCATATTGTGTTATAAGCTGTTGTTGTAAAATTGCACGTTCCTCTCGAGCATTAAGTAATGCTTCAAGTGAAATTTCTGAACCCTCTGTAGAGAATGTCGTAAAAAAATGCTGCAAAATTTGACCGCTCTTTTGTATAAAAATAAATTTTCTTAACGCTTTCCATTTATAGGGTGTTGGCGAAAGCTGAAAGAGCTAATTGAGTCTCTTTCAACTCTTTGGGCTCCTTTCCTGATAATCATGGGAAGACAAGAGTTAATTTTGGCTATTGAAAGTAGATCGCTTGTAATGCTGATTCTAGTCTTTAACTTGATACACCGTATCAATCACCGAACCATCACGATAACGAACAACAGCCACAGGTTTATTAGTAAACTCAATTTCTTTTGGTTTACCTGTAATGCTGTAAGCGCGCTCACAAAGCTGTTCAATGGTAAACAAAGGAATATCTGCTTTATTTAAAGCGTCTATCAAATCTGGACGTTTAGGATTTACTGCTACACCATGATCGGTAACGAGAATATCGACGTTTTCACCAGGTGTTACACAGGTAATCACGTTTTCCACCACGGTTGGAATACGACCACGAACTAATGGTGCCACAATGATTGCTATTTGTGCAGAAGCTGCGGTATCGCAATGACCACCAGATGCACCGCGAATCACACCGTCAGAGCCAGTCAATACATTCACGTTAAATTTAGTGTCGATTTCTAGAGCAGAAAGAATAACCATATCTAAACGTCCAACAGATGCGCCTTTGGAACTGTAATTCGCATATTGGTTAGCGGAGACTTCAATATGATTTGGGTTACGGGAAAGTGATTCAGCTGCAACAGAATCAAAGCTTTGTACATCTAATAATTTTTTAATAAGACCAGCTTCATGTAATGCCACCATACTTGCGGTAATACCGCCAAGTGCGAAATCGGCAGTGATATTTTCACGACGCATTTTTTCTTCTAGGAAGCGTGTAACAGCTAATGCTGCCCCCCCAGAACCAGTTTGTAATGAGAAGCAATCCTTAAAATAACCACTGGCAAAAATTACTTCTGCACATTTACGCGCGATGAGTAATTCGCGTGGATTGGTAGTCATTCGGGTTGCGCCACCGCCAATTTTTTTCGGGTCACCGACGGCTTCAACTTGCACGATTAAATCTACTTGATCTTGAGCAATGCCGATTGGGTGGTGCGGGTATTCAGCAAATTCCTCTGTGAGCAACACAACTTTGTCTGCGTATTCAGCATCGACACGCGCATAGCCTAGAGAGCCGCATTTACTTTTTCCAGTAAATCCATTGGAATTACCGAATGTGTCACAGCAAGGTACGCCTAAAAAAGCAACGTCAATTTTTAATTCGCCAGATTTTACTAAGTGAACACGTCCACCATGAGAATGAATATTTACAGGTTCATTTAATAAACCGCGAGAGATTTGCTCTGCAAGTTCACCGCGTAAACCAGAAGAATAGATTTTGGTGACCACGCCATTTTTGATATGTTCGACAATCGGGAAGTGGCTATCAATTAAGGATGAAGATGCAAGGGTCAGATTTTTGAAACCCATTTCGGCAATTTTATTCATCACCATATTCACCACGAAATCTCCGCCCCGAAAAGCATGATGAAATGAAACAGTCATACCATCTTTTAAGCCCGAGCGTTTAATTGCTTCTTCTAAAGAAGTACAAAGTTTACGATCTTTCTCAGTGCACGCAAGGGATTCAGATTTAAGCTCAGCTTGATAAACTGGGCGACTAGCATGATATTTTTCAATACGTTGTTCTCTTGTTGTCATCTTTTTATCTCACTTACTCTTCACGAACACCTGATTTCGCACGTTCCAATACCAATTTTGCGCGATCAATAATCGGTGCATCAATCATTTTACCGTTTAACGAAACAACACCAGCCCCTTGTCGTTCAGCTTCTGCTGCCGCTTCAATAATGCGTTTTGCCTGCTCCACGTCTTTTTGTGTCGGTGCAAATAAGTTGTGTAACAATTCAATTTGGCGTGGGTTGATTAAGGATTTACCGTCAAAACCAAGCTGTTTAATTAACGCAGCCTCTTTTAAGAAGCCTTCTTCATTGTTCGCGTTAGAATATACGGTATCAAAGGCCTGAATGCCAGCCGCACGTGCCGCTTGTAAAATAGAACAACGAGCAAAAAGCAGTTCAATCCCCTCTGGTGAACGCTCGGTTTTTAAGTTACGTACGTAATCCTCAGCACCCAATGCGATACCAATTAAACGTTTAGAAGCGAAAGCTATTTGGTTGGCTTGAGTGATACCTAATGGTGATTCGATGGCTGCTAGCATTTTAGTCGAACCTGCTTCTCGACCGCAAGCTTTCTCAATCTCAGTAATGGCGTGATCCATATCCAACACATCTTGCGCGCTTTCAGTTTTTGGCATACGTACCACATCCACACCCGCACGCACTACCGCATTCAAATCCAATAAACCAAATTCAGAATCTAGCGGATTAACACGAACTACGGTCTCAATTTCTTTATAAAGCGGATGCTGAAGTGCGTGAGCGACTAATAAACGAGCAGAATCTTTTTCTTTGAGAGCAACCGCATCTTCTAAGTCAAACATAATGGAATCTGGTTTATAAATAAAGCTATTACTTAACATGGCGGCATTTGAGCCTGGCACAAATAACATACTTCTTCTTAATTTCATAACACAGCCTCCCAGTTAATCATTTCATCAGTTGCACGCATTGCAGCAGCTTTTACTCGAGCTTGTAACACGCAATCTAACGCCCCTTTGTCTTCTACAATGACTTGTGCTGCTGTAATACCAAGTTTTGCTAATACTTCACGAACTGTCGCTTCAATTTGTTCACCAAATTGTTTTGCTACTGAGCTATTGATTTCAATATCGAGTGAATCAAAAGGTTGAACGCGTACTTGAACATCACTGGATTCCAGTGTCCCTGCAACAGCTACTTTTGTTATTTTCATAGATTTTCCTTCCGTATATTGATGAATAAAAATGTATTTAAAAACGACCGCACTTTTGTAAATAATTTAACGTAGTCATAGGCACAAACTCTGCGAGTTGAGCCCAATTTTTTTCAGCCAAATGCTTTCGTACTGTAGAAGCAGAAATAATCTGGTTGCTTGCTGTTTTTCTAGGTATCTCGATAACATTTATTTTTACTGCATTCATTTCGACATCCCTTAACCAATAATGCATTTGGCGATTATATTCGGCAGTGACGGGACAATTTAGCTCAGTACCAACAAAGCGATGTGTTATGCCCAAAGCTTGAGCAATATGTAAACGGAATAACTTCAGATCAACCTCAACATAACTTTCATCTGTAATTAATTGATCTTTTAGGAAATAATTTGGAAATGTTGCACGAGAAATAATATAGTCAGAGCCAGAATGAAGAGTGATATTGGGTAAATCGAAAATACCTTGTTTAACCATTTCAAATCGTTCAGCGTAAGAAAATTGCGATGCGTCTTCACCAACAATAAATAAATGCAGATGATCACATTGTTGTAATGCTTGCTCAATTAAATAACGATGACCTAAGGTAAATGGATTCGCATTCATTACAATCGAGCCAATTCGATTACCATCCACACGCATTTTCTCCCATAATGAGCATTGTTTTTGTAAACGCGTAGCACTATTTTCTAACAATACTACATAAGGATTGGCATCAGAGATGATATAAAAACCGCAAGATTTGAACAACGTTGCATATTCGGGTTTTGTATAAATAAAAAGGTGTGGGCGTTTTAGCGTGTAAGCTAAATCAACCAATTCAGTAATTAATTGCAGGGCAACACCGCTACCACGCAAAGACTCATCAATCGCAACACATTTTATGATATTGCCTGCTAAACCTCCACAGACAACGATTTGTTCGTTATCATTATAGCCAACAACAAAATACTCGATTTGTTCATCTAATTTAAGCGCATTTTGATGTAAAAATGTCTGAATGAGAGAAAGTTTTTTTTGTTCAGTAGAAATTCGCTCAAATTGCATCGACTCTCCAAAAAAGAAGAAAACATAACATCACTACCAAGTTAGTAGTATAGAGTTATTATAAGCGATGAGCAAATTACGATATAAGATAAGCTCATATTTTCCCCAACTTTATAATCTAATATTATCTTCACACTGCATTATACATTGAATAATTTATAGATATTTCCTTTTTTTTCAAAAACTTACATGGTACTCGATCATATAAGTTAAAAATACTATTTTCTTGATATCCTTTTCCTTACAATTGCGGAAATGATGATATGCTTAATAGTTGATTAATGAATAGGCAATATTGGCGGTTACTCTGAGTTGTAAAAATAAACCGCACTTTTGTAAGAAGCAAAAAGTGCGGTTTAATTCAGCGTAGTTTTAAATTATTTCACTAATCCGCCACTGGCTTGTAAATCAGCATGATAAGAAGAGCGAACAAATGGCCCACAAGCTGCATGTTCAAAGCCCATTTTATTAGCTTTATCACGAAATATATCAAACTCGGTAGGCGGAACATAACGCGCAACAGGCAAATGGTGACGGCTAGGTTGGAGATATTGTCCTAATGTCAGCATCGTTACACCATTATCTCGTAAATCTTGCATTACTTGCAAAATTTCCTCGTTAGTTTCTCCTAATCCCACCATTAAACCAGATTTGGTTGGGATATTTGGGAACATTTCTTTAAATTCACGCAATAATTTAAGTGACCATTCGTAATCTGCCCCTGGACGAATCTCTTTATATAGGCGCGGTACGTTTTCTAAATTATGGTTAAAAACATCTGGCGGATTATCTTTTAATTTTTCCAATGCCTGTGTAATGCGACCACGGAAATCAGGCACTAAAATTTCAATCTTAATATTAGGATTAAGCTCGCGCACAGCTTTTACACATTCTGCAAAATGACCCGCGCCACGATCAGGCAAATCATCGCGATCCACCGATGTAATCACTACATATTTAAGTTTCATATCTTGGATAGTTTCAGCCAATTTTTGTGGCTCTTCAGGATCGGGCGGTAATGGTTTCCCATGCGCAACATCACAGAACGGACAACGGCGAGTACAAATTGCGCCTAAAATCATAAAAGTTGCTGTTCCATGATTAAAACATTCGTGTAAATTTGGACAAGATGCTTCTTCACACACGGAATGCAAACCATGACGACGCATTCCATTTTTGATGCTTTCAATTTTAAGTGAATTTGCTGGAAGTTTAATTTTCATCCATTCGGGCTTTTTCAATAGCTCTTGGTTTGGATCAATATTTTTTACTGGAATAATCGACGTTTTTGCCGCATCGCGATATTTTACACCGCGTTCCATTTTGAAAGGCGTTGACATAAGCGTTCCTAAATAAAAATGCCCAAACCGGGCATTTTTGATCATTAAATATTACAAATTTGTTACATTATAGCCTAAAAGCTCAGCAAAGTGTTTAATTAATTTTGGTGAAACCTTATCGCAATTAGCCTCATCTTGATTAACAAAATCCGCTAATTGACACATTTCAAGACCAGCATAGCCACACGGGTTAATATAATGAAATGGATTCAGATCCATATTGATATTCAATGCTAATCCGTGAAAAGAGCAACCACGACGAATACGCAGTCCAAGCGAACAAATCTTTTTTCCATCCACATACACGCCTGGTGCATCAGGTTTTGGATAACTTTCAATACCATATTCAGCTAAAGTTTTTACCACCGTTTGTTCAAGTGCGGTAACTAATTGACGTACATTTAAATTCTCATGACGCTTAATATCAATGAGCACATACATCACTTGCTGACCGGGTGCATGATAGGTTATTTGCCCACCACGATCGGACTGCACTACAGGTATTTCACTACGTTGTAAAAGATGCTCTGGTTTACCTGCTTGCCCTTGGGTAAATACAGGAGGATGTTGCACCAACCAAATTTCGTCTTGCGTTTCCTCGGTTCGACTATCTGTAAAATTCTGCATTTTATGCCAAATGTCTTGATAATCTTGCAACCCTAACTGATGAACGATAAGGGAATTATTCATACTAGATAACCATTTTCACGCCTTCAACTTTAGCCAGTTCTTTATAAAGTGTTTCTACCTGCTCAAAGTTTTCAGCAATAATGTCGATTGATACCGAATTATAAGTGCCTTTACTACTGCGTTTTTCCTTAGGAATATAATCGCCTTTAATATATTTTTGAACCACTTGTATAAGATCTTGTACTAACCCTTCTCGATTAATCCCAGCAACTTTAAAGGTCATTTTTGCTGGAAATTCCATTAATTCTTTAAGTTTTGCGTAATCATTTTCCGTTGTCATATTATTTCTCAGTAATAAAAATTATGCGTGGATGGCAAACTACCCGCATAGTACGTAATCTCTTAATTAAAAAAGTGCGGTAATTTCTCAGATATTTTATGCAAACAAGCCTTTTACAGTGAGCACCAGCCAATCCCAAGCTTTTCCAAAAATACCGGCTTCGCCAACTTCATCCATTACTTGTAAGTTTACCGCTGCAATATCCTTGCCTTCTAATTGATAAACGACTTTCCCTACAATTTGTCCTTTTGCTAAAGGTGCTTGTAAGTTTTTACCTTCTAACTCATAGCGCACTTTAAGCTCATTTTGTTTACCTTTCGGAATAGTGATAAAGCGGTCTTGTAGCGTTCCCAATTTCACGCTACCTTTATCACCATAATAAACAGGTTGCTCTGAAATGACTTTACCTGCTTCTAAAGTTTTAAAGGTTTCAAAATTAGCAAAACCCCATTGTAAAAGTTTTTTACTTTCTACTTCACGACCTTTATAAGTTGGAACCCCCATTACCACTGAAATCAAACGCATATTGTTTGGTGCCGTGGCAGAAGCAACTAAGTTATATCCTGCTTGACTGGTATGACCCGTTTTCATCCCATCAACATTGATAGTTTTATCCCACAGTAAGCCATTACGGTTAGGTTGTTTAATCTTGTTAAATGTGAAATCTTTTTCTGAGTAAATTTTATATTCTTCAGGTAAATCACGAATAATATGCGCACCAATAATTGCCATATCATGCGCGGAAGAATATTGATTTGGATCGTCCAAACCATGTGGCGTAGTGAAATTAGTGTTTTTCAAACCAAATTTTTGAACATATTTATTCATTGTTTCTACAAAGTTCGGTACATTGCCAGAAATATGTTCGGCTAAAGCCACTGTTGCATCATTTCCAGAAACAACAATCACGCCTCGATTCAAATCTGCTACAGATACTTGTGTATTTAAATCTAAAAACATTTTTGATGAGTCAGGGAAATTACGCCCCCACGCACTCTCGCCAATAGTCACCATATCAGTATTATGGATTTTGCCTTGTTTTAATGCGACGCCAACCACATAACTTGTCATCATTTTAGTCAGTGATGCAGGATATTGACGTTGATCTGGGTTAAGTGCGGTTAAAATTGCGCCTGAATTATAATCCATCAGTACATACGTTTGAGCCGTAATTTGTGGAGGCATTACAGCAAACTGAATATCTTCAGCAGATACGGAAAAAGTGCTAAGTGCCACAAATCCAGATAAAAATGCGATTTTTGTTGTTCTTTTCAACATAAGATCTTCCTACAATTAATTTTTATACGTATAAACAATTAATGGCTTATTATTTGCCATTTTTTGTAATTTAGTTCTCACTTGTGCCATTTTTGTTTTGTCATCAAAAGGCCCAATATGAATTTCATATTTATTTCCCGAGCGATTTACTTTAGCCTGAATATTCGCTAACGCAAGTTGCGTAATTAACTTATTTGCTTGGCTACGAGAGGTTAGTTCAAGCATTTTCAAACGATAAAATTCAGTTCCTTTTAGATCATTTATTGACTTAGATGCGTTATCAAAAAGCGTGTTAGATTTTAATACTAAACGATCGGCAGCTTCCTGAGTTTTTGCTTGTTTAGCCAGTGTTTTTGTGGCTGCACCTGATAAATTTCCATTTTTAGCAACGTGCAACGCCTCAATCCTTACCTGTCCAGTGCCGTGGGAAATTAAGCCAATTTCTTTTGCTGCAGCGTGCGAAAGATCAATTAAACGTTTATCACTAAAAGGCCCACGATCATTAATACGAACGATAACTTTACGATTATTATTCAGATTTGTGACCAAAGCATAAGAATTCATTGGTAATGTTTTATGTGCTGCAGTAAATTGTGTAGCACGATAAATATCACCATTTGCCGTCTTGCGACCATTAAACTTAGAATGGTAGTAACTCGCCACTCCTTCTTTTATATAAAATTTGGCATCATCTCCACTTTTAGTCGTATAGGTTTTCCCTTTCACCGAATAAGTAATTGGTGTTGGCATTTTAGTCGTAATAGACAGATTATCACCTCGAATGCCATACATTTTTTGTGTATTCGCTTGCACTGGAAGATTAATGCTTACCATAAACAGCGAAAGTGCGGTCAAATTTAACCAAGTTTTTAATTTCATAAGTATTGACGCTTTTCATTTAACCTCTCTTTAAGAAAGAAAAAAATGAAATTAGTTCCTTTTCATAAATTGACTTTTGTGCGTATGAATAGACATCAGTAAACCAAAGCTCGCCATAATAGCAACATAAGATGTACCACCATAGCTAAATAAAGGTAATGGCACACCCACAACAGGCAAAATACCGCTCACCATTCCAATATTAACAAATACATAGACAAAGAAAATTAATGTTGTTGCGCCAGCAAGAATACGCCCAAAAGAAGTTTGAGCATTTACAGCAATCATTAAACCACGCACAATAATAAATAAGTAAATCGCTATTAAAATCAAGAAACCAATCATTCCATGCTCTTCACCCATTACCGCAAAAATAAAATCTGTATGAGGTTCGGGCAAAAATTCTAATTGTGATTGAGTCCCCTGCATCCAGCCTTTTCCGTTTAATCCACCAGAACCAATCGCAATTTTTGATTGCAAAATATGATAGCCTGCACCGAGAGGATCTTTTTCTGGATCTAATAATGTAAGTACACGAGTACGTTGATAATCATGCATTAGATATAACCACATGATCGGAATAAACCCAGCCAGACCAATCACTGCAGCTAAAATAAGCCACCAACTCATTCCAGCTAAAAACACGACAAATAAACCTGACGCACTTACCAAAATTGATGTGCCTAAATCAGGTTGTATAGCTACAAGTAAAGTCGGAATCATAATCATTACAATCGCAATAAATGTTTCACTTAATTTAGGTGGAAGTGGTCGATTACCTAAATACACAGCGACCATTAATGGCACCGCAAGCTTTACAATTTCAGAGGGTTGAAAACGAATAAATCCCAGATCAAGCCAACGCTGCGCACCTTTACTTGTCGTGCCAATAGCATCTACTAAGATCAACAACACAAAACCAATTAAATAAAGATAAGGTGCGATGCGTTGGTAAAATCTTGGTGGAAATTGAGCCATTAACAGCATAACAATAAATCCAAGTAAAACCTGAATAATTCGGTTATTAAACATCATTTCACTGGCACCTGATGCACTATATAACACCAGCATACCATAAGCCGTTATTGCAAGAAGTCCGATAAACAGCCAAAAATCAATATGCAAACGTTGCCAAACACGCAACCAAAAAGGGATTTTATCTTCCATTTATTTGTTCGCTCTCTTGTGACAAATCTTTTTTTTGCTGAATAGGTACATTATATTTTTCAACTTGTGGTAAACGCTGATTTAAATAGTAATCCATCACTTTACGCGCTAACGGTGCGGCATTACTTGAACCACCACCTGCATTTTCTAAAATCACTGTCACAACCAATCTAGGGTTTTCATAAGGCGCATATGCGGTAAACCATGCGTGATCATGTAATTCTTTTTTCAATCCCACCGCATTGTATTTTTCATTTTCTTTTAAACTAAACACTTGAGCAGTACCAGATTTTCCTGCAACACGATAATTGGCATCTGCAAAGGCTTTTCGCCCAGTTCCATTTGCAGCATTAACAACATTGTACATACCGCGTTTCGCTGCCTCCCAAGCCGTCACTTTAGGTGTACTAATATCAGGATAAATTAACGGATCTTCATAAGGCTCTAGAACTGCCCCCTCAATTGCTTTCATCAAATGCGGCGTATTTACTTTGCCATTATTGACCAATATCGTCGTTGCTTTTGCTACTTGTAGTGGTGTTGCCGTCCAATAACCTTGACCAATCCCAACCGAAATCGTATCGCCTTGTACCCAAGGGCGTTTATAGCGTTTTTGTTTCCATTCTCGAGTTGGCATATTGGCAGCCGTTTCTTCTTGAATTTCAATCCCCGTTGGCATACCAAAACCAAAATCCTTCATCCAATTAGAAAGGCGATCAATACCCATATTATAAGCCACTTGATAAAAATAAGTATCAGAGGATTCAGTAATCGCTTTATTCAAATCCGTATCTCCGTGGCCTGTTTTTTTCCAATCACGAAAACGTTTTGTGGAGTTAGGTAATACCCAATATCCCGGATCAAAAATCGTTGTGTTTGGTGTAATCACATTTTCAGTTTGTGCGGCTACTGCAATAAAAGGTTTGACTGTTGAAGCGGGCGGATACGCACCTTGTGTCGCACGACTATAAAGTGGATGAGCAAGATCATTTAATAAACGTTTATAATCTTCGGAGGAAATACCATCAACAAACAAATTATTGTCATAACTTGGCGTAGACACCATAGCCAGCACACCGCTATCTTTCGGATCCAATACAACAATCGCACCTTTTTGCCCAGCCAAAAGATCTGTGATGTAACGCTGCAATTCTAAATCAATAGTAAGATAAATACTTTTTCCTGCAACTGAAGGTTGTTCACGTAACTTACGAATAACTTTACCACGGTTGTTAATTTCTACTTCTTCAAAACCTGTGGTTCCGTGTAACTTATCTTCGTAATAACGTTCAATCCCCAATTTGCCCATATCATTACTACCAGAATAATTAGCAAATTTTTCATCTTTTTTCAAACGTTCAACGTCTTTATCATTGATTTTTCCCACATAGCCTAAAATATGCGTCATAATCTCGCCATATAAGTAATAGCGTTTAAAATAAGGACGTACATCTAAACTCGGATATTGATAGCCACTCACTGCAAAACGTGCGATTTGTTCTTCTGTTAAATTAGGTTTCAATAAAATAGGCGTGTAACGCGTTCCGCGGCGACGTTCTTTTTTAAAATTTTCAATATCGTTATCCGTCAAGCCCACAATGTAGCGTAATTCATCTAAAGTGCGGTCTAAATTTTCAGTTTTTTCTGGCACAATGTATAAACCAAAAAAAGTAAGATTTTCGGCTAATAATTTCCCGTAACGATCATAGATTAATCCACGCGTTGGAGGTAAAGGTAATAATTTAATTCGGTTACCATTAGAACGCGTTTGGTAAGTATCAAAATTAACAATCTGTAGCTGATAAATATTGGTGAATAACGCGCCTGTTAGTAACAAAATCCCCAAAAAAGCCACTAAAGTTCGGCGTGCAAAAAGGTTACGCTCCGCTTTTTTATCGCGGAACGGTTCATGAGTTGGCGTATTGAAGAATCTTTTTAAATTCATCTGACTAAAAATGAGGATTTACTATTCTCGATGATAAGGATGATTAGTAGTTAGCGACCATGCACGATACAAACTTTCAGCAACCACAACACGAACAAGTGGGTGAGGTAATGTCAAGGGCGAAAGCGACCAACTTTGCTCTGCGGCAGCTTTACATTCAGGCGAAAGCCCCTCAGGTCCACCGATCAACAAACATACATCACGACCATCGTTTTTCCACACTTCTAGTTGCTCGGCTAACTGTGGTGTGGTCCAAGGTTTACCTGGAATGTCTAACGTCACGACTTTACCTTTTCCACAGGTAGCTAACATCGCTTTACCTTCTTGTTCTAAAATACGTTTAATATCAGCATTTTTTCCACGCTTGCCTGCTGGGATTTCAATCAGTTCAAAAGGCATATCTTTTGGAAAACGGCGTTGATATTCCTCAAAACCCGTTGTAACCCAAGAAGGCATTTTTGTTCCGACAGCAATTAACGTGAGTTTCACAAGTCATCCTTATCTAAAAAGTGCGGTTATTTTTCACCGCACTTTACCAATATTTACGCCCAAAGTTTCTCTAATTGATACATTTCACGCGCGTCACGTTGCATGATATGTACGATTGCTTGACCAAGATCCACCACAATCCAATCCGCAGTATTTTTACCTTCTTCACCAAAAGTTTCAAAACCAGCTTTTTTACATTCTGTAATTAAATTATCCGCCATTGCAGAAACTTGGCGGCTCGACGTCCCCGTGCAAATAATCATATTATCTGTAATTGATGATTTTCCACGCACATCAAAATGTACAATATCTGTTCCCTTTAACCCATCTAAGGTTTCCATCAAAAATTCAACTAATGCCATTTTGTTCTCGCTTCGCAATAAAAGTGCGAGATTCTATCATTGAATACCCTCTCGCGCAAAATCCATACAAAAAATAAGCGCGAAATTAACCGCGCTTTTGTTTGTATAAATTGAACTTATTTTGGCTATGCCGCCCACAATAACACTGCCAATAACTGCGGCGACATTATCCGCAAGAACATCACTAATGGATACACAGTGGCATAAGAAAGTGCCGCCGCACCGTTATCTTCTTTAATTTCATTAGCAAATGCTAAAGCTGGAGGATCTGTCATTGAACCGGCAAGTAAACCACAGATTGTAAGGTAATTCAGTTTGCCATATAAACGAGCTAAAATACTGGTAATCATTAATGGAATAAAGGTGATAAAAATACCGTATCCCATCCATTCAAGACCTGAGCCATTCAACAAGGTATCAAAGAAACTTCCGCCTGATTTTAAACCTACCACGGCCAAAAAAAGAACAATCCCTATTTCACGCAATGCCAAGTTAGCACTAGGTGGCATAAACCAGTAAAGTTTACCAATCGTACCAATTCTCGCTAAGATCAACGCAACCACTAATGGTCCACCAGCAAGCCCTAATTTTAACGCAACTGGGAAACCTGGAATATAAAATGGAATCGAGCCGACAAGCACACCTAAACCAATACCGATAAACACTGGTAACATTTGCACTTGAAGTAATTTCTGTTGTGCATTGCCAATGACTGAAATGGCTTGATTTAGTACATCACTGCGTCCAACCATATGTAGCACATCGCCAAATTGCAATGTGGTATTTCCCGTTGGAACTAGCTCAATACCTGCACGATTTAAACGTGAAATCACCACGCCATATTTTTGATGAATCCCCAAAGTGCGGATCTTTTTACCTAAAACTTTTTCGTTCGTCACTACAACTCGCTCGGAACGAATTTCGCCACTATAGGCAACGGTTGGTGCATCAACTTCGTGCCCGATAATCAAACGCATTTTGGCAAGCGAATTATCATCCCCAACTAGTTGTAAAATATCGTTGGTACGAATCTCAGTACTTGCCTTTGGAACGATTTCCATATCATCGCGTTTTAAACGTGAACATACGACTTCTTCATCACTAAATCCTGGAATTTGAATTAACGTAAGACCATCTAGATTTTGGTTAGTCACTTTTAAAGAAATATTATGTAAACTTTCTTTATCTTGACTGCTCTCAGCATTAAAACGAGCGGCTTCATCGTCCACTTTAACTTTAAAAAACAAGCGGATTAACCACATTGCAAGCAAAATACCACAAATTCCGAATGGATAAGCCATCGCATAAGACATCCCCATAGTCACAGTGGTTTGAGGCACCCCTAATTCTGCCAGAATTTGCTGCCCTGCCCCCAACGCAGGCGTATTGGTGACAGCACCAGAATAAATACCTAGGGCAATATCAAGCGGAACATCTGTAATTTTATGTACAAGAACCACCGCAACAGAACCCAGTAAAACAATCAAAATAGCAAAGGCATTTAGCTTTAAACCAGATTTTCGTAAAGAAGAAAAAAAGCCCGGCCCAACCTGAATACCAATAGTGTAAACAAATAAAATCAAACCAAATTCTTGCACAAAATGCAACGTATGTGCATCCAGTTGCAAGCCATATTGATTGGTGAAATGAGCCACAATGATGCCACCAAACAGCACACCACCGATGCCAAGCCCAACCCCACGGATCTTCCAATGCCCGATCCATAGACCGATTACGGCAACAAGGGCAAGAAGACTAATCGTGATTGCAATATCACTCATATTGACCCCTTAAAAATGAAATTTAACTCCTTCGGATTATATCCAAGTTATTTTTTGAAAACCTTAACCAAACTCAAAAAATGATACGTTCGTCACATTTTTTCTTGCGAAATTGAGCATAGGCTCTACAATACCGAAAATTTTTGACCCTTTTACAAAAAAGTGCGGTTATTTTTCACCGCACTTTTATCTCGGATGGAATATTTATGGATTACGGCCAAGAAGCCATTACTTCTCTTATTTGGATTTTACAAACGCTCGCGATTACCTCAATCGTCTTTAATTTTGGCATTTTTCTTTTAGTCCGCTTTACCCAATGGGGAAAACAATTTTGGATGTTTGCAGGCGGTTATCTTTCACCTAAACGTAGCATAAAACCTATCCTATTCTTTCTACTTATTGTTGCGATGACATTACTCAGCGTACGTATCAGCCTTGTACATTCTGAGTGGTACAAAAATATGTACACATCATTGCAAGAATTTAATGAACATGTATTTTGGCAACAAATGGGCTTGTTCTGCGTCATTGCCGCAAGTTCTGTTTCAGCAGCATTAGTAAGCTATTATTTAGAGCAACGTTTCGTCATCAACTGGATTGAGTGGCTTAACGAACAGCTTGTTGATAAATGGATGGCACATCGAGCCTATTACAAAACACAGTATTTATCAGAAAATCTAGATAACCCCGATCAACGTATTCAACAAGATGTTCAATCTTATGTAAAAACCACGCTTTCTTTAAGCACCGGAGTGATTGATGCGGTCACCTCTATAATCTCTTACACGATTTTGTTATGGGGATTAGCCGGTCCAATGATGGTACTTGGCGTGGAAATTCCACATATGATGGTGTTCTTAGTGTTTGGCTATGTCATTTTCACTACCCTCATTGCATTTTGGCTCGGTCGTCCATTAATATCGTTGAATTTTATTAATGAACGCTTAAACGCAAACTACCGTTATTCTTTAATTCGCATAAAAGAATATGCCGAAAGCATTGCTTTTTATGCAGGCGAAAAAGTCGAAAAAAATCAGCTTTATCAACAATTCAACGCTGTCATTCATAATATGTGGATCATTGTGTTTAGAACACTAAAATTTTCAGGATTTAACTTAGTTGTAAGCCAAGTTTCTATTGTTTTTCCATTATTAATTCAAGTTGGACGTTACTTTGAAAAGCAAATAAAACTGGGTGATCTAATGCAAACCTTACAAGTATTCGGTCAGTTACACGCAAATCTTTCATTCTTCCGCAATACTTACGATAGTTTTGCAGGGTATAAAGCGACGCTCGATCGTTTAACCAGTTTCAGCTATGCCATTGAAATGGTGAATCATAAATCACAAATACAAATCCACAATCATTCTACAGATGTGATTTTCAAAAACTTAAGTGTTAAAAATCCATTAGGTCACACACTGATAGAAAATCTCAACATTACGCTACCGCCAGGAACAAGTTTACTCATTCAAGGAAAATCGGGGGCAGGGAAAACGACACTTTTACGAACAATCGCTGGACTTTGGAGCTACGCAGAAGGCGAAGTAAGTAGCCCAACAAACAGTCAACTTTTCTTATCGCAAAAACCCTATGTGCCACAAGGAAATTTGATGTCGGCATTAACTTATCCCAATAAGCCCGACAATATTTCACATACTCAAGCGGTAGAAATATTAAACAAAGTGCAACTGGGACATTTGGCTGAACAATTAGAAAAAGAACAAGACTGGACGTGTATTCTTTCTCTTGGAGAGCAACAACGTTTGGCATTTGCTCGTTTGATTCTACACAAACCTGCCGTAGCCTTCTTAGATGAAGCCACAGCAAGTATGGATGAAGGTTTAGAATTTGCGATGTATCAACTATTAAAACAAGAGCTACCAAAAACCACGCTAATCAGTGTTGGCCACCGTTCAACGTTGAAATCTTTACATCAGCAACAACTGACGCTGCAAGATAAAGGTCAGTGGCAACTAATATAAAAAACACGAAAAACAACTGTAATTTCAACACATTTTTTGGTACATTTAGCAAAGTTTTTTGCGTGCTTGGCTGTGAAATAATTTCACTTTTTCAGCCAAACAAAATTAACTCTGATTTTAGAATGGAATAATTATGTTATTTAAAAAAATTCGTGGACTTTTCTCAAACGATCTTTCTATCGACTTGGGTACAGCCAATACATTAATTTATGTCAAAGGACAAGGTATTGTCTTAGATGAACCTTCTGTTGTCGCAATTCGCCAAGATCGTGTTGGCACATTAAAAAGTATTGCGGCAGTAGGTAAAGAAGCAAAATTAATGCTTGGGCGTACACCGAAAAGCATCGCTGCCATTCGCCCAATGAAAGATGGTGTTATCGCAGACTTCTTTGTTACAGAAAAAATGTTGCAATACTTTATCAAACAAGTTCACAGCGGTAATTTTATGCGTCCAAGCCCTCGTGTACTGGTATGTGTTCCTGCTGGTGCAACACAAGTGGAACGTCGTGCAATCAAAGAATCCGCAATCGGTGCTGGTGCGCGTGAAGTATATTTAATTGAAGAACCAATGGCAGCCGCAATCGGCGCTAAATTACCTGTTTCTACTGCAGTTGGTTCTATGGTAATTGATATCGGTGGTGGTACAACTGAAGTCGCTGTTATTTCCTTAAACGGTATCGTATATTCTTCTTCAGTTCGTATTGGTGGTGACCGTTTTGATGAAGCAATTATTTCTTATGTTCGTCGCACTTTTGGTTCTATTATCGGCGAACCAACAGCAGAACGTATCAAACAAGAAATCGGTACAGCCTATATTCAAGAAGGTGATGAAATTAAAGAAATGGAAGTGCATGGTCATAACCTTGCTGAAGGGGCACCTCGTTCATTCACCTTAACCTCACGTGATGTTTTAGAAGCTATCCAACAGCCATTAAATGGTATTGTTGCGGCTGTTCGAACTGCACTCGAAGAATGTCAACCAGAGCACGCTGCTGATATTTTTGAACGAGGTATGGTGTTAACTGGTGGTGGTGCACTATTGCGTAATATTGATACGCTTCTCTCTAAAGAGTCTGGCGTTCCAGTAATTATCGCAGAAGATCCATTAACCTGTGTTGCTCGCGGTGGCGGTGAGGCATTAGAAATGATCGATATGCACGGTGGCGACATTTTTAGTGACGAAATTTAATTTAGAACAAAAATAAAAAGTGCGGTTAAAATGACCGCACTTTTCCTTTTAATCTTTTTATCTCAACGTAGGACGCTTAATGAAGCCTATTTTCGGTAAAGCCCCCCCGCTTGGCATTCGATTATTATTAGCTATAGCAGCTTCCCTTTCTTTAATCTTAGCTGATGGTCAAACTAATTCAATGACTAAAGCTCGCAGTGCCATGGAAACTGCAGTGGGTGGTCTCTATTATCTTGCCAATAGCCCTCGTACAGTATTAGATGGGGTATCAGATAATTTAGTAGATACCAGTAAATTACAAATCGAAAATAAAGTGTTACGCGAACAATTACGTGAAAAAAATGCAGATTTACTTTTACTAGATCAACTCAAAGTTGAGAATCAGCGTTTACGTTTATTGTTAAACTCCCCTTTACGCACAGATGAATACAAAAAGATTGCAGAAATTTTAACTGCAGAAACAGATATTTATCGTCAACAAATTGTTATTAACCAAGGGGAAAAAGACGGTGCATATGTAGGCCAGCCTGTAATTGATGAAAAAGGCGTTATTGGTCAAATTATTTCTGTGGGGGAGAACACGAGCCGAGTATTACTCTTAACTGATGTCACCCATTCTATTCCAGTACAAGTTCTACGTAACGATGTTCGCGTCATTGCAAGTGGAACTGGGCATACTGATGAGCTAACTCTTGATAATGTACCTCGTTCTGTGGATATCGAAAAAGGCGACTTACTTGTAACGTCTGGTCTTGGTGGCCGTTTCCTTGAAGGCTATCCAGTAGCGGTTGTACAAAGCGTGTCACGCGATGGTTCAAATTACTTTGCAACGGTTAAAGCTAAACCTCTCGCCGCCCTTGAACGCTTACGCTATGTATTGCTGCTTTGGCCGAGCAATTTAGATATGTCTAAAGTAAAATCGATGTCTCCAGAAGAAGTGCGTAATTTAGTGCAAAAACGTTTAGAAAGCCAAGCAAATGAAGCTGATTACAAGGTAAAAAAAGCCCCATTAACAGACGATAATCTTCAAGAAAATAAGGATAAATCAACGGTTGAACCTGAAATTCCAACTGATGCACCACAAAATGAAGAAGCTGTACCGTCCGAACAACAAGAACATAGGGAAGAAGATTAATGCAAACTCGCTTTATTTTACAATGGCTCACTATTTTGAGTTTCTTTGTGGTGGCATTAGTGCTAGAACTCGCACCCTGGCCACTTGGTTTTCAGGCATTTAAGCCTGCTTGGTTAGTTCTCGTTTTACTTTACTGGGTTCTGGCTATTCCAAATAAAGTCAGTATTGGATGGGCATTTTTATTAGGTCTGGTATGGGATTTAATCCTAGGCTCTACATTGGGTATTCATGCCCTAGTCCTTTCTATGACAATTTATTTTGTGGCAAAAAACTATCTGGTACTCAGAAATTTATCGCTTTGGTTTCAAAGTCTTTTAGTGATTGCGTTTGTGTTTATTGTCAGATTAGCTATTTTCTTAGTCGAATTCTCCCTGCATACCGCATTTTTTAACTGGCAAGAAATCTTTGGGGCTTTAGCGTCGGGAATACTATGGCCATGGGTATTTTTATTAATGCGTAAAATGCGCCGAAAAGTTAAATTACATTAAAAAAGAGAGATAAATATCTCTCTTTTTATGACTTGTGAATGTGCAAACACCTAATTCAACTGCTTGTTCGCATCCATTAAAGAATCACATTCCCAGCCAATATACTCTCCCGCAAATTGTCCAGCCAGTTTTTCAAACCGTTCTACTTGTTCAAAAATTTCACCATTATCTAATGAAATTTCTTGCTCTAATTTCACCAAGAAATAAGGTTCATCATCTTCATTAAACTGAATAGCTTGTGCGGAATATTGTAATGTCGTGAAAGAATAATCCCCTAAACTAAGTTCATCCATGAAAGGAAACATTTTCTCTTCTTCATCAAAATGAAAACTATGCTCCACCAGATAGGTATCACTTAAATCACGACTTTTATTTTTCAGTAAATCAAGTAACTCTTCCGTTGCATTTAATTTAATCTCTAATGGAGAAGCAAGCAAAAAGTCAAAATAAGTATCCCAACTTAAATCCTTTTGTACATTAATATCTTTAACAAAATCAATTTGTTGTAAGGTTTCTACTACAAGATTTTCATGCTCACAATAAAAATGCATTTTCGCTTGGGAATTACAAATAAAATGTCCCGCAAAAAATACATTCGGAAGTGCGGTTAATTGCGCCAGAATTTTAAATACACGATTAATTAACTTATCGTATTCAACTTCTGAGGGCAAACCGCTTTTATCATCTGCCTTATAAGCGATAGTGAATTGCACTATTTTATCGAGCTCTTTACCGTGATATTTTTCAACATCTTCAATATTTGCGGTAAACACGGCAGGCATACCGTTCACGGTAGAACGATAATTCTGCCAATTTGCCATATCCATTTCGCTTTCCTATTTAAATTCAGCCCAAATCGGTGCGTGATCAGAAGGTTTTTCCATTGCTCGAATATCTAGTGCAATGCCCACATCGACACAGCGTTCAGCCAATTTTTGACTTACTAAAATATGATCAATTCGTAAACCTCGATTATCATCAAAACCTTTAGAACGGTAATCAAACCACGAGAATTTATCATTTGCTGTCGGGTTCAGTTTACGGAAACTATCTTCTAATCCGTAATCGTACAAACGTTGATACCACGCTCGTTCTTCAGGTAAGAAAGAACATTTACCTGTGCGTAACCAACGTTTACGATTTTCATCTCCGATACCAATATCTAAATCACTTGGGCTAATATTCATATCGCCCATAATTAAAATAGGATTCGATTTGTCGTGTTCTTTTTCTAAATACTGTTGAAGATCTGCATAAAATTTCTCTTTAGCTGGAAATTTTGTCTCGTGCGCACGACTTTCCCCTTGAGGGAAATAGCCATTAATTACAGTTAGCAAACCAAAATCAGTTTCGAGATTAGCCATAATAATGCGTTTTTGCGCATCTTCATTGTCTGTTGGAAAACCACGACGAACCGCTTTAGGCTCTTGTTTTGTCAATAATGCTACGCCATAGTAACCTTTCTGACCGTGATGAAATACGTGATAACCTAAGTTTTCTGTAATTTCATAAGGAAAAGCCTCGTCAGCAACTTTAATTTCTTGCAAGCCGATTACATCTGGCTGATATCTTTCAATAATAGCTTCAAGTTGATGTGGTCGAGCACGTAAACCATTTATATTAAAAGAGATAAATTTCATTTTTGTTCCTATTAAAGAGTAAAATTGTCTTTATTATACAGAGATTTCTATTTTGATAAAAACGGCTTTGCCAGATAAGCCTTAATTTGTGCAAACACACTGGATTTAATCCAAAATTGACCTTGAGAGGGTAAACAAGTTACCGAAATAAAATCATTCAAATAATCAAATTCCAATTGGACAGCATGCAAATAAGTGCGGTCAATTTTTTCAGTATTTTTACCATAAAGTTCATCGCCTAAAATCGGACTACCTAAACTTTTCATCGCAACGCGTAATTGATGAGTTTTCCCCGTTTTTGGTTTTAAAATAAATAAACGTAAATTAGGCTCACAGCTTACACTTTCAAAACGCGTAATTGCGGGATTGTCTTTTGTTTGGCAAAGTTTCCATGCGCCATCTCGGGATTTCTTCATATCCCCGATAATCAAACCTTGTTTCTTTTTAGGCTTTTGGTTACTTAATGCCAGATACGTTTTATGAATTTTATGTTCAGAAAAAAGTCGTGAAAATTCAGCCGCACTTTCAGTATTCAGTGCCAAAATTAATAGACCCGACGTCACTTTATCCAAGCGATGAACCAACCATACTTGAGGTATATTCAGTTGTTTTGCAACAAGTTCTGTTAAGCCTTGTTCTTCTTGATCTTTATGAACACTAATACCTTCAGGCTTATTGATAATAATAAAATCGCTATGTTGATAAACAACCTCAATTTTCATCAGACTTGCTCCTTTTTGTAAATTTTATTTTTACCGAGAACAATATCTTTCACCGAGCTAAGTAATTCCTGTTGAATATGTGAAAGCTTTGGTTTTTCATTTAATTGAAATGCTAATGGGCGACAAAGCTCCATTGCTTTCACGCCTAATCTAGCAGTGATCAATCCCACACCGATTCCTTGAGCTATACGCGCAGAAAGCTTTGCTGTTATATCTTGAGAAAGCCAATCCATTCCAATATCTTGTGCCACTTCGGTTACCCCAGCAAAAGCGATATTGACCAATACCATTCTTAACAATCGAATGCGTGAAAAATACCCAAATTCAATCCCATAAATGTCAGCAATCCTATTCATTAATCGAAGATTTCTCCACGCAATAAAAAACATATCAACTACAGCAAGTGGACTAATCGCGACAATCACAGCTGATTCAGCAGCCATTTTACTAATCAATTTTTTAGCTTGTGCATCAAAAGTAGACAAAACATTACGACTGAATAAATGAGTAATTTCTTGCGCAGAATAAGCTTCATTTAATTGGTGTTGCCATTGAATTACCGCTGGAGAATCATTTTCCAAACGTAGAGATTTTGCAATATCTAAGCAAAGAACTTTACTTTTTTCTGCGTTATGAACAGAAAAAACATCGCCATTTTTTACTGCACTTTCTAACCAAATCTGCTGACTTTGTTGTTGCAATTGCTCACGTTTTTTTAAACGAACTAAACGTTGCCACTCGCCAATAATCTCTTTAATCCCCAATAAAATGACAATTAAACTAACTAAAGCAAAAGCAAGATAAATCCATTGATGTTGTTGATAGCTATCCCAAATCCACTGGATGGATTGCGCAAATGTCGCCGCACCAAATAAAAGTGCGGTAAATTTTAATACCGTTTTTCCAAAACCTGATTTTGGTTTCAATGCCTGCTCAAGTTGAGCATCAAGTAATTCCCCTTCCAAGGGTTCATCCAGCTTTGTTTCTACATGATGAAACTCTTGCTTAGGCTGATATTGTTCTTCCTCAACGTTGACTGCATGTTCAAAAATTTGTTTTTCCATTGCCTATTCCAAAAAATAACCCCACTGAAAAGTGGGGTTACAATGTCAAAATTCAATCATTATTCATCGCTTGAGAAGATAGAAAGTAATCTTAATAAACTCAAGAATAAATTGTAGATTGAAACATAAATATTAACGGTTGCGCGAATGTAATTCGTTTCACCACCATGGATGATATTACTCGTTTCATACAAAATAGTCATTGTAGAGAACACAACAAATAATGCACTAATTGCGACTGATAATGCAGGAATTTGGAAGAAGAAACTTGCCACCATACCAAGCAATAGCACAATAAATAATGCGAACATTGCGCTTGATAAGAATGACATATCTTTTTTCGTAGTTAACACATAGGCTGAACATGCGAAGAACACAATTGCAGTTCCTGCGAATGCAAGCATAATCAAATCTTCCATTCCACGTGCCACATACATATTTAAAATTGGCCCGATGGTGTATCCCATAAATCCTGTGAAAGCAAAGGCCGCCAAAATACCAGCAGGACGATCAGCTAATTTATTTGTTAAGAAAAGTAAGCCATAAAAACCCACTAATAACACAATAATATTTGGATATGGCAAGTTTAGACTCATTGAAATAAACGCAACAACCGCTGAAAATGCCATTGTTAATCCCGATAAAAAATACGTGTTACGCAACACTTTATGTGTGCTGAGTAGCGATTCCTGCTGAGCATCCACAATAAGACGTGATTGCATAAAAGCTCCTTGTAAAATAAGTAAAAAGTCTCCTGTAAAGTAAGGGGTAGAGTTAAAAAAGTCAATGGTATTGATAGAATTAATTTCATCAAAATGAATAAATTATCATCACCTAAACTTAAATCATGAGATTTCTGTTTACATCAATAAAATATTCATTATACTACGGACATCAATCACGGAGGAATGGTCGAGTGGTTGAAGGCACCGGTCTTGAAAACCGGCGAGGGTTTACGCCCTCCTAGGGTTCGAATCCCTATTCCTCCGCCATCAGAATTAAAAAAATCCCTAAGTCGAAAGGCTTAGGAATTTTTACTTTGTATTACATTATTTAATCAATCCATTCACTAGTGAAATAACAGCCTGAATATCGCTATCAGACAACTTTCCTTCTTTCACAAATTTTACTTTTCCCGTTTTATCTAACACGATAATTGCGCTATCTTTAGAATTTAATCCCCAAGCATTTTTCACCGCACTTTTATCATCTAATACAACCTGGCTATGTGGATTTTGCTGTTTTCCTTTTTGTGCACCATTTTTTACAAACATACCTGTACCAACAATCGCATCATCTGCATTAATAATGGTCGTTGTTTGGTATTTTGCAGGATTAAAATGAGATGCTTTTATCGCATCGATCATTGGCTGATTTTTCTCTTTTGCTGCAGTTCTACCAGCCAAATGATGAACTACACGCACTTTACCTGCTAACCCAGCAGAACCCCAAGGTTGAAACGCAGTATCTTTTCCAGAAAGTACAATTTCACCATACTCATTCACTTTGACCGATGGTAAAGATTGGTCTAATTGCAAATTGTGCGCCCAAGTTGAACTACTAAACATTACGCCACAAACTAAGGCAAGAATTTGTTTTTTCATACATTTTCCTCAAAAATTCATCAAAAACTTTCACGCTTTGGAGAAAGACATCTTTTTTGCTATACTCGCGCGCCTATTATATGTAATCAAGAAGGAAAACCCAATGGATCAAATGCCTAATTGCCCAAAATGTCAAAGTGAATACGTTTACCACGATTCAATTAATTTTGTTTGCCCTGATTGCGGTAATGAATGGGATAATAATGAAATTCAAGAATCCGATGAAGATCAACTCATCGTAAAAGACAGCAATGGGAATTTGCTTGTAGATGGCGATGATGTACTTTTGATTAAAGATTTAAAATTAAAAGGTTCATCAGAAGTATTGAAAAAAGGTAAAAAATTCAAAAACATCCGCTTAGTAAATGGCGATCATAACGTCGATTGCGGCAAAATCATGTTGAAATCTGAGTTTTTGAAAAAAGCTTAATCAAACAAAAATGCGGTCTAAATTGATCTGCCCCAAGAAAGTTAGACTGTTATTTAAAGAATTGTTTTCGATATTATATTAGACTCAGTCCTTTTAATTTTAGTTGACGTCGATGATTATAGTAATCCAAATAATCCTTGGCGGCATCAACTATCTCTTCTCTACTGTAAATTCCAAGCCATAAAAACATTCTGTTTTTAATCGCCCAAAGAAACTTTCCATCGCGGCATTGTCCAAGAAGCAACTCCCTTTTCTCGACCTACTTTTGAATGATGCCATGTTCAGCCAAGATTCGACGATAAATCGCCATTTAATACTGCCAGCCTTGAGCTGAATGTAAAATGACACCACAAGCTTTGTTTAATTCTTTGGCGTTTGGATAATTTCCGTTGTTCGATTTCGTCCTAAAATCAGAGTATTCTCACCCCCTTTAAATAAGCTATCTTCGCTTCCAGCTGTAAAATTATCAAACATAAGCAGTCTTCTTCCGTTTTAGAAGAAGGTATTTTGGCATATTTATTTCATAGATGGTCGTCCTAATAGGTTACAAGGAATCAGCCTATTTATGCCATTTTTTCAATGCATTTCAACTAGGTTCTAACTGATGTGTCTGAGGGAATATTATAAAAACTAGCCGCTTCTCTGATACTCATTTTTCAATTCAGAATAGATTGGAGAACCTGTAATTTAAATTCGATTGTGTAGTGTTTATACCTATAATAAAATCTGTACCTCAATTGTTGGTTTGTTTAATCCAACTCTTGGGGTGCAGATAATTTCTTATCTCTTAACTTAAGTTGATACTACATTTCTATATTTGGAAACAACATTTTAATGACATTCTTAGTCAATCTTCTTGATTTACCTTGATAAGGGAAAATATGCATCATCATCATTGGATTAAAATTAGTTTCAATCACTCCGCAGGAATTTAAGGATGGTTCAGCTTGTTTTGTTAAATCAGGAATAATTAAATCGACCCCGCAAACTTTAGCCCCCATCGCACGAGCAACCCCTACAGCAATCTGTTTATAACTCTCATGCATTTTATCAGTCATATCAATAGAATCATCACCTGTACTAATATTAGAATTAGCACGTAACTGCACAATTTGACCAGCCTGAGGTACACTATCAGGTATTAATCCTTGTTCTTTTAACTGTAATAATTCTATGTCACCTAAAGCGATCTTTTTGAGAGGTGAACGAGAACCATCTCCCCGTAAAGGATCTGCATTTTTTATCTCGACCAATTCACGCACCGTATTCTTTCCATCACCAATAACATTTGCAGGTACACACAATAACAATCCGCACGTAAAACGTGCGGTTTTTAGGCCCCTATAAGAGCCTATACTTCACAAGCCACTTAAGGGGCTTGTGAGAACTGACAACCGCATCTAATTATTTCCTTGATTACCCCTTAAAGGGATCAACATGTTCTTTCGTTGATAAATTATCTTGAACCATATCTTCTTTTTCTTGGTTTCTTATATAATCCTCTACCACTTTTGTATTTAACCCTACTGTGCTTACAAAAAATCCTTTCGCCCAGAAATGCCTATTTCCATATCTATATTTTAAGTTCGCGTGTCTTTCAAAAATCATCAGCGCTGACTTCCCCTTCAGATAGCCCATAAAACCTGATACTGATATTTTAGCTGGGATTTTTAAGAGCATATGGATATGGTCTGGCATTGCATGCGCTTCTATTATCTCCACATTTTTATAGTCACATAACTGCCTCAATATTTGACCTATATCTGCTCTTAACTTTCCATAAATTGCTTTTCTTCTATACTTCGGGATAAATACAATGTGATACTTACAGTTCCATTTTGTGTGTGATAGACTTGAATCGTCACTGGTTTTACTTACCATGATAATCCTCCTATATGTTGAATTTTGGTTGTCAGCTTTGTTCATTATATAGCGAGGATTTTTTCTGTTCATCGCTTAAGCTATTTGGCTCCATACGCATAGCGTATGGTTTTTATAGCCAGACTTTTGGCTGGCTATAATAACACTGCAAGCGTTTCATCCCCCAAAACAAAGAAGCGATATTCTGTACCAACTAAATAATCTTCAACCATCACTTCTTTATCTTCGCGAAAAGCAATTTCAATCGCTTTGACAAAATTATCTCGATGTGTCACACCCTGTTTGAAAATTGTGACACCTAAACCATAATTTGTGGATTTTGGCTTAATAACGACAGCGCGTCCTTCAAATAAAGCATAATGTGCAACGGCCTGTTCAATCGATGTAAATTCCAAGCTTTTTGGTACATTAAAACCAGCCTTTGATAATACTTTCTTTGTCACTACCTTATTTTCCATAATCAATGGAGAGATATATTGATCATGACTAGTCATGTTACCATTTTTAACATATTCAAGGTGTTCACCAAATTTAAGCGCAAGAAATTGATCATTCTCATCTAAAATTTCAGTCGTAACACCTTTTTGAATTAAATCAAATAATAAAGCTTGAGTGGAGAGTTCCGTATTATCAAATGAAGATAAAGCATAAAAACATTTAAAAGCTTGAGCTTTATATTGCTTCGCAAGTTTTACCCCCAAGGCTTTATAACTTCCCTCCTGCTCAATCGCTTTGAGCAATTTTCCATTTACTGTTAGACTTGGTTCTGCCAATTGCACCAATTTTTCTTCCGAAATTTTAACCGCTCTTTCATCTGCATTGATAATTTTCAACATATCAATAATTTGGCTTAATATTGCTTCACCTTCTTCTCTAAATGCTGTTTGCTCACGAGGATCTTCAAGAGATACTTGATATAATCTTTGTTTACCAAGCTCTACTTCTTTTTGACCACTTGTCTCATCAAGCCATAACATTCCTAATAAGAAAATATGAATAAATTTTGCATCATCTAGACTGATACCATATGGCTCAAGTGGATTCAAATCAAACAAACGAAATTCTGCATACTGAACGCCTTTTTCTAGCAATTCACGAGCTTTTTTCGAACCTCGTAAACGAACATTAGAATAAAATTCTTTTTCTGCAATCAAATGACCAAATTTAACTTGAAACTCTAATGTTTCTACATAATTTTCAAGGTTATCATGATTCACCACAACATTAGATGAATTAACGTAACCATAGGGACTAAAACGTAAACTACGTACTAACTGCCCCTCTTTCAAAGGAAAATTCAGTACGCCATTTCGAGAAAAATAATTTGCTTCCACTATAGGACTTGCTGCAAGTAAATAAACTAAGATCCACTGATAGCGTAGAAAATTATTAGCCAATTTCATATATAAAGCATTCTGAAAATCTTTAAGACGAACATATTCATCTTGCAACAGGAATACAGCTTTCACAAATTCGGGTGACAACTGGAAATTGTAATGAATTCCACTTACCATTTGCCTGTATTTGCCATATTGTTTAGACAGATGCTCTCGATATTCCACATCTTCCTGTTTATCAAGCTGCGCCTCTTGAATCTCATTTTCTGGTGGTAATCCCGCAGGCATACTAAATGGGAAAATGTATTCATTTACAGGTAAAGAACGCAGCACCACCTCATGAATTGCAGAAAGCCAACGTAGGCTATCTTCCAGTTTAGCATTTGGTGGCGTAATCAACTCAAGCTGGCTTTCGGCAAAATCTGTTTGAATATAGGGATGATAAGAACGATTACCAAATACACGTGGATGAGGCGTCGTCACAATATTTCCCTTATCGTCAATACGTTGACTTTCCTTTTCTAAACCAAATTGACCTTGCTAAAAAAGTAAACCTAGTTGATATTGTTTAACCCATTGTTGTAATTTCATTATGCACTCTTTTAAATAAAAACTTTTGTTAAAATAATACCACACTAAAAGAGTCTGCTTTATGTTGAAATGGAACTGAATAGATGATTTAGTTATATAAAGATTAACTAAATAAACTAAAAGGGCCAAGTTCCTCAAATAACAGAACTCAGCCCTTAAATTATTTTTAATCTTCTATATCATCCGTTTTCTCATTCGAATATTGATCATTTCGACTACAACAGAGAATCCCATTGCAAAATAAATGTAACCTTTCGGGATGTGAATATCTAAACTTTCTGCAATTAAACTAATTCCGACTAAAACCAAGAAGGCTAAAGCTAGAATTTTCAGCGTTGGGTGTGTATCCACAAAATCGCCGATTGGTTTTGCCGCAAACATCATCACGCCAACGGCAATAATAATCGCCAAAATCATCACAGGAAGGTGGCTTGCCATACCTACCGCTGTAATCACGGAATCTAAAGAAAATACAATATCTAGCACTGCAATTTGAATTAATACGCCAAGATAACTCACTTTATTTTTTCTTTCCGATTCATGATGGTCTTGATGATTGATTGCCTCTTTAATTTCGCCTGAACTTTTTACAATCAGGAATAAACCACCGATTAATAAAATCAAATCACGCCCAGAAATTTCTTGATTAAACACAGTAAATAACGGTGCAGTAAGTTTCATCATCCAAGCAAGTGACATTAAAAGTAAAATTCTTGTCAGCATTGCTAAACCAAGTCCAACAATACGACCAGACTGGCGTTGGCTTTCAGGTAAACGCCCAACTAGGATACTAATAAAAATAATATTATCGACCCCTAAAACGATCTCCAAAGCAGCAAGTGTCGCAAGTGATATCCACGCTTCAGGATCAGTAATCCATTCAAACATAATTTTTCCTATAATAGAGTTAAATAACTCCGAAAGTGCGGATCATAATGGCTTTATGATGAAAAGCAATCGTTATTTACATTTAAGAGATAATTGATTAATCGTTTTTGAGTGTTTCAAAAATCGTTTCGGCAAGTTTAAGGGAAATTCCAGGTACAGAGGCTATTTCATCTAAGGTCGCTTTTTTCACACCTTGTAAACCACCAAGATATTTCAGTAAAGCCTGACGACGTTTAGCGCCCACACCTTCAATGGTTTCTAAACCACTTTGTGTAAAGGCTTTTTGACGTTTTTTACGGTGTCCACTTATTGCGTGATTATGGCTTTCATCACGAATATGCTGAATCAAATGCAATGCCAAACTATCATCAGGCAAATGAATTTCTTGGTCTTGTTTGCTGATGATCAGTACTTCCTGCCCTGCTCGACGATCCACTCCTTTTGCTACACCAATTAAGTGCGGTCTATTTTTATCCCATTTTACTTGAAAATGTTGGAACACATTCAATGCACGATTTAATTGCCCTTTTCCACCATCAATAAAAATAATATCGGGAATTTTGTCTTCTTCTAAATCACGCTCATAACGTTTCTGCAGCGCTTGTTCCATCGCAGCATAATCATCCCCGCCAGTAATGCCTTCAATATTAAAACGACGATAATCAGATTTCAGTGGGCCTTCTTGATTAAAGACAACACAAGATGCTACTGTTTGATTTCCCATCGTGTGGCTTATATCGAAACATTCCATACGCTTAATTTCAGGAAGATTTAACAGCTCACACAACGCTTGATAACGCTCCGACATTCGTGAAGATTGTTTAAGTTGTACATTTAAAGCCGCTTTAGCATTAACTTGTGCGAGCTGTAAGTATTTACTCTTATCGCCTTTTACACTTTCTTGAATCGTCACTTTTCTGCCTGCTTGATCCGTAAGAAGTTGCTCAAGCTCTGATTTTTCAGCTAATTGACGATCGACAATAATGCTATTCGGGATGCTTCGTCCTTGATGACCTTGTAAATAAAATTGCCCCACAAAAGTTTCGGTAAGTTCCGATAAATCCGTATTGGCCGGTACTTTTGGGAAATAACTGCGATTGCCTAGTACTTTTCCTTGACGAATAAACATCACTTGTACACAGGCCAAACCGTGCTGGTATGCGATAGACATAATATCCATGTCATCTAAACGCTCATTGGATACAAATTGTTTTTCTATAACTGAACGCACCGTCTGAATTTGATCGCGATAACGCGCAGCCTGTTCAAAATCTAAATTTCTGCTTGCCTGCTCCATTTTACCGATTAAATAATCTAACACCTGTTGATCTTTGCCTTGCAAAAATAAGCGCGCTAATTCAACTTGCTGATTATATTCTTCATCAGAAACATATCCCTGAACACAAGGTGCGGAACAACGCCCAATTTGATACTGCAAACAAGGACGAGAGCGGTTGGAATAAACGGAATTTTCACATTGGCGAACAGGGAAAAGTTTTTGCAAAAGCGATAAGGTTTCACGCACGGCTCCCGCGTGAGGATAAGGCCCGAAATATTCACCTGAAAATTTTTTAGAACCTCGATAAGAAGTGATTCTTGGATGAGGTTCTTTGGTTAATAAAATAAATGGATAGGACTTATCATCACGCAATAATACGTTATAGCGAGGCTGATAAAGCTTGATAAAATTATGCTCTAGCAGTAAAGCTTCCGTTTCAGATGAAGTTAGCGTGGTGTCAATATGATGAATTGACGCCACTAACGCCTCTGTTTTTTTACTGCTCAGATTTTTACGAAAGTAGCTTGAAAGACGTTTTTTTAGATCCTTTGCTTTTCCAACATAAATAACCTGATCTTTATCGTCATACATACGATAAACACCAGGTTCGTGAGAGACATCCGCTAAGAATTTTTTAGCATCAAACATTTTAATTCGCCGCTAAAATTGCCCGCACTTTTTCCAAATCTTCAGCGGTATCCACTCCCACAGCAGGCACTTCTTTCGCAAGCTCCACATGAATGCGTTCACCGTTATATAACACACGAAGCTGCTCAAGTTTTTCTAGATTTTCAAGTTGAGTCGGTGCCCATTGCACGTATTGCTTTATGAACCCCGCACGATATGCGTAAATGCCAATATGACGTAAGTAAGCGTCCGCAAGCTGTACTTTCTGAACATCCTGTAAATTCATAAACTGATCACGATCGTAAGGAATAACCGAACGGGAAAAATACAGTACATAGCCCTCTTTATCTGTTAACACTTTCACTGCATTTGGATTGAATAATTCCTCAGCATCATGAATTTTTACCGCAAGGCTTGCCATGTTCACGTTAAATTTTGCTAAATTATCTGCCACTTGTCGCACAATAACGGGGGGAATCAAAGGCTCATCGCCTTGAATATTGACAATGATTTCATTGTCAGGAATCGCTAATTTTTCTACAACTTCCGCTAAACGTTCTGTACCAGAATTATGATTAACCGAAGTCATACACACTTCTGCGCCAAAACTTTTGGCAACATCAGCAACATTTTCATTATCAGTGGCAATAATCACTCGACTCGCCCCAGACTGCAACGCTTTCTCAAATACATGTTGAATCATTGGCTTACCTGCAATATCAGCAAGAGGTTTTCCAGGTAAACGACTTGATGCAAAACGAGCGGGGATAATCACGGTAAATGACATAATTTATTCCTTATTCTTTAATATTTCAGCTTTATCGGCAAGCAACACTGGCACACCATTTTTAATAGGATAAGCAATCTGTTCATAACAACAAATTAATCGTTGATTTTCCTGATCATATTGCAATCGTGCTAAACAACGAGGGCAAGCGATCACTTCAAGCAACTGAGGATTAATCTTTTCAAACATTTCTGTATTGCTCCACAAGTTTGTCTATTTTGGCCCAAAAGAGCGGTAAATTTTCACTTTGTTTTTCAGCCTCAATAATCTCCGCATCGACAGGGACATACCACCAATTATCTTTGGCAAAAGATTGGCATTTTACGGCATCTTTTTCCGTCATAAAGAGCGGTTGATTTTCAGCAAGTTTTTCTAATTGAGATGCTTCAAAATGTTGATGATCTTGAAATGCTTGAGTTTGCTGTAACTGAATCCCTAACCTTTCTAACATAGTGAAAAAACGCTGTGGATTGCCAATCCCTGCGATGGCAACACCTGATTGAAATTCATTTAATTGACGTTTTTCATTGGTTGTTAAATTAATCGCAAAATGAGGCACGAGACGCATAACCGCATCTGAATACTGATTTTTTCTACCATTAGTGATCACAAAATCTACGGATTTTAATCGGCTAGGTAATTCACGCAATGGACCTGCAGGCAATACAAAACCATTTCCCAACGCGCGCTCAGCATCCATTACGACAATTTCTAAATCACGCTGTAATTGATAATGCTGTAAACCATCGTCAGAAATAATAATATCGCACTCTGCTTGGCTTAAGAGTAATTCAATCGCTTGCTGGCGATTCGGGGAAATCACAACTGGCGCATTGGTGCGTTTAGCGATCAATACAGGCTCATCTCCACCTTCAATCGGACTTGTATTTTCAGTAACGAATAACGGATAAGTTTTAGATTTGCTTCCATAACCACGAGAAATCACACCTACGCGTAAACCTCGTTTTTTTAATTCTTCCACAAGCCAAACAACCACGGGCGTTTTGCCATTTCCACCAACAGACAAATTTCCCACAATTATCACTGGTTTCGGTGCGCGATAAGAAGGCTTGAGCCCCAAAGAGAATAAGGCGCGACGAATTTGGCTAATCAACCAAAACAATAAAGAAAAAGGCGATAAGAGCCAAATAAGTTTGGAGTTGGAATACCAGAAGGGCATAGAAAATCCTTTCTAATAAGTGCGGATAAAATAACGCGAGTTTTTCAACTCGCGTTTTCGATAATCAATAAATTAGCCACTAAACTGCATACTGTGTAATTGTTTATAGGCGCCATTTTGTTCAAGCAATGTTTTATGGCTGCCACGCTCACAAATTTCACCATGATCAATCACAAGAATTTCATCCGCATTTTCAATGGTTGATAAACGATGAGCAATTACGATAACAGTACGATCTTTCTTCAATTCATCTAATGCAGATTGAATTGCTCGTTCTGACTCTGTATCTAGTGCAGATGTGGCTTCATCTAAAATTAATACTGGAGAATTACGCAATAAAGCTCGAGCAATCGCTAAACGTTGACGTTGGCCACCGGATAGGCTCGCACCGTTTTCACCAATTACCGTATCAAAACCTTGTGGTAATTTTTCAATAAACTCTAAAGCATAAGCCGCTTTTGCTGCAGCGATAATTTCTTCGCGAGAATATTTATCTTGTGCTGCATAAGCAATATTATTCGCAATGGTATCGCTAAATAAATGTACTTGTTGAGAAACCACAGCGCAGTTTTCACGTAAATTAGATAAACGATAATCTTGGATATTTACGCCATCCAGTAAAATTTCACCTTGCTCAATATCGTAAAAACGCGTCACTAAATTAGCAATGGTTGATTTACCCGATCCAGAACGCCCCACTAGAGCTACGGTTTTTCCTGCAGGCACGCTAAAAGAAATATTATTTAATGCAAGTTCCTCTTTTCCTGGATATGCAAAACTCACATTCTTAAATTCTAATTCGCCTTTCGCGGGTTCTGCTTGATAAGTGCCATTATCTTTTTCTGGTTCTAAATCTAAAATGGCAAATAAAGTTTGACATGCTGCCATTCCGCGTTGGAATTGAGAGTTTACGTTCGTTAAAGATTTTAATGGACGCATCATCGCCAACATAGATGAAAAAACCACCGTAAAAGAACCCGCACTTAGGTTATCTTCCGCAATCAACGGAGTCGTCGCTAAAAACAATACTGCCGCCAAAGCAAGAGAAGCAATGATCTGCACAACAGGGTCGGAAATGGAATCTGCGGTGACCATTTTCATGCCTTTACGACGCATATCGTTACTCACGATATCGAAACGTTCCTCTTCCACTAATTGCCCACCAAAAGAAAGCACCACTTTATGCCCTTTTAGCATTTGTTCCGTTGCAGAGGTTAATTCCCCCATTGAATCTTGTAAATTCTTACTCAATTTACGGAAAATTTTTGACACGATAGTGATCAACACCGCAATAATTGGCCCGATCACAAATAAAACAAGCGTTAATTCCCAGCTTGTGTAAAACATTACGGCCAATAGCGAAATAATATATGCCCCTTCTCGCACAATAGTAATCAAGGATCCCGAAGAAGAACTTGCAATCATCTCAGAATCATAAGTGATACGAGAAAGTAATTTACCTGTTGAATTTCTGTCAAAGAAACTCACTGGCATAAACATTAAATGTTTAAACAAGCGGCGACGCATTGTCATGACAACTTTGCCTGATACCCATGCCAAACAATAATTAGAAATAAAGTTGGTCACACCGCGTAAAATAATCATTCCAACGACAACAAAAGCCATAATTTTCAAAAATGAATGGTTTGCCTTGCCAAAACCATCGTCCAACAAAGGTTTTAACAAGTAAATCAAACCAGAGTCAGCCAACGCATTCAAAACTAATGCAATACCCGAAACAACAAGCCCCGCTTTAAAAGGTTTAATTGTTGGCCACAAACGCTTAAAAGTTTGTAAGGTTGAAAAATCATTTTCTTGTAATTTTTGCTCTTGCATAATCGCTATCTAATGGTAAAAATTGCGCGCATTGTACCTTTTATTCGCTCGATAATCCAATTACACGCGCATACCAAGGGGAAAATTCTGTGCGTGCTTGTTGGATTTCTAATCGGTCTTTAAAAAAATTTACCCGCACTTGCCCTGAAATTGCGGTATTTTCTACCGCACTTTTATAGCGTTGAAGCCTTTCTATAACCGAATAATGGGGGAATTTCCACGGATTCCAACGCCCACTAGAAATAATCGCTACATCTGGTCTAACCTGAGAAAGCAAGTATTCACTTGTCGATGTTTTACTCCCATGATGCCCCACTTGTAACACATCAATTTTTCCTAAAGTGCGGGCAAAAATTTGCTCATTTTTTACTTCAGCATCGCCTGTTAGCAAAACGCTATGCTTTCCATCATCAACTAAAATTACACAAGAATGGGGATTATCTGCTCGATCCACAATAGAATATGGTGAAAGTATTTGAAAATGTAGCCCTTGCCAATCCCAATGAAGTCCAGCAGTACAAAAAGTGCGGTGATTTTCCCCATAGTTTTTTCGTGAAGGGGTAATAAATTCTACATTGGGATACGCCTTTAAAATTGTCGAAGCACCACCTGCATGATCGTTATCATCGTGGCTCAAAATCAATTTTTCCAAAGTAACTCCTTCTCTTTGCAAATAAGGCAAAATTTCTAATTCAGCCATATTCCCCCCTTGCCATGCAGGTCCTGTATCATAGAGAATCCCTTTACCATTTTTAACAATCAGCGTTGCTAATCCCTGCCCAACATCCAACGTATCTAATTGCCAATTCGGCTTGCTCAATTGTTTAAACAACAAAATCATAAAACAAAGCGACATAATGCCGAAATAACATCGCAAAACGTTGATTCGTTCATTTTTTAGCAAAGGTTTACTGAGATTTAATGTAAAAAATCTTGCTCGTTTTACTTGCCTGGTTGATGATGAAACTTCAGGTTCTCGGTAAATACTCCAAATAATTAACATAAAAATTCCCGCACAAAGCGCGGTTAAAATCAGCGCTAAATTAAATGAAACATTAAACCAATTTCCTTGAAAAACAGAAATTAACCAAGTAATCCCTTCGGCTAGCTTATTTGCAAGTTGCCAAGCAAAAACTGCGCCGTTGGTAAAAACAGCAAATAAAATCAAGGGAACAAGGAAGAAGCTATAAAGTGGTACGGCAATAAGATTGGCTAAAAATCCACTCAGCGATAAGCCATTAAATAGAAAAAGTTGCAAAGGCGTAAAAAAGAGCAATAACCCAAATTGCAAATAAAATAAACTCAAAATCCACCGCACTTTTGGTGAAAAGGGGCGATTTTTCCATTGAAAAAGAGAAAAAGGCACATAACGATACCAGACGATCAAACAACCAACAGCTCCACAAGAAAGCCAAAAACTGACCGAAAGCGGCATTAATGGATCGCAGAAAAGCAAGAATCCGACAACCAGCATAAAAAGCTGAAGGGGTGAATAATATCGCCTCATTATTTGAACGAAGAAAACGAAAACAAGTGCTGAAATGGCACGAAAAGTTGGCACGCTAAAACCAGCCAAATACGCATAAATTAAAGCAAATAAAACACCAAAAACTAAAGGAAAATAAGGATGAATAAAACGGGTGGGTAAAAATACTTGCACAACACGCGCCAAGTAAAATCCAATTCCCATAGCCAACCCAATATGTAAGCCAGAAATGGCAATAAGATGTGCGGTATTGGTTTGTTGGTAA
The DNA here is from genome assembly GCF_059704395.1 of Haemophilus sp. THUN1692. Classification (NCBI taxonomy): domain Bacteria; kingdom Pseudomonadati; phylum Pseudomonadota; class Gammaproteobacteria; order Pasteurellales; family Pasteurellaceae; genus Haemophilus; species Haemophilus sp. THUN1692. Next base: position 966,676 of record NZ_AP046579.1, read on the forward strand.
ATTGACCAAGTGGTTTTATCTAACCAAGCCCGCTCGCCAAAAGCTAACGCGATCAATAAACCTTGTAGAGATAATCCTTCCGTTTGCCTCTTTACTTGTTGCAATTTTGCTGCACGCAATGATGAAACATCAGCAATTTTCACCGCACTTTTTACGGTTCCGACAGCCGTAATCCCCTTTGAAAAATACCATTGTTGCCGATCAAATCCACCAAAATTTAATCGCGCAGAAAGGGGGCGTAAGGAAATTTCAGCTTGCCAAATTTCCGATAATTGAGGCACCTCTTTTGCTTTCCAATTTAAAAAAATTCGTTGCTCTCGTAAGTTATCCACCAATGTTGCTGTAGCGATAAGCGTTTGATAATCCTGCTGGTGCAAAATTTCTTGGATCTCAAAAGTCACCACTTGTTTTTGAGCGGTAACGCTTTGAGCCTGTTGTAACAAGCTAATCGTCGAATGGTGTGTATAACCTAGAGATACAACAAAAAAAGCAAGAAAAACTAAGAAATTTCTACGCAAAAAAATAAAAAGAAAAATCAAAGCAAGCTCAATAACGAGAGCAACTTGCCAAGGCAATAGCAATGACTGCGGTAGAAATAACAACGTTAAATCCGCAACAATCAACAAGATAACTAAAGTTATTAAGTTTAATTTCATTTTTATCGCAATTTTAGGCTTATCGTTCTAAGCCTAAAATAGACTTATCTCTGTGTGCAAAAGGTTACTGACGTTTCTGCGATCTATATCGCAAAAATAAATGTTTCAGGAAAATTTACTTGCTAAAACAAACAACTTCTGATATTTATAGCGCCCTCAAAAATTGGGTTCCTAAAAGTGCTATCAGGAACAAACTAAAATAACAAGACAGGAAGTCGTGAAGTTCACGCTTAAATTCTGTATGTATTAGGAGTGAGAGATGTCAAAAGCATCGTTGAGCTTGCTAGATTTAGCAGGCGTAAAGCCTTATCAAATGAAAAAAGATGAAGAATATATGAGTGAAGATCAAATTCTTCATTTCAGAAAAATTCTTAGTGCTTGGCACGAGCAAATCGTGGAAGAAGCTTCTCGCACCGTTGCACATATGCAGGATGAAGTGACCAATTTCCCCGATCCCGCAGACCGAGCGACTCAGGAAGAGGAATTCAGTCTAGAATTACGTAATCGCGATCGCGAACGTAAACTAATGAAAAAAATTGAAGCAACCTTGAAAAAACTTGATACCGATGATTTCGGTTACTGCGATTGTTGTGGTGAAGAAATTGGCATTCGCCGTTTAGAAGCACGCCCAACAGCAGATCTTTGCATTGACTGCAAAACGTTAGCTGAAATCCGCGAAAAACAAGTCGCTGGTTAATTCATTCTATTGAAAAATACAAAAGTGCGGTTAAAATTAGCCGCACTTTTTTGCATTTAAAAATGCGGAAAATTTTCCCTTACCTTTTCCAACAAGAAAAGAGCTAAGTCATTTATTTCCAACTAAAAAACGGAGTAAATTATTCTTACTTATATTAAAAATTTGTTTGGCAAGAAGACAAAAAAATTAAAAGAGGTTGCCAAAACAAGTGCTCATTCTAAACGAGTTGAGCGTTCTAATAGTCAAATGCCAAAAGCGCGAGCAAAAAAATCAGAACAAACACACCGCTACGATAAAAATGTGATTAAAGCGGCTCAATTTGATATTTCACCGCGTGATTTTAGCCGTAATGCACTCACCGTAGTGGAAAAACTACAACGTCAAGGTTTCGAGGCTTATATCGTCGGTGGATGTATCCGTGATTTATTGCTCGGTAAAAAACCAAAAGATTTTGATGTGGCAACAAACGCCCGTCCTGAGCAAATCCAAAACATTTTTCAACGCCAATGCCGTTTAGTGGGTCGCCGTTTCCGATTAGCACATATTATGTTTGGTCGAGATATTATTGAAGTCGCCACTTTCCGTGCCAATCACAGTGATGCTCGCAATGAAAATCAAGCGAAACAGAGCAATGAAGGCATGTTACTGCGCGATAATGTTTACGGTACTATTGAACAAGATGCAGAACGCCGAGACTTTACGGTCAATGCGCTATATTACAATCCGCAAGACAATACCTTACGTGATTATTTTGATGGTATTCATGATCTCAAAGCAGGAAAGCTACGCTTAATTGGAGATCCAGTTACGCGTTATCAAGAAGATCCTGTGCGCATGCTACGCTCAATTCGTTTCATGGCAAAACTTGATATGTTCCTTGAAAAACCGAGCGAACAGCCAATTCGTGAACTTGCGCCTTTATTAAAAAATATTCCGCCAGCCCGCTTATTTGACGAAAGTTTAAAATTATTGCAGGCGGGACAAGGGGTAAAAACCTATCGATTATTACGCCAATATGGTTTATTTGAACAACTTTTCCCTGCATTAAGCGCATATTTTACAGAGAAAGAAGATAGCTTTGCAGAACGCATGATCGTCACCTCGCTTACTTCTACGGATGAACGTGTTGCGGATAAACTTCGTATTAATCCTGCATTTTTATTTGCAGCATTTTTCTGGTATCCATTACGCGAAAAAGTGGAAATTTTGAAAAATGAAGGCGGTTTAAATAATCATGATGCTTATGCTTTAGCGGGTAATGAGGTTTTAGATTTATTCTGTCGCGCTTTGGCTGCACCACGTCGTCACACTGCAGTTATTCGTGATATTTGGTTCTTACAGCTGCAATTATTAAAACGTACAGGCTCAGCACCAATGCGTACCATGGAACATCCAAAATTCCGTGCAGGCTTTGATTTACTGGCTATGCGTGCAGAAATTGAAGGTGGCGAAACGATTGAATTAGCTAAATGGTGGCACGAATATCAATTGAGCAATGGTGAACAACGCGAACAGTTAGTACACGAGCAACAACGCTTACATCCCAAACCAAAGAAAAAATACTACCGTCCACGCCGTCGTAAAACAACGCGTTCAGCAGAATAAGGGAAGAGATGATTACTGCATATATTGCCCTTGGTAGCAATTTGAATACACCAGTAGAACAATTACATGCTGCGCTTAAAGCGATAAGTCAGTTACCAAACACGCATTTGGTAACGACGAGCTCTTTGTATAAAAGCAAACCGCTCGGCCCACAAGATCAACCCGATTATGTGAATGCAGTTGCAAAAATTGAAACCGAGCTTAGCCCGCTAGCACTATTAGATGAATTGCAACGCATTGAAAATGAACAAGGTCGAGTTCGTTTACGTCGCTGGGGTGAGCGTACATTAGATTTGGATATTTTACTCTACGGCAATGAAATCATTCAAAACGAGCGCTTAACGATTCCCCATTATGATATGCATAACCGTGAGTTTGTCATTGTGCCGTTATTTGAAATCTCATCGGATCTGGTCTTACCTAACACTCAACCACTAGTAGATTTGGTCAAGCAATTTGATGACCATGAAATGGTAAAATTAAATCCCTAGAAATTTCACTGCACTTTTATGAACCTCAAAAGTGCGGTAGAATCTGCCCACATTTTTCTTCATTAATGACCCGTTATGGAAAGCTTAACTCAATATATCCCTGATGAATTTTCTATGCTTCGCTTCGGCAAAAAACTCGCGGAAATTCTTTTAAAATTGCATACTGGAAAAGCAATTATGGTTTATCTTAACGGTGATCTTGGGGCAGGAAAAACAACGATGACACGCGGAATGCTGCAAGGTATCGGTCATCAGGGTAATGTAAAAAGCCCAACTTATACGCTAGTTGAAGAATACAATATTGCAGGCAAAATGATTTATCATTTTGATTTATATCGTTTAGCAGATCCTGAAGAGCTCGAATTTATGGGCATTAGAGATTATTTTAATACGGATAGCATCTGCTTAATTGAATGGTCTGAAAAAGGACAAGGCATATTGCCGGAAGCAGATATTTTAGTGAATATTGATTATTATGATGATGCACGAAATATTGAATTAATCGCACAAACAAACTTAGGTGAAAATATTATAAGCGAATTTTCTAATTAATTTATTTATGAAAACTAAAATTTTATTTTTTCTTTTTTTCTCAACGTTTAGCATCTCTCTTTTTGCAGCCCCAATTACGATTGCGATTGACCCAGGTCATGGAGGAAAAGACCCTGGTGCAATCAGCCGAAACTTGGGAATTTATGAAAAAAATGTCACTCTTTCGATTGCAAAAGAGTTAAAAGCCTTACTTGATAAAGATCCAAATTTTCGTGGCGTATTAACGCGCAGCGGCGATTACTATATTTCCGTGCCTGAGCGTTCAGAAATCGCACGTAAATTTAAAGCGAATTATCTCATTTCCATTCATGCGGACTCATCTGAATCACCTGAACGTCGCGGTGCATCAGTCTGGGTGTTGTCAAACCGTCGAGCCAATGATGAAATGGGTCAATGGTTAGAAGACGATGAAAAACGCTCCGAATTACTCGGTGGCGCAGGAAAAGTACTTTCACACAATAATGACAAATATCTTGACCAGACTGTACTTGATCTGCAATTCGGACATAGCCAACGTACTGGCTATGCGCTAGGCGAACATATTTTGCGCCATTTTGCTAAAGTAACAACATTAAGTCGCAGTACGCCACAACATGCAAGTCTAGGTGTTCTACGTTCGCCAGATATTCCTTCTGTGTTGGTAGAAACGGGATTTCTTTCCAATTCAGAAGAAGAAAAAAAACTTAACTCTCAAGCCTATCGTCGCCGCATTGCTTATATGATTTATGAGGGGTTGGTTGCATTCCGCGGCGGAAAACCTAAATCTTTCATAAGAGATGACATTGTTCTGAATAGCAAACAAAATGACACAAAAAATTCAGAAAAAAATAACCGCATTTCCGAACAAAATACAAATGAAAATAACATAAAAGACAGTGGTATTCGTCATATTGTGAAAAAGGGTGAAAGTTTAGGCAACCTTGCGAATAAATATGATGTCAAAGTGGCAGACATTGTGTCGTTAAACAAATTAAAGCGCGAAACGCTTTGGATTGGTGAAACCATCAAAATTCCAGATAATGGAAAAACTCAAAAAGCACAAGATGAAAAAATAAATTCATCAAAAAATAAAGAAAGTGCGGTGAAAAAGAGTGAAAAAACGACTGAAAAAACCAATACTGTAAAAGTAGAAAAATCAGAAAATAAAACGGATAAAAATAAATCCTCAAATAAAACAAAAAAAGAGGAAACCTCATCCACTAAAAAATCGGATGAGAAAAAAGAGATTCCGCTTTACCATGTCATTCAAAAAGATCAGACAATCTATGCGGTATCGCGAGAATACAATATTTCAGTCAATCAAATTTTAAAGCTGAATCCAAAATTAAAAGATGGTAAAGCCCTAAGCGGACAAAAAATTAAATTAAGAGAAAAATAAATGCCAATTAAAATTCTTTCCCCACAACTTGCGAACCAAATTGCTGCTGGTGAAGTGGTAGAACGCCCTGCGTCTGTAGTGAAAGAATTAGTGGAAAATAGCCTTGATGCAGGTGCAAATAAAATCCAAATCGATATCGAAAATGGTGGGGCAAATTTAATCCGAATTCGTGACAACGGCTGTGGTATTCCAAAAGAAGAATTAAGTCTTGCTTTGGCACGACATGCTACGAGTAAAATAGCCGATCTTGACGATCTCGAGGCAATTTTAAGTTTAGGTTTTCGTGGTGAAGCTTTGGCAAGTATCAGCTCGGTATCACGCTTAACGCTCACCTCTCGCACCGAAGCACAAACTGAGGCTTGGCAAGTTTATGCACAAGGTCGTGATATGAAAACAACGATCAAACCCGCATCACATCCTGTCGGCACAACAGTTGAAGTTGCCAATCTTTTTTTCAACACGCCAGCCCGCCGAAAATTTTTGCGCACAGATAAAACAGAATTTGCTCATATTGATGAAGTCATTCGCCGCATTGCTTTAACAAAATTCAACACGGCATTTACATTAACGCATAATGGGAAAATTATCCGTCAATATCGTCCTGCTGAAGCGCTCAATCAGCAACTAAAACGTGTTGCTGCTATTTGTGGAGATGATTTTATCAAAAATGCCTTACGAATTGATTGGAAACACGATGATTTACACTTATCGGGCTGGGTAGCCACACCAAATTTTAGCCGAACTCAAAATGATTTAAGTTATTGCTATATTAATGGTCGAATGGTTCGAGATAAAGTGATCAGCCATGCTATTCGACAAGCCTATGCACAATATTTACCAACCGATGCTTATCCTGCGTTTGTGTTGTTTATTGACTTAAACCCACACGATGTGGATGTCAACGTTCATCCAACCAAACATGAAGTGCGCTTTCACCAACAACGCCTCATTCATGATTTTATTTACGAAGGCATCAGCCATGCGCTAAACAATCAAGAACAACTTAATTGGCACACAGACCAAAGTGCAGTAGGAAATCACGAAGAAAATACGGTGCATGAACCCCAACCGAATTACAGCATTCGTCCTAATCGTGCAGCTGCGGGGCAAAATATCTTTGCGCCACAACATCACGAAAAATCACAGCAAAATCAACCGCACTTTTCTAATACACCAGTGTTGCCAAATCATGTAAGTACAGGTTATCGAGATTACCGTTCTGATGCACCGAGTAAAACTGAGCAACGTTTATATGGTGAATTATTACGCACATTACCGCCTACAGAGCAAAAGGATATATCGAATACAGCACAACAAAATATTTCAGATACAGTTAAAATCATCTCAACTGAAATAACTGAGTGCTCATCACATCTACGCGCCCTTTCACTTATTGAAAATCGCGCGCTCTTATTACAACAAAATCAAGATTTCTTTTTGCTTTCATTGGAAAAATTACAACGCTTGCAATGGCAATTGGCTTTACAACAAACATACATTGAACAACAGCCTTTATTGATTCCAATCGTGTTTCGCTTAACTGAATCACAATTTCAAGCATGGCAACAATATTCAGATGACTTCAAAAAAATTGGCTTTGAATTTATCGAAAATCAAGCACAATTACGCTTAACCTTAAATAAAGTGCCAAGTGTATTACGCACACAAAATCTACAAAAATGCGTGATGGCAATGCTGACTAGAGAGGAAAATTCATCACCATTTTTAACCGCACTTTGCTCACAATTAGAATGTAAAACCTTTGACGCTTTAGCGGATGCACTCAATTTATTGAGCGAGACGGAACGTTTACTGACGCAAACAAATCGCACGGCATTTACCCAGTTGCTAAAACCTGTTAACTGGCAGCCTTTATTAAACGAAATTTAGATTCTTCATGAAACCAACCGCAATTTTTTTAATGGGCCCAACAGCCTCCGGTAAAACAGATTTAGCCATTCAACTACGAAGCTCGCTTCCAGTCGAAGTGATTAGTGTGGATTCAGCACTCATTTATAAGGGAATGGATATTGGCACAGCGAAACCATCAAAAGAAGAACTTGACCTTGCGCCTCATCGATTGATCGATATTTTAGATCCGTCAGAAAGCTATTCCGCAATGAATTTTCGCGATGATGCACTACGAGAAATGGCTGATATTACTGCACAAGGTAAAATTCCGTTACTAGTGGGCGGCACGATGTTGTATTACAAAGCCTTAATTGAAGGACTTTCGCCATTACCTTCTGCTGATGAAAATATTCGCGCCGAGCTTGAACAAAAAGCGGCTCAACAAGGTTGGACAGCATTACATACAGAACTCGCCAAAATCGATCCTATTTCTGCCGCCCGAATTAATCCGAGTGATTCTCAACGAATCAATCGTGCTTTAGAGGTTTTTTACATCACAGGAAAATCACTCACAGAGCTGACGGAAGAAAAAGGCGAAGGCTTGCCTTATGATTTTGTGCAATTTGCAATTGCGCCGCAAGATCGTCATATTTTGCATAACCGCATTGAACAACGCTTTCATAAAATGATTGAACTGGACTTTCAATCAGAAGTGGAGAAACTTTATGCGCGTGGTGATTTAAATATTAATCTACCGTCGATTCGCTGCGTGGGCTATCGTCAAATGTGGGAATATTTGCAAGGTGATTACGATCACGAGGAAATGATTTTCCGTGGTATTTGCGCAACTCGACAACTTGCAAAACGCCAACTCACTTGGCTACGCGGTTGGAAAACGCCAATACAATGGCTGGATAGTTTACAACCTAAACAAGCGAAAGAAACCGTATTACGTCACTTAGATTCCTATCAAAAAGGTTAGAAAAAATGACCGCACTTTCTGCCCTCATTGAACAAAAATTACAATCTCTTGGCACAATTCTGTGCCAATCTTTTCCAGAGCTATCCCCAGAAAAAATTCACGACGCCATTCAAAAAAATTTAAACCATCCTGAACTGCCTATTTACCAATTAGGCTATGCTATGGCAATGTCTGACTTTGTGGAAAAAGTCTTGCAAAAATACCCGCACTTAGGGAAACTATGGTTGGAAAAATCGCCGTGTTTTGCAGATTGCTCTACCTATATTGAACGTTTGAATAGAGAGTTAACCAATGTACATGACGAAACCGCACTCTATCAAACATTACGCCAATTCCGTAACATTGAAATGGCAAAATTAAGTTTTTGTCAAAGTTTGAATCTTGCCACTGTAGAAGAAATTTTTGTTCATCTTTCACAACTTGCAGAAAGTTTAATTATCGCTGCTCGCGATTGGCTTTATCATCAAGCCTGTGCGGAGATGGGCACACCAATGGATGAACAAGGTAATCCGCAACAGCTTTATATCCTAGGAATGGGGAAACTAGGTGGCTTTGAACTAAATTTTTCCTCGGATATTGATTTAATTTTCACTTATCCATCACAAGGGGAAACGTCCATTGAGAATACGAATGCTCGACGTTCTGTGGATAATGGAAAATTTTTTACGCGTTTAGGACAACGCCTTATTTCTGCCTTAGATGAATTTACATCTGATGGTTTTGTGTATCGAACCGATATGCGCTTGCGCCCATTTGGTGACAGCGGTGCGCTTGTTCTCAGCTTTGCGGCAATGGAACAATATTATCAAGATCAAGGTCGAGATTGGGAACGCTATGCGATGATCAAAGGGCGAATATTGGGTGCACAAACAAAGAATCCCAACGTTTCAAAATTACAAAAAATGTTACGCCCTTTTGTCTATCGCCGTTACATTGACTTTAGTGTGATTCAATCTTTACGAGAGATGAAAGGCAAAATTGAGCGAGAAGTACGTCGTCGTGGTTTGAAAGATAATATTAAATTGGGTGCAGGGGGGATTCGTGAAGTCGAATTTATCGTGCAAGTTTTTCAACTCATTCGAGGAGGGCGAGAAATCAATCTGCAACAACATTCACTCTTAAAGATCTTGCCTGAAATTACCAAACTAGGATTAATTACCGAACAACAATTCCACGATTTACGTGAAAGTTATATTTTTTTACGTCGTGTAGAAAACATTCTACAAGCAATTAATGATCAACAAACTCAAACACTACCAACCGATGAAATAGATCAAATTCGTTTAGTCGAGGCATGTAAAACATTCACCTGTTTAAATGAAAATAATCAAACCATTGAAAAACATTATCCAATAGAAAATTGGGACGATTTTTACCTCACCTTGCAACAAAAACAAGAAAAAGTGCGAGCAGTATTTACTCAATTAATCGGTGATGAACAAGATGAGCCTTCACAAACTGATAGCCAATGGCAAGATTTTTTAGAATCAGATTTTGAGGATATTGAACAAATATTATTAGAGAGTGGTGTATCAGAAAATAATATTGATGAAGTTTTAGAAAAGCTTTGTCAATTCAAGGACAGCCTAAATCACAGAGTGATTGGTTCGCGTGGGCGTGATGTTTTGAGCCATTTAATGCCAATAGTGCTTGCACTCATTTTTGAACAAGAAAATTACCGCACTTTACTCCCCCGAATTCTGAACATTATTGAAAAAATTTCGAGTCGCACGACTTATTTAGAATTATTGTTGGAAAATCCTCGTGCCCTTCAGCAAGTTATTGAACTTTGTGCACAGTCTCAACTTATTTCAGAACAACTGGCTCGCCACCCTATCTTATTAGATGAATTACTTAATACAGAAGCGCTACGCTATCCATTGCCATTTACCCAATATCCTGCAGAGTTACACCAATATTTACTTCGTTTACCACCTGATGATGAAGAACAGCTTATTGATGCTTTACGTCAATTTAAACAAGTAACCCTATTAAAAGTGGCCGCAGCAGATATTTTAGGGGCATTACCAGTAATGAAGGTAAGCGGTCATTTAACCTATCTTGCTGAAGCGATTATTGAAGTCGTTGTGAATCTAGCTTGGAAACAAGTTTCCTCTAGATTTGGCATACCTGAACATTTACAAAATGATGAAAAAGGATTTTTAGTTATTGGTTATGGAAAACTGGGTGGTATTGAACTCGGTTATAAATCCGATTTAGACCTGGTATTTTTGTACGATGCCGTAGAAAGTCAAACAACAGGTGGCAAAAAAGTGATTGATAGCAATCAATTTTACCTGCGTTTGGCACAAAAGATTGTGAGTATTTTCAGCATAAATACTTCCGCTGGCGTACTTTATGAGGCAGATATGCGTCTACGCCCGTCTGGCGATACTGGCTTAATTGGCTGCTCTCTTTCTGCATTTGCCCATTATCAATTGAATGAAGCTTGGACATGGGAAAAACAAGCTCTTGTGCGTGCTCGCCCTGTATTTGGTGAATCATCTCTTAAAGCTAAATTTGAGCATATCCGCCAACAAGTACTTTCTGCATCACGAGATATTGAACAATTAAAACGAGATGTTGTGGAAATGCGAGAAAAAATGTTCACGCATTTGTCCCATTCAAAAAATGGTGAATTTAATCTTAAAACAGATCGCGGCGGTATCACTGATATTGAATTTATCGCTCAATATTTAATGCTTGCCAATGCTCCGCAAAACCCACAACTAACAAAATGGTCAGACAACGTACGTATTTTCGATGATATGGCAGAGGCTCAAATTATTAGCCAAACAGACTGCGACACATTAAAACAATGTTATGTTGATTTACGCAATGCTATTCACCATTTAAATTTGATAGGTAAATCCTCTGTTGTAGATGAAACTGAATTTGTCAAAGAGCGGTCATTTATTCAAGCATTTTGGGATAAGCTATTTAGTTCATAAAATAGCAATTAAATCTCATTTTAATGAACTAAATCTAGCATTTCCTGTGCATTGGCTAAGGCTAATTCTGTAATTTCACTTCCGCCCAAGAGTCTTGCCAAGGCCGGTACACGTTCAGCTTGTGAAAGTGCAGTCATTTGTGTTTCAGTTTTATTATCCACAGTAAATTTTTCTACATTGAACTGATGATGGCCATGACAAGCAACCTGTGGCAAGTGGGTTACGCATAATACTTGGCAACGTTCACTTAATTGACGTAAAAGTTTTCCGACAACACTTGCTGTTTTTCCGCTAATGCCTACGTCCACTTCATCGAAAATTAACGTTGGAATAGCCGATTGATCAGAAGTTAAAACTTGAATCGCTAAAGAAATACGAGAAAGCTCACCACCAGAGGCAATTTTAGCTAACGCTTGAGGTTGTTGACCTAAATTACTACGCAAAGTAAAAATCACATTATCCGCACCGTTTGATCCTACTTTATCTAAATCCGTATTCAACTCTACATAAAATTCTGCATTTTCCATTGCAAGTTGTTTTATCGACTGCGTGACATTCTGCGCTAAGCGAGCTGCAGATTGCTGACGACTTGCTGTTAATGCTTTAGCCGTTGCTTGCATTTGTTCAAATGCGAGTTTTTCTTGCTCAATCAACATCCCTTCACTTTCAGAAAAATCTAAAAGTGCGGTTAATTCTGCTTTTAATTTTTTGTGATGTTCCACAAGATCTTCAGGTTTAACTTGATGTTTACGAGCAAGCTGTAAAGCCTGAGTAATTCTCTGTTCAATTTCTTGTAAAAGTTGAGGATCTTGCTCGATATTACTTGATAAATTTCGCACTTCACTGGTTGCTTCTTGCACTTGAATCAACGCATCATTCAACATACTTTGCACTTCAGCATATTGCGGATCAAGTTCAGCTAATTCATCAATATATTGTGTCGCACGATAAAGCAAACTATCGATATTTACCGTATCATTTTCACTTAAAATTTGCAGGACTGATTGAGAAAGTTGAGTTAACTGTTCACTGCTAGATAAACGACGCTGTTCATCTTCTAATTCCAAATATTCATTTGGTTGAAGGTTAAACTCATCTAATTCATCCACTTGATACTGTAAAAGTTGTTTACGCGCTTCATTTTCTGCCACTTTTTGTTGAAAGGTTTTAACTTGATTTTGAAGATTTTTCCATGCCTGATAATCTTCACGCATTTTCACAAGTAATTCAGGATGAGCGGCAAAATTATCAACTAACTGAAGCTGATAGTCATTTTTTAGCAATAATTGAGAAGCGTGCTGCCCATTAATATGAACAAGATATTGACCAATTTCTTTTAATTGAGAAGCGGATACTGGAGTGCTATTAATAAAAGCTTTAGAACGTCCGTCTGCATTAATCACACGACGCAAAATACATTCAGTTGGATTATCGGGATCTTGTAATTCTTGATCATTCAACCATTGATAAGCAGGATTCTGTGATTCTAGTTGGAAAGTTGCACAAATTTCTGCACGTTCTTGCCCTTCGCGTACCATTGAGGTTTCTACCCTTTGTCCGAAACATAAACCTAAAGCATCAATGGCGATAGATTTACCAGCCCCAGTTTCCCCAGTAATAACAGACATTCCTTTCGCCAATTCGATATCAAGCTGGCGAACAATCGCAAAATTATTGATAGTAAGTTGAGTAAGCATAGCAAAATCCTTTAACTGTATATCGATCATATTACAACTGATTTAATTTACAGTAAAGGTTTTTTTTACAGTATTTTAATAATGCGTTTATACTATGCTTTTTTATAAAAATTAAAATGATTTCAGCCAACCTAATTTGGTACTTAATACATTGTAATAACTATAATTTTTTAGATGAAGCAATCTGAGTTTATGCTCGCTTTTTTGAATATGCACCATGTCATCAGGCGTAAAAGGTAAGGCTATTTGACTATCACAGCCCACTTCCAATTGAGATGTATTATGCTCAGCAAAACGAATCGATATTTTGCTATCGCCATCAATAACAAGAGGACGAGAAGTTAATGTATGTGGAAACATTGGCACTAGCGCAATTGCATTAAGATTCGGTGTCAAAATCGGGCCACCAGCGGAAAGAGAATAAGCCGTAGAACCTGTTGGAGTAGAAACAATTAATCCATCAGAACGTTGTGAAAATGCAAACTTATCATTGATATATACATGAAAATCGATCATATGCGCAATTTTCGCAGGGTGGATAACCGCCTCATTCACTGCATTACCTGTCGATACAATTTCACCTGCACGCTCAATTTTTGCTTCCAATAAAAAACGTTCTTCCACAAAGAATTCTCCACGTTCTAAACAAGCTTCAAGTTGAGCATAGGCATTTTTAGGGTCAATATCTGTTAAAAATCCCAAATTACCACGGTTAATACCAATCAATGGAATATCATATTTTGCTAATACGCGAGCACGCCCCAACATATTGCCATCCCCACCAATCACGATAACCAACTGAGCTTGGCAACCAATTTCATCAAGTGTTGCAAGATTTTCTGCAGGAAGCCCCAGTTTTTCAGCAACATCTTTTTCCATCATTACTTGATAGCCACGTTCCGTTAACCAGTGAAACAAATTTTTGTGCATTTGTAGGTTAATGTCATTTCTAGGTTTTCCTACAAGCCCAATGGTTTTAAAGGAACGATATAAATTATTCATAAAATAAACCGCACTTGAATTTAACATTTTCGTCATTATATAGTTTTTTGTTAGACTATAGCTAACGACTATGGCGAACTTTGTATTTACGGAGAAAAAAATGTCAGAACAAGAACAAAAAATTGAAACACCAGAAGTAGAAAAGCAAGAAGACTCTGTTGTGGAAGAAACACAACAAACAGAGCCTTCTCAAGAACTTGATCCTTTAGAAGAAGCTATTGCGCGAGTGCAAGAGCTTGAAGAACAGCTAAAAACTCAAATAGAAGAAGCGGCAAACAAAGAACAGGATATTTTACTTCGCTCTCGTGCTGAAATTGAAAATCTTCGTCGTCGTACTGAACAAGACGTAGAAAAAGCACATAAATTCGCATTGGAAAAATTCTCAAAAGACATTTTGAATACTATCGATAACCTAGAACGTGCACTTGCCACTCCAGCAAATAAAGAAGATGAAAGCGTAAAAGCCTTATTTGACGGTGTTGAACTGACCTTAAAAGAATTAGTTTCAACCGTTGGTCGTTTTGGCGTGGAAGCTGTCGGGGTTGTCGGCGAAGCATTTAATCCTGATTTACATCAAGCCATTTCAATGCAACCCGCGGAAGGCTTTGAAACCAATCAAATTAGCGTCGTATTGCAAAAAGGCTACACCTTAAATGGTCGAGTCATTCGCCCAGCGATGGTAATGGTGGCAGCTTAATTTATATTTTGTCTAAAGAGCGGTCGATTTTTCGGCCGTTTTTATACCCATCAATAAAAATTATATGATTAATTTTATTGTTCACTCTCCCCTCGGTTCTAAAAATCAAAACTTTGATCTCGCTCACAAAATCAAAAAATATTTGAGAAAAGTTCTCAACAACTTAATTTGATATTTTTCTAATAAAATCAATCTCTAACAAAATCCTCTTACGATAAAAGGCCTAAAAACACTACATATTGTGTGTTGATTATCTTTTTAGATCTATATATAGTGCACTCCGCATTTCAAAAACACTATATATTGGAGCTATATCATGAGTAACTTTGGGGTCATCAAGCGCGATGGTTCTCGTGCGGAATTTGAGATTCAACGTATCATCAATGCCATTAAAAAAGCCGCAAGTGCGGTCAATATTTCCGATGAATTTTATTGCCAGCAAATTGGGCAAGAAGTAGGAAATGAAATTTTCACCCATCATCAAAGCGAAACTGATATTAATCAGATTCAAAAAATCGTTGAAGATAAATTGATGGCAAGTCGTTATCCCGAGGTTGCTCGTGCGTATATCGAATATCGTCATGATCGTGATTTAGCTCGCGAAAAACGTAGTCAGCTAACAAAAGAAATTGAAGGTTTGATTGAACAAAGCAACGTAGAATTACTTAATGAAAACGCCAATAAAGACGCGAAAGTGATTCCAACACAACGAGATTTGCTTGCTGGGATTGTGGCAAAACATTATGCCAAGCACCATATTCTTCCACGCGATGTAGTAGAAGCTCACGAAAAAGGTGAAATTCATTATCACGATTTAGACTACTCTCCATTCTTCCCGATGTTTAACTGTATGTTAGTAGATTTAGAAGGCATGCTTTCTCGTGGTTTCAAAATGGGTAATGCGGAAATCGAACCCCCTAAATCTATCTGCACCGCAACGGCAGTGACAGCACAAATTATCGCCCAAGTCGCCAGCCATATTTACGGTGGCACAACCATTAACCGTATTGATGAAGTGCTTTCCCCTTATGTGCAAATCAGTTACGAAAAACACCTCAAACATGCCCAAGAATGGAACGTGCCTGATGTTGAAGGTTACGCAAAAGCATTGATTGAAAAAGAATGTTTCGATGCCTTCCAATCCTTAGAATATGAAGTTAATACACTGCATACTTCGAATGGACAAACACCATTTGTGACCTTTGGTTTTGGTTTAGGTACAAGCTGGCAATCCCGTTTAATTCAGCAAGCTATTTTGAAAAATCGGATTCGTGGACTTGGAAAAAATCATAAAACTCCTGTATTTCCAAAACTGGTTTTCACTATTAAAAAAGGCTTGAACCAAACTCAAGGCGATCCGAATTACGATATCAAACAACTCGCATTGGAATGTGCATCAAAACGTATGTATCCAGATATTCTCAATTACGATCAGGTTGTCAAAGTCACGGGCTCTTTTAAAGCCCCAATGGGATGCCGTAGCTTTTTAGGTGCATACGAAGAAAAAGGCCACGAAATTCACGACGGGCGCAATAATCTTGGTGTGGTAAGTTTAAATTTACCGCGTATCGCGTTGGAGTCTAAAAACGAAGAAGATTTCTACCGCACTTTAGATGAACGTTTGGCTATTGCGAAAAAAGCATTAATGACGCGTATTGCGCGCCTTGAGAATACCAAAGCTCGCGTTGCCCCCATTCTTTATATGGAAGGAGCTTGCGGAGTGCGGTTAAAAGCGGATGAAAATGTGGCACAAATTTTCAAAAATGGGCGTGCCTCTATTTCACTTGGCTATATCGGTATTCACGAAACCATTAATGCGCTATATAACAAAGGGCATATTTTTGATGATGAACAATTACGCGAAAAAGGCATTTCGATTGTTCGCCACCTTAGCGAGGCAGTTAAACGCTGGCAAAAAGAAACAGGCTATGCCTTCAGCCTTTACTCCACGCCAAGCGAAAACTTATGTGACCGCTTCTGCCGTCTAGATACCAAAAAATTTGGCGTGATTGAAGGCGTCACGGATAAAGGCTACTACACAAATAGTTACCACTTAGATGTAGAAAAGAAAGTGAATCCTTACGACAAACTGGATTTTGAAATGGCATATCCCCCACTCGCTAGTGGCGGTTTTATTTGCTACGGCGAATATCCAAATATTCAACACAACTTAAAAGCATTGGAAGATGTGTGGGATTATAGCTACGATCGCGTGCCTTACTACGGCACAAACACACCGATTGACGAATGTTATGAATGTGGTTTCACTGGCGAGTTTGAATGTACCAGCAAAGGCTTTGTTTGCCCAAAATGTGGCAATCACGATAGCACAAAAGTATCTGTCACTCGCCGCGTATGTGGCTATCTAGGCAGCCCTGATGCCCGCCCATTTAATGCAGGAAAACAGGAAGAAGTGAAGAGAAGAGTTAAACACCTTTGATTTAACTCTCTAGCAATAGCACGCGTTTTTTAATGCGTGCTTTTTGTTTCCCACTTTGGCATTCCCAAAAAATCTCCGCTAAAATAACCGCACTTTTATCGTCTCTTCAAGGAAAGCAATATGTCAGATATTCTCAATAACCTTATTCATCTTCTTAAACTTGAAAAAATTGATGATTTAATCTTTCGTGGTGAAAGCCAAGATTTAGGTTTTCGCCAAGTATTTGGTGGGCAAGTTGTGGCTCAAGCATTATCAGCGGCAATGCAGGTGGCGCCAGAAGATCGCATTTTACATTCTTGTCATGCCTATTTCCTTGCTCTGGGAGATAGCCAATATCCGATTATTTACGATGTGGAAACCTTGCGTGAAGGGCGTAACTTTTCTGCATTACGCGTAAAAGCCATTCAACATAAAAATGCTATCTGTCATGTAACAGCTTCTTTCCAAGTGCCTGAAAAAGGTTTTGAACATCAAAATACGATGCCAAATGTTGGTGCGCCTGAAAACTTTACAGATGAAAATGTGATGCTACAAAAAGTAGCTCAAACCTTGCCAGAACCACTCAATGAAAAATTTGCGGCAGAGCGTCCATTTGAGGTACGTACCAAATATTTGAATAACCCATTTAACGGGACAAAATTGCCAGCCGAGCAATATTCTTGGTTTAAAACTAATGGTGAAACGCCGCTTGATATAAAAATTCAGCAATGTTTATTGGCTTATTTTTCCGATTTTCACTGTATTTTGACCGCACTTCATCCGCATGAAAAAGGCTTTTTGCAAAAAGGAATGAAAGTAGCAACCATTGATCATAGTATTTGGTTCCATCGTCCGTTTGATTTAAATCACTGGCATTTGCACGCAATTGAAAGCAATAATGCCTTTGGCGGTCGTGGCTTAGCACGCGGACAAATTTTCTCGCAAGATGGTCAATTAATCGCAACAACACAACAAGAAGGCTTGATCCGTTTTAACTAATAAGAGAGAAAAAATGACCGCACTTATTACACAATTTTGGCAACAAGTTGAAACCGCGCTGAAAACAGCAAATCCACAAGAAAAATGCAGTTTAGTTAATGATCTCTACGATAATCTTCTGCCACAAATTCAGTTGATTAAATTAGAAGATTTTCCCGAAGTCGTACCGCAAGATAATATTGCCGCTTTTCCTGAAAAACCACTCTTAGTTGCACCGAAAGATGTACCAAAACGTTCTTTTGCCACAGAAGAAGGCTATGCTGCCACATTGCACGCTATCGCACATATTGAGTTTAATGCGATTAATTTAGGCTTAGATGCGGCTTGGCGATTCGGGAGGAATGCACAAGAAGAACTTGGCAATGGTTTGGCTTTTGTGAAAGATTGGCTGCGTGTCGCTCGTGAAGAAAGCACGCACTTTTCCTTAGTCAATGAACATTTGAAAACATTGGGTTATCAATATGGTGATTTTGAAGCCCATGCTGGATTATGGGAAATGGCACAAGCCACCGCGCACGATATTTGGGAACGAATGGCGTTAGTTCCTCGTGTATTAGAAGCACGGGGCCTCGATGTAACCCCTGTTCTGCAAGAGAAAATCGCACAACGTAAAGATTTTGCCGCAGTGAACATTTTGGATATTATTTTGCGCGATGAAATTGGCCATGTGTATATCGGCAATCATTGGTATCACGCACTTTCTAAAAAACGTGGTTTGGATGCGATGAAATGCTTTACAGAGCTTTTACACAAATACCGTATTGTGATTTTTAAAGGTGTCATTAATACCGATGCACGTATTCAAGCGGGTTTCACTCAGCATGAGTTAGATTGGATTTATGAAGTGGAACAAACATTGAAATCCTATATTAAGAAATGATGAAATGTACGAATGTTATTTTGAAAATAAAAGTTATAAAGAAAAATTAGAAGAATTAATGCTAATTTTTGAAAATAGAACAGTAAACGGCATGGATTATCACTATCATAGCGTAAAATTTAGCGGATATTCAAAAAAGGAAGCAATCCGCCTATATCGTGAAAGATTTAATCTAAAAGGCGTAAAATTAGATCTATTTGTTGAGCCGTCTATAATTTATTAAGGGGTTAAAATATACTAGTATGGTTATTAATGCCCTGCTTTTTAGTGTTGATAATGAGTATTCTTTATCAACCTACATTTTGGGGTATTCTGTTTTTGATTGTTGCGGTTGCATCTTTTGCATATGGTTATTTTAATCAACCGCCCCCGAAAGTAAGGCGGGCGCAATATAGAGCAGCTTTGAGGGAATATAGAAAACAAAAGAAAAATTATGATGAATTGAAAAGAAAGGGGTTATTATAAACCCCTTTTTATTTTGCCTACAATTTACCGCTACTTACTAGATAGCGTTTTTTTTCTTGTAGGTATAAAAAGCAGGCTTTACTGATAAACTAACTTCTAAAATTTAGCGAAAATTAAGAATGATGAAAGAATAAAAAGACTAAGTTCGATTGAATACCGAACTTAGTCTTTTTAATGGAAGTGATTTAATGTTTGAATTTATTGCTTACGCCAAGTTGTCCCATTCGGCCCATCTTCTAATACGATGCCCATAGCGGTAAGCTCATTACGCGCTGCATCTGCGGCAGACCAATCTTTAGCAGCGCGGGCTTCATTGCGTTGTTTGATGAGTGCTTCAATTTTTGCCACTTCATCATCGTCAGAACCGGCTTGTAAGAATTTTTCTGGATCTTGTTGAAGTAAGCCTAAAATCGCACCCAATTCACGTAAACGAGCGGCAAGCCCATTGGCTTTCTCAGCATCTTCTGTTTTTAACTTGTTAATTTCACGCACCATTTCGAATAAAACAGAAAGTGCATTTGGCGTATTAAAATCATCATCCATTGCTTCACGGAAAGTTGCCACAAAATTTTCTCCGCCAAAAACAACCGCACTTTGATCCGTTCCGCGTAAAGCCGTGTATAAACGTTCCAACGCACCTTGCGCTAAATTCAAGTTTTCTTCGCTATAATTGAGCTGGCTACGATAATGTGCCGTTAATAAGAAATAACGTACTGTCTCTGCATTATAGTGATTTAATACATCACGAATTGTGAAGAAATTGCCGAGAGATTTCGACATTTTTTCTTTATCCACCATAATCATGCCTGAATGGATCCAATAATTCACATATTGGCCGCCATGCGCACAGCAAGATTGTGCAATTTCATTTTCGTGGTGAGGGAACATTAAATCAGAGCCACCACCGTGAATATCAAAATGCTCGCCAAGCTGTTTGCAGTTCATTGCGGAACATTCAATGTGCCAACCTGGACGACCTGCGCCCCAAGGAGAAGACCAACTTGGTTCGTTTTCTTTCGACATTTTCCAAAGCACAAAATCCATTGGATTTTTCTTGATTTCATTGATTTCAATACGTGCACCAGCTTGTAATTGCTCAAGATCTTGACGAGATAATTTGCCATATTCTTTGAAGCTTTCTACATCAAACATCACATCGCCATTATCCGCAACATAAGCATGTCCGCGTTTAATTAATTTTTCCACAATTTCAATAATTTCTGGAATATGATGGGTCGCACGAGGCTCAAAATCAGGACGTAATACATTAAGTGCATCAAAATCTTTATACATTTCCTGCACCATACGATCCACAAGTTGATCGCAGGTTTCTTTGTTTTCTAACGCACGTTTAATAATTTTATCATCTACGTCCGTAATATTACGCACATAAGTTAAATCGTACCCCAAAGAACGTAAATAACGGGCAATCACATCAAAACACACAAAAGTGCGTCCATGACCGATATGACACAAATCATAAACAGTGACGCCACAAACATACATTCCCACTTTATTTTCATGGATAGGTTTAAAGATTTCTTTTTCTCTCGTTAAGGTATTGAAAATTTTTAGCATTTTTAAGCTCGTAAAATGAAATAAAAACAAACCGCACTTTTATAGCACTTTTACCTCGATTGTGGAATAATACGACCCTTAATTTTTCAGAAGGAAAACAAAATGGTTACGTTACACACAAACTTTGGCGACATTAAAATTAAATTGGATTTTGATAAAGCTCCAGTTACAGCAGAAAACTTCTTAAATTACTGCAAAGACGGTTTTTATAATAACACAATTTTTCACCGTGTTATTGATGGCTTTATGATTCAAGGCGGCGGTATGGAAAGCGGTATGCGCGAAAAAGCAACTAAAGCACCAATCCAAAATGAAGCGAACAATCGTTTAAGTAACAAACGTGGAACCATTGCAATGGCTCGCACTTCAGATCCACATTCAGCGACAGCACAATTTTTCATTAACGTGGCAGATAATGATTTCTTAAATTATCGTTCAAAAGAAATGTTTGGTCACGAAGTCGTTCAAGAATGGGGCTATGCAGTATTTGGCGAAGTAGTAGAAGGGATGGATGTTGTTGATAAAATCAAAAAAGTGAAAACCGGCAACAAAGGCTTTCATCAAGATGTTCCAACTGAAGATGTAGTGATTACATCAGTTTCAGTAGAATAATTGTGAATGGCGGATAAATTCCGCCATTTTTTATCGACCTAAAGGAAAATGCACATGCCTTTCTTCGACACTCACACGCATCTCGATTATCTCCAACAATTTACTGGAGAGCCTTTGTCACAGCTTGTTGATAATGCTAAGCAAGCCGATGTGCAAAAAATACTGATTGTGGCGGTGAAAGAAGCTGATTTTAAAACAATCCAAAATATGACCGCACTTTTTCCTAATAATCTGTGCTATGGGCTTGGGCTCCATCCTCTTTATATTCAAGAACACGCCGAAAATGATTTGATGCTGTTAGAACAAGCCTTAAAAAATCGTGATGCAAATTGCACAGCAGTGGCAGAAATTGGTTTGGAACGTGCGATTCCCAATTTGCTCACCGATGAACTTTGGGCAAAACAATGTCATTTTTTTGAAAGCCAACTTTATTTGGCAAAGCAATTTAATTTACCCGTCAATATTCACAGTCGAAAAACCCATGATCAAATTTTTACTTTTTTAAAACGTATTCCATTATCTAAACTTGGCGTGGTACACGGTTTTTCAGGCAGCTACGATCAAGCAAAACGCTTTGTTGATTTAGGCTATCAAATCGGAGTTGGCGGCACCATCACTTATGAACGCGCCAATAAAACTCGTCAAGCGATTGCAAAACTACCACTTGATTCCTTAGTGTTGGAAACAGACAGTCCTGATATGCCTGTATTTGGTTTTCAAGGGCAACCTAATCGACCAGAGCGTATTGTGGAAAGTTTTAAAGCTCTTTGCGCCTTAAGAAATGAGCCCGCAGAATTGATTAAAAAAGTCACATGGGAAAATGCTTGCCAAATTTTTTCTTGATCCACGTCACATTACTGAAATTATTTTGAATTAAATACTAGAAAAAAGAAACTGAGCATAATAATATCCGCCTCGTAGAAAGTTTTTCTCAACACACAATAAGGATATATTATGTCGCAAATCTATACTCAGGTGAGAAAGTTAGCGGAACAGTTTATTGAGCCTTACGCCGACGAACTCGATCAAAAAAAAGAATTTCCTGTTCAGGCATTTAAGGAGTTAGGTAAAGCCAGTTGGTTTTCACTTTTAATTCCGAAAGAATACGGCGGAATGGGATTAACCCTAAAAGAACATGCTGAAGTCTGCATGGCGTTAGCTGAAAGTTCAGCCTCTGCTGGTCTCTGTTATATGATGAGTAACGTTGCAGTGAATTGTTTAAATCTATTCGGCAGCGATCAACTCAAACAAAAAATCTTTTCTGATATTGTTCAAAATCAAACCTTTGCCGCACTCGCCTATAGTGAATTAGGCACAGGTACTCACTTCTATATTACCGATGCAACCGCACAATTTAATGCTAAACATGCAGTATTCAATGGCTTAAAATCCATGGTGACATCGGGCAATTATGCTTCTTATTATTTAGCGCTTTTGCCTTCCGAAAATGGTGAAACTATTGATAACTGGGTGCTTCCACTTGGTACTCAAGGCTTAACTTTTGAAGCCGATAGCTGGAATGGCTTAGGTATGCGTAGCAATGTCTCTTGCTTTATGCGAATGACCGATATGCCATTAGATCGTAGCTGGCGTATTGGTGAAGTTGGCACAGGCGCAGAACAAGTATTTGGTGGCATTGCACCCGCCTTTATTTGTGGCTTGGCAGCTGTTTATAGTGGCGTATGTAAAGCCGTGCTTACTGAGGCAATTAAACATTCAGCACACCGTAAATACACATCTGGCACATCATTAGCAGAAATCGAAACCGTGCAAATTCACTTAGCTAAAATCTATGCAAACACAAACGCTGCTGTATGTGCTACGCGTGATGCGGCTCGTGCAGCCACAGAAGGTGATGCAGATGCATTGGCTAAATTATTAGCTGCCCGAATTCTCGCGAGCGAAAACGCGATTACCCTTGCACAAATTGGCATGCGTATTGGCGGTGGCAAGGCCTATAACAAAATGGGACCAATGGAACGCTATTTACGCGATGCATTAGCAAGCCAAGTGATGGCGCCAAGTGTCGATGTGCTAAATATTTGGCTAGGTAAAGCCATTACAGGTCAACAAATTCCATAAAGTGCGGTGAAAAATGAGTGAAAAATTAAAAATTGGGGCGGTAATCTACGCCCCACAAGTGACAGTGATTTGGGGCATTATTGCAAACTTTTTCGAAAAAGAAGGCTTCCCTATTGAACCCGTGTATTTCAAAGACTATAAAGGGCAAGTTGATGCGTTACTCAATAATGAAATTGATGTAGCGTGGAACTCTCCCCTAGCTTGGTTAGATGGTTACTTACGTAGTGGCGGTAAAACCTTAAATGGTGCAATGCGTGATACCGACCAAGATCGTCAAAGCTATTTAGTTGTAAATGATCCAAACATCCAATCTATTGAAGATTTAAAAAATAAAACTATTGCTTTTGGTGCAATTGATTCCCCACAAGCGCGGTTAATTCCAATCAAGTTTTTACATCAACATGGCTTGGAATTTGATCAAGATTATGTAGAAAAACGCTTTGATGTGGGTGTTGGTTTGCACGGCGATCATGTAGGCGGTGAATTAGATGCAGCCAATGCATTAAAAGATCGTCAAGTCGCGGCAACATGGATGTTAGATTTCAACTTTGAACGTTGGACAAAAGATGGCACGCTCGATCCTGCAACAGTTCGAGTACTCGCAAAAACACCATCATTTGACCATTGTATTTTCAGTGGACGCGTGGGATTAGATGAAACCAAATTCAATGCATTCACCGAAACCTTGTTCAAAATGGATTACAACAATCCAGAACATAAAGAAATGATGGATTTGGAAGGATTAAAACGTTGGGTTGCGGGCAGAACAAAAGGTTTTGCTCAATTACAAGCTGCCAATGAATATTTAAAATTCTTTTAAGATCAATATGTCATGATGGGCGTGTAATAAACGCCCATCATTGTGGATTTTCTATGAAACCTTTCACAACGTCCCTTTTAGGCTCAATGCCTCGTAGCCAAGCACTTTTGATGGCGCGTAAAAAGCACGCACTAGGCAAAATAACCACTGCAGAGCTTGAGCAAATCGTTGTTCAAGAAACGAAACAAATTGTCGAACTTCAACAACGAACTGGCATTGATATCATCACTAGCGGTGAATTACTTCGCGACAATTACCTTTCTTTTATTGCACAAAAAATTCAAGGCGCGACCTTAATGAGCATGAGTGAAATGCTCGATCACATTAAAGAAAAGCAAATTTTTGAGTCAATGCTAGAAACCTTGGATGTTCCCGCACTCTCCATAAAAAATGCGATTTGCGTAGGGAAAATCAGTTACAAACAATCTTTAGTAGCAGATGAAATGCTACTACTGAAAAATCTAACCAAGCAACCAATTAAAGCAACCTTGCCAGGGCCTTACTTAATGGCTCGCTCCATGTGGCTTTCGCCTGTGTCAGGGCAACATTATTCATCAAAAGAAGAAATGGCAAAAGATGTTGTTGCTATCTTAAAGCAAGAAATTGATCATTTATGTGAGCTAGGCGTAAGTGTTGTTCAATTTGATGAGCCTGTTTTGACAGAAATTATTTTTAGCCACCATCAAACTCGTTCATTTATGTGTGCCGCGTTAAGCGAAAAACAAGATTTTGCAGCGGAACTACAGTTTGCGAAAAGTTTAATTACTCAAATCTTTGAGTATGCAAGAAATAAAAATATCAAAACCGCACTACATGTATGCCGTGGCAACTGGAGCAAAGATGAAAGCGTATTACTGCGCGGGCCTTATACATCATTAGTGGATTTATTTGAATCGGCATTACCTGATATTTTAATGCTCGAATTTTCTACACCAAGAGCGGGAGAATTAAGTTCGTTATTAGAAAGTAAAATCTTAAGGCAAAAATGTATTTTAGGCTTAGGCGTCATCAATCCTCGTTCTGATGAAGTGGAAACCGTAGATCAGATTGTTCAACGAGCAGAAAAAGCCTTAAATTACCTTCCACCAGAGCAAATTTGGCTAAATCCAGATTGTGGATTTGCCACTTTTTCTAACCGCCCTTTAAATGGATTTGCCATTATTGAAGCCAAACTCAAGGTATTAAATGAGGCAAAATCAATATTGAGAGAACGTTATGTATAACGTACCTGAAAGTGAATGTTTTACAGCGAAATATCGAGCCGTATTACGCGGAGAAGAAATTAAATTATTCACTCCGAATGACAGCATTTCTCTCTATTCACAGGTCAATTTCGATAACCAATCGTTACAAAAAAGTGCGGTAGATTATTTTGCTGTTTCTATTTTAGGGGGCATTTTGAGCAGTATAAAAGCACATTTTGCTCAACAACGAGCCGATATTGTAGAAATGGAAGGAAAAATTTGGCTCAATCTCGCCAATCCTTTAACCTTACTGGGTGTTCGCGGCTATAGTGAGCAGCCTGTCATTAATGACGGAAAAATTAAAATTTTTATTTCATCAGATTTAACCGATGATATCTTCACACAACTCACACAAAACGCATTACACTGTTGTTTTATTTACAACACGATAACCAAAGCCTTTCCTTTAAATATAGAATTTGAGCAAGTGCTTTGATTCTCATTAAGTCGTTCATCTAAATTTCAGACAAAAAAATTGCCCCATTAAGGGGCAATCTTATCAATGCTCTAAAGTTACTTATAACTTTAAGCAACGATTAAATATGTTGGTTAATGAAGTTAGTCAATTGAGTTTTTGGTAATGCGCCAACTTGAGTTGCAACAACTTGACCATTTTTAATCAATAATAATGTTGGGATACTACGAACACCAAATTGTGCTGGTGTTGCTTGGTTGTCATCCACATTCATTTTCACGATTTTAACTTTACCTGCAAATTCAGGCGTAAGTTCATCTAACACTGGTGCAATCATTTTGCAAGGTCCACACCAAGGTGCCCAAAAGTCTAATAAAACGGGGATATCTGAATTAACTACAACACTTTCAAAATCTGCGTCATTAATGTGTAATACTTCGCTCATTTTGTTTTCCTTATTTTGTGAATGGAATCCCTATATAAGGGCTTTATTTAAACTTACAAGTGCGGTGCAGAATAACATCGTTTTAAAAAATGTAAACTAATCGTTTTAATTGCCAAAAGCTAAGACGGCAAAACAATATTTTCACACACTTTGCCCGATTTCAATTTATAAATATTTGATAAGGTCACGTCCGCAATATTCGTTAGTGCCTCTTCAGTTAAAAATGCTTGGTGACCTGTTAGCAATACATTATGGCAAGAAGATAAACGGCGGAAAATATCATCTTGAATCACTTCGTTAGACTTATCTTCAAAGAACAAATCTCGTTCATTCTCGTAAACGTCCATACCTAACGCCCCGATTTTACGCTGTTTTAACGCATCAATTGCAGCTTGGGTATCAATCAAAGAGCCGCGGCTCGTATTCACGATCATTACGCCATCTTTCATTTTTGCAAAAGCTTCGCGATTTAATAAATGATAGTTTTCTGGCATTGCTGGGCAATGAAGCGTAATGACATGGGATTTAGCATACAGCTCATCTAATTCAACATATTGTCCACCCAATTCTTCTACCACTGGATTTTTAAAAGGATCGTACGCCAAGATATTCATGCCAAAACCTTTCAGAATACGCATCACCGCAATCCCAATTTTACCCGTTCCGATTACGCCGACCGTGCGTCCGTGCATATTGAACCCAATTAGCCCCTCAAGAGAGAAATTCGCTTCTCGAGTACGCTGATAAGCACGATGAATTCGACGGTTCAGTGTCATCATCAAACCGATGGTATGTTCTGCTACCGCTTCAGGCGAATAAGCTGGAACCCGTACAACTTGAATGCCTAATTCTTGAGCGGCTTTTAAATCAACATTATTAAAACCCGCACAGCGCAAAGCCACGATTTTCACACCAAGTGCGGCTAATTTTTCTAATACTTTTCGGCTACCATTATCATTCACGAAAATGCATACTACTTCGCAATGTTCTGCCAAACGCGCGGTGCTCTCATTCAACATAAAATCAAAAAATTCTAAATAGAAATTATATTTCGCGTTAATGAGCTCAATATATTTTCTGTCATAGCTTTTCGTGCTATAGATTGCAATTTTCATGGTTTGCTCCAATTATTTTAAGTTTGCAAAAGCCTGTAATAAGTCCGCCTTAATATCTTCTACATCTTCAATACCGACTGAAAAACGCAGCAAGGTATTAGTAATCCCACGAGCTACACGCTCGGATTCTGGAATATCCATATGAGTTTGAGTAGCAGGATAAGTAATAAAACTTTCTGTGCCGCCTAGACTTTCTGCAAAAGTAATCAATTTGATGGATTTTAAGAATGTATTAACCCAAGCTTCATCTTGCAAACGGAAAGACAACATTCCACCTTTATTCGGATAAAGCACCGATTCTACTTGTGGTTGAGCTTTTAAAAATTCCGCAATAGCTTGTGCATTTTCTTGATGACGTTTCATGCGCAAAGAAAGCGTTTTCATACCACGAATAGTCAGCCAAGAATCAAAAGGTGAAAGCACCGCACCTGCACTATTTTGAATATAAGCAATGCGATCACAAAGTTCTTGCCCTTTCGCAACAATCAACCCAACAAGTGCATCATTATGACCAGCAATATATTTAGTCCCGCTGTGAATCACCACATCAGCGCCTAAATCTAATGGGCGAGAAAGCACTGGCGTTAAAAACGTATTATCCACGATCAACATTAAGTTATGTTTTTTCGCAAGTTTTGCAATTTCAACCACATCACATTCTTCCATTAAAGGATTTGATGGGGTTTCAATAAAAATCGCTTTTGTATTTGGGTTAATTGCCGCCTCAATTTCATAAGCAGATGCTGTATTAACATAAACAGGTTTTACACTATTGTTATTTTTATAAGAAAAATCTAATAGTCGATAAGTACCACCATACACATCGCTAGAAACGATCCATTCATCTGGTGCAGTAAGAAGCGTCATCAAAACTTGAATTGCAGCCATACCAGAAGAAAACGCAAAACCACGATCTCCATTCTCTAATTTAGCTATCGTTTCTTCTAATACTGTGCGAGTTGGGTTCTTGGTACGCGTGTAATCAAATCCCGTACTTTCACCGATACCATAATGTCCATAAGCCGTAGAAAGAAAAATTGGTGTAGAAACCGCGCCCGTACGCTCATCGCTGCGATTGCCTGCTTGAGCTAATAAAGTATCGATAGCATATTGTTGTGTCATAACATCCTCTAAAATAATGAAAAAATGAACCGCACTTTACGTGCTAAAAAACGTTTAGCATTTTGGCACAAAGGAAAAAGTGATAAAAGTAGAAATTAGAAAATTACATAAAATTCCATTTTTCCATCATTTTCTGTAATTTATTTAAACAAAATGAACTTTTTTTAAACGGTTAGACAATTTTTTTAAATCTGTAATTGACAGTTATCTGAATTTCCGTAAAATGCGCACAACTAACAGCGAATGCGGGAATAGCTCAGTTGGTAGAGCACGACCTTGCCAAGGTCGGGGTCGCGAGTTCGAGCCTCGTTTCCCGCTCCAATTCGTGGCGTGTTAGCAAAGCGGTTATGCACTGGATTGCAAATCCATGTAGCTCGGTTCGACTCCGGGACACGCCTCCATAATACGCAAATGTTAGTTGTCTATATGCCCGAGTGGTGGAATCGGTAGACACAAGGGATTTAAAATCCCTCGCCTTTCGAGGCGTGCCAGTTCAAGTCTGGCTTCGGGCACCATTTAAACACCAATCCAAAGATTTTAAAATTTACTTTAAAATCATCTAATTGGGTCGTTAGCTCAGTCGGTAGAGCAGCGGACTTTTAATCCGTTGGTCGAAGGTTCGAATCCTTCACGACCCACCACTTAAAAATAAAGCAAGCACCTAAAGGTGTTTTTTTATTATCTAAATTTCTTAGACTCACTACAAAAAAATCCCCGACTCAAAGAATCAGGGACTTTTACAATCAAATGTGTTTATTAATAACGCTCATTCCAACGTTTAATAGACTCACGAATCACTTCTTTCGCTTCTTCTACATCGCCCCAATGAGTTACTTTCGTTGAGCCTGGCTTCTTAAGTGCTTTATAGTTATTGAAATGGAACTCAATTTGTTTAATTAAGTTTGCTGGTAAATCTGCTAATGAATTGTACGCATTGCCTGTATCACGATCATCTGCAGGAACACAAACGATTTTATCATCCACTTCACCATCATCAACAAATTTCATAACACCAATTACTTTAGCCTCAAGGAATACGCCTGTTGCTAATGGTTGACGAGTGATTAATAACACATCTAACTCATCGCCATCTTCATCTAAAGTTTGTGGAATGAAGCCATAGTTAGTTGGTTTTGCAAAAATTGCTGGCTCAACACGATCTAATTGGAATGCCGCAACTTTACGGTTCCATTCGATTTTATGGCAGCTACCTTCGGGGATTTCGTTTACTACATTGATAATGCCAGCATCTACATCGCCTGGCGTTAAAATTTGATTAAAATCAGCCATTTTGTTTCCTTCATTTTATCAAGTTAAAAAACGCGACAAGTATAGCAGTTTTTCTGCTGACTCGCAGTCTCATTTGTAGAGAAAATCAGCAAATAGATTATTTCATAACTATTCATAATTTTGACCGCACTTTATCCTAAACAAAACTCGCGCAAACGTTTACTTCTCATTTTTATGATGTAAAATAGCGCACCTTATTCACTTCAATTTTTCACTCAACTTTAAGGAACACTATGTCAACTTTAGAAAAAACATTTGAGCTCAAGCAACGTGGTTCAACTGTTCGTCAGGAAATTATCGCGGGTTTAACCACTTTCTTAGCAATGGTTTATTCTGTAATCGTGGTACCCAATATGCTAGGTGCTGCAGGTTTTCCTGCGAAATCTGTCTTTATTGCCACCTGTTTAGTTGCAGGCTTAGGCTCTATCTTAATCGGTTTATGGGCAAATGCACCAATGGCAATTGGTTGTGCAATTTCTCTTACTGCTTTTACAGCATTTAGCTTAGTAATTGGTCAAAAGGTCGCCATTCCCGTTGCGCTAGGCGCAGTATTCTTAATGGGGGTTGTGTTTACCTTAATTTCTGCCACTGGTATCCGTGCATGGATTTTACGTAATTTACCATCCAGTATCGCTCACGGAGCAGGCATTGGTATCGGACTCTTTTTACTTTTAATTGCGGCAAACGGCGTTGGTTTAGTCGTCAGCAATCAAGCTGGCTTGCCAGTAAAATTAGGCGATTTCACCTCATTCCCAGTCATGATGTCCTTAATTGGTTTGGCGCTCATTATCGGCCTTGAAAAAATGAAAATTAAAGGCGGTATTTTATGGGTAATTATCGCTATTACTATCGTAGGTTTAATTTTTGATCCAAATGTAAAATTTGGCGGAGAGATTTTCAAAATGCCAACCTTTGGTGAAAATTCTCTTTTCTTACAATTAGACTTTATGGGCGCACTACAACCTGCAATCTTGCCTGTGGTATTTGCTTTGATGATGACTGCCGTATTTGATGCAACGGGCACTATTCGCGCAGTTGCAGGTCAAGCCGACTTGCTTGATAAGGATGGTCAAATTATCAATGGAGATAAAGCCTTAACTTCAGACTCAATCAGTAGCTTATTCTCAGGTTTATTCGGTACAGCACCAGCTGCCGTTTACATTGAGTCAGCAGCAGGAACAGCAGCAAGCGGTAAAACAGGTATTACTGCAATCGTTGTTGGGGTGTTATTCCTATTAATGCTTTTCTTCCAACCATTAGCTTTCTTAGTGCCTGGATACGCAACTGCCCCAGCATTAATGTACGTTGGTTTATTAATGTTAAGCAATGTAAGCAAATTAGATTTCGATGATTTCGTTGGCGCGATGAGCGGATTAATCTGTGCAGTATTTATCGTGCTTACCGCCAATATCGTAACAGGAATTATGTTAGGTTTTGCGGCATTAGTGATTGGAAGAATCGTGAGCGGCGATATTAAACGCTTAAATGTAGGTACTGTGATTATTGCAATCGTACTCGTTGCATTCTATGCCGGCGGTTGGGCGATTTAATAACAGAAATAAAAAAGGGGAAAATCCTTCCCCTTAATTGTAATCACAAAAGTGCGGTGAAATTTCACCGCGCTTTTTTAAGCTCTGTACTACTCTTTCTTCAATAAGAAAATACCGTGATCAGATAAATTGACATAAGCTTGTTTTAAATCGGCATTAAAATCTTCTGGCTTACAATTCACCAATAAATCTTTTCCAGCCCAATTTGCGACCACTTCCCAATGGTTGCCCATATAGACCGCACTTTTAATCTCACAACGTTGAGCATCACTGCCCTCTGCGGCAAGATAAATTGCTTCTGGGCGAATACCAACTAAGCATTCACCATCGGGTAAATTAAACTGTGCAGCATCCTTTAAAAGCACATGATAGCCATTAATATCCACCACGCTATTTTCTAATTTTCCATCGAAAATACTGGATTCACCCATAAAGTTTGCTAAGAACAAAGAATTTGGTCGGAGATAAAGCTCTTTCGCTGGCGCTTTTTGCATAATTTTACCTTTATGCATAACGATAACTTCATCAGATACCGCAAAGGCCTCTGTTTGGTCGTGTGTCACATAAAGCGAGGTAATGCCTAAACGTTGCTGCAATTCACGGATTTTTTCACGCATTGAACGACGTAAGTTTGCATCCAAATTACTTAGTGGTTCATCAAACAATAGGACTTTTGGTTTTAACACTAACGCACGTGCTAATGCCACACGTTGTTGTTGACCACCTGAAATTTGATCTACAAAACGGTCTTCAAAACCCGCTAAGTCCACCAATTCTAAAGCCTCTTTTACACGCTGAGCTCGTTCTTCTTTGCCAATGCCTTGCATTTTTAAGCCGTAGCCCACATTATCGCCAATGCTCATATGCGGGAATAGCGCATAAGATTGGAAGACGATACAAATATCTCGATTCTGAATAGAAGATTTTGTTACATCTTCGCCATCAATAAAAATTTGGCCTGATGTTGGATTTTCTAACCCTGCAACCAAACGCAATACAGTTGTTTTGCCACAACCTGATGGCCCTAACAATGTCACCATCGTGCCACGTTTGATCGTTAAATCTAAATTATCAATGACAACCGCTTTACCAAATGCTTTGGTGATATTTTTTAATACTAAGAAATCATTATTACTCATAATTTTTACCTACAACTTAACGAGTTAATTCATTTTTTTCGCTTTAGAACGAGAGATACGTGTATCGCCTACAATCCAGTCGAAGAATAAAATAATTGCCATCATGACAACAATTAAGATTGAGCCGTATGCAATAGCAATACCATATTCGCCATCTTCAACGCGATTTAGGATATAAGCTGTTGCAACCCGAGTATCTGCTGTCACTAAGAATATAATTGCACTCACTGTCGTCATTGCACGAACGAAGCTGGTAACAAGCGCTGAAAGCAATGCGGGTTTTAATAATGGCAAGACGATATACCATAAGGTTTTCCACGAACTCCCTTTTAAAGAAAGCGATGCTTCATCAAGAGATTTATCAAGCTGACCTAACCCTGCAATCGCTGCTCGCATACCAATTGGTAAGTCACGCATAACCATTGAAATGATCACGATAATGCCTGTACCCGTAATATAAAGTGGTGCATTGTTGAAGGCTAAAATGTAAGACACCCCAGCCACAGTACCCGGCACGGCAAAACAAAGCATGGTTAAGAACTCAAGGGATTTTTTACCTTGGAAATCTTTACGCACCACAATGTACGCAATCAATAATCCAAAGAATGCGGTTAATGGTGCGGCAATACCTGCATAGATTAAGGTATTGATCAGTGACGGCCACGCGCCATCGCTCAATCCTTGCCCGAATAACATGCCATAGTTTTTCAAGGTTAAAGTGTAATCTACGCCCCAGTTTACAGTGAAGCTTCCGTAGAAAATACTTCCATAAAGCGCCATATTAAAGATGACCCAGAATCCAAGCATACCAATGATGGTATATTTCAAACCAGTTGGAAGATCTTGCACATCACCACGATAAGATTTACCTGAAACGGTGACATAAGAGCGGTTACCAATCCAAATGTATTGAATGATAAAAATCGCTAGAGAGAAAATTAATAATATTGAACCTAAGGTACTTGCTGATGCGTAATCTAATTGTGAACCTGCAATATAGAAATAAATCTGTGTTGCAATCACATCAAAGCTACCACCCAATACCAATGGATTACTAAAATCTGCAAGGGATTGGATAAATACAATTAAAAATGAGTTCGCCAATGCTGGGCGTAACAATGGGAAAATGATGTTATAAAAAGTTTGATAGCGATTGGCTCGTAACGTATAAGAGGCTTCTTCAATAGAAGGATGTACCGATTTCAATGCGCCATCTAAAATCATAAAAGAAATCGGAGCAAATGCGAGAATCTGAGCAATCGCAATCCCATTAAAACCATACAGCCAGTTATGATTGGTGAAACCAAAATTCGTACTTAAAAATTCGGTTACATAACCAGAACGGCCAAGCATTAAAGTTACCCCTAATCCCACAACAAATGGTGGCGTAACAATTGGCAAAATAGAGAAAATTTTTCCGATAAATGCCGTTCTACGAGCGATACGCGTAGTATAAAGCGCAAAGGCTAAACCAAATACAGTCGAAACGACTCCCACAAAGCCCGATAAGAAAAGCGAATTGGTAATTACCCGAACAATATAGCTCTGCGTTAAAATACGCATCACTTGCTGTGGCGCAAACGTGTCACCGTCATAAAACATTGAAACGAAAATCACCAATGTTGGATAAACGATAAAGAAGAAAATGAGCAAAATAATGCAAAGCAAAGAAGCGATGATAAATTTATCACCTTGCATCACTTTTAGCTTTGCCAATGAAAGTGTTGCTAATGCGGTATAGCCCACAAGTAACACGATCACAGAATAGCCCATGCTGATTTTGCACACCGTCGCACTGATAAACATAAACAGCACAGAAAGTGCGGTCAAAAATAGCTCTGTTTTTGCTTGGGTTTGTTGTGGCAATCTAAATAACGGCAAAGCGCCATACACAATAACAGGCAGGAACCAAGCCCAAGTTAAATTGAAAGAAGCCCAGCCCATTGCATCTAAATATTCATCTGAAGTACTTTCAAACAAACCGTAATCAAGTGCATTGGAAGGCAGGAGCGCAAACGCCAATAAGGATAAAATAATCCAAAAATAAGCAGAATGCATTATGGAAAGTTTTTTTGCGTTCATACAACCTCGCATAAGGTAAAAAAACGAAGCGATATGCGACATATCACTTCGTTAGTGACATCATTATTTGGCTAATTTTACTTCATCAACCCATTTTGTGATTAAGCGTTTACGTAAATCAGTCGCACCGTATTTATCAAAATCATAGTTAATTAAATTAATAGATTTAAAATCTAACGCATAAGGCGATTGTTGTGCAGTGGTGTTGGTTAAAATGGAATACGCTTCACCTTTTTGCCAAGTTAGTTCTTGCGCCTCTTTGGATAACGCCCAATCAACAAAAAGTTTCGCATTATCTAAATTACGCGCACCTTTAATAACACTCACACCGCCAATTTCATAGCCAGTACCTTCACAAGGTACAACTAATTCTACTGGCGCGCCTTTCGCTTTTTCTAAAGAATATTCATGTAAGAAACCAATGCCAATTGCCGTTTCTCCTCGCGCTGTATTACGTGTTGCTGTATTACCAGATTTGGTATATTGCGATACGTTTTTATTCAACTCTTTTAAGAATTTAAACGCCTCGTCTTCTCCCCAAAGTTGCATATAAGTTGCTAGCTGAGTGTAACCCGTACCAGAACTTTGTGGATCTGCGGCTTGAATTTCATTTTTGTAAATTGGGTTAGCTAAATCCTTCCAGCATTTTGGAATAGGTAAATTCAATTTTTTCAAACGCTCTGGATTTACCCCAAAACCTAACACGCCTAAATAAATGGCTGAAGAATAATTCCCTTTCATTTTGGCTGGATCACGGAATTTTTCTACGATCTGAGGAAGATTGGATGATTTATAAGGTTCTAATAACCCCATTTCCCCTGCTTGAGAATGAGGATCCATCGTTCCACCATACCAAACATCACCTTGTGGATTATCTTTTTCAGCATCAATTTTCGCTAAAATGGTTCCCGTGCCACCACGAATAAAACTTGTTTTAACATCAAATTTTTTCTCAAATGCCATCGCTTCTTGCTCGCACATCGTATTTTGCGCACTGCAATAAATGACTAGACGTCCTTTTGCAAAAGATGGATTACTTAACACTAATCCACTTAGCATCACACCAGACAAGGTTACTGCGATTTTTGATAGTTTCATCTGATTATAACTCCCTTATGAATGAAGGTTTTGCAATATCTTAGAGGGAAAACGAAATCACATTAAAAATACGAAAAAGTGCGGTCAAAAACTTCAGTATTTTTTACCGCACTTATTCAGCGCTATTTCGCTAATTTAACTTCTTGTACCCATTTTTCAATTAAGGCTTTACGTTGTTCTGTTGCACCGTATTTTTCAAAGTCATAATTGATTAATTTAAGTTTATTTGGGTCAAACACGGTTGGTGATTGCTCTGCGGTCGTGTTAGTTAAGATTTGTAAAGAATCCCCTTGTTTCCAAGCTAATTCTTGACCTTCTTTTGATAAAGCCCAATCGACGAATAATTTTGCATTATCAATATTACGCGCACCTTTTAAGATACTCACGCCACCTAACTCATAACCAGTTCCTTCGCAAGGCACGACTAATTCTAACGGTGCACCATTGCGTTTTTCTAATGCATAATCATGTAAGAAACCCACACCAATTGTCGCTTCACCGCGCGCAGAGTTACGTGATGGCGTGATACCCGATTTGGTATATTGAGACACATTAGGATGCAATGCTTTTAAGTATTCAAACGCCTCTTTTTCACCCCATAATTGGACGAAAGTTGCCAATGCTGTGTAAGCTGTACCCGCACTTTGAGGGTCTGCAATTTGAACTTCGCCTTTTAAGCGTGGATCTGTTAGGTCTTTCCAGCATTTTGGCACTTCTTTAATACCTAATTTTGCCAAACGTTCAGTATTCACACCAAAACCTAAGATACCCATATAAATTGAGGAAACATAGTGGCCTTTCGTTTTCGACGGATCACGGAAACGTTCTACGATTTCATCAATGTGCTTGGATTTATAAGGCTCAATTAAGCCTAATTCTGCAGCTTGAGCTTGAGGGTCAAAAGTACCGCCGAACCAAACATCCGCTTGAGGGTTATTTTTTTCAGCTTCAACTTTAGCAAAAGTACTGCCTGAACCATTACGAATAAAAGATGTTTTCACATCATATTTTTCGCCAAATGCTTTCGTGGTGGTTTCGCACAAAATATTGGTTGCACTACAGTACACAACTAAACGACCTTTAGCGTTAGCAGAACCAGAAATAGCCAATCCTGCTGCTAAAAGTGCGGCAGAAACAGAAAGAGAAATTTTGTTGAATTTCATAATACATACTCCTTATTGGATAGAACGTTAAAATCCTACTCGAAAAATGGAAATAATACCGTGATGAAGCTCACACTTTTTAAAATTCAAATGAAAAAATAAACGTGAAATTCACCGAACTTTTCTTTATAATTGCACGAATTTTCCTTGCATCAAAACACGATTATGTCAAATCCCTCTTGTATCATTATCGCCATCACAGGTGCATCTGCATCAGGCAAAAGTTCTATCGCTTCCACCGTTCACAAAGAGCTCTGTAATGAATTAGGTTGCCAAGAAATTGGTATCATTACTGAAGACAGTTACTATAAAGATCAAAGCCATTTAGAAATGACTGAGCGCGTAAAAACAAATTACGATCATCCAAGCTCTATGGATCGCGATTTGCTCATTCAACATTTAAAAGATTTAAAATCAGGAAAATCTGTTAATGTACCTGTTTATAGCTATGTTGATCATACTCGTACGGGTGAAACCACAACATTTACCCCAAAACGTATTGTGATTTTAGAGGGGATTTTACTGCTTACTGATGAACGCGTTCGTCAACTTGCGGATATTTCCGTATTCGTGGACACGCCATTAGACATTTGTTTTATTCGTCGTTTACAACGCGATATGGAAGAACGTGGTCGCTCCCTACAATCGGTTATTGATCAATATCGCGCAACCGTGCGCCCGATGTTCTTACAATTTATTGAGCCATCTAAACAATATGCGGATATTGTCATTCCTCGCGGTGGTAAAAACCGTATTGCCATCAATATGTTAAAAGCTCAAATCCTTCATTTATTGAATCAAAAATAGGAAATCTTATGCGCCTTTGCGATACTGATATTGAACGCTATCTCGATGATGGCATTATTTCTTTAACTCCTCGTCCAAATAATGACAAAATCAACGGCGCGACGATTGATGTTCGCTTGGGTAATTCTTTCCGCGTATTTCGTGAGCACTCGGCGCCTTTCATTGATTTAAGCGGTCCGAAAGAAGAAGTGTCCGCCCAGCTTGAATCTGTAATGAGCGATGAAATTATTGTGCCTGAAGACGAAGCATTTTTCTTGCATCCAGGTACTTTAGCGTTAGCAACCACACTTGAATCAGTGAAATTACCCGTCAATATTATAGGTTGGTTAGATGGTCGATCTTCTTTAGCACGTTTAGGCTTAATGGTACACGTCACTGCACACCGTATTGATCCGGGTTGGGAAGGAAAAATCGTGTTAGAATTTTATAATTCAGGGAAATTACCATTAGCATTACGCCCCAATATGGTGATTGGTGCATTAAGTTTTGAAATATTAAGTGGCGAAGCGAAACGACCATACAGTAGCCGCAAAGATGCAAAATATAAAAATCAACAAAGTGCGGTTGCGAGTCGTATTGACGAAGACAAGGAATAATCGATGAAAAAGTTCGCGCTTAGCGTAGGGATCGTCGCTTTGGCGATCTTTTCTTTTTTATATATTCAACTTTACCGTGTGCAAAGTGACATTGTTGAACAACTAGCACAACAAAATATTGCGGTTCAATCAGTCAATTTATCTCTATTTCCACCCGCACTTTCTCTTAAAAATATAAAAACTACGCAATTTTCAGCTCAAAAAATTGAAGCTAAACTTAATTTCTTGCCTCTTTTGTATGGTAATACAGCACTTCATTCACTGAATATTCAACAGCTCAAATTAACTCAAAACACACAAAATCCTGCCAATGTATCGATGGAGGTTTCGCCTTTTTCGTTAAAACAGCTTTTATCAAAAAAAGTAATATTGAATGGCGAAAACCATATTCGCATGGAATTTAACAAACCTATTTATGGAAAAACAAAAACTTTCCATTTTTCTTTCCACAAAGCAAATTTAGACTTATCAACATCAGAATCTGCCCTACTTCAATTTGTAGATGCAAACCTAAATAATCAGCCTATCGGTTATATTGAAACCCACACAGCCCACCAACAAATAGTGACCTATATAAAACCACAATGCGATAACGATTGTTTAGCCGTATTGAAATATCAACAAATTGGCAACCAAAGTGCGGTCAATTTTTCAGGCAAATATTTCCCTGTTAAACGCTTATTCACGCTGTTAAATTTGCCAGAAATGTTAAGTGGACACGCCGATTTTAATCTTGATTTCAGCTTTTCATCTTCTGCGCTTATTCAAGGCAAATTAAATTTTTTAGCACAAAATGGCGAAATTCTTGGTGTGAATCTATTGGATATGGTGGCACAATATTTCCCGATTAATTACAACAATGATTTGTTAAAAAACAAAGAGTTAAATACTCGCTTTGAACAATTTTACTTACAATTATTTCTCCAACAAAATCAAATTATTGCTGAAAAAATCGAATTAAAAACACCCGCACTTTTGGGACAAGGAAAAGGCATTATTGATTTAAGCCGAATGGAATGTAATGTGGATATCAATTTACATTCTACGGATCAACGCTATCAAAATTTGACACTACCAATCAATTTTTTTGGTAACTGCAGTTCACCACAATATAAAATTAATTTTACGAAGAAATTCCGCCATCGATTAATTGATGCGATTAAAGAAAAGTTACGTTAATGTCGTTATATTTAAAAGCTGAAAAAATCCAATCATGGCGCGTGCTTATTATGGCTTGCGCAGGATTTATTTTTAATACTACAGAATTTGTACCCGTTGCAATGTTAAGCGATATTGCACAAAGTTTTAATATGCAAACTGCTGATACTGGTTTAATGATGACAGTTTATGCTTGGACGGTGCTAATTATGTCTCTGCCTGCGATGCTCGCTACAGGAAACATGGAACGTAAAAGCCTGCTAATCAAACTTTTCATTATATTTATTGTTGGGCATATTTTATCGGTCATTGCTTGGAATTTCTGGATATTACTTCTCGCTCGAATGTGTATTGCATTAGCACATTCAGTGTTTTGGTCAATTACCGCTTCACTTGTGATGCGCATCGCACCTAAACACAAGAAAACTCAAGCATTAGGAATGCTCGCTATTGGCACCGCTCTTGCCACCATCTTAGGCTTACCGATTGGACGAATTGTCGGACAGCTCGTCGGTTGGCGGGTCACTTTTGGCATTATTGCAGTACTGGCATTATCCATCATGTTTTTAATTATTCGATTATTGCCAAATTTACCAAGTAAAAATGCTGGCTCTATTGCAAGTTTACCCTTGCTTGCGAAACGCCCATTATTACTTTGGCTTTATGTAACAACGGCAATCGTCATCTCAGCACACTTTACCGCTTATACTTACATCGAACCATTCATGATTGATGTCGGGCACTTGGATCCAAATTTTGCCACGGCTGTATTATTGGTTTTTGGTTTCTCAGGTATTGCCGCAAGCCTATTATTTAACAGATTCTACCGACTTGCTCCGACAAAATTTATTGTTGTTTCGATGGGATTATTAATGCTCTCTCTATTGCTACTCCTCTTCTCTACCGAAACAATGATAGCAATGTTCAGCCTTGTGTTTATTTGGGGAATTGGCATTTCTTGTATCGGACTATCTCTACAAATGCGCGTACTGAAACTTGCTCCAGATGCAACCGATGTTGCCACGGCTATTTACTCGGGCATTTTCAATGCAGGAATTGGAGCCGGCGCATTATTTGGAAATCTTGCTACAACCTATTTAGGATTAAATGAAATTGGTTATACGGGCGCAGCATTAGGTTTAATCGGTTTTATCATTTTTATTACAACGCACTTAAAATATCGCCATACGT
Organism: Haemophilus sp. THUN1692; assembly: GCF_059704395.1. Lineage (NCBI taxonomy): Bacteria > Pseudomonadati > Pseudomonadota > Gammaproteobacteria > Pasteurellales > Pasteurellaceae > Haemophilus > Haemophilus sp. THUN1692. Next base: position 1,007,505 of record NZ_AP046579.1, read on the forward strand.
TTCTTCTGCAAAACAAATAAAAAAATAACCGCACTTTAGTTCTCCAAAAAGAGTTTTAAAAGTGTGGTTAAATCTTGCTAAGTTTTATATATCTCGAATTTAACGTTTCGCTTTTTTAATAAACTTCATCAAACGTTTACGTTTACGCAATTGGTTTGGAGTAAGTTTATTTTTACGCCCCGCAAATGGGTTCGAGCCTTCTTGGAAAAGAAGACGAATTGGTGAGCCAATAATTTTCAAACTCTTACGATAATAATTAGATAAATAACGTTTATAAGAATCTGGTAATTTATCCATTTGGTTACCGTGCACCACTATAATCGGTGGATTGTAACCACCTGGATGGGCATATTTTAATTTAATTCGACGACCGCCAATCATCGGTGGTTGGTGCTCATCCGTTGCCATTTGCAAAATACGAGTTAAAAGCGAAGTTGTCATTTTTTGAGTCGCACAAGCATAGGCTTCTTTAATCGAATCAAAAAGATTACCCACACCACTTCCATGCAATGCGGAAATAAAATGCACGCGAGCAAAATCAATAAAATCTAAACGACGATCAAGTTCAGATTTCACACGGTCTTTCACATCTTGATCTAAACCATCCCATTTATTCACGACGATCACTAAAGAACGACCCGCATTTAAAATAAAGCCGAGTAAAGATAAATCCTGATCAGAAATGTTCTCTCTCGCGTCAATAGTCAATAACACAACATTAGCATCTTGAATCGCTTGCAAGGTTTTAATCACGGAGAATTTTTCCACTGCCAAATGCACCTTACCGCGTTTACGCACACCAGCCGTATCAATCAACATATATTGCTGTCCATCACGCTCCATTGGAATATAAATACTATCGCGTGTCGTGCCTGGCATATCGTAAACCACCACACGATCTTCACCTAAAATACGATTGGTTAAAGTGGATTTACCCACATTTGGGCGGCCAACAATCGCAATCTTAATATTTTTATCTTGATCTTCTTCCGATTCCTCTAACGCCTCATCAAGTAAGGCTGTATCTTCTTCTGAATCAAAATCGAATTCTTGTTCCCATTCGTCTTGTTCTTCCTCAGAAGTGCGGTCATTTTCATCGGGGTTTTCCATTTGTTCAGCAAAAGGCGCAAGTACTTGTTCCATTAACTGAGTGACACCACGGCCTTGTGAAGCAGCGATTTGCTCAATTTCCCCTAACCCCAACTGATAAAATTCAGCACAATGAGAATCCGCATCGATACCATCGGTTTTATTTGCTACCACAATCGTCGTTTTGTTTTGACGTTGGCGTAAGTAATTAGCAATACCAATATCAGCTGCCGTTAAACCCGCTCTAGCATCCACAAGTAAAAGAACAATATCGGCTTCATCAATAGCAAGCAAAGATTGCTCCGCCATTTTTTCTTCTACGCCCTCTTCGGTTCCATCAATACCGCCAGTATCAATAACGATAAAATCATAGCCAGCAATATGTGCGTGACCATATTTTCTATCGCGAGTTAAACCCGGAAAATCCGCGACTAACGCATCTCGTGTGCGAGTAAGGCGATTAAATAATGTGGATTTTCCCACATTCGGGCGACCAACAAGGGCCACAACTGGAGTTGCCATAAAAAATCTCTTATTTTGTCAAAAATGGTGGCTATTATATCGGAAGTTAAAGGATTGGTAAAAAATGATTTCATAAAGAAAAGAAAAAGCCACAGGATACAATCCTATGGCTTTCTAAACACTGTTTATTTATCTATAACTTAACGTTATAATAATCTCGCTTTCAAGGCTCCAACTTGAAAGCGAGTGTTGCGCTTTTTCGCAACGTTTGAAGAGGATAAGAAAATGATTAAACTCATTATCCTTGTCGTACTACTATTATTAGTGAGTTTACCGACTTACTAATAACACGACATACTAGGGAGTATGCAGCTCCCTAGTTCTTCAAATCTTAAAAGTTTACTTTATTTTTGTCAAGGATGAATAAATTTCAGATACAAAAAAAGCACCCTTAGGTGCTATCTTTATTTATCTTAATTGGCGGAATGGACGGGACTCGAACCCGCGACCCCCTGCGTGACAGGCAGGTATTCTAACCAGCTGAACTACCACTCCGAGATAAGATATTAATTTTAAATTGGCGGAATGGACGGGACTCGAACCCGCGACCCCCTGCGTGACAGGCAGGTATTCTAACCAGCTGAACTACCACTCCGCTAAGTGGTGCGTATCATAATGACGAACATAAATCTCGTCAATCTTTTTTTATTAAATTTTACTTACCTGCTTAAATTCCAAACGATTAATGCATATTATCATTGCCAATGCGTTTATCCCAAAGACAATTATTTCCACTTTTTTTATTAATCATCTTTAATAATTCTAAATGCGCTTGTAGCTCATCATCAGTAGGTTGAAGTAATTTTAAATTGTGCGCAAAATCAACCGCATTTTTTATTTCTTCCGCCGTTTTTTCTTGCTCAACATGAATAACTTCAGACTCAACAGATTCTTCTTCATCGAATAAATTTGTTTGTCCCCCCGTCATCATCAAATAAACATCCGCCAAGATCTCGGCATCCAGTAACGCACCGTGCAAAGTACGTTTGCTATTATCAATACCTAAACGATCACAAAGTGCGTCCAAATTATTACGTTTTCCGGGATACATCTGACGCGCCATTTGCAAAGTATCTGTCACCAAACAAATATCGTTAGTTTTCACATTAAGGTTGAGTTTACGAAATTCATAATCCATAAATCCAACGTCAAAGGGTGCATTGTGAATAAGCAATTCCGCACCATTAATATAATCCAAAAAATCTTGGGCAACGTCTTTGAATTCAGGTTTATCCGCTAACATTTCATCAGTAATACCATGAACTTTAATCGCATCAGGATCAACGGGGCGATCTGGTTTAATGTAAATATGGAAATTATTACCTGTGTAACGACGATTTATTAATTCAACTGCACCAATTTCAATAATGCAGTGTCCTTCATAATGCGCGCCAAGCTGATTCATACCTGTAGTTTCAGTATCTAACACAATTTGGCGATTGGGATTAATCATTTGTTCAACCTATCTCTTTCCATTAAAATACTTGCCATTCTACACAACAACCTTTTTGTTATGCAAAAACAGATTGAAATTTTTACTGATGGATCTTGCTTAGGTAATCCTGGCGCAGGGGGAATTGGCGCCGTATTGCGTTATAAACAGCATGAAAAAATGCTCTCCAAAGGCTATTTTAAAACCACCAATAATCGAATGGAATTACGCGCTGTCATTGAGGCATTAAATGCATTAAAAGAACCTTGCTTAATCACGCTTTATAGTGATAGCCAATATATGAAAAATGGCATAACAAAATGGATTTTTAACTGGAAAAAAAATAATTGGAAAGCAAGTTCTGGAAAGCCTGTAAAAAACCAAGATTTATGGATAGCCTTAGATGAATCCATCCAACGTCATAAAATTAATTGGCAATGGGTGAAAGGTCATGCAGGACACAGAGAAAATGAAATATGCGATGAATTAGCTAAAAAAGGGGCAGAAAACCCAACACAGGAAGATATTGGCTACATGGAAGAATAATATAGAAAAGTGGCATAGCATTCTATTCTCCAATACCTAAAAATATTTACAGGCAATACTCAAGCCTCAAAAACAGAACAAAAAACAGACAAAAATGTACGAAAAGTGTGATCTAGATCAGATTTCAAGAAAATTAAAATATTGAGGAATTGACATCAAAAAGAGAATTTGCTATGTTCACAACGTCTATTTATAGGCGGTTGGACAATCTTATATGAAAATAGTTCAATCATAGGTAGTAAACAACCATAAGGAATACAAATTATGAAAAAAACACTTGCAGCATTAATCATCGGTGCATTCGCAGCTTCAGCAGCGAACGCAGCTGTTGTTTATAACAACGAAGGGACTAAAGTAGAATTTGGTGGTCGTTTAAGCGTTATCGCTGAACAAAACAAAACCACTGTGAAAGGTCAAAAACATCAACATGGTGCATTACGCAATGCAGGTTCACGTTTCCATATTAAAGCTACTCATGACTTAGGCGATGGTTACTATGCATTAGGTTATTTTGAAACACGCTTTAGTTCTGGTGCAAAAAAATCTGACGATTTTGGTGATGTAAAAACTAAATTAGCTTATGTTGGTTTAGGCAAAAAAGAATTAGGTCAAGTTACTTTCGGTCGTCAAAAAACTATCGCTGATGTAATGGTAAGTGCAGAAGATAACGAATACGGTATTATCGAAAAGTCTAACTATGTTCCACATGAAGGCGCTTCAGCAGCGGCTTATACCTACCAAGGTATTGAAGGTTTAACATTAAGCACCAGTTATGTATTTGCACAAGAACGTCAGGGTGAAAATCCATTACCTAACCTAGTTCCAGGTGAAGTAGTCACTGGTGAAATCAGTAATGGTGTTCAAGTTGGTGCAAAATATGATGCAAACAACATTGTTGCAGGCATCGCTTATGGCCGTACTAACTATAAACATTCAGATCCAGACGATATTCAACAAACTAACGGTGCATTAGCAACTTTAGGTTACCGTTTCGATGATGCTGGTTTATTCGTATCTCTTGATGGCGGTTACGCAAAAATTAAAAAGAAATCAGCTAAACACGTGAAACGTTACTTCGTATCTCCAGGTTTCCAATTCGATTTAGTAAAAGATACCAGCAAAGTATATGGTAACTTCAAATATGAACGCGATTCAGTAGATCAAGGTTTAAAAGAACGTGAAGCTGGTGTATTATTTGGTGTAGATTACAAACTTCACAGACAAGTATTAACTTATGTTGAAGGCGCTTACATCAAATCCAAAAAAACTGACAAAGCAAACGTTACTGTATCTAAAGATAAAAAAGTGGGCGTAGGTTTACGCGTTTACTTCTAATCATTTGTTAGAAATACATTATTAAAAGCAAGGCGAATCAAAAGATTCGCCTTTTTATTTGTTCTAAAATCGAATAAAACAATCAAAAATCTTTTTAAACCCCTCAAGACAAATATAGATTTACAAAGTATCGTTGATTTTATAGCGATTAATTTCCAAAAATCCTTCTATATACAATTACAAAACTTTGCTAAACAACATTTTGAGGATTATGAGGAAAAGATATATCAAATCGGATAAAGAATGCCATTCCAAAGTAAAGAGAAAAATGTAAACCGAATACTATAAAATCAATTATCCCTTGTTGAACCGTTTATATACTTTGTAATATTAGGCGTTGAAAGAATATTTCATCAAACAAAAACGGCACAAACTTAAGCTTGTACCGTTTTTAAAGAAAGGAAATTATCTTGTTTTAATTTTGCTATAAGCTAATGCTATAACAAAAAATGCGGCTTGCAGAAGAATAATACAAGCACCAGTTGACGCATCAAAATGATAGCTCAATATTACGCCTATTAGGCTTGATGTAATGGAACTGACAATAGCAATCCATAACATTTTATCAAAAGATTTTGTGAGCGTAAGTGCTGTAATTCCTGGCGCAATTAACATTGCCACCACCAAAATAACACCTACCACTTGCATCGTGCTTACAATGGTTAAAGCAAGCAACATTAATAAGCCATAATGTAAAATCTTTGGAGAAAGACCTGCAACACGAGCATGACTTGGGTCAAAACAATAAAGCAAAAAGTCTTTACGTTTAAAAACAATCATACAAAAAATTATCGCAGAAATAACCGCACTTTGAATAAGCTCTTGATGGCTTACACCCAATACATTACCAAACAAAATATGCGTTAAATGCTGTTCTGTTTGAATTTTGGTGAACATAACAAGACCAATAGCAAACATTCCAGAAAATACAATGCCCATTGCTGTATCTTCTTTTATACGACTATTTTCTTTTAAATATCCCACGCCAAGCGAGCAAAAAATGCCTGAAAAAAATGCACCAATCGCTAAAGGAATTCCTGCCAAATAAGCAAGTACAATACCAGGTAATACGGCATGGGAAATCGCATCGCCCATTAATGACCAACCTTTCAAGACTAAATAGCAAGAAAGCAACGCACAAATAATTGAAACAATAAATGCAGTCAGCAAGGCATTTTGCATAAACTCAAATTGTAGCGGTTCTAAAAGACAATCAAACATTTTCTACCGCCTTTTTATTACGAGTGAGTAAACCATATTTTGGTGAAAATAAGAAAGCAGCCAAAAACAATATGGTTTGCAATGTGACAATCACACCGCCTGTGGCACCATCTAAATAATAGCTAATATAAACACCAACAAAACTTGTCATCGTCCCTAAAATAATCGCGATGATTGACAAGGTTTTGAATTTATCCGTCAGTAAATATGCCGTAGCACCCGGGGTAATGACCATCGCAATCACTAAAATCGCGCCGACAGTTTGCAATGCCGCCACCACACACGCACTTAATAAGGTGAAAAATAAGATTTTATAAAATAATGGAGACAGACCGACTGTAATCGCTTGAGTTTCATCGAAAAAAATCAGTAGTAAATCCTTCCAAAATAATAAAAGCAATACTAAACAGACGCCGATGATAATTGCCACTTGGTAAATATCTTCGTCAGCAATACCTAAAATATTGCCTAAAATGATACTTTGCACATTTACTGCGGTTGGATTTAAAGAAATGATCAATAGACCTAATGCAAAGAAAGTACTAAAAATAAATCCGATAATGGCATCTTCTTTCAGTTTAGAAATGGATTTAATCCAAAGAATGGAAAGTGCGGCTAAAATTCCGGCAAAAAATGCACCAAGCGCATAAGGCAAAGAAAAGGCATAAGCAATCGCGACACCAGGAACAACGGAATGAGAAAGTGCATCGCCAATCAAAGACCAGCCTTTAAGCATTAAATATGAAGACAAAAAAGCACAAATCCCACCAACTGCGGTACTCAAGATCATCGCCTTGAGCATATAATCATAGGAAAAAGGTTCTAATAATAATGCTAACATGCCTTAATCCTTCTCTTTTTTGACCGCACTTTTACAAGGACAGTCTTCAAAATGGCAATCCTGTGTTGTTGGCGCTGGAGGATCTTGCTTAGTTTCACCATAGAATACAACTGCTTTTTCATCATCCGTTAAGACGGTAACAGCGCGTTTATCTTCATCATTATGTAAATTTTCGCCTAATAATTTAATATGGCGCAATACCCCACCAAACACAATTTCCAAATTATGTTGGTTAAAGGTATCTTCCGTTTTCCCTGCTGCAATCACCGTACGATTAATCATCACCACTTGATCACAGAAATCAGGAACTGAGCCTAAGTTATGAGTTGAGACAAGAATCAGATGATCTTCGTCTCGAAGCTGTTGAAGAAGATCAACAATGGCATTTTCAGTTTTCACATCAACGCCAGTGAAAGGTTCATCCAATAAAATAATTGGACTTTGTTGTGCTAAAGCGCGGGCTAAAAACACGCGTTTTTTCTGCCCGCCAGATAACTCACCAATTTGACGATGCGCGAGATGTTCAATGTTCACTCGCTGCATCGCCTCTTGAACTTTTTGTTTATCAATCGCTTTCGGGATACGAAGGAAATTCATATACCCATAACGCCCCATCATCACGACATCATAAACTGACACCGGAAATTGCCAGTCCACTTCTTCAGATTGTGGAACATAAGCAACCAAATTACGTTTCAGTGCTTGGGAAATTGGCAAATCGCAAAGTTTGATTTCGCCTTGTTGTGGCTTCACAAGCCCCATTATGCTTTTAAATAACGTGGATTTACCACTTCCATTCACACCCACTAATGCACAAATAGTTCCACTGTTTAATGAGAACGTCATATTGTGAATAGCTGTGTGACCATTGTTGTAACGAACAGTTACATCATTAACCCAAATTGATGTCGAGAAAGAGTCCATTATTTTCCGAATCCTTTAACAATGGTTGATACAGTGACGTTAAGCAAATCAATATAAGTTGGCACAGGGCCTTTTTTCGCAGAAAGTGAATCAACGTACAATACGCCACCGTATTTTGCGCCACTTTCTTTAGCAACTTGTTGTGCTGGTTTTGCTGAAATTGTACTTTCACTAAACACAACAGGAATATTGTTTTTACGAACTAAATCAATCACTTTACGCACTTGTTGTGGTGTGCCTTGTTGTTCAGCATTAATTGGCCATAAGTAGCCTTCTTTTAAGTTGTAATCTTTCGCCAAATAACTGAAAGCACCTTCACTTGTCACAAGCCAGCGTTGAGCTTCTGGAATCTGTGCTAATTTTGCACGAAGTGGCTCATCAAGTTGTTTAATTTTTTGAGCATAGTCAGCAGCATTTTTTTCGTACACTGCTGCATTTTGTGGATCGTATTTCACCAATGCATTTTTAATATTTTCAATATAAATTAATGCATTAGATGGCGACATCCACGCATGTGGATTAGGCGCATCTTTATACGGGCCTTCATAAATAGACAATGGTTGAATACCTTCAGTCACCACTACTGCTGGTTTGTCTTTAATATTTTGGAAGAAACGTTCAAACCAACGCTCCAAATTTAAGCCGTTCCATAGAATTAAATCGGCAGATTGTGCTTTCACAATGTCTTTTGGAGTAGGTTCATATTCATGAATTTCAGCACCTGGTTTGGTGATAGATTCCACTGTAGCTGCATTACCCGCCACATTTTGTGCGATATCTTGAATCACGGTGAAGGTGGTGACGACTTTGAATTTTGCATTAGCCTGCATTGCAAATAAACCAAGTGCAAGTGCGGTCATAATTTTTAATGAATTTCGCATAAGATGTCCTTATAAAAAAGTATTAGATTGGATGCCTGAATAATCGCTCAACAGCTCAACAATTATTCATCACAGGTAATAGTACTATTTTTATTACGTTTTTCAAATGAAAATAATTATCAAACATTAAAGTTATTTTGATTTTTGAAAGCATAACAAAAAGTGAGATAGATTTTCCCTATGTTTTTAAGTGTTATATCATCGTGATAAGCTAAGTTTTCAAAAACTTTTATCCTTAATTTATTGATTTAATTACTGATACAAAAGTACAAATATTTTTCTGTTATTATAGTGACTTTTTCAAAAATTAAGTCTAGAATGTGGTAACCGTTATGAATTCATCTTTTTGAGGATAATATATGAAAAAAGTATTTTGGTTAGTATTGGGCTCAGTAATAGCCTTAACTGCCTGTGATGATAAACCTAAAACATCTGAACAAACTAAAACTACAGTGGAACAACCTGCTCAAAAGGTGGCTTCCCTAAACTATAAGCAGATTGCACTAGATAAATCTAAACAAGCAATAGACGCCTCTACGGAAGCGAAAGATAAATCTTTAAAAGCTAAAGAAGCGGTGAAAGTTGCAATGCAAAAGCAAGAAGAAGCACAGGTTCTTTTAAAGCAAGGTGGGGAAGATGCGCAAAGACTAGCTAAACAAAAAATGGATGAGTCTAATGCAGCAGCAAATTTAGCTTTGAAATTATCGGAAGAATCAAAAGCAGCTTCTACACTTTCAGTTCAGCTTTCTAAAGAAGCTGAGGATGCAGCTGACAAGGCTAATCAATAGGCTCAAACTTTTGATAAATATAGCAAGAGCTAATTCTTCTAGTAGCTATTGAAACTAAAAATGCGAGATGGGACAAGCTATCATCTCGCATTTTGTCGTGTATCATAAATACTACTTTGATAAATTCTTAATTAGCATATTAAAGCCCACTTCATCATAACCATCTTCATATTGATCTTCTCCTACTACATCACGAATTTTTCTTCCATTTAATGCCGTGCAGCCAAATTTCTCTAATTTATTTTTAGTAAAACTAGAACGATATGCAGAAGAAGAATTATTGAGACTAATTACACCGATGGTGGAACTTTTACATGGGTGTTTATTGATGAAAACAAGGTTATAACCAGATTCTCGAATGTATCCAGTCTTATTTACCACCGCATCAAAAATTTCATCACGCACTAATTTATTTGTATTTTTCATTAATACACTATGTTTTCCAGCTTGAATATTCGTAGCACTGATATTAGATAGTTGTCGAATTTCAGGTTTATTTAAAGAATGTTTAGCAAGTTTAACTAAATCCATAGGACTGGAAATATTGCTACTCGATAAACCAGAACTATCATGAAAACGAGTAGAATACATGCCTAATTGGCGAGCTTTTTCATTCATTTTATTAATAAATTGTACTCTGCTCATTCCTGCTGCACGAGAAAGCGCATGGGCGGCATAGTTATCAGAATGTACAAGCATCGCCTTTAATAATTCTCTGCAAGCCATCGGAACATTCATCGGTAATTTTGTGCTTGTACCTTTAATGTAATCACGATCGTCACTGGTTATCGCAATGGTGCAATTAGGATTTGTATTATTTTCTAGAAATACGTTCGCTGTCATTAATTTCGTTACAGAAGCAATAGGCTGAACGCTATCAGGCGCATGGCTTTCCAACACTCGATTATGCGTAAAATCATACACAACATAAGACTGTGCCACCGCAAAAGAAGGACACAAAGAAAAAATAAATAAAGCTTTTTTAAACATTATCGGTCACCTTAGAAAATAGTCTTACATTTTACCGCACTTTTTACGCTGTAATTGGAAATATTTGCGATCTAGATCGCAAAAAAGTGCGGTGATATTTTCCATCATTTTTCAATTCCGCTAGATTATGCGGTGACAAATCTGTACAATCGCCGTTCATTTTTTAATTGCGAATTTTTCGTTGTGAGTTTTTAATAAAAACACCAGCACAACGCTATCGCCACAATGTGTAATAACGAGGCTAAAATGTCAGAATTATTGTCAGTGCAATCAGATGCACCAGCTAAAAAAATTAATCTAATGGATTTAACGCGCCAACAAATGCGCGAATTTTTTAAAGAACTCGGCGAAAAACCATTCCGAGCAGATCAGTTAGTAAAATGGATTTATCATTTTGGCGAAGATAACTTCGACAATATGACAAACATTAATAAAAAATTACGTGAAAAACTTAAGGCTGTTGCAGAAATTAAAGCCCCAGAAGTTGCCGTTGAACAGCGTTCAGCCGATGGCACGATAAAATGGGCAATGCAAGTGGGCGAGCAGCAAGTTGAAACCGTGTATATCCCCGAAGCAGATCGCGCGACGCTTTGTGTATCTTCCCAAGTTGGCTGCGCCTTAGCTTGTACATTCTGTTCAACCGCACAACAAGGATTTAATCGCAATTTAACGGTTTCAGAAATTATCGGCCAAGTTTGGAGAGCCTCTAAAATTATAGGCAACTTTGGAGTGACTGGCATTAGACCAATTACAAATGTGGTAATGATGGGAATGGGCGAACCCTTATTAAATGTCGCTAATGTTATTCCTGCAATGGAGATTATGTTAGATGATTTTGCCTACGGTTTATCAAAACGTCGTGTCACTTTATCAACTTCTGGCGTTGTGCCGGCACTAGATAATTTGAGCAAAATGATCGATGTGGCTTTAGCTATTTCATTACATGCTCCAAACGATGAATTACGTGATGAAATTGTGCCAATCAACAAAAAATATAATATCAAAATGTTGATTGACTCGGTAAATCGTTATTTAAGCGTATCAAATGCAAACCACGGCAAAGTCACGATTGAGTATGTCATGCTCGATCATGTAAATGATGGCGTAGAACATGCTCATCAACTTGCAGAAGTATTAAAAAATACGCCTTGTAAAATTAATTTAATTCCATGGAATCCGTTCCCAGAAGCACCTTATGCAAAAAGCTCGAATACGCGTATTGACCGCTTCCAAAAAACCTTGATGGAATATGGCTTTACCGTGATTATTCGTAAAACGCGTGGAGATGATATTGATGCAGCTTGCGGACAGTTAGCAGGAGATGTTATCGATCGTACTAAACGTACGGCAATGAAACGCCAATTTAGACAAAATATTGGGGTGACAGAAGTTAATTAATATTCTAGGCATGTGAATTAATCAAGTTCACATGCCCTATGTTGTCATACAAATTAAAGCATATTAAATATTTCTTCCTGCCCTGTTAGTTAAAAGGAGAAAAAATGCAAAAAATAAGTAAACAACTCAGTGCGGTTATTTTCCCTTTCATTTTTTCTGCTTGCGTTTCTCAATCAACCATTAAAGATTTCAATCAACAATCTGCAGCGAAAGCTCGTGTAGAACTTGCACTCGGTTACCTTCAACAAAATAATCCTCAACTCGCTAAAATCAACTTAGATAAAGCACTTCAACACGATAAAGATTACTATCTCGTGCATTCAGCTCTTGCACATTATTATCAGCGACAAGGGGAAATAGAGAATGCACATCGTGAATATGAAATAGCTTTAAAGCTCAATAATCAACAGGGGGATTTACATAATAATTTTGGCACATTTTTATGTCGTCAAAAACAATTTGAACAAGCTCAACAGCAATTTCAACTCGCACTGAATTCACCTAATTATTATCATCAAGCAGATACATTTGAAAATATGGCTCTTTGTGCTTATTCCTCTCAAAAAATGGATATTTATCAACAAGCATTACAAAAATTGCGACAAACTGATAGTAAACGAGCGGAAAAGTTTAATACCTTCAAATAAAACATTGCCAAATCAAGCGTTGGACTTTAGAATTTAGCCTTTATTTATCGCATATTATTTGATTGAATTTATGAATCCAACAACTGAACAAGAACTTTCACCAGGTGAGATTTTTCGCCAAGCTCGTGAAAACTTGAATCTTTCTCTCGAAGACGTCGCCAAAGAAATTGCGCTGCGTCCTTCCATATTACAGCAACTTGAAAACAACGAATTTATTCAAAAATCTACCCCTGCAATCTTTGTAAAAGGTTATGTGCGTAGCTATGCCAAGTTCTTACGCTTACCCGATTCTGTATGGGAAAATATTACATTTGCAGAGAATGATAAAAACGATCTGAGTAAAAATGCTCGTTCAACTCGTGAAGCAAATCAATATTCATCGCACTCTCGTTGGGTCGGACGTTTATCTATCATTGTACTTATTTTAGTCCTTGGCATGACGGGACTTTGGTGGTGGCAAAGTTATCAGCAAAATAACCAAGAACGTGATGACTTAGTACAAAGCTATGTTGCTTCTACCGAAAACAATCAGCCAGCTGCAGCTCTTGTGACGACAGAAGAAAGCAATAAAACTGCACCAGAAACAACAGCCGCTGTCTCACAACCAGTAGAAATAACAAATAATGTGTTACCAGAAATAGCACAAGAAAATACCGTTTCACAAACAAAAAACGATGAAAAATCAGTTTTAGACACTCAAGGTGCGGTAGAAAATCCATCAATTTCTCCAGCAGCACCGACTGTAAAAGGAGACTTGATTGTAGAAATCTTAAATAATACGAGCTGGCTCAGCGTAAAAGATAAAAATCGCCGAGTATTAGCACAAAAAGAGTATAAAAAAGGTGAAGTATTAACTTTTAATGGAGATGAGTTTTCATTAATTGTTGGCGCACCAAGTAATGTACGTATCACCTATAAAGGCGAAAATTATCCACTAAAAGTGGATGGCCGCATTGCAAAATTCAAACTTTCACAACCTTAATAAGGAAAAAGATGTCAGCTTTTCAACCAAGCATTAAGCGTCGTGAATCGACAAAAATTTATGTAGGAAATGTACCAGTTGGTGGTGATGCGCCAATTGCCGTGCAATCAATGACAAATACTCGCACCACTGATGTGGAGGCGACAGTTACTCAAATTAAATCATTAGAACGTGTTGGCGCAGATATCGTTCGTGTATCCGTTCCAACAATGGATGCAGCAGAAGCATTTAAACAAATTAAACAGCAAGTGAATGTCCCTCTCGTAGCAGATATTCATTTCGACTATCGTATCGCACTAAAAGTCGCAGAATATGGAGTAGATTGTTTACGTATCAATCCAGGCAATATTGGTCGTGAAGATCGCATCCGTGCCGTTGTTGATTGTGCTCGTGACAAAAATATTCCGATTCGTATCGGCGTAAACGCAGGCTCTTTAGAAAAAGATCTGCAAGAAAAATACGGCGAACCAACACCAGAGGCATTATTAGAATCAGCATTACGTCATGTAGAAATTCTAGACCGTCTTAATTTCGATCAATTTAAGGTTAGTGTAAAAGCCTCCGATGTATTCTTAGCTGTGGAAGCTTATCGTTTACTTGCCAAATCTATCAAGCAGCCATTGCACTTAGGGATTACAGAGGCTGGTGGTGCGCGAGCAGGTTCGATTAAATCTGCAATAGGTTTAGGTATGTTACTTGCCGAAGGTATTGGTGACACATTACGTGTATCATTAGCTGCAGATCCCGTAGAGGAAATTAAAGTAGGTTTTGATATTCTTAAATCTTTACGAATTCGCTCTCGTGGCATTAATTTTATTGCGTGCCCAACGTGTTCTCGCCAAGAGTTTGATGTAATCGGTACAGTAAATGCGTTAGAACAACGCCTTGAAGATATTATTACACCAATGGATGTATCAATTATCGGTTGTGTAGTGAATGGTCCAGGTGAAGCACTTGTATCTGATCTCGGGGTAACCGGTGGTAACAAAAAAAGCGGTTATTATCTTAATGGCGAACGTCAAAAAGAACGCTTCGATAACGAAGATATTGTTAACCAATTAGAAGCAAAAATTCGTGCAAAAGTCGCACAACAAGATCCAAAAAACAGAATTATTTAAGGAAAGCTCGTGGCTAAAACTATTCAAGCAATTCGTGGAATGAACGATTGCTCCCCTACTGAATCTCCATTATGGCAATGGATTGAAGCGCAAGTACGCCAGGTATTAAACAATTACGGTTATTCCGAAGTGCGTATGCCAGTTGTAGAAAGCACGCCATTATTTGCTCGTGCAATCGGCGAAGTAACCGATGTTGTTTCAAAAGAAATGTACACATTTTGGGATAACAATGAACAATTAACCTTACGCCCTGAAGGCACTGCAGGTTGCGTGCGTGCCGCCATTGAACACGGTTGGATCTATAACAATGAACAACGCTTGTGGTATATGGGGCCAATGTTCCGTCATGAACGTCCGCAAAAAGGTCGTTACCGTCAATTCCATCAAGCCGGTGTTGAAGTATTCGGTATTGCGAATCCAGAAATCGATGCCGAATTAATCATACTTACCTATCGTTTATGGAAAGCATTAGGTATCGATCAACATGTTACACTTCAACTTAACTCAATTGGTTCTTTAGAAGCTCGAGCAAATTATCGTTCAACTTTGGTTGGATTCTTAGAAAACCATCAAGATTTAATGAGCGATGAAGAAAAAGATCGCTTGGTAAAAAATCCGCTTCGTATTTTGGACACCAAAAATCCAGAATTACAAAAAGTATTAGATAACGCACCAAAATTGCTTGATTATCTAGACGATGAAAGCCGTGAGCATTTTGAACAATTATGTTCATTATTAGATGCAGTGGGTATTCAATATGAAATTAATCCTAAACTCGTTCGTGGCTTAGATTATTACAACAAAACTGTATTTGAATGGGTAACCTCCGCTCTTGGTGCGCAAGGTACTGTATGTGGCGGCGGCCGTTATGACGGGCTAGTAGAACAACTTGGCGGACACGCAACCCCGAGCATCGGATTTGCAATGGGATTAGAACGTTTAGTCTTGTTGGTGCAAGAAGTTAATCCAAATATTCCTGTGAAAAGTGCGGTGGATATTTATGTTGTTTATCAAGGTGAAGGTGCAACATTAGCTGCTTTTGAATTAGCAGAAAAAGTACGCTCAGAATTACCGCACTTAAATACCATGTTGCACTGCTCTGGCGGTAATTTCAAAAAACAATTTAAACGTGCAGATAAATCTGGTGCAACATTGGCATTAGTTATCGGCGAAAGCGAAGTACAAAATAAACAAGTCGTTGTTAAACACTTACAAGGTGGTGCAGAGCAGCAAACCTTAGATTTAGTGAATATAATCGACTATATTCAAACTCAATTTTAATTTAAAAGGGGAAAAACATGGCTTATTCCATTGAAGAAGAACAAGAGATTAACCAGTTGAAAGACTGGTGGAAAGAAAATGGCAAAACAATTATTGTCGCTTTTATCTTAGGGGTTGGTGGTATGTTTGGATGGCGTTATTGGCAAGCGCACCAAGCAGAACAAATCGCTCAAGCTTCTGCTCAGTATGATGCGTTAATCTATTCTGCACAACAAGATGAACAAGCTAAAAAAGCAAATATAGAACAATTTGTGCAAGCTAACAGCAAAACTGCATACGCTGTCTTTGCTTTGTTAGATGAAACGAAAAAAGCGGTTGAAAAACAAGATTTTGCAGCTGCAGAACTAAACTTAAATCAAGCATTAACTCAATCTCAAGATGAAGTATTAACATCTATTGTTGCATTACGTCTAAGTGCGGTGCAATTTCAATTAGGTCAATTAGACAATGCGTTAACCACCTTAAATCAAGTGAAGGGTGAAAGTTTTAATGCTCGTAAAGCGCTCTTAACTGGCGATATCCAAGTCGTTAAAGGAGATAAAGTTGCGGCTAAAAGCAGCTTTGAGCAAGCACAACAAAGTGGTAGCCAATTAGAACAACAAATGGCCAAAATGAAATTAAACAATCTTTAAAAAATAATACCCGCATCAAAGTGCGGGTATTTTTTCAATCAAATTTCTAATTATTCAAATTCATCTAACCATTTCAATAAAATAGCCTCAAGAATTGCTTCATTTGACTTATTCGGATCATCATCAAAATCCTCAAGTTCACAAATCCATTTATGTAAATCAGTAAAACGAACTGTTTTGGGATCTAAATCCGGATTACGATCGTAAAGTTCTTCTGCAATTAATTGAGCATCAGTCCATTTCATTAGTGGGCAGCCTCATTCGCATGGTTAATGTTATATTTCGGAATTTCTATCACAAGATCTTCGTCTCCCACGACACATTGGCAAGATAAACGACTATCCATTTCTAATCCCCAAGCTTTATCCAACATATCTTCTTCTTGATCACTCGTTTCATTTAGAGAGTCAAACCCTTCACGGATAATCACATGGCAGGTTGTACAAGCACAAGAACCATCGCAAGCATGATGGATTTCCACCCCTGCATTATGTGCAACTTCTAATAAGTTATCACCTGCAGCCGCATCAACAACCATACCTTCGGGACAAAATTCTTCATTAGGTAAAAAAATCACTTTTGGCATAACACTTTCCTCAAAATTATTTAATAATCTGACCGCACTTTTACGGTTTTTCAATATCTGACAAATTTTTGCCTGTCAAAGCTTTATTAATTGATGCATTCATTCGACGTGCTGCAAATTCTTGAGTAGCGATATCCAAGGCTTTAATGCCTTGTGCAATTGCATCACGATCTGAACCTTGTTTTACATCCATTAATTGTTTTAACACACTTTCAATATGATGAAATTCTTCTGTGCTCAGCAATTCAGCCCCATCAGCTTGTAACGCAACAATCACACTTTCAATCACACGATCCGCTTCTACTCGTTGCTCGGCTAATTCACGAGCTTGCAAATCCTCTTGCGCATTATCAAAAGAAGATTTTATCATTTCGGTCACTTCTTCATCGGTTAAACCATAGGAAGGTTTAATTTGAATTGATGCCTGTACTTTCGTCGATTTTTCCATTGCAGTCACACTTAATAAACCATCTGCATCAACTTGATAAGTCACTCGAATATGAGCGGCACCCGCAGCCATTGCCGGAATACCTCGTAGAGTAAAACGGCCTAAAGAGCGACAATCATCTACCAGCTCACGTTCCCCTTGTACGACATGAACAGTCATTGCTGTTTGGCCATCTTTGAAAGTAGTAAACTCTTGTGCACGAGCCACAGGAATTGTTGTGTTACGTGGAATAATTTTTTCCACTAATCCACCCATCGTCTCAATGCCTAAAGAAAGTGGCACGACATCCAGCAACAACATATCAGAGTCAGTTTTATTACCGACTAAAATATCAGCTTGAATTGCGGCACCAAGTGCCACAACTTTGTCTGGATCAATGGAGGTCAGTGGTGTTTTACCAAAAAACTCACCAACTTGTTCTCGTACGTATGGCACTCGAGTTGAACCACCAACCATTACCACCGCTTGCACTTCTTCAGATTCAACGTTGGCATCTTTCAAAGCTCGGCGACAAGTTAACAATGAACGTTTTACAAGTGAATGAATCAACTCATTAAATTGTTCCCGTGAAATTTCTACTGAAAAATTCAACCAAGAAATCACCGCACTTTTCTCAGTACTTAAAGCAATTTTGGCTTGGCTGGCAAGGGTTATCAGTTCACGCTGTTGATTTGGAGTTTGTGGTTTTAGTTGGGTTTGTTCAACAACCCAATCTGCAATTAAATGATCAAAATCATCACCACCTAGCGCAGTATCGCCCCCTGTTGCTAGAACTTCAAATACACCTTTTGATAAGCGTAAAATTGAAATATCAAATGTACCACCACCTAAATCATACACCGCAATAATTCCTTCCTGCCCGCTATCCAATCCATAAGCGACTGCGGCTGCAGTGGGTTCATTCAATAAACGTAATACATTTAGCCCAGCTAAACGCGCAGCATCCTTAGTGCTTTGACGTTGGGCATCATCAAAATAAGCTGGAACCGTAATCACAACCCCAGAAAGCTCACCACCAAGGCGTTGTTCTGCAATATGATTTAAACGCGATAAAATATCTGAGGATACTTCAATTGGACTTTTTGGCCCCTGTGCCGTAACAATTAAAGGCAATCCATTTTCACTCGCCACAAATTCATAAGGCAAACTAGGATAACGAGACTGAACATCAGCAAGGCTACGACCAATTAAGCGTTTTACCGAAATTATCGTATTTTTTGGATCAAGTGAGGATTGTTCAAAGGCTTCTAAACCAACTTTCTTCTCTTCAACGCCATAATGAACAACAGACAGCACAAGACTGCGTTCTTGTTCATCATTAAGAATCACGGATTGACCACTACGCACGGATGCAACCAAAGAATTGGTTGTTCCCAAATCAATCCCAACGGCTAAACGATGTTGATGCGGTGCAGCAGCTTGTCCTGGTTCTGCAATTTGTAATAATGCCATATGATATTTTTCTACTGGTTATGCGACGGAATACGCCAAATCAAATTTATTTTTTTCTGCAAAGCTTGCTTGGTAATGTGTTTCAATATTGACTTCGTGTTTTTGACGTTCATCAATCGCTATTTTTCTATCTTCGCTTAAATCAGGCGTGAATACAAAAATTTGATTACCATCCAATTGTTTCACATCATCTTGCCAATTTTGCCAGAATAGATCTTGATAAAAAGCCTCTAAATCACCATTCAATGCCCAAGCTAAAAATTCTGTATAAGTAAAATTTAAATTATGCCAAGTAAGATCTTTTGGTGAAAAATAATAAATTTTGCCAAGGTTATCGCCTAAGGAACCACCATTTAATGCAAAGTAACCGCCTATCACATCATCAGCAACCAATAAATACTTTGGTTTTTCACCAGACTCACTAAAAGACTTACTAAAATTCCAATCCATCAATCCACGCGGTAATTTAAAACTTCCTGAACCTAAAATACGCAACCAACCATGATGAATTAAAATTCCACCTGTTTCATAAATCACTGCCCCCATTGGTGATGACGTAGGCATTTGCATGGTAAAAAGTTCACGTTCTGCACTTGATTGATCTTTTTTAATGACATAACAATGATTACGTGCACTTTCAATCCATTGGGAAAGTATAGGCCAAGCAGAGTTTTCTGGAGATATTAGTTGTTCGAGAGTTTGCATAATATCAAGGGATATTGAGATATAGATCTATTACAGTTCAAAAAGGCGTTCTTCTACACGTTCAATTTCTTCAGAAAGCTTACGAGTAAAACGTAATTTATCACACTGTTGAGATGCTTTCGTCCATTGTTGGGATGTCAGACTCTCAGAAAGCGCGGTCAATAATGACTGAGTTTCTTGTTTAATTTCTTTCGCAAAAGCGTTTAATGCTTGTTCATCTTTCTGATCTTCAAGTTCTTCTAGTTGTTCTCGCCACTGTAACTGTTGCATTAAAAACGCCACATCTTGCGTACTTTTTTGTTCAAGATCTATCTGTTCACCAGTATTAAGCGCAATAATAGCTTCTGCTCGCAAAATTGGGTCTTTTAACGTTTTTAAGGCATCATTCACTTCGGTGGATTTTTGCATCGCAACGCGTTGTTCTAACGCACTACTTGACACAAAATTATCTGGATGTAGCGCCTTTTGTAATTCTAAATAACGTGTATTTAGCGCCTTCTCATCTAACTGAAAATCAGCGGGTAAATCAAAAATTTGAAAAGGATTTAACATCAGATTATTACCTTAAACATGGAAACTTTCACCACAGCCACAAGATTCTTTTACATTTGGATTATTGTATTTGAAGCCTTCATTTAAGCCTTCTTTCACATAATCCAACTCAATACCATTGAGATAAACTAAGCTTTTTGGATCAACAATAATATTCACACCGTGCTGTTCAAAAACTTGATCTTCTTCATTTAAGACATCGACAAACTCAAGCACATAAGCTAAGCCAGAACAGCCTGATGTTTTCACTCCTAAACGCAAACCAATGCCTTTGCCACGATTATCCAAAAAAGCTTTCACTCGTTGAGCGGCTTTTTCTGTTAATGTAATACTCATATATCCCCCAAAACCACTAAAAGTGCGGTCAAAACCGACCGCATTTTTTCATATTATTCGCCTTTTTTGGATTTGTAATCAGCAATTGCCGCCTTAATTGCATCTTCCGCTAAAATAGAACAGTGAACTTTCACTGGTGGCAATTCTAACTCTTCTGCAATTTGGCTATTTTTTATAGCGCCTGCTTCTTCTAAAGATTTACCTTTCACCCACTCTGTAATTAATGAACTAGATGCAATAGCAGAACCACAACCATAAGTCTTGAATTTTGCATCTTCAATAATGCCGTTATCATTAACTTTAATTTGTAACTGCATTACATCACCACAAGCTGGCGCACCCACCATACCAGTACCAACATTGCTATCTTTTTTATCCATAGAACCCACATTTCGTGGATTTTCATAATGATCGATTACTTTTTCGCTATAAGCCATTTTAACTTTCCTTTTTTAAATCATTGAGAAACGCCATTTAATAATAGCAGTTAAATCCTAGTGAGCTGACCACTCAATTGTACTAAGATCGATACCTTCTTTAAACATATCCCATAATGGAGATAATGCACGAAGTTTTTCCACCGCACCTTTTACTAAATTAATGGTGTAATCAATTTCTTCTTCAGTGGTGTAACGACCCAATGTAAAACGAATTGAACTGTGTGCCAATTCATCATTTAAACCAAGTGCACGTAACACATAAGATGGCTCTAAGCTAGCTGATGTACAAGCAGAACCAGAAGATACAGCAATATCACGCAAGGCCATCATTAAAGATTCACCTTCAACATAGTTAAAGCTAATATTTAAATTACTATCTAAACGGCGCTCCATTGAGCCATTTACGTAGGTTTCTTCAATATCTTTTAAGCCATTATACAAACGATCACGAAGAGCTTTTAAACGTGGCATTTCTGATGCCATTTCTTCTTTTGCAATTCGATAAGCCTCACCCATTCCCACGATTTGGTGAACAGGTAATGTACCTGAACGCATTCCGCGCTCATGACCACCGCCATGAATAATCGCTTCTAAACGAATACGTGGTTTACGACGAACGTATAACGCACCAATACCTTTAGGTCCATAAAGTTTATGGCTAGACATAGATAATAAATCAACAGGCAACTCTTCCAAATTAATCGCAACTTTGCCCACACTTTGAGTTGCATCCACGTGGAAGATCGTTTTATTTGCACGACAAAGCTCACCAATAGCTTTAATATCTTGCAACACGCCAATTTCATTATTGGCATGCATAATTGAAACTAAAATAGTATCGGGGCGAAGTTCGGCTTTAAATTTTTCTAAATCAATTAAACCATCAGACTCGGGGGATAAATAAGTTACTTCAAAACCTTCGCGCTCTAATTGACGACAAGTATCTAATACGGCTTTATGCTCGGTTTTGCAAGTGATGATATGCTTGCCTTTAGTTTGGTAAAAGTGTGCAGCACCTTTAATTGCAAGGTTATCTGATTCTGTCGCACCAGAAGTAAACACAATTTCACGAGAATCGGCACCAATAAGATTGGCAATTTGATTACGAGCCACATCAACCGCTTCTTCTGCTTGCCAACCAAATTTATGCGAGCGAGAAGCTGGGTTACCGAATGTACCGTCAATGGTTAAAAATTCCATCATTTTCTTCGCAACACGCTCGTCCACAGGACAAGTTGCTGCATAATCTAAATAAATAGGTAATTTCATTTTTCACTCCTAAATCATTCTAAATTTGACCGCACTTTTAATGCATTTTGCACTGTACGGACTACTTTCCTTTATTGATTAACAATTAATAAATTCTCAAAATCGCTATGAGTTTGGCGTTTTGACTCACGTTTACTCACCAATTCAGCCAAAGTAATTTCATTGAGAAAACTTTCAATGCGATTACTCAGATCTTCCCACAATGTATGAGTTAAACATTCTACGCCATTTTGACAATTTCCACGACCAAGACATTTGGTCACATGAATATTTTCATTTACCGCTGAAATAATCATTCCCACTGAAATTTGGTCACTTGGTAAACCTAGTTGATAACCTCCACCAGGTCCTCGAACACTTTTTACTAATCCATCACGACGTAATTTAGCAAAAAGTTGTTCTAAATAAGATAACGAAATATGTTGACGTTCAGAAATATCTGCAAGGCTCACAGGACCTTTTTCTGCATTTAAAGCGATATCTAAAACCGCAGTGACTGCATAACGACCTTTCGATGTAAGTTTCATAAAGTGTTCCTAAAAAGTGATGTTGAAATATTTACATATCCTACTAAATCAGTCAATTAATCTAAATCAAGATCAATCCGTTTTTCGACCGCACTTAGCATGCCATTTAAAATATTTAATTCATTTTTTTCAAGTTGAGCGCGATAATATAAACGCTTTAATTTATGCATAACACCTTGATTTTGAATGAATCCTAGTGACTGATATACACGCTCAGTATGCTCAAAAAAATAGGCGAATTGTTCTGCTGTTGGATAGCTTTGTTCTATTAAAGAAAGTGAATTTTCCTTCTTATCTTGAGCTAAAAATGCCATACGCAATTCATAGCTTACCAACTGTACCGCCATTGCTAAATTTAAAGAAGAATAATCAGGATTAGCCGGAATATTCAAATGGTAATGACATTTCAACAATTCTTCATTCGTTAATCCAATACGTTCACGACCAAACACAATAGCTATCTTGCCTTCATACGCTACAACTTTCTCCGCGCATTCTCGAGGCTCGATCAATGTACTTTGCAAATGACGTAAACGAGCACTTGTTCCAATCACCAAAGAGCAATCATAGGCAGCTTCATCAAAACTATCGACAACTCTAGCATTTTTTACAATATCTTCTGCGCCAGCTGAAAGAGCATAAGATTGTTCATCAACGGATTTTGGTGAAACAAGACAAAGCTGGGTCAATCCCATTGTTTTCATTGCTCTAGCAGCAGAACCAATATTACCGCTATGCGAAGTTTCAATTAAAACAATACGAATATTTTCCAACATAATGATGCCCGACTAAAATTTAAGGGTATTCTACCACAATAACCGCTAAAAATAGTCAAGAATTTAAGCAAATTAAAGAAATTTAAGATATTAGAGATGAATAATAAAAATAAGAATGGTGGGTTGTGAGAGGCTCGAACTCTCGACCAACGGATTAAGAGTCCGAACCAGTTATAATAGATATTAATCAATAATAAATTATAAATCAACCACTTACGCATATAGATATTATATATTTATCCATTAGTCCTATCAACCTTCCATACCTTTTTACACCTATCTTGTCAAATTCTCGTCAAACTAAAATCATTTAATCCTAGCTGATCAATAAAAATGCCTTGGTTGTCGGTCGATAGGTGAATTTTCTCGCTTGCACTACTTAAAGGCACAATATCGCAATCAAACCGACTGCCTGTAAAATCTAAGGGTTCGCCGTTTTCTTCGGTAAATACTAAGGTTTCCGCTTCGTCATCACCGCGAATCCAGTTAAAAATAATCTCAGCCATGTTGCACCGCCTTAAAGCGTTCATCATGTTGTTTGCCTGAAACCTCGCTTTCATAAGCTGTTTTGCAGTGACTGCTATCAAAGAAAACACCGTTGATGAAACGATATAATACTCGCCAGCGTTTTTTCGGCTGCTCGGCTAACATCGCACCGCGATAAGTTCGGCTAGAAAGGGTTTCATCTGCTGCGCCACCTGTGAGGGCGTTAAACAGTTGGTCTATGGCAATCACAACGTGGTAGCCATATTTTTTTAATTTACTTGGAACTGCCATTGTTCAATCTCCTGTTCAAGTGCGGTTAAATCATCGGGCGTTTTTAAAGCCAACAAACGGTCTTCAAATGCCTGGCGTTGGCCAATGATGATGCCAATGGCGACGGCAAATTGCGCGGATTTTTCAATCACTTTGCTAATAAGCACATCTAGCGGCACACCGCGCACGCGAGCAATTTGTGAAAGCATCGGTGTGGGTGTGTTGTGGTCGGCTTGCCATGCGAGAGCCTCTTTTTCCTGACGATAAAAACTTTCAATTTCTGTTTGTGGATAGCCCGCCAGTAAGCTATTTTTAAGTTGGTCAGCTTTGTCCGCTAATTTATTGAGTAAGCTTTCTTTTTGTTGTGCAAAAAGTGCGGTTTGTTTTTCAGCTGAAATTTCCCACGTAAGTGTGTCAAGATTTAACTCGTGTGCTGCACTGGGTTGTGGGTCAATTAATACGGGGTTGCCACTTTTGTCTGCGATGATTTGTTTGCCTTGAGATTGTCCGCTTAACAATTGCCGATGATACTCATCAGTAATATTAATAGCACCTTCAGGGATTAAATTTACACCTTGTGCTAAGAACCCATTTGTTTTTTTATCGTAGTAATACATAAGCTTTCTCCGTTAAAATCCTAATGCAAAATACATACTGTCATTGCGTTGGCTAATTACATAGAACCCACTATTTGTCATGTGTTGTCGATTTTCTACTGTTGTACTATACGACCACGCATTCGTAAATTCTGTAAGCCCCACAAAAAGTACCTTATTAGGAAAAGTGATTGGGAATGTAACAAGGCGTTGTTCGTCGGATACAAATCTATATCCTTTGTTAAATTTCCCCCATTGTAAAATCATTCCATTTGGCAATTTACACCATCCTGTTTCAGCTAGATTTTGAGTAAAACCTTGAGTAATGGATTGTGTAACTATCTCTCTTACTGACTGATTAAAATCCGTAATCTGGCTCACGGTATGGGTATGATTGAGCTCTGCTTTATTTTGCAGTCCTTGCGCTAATCGCCCAGCATCAAGCTCACCAGTATTAGTTACCTCGCCGTGAGATTTAATCCAAAAGACTACATCATCAAAACTATTAATGGCTTTGATGCATAATTTGAGGATTAATGATTTAGGGCGAGTTTCGGCACCACCTGTTGCCATTTGAGAGGTGTTTTTAGGTGAAACAAAACCATTATCGCCATCTCTATCATCATAACTATTGACACTCCACAAATCTGAAGAATGAGTAAATGTTGTATAGTCAAAATACGAATTATTTCTTCCTTGACTTGAGTCGTCGAACCAAGAATCGTAGTCTATCGGTACTCTATGTACATGTCGTTTTAACTCGTCTTCTTGTGTTTGTCCTACCGATAGCCCATCACCCACATTACGCAAAAATCTATCTGCTACTTTAGGCACACGAGCAATAGAGCCATATTTGCCGACTAAGTGACGATATAACTCGGGGTAACGTTGCTCGGTAACTTGTGTGGCAATCTCATCAAAGGCAATCCAACCAGCAGGAATATTATCCACGGCAAAATAAGCGGTCATCCCCACATCGCTACGGGTTAAGTCAGGGAGTTTGTTGCTACCCAACACCCGATACAAATCAGGAAAGGTTTGTTGGTTAAATGTCGTACCATTGGTTTTTAAAAAGCCAACTGGATTGGTTACCGCGCGCGGAAATGACACCACCGCACCAATAGGAATGCCATCGGTATTGAGTTTTTTCCAAGCCGACCAACTGTCTGTCTGATAACTTGTTTGATGTCGCTCATACATATCTGTACTATAAGCAATATAGGCAATTTGACGACACCAATGACCATCACCTCCTGCAATAACTTGGATGTGACAACTATTGCCAGCTACAGGTAGATTTTGTGAACGGCTTGCTTGTGTAATCGCATAAATACCATCGGTTTTAAGGGTGTTAATATCGCCAACAAAAGGTTCAACTTTAAAATTTCCAATGCCATAGCCCGCTAAGGTTGTGGCTGGGGATTGTTTAGCGCTAGCAGCTTCTTTTGCTTCCTCCGCTTTATCATAAGCAGTTTTAACGGCTGCTGAACTCGCAAACGTTATATTACTTTCATCATCAACAGCAGAGTTTGGGGTTGGCTTGTTTTTGAGTGAGTTATAATCAACAGGTAATTTATACTCTGTAGCCATGGGCACCCATTGAGTGCCATTATATTCTTCAAAAATTTTTGCTGATGGATTCCAGCGTTTTGCTTTTAGTGGGATATTAGTGTGCTCCCCATCCAAAAATGATAAAGCCGCACTAATGGCGGCTCTAATTTCGGTTGGGAATTGCGTATACTCGCTATCGACAGTTGGTTTGTTTAAATCTGCCATTTTTGCTCCTTTACACTCCTTTTACAACCCAGCCAACTTTACCGCTTACACGATTCCCATTTTTATCAAATAAAAATACGTAAAAGCCTTTAGGTTTTGGCTCATCCTTAAAGTCAGATGTTGCAAAAAGTGGTTGTTTAGATTGTGGTGTTAAAACTGGGACCGATGCATCGATAAACTCCGTTGCAAAGTTTACCCATGTGCCTTTTATATCTGACGCATTTGCCTGTACGGTTCCTCCGTCAGTTTTTTGTTTTTGATCGAGTTTTAGATTAAGTGACTCTATTACGACAGGTTTCTGTGCATTGCTCACTGTAATTCTAAACTTAACGTACCTAAAGTTGGTTTCATAAACGGATTGTTGGTCGTGTTCGCGCCAATTATCTTTAGCGTTTTCTTTTACTGCTATATGATAGTTAATATCATAACTGCCAGAGCTTATCACCTTAGGGGTAAGAGTAATTTTGGATGATGCTAATACCGTGCCGTAATCCATTTCCTCCTCATAATATCCGCTCTCGCCTGTTGGCTGGAGGTACAACGGGAAACCTCTATTAATTTGAGATTTTGGAGTAGCGAGATTATTGGATCTAAAATGCTCTGCCCATGTATCTCGTCTGACTGGTAGATATAACTTGCCATCGATTTTATCCGACCCATTTTTAATTCCATCATACGAGCTGTTGTAGTCGTATTTAAGGATATAATCTGGCGGTTGCGCAACATTGGATAGCGTATATTGCGGCTCACTTCTGTTACCTGCACTATCAACACCAATAATCCAGTATTTATATAACCCTCCTACAGTTTCAAACTGTGGAAACGCTAACCCATCAATATTTGTGATAAACTCTGAATTTTCTATTGTTTCCCCTTTCCGCAACTCATAATAGACAATCGGCAAGGTAGCCTTGGCACTTTGCCAACGCAACATGACGTAGTTATCGATAACTTGTTGAGATATAGAGACAGGTGTCGGTCGATGGACAATTAGCTGCGCTTGAGCGGATTCACTCCGATTTCCGCCTAAGTCAATTGCAGTAACGGTAAATTTTTTATTGCCGTTAAAATCAGCCTTAAATTTAAATGATGTACTTTTAACTAAAGCCAGCACGTCATCATCTTTTTTAACCTCGTAGAGCTCAGTCGAAAAAGAGTTGTTTTTTGTCTCACCCCAAGTCATCAAAACTTCATCGCCGACAATTTCTGCAACTAAGTTTTCTACTTGTCCACCTGAAATATTAAACGTTACTGCAGTGGGCGATTCAGAGCGAACATCGGATGAATCCACCGCGCTTAGCCAATACTTATGCTCACCAGCGTGAATAAAACCAAGATTAAATTCGTTTGCCTTGATTTTCCCAACTGGTTTAGAACTTTCATAGGTGTCGCCTTTTTTAATCTCGTAATACTCTAAATCTATATCGGGCGATAAATCCCAAATTAAAAAAGCTCCTTCTTGAGCAATAGCCTTATGTCTTAAATTAGAAACATTATGCGGAGGACGTAATCTCCCTATTGGCTCATAGTTTTGGATTGGATTATCGGACCATACACCTAATACATTGCTTGTTTTGATGCGGATTTGATATAACACACCATCTTTTACGTTGGGAATATCAACTGATGTTAAGGTTGTTGGATCCATCTGTTTCCAGTTACCATTTCCCTCTCGATATTCGATTTGGTATCGAGATGTGAGCGATGTAGCAGGCTCATAACTTACAACAATTTTGGTTTGGATACTCCCACCAAGTCCACGATAAATCTCATCAGTAATCACTACATTTTTAATGCCAGTATCTAGCGTATTGTTTGTTGTGTCATATTCAATGAGTTCATTTCCATTTTCGATATGCTCAAACTTAGAGGGGTTGTAATCAGATGCACTGATTGTGTAGGATCCATTTTCACCTTCAACAATTGAGATGACTCGGTAAAGCTCGGGTTTTATGTCTGCACTAGCAATAATCCATGTGCTATTTTCTGTGACCGATGTAAAGCCTGGATTTACCTCAATCTCAGTGAGTTTTCCACGTTGTGTAATTGCTCTTTGTTCTAACTCCCCTTTTTCATTCACAATGCTAATCGTTGATTCTTTTATGATTTCAACTTCTGCATCGAGGATGATTCGGTTTGTTGTTGAGCCGTCTTTAACTCTCCCACCGCGTCTCTCTCCTGAACGATGTACATCAGATACTTGTATCACCTCGCCAGGTACAGGAATAGCACCATCTTGCCCACAAGAAAACGTAATAACTTCGCTTTCGTATTGCTCAGTATAAAGTAGCCATTTCCCTAGTCGTCTCGCTTGCCCTCTCGATGTGCAGCCAAATGCCACAACTTCCGTTTGGGATATGTACCCCATCTTAACAATCGCTTCCGGGTCCTCGATGTACTCTACAGATTGCTTAAAGTACTTTTTCGGGTCGTTCCACGTCACTAATACAACATTGTGACGAGTTTTAATATTCGAGCCTGAGCGACTAAATTTACCGCCGATAACATTGGTATTATTAAACTGATAAATGGGCTCCTTGGGTGAGTCCTGGACAAGCATTTGAGTGCCACTACTCCAATAACTCATTGCTCTAAATACCGATGTTAAATCCCGTAGCAACTTAAAGGCTTCTTGTTTGGTTTGGATATAAACATTACAAGTAAATCGAGATTCACGGCCACCAAAACCATCAGGGACTAATTCATCACAGTATTTTGCTATTTGGTACATCGACCATTTATCTAGCATATCCTCTTTGATGTATTCCCCTGCCCCATATTCCTCGTTAGTGAGTAAATCAAAATAAATCCAAACAGGGTTATTTGAGTATTTGACAATAAATGTGCCGTCCCAATCACCGCTATATTCTCGAGTTTCTGGATTGTAGTTTGAGGGCACTTTTAGTTTGATGCCACGACAATGATATCCACGAGATGGGATTGAGCTAAATTGCTCAGCGTCTATTTGCACGCCGACATATGCCACACCAGGATAAGTTAATTTTTCCTCAAAAACCGTTGTGATTTTCGAAAAAATGGTTTTGTTTTGTAAAACCTGGCTATCTGAATCATCAGTTAACCGCGTCACTTTTATATTCCAGGGAGCTTCGCCTGTTAATCTAAAGCTATGTTCGCGATTATATGATGATGTGGTTTTACCCTCGATAACGATATTACCTGCATCTATCCACTGACTACCGTTAGCTTGATATTCGACTTTTAGCTCAACCTTTGTACCGTTAATATCTCCATTGTTTTTATTTTGATGGCTTAATCCAGGTACAGTAATGGTTACTCTAACAATATCTGCTTCTGGTGCAATAATAGAGCGGGTGATAGGTTTGTCTTTTTTTACTTCGGTATTAACATCTGTTGTCACTTCATTGGTTTGGCAAATTTCTGACGGTGCTTGTCTCACACTTCCAGGTCGCCACTCAATAGCAACATTATTAAAATTGAATTTGCCTTTTTCATCTTGCAACTGTACATCACCAAAGTAGACTGAGTTTAGTCCATTTACCGGTCCTTCAATTTCTCCACAAGAAATAACATCAATAAATTTTGCATAGGAACAAGATTTGAGCGAATCTGGCGCTTCAACTGGTGATCTGCCACCTCCACCACCTTTCCCACCGCCTTTTCTTCCGATTATCTGCATTTATCACTCCGAAACTCGTTTAAATTTAAGTTTTACTCTAGTCTCATTGTTTGATGTAGAGTTTGTTCTGATAGGAATTTCTTTATCGGTAAGACCTGCCGATACAACAGCAGATCCAACTATTAATTCCCCATATAATAATGGAATAGGTTGTCCCTGCTCTGTGGTATTGACCGCACCATTAAATAAATAAGAGGGTTTATTCTCTGGTCGCTCTTGTGGTCCATTTGTCTTTGGTATCGGTACTAATAATTGACTTATTCCACCAAGCACAAGCGAGGCCCCGATCAAAAGAGGAACGGTCGCAGCCTTGGCTAGAAAACCTGCGCCACCCAAAGTTCCCCACCCTAAAGGGTTCCAAAATGCAAGACCAATCATCGCAGCCCCCGCTATGAGCTGAAATAATCCCCCTCGTTTAGATCCCCTAATGACAGGAATAAGGTGAAATTCGGCTTGAGGTCCATACCGCATTTGAAATTCATCAGATGATGTTGTCAGCTCTTCTCGCTGCACCAAGAACCGATAAACTATTCCGTGTTTTTCAGATTCTAAGAGAAACTCTTTAAATCCTCTTTTTAAAACACATAAGGCTCGGATGGCTTCCGCTGGTGTTTTTACTGCCAGCTTATGGACTTTACCAAAGCGTTTGCCTAACTCACCTTTAAGGCGTATTTTCCTTATGTCGCATGATGTGCGTTGTTCGTTCGCGGTAGAATTGTCCATATACATCCTTACTTGATAGTCGTCCGTATAAGTGATGGCCAATTAAACCATCACCAAGATAAACACCAGCATGATTAGGTACATTTGCGTTAATTTGCATCACAATCATGTCGCCTATTTTTAAGTCTTTGACTGGATAAAATCCCGCGTCCTCAAAGTTATCAACATAGAGATTGCCACCATTATCCCACCAGCCATCTGTGCGATTGTAGTTTGGGAGATTAATACCCAGTTCTTGGCGATACCAATCACGCACAAATCCGTAGCAGTCGGTCATGCCATGGATAAACTTACGCCCATACAAATCAGGCACCTCTGTAAGTGCAGGCATAAAATGCGTAGATACCTCATCGCCCTCTAGTCCAATAATGCACCATTCCAATCCACTCATTTTATGTGCGTCTTGATCTGCAATGCTTGGTAAACAGCTCTCGTCTGGATGGGAATGAACAACGGTTCTAATTTCCCCCACTCCTTCCGCTCTGGCATAATCTTCTATGCCAATTAAAAATTCATCTTCTGTTTCTGCTGCTAAATTGGTACAGGCGACATACTGCAATTTGCTATTTTTAAGCACAAAAAAACCGCAACTTTCGTGCGGATAACTTTGTTTGGCGTGTGCTATTGCATCATCAATATGTTTCATTTTAAATCCTCATATATGCCGCACTAGGGAAACCACCAAAAGGCAATTCAGAGTGCTCACCAAAATGTGCTTTACAGTCAGCAAGTGTTTTAGCGCAAGTTGCTTTATCACCTGTATATCCGCAAAACTGCCCCTTATATTTATGAGTGCAATATTGAGCCACAATCTGCCGACGAGGTAATTTTACCCCTTCTAAATCAGTGGCAGGTAATAGCTCGAAACTAACGGTTAAATGGTCTTCCGATGTTTTTTGCGATATATAAAATATATCATCGGGTAAATGTGCGTTTGGGTCGGCAGTCAAATTTCCATTTTCAAAATTTACCGCATCAAGATAGATTATTTTCGTTCGTTTGCGAGTAAGTTGAGCGCCCTCAATGCCTTTTAATTTTGCCAAGACTAATGTAATCGCCCCTCCTAAGTTGGAAAATGTAATCCTTGGTCTAACAGGATTTAACCCATCAACTGCAAATCCCTCAGCTTTGACTGGATAAGGTGTATATTCCAGCCCTTGCCACACAATAGCTTGACCTAATGGACTTAATCCATCGTGGAAACGATAAACAATATCGCCAAATTTAGTGAGATCGAGTTCAAATAATTCTATCCAACCATGAGAGGCGTATTGTTGCAGTTGTCCGTAAATACTCATTTTTACCCCGATAAAAAACCGCACAGTCTGTTCAGAAAGTGCGGTTATAAGTTCACGAAAAGATCTAACTGTTTAATTTGTAAAAGCTCACGCTCAAGGGCTTGCTTTTCTGATTTGCATTGCTGCAATAATTTTCCCCGTTCACCAGCTCGTTGCGTATATTCGGCTTTCTTTTGTTGCCACAATGCCAACTTGTTTTTGACTTCATCACGGCGAGCAATACCCTCTGTCCAGTAATCCCATAAAGCTAAGAAACATTCTTCTTGGTAATTTTCCAAGCGTTCTTTTAAATCGGCACGCACTTTGTTTGGGTTAATGCTAAACAACCAGCCGTTTAATTTTTTAATTGGCATACAAAGCATTTCGTATTTTTTGCCGTCTTTACCAGTTGTGGTCATATGGTAACAACTGAATTTTTGACTGTGGTCAGTTAGTTTTTTGTATTGTGGTTTCCACGCCAAACCAATTCCCTCCACAATCTCACGCATTGCCACATAAGCCACGCCGTTGTTATCCACTAAAGTAACTTCTTTACCTAAAAATTCTGCAGTTAATGTTTGCATATCTTCTCCTGCTTTCTCCACAAAAAGGGGCCTGTAAGAAGCAGTGAGTGGAGAAAGGAAGCACCGCTTGTCACGTGTACATCGCTATCTTACAGGCAATAAAAAACCCGCCAATTCAAGCGGGTTGTAAAATTTCAATAAAAAAGCCGAACTGCATTGCTACAATTCGGCTATTGTTAGAAATAGTAATGCAAATTTAGGGTTAAGTCAATTTATAATCACTTTTGATAAGACTGTTCAACTTGGCAAATATACCCATCGCAATCTTGATTTAAGTCTAAATGATAGGTGGCCCATAACAACGCCACCACAAGTAAAATTCTGAACATAGTTTGTCCTTTTTTGTAAATTTTGGGTGTAGCAATCCGCCGCACGGATTTCTTTTGGAAAAGTGCGGTCGGATTTTTCGTTGTTTTATAGGATGTCTAGCTGAAATCCTGTTGCTTTAGGGTTATAGGCTCGAAGATATTTTAAGACACGCCAGTTATTGCCTTTCTCGTACTCAAATTGCTCTGTAATGCGTGTCAATACGTTATGAGCCTGACGGAGAGTGCTGCGATATTCGTAAGCAATGTCATGAACTGGTGCGGCATAGTGCGAGCCAATTTGTTTTAATGCGGGGTGAAGCACTTGGCAAAGTTCCATGCCACGCAATAAAGCGAACCACGCCCACACAAGCTGTTGTAGGTCATGCTCTGTAAATTCACGGATGAATAGCTCATCTTTTTTCTGTTCAGTGATAAGCTCACCCTCAAGCACAATTCTATGCACATATTCCACCGCTTGCGGTAACTGCTCTAATGTTAAATCTTCGATTGATTCCACATTAAAGCGTTGGTGGATTAAATGGTAAGCGTCAGAATAAATTAATCCCTTTTTGCTCACGAGCATATTCACAGCATTGCGTAAGCCTGTGCGATCATCTACCGTGGTTTTACGCTCTGCTTTACCATTAAACCAATAATCATGTAACGCTTGATAACACTCTTTTTTGTATTTGATTAATGTGTCACGGATTTCTGGTTTACAACGATTAATATCAATACCAAATAACCAACCGTTTAAATATTCGATTGGTAAGCAGATCATTTGATAATTCTTACTATCGCTTCCAGTCATATTCATGATGAATATAACTGAATTTAGCACATCGTCACGTCTAATTCGATTGTATTGCGATTCCCATTGAATGCCGATATTTTCACAAATTGGCTTCATAGCAACATAGTGATTGCCATTTTGTTCAACTGTAATTAATGATTGATTGTTGAATGAAATTGTTTGGGTTGAGATTTGATTAGCCATTTCTGACTCCTTTTGGATATTTACGATGTTTACCCATAATAGGGCGCCGAGTGGTTCGTAAACCGCCAAAAGTCGGCCGGGATTATTCCCCTTTCGGGTGTTGTATTCTCCGCCCACTCGGCATAGATAAGATGTGGTTATGCGCAATGAATGTTTAATGGCAATAAACAAACAAGGTTGATAAATTTCACGCATAAAAAAACCGCTATGCTGTCGGGTGCGGACTTCCGCTTTTGGTAAAGGTTACGAGCCTTGAAAAACATACTAATAAAAAAGCCCCTTTGTAGTCAAGGGGCTTTATAGTTAAAGAGAAATAAATTTTGCTATTATTTTTTACAAAAATCCCTATTGTACTGATCTATATTATTAATAATGTGAATTACTTTTCCGTTTTTAATCAAAATGCCGTCAGTTTTATACCCAACATATGCGCCATATGAATTTTTACCATTTACAGTAACACATGACATATAACCAAATTTATGATCGCCAAAATCATTTACCCATGACTTTTCTGGCGTACTGATTTCTTTATATTTCAGGCTGTCTGGATCTTTTGCAACTGTTTCATAATACTCTTTTACTATGCGTTCATAATTGGTCGGGTATTGACCGTAGTCAGCATTTTTAATTTGTTCTTGTGTAAGTTGAGCACAACCGGCAAGAATTGCGCCTAGCCCTGCAATTAATAATAATTTTTTCATTAATATTCTCCACATAACGGTTATGGGGAATATTATATTTTGAAAAAATTAAAAAAACATTGAACAAGATCACAAAATGGAAAATTCGCCTAAAATTAGGCGAACATTCCACCTGGTCTCATATTTTGTTGCATTATTGTTCCTGCCTCTTTTCGAGCAATGGCTTGCACTAATTCCACAGTAATTTCTAAGCCGCCACTGGTCTCTTTGGTTTCCACGTTAGCGTTTGTTGGCTCACCGTTGTTGATGATATTTACCTTCACGCCCCGATTATTCGCATTCATTGGTGTGCTTGGTGCGTATCCACCCACTGAACCGCCGTTTGCGTAGCCCTGTGGTTTAGCCTTGCGTTGATAGTTGAGCTGATCCAGGTAATTCACACCCAAACGGCTTACTGCTTCTTTGGTAAAGACATATTCGCCTTTGTGAACAATACCAGCTGGCGTATATTTCCCTCCTTGGCCAGTAAATCCCCCTTCATCAAATCCAACAAGTCCACCAGTATATTTTAATTCAGGGACTAAACCGCCTCCAGAGAACCCCATAAATTTGCCAATAGATGTTCCTCCAAATGCTGCCTTGAGTGATGCAAAAATCATCATCTTTACAATCATTGATGTGATATCTTTAATCACTGATTGCGCAAAGCCTCGGAAATTTCCTTTGCCTGTTAATATGAAATCAGTTACGGCATCCGACATTCCATTAAACGCATTTAACGTGATTTGAGATACGTTGCCCATTACATCTTCCGCTGTGTTTTGGAATTTTTGGAAACCATCTCTAAATCCAGCCGCTGGATCGCTTTTTAGTTCTGCGGTTTGTTTAGCTTGTTCTTCTTTTAAGCGTTTAATTTCATCAATTGTCTGCTCAAGTAAGGCAATATTTTCTTGCGTCATGCCTTTGCGCAATCTTGCCGTTTCAAGCTCTAGTTGATGATTAAAACGTAACTGATCTACCGCTTCACTTGTTTGACCAATAAGCGTCAATTCAAATTGTCGAGCCTCAATCTGCTCTTTGTAATTGTCACCTAAATCGCGGATTGCAACTTGTTGCTGCCCACTGTCAATTTCACTGGCAAGGCGTTTTAGATTAGCAAGCCCTTCTGCACCAAAGTGCGCATATTTTTCACCATTGGCAGCAATATCGTTTGTGAGTTTTTTTAACTCTTGATATTGGCTAATTCCACCATCTTGTAGATTGGCTTTTATGTCCGCTAGGCGTTGTTGGAGTTGGGTCACTTGATCAGTGTACTGTTTGACATAATCAACTTTATTCCCTCTCCCCTTTGCCCCGCTAGATCTATTCTCTCTAGCTAACGCATTGGCTTGATATTCTTTTTCGATTGCATCAAGTTCAGGCTTACTATATTTGCCTTGCTCAGAAAGCCGTTTAATATATTTTTCTGTTTCTCCCGCTGCTCTTTCTTGTGGCGTTTTTGCATTAGCAATTTTTCGATCAAGGCGAAGATCGTCAATAACCTTTTGAGCATCTGCGCCAATACCTGCAGTTTCTTCTTTTACGCCAATTACACCGCTAAGTAGCAATCTTGCCTTTTGCGCCGCCTGAGCTAATGCATCAGCCATCCCTAAGATTTTACCATTGGCGTCTGGTAACAAATCTTTAAAGTCTTCTGTTGAAAGTTTTAACTCAACAAATTTGTCTTTATTAAATTGCAATTCAGGGTAGAGCTTTTCTACGCTCTCTTTCAAACGTTGAACTGACTCCTCTGCACCAATAGATTTTAAATCTCGCTCTGACTTCGCTAACTGCTGATTAGCTGAATCTATTTCGCCTTTCTTGATTTTTAAATCTTCAAGAAGTTGATTATAGCGTTTCAGTGCATATTGATTTTGCCAAAGGTTCCCCTCATCCATACTTTTAGTTTGAATCGATAATGCGCGCTCCATTCTTGATTTTTCTTCAATCAAAGACTGTATGTAATTCTTCTGCTCTGCCATAGAACGCTTCAATTTTGCGCTCATTGCTTCTAGCTGATTTGCGGTCAATTTTTGTAACGCATCACTTGTCACATCAAGACTTTTCGCATAATCAAGATTTTCCTGTTTGGCTTGCTCTGCATTTTGTTTCCAGGTATAAAATGCCCCCGCTCCCAAAGTAAGCGCAGTAGTGACCAGTCCAATAGGTCCACCTAATAGACTTAAAACACCACTTGATGCTCGCCCAGCCAAAGATAGTTTTTGTTTAGCAAGCGCCGCCCTTTCTGTTGCCTCTCTCTCTGCGTTCATTAATACTGTAAGTTGAGAGGCTTGGGCAGCCATTTGACCACGTAGCGCCATTCTTGTTTGTTCTGATTGAGCTAAACTTAATTGGGCGCGTAAAGACTGCATTTGTATTTGTGCTAGTCTTAATTCAGCCGTAGCTTGAACAGATGTAGCCTGTGCAACCTCTAAAGCC
Organism: Haemophilus sp. THUN1692; assembly: GCF_059704395.1. NCBI lineage: Bacteria > Pseudomonadati > Pseudomonadota > Gammaproteobacteria > Pasteurellales > Pasteurellaceae > Haemophilus > Haemophilus sp. THUN1692. Next base: position 1,045,020 of record NZ_AP046579.1, read on the forward strand.
ACAAGAGCCTCTTGCCGTTTAGTTAATACAGACTTAATCCCTGCTACAGAGGCTTTACCTAATTGTCCTAACAGAACCGAACCAATCACCACCGAAAGATAGTCAATATTTTTGGCTAAAAATGAGACAGATGCAGCCATCCCATCAAAGATACCACTGCGATTACCGACATCATCAACAAATTTAAGTGTTTGGTTTTTCAATTGAGTCATTGCCTGACCAAAAGTCAAAGGCATTTTTTCAAAATCTGCTGAAATTTTCTCAGTTGCGCCTGTAATAGCTTCAAATAACAATTGAGAGGTGATTTTACCTTCAGAAGCAAGTTGTTTCACTTCTGAACGGGTTTTCCCCATATATTGCGCAACAACATCTAAAATAATGGGTGCGCTTTCAGCAATAGTACGGAACTCGTCACCTTGTAACCGACCTGAACCTAATGCTTGTGAAAGCTGGAAAAGTGCACTCGCCTGCTCTTGTGCGCCCACTCCACCTACTGCCATCGCTTTATTTAACGTTTCAGTAAAAGTTAGAATCCGCTCTTGGCTATAACCATAATCTTTCAATGCTCGAGCAGAACGAGCGTAAATTGTGGTTGTCGCCTCTAAATCAGCACGAGTACGTTGTGAAATAGAGAAAAGCTGGCTTTGAACAGCTTTATATTCTTCAAATGAATTCGTGACAAATTTCACCTGGGCAGCAAGGGTTTTCATTTTGTCGGACATTTGAATAAATTGCCCAAGGCCTTGAATTCCCAATCCAGCTGTCATTAAGACTTTTAATTTACCCATTACACCTAAAAGAGATTGCACTGAGCGCTCAGTAGATTTTGCGTTATCCGTCACCGAACGAATATCACGATTAACTTTATCAACCCCTATAGAACGTAACTCTATGCCTAATTGTGCGAAATTTGCCATAATTTACCTCTATGCAACAACTTCCTTAAAGGTTGCTGTTAGCGTGCTATATCCTGTTTTTTTGGTTTCATCCCATTCACCACAGGTAAACAATCCTTTTTTATCTCCGTAAGGTTGCCATGAAAAGGCTGTCACCCCACAACATTCATCAAGGAACATGTCTATTGCCTTGATCTTTTCTTCTGAACCACTAAAGACTACATCGTAGGTTCTTAGGTTATTATTAATGCCATCTGATTGTCGCTGTTCATAACCGTCACCAAATCGAATTGTATTTACATTCGGCTTTTTTTTCCGCTTCATATTCCAATCGGCTTGCCAAGTAAATTCTTTCATATTCATTCCTTAGTTAAGGATTCAAGCCTAACCTTGAGCTATTCAGCTTGAATATTCAACCACAATATATCAAGTCGTTTAATCACCTCAACCTCCCATCTTGCCAATGAAGTATTAGCCAATTGAGACCATGCCAATATTTCACTAAAAGTAATAGGATTAGCGGACATTCCGCACTGACGGGAGGAGGATACGGCATAAAAATACTCAAGCAAATAACCCACCGCGATATTGGGCGGAGGGTTATTTAGCTCTTCGGGCGTTATACCTAATTGCTGCTCAATAACTTGAAGATGCTCGCGTTGTGTCGCTTTGGAATTGTCTGGTCGTTTATCAAGACGAAATTCTGCCTGAGCAAACTCGTAGAGATGTTCGATCAGGCCTTCAAGAAATTTCCCAAGTCTTCTGACTGTTCAATAATTTGTTCAGCTAACCAAGGACACTGGGTAAGCAGCATTTTCACATTGGCGGGGGTAAACTCAAGAGTGGTTCCTTCCCATTCTAAATTCTCCCAGCTAGCTACGCGCACAATGGCGTTTTCAAGAGCTTCCGATTTCAATTCAGAGAGTTCTTTAAATTGTGGTTTGCGGGTGCGCTGGTTTTCAAATTCTTGCTTTTGTAATTTGCGTAAGACGTTAGATTGGAAACGCTGTACAACATCACTTTGCGAGGCATAAACATCAATCATTGCTCCAGTTCCTTCCCCAGTAATCGGGTGAGTGACTTCAAAGCGATAAGTATTTTCAGAGGCTTTAACAGTATTTAATTTAGAAAAGTCCATTGTGTTTTCCTTATGAATTGGATTGAAATAAAAAAACCGAAAGTGATGAACTTTCGGGGTTTGTTTTCTATAAAGTATGACTAAATTTCACCGCACTTTAGGCTAATGAATCTTGAACGATGAGTGTTGTTGGTTTCTTTAATACATCATCAATTGTACTTTCCGCATCATAAATCGCGGGGAAAGCATCAAAGTTTAGGGTTTGAATAAGGTTTTTCGCACCGTCATCAATTTCAATAGAAGTCGCTTTCACGCCTGGTAAGATGAATGTTAAATAATCTCCGTTGTCGACTGATTCGGCATCCATTCTTAAAGCAAGAGAAAGATTCGCGCCGCTACGCACAGCGTCAATCATGGTTTTATCTTGGAAATACATCGTAAACGATCCGCTAATTGCCACTGTGCCAATAAACACGTCAGGTGCGTATTTCGCGCCCAGTACCGCCTCACTAGATGCATTCAAATCGATGTCCATCTTCAAACCAGTAACCAACGCCGCTTTGGTTTTATTGACCATCAGCTGCCCATTTACGCCTGCAACCTTAGCTGATTGAGTCACTTCCTGCGCACCAGTAAAATATGCGGTTTGACTCTCCTCGCCTTTTTGTCCTAAAAAGGTAACCGCAATCGATGCTATCCCATTCGGTTGAATATCTAGGCTAATTTTAGATACTCGACAACCTGTATAAATGCGACTTAATCCAATATCTGCGAAGGTGTCTTCAAGCGTAAAGGAATCAGTTGTATGGCCAGTTTCAGGAATTACGAGTAATTTACCTTGTTTTTCACCTGCCCCAGTGCTAGTTTTCTTTAATACAGGCGATTTCGCTTCTGTCCATGTTCCTCGCAATGCGGCTGCAAAAAAATCAGACCATTGACCTGCAGACAATTCACCTTTCAAATCGCCCTCCACTTTTTCAAATCCAACAATGGATGGAGAGCGTTGCATATTTTCTCGAATTTCCTCACTTGAGAATGAATCAAATGTTGAGTTCAGTGAGCTTTCTGTGCGAGGCATAACTTTACCAATACCTTTTGCAGCACGTACTCCAAATGTTGTTTCTTTTGCAAACGTAACCTTACGTTTTACACCTTGTGCATTTGCCATATAACCTCCTAGAGTTCATAAGCGGTAAAATTGATTGTAACTGGCAACGCCAGTTTATTATCGTTTAAAAAAATACCGCCAATAAGTGGCGGTTTATGTATGATGATTTGAACGTTATCCTTAATAAAGGACTGACCGTAAAAATGCCGTCGAATAGCTGTCGCACGCTCCTCAATGGCTTTTGTGCCTAATCCTGCCTCATAAAATAACGTTAATTGCAAAAAACCCAATTCTTCAGCATGTGGCCGATCAGAGATTGCAACTGTATCGCTAGATGAAATAGTTAAGTGGAGCGTTTGATATGGTAGTTTGGGCGTATTTAAAACGCCTTCCCATGCGGTATTAAATTGTCCTAATTGGTTTAAGTGTGTTTGTAATACAGACCGAATAATTTGTTTCATCTAAAATCACCACTTACTTTTCTTTAATAACGCTTCCATTTCTTGCACAGTAATCCTCACCATGCCTTTTGGAGCCTGAATCGAAAAGCCATTGTTTGTTTTACGCCCTCCTGGTTTAGGGTATAAACCATATTCCAGTGTCAAGGCATAAGGCTTATCCGTCGCAATGTAAAGCGTATTACCAAATTTTGCATTGTTAATCACTTCATTAGAACCATTAAATACAGATGGCGCTTCTCCCACCGAGACTGTCCAACTCCGACGTAACTGCCCGCTATCGACAGGCGTTTTAGATTGCACTTTTTTAAATGTATCCAATGCGATTTTCCGTACCAACATATCTGCACGTTGCATCGTTCGTTCTCTAAAAGCATCAATTTCAGCTACAAATTTACCCATTTACTAACCTTGCCTGAAGCTTGTAATAAATCGTCATACCAGATGGTTTTAATGGCTGACAATTCACAATTTGCCAACGCTCTCCATTAACAAGGAGTACACTTAAAAGCAGCTCCTCTCTCGAAAGAGGAGATGATAGGCTTAACGTAATAGACACATCTCCTTGTTGAACTAAGCTTGCCTCACCTTTTAAAACACCAGAACTTTGGAATTGAGGAAAGTCATAGGCCAATTGGTTAAATATACAAACACCCAATAAGCGACGCTTGCGTCGAGTTGCCTCACCTGTTTCAACGTTGTAATCACTGGTAATGTTTTGTTCAATACTACATGGCACCCCAAATTCGGTTAACAAGGTCTTTGCAGTATCAGCCAACTCATCATAAAATCCCATTCTTACCCCCGTTCAAGCAATACTCTACGCATAGCGCCTTTCTCTCGAACAAACTCTCTCAATAACTGAGCCACATAACTAAATCGCTGATTCTCTACACCGTTTGCAGCTGAAGGATAAGAATACGTTACAGAAAGTTCACCAACTTTCACTGCACTTTTAAGTGCGGCTGGATTTTGAGTTAAATTTTCTTCCAAAGCTAATTCGCAGACTGCATTTTTTACTTTTACTGGCACGTCTGTATCCCCATTACGTGGGAAGGCTCGTAATTGATGTTTATCAGATGGCTTTCCTAAATAGATATAGCCACTATCAATATAATCCGATGCATTGACTAGTCGGCGAGCCTTTTCTGTTGCACTTAGTGCCCCCCATATTTCTGCACTCATTCTGAGATTATGATATGCATCAGCTTCTTCTACAGAAACATAAGCGCTCATTTTTTCTCCTTATTTAGAAGAATCTTCAATTTTGTTTTGGTACAATTTCGCACAGTTATTTTCTTTTGCAATTAATATGCAAGGGAAATAAGAACCCCCGAGTAATTCGTTACTTGGGGGTGCTTTTTTAGCGATATGGCTACTTGGTTTTAACCAATACGCCCGCGGTGTCTTTCAATGAAGTTGCGGTTTTACGCCAGTTGGCTGATGCCCCTAACTTGGTGTCGTCGGGGGATTTACCGCCTGCAGTCATATCCCATTCATAACCGAGAATACCTAAGTTATAAGTCCATTCTGCTTGATAAACTGCTGCGATATTTTCACCGCCTAATTTCGGTTGCATTTCGCTATTGAAATCGTTGTTACCGTTTACCACGATCGCCCCTTCTTGCAAGCCTAGAGTGTTATAGGCTGAAGCGGTACTATCAACTAACGCAGGGCTATCCGTGACCACAAACAAGCGACCAAATGGATCGCGCATCACACTCACGTTGTCGTAAGTAAACAAACGTTCTGCGTTAGTTAAGGCATTGTCGTACAAGGTGTGTAAGGTGGTTGAATGAACAATCCACGCTTTTAATGCGCTGGAGCGGTCGCCAAATAATGCTGCCGCTTTGTTGAGCGTGCGGAAATTCGGGGCGTTTTTCTTGTCGTCTAACACTGCAGTAGTTTGCCCGCCAATCGCAGCAACGGCACCTAGAATTGCCGTGTTCAACATATCCGCTAAGCGCGCTTTTGCTAATTGCTGACCAATTTCAATGGCTGCCAATTCTGGGTTTTGCAATACCCAACGATATTGTTGCGGTTCATACTCAATCGGGTGCGTACCTGCAGCCACTTTTACTGCTACATTGAGTAATTGCTCTAGGCGTTTCGCTTGCACTGTACCACTGCCATAAGCATTACGACGACGCACTAAGCCTTGAATCGCTTTAAAGCTCGCACGAATATCAAAATCACCTTGTGTTGGCGCATTTTGCAATGTAATCACTCCGCCTGAAGCTTGATTGAATTTTCCAATATCCTGATCGACGGTTTCAGTTAACGCTAAATGCGTTTGTTTGTTGAAGACTTGTAAGTCAAAAGCCATAATAAGCTCCTATGTTATGGTGCGATTGCACCGTAAATAAAAAAGGTGCAATCTCTTGCACCCGATTATGAATGTTGTTGCATATACGCAATTTTTTCTGCGTCGGTTTTACATTCGGCTAAGGATTTAGGGGCATTGCTACCGCCTGTTCCCGCGCCAATACCTGAACCTGATGTACCTGATGGTTTTAAAATCGCATCTTTATTTGGATACGCACCGACTAACGCCTCTAATGCTTCCTCAAAATCGGCTTTTTCACCTGGGCGTGAGCGGCTGTAAATTTCATTGCCATCGGCGAACTTCGCCACCACTTTACCTTCATCTGAAATACTGAAATGCTTACCAAAGAAGGCTTGCACCACATCAGAAGGTAAATTTAAATGTTCTGCGGCATATTTAGAGCGAGCAAACGAACCACCAATTAGTTCTGCGTGCAATTGCGATTGCAGTTTTTCAGCTTGAGATTTGGATTCTGCCAGTTGTTCATCAAAGGTTTTACGCATTTCTGCTTTCACCTTTTCCACTTCGCCCGCATCAATCAACTTCTTATCATCGAGATTTTTCACCGTTTCCAAGGCTTTGATTGCTGCTTTCGGATCGTCAATCCCCGAAAATGCCGAGAGTTTTGCTTCCGCCTGCTCTTTGGCTTCACGGTGTTTTTTCGCCTCACTGTTAAGCTCTGCAATTTTGGCTGTGGCTTTTGTGGCATCAAACGGAATTTCCTTCCCGTCTTCGTGAACATACACAGGCATCCCGTTTTCAACAGCCACGTGCCCATTTTCATCAAGTTTTAATTTCATATTGGATTTCCTTCTAGTTAGTTAAGGTTGTGCCTTTTCCAAGGCGTAAAAAAACCGCATTAAGTGCGGTGAATTTGGGGTAATAAAAAACCCTGAACGCTATAAATGTTCAGGGTTTATTTATTCGTTAACAAATTTTCATCAATCATTAGATTCAAGTTAATTTGGATTTTATCTTCAAGTGATTTCATTTTCTGTTTAATATTCGGCTTTTTGCCCTTCCAACGATTTAAGCCTTTTCCGCAATAGCTTGCAAATTCTTCTTCCATTCGTTTATTCAGGCAAAGTCGCTGATATTCTTCCAAAAGTTGATAGCTTGATTTATTGGCTTGAGTAATGAGGTAGTCAAAGGCTTCAATAAATGCCACTTTCAACGCATCAGCTTTTCGTCCGTTAAAGCCCATGACAAGGAACATAAAGCCGTTTTTCGTGACTTCGTACATTGGTTTTTCACGATTCCATTTATCTTTATATGAGGTGAGCGAAAAATTTCGCCCACCAAATTTCTTAGGAACATTAAGATCACGCACTGCTTTCAATACATCTTTATGCGGTTTATTAAACACGCGTGCGATGGTTAATGTATCAGTAATAATTTTGTTACCTTTAACTTGGACAAATTGATTAAAGTTTTCAATTTTTTGTAAGTTCATCATTTTTCCCTTATTTTAGATATAAAAAAACCGCCTACATTGCTGTAAGCGGTTCAATATAATGTTTTATTAACTACGTCTAATGGCTTCAATCGCTTCTTCCACCGTTAAATTGTAATTATCAGTTACTCTACGGTAGAAATGAATAGCATTGGGATTTTCTCGAAGTGCTTTTATTTTACGAGCCTTTTCTTCTTCGGTCGGTTTGTAATTTTCAAGTTTCTTTTGAAACTCTTTTGCCTCTTTCAAAGAAGTTTTCATATCTTCCATCCATTCTTCAAAAGGCATTTGAAAAACCTCTTTCGCAATCCGTTTTTGCTCCTCTAAAGGTAAATCAAGCACTGACATTTATAATTCCCTCGCTTCAATTACGGTAACATTACCATTCATATAGCGATCTTTTATAAAGAACTTAGTTCTATCTTTAAATAAAACTTCTCGTTCATCAGGATAATATCCTTAAACATTTATCTAGAAACCTTTTTTAAAAGTAAATAATCACTTAAAATTTCTTTTGTTTGGTTTAATATCTTCAACTGTTCGTTTTGAGGTATTTCATCATCTATATATTCAAATAAATCTTCAAGTTTTCCTAAAAATTTGGAATCTTCCTTTGAAAGATTATCTGCTTGCTTATCTTCGATTTCAAAAATCCAATCAATAAATAAAGAAGTTATGATAAAAAACGTATGTTGAGAAGCATCAGTAAACATTTCTTGATAAAAGAAATTTTTATGCTCTAAGATAGTTTCAGGTAACAAAACATACAATGCTTCACGTTCAGTGTCTGTATTCGCTAAAAGAAATTTATTTAATACATCAAGAAAATTATTCATAAGGTTTCCAATTATCTAAATTAGGAGTTGTTTTTCTTTCAAAGGTGATTATTTGGTCATCTATATTTGACTGAATAATAGCAACTTTTCTTTCTTGATTAAACCGAACATACCGACCATTACGTTTATCAATGTAATTAATCGGTGTATTTTTCACAATTTGAATTGCTTCAACGACTGTTAATTTTGCTTTAACTAATCGTTCTCCTAAACGCCCTAAACCATGATGATCAATGATAATCCCTTCGTTAGCAAAATCATAGTAGATTTTTTCTGTTTTGGCTTTGAATTCCTCACTCCAATGAGCGCGCCTAATCACCCTAATTGCCTTTGGGATTTCTGCTTGGTCTTGCAAATCTAGCAACGTTAGAGGTCTACCACTCTGATCTAACATATCCGAGAACGTAATCACGCCACGTTCCCATAAATCCGCTTTACCTTTGCCTAGAACCTGCTCTTTCTCTTCAGCCGTTTTATTGTTGAGCCAACTCTCATAGTTAATCCGCTCATCTATCTGTCCATTCATTGAAGCACGGGTGCTAGTTGGCATTTCGTCCATTCCTTGCACGCCTAATTCCTCCCAGCTTTTCGTGACAAGCTGAAGAATGCTACGACAACGAGGGTGCAATGGTGGTCGTTTATAGGGAATGTTATGCCCGATTGGCTTTTTGTCCAAATCCCATCGTTTACCATCTCGCACTTGGCAAACTGTGGAAGTCCGCATATCCAACGTAGAAAGGTGCTCTTCACCTGAGAGAATATCTAAATTTGCATCGCGAAGTTCTTCGTGAGCAGTGTCTGCCACTTTTGCCACCGCCGTAATCACTAATGTTTCCGCATTGCGACGGCTAATGTTCATCAATTCTCGCACTTCTGTTGCCAGCTGTCCGTTTTGCTTTCCTTCTGCTACACCAGAACGGATAATTCCTTCAAACTTAAAGGCTAAATCCGCACGTTGCTTATTCCACCATGCCTCAAGTGGTTGCCCTTCAATCACGGCGACATTTTTAATCGCCTTAATCCGCTCTTTCGATACCGCATTAAACAAATCAAAACCGACTTCACCATTGTACAGTTGATTAATTTTACTTGCCTCAAGCCATAAAAAACCGCTTAACTCGTCTTGCGTGTAAGCGGTTGTTTCTTGATACGTTTTTGCGATTTCTGATTTCAATTCGGTGAGCAGTTTATCTAGTTTTTTAGCGGGTAAGGCTTCGACACCGATAGCACTGATGCGGTTAATCAGCGATTTTTGCAATGCATTTAACCGCTTGTACACCTGTTGTCGCAAGTGAGCATCATAGCGAAAATGCAAGATTTTGCGGTCAGTTAAAGCGTGGGCAATGCGTTGTCTAAGCGTTTGTTTCTGATGTTTCTTCGAGGTCAAAATACATTCCCTCCGATTGCAAGCGTTCTTGCTCTGTGCCCCATTCTAAGCCGTCGGCTAATAAGCCACGACGTTTGGCCTCGTCAAAGGTGGATTGATTCGAAATCACGCCAGCATTACGCAACTGAATCACACTTGCCATTGAAGCAGAAGGGTCGAGATCGTTTTCAATGTTGCCAGAAATCTGTACATTACCCACTTGCTCTTTAGCAATGCCAAGCCAATGTCCTGTATATTCCAAAGCTAAATCAATAGCATCTTCAAAGCGGTTTGCCAGTAAACGTAACTGGGAAATTTCTTTGCCTGCTTCATCACGGGCTTGGCTGTCAGTCATTGCTAAGGCGGTTTTAGTGAGCAACTTCGCCCCTGCGGTTTTCATTTGCTCTTCTAAATCTTTCAGGCTTTCAATACCTGAAGCAATTGCATGTCCTGAATGTTCGACAAATTGCATTGAGCTATCAACAGGTAAATGAATCGCGCTACCACCAATAGCAAGCTGTTTCACTTCATCATTGGAATAAATCGCTAACAACGGTACGCGAGTAATGTTAGTGATATTGTCCTGATCCGATTGAGACTGCCAGTGTTTTACATTCAAATACGCCAACTCCATTAAAGGCGGCTCAATGGCATTGGTGAGTTCGTTACGCTTTGTGATAAATGGCACGACAGGCACAAAATCAAGAGGTCGATTTTGGGCAGTGAGGAGCAATTCCGATTCAAGACGAAACTCGCCTTCCGCTTCGCTAAATTTCCGCACTTTACCGATTTCGTACACATAAACGCGTTTCACGGTTTTCACGCCAAATTCGCCATCCTCAACCTGTTCATTTACAACATAGCGGAATTGAGTAATCGCTTGTTTACCATTTACTCGTGCGGTTTTAATGCCCAGTACTTGATGCGGTTTAATATGTACCCAATAAGGTCGAGCATTCAATGACTTTTCTTCTGCTCGACTTTTTACAGCATCAACACGAGTAAAATCAATCAGAGCGAACGAGCAACCATAAGCCAATGCAGAATAAAACCACCGAGAGGCAAATACATCTAAATTATTGCCTGCTAAATCCACATCATCAAAAAGGGCTTGCACCGTTTCTGTTACATTAGCCACATCAATGGGATTAAAGAACACACGCCCTGTCATTTGGGAAAGCGTTTCCGACAAGGCGGGGTAAAGGGTCGAACGCTCAAGGCGTTTGCGGTAACTATCGGGCTCTTCCATTTCCATTTGGAAAAGGTAGGTTTGTGCGGCTTTTCGCATTGTTGCCGTGCCACCAAGTAAATCATCAATGATTTTGGATTTCTTATTTAATTCCACCATTTCAGCGGTGGGAAGATGAACTGACATAGTGAATCCTTAATAGAGTTTGAGGCTGGTTTGTTTAAAATCGCCTCGTTTCTTAATCAAAGGCGTTAAGGCATACCGCAATGCATCAATGTAATGGTTATTTGCATCGATAATCTGTGGTAACACATCACCTGACAAACGGTCTATTTTGTAGCTGTATAAGCGAAATTCATTGAGCGTCTCTTTGCAACGCGGGTGAATGTACACCTTGTTGTAAGACTTGATATGCTCAATACCATCTTCAACCGAGCCTTGCCATTTTTTCACGCCTTCAATTTGCGGCACACCGTGTCGTCTAAGGTAACTAATCGACTCTGGTCGAGCTGAATCAGCCCGCACTTTATGTTGAGCAAATTCAGGAATACGTTGTGTGATAAATTCTGCCGTTTCGTCCAACTCTAACCGCACTTTGCCCGCTTCATATTCAATATATAAATCATTGTTGAACACCCAGCATTTCACCGCAGCAGTCGGGTCGTTCGCAAAACCAAAGTCTAATCCGTAATACGGACCGTTGAAATCAGATTGCGGTGTAAACATCAGTTCTTTGAACTTATCGCGGAATATCTGTGCTTCAGATTGTTCGAGATAATCACCTTGCCAAATCCAACGATAAGTAGCATCATCGAGACGTTGTTTGTCCGCCAGACGTGTTTGCTCAAGCTCAGCAGGAAACCACGGATTGTCGTGGTAGTTCATTTCCACAATCTTACTGTTTTCAGGCTTATGCTGTCGAAATCGCTCATCAGTTGCCGAACCTCGTTTTTCAGGGTTCCACGTTACCCAAATTTCAGATTGATGCTCACGCACCGTTGGCTCTAATTTCTGCCACGCCATTTCGCTGACGGTTTCCGCTTCTTCTACCCACGCCAGCAAAATACGGGCTTTGGATTTAATGCTATCAAGGTTATGCCTTAATCCTGCAAAAACGTAAGAAATCCGACCGCTTCTGGTTTTAATAAATTTCTCACCAATAATAAAATGTGGCAACAGCCATTCTGTTGAGCGAATCGCCTGTTTTACCTCTTCAAGTGAAGATTCCTCCAATGAGTTCATAAACTCACGGGCGCATAAAATCACACCGCTATCGCCTGCCATATCTCGCTTATACGCCCAAACAGCCGTCATTAAAGCAAAGGTGCGTGTTTTGGCAGAGCCACGTCCACCATAAGCACCGCGATAACGGCATTCACCTTTGAATACATCAATCAATTTGGCAGGAATAGAAAGCTGCACTTTACTCACTGCTTACCCCGACAAGTTCGATAATAGTTGGCTGTAATGGTTTGCCTCCTGAAGTAATATCGACACCGTCTTTGAAGATACCCAAATGTTTACCAAGTAACTCCAACGCTTTATTTGCCGCAGAAGGTTCATACACAAACTGTGCTACATCATTGCCCACCACTTCACCATTTTCGCTTTTGCTTGGAATGGTGATAACCGTTGCTTTCTTGCCCATTGAAATATCTACATTTTCAATTAAGCGACGAATCACTTCGTCTTGGGTGATTTGTGTGCGGGTTGTGCGCTTGTTTTGGGCTTCCGCTATAGCTTCTTGTATGACAGGTTTTGAAAGGTTTTCAGTTGCGATTTGGCGAGCAGTTTCTTTACTATACCCAGCTCTAATTGCTGCTTGCGTTGCATTTAAGTCAATTAAGTATTCTTCGACAAATCGTTTCTGTTTATCTGTCATCTTTGATTTAACCACGACGTTTGACGTGGTTTTACCTTTCACGTCTCGCTTCATGTAAAACCTTTTATTTTCTATTTTGCTATAAATAATGTAATATATATGCTACAAATAAATAAGGTGAGTACTGCTCACCTTATAAATTATTAAACTATATTCTCAATATGAGATTATTTAACATTAACCACTTCAACCACATCTAACGAGCTAACGTCATCAGCGTAAAAACTACCGTCGGCATTATGCCAGTGTGTGAATGGTGGTTCTTCCGTATGCGTACGCTCAACCAGCAACCACTTACCAAACTGTGTTTCATACACCACATCGCATAGTTGACCATTACGCAGCTTAACTACATCACCTTTATTCAATTCCATCTTTACCACCTAAAGTAATAGGCTTACCCACATATATAGGGTAAGCGGGATTATAATACGGGTCATCTCTATACTTAATACTAAGCATAAAAAAGCAAATCTCATCAGCAATATTTAAAACCCACTGAGGGATAAAATTCGCAGTCTGAATTATTGGCGCTTCGCTATCTATATTGCCAATATAAATAGGGATACCCCACAACTTGCCGTAGTGAGTGTATCCCTCGTTTAACAATTTCTTTTTTGATTTAGGTAGTAACATGTTATTTGCTCAATTCTTCTTTCTGCCATTCGCGGATTTTGTCAATCCGATGTAGGCACATATCACGCTCACGCTTTAGGATTACCGCATACTGTGTCACATCGCCATAAGTACGACCATTAAAAGAAGTTTTGTCTAAGTGAGCTATATAAGCCACGGGTAACACAGGGCAATGTACAACTTGCGGGTTACTTGCGCAGGAAGTTAATAAGACTGTTAGGAGCAGCGGTATTAAATACACTACTTTGCTTTTCAGCTTTCGGGATAGAATTAAGGACTTCATTTTGTTCCTCTCTTGATGCGTTTTCAGCTTTAGAAAGCTCTAACGTGATACGTTGATTCTCAGCAATATCAGCTTTTAATTGGATGATTGATTCTGATTGCTGCTGAATGGTCTGAGCTTGTTGCTTTGTGGTTATGTTCAACTCATCTATAACACTTGATTGGTAACGCAATACACCAAACAAAACCACTACAACAGTCCCTAACGCTATGTAAATGTACTTAGTCATTATCAGTTACCATTAATGTGCGATAGAGCTTGCAACGCTCATCAATGCCGTTTAGCCCACCATTAATTCTTCGCGTGACTTTCTCTACAGAATTAAGTTCAGCCAATTCACAGCATTGCCAATACCAAATAGCAGTTTTAACAGATAAATCTAAATTGCTTGCCACATCTTCTGGCTCAATGTCTCTACCTAACCATTTTCTAAATGCGGCATAATTATCCTTACCTGTAATCTGAATCAGTCCACGACCACGATACTTCCAGCCATCTCCACTTTTCTCATCGCCATTACCTAAACGATTAGCATAAACACGATTAGCAATAAGTTCAGGCTTACGCTCATATTTCTTCGCTGCAAGTGAGTCTGGGAAATATTTACGAAAAGTTTTAGAAAGCCCAAGCCAAGAATAATTTAGATTTTCTTTAAATTTTGTAAATCCGCCACTTTCGTGTCCACATTGCGCTAGAAACATCGCTTGCTGCATCTTAGTTACACAACCTGCTTTTTCTATCTGTGCTGAAATAGCTTGATAAACACCTTTAACTGCGTGCGGAAAAATTTTATTGAATGTCACTTCGGAAATCATCATTGTCATCTTTTTCAATTCTCCGATTAATGAATTTAAATAAGAATTCGCGAATTTTCTCAGTACCAATAAAACCAATCATCGTGCCAAGAAATGAGGAATATTCGCTATGCCCAAAAATATGAGTGCAGATAGGCACTGCTACGCCAGCAATAGATGCACACATAGCCGCATCAATTAAAACATAACGAATAGCTGGCTTTTTACGCATAAACCCAAATCTTAAAAGAGAAATAAATAACGCCCAAAAAGCACTCTGTGCTGAGCTAGAACTAAGATTTGTTTGCAACCAAGACCATATTAACGCCCACACATCAGGCTCTTTAATTGGCATATATTTTCTCCCACCTGTTTTTTAGGCAATAAAAAAAGCCCACGTATTAACGTGAGCTTGTGATAGATGGCCTTACCCCGTGCGATTTCTCGCGCAATAAAGTCTAACAAGGTAAGGAGCTATTACTGTAAACAAAAAGCCCCGACCGTTTCCGATCAGGGCTGTAAAATTCTTTCTTGCGTTTGCTATGCGCTAAAACCGTAACCTACCGAATATAGTACACTTTCACTTGCAAGTAATCAAGTGTTTTTATAAAAAAGTAGAGGAAAATTTGGAGAATGTAAAGCATGAAAATTATATTTTATTGTGAACTGTACTTGACACCCTATGGGAATTATCTAAAATAACGTCAAAGCAATCGATAAGGATTAACAATGACAATCCAAATCAAAACTACTCTTACATTTGATTCGTGGCTAAGTAAACTAAAAAACTTACGTGCCAAAGCAAAAATAAACGCTCGAATTAAACGCTTACAGTTCGGCAATTTTGGTGACATCAAAAGCGTGAATGATGGGATTTTTGAATTACGGATTGATGAAGGTCAAGGTTATCGAATTTATCTTAAAAACCAGAATGGCGTATTAGTGATTTTACTTTGTGGCGGAGATAAATCCACACAAGAAAAAGATATTAAACAAGCAAAACTTCTCACACAGGAGCTAGGATTATGACTGAACAATTAAAAGACTTTGATGTGGCAGAACACCTCACTTCTGAAGAAGAAATTCAACTTTACCTTAATGAAATTCTACAAGAAGACAATATTGAGCTTATCTTATCCGCCCTTGGCGACATAGCTCGTGCGCGTAACATGAGCCAAATCGCTCGTGATGCAGGGATAAGCCGAGAAGGTCTCTATAAAGCCTTATCTGGCACTGGTAATCCTACTTTTGCTACTGTAATGAAAGTAATGAAAGCCCTAAATTTACAATTCCAAGTGCAACAATCTCGATTCGCCTAAAAGAAATGCGGTCAAAATCGACCGCACTTCCCTACCCCAAAAACATAAATTTAATCTTCGCCCCAGTAAATGCACCTTTTAGGAATCTTACACCCCTAGCACGCTCACGATACATATGCGCAGGGGAAATATGAAGTGCGGTACAAATATCTCGCTCTTTCGCTTGTTGAACGTATAGTGCCATTAAGATTTGGTATTGCAGCAAACTATCCTCGTGAAGATTCATTATCTGCTCCTCAATTTTCAAGCATTCGTCATCCGTTAAGAATCGAATGTGAGCCTTGCGCACGGTAGGTAAAACAGGAATAGAAATTGTGGTGCTTGGGTATTCTGTGCCAATTCTGTCTCTACCCCAGCAATTACCCCACTTTTCCAACACTCTCTCAACGCTATACGACATTCTACTCTCCTTCCAGCTCTTTAATTTTTGCCTTGTAATACTTAATAATCGCCTTGCAATCTTCAATGGTGTATTTCTTTTGCTCGTGGTCTTGGCGTTCTAACCAAGCCACCTTATCCGCACCGATTTTATTGACGAGATTTATTCGATATTCGATGATGTTTCCGCTCTTATGGTCATTACAGGGTGCGCATTGTTTATGTACGTTGAGCTCGCAAAATCTTAATTCAGGGCATGCTCCCACACTCCGATAATGCCCAGCGTGATATTGTCCTTGATGATACCGACCGCAACTGATACAAGGCTGGTCTTTATCCCTTAAACGGATAAATTTATTAAATACTGATTGCGCCTCTTTTAGCCATTCTGAACGACTTTTTAATTTAGCCTTACGTTCCCTTTGCTTTTTCTTTTCTGCTCGTTCTTGTGCTTTTTGCACATTATCTCGTGCTAATTTAATCGCACATTCAGGCGAGCACACTTTCTGTGTTGAGCTAAAGGTTTTTATAAACGCTTTGCCGCAGACCTTGCATTTATACTCTTTCGCCATTAGCCAAACACCATATTAAAAATTAACCAAACTGCCACAATCCAAAGCACGATTTTTAACTCTAGAATCTCGTCATCATTTAATTTCATTTTCACCCTTTACTTTGTGTGTATGTTTGTGTATAATTTATCGTGATTAAGACGACAAGGAGGAAGCATGCGATCCAGCGACTTAATCAAGGAACTTAAAAATGCAGGTTGTACTTTTGTCAGGCACGGTAAAGGCGATCATCAAATCTGGCAATCGCCCATCACAGGGAAGACGTTCCCCGTACCACACCCAAAACAACACGTACCCATCGGCACATTAAGATCCATTAAAAAATCGGCAGGGCTTCTATAGCTCTGCCGAGCTAACCCATAAGGAGCGACTATGTTATTTACCATCGGCATTGAAACCCCAACAAACGAAAATGAAGCCTACGGCATTACTGTGCCAGCATTATTTACTGAAGAATATTCCTGCTTTAGTGCCGCTGATACCCTTGAAGAAATCCCAACGCAGGTAACTGATGCCATTCATTCCATCTTAGAAATGATGTTTGAAGACGGCTTAGATATCAACGAACTTCAAGACAAAGGCTATCGTCACTACCAAACGCAAGAAGATTTCAACTATTGCGATACTTGGTTGTTACTTGATGTAGATATTTCCGCATATCAAGGCAAACGCCACCGTATTAATATCAGCTTGCCTGAATACCTTATCAAACGCATTGATAGCCGTGTCGCAAGCAACCCCATTTACAAAGACCGCAGCCACTTTTTAGCAGTTGCTTCGCAAAAAGAGCTACGGCAATAATTACCCAAAAAACGCATACAACTGATTTAACGTATTTTCATCGGTTGTATCGTTAAAAATATGCTTGATTGCTGCACTAATTAACGCCTTGTAACAGCTTTCAAACTCCGCTTGCTCCATGTTTCCATAACTCAAGGATTGCGCCTCAATCCGCAAATCCCCTTTAATGTTATATGTAGATTCGTAAAACCCCGCCAATACCGTTAGATGCTTGCGAAAGGTGTCAAATTGCTTGCGTTCATCAAAATGTTCCCATTCTGTTTTATCTGCAGCCCAATGGTTAAAACAGAACTTAAAAAAAGCGAATACCTTACGATGAAAAGCGGGATTACGTGTACGGATGATTTCAATTTCATACTGCTCGCCATTTTTTAATGATTTCAATTCTTCTGATTCCAGCTCATCAAGTGGTGCAAGCACACCGCCTTGTAACTTAATCACCTGAATTTTTAATCGCCCTTCAGTTCGTTTCCCGTGCGCCTTTTTAATATCATCAACACTACAAGCCATTAACCTATTTCTCCATGCGGATATACCCACCAACCTTTTTCATCATTGGAATAATCATTCCCGATACTCCACACCACGTGCCCACGCATACGCATCTTCATAGGTTTTAAAGCGTTTTCGCACGCGAGAAATCTGCACCATTTCACCATTAACACGTTGCAGCACCCGCACATCTCCACGAAAGCAATCGTGCCGTTTATGTTTAATACCGTGGCGAAAGCCTTTTGTTGATCCGTCGTGATACGCGCTACGGTGAATATAAAAATCTTTCATCATTTGCCCCAGCCAAATAAAAATCGATTTGATTTTTTCTCTTCCTGAATCAATGCACAGACTTCATCGCAGAATTTTTCAAATTCTTCACGTGGCCAGCCTTCTAAATCAAATACCAAACGGCTAAATTGAACTTGAGTTCTCACTTGCTCTTTTAATTGAGCTTGCGACATCAACTCTAATTTCATTGGATCGATTTTTTCTTTCGGTGGTTCGGGTGGCGATATCGTGTCCCATTTATCAGAATCAATTAGCCATTCATCAGCGTTAATTATTTTATTCGTGGCACAGTCATACAACTCACGGTATGTCTTGTTGTTCGACTTAGTTTTATCAACCACCAAGAAAAGCACCGAAATAGGCGTATCTTCAAAAGCGTTTTGAATCAAATTCAACTCGACTAATTGATTCCCAATAACTTCACGGAGTGTTTTTTCGGTGTTTCGATAGGCAATACCTGGAAACATAATGAAAAACCCAAAACGATACGCATTGGCTAATCCTTTCAGCATAAAAACATCATCAAGCACACCTGATTTTTTCCACGGAAAATCCGCTTGAATAGCCGCTTTTTCTTCTTCGGCAAGTTCTTTAAATTTAAGTGAGAATGGTGGATTCATCACTACACAATCACTTTTTGGCTCACTTTGATACAAGAAAAAACTCGTATTATGAATCTCAGCATCTGGATAATTATTGGCTAATGCTGCGCATGATTCCGATTGAATTTCTACTGCAATAAACTTACTTGGTTGAATAAATTGCTCAAGCTGTCCGCTGCCTGCTGCACCATCAAAAACACTTGGATTTTTACCTAAGTATTTCTCGACTTTCCCAGCCAAATATCGACGCAAAGATTCCCCCGTGATGTACTCAGCAAACTTATTCGCTTTCTTGCGATTATTATGTTCTTCAAAACTCATTTTTTATACTCCACACCTAAATCTTCTAACCCAAAATAACCGCAAGATTTTGTTCGATTTACTGCGCTGTATTTACTTACCTGCGGAAACGGTATCGGCTCAATTAAGTTACCGTTACAGCGAAAACGATCGTCATCCCATTCGCTACTCGATATAAAATAATCTGGCGTATAAAAATCCTCTAATTCCGCACCGCACTTCGGGCATTTGTAGCTTGTCATTGCAACGCCCCTTTCATCGTTGCCATCAAGCTATCGCGCGCCTTATCAGCTTTCGCTTTATCGTAAAAACTTGGTTTTACTGGAATCATCTTTGGAATATCCTCAAAAGGAAAATTCGACCGCACTTTTTCTGCCGCTTCTGTGAGTAATTTCGGAATAGCTTTCAACGTGTCCTCTTCCGATTTTTTCTTGCACTTTTCGTACAGATTTTTAAGCAACCAAAATTCCACTTTTGAACGATATTGAAATTCATTCCGATTGAATCGGGCATAGCCTAAGAAAGTGTTATAACGTTGGTATAATTCCACTTCGTTCGGTAAACCCAGTGCGTGATAGTCGTAGGCTTTGCACCAATAAACAAACAACCCTACGCTAGGTAAAAATTTATCAAGCGATTTTTCCGCTTCACAAATCCCGTTCTCCAACTGAGGTCTCGTAATTTTTTCTCGTGCCAACACACGCAACCAAGTTTTTTTAGCAGAGAGATAATCCGCTTCGGTTTCAAAGGCTGCACGCCAACCAGGAAAAATTGATTTAAGCTCGTTAAAGAGCCAGTTAATCGTCTCTTCCGCACGCTGTGCTCGTTCTCGCGGGAGCGTGTTAATTTGGTTTTCTGTTATGGAATTTGCCATTGCGTACCGTCCACTGTGAAATTCATTCCTGCAGACCAGCCTGTCTGCGTATCGTCAAATTTGGGTTTGTTGGGGTGTGATTGCCCTAAGTGCGGTAAATTTGGTCGCAGTTTCTCATCACGCCAATCCCACGATGCGTTAAATCCCTGCCAGTTGCGTTCGATGCAAATTTCCACCGCTTCACAAATCGAAATCCCAGCCTTGTCCGCCTGTTTTTGCAGACGGTTTAGCTGTGTTTGATTAATTACGCCCTTTTTGGCTTTGCGGTGTGCGATAAAATCTTTCGCCAGTTGTTCTGTTATGCCAAACCGCTCAAGCAAAATTTCGGATTCGCTTTTTTGCGTAGTTTTTTTAGGTTCATTGACTGGTTCTAAAGAGTGACTGGTTCTGGGTGAAATATTTTCACTACCCCCTGGTGCAAAATTTTCACTACCTAGTGAAATATTTTCACTACCCAGTGCAAAATTTTCACTACCTTGTTCAAGGTGTAAAAAGTATAAATTTGAGATGGAACCATCTTTATTTTTACGTTCTTTTTTGCTTACTAATCCCATTTTGATTAAATATTCAATGTGATTGATTGCACTACGTCGGGTCATCTCGCATTTATCGGCAATGTATTGATAACTTGGGAAACAAATTCCATCATCATTGGCATTATCAGCGAGTTTTAAAAGCACAAGTTTTCTAGCAGGATTACCAACTTTACAATTCATTGCTTGAACCATTAATCGCATACTCATAGCATCAACTCCGAAGCATAACGTGACGCAATAAATTCAATGCCTTTGCTTGTTACACGTGTCTGAGTGTAATTGTGACCGTGTTCGGCAGTACCTGTTTTAACCGTAAAAAGATCTTTGGTGTGCGCTGATTGATAAGGCAAAAGCACGCCCGATTGACGATACAAATATTTATCTTCCACCAAGCGATTGACTAATGCGCGCTCAGGCATTTTTAAAATCTTCGCCGTCTCACGAAATGATTTACTCGTCCCTACTTCCACATAGTGATCAACAAAAGCGACTTTAGGCGCATTACGCTCTTTTTCTGCTTGTAACTGAGCGGCTAACATCAACGCCTCAGAAAAAGATTGCGGAATAAGTGCGGTTGGTTTTTGGTTTAACTCACCTTTCACCGCCTTATCAAAAGTTTCATAAACTTTTACTTCAAATTCAGGGCTAATCCAGGCTGCATATTTGTAAACGATTTTCTCGTTTGCATAGCAACCTTGATTCATTCCGCCGTTGATGATTTCTAAAGCAGAATGCATATTTGCATTGTGGCTATCCAATACTTGAACAAAGTCTTTTGTGCCTTTTAATCGTAAGAATTGACTCGGTGCATGAATCGGATTTCCACCACTTGCACGATGTAAATCATTTAAGCAAAACCGCCCTTGTTCATCTTGGCGAATTTGTGTATCATAAAGCTGTATTTGATTTTGCATAAAATCTCCATAGTTGAACCACGGTTGCCGCCGTGGTTTTTTATTGCCGTTTATTTAGCGAGATCACGCACTCGATTGAGTGTTGTGTTGTTGCTAAATGCTTGTTTAATAATTTGCGGATCGTGTCTTCTTCATCGCTTGTGATTTCACCGTCTGCCAGCGCTTTTTCTAACGCCTCAAACAACAATCCACGCGCGGACAGTTCACGCAGTTGCAAGGTTGAGATTTCTACCGAGTCCAATTCGCTCGCTACTGGTGCCGGTACAAAATGGCCACCAGCACTTCGGCAAAGCTCCTCGATAAAATCAGTACAGCCATACTCAAGCTGCAATGCGATCAATTCTTCGTTTTTAAAACGTTGACCTTTTGTGTGATACAAGCGGTTATTCAGCTCAGCCTCTGAAAATCCGAGAAACCCTGCAACCGCACTTTTGCCGCCAGGTATCTTCTCAATCATTTCCATAATGACTTTCTTCATTGCCATAATTTTTGCCTTGTTTTTATGGTTTTCTTTTTTCGTGGAAGATTTAGACTTTTTTCAAGTCTTTTGAATAAAGATCCGAATCGACTTTTAACTTACCCTTAGTTAAGTATTGCAATTTATATGCATTTTTTTCAGGGATTACCTTTCCCCATTGGGAAATAGCGGCTGGACTAATATTCAAAACTCTGGCAAGTTTTCTAGAGTTGCCAAAGAATTTAATAACATCATCTTTAAACATAAGATTCCTTAAATGTAATTTAAGATTACTTTAAATCTTATCATTAAAGGAATTTTAATGCAATAAAGGTTAAGATTGCTTAATAAACAAGGAGTAATTAATGAACAATGAAACAATTGGAGAGCGCATTAAGCGTAGAAGAACAGAGTTAAAACTGACACAAAAAGAGTTAGCTAATGCAATTAAAGGTGTCTCAAATGTGGCAATATCCCAATGGGAATCAGATACCACAAAGCCAAATTCTGAAAATATCTTAGACTTATCAACCGTATTGCAATGTGATATTAGCTGGTTATTGCGTGGTAATGGGCAGTCAAATGTATTACCAGCAAGCATTGGTGGAAGTAAAATCCCCTTAATTAGCTATGTTCAAGCAGGAAAATGGTCTGGAATATCATATCTTAAAGAAAGTTGTGGTGATTTTAATTATGTCTTTACAGATCTTGATGTTTCTGAAAATGCTTTTGCGCTTTCTATAATTGGGGATTCTATGGAGCCTGAATTTAAAGAGGAAGATGTCATTATTATTGATCCACAGGTGCAACCTGTTGCAGGAGAATTTGTCGTTGCAGTTAATGGAGATTATGAAGCAACCTTTAAAAAATATCGCCCCCTAGAAATAGATGAATATGGTCGAACTCAATTTGAATTAATTCCTTTAAATTCAGATTACCCTAAAATGTCTAGCTTAAAGCAACAAATATCAATTATAGGAACGATGGTGGAGCATCGAATTTACAGAAGAAAGAGATAAGTTATGGGTAAGGGGATGATTGAAAAAATGAAAACATTGAGTTTAACTTCTAATAGACAAAGAAAAGATTCAACGATAAAAGTTATAAAGAAACGAAAAATTCCTAAAATATTATTGAATGAAATAAATGAATATGCCCCACCAATTCAAGAAGAAATAATAATCCCTAAAGAGATAAAAGATAAAACGCTCACTAAGATAAAAAGAATATATATAAAATCATTTCGCGGGCTAAAGGAAATTGACTTATCTATTGCGGATAACATTACATTAATCGCTGGCAGAAATGGAACTTGTAAATCCACAATACTAGGGATTATTGCACAATGTTTTTCTTTTAATAAAGATTACTCTCAAGTAGATGATCAAGGAAAATTCTTAAATATTCCCTATAAAACATTAACAGGGAAAAAGTTTATATCCTATGCAACGGAACATTTTAGATTATCTGAAAAGTATGATCTTACAGGCACAATGGATATTAACATTGAAGTCTATGATGCAATTAATCAGCTTTATCTAGATAAATTACAGTTACGCCTAACTCAAGAGACGAATAAAAATGGGCAGCTGGTCCCACGTTCTAGACTTAGAAATAACCAAGATACTGACAGAGCGGTAACTCACCCAGTAATTTATCTTGGATTGAAAAGAATGTTTCCTATTTCAGAAAGAAAATATGAAGAAAAAGAAAATGAAAAATTTATTCAGGACAACATCAAAGATTTTTTGAAAGATAATAACAATATACTTGCCAAAAGATCTTCTCAAGTAACTACAACCTTGGGTATAGTAAATTCTATTGTCGCTCATTCTGACAGTTATGATCATCAATCGGTATCAGTGGGAGAAGATAACATTGGCCAGATATTGCAAGCAATTTACTCGTTTAAGAAATTAAAACAGGACATGGGAGATAATTATAAAGGGGGGATTATTTTAATTGATGAACTAGATTCAGCTCTTTTCTGCGCGGTACAAATTAGACTACTTAACTTACTAGAAAAGTACTCGAAAGAACTGCAATTACAGGTAATTATTACATCTCATTCCATTGAGATAATGGAGCGACTTTACAAATCAAGTAAAAGGAAAGAGCAAGAAAATAATTTCAAGGTTCATTATCTAACAAATGCGTATGGAAGAATAAAACTGCTTTCAGATATAGATAAAATGAAAGCGGATATAAAAGACTGCATTCCAGATGAATATCTTTCATCGCCAAAAGGCATAAATGTTTATACCGAAGATCAAGAGGCAAGAGATTTTTTACATAAATTATGTAATGATAGTACCATTAAAAAACAACTTAATATACTTGACGAAATATATATAGGATGTAAAAACTACAAACAATTTATCAAATATAATATTCCAGAGTTTACGAAAAAATCACTTATTATTCTTGATGGAGATAATCGCACAGATGAAGATCTCATCAACAATACAAATGTAGTATGCTTGCCAACAGAACTCCCCCCCGATCAGTTACTATTCGAGTACTTACTAAATAAAGATGAAGAAGATTCGTTTTGGGAAATGAATGAAATACCCAAATCAACGATCATCTCATTGCAGACTTCATTAGATATCACAATGAGATTAGATATTGATACAGGGGAAAAATTTGATTTAGTTCAAGTCATTAATGAATATAGAGAATCCGATGTAGTAAAAGAAAAGCCTCCGCTTAGAAAGCTATTTAAGAAATGGTATCAATCTCCAGAAATCCAGCATCTTATCAAAAATAAGTCACTATACGAAAACTGGCTGCAAAATAATCCACAATATGTGACATCCTTTCTGAATTCTCTCCAAACCGCACTTCAATACACTCAAAAATACGCATAAATCAAAGCCACAAAGTGGCTTTTTGTCCATGTAATTAAGTTCACTTAAATGAAATAATAAAAAATCTTAAATTTTTGTTGCTTATTAGTTTAAGATAACTTAAAATCAATGTCATCAAAACGAGATACACAATCTCGATGCTCTTTAAAAATTGTGATGAAAAAAGCCCCTTTCGGAGCTTTATGGTTAAGTGAGGATTTCAACCTGAGTTGATTGATTTGTAGATTTAACCAAATCAATAGCGTGTAAGCAATCAGTGTAGTTTTTATAGCCTTCCCCGCTATCTGCAATGATTTTACCGTTATCCGCTTTTAGACGCCATCGCCATTCAATGCGAGAGTCCACATAAGTTTCAAATTTCATAAGGGGTTCCTCAATGAAAAAGTATTTATTCCATTATTACTTCCAAGGCGCCAAATGGGCATGCGATGTTTACGCAAATAACCCGGAAGAAGCCAAAGAAAAAATAAAGGCAATGTCCCAAGCAATATATGACGGCGAATTAAAATGTGAAATACAAATTCCAGAAAATCCGCTTTCAAAAATAGCAAGGTTGATTGCAATAATAACTAAAAATATTCGTTAAGTAAGTGACTATCATCACAATTTTAGACAATTTGGATAAAAAAACACACTCGTGAAATGCCATTTGTGAAAATCGCCAGTTGCAGATTAAAAGCCCTGCACCAATGAGTGTGAGATATTGCGGTAATGACAAACGAAGCCAGTCGGTGGGAAAAGCTAAACGCAATATCACATTTCAAAACACATTTGCTAGTACAGAGACACAACGGCATGTGAAACCGTTGCGAATGATAGATGAAGTGTGTTTTGAAATGGCAAAACCACTACAACACTTATTTAAATAGGAGAAATAAAAATGGCAAAAACAAACGTACACGAGTTTCTTGAAGAGCTTGACGCTGGGATCTTTGAAAATAAACTCGCCACAGCTCTTTCAGAGGTTGCATTAGGTGTTTTAAATAATGACAAGCAAGGCACAGTGAAGGTTGAGTTTACATTAAAGAGAATGGATAGCGATAATCCATCTGTTCAAATTCAACACAAGCTAAGCTATATCAAACCTACAAAACGCGGGAAATCTTCCGAAGAGGATACTACTGCGACACCAATGTACGTACATAAAGGTGGTGCACTTTATGCAACGCCTGAAAAACCAGAGCCAACACCAAATGGCACTTTAAAAATTGTAAAAGCAGCATAGGAGCTTTAAATGAACGAAAATTTACAACAACTTAAAGAACTTGTTTTATCTAGTGTTCACGTAGGAAAAAGCGATTATCCAATCGCTATCCTGCCAAGTGATATGAAAATCCATTCATTGGAATCACAAAATCAATTCCGCAATCAATTTCGTGCCGTATTTTCAACATATAACTTTGATAGTTTTACTGCTTATGCCGCACAGTATCAGCAAGAAAATGCTCAATGTTTTATTGATGAAAAAAATCTTGGTGCAGAAATTGTCTTTGATATTGGCTCTCTCAAACAACCGCTTCACGCCAATCATCGCGCACTTTTAAATATGGAAAAAACGTCGGCATTTAAAGCACTATGTGATTTCCAAGGTAAAAAATGTGATCAGCGTGAATTTTCTGAATGGCTTGAAGATTGGCGCGATTTCATCACTGCTTACAGTGAGGATGATGAATTAATGTCATTCACTTCAGCAATTCAAGCGGTGCGTAAAATTACTTTAGATTATGCTAGAAATGAAGAACACGAAGTTGGGGAGTTTGCTGCATCACGTTCAGCGATGGAAAGTGTAGAAGCGAAAAGCAAGTTACAACTACCGAAATATTTTGTGTTTAACACGCACACATACAAGGGCTTAGATAGCCAAGCATTTACGCTTCGCTTATCAATCCTTACGGGTGGTGATAAGCCAATGCTAGTAGCTCGTTTGATTAAAGCAGAACAAATCCAAGAATCTATTGCGCAAGAATTTGCGGATAAGCTCACGCTTGCTTTAAAAGAAACAAGCATTTCAGTCAGTGTTGGCACAATGCAAATCTAAACTAAGCTTGAGCCTTGCAAGCATAAAGAAAGGCACCCTATCTAGACAAAATCAGCAAAGACTGATTGCACTACTCCACTGACCGCCTGAAAAGTGCGGTCTTTTTTTAAACATTTGACACCGCCCCCACTTCGGATTAAGATACCCCACATCCAAGCCGTCTCAAACGGCTTTTTTTGTACCCAAAATTCAAGGAAATACTATGCGAACCACCAAGGCGGAACTACTCGAACTCAAACAAGAAACAGAGTCGGAATTAGAAAAACTCAAACTTGCCAACGAACTTTACCAACGCAACAAAAAACAAGCGGAAGAAATTGAACAATGGCACAAACAAGCCGATTCAATCACTGAT
This sequence comes from Haemophilus sp. THUN1692, assembly GCF_059704395.1. Classification (NCBI taxonomy): domain Bacteria; kingdom Pseudomonadati; phylum Pseudomonadota; class Gammaproteobacteria; order Pasteurellales; family Pasteurellaceae; genus Haemophilus; species Haemophilus sp. THUN1692. Next base: position 1,072,124 of record NZ_AP046579.1, read on the forward strand.
GATTTGATTAAATGGCATAAGCTCGGTGCAGATCGCTCTAAATCAATTGAACTGTTATCGCAACAGTCTGAAATAGATAAGCCAAAACTCGAACGCTACAAACAGGAGATCGAAGAAATGATAGCCCTATTCAAAAAACAAAAACAAGACATCCAAGATATTATTGACGATGCCAACCGTGCCAGTATGGCAGGATCATTCAAAACCCAATCTGATGACATTAACCGCAAAATGAAATGGGCTGATGGCTTCTTAATTGGTTCCTTGCTTGCCACCGCTGGCATTTCCTACTGGGGATTTTACACTAGCTTTAACGCTGAAAACCTATTCTTATGGGGGCAATTTGTCGCTAAAGCAATAATCTCTTTACCGCTCTTGATTGTCGCATGGATTAAAGCAAAAGAGCGTGCCTATTTATTCAGAATGCGCGAAGATTACGCCTACAAATATTCTGCTGCAATGGCATTTGAAGGTTATAAAAAACAAATCCAAGAACAAGATCCAGAATTGCAACAACAGCTATTACAAATCGCCATTGATAACCTTGGCAAAAATCCGACATCTGTATTTGATAAAGAACTTCAAAGCACACCACTTGAAACTATTATTGAGGGTGTAGGAAAACGCATTGACCAAGCTATCGCCAAGAATTAGCTATTGACACCCACCGCCCAATCATTTAGGATATTCTCACTTTCAACAGAAAGTCGGGAATGTCGCAGTTTCTGAATTACTTAAGAGCGGTGGAAAGACAGACGCTCAAGCGTCTTTTTTTGTAGCCGTAAAACAGCAAATCTACCTTTTTCGGAAATTTCCGAAAAAGTCCAATGATGAGCTGAATGAGGGGATCGAAAGATCCGCCGTTTTCTCTTAAGTACGGTACTGCGAACCTTGTTCAGTTCATCACCAACTATTCGCAGTGGTTCGTGATGAGTTTTAAAACTTACTTAAGAGAATCACACAATGACAAATTCAAACTTAATCCCTGTTTTTAACGGCTTAATCCAAAATCAACCTGTTCAACTTTGCAACGCTCGTGAACTTCACGCTTTCTTAGAAATTAAAAATAAATACGCAGATTGGATCAAAGACCGCATCAACGAATATGGTTTCATCCAAGATGAAGACTACCTCGTCATCACCGAACGCACCAACGGACGCCCACGCAAGGAATATCACATCACCCTCGATATGGGCAAAGAACTCGGCATGGTCGAAAGAAACGAACGAGGCAGACAAATCCGCCAATACTTCATCCGTTGCGAAAGAACATTAAAAGCCTTGCAACAACCGCAACAAAAAACCACCGTTGATGACCGCGCTGGCTTACGTAACGCCATCAGCTTCTTAGTGAATAAAAAAGGACTCATCTATTCTGAAGTTTATCAACTGGTTCATCAACAATTTGGCGTCGAACACATTGATGAACTTTCTCAGGAACAACTTTCTCAAGCTATTAAATACATTCACTTTCTTACCCTAAATCTTGATGGTTTATTTAAAAAAGGCGAAGAAGTTATCATCCCTGAATATATTTTTGATGCCATTATGAAACATGCAAAACTGGCTCAAAAACTGGCAGAGAAAATTATTTGCTATCAAGAAAAACAATTTGCTTTACTCGGCATAGCTCGCCATTACCGAAGCAACGAGCTTACCAGTCGTGCAAACAGCCTACTTAGTGAATTTTCTTATTTTTTACACGAGGGCGAAAAACTGCTCGCACAACAAATAGAAAATCCATCACTAACGCAAATTAAAAAAATATCTTTTAACGCGTAAAACACCACAAAATCCGACCGCACTTTTCCAAAGAAATCCGTGCGGCGGATTGCTACACCCTAAATTCACTAAATTGACTAAAAAGGAATCAAAAGTGACAAGATTCACCCTTACATTATCTGTAAAAGTTAATGATACACCGATGAACTTCAATGAAAAAATTGAGTTTAATTGCAAATCAGTGACCCCTAGCGGTATTAATGATTTCTTTTTAAGGACAATCGCACCATTTTTAGAACCTTTTGACGAAGGAAGAAAAGCGCTGCGCAGTGCAGTGCGTAAAGAGATGATGAAACAAGCAATAACTAACGTTTCGAATAATCCTCATTCTTCTCAAGAATTAAATCCGCCAGCATAAAAATACGTTCTGCGATAGTGTGCGCTTCATTACGATTTTCTGAAATATGCGTACCATCATCAGAGTAAATCTCAACATCATTACGTAACAAAATTGCGGCAATTTGCGCAGCTTGCGAAAAGTTAATTTCACGATAATCCATTTTTTAATCTCCTATATTGGTTGTGTGGAAGCGCCAATATACCACGGGTGCGGACGTGGTAAAACAACCCGCACAGATTAAGAGGAATCAAAAAAATGCAAAAATTTACTGATGTATTGGCCGAAGCCATCCCCTTTCTTTGTAAAACAGTCATCGCCCTTGTTCTTGCTTTTTTAATTGGCGGAATCTCCTATTGTTTTGCAAGTGAGCCTACCCCACTCGAACGAGAAAAAGCGAGAGTGCAGTGGATTGCTGAATATGGGCAATATCAACAAAATCTAACCGAACCAGCTAAACAAGAAGCGTTGGTTTATACAGAACAAAAACAAACAGAAATTAACCGCACTTTAGGAGCAAAACAATGAAACCTTACGCTGATTACTACTATCAACTCGATGCTGCACACCAACGTAAAGTGGATTGGCAAGCAGGTTATGAAATCGCCTTAGATGAAGTCGCCACGGAAATCGACAACGATTTAAAACAAGGCGACCAAACGCATTATCACGAACTCACAGAAATGCTGTGCGATAACGATAATTTCTGGCTTGCCATTGGTAGCGGTGCAAGTTATGAGCCTTATAGACAAGAGGCGATTAAGAAAATCGCTGAGCGTGAATTGAACGCAAGAATGAATGATTATAACCCAGATTAATGGAGGGGCGAGATGACAAACCAAGTCCAACATCAACAAAATAAACAGCCACCTGCGCTTAAAACATTTTTTAAAAGTGCGAATGTGCAAAATAAGATTAAGGAACTTGTTGGCAAAAATGCGGCAACCTTTACAACAAGTGTCATGCAAATCGCCAACAGCAATTCAATGCTTAAAACTGCCGATCCAATGAGCATTTTTAACGCGGCTTGTATGGCGGCGACACTAAATTTGCCACTACAAAATGGCTTAGGCTTTGCCTACATCGTCCCTTTCAGAAACAACAAAGAAAAGAAAACCGAAGCACAATTCCAAATTGGTTATAAAGGTTTTATCCAATTGGCACAACGTAGCGGGCAATTTAAACGCTTAGTCGCATTGCCTGTGTACAAAAAGCAACTTATCAAAAAAGATTTCATCAATGGTTTTGAGTTCGACTGGGAGAAAGAGCCAGAAGAAGGTGAATTGCCGATTGGTTACTACGCTTATTTTAAATTGATGAACGAGTTTTCTGCTGAACTTTACATGAAGCATGAAGAAATCAATGCACATGCGAAAAAATACAGTCAAACCTACCGCACTTATCTTGATAAAAAAGCCAAAGGACAATGGCCACAATCTGTATGGGCAGAAAACTTTGAAGCTATGGCGCTTAAAACTGTCATAAAACGCTTATTGTCAAAACAAGCCCCACTCTCTGTTGAAATGCAACAAGCCGTATTAGCCGACCAAGCCGTTGTGAAAGATGTAGAAAATCAAGAGTTCAACTACACCGACAATATTCAAGAGGCGGAATTTTTAGCGGTTGTTGATGAAGCCACATTTGAGCAATGCAAACAAAGCATTGCGAACGGCGAAACCACCCTACAAGAACTTTGTGATAGTGGGGCTTATGAGTTTAGTCAAGAGCAGATTGCGGAGTTGGAGGCAATTGAGAATGGAAATGTACCAACTCAAAGCTAGATGCTCTGGCTTGGCTGATTTAATGGTAAAGCCTAAAAGCGGTAATGGAATATCTGCTACAGCAAAAAGTGCGGTGAGAAAGATAGTGAAATTTGATTTATTCGGTTATCGAGATTTTGAGGGGAATAAATACACCGAGAAAGGCATTGCACTAGAAGAACAAGCCATTAAGTTAAGCGGTCGTAAACGTGGCTTACCCCTTAAAAAGAACACGGAAAGACGCGAAAACGATTGGATTACAGGCGAGTGCGATATTTATGTGCCAAGCCGAAGATTAATCATAGACACTAAATGTTCTTGGGATATTGGCTCGCATCCTTTTTTTGCAGATGAGGCAGAAGAAAAAGCCAAAAAAGCGGGGTATGACGCACAAATGCAAGGCTATATGTGGCTATGGGATTGTGACGAGGCGCAAATTGATTTTGTCCTCCTGCCTACCCCTTATGACCAATTATCAAGCTATGACGACCCAAACAGATACATTGACTTGGTTGAGCAAATCCCCCAAGAAAAACGTATCACCACCGTCACAATTAAACGTGATGAGAAAATCATAGAGAAAATCAAAGAGCGAGTAGAAATTGCTCAAGAATATTATCAACAACTCATACAGGAGATGAGCTAATGGCACGTAATACCAACACCGTGATATTAGTCGGTCATTTAGGCAGTGACCCAGAAATCCGCCAATTCCAAAATGGCGGGCAAATTGCCACATTTAATCTTGCTATCGCCGATGATTACCGAGATAGACAAGGCAATACAGTAAAACGTACGCATTGGATACCTATTGTGGTGCATGGCAATTCTGCTGATGTAGCAAGACAATATCTGCAAAAAGGCTCAAAAATCTGTGTAACAGGAAAACTAGTACAGGAAAGCTGGCAAGACCAAAACGGCAATAACCGCACCGCACTTAAAGTAGCAACACAATCCTTTGAAATGCTAGACAGTAAGGCAAACAATGAAACACAACAGCCAACCAAAGACAAAGAAAAACCCGACCCATTAAGCGCAGCAGCAGAACAAGATGGGTTTGATGACGATATTCCGTTTTGAGTGGGGAAAGTATGAAAACATTTCCTTTATCAGAGAGACAAACAAAGTACTTCACAGATCTTGCTAAAAACAGTAAATCGGGTTTTATTGGTGTTTCTTGGTACGAGCCTGAACGGAAATGGAAGGCGACAATTACCAGTAATGCTCAGTTATTTACGTTGGGATTATTTGATGACCCAGTTAAAGCAGCAGTGGTTAGAGATAATAAAGCTGTTGAATTATGGGGTGCCAATGCCGTAACAAATGATAGGCTGGGGCTTTTTAAAAAAGAGGAGCGGCACTTTTGGGTGTCCGATGAAGAGAATCTACAAAAGCGAATTAATAATTGCTTGCCTCGGCATCTTCAATATTTTGGCAGAAAGTTTTTTGGCCTAGTTACTTTCGCCAGAGAAAAGGGTATCACTTTTCAAGAGGCTATCAAACATCAATCGGAGTTAAATAGTTTATCTAAAAAAGATAGAGCCAAAATCATTACTAGACTAGAACGCGAAAAGCTTATTTATATTGATAAACAAAATAACAATAGTGTAGATAAAAATAACATCTACTCTATCAGTTACCAACCAAAGAAACTCATTAAGGAGCAAAAAATGAGCGTTAAAAAAGACACATCAATAACCCTAGAAAAAGCCAACTCATTAGAGCATAAATCCCCAGAAGAGTTAGCGGCAATGGCACAAGAGCTGCTTAAACTTTCAGAGGTAAAAAAACAAGAAATTGCGAATGGAGATGTACTTAAAAAACAAATTAGACCATTAATTCTCGCATGTTTCCAGGCTAAAGGCAAAGTTGAACGCTCTCTAAATGAACTCCTCGATGTGACAACTGAATTAGATAACTCTCTAAACGCTCTTCGTGATGCGATGAAATAATTTAATTACGAAGATGATGCTTAAAATCTGCCGCTATTAATTAGTGGCTTTTTATTACCCAAAAAAATAGGAGAAATAGAATGATTAGAAACAGTAGATGGACACCTGAGGTTCCGCGCCCAACACTTAATGATGAACATTTATTTGCAGCGTTTTTAAAAGAATGGGTAGAAAAAGAATACAAAGATGAAATTAATTCAGACAAGGAGTACTTTGAAGATGAAGAATTTGATATTGAATATTTTGGCATTTATCAAGACATTTTAAAAGTGTGGAGTGGCGATAATGAAGACGCCGCTGAAAATCTTATTAAATGGCAAGGCTGGGATTATCGCCAAGCCAAAGAATTTGAAGAAAAAAATCTTGAGTATGATTTTGATAAAGAAAATAACCGCCTATCTAAACAATGGGTAACTGACAATGTTTATACATTGCCTTTTTCTGTCGGTAGTCGCGTAAAATGGGGTTTAAAAGAAGGTATTATTATGGAGGATAAAAATAATAATTACCTACCTTTTGGAAAAGTGTGCGTATTAACAGATAAACAGGCAGCAGAAAATAAAAAATGGCAAGATCAAGGAATATCAAGTAGACATGGTGGTTATATTGTTAATTGGGAATCATTGGAATTGATAGAGGAAAAACAATGAACCTACTAAAATCCCTCGCTCGAAAAATCCTCAAAGAGGAAATCGAAAATAATAAATATCATTTTGAAAAATTAGGCAATGAAAATCTCGCCAAATCAAGACGCATTAAAGAGCTTGAAAGCGATAATGACCACCTAAGAATTAAAGTGGAACAAATTCGACAGGACAATTTAAAACTCCGAGAAAATCGACCGCACTTTAAACACCATAAGAAAAAAGGAGGGCGAAAATGAACGAAATTAATATCAATATCCCCTATTCAAGATTTTCCGATATTTTTGGGTGTTATTTTTATGTGCGCATGAATAGTGGTGACCCATCAGCTGTTACTCTGGCGTTAGATGATGCTAAATATAGTTGGCTTATGTTTGGATCTGAATTGCGAAATGACATTATCCGAACGGCGGAATCAGCACACTATCCTGCGGTAGTTAATAATTATGTAAATAATTTTATTGAGTGGGCCAAAAGTCAATTTAATGCACCGCAAGATTACAACACGGCACGTCCGCTTGTTGATGTGTTGCCTGTGATTAATCCAAAACAAGTAAGAAAATAATCGCACTTTTGCTGTTTTGTTATTTATTTTGACAATTCTGCAAATATTTATTTGTAAAAATAAAGTTGCAACACTATAATGAGCGCAATTACACGTGGTTGGCGAAAGCAATCATTGTTCTTTAACTAAAATCGTAGATTTTAATTAGGCTTACTAAACTTTAGTGGGCTTTTTTAGTCTAAAAAGCATAGGAGGTAACAATGAAAAGTTTAAATTTAAATGAAGGTTGGAATGGCTAAAATTATCAAACAGCTTAAGGCAGTAAAAAGAAAAGAGGGGTTAACGTTATCACTATCGTTAATCTCTTTTTTTATTGGCGGATTTTTGCTTTTCAAAGAATACTATAAACCGATTGATCTTAGTGGATTAACCCTGCAAGATTGGACTTCAGTCACACAAAGTGCGGTCATTTTTATTTCCGCTATCATCGCCGTTTGCACAATAACATCAACCCGTAAAACATCAAAAAATATGATTTTCACCTTAGTGTTAGCTTTGAAACAGCTACGCCGTTTGTGCCTTATATCTCCGCCCTGAAGGACGGAGTTTTACTGCACAGGGCTGATAAAGTTATGGGATGCTGTATCACCAACAGTAATGAGCATTCGAGATAAAGAACGCAAAGATACGCTATTTAAAGATTTAGAAATTCTTGTTTTACGCTGGAAATCAAATCCATTAAGCGTTGATGATTTATAAAAATTAAAGAGTAAATAGTTTTCAAATCCCACTTTACAACGTGGGATTTTTTATTGACACCGCCCCCACTTCGGATTAAGATACCCCACATTCAAGCCGTCTCAAACGGCTTTTTTTGTATCTAAAGGGTAAGACATGGCAAATGATATAATCGTTGTACAAGGCATTGAAATCAAAGTAACCCAACGGGAGAATGAAGATTACATCAGCCTTACTGATATGTGTAAAGCGTTTGGTGATGGCGACCAGCTCATTAAGAACTGGTTACAAAACAAAAATACCATTGAGTTTTTACAGGTTTGGGAAGAACTAAACAATCCGAATTTTAATTTGGTGGAATTACACCAAATTAAAAATAACGTTGGGTTAAACCGGTTCGTAATGTCAGTAAAAAAATGGTCTACAACAAATGCTATCGGCTTGATTGCTAAAACAGGTCGCTACGGCAGCGGCACTTACGCGCATAAAGATATTGCCCTTGAATTTGGCTCTTGGTTAAGCCCAGAATTCAAACTCTACCTAATCAAAGAATTCCAACGCTTAAAACAAAAAGAAGCCGAAGAAAACAAACTGGAGTGGAATGTCAAACGTATTCTCACCAAAGCCAACTATCGCATACACACAGACGCTATTAAAGCGCACCTTATCCCACAATTACTCAACACAAAGCAACATCAATTTGTGTATGCCACTGAAGCAGATATTTTAAATCAAGCCTTATTTGGACAAACGGCTAAACAATGGAAAGATGCTAACCCCAAATTAAAAGGTAATATGCGTGAACACGCTACTATTGAACAATTAACCGTATTGGCAGGTTTAGAAAGCCAAAACGCCCTATTAATTCAGCAAGGATTCCCGCAAGAAGAACGGCTGGCAATCTTAAATCGCCTTGCAATTCAACAAATGAGCTCGCTCTTACAAACAGCCGCACTCACGCAGCTTAAAGAAAAACCCTTGTTGGAAGAATAAAAATAAATTTGACACCCACCGCCCAATCATTTAGGATATTCTCACTTTCAACAGAAAGTCGGGATCGCAGTCCTGAATGACAAAGAGCGGTGAAAAAGACAGTCGCTCAAACGCGGCTTTTTTTATACCCGCAAAACAGCAAATCTACCTTTTTGATAAATTTATCAAAAAGTCCAATGATGAACTGTTTAGGAGGATCGAAAGATCCGCCGTTTCTCTTTGTCACGGTACTGCGAATCCTATTCAGTTCATCACCAACTATTCGCAGTGGTTCGTGATGAGTTTTAAAACTTTGACAAAGAGACCACAAAATGACAAATTCAAACTTAATTCCTGTTTTTAACGGCTTAATCCAAAATCAACCTGTTCAACTTTGCAACGCTCGTGAACTTCACGCATTCGTAGAAAGCAAACAAGAATACGCAACTTGGATTAAAAACCGCATCAACGAATATGGATTCATTCAAGATGAAGACTACTTCATCATCACCGAACGCACCAACGGACGCCCACGCAAGGAATATCACATCACCCTCGATATGGGCAAAGAACTCGGCATGGTCGAAAGAAACGAACGAGGCAGACAAATCCGCCAATACTTCATCCGTTGCGAAAGAACATTAAAAGCCTTGCAACAACCGCAACAAAAAACTACCGTTGATGACCGCGCTGGCTTACGTAATGCCATCAGCTTCTTAGTAAATAAAAAAGGGCTCATCTATTCTGAAGTTTATCAACTGATTCATCAACAATTTGGCGTCGAACACATTGATGAACTTTCTCAAGAACAACTTTCTCAAGCCATTAAATACATTCACTTTCTTACCCTAAATCTTGATGGTTTATTTAAAAAAGGCGAAGAAGTTATCATCCCTGAATATATTTTTGATGCCATTATGAAACATGCAAAACTGGCTCAAAAACTGGCAGAGAAAGTTATTTTCTATCAAGAAAAACAATTTGCTTTACTCGGCATAGCTCGCCATTACCAAAGCAACGAGCTTACCAGCCGTGCAAATAGCCTACTTAGTGAATTTTCTTATTTTTTACACGAGGGCGAAAAACTGCTCGCACAACAAATAGAAAATCCATCACTAACGCAAATTAAAAAAATATCTTTTAACGCGTAAAACATCACAAAATCCGACCGCACTTTTTTAAGCCTGCGGCGGATTCTCACACCTAAAATCCGACAAAAGGAACAGAAAATGAACAAATTAATCATTACGCTCGTGTGTGCATTTGTGGTGTATATGGCGCACGCCCTAAATCTTAATCAAGACTGTGACGGCAAAATCTGTCACACCGAACAGACACAACAATATTAACAAACCACCGCTCTTATGGGCGGTTTTTTATTGGAGGAAATATGGAACAAACGCTCACTATTCGCGATGTTGCAAAGTGCTTGAACCTTAGCGAAACAACCGTGCGGAAAAATAAATTAAAGTGGGGATTTTTCCAAATGGAAGGGTCTAGAATGTGGCGAGTTTTTAAATCCGATCTTGATCGCAATCGCAAAAAAGCTGAAAATCTCAGCGATCTATATGCGAAGGTCGGTGATACACAGGAGAAACAAAAATGCCGATCCGAAAAAATAAAAATGGCGTGTGGCAAATCGATTTTACCACACCAAGCGGCGAGCGAGTTCGATGCAGTAGTAAAACAACTGACAAAAAATTAGCTCAACATCTCCACGATAAGCTCAAGCACGAAGCATGGCAAGTGGAGCAGCTTAACAAAAAGCCCGAAAAAACGGTGGAGCAAGCCTTAATTTTATTGCTCAAAGACGCAGAGCATAAAAAAGACAAACTCACCAAAATTCAGCACGCCAAATATTGGCGCGATGAAATCGGGAACAAGTTGCTTAGTTCTTTAACAAGTGAAGATATTCAAAATGCGATTCCTACGCACGTTGTACGCACAGGGAAAATACTTTCCCCAGCAACCCAAAACCGCTATCGTTCGTCCATTATGCGGGCAATCAATCTGGCAAAGCAAGCTGGTTGGATTGATGTCGTGCCTTATATCGCTAAAAATAGCGAACCCAAAAAACGCATCCGCTGGATTACTGAAAAGGAAGCAGAGCGATTATTAGATAGCTTAAATCTTAATTGGATGAAAGATGTCTGCCAGTTCGCCTTATTGACGGGGGCTAGAATGACGGAGATTTTGTCAATGACGTGGGATAAAATTAATTTTGCTAACAAAATGGCAATAGTTACTGGCGATATTGCAAAATCTGGACGCGGACGTTCTCTGCCTTTAAGTGATGACGCAATTAATCTAATCAAAGAAAGGATGAAATATCAAGTGTCTCCCTATGTTTTTCATAGCGGAACAGGGAAACTACGTGATGATATTTCACGAAGGGATTTTAAGCGCGCCTTGCAGCGAGCCAATATTAAGAATTTCCGATTTCATGATTTACGTCACACTTGGGCAAGCTGGCATATCCAACGTGGAACACCGCTAATGGTACTCAAAGAGTTAGGCGGATGGGAAACGATAGAAATGGTTCAGAAGTATGCACACCTAAATGCCGACCATTTATTGTCATACGTGAATCAAGTCAAATTCTCGTCAAACACTCGCCTTGCTAGGTAAAGCAGAATAGCAGAAAACGACAAACTGGATGATTATCCAGAAACAAAAAGTACGTAAGTTATTAATTCTAAAGAGAAAACTTACAATACTTAGAAAACTCTATTTGGTGGGTTGTGAGAGGCTCGAACTCTCGACCAACGGATTAAGAGTCCGCTGCTCTACCAACTGAGCTAACAACCCAACTGGACAACTAAATCAGAGAGTGGTGGGTCGTGAAGGATTCGAACCTTCGACCAACGGATTAAAAGTCCGCTGCTCTACCGACTGAGCTAACGACCCACTGTGTTGACGAATTAATGATAGCGCATTTGTTTTAGAATCAAAAGAATAAATTCATTCTTTCAAACTAATTGGTTAAATTACAAACGATGAAAACAAAACAAGATCCAATAAAAATGGATCCTGTTTTTCAAGTATTAGAAATACTAAGAATTAGTATGATAACACTGCACGACGGTTTTTAGAATATGCAGCTTCATCGTGACCTAATACTGCAGGTTTTTCTTCACCGTAAGATACTGTGCCTAATTTACCAGCATCAACACCTTTACCAGCTAAATAACCTTTAACTGCATCTGCACGACGTTGACCTAACGCAATGTTGTATTCTGGTGTACCACGTTCGTCAGTGTTACCTTCTACTAATACTTTAGCAGCTGGAGTTGCATTTAAATATGCTGCGTGTGCATCTAAGATTTGAACGTATTCACCTTCGATGTTGTATTTGTCAAAACCGAAATATACGGTGTTGTAACGTTGTTGAAGATCAGAAACAGAGTAACCGCCAAAAGTTTGGCCAGCGCCATTGCCTGCAGCATCGTTGTTGGATGAACTACAAGCAGCTAATGCAGCTACAGAACCTGCAACTAATAATGATTTAACAAATTTGTTCATTAGATTTCTCCTCAATGAGTTTTCTTTATTTAGTTAAGTATGGCGACCAAGCAGGAAATTTCACTTGGCCATTACTTCCTGGAAGGCTCGCTTTGAAGCGACCATCTGTAGAAACTAATTGTAGCACCTTTCCTAAGCCTTGTGTAGAGCTATAAATAATCATAATTCCATTTGGTGAAAGACTTGGACTTTCGCCTAAGAAAGACGTACTAAGTACTTCTGATGCACCAGATGTGAGATCTTGTTTAACTACATTATTGTTTCCATTAATCATCACAAGGGTTTTGCCATCAGCGCTAATTTGTGCACTACCGCGACCACCAACCAGTGTTGCACCACCACCGTTTGCACTCATACGATAAACTTGTGGTGAACCACTTCTATCGGATGTAAATAAAATTGAGCTACCGTCAGGAGACCAAGATGGTTCTGTATTATTACCTGCGCCACGAGTTAATTGAGTCGGCGCGCCGCCGTGAGAACTCATCACATAAATATTCAATGAGCCATCCTGTGAAGATGCGAAGGCTAAACGTGAACCATCTGGAGAGAATGCGGGAGCACCGTTATGTCCAGGGAAAGAAGCCACTACTTTACGAGCACCAGAATTTAAATCTTGTACAACAAGTTGTGATTTTTTATTTTCAAAGGACACATACGCTAAACGTTGACCATCTGGAGACCAAGCTGGTGACATAATTGGTTGAGAGCTACGATTTACGATAAATTGATTATAGCCATCGTAGTCTGCAACACGAACTTCATAGGGTTGTGAACCGCCATTTTTTTGCACAACATAAGCGATACGAGTTCTAAAGGCACCACGGATCGCTGTTAATTTTTCAAAAACTTCATCACTAACAGTATGGGCACCATAGCGTAACCATTTATTTGTCACTGTATAGCTATTTTGCATTAATACCGCCCCTGGCGTACCTGATGCACCAACGGTGTCAATTAATTGATAAGTAATACTATAACCATTACCAGACGGAACAACTTGTCCGACCACAATTGCGTCAATTCCAATATTAGACCAAGCTTCAGGATTTACTTCAGCAGCTGAAGTTGGACGTTGAGGCATCTGAGACACTGCAATAGGATTAAACTTACCACTGTTACGTAAATCATCAGCAACAATTTTGCTAATATCTTCTGGAGCAGATCCTGCAAACGGCACAACAGCTATGGGACGTGCACCATCAACCCCTTCATCAATTACAATGCGAACTTCATCATCAGCGAATGCATTGCTTACAACAGCAAGTACAATCGCTAATACGCTCACTAAACGTTTTAATAATTTCATTTTGTTACCTTTAAAATTTAACAATAAATTGTTCTAAAGAATTATCGAATATCAAAGTCAATAATTGGCGATTTATATTTCTCATAGATAGTATCCGATGGAGCTGCAGGAACTTTTTTCGTTCTAGCCACCGCACTTAATGCTGCTGTACAAATATCATCAGGACCCGAAATTTTTTGATATCCCAAGATTGTTCCATCTCGACTTAATTGAATTTTAATACGACAAACTTTTCCTGCAAAACTTGGATCTTTTAAGAAACGACGTTGAATCTCTTTCTTAATCACTCCAGCGTATTGATCTCCTACTTTGCCTCCATCGCCAGAACCAAGCGCAGCACCGCTACCTTGAGTTCCACCTTTATTCGCATTTCCGCCTTTAGATGCACTACCGCCACCAATATCTCCGCCATTTAAGAAATCATCTAAACTGGCTTGGTCAGCTTTTCGTTTTGCAGCATCCGCTTTAGCTTTAGCATCGGCAGCAGCCTTAGCTTTCGCCTCTGCAGCAGCTTTAGCTTCTGCATCAGCTTTTGCCTTAGCATCAGCAGCAGCTTTAGCTTTTGCATCAGCTTCTGCTTTCGCTTTAGCCTCAGCTTTTGCTTTGGCTTCTGCTTCTTGTTTTGCTTTTTGTGCCGCAAGTTCCGCCACTTTAGCTTTCGCCTCTTCTTCAGCTTGTTTTGCTGCTGCAGCTAAACGTTTAGCCTCTGCATCTGCTTTTAATTTTGCAGCTTCAGCAGCTTGTTTAGCTTTTGCCTCTTCAGCTTGTTTCTGTTTTTCCAACGCTTCTTGACGAGCTTGCTCTTGTTGTTTTTTTATTTCTTGCTGACGTTGCTGTTCTTGCTGACGTTTTAACTCTTCTTGTCGTTGAACTTCCTGTTGACGCTTAATCTCTTCTTGATTAGGTTGTGGCAGTTTTTCTTCAACAACGGGGTCTGGACGCTTCTGTTTATCAGCTCGCCCCTTTTTCTGTTGTTGAATTCTACCCCATTCTTGCGCTGCAGAGCCAGTATCGACCATTACTGCCCCCATAGCATCACCATCACCTTCACCACCACCCATAATTTCAACTGTATGGTAGAAAGAGCTGACAATCAACAATCCAAACAAAACAAGGTGCATCACTATAGAAATAACAAATGCATTTGCGCCTTTTTTTTGTCGATTATTTTGCACGGTTACCTACTTAGTTAAATTGGGTTTGTCATTAAACCAACAGATTTAATTCCAGCAAGGTGGAGCAGATTAAGTGCTTTAATCACTTCTTCATAGGGAACTTCCTTAGCCCCACCCACTAAAAATAGTGTGTTATTATCTTTATCAAATTCTTGTCGAGATAACTGTGTCACCATTTCTTCCGTTAACCCTTCTTGACGTTCTCCGCCAATAGAAATCGCATATTGTCCAACCCCTGAAACTTCAAGAATTACCGGCACTTTATCTTCATTAGATACATTTTGACTTTGCACTGAATCCGGCAATTCCACTTGTACGCTTTGGCTAATAATTGGTGCTGTTGCCATAAAGATCAACACAAGCACTAACAATACATCCAAAAACGGTACAATATTAATTTCAGATTTAATATCTTTACGCTGACGACGAGCCATAATTCAAATCTCTCTTATTTTTCACCGCACTTAACTAAAGAGTGCGGTATATTTTTTCTATATTTTAGTGTGGTGCTTTGCCGAAAGCCTGGCGATGTAAAATCGTCGTAAATTCATCAATAAAGTTACCGTAATTCTGTTCGATAGCATTCACGCGTAAACTTAAACGGTTATAAGCCATTACAGCCGGAATAGCAGCAAACAAACCGATTGCAGTAGCAATCAAAGCCTCAGCGATACCAGGAGCAACCATTTGTAAAGTTGCTTGTTTAGCACCACTTAATGCCATAAAAGCGTGCATGATACCCCAAACAGTTCCGAATAAACCAATATAAGGGCTAACAGAAGCTACTGTAGCCAAAAATGGTACGCGACTTTCAAGGCTTTCAACTTCACGATTCATTGTAAGATTCATTGCTCGCGTAGTTCCTTTAATAATCGCTTCAGGCGCATCAGGATTCACTTGTTTCAAGCGAGAAAACTCTTTGAAACCAACAAAGAAAATTTGCTCACTACCCGTTAAAATATCACGACGATTTGATAATCCTTCATATAGCTTATTCAAATCTTCACCAGACCAGAAACGGTCTTCAAAAGTATTCGCTTCTTTTAAAGCAGCCGTTAAAACTCGGCTACGTTGGATAATAATCGCCCAAGAAATAATTGAGAATGAAATCAAAATCACAATTACAAGTTGAACAACAATACTTGCTTTTAGAAAAAGATCTAAAAAATTCAATTCTGCAGTCATTGCATACTCCGAAAAGTTTATTTTAGGTTGTAAAACGCAGCTTTTACTTCTTTAGGAAGCGCCACAGGTTTCATATTGCTAAGATGAACACTGGCTACCTTGACTGTAGCCTTTGATAACATCACCGTATCACGCATAAGTCGTTGCTCAAAAAGGATTGTTGCGCCTTTTATCTCTATGACATCTGTTTCTACCGTGAGTAAATCATCCAATTTTGCCGCAACGCAATAATCAATAGCGAGCGATTTGACAACAAACGCGAGTTGTTGTTCTTGTAATAAAGTTTGCTGCGTAAAATTTAACGCTCGCAAATATTCTGTTCTAGCCCGCTCAAAAAAATGCAAATAACGAGCATGATACACAACGCCACCAGCATCAGTATCTTCATAATATACTCGAACGGGAAGAGAGAAGGTTTTTTTTGACATTATTAAGCTTTGCCCACCGCAATAGGTCGGATATTTTAGAACCTGTTTTTTAGATAAGCAATATGCCGAAGAAAAAAATCATCCTCGTAAATAAAAATGCTCTACAGCACTAATCAATATAATGATATAAGCGATATAAGGTAAGAAAATTAGTTTCCAAATTACGCTTTTAATTTCAAATCCGATTCCATGAATCCAAACCGTAATCAATCCCCAAAAGATCATCAAAATCCACCAAGGAGAATCATTTCGTAACAATGTTGAAAAATTATCAATATTAAAGAAAAATACGGCTGTTAGTCCTAGCGCTAAAATAAATGAAAGGGTTCGAAACGAACCCTTATTAATTAATTGATAGAGTGAATGAATCATATTACTCGTCAAATTTTCCTGCTTTTTCTTTGCCAATGGTTAATTTCGCACTGGCAAATATAGCTAATAACACACCCACTACCCAAATTACATATAACATATTAATCTCCTTAGTATAATGAGTGTTTATTTTCATCAATGAAATTCGCATCTAAGCGACCAAACATCTTCGAATAAGACCAAATAGTATAAGCCAAAGAAATAGCCACAAAGATAAGTGCAAAAATCAACATTAACGTTAATGTTAATTCACTTGAAGTTGCATCCCACATTAACAAACTCTGTTCAGGGTGTGAGCTTGAAGGCATCACAAATGGGAACATAGATACTGCAGCAGTAATAATCACACCAGCCATTGTTAATGCAGAGAAAAAGAATGCGAAACCACAACGATTAGCTTTAGAAAATGCCGTATTTAATAGCGCAGCAACTACTGCTAATGCAGGGAAAATCCAAAGAATTGGCATTTCATTGAAATTTCTAAACCACGCCCCAGTTTCAACAGCAACTTCTTTATTCATTGGAGAAGATGGCGCGTAGTGATCCACAACACTCGTTACTACATAACCCTCTTTAAAGTATAACCATGCTCCAGCTAATACGAATGCAATTAAAGTCACAATAGCACCGATTTGGCTTACTGAACGAGCACGATCACGCAATTCTTCGGTGGTTTTCATTTGTAACCAGTTCGCACCGTGAGTCACAAGCATTGATAAGCTAATAACACCACACAATAATGCAAATGGATTTAATAATTCGAAGAATGAACCAGTATAAGTTACTTGAGTCAATTCGTTGAAATGGAATGGAACACCTTGTAATAAATTACCAAAAGCCACCCCAAATACTAATGATGGTACAAAACCACCTGCGAATAGTCCCCAATCCCAAACTGAACGCCAAGTCGGGTTATCAATTTTTGCACGATATTCAAAACCCAATGGACGTAAGAATAATGCTGCTAAAACCAATACTAAAGCGATGTAGAAACCTGAGAATGAAACTGCATATACAATTGGCCATGCCGCAAATACTGCGCCGCCTGCAGTTAACAACCAAACTTGGTTACCATCCCAATGTGGGGCAATAGAGTTGATCATAATACGGCGTTCGACTTCTTTTTTACCTGTTACAGGTAAAAGTGCGGTCACGCCCATATCAAATCCATCAGTTACAGAGAAACCGATCAATAATACAACGACTAACACCCACCAAATAAAACGTAGAAATTCATAATCAATCATAATTCATCTCCTGCTTATTTAGATGATTGTTCAAAGTAGTATTTGCCGGTTTTTAACGCACTTGGACCCAAACGCGCATATTTAAACATCAAATACATCTCAACAATAATGAACGCAAGATAAAGCGCACAAATTAAACCAATAGAGAACCATAAATCGCCAGTACTTAACTGAGACGCCGATACCCCAACAGGTAAAACTTCATAGATTGCCCAAGGTTGACGACCATACTCAGCTAAGAACCAACCAAATTCAATTGCTAAGATTGGCAATGGGATACTCCAAAGCAATGCTTTAAGCAATAAGCGAGAAGAAGTGACTTTGTTACGTAAATTTTGAACAAATGCGCCGAAGGTCAGTAAAATAATTAAACCACCAGCTGCTAACATCCCACGGAATGCCCAGAAGTTAGGACCTACGTTTGGAATAGTATCGCGAGCAGCTTGTTTAATTTGTTCATCTGTTGCATCTACAACTTTATCTGTGTAACGTTTTAATAATAAACCAAAACCTAAATCACCTTTTACTTCATCAAATTTTGCTTTAGTTTCTGGATTTACGTGGCCTGTTGATTTTTTCTCTGCTTTTAATTGCGTGAATAAATCGTAAGCTACCATACCGTTACGAACACGACCTTCATTTTTCGCTTGAATATCTTTCAAACCAACAATTTCAGTATCTAAAGAACGCGTTGCAATTAAACCACCCAAATATGGGATCTCAATCGCAAAATCATTTTTCATTTCTGCAGTATTTGGAATTGCAACTGGATGAAATGGCGCTGGCGCAGGATGAGTTTCAAACTCGGCTTCCATTGCAGCCAATTTCACTGGTTGTGCTTTACCAATGTCGTAACCTGATTCATCCCCCATAATTAACACCGCTGATGCCGCGATAAAACCAAAGGTTGCCGCAACAGAGAATGAACGTTTGGCAAAACCAATATCACGGCTTTTTAATAAATAGAATGCACTAATACCTAATACAAACATTGCACCAGTCGAATAACCTGCTGTTAACGTGTGCAAGAATTTACTTTGGGCAACTGGATTTAGCCAAAGGTCTAAGAAGCTCGTCATTTCCATACGTACTGTCTCAAAATTAAATTCTGAGCCAGCAGGAAACTGCATCCAACCATTAGCAACTAAAATCCACATTGCAGATAAGTTCGAACCGAAAGCTACGCAATATGTAGCAAGTAAGTGTTTACCTTTAGTTAAACGATCCCAACCAAAGAAGAATAACCCCACAAAAGTTGATTCTAAGAAAAAGGCTAGTAACGCTTCAATTGCTAATGGCGCACCAAAAATATCACCTACATAATGAGAATAATAAGACCAGTTAGTACCGAATTGGAATTCCATAATGATACCTGTGGTCACCCCAAGGGCGAAGTTAATACCAAATAACTTACCCCAGAATCTTGTCATATCTTTATAAACTTCTTTGCCTGTCGCAACATAAATGGTTTCCATAATCACAAGGACGAATGACAAACCTAATGTCAGCGGCACGAAAATGAAGTGATACAACGCAGTTAAAGCAAACTGCAAGCGAGAAAGGTCAACAACGTCCAACATTCTCAACTCCTCTGTATAAACAACATTAGTTCCAACAATGATTAAAAAGGCAAAGCCTTAAATAATCCCTAATCACTCAACTCCAATTAGCTAAGTTTAAATTGGTTTATCTACATAATCATTCTCAAATGGTTAAAAAACACTAATTATTATAGAGATAAGCCAAATTGGCGGGTATTCTACTACTAAACATAAGGATAAAAAACAGTAAAAACGATATCTAGATCACATTTTTGACATAAAATATAAAATACCTATTATTTATTAAAAATAATTTAATTGATATAAATCAATTTTGCTATTTTTTGTACAAAAATATATGTTACACGTGATCCTTATCACAATTTACAACAATAAATGACTTCAAAAGCTAGACATACTAAGTATATTTTGCTATTTTCCCGCCTAGTTTAATTTTTAGATTTCATAATAAAGAGAAACAAGGACTTAAAATGAAAAAAACATTCCTTATTTTAACCGCACTTTTCTCTGCTGTATCAACCTCTACTTTTGCATCAAATATTCTGCCACAACAATGCGAACAACTATTTAAAGAAACAGAGAATTTGATTGCGCAAGCAGAAAAACAACCTGGCACACATACACAGGTAGGAAAACTTAAAAATAAGTTAAACCAAGGCAAACAACAAATTCTTCAAATGGAATTAGCGACGCAGTTAAAAAGTTGTGAAGTGGGTTTAGCAAAATTAAGTAACTTGAAAAGTTATAGTGAGTAATTAAAAAAGCCTTATTGAGTACAATAAGGCTTTTTTAGTGGTTAAATTTATCTAGTCTGATAATTTCTGTAGCCCGAAATGGCGATAAGTTTGAGATGTTGCGATACGGCCACGCGGCGTTCTTTGTAAAAACCCCTGTTGAATCAAATAAGGCTCTAAAACATCCTCAATAGTATCGCGTTCTTCACCTATTGCAGCAGCAAGATTATCCAGTCCTACTGGTCCGCCGTCAAAACGTTCAATAACTGCAGACAATAATTTTCTATCTAAATAATCAAATCCAGCATCATCGACATCCAGCATTGAAAGCGCTTGTTTTGCCACATCTACAGAAATGATACCGCCATTACGTACATCTGCATAATCACGCACACGTCGTAATAAACGGTTTGCAATTCGAGGTGTACCTCGTGAACGGCGCGCCACCTCAAAAGCAGCTTGCTGTTCTAATTCGAGATTCAAACACCCCGCACTTCTTGCAACGATAGATGTTAAATCTTCTACAGAATAGAATTCCAAACGTTGCACAATACCAAAACGATCACGCAATGGCGAAGTCAAAGAACCCGCTCTAGTCGTTGCGCCAACCAAAGTAAAAGGCGGCAAATCTAATTTAATAGAACGAGCAGCAGGCCCCTCACCAATCATAATATCCAATTGATAGTCTTCCATTGCTGGATAAAGGACTTCTTCAATAGCAGGGGAAAGTCGATGAATTTCATCAATAAATAACACATCATGCGGTTCAAGATTGGTTAGCATTGCGGCTAAATCTCCCGCTTTTTCTAAAACTGGCCCTGATGTCGTACGAATATTCACTCCCATTTCATTTGCCACAATATTAGCAAGGGTTGTTTTTCCCAAACCTGGAGGACCAAAAATCAATAAATGATCTAAGGCATCTTGACGTAGTTTGGCTGCCTTAATGAAAATATCCATCTGCTCACGCACTTGCAGCTGCCCAACATAATCCGCTAATAATTTCGGACGAATAGCGCGGTCGATAACATCTTCATCAAGCTTAGCTTGCCCGCTAATAATTCTATCTGCTTCAATCATGTCTCACCTACAGTGCGGCTTTTAACGCTTCGCGAATAACTTGTTCACTGGTTAATTCTGACTTAGCAACTCGTTTCACCATTTTTTCTGCTTCTGAAGGTTTATAACCTAAGGCAATCAATGCTGAAATAGCTTCATCAGATGAACTTTCTGAATGGGATTCAATGGATGGAATTGACGGAATATGGGTACTTTCTACAAAGAAATCGCTTTGTTTTACGCCTTTGAATTTACCTTTGAGTTCAACTAACAAACGCTCAGCTGTTTTTTTACCAACACCAGGAATTTTGGTGAGTTTAGAAAGCTCTTCTCTCTCTATCGCATAAGCAAATTGTTCGACCGACATGGCGGATAAAATCGCTAAGGCTAATTTAGGCCCCACCCCATTTGTTTTAATTAATTCACGAAATAAAGTGCGGTCTGTTTTCTGGGCAAATCCAAAAAGTAAATGAGCATCTTCACGAACAACAAGATGGGTGAATAAAGTAGTTTCTTGACCAATTTCTGGTAAATCATAGAAACTCGTCATAGGCAAAAGCAATTCATAGCCTACGCCTTGCACATTAAGTAAAATTTCTGGAGGTTGTTTTTCTAAAAGAATGCCTTGTAAGCGACCGATCATAATTCTTCCGAATGATAAAAAACTTAACGCATAGAATAAAATAAAACTGGACGAACATCCAGTTAAATTTTTAATCTAAAGCGTCCTCGGCTATATCTGGTCTTTAAAAGTGCGGTCATTTTTTCTTGCGTTTCTGTCATTTTCACAGAATTGGCAATATGTAAAGAATGTTGAATAGAATGAGCGTGTGTAATCGCGATAGCTAACGCATCCGCAGCATCGGCTTGAGGTTTATCTGACAACTTCAAAATACGAGTCACCATTTCTTGCACTTGCACTTTATCAGCGGAACCAATGCCCACCACTGTTTGTTTTGCTAAACGTGCGGCATATTCAAAAACAGGTAGATCATGATTTACCGCTGCAACAATCGCAGTACCGCGAGCCTGCCCGAGTTTCAAGGCTGAATCCGCATTCTTCGCCATAAACACTTGCTCAATTGCAAACATATCAGGTTGAAATTGCGTGATGATTTCAGTTACTCCAGCATAAATGCGTTTCAAGCGGGTTGGTAAATCTTCAACTTGAGTACGAATTGCGCCACTGCCAAGATATTCTAAATGTTTTCCTGTTTGACGAATCACACCGTAGCCAGTTACGCGAGAGCCTGGGTCAATACCTAAAATAATGCTCATAATTTCTATAAAAAATGGGTAATTAAATTACCCATTTATTGCATTATTAAAGTTGAGATGCCACTTCGTCACTGATTTCACCATTGTGATATACGTTTTGTACGTCATCACAATCTTCCAACATATCAATTAAACGAAGTAATTTTGGTGCAGTTTCAATATCAAGATCAACGGTTGTTGATGGAATCATCGTTACTTCAGCTTCTTGTACTTTAAAGCCCGCAGCTTCAATGCCATCACGCACTGAACCTAAGTATTCCCAAGCAGTATAGATTTCAAATGAACCATCATCTTGTGGTTGAATATCATCAGCACCCGCTTCGATAGCCGCTTCAGTTAATGCATCTTCATCTGCTTGTTCAATTAAAATTAAGCCTTTTTTGCTAAATAAATAACCAACAGAACCTTCTGTTCCCAAGTTACCACCACACTTAGTAAAACTTGGGCGCACTTGTGAGATCGTACGGTTTGCATTATCACTTAAACATTCAACCATAACCGCAGTACCGCCTGGACCATAACCTTCATAGATTTTGGTTTCCATATTGGTGTCATCGCCACCGCCTACACCACGATCAATAGCGCGGTTGATAGTATCGCGCGTCATATTGTTGCTAAGTGCTTTATCTACTGCTGCACGTAAACGCGGGTTAGCACTCACATCGCCACCACCAATTTTAGCTGCAGTAACAAGCTCACGAATTAATTTAGTAAAAATTTTACCGCGTTGTGCATCTTGTGCTGCTTTGCGGTGTTTAATATTAGCCCACTTACTATGGCCTGCCATGTTGTTTTCCTTCTATTTATCTTTAAGAATATATTTTCTAATTGCTTCCGCATTATTGGAAGATTTTGTCATTTGGATCGCTTGTTCAGGTGAAACCCATTGATACGCCAAATGCTCACTTAATACTGGTTCGAATTCTTGCTCCATTACCAATAAAAACCAATGTTCACGGCAATGCATCACATTCGGTGCGTATTTATATCGGAAATGTGGAAAAATTTCAAATTCTATGCTCTCTTTGCAATCAAAAAGTGCGGTGGAATTTTCCGAAATTTCTAACCGCACTTCTTCCCAAAGCTCACGAATTGCTGTGTTTTTTGGTGTTTCACCACTTTCAATGGTGCCAGTAACAGACTGCCAAAAATCTGGATCATCTTGGCGTTGGAGCATTAAAACTCGGTTTGTATCTTTAGCGTAAATTACAACGAGAACAGATTGATTATTTTTATATTGCATCATTAAAAATGCGGTCAAATCTGACCGCACTTCATTTCTAATATTTCAAACTTATTCTGCTTTAACGACAGAAATTGCCAACTCTTCCAACGCTTGCGGATTCGCAAAACTTGGCGCTTCTGTCATTAAACAAGCTGCTGCTGTTGTTTTCGGGAATGCAATCACATCACGGATATTTTCAGTGCCAGTTAAAAGCATGGTTAAACGGTCTAAACCAAATGCTAAACCTGCATGTGGCGGTGTACCAAATTTTAATGCATCTAATAAGAAACCAAATTTTTCACGTTGTTCTTGTTCATTGATACCAAGAATGCGGAAGACGGTTTGTTGCATTTTCGGATCGAAAATACGCACGGAACCACCACCTACTTCATAGCCGTTAATAACCATATCGTAAGCATTTGCTACCGCACTTGTCGGATCTGCCTCTAATTGCTCAGGGCTGAAATCTTTTGGTGAAGTGAATGGGTGGTGCATTGCGGCAAGATTACCCTCTTCATCACGTTCAAACATTGGGAAATCAATCACCCAAAGCGGTTGCCATTCGTCTAAACGAGTTAAGCCAAGATCACGACCTAATTTCAAACGTAATGCCCCCATTGCATCCGTCGTGGTTTGCCATTTGTCTGCACCGAAGAATAAGATATCGCCAGTTTGGGCTTTCACACGTTCAGCTAGGGCTTTCCATACCTCTTCATTTAAGAATTTCGCAATCGGGCTTTGTACGCCTTCAAGGCCTGCATTAATTTCATTTACTTTCGCCCAAGCCAAACCTTTTGCACCGTAAATACCCACAAATTGTGTATATTCATCAATTTGTTTACGAGTAATTTCTGCTCCATTTGGTACACGAATCACTGCAACACGACCATTTGGATTGTTTGCTGGCTCATTAAATACTTTAAAATCAACGTCTTTTACGATATCTGCCACATCGACCATTTCTAATGGGTTACGCAAGTCTGGTTTATCTGAACCAAAACGAGTCATTACTTCTTGCCAAGTCATCAGTGGGAACTTACCTAAATCTACACCAATGGTATCAAGCCATAAGCCGTGCACCATTCGCTCCATAATTTCACGTACTTCTGGAGCAGTTAAGAAAGAAGTTTCCACATCGATTTGAGTAAATTCAGGCTGGCGGTCTGCACGTAAATCTTCATCACGGAAACATTTCACAATTTGATAATAACGGTCAAAACCAGACATCATTAAAAGCTGTTTGAAAAGCTGTGGAGACTGTGGCAACGCATAGAATTTACCTTTATGTACACGGCTTGGCACTAAATAATCACGCGCACCTTCTGGCGTTGCTTTGGTAAGCATTGGGGTTTCAATATCAAGGAAACCATTATCATCCATGAAACGACGTACAAAACTGGTAATTTTCGCACGGGTTTTCAAACGTTGAGCCATTTCAGGGCGACGTAAATCTAAATAACGATATTTTAAACGTTGTTCTTCCGTATTGTTTTGGTTAAAGTCGAGAGGTAACACATCAGAAGCATTGTAAACATGCAATTCTTTCGCTAACACTTCCACTTCGCCCGTTGCCATATTCTTATTGATTTGGTTTTCAGGACGCGCGATCACTTCACCCTTAATTTGGATACAAAATTCGTTACGTAAACCCGCAGCCGCTGTCAATACATCTTGATATTTCGGATCAAAACAAACTTGCACAATGCCATCACGATCACGCATATCGATAAAAATTAATCCACCTAAATCACGACGACGATGAACCCAACCACTTAATGTTACTTCTTGTCCAATATGGTTGCGGTTTAATGCTCCGCAATAATGTGTACGCATCATTTCAAAATCCTTTGTACTCTTTTAATTATGCTCAAAAATCTGCCACAATTATAGCGGAAAACCAAGAAAGATAAAAAGGTTATTTATGCTGATAAATCAATCAAAAAAGCAAAGAAAAGTAATAAATGTTCAAAATAAAGGCTTTTTTGTGCCATATCATCAGATTTTTTGTTATATTATGTGGCTTATTGAGATTAAATTACATTAAGGATAATTACATGTTATTTATTAATATCACTTTTGCCTGTATTTTAGCGATCCGTTTTTACAGTCTGTCTATTTCAATTCGTCATGAAAAAGCACTCATTGCAAAGGGTGCAATACAGTATGGTAAACGCAATTCCACACTGTTGTCCATTGCCCATGTTGTATTTTATTTTGCGGCGATCATTGAGGCTAATAACCAAAACCTGTCATTTAATGGCACTTCACAAATAGGGTTGGCGATTTTAATTTTTGCTATTGCAATGCTATTTTATGTGATTTATGAGCTAAAAGAGATTTGGACAGTAAAAATTTATGTTTTACCAGAACATCAAATGAATCACTCTTTCTTGTTTAAATACGTACGTCATCCAAATTATTTCTTAAACATTATTCCCGAATTAATTGGTTTATCGCTTTTCTGCCAAGCTAAATATACCGCATTGATTGGATTACCTATTTATTTACTTATCTTGACTGTGCGTATTAAACAAGAAGAGAGTGCCATGTCGCATTTATTACCTAAATCATAATTTATTAAATTTCTTCTAAAATAACAACTTTTCTCTCTGCCTTTAACACATTATGGTAAAAGATACTCTATTTTCTACGCCTATTGCTAAATTGGGAGATTTCATCTTTGATGAAAACGTTGCCGAAGTCTTTCCAGATATGATCCAACGCTCCGTACCAGGCTATTCCAACATTATCACTGCAATCGGTATGCTGGCAGAACGTTTCGTCACGGCTGATAGTAATGTTTATGATCTTGGGTGCTCACGAGGTGCGGCCACACTTTCGGCACGTCGAAATATTCATCAACCAAATGTAAAAATTATTGGCATCGATAATTCTCAACCTATGGTTGAACGTTGTCGCCAACATATTGCGGCGTATCATAGTGAGGTACCTGTAGAAATTCTCTGTGACGATATTCGCCACATTGAGATTAAGAATGCCTCAATGGTCATTCTGAACTTCACCTTGCAATTTTTACCGCCTGAAGATCGCATCGCATTGCTTACCAAAATCTATGAAGGTTTAAATCCAAATGGCGTGCTCGTGTTATCAGAAAAATTCCGTTTTGAAGATACTAAAGTTGATCATTTACTCATTGACTTGCACTACCAATTCAAACGTGCCAATGGTTATAGCGAACTTGAAGTGAGTCAGAAACGCACCGCACTTGAAAATGTCATGCGTACTGACTCAATTAATATCCACAAAGAGCGGTTAAAAAATATCGGATTTTCACATGTAGAATTGTGGTTCCAATGCTTTAATTTTGGTTCAATGATTGCAGTAAAATAAACAAAAATAAAGTGCAGTCAAAAAAACAATTATGTTTTTTGACTGCACTTTTTGTATGTAATTAATCTTAATTACGCCGCATTCGGCTTATGAAGTAAGGTAAAGGCAATAAAACCAAATCCTAAGAAGCAAGAAACGATCAAAGCATAAAAACCGCCGTCCCAGCCAAATAAGTCTACCAGTTTACCCATCACATAGCCCGCACTCGCAGAACCTAATAAGTAACCGAATAATCCCGTTAAGCCTGTCGCTGTACCTGTTGCCACTCGTGGCACAAGGTCTGCTGCTTGAAGCCCGATCATCATTACTGGACCATAAATTAAGAAACCGATAGCAACAAGACAAATATTATCTACGAGTGGATTGCCTTCTGGATTTTTCCAATAAACAATAATCGCGATTAATACACCAGTTAGGAATAATAACATAGGTGGTGCACGGTGGCCTTTAAACACTTTATCACTTAAATAACCGCTAGCAAGCATACCAAAGATACCTGCATATTCGTAAAGGAAATACGCCCAACTTTGTTTGTCTACAGAGAAATGTTTCACTTCTTTTAGATACGTTGGCGCCCAGTCAATAATGCCGTAACGAATGAAATACACAAATACGTTCGCCAGTGCAATCGCCCATAAGAACTTATTATTAATGATGTATTTCATAAAAATATCTTTAGAAGAAAGCGTGTGAGCTGATTCAACTTTCTCTACGATTTTTTCACCTTTCCATTCATCTACTGGTGGTAACCCTTGCGATTCTGGTGTATCACGCATTAAATAGAACATGATAAATGCCAATACCATGGCGATTAAGGCCGGTAAATAGAATAAAGATTGCCATACGCCGAAAATCGACAAACCGAGTAAAGCTAATGGCCCAATTAAACCACCACCTAAATTATGCGATACGTTCCACCAACTCCACCACACACCACGTTCAGAAACTGAGAACCAGTTAGTCATTGTTTTTGCACCTGGCGGGTATCCCATTCCTTGGAACCAGCCATTTAATGCAGCTAAAACAATCATCAGTGGAATAGAGGACAATACACCTGGCACTAAACCGAAAATTAAGCTCACTAATGCAGAACCTAATAAACCAATAGTAATAAAATATTTAGGATTACTTCGGTCAGAAATATTTCCCATAATGAACTTACTAAAACCGTAAGTCAGTGATAACGCTACACCTACTGTACCTAAATCAGCCTTAGTAAAGCTATATTCATCAATAAGATAAGGAATCGCTAAAGAAAAGTTTTTACGGATAAGATAATAAGCCGCATACCCGATAAATACCCCAGAAAAGACCTGCCAACGTAATTTTTTATACTCGGCATCAGTTCTAGAACTTTCAATTCTTGGCACTGGAGGAGAGGCTTTTAAAAATGAAAACATCATTGTTCTCCTATAATAATTTACAATTAATTATATCGTTGAAATAGCTATACTATGCTATGACAACACAAAGAATACTAGCATAGTTTCATCTCAAACAAAACTCAAATTACTCCAAATGATTAGTTCATTTAAATTATCTGAAGCGTTCCAACTTTTATGATCGATTAGGTTATAAGTTTATTTAAAAATTTCTATGCTATAATACCCCTTCCAATAACTAAAGAGGAAAACAAGATGCAAATTTTACACACAATGCTTCGAGTAGGTGATTTAGAGCGTTCTATTAAATTTTATCAAGATGTTTTGGGTATGCGTTTATTACGTACGAGTGAAAACCCGGAATATAAATATACGCTTGCATTTTTAGGTTACGAAGATGGCGAAAGTGCAGCTGAAATTGAATTAACATACAACTGGGGAGTAGATAAATATGAACAAGGTACAGCATATGGACATATTGCTATCGGCGTTGATGATATTTATGCTATTTGTGAAGCAGTTCGTGCAAGTGGTGGTAAAGTGACTCGCGAACCAGGCCCAGTTAAAGGTGGTACAACCGTTATTGCCTTCGTTGAAGATCCAGATGGCTATAAAATTGAATTTATCGAAAATAAAAGTTCAAAATCTGGTCTAGGCAATTAATTAAAAGTGCGCTTGATTTTTTCGCTCTTTTATAACGCAAGGTTACCTGCGTTATTTATTTTAAAGGATAAAATATGTCCAATTCATCAGAAATTCCTTATCACTATCAATTAAAAAACCGTTTTCGTGGCTATTTTCCCGTTATTATTGATGTGGAAACAGCAGGATTTGATGCAAAAAAAGATGCACTTTTAGAACTTGCGGCAATCACCTTAAAAATGGATGAAAATGGCAATTTACAACCTGATCAAAAATGCCATTTTCATATTGAACCATTTGAAGGAGCGAATATTAATCCCGAATCACTCAAATTTAATGGAATTGATATTCACAATCCATTGCGTGGTGCCGTATCTGAATTAGATGCGATCACGGGATTGTTCCAAATGGTGCGTCGAGGACAAAAGGATGCAGAATGTCAGCGTTCTATCATCGTGGCACATAATGCGGCTTTTGACCAAAGCTTCGTGATGGCGGTGGCTGAACGTACGGGTGTAAAACGCAATCCATTCCACCCTTTTGGGATGTTTGATACCGCAACGCTTGCCGGTTTTATGTTTGGCCAAACGGTACTCGTCAAAGCGTGCCAAGCGGCAAAAATTCCTTTTGATGGCAAACAAGCACACTCTGCGCTCTATGATACTGAACGTACAGCAGAATTATTTTGCTATATGGTGAATCATTTAAAAGATCTCGAGGGATTCCCGCATATTGCTTCTGAACTAGAACAGGAAAAAACAACTGAAAAAGAGACCGCACTTTAAGAAAAATAAAAAAGTGGTTGCAATAGTTTTATTTTTCCAGTAGTTTAAAAGCAATTCTTATTTGGAGATAAAAAATGAACATTATCCGTCGTCACCATCATCACCATTCAACTGAATAATCTTTCAGGTTTTTGGTGTGCTTGGAAGATTTCTTCCGAGCTGACAGGATAATAAAAATCTTACCCCTCGGAAGGCAACTTTCGAGGGGTTTTGTTTTATTACAACACAGGAGTCATCATGCAACGACATCATTATTTATTCGACAATCAAAAATTTTAAAGTAAAGTATTCACCATTTAATTCACAAGGAAAAATACAATGTTAACAAATCCCGTTGTTATTTCGATTATCGTTTTACTCGCACTAAGTTTGCTACGTATTAACGTGATTATTGTGTTAGTTATTGCCGCACTCACTGCTGGACTCTGTGGCGGTCTAGGTTTAAGCAAAACAATTGAAACCTTCACCAGAGGTTTAGGTGGCGGCGCAGAAGTCGCAATGAACTATGCGATGCTTGGTGCATTCGCGATTGCGATTTCTAAATCAGGTATTACCGATTTAATTGCCTATAAGATCATCACTAAAATGAATAAAACACCAAGCTCTAGCAACTTAACTTGGTTTAAATATTTAATTTTTGGTGTATTGGTATTATTCGCCATTTCTTCACAGAACCTACTTCCTGTACACATTGCTTTTATTCCGATTGTCGTGCCGCCGTTACTTTCTATTTTTAATCGTCTAAAAATAGACCGTCGCGCTGTAACCTGTGTACTTACATTTGGCTTAACCGCAACTTATATGTTACTTCCTGTTGGCTTTGGTAAAATCTTTATCGAAAGTATTTTGGTAAAAAATATCAATCAAGCAGGTGTGTCTCTTGGTTTACAAACAAATGTAGCTCAAGTATCCCTTGCAATGTTATTACCCGTAATTGGCATGATTTTAGGATTACTCACCGCAATATTCATCACTTATCGCAAACCAAGAGAATATGATGTGACTATTCAAGAGCCAACCACAAAAGAAATTGAAGCACACATCGCAAACATAAAACCAAAACAAATCACTGCAAGTTTAATCGCCATTGTAGCGACCTTCGCAACACAGTTGGTGACAAGTTCAACCATTATTGGTGGGTTAGTTGGGATAGTCATTTTCGCAATATTTGGCATTTTCAAATTGAAAGAAAGTAACGATATCTTCCAACAAGGTTTACGTTTAATGGCAATGATTGGATTTGTTATGATTGCGGCATCTGGTTTTGCTAATGTGATTAATGCAACAACGGGTGTAACAGATTTAGTTCAAAGCTTAAGTAATGGTGCGATTCAAAGTAAAGGTTTGGCCGCATTCTTAATGTTACTTGTCGGATTGTTGATTACAATGGGAATTGGGTCATCATTCTCAACGGTACCAATCATTGCCTCTATCTACGTACCACTTTGTTTATCTTTTGGTTTCTCACCATTAGCCACCGTTTCTATCGTTGGTGTGGCGGCTGCATTAGGAGACGCTGGCTCCCCAGCATCTGACTCAACCTTAGGCCCAACATCAGGTTTAAATATGGATGGTAAACACGACCACATTTGGGACTCTGTTGTACCCACCTTCCTACACTACAATATTCCATTATTAGCGTTTGGTTGGATTGCAGCAATGTACCTTTAACGATTATAATCCCCCGACTTGGGGGATTTTTTATGGCCATTCAACAACTTATCCAGATCTTAGATCAAAAAGTTCAGCGACTTTATCAAGCTCATTTATCCAAACGAGAAGAAAAAATCTTCGCCAAATTTGACCGCACTTTGTTCAGTGAAAATGGACAGAATGCTTCCTTTTATCTAAAGGAAATCAATCAAACACTAGATAGAATAAAGGCATTAGAATCTAACGATCTTAATCACTATAATTTTCTGGCAGAGCGTTTACTCGCTCAATGTTCCGTTCTTTCGGAAGCTTTAGCTCGCAA
Source organism: Haemophilus sp. THUN1692 (assembly GCF_059704395.1). NCBI lineage: Bacteria > Pseudomonadati > Pseudomonadota > Gammaproteobacteria > Pasteurellales > Pasteurellaceae > Haemophilus > Haemophilus sp. THUN1692. The sequence goes on from NZ_AP046579.1 coordinate 1,104,045, forward strand.
GAATACTCATCTAACGGAATCCCAAACAACAACTAAACGACCTATTCAAAAATCTCAACATAGCATTCATAAATTACCGCCAAGAGAACGGTTGGAAAAATACTATGAAGCATTAGAACGCTTGAATAAGCTTTATCAACAATATAAAGATTTAGCACAGGCAGAAAAAAATAATGATGAAAAAATACGTTATGCTCAACTTGCAGAAGGTTATAAAAAACGTCAACAGAAATGCCAAGATGCAATCGATCTTTTAGAAGAATATTTGGTGTTTAAGGAAGAATTAGAAAACCGTGAAAACACGGAAAATAGATGATGAGAAATAAAAAACTAATTCTCTCGAATTAGTTAACTTTTAAAAGTTGATGGCGGAGGAATAGGGATTCGAACCCTAGGAGGGCGTAAACCCTCGCCGGTTTTCAAGACCGGTGCCTTCAACCACTCGACCATTCCTCCGTGATTTAATGCGCACGCATAATACGTTTTTTGAGAAAGACCGTCAAGCAGAAATCATCTCGTTTTTATCAAGTGATTATTTTTACTGCAGTCCAAAATAAAAAGAATTGACGTAATAAAAATCACGCCAATTCTAATTTTTTATTTTAAATTACTCTGATTTTGCTCTGGTAGGCTCAGAATATACATGGCTAATCGCACAGTGGTGTCCTGCCGCCCCTTTACCGTAAAAATAATAGCGAGAATCTTGCCATTCAATAATTGGGAATGGCTGAGGCATTTCATCGCTCGCTTTCGCCAAAGTCATCTCCGCTTTTGTATGAGTCACTGAAGAAATGGTACCTAAACGCCCATTAAACTCATAAGTACGAACAAAGGTTGGCTCATTTACAATTTCAGGCTCATTTACGGTAATCGTTGACTCAATAGACTCAACAGTTTCTTGAGGTTTATGAGAATTTAAACGCTCTAAAGATTCTTGTACTTTTTTCTGTACAGATTCATTAGCTGGCTGAGTAATAAAATCTAATGCTGGTTTTACTTCAAGAGATTTTTCTTCAACAACAATCCCCATTGCTGGCGTGATAAAACCTTTTTTAGTTTTTTCTTGCTCAAGCAATTCATCCACAGATAAGAAATTATTTTCTTTCTGAGCGTTCACTGTTGAATAGTCCACCCAAGCTTTTCCACTTGCCAATTCAGGTGAAGCCACTGCAGCAAATAATGGCATTGGCGATTTTGGCTCTTGATTACGGCGACGACGTTGATTATTCGCTGCACGCAAATGACGTGGAGTACGGCGTTGACGATCTTGACGTTCAGAACGTTCTTGGTTTTGACGAACTGGTTTTTCATCATCTTGAACGGTCTGAACTTCGACAACATCCACTTCTGGTATTTGTTCAGCAATGCTTTCGTTATTTTCAACAGCCACATCATTATCTTCAACGCGCACGCGTTTACGTAAATCACGACGTTGACGGCGTTGAGTCACTTGCTCAGTTTTTTCATCCTGAGCCTCAAAAACCGGTGTAGAATTTACCGCACTTTCAGTGATACTTTCTTCCACTAAGTTACGGCGCGGACGGCGTTGATTACGCTCACGGACATTACGAATTTGTTCTTCGGTTCTTTCCGTTTCGTTATTTTCAGAACGTGGTCGACGAGAAGTACGACGCTCCTGTGAACGGCGTGGATTACGATTAGAATTGAGCGAAGTGCGGTTATTTTTCGGTTTATTTTCTTCGGATTCAGAAGCAAACAAGCCTTTAATCTTCGCGATAATTTTCGCTAACAAAGACGGTTCATTCGATTTACGCTCAACTGGAGTCGGAGCTGCTTCAGAAATAGAAAGCGCCACTGCCGCACTTTCAACTGCGGGTTGTTCAGCAATAACGGTTGTTTCCACGTTACGAGAAATAAGAGATTCCTCGGTACTTTCATCTTTCTCACAGTGAATTTTCGCTAAGTTATAGCTCAATTCATTCACCTCTTCGCCATCGCGTAAGCGGAAAACGCTAAAGTGCGGTGTTTCCATTGCTTCATTTGGCGCAACAATGACATCTACATTGTGACGTTTTTCAATATTGCTTATCGCTTTACGTTTTTCGTTAAGAAGATAAGAGGCAATTTGTACAGGCACAATCGTATGCACTTGCTTGGTGTTTTCTTTTAACGCTTCTTCCTCGATTAAACGCAAGATAGACAAGGAAAGAGATTCGTTATCACGCACTTTACCTGTTCCTTGACAACGAGGACAAATGTGATGTGAAGACTCACCTAATGAAGGACTTAAACGCTGACGCGACATTTCTAACAAACCAAAACGAGAAATGCGGCTAATTTGAATGCGAGCACGATCTTGGCGAACGGCATCACGAATACGATTTTCCACTTCACGTTGGTGACGAACTGGCGTCATATCAATGAAATCGATAACAACTAAACCACCTAGGTCACGTAAGCGTAATTGGCGAGCAATTTCATCTGCCGCTTCAAGGTTAGTATTTAATGCCGTTTCTTCAATATCGCCACCACGAGTAGAACGCGCGGAGTTAATATCAATAGCAGTTAAGGCTTCAGTTACATCAATAACGATTGAACCGCCAGAAGGTAAACGCACTTCACGTTGGAATGCCGACTCGATTTGAGATTCGATCTGATAGTGGCTGAAAAGAGGTACTTCGCCTTGATAAAGTTTCACGCGATTGATGAAATCTGGGCGAACAAGTTTGATATGCTCTTTTGCTTTTTCAAATACTTTCGGGCTATCAATAAGAATCTCACCAATATCACGGCGCAAATAATCACGAATAGCACGTACAATTACATCACTTTCTTGATGAATCAAGAAAGGCGCTGGACGATTTTGAGATGCTTGTTTAATCGCTTCCCAATGGTGAAGTAAAACTTTTAAGTCCCACTGCAACTCTTCTGGAGATTTACCTACACCTGCAGTACGAACAATTAACCCAACGCCTTCAGGCACATCTAATGAACTTAATGCCTCTTTTAATTCAGTGCGCTCATCCCCTTCGATACGACGAGAGATCCCACCTGCACGCGGATTATTTGGCATAATGACCAAATAACTCCCCGCAAGAGAAACGAAAGTGGTTAAGGCTGCACCTTTGTTTCCGCGTTCTTCTTTATTAACTTGAACGATAACTTCTTGGCCTTCGCTCAAGATATCGCGAATATTCGGACGACCTTGGAAAACATAATCATCGGGAAAATATTCACGAGCAATTTCTTTTAATGGTAAAAAACCGTGACGTTCTGCACCATAATCTACAAAAGCCGCTTCTAAGCTTGGCTCAACGCGAGTAATTTTCCCTTTGTAGATATTCGCTTTTTTTTGCTCATGTCCTGGGCTTTCAATATCCAGGTCAAATAAGCGCTGTCCATCAACAAGCGCTACACGCAACTCTTCTTTTTGAGTCGCATTGATTAACATTCTTTTCATTGTCAATTCTCTTATTAAATATTTTAAAAAACCTCAAAATAAACCGCACTTTGCTTCGTTATCGACCTCGTGTTTCTCGCGCCAGTCAATCTCACGACTGTATGTTGCTGGGTGCATTGATAACGTTATTAAGCATAAACGTTTGCTTTATAAAACAATGCGATATTCCGCACGCGTTGTAAGCGGCTAATTTATTTTAAGAAAAATGTTGATTATCAATGTCTTATGCCGATTGCCGCATTGAGTTTTCACCAACAAAACTTATCCTTTTTTACGCAAATTCTTAGGCGCAAAAAGACGCTCTATTATCCATAGAAAACGATTAATTAGCAAGGTGAATATTACGTTCATAGAGTTACGTTAATAGTGCCTTTGTGATATGATTCGCGCCAATTTTCAAAAGGAAAAAAGATGACAGAACAAAACGAAAAAATCATTAATTCATCAGTAAAAATGCTGACAATTAGTGAAGATGAAAGCGGTCAACGTATCGATAATTATTTATTAGTAAAACTCAAAGGTGTGCCTAAAAGTTTAATTTATCGCATTGTGCGTAAAGGCGAAGTGCGGGTAAATAAAGGCCGGATTAAGCCAGAATATAAACTGCAAACAGGTGATATTGTTCGCGTTCCGCCAGTGCGTGTGGCTGAAAAAAACGATGCGTCGATTTCAAAAAATCTCAATAAAGTCACCGTACTTGAAAATCAAATTTTGTTTGAAGATGATTGTTTGATTGTTTTAAATAAACCTTCAGGAATCGCTGTGCATGGCGGGAGTGGTTTAAATTTTGGTGTGATTGAAGCCCTGCGAGCATTGCGTCCAGAAGCACGGTTTTTAGAACTGGTTCATCGTTTGGATCGCGATACATCAGGCATTTTATTAATTGCTAAAAAACGTTCAGCATTACGTAATTTGCATGAACAACTTCGCGTCAAAACCGTTCAAAAAGATTATTTAGCGTTAGTACGTGGGCAATGGCAATCCCATGTAAAAGTTGTTCAAGCACCTCTTTTGAAAAATGAATTATCCAGCGGAGAACGCATTGTGCGTGTCAGCGAGCAAGGCAAACCATCTGAAACCCGATTTAGCATTGAAGAACGCTATACAAATGCTACGCTCGTGAAGGCCTCACCAGTAACAGGGCGAACACATCAAATTCGTGTACATACACAATATGCCGGACATCCCATTGCATTAGATGATAAATACGGTGATAAAGATTTTGATAAACAAATGAGTGAATTGGGATTGAACCGTTTGTTCTTACATGCTTTTTCAATTCGATTTGAGCACCCTAAAAATGGTGAAACACTACGCTTCAATGCACCACTAGATCATAAAATGAAAGCAATTTTGCAAAAGTTACGGGAAAGCAAATAGACAATATTTGTGTTTATTGCTACACTTGCGAGCAGAGACAACTCGTTTCTATCACCAAAATTTCATAATAACGACAACAAAGGATAGCAAAATGGCAAAAGGACAATCTTTACAAGATCCTTATTTAAATGCGCTTCGTCGCGAACGCATTCCTGTATCAATCTACCTTGTAAACGGGATCAAACTTCAAGGTCAAATTGAATCATTCGATCAATTCGTGATTTTATTAAAAAACACTGTGAACCAAATGGTATATAAACACGCAATTTCAACCGTTGTGCCTGCTCGCTCTGTTTCTCATCACAATAGCAGCCATCATGTAGCAACACCTGAAGCCGTTGAAAGCGTGGAAACTCAAGCAGAATAATCACAGCTCCATCAATGGATAATCAATATTTATTAAGTGCGGTTGAAAATTCTCAGGAAATTTCAACCGCACTTTCTTCATCTCAACAATCTGAAAATACTCGTGACACCGCCATCGTGGTTCACGTTTTCTTTGCACAAGATAAAAATACTGACGATCTACAAGAGTTCTTACTGCTCACTGATTCAGCCAATGTAGATGTCCTGGATACTATCACCACCAGTCGTAGCACTCCTCAAGCTAAATATTTTGTAGGTGAGGGAAAAGCTCAAGAAATTGCAGATGCAGTGCAATCACATAATGCTGATGTTGTGCTTTTTAACCATCAATTAACCCCAGCACAAACACGTAACTTAGAAAGTTTATGTCATTGTCGAGTAGTCGATCGCACTGGCGTCATTTTAGATATTTTTGCCCAACGAGCGCGTTCTCATGAGGGGAAATTACAGGTTGAACTTGCGCAACTAAAACACTTATCCACTCGATTAGTTCGTCGAAAAACAGGCTTAGATCAACAAAAAGGCGCGGTAGGATTACGTGGACCCGGTGAAACTCAATTAGAAACGGATCGTCGTTTGATTAAAGTGTGCATTTCTCAATTACAAAATCGATTGGCAAAAGTGGAGAAACAGCGCAATCAAAATCGCCAAACACGCCAAAAAGCAGATATCCCGACGATTTCACTTGTTGGATATACCAATGCAGGAAAATCAACCTTATTTAATCGTTTAACCAATGCAGAGGTTTATACCGCAGATCAGCTTTTTGCAACCTTAGATCCAACTTTACGAAAATTACAGATTCAAGATGTAGGCACGGCAATTTTAGCGGATACGGTAGGATTTGTTCGACATCTTCTGCATGATCTTGTTTCAGCCTTTAAATCGACTTTACAAGAAACGGTAGAAGCCAGCTTATTACTCCATGTGATTGATGTGTCTGACTCGCGAAAACAAGAAAATATTGATGCAGTCAATGATGTACTAGAGGAAATTGGTGCAGGAGAAGTGCCTGTTCTATTGGTATATAACAAAATTGATTTGTTGAAAAATGCTGTACCGCATATCGAATACAATGATGAAAACCAGCCTGTTGCAGTCTATCTCTCCGCGCAAGATGATCTGGGTATTCATTTATTGTTTGAAGCCATTAAAGTGCGGTTAAAAAACGAAATACTTTCTCTTTCTTTAATTTTACAACCATACGAAGGCAAACTTCGCCATGCTTTTTATCAACTTGATTGTGTACGCTATGAACAAATTTCTGAACAAGGAGAATTCTTGTTAGACGTACAGATTGATAAAATTATGTGGTTAAAGTTATGTAAGCAGTTTTCTAGATTAGCTGATATTAAAATACACTCTGATAATACCTAATTTATAGAAAATTATTTTCCAATTCCATATTGTTTCAATTTATTCGCAATCGCAGTATGGGAAACGCCTAAACGTTGAGCTAATTTTCTCGTGCTTGGATATTCTGCATAAAATAATTTTAGGACTTGCGACTCATAAGAACCGATGATTTCATCTAAGGTTTTATTTTCAAATTCATTCAAAGAAATCACCACACTTTGTGTCGGAGCAAGATTTAAACTTTCGATAGTTAAATGATTATCTTGTACCAGAGAGCAAGCACGATAAAGAGTGTTATAAAGCTCACGAACATTCCCTTTCCAATCATATTTCTGCAAATAAAGAAGAAAATCTTTATCAAAGGTTGGTTTTGCAATTTTTAATTCTTCACTGATTTCCTCTAAAAAACCTTGTGCCAGTGGCTCAATATCAGCCATGCGTTCGCGTAATGCTGGAACATTAAGAGTAAGAACATTTAAGCGATGAAACAAATCAGCACGAACTTTACCTTGCTCAACAAGCAAATGGAGTGGAACCTGTGATGTGCAAATCACTCGCACGTTTGCATGATGCTCCTTCTCTTCTCCCACTCGACGGAAAGATCCATCTGTTAAAAAACGCAATAATTTAGCCTGCAAACTCAATGAAAGTTCAGCAATACCATCTAGTAATACAGTTCCCTCATTTGCGTACTCAAAGAAACCAATAGTTTCACTGTCTCCGACTTTTCGACCAAACATTTCACTTTCCGCATCTTCATCAGGCAAACCCGCGCAGTTTACTGCGATAAATTTTTTATCTCGACGTAAACTCTGATAATGGCAGGCTTTCGCCAACAAATCTTTTCCAGTCCCAGTTTCACCTTGAATTAACAAAGGCGCATCAAACATAGCAAAACGTTTTGCGTTTTCAACCGCACTTCTCATAGATTCACTTTGCACAATAAAACAATCGAAAGGTTTTTGAGGATCAAATTTGAAGGTTATCATATATCGAAAATATGAGAGAAATAATATGTGATTATGATAATTTGTTTACATAAAAGTGTAAATATTATTTTACATATCAAAAGAAATAAAAATGCGGTCTATTTTGACCGCACTTTATATGACTATAACTTTAACATTCGCTCTGCTTCACGTGCACGAACAAGGAATTGTTTACGTTCGGCAGTTCCCATTCCACTACTTGTGCCAGGCAATTTAACCGTCAACGGATTGACCGCCCGTCCATTAATATGGAATTCATAGTGTAAATGTGGTCCTGTTGAAATTCCGGTATTACCAGAAAGTGCAATTCGCTCACCTTTTTTAATTTCTTGTCCTGCGCGAACAAGCGGTTTACTTAAGTGCATGTAAACAGTCTCATATTCTCGGCCGTGACGCATAACAATATAACGTCCAGCCCCTCTAGCCTGATATGCCACTTTTTCAACTACGCCATCTGCTGGTGCGATAATCGGTGTACCTTGAGAAACTGAGAAATCCACACCTTTATGCGGTCGTACACGCCCAGTTACTGGATGACGACGATTTGGATTAAATGGTGAAGAAACGCGCGCTTGGCGTTGCAATGGATAACGCGCGAAACCTTTACCTAAGGTTTCTCCTTGTTGGCTATAGTAACGACCATTCGCGGCCTGAACCGCATAATAACTCTTACCTCCAGATGAAATATGTAATGCTTCGACATTACCTTGACCTGTGAGTTTCTCTCCTAAATATTCACGAGAAACTAAAATTGCAAATTTAGTCCCCTTTTTCAATTTCTGAATACTCACTTGCCATTGAAGTGCAGTGGTTAATTGGTTGATTTGACGATTATCCAATCCCTGATCTTTTAAGCTAGCCGCAAACGTCCGGTTAATTTCACCTTTTAATACTTCTTTTCGCCAAACACTTGTTTTTTCAATAACTTGACGTTTAAACTTGCCACCTTCAATACGTTCATAAATACGTTCTTCTTTTTCAGATACAAGCCAATTTAAATATTCTAGTTCATCATTTTTATCTAAAATCCAATAGAACTGTTGACTCGCTTTCAAATTTACCAACTCACCGTCCACAGCAATTAAACGCTGTGCGGTATCATCTTCCAAACCAGAAAGTTCCAATACATCTTTTAAGCTATCGCCACGCGTCACTGTATGGCTAAATTGATCAGTAATACGAATTGCTTGATCGGCAGCATCTAATAAACCACTTAATGCATCTTGTGCATTTTGCGGCAAATTATCCAGTTCATCTGAAGGCTTCACTTCATCAACTTCATCATCTTTGGCCTGTAATTCATCATCATAAGATGTTGCATCTTCATCATTGAGATGCTCTGTTGTCTGATGCTCTACTGAAGTTTGTGCATTTTTTTCTTCTTGTTTATTTGAAGTATTTAATGATTGATATTCAACATTATCCACCACCGCTGGAATGACTTGTTCCGATGAATCATGATGTTCTGAATTATCTTTTAGAGTGAGTAAAATCCCTGAAAAAATCAGTAAAATAGCAATAAAAAACACTCCCTCTTTAATACGAGAGCGTTTTTTTCTTCTATCTCTAGCTAATTTTACGTGTTGCACAAGGATTCCTAAAATAAAAAAGTTTTCAGCATTGAGACTACATATTATAAAGAAAATTCATTTCTACGGGAAAAGCATTATTCAAACGCTTAAATATTCGACATTGGGTAGAAAACCTTGAGAATTCTATAAAAATGCGTTATTTTCCCCAACCATTGTTGAAAACACGGCGATTTTATGAATATCACAGCCATTCACAACGAGCAAAAACCACAACCGCTCATTCAATTAAAAAATATCAATGTGGTTTTCGCACAAAAAACTGCACTACAAAATATTAATTTAAATATTTATCCGAATTCTATTATCACTATTGTTGGGCCAAATGGTGGCGGCAAATCAACGTTATTAAAAACCTTATTAAAACTACAAACGCCCACTTCTGGCGAAGTCATTTATAGTAAAAATGTTCGCATTGGTTATGTACCACAAAAAATCCATTTGGATCATAGTTTGCCTATTACGGTTGAGCGATTCCTTTCGCTAAAAAAAGGTCTTAAAATACAAGAAATATCCACCGCACTTGAGCAACTTTCGATTTCACATTTACGCAAAAGTAATATGCAAAAACTTTCTGGCGGTGAAATGCAACGCGTATTATTGGCGCGCGCAATTTTAAATAAACCAAATTTACTTGTGCTAGACGAACCCACCCAAGGCGTAGACATTACTGGTCAAGCAGAGCTTTATCAGCTCATTCATCAAACCCAACAAAAATTAAATTGTGCCGTATTGATGGTATCACACGATTTACACATTGTGATGGCGGATAGCAAAGAAGTATTGTGTATTAACCAACATATTTGCTGTGCAGGTACGCCTGATGTTCTCTCAAATGATCCTACATTTATGCGTTTATGGGGAAATCAGCTCACACAAAATGTCGGCTTTTATACCCATCATCACAATCATCACCACACTTTACACGGTGATGTATGCGGTTGTAATTCATCAGCAGTGCATTGTAAAAATAAGGATAAATAATGTTTGAGATTTTATTTCCTGCCCTTTTAACAGGCATTTTGCTTTCGCTTATTACCGCGCCACTTGGCGTATTTGTGGTGTGGCGGAAAATGGCTTATTTTGGCGATACCCTTTCTCATTCTGCCTTACTCGGTGTGGCATTAGGCATTTTCTTACAAGTCAATCCTTACATTGCGATTGTCGTGCTGACCTTGATTCTTGCTATCGCAATGGTGTGGTTAGAAAGCAATACGCAATTTTCTATTGATACCTTGCTCGGCATTATCGCCCATAGCTGCTTATCTCTCGGAGTGGTGACAGTGGGATTACTACAAAATGTACGAGTAGATTTGATGAGTTACTTATTTGGGGATTTGCTCGCAATTAATTATACCGATTTAATTTATATTGGTATTGGCGTGATAATTGTGCTTTCAACATTAATTTACTTTTGGCAATCCTTACTTTCCACCACCGTATCGCCAGAACTTGCGCAAGTTGAAGGTATTAATATAAAAAAAATGCGTTTTATTTTGATGATATTAACAGCGTTAACTATTGCCTTGAGCATGAAATTTGTCGGTGCATTAATAATCACATCGTTATTAATAATCCCTGCGGCAACCGCTCGTCGCTTTGCGAGAACGCCAGAATCTATGGTGGGATGGGCAATTGTAGTCAGTATGTTATCGATTATAGCTGGGCTAATATTATCAGCCTTTTATGATACCGCTGCAGGGCCTTCCGTTGTCATTTGTTCCGCATTTTTATTTGTCTTATCACTCTTCAAAAAAGAGCGATTATAAGCTTGCCCAACCAGTGAAAACCATTTGCGCCACAGTTTAATTCTTGATAAAGTGCGGTCAATTTTTACGGTCTTTTTAGGATAAGAAAATGAGCCAAGAATATTTAGATTTTGAATTGCCGATTGCAGAATTAGAAGCAAAAATTGAAGCATTACGCGCAGCATCGGATGATAAAGTTGATTTAACTAATGAAATCAAACGCTTACAAAAGAAAAGTAACGAACTCACTAAAAAAACCTTTGCTAACCTCGATGCTTGGCAAGTTTCACGTATGGCGCGTCATCCAAACCGCCCTTATACATTAGATTATATCGAACATATTTTTACTGAATTTGAAGAACTTGCAGGTGATCGCGCATTTGCTAATGATAAAGCGATCGTTGGCGGCCTTGCACGTTTAGATGGTCGCCCAGTTATGGTGATTGGTCATCAAAAAGGCCGTTCTGTAAAAGAAAAAGTACAACGCAATTTTGGTATGCCAGCACCTGAAGGCTATCGTAAAGCGTTACGTTTAATGGAAATGGCTGAACGCTTTAAATTGCCAATTATCACATTTATTGACACACCAGGGGCTTATCCGGGGATCGGCGCAGAAGAACGTGGTCAAGCGGAAGCTATTGCTCGTAACTTACGCGAAATGGCACAGCTTACCGTTCCCGTTATTTGTACTGTTATCGGTGAAGGTGGTTCGGGCGGTGCATTAGCTATTGGCGTGGGCGATAAAGTTAATATGTTACAGTATTCGACCTATTCTGTTATCTCGCCAGAAGGCTGTGCTTCTATTCTTTGGAAAAGTGCAGAAAAAGCATCAACAGCAGCTGAAGTAATGGGATTAACTGCAAGCCGTTTGAAAGAATTAAATCTCATCGATAGCATTGTACAAGAACCTTTAGGCGGCGCACATCGCAATTATGCGAAAATGGCTGAAAACTTAAAACTTCGTTTAAAAGAAGATTTAGCAGAGCTCGATGGACTAAATAAAGAAGAATTATTAAATCGACGTTATGAACGTTTAATGTCTTACGGTTATTGCTAACTGGCATTATAAAAGAGCAGTGATTTTTGTCGCTCTTTTTTGATCTAAATATAACAACAAAGGAGCAAACACAATGAAAAATGTACTTTCGATCCAATCCCATGTGGTCTATGGTTTTGCGGGTAACAAATCCGCGACTTTTCCAATGCAGTTGTTAGGCATCGATGTATGGGCATTAAATACCGTGCAATTCTCTAACCATACCCAATATGGCAAATGGACTGGAATGGTGATTCCACAAGAACAAATCGGTGAAATTGCTAACGGTTTGGATGCCATTGGAAAACTGCAAGAATGTGATGCGTTGCTTTCTGGCTATTTAGGTTCAGCTGAACAAGTTGACCAAATTATCTATGCTTTAGAAAAAATCAAAGCTCGTAACCCAAATGCACTTTACTTATGCGATCCAGTGATGCCAAATGCAGAAAAAGTCTGCGTAGTAGCCGATGGTGTACGCGAACGCTTAATTGAAAAAGCCATTCCGCGCGCAGATATCATGACACCAAACCTTTCAGAGCTTCGTACACTTTCTGATTTCCCTATCAACACCTTTGACGATGTGCTGAAAGCAGCTAATGCGTTAGTTGCCAAAGGTGTGAAAAAAGTGTTGATCAAACACCTAGGGGTTGCAGGTAAACTGAATGATCCTGATACCTTTGAAATCATTATGGCGACACCTGAAGGTGTATGGCATTTAAGCCGTCCGCTTTATAAATTTAACTTTGAACCTGTTGGTGTGGGTGATTTAATTGCGGGGACTTTCTTGGCGCATTACTTAAACTGTGGTAACGATGTTGAAGCTTTTGAAAAAATGAATAATGCGGTGGCGGGTGTGATGAAAACCACGTTTGATTTGAAATCTTACGAACTCCAACCGATTGCTGCACGTTTTGAGATCTTAAATCCAAGCACAAACTACAAAGCTGTTAAAGTTGTCTAATGGATCTTTTTTCATTATTCCAAGCACAAATCCCAACCACCGCAAATAAGCTTCTCATCGCTTTTAGCGGTGGTTTGGATTCCACTGCACTGCTTTCTTTAGTTAAAAAACTCAGCGAAAAACGACCGCACTTAAGCCTGCGAGCTATTCATATCCATCACGGATTAAGCCCGAATGCGGATGCTTGGACGGCTCATTGCCAACAACTCTGTGAACAATTTGCGATTCCACTTATTATTGAAAAAGTTAAAGTGGAAATGCATGATGGTATTGAGGCTGGTGCAAGAGAAGCCCGTTATCAGACCATTTCAACACATATTCAACCTGACGAATATCTGGTTACTGCACATCATTTGAATGATCAAACTGAAACCTTTTTCCTCGCATTAAAACGAGGCGCAGGATTACAGGGTTTGGGTGCTATGCAAAAAGAAAGCCAATTATTCGGGATGCCTATTCTGCGTCCACTCCTTTCTTTTAGCCGAAGTGAATTAGAAGATTACGTTCAGCAAGAAAATTTGTCTTGGGTCGAAGACGAAAGCAATCAAGATAATCATTATGATCGTAATTTCTTACGCAACCAAATTTTGCCTGAATTACGCCAACGCTGGGGGCATTTTGATCATGCTGTTCAGCGTGCCGCACAACATTGTTTTGAGCAACAGCAACTGATTAATGAATTATTGCAGACCTACTTTAAACAGCATATTTTTGAGGATCCAAAACAGTTTTCGCTCCTAAACTTTCTAGACTATTCATCGCAAAAACAAACTGCACTTTTGCGAATGTGGCTGGCTAAAAATCAGATTGCCATGCCAACGCAGATTCAATTAATGCATATTATTGATGATGTTATTCAGGCTAAAGCGGATGCCTCCCCACAATTTCAACTTGGGGAACATATTATTCGCCGTTATCAACAATGTCTCTATTTAACGGGGAAATTTGCTGATTTGTCGCAAACTTGTCTTGATATGCCGTTAAATCAACATATTACCTTGCCTGATAACCTTGGAACAATTTGTGCGGCCCACAATGCGACAGGCATTTTAGTCAATTGGAACGAAAAACGGGTTCAACTTGCCAATACACAAGATCCAATTCAAATACGATTTGCTTATACTGGCAAAGTTAAACGTCAACATAATCGCCCTAGCGAAACCATGAAAAAAATCTGGCAAGAGCTCGGCGTTCCACCTTGGCAACGAAATCGTATTCCACTCATTTTTTATGGTGAGACTTTACAAAGTGCGGTAGGTTTTTTCCGTATTTTTCATGAAAAAATGGAGGTATAAAAATTCATTTAAAAATGATCCCATTTTCATAATCAAATCTGATAAAATGCTACCATTTACAATCTTAATCGGAAAAGTCTATGTTTGATTCTCTTATCGTGCAATTTGTCGTACTTTGGGCAGTTATCGATCCTATCGGTTCTATACCAGTTTACCTTTCGAAAACTATTGGTTTTTCATTAGAAGAGCGCCGTAAAATTGTGCGTAATGCCATTGTGATTTCAGCAGGCATTTTGCTTTTCTTTTTAATTGGTGGACAAATTCTTTTTGAAGCTATGCAAGTGCCCCTTCCCGCATTCCAAATTGCTGGTGGTTTGGTGCTTTTCTTATTTGCCTTAACTATGATTTTTGGTGACAGTAAGCCTGAACAAGAAATGAAAATAAAAGCAAACATTACTGAAATTGCTGTTTATCCCCTCGCAGTACCTTCTATTGCCTCGCCAGGTGCAATGATGGCAATCGTACTTTTAACTGATAATCATCGTTTTAATCTTACCGAGCAAATCATCACTGGTGGCATTATGCTAATCGTGCTGCTCATTACCTACTTCTTGCTCCTTGCGGCAAATCGCATTCAACATATTATTGGAAACGCTGGAGCCGCAATCATTAGCCGTGTGATGGGATTAATATTGGCAACAGTGGCCGTAAATAATATATTAGTCGGATTAAAAGATTTCTTCATACAAGTTGCGTAAAATAAAATGGGGGATTATTCACCCATTTTTATTATCTAGAAACGCCTTCAAAATACCTGCAGTAAACTCTTTCCGTAAATAAAAGCCCAGTGGCAAGGTATCAATCACTTCCCCATTTTTACCAATGCCTTTCGTAATAGCTTTACTGTTTGCGCCTTTAGGGCGCAGTTGCATGGCTTCACCAATACGCGCCGTAATCTGATCTAACTTTCCGAGCACAATATAATCCATCAACTCTTCCCAATCTTGGCGTAATTGATGTTCTTGTTCAGTCGAAGGTTGCCATAAGATAGGTTGGCCAATATGGCGCTCACGCAAAGGAATGTCTCGACTGCCCTCAATGGGAATCCACAAGACTTTCGATAATTTATGACGAACGTGTGAATTTTCCCAATTTACCCCTGAGTTTTGCACCAAGGGCGCAAGGCTCACAAACGTGGTTTCCAACGGAAAACCTTCGGCATTGATGGGTAAGGTTTTTAATTCAATGCCTAAATGGGAAAAGTCCTGCTCTGCTTTACTGCCGGCAGTCGCCCCCAGAGCGGTTTCAAGCAACATTCCAACCCAACCTTTATCGCGTTTTAAATCTGGTGGAGCGGGAATATTTAACTCATCTGCAAGTTCGCCAAAGGTTAACCCCGCAATAGATTGTGCTTTTTCTAATAAGGCTTGTTCGGTTTGTGGGATCATTCGTGATATTTCTTAAAAAAGCGAGGCTTAGTGTTTTCAGTGCCTTTATCAATATAGGGAATTTTCTCTAGCTGTAATAAAAAACGTTTTGCCTCTAAGCCACCACCAAAACCAGTTAAAGTACAATCTTTGCCTAAAATACGGTGACAAGGAATAATAATACTAATCGGATTACTCCCTACCGCACCTCCCACTGCACGAACAGCTTTAGGATTATTAATCCGTAACGCCAGCTCACCATAACTTGAAAGCTCGCCATAATCAATTTCACGCAAGGCTTGCCAAATTGCTTGTTGAAAAACTGTGCCTTCTGGCTTTAAGGGAATGTCTGAAAAACGCTCAACTTCGCCATTAAAATATCGTTCAAAAGCCAACCGCACTTTTTGAAAAACAGGCAATTCATCTTGCTTGAGCCATTTGGGATTAGGCTCATATTGCTCTTTTTCAAAATCAATATGTGTAATATTTTCGCCATCAGATAAAATCAAAAGTTGTCCGACTGGCGAGGGGTAATAAGTGTAATAAAGTGCGGTCATTTTTCGCCTTGTTTTTATAAAAGAAAAGCACACTTCGTGTGGGAGTGTGCTTTATTATGCTAAATTTTTTAACGGATTAGAAACTATAATTTAAGTTTAAGCCGTAAAGATTTGCATGTGCTTGAGAAGTATAATTTGCGGTTTCTGTAAATACAGCTGAGCTCCCAAGAGGAATCTTTTGTTCTTCTTTAAAGTGAACCTTTTTGCCTTTTAAGTAAGCATAGCCAAGATCAACAGATAAATTCGGGGTGAATTTATAAGTTGCCCCTAAGCTATACCACATACGATCGGTATCTGGAATTGCAGCACTACGGTGATGACGAGATGCGGCTTGATCGTAAGCAATACCCGCACGTAAGGTCAATTTTTCATCAAGATTATAACTTGCCCCTAATGCAATACGTGAATTGTTACTATATTGTAACTCTTTATCAAATGCTACTTGACCATCTTCGAAGCTAGCATGTAATCGGTTTAAGCGACTCCAATGGGTATATTTATAACTATAATGCACCGCAAATTTGTCGGTTAATTGATGGAAACCTGAAAATTCTACATAATCTGGTAATTTAAGAGCCAAACTACCTTTTTTAACAATAGGCTTAGGAGATGAAAAACGGCTTGCCGTACGGTCAGTAAAATCAATATCTACTTTGGAATGATAGGCTAAACCAATTCGGTTACGTTCATTAAATTGATACATCACGCCTGCATTCCAACCGAATCCCCATGTAGCTTTATCTTGTAATTGTAGAAATTCTTTATCTGGAGTTATTACTCCTACTGCATGCCAAGCTCCTCCTACAGGTTGATTGGTACTTAAAATTCCTGCTCGACGATCAAGTTTAGCTCTCGCATAAATTGCGTTTATCCCAAATCCCAAACTAAAGCCTTCAGTAACACGATAAGCACTACTTAAATTCAAGTTAAGAGTAGAAAGATCAGTAGTGCTAGCTAGCATTCCCGCAGCATAACTATCACCATATTCACTCTTTAAACCAAAATTCACATTCATCCCTGCACCCATGGCCCATTTATCATTCACAGGCGCAACAAAATATAAATTAGGTACAAAAGCACCAGGTACAACATGACGCTTTGAAGCTGAATCACTAGCAGTATTTGAACCCGCTGTAAGTTTCACATCACCATTCATATTAATTCTAGAATCAACATAAACGCCACCTGTGGAAAACTGTGCAGTTTTAAATAAGCTCATCAAAGCTGGATTAGTTGCTACTACTGATGCATTATCTGCAATCGCCGCTTCACCCGCATACGCGCGACCAAGCCCAGAAGTAGAAACTTCCGCTAATTGGAAAGCCGCTGCATTTGCGCCACCTGCAGCCAATAACATTGCAGTTGCTAAAACAGATTGATTAAATTTTTTCATTTGGGAACCTTTGTTATTAATAAAAACTTGATCAATTCTAAAACTCGATGTTATTGATCGCAAGTCCATTTCCTTATTTTCACCAGAACTCCGACCAGCTAGCGGGAACTTTTTACATTTAATGGACTATTTTTGTTCAATTTTTGTCATTTATGGAGAAAAAGAAAAATGATAAAATGCGCAAAAATATTCATATAAGGAAAAAAAATGACCGTAAAATGCAAAGCAGAAGAATCCTCAACTTGTAGCTGTGTTGATGTAGGCACGATTATTGATGGCTCTGAGTGTAGCGTAGAAGTACATCAATTTTATAGCACTGAAGCTGATGCAAATGCAGCGCTTGAACGATTAACGAAGAAAGCACGCAATACAGAAAGCGATCCTTGCGAAATTAAAAGCGAAATCGTGGCAGTTGAAAACGGCGTTCAATTAAATGCCTCTTTCACTTTTAGTTGCCAAGCAGAAGCGATGATTTTTGAGCTGGCGAATCGTTAAAAACAATGTCAAACTCGACCGCACTTTTTCTAAAGTGCGGTCTTTTTTTATCTCAAAATTTAAATCGCAAACGTTTGCTTAAACTGTTAAAATAAATCGCAATTTATTTTTCAATACTTATCGATATAGGAAAACACTGTGAGCAAACAATCATTAAGCTATAAAGATGCTGGAGTTGACATTAATGCTGGCAATGCCTTGGTTGAACGAATTAAACCTGAAGTGAAACGTATCACTCGTGCAGAAGTGATCGGGGGATTAGGTGGATTTGGCGCCTTATGTGCGATACCAAGCAAATATAAAGAGCCTATTTTAGTATCGGGCACCGATGGAGTTGGCACGAAATTACGCTTAGCCATTGATTTAAAAAAACACGATACCATTGGCATTGATTTAGTTGCTATGTGTGTAAATGATTTAGTCGTTCAAGGTGCTGAACCACTGTTTTTCTTAGATTATTATGCAACAGGAAAACTAGATGTTGATGTAGCTGCTGATGTTGTAAAAGGGATTGCTGATGGTTGTGTGCAATCAGGTTGTGCATTAGTGGGTGGCGAAACAGCAGAAATGCCAGGAATGTATCATGCAGGCGATTATGATTTAGCCGGATTTTGTGTAGGCGTTGTAGAGAAATCTGAAATTATTGATGGTAGCCGTGTAAAAAATGGCGATGCATTAATTGCCTTAGGTTCCAGTGGCCCACATTCAAACGGTTATTCTTTAGTTCGTAAAGTGATTGATGTCGCGGGCGTTAATCCTGCAACAGAACTGCTTGATAATAAACCATTAAGCGAATATGTACTTGCGCCAACAAAAATCTATGTCAAATCCGTGTTAGCACTTATTAAGCAAGCCGATGTACATGCGATTGCGCATTTAACAGGCGGCGGGTTCTGGGAAAACATTCCGAGAGTCTTGCCTAAAAACACCAAAGCAGTAATTGATGAAAAAAGCTGGAAATGGCCTTCCGTGTTTAATTGGTTACAAGAAAAAGGCAATATCGACACATATGAAATGTACCGAGCCTTCAATTGTGGTGTAGGCATGATAATTGCACTTCCTCAAGAGCAAGTCGAGACTGCATTAGCGATCTTAAAACAAGCAGGTGAGAATGCATGGTTAATCGGGCATATTGAACACGCTGAAGACGATGCAGAACAAGTTGTGATTGCGTAATAAAATCATAAAAAAATGGTACACATTTACTGATGCGTACCATTTCTAACTGGAAAAAAGTGCGGTGAATTTTCACCGCACTTTATTTTCATTAATACCCTTCTTCTTGCATATTCGGCAAAAATTTCGCTTGCTGAATTCGCTTTACTTCCGTACAAATTGAACCATCTGAATGTAGCTCAATTTCACGCCAACCTGGCTGTAACGTATCAAGAGAAAAATACTGGCAATCAGGTTTAAATTGAATACAAGTCGCTGGCGTTGCCATCACTTGATAACCATTCCATTCACTGTTTACTTCTTGATGAATATGCCCATATAAAATAGCTTTCACATTGGTGAAAGGCGCAAGCACTTCTGCCAATTCATGAGAATTACGAAGGTTATGTTGATCAAGCCATGCGGAATTAGTTGGTAATAAATGATGGTGTAATACAACCAACGTATAGCGTTCAGGATTTTTTTCTAAGGTTTCTTTTAATAAATCGAGTTGATGCTGGCTTAGCTGCCCATGCGGCACACCATAAACTTGGCTATCTAACAATAAAGCTTGCCAATGTTCGCCTAGTAGAAGATGTTTTGCCCCATCCATTGGCAACTGATTTAAGAATTCCTCCATTTTAGGCTGAAAATCGTGATTTCCCGGAATCCAAAACACAGGTTTATTGAAAGGTTTCATCATTTCTACAAAACGAGTGTAACCTTCATCACTACTATCCTGCACAAGATCGCCTGTAGCAAGGATCACATCAAACTCATGATTTTCTTGCTGAATTTCCTTTAATACTTGAGCAAAACTTGCTTGTGTATTTACCCCTAATAATTCCGCACTTTCATCTTTAAATAAATGGGGATCCGTAATTTGTAATAACTTAATAACAGGCTTTTCCGCCTGATAAACAAACGTATTTTTCATTAATGCCCCCTAACTACATTTCCAACTTTGTTGTAACTGAGCATAATTTAATTGAAGCCACTGCAGCCCGATCACTGCAATGCCATTATCAATTTTCCCCTCGCACATCCATTGATACGCCTGTTCACGTTTTACTACGTGTACTCGAATGTCTTCATTTTCTTCAGCCAAACCGTGAATACCTTTTGCTTGTGAACTATCAACCTCACCAGCAAATAAATGAATTCGCTCTACCGTTCCACCTGGACTATCCCACACACTTAAGCAATGCGTTAAATTTTTTACTTGAATTCCCGCTTCTTCTTCACTCTCACGCAAAGCAACCTCTTCCGGCTTTTCACCTTTTTCCACCATGCCTGCAATTAATTCGAGTAACCAAGGCGAACGATGAGATTCTGGATGATAAGCCGCGCCAATACGAACTTGTTCAACTAAAATCACCGAATCTTCTTTTGGATCATAAGCGATGACGGCAGAGGCAGCGCCTTTAATAAGTAATTCACGCGTTACTACACCGCTTTCACCACCAGCAAAAAGCTTATGTTTAAATTGAATTCGTTTGAGTGTGAAAAAACCTTCATACAAAGTTTGTTCACCCAATATTTCTATATCTTGTTGGCTAAAGTGTTGAATTTCTGACATCTTTTTCTCCAAAACTGCGCGCAAAATCATACGCTTAAAAGACTACAAAAAAAATAGAAGGTTTCCACTTTTTGTTGAAAGTTTGAAGTGAGTCACAAAAAAATAAAATGCCATGATTATTTATTCAACAATCACAGCATTCTTTTTTAGAAGTAAGTGAAACAGTATTTCACTCCATTTTTATAAAATAGGCATCCTACAAAACTTTACTCACAATTTTTCCATCAGCCACTTGAGTTGTAATTAAGTCCCCTTGCTTTACATCTTTCATGCTAACAATGGCTTTACCTTGCGGGTTCTCTGCAATGGAATAACCTCTTGCCAATACCTTCAACGGGCTTAAACCATCCAGTTTTCCGCATAACGTTGCCAGTTTATTTTGACGCTCCGTCACTTGGCGATTTACACAAAAATTTAACCGCACTTGTAACTGCTCTAAGCGTTGTTGATGACGTTGCACTCGATATGACAATGGATTTTGTTTCAAACGAGAAGAAAGTGCGGTGAATTTTTGTTGTGTATTTTCAAACTGACGCAACATAGCAAGTTGCAAACGATACGTAAGCTGTTCATTTTTCGCTTGTTGAGCACGTAACTGATTCTGCGGATGCTGATTTTGCAATCGTAAGGTTAGCTGTTTCAAACGCTGGCTTTTTCGCGTAAATAAACGATCAAATGCCATATCTAAACGTTGCTGTTGATGGCGAAGTTGTTGCAATAATTCATCTTGATTACGGCTAACTAACTCAGCCGCAGCAGAAGGAGTCGGCGCACGAAGATCTGCAACAAAATCGGCAATCGTCACATCTGTTTCATGTCCTACAGCACTGATAATGGGTAAGGTTGAACGAAAAATTGCTCTCGCCACTTCTTCTTCATTAAAACACCAAAGATCTTCTAATGAACCTCCACCACGCCCCACAATTAATACATCCACCTCTTGTCGTGCATTGGCAAGTTCAATCATTTGCACAATTTCTGCGCTCGCCTCTTTGCCTTGTACTGCAGTGGGATAAATGACGACTTTTAAACTTGGATCGCGGCGTGCCAAAATATGCAAAATATCTTGCAATGCCGCACCTGTAGAAGAAGTTATAATCCCAACCGCTTTACTAAAGTGCGGTAGATTTTTCTTGAGATTTTGAGCAAACAATCCTTCCGCAGCCAACTTCATTTTTAATGCTTCAAATTGCTGTTGCAACAAACCTTCACCAGCTGGATGCATGGAGTCAACAATAAGCTGATAATCACCACGAGGCTCATATAAACTCACATTGGCACGCACAAGCACTTGCATTCCATTTTGCGGACAAAAAGCTACACGCAAATTTTTCATACGAAACATCGCGCAACGGACCTGTGCATTTTCATCTTTCAGAGTTAAATACCAATGCCCAGACACGGGTTGCGTAAAATTGGAAATTTCACCTGTTAACCAAATTTGGGAAAAATTGCCCTCTAGCATCTGACGCGCAACAGAATTCAGTTGAGATACGGAATAAATATTGTCTGACATAGTTTGTTATATCTTAAAGGTTAAAGATAATCCCCCTCTTTAGCAAAGAGGGGGGAAGGGGAGATTTGGCAGAAGTAAAATCAACCTCGTAAGTAATTAAACATCGTTATCAAATCTCCCCCATCCCCTCTTTTCTAAAGAGGGGAGCTTGATTATTCTATAATTACCCAACCATCATCAACCCAGTTACAAATGGAATACAACAGTAAATCCATTGAAGTTTCGGGATCTTCGGTTTCTTTTACTAAATTAGATAAAAATACCCAATCCAAACTTTCACCATCAGATAAGCATTTCAACACTTCGGTCTCAATCACATTAAGCTCATCTAACCACTCGCCATTAGCATAAATTCGCAGCGGATTTTCGGTGTAAAGCAATTTACAATTGTTGTCTTGAGAAAGGAACGCCCCATCCTCTTCTAAAATTGACCGAACTTCATCAGGATCACACATTTCATCAGAGACTAATAACTCGTAACGACGAGAACTCACCGCACTTGCTACAGCTTGCTTAAACAATGCATCAAAAGCTTCTGAATGAGCCAATTTATCTAATAAAAGCTGCTTCATTGCTTGAATATTTTCATCCGCAAGTTTACCTGTACGTTGTTCTGATTGGCTTAAACGTAGCGGTAAATCAAATTCGCTTAAATTCAAATCAGGATCTTGATGACAAAAACTTTTGCTTATCCCATCAATTAAATTGCTTAAATTTGGATAACGCAAGCCAAAAGAAAAGGTTAAACAATCATCTTCAGCTACGCCATAATGTGCCATACGCGCTGGAATATAGAGGATGTCGCCCGGATTCATCACTTCATCAATCACCAATTCGCCCATATCATCAAAAATTCGGATTGGCTGATTAGGTTTAAATTCGGTACTTGGATCACACCATTTACCTAATTGCCAACGACGATGACCATATCCTTGCACCAAGAATACATCATACTCATCATAATGCTTACCAACAGAGCCACCTTTCGGCGCATAAGACACCATAATGTCGTCACGTTGCCATTGAGGAATAAAGCCAAATTTGTTCCAAAGTTGTCCTAATTCAGGCGACCATTGCTCTAAATTTTGAACTAACACCGACCATTTTTCTGGCAATTTTTGGAAATCCTTGTCGCTCAAAGGACTAAAAAAAACTTTCCAATCATCATCAGAAAATGTCTTCACTAAACGAGCGGTAACATCTTCATTTTGTGCAAGCTCAATAATATCTTGTGGCTCAAACTGCCCAACAATTTCAGGCAAACCTTTACGAATCACAAGTGGCTTTTTCTGCCAATAATCGCGTAGAAAAATTTCTGGTGTGATATGTTCAGGTAAACAAAAATCAACAGATGAAAGTGAGGTCATTTTTAAGCTCCTTTTTCTTTGGCTGCAGCTTGCTCCGCTGCACGTTTACGGCGAATTTCTTTCGGATCAGCAAGTAATGGACGATAAATTTCAATACGATCGCCCTCTTTTAATACATCAGTCAATTTTATTGGACGACTGAAAATTCCAATTTTATTTGTCTGCAAATCAATCTCTGGAAATTGGCTTAAAATCCCTGATTGCGTAATCGCCGTTTGCACGGTAATGCCTTCATCAACGTGAAAAGATTTCAAATAATAACATTCGGGCAAAGCATAAGCGATTTCAATGTTAATCTGGCTCATCTTTATTTCTTCATCAAAAAATTTTGGGCTATTATAACGTATATAGCGAAAAAGTGCGGTCAGTATTAACGATAAATAAGGAAACAAAATGAATTGGGTATTCTTTGCCGTTGGCTCGGCATTTTTTGCAGGCTTAACGGCGATTTTAGGCAAACTTGGTGTGGACGGAATGAATAGCAATCTCGCTACTTTTATTCGCACCATCGTAATTTTACTGATCACCGCTGGTATTATTTCCGCCCGCAACGAATGGCAACTACCACAACATATCGCCGCCAAACCTTTCACTTTTTTAGTTTTATCAGGCATCGCCACTGGGCTTTCTTGGCTTTGTTACTATCGAGCCCTTCAACTTGCCCGAGCATCTTGGGTCGCCCCAATTGATAAATTAAGCGTGGTCATCGCGATTATTTTAGGCGTGGTTATCTTAGGCGAGCCGTTGAGCCTGAAATTAGTCGCAGGCAGTATTTTGATTTTATCGGGTGTATTAGTTTTAGCGTTATAATACTTGTATTACATTAAGTACATTTTAAATATTTTAAGGATATATTATGACGCTTACAATAAGATAATCTAACGAACTTCATCATCGTCTTGATCATCTTGCATTACAAATCGGCTGAGCAAAATCCTATTATGTAAAAGCAGCACTTGAAGCTTATATGGAGGATTTGGAAGATATGGCAAATGCGGTTATTGAACGTGTTCGAGCTGGAAAGGAAAAAGTGTATTCACTTGAGGATGTAGAACGTGAACTCGGTTTGGACAATTCTTTTCGCTGAAACAGCTAAAAAGCAATTAAGTGATGATTACTACAGAATTAGAGTTGGGATATTGCTTAAAAATTTATTATTAGTAGATTAGTTTAAGTAGGCGTGTAAACATTATTCTTTACACACTAATGTATTAAAAGAAACCTATAGTATTCTTTATAGGTTTGTTCTTAGAATTTTTATTTCAAAACTTCTCTTTTACTTTCTCATATTCTTTTAGTTCATCTAAGGATAATGAAGGTGATGTATTAGAAGTCGTTTCAATTAAAATAGACTGAGATATTTTACTATTATTTTTTAGAGCCTTTCTTGAAGCTTCATCACAGAAGAGAAATTTTATATCACCTGAAACAAAATTTTCCGTTAAATTAGCTAGTTCATTATAATTAATAGGGTCATCAATAGATCGTGATTTTAAATAAGGCTCGAACTATTTTAGAGCCAAAAGAGAAAGAAATTACACTTCTAAGTGCTTTATTAGAAGCAGTGAAATTGAAATAACTGATGTAGATTGAGACTTTAGGTTTTTTTCGCTACAATACGCCACCATTTTTTACATCATCAAATAAAAATGTCAGAAATAAAACTCATTGTTGGTTTAGGCAATCCTGGCGATAAATATACCAGTACACGCCACAATGCGGGAGAATGGCTTATTGAACGCTTGGCACGTCGTTTTAACGTTTCGCTAAATCCAGAAAGTAAATTCTTCGGAAAAACTGCCCGCACTTTAGTGAATGGAAAAGAAGTTCGCCTTTTAGTGCCGACAACTTTTATGAATTTAAGCGGTAAATCGGTTGGGGCATTGGCAAGTTTTTACCATATTAAACCTGAAGAAATTTTAGTTATTCATGATGAATTGGATTTACCCCCTGGCACAGCAAAACTCAAACAAGGCGGTGGGCACGGCGGACATAATGGCTTAAAAGATATTGTGGCGCAACTAGGCAATAACAATAATTTCTACCGCTTACGTATTGGCATTGGGCATCCTGGCCATCGTGATTTAGTGGCGGGTTACGTCTTAAATAAACCATCACCAGCAGATCGCGATGCACTTGAAAAAGTGCTAGATGAAGCGACTGATTGTGTAGAAATGATTTTCAAAGATGGAATGGTCAAAGCGACCAACCGTTTAAACAGTTTTAAAATTTAAAAGTGCGGTTAGTTTTACAACCGTTTTACTCAAAATAAGGGAAAAATTATGGGATTCAAATGTGGTATTGTGGGATTGCCAAATGTCGGCAAATCTACTCTTTTTAACGCGCTCACTAAAGCTGGTATTGAAGCCGCAAACTATCCATTCTGCACTATCGAACCAAATACTGGTGTCGTGCCAATGCCAGATCAGCGTTTAGATGCATTGGCAGAAATCGTTAAACCTGAACGCGTATTACCTACCACGATGGAATTCGTAGACATCGCAGGCTTAGTTGCAGGAGCAAGTAAAGGCGAAGGCTTAGGTAACAAATTCCTCGCTAATATTCGTGAAACCGATGCGATCGGCCACGTCGTTCGTTGCTTTGAAAATGACGATATCGTGCACGTTGCTGGGAAAATTGACCCACAAGATGACATTGATACCATCAATACCGAATTAGCCTTAGCAGACTTAGACAGCTGCGAACGCGCGATCCAACGTTTACAAAAACGTGCCAAAGGTGGCGACAAAGAGGCTAAATTTGAACTTTCCGTTATGGAAAAAATCCTTCCTGTACTTAAAAATGCGGGAATGATTCGCTCTGTTGGGTTAGATAAAGAAGAATTGCAAGCAATCAAGAGTTACAACTTCTTAACTTTAAAACCAACAATGTATATCGCAAATGTGAACGAAGATGGTTTTGAAAATAATCCATATTTAGATCGCGTTCGTGAAATTGCTACAAAAGAAGGAGCAGTTGTTGTTCCAGTATGTGCGGCGATTGAATCTGAAATTGCGGAACTTGATGATGAAGAAAAAGTCGAATTTTTACAAGATTTAGGCATTGAAGAACCTGGACTGAACCGCGTAATTCGTGCGGGTTACGCACTTTTAAACCTCCAAACTTACTTTACCGCGGGTGTAAAAGAAGTACGCGCTTGGACTGTTTCAGTCGGCGCAACCGCACCAAAAGCAGCTGCAGTAATCCACACCGACTTTGAGAAAGGCTTTATCCGAGCAGAAGTTATCGCTTATGAAGACTTTATCCAATTCAACGGCGAAAACGGTGCAAAAGAAGCAGGTAAATGGCGTTTAGAAGGCAAAGATTACATCGTACAAGATGGCGATGTCATGCACTTCCGATTCAATGTATAAAAATATATAAAAAAATAACCGCACTTTTTAAGTGCGGTGTTACGAATTAATCAAGGAACCTTGTATGTCATCTATTAAATATCGTCCAGAAATTGATGGACTGCGTGCAATTGCTGTTATTTCAGTCATTATTTATCATCTTAATGAAAACTGGTTATCTGGTGGTTTTCTTGGGGTGGATATTTTCTTTGTTATTTCTGGTTTTCTGATTACGGGTATTATTATCACAGAAATTCAACAGAATTCTTTTTCGTTTAAACAATTTTATACTCGACGTATTAAACGAATTTATCCTGCTTTTATTACAGTGATGGCATTAGTGTCTCTCATTGCGTCTGCTATTTTCATTTATAATGATTTTAATCAATTAAGAAAAACGATTGAATTAGCTACAGCTTTCTTATCTAATTTCTATTTAGGTTTAACACAAGGTTATTTTGATTTAAGCGCCAATGAAAATCCTGTGTTACATATTTGGTCATTAGCTGTAGAAGAACAATACTATCTTATTTTTCCACTTATCCTAATTTTAGCTTATAAAAAATTTAGAGAAATTAAAGCATTATTTATTATAACGCTAATCTTGTTTTTTATTTTACTTGCCACCTCTTTTATTCCAGCTAATTTTTACAAAGAAGTATTGCACCAGCCTAATATTTATTATCTTTCTAACCTAAGATTTCCTGAATTACTTGTAGGATCTTTGTTGGCAATTTATCATAATCTTTCAAACAAGGTTCAATTGAGTAAGCAAGTAAATAATATTCTGGCTATCTTAAGTACATTACTATTATTTTCCTGCTTATTTTTAATGAATAATAATATTGCATATATTCCAGGTATTACTTTAATTCTTCCTTGTATTTTTACAGCATTAATTATTCATACCACATCACAAAATAACATTATTAAATTATGTTTATCCAATAAAGTGATAGTATTTATTGGAAAAATTTCTTATTCACTTTATTTATATCATTGGATTTTTATTGCGTTTGCTTATTACATTACTGGCAGTAAACAAATTCAAGACATTACAGTGTTAATTGTTGTCGCATTAACGATTATTTTCTCTATAATAAGTTACTATTTCATTGAACAACCTATAAGAAGATCAAAATTAAACTTTAAGCAGGCATTTATCTATCTTTATCTAATTCCTTCTCTTTTTATTATTGGTTATAACACCTATGAAAGAAAACAAATTAGAAAAGAAAAAGAACATATTGAACAAGATGTTTTATCTGTTAATTTAGAGAATAACTTATCAACTACAGTTTTAACAATCGGAGATTCTCATGCTAGTCATCTTACTTATTTGTTAAAATATCTTGGTAAGCAAGAAGGATGGAAGTCAACTATTTTAAGCATAACTGATGGGAAGGATTGTTTTGTTTTAGTGGATAAAAGCAATAGAATAACATCTGAGTGTCAAGAGTTATTTGATGAGATTAATTCACCTAAATATAAAGCTATTTTTATTTCTGGATTTTATGATTTAAGAATGGGAGGACAACCTGTTCCAAGATTTAACGCAGAATCAGCTATTATTCCTAACTTCAAAATAAGATTTAGGGAAACAATAAAATTACTTGCTAAATCAAAATCGGTTTATATCTTTGCAAATAACAGTTCTATTAGCAGATCACCTATTCGTGGATATTTACTAGAGAAATATGGACTTGAAAAGTATTTAGAACCAATTCGTAGAATGGGCGATATTGATGCGAGCAACAAAATTATTCACGATTTAGTCAAGGATATTCCTAATGTTTATTGGGTAGATGCTCAACAGTATTTACCAAAAGATAGCGTTATGGAAGAAGGAAAATATTTGTATGGAGATCAAGATCACTTAACAAATTTTGGTGCTTACTATATGGCAAAAGAATTTAGTAAATACCAACGAGTGATGACACCTGAACAAGTGAAAAAACTCTACGAGTAAAAACTAAAAGCGTTGAGCTATTTGCCCAACGCTTTTTTATATTTACTTAAGTTCATCAACTAACTTCTCACCAATAGGTTTTCGCCAGCCAATCAGCAATTCTGGTAGTTTATTTTGAGAACAATCATATTTCCAAACCCATTTAATTAATTCATCCAAAGTGCGTTTACTTGCAAGGATTTCAGAGGTTAAACCTGCTGGTGTTAAGCTATTCACTTTTTCTTGCAACAATCGAATTGTTTTTTTATAACGAGGATCTTCAGAAATACGTTCAATAGGTTTTGGATAGTCATTAGAAGAAATACGTCTTGCTTGAGCAAGTAATTGCAAAATCTTCTTACCACGTACACGCACTTCATTTTCAGTTAATCCCATTTCCAACATTTCCGATATATTACGCGGATTATTTTTTGCCACTTTCCAAAGATTATCTGATTTCACAATATAAGAAAGTGCTAAATCACGTTCTATTCCGACGTTTTGTCGCCACTGCGCCAAAATTCTTAAACGAGATAATTCTAATAGATTTAATTTCCAAGCATTTGGAATATCCAAATAAGCTTTTTCTGAATCTCGTTCTTGTAATTTATGCGTTTTAGCAAGAGCCAATTCACAATCATCGATTACGGCTTGTTCCCAAGGTGTTTTCGCTAACTCTTTTTCAAGAATATGATAAAGCGGTAACAAATACCAAACATCACCTGCGGCATATTGAAGTTGAATATCAGAAAGGGGGCGTTTGATCCAATTCGTTCGTGTTGCGCCTTTATCAATTTCTATATTTAAGTATTGTTGTGCTAATTTTGCCAATCCTGCTGATGTGCCAAGCCCAAGAAAGCGCGCCATAATTTGCGTATCAATCATTGGGCATGGAAGCTGATCAAATTTTTGTAAGAAAACCAATAAATCTTCACTACAAGAATGTAAGACTTTTAATACTTTAGGATTGGATAACAATGCAACAAAAGGCGAAAAATCCGTAATCGCTAAAGGATCAATTAAAGAGACGCGCTCGCCATCATAAAGCTGGATTAATCCCAACTTAGGAAAATAAGTGGAAACACGCATAAATTCTGTATCTAGGGCAACCGCATTTTGCTGCTGAGCCAAATTGCAAATTTCCAATAGCGAAGTATTATCCGTAATAACCGTAAAGTGCGGTGGATTTTGACATTCTTTTATCATAGTGATTTTTTATTTAAAAAGAACAAAAATGGGATATTGCTATCCCATTTTGATATTAATGTTTTGAACGTTTTGCGATCTCTTCATCGCGTAAAACCCGACGTAAAATTTTACCTACATTGGTTTTTGGCAGTTCGTCTCGGAACTCAATTTCTTTTGGTACTTTATAGCCTGTGAGATATTGGCGACAATGGTTTCGAAGTTCATCTCGGGTTAAACTATCATCCTTTTTCACCACAAATACTTTAATCGTTTCACCAGAAACTTCATGAGGAACGCCGATTGCCACAGCCTCAGCCACTTTGTAATTTAGCATAACGACATCTTCAATTTCATTTGGATAGACATTAAAGCCAGAAACCAAAATCATATCTTTTTTACGATCTACAATGCGTAAGCTATATGATTCATCCATAATGACAATATCGCCAGTTGCCATCCAACCATCTTTTAAAACTTCGCTAGTTGCTTCTGGTCGTTGCCAATAACCTTGCATGACTTGGTCACCTTTCACCCATAATTCACCAAGCTCTCCAATTTTTGCGTCTGAACCATCATCCTTAATGATTTTTATATCAGTATTTGGCACCGGCACACCAATAGTACCATTATGTTTCACAACATTAATCGGACAAGCGGCGATTAATGGTGAACATTCTGTCATTCCATAACCTTCAATAATGTTACAGCCCGTCAATTCATGCCAACGTGTTGCCACCGATTGTTGAATAGCCATACCGCCACCCACAGAAAGTTTCAAAGCAGAAAAATCAACTTCTTTGAAGTTTTCATTATTTAACAAGGCATTAAATAAGGTATTCACACCAGTGATTGCTTCAAAACGATATTTTTTCAACTCTTTCACAAATCCCTCAATATCTCTCGGATTGGTGATTAAGATCGCCGTTACGCCTAACTCTAAAAATAATAAGCAATTCACTGTTAAGGCAAATACGTGATAAAGAGGCAAAGCTAAAATAGCTGAGCGAGTGCGAGAATGATCGCCAATAAATGGCTCTGCAATCCATTTTGCTTGGAATACATTGGTTATAATATTTCCGTGCGTCAGCATTGCACCTTTCGCAACACCTGTTGTGCCACCAGTGTATTGTAAAAAAGCTAAATCCTCGCGCGACATTTCAGGGCGAACATATTGTCGATATTTACCAATACTCAATACTTCTCGGAAGGTCACTGCATGCGGTAATTTATATTTCGGCACCAGTTTTTTCACATATTTCACGATAAAATTGACTAAAGTACGTTTACCAAATGAAAGTTGATCACCCATTCGGGTAAGAATAACGTGTTTGACATTGGTATTGAAAACGACTTTTTCTAAGGTAGAAGCAAAATTTGATACCACGACAATCGCTACCGCACCACTATCTTGCAACTGGTGCTCTAATTCTCTCGGTGTGTAAAGAGGATTGACATTTACTGCAATTAAGCCAGCACGCAAAATACCAAAAAGTGCGATGGGATATTGCAATAAATTTGGCATCATTAATGCCACGCGATCTCCACGCTGAAGTTTAAATTCATTTTGCAAATACGCGGCAAATGCACGACTGCGCTCTTCTAATTTACGAAAAGTAAGTACTTGCCCCATATTAATATAAGCGGGGCGATCTGGATGTTCGCGCACAGCTTTGTCGAATATATCCAAAATAGATTCATATTTTGAAGTATCCAGAAATTTTTCAGAACCTTCTGGATAATTTTGAAACCAAATTTTTTCCATTTTTTATCCTAATTTGTTGGAAAATCTTTAAGATTTTATCATTTAATTCAAATAATAGCGAATTTCAGGCTGAACATACCAAGGGTGATGTCTCCATCTAAAAAATCCCCAATCATCATCTTCATCCCAATCATCTGTTGGATAATCATAAGTGGTACTGAGTGTCCAAATACGGTATTTATCAGGTTGAATAACAGGATAAATATAATCAGCTTGTTCTATCTTGCCTTTTTCTGTTCCAACTAATTGCCCACCTACAGTAATATAACGCTCTTTTAAATTTTCAGGGTCCACAAAGCCGTTGAAATACACGATAAAGCGACCATCTGATTGAAATTCAACAAATGGTTTACCTGAAATTGATGACACCGGTAAACTTAACACTTCAATTTTTGTTTGATTTGGTAAAACAGTCGCCTGAACAATTTTCCCTCCAAGTCGAACAGTTTTACAATGGCAGGTTAAATCTTGAGGGGAAATCTCGCGATAGGAATTAATAGAGAATCGATCTTCTTCTAACCCTTTCGGTGGTGCCATACAGCCTGTCAATCCCAAACAAAGTGCGGTAAAAAATAAGGTGATTTTGCCTTTCATTTTCTATCCTCCAGTTATTTAAACTTATTCACGTCCTGGTAATTTTTTCCAAGTAACCTCGTTTCGCAAATAAATCGGTTCAATCTCTAAAGCTGAAATTGTACGTTTTTGCAAGTATTCTACTCGTGCGAGCTCCAGCATATATAATGCATTAGGCAACGCTATATCTGAGCTCGTTAGATTTTTTTCAGTAAATTGAGAATATGCTGCCCAACCAGTCCCGACTCTAAATGCATTATCATCTCGAAACTGTTTAATTACTTGTTCTGGGGAACAAACTTGTTCAGTTATGATTTCTCGCCATTGAAAAAATTCCCCGACATCAGACCGCACTTTTTCTCTCACTAATTGAGAAAAATAAACTTCGTTCATTCTCGCATCAATCGCGGCAACGACATTTTCTGCTTGATGTAATTCAAATGCCGCCTGTGCCATTGCGGTTAAATTTGAAATAGGAATGACAGGCAAATCAGCACCAAATGCTAAACCTTGTGCAATCCCAGCACCAACACGAACTCCAGTAAAACTACCAGGCCCACGCCCAAAGGCGAGGGCATCAACTTGATTTAAACGTAAACCTGAATTTGCCAAAATTTCATCAATCATGGGTAAAATTCGTTTGGTATGAGTGCGTTGAGCAAGTTCATTAATATGTGTTTTCTCACCATGATGAAATAAAGCGACTGAACAGGCTTCAGTTGAAGCATCTAGCGCCAATAAAGTTAAATTTTGCATTATTATTCTCGTTTATTTATTTTGTAAGAATTGTATCACTTTGTTGAGATCACGGGTACGACTTGAGTTAGGTAAACTTTTCAAAAAAGTTTCACCATAATTTCGCATGACTAATCGATTATCACAAATAATCACAACGCCACGATCTGTAACATCGCGAATTAAACGTCCTACGCCTTGTTTCAACGTAATCACCGCTTCAGGAATTTGAATGTCATTGAATGGATCGCCACTTTGCAAACGACAATCCTCAATACGTGCTTTCAATAAAGGCTCATCTGGTGCGGTAAAGGGAAGCTTATCGATAATGACTAAAGAAAGTGCATCACCGCGCACATCTACACCTTCCCAAAAGCTAGAGGTAGCCACTAAAACGCTATGCGTTTCTTTTATAAATTGCTCGAGTAATTTGCCTTTTGAGGTTTCGCCTTGTAATAGAATCGAAAGGTTACTTTTTTCACGGAAGTATTCTGCTAAGCCGCGCATCATTGAATAAGAGGTACAAAGAACAAAGCAACGCCCCTTATTTGCTTCGATCACGTGCAATAACATTTCTCCTAGTGAGCTTAATGTATTAGCCTGATTCGTATTCGGCAAATATCGAGGCACACAAAGCAAAGACTGCTCAGAATAATTAAAAGGACTCGGTAAAATTTTTTGTGTAGCATCTTCAATGCCTAAACGTTGGCAGAAATGATTAAAAGTCCCCCCCACTTCTAATGTCGCGGATGTGAATATCCAAGCAGCTTCTTTAGCTTCGAGCTGAGCACCAAATTTATCTGCTACTGTCAATGGCGTAATATGTAAACCAAACTGGCGACCATTTCCTTCATACCAATAACAATAACCCACAATATTTGTTTCAGATAAACGCTTGAGCTGAATTTTAATGGATTCAACGCGCTCAAAAATGCTATCCAAAGTTTGGGAGCGACCAGGC
Source organism: Haemophilus sp. THUN1692 (assembly GCF_059704395.1). NCBI lineage: Bacteria > Pseudomonadati > Pseudomonadota > Gammaproteobacteria > Pasteurellales > Pasteurellaceae > Haemophilus > Haemophilus sp. THUN1692. Next base: position 1,138,135 of record NZ_AP046579.1, read on the forward strand.
GCTAATTTAATTACCTCAGCTAAAAAATCTATTTTCTCCTGTAATAATTCAAAGGATTTTTTCACCGCACTTTGCGTGTAAAGCTCACGCCAATTTCCTCGAACATTACTCCCATTACCCAGTAATAAACGAAAATCTTGTACAACCTTCAGTAAGGTATCAGATGTTGTGCCAAGCTGCTGCATATCTTTAAGTTCTGTGCGGTAAACAATATTAATATCCTTACACAAATCAAAAAGCTGGCGTGATGTTAAAGATTGACCAAAATATTGACTGGCAATATCTGGTAACTGATGAGCTTCGTCAAAAATAATCACTTCTGCATTTGGAATAAGTTCGCCAAAACCACTTTCTTTCACAGCCATATCAGCAAAAAATAAATGATGATTAACCACAACAAAATCAGCATTTAATGCTTTTTTACGCGCACTTGCTACATAACATTCTGAATAATTAGGGCAATCGGTGCCTAAACAGCTTTCCGCTGTACTTGTCAGTTGAGGAATAATTGGGCTATCTTCTGCAAGCTCAATACATTCTGTAAAATCGCCTGTTTTAGTACTGTTGTTCCATTTTCGTACTTTGCTTAATTCAGCTAAAACGGACTTATCTCCAAGCACACCTTGAGCAATAACTTGATCTAAACGTTCTAAACAAAGATAGTTTGCTCGACCTTTTAGCAATGCAATTTTACCCGTGAAATTGAGGGCTTTTTTAATAGCAGGAAGATCTCGATTAAAAAGCTGATCTTGAAGATTTTTAGATCCTGTAGAAATAATTGTTTTTTTACCAAATACTAGAGCAGGAGCCAGATATGCAAAAGTCTTTCCTGTCCCCGTTCCAGCTTCAATAACAAGGGAAGATTTATTTTGGATTGACTCGCCAACTGCATGTGCCATTTCAATCTGCTCAGTTCGAGGTCTAAAACCTTTGATACTTTGACTTAATTCGCCATTAACAGAGAAAATATTAGAAATGCGATCTTGATAATTCATTAAATTAGAAAAACATAAATTTTTATTAGTTTAACAAACTTATAAAAAATCGTATATGGAGATAGCAGTTTTATTAAAACTAAAGTTAGACTCTTATTTCTTTAATATCATGAATAGATTATAAAGAACAAAAACCCCATATCTTTCGACACGGGGTTCTTATCTTTTATTCTACTCTGCTTTATTCTATTTATGTATTTGGTAACCTGGCGGTGCCCTACTCTCACATGGGGAAGCCCCACACTACCATCGGCATTACAGCGTTTCACTTCTGAGTTCGGTATGGTGTCAGGTGGTTCCACCGCACTATCGCCGCCAGGATAATCCTTTGATAACTCGTCTTTTCTCTTTTATCTTTCGCTACTCAGCTCTTACTCTACCTTTCACTCGTTCTTATTGGCCACAAGCTGAACTCAATTTTCTTTCTATTACGTCTTCTATATTTAATTTGTTTGTCTAGTCTTCTCTTTTTCGCTCTTTTCCAAAAACACTTGAGCGTTGTATAGTTAAGTCCCTCGGGCAATTAGTACAGGTTAGCTCAATGACTCACATCACTTACACACCCTGCCTATCTACGTCTTAGTCTTAAACAACCCTTACAGATTTATAATCTGGGAGAACTCATCTCTTGGCAAGTTTCGTGCTTAGATGCTTTCAGCACTTATCTCTTCCGCACTTAGCTACCCGGCAATGCGTCTGGCGACACAACCGGAACACCAGTGGTGCGTCCACTCCGGTCCTCTCGTACTAGGAGCAGCCCCAACCAATTCTCCTACGCCCACGGCAGATAGGGACCGAACTGTCTCACGACGTTCTAAACCCAGCTCGCGTACCACTTTAAATGGCGAACAGCCATACCCTTGGGACCTACTTCAGCCCCAGGATGTGATGAGCCGACATCGAGGTGCCAAACACCGCCGTCGATATGAACTCTTGGGCGGTATCAGCCTGTTATCCCCGGAGTACCTTTTATCCGTTGAGCGATGGCCCTTCCATTCAGAACCACCGGATCACTATGACCTACTTTCGTACCTGCTCGACTTGTCTGTCTCGCAGTTAAGCTTGCTTATACCATTGCACTAACCTCACGATGTCCGACCGTGATTAGCAAACCTTCGTGCTCCTCCGTTACTCTTTGGGAGGAGACCGCCCCAGTCAAACTACCCACCAGACACTGTCCGAGACCACGTTTCGTAATCTTCGTTAGAACATCAAACGTTAAAGGGTGGTATTTCAAGGACGCCTCCACAATCACTGGCGTGACTGCTTCAAAGGCTCCCACCTATCCTACACATCAAAATTCAATGTTCAGTGTCAAGCTATAGTAAAGGTTCACGGGGTCTTTCCGTCTAGCCGCGGGTACACCGCATCTTCACGGCGATTTCAATTTCACTGAGTCTCGGGTGGAGACAGCCTGGCCATCATTATGCCATTCGTGCAGGTCGGAACTTACCCGACAAGGAATTTCGCTACCTTAGGACCGTTATAGTTACGGCCGCCGTTTACTGGGGCTTCGATCAGGAGCTTCTCTTTCGATTACACCATCAATTAACCTTCCAGCACCGGGCAGGCATCACACCCTATACGTCCACTTTCGTGTTTGCAGAGTGCTGTGTTTTTAATAAACAGTTGCAGCCAGCTGGTATCTTCGACCGGTTCAACCTTCGCCCGCGAGGGACTACAATCTACGCCGGCGCACCTTCTCCCGAAGTTACGGTGCTATTTTGCCTAGTTCCTTCACCCGAGTTCTCTCAAGCGCCTGAGTATTCTCTACCTGACCACCTGTGTCGGTTTTCAGTACGGTTTAGTAAAGCCTTTCGCTTAGTGGCTTTTCCTGGAAGTGTGGTATCAGTTACTTCAGCTCCGTAGAGCCTCGTCATCATCTCTCAGTGTTAAGGAAGTCCGGATTTGCCTAAACTTCCCACCTACCAACTTAAACGCACATATCCAACAGTGCGATAACCTAACCTACTCCGTCCCCACATCGCAGCTTTACCAAGTACAGGAATATTAACCTGTTTCCCATCGACTACGCTCTTCAGCCTCGCCTTAGGGGCCGACTCACCCTGCCCCGATTAACGTTGGACAGGAACCCTTGGTCTTCCGGCGAACGGGTTTTTCACCCGTTTTATCGTTACTTATGTCAGCATTCGCACTTGTGATACGTCCAGCATGCTTCTCAACACACCTTCTTCCGCTTACACAACGCTCCCCTACCCAACAGACTTTCGTCTGATGCCGCAGCTTCGGTGCTATATTTCAGCCCCGTTACATCTTCCGCGCAGGCCGACTCGACTAGTGAGCTATTACGCTTTCTTTAAATGATGGCTGCTTCTAAGCCAACATCCTAGCTGTCTAAGCCTTCCCACTTCGTTTCCCACTTAATATAGACTTTGGGACCTTAGCTGGCGGTCTGGGTTGTTTCCCTCTCCACGACGGACGTTAGCACCCGCCGTGTGTCTCCTGAGTATCACTCTTTGGTATTCGTAGTTTGCATCGGGTTGGTAATCCGGGATGGACCCCTAGCCGAAACAGTGCTCTACCCCCAAAGGTGTCCGCTCAAGGCTCTACCTAAATAGATTTCGGGGAGAACCAGCTATCTCCCGGTTTGATTGGCCTTTCACCCCCAGCCACAAGTCATCCGCTAATTTTTCAACATTAGTCGGTTCGGTCCTCCAGTTAGTGTTACCCAACCTTCAACCTGCCCATGGCTAGATCACCGGGTTTCGGGTCTATACCTTGCAACTAGACGCCCAGTTAAGACTCGGTTTCCCTTCGGCTCCCCTATTCGGTTAACCTCGCTACAAAATATAAGTCGCTGACCCATTATACAAAAGGTACGCAGTCACCCTTTCAGGCTCCCACTGCTTGTACGTACAAGGTTTCAGGTTCTATTTCACTCCCCTCACCGGGGTTCTTTTCGCCTTTCCTTCACAGTACTGGTTCACTATCGGTCAATCAGGAGTATTTAGCCTTGGAGGATGGTCCCCCCATCTTCAAACAGGATATCACGTGTCCCGCCCTACTTCTCGTTAACTTAGTACCACAGCCTGGATGTCGAGTACGGGGCTATCACCCTGTGTCGCTAAGCTTCCCAGCTTATTCCTCTATCTCTGCTGCTATCATTAACTGGCTCTTTCGCTTTCGCTCGCCGCTACTGACGAAATCTCGGTTGATTTCTTTTCCTCGGGGTACTTAGATGTTTCAGTTCTCCCGGTTTGCCTCACTTACCTATGGATTCAGTTAGTGATAGTAGATTCTTCATCTACTGGGTTTCCCCATTCGGATATCTTGGATTAAACGCCTCTTATCGACTCATCCAAGCTTTTCGCAGATTAGCACGTCCTTCTTCGCCTCTGATTGCCAAGGCATCCACCTTGTACGCTTAGTCACTTAACTATACAACCTCAAATGCTTTCAACCACTTTAAGTTTTCACTTGAAAGTGCGGTCAATTTGATGCGTATTTTCATTCAACTAAACACTTGATTGCTTTTGTTCAATCAAGATTTTATGCAAAACAGTTTTATTTCAGTTTTCTTTTCAGTTTACTGTTTACTGCCTTGCCTACTCAGACTTTCTCTCGAAAATCTCTTGTTTTCAGCTTGTTTCCAATTTTTTAAAGAACAGTTGATAAAACCTTTCAGTTATCATCGCTAAATAAACTAAATGAATATCAATAAAATCTTAAACACTATATTAGTTTAAACTAGTGCTCATGACTTTCTTCTCTATTCTCTCTTAATTTACTTAACGATGATAAGTGGTGGAGATAAGCGGGATCGAACCGCTGACCTCCTGCGTGCAAGGCAGGCGCTCTCCCAGCTGAGCTATATCCCCATGTCATCGTTTATTTATTACCTTATTCACCTTCATCACTCACTCAGTTTGAGTGGTGGGTCTGAGTGGACTTGAACCACCGACCTCACCCTTATCAGGGGTGCGCTCTAACCACCTGAGCTACAGACCCAAGGGAATAACGGCTTTCTGCTCGATATTGTCTACAATATATCAATCAATCTGTGTGAGCACTCGCTGTCTCTCGTCTTGGGTAAGGAGGTGATCCAACCGCAGGTTCCCCTACGGTTACCTTGTTACGACTTCACCCCAGTCATGAATCATACCGTGGTAAACGCCCTCCCGAAGGTTAAGCTATCTACTTCTGGTACAACCCACTCCCATGGTGTGACGGGCGGTGTGTACAAGGCCCGGGAACGTATTCACCGCGACATTCTGATTCGCGATTACTAGCGATTCCGACTTCATGGAGTCGAGTTGCAGACTCCAATCCGGACTTAGACGTACTTTCTGAGATTCGCTCCACCTCGCAGTTTCGCCACCCTCTGTATACGCCATTGTAGCACGTGTGTAGCCCTACTCGTAAGGGCCATGATGACTTGACGTCATCCCCACCTTCCTCCAGTTTATCACTGGCAGTCTCCTTTGAGTTCCCGACCGAATCGCTGGCAACAAAGGATAAGGGTTGCGCTCGTTGCGGGACTTAACCCAACATTTCACAACACGAGCTGACGACAGCCATGCAGCACCTGTCTCATGGTTCCCGAAGGCACTCCCGTATCTCTACAGGATTCCATGGATGTCAAGAGTAGGTAAGGTTCTTCGCGTTGCATCGAATTAAACCACATGCTCCACCGCTTGTGCGGGCCCCCGTCAATTCATTTGAGTTTTAACCTTGCGGCCGTACTCCCCAGGCGGTCGATTTATCACGTTAGCTACGGGCACCAAGCTCTAAGCCCAATCCCCAAATCGACAGCGTTTACAGCGTGGACTACCAGGGTATCTAATCCTGTTTGCTCCCCACGCTTTCGCACATGAGCGTCAGTACATTCCCAAGGGGCTGCCTTCGCCTTCGGTATTCCTCCACATCTCTACGCATTTCACCGCTACACGTGGAATTCTACCCCTCCCTAAAGTACTCTAGTTACCCAGTCTGAAATGCAATTCCCAGGTTAAGCCCAGGGCTTTCACACCTCACTTAAATAACCGCCTGCGTGCCCTTTACGCCCAGTTATTCCGATTAACGCTCGCACCCTCCGTATTACCGCGGCTGCTGGCACGGAGTTAGCCGGTGCTTCTTCTGTATTTAACGTCAATGACGTGTACTATTAGCACACATCCCTTCCTCAATACCGAAAGAACTTTACAACCCGAAGGCCTTCTTCATTCACGCGGCATGGCTGCGTCAGGGTTCCCCCCATTGCGCAATATTCCCCACTGCTGCCTCCCGTAGGAGTCTGGACCGTGTCTCAGTTCCAGTGTGGCTGGCCATCCTCTCAGACCAGCTAGAGATCGCAGGCTTGGTGAGCCTTTACCTCACCAACTACCTAATCCCACTTGGGCTCATCTTATGGCATGTGGCCCGAAGGTCCCACACTTTAATCTTTCGATATTACGCGGTATTAGCTACAGTTTCCCGTAGTTATCCCCCTCCATAAGCCAGATTCCCAAGCATTACTCACCCGTCCGCCACTCGTCAGCAAGAAAGCAAGCTTCCTCCTGCTACCGTTCGACTTGCATGTGTTAAGCCTGCCGCCAGCGTTCAATCTGAGCCATGATCAAACTCTTCAATTCAAGTTCAATCGCTCAATATATTGCTTAGCTATAAATAAAAATACTACTTAAAAAGTAATTATGAATTTTCAGTTAAGCACCTATTAAGACTTCAAAATTAAAAAATATTTTTAAAACAAGTCAATCAACAAGTGCCCACACAGATTGCCTGATACATTGTTAAAGAGCAAAAAACAACGACGCACTTGTAAACTTAAATACTTCACAACAGTGCGTCGTTGTGTGCGGTGCATTATAGGGATTTTCAAAACCCTTGCAAGTACTTTTTTGTAAAAATATTTAAAAAAATAATTTTTTGATGGAAATATAAACATTTTATCAAAAAGTGCGGTTAGAATAGTCAAACTTTTATTGCTATTATTTCTTACGTAATGAAACTTCTCCACCATTAAACATCTGAATTTTATTGCCACATAATACTTTTAAATAACCGTGTTCATCTATGCCTTGTTCAATACCTGAAATAACGCCTTGTTCAGTCAGCACATTTACTTCATTATTTGAAAACGCATTATATGATTGCCATGCTTGTTGAAATTCCTCATTAATACCATTTTGCTCAAAAGTATTTAAATGTGTGTATAAATGTTGTATAAGTTTGGGTAATAAGGTTTGTCTATCTATATCAGGATCAATTTCACATACTTCCGCATAAGGCTGACTAATTTCTGTTTTTTTTGGCAACAACACATTAATACCTACGCCAATCACTAAATTGAGCATACCATTTTTATGGTTAGCAATTTCAACTAAAATGCCACCTAACTTTCTTCCTTCAAACAAAATGTCATTTGGCCATTTCACTTGCACGTTTAGCACCTCGGCAATCGCCAAACCGATAACTAAACTTAACCCCTCAATTGATTTTTTAGGAGCAAATGCCCAATAAAAACTAAACATGATTTGCCCAGCAAAAGGTGATAACCATTGGCGACCACGTCGACCTCGCCCTGCAGTTTGATATTCAGCTACACAAAGATCGCCTTTTTTTAAGGAAGGAATATTTTGTAATATCCATTCATTTGTAGAGGAAATAATCGGCTGATAATGGATACTATAAGGAAAAAGTGCGGTTGAAATTTGCTGAGGATTTAATAAAGGAAGACTAGGCACTAAGCAATAATTTTGGCCATCAACGACAATTTCCAAGCCTAGCTCACGTAATTGTTTAATGTCCTCTTCAATATCCGGAGAAAATTTTTCCAATTCAAACCGCACTTTCGGCTGACAATCAGATAAGTATGTCAATAAAGCGAAATTCATCATTTATTCCTTGTAGCAAACGGAGCGAAAATCATAGCATAAATCCCAAAATTTCGTTTTCAAAATCTAGTAAAATCTGTATAATCTCGTCGCAATATTTTTTAACTTCAATTTAGCGAGAATATTGCAATGTCATTACGCATTAAACAAGAAGCCCTTACTTTTGACGATGTTCTACTCGTCCCAGCACATTCAACAGTGCTTCCAAATACAGCCAATCTTTCAACCAAACTCACTAAAGAGATTAATTTGAATATTCCTATGCTTTCAGCAGCAATGGATACCGTAACTGAAACCAAACTAGCGATCTCTTTAGCACAAGAAGGTGGCATTGGCTTTATTCATAAAAATATGACGATCGAACGCCAAGCAGATCGTGTTCGTAAAGTGAAAAAATTCGAAAGTGGTATCGTTTCTGAACCAGTAACTGTTTCACCAAATTTAACGCTTGCCGAACTTGCTGAAATGGTGAAGAAGAACGGCTTCGCTGGCTACCCTATTGTCGATAGTGAAAATAACCTAATCGGTATCATTACTGGACGCGACACCCGTTTCGTAAAAGATTTAAGCAAAACTGTTTCACAATTAATGACGAAAAAAGAAGACTTAGTCACCGTAAAAGAAGGTGCAAGCCGTGAAACAATTTTAGAATTAATGCATCAAAACCGCGTAGAGAAAGTACTTGTTGTAGATGATGCTTTCAAATTAAAAGGCATGATCACCGTTAAAGACTTCCAAAAAGCGGAACAAAAACCGAATGCATGTAAAGACGAATTCGGTCGTTTACGTGTCGGTGCGGCTGTAGGTGCAGGCCCGGGTAACGAAGAACGTATTGATGCATTAGTGAAAGCCGGCGTAGATGTGTTGTTAATCGACTCTTCTCACGGTCACTCAGAAGGCGTATTACAACGTGTTCGTGAAACTCGTGCAAAATATCCAAACTTACCTATCGTTGCGGGAAACGTAGCAACAGCTGAAGGCGCAATCGCATTAGCAGACGCTGGCGCAAGTGCAGTGAAAGTAGGTATTGGCCCTGGTTCAATTTGTACAACTCGTATCGTGACTGGTGTAGGTGTTCCACAAATCACCGCTATCGCAGATGCCGCTGCGGCATTAAAAGATCGTAGTATTCCAGTTATCGCGGACGGTGGTATCCGTTTCTCTGGTGATATTGCAAAAGCCATCGCTGCGGGCGCAAGCTGTGTAATGGTTGGCTCTATGTTTGCGGGTACAGAAGAAGCACCAGGCGAGATCGAACTTTACCAAGGTCGTGCATTTAAATCTTACCGTGGTATGGGCTCATTAGGTGCAATGGCTAAAGGCTCATCCGACCGTTATTTCCAATCTGATAACGCAGCAGACAAACTTGTACCAGAAGGTATCGAAGGTCGTATTCCATACAAAGGTTACTTAAAAGAAATCATCCACCAACAAATGGGGGGCTTACGTTCTTGCATGGGCTTAACTGGCTGCCCAACCATCGAAGAATTACGCACGAAAGCGGAATTCGTTCGAATCAGTGGTGCAGGCATTAAAGAAAGCCATGTTCACGATGTAACGATTACTAAAGAAGCGCCAAACTATCGTATGGGTTAAAACAAAAGGTATTTTATATGCATCTCCCTAATGTTAAACAAAAAATAACTAACCAAGAACTATGTGATATTTTTAATATGTTCAACTCAAGGTGGCATGAGAAGATCTCTAAAAACAAAAACTCTTGTTTTAGTTACCAAAACTTATGGACAACAGACATATATCAATTACTGGGAAAATGATATTTTATATTTAACTGGGATGGGATTAACTGGCGATCAAACCTTAAGCTCTCAAAATAAAACTTTATCGGAATCAGATAGTAACAATGTTACTCTACACTTATTCGAAAATGACACACCTAATTCATATATTTATGAGGGGATTGTCACATTAGCAGGTCCGATTATTAAGAAAGCTCAGAAAGATAAAGATGGAAATAACCGCAAAGTATATATCTTTCCACTGAAGAAAATTAATACAATTTAGAGAAAAAAATGACAAACATCCACAATCACAAAATCCTGATCCTCGACTTCGGTTCACAATATACTCAACTGATTGCACGTCGTGTGCGTGAAATCGGTGTATACTGCGAACTTTGGGCGTGGGATGTGACTGAAGAACAGATCCGTGAATTTAATCCAGACGGTATCATTCTTTCTGGGGGGCCAGAAAGTACCACTGAAGAAAACAGCCCGCGTGCACCTGAATATGTATTTAATGCCGACGTGCCTGTATTGGGTATTTGCTACGGCATGCAAACGATGGCGATACAACTTGGGGGTTTAACTGAAACCTCTGAACATCGTGAATTCGGTTATGCTTCTGTTTTAATGGATAATCCAACCGCACTTTTCGCTTATTTAAATGATGGCGATAGCAAATTAGATGTATGGATGAGCCATGGAGATAAAGTCACTCGTTTACCTCAAAATTTCCAAGTAACAGGTACTACTCCAACCTGCCCAATTGCAGCAATGTCTGACGAAAATCATCGTTTCTACGGTGTACAATTCCATCCAGAAGTAACCCACACCAAAAAAGGTTTAGAATTATTAACTAATTTTGTCGTGAATATCTGTGGTTGCGAAACTAAATGGACAGCTGAAAACATCATTGAAGATGCCGTTGCTCGCATTAAAGAGCAAGTGGGCGATGATGAAGTGATTTTAGGCTTATCTGGTGGCGTGGACTCTTCTGTGGTTGCATTACTTTTACACCGCGCCATCGGTAAAAACTTACACTGCGTATTCGTTGATAACGGCTTGCTCCGCTTACACGAAGGCGATCAAGTAATGGAAATGTTTGGCGATAAATTCGGCTTAAACATTACCCGTGTTGATGCGGAAAGCCGTTTCTTAGGTGAACTTGCAAGCGTATCGGATCCTGAAACGAAACGTAAAATTATCGGTAAAGTATTCGTTGATGTATTTGATGATGAATCAAAAAAACTCACTAATGTGAAATGGTTGGCACAAGGTACGATCTACCCTGATGTCATCGAATCTGCAGCAAGCAAAACTGGTAAAGCACATGTGATTAAATCACACCACAACGTAGGTGGCTTACCAGACTATATGAAACTTGGCTTGGTTGAACCGCTACGTGAATTATTTAAAGACGAAGTACGTAAAATCGGTTTAGCATTAGGATTACCGGCTGAAATGATCAACCGCCACCCATTCCCTGGTCCAGGTTTAGGCGTGCGTGTATTAGGCGAAGTGAAAAAAGAATACTGCGATTTATTACGCCGTGCAGATGCGATCTTTATCGAAGAATTACGCAACAGCGGTTGGTATGAAAAAACCAGCCAAGCCTTCAGCGTGTTCTTACCAGTGAAATCTGTCGGCGTGATGGGCGACGGCCGTAAATACGATTGGGTTATCTCACTACGTGCGGTAGAAACCATCGACTTTATGACCGCACATTGGGCGTACTTACCTTATGATTTATTAGGAAAAGTGTCTAACCGCATTATCAACGAAGTGAACGGCATTTCTCGCGTCGTGTACGACATTAGCGGAAAACCTCCAGCAACGATCGAGTGGGAATAAAAAATCACTTTTTCAGATACTTTCTAATTATTTCAATAACGCCAATAAAGCCTTGCATATCAAGGCCTTATTTATATTATAGCCAGCCAAAAGTCTGGCTATAAAAATCATACGCTATGCGTATGGAGCCAAATAACTTAAGCGATGAACAGAAAAAATCCTCGCTATATAATGAACAAGGCTGACAACCAAAATTCAACATATAGGAGGATTATCATGGTAAGTAAAACCAGTGACGATTCAAGTCTATCACACACAAAATGGAACTGTAAGTATCACATTGTATTTATCCCGAAGTATAGAAGAAAAGCAATTTATGGAAAGTTAAGAGCAGATATAGGTCAAATATTGAGGCAGTTATGTGACTATAAAAATGTGGAGATAATAGAAGCGCATGCAATGCCAGACCATATCCATATGCTCTTAAAAATCCCAGCTAAAATATCAGTATCAGGTTTTATGGGCTATCTGAAGGGGAAGTCAGCGCTGATGATTTTTGAAAGACACGCGAACTTAAAATATAGATATGGAAATAGGCATTTCTGGGCGAAAGGATTTTTTGTAAGCACAGTAGGGTTAAATACAAAAGTGGTAGAGGATTATATAAGAAACCAAGAAAAAGAAGATATGGTTCAAGATAATTTATCAACGAAAGAACATGTTGACCCCTTTAAGGGGTAATCAAGGAAATAATTAGACGCGGTTGTCAGTTCTCACAAGCCCCTTGAGGGGCTTGTGAAGTATAGGCCCTTATAGGGGAGCCTAAAAACCGCACGTTTTACGTGCGGATTGTTATTATCCTGAGTTCAATTTCACGATATGACTAAATAAGATGAACACGCATAAGTGCGGTTAATTTTCACCACACTTTATTTTTGTTTAAAATCCCTTCTATACCAATCACAATGAGACTTAACCAAATAGGCACATAAGTAAAATAGTCGCTTGTGGTTATTTGATTATCCAGCACAAAGACAGCTATTAAAAAAAGCAATATGGGTTCGATATAACTCAACACTGCAAAAATACTGACTGGAATTTGTTGGCTAGATTTTAAGTTGGCTGAAAGGGAAATCGCACTCACCATGCCAAGTGATGGTAGTAATAACCAATAACGATATTCTTGCGTAACCAAAGAAAGTGTATCGCTTTGAGAAAGAATATAAATAAAACAAGGAATCGAAATTAAAATAATATCCAATGTAATCCCTTGTAGGGCAGGGATTTTCATTAATTTACGGCTTAGATAATAAAATGGATAAACCGTACAAACCCACAAGCTTGTCCATGAAAAACTTTGAGTGTGCCATAATTCATGTGCAACACCGCAGGCAGCCAGTAAAAGCGCGATTTTCTGAATAAATGATAAGCGTTCTTTTAACCAAGTCCATCCTAAAATAGCCATGATCAGAGGGAAAAGGAAATATCCCATCGCAATATTTATCCCTTCGCCATTTAGCGGTGCCCACATAAAGAGCCAGAATTGACTTCCCGCATCTAATGTCCCCAGTAAAAATAAAACCCAACTCGTCCAACTTTTTCCTAACGTTGTCGTGATAAGAGACAAAATAGAGCGGCAACCAATAGTCGGGAATAAAATTAAAAGTAGCCCAAAGATCATGGTTAACATACGCCACACAAAAACATCCGTTCCGCTAAGTGGTTGGAGCCATATGCTAAATAAATACAATATGCCAAATAAACATTGTGAAAAAATGCACAATAATACGCCTTGAGTGACTACTTTCATCTTGGACCTCATCTCATCAATATGATTATTATAAAAGCCCAAGACAATAAAAAATCTCAACTTTATTTTTATTGTGATAATATTTTTCCCAATTATTACATTTTTGAGAAATTATCTTATGCAAATACTGGATAAATTAGATCGTCATATTTTGAATGTATTACAACAAGATGCCATGATTCCGTTAAAAGAACTGTCAGAAAAAGTGAATAGTTCCGTTGCAACCTGTCAACGACGTATACAAGCATTAACTGATTCAGGCGTTATTACAAAACGAGTTGCAGTAGTTTCCCCAAAAGCCGTTGGGCGTACGATTAGTGTGTTTGTCATGGTCGAAATGGATAATCAACACTCTTATTATCAAGAGCAATTTGAACGAAAAATGCGCCAAGAAGACGAAGTGGTGAGCTGTTACGAAATTTCAGGTGACTATGATTTTATGTTGCTACTCCATGCAAAAGATATGGAAAGCTATCACGCATTCACACGTCGAGTATTGACGGGTGAATTTCATGTAAGAACTTATAAAAGTTTATTTATAATGAATTTTACTAAAGCAGATAGTGGAATTATCTTATAGAACAGCGCAATAAATTTTGCTCTTCTCCCACAAAGTGGGGCTAAATAATTACCGATAAATTTAACTGAAATTAAAAGGACTGGGTTCGATACAATATCGTCGTCAGTCCTTAAGTAAATAATCTAGTTTTTGAGGTCAAAGCAAATTTACCGCACTTTTCTTATGAACCTAAACGCTGGCGCACAATTTCAAATAAACATACCCCTGTTGCGACAGATACATTTAATGATGAAACTGAACCAGCCATTGGAATGCTAATCAGTTGATCGCAATGTTCACGTGTTAAACGACGCATTCCTTCGCCTTCAGCTCCCATAACAAGTGCTAGTGGTCCTGTCAGTTTGCTTTGATAAATGGTTTCAGTTGCTTCGCCAGCCGTGCCAACCACCCAAATATTATGATTTTGCTGTAAATCGCGTAGTGTGCGAGAAAGATTGGTTACACGAATTAACGGCACGGTTTCTGCTGCCCCACAAGCAACTTTACGCGAGATAGATGTTAATTGTGCCGATTTATCTTTCGGTACGATCACTGCCACTACCCCCGCTGCATCAGCTGTTCGCAAACAAGCCCCTAAATTGTGCGGATCAGTCACGCCATCTAAAACTAATAAAAGCGGATTTTGTTTATTCGCAAGAATTTCATCAAGATCATTTTCATTGAGTTCTTTTGTGGCTTGCACTCGAGCGATGACACCTTGATGAACTTCGCCATCGGCTTTTTTATCAAGAGTTTGGCGATTAACGAATTGTACACCAATTCCGAGGGAATAAAGTTCGTTTAAGAGTGGCTGTAGACGTTTATCTTCACGTCCTTTAAGTACGAAGACTTCAATTAAACGTTCTGGCGAATGGGTTAAAATACTATTAACAGCATGAATGCCGTAGATTTGTTCTGACATAAATTTCTCTTTTTCTTATTTGAATTTTTAATTCATTCTTACAATAGGGAGTGAATTATTTGCGTTTTCTAGATGTTTTCTTAGAAACTTCTTTCTTTTTTACCGCACTTTTTCGTTTTTTGGAGGCTTTAGACGGTAGTTCTTTAAAGACTTTCTTGGCTTTTTCTTTCGCAGTTTTTCCAGCTCGATGAGGTTTACGTTCACTGCCCATCAGCGAGAAATCGACCATTTTATTTTCTAAATGTACCGCTTCAACTTTGATGCGAACTTTATCGCCTAAGCGATATTGCATTCCGCTATTTTCGCCAATTAAACGCTGTTTTGCTGCATCGAATTGGTAATAATCGTTTTCCAAGGTGGATATATGGACTAAACCATCGATGAATAAATCATCTAAGCGTACAAATAAACCAAATCCCGTCACAGATGAAATCACACCGCTAAATTCTTCGCCAATATGATCTTGCATATATTCGCATTTTAGCCAATCTGCCACTTCACGAGTTGCGTCGTCGGCACGGCGTTCCGTCATTGAACAGTGATTGCCAAGTAAATCCATTTCATCAAAAGAGTAATGATAACCACCAGTATCCGTTGTTTTACGTTTTGCGCCTTGTTCTTTAGCGAGTAAATACTTGATGCCTCGATGAAGTGTTAAGTCTGGATAACGGCGAATTGGCGAAGTAAAGTGTGCATACTCTTCCAAAGCCAAACCAAAGTGCCCGATATTATCAGCGTGATAGACAGCTTGGCTTAATGAGCGTAGCAACATTGTTTGAATAAGTTCATGATCTGGTCGTTCTTTAACTTTTTCTAACAGAGCAGCATAGTCTTTTATGGTTGGTTTTAAGCCACCTTCTAAAGTTAAACCAAACTCACTTAAGAAAGTGCGGAACGATGTTAATTTTTCTTCGCTCGGAGTTGCATGAATACGATATAACGCAGGCTCTTTATGTTTTTCCATAAAATTGGCTGCTGCGATATTCGCAAGAATCATACATTCCTCAATGATTTTGTGGGCATCATTACGAACAACGGGTTCAATGCGCTCGATTCGCCCCATTGCATTGAAAATAAACTTAGTTTCAATGGTTTCAAAATCGATTGCACCATGTTGATGACGAGCACTAAGCAACGCTTGATAGAGTTTATAAAGATCTTCTAAGTGAGGCACAAGCGTAGAATAACGAGCACGTAATTCTTCATCGCCTTCGAGCATTTTTGCTACTTTGGTATAAGTGAGGCGGGCGTGAGAATTCATCACCGCTTCATAAAAGCGATAATCTGTGAGATTACCTTTGGCAGAAATTTGCATCTCACACAC
The DNA here is from genome assembly GCF_059704395.1 of Haemophilus sp. THUN1692. Lineage (NCBI taxonomy): Bacteria > Pseudomonadati > Pseudomonadota > Gammaproteobacteria > Pasteurellales > Pasteurellaceae > Haemophilus > Haemophilus sp. THUN1692. The sequence goes on from NZ_AP046579.1 coordinate 1,154,132, forward strand.
CATACATAAACGATCCACTTGTGGGTTAAGAGAGCATAAGCCGTTGGATAAAATTTCAGGTAGCATTGGTACAACTCGATTCGGAAAATAGACCGAGTTACCACGATTATGCGCTTCCACATCTAAAGCGGAACGTAAACGTACGTAATAACTAACGTCCGCAATCGCTACCCAAAGTTTCCAGCCTTTGCCATGTTTTTCACAATAAACAGCATCGTCAAAATCGCGCGCATCTTCACCATCAATGGTCACAAGCGGTAAATTACGTAAATCCACACGGCCTTTTTTTGCTTCTTCAGGGACTTCTTCAGTGAATTTTTTTACGTATTTTTCCACCGCACTTGGAAACTTATGGGGAATATCGTGGTTACGCAAGGCGATTTCCACTTCCATTCCTTTTGCCATATTATCGCCTAGGATCTCAGTGATTACGCCAATTGGCTGGTTAAAACTAGCAGATCGTTCTTGCAATTCGACAACCACAACTTGTCCCATGCGAGCACCATTACGATATTCATTCGGCACGAGAATATCTCGGCCAATTCTGCTGTCATCAGGCACGACATAGCTAAAACCGTTTTCTAAGAAAAAGCGACCCACAATTTGTTTTTTACGACTTTCTAATACGCGTACAATTCGCACTTCACGGCGACCACGACGATCTAATCCTGCAGGCTGAGCTAAGACAAAATCTCCATGCATGACTCTTTGCATTTGATGGTTTGGAATGAATAAATCATCTTTTTTGCCATCGACCTGTAAAAAACCGAAACCTTCGCGATGGCCAATTATCGTGCCTTTAAATAAATCTAATTTTTCTGGTAAGGCATAGCGTTTACGTTTGGTGAACACTAATTGGCCGTCATTTTCCATCGCGCGTAATCGGCGGCGCATCGCTTCTATTTGCTCTTCATTTCGAATGGAAAGTGCGGTCAAAATTTCATCCCGATTCATTGGCGCATTATTGTCTCGAATAACACTTAAAATGAACTCACGACTCGGGATTGGATTGCCGTATTTTTCCAACTCTCGTTTGTAATGAGGATCTTGGTTGATTAAGTTTTTACGTTTTTTTGTCATTATTTTTTACAATTTTAAAAAGTGCGGAGAGTTTGACACTGTAAGGGGGATAATGCAAGGAAAAGAAAATCTGCACTCGTGATGAGTGCAGATAGAAAGTGAATTAAGCCGATTTTTTGGTAAAGCCAATATAGGCGCAAAATATAAATCCAAGAACTAAAGCGTAAGGTGTGAATTCACCAATGCCAGAACCTGAAGCTGCAAGGCTTAAACGATGTGCAGCGGCTGCACCTAAAAGCATACCAAGTACAAAAATAGCGGAGTCATTATCGCCTTCACCAAGATGAACTAAATGTTTGCCAGGGCAACCACCGCCAAGGGCGAAGCATAATCCACAAAGTGCCATGCCGAGGAAGTTCCAAAGATATTGATTATGTGCACCAGGTTGTTGTTCAAACCCTAAATGGAATTGACCAAGTAAAGCATTTGTAATTGCGGCAAATACCACTAGAGCGATGATACCGTTCAATAATGAAGAATCACGGAATAGAATAAAATTACGGAATGCGCCAATTGAGCAGAAACGTGATTTTTGCATTAATACGCCTATGATTAGCCCACCAGCTAAAGATAACGCCCAAAATGCATGTTGTGTGCCAGGGCCTTTTTGTGAGAAATAAAGCGGTAAACCTTCGCCAAAACTAAATTGGGTGATAACGCCAATAAGTAATAATCCCGCAATAATGACAGAAATCCAGCCTGTAACAGGAGCTTGTTCTTTTGCTTTGCCGAGCGAAAACCCTCGATTGCTAAAGAAAATTTCACCTAGTACGCCGACAAATAAACCGACAATACCGGCAATCGCAGATAAATCGCCGCCTCCTAGACGCAGATATGCGCGCCATGGACAACCTAAGAATGTTAGGGCGCCAATCATGGCAAATGCCCCTAAAATTAAGCGAATGAATGGCGATGAACCACCACGAGCACGGAATTCTTTTGCAAATAACGCACTCACTAATGCACCGAATATTAATCCGATGAGTTCGGGGCGGATGTATTGAAGTGGAGCGGCTTGATGTAAGCCAATGGAGCCAGCTGTATCGCGTAAGAAACAGGCCGCGCAGAATCCCATATTGCTGGGATTTCCGCTATAAGTAAGTAGTGGAGCGATGATACCAAGTGCAGCACCTGCAACCACAGGCCATTTTGATCCTTTCATAATGAAACCCTTGTGATATCTAAAGTTAAACTAAATTGTGTACTCTCGAATACTCGAAAAGCACTTCCATTTTAATCTAAGAAGTTAAATGATAAAGAATGATTTGATGAAAAAATGAGATAAATCAAAAATTTGATAGGACGAAAGTGCGGTAAAAATTTTATTGATTTCCGTAATGAAAATAAAAGATCTATACTAATAGCGTTCATTTTTTACTCGGAAGATACTATGGCAGAACGTTCAGCCAATATCATTACCCACGATCCTTTTGGTAGCTTGCTTGGATATGCACCTGGTGGCGTGGCAATTTATTCCTCTGATTACAATACTGCAGATGATAAAGAGTTCCCGAATGATGCCGCATTTCGCAGTTATCTAGGGCGAGAATATATGGGCTATAAATGGCAGTGTGTGGAATTTGCACGTCGTTATTTATATCTCAATCATGGCGTTGTGTTTGCCAATGTTGGTATGGCGTACGAGATCTTTTCTTTACGTTTTTTACGCCAAGTGGTGAACGATGCTTTGTTGCCCTTGCAGGCATTTGCTAATGGTTGTAAACGTAAACCTCAAGCAGTCTCCTTATTAATTTGGCAAGAAGGGGGCGAATTTAAACACACGGGGCATGTAGCAATTATCACCGAGGTGTTGCCTAATAGCGTTCGAATCGCCGAGCAAAATGTGATTCATTCCCGCTTGCCAAGTGGTCAGCAATGGACGCGTGAATTGCCGATGATTGTTTCAGAACAAGGTTATTTTCTACAAGATACTTTTGATGATACTAAAATTCTTGGCTGGATGATTCAAACAAACGACACTGAATTTTCAGAACCCCAACCTTTTCCAAAATCCACCGCACTTCGGTTACACGCTCATAATGTTGACAATCACGGTCAATTTAATGGGAAATGGTTAAATGAAAATGAGCCATTTGATGCGGCATATATTAAGGCAATGCGCGGGCACAAAGTGAACCATTCTGATCAATATCGCTATTTTGCTATGTCCGAAAGTGCTCAACAAGAATTAATTCACGCAACTAACGAACTGCATTTAATGTATTTGCATGCGACAGACAAGGTACTTAAAGATGATAATCTGTTGCAGTATTTCAATATTCCGAAGCTCCTTTGGCCACGCTTAAGACTTTCTTGGCAAAATCGCCGTTATCAGACGATTACAGGTCGTTTAGATTTTTGTATGAGTGAGCGAGGTTTGAAAGTCTATGAATATAATGCAGATTCAGCTTCTTGCCATGCTGAGGCAGGCGATATTATGAATCGCTGGGCAAAACAAGCTGGTGGCGTATTGGGGGAAAATCCATCCGATGGTTTGCGTAATGCGTTAGCTGATTGTTGGCAACATAGTCAAGCCTCAAAATTAGTTCATATTCTGCAAGATCACGATGATGAAGAAGATTACCACGCCATGTTTATGCAACAAGCATTGGTACAAGCAGGGTTCCAAGCTAAAATTATTCACGGCACAGAAGGCTTACATTGGGATAATCGTGGTCGCCTGATTGATAATGAAAATAACCAAGTTCAAACCGTTTGGAAAACCTGGGTCTGGGAAACCATGCTGGAACAACTTCGTGAAGATGCAACAGAAATGGAAGTTGCTCCACCTATTCGCACTGGTTATCCTGAAGATAAAGTGCGGTTAATTGACGTACTACTTCGCCCAGAAGTGTTGGTTTATGAACCGCTTTGGACGGCAATTCCAAGTAATAAGGCGATTTTGCCTGTGCTTTGGTCTTTATTCCCTAATCATCGTTATTTGTTAGAGGCAAGTTTTCATCTCACACCAAACTTAATTCAAAACGGCTATGCACAAAAACCAATTGCAGGTCGCCGAGGTGATAACGTTAAATTGATTGGTGAAAATAATTACATGCTAGACACAACCAATGGACAGTTTGGTCAGCAAGATAGTATTTATCAACAGCTTTGGTGCTTACCACAAGTGGAAGATCAATATTTGCAAATCTGTACTTTTACCGTGGGAGGGCATTATGGCGGCACTTGCCTACGTTCCGATTCGAGTCGTGTCATCATGGGAAATAGTGATATGCAGCCTTTGAGAGTGTTGAAGGATAAGCAGTTCTTTGAATAGTAAAAATATGATTTAATTATTTAATAAAAGAGCAATTGAATCATTTTACATGAGTGAATTAAAATTATTTGTATGCATTATTGCTTCAAATTTATTATTATCTGTGCATAATAAAAAAACTCTCAGGTTTTCACTATACTTTACTCAATTTTATTTTCTCTAAAGCATTAGTACAAAGGTCTCCTTGTTTTATTTTATTAAGGAAACTTTATGCATCGAATTTGTTTTTTTCGTCCAACGCTATTAGCATTAAGTCTTGCTTTAGCTAGTTCAAATGTTCAAGCGTCTATGGTTCGCAATGATGTGGACTATCAGTACTTCCGTGATTTTGCCGAAAATAAAGGTGTATTTTCGGTGGGGGCGAAGAATATTCCAATTTTTAATAAACAGGGTCAGCAAGTTTCAACTATGTTACCCCATTGGGCTATGCCTGATTTACACGTAGCAAGTCGGGTAAGCGGCGTTGCTACCTTGTTTAATCCTCAATATATTACTAGCGTAAAGCATAACTTAGGTTATGGCTCAGTGCAATTTGGTGAAAATAGCAACAACACTGATAATCATCACTTTAATTATCTTATTACAGAACGTAATAACCACCCTAGCCTTGATTTTCATGCACCACGTTTACATAAATTAGTTACCGAAGTTGCGCCAATTTCGTTAAATAATATTGCTTTTGATAATGCTAGAAGGACTGGACCATATAATAATGCATTCTTAAATAAGAATCGTTACCCATATTTTGTGCGAGTCGGATCTGGTACTCAATATTTACGCAGTAAGGATGGAAAAGTAAAAACGTCATTAACATCTGCGTATAACTATCTTACAGGCGGTACACCACTTAAACCTAATAGCTCAATGGATAATTGGGTGCTATTTAACGGTGATCTTTATGATACGTTAGGAACCTATGGCTTGCCAGGAGATAGTGGTTCTGCGCTTTTAGCCTATGATGCTAAAGAACAACGTTGGGTATTGGTAGGAGTATTATCAACTTATGCAGGTTATGATAGTTCAAATAATATCTATACAATTATTCAGCCCGATACCATTGAAAAAGCATTCAAGGATGATGAAACAACCATCCAACTAAATGCAAAAAGAATAACTTGGGATAATAAGAATAATGGAATAAGTATTTTACAAGTTGGTAATCAGAATATTACCTTGCCAGTTGCTGACTTGACTAAGAAATCTCAAGATAATAATCAATCTCGCCCTTCATTAGAAAACGGTAAGACAATTCATTTTCAAGGCGGAGACGGCTCAACATTGATATTAAAAAACAATATTAATCAGGGAGCTGGTGCGCTGCATTTTAATCAGAATATGACCGTTCAAGCTGATAACAATGATTATACTTGGCTTGGTGCAGGCATTGTGGTGAATGGTGATAAAACTGTTCATTGGCGCATAAAAAATCCAGAAAATGATCGTTTATCAAAATTGGGAACTGGTACGCTATATATTGATGGCCAAGGTAAAAATCTAGGCGATATTAGTATAGGTGATGGTACAGTTATTCTTGATCAAAAAATGCTTAATGGACAGCAACAGGCCTTTAATCAAGTTGGAATTACCAGTGGTCGGGCAACTGTTATACTGGCAAATAGCAAACAGGTTAATCCAAATAACATTTATTTTGGCTTCCGAGGAGGACGTTTAGATATAAATGGCAATAATCTGACTTTCCATCGAATTCAAAATGCAGATGAGGGTGCAAAGATTGTTAATAATAACCGAACTCAATCTGCCGATATTTACATTATTGGTCGAGATGCTCTTACTGAACAAAATATTGAATGGGTAAAATGGGGACAAGAACCAACATCATCATTAGCTATTTATGAATACAAAAATAATTATAGAAATAACCGATTAGATTATTTCCGTCTAAAAGAGGGAAAAAATCCACATGCTTATTTTCCTTGGGATATGGAAACAACAAATGATTGGGAATTCTTAGGTAACGACAGACAACAAGTTATAAAGAATGCACTTGCTCAAGAAAATGCAAAAAAACATTTAGATACCTTTAGTGGTTTCCTTGGTGAGTATGATTCTCAGCGTTATAACGGTGCATTAACGTTTAATTACACCCCGAATTATCACAATAGTGTGCTTGTTTTGAATGGAGGTACTAACTTAAATGGCAATTTAAACATGTCTGCGGGTCATTTAGTGCTTTCTGGCATCCCAACTCCGCATGCTTACGATCATTTAAACCAAAAAGAAATCATAGATGAAAATAGTTGGATTAATCGTCAATTCAAGGCTCATGAATTTAATGTTTCAGGTAATGGCAAATTAGAAAGTAGTCGTAATGTGAGCTTGTTAGAAGGGAATATTAATGCTCGTCATCAAGCTCAAATCCAACTCGGTTTTACTCAGAATAAATCCAGTGAGTGTATCCGTGCCTCATATACAGGAGTAACGAGTTGTACTGAAAATAAAATACTAAGTCAGGCAGCCTTTGATAGTGTTCCTGTAACAGTAGTAAGTGGTAATATCGATTTAAAAGAAACGAGTCAATTTAATCTAGGTAAAGCGCATTTAGTGGGGCGTGTAAATGCAACACCGATGACTCAAATTCGTTTACAATCCTATAGCCAATGGCTGCTAACAGGTAATAGTACGGTGGGAAATCTCGAATTTTCGCCAAATAGTCAAGTTACATTAAATACGGGCTATGATGAGCTAAATAAGGATTATCGTGGTTGGGTACAATTTAATGAATTGACAATAAATGGAAAATTGACGGGTAATGGGCATTTTCGTTTTTTAACTAATGTTGCTGAACGTCGTGGCGATCATATTACAGTAAATGGACTAGCATCAGGAGCATATCTTCTTTCTGTGAAAAATACGGGGAGAGAACCCAATGAGGTAAATCCATTAAGTTTAGTTAAATTAAATCATCCTGAACAAGCTATTGGGGATGCGCAATTTTCTCTTGAAAATGGCTATGTCGATTTAGGGGCTTATCGTTATATTTTAACAAATCGTAGCAATGATTATCGATTATATAATCCGTTACGTGATGCAGAATTACATTCTCAGGATAACAACCAATTAATATTAAATAGTCAGCGTGAATTTGAAGCGGTTCAGAATAAACTAAATAGCAAAAGACTAGAGCTTGCTAATTTAGCCCGTGAATATAGTCACGCACAAAAACAAAAAATAGAAGATGATGCACGGATTGAGCGTTTGTTAGCTGATATTCGTCAAACTAATAATCAAATTGATAATGTTTTCTATGAATATAATCGTACTTGGCGTATTCGCTTTATTAAACGTCGTAACTTGTATAACCAATTTACTCAATATAAAGCCCGTTTAGAAAATCAGCGTAATGAGTATCGAGACTTAAGAGCTCAGGCAGAAAGAAGTGAAAATCAAGCTCAAAAATTACTGCAAATGCTAACTGGTATGAAAAATACTGTGAATACACTTTCGACTCAACACGATAAGTTACAAGCAGAATTTAATCGTTTGAAAAATGATTCACAAATGAATAAGGAAAGTTATGCACAGTGGCTTTGTGAAGTTCAAGGACTTTCTTCTGATATTTGTCGTAAAGTTGCAAAAGTGGCAGATGAAAGTAACACTACTGCATTTGAAGCGGAAATTGATGCGAACATTACACGTGTTGAATCAGCTCAACAAACTTTAATGAACGCTCAAATCTCTGGCAATCAAAGTGCGGTTAATTCTGCGCAAGTTTCCTTGAATGAGGCGGTATTAGCATTACTGAATAGCCTTGAAAAGGCTTATCAAACTGAGCAGGAAATTCAGCAATTTTTAAGTTCTCAATCTTCGACTGTTGCTCTGCCAGTGCAAGCTCAACTGATTAGTCGTTATACCAATACGGCTTTATCAGAGCTTTCTGCAAACGTTAATTCGGTATTACAAATTGGACGAAATTTAGATCGTCATTTATTAAGCCACGATAAATCAAATGTTTGGGTGAATACGGAAGCAAGTCAGAGAACTTATCGCTCCGACTATAATCGACCATATAAGCAAAATTTAACTTTGACTCAAATTGGTGTAGCTCAGAGATTAAATTCGAACATGCAAATTGGTGCGGTGCTTTCTCATTCTCGTGCAAATAATGAGTTTGATGAAAATGTATCAGGCACAAGCCGACTAACTACCATAAATAGTTTTGTTAAAGGTGAGTGGAATAATGGTGTCTTTACAAGTTTTGACTTAGGTTATGGGCACAGCCGTAACAATGTAAAATTTGATGAAGAAAACAAAACGTTCCACCGTAATATTTTTAGTGCAGGTGGAAATATTGGGGCTTCTTTGGACTGGGGAATTCACGTCACACCTTCAGTTGGTATGCGCTACTACCGTCTATCTAGCACAAACTACCAATTAGATGGTGCAAATATCAACAGTAAAACGTTACATTTAACTACTTACCGAGCAGGTATAATGTTAGATAAAACCTTTGATATAAATGGTGTAAAATTCACTCCAAGTTTCTCAAGCAATTACTATGATGCCACTCAACAAAAACTTGCCCTTGATGGTATATTAAGTGTCAATGATGTTGCATTAAAACAACAATTCGGGCGTTATTTTACTCATGAACTTGGTTTTAATGCGCAGATGAAACAGTGGAATATTAGCACGAATGTTGGAATACTTAAGGGCTCTGATGTGGCACCACAGAAATTTGCTTCATTAAAGGTCGGCTTTACTTGGTAGAAATGCGGTAGAAATTTAGAGCAAAATAAATACTAGCTTTAAGGACTGATGAGGATATTTATCGGACTCAGTCCTTTTTATTTTGTATTTTTTAGGGGAGGTTTCTAGATTGGAATAAAAAATCAGCCATCAAACAGTGGTTATATAGTCCTATGTTTGATGGCTGATGAAAATTAGTTTTAATTTTTTTGAATATTAATGACTTGCTTTAGGCAATGCTTTTCCAATTAAAATGCTTGCAACTAACATCACTAAAGTCGGAACCAACCAAGCCATTCCTTCAGATGAAAGAGGGAAGTGTTCCAATAATGAATTAATGCTTTCTGGTAACATTTTAACGTTATTTAAGCTGTCACATAAACTAAAACAAACAGTTACGATTAATGTGCTGTTGTATGTAAATTTTATTGATGGAAGGTTTTTGCGTAAGAATTGCAATAATACAAGCACAATAGCTACCGGATAAATTAATAACAAAGCTGGGATCGTTATGCGAAGTAGATCCGTTAAACCATATTGTGAAACAGTGATTGTCATTGCGGTAAAAAGTGCGGCCCAAAACGGATAAGAAAAACGCACAGAGAATTTTGAAAAATAGTCAGCGGCAGCACTCGTTACACCAACAAGAGTTGTTAAGCTCGCTAATACAATAATACCTGCCATAATCCAAATCCCAGCAGAACCGAATAATACATTTACATAACGAGAGAAAATTTGCCCGCCATTAGTTGTACCTTCTGCAACTTCAGCACTAGTCGCGCCTAGATAGAAAAGCGAAAAATATAAACTTGCAAGTAAAATGACTGAAACAAATCCAGCTGAGATAGTGTATTTAACGATGTCTTTAGGTTGAGTTACATTTTTTGCTGCAAGTGCGCGAGCGACGATTCCACCAAAAGTAATGGCTGCGAGTACGTCCATGGTTTGATAACCACTGGTTAAGCCGATTAATAAAGAATGGCCATTTTCATACGCTTTACTTGGCGCTTGAATTTCAGATAAAGGTGAAATGAAGACAGTGACGGCTACAGCAACTAATAACACAAGCAATGCTGGTGTCATGAATTTACCAACACTTGAAATAATGGTATTTGGGCGAATCATAAAGCCCATCGCAATTAAGTTGAAAATTAATGAAAAGAGGAAACGAACACTCGTATTATCTTCCACTAATCCTAAAGGTAACCACGCTATTTCGTAAGCAACATTCGTGATACGTGGCATTGCAAAAGTAGAGCCAATGGTTAGATAAAGTATAACGAGAAAACCAGTGCCCGCCCATTTAGGTAAATCTTTCGTTAGTTCTTCACCACAACCTAAAATAGATACAATAACAAGTGTAATAAAAGGCATTAAAACGCCAGTTAATACAAAACCGAAGGAGGCTCCTGCCCAATGTTGTCCAGCAGTGAAGCCTTCCATTGGAGGAAAAATGATGTTACCTGCGCCTAAAAATAAGGCGAAGATCATCATTCCTAAAACGATAATATCTTTACGTGAAAACATAATTTTTTAACTCTAAAAATAAAAAGGCCTGCATTCTACTACAAAGTGTAGAAAATCCCTATTCTGTAAAACTAAAAATGTGAATTTCGTCACAATATGAAGAATCTTATCGACAATTCGATAAAAATCCCTGCAAAATCCACCGCTCTTTTCCCTTTGTGAACAAAAATATGCTAGGATTCAGCCTTTGTTAATTATTTTTAGAAGGAGTTTGCGTGGTACAACTGATTCAACGCTTTTTAAAATTAGAATCCGCTGGTGGTATTTTATTGCTTTTTTCTGCTGCCGTAGCGATGTTGCTGGCTAATTCGCCATTAAGCAGTCAATATAATGATTTTTTGAATTTGCCAGTTAGTTTGCAAATTGGCAGTTTCTCTATTAATAAAACCTTAATCCACTGGATTAACGATGGTTTTATGGCTGTGTTTTTTGTGTTAGTGGGAATGGAAGTTAAAAAAGAATTATTTGAAGGCGCACTTTCCTCCTACCAACAAGCTATTTTCCCTGCCATTGCTGCAGTGGGTGGAATGATCGTACCCGCGTTGATTTATTGGTTTATTGCAAAACAGGATCCTAGCTTTGCAAATGGCTGGGCTATTCCTATGGCGACAGATATCGCTTTTGCGCTTGGCATCATGGCATTATTGAGCAAGCAAGTGCCATTGCCTCTAAAGATTTTTTTACTCGCACTCGCTATTATTGATGACTTAGGCGCGATTGTTGTAATTGCGCTGTTCTTCTCTCATGAATTAAGTGTGCAGGCTCTAATTTTCTCAGGTATTTCTATTTTGACTTTGGTTTTATTAAACCGCTTTAGAGTTAGCGCGCTTTGTGCCTATATGGTGATAGGGGCAATTTTATGGGCATCTGTTTTAAAATCTGGTGTTCATGCGACTTTGGCTGGCGTAATTATTGGTTTTTGCATTCCATTAAAAGGTAAAAAAGGTGAACGACCATTACACGATTTTGAGCACATTCTAGCGCCTTGGTCATCCTTCGTTATTTTACCGCTCTTTGCATTTGCCAATGCAGGCGTTAGTTTTGACGGTATTGATGTGAGTATGATTTCATCGCCATTATTATTGGCTATTGCGTGCGGTTTAATTATTGGTAAACCAGTCGGCGTTTTCGGATTTAGTTATATTTCCGTTAAGTTGGGATTAGCTAAATTACCGGATGGAATCAATTTTAAACAAATTTTTGCCGTCGCAGTTTTATGTGGTATCGGCTTTACGATGTCAATGTTCTTAGCAAGCCTTGCTTTTGATGCGGATGCTGGAGAAAGCGTCAATACGCTTTCTCGTTTAGGAATCTTACTCGGTTCAACGGTTTCGGCAACGCTTGGGTATTTATTCTTAAAACAGACAACAAAACTAAGTTAATCATACACAAAGTGCGGTAAATTGATCTGCAGCCCTAAAAATTGGACTAAATAAGCGATCGATGACATACAAAGTATGTCAAGAAAAGAAAACTATCTAGACAGTGCGGAAATGGAAAGTTTATTTGGTCGATTAAAAACGGAATGTTTTTATAGTTGAGAATTTAACTGTAGCGAGGAGATAATTGATACAGTAAGATATTACTATCATTACTACTCCTTAAATGAACACTCCTTTTTAGCAGATCAATTTACAGAACTTTTGTTTTATAAATTCAAGTAAAATTAGATAATGCAATTTCTAATTTATTGGTTGCAATTATTTCGTTGGTTCGAGAATTTTAGTCACCACTTTCAAATACTCAATCGCCAAGCTATGTTGCGCAACACTGGCATTAAAAACTAAGTCTTCGGAAAGTACGCCACAAGGTTGCGCTTTCGGTACCTCGCCATTTTCGTAAGCCTCGAAATCCTCTCGCCAATCCCCTTCGAAGTAATAATGTTCTAAGCGTTTCATCTTGGGCAAAAACGCCTGCCATTTTTCCAAAAACTGCACCGCCTCTGCAAGAAAACCATTTGCCTCATCTAAAATACTTTCCATTTCGACAAGTTGAGATAATCGTTCTTTTGATAGCATATTTTTCTCCCATTCAATTAAAGTGCGGTTAAATTTTACCGCACTTTGCCCATATTAATATCTTACTAACTCTCGGAAGGCATAGCATAAATAATCTATATTAAATATAAAGATTGTAAACTGAAATTAAAAAGGACTGAATACGATACAATATCGTCATCAGTCCTTAAGTAAATAGCCTGGTTTTTTGAACTCAGATCAAATTTACCGCACTTTTTTAACACCTATTGTCTAGCTTGAACTTCTGCGTTGGCGTAATCAATGGTGACAATCTTACCAGGTAATAATGCACCAGATAGAATTTGTTGTGCCAAGCTGTTTTCGATCTCTTGTTGAATTGCACGTTTCAATGGACGTGCACCATAAATTGGGTCATACCCCACTTCACCAATGAAATCTAATAAAGCGTCGGTAAACACCAATTCATAACCACGAGTTTCCATACGTTTTGCTAAGCGTTCTAATTGGATACTTGCAATCGCACGGATATTCTCTTTACCAAGTGGATGGAATACCACGGTCTCATCAATACGATTGATAAATTCTGGACGGAAATGTTGGCCCACTACAGACATCACTAAGGCTTTCATTTCGCTATAACTTTCGTCTTTGCTGCCCTGAATTAAATCAGAACCCAAGTTAGAGGTCATTATCACCACGGTGTTACGGAAGTCCACGGTACGACCTTGACCATCTGTCAAACGACCATCATCCAATACTTGTAACAAGATATTGAATACATCCGCATGGGCTTTTTCCACTTCATCGAGCAAAATCACCGAATATGGACGACGACGTACAGCCTCAGTTAAGTAACCACCTTCTTCATAGCCGACATAGCCTGGAGGCGCACCCACTAAACGAGAGACACTGTGTTTTTCCATAAACTCTGACATATCAATACGCACCATGGCATCTTCACTATCAAACAAGAATTTAGCCAAAGTTTTGCAAAGTTCTGTTTTACCTACACCTGTTGGCCCTAGGAACAAAAAAGAACCAATTGGGCGATTAGGATCGGAAAGACCGGCACGACTACGACGAATCGCGTTTGCTACCGCATCAACTGCTTCTTCTTGGCCAATCACTCGTTTATGTAGTTCATCTTCCATACGCAAGAGTTTTTCTTTCTCGCCTTCCATCATTTTTGATACTGGAATACCTGTGGCTTTAGAAAGCACTTCTGCGATTTCTTCATCCGTAACACGATAGCGTAAAAGCGTCATTTCTTTTCCTTCGCTGGTTTCAGCTTGCTCAAGTTGCTTTTCAAGAGCAGGGATGCGGCCATATTGCAACTCAGACATTTTAGCTAAATCACCCGCTCGACGAGCTTGTTCTAGTTCGGTTTTTGCAGTATCTAAGTCTTGTTTAATATGTTGAGAGCCAGAAAGCGTTGCTTTTTCAGATTTCCACACTTCTTCAAGCTCGGCATATTCACGTTCTTTTTCGGTCAATTCTTTCTCTAACATTTCTAAACGTTTGCGACTTGCTTCGTCTTCTTCTTTTTGTAACGCCTGTTGTTCCAATTTTAGTTGGATAATTCGACGTTCAAGACGATCAAGCGGTTCAGGCTTAGAATCTATTTCCATACGAATGCTAGACGCCGCTTCATCGATCAAATCAATGGCTTTATCCGGCAATTGACGATCGGAAATATAACGGTGTGAAAGCGTTGCGGCAGCGACAATCGCAGGGTCAGTAATATCTACATGGTGATGGATCTCATAACGTTCTTTCAAACCACGTAAGATCGCAATGGTATCTTCTACGCTTGGTTCATCCACAAATACTTTTTGAAAACGACGTTCAAGTGCAGCATCTTTTTCGATATATTGACGATATTCGTCTAACGTTGTTGCACCCACACAATGCAATTCACCGCGTGCTAAACTTGGCTTTAACAAATTACCCGCATCCATCGCACCGTCGGTTTTACCCGCGCCGACCATAGTATGAATTTCATCAATAAAGAGGATAACGCGACCTTCTTCTTTCGACAATTCATTGAGCACCGCTTTTAAACGTTCTTCAAATTCACCACGATATTTCGCACCAGCAATCAATGCGCCCATATCTAATGAAAGTACGCGTTTATTTTTCAAACCTTCTGGAACTTCGCCATTTACAATGCGTTGTGCCAAGCCTTCTACAATCGCCGTTTTACCCACACCTGGTTCACCAATTAACACGGGGTTATTTTTGGTACGACGTTGTAATACTTGAATCGCTCGACGAATTTCTTCATCACGCCCAATCACTGGATCAAGTTTGCCACTTTCTGCACGAGCGGTTAAATCAATCGTATATTTTTCTAATGCTTGTCTGCTTTCTTCTGCATTTTGATCGTTCACGTTTTGTCCCCCTCTAATTTGCTGAATGGCTTGCGAAATTTGCTCTTTTTTCGCACCACACTTTTTCAAAATATCGCTGAGCGCTCCTCGTTCTTCTAAAGCTGCCAGCAAAAACAATTCGCTCGAAATAAATTTATCTTGATTTTGTTGTGCAAATTTATCGCATAGATTAAGTAAATTAATGAGCTGGCGTGAAAGTTGTACATCACCGCCATTGCCAATAACCTGTGGCAATTTATTTAGTTCAGTTTTTAATTCATTACGCAATAAAGTTACATTTACGCCACTTGCAGTTAAAATTGGCGCAATAGAGCCGCTCTGTTGATTTAAAAGTGCGGTCAATAAATGCACGGGTTCAATAAATTGATTATCTTTTCCGATAGCAAGTGATTGTGCTTCACTTAAAGCTTCTTGGAATTTTGTCGTAAATTTTTCAATGTTCATACACTTTCCTCAATTTGTTTTTGGCTTTCGCCGTTTGCCCAAATTAAGTAAGATCGTTTGAAAGGATTTCAAGAGAAAAATTGAAATATTTTTGATTTTATCTATCAATAAAAATTTGATGATAGGTTTTAACCTACAAAAATATCGAATAGTAGGGCATCCCAATGCTCAGTGGGAAGATTTTCTACTTGCTGACATTGATGTGCTAAACCAACTGGAATAAAAGACTTATTTTGCCAATTCTGTAACGTACGATCATAAAATCCACCGCCCATGCCGAGTCGGTTTCCCTGTTTATCAAAAGCCACCAATGGCGTAAATAAAATATCCAGTTCATTTAATGGTAAAACATTTTGAACATTCAGCTTCGGCTCCCAAATACCAAACTGATTTTGTCTCATTGGCGTATCAGGTAAATAGTGTAAAAACAATAAATGATGTTTAGTAAAAGGATGTAAAACAGGCAAATACACATTTTTGTTTTGTATCCAAAGGGATTGGATTAAGGCTTTTGTCGAAATTTCACCATCAAAAGAAAAATATAATGCAATATTTTTGGCTTGTCGTTGCTCGATAAGATTTAACGCCTGTTGAGTCACTGATTGTTCAGCTTGTTGCTGTTGAAGTGCGGTTAAATTTGCGCGTATTTTTCGAATTTCAGAGCGAATTTGCTGGCGTTTTTGAATATTCATAGAAATGAAAGAAGAAGATAGGACCCAGAGTGCCGCTGCGGGCAGTAGTCCTTGAACCCGACGGTTCAAGGAAATCAGTTGATACCGTTTTCAGGTTTCTTAGCCCAATGAACGAGTCAAAGGTTAAGCCTACACACCAACGATAGGAAACCAATTTATAAGATTTAAAGTATCGGCTCAGGGACATAGCCTACTGACGAACACTCCAGGTAATTCTTATGGGTTTATACTAGCCCAAATTATCAGTATTGACTAGCATTTATTTGTCAATTTTAACGAGTTGATTATAAAACGACAAAAGAGTGTGATAACACAAATTAGTTTTAGGTATTTCTTTATCTTGGAGAGGAGAATCTAAAGAATATTGCGGTGACTTAAGTTATTTTTAACGGATTGCTCTGAATTAGCTACATCTTTTAATTTGAAAAAATCTCGACCCAATTTCACCGCACTTTCCAATTTAATATTGTTCTTTATTTACACGGATATTTTCTAACGAATGATCTAATTGCTGGATCCCCGTTCTCAATACCTCTTCAATTTTAGCCGCTTTATTTTTTTCTTGGCTTAATTCAAAACTCAAATTGAGTGCCACAATAGAAAGCACACGATCAAGCTGAATAAGACCTGTCTTTTCTTTCATTTCGGAAACCAATATATCTAAATTACGTGCAGCTTGGCGCAATAATTCTTCTTGTTCAACGGGCACATTTAAACGCAAGATCTGACCCAAAACTAAAATTTCGACCAATTTTAACAACATTTGATTTCCTTAAATTAAATATTTGAGTGGCTGATATTATGCCATAGCAAAAAACGTTCGTCACAAATTTTACATTGAATCCGCCGTTCACTCATCACCATAAATTACGCTATAATGCCCGCATTTTTCAGTTTAAAACGAGATTTTTTATGGCCCAAATTGCAACAAATCCACTTGTATTAATAGATGGTTCTTCTTATTTATATCGTGCATTTCATGCCTTTCCTCCTTTAACTAATGCCGCAGGTGAGCCAACAGGTGCGATGTACGGCGTTTTAAATATGTTAAAAAGCCTCATCTCACAAGTACAGCCCACTCATATAGCCGTTGTTTTTGATGCAAAAGGGAAAACATTTCGTGATGAAATGTTTGAACAATATAAATCTCACCGCCCACTAATGCCTGATGATTTACGCAAACAAATTCAGCCGTTGCACGATATGATTCGTGCACTGGGGATTCCGCTTTTAGTGGTGGAAGGGATTGAGGCTGATGATGTAATCGGCACTCTCGCACTACAAGCCTCTCGTTTGGGTAAAAAAGTGCTCATTAGTACTGGCGATAAAGATATGGCACAGTTAGTTGATGACAATATTATGCTCATCAACACTATGAATAATAGCTTATTGGATCGCGAGGGTGTGATTGAAAAATACGGTATTCCACCTGAACTCATTATTGATTATCTAGCACTCATGGGCGATAGTGCAGATAACATTCCAGGCGTTGCTGGCGTTGGCGAAAAAACCGCACTTGGTTTACTGCAAGGCATCGGAAGTATGGCTGAAATTTATGCCAATCTTGAGAAAGTAGCAGAATTGCCAATTCGAGGTGCGAAAAAACTAGGTGAAAAATTATTGACCGAAAAAACTAATGCCGATCTTTCTTATACATTAGCAACCATCAAAACGGATGTTGAACTTAATGTGACAACAGATGAATTGTTGCTTGGAGAAAGCCAAAACGAGCAACTCATCGAATATTTTGCTCGCTACGAATTTAAACGCTGGCTTAATGAAGTGATGAATGGTTCTGACTCGATTACCCAAACCACTGAACAGCCTGTGAAAATGAACCAGTATCAGGCGACATCACCAGCTCAAAATTCTGTGGGAAATAGTGCGGTGGAAAATACGCCTAAAATTCAAATCGATCGCACAAAATATGAAACCTTGCTCACTCAAACGGATTTAACACGCTGGATTGAAAAACTCAATGCAGCAAAACTCATTACAGTCGATACTGAAACAGACAGTCTTGATTATATGTCTGCGAATTTAGTGGGTATCTCTTTTGCTCTTGAAAATGGCGAAGCTGCTTATTTACCATTACAATTGGATTATTTAGATGCACCAAAAATACTCGAAAAATCAACCGCACTAACGGCTATCAAACCCATTTTAGAAAACCCTAATATTCACAAAATTGGACAAAATATTAAATTTGATGAAAGTATTTTTGCCCGTCATGGCATTGAATTACAAGGTGTTGAATTTGATACGATGTTGCTTTCTTATACGCTAAATAGTACGGGTCGTCATAATATAGACGATTTAGCTAAACGTTATTTAGGGCATGAAACTATCGAATTTGAAAGCATTGCAGGAAAAGGGAAAGGTCAGCTTACATTTAATCAAATTCCATTAGAACAAGCCACAGAATACGCGGCAGAAGATGCAGATGTGACAATGAAGTTACAACAAGTGCTGTGGTTGAAGTTGCAAGAAGAACCAACGCTTGTTGAATTGTATAAAACAATGGAATTACCATTACTTCATGTGCTTTCTCGCATGGAACGGACGGGGGTTTTGATTGATAGTGATGCCCTCTTTATCCAATCTAACGAAATTGCCGCAAGATTAACCGCACTTGAGGAACAAGCTTACGAATTAGCAGGTCAGCCATTTAATTTGGCCTCCACTAAACAATTACAAGAAATTTTGTTCGATAAACTTGGGCTACCTGTTTTACAAAAAACGCCAAAAGGTGCACCATCAACGAATGAAGAAGTATTGGAAGAATTAGCCTATAGCCACGAATTACCAAAAATTTTGGTTGAACATCGTGGTTTGAGCAAACTCAAATCTACTTACACGGATAAACTGCCTCAAATGGTCAATTCACAAACAGGGCGAGTGCATACTTCTTACCATCAAGCGGTGACGGCAACAGGGCGTTTATCATCAAGTGATCCAAACCTACAAAATATTCCAATTCGGAATGAAGAAGGTCGTCGTATTCGACAAGCATTTATCGCGCGTGAAAGTTATTCTATCATCGCCGCTGACTATTCTCAAATTGAGTTACGCATTATGGCGCATCTTTCGGGCGATCAAGGTTTAATTAACGCTTTCTCTCAAGGCAAGGATATTCACCGAACCACGGCAGCTGAAATCTTCGGTGTATCATTAGATGAAGTCACCAGCGAGCAACGTCGCAATGCTAAAGCGATTAATTTCGGCTTAATTTATGGAATGTCTGCGTTTGGACTTTCACGCCAACTGGGTATTTCCCGTCCTGATGCACAAAAATACATGGATTTATATTTCCAACGCTACCCTGGTGTACAGCAATTTATGACCGATATCCGTGAAAAAGCGAAAGCACAAGGCTATGTGGAAACGCTATTTGGTCGCCGTTTATATCTACCTGATATTAATTCTAGCAATGCAATGCGTCGTAAAGGGGCAGAACGTGTAGCAATTAATGCACCGATGCAAGGCACTGCAGCAGATATTATTAAACGAGCGATGATTAAACTTGATGAAGTAATCCGTCACGATCCAGATATTGAAATGATTATGCAAGTACACGATGAATTAGTGTTTGAAGTGCGGTCAGAAAAAGTCGCGTTTTTCCTTGAACAAATTAAACAAAACATGGAAGCCGCAGCTGAATTAGTTGTTCCATTGATTGTGGAAGTGGGTGTTGGACAAAATTGGGATGAAGCGCACTAAGGAATTTAATCATGAATAAAGTTATTAAAAGTCGCCACTTTACGGCAGAACGTGCTTGGGGAACCCTCGATATCACCAATATGAATGGTATTTCGGTGCGTCTGCACTGGACAGATAAACCTTACAAATGGCATATCAATGACGGTGAAGAAGTCTTTGCTATCATGGATGGTACGGTGGAAATGCGCTACAAAGAAGATGGTCAAGAGAAAGCCGTATTGCTCCATACGGGTGATATTTTTTATGCGGGTATCGGTACCGAACATGTTGCTCATCCACAAGGTGAAGCGCGTATATTAGTCATAGAGAAAGAAGACAGTATTTAACAAATTAAAAAGAATTTTATGAATCAAGAAAGACTTAACGAAATTGATCCACATCGTTAAACATGATGTTGTGCCAGCCCTAGGCTGTACTGAACCCATTTCTCTTGCGCTCGCATCTGCTACAGCAGCGAAATATTTGGGCAAAACACCTGAACGCATTGAAGCTAAAGTCTCACCTAATCTCATGAAAAATGGATTGGGTGTTGCAGTGCCAGGAACAGGTATGGTGGGATTACCTATTGCTGCGGCAATTGGCGCATTGGGCGGTAATCCAGATGGCGGTTTAGAAGTATTAAAACATATTACGCCAGAACAAGTTATTGCCGCTAAATCTATGCTTGAACAAAAATTAGTGAGTGTAGATATTCATCAAACCGAACATATTTTATATTCAGAATCAACATTATTTGCCGATAATGACCGAGTGAAAGTAGCAATTCAAGATCAACATACAAACATCATTTTGATTGAAAAAAATGGCGAAGTTGTTTTTGAGAAAGAACAGGATGAATGTGCTGATTGCGATCCTTATGATATTTTCAAACAGGTGAGCGCACGTGAAATCTTTGAATTTTCTTGCAAAGTTGAGCTCGATAAAATCCGCTTTATCGGACAGACTGCAGAACTCAACCGAGCGCTGTCTAACGAAGGATTACGTGAAAATTATGGCTTACACATTGGCAGAACATTGCGTAAACAAGTAGGTAGCGGTTTAATTTCTGATGATTTGTTAAGCAAAATTATGATTGAAACCACCGCCGCATCAGATGCAAGAATGGGCGGAGCAACTTTGCCTGCGATGAGTAATTCTGGTTCGGGCAATCAAGGGATCACGGCAACGATGCCTGTTGTCGTTGTTGCAGATTATCTCAAGGTGAGTGAGGAAAAACGAATACGCGCACTTTTCTTATCTCACTTAATGGCCATTTATATTCATAGTAAATTGCCAAAACTTTCCGCACTTTGTGCTGTGACTACGGCATCAATGGGAAGCTGTGCAGGTATTGCTTATTTACTCACAGGTAAATTTGAAACAGCTAGCATGGGCATCTGTAGCATGATTGGCGATATTAGTGGCATCATCTGTGATGGCGCCGCCAATAGCTGTGCAATGAAAGTCTCCACCAGCGTTGCTTCAGGCTATAAATCGGTGCTTATGGCAATGGATGAGACCCATGTTACTGGCAATGAAGGTATTGTCGAACATGATCTTGATCGAACCATTGATAATCTCTGCGCTATTGCATCAAAAAGCATGCAACATATCGACAAACAGGTTATCGAAATTATGGTGAGCAAGGCTTGTCCTTAACGAAAATAAAGTGCGGTGAAAAATAAAGAAATTTCAATTTCATTGGCATTTATCGTAAACAAAAGGGTTGAGTATGAATTTATACTCAACCCTTTATCCTCATTAAGAGACAATATTATTTATCACTTTCTTTTTCGTGTGGATTGCCTTTTACACCAATATGAGAAATTTCCCCATTAGCATCAATCAAATAAGCTTGGCCAAAACCTCTTACAAAACGACCTGTTCCAAATGTAAGTTCAACTAAATCAAAATCAGTAAATTCACGAATCGTTTTAATTCCGCCTACATCATTCATCGTTTCCGCTAATTTATCTAAGGCTTTTTCAACAATTGGATCTTCACGAGGAATAAAACGTGCACTTGCCTTGTAACGTAAACGAGTACGTACAATAATTGATTTCGCTTTGCTTTCATCTTCTAAAAATATCACTTCCGCTTGATTCGGATTACGTTTTAAATTGTCATAATGCTCTGCAATAGCACTGATATAAATATAATATTTTCCATCAAGCGAAATAATTGGTGCATAAGATGCCATCGGTAAGCCATCTTTATCTAAAGTGGCAAGCATACAGCTTTTAAATTCTTGACGAAATTCATCAATTCTAGCTTTAATACGATCGTAATTTGCAACTGGTTTATTTTCTACACAAAGATTGATAATCGCTTGTTTAATTGAACCTTCGTCAGCTTGTTGTGGAAATTCCACGCGTAATGTTTTGCCACCATTATATTTAAAATCTAAACTACCAAAATCTACATTAACTAATGTCACATCCGTAATTTCATTTACGCCACCAAATTTTTTACAAAGGGCAGCCATATCATCTTGGTGATGATCATTCATGTGAGTGATAATTCGATTGAAATCCATTTTTGTTCCTTATATTTACGATTAATCTCATTATTCTACGGATTATCTTCCGTGAGGAATAATGTTGAGCATTATACTCAAGTAAAATATATTTAACATATTTTTCACAAAATAATAACATTCCAAAGAAAAAGGCCCTTACGAAATAAGGGCCCAAAAGAACTGAAATAGTATTAATTATTTACCATCAACACTCACGCCATAGAAAGCATCATAGCCAAATGGGCTTTGTACATAGCCTTTTACGCGAGGGCTAAGTGGTGCAAAACCTACGGAATGTGCCACTGGAATCCAAGGTGCTTGATTATGAATGATAACTTGCGCTTGTTTATAAAGTGCGGTGCGTTCTTCCTTATTTGTTAATCCGATTGCTTTATCTAGTAATGCATCAAACTCTGGATTTTTAAAACGAGCCATATTGGAATTGCCCGCGTTTGAACTTGCCAATAATGGAGATAAGAAGTTATCAGGGTCACCATTATCACCAGACCAACCAAAGATACCAGCAGTTAACTCACCCGCTTTCGCACGTTTTTGGTAATCCGCCCATTCATAGGTAACTGGGTTAGTCTTTACACCAACTTTAGCCCAGTCAGCCATGATAAGTTCAGCCATACGTTTTGGATTTGGATTAGAGGCACGAACAACAGGTTGAATCCAAAAATCAGTTTCAAAACCATTTGGATAACCTGCTTCAGCTAAAAGTTGTTTTGCTTTTTCGGGATCGTACGGATAATCTTGAACTTCATCGTTGTAACTCCAAATTGTTGGTGGAAGTGGATTTTTAGCTGGTGTTCCTGCGCCTTGGTAAACCGCTTCAATAATCGTTTTTTTATCCACTGCGTAATTCAATGCTTGACGAACTTTGACATTATCAAACGGTGCTTTTTCGGTATTGAATGCGATATACGCCACGTTCAAACCTTTTTGTTCCAAAAGTTGTACTTTTGGATCTGTTTTCATTTTGGCTAAATCCGCTACATTCGGGAATAAAATTAAATCACAAGAGCCCGCCTGTAATTTTGCATAACGTGTTGTCGCATCTGGCACAATATTGATAATTAAACGATCCAATGGTGTTCTACCCTTCCAATAGTTTTCGTTTGCTATATATTGAGCAGCTTGATCCGTTTTGTAATCAACAAAAACAAATGGCCCCGTTCCCACTGGGCGATTATCAATTGTTTCAGGCTTACCTGCTTTCAGCATTGCATCCGCATATTCTGCGGAATAAATAGAAATAAAATCCATACCTAAACTTGCCAAGAAAGTCGCATCTTTTTTGTTCAAGGTAATACGAATTGTGTTGTCATCTACTTTCTCCACTGATTTTAACAATTCAGGGAATTTCATTGCTTTGAAATATGGATAGGTCCCTTTAGATACATTGTGATATGGATGATTTGGATCTAACTGACGTTGGAATGAGAATAGAACATCATCCGCATTAAAATCACGTGTTGGGGTAAATTCTTTTGTTGTATGGAATTTAACACCTTTTCTTAAATGGAATGTATAAGTTAAACCATCATCGCTGATTTCCCAGCTTTCAGCTAAAGCCGGTTCAATATCCGTTGAACCTTTCTTAAATTCAACTAAGCGGTTATACACTTGTTGTGAGCTTGCATTATAAGATGTTCCCTCCATCACAAGTGCAGGGCTAAATCCTAAAGGTGCTTTTGCTGTACAGTAAACGAAAGTATTGTTAGATGCAGATTTAGTTTCAGCTTGTGCGGTCGGTTTATTTGTTGAACCTGATTGATCACAGGCGGCTAATACAAGCGTTGCAGCCGCAAGAGTTAGTGTTGCTTTTAGCTTCATGATAGTTCCTCACTTTGTTGGCAGAGATTTATTCGAGCATTGTCATGTAACCAAGATGCTAGATAAATCCTATCTAAAATAAATGTTTAATAAGATATAAGCAAATGTCGCTTTTTTTAAATAAAAAAATCCTATGGATTATAACAAATTAATCTAAGGATTCTTCCGTAAATGATCGCCATCATTTTTATGTAACTTCATAAGCGACCAAACTAAGGCGATTGCAAAAAGTGATGAGGTTAAGAAAGTATAGCTAAATGCCTGTTGTAAGCCATCACTCGCGCTAAAGGAATGTCTATAAAGATTTAGAATTATCGATGAAATAGCAATACCAAATCCAATCCCAACTTGCTGCACAATACTTAATACTGTAGAACCTGTGCCTGCCTGTTGTTTTGAAAGATCGCCTACAGTCAACGTATTGATTGAAGTGAAAATTATCGACATGCAAGCGCCATACCACATGAGATTACAAATAATCCAAGTCAGAGAACTTTGTTGATCTAACCAAGCCATTGAAATCACAGAGCCAGCCATCAAAAGTGCGGATGAAATTAACGTTATTTTATAGCCCCAACGATTTAAAATTCGTCCAATTAATATTTTCAAAATTACAGAAATTAACGCAATCGGTGCTAATAGCCAGCCTGACATTTCAGCACTGTAACCGAAAGATAATTGGAACATCAAAGGCAATAAAAAGGGAACGCCAGATGCAGATAATCGGACAAAAATATTGGCAATAATGCCTAATCTGAATGTACGAGTACGGAAAAGGGATAAAGGTAAAATGGCATCTTCATTGTTTTTGGCATAGCTACAATACGCCACGAGTAACAGAACACCAACGACTAACACGCTATAGGTTGTAATTGCACTATGCTGGCTTTCACCGAGTAAATCCAAACCAAGCGTGATGCCGACTAACCCTAATGCAAACAGTAAAAAACCTGTCCAATCTAGTTTCTCTGCTTCGCCTTTGATATTACTCATCACGCTGCCCGATGCTAAAATCCCTAGTGCACCAATTGGAATATTGATTAAAAAAATCCAGTGCCAACTGGTGTGAATGACTAACCATCCACCTAAAATAGGCCCTAGAATTGGCCCAATCAAACCTGCAGTTGCCATTAAATTCCAAGCATTCACTAATTGTTGTTTCGGGACAGCTTGAATAATAGCTAAACGCGCCACTGGCATCATAAAGGCACCGCCTATCCCCTGAATCACTCTGGCTAAGATTAAGCTTTCTAAATTAGGGGCAGCAGCACAAGCGATAGATCCTAAAATAAACGTAAAAACTGCACCACGAAAAACTCTCAATGTCCCAAATTTTGCAGCCGCCCAAGCGGTAAGAGGAATAAATAATGCAACGGCTAAAGAATAAGCAATAATCGCCATTTGCATTTCAAAGGCGGGTTTATGTAAATCGGAAGATATCGCGGGTAAAGCTGTATTTAGAATGGTAGCATCAAGGCTTTGCATAAAAAGCGCCATTGCCGCTACCCAAGCTAAACCACGATAGGCATTGGATTCAGTCATCGTGCTCCGTGAAAATGGTGCAACCAATTTTCAATAAAATCGGCAATTTGCGGAATGCGGTTAATATCCAACAAAGTGTGGTCAATTTCAAGGGGATAATTCGTCGCAACTGCCACGACATATTCGTCAATTTCGGGGAAAGGTTTTGTCATTTCCTGACGATGGAGCAAAATCTTTGGAATTGGCTCTTGTTTAAAGCCTTCCACCAACACTAAATCCGTTAAAGTACGGTCAAATTGTTGCGCTAAATAATCCAATGAAACAGGTTTTGGCGTTTCCGTCATGATCGCCCAGCGTTCATCATTCGCTAAAATAACTTGAGAGGAACCTGCCTCTTTCATACGCCAACTATCTTTGCCTTCTTTATCAACTTGCATATTGTGATGGCTATGTTTAATCACTGAAACGCGAATGTGACGAGCGATAAGTTCCGGAATAAGTTTTTCTAATAATGTTGTTTTACCACTACCGCTATAACCGGTAATTCCAAGTAAAAGAATCTGATTGTTCATAAAAATAACCTTAGAAATAACCGTACTTTAAATACGGAAAACCCCGAAAGTTTGGGGTTAATAAATTAAGAATGTTTTGCTACATAATTGGCAAAAATAAGTCCGCCGATAGCAAGAAGAGCAACAATGCCAAGCCCTATAGTAGGCCACATATTATTTTCCCTCCACTAATTGACGAAATTTACGCCCCATCACGAGACAAACATAAGCAACAATGAGCAAAAAACTAATATTTAATCCTTTTAGGAAAAGCGGTTGCTAGCCCTAAAGTATAACAGGCATTGCTAGAATAGCAACTTTTGCCACATCATCACTAAGTTTTGACCAAGCCTCTAAAGAGCTTTTTTCAATGGGTAATTTAAATAAATTCAGCATAGTTTCTCCGATTAATAAAAGATAAATTTTGCTGGAATAGAAAGAAAATTACTCAACTGACTTTATAGTTTACGATCTAGATCGCAGAAATAATAAAAAGCGAATAAAAACTTAAGATAATATGCGCAATAAAACAGGCTGAAATTCTGTTTGTTGTCCTAATTTTCTACTATAAGATTTTACAAAAATGAAAGAAAGTGCGGTTAATCCAAAGATTAAAATGGCACGCAGGATTTCATTATCGCTGATGTAATCAGACAACATGGTTGCGATCAATAAAGTCAAAAGCGGTACAACATACATCAATAATGCGGACAACAACATCGACTTTTCTTCTAATCCAATTTCAACAATTTGACCTTCGCGTAATGGCATTAATGTTTCCACATTAAAAATATGCTCGCCACGTTTACCATTTAATTCGGAAAGGCTTGATGTTCCACAACTGTTTTTAGCTGCGCATTGGCCACAGGCACTTTGGGATTGGCATTTCACTTTGGCAATGCCATTTTCATAGCTAATAACAACGGCACTTTCTCTTAGCATTGGGATGCTCCCATATAAATATCAAAGCGATGATTTTTCGTTTCACGGCTAAAGTGAGGTTGTTTTCCACCAAGAAATTCTGCATAGTCAGGACGCTTCACGACCACACGTTTTTTAGCTAATTGGAGTGCAGGTAAAAGCAATTCATCGGCATCTAAATCTGCTCCAACTAAATGCTGAAATACGCGCATTTCTTTTTTTACTAACGCAGATTTTTGTTTATACGGATACATTGGATCGAGATAAACCACATCGGCATAATCGCTATTAGGATCAAGTTCATTCATATGATGAACATTCAGCAAGCGCAAATTTTGTTGCAACATCTCGCCGATTTCCTCATCTTGATAAGCACGATTTAAACCATCTTGTAGAAGTAAAAAAACGACAGGATGGCGTTCCACTAACCGAACTTGGCAGCCAATCGAGGCTAGCACAAAGGCATCTCGTCCTAGACCAGCTGTGGCATCAATAACCGTTGGCAATTCCGAACCTTTAATCCCTACCGCTTTCGCTACAGCTTCACCACGACCACCACCAAATTTACGACGGTGAGTCATTGTGCCTCCTACAAAATCAACATAAACTGCCCCGAGTTTAGGTTCGTCTAGTTTACGAAGTTCTAAACGTTCATCGGTTTGAACAAGCGCAAATGGGCTTTGTTCATCATGAATAATGTTGTGTTCAGCACAAAGTGCAGTCAATTCTGCTAATGTTTTTTCTGGAGATTCAGAAATTAGTTGAATACCTACTTGCGAATGAGCCATACGCCGCTTTCCATGTGGTCAGTGTAAGGGAATTGGTCAAATAACGCAGCTTTTTCAATGCGGTGCGTTTTTGAAAGTTCAACAAGATTATCGCACAGCGTATGTGGATTACAGGAAATATACAAAATGCGATCGTAATTTTGTACAAGTTTCACTGTATCAGGATCAAGCCCAGCTCGAGGTGGATCGACAAAAATGGTATTGCATTCGTAAGATTTTAAATCAATCCCTTTCAAACGGTTAAAGGCTCGAACCCCATTCATTGCCTGCGTAAATTCCTCTGCCGACATACGGATAATTTGTAAATTATCAACTTTATTTTCAGCAATATTAAATTGTGCGGCAGCTACAGAAGGTTTCGCGATTTCGGTTACCAATACCTTACGGAAATTTTGTGCAAGTGCGATAGAAAAATTACCATTACCACAGTAAAGTTCTAATAAATCACCTTCACTATTTTGGGTACAATCAATTGCCCATTCAAGCATTTTGCAGTTTACCGTTGCGTTTGGCTGGGTAAAACTATTCTCGACTTGGCGATAGACATAATTTCTACCATTCACATGTAAAACCTCATCCACATAATCTTGCTCAAAACAAATTTTTTGTTTACTTGCACGTCCGATTATTTGCACATCAAAATCTTGCTTTTCGAGTAAATCTTTCAGATTTTTAGCCGCACTTTCCCATTCTTCAGTGAGTGTTTTATGATAAAGCAAGCTCACAATAATCTTATTACTCAAGGTGCTAAGGTAATCGATTTGGAATAATTTTTTGTGTAGCACCTCTTGTTGTTTTAACAAAGGTAATAAGGTTTGCATCATACGATTAACCAGCGTGCTGGCGATTGGAAACTCATCCACACGATAACGCTGTAGTGTCGCCTGATCAAACATAATATGGTAAAAATCATCTTGATCGTGCCAAATACGAAACTCCGCACGCATGCGATAATGACTTGTTGGAGAGTCAAAAGCTTGAATATCAGGCGCATTGAAAGGGCGCAAAAGTGCGGTTAATTTTTCAAGTTTTTTTTGTAGCAGTTCGTTGTATTGAGAAATCGGTAATTGCATAGAAATTAGTATTCATAGGGCGTATGAAGATGAATCGTTCATACAAAGATAGGAGAATAAAGTTATCAGCCGTGAATTACGCGTGATTTCACAAGCTATTCAAAAACAAAAGGCAGACTTCCGCCTGCCTTGTTCAACGTATCTTATTCGCCGGAATAATCTTCACCGCCAGAGGCAGCTTCACTCACATCACCAGATAAGGTGTAAACACGTTTTTTAGTATTAATACGAGTACGATATTTATTCCAAGTTTTTTCAAAGAAAGTCTCTGCTGTGCGCTCACCACGGCAAAAAGCGACGAAATCTTTTTCTTCTTTAGTCGCTGGCTCACGTTCCCCTAAGTCTAATGCTTTGAACGCTTGGCCATATTGCTCAAGCACCTGTGATTCTTTGATTGTGTAATCACCATGACGGGAAAAACCACGTGGGTAGTTTTTGTCGTCAAAGAAACGACGCGTTACGCTAAAACTTACAGCCATAATATTCTCTCTTCTTTCATTAATATTTACAAAATAGGGCAGGCATTAAACCAATTTTTCATTATTTTTGCAATAAACCTTTTACAGTTTGCACATAATCTTTCACGAAATCATCGTAATTTAAACCTTCAGGGTTTACGCGGAATTTTCCATTTACATAAAAATCAGGTACGCCACGCACTTTAAATTGTTCTGAGGCATTTACTTGTTTATTGACCAAACCATTCACTGCAAAACTATTAATGCCTCCATCAAATTGCTCCGCGGTTACACCATTAGATAAGAAAATAGCTCGAATATCATCCATTGATTTCAAGGCATCCTTTTGAGCCGCTTCAAATAATGGTGCCTTTACTTTACTTTCAGCACCTAATGCCATTGCTAACGCCCAAGCTCGCGTTAAATTTTCAGACTGGCGACCTAAGAAATTCACATGATATTGTTTAAATTTCACGTCTTGTGGTAAAGCATCTGCGACTTGTTGTGGAATTTTGTATTCCATTTCAAAGGCATAACAATGCGGGCAATAGAATGAGAAAAACTCAATCACTTCTTTTTGCTGTGAAGCCTGTTGACTCACTTGAACATATTGTTTGCCTTCTTGTAAATCTGCGGCAAAACTATTTACAGACATAAGCGTGCTGATACCTAAACCTAACGCAAGTAATACTTTTTTCATTTGCTTTCCTTCTTATTTAATGATACCGCGAGCACGGAGCAATGCGGTTTTAAAATCTTCTTCGTAATCTTTTTTGAGACCGGGAATTGGCTCATGTTTATCGGTACCATCCATTTTTAACTGATAAATAATCACTTCATCAGTTAATTCATTTAATGGCTTTTGGAAACCTGATTCATTGGCAATTTTTTGCAAAATTTCCATTAAGCTCAAATCCGGGTCTTTAGACCAATAAGGCTGTAAAAGTTCCAAAACTTCATTTAAACGCTTACATTTCATTGCTATTTCCTTTTTAATCGTAAAAAATAGGCAAATGATACTTGAAATAACGATAGATTAAAATATGACAATTACAATAAGCGCGGTAATTTTGGCTGGTGGCAAAGCACGCAGAATGGGCGGGCAAGATAAAGGATTACAGATTTTAGGTAAACAATCTTTAATTCAACATGTTATTCATCGATTGCAACGACAAGTTCATGATATTTCGATTAACGCTAACCGAAATCAAACAGAATATGCAAAATTTGGCTTTCCTGTTTTTTCCGATGAACTGCCCAATTTTCAAGGGCCATTGAGTGGCATGCTAACAGCCCTAGAAAAGACAAAAAGTGACTTTATCCTTTTTACACCTTGTGATACGCCTTTTTTCCCTACGAATCTTTTAGATAAACTCAAAAGCGCGGTTAAAAATGACCGCACTTTAATTGCGTATGCTTGCGATGAGGAACGTGAACATCCCGTTTTTTGTTTAATGTCCGTTCAGCTAAAAGAAAAATTGCGACACTATTTAGCATCGGGTGAACGACGCCTTTTACAGTTTATGAACGAAAATGGCGGGATTTCAGTAAAGTTTACAAAAGAAGAAGGCAACTTCGAGAATTTTAATACGCTGGATGATTTAAAGAAAAACGGTAATCTAATCGAACACTAACAAAAGTGCGGTTTATTTTTATTATTTACGAGCACCAAATATCGCAATCAATTCTTTCACCTTTACGCGTTTTTCTGAATTTTGACTAATAGAACGTTGAACTTTTACCCGTTTAAATTTAGCACCGTTGTAAATTTCACGCGTAAATTTAGTATCGTGATTAGAAATCAATATCGGGATTTGTTTTTCTTTTTGTATAGATTTCGCTAAATCTGCCAAAGCACGTTGCTGCATCAGACCAAACTCATTGCCCGCATAACCAGTAAAATTAGTATCCTGTTGTAGCGGAGCATAAGGCGGATCGCAATAAATCACCGAATACTTATCGGCAAATTCAAAAGTTTTTTGAAAATCACAGCATAAAAACACCGCACTTTGCGCTTTATGCGCAAAATAACGTAATTCATCTTCTGGAAAATAATGGGTTTTGTAAGCCCCAAAAGGCACATTAAATTCATTCTTGCTGTTATAACGGCATAATCCGTTAAAACCAAAACGGTTCAAATACAAAAAAATAATCGAACGTTCGAAAGGATCTGTTGATGCATTGAATTGGCGACGTTTAGCATAGTAATAATCGGGTGTATTGGCATCATCAGCGAAGAAAATCGGCTTACAAGCTTCAATATAACCATCTACATTTTCTTTAACAATATTGAATAGATTTATTAAATCTGGATTGATATCAGCCAAAATATAGCGTTCAAAATTAGAATTAAGAAATACTGCTCCAGCGCCCACAAATGGCTCAATTAAGCAGTTTTTTTTGTTTGGAAAGGCTTTATTTATGTCGTCCGTTAAGCGAAATTTCCCCCCCACCCATTTTAAAAATGGACGGTGTTTTAACTTAGGTTTTAAAGATTGTTTTTTCGGACGTAACATCTTAATCCGTTTGAGTACAACGACGAATTGCGTTTAACACGAGGGTATGATCAGCATCATTCGCCACATAAGCTTGGCCTAGAGATTTGAGTAGCACCAGACGCAATTTACCCGATAGAACTTTTTTATCACGCATCATATGCGGTAAATAGTCCTCAGGCTGCATCGTATCCGGTGATACGGTGGGCAAATTGGCACGAGCAAGTAATTTTTCAAGGCGAGACACATCTGCAATAGAAATATCACCAAGTTCTTCCGAAAGCGCTGCTGCCATCATCATTCCCGTCGCAACAGCTTCGCCATGAAGCCAGTTTCCATAACCTAAGTGAGTCTCAATGGCATGCCCAAAAGTATGTCCAAGATTAAGCAATGCACGATCGCCTTTTTCTGTTTCATCTCTCGCAACCATATCCGCTTTAATTTGGCAACAACGAGAAATACAATGTTGAAGCGCTTCAAGATGCAAAGCGACGAGTTCATCAATATGTTGTTCTAGCCATTCAAAAAATTCGTAATCTAAAATGGCACCATATTTGATAACTTCGGCAAGACCCGCGTTTACTTCACGTTTAGGAAGCGTATTAAGCGTCAGCGTATCAATAATAACCATTGATGGCTGATAGAATGCGCCAATCATATTTTTGCCTAATTCATGATTAATCGCCGTTTTACCGCCCACTGAAGAATCCACTTGTGAAAGCAATGTGGTTGGAATTTGAATTAAACGGACGCCGCGCTGATAACTTGCCGCAGCAAATCCAGCAACATCGCCAATTACACCGCCGCCCAATGCAATAATCGTGGTATCTCGTCCATGATTACCTTGCAAAAGTGCGGTGAAAATTAAGTTTAAAGATTCAAGCGTTTTGTATTTTTCACCATCTGGCAATAAAACATAATCGACCATGCAACCACGTTTTTCTAACGCATAGATGACTGTATCAAGATAAAACTGTGCGACCGTGGGATTCGTTACAATCATCACGCGAACCCCACGTTTAATCGGGTAACTACGTTCATCTTGTAACAATCCGCTACCAATTAAAATAGGATAGCGACGCTCTTGCAATTCGACGTTAACGCACAGCATAATTTATCCTTAGGTGTGTTTAAAGTGCACCATTCAATCCATTCATATTATCAATTAAATCAACAATTTGATTTACCATTACTTTGGCATTTTGCTCATCGGTTGGCAAAGTGATGTCCGCAATTTCTTCATAAAGCGGATTGCGAATTTTTGCTAAATCTTCCAATACTTGACGAGGATTCTCTGCATCTTGGAGCAATGGACGTTTTTTATCACGTTGAGTACGTTGGAATTGTTTTTCCACCGTTGTTTCCAAATAAATCACAATGCCACGTGCAGATAGATAATTACGACTTTCTTTAGAAAGCACCGCGCCACCACCAGTTGAAAGCACAATGCCTTGCATTTGAGTAAGCTCATTAATAATGCGTTCTTCACGCTTACGGAAGCCTTCTTCACCTTCCAAATCAAAAATCCAGCTAATGTCCGCGCCCGTACGCTCTTCAATCACAGCATCGGAATCAATAAAATCCATATTAAGCTGTTGTGCTAATTGACGACCGATAGTGCTTTTACCTGCACCCATTGGTCCCACTAAAAAAATATTACGTTTTTCTGCCATTGTTCTTTTCTAATTAAATTAAAGGTGAAATAAAAATTTGATCTTTCCAACAAAAATACACAGTCTAAAACAAATTTGACTACTTGAAAGATCTCCCCAAAAATGGCTTAGATTATCGCAATAAACCACCCTATTTTTCAACCTTTCTAGGGAATTTATTTTCCACGAGACACCATTCAGGTGTGGAATAATCAAGATTCTCAATCATCTATGACATCTTAAAGCAGCAAACTCATAACAAAAATAGCGCGTTAAGTACGCGCTATTTTTAGTCTATTTTTCAATTTTATTTTTTAGGTAACGCATCAGTTGAAGCATTAAATTTTACATTTGATGAAGTGTAAGCCTCAAAGTGCGGGTGTTTTTTCATAAATTTAATGAAGCTTTCTGCATCAGGCAAGTAAGTATCAACACCTTCATATTTCGGATCATTAAATAATTTACCAAAAGTTTTGTAACCATCTTTACCGCTAGCTACATAAGCATTAGTACCAACGAGATAACGTTTATTATCATCAATTGGTTCCCATTGTTGGGTTTGTTTATTCAAGACTTCCACACTGACTAAACGTTTACCTTCTGCATTTGGTGTTTCATTCGCTTCGTAACGAATGCCTGCGCCATAAGGGAATGCCCCTGTAGAGCCATCAACTAAAGCAAATTGCATCGCATCTTCAAGCACTTGTTTCACTAACGAACCTTCCATTTTATAGGTATATAAGGTATTCCCGAAAGGCAAGAAAGTATAAGCATCATTAAAGGTTACATTGCCCGGTAAAATATCCGCACGCACACCGCCTGCATTTTGAATCGTTAAATCCACTGTTTTGAGTTCGTTATACATTGTTTCTGCAATAAAGCGTGTGGCAATAGAACCTTCTGGATTTGAGCCTGCTTTATTTGGGATACGGTTTGCTGAACCACCTGGCATTGCAGAACCAGTGATGACGCCAACAATTTCTTGTGCTAAACGATCTTTTTCACTTTTATATTTTGAAATAAGCATGTCTGTTTTTGCATCATGATCATCAAGTGAAATACTCTTCATTGATTTTAAAGTATCAAGCGCTTTTTTACGTTCATCTCCTGTTAATTCAGTCCATTTACCTTCCGCATTTTTCACTTGAAGTTTATGAGAACTCATTAACACGTGAGGAATTTTACGAGTAATAGACGCAATACCTTCAGGACTGAATTTAACACCTAAGTCACCCACAACAGCAGAATAAGCCCAACCTTCCATTACAAATACTGGTTCGCCATTCGGATTTTTAAATTCAAGCGGATATTCATAGATTACTGGAAGTTTTAAACCACGTAATTCATCGTTTCCGTATAAATAATGTGAATCACCAGTAACGATCACATCAATATCATTTACTTTTTGAGCAATTTCGATATTTTTTTCACTTCCTGCATGTGAAAGTAAGATGATTTTATTAATACCTTGTTGTTTTAGCGCATTTGCCATAATTTGTGCGGTAGCAATTTCATCATAGAACTTCACATCTTTACCTGGTGAAGAGGAATTAACCGTTTTATTCACGGTATCTAAACCGATAATAGCAATTTTTTCTCCATCCACAGTGAAAATATCGTAAGGTTTCCATTTGTTATATAAAATTGAATTTTTATCAGGAATAACATTGGCTGAAAGTACTGGGATTTTTAATGGCTCGAGTAGTTTTAATAAACCTTCATTACCCGCATCAAATTCATGGTTACCCAAAGTAAAATAATGGAAATTACCAGCATTCATGACAGCTGCGTCAGCAGAACCACCAAAAAGGGTGAAATACAGCGTACCAGTAATCGCATCACCTGCATGTAGCACTAATGGATTTTTATACTTTTTACGTAACTCATAAAGTTTCCCATTCACAGCAGAAAAACCGCCAATATCAACCTTTGTTTGTTGACCATTTAAATTAATTCTCGCTTCGTGCGGTTCCAAGTAAGAATGGTGGTCGTTAATATGTAAGATACTTAACTCCACAGCTTTATGTGCTTGCGGCGCTTCTTTAGCAAAGGTTCCGCCAGAGCAAAGCATTGCTAACGCACTAACTGCAAAGGTAACTGATTTTTTAGATAAAAACATAATGGCTCCTTATGAGTAAACGGATTAATTTAAGCCTTCAAGCATTGCTTGGAAAGTCTTATAACGAATAGCATAGTTATTGTGTTGAAGATTTTCACGTGCTTGATCTAAATATGAAAAATCATCAACCTCCACCCCTTTAAATTGGCGAGCAAACATCATATTAGCTAGAGCGAGGCGAGGCTTAATTTCTGAAGAAGGGGTTATCAAACTCACTCGATTCTCAGTAATAGAAAAAGTTGTTTGATTAGGAAAATCTTGACGTATCTGTTCAATAATCTTTTGAAATATGTCTTTAGCGTCCAAAGACAATAATATGATTTGATCTGCTTTTGCTCCCCTTTCTAGTAAAGCCTGAACAAATTGCTCCGAATTATCTGTTTGACGAATATAAATTTTTGCCTGCTCATTCGCTAAAAAAGACACCAGTAAGTTTTTCTTCATTTCCTGAATTAAATTTGCATCGCCAGTATTTATCGGTTCAAAGTATAAATAATCAAGAAATTTAGGGGTGAGATTTTTATCTGTTTTAAAAATACGAGTGAGGATTTTTTCACTTATTTGGATCTGATTATCAAGAAATTGGGGAGGTAAAGAAAAAAGTGCGGTGAGTTTTTTCTGTAAAATCGAAACTTGTTGTTTTTCTTGTTTGGCTAAAGCAATTGAAAATTGTTGTTTTAAAGCCTCAGCAGACTCAGTAGATACTGATTGTTGAGAAGACGGAGGGGGACTCGCTATCACAGACTGTTGAATGCCAATACATGACGCTAATCCAAGTAACACAGAATGAAAACCGATTTTCATAATAAACCTCATTTAACTGATATTTTATCAATATAAAATACCGCTTAACGCGTAAACTTGACCTAAAACTATTTGAGAGTTTCTTAGATTATACGTAAAACAAAATTGCATGTGAATGATAATGTTTACCTTTTCAAGAGAAAATAACGTACTTATTAGAATGCTCATCCAAAACTTGCAATTTTGCTCAAAAAGTATAAAATTCGCAGGCTTTTTGTCTATATATACAGAGAAAAAAGTAAGCTATATTCTTAAATCGCTTTCGAGTTTAGGAATATTCTTTTAGTAATTAAACATTTAGAGGAAGGTTATGGTAACCATTCGTTTATCTCGTGGCGGAGCTAAAAAACGCCCATTTTATCAAATCGTAGTAGCTGACAGCCGTTCACCACGTGACGGTCGTTTCATTGAGCGTGTAGGTTTCTTTAACCCAATCGCACAAGGTAACGCAGAACGTGTTCGTATCGACCTAGACCGTGTTAACCACTGGGTTGGTCAAGGTGCATCACTTTCTGATCGTGTTGCGAGCTTGGTAAAAGAAGCACAAAAAGCAGCATAATTTTGCTTTTTAATTTAGTTCTTAAACTAAGATAGGTGAGAAATATGGAACAACAACGTATTGAAGTTGTGGGCAAATTAGGCTCAACCTACGGTATTCGTGGGTGGTTACGTATTTATTCATCAACAGAACAAGCTGAAAGCATTTTTGAATATCAACCTTGGTTTTTAAAAATCAAAGGTGAGTGGCAGCCAACAGAATTAGAAAATTGGCGTCATCATAATCACGAAATCATCGTAAAATTAAAAGGCGTTGATGGTCGTGAAGCCGCACAAATTTTAGCAAATGTTGAAATTGGTGTGGATTTATCTGTTTTCCCAGAACTGGAAGAAGGCGATTATTACTGGCACGATTTAATTGGTTGCTCAGTCGTAAACCTAGAAGGTTATACAATGGGAACGGTGACAGAGATGATGGAAACGGGTTCTAATGATGTGTTAGTGGTTAAAGCCAATACGAAAGATGCTTTTGGAAAACAAGAGCGGTTAATTCCGTTCTTGTATGAACAAGTAGTTAAAAGAGTCGATCTCACCACGAAAACTATTGAAGTGGATTGGGACGCTGGTTTCTAATCTCAAGTATGCACAAACGTAATGTAGTAGGCTTTTTATGTGGATAGGGGTGATTTCATTATTCCCCGAAATGTTTAAAGCTATTACGGAATTTGGGGTTACAGGAAGAGCCGTAAAACATAATCTTCTGCAAGTGGAATATTGGAATCCAAGAGATTTTACATTCGACAAGCATAAAACCGTGGATGACCGTCCTTATGGTGGTGGTCCAGGAATGCTGATGATGGTGCAACCTTTACGGGATGCGATTCATGCTGCGAAAGCAGCGGCAGGAGAAGGCTCAAAGGTGATTTACCTTTCACCACAAGGACGTAAACTCGATCAAGGCGGTGTAACCGAACTTGCTCAAAATCAGAAATTGATTTTGATATGTGGACGTTATGAAGGTATTGATGAGCGATTGATTCAAACTGAAATTGATGAAGAATGGTCAATCGGCGATTACGTTCTGACCGGTGGGGAATTGCCGGCAATGACATTAATTGATGCTGTTGCGCGTTTTATTCCTGGTGTATTAGGTAAACAAGCCTCTGCAGAAGAAGATTCTTTTGCAGGTGGTTTATTAGATTGCCCGCATTACACCAGACCGGAAGTGTTAGAAGGATTAACTGTACCACCTGTGCTGATGTCTGGACATCACGAAGAAATTCGAAAATGGCGATTAAAACAATCGCTACAAAGAACGTGGCTCCGACGCCCTGAGCTCTTAGAAGGCCTAGCTCTGACTGACGAACAACGTAAACTGTTAAAAGAGGCGCAAGCCGAGCATAACAGTTAGTTTCAGTTACATCTAGGATCAATAAAGGATCAAACAATGTCTAACATTATCAAACAACTTGAACAAGAACAATTAAAACAAAACGTACCTAGCTTCCGCCCAGGTGATACTTTAGAAGTTAAAGTATGGGTAGTTGAAGGTAGCAAACGTCGTTTGCAAGCATTCGAAGGCGTAGTTATTGCAATTCGTAACCGTGGCTTGCACTCAGCATTTACTTTACGTAAAGTATCTAACGGCGTAGGCGTTGAGCGTGTATTCCAAACTCACTCTCCAGCTGTAGATTCTATCGCAGTTAAACGTAAAGGTGCAGTACGTAAAGCTAAACTTTACTACTTACGTGAACGTTCAGGTAAATCTGCTCGTATTAAAGAGCGTTTGGGCGAATAATTTCGCAAAGAAAAGGCTTGGAATTCCAAGCCTTTTTTGCATTCATCATATTAATCAGCACTATAACACAATTTTCCGATTTCAATTTTTTGACGAC
Organism: Haemophilus sp. THUN1692; assembly: GCF_059704395.1. NCBI lineage: Bacteria > Pseudomonadati > Pseudomonadota > Gammaproteobacteria > Pasteurellales > Pasteurellaceae > Haemophilus > Haemophilus sp. THUN1692. The sequence goes on from NZ_AP046579.1 coordinate 1,193,020, forward strand.
CAGTCTCTTCTCGCCATTTATTACTATCACGTAAAGAATATACACAACCGCAATATTCCTGTTGATAAAACCGCTCACGCTTACTAATTTCAATCATACGTTGCGAGCCACCTTCTTTTCGCCAGTTATAATCCCAATAAATAACATCATCATATTTTTCCGCAGCACGATGCCCACAGCCATTGATTTGATTCATATCCTTCCAGCGAGAAATACCAAGACAACTAGTAAATACAGGGAAACCATGTTCATGAGCATATTCAGCAGCTTTTTCAAAACGCATATCAAAACACATAGTGCAACGAATTCCCCTCTCTGGCTCCCATTCCATTCCTTTTGCACGATCAAACCAATTTTGACGATCGTAATCTGCATCAATAAATGGAATGCCAAATTTTTGGGCAAAACGAATATTTTCTTCTTTACGAATTAAATATTCTTTGAGTGGATGAATGTTTGGATTGTAAAAATAAATCGTAAATTCAATACCAGATGCAAGGATTGCTTCCATCACTTCACCCGAGCAAGGTGCACAGCATGAATGTAAAAGGAGTTTATTATGTCCATCTGGCAACTCAAGTTTTTCACGAATAAAAGGTGCATTCGGATCTTTGCGTACCTTTTGTTTACGAGTTTTGCCTTGAAAATTAACTGCACTTTGCTCGGGTTTAGATTGAAGTTCTGTATTCATAAAGTTTAATTAAAATTAATGGGTATCAAGTATATAAGCTAAATTAAGGACTAATAATTTCTATCCACAGACAAATAAGCCAAAGAAATCAACGCCTTCTTATAATCACTCTCTGGCAACATTGCAATTGCGTCTACTGCTTTTTGAGCTTCTTCTTTTGCGCGATTCATCGCATAATCTAAAGACTTATGCTCAGCCATAATAGCTAATACTTCATCAATAGCTTCACGTTTACCGCCTTGCTCAATCGCTTCACGAATTAAAGCTGCCTGTTGAGCATTACCATGACGCATAGCGTGTAGCAGAGGAAGAGTTGGTTTTCCTTCAGCTAAATCATCGCCTACATTTTTACCTAGAACTTGCGCATTTGCACTATAATCCAATACATCATCCACGAGCTGAAATGCAGTTCCAAGATAACGCCCATAATCTTGTAAAGCCTTTTCCTGAACTTCTGTTCCACCCGCGACAATTGCCGCAGCCTGCCCCGCCACTTCAAACAAACGAGCAGTTTTACTATAAATTACACGCATATAATTAGCTTCGCTTGTTTCAGGATCATTAACATTCATTAGTTGCTGAACTTCACCTTCCGCTAAAACGTTAGTCGCATCGGCCATAATTCCCAAAATCTTCAATGACTCTAATTGTGCAACTAATTGAAATGCACGGGTATAAATAAAGTCTCCTACAAGTACACTGGCAGCATTCCCAAATTCTGAATTCGCCGTAGCGCGCCCACGACGCATATCGGACTCATCCACCACATCATCATGTAGTAAAGAGGCAGTATGAATAAATTCAACAAAAGTAGCACAAGTAATTGAATTAGCCCCTTCAAACCCTAAAGATCGAGCTGCAAGAACTGCGATCAATGGACGGATCCGCTTACCACCGCCTTGAACAATATAAAAACCTAACTGTCCTATTAATGGAACATCTGAATTAAGCTGAGCAAGAATATTTTGATTAACTTTTTGCATGTCGGGATCTGCAAGTTTCTGGATCTCGTCTATGCTCATAAGATCTTGTTTCTTCATTTTTTCATCAATTATTAGTCAAAAGTGCGGTGCATTTTACCCGAATTTTCAGACTTTCTGAAATCAATCCGCAAATGAAGGGAATTTTTTTATTTTATTGTAAATAAATTCTTGCCATAGGTAGGATTTTTCCGTAGAATTTGCGACCTATTTATATGAATTTTTAAGTGTGGACTGCTAAAGAGCAGGGAAACACAATTAAGCGGAGTATTTATGTACGCAGTTTTCCAAAGTGGCGGTAAACAACACCGTGTGAGCGAAGGTCAAGTTGTTCGTTTAGAAAAACTTGAACTTGCAACTGGCGCAACAGTTGAGTTCGATTCTGTGTTGATGGTCGTTAATGGTGAAGATGTTAAAATCGGTGCACCAGTAGTTGCTGGCGCAAAAGTAGTGGCTGAAGTAGTTGCACAAGGTCGTGGCGAGAAAGTTAAAATCGTTAAATTCCGTCGTCGCAAACACAGCCGTAAACAACAAGGTCATCGTCAGTGGTTCACAGAAGTGAAAATCACTGGGATTCAAGCATAATTTCAGAGGAGATCAAGTAGATGGCAACTAAAAAAGCTGGTGGTTCAACTCGTAACGGTCGCGATTCTGAAGCTAAACGCCTTGGTGTTAAACGTTTCGGTGGCGAGTCTGTATTAGCAGGTAGCATCATTGTTCGTCAACGTGGTACTAAGTTCCACGCGGGTAGCAACGTAGGTATGGGTAAAGACCACACCTTATTCGCAACTGCAGATGGTAAAGTTAAATTTGAAGTAAAAGGCGAGAAAAGCCGTAAATACGTAAGTATTGTTACTGAATAATTTAAAATCTATTCGATTGAAACGCCCTACAATTTTGTGGGGCGTTTTGTCTCTTTTAATTTCACATAAGCGAGCAAGCAATGAAACAACAACCTTTATTAGGCTTTACTTTTGCGCTTATTACCGCTATGGCTTGGGGATCATTACCTATCGCCCTAAAACAAGTTTTATCTGTAATGAATGCGCAAACTATCGTATGGTATCGTTTTATTGTAGCCGCAATCTCATTATTAGCTCTACTTGCTTATAAAAAGAAATTACCTGAACCAATGAAAGTCGGTCAATATGCTTGGCTTGCTCTTATTGGAGTAATTGGTCTTACCGGCAATTTTCTATTATTTAGTAGTTCGCTGAATTATATTGAACCTTCAGTTGCACAAATTTTTATTCATTTATCCTCTTTTGGAATGCTCATCTGTGGTGTACTGATCTTCAAAGAAAAATTGGGGCTGCACCAAAAGATTGGACTTTTCTTATTGTTAATTGGTCTAGGTTTATTTTTTAATGATCGTTTTGATGTATTTACCGGACTCAATCAGTATTCAACAGGTGTCATCTTAAGCGTAGCAGGATCCCTTATTTGGGTCGCTTATGGAATGGCGCAAAAATTAATGTTGCATAAGTTTAATTCACAACAAATCTTGCTAATGATGTATTTAGGTTGTGCCATAGCCTTTATGCCGATGGCTGAATTCTCGCAAGTACAAAAACTCACACCGTTAGCTCTGATTTGTTTTATTTACTGCTGTTTAAATACCTTAATCGGATACGGCTCTTATGCGGAAGCACTTAATCGTTGGGATGTATCAAAAGTCAGTGTTGTTATCACACTTGTACCTCTCTTCACGATCCTATTTTCTCATATTGCGCATTATGTTAGCCCAGCAGATTTTGCGGCACCAGAATTGAATAATATTAGCTATATTGGCGCATTTGTTGTAGTGTGCGGGGCAATTTTATCTGCGATTGGACATAAATTATTACCGCATAAAAATCATTAAAGTGCGGTTTATTTTGGAGAAGTTTTAATGAAATTTATTGATGAATCCCTTATTCGAATTGAGGCTGGGGATGGTGGCAACGGTTGCGTAAGTTTCCGTCGAGAAAAATTTATTCCAAAAGGCGGCCCTGATGGTGGCGATGGTGGCGATGGTGGCGATGTATATTTACAAGCCGATGAAAACCTCAATACCTTAATCGATTACCGTTTTAATAAACGCTTTGCCGCAGAGCGCGGAGAGAATGGACGGAGTTCAGATTGTACAGGACGTCGCGGTAAAGATATTATTTTACCTGTTCCCGTAGGAACTCGCGCTATTGATAACGACACCAAAGAAACCTTGGGAGATTTAACCCAACACGGTCAAAAAATGTTGGTAGCCAAAGGTGGTTATCACGGTTTAGGGAATACCCGTTTCAAATCATCGGTAAACCGTGCACCGCGTCAAAAAACAATGGGAACACCGGGCGAAAAACGAGATTTATTATTGGAATTAATGCTACTTGCTGATGTGGGAATGCTCGGTTTACCTAATGCGGGTAAATCCACTTTTATTCGTGCCGTTTCAGCAGCCAAACCAAAAGTTGCAGATTATCCGTTTACTACCTTAGTACCAAGTCTCGGTGTTGTGAAAGTGGACGACTCACATAGTTTCGTAGTCGCTGATATTCCAGGATTAATTGAGGGCGCAGCAGATGGTGCTGGGCTAGGAATTCGCTTTTTAAAACATCTAGAACGTTGTAGAGTGCTTATTCATTTAGTCGATATTGCTCCAATTGATGGCTCTAATCCGGCAGATAATGTCGCTATTATTGAATCTGAACTTTTCCAATACAGTGAAAAATTATCAGAAAAACCACGTTGGTTAGTATTCAATAAAATTGATACGATGAGCGATGAAGAAGCTGAAGAGCGGGCTCGAGAAATTACTGAACAATTGGGTTGGGAAGAAGATTATTACCTTATTTCAGCTGCAACTGGGAAAAATGTTCCACCACTTTGTCGTGATATTATGGACTTTATCATAGCGAATCCACGAGAAGCTGAAACACAACAAATTGCACCTGAAGAAGTAAGATTCAAATGGGAAGATTATCATCAAGAACAACTAGCTGAGCATCAATTTGATGATGACGAAGATTGGGATGATGATTGGACCGAAGAAGATGATGAAGGAATTGAGTTCATCTATAAACCTTAAGAAGGTCTAATTTTGTAAGCATTTAAAATGCAAAAGCACCTAAACTGTTGTTTAGGTGCTTTTTACTATCAATCAACGCTCAAAAATTTCAGAATCAGTAAAGAAATAAGCAATTTCACGATTTGCACTTTCCACACTATCCGAACCATGAACCGAGTTCTCACGCTGACTTAATGCAAAATCTTTACGAATTGTACCTTCTGCTGCAGTTTCTGGATTCGTTGTACCAATCAAAGTGCGGTAATCTTTCACTGCATTTTCTTTTTCAAGAACAGAAACCACTATCGGTGAAGACATCATATAATCAACTAAAGGAGCAAAAAATTCTTTGCCTTGATGTTCTGCATAAAAGCCTTCAGCCTGCTCACGCGTTAAGCGTACCATTTTAGAGGCTATGATTTTAAAGCTATTTTGCTCAAAACGAGCTAAGATCGCTCCAATTAGATTACGCTTGACCGCATCAGGTTTAATAATCGAAAAAGTTCTTTCTGTCATCATATCTCCTTACTTCAATGATTTTGATAACATTAAATTTGCTAAAGTTTGCACACCAATCCCAGTTGCCCCAACAGCCCATAAATCACTACCAGATTTACGATAAGTTGCGGAACAATCAATATGCAACCAATTTTGTTGATAATTTTTTACAAAATATGATAAAAATGCAGTTGCAGTACTTGCCCCCGCCCCAACAGGAACCGAACCAATATTAGCAATATCTGCAAAAGATGAATTAATTTGTGAGCGATGAAAATCTTCAAATGGTAAACGCCAGAAAGGTTCATTTTCTGCTTGTGCTGATTGGAAAAGATTTTTCACAAGTTCATTATCCATAGATAATACAGAATGATAGTCGTTTCCTACAGCCACTTTTGCTGCGCCAGTTAAAGTCGCACAATCAATAATAAAACCTGGATTTTGATTGTCCGCTTCAATCAATCCATCAGCCAACACCAAACGACCTTCAGCGTCAGTATTCAGCACTTCTGCTGTCACACCATTTTTATAAGTAATAATATCCCCAAGTTTAAAGGCATTATTACTTACCAAATTTTCTGCGCAACATAAATACAGTTTAACGCGTTCATTTAATCCACGAGCAATAGCGAAACCTAAAGCTCCTGTTAATAATGCCGCCCCGCCCATATCGGTTCGCATTGTACTCATACCATCACTTGGTTTAATGCTGTAGCCGCCACTGTCAAAAGTAATCCCCTTACCGACTAAACAAGCTAACACTGGCGCATTCGGAGCTTGCGTTGGATTGAAATCAAGTTGCAACATAGCGGGCAAATTAGCAGAGCCTTTACCCACAGTCCAAATTCCATGATAACCTTGTTGCTCAAGTTCCTCACCAGAAATAATCTTAAAACTTACTGCACTTTTTTCATTATAAATATCAGCTTGATTTAAGATAAATTCACCCGCACGCTCCGCTAATTTCACAGGCGTTAAACTTTGTGCTGGTTCATTAATAATTCCACGTACAAAATCACTACATTCAATACGCGCCAATAATTCATCTTGTAAATCATGATCCAGATGAGGAAACTCAATCCCGTAATCTTGTTTTGCGGTATAAAAACCTTGATAAAACGCCCAACAAAATTCCAAATCCCATTCTTCACCGACCAACTCCACTTCTTTAATCCCTTGCCCACGCAATTTACGAGCAGCTTGTTGAACTAAAGTGCGGTCAGTTTTTTCATTATTTTTTAAATGAATCGTAGCTTTATTAGAGTCAAAGCTCAAAATAGCATTTTTTCCCCAAGCGTCAGAGGCTTGGTTTATTGATAATGTAATTTCCATTTTTATTTCTCGAATACAAGCCCATAGCGGAATAAAACTATACCAGTTTTATTTTTAAATAGTTAATTATTTAAAACTCTTTGACACCATTCTTGATGGTTCAGATACCAAATTACAGTTTTTCTTAATCCAGATTCAAAAGTCTCTTTAGGCACCCAGCCTAACTCATCATTGATTTTACTTGTATCAAGCGCATAACGAAAATCATGACCAGGTCTATCGTTGACATAGCAAATCAAATCTTCATATTTATCAATATGTTTTGGTTTATTAGGTAAAAATTCTTCCACCAAAGAGCAAATGGAACGTACTACATCAATATTGGACTTTTCATTATTTCCCCCAATATTATACGTTTCCCCAATATTTCCTTTCGTCAAAACGCTATATAATGCAGTAATATGATCTTCAACAAATAACCAATCTCTAATTTGTAAACCATCGCCATAAATAGGCAGTGTTTTTTCCTCTATCGCATTTAAAATCATCAATGGAATTAATTTTTCAGGGTACTGATACGGACCATAATTATTTGAACTATGTATAATGATTGTCGGTAACCCATATGTTCTATACCAAGCCTGCACAAGATGATCGCTTGCCGCTTTTGAAGCAGAATAAGGGCTACTAGGTTTATAAGCTGATGTTTCAGTAAATAAACCTTTGTTGCTTTTTAAATCGCCATAAACTTCATCGGTGGAAATATGTAAGAATCGGAAGCTAGATTTTTTTTGATTATCTAAACGATGCCAGTAGTCTAGAGTAGATTCAAGTAGGCTGTAAGTGCCTACAATGTTAGTTTGTATAAACTCCGAAGAAGCGTTTATAGAACGATCAACGTGGCTTTCAGCGGCAAGATGGATAACGAAATCAGGTTGATATTGTGAAAAAATATAAGACAACGCTTTAGTATCACAAATATCTGCTTGTACAAAAGCATAACGTGGATGGTTTTCTACGGTTTGAAGTGAAGCTAAATTTCCTGCATAAGTCAGCTTATCAACATTGACGATCTTATTATGTGTCTTTTCAAAAAGATAACGAACAAGCGCGGAACCAATAAAACCCGCTCCACCAGTAACTAGAATTGTTCTATTTGTATTCGACATTTTTACCCAAGTCTCGTTATAAATAATTTCAAACGAAAAGTGCGGTAAATTTTACCGCACTTTTAAAAATGATTTCATCAATTATGATTACGCATAATACATTTCAAACTCAACTGGATGTGGTGCCATATTTAAACGCTCCACTTCTTTACGTTTGATGCTGATAAACGCATCAATAAAATCTTTAGCAAATACACCACCTTGAGTTAAGAATTCATAGTCTTTTTCTAATGAATTCAACGCATCTTCTAGCGAGCTTGCTACTGCTGGAATACCTTTTAATTCTTCTGGTGGAAGATCATAAAGATTTTTATCCATTGCATCACCTGGGTGGATTTTGTTTACTACACCATCAAGACCTGCCATTAATAATGCAGCAAATGCAAGGTATGGGTTTGCTAAGGGATCTGGGAAACGCGCTTCTACGCGAATCGCTTTCGGATTGGTTACAGCAGGGATACGAATTGAGGCAGAACGGTTACTTGCAGAATAAGCTAACAATACTGGTGCTTCATAACCCGGCACTAAACGTTTGTATGAATTCGTACTTGGATTAGTAAATGCATTTAATGCTTTAGCGTGCTTAATGATACCGCCGATGTAGTAAAGTGCGGTTTCTGAAAGACCTGCATATTTATCGCCTTGGAAAATATTTTTCCCGTCTTTACTTAACGACATATTACAGTGCATACCCGAACCATTATCGCCAGTAATTGGTTTTGGCATAAAACACGCTGTTTTACCATGTTCTAATGCAACGTTTTGCACCACATATTTATAGATTTGAGTTTCATCGGCTTTTAAAGTTAGCGTATTAAATTTAGTCGCAATTTCGTTTTGTCCCGCAGTAGCCACTTCATGATGATGGGCTTCGATGACTAATCCCATTTCTTCTAAAATCAAGCACATTTCAGAACGAATATCGTGCGCACTATCAATTGGTGCAACGGCACAATATCCGCCTTTTTTCAATGGGCGATAGGCGTTATTACCTTCTTCATATTTTTTATTCGTGTTCCAAGCAGCTTCTATATCATCAATAGAAAAAGACGCTTTGTTCATTGATACATTAAAACGCACATCATCAAATAAGAAGAATTCCAGCTCTGGGCCGAAAAAAGCTTGATCCGCAATACCTGTTGAACGCATATAATTTTCTGCACGAATTGCAATAGAGCGAGGATCGCGATCATAGTTTTTCATTGTCGTTGGTTCATAAACACTACAACGAATAGAAAGCGTTGGAATTTGCGCGAATGGATCAACAACCGCCGTTTCAGCTATTGGCATAAGCAACATATCGGCTTTATTAATAGTCTTCCATCCTTCTACAGAGGAACCATCAAACATCTTGCCATCTTCAAACATATCTTCATCAACAAGACTAACTGGGATAGAAACACCATGTTCTTTACCTTTAATGTCAGTAAAACGAAGCAATACAAACCTAATATCATTCTCTTCGATCAATTTAAAAACGGAAGCAATGGCATTTGACATAGTAGATCCTCTTTCTATATAAAAAATTAAGTAAGCATTATAATCTAATCAAATCTGACTTTCATTAGATTTGTTGTGGCGTTATAATAAAAAGCACAGAAAGCCTGTATAATGGCTGCTATTTTTTAGTACTAAAATAGGTTATATTTTATTCAATGAACGGTACAATATGTCCAATCAATCAATCAATCAATCAAAGTCTGTCATTATTGCAGGTAATGGAACTAGTTTAAAATCAATTAACTATAGTTTATTACCTAAAGATTATGATGTTTTCCGTTGCAATCAATTTTATTTTGAAGATCATTATTTTCTTGGCAAGAAAATAAAAAAGGTATTTTTTAATTGTTCTGTAATTTTTGAACAATACTATACATTTATGCAATTAATTAAAAATAATGAATATGAATATGCTGATATTATTTTATCATCTTTTCTAAATTTAGGGGATTCAGAATTAAAGAAAATCCAGCGTTTAGAAAAATTACTACCACAAATCGATCTTGGTCATAGCTATTAAAAAAAACTACAATCTTTTAATGCTCATTTACAATATCACGAACTATATGAGAATAAGAGGATTACATCAGGCGTCTATATGTGTGCAGTGGCAACTGCAATGGGTTATAAAGATCTTTATTTAACAGGCATTGATTTTTATCAAGAAAAAGGGAATCCTTACGCATTTCATCACCAAAAAGAAAATATTATTAAATTGTTACCTTCCTTTTCACAAAGTAAGAGTCAAAGCAATATCCATTCTATGGAATATGATTTGAGTGCACTTCATTTTTTACAAAAACGTTATGGTATAAATATTTACTGTATTTCGCCAGAAAGTCCTCTATGTAATTACTTTCCTTTATCACCACTGAATAACCCAATTACTTTTCTTCCCGAAGAAAAGAAAAATTACACACAAGATATTTTAATTCCGCCGGAGTCAGTGTATAAAAACATTGATATATATTTCAAACCAAGAATTTACCAAAATCTGATTTTTCGGTTGATCTGGGATATATTACGTTTACCTAATGATATAAAACACGCTTTTAAAGCAAAGAAAATGAGACTACGTAAATAAATCTGAGGTATAATGTCCCGTTTTCTTCAACATAAGACAACAACCTATATTAGGTGCTGTAAATTGCACCTTTTCTATAAAATCATATACCGTGCAAAATTGCACCCTACTCGAAGCATTAGATAATGAAAAACGAAATTGATATTAAAAAACTCCGTAACATCGCAATCATTGCGCATGTTGACCATGGTAAAACCACTCTAGTAGATAAACTTCTTCAACAATCTGGTACTTTTGAATCTGCACGTGGTGATGTAGATGAACGAGTTATGGACTCAAACGATCTTGAAAAAGAACGTGGCATTACAATTCTTGCAAAAAATACCGCGATTAACTGGAATGATTACCGCATTAATATCGTAGATACACCAGGGCACGCAGACTTCGGTGGCGAAGTTGAACGTGTGCTTTCTATGGTAGATTCTGTTCTATTGGTTGTTGATGCGTTTGATGGCCCGATGCCACAAACGCGTTTCGTGACTCAAAAAGCGTTCTCTCATGGTTTAAAACCTATCGTCGTAATTAATAAAGTTGACCGCCCTGGTGCGCGCCCAGACTGGGTTGTAGATCAAGTATTTGACTTATTCGTAAATCTTGGTGCAACAGATGAACAGTTAGACTTCCCTATTATCTATGCGTCAGCGCTAAATGGTGTTGCAGGCCTTGAGCACGAAGAATTAGCAGAAGATATGACTCCGTTATTTGAAGCTATTGTGAAACATGTAGAACCGCCAAAAGTAGAACTTGATGCGCCATTCCAAATGCAAATTTCACAATTAGACTACAACAACTATGTAGGTGTTATCGGCATTGGTCGTATTAAGCGTGGTTCGATTAAACCAAACCAACCAGTTACCATCATCAATAGTGAAGGAAAAACTCGTCAAGGTCGTATCGGTCAAGTACTTGGTCATCTTGGTTTACAACGTTATGAAGAAGATGTTGCTTACGCAGGCGATATCGTGGCGATCACTGGTTTAGGTGAATTAAATATTTCTGATACGATTTGTGATATCAACGCAGTTGAAGCGCTTCCATCATTAACTGTTGATGAACCAACAGTCACCATGTTCTTCTGTGTAAACACCTCTCCGTTTGCAGGGCAAGAAGGAAAATATGTCACATCTCGTCAAATTCTTGAACGTTTAAATAAAGAATTGGTTCACAACGTGGCATTACGCGTAGAAGAAACCCCAAACCCAGATGAATTCCGTGTTTCTGGTCGTGGCGAATTACACCTTTCTGTATTAATTGAAAATATGCGTCGCGAAGGTTATGAACTTGCCGTTTCTCGCCCTAAAGTAATCTATCGTGATATTGACGGTAAAAAACAAGAGCCATACGAACAAGTAACTATCGATGTGGAAGAACAACATCAAGGTTCTGTAATGGAAGCATTGGGTATCCGTAAAGGCGAAGTTCGAGATATGTTGCCAGATGGAAAAGGCCGTGTGCGCTTAGAATACATTATTCCTAGTCGCGGATTAATTGGCTTCCGTGGTGACTTTATGACCATGACTTCTGGTACAGGCTTACTTTACTCAAGCTTTAGCCACTACGATGAAATCAAAGGTGGAGATATCGGTCAACGTAAAAATGGTGTGTTGATTTCTAATGCAACAGGTAAAGCACTGGGTTATGCATTATTTGGCTTACAAGAACGTGGTAAGTTAATGATTGATGCAAACGTAGAAGTTTATGAAGGTCAAATTATCGGTATTCATAGCCGTTCAAATGACTTAACCGTGAACTGCTTACAAGGTAAAAAACTAACCAATATGCGTGCGTCAGGTAAAGACGATGCGATTGTGCTGACGACACCTGTAAAATTCAGTCTTGAACAAGCGATTGAATTTATCGATGACGATGAGTTAGTGGAAGTAACACCTGAATCGATCCGTATCCGTAAAAAACTCTTAACGGAAAACGATCGTAAACGTGCAAACCGTACAACGACAAGTACTAGCACGCATTAATAAACAACGCTAGCACGAAAATTTGTAAAAAATTAACCGCACTTTTGGAATATAACTAAAGTGCGGTTATTTTTATGCTCAATTTATTAAGGAGAAAGTCTTTCTCTAATCCAATTATCACTTTCTTTGCGATAACGAATGCGATCATGTAAACGGCTTGGGCGACCTTGCCAAAATTCCACGGTTTCTGGCACGACTAAATAGCCCCCCCAATAATCTGGTCGAGGCACATTTAACGGATGTTTAGCAGCAACTAATGCGGCTTTTGCTAACAAAGATTTATAATTAGAAATCACCGCGCTTTGCTCACTTGCCCAAGCCCCTATACGACTGGTGTAAGGTCGGGTAGCAAAATATTTATCGGATTGTTCCGCTGGGATTTTCACCGTCTTACCTTCAATTCGCACTTGGCGCTCCAATTCTGGCCAAAAGAAAGTCAGCGCGACATAAGGATTACGCTCAATACAGCTACCTTTTCGGCTAAGATAATTCGTAAAAAAGACAAAACCTTGCTCATTAACTTCTTTTAGCAAAACCATACGGCTATTTGGGCGACCTTGTTCATCAACAGTCGCAATATTCATTGCAGTTGGCTCATTAACTTGAGCATGAATAGCCTCTTTCTGCCACTGTTCAAATTGCAAGATTGGATTTTCATAGCAATCATTTTGTGAAAGCACTCGTTTAGTATATTCATTGCGAATATCATGCAATTCCATTTTATCTCCTTTCAAATTTGATGAAAAACGCAAATAGAATAAAGATTGTAAAATCATTCGTCAATTTTCATAAAATAAAACTCAAATGACATCGAATCTTGCAATTCTTTGAAATATGCGTATTATCTAGCCCCCTATATTCAACCTCGGGTTCCCTAACCCCGATTTATTTAAACTAAAAAGGTACAACATGAAATTAAACTCTCCGATCTTTAATGATCAACAAAAACATCGTGCAATCATCTGGCTCAGCTTTTTCCACATATTCATCATTGCTGCGAGCAATTACTTTGTACAAATCCCTTTTGAAATTACGCTGAAATTAACCGCACTTGGTGTAGCAAACGATTTTTCCTTCCACAGCACTTGGGGAACGCTCACATTCCCATTTATCTTTTTAGCTACCGATTTAACGGTGCGTATTTTCGGTGCAGAAGATGCGAGAAAAATCATCTTCGTAGTGATGTTTCCTGCACTTATTGTAAGTTACGTCATATCTGTTTTATTCTCTGAAAGCAAATTCCAAGGTTTCGAATCATTAACGCATTTCGATCTGTTTGTATTCCGTATTGCTATTGCGAGCTTTGCCGCTTACGTTGTAGGACAATTACTGGATGTGATCGTATTTAACCGCTTACGCCAGTTAAAAACATGGTGGGTGGCGCCAACTAGCTCAATGACATTTGGCTCAATGGCAGATACGTTTGTTTTCTTCAGTGTCGCCTTCTATCAAAGTGCAGATCCGTTCATGGCTGAACACTGGGCACAACTCGGCTTTGTAGATTATCTATTTAAATTATTTATAGGAATTATCTTGTTCGTCCCAGCCTATGGCGTAGTATTAAATGTCATTTTACGAAAACTACAAATGCTCGTAGCAGAACGCGTTCCTACATAAACCAAATTTCTGGCGCATATAAAACAATTAACCCCGCTCTTTTGAGTGGGGTTAATTATTACGTTGCTAAAGCAGTGTGGTAAAAAAGTATAAATTTATAACCGCACTTTTTTATATCAAAAAAATATATTTTCTAGCTAAAAGTTATTGGCGCTACCTTCTTATTTTTTTTAGAAAATACCGACCTACTTAGTTCTAAAAGAGAGGGAATATTTATGCTTTTAACCGGATTACTTTGCGGAATTTTACTCGGATTTGTGATGCAGCGTGGGCGCTTTTGTATTACTGGCGCATTTCGCGATATGTATGTCACCAAAAACAAAAAAATGTTTGTAGCCCTTTTATTGGCGATTACCGTGCAATCCATTGGTTTCTTCCTCTTAAAAGAAATCGGTATATTAAATGTCGATCCAGCTGAAATTTTGCCTTTTTAGCCGTGATTATCGGTGCCTTTGTATTTGGGATCGGCATTGTTCTTTCTGGCGGTTGTGCAACAGGTACATGGTACCGTGCTGCAGAAGGCTTAGTCGGCAGTTGGGTCGCATTATTCACTTATATGTTATTAAGCTCCATCATGCGCACCGGTCCATTAGGCGAATTCAATAAAACCTTACGCAGTATCAATATTGAACAACGCAATATTTACGACACATTCGGTATTTCACCTTGGTGGTTAGTGGCGCTATTAACTTTTGTGACAGCTTTCTATGTGTACAAACATCTCAGCAAACCAAGCGTAAAAGTCGCAGCATTAAAACCGAAGAAAACGGGACTTGCTCATTTATTATTTGAAAAATGCTGGCACCCATTTTTCTCTGCCGTATTAATCGGATTAATCGCACTTGCCGCTTGGCCACTTAGTGTCGCTACGGGTCGTGAGTTTGGACTTGGGATCACTGGTCCCTCAGCCAATATCATGCAATTCCTCGTTACTGGCGACGGTAAATTTATTAACTGGGGCGTATTCTTAGTCTTAGGGATTTTTATTGGATCATTCATCGGCGCAAAAGCAAGCAATGAATTTCGTGTCCGTGTACCAGATGCCACCACGATTCTACGCAGCGGACTCGGCGGTATTCTCATGGGCATTGGCGCAACCCTTGCGGGTGGCTGTTCTATCGGTAACGGTTTAGTCGAAACGGCCTTTTTCTCTTGGCAAGACTGGGTATCATTGCCATTGATGATTCTCGGCACTTGGGTGGCAGCCTACTTCACCATTATCCGTCCACAACGTTTAAAATTAGCAAAAGCATCATAAGGAGTTTATATGATCGTTAAATTACCAACACTCGGCCTTGTTTGCCCCTTTCCTCTCGTTGAAGCCAAGGAAGCAATGGCTAAGTTAAATAAAGGCGATGGCCTAGAAATTGAATTCGACTGCACACAAGCCACTGAAGCCATTCCCGCTTGGGCTGCTGAAGAAGGTTATGAAGTAACAAACTTCGAACAAATTGATGATGCAAAATGGTCAATTACGGTGATTAAATAATAAAAAGTGAACTGCCCCCAAAAAGTTGGACATGTTTTGGGGGCAGTTCACTTTTTTCGAAAGCTAAATTAATTTAACAGGTACTTTTACGACTAATTTTTTAATTTTTTCTGTTTTTCCATTTACTACACAGCAAGGCTTATGCGGTTCGTAAGGATAAAATACAGCGAACATTTTTGGTTTCATTGTGACGGTGAATTTATCATCAATATCTGCACAAAGTTGATAATCATCCGCTTCGTTATAAGATTTATATTTAGACAAATCAGGATAATTAGCGCCAACTTCTATATTTTCCGTTCCGCGGATTAACACCTGAACATCTAAGTATTCATGATGTAACTCTGCTTTTTTGCTGCTTGGTTCTGCCGTTTCTGGCTCCATTACGTTCATATAAATTTGATCGTTAATATCATGGCGACCATTTTCTAACGCATTCAAATCTAACGTATTCAAATAATCACATACTTCAGCAATCACTTTTGGTAAACCAACTTTAAAATTTGGGCTGGTTAAGCTGCTAATAATCATAGAATTTTCCTTATAGTGGATAAAAGTTATCCTATGATAACAAGTCGGTTAAATGAAATAAAGTTATCAATCACACAAAAACCCCTGTATAATGCTTAAGCTTTATTTTCTACATTAGCGTGCGGCTATCAAAAGCAATTTTACTCACTCGAAGTGCGGTTATTTTTACAAAAGATTTCTTTTGCTAGTCGCAATCTGGAAAATAAAGCTTTGTTTTAAATATTATTTTGAAGGAAAACATTGTGAATCCAATTGTTAAACAATTTAAATACGGTCAACATACCGTTACTCTAGAAACTGGCGCGATTGCACGTCAAGCAACTGCTGCGGTTATGGCAAGCATGGACGATACCACGGTATTCGTGACTGTTGTTGCTAAAAAAGATGTGAAAGAAGGTCAAGACTTCTTCCCATTAACCGTAAACTACCAAGAGCGTACTTATGCGGCGGGTAAAATCCCTGGTGGTTTCTTTAAACGTGAAGGTCGTCCATCTGAAGGCGAAACTTTAATTGCACGTTTAATCGACCGTCCAATTCGCCCATTATTCCCAGAAGGTTTCTTCAACGAAATCCAAGTTGTGGCAACTGTGGTTTCTGTAAACCCACAAATCAGCCCTGACTTAGTGGCAATGATCGGTGCTTCTGCAGCATTAACCTTATCTGGCGTGCCTTTCAATGGCCCTATCGGTGCAGCACGTGTTGGTTTTATTGACAACCAATTCGTATTAAACCCAACTATGGCTGAACAAAAACAAAGCCGTTTAGACTTAGTGGTTGCAGGTACTGACAAAGCCGTATTAATGGTTGAATCAGAAGCAGACATTTTAACTGAAGAACAAATGTTAGCGGCTGTCGTATTCGGTCATCAACAACAACAAGTTGTGGTTGAAGCGATCAAAGAATTTGCGAAAGAAGCAGGCAAACCACGTTGGGATTGGGTTGCGCCACAACCAAACACAGATTTAATCAACAAAGTAAAAGCGATTGCAGAAGCGAGTTTAGGCGATGCATACCGCATTACTGAAAAACAAGCACGTTACGAACAGATCGATGCAATTAAAGCGGATGTGATTGCACAAATCACAGCTGAAGATGAAGAGATCAGCGAAGGTAAAATTGTGGATATTTTCACCGCACTTGAAAGCCAAATCGTTCGTGGCCGTATCATTGCAGGTGAACCACGTATTGATGGTCGTACCGTTGATACCGTTCGTGCATTAGATATTTGCACTGGTGTATTACCACGTACTCACGGTTCTGCAATTTTCACCCGTGGTGAAACGCAAGCATTAGCTGTTGCAACGTTAGGTACTGAACGTGATGCACAAATCATCGATGAATTAACAGGTGAACGTCAAGATCACTTCTTATTCCACTACAACTTCCCTCCATACTCTGTAGGTGAAACCGGTATGATCGGCTCGCCAAAACGCCGTGAAATCGGTCACGGTCGTTTAGCAAAACGTGGTGTAGCGGCGGTTATGCCTAGCCTTGCAGAATTCCCGTATGTCGTACGTGTAGTATCTGAAATTACTGAATCTAATGGTTCTTCTTCTATGGCGTCTGTATGTGGTGCATCTTTAGCATTAATGGATGCGGGCGTTCCAATTAAAGCTGCTGTTGCAGGTATTGCAATGGGCTTAGTGAAAGAAGAAGAAAAATTTGTGGTGCTTTCAGATATCTTAGGTGATGAAGACCACTTAGGTGATATGGACTTTAAAGTGGCGGGCACACGTGAAGGTGTCACAGCACTTCAAATGGATATCAAAATTGAAGGTATCACCCCTGAAATTATGCAAATTGCATTAAACCAAGCGAAAAGTGCACGTATGCACATTCTTGGTGTCATGGAACAGGCAATCTCAGCTCCACGTGCGGATATTTCAGATTACGCGCCGCGCATCTACACAATGAAAATTGATCCTAAGAAAATCAAAGATGTCATTGGTAAAGGTGGCGCAACAATTCGTTCATTAACTGAAGAAACTGGTACATCGATTGATATTGATGATGATGGTACAGTGAAAATTGCCGCAGTAGATAGCAATGCAGCGAAAAACGTAATGGGACGTATTGAAGAAATCGTTGCTGAAGTTGAAGCGGGCGCAATTTACAAAGGTAAAGTGACTCGTCTTGCTGACTTCGGTGCATTCGTCGCTATCGTTGGAAATAAAGAAGGTTTAGTTCATATTTCTCAAATCGCAGAAGAACGCGTAGAAAAAGTGAGTGATTATCTTCAAGTTGGTCAAGAAGTGACGGTTAAAGTGGTTGAAATCGATCGTCAAGGTCGTATCCGCTTAACCATGAAAGATCTTGCACCAAAACAAGAAACTGAAATTAACCAAGAAGATTCTGTAGAAGAACAGGAATAATCTTGGAATATAGAATCAAAACTTGGTAGCAACCGCTGCCAAGTTTTGTTGTTTTCCAACTTTTAGGCATAAAGAAAGCAAATGCGGTGTTTTCGCTTATCTCGCCATTTTATAGTCTATTTATTTAGCTTATGTGCGATCTTACTCCTTGCAGGCTGTGTTCAGTCTAGGGGCGGTTTTGTGTCTAAAAATCATGTCGTGTTGGCTGAACAAAACCCGAATACTCACTTTGAACAAGAAGTGATGATCGTGCGATTAAGCCAAGTACTACTCGTTGGAAAAATGAGTAATGAAGAACGAGCATCGCTACATTTTGAACGTGGCGTACTCTATGATTCCCTTGGATTATGGGGACTTGCTCGTTACGATTTTACTCAAGCCCTTGCATTACAGCCTAAAATGGCATCAGTGTACAATTACTTAGGGCTTTATTTATTGCTTGAAGAAGATTACGACGGCGCATTGGAAGCATTCAATACGGTGTTTGAATTAGATTCAAGTTATAACTATACCCACCTTAATCGTGGTTTAAATTTTTATTATGTAGGGCGCTACCATCTTGCTCAGCAAGATTTCTTACAGTTCTACCAAGCCGATACAAAAGATCCCTATCGTGTCTTATGGCTATATTTGAACGAACAAAAATTAAAACCACAAGAAGCCCAAACAAACCTTGTTGAACGAGCAAAAGGGCTATCAGAGGACTTCTGGGGTACACACATCGTTCAATATTACTTAGGACACATCTCTGTAGAAGAATTGCAACAACGTGCGAGTGAATTTGCTGAAAATTCACAACAATATGCTGGAATTCTCACAGAAACCTATTTTTATCTAGCAAAACAAAAACTCAATGTAGGGCTAGTAGATGAAGCGGCAGCTTTATTTAAACTAGCTATGGCAAATCAGGTTTATAACTTTGTTGAGTATCGTTTTGCCGCGTTTGAACTCATGAAACTAAAACCAGTTCAAACAGAAGACGAAAAAGAAGAGAAAAGTGCGGTAACAAAATCGGTTGTTTTCTAAAAATCAATCAAAAACTCACCGCTCTTTGCAGTAGCACGAATAGAAAAATTCATTCGCTCTACTCAACTTAATAAACCGAAGGCCTCTTTGAGCTTTCCTTATTTATATTCGAGTATTTTAATGACTGACAAAATTACTTTTAATGACTTAGGCTTACCTGAGTTCATCTTAAAAGCTGTTTCTGACTTAGGTTTTGAAACCCCTTCTCCAATTCAACAAGAATGTATCCCGCATTTGCTCAGTGGCAATGATGTGCTAGGTATGGCACAAACAGGTAGTGGTAAAACCGCTGCTTTTGCACTGCCTTTATTAGCACAAATCGATCCAAGTGAAAAACATCCACAAATGTTAGTGATGGCACCTACTCGCGAACTTGCTATTCAAGTTGCCGATGCGTGCGAACAATTTGTTAAATATGCTCATGGCTCCCGCATTGTTACCTTATATGGTGGCCAACGTTATGACATCCAGCTTCGTGCATTAAAACAAGGCGCACAAGTGGTAGTGGGTACACCAGGTCGTATTCTTGACCATATTCGCCGTGGAACATTAAATCTTTCAGAACTTCGTTTTATCGTATTAGATGAAGCAGATGAAATGCTACGTATGGGTTTCATTGATGATGTAGAAACCGTCATGGCAGAATTACCAGAAAATCACCAAACAGCGTTATTCTCTGCAACAATGCCTGAACCGATCCGTCGTATTACGAAACGTTTTATGAATGATCCGAAAGAAGTGAAGATCAAAGTTAATAACGAAAATGCTCCAGATATCGACCAAAGTTGTTGGTATGTGCACGGCGTGCGTAAAAATGAAGCCCTTCTTCGTTTCTTAGAAGTGGAAGATTTTGATGCCACGATTATCTTTGCTCGCACTAAAACAGGTACTTTAGACATTACAGAACTACTTGAAAAAAATGGTTTCCGTTCTGCCGCACTTAATGGTGATATGACACAACAATTGCGCGAACAAACCCTCGATCGCTTACGTAACGGCAGTTTAGATATCGTTGTGGCAACCGATGTGGCCGCACGCGGTATTGATATTGAACGTATCAGCCTTGTGGTGAACTACGACATTCCGCTTGATGCAGAATCTTATGTACACCGAATTGGCCGTACTGGTCGTGCAGGTCGTTCTGGTCGTGCTTTATTGTTCGTTGAACCTCGCGAGCGTCGTTTACTTCGTAATATTGAACACCTAATGAAAAAAGGTATCAATGAAGTAGAATTGCCAAATCATCTTGTGTTACAAGAATGCCGCCGCAAAAAATTCGTCACAAAAATTACGAAACAACTCGAGCATCACGATTTAGAACAATATCGTAGTTTATTAGAAGACTTATTCACAGCCGAGCAGGATCAAGAAGATATTGCTGCAGCAATGTTAATGTTGTTACAAGGCAAACAAAAATTAATTCTTCCTCCAGATCCGCCAATGGAAAAACGTCGTCGTGAACGTAATGAACGCGGTGATCGACGTGAAAATCCACGTTCAGCTGAACGTCGTGGCGAACGTAAAGGCTACGGCAATCCACAACCAATGGATTTATATCGTATTGAAGTGGGTCGTGCGGATGGTGTAGAAGTTCGCCATATCGTGGGGGCAATTGCTAACGAAGGTGATATCAATAGCCGCTATATTGGTCATATCAAACTTTATGATGATCACACTACCGTTGAATTGCCACAAGGTATGCCGAAAGAATTATTGCAACAATTCGGTAAAACACGCGTATTGAATAAACAAATGCAAATGTCTTTCTTAGGTGAGGTGAAGTCTGATAGTCCGCGTGGCAGCGATGATTTTAACGGTAAACGTAAAGGCCGTGGTGGCGATTTCCGTGGAGAACGCGGACGTAATGAACGCACTGATGACAATCGTGGAAATCGTAAATTTAATGAAAAAAGTAACCGCACTTTTAGCGATAAACCACGCCGTGATCGCCGAGGATAATATCCTTAAGATATAACGAATAGTGCTGTTTCCTAATGTTTTTGCATCATTTAAAATTTAGCACTATTGATAAAGTAGAATTAGCCCCTTGAACCTCAAGGGGCTTTTTATTGTCTATTGCTTAAATTCTGGCTACAATCCCGCAAAATTTTTATATAGGAAAAAATCATTGAAAGGTCTCTTTTTACGTATTATTACTGCCTTGGCTTTATTGCTTTGGGCTATTGATATGGTATTCCCATGGCAATTTCTACGCCATGCTGAAGAAAACCACTATACAGTAATTCAAGAACGAGGCTCACTCATTGTGGGCACAATGAACAACCCTATTTCTTATTTTATCAATAAAGACGGCGAACGAGGCTTTGAATATGAATTGGCTAAAGCATTTGCTGATTCATTAAGTGTAGAACTCGAAATTAAAACTTTCGATAATCAAGAACAATTATTTAATGAGTTAGATAAGCATAATATTGATTTAGCTGCGGCTCACCTTTTATATCATCCTAATAATACAGAACGTTTCCAAATTGGCCCAGCATATCATTCAGCTTCATGGCAATTAGCTTATCGAAAAAATGAACAACGCCCTAAAAATCTAGGCGATATCAAGAAAGAAATTTATATCGCTAACAATTCATCATTGGAAGAAACACTAAAAGAATTACAAAAACAATATCCACAATTAACTTGGAAAAGAAATCAAGCGTTTACTCAAGAAGAACTATTACTACAGCTGTCTGAAGGTAAAATTCCTTATGTCATTGCTAATTCCATTGATATTACTGCGATCCAACAAATCAAACCAGAATTAGTCATTGCCTTTGATATTACTGATGAAGCAAACATTCACTGGTATTTACCAAATAATGCCTACAATGATCTGCAAGCTGCCTTACTCAATTTTATGAATAATGCACAAGAAACAGGGCTAGTAGATAATTTAAAAGAAAAATATTTAGGGCATATTTCACAATTTGATTACGTGGATACTCGCTCTTATATGAACGCAATTGAAAATACACTGCCACAATTCTCACCGCTCTTTGAAAAATACAAAGGTGAATTAGATTGGCGATTACTCGCGGCCATCGCTTATCAAGAGTCTCATTGGAATCCTGATGCAACATCACCTACAGGCGTTCGTGGCATAATGATGTTAACTAAAGATACCGCGCAACATATGAACATCAGCGATAGAACAGATCCTGAACAAAGCATTAAAGCGGGATCAGAATATTTACACTGGCTGATTAATCAAATTCCAGAAACCATTGAAAAAGAAGAAAGAATTTGGTTTGCCTTAGCCGCCTATAACATGGGACTAGGCCACTTAATTGATGCACGTCGTTTAACTAAAAACCTTGGAGGAAATCCAGATAATTGGCTCGATGTGAAAAAAAATCTGCCTTTATTAGCAGAAAAACGCTATTATTCCCAACTGAAATACGGCTATGCGCGAGGCTATGAAGCCCATCAATATGTAGAAAATATTCGCCGCTATATGAATAGCATTGTGAATTATCATCGGGTCCAAGAAAATCAAACAACAAATGATAATGCCAACAATGAAAGTGCGGTTGAAAATTCAGAAGAAATAAAAGGAAAAAAGGATAAATAAAATGTTAAAACGCAAAACTTTTCTTAAAAAGAAAACCAATTTACAACAAACCTCTTTATCACGTAATCTACGTTTGAGACGCTTGAAACACCGAAAACAACAGCAATTTGCGAGACATTCATTACAATTTGTCGTACAAGAAATTTGTTGTTAATTAAAGCATCTCTATCCAACAAAAAACGGGTTAAAACTTATTAGTCTTAACCCGTTTTTTATCAAAATTTATACTGTTTAGCTTAAGCTAAAGGAATCTCCGCATCTGGCTCGCCAGTTAAGCGATTACGTAAATCGCGACGAATAACCTCGATAGTCCAGAACCAGAAAATATGACCAACTAATTCTGAAATATGTTCATATAGTGGCCATTCTGCAACTGGTGGTGTTAAACCTAGTGCTGGGAAGGTAATATAGTGCACGCAAATATTAGCAATAATCCCAGCGCCAATGCCTTGCCAAAATTTAATTTTTGGAAAACGTTCTGCGACTAAGCAATAACCAATCGCAAAAACTAAAGAAAAGATCATATGGGTAACACCAATCCAATTGAATGCATGATCCGCAAAGGTAAATGCAGCATCTGTTGGATCAATACCTAAATAATCACGTAAGAACACATGTGGTGGGTTTAAAAACGCACGGGAACATACTGCCAGCACTTGATCCTGAGTTAGACCAGTAATATCCACTTTACAAGCAGCCGCAAAGAAATCAATTGGACTACGTGGTGGAAATGGATGCTCGGCACCCCATTTAACAAAAGCAGAAATAATCCCTGCAACGATACCAACAAATACTGCCACGCCATAACGACGACGGTTTGCCGGACTTTGAGTAAAAATACCTGACATATTATTGCTCTCCAATAAAAGTAAAGAAAAAATAACCGCACTTTTACGTCATTGTTTATACAATTTAAAGTGCGATCCCTATTTTGTCGATATAATAAAATATGGGTAGAATACTAGAATGTTTTGTGGATTAGTCAAGTTATTATTCTGATTTCACACCAAGATTCCCAATTTTCACGCCTAATAATCCAATAAAAACGGGATCGAAATAATCACACAGAAATTTGAATAACTCATTTAGTTCTGTAAAAGAACGTTGAATTTTTATTTGATCTTCTAATTTACGAATGAACTCATAACGTACTCTATTTTCTTCAAAATATACAGTTAAAGTTAGGTAGATAGTTTCAAAAAAATGGCTTTTTGCCCCTTCTTCACCAGGAGCTAATGCGTACATTCCATGTATTATTAAATAGGACTTGAGGCTGATTTGACATTGTTATACTCCTTTTTACTATTTTTAGCCTAAGAAAAACCCGATTATAAAGTTTCTGTAATCAAAAAATTTATAATCGGGCTTTTCAAACATTTTCCCTGGATGTTTCGCTTTACGTTGGTAACTACCTTTCCCTTTACGTTTTTTCTCAACACGCTGGCGAAATAATTTATCATGCAATAATGCCATCACTGCATTATCTTTTATTACTCCTCGAGTATGCAAATAAACGGCTTCATTTTCAACCGCACTTTTTTGTTTCTTTCCCATAATTTTTCCTTAAAAAAGCCGCGGAAGGATTTCTGCGACGAGAGTATTATACGCACAAACGTTTAAATTACAAAATCTCAAGTACACTTTCTGGCGGACGCCCGATTTTAGCTTTATTACCATTGATAACAATTGGGCGTTCAATAAGCGCTGAATGTTCACTCATGGCTTTTAATAATTCAGCTTGAGAGAGTTCTAAATTATCTAAATTTAAGCTTTTATATAAATCATCTTTCGTACGCATCATTTGACGCACATCATCGATTCCTAATTTTTGGGCAATGCTTTGTAATTCATTAATGGAATACTGCTTTTGTAAATACAATTCAACGATTGGCTGAACACCTTGATTTTCTAATAATGCTAGCGTTTCACGACTTTTTGAACAACGAGGGTTGTGATAAATCACGACAGACATAGGATTTCCTCTTAGTAGCTATAAACACTATAAATTTTAACTTATAATGGCGAAAAATACTTATAGGAAAAGAAATTATGCTAGAAATGTTGAAAAGCTGGTACTCGCGTCGCTTAAGCGATCCACAAGCGATGGGACTATTAGCCATATTATTATTTGGCTTTATCTCCATTTATTTTTTTGGAAATTTAATCGCGCCTTTGTTGATTGCTCTAGTGTTATCCTATTTACTAGAAATGCCGATTAATTTTTTACATCAACATTTAAAATGCCCAAGAATATTAGCGACAATCATCATTTTTGGTGGCTTTATTGGACTAGCTACAATCTTCTTTTTAATCCTCATGCCAATGTTATGGAATCAAACAATTTCCTTATTAAGTGATTTACCCGCAATGTTTAATAAGCTCAATGAATGGTTACTAAACTTACCAGAGCATTATCCTGAGCTCATCGACTATTCAATGGTAGATTCTATTTTCAATTCTGTGCGAGAAAAAATCCTTGGTTTTGGTGAATCTGCTGTAAAACTTTCTTTAGCCTCCATCATGAACTTAGTTTCTTTAGGGATTTATGCCTTTTTAGTGCCGTTAATGATGTTTTTTATGTTGAAGGATAAATCAGAACTTTTACAAGGCGTGAGCCGTTTTTTACCGAAAAATAGAAACTTGGCTTTCAAAGTCTGGAAAGAAATGCAACAGCAAATCTCCAACTACATTCATGGAAAATTGTTAGAAATACTGATTGTCACGCTCATCACCTACATTATTTTCTTAATATTCGGGCTAAATTACCCGCTCTTATTGGCTTTTGCGGTGGGGCTTTCAGTTCTCGTTCCTTATATTGGCGCAGTAATTGTCACGATTCCTGTTGCATTGGTTGCGTTATTCCAATTTGGAATCAGCCCAACATTTTGGTATATCATCATCGCTTTTGCTGTGAGTCAGCTCTTAGATGGAAACTTACTCGTCCCTTATTTATTTTCTGAAGCAGTGAATTTGCATCCATTGATTATTATCATTTCAGTATTAATTTTCGGCGGTTTATGGGGATTTTTGGGCGTATTCTTTGCAATTCCTTTAGCGACTTTAGTGAAAGCCGTTATAAATGCCTTACCTCAAGATTAAAAATCTAAATTAAAAAATTATACAAATAAAAAATAGTTAACCGTGAATTTTTGGTTAACTATTTTTTATTGAAGTTTATTCTAAGAATAGAATTTAACTAAGGTAATTCGTCAATTTCCTTATCTACTTTAGGCGGGATCATATGTTCACGGCGTAATCCAACATCGTACGCAATTGCGATTGCAATAAAGATTGAAGAATATGTACCAAATCCAATACCTACAAGTAACGCCAAAGAGAAGTTATGAATTGATGGACCGCCGAAAAAGAACAATGCAATAACAACAATTAATGTTGTCGCAGAGGTCATGATGGTTCTTGATAAAGTTTGCGTTAAAGAAACATCAATAATATCAATCGTATCTAGACGTCTTATTTTTCTGAAGTTTTCACGAACCCGGTCAAAGACCACAATACTATCGTTGATGGAGTAACCCACCACAGATAAAATCGCGGCTACAAAAGTAAGATCAATTTCAATTTGTAATGCAGAGAATACCCCTAGCGTAATAATTACATCGTGCGCAAGAGAGGCGATACCACCAAAGCCTAAACGCCATTCAAAACGTGACCCCACATAAATAAGCACCATTGCTAATGTCGCTAAAGTTGCATACACTGCACCTTGTGCTAATTCTTCACCGACATTTGGGCCAACGAACTCAATACTGTGAATTTGAATGTTTTTATCTACATTCTGTAGCATACTTTTGACTTGCTCACCAATAGCAGAATCATTATTACTTGCAGGTAAACGAATCATCACATCCTGAACCGAGCCTGTGGTTTGTACAATTGGGCTTTCAATTCCATTTTCGTGAAGTTTACTACGGATTTGTTCAAGGTTAGCGGATTGCGAGAAGTGAGTATCAAATACTACTCCACCAGTAAAATCTAAGCCCCAGTTAAATCCTTTGGTAATAATAAAAAATAGAGAAATTACCATTAAAAGAGCGGATAATATATAACCCCATTTACGCACTTTCATAAATTCGGTCAATGGGAACGGGAGCTTGATCCCATTGATTTCACGGATAAAATGTCCGTCTTTATCTTTTGTAAAAAGTTTCATCATTTCCCGCCTAAATTAATAATTTTTTAAGTTGTTTACCACCGTAAAGGGCATTAACTAATGCGCGAGTTCCTGTAATCGCGGTAAACATAGAAATCGCAACACCAAGTGAAAGCGTAATCGCAAATCCTTGGATTGGACCTGTTCCCACAGCATACAAGATAATTGCAGTTAAAATTGTCGTTAAATTCGCATCAAAAATAGAGGTAAACGCGCCGTTGTAACCTTCGTTGATTGCTTGTTGAATTGGGCGACCATTACGAATTTCTTCTTTAATGCGCTCAAAAATCAACACGTTTGCATCCACCGACATACCTAATGTTAATACGATACCAGCAATCCCTGGCATGGAAAGTGTCGCACCAGGTAAAATAGACATTAAACCCACTAACAACACAATATTAATGACCAAAGCAAAACTTGCGATAATACCGAACATTTTGTAGTAGAACAGCATAAAGATAATCACAGCGATGAGTCCCCAGAAACTTGCATTAATTCCTTGTTCCACATTTTGTGCGCCTAAAGATGGGCCAATTGTACGTTCTTCGACAATTTGAATTGGCGCAATTAATGCCCCAGATTTCAATAAGGTAGAAAGGTTATGCGCTTCTGCAATACTATCGACACCGGTAATTTGGAAGTTAGAGCTGAAACGACCTTGGATCGTCGCCACATTAATCACTTCCTCATGTTTTTCTAGAATGGTTTTACCATTTTCGTCTTTTTTACCGTTATCTTTATATTCAACATAAAGCGTCGCCATTGGTTTCTTATAATATTTTTTGGTGGTTTGAGACATAATCTCACCACCTTCACTATCCAAGGTTACACTCACTTGCGGAGTGCTTGAATGCTGATCTAAACCAGAACTTGAATTAATAATATGCTCACCACCTAATACCGCGCGTTTAAATAATGCAACAGGATGACCTTGGCGATCATATTTAACTTCCGAATCAGCTGGCAACATATTACGAGAAATTGCATCGGTCATAACATTTTGATTTACGATACGAAACTCAAGCGTTGCAGTTGCCCCTAAAATTTCTTTTGCGCGAGCAGTATCTTGAACACCTGGTAATTCAATTACAATACGCTCAGCGCCTTGACGTTGAATAACTGCTTCAGATACCCCTAATTCAGCAACACGTTTACGTAAAATCGTTAAGTTTTGCTCAATAGCTAAGTCGCGTGCTTCATTTAATGCTGAAGTTGAAAGACCTAAATTGATACTATCATTATCCAACTCTGTGATATCTAAGGTTGGATGCAACTGATGAATAATACGTTCCGCTTTAGAACGTTGACTTGCATCAGCCAATGTGACAGAAGTACCAAAATGCTCAGTATTTTTAATTGCCGTATATTGAATTTTTTCTTTGCGAAGTTCGTTACGTAAACTGTCTTGTAATTGCTCTTGGCGTTTTACAAGTGCAGCATTCATATCAACTTCCATCAAAAAACGAACCCCACCACGTAAGTCTAATCCCCATTTCATTGGGTTAGCACCAAACATGCTTAACCAAGCTGGAGTGGCAGGCGCAAGATTTAATGCAGTGGTGTAATTATTGCCAAGACGTTCGGAAATTTTATCTTTAGCGAGGAGTTGATCATCGGTATTAGTGAAACGAGCTAGAATTGAGCCGTTCTCAAGCACGATAGATTTGGTTGGAAGATTGTTGGTTTTAAGCACATCTTGAACTTGTCCAAGCACGCTAGTATTCGCTTCTTGACCGCGCGTACCAGAAATTTGAACCGCAGGATCTTCGCCATAAATATTTGGAAGAGAATATAAAATCCCGATGGCTACAATAAAAATCACCATCAAATTCTTCCATAATGGATAACGGTTTAACATAGTTTTCCTTTTATTTTCTAACGCACAGAGCCACAATTCGTGGCTCTGGAAAATAATTTAACATTACTCTTAAAGTGATTTTAATGAACCTTTAGGAAGAACGCTCACAATGTAGTTACGATTAATCGTAATTTCTGTCGCGTCGTTTAACGCAATCACGATGCTATCGCTACCTTCAGTTACTTTAGTAATTTTGCCGATTAAACCACCAGCAGTTAAAACTTCAGTACCCTTTGCAAGCTCAGACATCAATTTTTTATGTTCTTTATTGCGTTTAGCTTGCGGGCGATAAATCATAAAGTAAAAAATTAAACCAAAAATCACGAAAATAAATAACGTGGACATCGGGTTTTGTGCTTCCATTGTATGTTTTCCTTGTTAATTTAAGTTAAAAATTGCGCTTAAAATACCATAAATTGGCTTATTGGGAAAGGTGAACCACACTCAATATCCTACGTTATGGCGATTAATTTTATTTTTTCAAGATAACGATAAATTCTTTTTCCGAAGCGTAATATTGCTCGACCAAAGCAACAGAATTTTCCTTTGCAAAAATAGAAAAATTTTCTACCGCACTTTCAAGGTTTAAGCTCAACATTAGCTCATCATTTTTATCCAAATTTTTTAAGGCTTTTTTGGCACTTAAAATAGGAATTGGACATCGAAGTGCGGTTAAATTGAGCTGATATTTCATTCTTTAATTTGACGACGAGCACTCATGTTCTTGCCCATTTCAGCCAAAATATCCGTACTTAAGCATTCACGTCCCATTTCAAATAGCGGTTCTTCTAACGCAATATGACGATCATAACCTTGAATAAAGCGTTCAATTAAATGTTCATCAATATTTTGACGTTGTTCAGAAATAAGTTCTTCTAACTGCGCAGATAGTGCATTCCAATTTTCATGCAAATATTCATGCTGTTTTTCTAATTCATCAATGGAGCTTTGTGCTTGCGGAGCCACTTTGACTAATTGAGGGAAAAAATCTAATTCTTCATCCTCATGATGTAACGGTGCGGCACGATTGAAATAAGTTAAAATCTGGTCAACATCATTTAACACAGCCTGAGTATAACCATGTTTTTCTAGATAATCAGGCAAAATACTTAACTGACGACAAAAACGTTTTACCTTGCTATGACAGGCATAAAGCATTTCAATAGGTTCATTCCATGTGGCAAATTGTTGAGGTTCAAGAATTTGCATAAGGTTTCCTTTGTTAAAAAGTGCGGTCAAAAAACGCTTCATTTTTCTACCGTACTTTCATCAATTATGATTTATCCGCTAATTGTAATGGTGGAACAGGTTTGCCCATGCGAGCATAAAATTCCACAACAAAATCATCAAAACGATCATCTTCAATCGCTTGACGAATCTCAGCCATTAAACGTTGATAATAGCGTAAATTGTGAATGGTATTTAAGCGTGCACCTAAAATTTCACCGCATTTATCTAAATGATATAAATAGGCTTTGGTGTAGTTTTTACAGGTGTAGCAATCACATTCAGGATCCAACGGGCTGGTATCATCACGGTATTTTGCATTACGGATTTTAACAATGCCGTCAGTCACGAATAAATGGCCGTTACGTGCGTTACGAGTTGGCATTACGCAGTCGAACATATCAATACCACGACGCACGCCTTCCACTAAATCTTCTGGTTTACCCACGCCCATTAAATAGCGCGGTTTATCAGCGGGAATTTGTGGGCATATGTATTCTAAAATGCGGTGCATGTCTTCTTTGGGTTCGCCTACCGCTAAACCGCCCACCGCATAACCGTCAAAGCCAATATTCACTAAGCCTTCTAATGATACTTTGCGTAATTCTTCAAATACGCCACCTTGAATAATACCAAATAGGGCATTTTTATTGCCTAATTCATCAAAGCGATCGCGACTACGCTTCGCCCAACGAAGAGACATTTCCATGGATTTTTTCGCATAATCGAAAGTCGCTGGATAAGGCGTACATTCATCGAAAATCATCACGATGTCAGAGCCTAAATCATATTGAATTTCCATGGATTTTTCAGGTGAAAGGAAAATGCGCTCACCGTTAATTGGATTTTGGAATTTCACGCCTTCTTCGGTAATTTTACGTAATTTACCTAAACTAAATACTTGGAAACCGCCACTGTCAGTCAAAATCGGGCGATGCCATTGCATAAAGTCGTGTAAATCACCGTGTTTACGCATCACCTCTTGTCCAGGACGAAGCCATAAATGGAAGGTGTTACCCAGTAAAATCTCTGCACCTGTCGCACGCACTTCTTCTGGTGTCATGCCTTTTACGGTGCCATAAGTGCCCACTGGCATAAATGCAGGGGTTTCTACACTGAACGTGCCTTGTGGACGTTCAAATACCAAGCGACCACGACGAGCATTGCCGCTTGTTTTATCTAATTCATACTTCATTTTTGCTCCAACGAATAAACAGTTCGAAGATTTTTTTAAACAAAAAAGCCTGTTAAAAAATACAGGCTTTGTGCTATCATATTTCCAATGCTCTTTGAGCAGAGGCGGATCTGCTAAAATCAGTCCGCCAGTACGCACCTGACGGGCTGTTTGAGTAGATCCTTCATTTGTAATTAAATTGAGGATAAAAACTATGATTAATCTCATTATTAAACTAATCATTGTTATTCTACTTTGCCTACTATTGAAAGGTAGCGCTGGCTAGGTAGATTCTCCGACAAGGGATGGTTACCGCCATCTCTTGTTCTTTATTGTATGTGCTGACTAATTACAAGTCAAACAACTTATTCCAATCCTCTCACATTAGAATTTTTATTAATAAACATCGCATCGCCATAACTAAAGAAACGATATTTTTCTTGCACTGCATATTTATACGCATTCATAGTATTTTTATAGCCAGCAAAAGCTGAAACTAACATTATCAATGTGCTTTCAGGTAAGTGGAAATTAGTAATTAAACAATCCACTACTCGGAATTTTTTTCCTGGATAAATAAAAATAGAGGTATCAGAAAAATAAGGCTCAATTAAATCTGGATTGCCAAATTCTTCTGCAGAAAGCGCCGCACTTTCAATAGAACGAACAGAAGTGGTTCCTACTGCAATAACACGTTTACCCGCTTTTTTTGTTACAATAATTGCATTGCAAACTTCTTGGGAAACTTCTACATATTCTGTATGCATCATATGATCTTCAATATTTTCGACACGAACTGGCTGGAATGTTCCTGCGCCCACATGCAATGTGACAAATTCAAAATTCACACCTTTCTTTTTAAGTTTTTCAAGCAAGGGGTCATCAAAATGTAAGCCTGCTGTTGGTGCTGCTACCGCACCTGGGACTTTACTATAAACAGTTTGATAACATTCTTGATCTGCTTCCTCATCTGGACGGTCGATATAAGGCGGCAATGGCATATGTCCAATGGCTTGCAACACATCTAAAAGAGCGGTTGATTTATCACTTAATTCCACTTCAAACAATGCACCATGACGCGCTGTCATGACCGCTTTAATGACATTATTTTCGCCTAATTTATCTTCACCTAAAAATAATTCAGCCCCTTCTTTGGGTGATTTTGATGAACGAATATGTGCTAAGAAACGATACTCATCTAGCATGCGTTCAACTAAAACTTCAATTTTTCCACCGCTGGCTTTACGCCCAAACATCCTTGCAGGAATGACGCGAGTATTATTGAAAATCAATAAATCGCCTTCATCAATTAAATCCAATACATCTGAAAAGGTGCGGTCAATTACCGCGCCATTTTCCCCATTCAAATGCAATAAACGGCAAGATGCTCTATCCTCTTTTGGATAGCGAGCAATAAGTTCATCAGGTAAATCGAAATTAAAATCTGAAACACGCATAATAAAGTTTAGGTTAAATAAAATAGGCGGTAAGTCTAGTTTGAATCGGGGATGATCTCAAGAAAAAATAAAAATCTTATCTTCTATCATAGTTAAACTTTTTTATTTATCTATTAAGGTGATGCAAGTTAAGAAGTATTTAAGATAGAAAAATAGCTAGCAATTACGCTAGCCATTTTGATGAATTATAAATTTGCTTTTTTAGTTGCTTTTGCGTTTACATCACAATTTTTGATGATGATCTTATCGGTAGTTTTGCCTTTTTGAATTAAATTCACTGGCACAACAGAATCAAATTTATCTAAAGTTAAACCACTATCTACATTCCAAACATAGTCACCAGAAGTGAAACTTGTAAAATCGTTTTGTGATTTATCACGAGCAAAATCTTTTGCAATAATTTTGTTACCTAAACTAACCATTGCCGCAACTGGCTCTTGGTTTTCAAATTGATACACTGCAGTCACAGTTTTTTTATTACAAGAATAAACTACTGTTTTGTCAGTAATAGTTGACGCAGTTTGAGCAGCCATTTGAGTCGATGCTTTTTCCATTACTGGCGCTTCTTTTGCACATGCAGACAATACAACAGCGGCAGCAATTGCCGGTAAAACTTTAGTAAAGTTCATTATTAAATCCTCTTAATTAAGCCCCAATCTGGGGCGCTACTTAGATATGTTAAATAAAATAAAGTTCTATTTTAAAGTAAAAATTTGTTGAGATAAAAACTAAACAACTCGTCAAACAAATCCAACCTATCTACAAATAATGTTTTACCAACGATAGCCTAATTTCAAGCCTATATTGTGCTGTTTACTTAATTGCGAACCTTGCGATTGTGAAATAACAGCAGAAAATTGGAAATGTAAAATTTCCGTATTTAATCCAAGCTCTTTTTGCCAATAACGTCCAAATGGCTGTTGTAATGTAGCACTATTCACTTTGATCTGCATATTAGCATTAGATGCATCAACATAATTCACGGAGAAATAAGGCTTAACTGTGATGTTATTAGTTGGTGTAAAAGTATAATCGACCCGTACACCTGTATTATAGCGATTAAATGCAAGGCTAGGTGTTTGAACTATCACTCCTTCCGATTGATAGTTTTCACGTTCAATAAAATAGCGATTCCCCCCCAAATAAGGCTGAATACCTAATTGCCCTAAGCGGAACTGATAACTTGCATTTACACCATAATTTACCACTTTACGATAAATTTTTCGGCTTTGTTCTCCTGCTGTTTTACTTACACTGCTCCCCATTCCTACGCTTACACCGAACTGGAAATCCTTCCATTGATATTGAGCAAATCCCGATAGCATCATCAGTGTAGTATAATTTTTAACTTGCTCATCAAAGGTATTATCCGAACGGCTATGTGAGAAAACTGCCCCAATTCGTCCATTACCTAACGCTTTTTGCATCCCAATTTGACGCAAGTTAGTTTTCTGCTTATAAGCACGGAACGCATCAGAATCACAGCGTCTTTTATCCTGTACGATATTTGTCCACACCATAGGCTGCGTTTGCTCCACAAAAAGACGATCCAATTCATCTTGAACGGAAAGTATACCATTTACTGTAGCTGACAATTCCGATAACGCATTGTTTGAGTATTTGCTAATTAAATTTTTTTGTTTGAGCTGTTTTTTAGCTTCTATTCTTGCTTGCTCTTCCTGAGCTTTGCGTTTTTCTGCCTCAATACGTTCGTGCTCTTCTTGAGCTTTACGTTTCTCGGCTTCAATACGCTCTGCTTCTTCTTGAGCTTTACGTTTCTCAGCTTCAATACGTTCTTGCTCTTCTTGAGCTTTACGTTTCTCGGCTTCAATGCGTTCTTGCTCTTCTTGAGCTTTGCGTTTCTCGGCTTCAATGCGTTCTGCTTCTTCTTGAGCTTTACGTTTCTCAGCTTCAATACGTTCTTGCTCTTCTTGAGCTTTGCGTTTCTCGGCTTCAATACGATCAGCTTCCGCTTGTTTTAATTCTGCTTCTTTAATTGGGCTGTAAAGTCGATATTGATTACCGTCTTTAATTAACTCGTAACGCCATGCCCCCGCATCAACATATTGATTGGTTAATAAACATCTAATCCAGTCGTAGGCATTGTTCTTAGTGAGATGAGAGTAAGGTGATCGAGTCTCGTTGGTTCTGCACCTGTGTTACGAACATTGAGTTTAAATGTCCCTTGTGCTTGCCCATTGACCTGCAACTTATCGCCTAAATATTGATTCAAATGAGTAAGATAATTAAATGTTCCAGAACCATTTAAATCTCCATTAATCGTTAATGTATTAAATTGGTTACGGTTAGTTTCTTTCGCAAAATCAGGATTTAATGTGACTTCACTATTATTTAAAGCAAGATTACCTAATATTGTGCTCGTCGGCATTGTCCATTGTGATTGGTTTAAAGACACATGTGTGCCATTCTCACCTGTAATTTGATGATCAAATCTTGCATTATTAAATTTAAGCTGTGCAGAATGAGTTAATTGTGCATCACCTATTAAATTAGCATCATCTACGATAGAGTCAGCTTGATCTCGCAAAATTAAATTACCTTGATGAGTGGCTTTATTGATTAAACGGTAAGTCGAATATTCTTGTGCGGTTAGATTACCCGTTAATTGAGAATGATCCATCGTCATTTCACCAATATTCGATAAACTAACTGAACCATTGATTTGAGACGCGTCACTAACATTCACTCGTCCAGTTGAGCGAACATTACCATCGATAATTGATCTGGTAATATCTGCAGCCGATCTTTCCGTGGTAAGGTCAAGTAATCCATCCAAACGAGCATTATTGGAAAGAGTGATTCTATTGTTTCCTAAAGAACTCAAACTACCTGAATGTGCCGATTGATCTTTAAAAGTATAGGAGGCATTTTGGCTTAAAGTGACGCTACCATTCACCCGTGCGCTATTTGTCGCGGTTAATTCATTGTCCTTCGTCGCTTGAATATTTCCATTAACGGTGGAAGAATCGATGTTTAAATTCGCATTATCTTCAAGATGAATAGAACCAGTTGTAGCGGCGTGGTTAGTAATATTAATGTTGGTATCATTATAGGCAAGCATATCTCCAGTCATAGTGGCATCATTAATACTTGCTTGAACATTGCCATCAAGATGAATATCGCCTGCTTGGTTAGCTTTATAAGTTAAGTGATATTCACTATCAGAGTGGGCGTAAACAGCCCCATTAAGAGAAACTAATCCATTCACATTTAATCGAGCATGATCGGATAGTGAAATATGTCCATTAACTTGTGTAGTAGGAATAGATTTAATCACAGATGGTTCGGTAAGATTAACGGATTGACAAGTTGTTGCGCCCGTCCAATCAGAGCGAATACAAATTGTGTTTTCTTGATTTGGGATCACGCCAAAAGTAACCGATGTATTATTGCTAATATTCCATCCGTCTTTAATAGAAGAAACATTGCGAGAAACAAATGTATTACCATTCTGAATGTTAAAATTTCCAGCAACGAAAGAACGATTAATCCAATCATCATCCATTACCACTTCACCGCGTTTTGTGCCTTCCATTTTGGCATGGTGCGGATTTAAATGGTTATAAGCGTGTGGAGTAGGGCGACCGCTGAAAATTAAGTTGCCCCCGTTTTGGGTGATATTACCTTTTAGATTGGTGCCACCAGAAAATAAAAGATGATTTTCTTGATTGGTTGGAGAATAATTAACATTTAAACGCCCCGTGTTTTTTGCATCATCTTTATCGCCAAACCAACCATTAAAGGCAATGTCGCGTTTATTAGTAAGATCATTCTCTTTATTATTAATGATGTTGCTTCCCGTAAGGGTAATATTGGATTCTTTGTTGGCATTATGATTGACTAACATTGCACCTTCATCAACGTTTTGAATACGAGTAAAGGTAAGGTCATTCCCATTTAAATCCAAACGTCCACCTCGGAACCCGAAGTAGATATTATTTGGATCGACCTGATCTGCACTATTAAGTTTTACGGTTGCTCGACCGCTCACAATCCCCACTTCTTTGAAGGCTTGTTTCTGACCATTTGTATCTGCTTTCTGATCTAAAATAACGGTTCCGTTACCAACACTAATGTCACCCAAATTTTTCCCTGTGCCGTTTACAAGTAGTGTGCCGATCCCAAGCTTAGAGAGACGATCACCTTCGGGGTTTTTTACCTGCCATTCAACGGTGGCGTCTTCCCCAATAGAAACACCTGCGCCCTGCCAAGTTATATTATTTTCACTTGGTTTAACGGTGAAATCACCTTCAAAGTAAATCCCGCCAGCACCTTGATTGACATTATTTGCAATAGTAAGTATGCCTTTCCCCATGTCGCCTAAATAAATAGTTTTACCATTATGTTACGCAGGAGACCAGGGATTCGGTCCACCATAACTTGGGGATATATCGCCATTTTGATCTCGGGCTTTCTCGAGAAGAGTGCTCTTATACAGCCCCACTTCTTTAGGCTTTCTTCCATTTTGAGAGATGGTACCTTTCCCGTCCTCTACGGTTTTAAAGACGTAATGGGCATTATTGGCAAATTCTCTTATCGTTGTGTCATTATTTTGCACTTCTTCAAGGTACTCTTGGCGAGCAACTTGGTATCCATTGCCTACCGCTGCGTAAGGGTGTCCTTCACGCAACACGCCATTTAATAACCACTTGCCTTTATCTTTATCATAAATAAACATAGGGGATCCGCTATCGCCTTGCGCCCCCGCAATCGGTAATGGTCCATATTCATTAGGGTTTTGTACACGTCCATTAAGATAAAGATCGCCGTTTCTTGTACCGCCATCCATAAAGGTATTACCTCCTGTCAGCCATGTACCACCATAAGCTAAGTCACCATTGGTTTCATTATTATCATTCTTCCAATATTGGTGTCCGCTTCCTGCGCGTACTCGCATAGGATATTTTTTTAAGTCAGTGTAAACATTACCGTGAGTGTTTGTTACCATCTCAATTGGTGCGACTTCTGTTACAAACTTAGCAAGACGAGGATGTTGGTAATCCGTCATAAATGGATGTCGAGCATCATTGACATAGTTATATCGTTTAACAACTAGATATTTATAGTTATGTCGATCGGGATTGCGTCCAAACTCACCAAAATCGACATCTTGATATCCCACGTTGTGCGCCACACTCACTAAATGTTGATCGCCCACTAGTGTGGCATAACCACCTTTTGCAAGCGAAGATAAATCAGGCATTGGCACACCTTTCATCATAGTACCAATCATTTCACCTTTCTTGTTATAAATGTCAATATTTTGCGCACCAACCGTAAACTTACCTTTGTTTTCAGCAAAGTCACGATAGTATTGATAATTGATGCCAAAATAAGTATGTCCTGCCCAAGCTTGCGATACTATCCCTAATGAAATGCAAACAGTTAAAAAATTAAAACGAAATATAGTTTTTTTCATAAGATTTACTCAATAAACAATTTGTTATGTATAAAACTTATAGTTAAACATTAAAAGTGCGGTAATTTTCTGAAAAGATTTCAGATAAAAACTGAAAGGTTTAGGAGAAAATGAAGGTTAAGAATTATACATCATTAAATAAGCAATCGTCAGGAACTTTGGTTACCGATTGATAGGTAATATTATCGCCCTATATAATATTGGGAATAACTTTTACAAATAGAGATTAAATTAAACCTACATATAGCAAATAAAATCACCGCACTTTATATCTACGTTCTATAAAGTGCGATAATTTTTAACGTTTTTCCAAAATTGGTTTAAGGAATCTCGCTGTATGAGATCCTTCGACTTTAGCTACTTCTTCAGGCGTGCCAGTAGCAATAATTTGTCCGCCACCGCTTCCCCCTTCAGGACCAAGATCGACAATCCAGTCTGCCGTTTTAATCACATCAAGATTATGTTCAATTACGACGATAGTATTTCCTTGGTCGCGTAATCGATGCAATACTTCAAGTAATTGCTTAATGTCAGCAAAATGCAAACCTGTAGTCGGCTCATCTAGAATATACAAGGTTTTACCCGTATCACGTTTAGAAAGCTCAGTCGCTAGCTTAACGCGCTGCGCTTCACCGCCTGAAAGTGTTGTGGAAGATTGGCCTAATCGAATATAGGATAATCCCACATCCATCAAGGTTTGTAATTTTCTTGCAATCATTGGAATCGCATCAAAAAACTCGCGAGCCTCTTCCACCGTCATATCCAAAACTTGATGAATCGTTTTGCCTTTGTAACGAATTTCTAAGG
Source organism: Haemophilus sp. THUN1692 (assembly GCF_059704395.1). Taxonomy (NCBI): domain Bacteria; kingdom Pseudomonadati; phylum Pseudomonadota; class Gammaproteobacteria; order Pasteurellales; family Pasteurellaceae; genus Haemophilus; species Haemophilus sp. THUN1692. The sequence goes on from NZ_AP046579.1 coordinate 1,231,985, forward strand.
TTTCGCGGTTATAGCGTTTACCTTTACATTGGTCGCAAGGAACATAAACATCGGGTAAAAAATGCATTTCAACTTTGAGTACACCGTCGCCCTGACAAGCTTCACAGCGTCCACCTCGTACGTTAAAGCTAAAACGTCCTGGATTATAACCACGAGCACGTGCTTCTGGCACGCCTGCAAAAAGTTCACGAATCGGGGTAAATAAGCCTGTATAAGTGGCTGGATTTGAACGTGGCGTACGTCCAATCGGGCTTTGGTTAATATCAATAACCTTATCGAAATACTCTAATCCCTCGATAGATTGATAAGGTGCATAATCCGTCTTTTCTGCTCGATTTAATGCATTTTGCGCAAGTGGAAATAAAGTATCATTAATGAGTGTTGATTTTCCTGAGCCTGATACACCGGTTACGCAAGTAAACAAACCAACGGGAATATCTAAATTCACATTTTTTAAGTTATTACCTGATGCTCCTTTAAGTTTGAGCCATTTTTTCTTATCAAGTGCGGTGCGTTTTTTAGGAATTTCGATTTTATCTGCACCCGATAAAAATTTTCCCGTGATGGAATTTGGATTCAGCATAATTTCATCGGCATTTCCTTGCGCAATAACTTGCCCGCCATGCACGCCAGCACCAGGTCCAATATCAATAATATGGTCAGCCGCACGAATCGCGTCTTCATCGTGTTCCACAACAATTACCGTATTACCAAGATTACGCAGATGAATTAACGTATTAAGTAAGCGTTCATTATCACGTTGGTGCAAGCCAATCGAAGGTTCGTCTAATACATACATTACACCAACAAGTCCCGCACCAATTTGACTAGCAAGGCGAATACGTTGTGCTTCACCGCCTGAAAGAGTTTCAGCAGAACGAGAAAGAGAAAGATAATTCAAACCAACATTGACTAAGAACTGCAAACGCTCGCGAATTTCTTTAAGAATTTTTTCTGCAATTTGCGCTTTTTGACCACTTAAAGAAAGTGCGGTAAAAAATTCGAGCGTTTCACCAATACTTTTTTCCGCGATCATTGGTAAATTCGTTTTTCCAATATACACATTACGCGCTTCTGGTCGTAAACGAGATCCGCCACAATCTGCGCAAGGTCGATTGCTAATATTTTTCGCTAATTCTTCTCGCACCGACATTGATTCCGTTTCTTTATATCGGCGAGCCATATTATTCAAAATACCTTCAAAAGGATGCTTGCGAATAACCACATCGCCACGATCATTCATATATTGGAATTCAATTTCCTCTTTGCCTGAACCATGCATAATGATGTGTTGAATTTTCTTTGGCAAAGATTCATAGGGCGTTTCAACATCAAAATTATAATGTTTCGCCAATGAGGTGAGCATTTGATAATAATAGAAATTACGACGATCCCAACCTTTCACCGCACCACCAGCAAGGGAAATAGTTGGATTTTGCACCACACGATCTTCATCAAAATATTGTTGCATACCCAAACCATCACAAGTAGGGCAAGCTCCAGCAGGGTTATTAAAGGAAAATAAACGAAGTTCTAATTCTGGCACAGAATAACCACAATGCGGACAAGCAAAATTTGCCGAAAAAACTAATTCTTCCGCTTTCGGATTATCCATATCTGCCACAATCGCGGTGCCACCTGAAAGCTCTAATGCGGTTTCAAAAGACTCAGCTAAACGTGTTGCTAAATCTGACCGCACTTTAAAGCGATCCACCACCACTTCAATAGTATGTTTTTTCTGTAATTCTAATTTGGGCGGATCAGATAAATCGCAAATTTCGCCATCAATACGTGCACGAATGTAACCTTGTGCAGCAATATTTTCTAAAATCTTAACGTGTTCGCCTTTTCGATTTTTGACAACTGGCGCAAGTAACATCATCTTGCTGTCTTCTGGCAAACTTAATACCTTGTCCACCATTTGACTAATCGTTTGTGCAGTTAATGGAACATCATGATCTGGACAACGCGGTTCACCTACTCGAGCAAACAATAAACGTAAATAATCGTAAATTTCCGTAATTGTTCCCACCGTAGAACGTGGATTGTGTGAGGTAGATTTTTGTTCAATGGAAATTGCAGGGGAAAGCCCCTCAATAGAATCCACATCAGGCTTTTCCATTAAAGATAAAAACTGACGTGCATATGCTGAAAGAGATTCAACATAGCGGCGCTGCCCTTCTGCATAAAGTGTATCAAACGCTAAAGAGGATTTTCCCGAACCTGAAAGCCCAGTAATCACCACAAGTTTATTGCGTGGAATAGTCAGATTAATATTTTTCAGGTTATGGGTTCGCGCCCCGCGAATATCGATATTTTCCATAAAATAACTCAAAAGGATGAAATAAGTTTAAATTCTGCGATCATTATCGCATATTTTAATATCTGTGCAAATATCCAGTTAAAATATATAGATCTTTTGAAAAATTTCAGGCAAAATAACCGCACTTTTTTAGATAAAAAATGAGGTTTTTTTTATGGCTGGAGTTAATAAAGTCATTATCGTGGGTCATCTAGGCAATGATCCTGAAATTCGTACCATGCCAAATGGCGATGCCGTAGCAAATATTAGCGTAGCGACTAGTGAAAGCTGGAATGACCGCAATACTGGCGAGCGCCGTGAAGTAACGGAATGGCATCGCATTGTATTCTATCGTCGTCAAGCGGAGATTTGCGGTGAATATTTACGCAAAGGCTCTCAAGTATATGTGGAAGGTCGTCTAAAAACGCGTAAATGGCAAGATCAAAATGGTCAAGATCGTTACACCACAGAAATTCAAGGTGATGTAATGCAAATGCTTGGTGGGCGTAATCAAGCTGGTGGCTACCCTAGTGATATGGGATCTGCGCCACAACCTTCTTACCAAGCTCGTCAAACTAACAATGGTGGTAGTTATCAATCATCTCGTCCAGCACCACAACAAGCTGCACCACAGGCTGAGCCACCAATGGACGGATTCGATGACGATATCCCGTTCTAATTCAAACGGACTCAAACAAAAAGGAAGCAATTTGCTTCCTTTTTAGTTGAAATGTATTGAAATCCTTTTAAGAATTATTATTTGACGTTTCTTCAGATTCCTCAATCAATATTCCTGCGGTTTCATCATTTAATGCCTGAGCATCGATATGAGGTTTAATGAATGGTTTTGGCGTCCAATATTTTTTCAAGATTTCATTAGAAAAACCATGCAAAACTTCCTCATTTAGGCGTTCTTGATCCAATGCTCTCACTTCTTTAATAACTTCATCAGCCTCAATCTTATCAATACCAAGTTTCATCAATGTTGCTTGGCTAAGTGCAATGGCGGATTCAAAAGTTTCACGTACAATAAAATCCACATCTTGCTTAATTAGGCTCACCGTCGTTTTTCTATCATAAGTGCGGGTTAAAATCGGCAAGTTTGGATAAGCCTCTTTAAGTTGGCTCACAATCGTTTCAATGCGATCTGTATCATTAATACCAATTACCACACATTTAGCTTTTTCAATTCCCGCGGCGTAAAGTACATCCAAACGAATACCGTCACCATAATAGACTTTAAAACCAAATTTTGCCGCAGCACGGATATTTTCTATATTACGATCAATCACTGAAACGCTGATGCCTCGGATTAATAATGTTTGACATACGATTTGACTAAAACGACCAAAACCAATTACAAGCACGTTATCTTCTAAATCCTCAATAGGCGATAGCTCGCTCGTATCTGGTTGATTCGGCGATTTTCTCTCTCCACATTGCGCTAATTTACGCGTAATTTGTGTAATAAATGGAGAAAATAACATGGAAATAATTACTGCAGCAGTAAAAGTGGCGTTTTCATGGTTGCTCATTACGCCCGCACTTGTTGCGGCAGAGAAAAGTACGAAAGCAAATTCACCACCGTGTGCCAAGAGTGACATTCTTCCCACTGCTTCTCTATGTTCTAAGCGAGTAATTCGAGCAACAACATACACAGAAAGTCCTTTGCCAATAATGTAAAGGAATACAATTCCGAGTAATAATAACCAATGATTGAAAACTAAACGTAAATCCAACGACATGCCCACGCCCATAAAAAACAGGCCAAGCAATAAACCACGAAATGGCTCTATATCCGCTTCTAATTGATGGCGGAACGAAGACTCTGACAGCATAACGCCTGCTACAAATGCCCCCATTGCCATTGAAAGTCCGCCTATTTCCATGGCTAATGCTGCGCCAAGTACAACTAATAAAGCAGCCGCCGTCATCATCTCACGAATATGTGCTTTAGAAATTAATCGGAATAACGGATTCATTAACCATTTACCCGCGACAATCAAGCCGATTACCGCGCCTAATGCGATGCCGATTGACATCCAATCGGTATGAGTGCTTTCTTCAGAATGAGGCGCAAGAAATGCCACTGATGCCAATAATGGCACAATAGCAATATCTTCAAAAATTAAAGTCGAAATAATTCGCTGACCTTTAGATGTGCTGGTAATACAACGTTCTTCCAAAGTTTGCATCACAATAGCAGTTGAAGAAAGTGTAAATCCCATGCCTGCTATAAACGCGACTTCTTTCGGTAAATCGAGCAAATAAATTCCAGCTAAAGTAAGCAATACACCACACAATCCAACTTGTAATAACCCCCGCCCAAAAATTGCTTTTTTCATAGACCAAAGCCGTTCAGGGTGCATTTCAAGCCCAATAATGAACAAGAACATTACAACACCCAATTCAGCCAAATGCACGACCGAAGCCAGATCTTGAATAACACCGAAAACTGAGGGACCAATCATACAGCCTGCCACTAAATATCCTAGCACACTACCAAGCCCTAGGCGTTTAAATAACGGTACAATAGTCACGCTAGACGCAAGCAAAATTACGGTTTTAATCAGATCTGAATCGGCAAGATGGGCAACAGCATTTGACATAGATATTCTCGAATAAGGGGAAAGATGGCTTACATTCTAGCTTGTTTTTACTAAATAAAAAAACACATCAATAACTTAAACTTGATATAATTCGTCACAATTTTTCACCGCACTTTTCAAGTATGTCGTTACAATTCAATATAATCGCCTTATTATTGGTGATTTTAATTATTCTCGGGTTACTCAGTCACAACAGCGCGATTACCATTTCTGCTGCCGTATTACTTATCATGCAGCAAACTTTTTTATCTTCACACATTCCTTTGCTTGAAAAATATGGCGTTAAAATTGGTATTATTATTTTAACCATTGGGGTTTTAAGCCCCTTAGTTTCAGGGAAAATTCAGTTGCCTGATTTATCAGGTTTTCTTAGTTGGAAAATGGCACTTTCCATTTCTGTTGGTGTGCTTGTGGCATGGCTTGCAGGCAAAGGTGTGCCTTTAATGGGCGAACAACCGATTTTAGTCACTGGCTTGCTTATCGGCACAATTATTGGTGTAGCATTTTTAGGTGGGATTCCTGTTGGTCCACTTATTGCTGCAGGTATATTAGCTTTACTTTTAGGGAAAATTTAAATGAAAAACAAATATCTCACTCTTGCAACTTTAAGCGGCTTCTTCTGTGTCGCTCTAGGCGCATTTGCAGCACATGGCTTAAGCCATATATTAGAAGCAAAAGCATTATCATGGATTGATACGGGTTTAAAATATCAAATGTTCCATACTATTGCAGTACTTGCCGTTGCATTATCTGCTTTACGTGACAACAAATTCGCCCGATTATCCATGGCTTCTTGGTTAATTGGAACCTTATTATTTAGTGGAAGTTTATACGCACTCGCTTTCGGAGCAAATAATGTAATAGTGTGGATTACGCCTATTGGCGGAACTTTATTTTTAATCGGGTGGATTAGCTTAGCTTACGGAAGTTTCAAAAGTAAATCGCTATGAAAAACAGATCGATAAAACACGCATTAAGCCCTTTACAGCAATCTCTTTTTTCTCAATTAAATGACATCATGTTTGTGGATAAACGTCGTTTATCCGCCCGCATTCATGGTATTGGAAAAATTAAAAGCCAAGAGGCTCAACAAGCTGTTGCCGCTGAAATCCAGCTGCAGATTGAACAGGCTCAATTACGTGTAAAAAATCGTAAAAGTGCGGTCAAAAATCCGATTGTTTTTCCAGAGAGTTTGCCGGTTAGTCAACGCAAAGCAGAAATTCAAAAACTGCTTTCTGAACATCAGGTCATTGTGGTGGCAGGGGAAACCGGTTCAGGTAAAACCACCCAATTACCGAAAATGTGTTTGGAGTTAGGTTTCGGCAATTTAGGCATGATTGGTCATACTCAACCTCGTCGTATTGCTGCTCGTTCGGTGGCGGCACGTATTGCGGAAGAACTGGAAACGGAGCTAGGCGGTTTAGTTGGTTATAAGGTTCGTTTTAACGATCAAATCAGTGATGATACACAAATCAAGTTGATGACCGACGGGATCCTGTTAGCGGAAATTCAAAACGATCGTTTTCTCAATCAATATTCTTGTTTGATTATCGATGAAGCCCACGAACGTAGCCTAAATAACGATTTTATTCTCGGTTATCTGAAACAGCTTTTACCACGTCGTCGTGATTTAAAACTCATCATCACCTCCGCAACCATTGATGTAGAACGCTTTTCTAAACACTTTAACAATGCGCCGATTATTGAAGTCTCGGGCAGAACCTATCCTGTTGAAGTGCGTTATCGTCCCGTAGTGGAAGAAGACGATCAAGATCAGCTACAAGGCATTCTTAACGCGGTGGATGAACTGCAAGCGGAAGGTCGAGGCGATATTTTGATCTTTATGAACGGTGAGCGTGAAATTCGTGATACCGCCGAAGCTTTACAAAAACAAAATCTAAAACACACGGAAATTCTACCGCTCTTTGCTCGCTTGTCTGTGCAAGAACAGAATAAAATTTTCCATCCGAGCGGATTAAATCGCATCGTGTTGGCGACCAACGTCGCGGAAACTTCATTGACCGTGCCAGGCATTAAATATGTGATTGACCCAGGTACAGCGCGTATTTCCCGTTATAGCTATCGCACCAAAGTACAACGTTTACCGATTGAACCCATTTCACAGGCATCCGCTAATCAGCGTAAAGGCCGTTGTGGTCGTGTGAGCGAAGGGATTTGTATTCGTTTATATTCGGAAGAGGATTTTAATTCTCGTCCGGAGTTTACCGATCCTGAAATTTTACGCACAAATTTAGCCTCCGTTATTTTACAAATGACAGCGTTGGGTTTGGATGATATTGAAGCTTTCCCATTTGTTGATGCGCCAGATAAACGCCATATTCAAGATGGTATAAAACTGTTGGAAGAATTGGGCGCGTTTGAAATGGTTCGCACCAAATCAGGTGAGAAACGTCAATTAACGGCTGCTGGCCGTCAATTAGCGCAACTCCCAGTGGATCCACGTTTAGCGAAGATGTTGTTGAGTGCTGTCTCACAAGGTGCGTTGCATGAAATAATGATTATTGTCGCCGCGTTATCCATTCAAGATCCGCGTGAACGCCCACAAGAAAAACAACAGGCCTCCGATGAAAAACATCGTCGTTTTGCCGATAAAAAATCAGATTTCTTGGCATTCTTAAATCTTTGGCGTTATCTACAAGAACAACAAAAAGAATTGAGTAAAAACCAATTCCACCGTCAATGTCAAAAGGATTTCTTAAATTATTTACGTATTCGTGAATGGCAAGATATTTACCATCAAATTCGTTTAACCGTCCGTGAAATGGGCTTGCCGATTAATTCTGAAAAAGCAGAATATCAGCAAATTCATACCGCACTTTTAAGCGGTTTGCTTTCTCATATTGGTTTAAAAGAAGCAGAGAAACAACAATATCTTGGTGCACATAATGCCCATTTTGCAATTTTCCCAAATTCTGTGCTTTTCAAAAAACAACCGAAATGGGTGATGGCGGCAGAGTTAGTGGAAACTTCCAAACTTTGGGGGCGCATGGTGGCGGAAATCGAGCCAGAATGGATTGAGCCACTTGCCGAGCATCTAATTAAAAAATCCTATTCAGAACCGCGTTGGTCGAAATCTCGTGGCGCCGTGATTGCAGATGAAAAAGTCACGCTTTACGGTGTGCCGATTGTGGCTGCGCGGCTAGTGAATTACGGTGCTATTGATCCAACGGTGAGCCGTGAGATCTTTATTCAATCTGCCTTAGTGGAAGGGGATTGGAATACCAAACATAAATTCTTCAAAGAAAATCAACGACTCGTTCGAGAAGTAGAAGAGTTGGAACACAAAAGCCGCCGCCGCGATATTTTGGTGGATGATCGCACGCTTTTTGAATTTTACGATCAGCGTATTGGTACGGAAGTAGTTTCCCAAAAACATTTTGATACCTGGTGGAAAAAGGCGCAGCAAAAAGATCCCGAATTGCTTAATTTTGAACGTTCATTCTTGATTAATGATGATGAGGAACAATTGAGCAAGCTGGATTTCCCGAATTTCTGGCATCAAGGTAATTTGAAACTCAAACTGACGTATCAATTTGAACCAGGCACCGATGCGGACGGCGTGACAGTACATATTCCGTTGCCATTGCTCAACCAAGTGGAAATGACAGGTTTTGACTGGCAAATTCCAGGCTTGCGTGAAGAATTGGTGATTGCGCTGATTAAATCTCTGCCGAAATCTTATCGCCGTAACTTCGTGCCTGCACCTAATTATGCCCAAGCTTTTTTAAGTCGTGCCGTGCCATTGGAGAAACCGTTATTAGATACGCTAATTTATGAATTACGTCGTATGACGGGCGTCACCGTAGAAGCGGAACATTGGAATTGGGAACAAATCCCAAGTCATTTGAAAATGACGTTCCGTGTGGTGGATGAAAACGGCAAGAAAATTGCCGAATCCATGAATTTGGACGAGCTGAAATTCAACTTAAAAGATCGCGTACAGGAAAGCATTTCTGCTGTGGCAGATGATGGCATTGAGCAAAGCGGGCTGCATATTTGGAGCTTTGCAGATTTACCACAATGTTACGAACAAAAACAACGTGGTTTTAGCGTCAAAGCGTTCCCCGCCATTGTAGATGAAAAAGATGCTGTAGGTATCAAACTGTTTGAAACAGAGTTTGAGCAAGCAGTAGCGATGCAACAAGGTTTACGCCGCTTGTTGTTGCTCAATGTACCGTCACCGATTAAATATTTACATGAAAAATTACCGAATAAAGCTAAATTGGGTCTGTATTTTACTCCGTTCGGTCGCGTGTTGGATTTGATCGATGACTGTATCGCTTGTGCGGTGGATAAGCTGATTACCGATTTTGGCGGTTTTGTGTGGGATGAAGCGGGCTTTGAAAAATTGCGTGATTTCGTGCGAGAAAACCTTAACGAAGTGACCGTGAATATTGCGCAGAAAGTGGAACAAATCCTATCTCTCAATCACGCCTTAAACCAACGTTTAAAAGGCAAAATGGATTTCACGATGGCCTTTGCGTTTTCTGATATTAAGACGCAATTAAGCGGGCTGATTTATCCAGGTTTTGTGCAAAAGAGCGGTTATGATCGCCTACCGGATTTACAGCGTTATCTGCAAGCCGTTGATAAACGTATTGATAAACTGGCTCAAGATGTAAATCGTGATCGTGCGGCGATGCTACGCGTGGAACAGGTACAACAGGCTTACCAACAATTACTCGCTAAACTGCCAAAATCTAAACCAATTTCCGATGAGGTCGCGGAAATTCGTTATATGATTGAGGAATTGCGCGTGAGTTTATTTGCGCAACAGTTAGGCACGAAGTATCAAGTGTCGGATAAGCGGATTTTGAATATGATTTTAAATGTTTGAACGTAATTAGGGGAAGATATGCCTAACAATATCGAGTACCAATTTGAATTTTTATGCCATGCTATGAGAATGCAGCTAGAGCAGATTCTTAAGTATCCTGATTTAGTTGGTGTAGATGAGAAAGAAGCTATTTTTAATGTTGAAATATCTGTAAAAAGTACATTAGATGCTTTTCATAATGTATATGATGCAATACAAGAATCATCTAAGAAGTCAATCAATTGGTACAGTTATCCAGAATTGCATGTTATTTTATCACTGAGAAATGCTAAACATCATAATAAGGGATTAAGAAGTATTTTCTTTGAAGAGCGAAACTGTATTTATGTTAATTTTCAACAGAAGGATAAAGATACATTTCCTTGTATTATCTATCCTGTAAGGTGGATTGATATATATAACTACATAATGAATGATAAAAAAGGACGCTCTAAATATCAGTTATTAGCTGAATATTTGAATATAGATGCTTTTGAACATGAATCAATTATTCATGGGGTTAGTAAGGAGCTTATTTATATAAACATTATTCCTTTAATGTTACAAGCTGGTAGTAAATTGGTTGATATATGTAAAGAATATATACCAGAAGAGTTAACTAGTTGTGAGGCAAGATTTTTTATGGAGCATTTTAAAGATATATCTGAGTGCAAGCCTGAATGTATATTTCCTTATAATAAAGACGTTTACAAATCTAACATTAATACTATAAATAGGATAACAGAAATGATTATAGGTAAAGACAATCCATATTTAAAAGATATTAGATATTTATCACCACGATAGCCCCCCGCGATGGCGCACGTTTCCTAACGTGTGCCTTTTTCTAAAATATAAGCCCAAGATAGCGTAAGCGTCCACGCTTGTACTTATTTGGTCCAAGCGAGGACGCTTGAACCATCGCTCTGTTTTTAGAAAGTGCGAGCATTTTTTAAAACGTTTTTCAACTTCAAAAACAGGTTCAAAATCTACCGCGCTTTTGCTTATCAAAACCCCACATAAACCTTCTTCCCCAATCCTTCTGCGATACATTATAGAAAAATTACGAGTCAGTTTATTTGCTCAACAGCTGGGAACAAAATATCAAATATCGGATAAAAGAATAGAAAATATTATTAGTCAATATTAATGATAATAATACTCAAAATTAAGGCGTTATAAATCGCCTTAATTTATTCAAAACAACACATACCTCTTTGTGAGTATTTCAAAAAATAAGTTTGATCAATCTCAAATTTTTTAATTTTGCGAGTAGAAAAACTTTTTTCTTTTGGTATCTTACGCTCGAATGGAACTATATATCCACATTTTATGTGGATATTAAAAATAATTCTCAACTTTCTACTTAACCTAACCTTTTTATTACAACAAATGGAGTGATTATCGTGAACGCATTCAAAAAAAGCCTCATTGTGGCAGCGTCTTTCGCGAGTTTAAGCTTATTTAACTCAGCGGTAGCTGATATGGTTTATAAGCCATTAGAACAACCTGTTGAACCAGTAAAACCAGATTTGAAAATTGAATCTGTAAATGAAAAATTTGCAGAAAAATATCCAAATCAATATAATAGCTGGCGTTCAACTGCAAACGGCAACGGCGAAAAAATTATTTATGCCGATGAAGAGAATCCACGTTTAATCGTTCTTTGGGGCGGTTATGCATTTGCAAAAGAATACAATGCGCCACGCGGCCACTTTTATGCGGTCACTGATGTTCGTAGCATTCTGCGTACTGGTGCACCAAAAACTGCAAATGATGGTCCACAACCAATGGCATGTTGGACATGTAAAGGCCCTGATGTTCCACGTTTAATCGCGGAGTGGGGGGAAAAAGATTATTTCAATGCGAAATGGGCAAAAGGTGGTCCAGAAATCGTGAACTCAATCGGTTGTGCTGACTGTCACGATACGACTTCTAAAGATTTTGCTGAAGGTAAACCAGCATTGCGTATTGCTCGTCCACATGTGCTACGTGCATTAGATCACTTAAATAATGCAGTTCAAGCTAAAGCAAAAGCAGAAGGCAAAACCACACCTAACTTAAGTTTTAACACAGCAGAACGTACCGAAAAACGTGCAGAAATCTGTGCAAACTGTCATGTAGAATATTACTTCGCAGGCGACATTAAACAAGTGACTTTCCCTTGGGATAACGGTCAAACTGTGGATGATATTGAAAAATATTATGATGATATTGGTTTCTCTGATTGGACTCACAGTCTTTCTAAAGCACCAATGTTAAAAGCTCAACATCCTGACTTTGAAATTTGGTCTTTAGGTATGCACGGTAAAAATGGTGTAACTTGTGTAGACTGTCATATGCCAAAAGTACAAGGTAAAGACGGTAAAGTTTATACTGATCACCAAATCCAAAATCCATTTGATGCATTTGACCGCACTTGTGCAAACTGTCACGATCAAAGCAAAGAAAAATTACGCGATATCGTCACTTCACGTAAAAAAGAAGTGAAAGATGTAATGGGGCGTTTAGAAGAGCAAGTTGTTAAAGCTCACTTTGAAGCGAAAGCAGCTTGGGATGCAGGTGCAACTAAAGAAGAAATGGAAGCAGCATTAATGGATATTCGTCATGCTCAATGGCGTTGGGATTATGCTGCAGCGAGTCACGGCGGCCATATGCACGCACCTGATGTCATGCTTCGTGTATTAGGCTCTGGCTTAGATAAAGCGGCTGATGCTCGAACTAAACTTGCAGCAATTTTAACCAAACACGGTGTGAAAACTCCAGTTCAAATCCCAGATATTTCAACAGCTGATAAAGCATGGAAAGTAATGGGGATTGATATCGAAAAAGAACGCAAAGCTAAAGAAGAATTCTTAAAAACTGTGGTACCACAATGGGAACAACAAGCTAAAGAAAAAGGCTTATTAGTTGATCCACCAGCACAAAAATAAATGAAAAATCCACCGCACTTTTAAGTGCAAACTGGAAAGTGCGGTGATTTTCAAGGTCAAATTTGAGGTAACCCAAATGAATTTAACTTCTTTAATCAACAAATCTGCAAAAGCGTTAGCGTTAAGTGCGGCATTTGTAGCAACGCCATTTTTGGCTCATGCTGATGGTGCACAAAAACCTGCGGATCATTTTACTTATGAACCGCAATTAGATAACCAACGCGATCCAAATCAATATTGTGCTAAATGCCATAAATTCGACAAAGTAGATAAAAACCAAACTGTAGATCAGTCTGGTGGCGAACTCCACTTTGGTAAATTCCATGGTGCGCACTTAGATAAGAAAAATCCAAATAACGGTAAAGCAATTACTTGTGTAAGCTGTCACGGTAACATTTCTGAAAATCACCGTCGTGGTGCTAAAGATGTTATGCGTTTTGAAGGGGATATTTTCGGTAATAAAAAACCGATGTATTCAGTTCAAGAACAAAACCAAGTTTGTTTTGCTTGTCACCAACCTGACAAACTTCGTGAAAAACTATGGGCCCATGATGTACACGCAATGAAATTACCTTGTGCAAGTTGCCATACGCTTCACCCGAAAGAAGACGCAATGAAAGGTATTCAACCAAAACAACGCGTTAAACTTTGCGTAGATTGCCATGGTGAACAACAAAAACGTAAAGCTGAACAAGATAAACTAACCGAACAAAAGGATAAAAAATGACAGCCTGCTCACGCCGAAACTTTGTTTCCGGCATGGGGGCAGTGATCCTTATGACGGGAACATCTTTACCTTCTTTTTCGAAAGAAGACAAGGCGGATAAACCTAAACGTTACGCAATGATACACGATGAAAATTCGTGTATCGGCTGTACAGCCTGTATGGATGCATGCCGTGATGTAAACCAAGTGCCAGAAGGCGTTTCTCGCTTAGAGATTCTACGCAGTGAACCTTACGGTGAATTTCCAAATCAGGAATATGAGTTCTTCCGTCAATCTTGCCAACATTGTACAAACGCACCTTGCGTAGCAGTTTGTCCAACTGGTGCATCTTTTATTGATAAAGAGACTGGCATTGTAGATGTACATAAAGATTTATGCGTTGGCTGCCAATACTGTATCGCAGTTTGCCCATATCGTGTACGTTTTATTCATCCAGTACATCGTACCGCAGATAAATGTAACTTCTGCCGCGATACAAATTTAGCTAATGGTAAACAACCGGCTTGTGTGGAAGCGTGCCCAACCAAAGCATTAACCTTTGGGGATATGAATGATCCGATGAGTGCAGTTTCACGTAAAGTGAAAGAAAAACCGGTTTATCGCACTAAAGTGGAATTGGGTACACAACCAAACTTGTACCATATTCCATTCCAACATGGGGAGCCTAGAAGATGACATTAGATTATCCAGTTCCATTTCATACGCCTAATCTTGTGTGGGATTCTGCCATTGCGATCTACTTGTTCTTATTGGGGATCTCATCTGGTGCAGTACAGTTAGCAATTGTGTATAAACGCAGCAATAAAATAGAAAATCTAAGCCAAAACTGGATTATTCGATCTGGGGTAATTTTAGGGTCTGTACCAACATTAATTGGTTTAACGCTATTAATTTTCCACTTGGCTCGACCTTGGACATTCTGGAAATTGATGTTTAACTATCAATTTAACTCCGTAATGTCGATGGGGGTCATGCTATTCCAAATCTATATGTTGTTTTTAGTAGTTTGGGGAGTGGTGATTTTCAAAAAAGAAATCGAAGCATTAATTAATCGCTTTATGCCAAAACTGCAATTTGTGATGAAACTCATCGGTATTGCAGAACGTATTGCAAGTCCAGTCGAAGTTGTTCTTTTCGTATTGGCTGCCGTGCTTGGTGCATACACAGGGTTCTTACTTTCTGCATTGATCAGCTATCCAATGTTGAATAACCCAGTATTACCAGCATTATTCTTAGCTTCTGGTACATCATCTGGTATTGCTGCAACCTTCTTAATTATCTTGATTGCAGGAAAATTAAAAGGTGATTCTCATGAATCGCACTTCATCCACAAATTTGAAGTGCCAATTATGGTGACAGAGCTTGGTTTGCTTGTGTGTTTCTTCGTTGGCTTACATTTTGGTGGCGGCCAAAAAACAGTTGCCTTACATAATGCATTATCTGGTTTCTGGGGTGCGATATTCTGGATTGGGGTATTCTTTATTGGTATTTTGATCCCATTAATCGCCAATATGTTTGTTAATGACCGTTTAAAATACAACCGTAACTTTATTATCTTGGTGTCAATTTTTGACTTAATCGGGGTATTCTGTTTACGTTTCTTTGTTTTATATGCGGGACAATTAACAGTAGCATAAATCAGAATTATGTGTATAAGAAAGGCGTATTAATAAATACGCCTTTTTTCTTGTTTAAATAAGGGTCTGACGTAGATTAGCAAGTGCGCTAGTCTATAAGATGAAGATAACTCATTGTAAATTAAAGAAATTTATACAAAATAAGCTACTTGAATTTTTTGTATTAGAAGTTACAGCCTGAGCAACGGCTGATTTACTAAGTATCCAAGCCAATTCAGCAATTTTGTTTTTCCAAAAAATACCTAAAGTCATTAGCTATCATTTATCCCTTAAAGCCGATGAAGTTTTTGATGTGAGCAAATTTCACCACGAACGAATCTATCATTCCGAACTATTTGCGGTGAAACAAAACTACATAAATGGAATAGAAAATTTCTGGAGTCAAGCAAAGAAAATACTCCGAAAATATAATGAAATTGACCGAAAAAACTTCCTTTATTCTTGAAGGAATGTAAATTTCGGTTTAACTTTGGATCTCCAAAAGAACAGCTTAAAACATTGTAAAAATAGTTCGGTATTTAGCGCTAATCTACGTCAGCCCCATTTCTTTTTATCAATATTTATTACTTTAATTTTCAAATCCTATTTCTTTGAATAACTCTCATTAGAAATAATCGGTAATGATTTCTAGAAAATACTGTGTTAACTAAAAGAATTATTTTGGAGAGATCTAATACCTACATGGACATGAAAAATCCATAGAATCTCTCTTGATATTCCTTTCGTAATGGTGTTAAATCACTCACATATTGTGAGGTTATATCTTATTTAAATTATGTGTCAATTACTCGGAATGAATTGTAATACGCCGACGGATATTGTCTTTTCTTTTGAAGGTTTTCGTCGTCGTGCTGGTTTAACTGATTGTCATTCAGATGGCTTTGGAATCGCTTTTTTTGAAGGGCGTGGAGTGCGTATTTTTCGCGACAATCAAGCTGCTAGCCTTTCACCCATCGCTGATTGTGTGAAGCAATATAAAATTAAGTCTTTGAATGTCATTGCGCATATTCGTAAGGCGACTCAGGGCGAAGTGAATATTGAAAATACTCACCCATTTATTCGTGAAATTTGGGGGCAAAACTGGGTTTTTGCGCATAATGGTAATCTGAAAAATTTACCAGACATGACAGAACATTTTTTGCAACCAATAGGTTCTACAGATTCTGAAGCTGCTTTTTGTTATATGGCGGAATATCTCAAAAATACTTTTCGTAAAAAACCGAGTGAAATGGAAATTTTTGAGGCTATTCAAAAAGTAGCAAAAGAGCTTGCTCAACACGGCACATTCAATTTTATTCTGTCTAATGGCGAATGGATGATAGCTCACTGCTCAACGAATTTACATTATGTCATGCGACAAGCGCCTTTTGGTAAAGCTCACAGAATTGATGATGATGGTGTCATTGATTTTAGTGATTATGCAAAGGAAGGCGATAAAGTGAATATCATTACAACCTTTCCATTAACCAAAGATGAAAATTGGACAAAAATGGAAAATGGTGGATTTGTATTTTTTAAGAATGGGGATAAAATTGCTGAAGTGGTAGGTACCCCGAAAGAAGCGATTGATGATGGTACCTTAGGTAATCGAGCAGCTTAATTAAATCCAGCCAAATAAAAGTGCGGTTAAACTCAAAGAGAATTAACCGCACTTTTTTTATTGAAGCGTGAAACTAATCGGCACATTTAACCCTGAAGGGAATCCTGAAGGTCTTGCACCGACAGGTCTTGCGCTGTTAACTGCTTCTAATGCTGCATTATCTAGGCTTTCATCACCTGATGATTGAGTAACGCGAGCACCACTTAGTGAGCCATCAGGGCCTACATTGAAGGATACGCTGACTTTACCTTGCTTACGCATCATTTTTGCGCGAGTAGGGTAACGTTTATGACGTTCAATTTCACGACGAATTGCGGAGCGATAGGCTGCCATTTCGCTCGTGTCGGTTCCACTACCTGCTACTTGTGCATTGCTATTGGTGGCGCCAGTTGTGGTCGCTTTAGCATTCACGTTTGCACTTGAATCAATATTTTTATCACCTTTTGGTAGATCTTTATTGATTGGTTTTTCCTGTGGTTTAACGTCTTTTTTCGGTTTATCCTTTGGCTTTTCTTTAGGTTTTTCTTTTGGTTTTGGCTTTTCTTTTTCCGGTTCTTTGATTTTTTGTGGTTCAGGTTTCACCGTTGGATCTTCCACAACCTCTTGTTTTTCTGGTTCTGGCTCTTTTTGTATATTCTCTGGCTCAGGAGCTGGTTCTTCCATCACCATGCCTTGCACCATTTCCATGGAAATACTTGTGGATATGTCACCTGGTGCGCTATTGGCGCTATCACTTGGCTTATTCCAACTCCATAAGATTAACCCTACAACAATGCTGTGCACGATCAAAGAAATAAGCAAACCTAATAGCGAACGTTTTGTTTGCTGCATAATTATTCCTTAAGGCGTAGTTGGCACAGATTCAGCGGGTGCAGATTCTTGAGGATTTTTACCCGCACTTTTACCCTTATCTTTCATAGAAACAATAGCTACATTTTTGATCTCATTTTTAGAGAGCATATCTGTAATGGTAACAAAGTCTTGGAAAGAGGCTTCAGCATCAATTTTTAATGTGACTTTCTGATCTTTATTCCATTGGGCAATTTCTGCTTCTAGGGCTTCTTGCGTAATAGGTCTATCATTGAAATAGAGTTGTTTATCCGCTGTCACAGTCAATAATTTAGCAAGCTCATCAGCTTTAAATGCAATGGCTGTACTGGCTTTAGGTACGTTAACTTGAATTTTACCTTGAGAGATAAAAGAGGCAGTGATAAGTACTACAGCAAGCAACACCAACATAATATCAATGAAAGGGATAATGTTGATTTCATCGAATTTTTTCACAGACTATTCCTTATCTTTTTGTTCGTTTAACACTTTCCATTTCAAACGATTAACTTCAACTTTACGACCTAAACCGTTATAAAACACCATCGATGGAATAGCCACAAGAATACCTAATGCTGTCGCTTTTAATGCTAAAGATAAGTGCATCATAATGACGCCAGTGTCAATTTCGCCACTGCCATGACCGATTTGATAGAACGTTAATAAAATCCCGATAACTGTACCAAGCAAACCAACATATGGCGCGTTTGCACCAATAGTAGAAATAACGGTCATATTGCGATTTAAATCGATATCTAATGCGTGAATGGTGGAATAATGTGCAACGTTTATCTTTCTTAAGAAAAGATAACGTTCAATTACCATGGCTAGCATAATAATGCTCATCAGTAATAATAAACCGATGATAAAGTAGTCACTGTACTGTTGTAAAAAATCAAAAAGCTGCATCATTTTTTTCTGTCCTTATTATTTGAGAAATATCTTGAGAATATAATTGAGAATGAATTTCAATCAAGGATAAATTCTAGCAAAGGCGGAATAACGCGTAAATATCGAACTGAAAAAATAATGAATTTTTACCGCACTTTATATAGAAAAGTGCGGTAATTTTTGAAGGGTTATAGGGATCGAAGATAATCTACGATAACTTGATGATGTTCTGTTGTTTTGAATTTATCAAATACGTGAATAATTTTTCCGTTTTCATCAATTAAAAAACTAATTCGGTGAATACCATCGTAAGTTTTACCCATGAATTTTTTCTCACCCCATACGCCAAATTTTTCTGCAATTTTGTGATCAGGATCGGAAAGTAGTGTGAAATTAAGTGATTTTTTCTCAATAAATTGAGCTAATTTTTTCGGTGTATCAGGGCTAATGCCAAGTACAACTAAACCTAATTTATCTAATTCTGATTTACTATCACGCAATCCACATGCTTGCGTTGTGCAGCCTGGCGTGAGTGCTTTCGGGTAAAAATAGACTAATACTTTTTTACCGTGAAAATCATTTAAAGAAACGGGTTGTTCTTGCTGATTTAATAACGTAAAAATGGGTGCTTGGCTACCAACGGATAATGGATTCATAAAAAGCTCCTTTGATGAAAAAATATTTGCAAATTCAAGTCATTTTAGCGACTATAACGAGCTATACCAAATAATAAAATTAAAAAAACCAACGGAGGTTCTATGTCAGCACAAAATCCTTTATTTTCAGGCAGTATTGTTGCACTTGTTACACCTATGAATAATTACGGCGAAGTAGATTTCGCTTGTTTAGAAAAATTGGTGGAATATCACATTGAGGCAGGCTCTAATGCGCTTGTTTCTGTGGGAACAACGGGTGAATCAGCAACATTAAGTATTGAAGAAAATGTAAAGGTTATTGAGAAGACGGTTGAATTTGCCAAAGGTCGTATTCCTGTGATTGCTGGTGCAGGTGCAAATGCGACGAGCGAAGCAATTACAATGACAAAATTATTATATGATAGTGGCGTTGCGGGTTGTCTATCCGTTGTACCTTACTATAATAAACCAACCCAAGAAGGAATCTTCCAGCATTTTAAATCCATTGCTGAATGTACAGATTTACCGCAAATTCTTTATAATGTACCAGGTCGTACCAGTAGCGATATGAAGCCAGAAACTGTTGCTCGTTTAGCGAAAATCAACAACATTGTTGGTATTAAAGAAGCAACGGGAGATATCAGTCGTGTCACCAAAATTAAAGAACTAGCAGGCAAGGACTTCATCGTTTTAAGTGGTGATGATGCAACGAGTTTGGATGCGATGAAACTCGGCGCAGAAGGCGTGATTTCTGTAACGAATAACTTAGCACCAAAAGATATGGCTGATATGTGTCGCTATGCGCTTGCGGGAGATTTTGCTAAAGCAGAAGAAATTAATGCTCGCTTAATGCGTTTACACCATGATCTCTTTATTGAATCGAATCCAATTCCTGTGAAATGGGCGGCTTATCGTTTAGGTTTAATTAAGTCAGCACATTTACGCTTGCCATTGACGGTGTTAAGCGAAGAGGTTCAACCAAAAGTAGAAGAAGCACTGAAAATCGCAGGATTATTATAAAAATCAGGGGTAAGTCATTACCCCTAAACTTTTTGCATTATAGGCTGTCGAAGTGCGGTCAAAATTCATAAAGTTTTCAATTTAGTTAAGGTTCAAATATGAAAAAAATAATGTTGAGTTTAGCAGCCGTTATCGTATTGGCTGGCTGTTCGTCTGATCCTGAAACATTAAAGACTGCTAATGATTCTTTCCAAAAATCAGAGGCTTCTATCCCTGGATTCTCACCATTGGCGAGCGGGGGCGTAATGCTACCAAAAGCAGACGATACTTATGCGTTGCCTAATATTGCTGTGAAAAAGGGAGAAAATATTGATATTCGTCCTCCATCAACACCATTAGCGATTATTGAAAATTCATTAACACAATTCGATGGTGAACGAGCATTGATCGTGTATCCAGAACAGCAAGCAAGTGTGTATAACCTCCAACAAGTTGAACGCTTATTAAAAGAAGACGGTATTTCATCAATGACGAATGGTGCGATTTTAACGACGAACTGGGCGCCAACAGGAAGAATTGGTGATAAATCGGGCACTGAGATTAAATATCAAGTAGAACAAGTTATGGCTCAAGATGCGAGTGCACTAGCAGTATCTGTTTTACAAATGCGTCGTGATGGTGTGATTTTCACTCCAAGTGTATCTGATAAGCAACGTTATACGTCTGAACGCTTAAACCGCATTGTGTCTGCATTAACTTCTGCTTACAACAAACAGCAACAAGATTTATCTAGTGCTTCTGTGGGAGCGGTTGCTTCGCAAATTATTCAGGATTTGAATGACCAAACTGCATTAGCAATGAATGTTAATTTTGGTCAAGCATGGGAAAAATTAGGTGGAGCTTTACCTAAAGTGGGTTTTGCGATCAAATCTGAAACTGCTGGTAAAGGTTATCGTGAATTAAAATATTCAGCATTAAAAAAAGAAGATTGGTTGCGCATGGGAACTGAACTCCCAGAACTTGAAAACGGTACTTACCAAATGCAAATTTCTGATCATGGCAGACAAAGCTCCGTTGTCATTTCTGATGAAAAAGGCAAGGCATTGTCTGGCGATTCAGCCGAGAGAATTTACCAAGCAATTAGTAACTTGATTGCAAGATAAATAAAAGCTCAGTATTAGCTGAGCTTTTTTCTTTAGAATAATCCTAATTTTTTCATTTGTTCAATGACGGGTTCGACTTGAATCTGTGCCATCAAATTTTTCCCTTTTAGTTTCGTTGCCCAAGGTAGTTCAGAAGACGGTTTGCCAAATTCTTTTTGGACATTTTCTTCATATACTGATACCACGTTATCTAAATTATTATAAGGTGCAGTACGCAAAGGATTGTGATAAGCATACAAGCCAATAACTGGTGTTCCTTGTGTTGTCGCAATATGGGCAGGACCAGAATCTGGCGAAAGTACCAGATCTACCTTAGAAATTAAAGCAGTAAGCTGTTTTAGGTTTGTTTTCCCTGCAATATTGGTTGGTGTGAAGTGGCAAAGTGCGGTAATTTTTTCGACTATTTCTAATTCACGTTTGGCTGGCGAGCTGCAGAAGATGACATTGATATTATGCTGATGGGCAATATTGGCAACCTCTGCATAACGTTCGATTAGCCAATCTTTTTCTGCTTTGCTAGAACAAGGGGAAATTAATAAATTTTTACGAGAGAAATCAATAAATTGATCTGCAAATTTATAATCATTTTCTGAGATAGCTAATTCCCATTTCGGTTCTGATTTCGGTACGCCAATATATTCAGCGAAAGCCATAAATCCATCTAATACATGAAGCGATGAGGGATCTGTGATACGACGATTTACAAATAGCCACTGCCCTTCGCGAGAACGTTTTTTTCCAAATCCAATTTTGAATTTTGCTTTAATTCCTAAAGAAAGGATTGATGCACGAAATGCTGTTTGCATATTTAATAGTGCATCAAACTGTTTATTTTTTAGTTTTTTCCAGAGTAATAAAACACCTTTCCATCCCGCTTTTTTGTCGTAAGGAATGAATGTGATATTAGGAATGCCTGAAAGCAAACTCATTTCGGTTTTTCCTACAATCCAAGTAATTTCTGTTTGGGAATAATATGCTTGAATGTGCTGAACTACAGCTAAGGCATGGCAGACATCGCCTACAGCTGACAATCGGAGAATACAAAGGGATTTTGGAGCTTTAGTAAAAAGTGGCATTGACATTCCTTTCTCATTTAACTTGCGCCTATTTTAAAGTAGAATGAGCCCATTTTCTATTCATAACAACATTCCCATGCACCAATTCCAACAAGATAACCAATATTTTATCTTTAATTTTGATCTCACTTTTGAGCAAGCAACCGAGTTTTTCCAAGCGGAATTTTGGCAAAAACAAGAACGAGTGATAGGAAGTGCAAAAGGTCGAGGCATCACTTATTTCTTGCAAACTGAAGATTGGTTTGGTGTAAATTGTGCGTTGCGTCATTATTATCGCGGTGGACTTTGGGGTAAACTGAACAAAGATCGTTATCGTTTTTCTGCTCTTGAAACTACCCGTAGCTTTGCTGAATTTCATTTGTTGCAACGTTTGTATGAAGCAGGTTTACCTGTGCCTAAACCGATTGCCGCACGTATTCAAAAAGGCAAGTTAGGTATTTGCTATCAAGCGGATATTTTGATGGAAAAAATCGAAAATGCGCAGGATTTAACCGCACTTTTACAAACACAAACATTGCCAAAAGAAACTTGGATGCAAATTGGTCGTTTGATTCGAAAACTACATGATTTACAGATTTGCCATTCGGACTTGAATGCACACAATATTTTGCTTCAACAAACTGAACAAGGGCAACAATGTTGGTTACTCGATTTTGATAAGTGCGGTGAAAAATCTGGAGATTTTTGGAAAGCACAAAATCTGAACCGTTTAAAACGTTCCTTTGAAAAAGAAGTTGGACGAATGAATATTCAATTTACCGAGCAAAACTGGGCTGATTTAACAGCAGCTTATCATCAATAAAAGGACTGATTATGAAACAAAAAATCGTACTTGCTACAGGCAATAAAGGTAAAGTAAAAGAAATGGCGGATGTCCTATCTGATTTTGGTTTTGAAGTGATTGCGCAAACAGATTTAGGTATTGAAAGCCCAGAAGAAACAGGCTTAACTTTCGTTGAGAATGCGTTATTAAAAGCGCGCTATGCATCAGAAAAATCGGGTTTACCTGCTATTGCGGATGATTCAGGCTTGGTGGTTTCCGCACTTAATGGTGCGCCAGGCCTGTATTCTGCACGTTATGCTGGTGAAGAGGGCAATGATGCTAAAAACCGTGAGAAATTATTGGCAGAGCTTGCTCATGTTGCACAAGATAAACGCCAAGCCAAATTTGTGAGCTGTATCGTGTTTTTACAGCATCCAACGGATCCATCGCCAATTATTGCCGAAGGTGAGTGTCACGGTGTGATTGGTTTTGAAGAAAAAGGCGAAAATGGTTTTGGTTATGACAGTTTATTCTTTAGCCCAGAACAAGGTTGCACATTTGCTGAATTAGAAACAGCTGAGAAGAAAAAAATTTCTCATCGTGCACGAGCATTGAAAGTATTAAAAAGTAAGTTATAAATCTAGTTAAAAGTATGATGATAAAAGGCACGCATATTTTTTATACGCGTGCCTTTTTATATGGATTTTATCTCATAGCGGAAAAGTAATATTATTCAGCATGTTCACTTAAAAATCCGCCACTTTGATGATTCCAAAGTTTAGCGTACAGACCATTACGCGCCAGTAATTCAGCATGGGTACCTTGTTCAACAATTTGTCCTTTATCAAGCACAATCAGGCGATCCATCGCTGCGATGGTGGATAAACGATGAGCAATGGCAATCACTGTTTTATTTTCCATAATCTTATCGAGACTTTCTTGTATCGCCACTTCCACTTCCGAATCCAATGCGCTTGTGGCTTCATCTAACAATAGAATTGGTGCATCTTTTAATATGACACGAGCAATAGCAATGCGCTGACGCTGACCACCTGAAAGTTTAACACCTCGTTCACCCACATGGACATCATAGCCTTTTTTGCCTTGAGCATCAGTGAGGAATGGAATGAAATCAGCGGCTTCCGCCCGTTCAGCTGCTAAAATCATCTCTTCATCTGTGGCATTAGGGCGTCCATAAATAATATTGTCACGAACAGAGCGATGCAGCAGTGAAGTGTCTTGAGTCACTAAACCGATTTGGCGGCGTAGGCTTTCTTGTTGCACATCTAGTACATCTTGCCCGTCAATGGTAATCGCACCTTGTTGTGCTTCATAGAAACGAAGCAACAAGTTCACAATTGTAGATTTTCCTGCACCAGAACGGCCGATTAGTCCGACTTTTTCACCTGGTTTTATGGTGAGATTGAAATGATTGAGCAATGGTTTTGTCGGATCATAAGCAAAGGTAATATCGTTAAACTTAATTTCCCCTTGTGTCACTTGTAACGGCGATGCTTGTGGTTTATCCACAATAGTATGAGGTTTGGTTAAAGTATTCATTCCATCGTTTACGGTTCCGATATTCTCAAACAAACGGGCAGATTCCCACATAATCCAACGAGATAGTCCATTTATTCGTAATGCCATTGCCGTTGCCGTTGCTATTGCACCCACGCCAACTTGCCCATTTTTCCATAAAATAATGCCGAGTACGGCTGTGCTTAGTGTAAGTAAAATATTAGCTGCATAGGTGAGTGTGTCCAGTGATGTGGCTAAGCGCATTTGGGCGTGCACTGTGACCATAAAATCTTCCATAGAACGCTTGGCATAAGCGGCCTCTCGCGAACCATGAGAGAATAATTTTACTGTAGCGATATTCGAATAAGCATCTGTAATGCGTCCTGTTATTAACGAGCGTGCATCAGCTTGTCGTTGGGCCGTCTTTGATAATTTAGGAATAAGGGTTCGTAGGATAAAAATAAAAATCGTAATCCAAGCAATAAATGGTAGTAAGAACCAAGAGTCTAATGCCGCGAGAACCAAGCCCGATGTAATAAAATATACGATGACATATACAAACATATCCGCAAGTGTGAGTACCGTATCACGAACAGCAAGTGCGGTTTGCATTACTTTGGCAGACACTCTGCCGGCAAATTCATCTTGATAAAAACTCAAACTTTGTCCAAGCATTAAACGATGAAAATTCCAACGTAATCGCATTGGAAATACGCCTTGTAAGGTTTGTAAACGTACGGTAGAGGCTAAAAATCCCCACACGATGCTAACAAGTAATAGTGCAGCCATGCCAATTAATAAATGGCCTTTTTCTTGCCATAACGTCTCAGGCGTAAATGTCCCTAACCAATCTACAAGCGTTCCCATAAATTGGAATAATATGGCTTCCATTACACCCGTACCAACCGTTAGCAATGTCAGTAAGAGAATCCAGCCTTTCATTCCTTCAATGCTAGACCAAATAAAGCGCAATAAGCCTTTTTTAGGTGTTGTTGGATTACCTTCTGGATAAGGATTTAAACGGTTTTCAAACCACGAAAAAATTTTGTTAAACATATCTTTTCCTTAAAAAGAAAAGGCAACAGACGTTGCCTTTCAAAAAACTTGCCGATTATAGCGCAAAAATTCTCCAATTTATAGGCTGGCAGATTTTCTGTATTGGCTTGGCGAAAGTTGGTAGTAATTCTTAAAGGCTTTACTAAAATGCGCCTCCGATTGATATCCCACCTCTAAAGCAATAGCAAGCACGGATTGTTGGGATTGCTTTAATAAAAACGCTGCCGATTGTAACCGCACTTGAGTAATAAAACGCCCTGGCGACATACCAAGTTGTTGTTGAAAAACACGAATAAAGTTTGCGCGAGACATTGCAGAAAGATCGGCTAATTGTTCAATTCGCCAATCTTCTTGAGGACGTTGTAATATCGCACCTAGCACCGTATTTAATCGCTTGTCTTGCAACGCAAGTAGCACACCGCCTGTAATTAAGTTCTCTTGAATCGCATGGCGTAAAATATAAATTAAAAGCACATTCGAAAGTGCATCGACGACTGATTTCGTACCTGCATCGTTTTTTTGTGCTTCTTGTAGAAAAAGTTGAACCAAAGGATGAATCGGTGTATCGCATAAATTGAGATGCAAATATTCAGGCATAGAAGCTGTGAGGAGAGCATCTTGTTGATAATAAAACGCCCCGCAGAACATTTTTAAATCAGGCGTGCCTTGCCCTACTTGATACAATTCAAATGCACCTTGCCAGCTTTTTTTGAATGATGCGTCCTTTGTTTTATCAGACGAATGACGCATAAAGTGCGGTTGATTTTGGGGAAGGAAAAAGATATCACCTTC
The DNA here is from genome assembly GCF_059704395.1 of Haemophilus sp. THUN1692. Lineage (NCBI taxonomy): Bacteria > Pseudomonadati > Pseudomonadota > Gammaproteobacteria > Pasteurellales > Pasteurellaceae > Haemophilus > Haemophilus sp. THUN1692. The sequence continues at coordinate 1,258,311 of NZ_AP046579.1, forward strand.
CTTTAAATGAAATTGCTTTTGTCCGAGTGTAAGCCAGCATTCGCCTTGTTCAATAAGATGGAATACGCCTTTTCCTGCATCTTTTTCTTGGTGGGCAACTTGCCATTCACCTTGAAATTCACAGCGAATATTAATTTCCCCACGCACTTGTGCTAAATGGGTGAGTTTATCTAAATAATCCATAATGAGATGTTAGCGATAAAAATTGAGATAAATAAGCAAGTATCATAATCCAATCTGCCTATAATTTATCACACCAGTTCGTTATTAATTCAATATATTTAGGAGAACATTATGTTTGCAGATTGGAAAGAAGAAACATCACACGTTAAAAAATCATTTGGTGCGTTAGGTAAACAATATCCAAAAATGTTACAAGCTTACCAAGCATTAGGCGCAGCAGCGGCAGAAGGTAATGTACTTGACGCTAAAACTCGTGAACTTATCGCATTAGCAGTTGCTGTAACAACTCGTTGCGAAAGCTGCATTAGCGTACACGCAGAAGAAGCTGTGAAAGCTGGCGCAAGCGAAGCTGAAGTGGCTGCAGCATTAGCAATGTCTATCGCATTAAATGCAGGCGCGGCTTATACTTATTCTTTACGTGCATTGGAAGCATATAACGTACAGAAAGGTTAATTAACCGTTATTCCATAGAGTTAAGTTGATTAAAGGAAAGGGAGTATTTTTAATACTCCCTTTGTTTTATCGATATTTGACGGCTTAACAAAATAAAAGTATTTTGCGATTAAAATTCTAACGATTTTCTAGCACTTTTTTCACTGGAGCAAAGCTACGACGATGTTGCGGTAACGCGCCAAGTTCAGCTAATTTTTCCAAATGTAATTTGGTCGGATAGCCTTTGTGCTGGGCAAAAGCGTATTCTGGATATTGCTTGTCTAATTCTTCCATTTCTTGGTCTCGTGCCACTTTTGCCAAAATAGAAGCTGCACTGATTTCCGCCACAAGGCTATCGCCTTTTACGACGGCTTGCGCTGGGATATCTAAATCTTTTGGGATCTTATTGCCATCAACTAACACAAAGTGCGGTTGAATTTTTAAAGATTTTACTGCTCGAGTCATTGCCAGCAAGGAGGCTTGTAGGATATTTATCTTGTCAATTTCATTAGCTTCAGCTCGACCTAATGCCCAAGCAAGGGCTTTTTCTTTGATTTCTTCAGCAAGGGCTAAACGTTTTTTCTCAGAAAGTTTTTTAGAATCAGCGAGGCCTTCAATTGGGTTATTAGGATCTAAGATAACGGCAGCCGTTACAACAGGCCCAACTAGAGGGCCTCGCCCAACTTCATCAACGCCAGCGATCAATTCATAGCCTTGTGGATATTCAAACATTTTCTGTTCCCTCTAATAAATCAATGACTGCTTGAGCCGCTTGTTTATCGGCATTACATTGAATTTTTTGGTGTAAATCCGTGAAGTGCTGAACCAAAACATAGCGATTTTTTACCGCACTTTCATCATCAGAAAGATAAACAGATAGTTTTTCAGCGAGCAATTCTGGCGTGCATTCTTCTTGAATCATTTCAGGAACGAGCATTTCATTCGCAAGCAAGTTTGGTAAAGAAATATAATCTGTTTTTACTAAACGTTTTGCTAAGAAATAGGTCAGTGGTTTCATTCGATAGCCAACCACCATGGGTGATTTACAAAGCATTGCTTCAAGTGCTGCTGTTCCTGAAGCAAGAAGTGTTGCATCAGCTACGATCATTGCTTGTCGTGCATTGCCATCAATTAAATGCAGGTCTAGATTTGGCGCAATTTTAGCTTTAATTGTTTCAAATTGAATTCGTCGTTTTTCGTTTACCAAAGGAACTAGGAATTGTAAATCAGGAAATTGTTCTTTTAATAATAAAGCGGTTTTTAAGAAAGGTTCAGCTAGAAATTCCACTTCTGAACCACGACTTCCAACTAAGATTGCTAAATAGCGTTGTGTGGGATCAATCTGTAGCATTTGGCATGCTTCGGCACGATTTGGTTTGAGCGGAATAGCATCTGCCATTGTGTGTCCAATAAAACGGCAAGGAACGTTAAATTTATCGTAAAAGGCTTTCTCAAAAGGCAAAAAGGCAAGAACTTGATGAGTCGCTTTGGCAATTTTGTGAATGCGATTTTGACGCCAAGCCCATACAGAGGGGCTCACGTAATGAATAGTTTTAATTCCGTTTGCTTTGAGCTTGAGTTCTACATCTAAATTAAAATCAGGTGCATCAATGCCGATGTAAACATCAGGTTTTTCTTGCAGCATTGTTTGAATGACATTTTTGCGAATTTTCAACAAACGAGGAAGATGTTTCAAAATTTCAGCCAAGCCCATGACTGAAAGCTCTTCCATATCGACAAGCGTCTCACAGCCTTCAGACAACATTCTTAGACCAGCAATGCCAATAAAGCGAGCATTAGGATAATGAGCTTTGAGCTGGCGAATTAAACCAGCACCGAGAATATCACCAGATACTTCTCCTGCAACAAGAGCAATGGTTGGATTTGTTTTGTTCATCAAATTTACCCTAAAAAATAACCGCACTTTGGCGTGCAAAGTGCGGTTGAATACAGAGATACTTTATTAACGAATAATACCGCGAGTTGAACGTTTGAAAAATTCAACAAAGAAACTGATCGCTGAATCGGTTTCCGCAATTTGCTCAATTTCTGGTAACACTTCTTCGAGCGTTTTGCCGCTACGATAGATCATTTTATAAACGTTACGGATTGCGTGCATAGTTGGTTTATCAAAACCACGACGTTTTAAACCTTCTAAGTTTACGCCAAATGGACGGGCGTGGTTGCCTTGTGCCATAACGTAAGGAGGTACATCTTGGCTTACCATAGAGCCACCGCCTAACATGACATGAGCACCAACGATCACAAATTGGTGAATTGCTGACATACCACCAACAATCACGAAATCATCTAACTCTACGTGACCTGCAAGCGTTGCATTGTTTGCTAAAATACAGTTGTTTTTAATTTGGCAATCGTGCGCAACGTGAACATTCACCATTAATAAATTGTTATTACCAATAGAGGTTACACCACCACCTTGGATAGTACCACGATGAATTGTCACATGTTCACGAATTCGGTTGCCATTACCAATGATTGTTTTAGTTGCTTCGCCGTTATATTTTAAATCTTGGTTCACTTCACCAATGCTAGCGAATTGATAGATTTCATTATCTTCGCCAATAACCGTATCGCCACGTACGACAACGTGAGATTTCAATACAGTGCGAGCTTTAATTTCAACAGTGCCTTCAACAATACAGAAAGGCCCGATAACAACACCTTCACCAATAACTGCGCCTTCTTCAACTAAGGCTGTAGGATGGATTTTTGCATTTGGGTGGATCATATTTACCCCCTTAATTAACGACGAGCGCACATTAGTTTTGCTTCACAAGCAATTTCACCGTTTACGGTTGCTACACCAGTAAATGCTGTGATGCCACGGCGTTCTTTAATCACTTGAACGTTTAATTCCATTTGATCTCCAGGTAACACTGGACGTTTAAAGCGCGCTTCATCAATACCTGCGAAATAGAATAATTCACCGCCTTTTAATTCGTGAGTTTTAAAGGCTAAAATGCCCATTGCCTGTGCCAAAGCTTCTAAAATTAAAACGCCCGGTAAAATAGGTTCGCCAGGGAAGTGACCTGTGAAACAAGGCTCATTGACGCTAATATTTTTAATCGCTTTTAACCATTCGCCTTCTTTAAAATCCAATACGCGATCCACTAATAAAAATGGATAGCGATGTGGTAATAAAGTCATAATTTCTTTTGATTCGATCACTCTTGGTTGTTGTTCTGACACGTTGACACCTTACAAAAAATAAACAAATAAAATCACTCGGATTATACGATATTTACGGCTAAAAATAAAACGCACTCAATATAGCCTAGTGTTTAGGACGAATATCAATGGCTGGATCGTCATCTTTACGATATTTTTCATCAATTCGTTTTTGCAATCCAAAGTCATTTTTATCCGATTCGTTAGAAAATAAATCTTCTGTTTGCGTTAATTGAGAATTTTTAATTCCTATCCAATTTGCGATTCCTTCTAAGAAGTTTAAACCCGATTTAAACACCTTATATTCTTTACGTTCGGTGTCATCCGACGAAATTTTGAATAGCGGAATATTATGGTGTTCTCGACTGAAACAGTTTTGATTGAACAAAAGTATATTGTTTTTTTCATCTTGTTGGTGGCATAAACCGTGATCTGAGAAATAAATCATTGAGAAAGTGTGGTGATTTTTCTTCGCGTTTTCTTCAAGCTGATCATATACACGTTTTAAAAATTCATCAGTTTTCTTAATAGACGACACATAGCAATTTAAGTAACCATATCTCGGATTAAGATCTTTATCATCAAAGATTTTTGGATAATCTTCGACACGGTCGCAAGCCATTGGGTGTGAACCATAAATATGCAACACTATAAAACGTTTTCCTTGAACAGGATCTTCTAGTACTTGGGCGAATTTTGGTAATAAATCAAAATCGCTAAAGTTAGTAGAATTAAAGCTCCCGCCTTTTTTTAAGAAAAAGGTTTCATCAGATTTTGAGGCAAGGGATGAAACTGGCGTATCGAATTCACCGAGCATACCTTGATTAGAAAGCCAATAAGTTTTCACGCCTGCAGATTTGATGAGATCCACTAAACTCAAGCTGTAATTGGGTTCCCATTTTTCTTTGTTAGGAAGAGTTAACATAAGGCGAAGTGAGGCTACAGTATTTGTTCCCGCTGAACGAAAACCATCAATCAACGTGCCTTTAGCGCTAGACATAAATGGTGTATTTTCAATCGGATACCCATAGGCATGGTGATAATCTTTACGTGCACTTTCACCAAGAACAATCACATAATCATCATAGCGTGAATTTTCTAATGTTGATTTTCCCCAGTTATCAGATTGGGACATTTGTTTTAGTTTTTGCACTTCATCTACAATTTTTAATGTGGAACTTACCGTTTCTTTAATCGGTTCAGCAAGTGGCATGTTGTAAGCAAAGAGCAGTGTTGCTAAGGCAATAAATGTTTTATTACGATAAAATTTTATGCCAAATTTCACCGCACTTTTGTACTGAAGAAAAATCAAAATAGGAATGGCAAAAGCAATTAAGTAACTACTCACAGGGATTTGCAATAGAAATTCCTTCGTTTCCAACATATCTGTCGCGAAAAGCGAGGCAATATATTGGTAGCTTGGAGGACCAAAATTTAGCCCTGTAGGCGTATAAAAAGCATGCAGTAACGCAAGCGGTAGCAAAATAAAATAGAAGGATTTTTTACTGCTGCTTAATAAGAGAATAGTTGTTGTCGTAAGTAGAATGAGAGCCACACTTGGTTCTGTAAACATTCCAGAACCGATTAAAATAAAATGACCCGCTAATGCGGCACAAATCACCGCAAAAAGTACGGGCAAAATTTGGCTTGTTTTTTTCGTGTTCATAATTGTCTTCCCTGAAAAGAAAATGTCGCTATTATCCACCTTTCACTCAGAATTTCCATATTTAACTTCTTCACTCTTGAGCGGTTATTTTATAGAATAAACCAATTTTTTAAGCCAGAGGGAAAAAACAATGAGCCAACCAATTTATAAACGTATTTTATTGAAATTAAGCGGTGAAGCATTACAAGGAGAAGATGGTTTTGGTATCGATCCTGCGATTCTCGATCGTATGGCTGTTGAAATTAAAGAATTAGTTGAAATGGGCGTGGAAGTCGGTGTTGTTCTTGGTGGTGGCAATTTATTCCGTGGCGCAAAACTAGCAAAAGCGGGAATGAATCGCGTGGTGGGCGACCATATGGGAATGCTTGCTACTGTGATGAATGGTTTGGCAATGCGTGATTCTTTATTCCGTGCTGATGTGAATGCTAAATTAATGTCCGCTTTCCAATTAAATGGTATTTGCGATACTTATAACTGGTCTGAAGCAATCAAAATGTTACGCGAAAAACGCGTAGTCATTTTCTCTGCGGGAACAGGAAGTCCATTCTTTACCACAGATTCTGCCGCTTGTTTGCGTGGTATTGAAATTGAAGCTGATGTTGTATTGAAAGCGACTAAAGTTGATGGTGTATATGATTGTGATCCTGCAAAAAATCCTGATGCAAAACTTTATAAAAATTTAAGTTATGCAGAAGTGATCGATAAAGAATTACAAGTGATGGACTTAGCGGCGTTTACTTTAGCTCGCGATCATGGCATGCCGATCCGAGTATTCAATATGGGTAAACCTGGTGCATTACGTCAAGTAGTGACAGGCACCGAGGAAGGCACCACTATTTGTTAGTGAATGTTGAAAAGTAAAACGGTAGGAAAATTCCTACCGTTTTTGTTTGGCTACAGCCTAGAGATTATAACAATCCGCCTTGACCTAATGCTGGGTCAGTTTCACGTGCTTTTAATGCATCTTCAACGGTTAAGCCCAATGCTTTTGCAACGCCTTCACCATATACAGGATCACACCAGTGACAGTTACGGATATGACGGTATTTGATGAACTCAGGTGCATCGCCCATTGCAGCCGCAGTATTGTTGAACAATGCTTGTTTTTTCTCTGGATTCATTAAGTTAAATAATGCACGCGGTTGGCTGAAGTAATCATTATCATCATTACGAAAATCCCAGTGTGCTGCATCTCCGTTGATACGAAGTGGTGGTTCAGCAAAGTCTGGTTGTTGTTGCCATTGGCTAAAGCTGTTTGGCTCGTAGTGCGGTAAGCTACCGTAGTTGCCATCTACACGACCTTGGCCATCACGTTGGTTGCTATGAACAGGGCAACGTGGACGGTTTACTGGAATTTGACGGTAATTCACACCTAAACGGTAACGTTGTGCATCCGCGTAGTTGAATAAACGAGCTTGTAACATTTTATCTGGGCTTGCGCCGATACCTGGAACTAAATTACTTGGTGCAAATGCAGATTGTTCTACATCAGCAAAGAAATTTTCTGGGTTACGGTTAAGTTCAAATTCACCCACTTCAATTAACGGATAATCTTTTTTCGGCCATACTTTGGTTAAGTCGAATGGATGATAAGGTACTTTTTCCGCATCAGCTTCAGGCATAATTTGTACATATAATGTCCATTTAGGGAAATCACCACGCTCGATTGCTTCATATAAATCGCGTTGATGGCTTTCACGATCATTTGCGATGACTGCAGCTGCTTCTGCATCAGTTAAGTTTTTAATACCTTGTTGAGTATGAAAATGGAATTTTACCCAGAAACGCTCGCCAGCTTCATTCCAGAAACTGTAAGTATGTGAACCATAACCATGCATATGGCGATAGCTTGCAGGAATACCACGATCACTCATTACAACGGTTACTTGGTGTAATGCTTCTGGTAATAATGTCCAGAAATCCCAGTTGTTTGTTGCTGAACGCATATTAGTGCGAGGATCACGTTTTACAGCTTTGTTTAAGTCTGGGAATTTACGTGGATCACGTAAGAAGAACACTGGGGTATTGTTACCCACTAAGTCCCAGTTACCTTCTTCAGTATAGAATTTTAATGCAAAACCGCGAATATCACGTTCAGCATCAGCTGCACCACGTTCACCGGCAACAGTGGTAAAGCGTGCAAACATTTCTGTTTTTTTACCCACTTCACTGAAAATTTTTGCGCGAGTATATTTAGTAATATCGTGTGTGACAGTAAAGGTACCAAATGCACCAGAACCTTTTGCGTGCATACGACGCTCTGGAATAACTTCTCGTACGAAATCAGCTAATTTTTCGTTAAGCCATAAATCTTGTGAAAGTAATGGACCACGCGGACCTGCAGTTAAACTGTTTTGATTGTCCGCCACAGGGGCGCCATTTCCCATAGTTAAGTTAGTAGACGATAAATGTGAAAAAGGGCATTGAGAACTCATTATTAACTCCTTGTATGTATGAAATAAGTAGGGTTGAAATAAATTTCATAAACATCATACAAAAAGGTTTTAACGATTGAAATCTATCAAATCAATCAAAAAAAACTATGTAAGGTAACAAGGTTTTGAGATTAGATGTATTTTTATTGGTTTTATAATGCAACAAAAAAGCCTTGAAATTTAAAATTCCAAGGCGATAATCACATTTCCCCAATCTCGCGCGGGATGCCGTTTTCTCCTAACCACGTTCGCGCCAGCCCGCGGAATCCGTGCGCGGTTTGTCTGCCATGGTATCCAAAACGTTTAATAGCCATATTTATGCTAGACGGATTCATTGGCGCGTGATTATCGCCCCGTTTCAAGAATACATATTCAAAACGTCCATTAATGGCGTGTAACCGCTTAAGTAAAATCACGGCTTGAATTGAAAGCGGGATAGAATGCGCTTCACGTGCTTTCATGCGCTCTGCGGGAATAACCCAGATTTTCTTTTTAAAATCTATCTCATCCCACCGCGCCCCGCTCGCTTCCCCTGCTCGGGTCATAGTTAAAAGCTGAAATTGCACTAGCCAGCGTGTTTGTGTTTCTATGTTCGCGTTGGCTAAATCCTGCATAAATTGCGGTAATTCTTCAATCTCGATATGCGGGTTATTTTGTTTCTTGTGTTTCTTGAGAGCCTGCCCCATCTTGGCGCAAGGGTTGAAAGGAATAAGCCCACCATTCACGGCAAAGTTTAAAATCTCGTTGATGTAGCCTGCTAAACGGTTAGCCATATCAACGTTATTACGCTGCTCTACCCGTTGCAATGGTGCCAGCGCAAGAGTAGGCACTATTTCCGCCACTGGATAACGCCCAATAAAAGGGAATATATGCAAATTTAAGGATCCCCAATATTTGGCTAGCGTCTTTTCGGCAATTTCGCCCCGCTTTTTATCCCGCCATTTTTCCGCCACCGCTAAAAAGGTGTTAGCTTCGGCTAGTTCCTGTTCACGCTGAACTTTCTCTTTGTGGGTTTTCGGGTCTATCCCCTGTGCAATTAAAGCGCGGTATTCTTCCCGCCATTGTCGCGCCTGTGCTATGGATATTTCGGGATAGTTTCCTATGGTTATATTTGTGCGCTTTTTGGTTGTAGGGTGGTAATAGTTAAAAAGCCACGCTTTCGCGCCAGTGGGTTTTACACGTAAAAAAAGCCCCTGCCCGTCCATTAGGTTATATTCCTTGTTTTGGGGCTTGGCTCTTTCTACTTCGGTGTTTGTTAAAGGTTTAGTAATAATCGCCATGAAAAATTGCCATTTGGTAACAAGATTTTGAATTAGTTTACCATCTTGTTCCCTCGTGTGTTACCAAAATCTGCGGTCATTATGCGTTACTATGCGTTAAATTGAACGCTAAAATGCTCTAAAATACTGATTTTTGAGCACAAAAAAAGCAAGGTGCTTTACCTTGCTTTATTAATTTGGTGGAGATAATCGGGATCGAACCGACGACCTCTTGAATGCCATTCAAGCGCTCTCCCAACTGAGCTATATCCCCATAAAAGACAGCGACATGATAAAATTTGACTATGTGGCTGTCAATACGATTTTATTATACGTTTGTTATCCGATTAAATATTAAGCGTTTTGTGCATTAATAAAATCAATAGCACGCTGAATGCGCGCAAGTACGCGATCTCTGCCGATACCGACTAGGGTAACATCCATTGATGGCGATTGACCAGAACCTGTCACCGCGACACGTAATGGCATGCCAACTTTACCCATGCCCACTTCTAGTTCAGCAACCGTTTGCTCAATTGCTTCGTGAGTAGAATGTAAATCCCAGCTAGAAAGTGCGGTTAATTTTTCTTTCACTTTTGCTAGTGCTTCGGCAGCGTTGCCTTTGAAATGTTTTTTTGCTGCTGCTTCATCAAAGGTTTCAAATTCTTCAAAGAAGTAGCGGCTTGAACTAGCCATCTCTTTTAAGGTTTTGCAACGTTCCGCAAGCATGGTGACTATTTCAGTTAATGCTGGACCATTGCTTGTATCAATACCTTGATCCTTGTAATGCCATTCAAGGTGTTTAGCCACGTATTCTGGTGGTAATTCACGGATATAATGTTGATTTAACCACTGTAATTTTTCAGTGTTGAATGCACTAGCTGATTTGCTGACGTGATCTAATTCGAAATAGTTGATCATTTCTTCGCGACTGAAAATTTCCTGGTCACCATGTCCCCAGCCTAAACGCACAAGATAGTTGATTAAAGCTTCCGGTAGGTAACCATCATCACGATATTGCATTACGCTCACTGCGCCATGTCGTTTAGAGAGTTTTTGGCCATCATCTCCATTAATCATGGAAACGTGCGCATAGGTTGGAATTGGAGCACCAATCGCTTTTAAAATATTGATTTGACGTGGCGTGTTGTTGATATGATCTTCGCCACGTACCACATGAGTGATGCCCATGTCCCAGTCATCCACAACTACGCAGAAGTTATAAGTTGGTGAACCGTCTGTACGACGAATAATAAGATCATCAAGCTCACTGTTACTGATTTCAATACGGCCACGCACGGCATCATCAAATACGACTAAGCCTTCAGTTGGATTCTTAAAACGTACGACATGAGGTTCATCAGGTGAATGGTTGTGATCGTGTAAGCAGTGACGGTCATAACGTGGTTTTTCTTTATTTTGTTCTTGAGTATGACGAAGTTCTTCTAAGCGATCTTTAGTACAATAACAACGATATGCTAAGCCTTGTTCAATCATTTCATCGATCACTTGGTTATAACGATCAAAGCGTTTAGTCTGGTAATAAGGGCCATGTTCCCAAGGAAGATTTAACCATTCCATTCCTTCAATAATGGCAGCAGTTGCTTCTGGTGTTGAACGCTCTAAATCCGTGTCTTCAATTCGTAATACAAATTCGCCGTTATTATGTTTTGCGTATAACCAAGAATAAAGTGCGGTACGTGCGCCACCTACATGTAAATAACCTGTAGGACTAGGCGCAAAACGAGTACGCACTTTTACATTTGGATCTAAATTAAAAGGAGCATCTAGTTTCATTTTTATAACCTATCTTCAATAAAATATTAGTCGTTATTCTACTACGACTTGTTTGACTTCTAAATAAAAAAGCGGATTTTATGCTTATTTTTACGACAATTAAACAAAATTTAATAAAAAGGTATTGACTGAAAATGCATTCTCCCTATAATGCCAACCCACAACATTAAGGGCGATTAGCTCAGTTGGGAGAGCACCTCCCTTACAAGGAGGGGGTCACTGGTTCGAGACCGGTATCGCCCACCACTTCTCTAAAAAGTGTTCTTAATGTTACTAAGTTTGACCTAGCGGGCGATTAGCTCAGTTGGGAGAGCACCTCCCTTACAAGGAGGGGGTCACTGGTTCGAGACCAGTATCGCCCACCACTTTTCTAAAGTGTCCTTTCCGCTCAAACTTTCCCTTTATATTTAGACGCTTTCTAGTGGGCGATTAGCTCAGTTGGGAGAGCACCTCCCTTACAAGGAGGGGGTCACTGGTTCGAGACCGGTATCGCCCACCACTTAAAAGTGTTTAAATAAACCGAAAATTTAGGGTTTTACCTTAATATTATCGGGCGATTAGCTCAGTTGGGAGAGCACCTCCCTTACAAGGAGGGGGTCACTGGTTCGAGACCGGTATCGCCCACCACTTTATTTTCAAATTATCCAAATAATTTTCTTTTCCCGTTCAATCCATTACGTTTACGTGATAAAGTGCGTAGACATTGTCATGTCTCATTTTAGTCTGTTATGCATCATAGGGAAAATTCATGATCGCTTATACTTTCTTAGCTTTATTCACGATTGCGGCAGTGATTTTTATCGTAAACTCCCATTATCGTTGGACTTATTTCTTTGCTATTACGCTTTTTACTTTTTTATTTGGTGGCATGCTTATGGTTTCCGGCCAATGGCAACGTGCTTTAAATTTTTCATCAGTGCTTTTTGTGGTACTGATGTTATTTCACCGTTTAAAAATTCATTATTACAAACAGCCTTTGTTAATTTCAGATTTCTTTCTTGTGGTAGATTGGCGAAATTGGGAAACCTTAATTCATTATAAAGGTGCGTTGTTTGGCGTTATTGGGCTACTTGCGTTATTAGGTTATGCGATTTTTGGTTTTAATGATGTCGAGTCTTTAGGACTATTAGGTTACAGCATTGGGGCGTTATTGTTTATCGTTAGCTTTAGCTTGATGTGGCATTATTCTAAAAAGCCAAGTGCGGTGCAAGTTTGGCTAGATTCTTTGCCCGATGATGGTCGCGATGTGTTTTTAAATTTACCAATGTCTTGCCGCGGTATTTTTTTCAAGGTGCCAAATTTTGATGGCAATAGCCAAAATTTTATTGAAAAAATGACCGCACTTTCATCTGATACAAACAACCTATCTGAAACAAAACCCGATATTGTTGTAACATTAATGGAATCTACGCTGAACCCTCATCAATTTGCTTTTAGTCAGCAATCTATTCCACCACTTTCCATGTTTGAATCCCAAAATGATACGGTATTTGCTTCGCCGTTGCGTGTACATACTTTTGCTGGCGCAACGTGGAAATCAGAATTTGCTTTTTTAGCCGGTGTGCCTTCGACAGATTTTGGCGCGTTAGCAAGTGGTGTTTTTTATTCTGTTGTACCGCACTTGCAATCAGGCTTAGTGAAAAATCTAAAAGCTCAAGGATATTTTTGTGTTGCTTTGTCGCCTTTTACAAAAGGTAACTACAATGCGAAATCCGCTTATGATCATTTTGGTTTTGATTTAATGTTGCAGCCACAAGATCTTGGTTATCCTGCGCCTATCAGTAAAAATCTTTGGGATATTAGTAGTGAAGAAATGATGAAGTACACCCGAATGATTTTGGAAAAGCAGCATCCTGCATTAGAAAATGTGGATCAGCCGATGTTTGTTTATGTATTGACTATGCGTGAACATGGTCCATATGAATTGGGCATGGAAAATAAATTTAATCTTCAAATGCCTAATTTAGGGGCTAAAAATATTTCTGCATTGAATGACTATACTCAACGTATTGTCGCATTGAATGATGCGATTGAAGGAATTAATAACTATTTACATGAACGTAAAAAGCCTTTTGTTCTAGGTTATTTCGGTGATCACCAGGTGGCATTTGATAATGTTATCCCTCCGAAGAAAGGAGATTATGCACAGCCCGATTATGTGACTCAATTTGTTGTAAGAAGTAATTGTGCGAGTCAATTTAAGCAAGAACAAGTTTTTTTAGATCTCGCTTTTGCCGGAGGTGTCTTGATGAATGTAGCTGGATTATCAGCAGAAGATGAATTTATGAAAGCGAATATGGCAATGTGTAAACTAAGTAACGGAAAATTGGAAGATTCTTCTAATCCTACATTTGTGAATGACTATCGTCATTATCTCTATCAAACCTTAAAGATTGCAAAATAGCTAAATAAAAAAGACCGATGTTGATAAATCGGTCTTTCCATTTTTATTCTTTTAACTCACCTAATACTTCAGATAATTGTGCCCCGACCAACACAACTAGCCAGCTAATCTGAATCCACAATAGCATGATCGGTAATGTTGCCATTGCGCCATAGATTAGTTGATAAGAAGGGAATGTGGTGATGTACCAAGTAAAGGCTTGTTTACCAAGTGTAAAGAAAATAGCGGCAATAAGCGCACCACAAGCAGAATATCTTATATCCACTTTCTTATTTGGTACGATGGTATAAATTAATATGAAAATAAACCATGTGAAAAAGAACGGGAGTAAACTGAGCAATTTCACACCGAGTGAAAGTGTTTCTGATTGTTCAAACATCACTTTTATATAAGAACTAATCCCTATACTTGTACCTATAATGAGAGGCCAAAAAGTCAGAATCATCCAGTAAATCGCGAAAGAAGTAAAAATAGGGCGGATACTTGTATCATGCCAAATGCTGTTGAGGGTTCGGTCAATGTTATTAATTAGCATCAAGGCAACGGCAATTAAACTCACAATCCCCACCGCACTCATTTTTTTGGAGTTTGATACGAATTGATCGATATATTCGCCTACCATATCACTCGTCGATGGCGCAAAATTGGTGAAAATCATTTCTTTCAATTCTTCAGTGACTTCATTGAATACAGGAAAGGCAGAGAATATAGAAAAAATCACCATCACCATTGGTACGATAGCAAGCATCGTGCTGTAAGTTAGTGCGCCAGCAGCTTGGTTGAGTTTATTTTCTGAAAAACGTTTCCAAAAGAGCTGGCTAAATTGTTTCAATGAAATCATAAAAATTCCCCACAGCAATGTTTAAATTTTTTACCAGAATCACATACACAAGGTTGTTTCATTGTAGGCAAGGATACGGTCGGATCCACAAAATACCAACGGTTTTCAATTTTTACAAAAATTGACCGCTCTTGATGGGTTAGTTCTCCCTCTTCACCTTGAAAAATAGCTTTAAATTCCACCGCACTTTGAGTTTTTGTGAGGTTTTCTGTTTTTAGGATTTCTAATCCTAGCCATGTCGTGTTGTCAGCCCATTCTTGCAATAGATGAGTCTCTAATAAACTTTGTTGGTTTGGCACAGTTGTTGCAACAATATAAGGTATATTTTTTAAAACATAAGCCGTATAACGTGAACGCATGAGTTGTTCTGCCGTTTCGGGAAACGATTGTCTCAAATGAAATTTTCCACAACAATCTGCGTAATGATGGCCAGATTGACATGGACAGTCTTCTGAAAGTGCGGTTGAAATTTCTGACATATTTATCCCTGTTGTTTGAATTTCGATACTTGCGATCGAATTGAGCGTTTAAAGGCTTCAGCTAATACTTCAATATCTAATGCCGCCTCTAGTTCAGCTTCATTCTCGGGTGCGGATAACAAGCGATTTAAATGGCGAATTGTTACTTGCGGATAAGGGCGCGAGAGCAATTTTAGTTCATCACCTTGTCTAATTTCTCCCGTTTCAATGACGCGAACATACCATCCACTGAGCCCAGTTTGATAAACAATATCGCGAGTCTCTTCGTTTTCCGTATTTTTTGATAAACGCTCACAAGGTTTACGTGGCTGAGACACTTCTAAAATAGTTGAGCCGATTTGATAACGATCGCCAATGCAGACATTGTCTTCATTCAAGACTGACACGACAAAATTTTCTCCGTAAGTGGCGGTTTCCATGTAAGAAAAATTTTTATTTAATAAAGCATTTAATTTATTAAAAGAATCTGCCGACATAAAAAAGAGAGATTTATCTAGACCACCATGATGTTTTTTCAAACCCACATCGTTTCCTTCTGCACCAAGAGAATGAATTTTTACCGATGGTACTGTTTTCTTACGAATTGCGCTTTCGTATACACTTCCATCTGAAAAGGTTAGGGTTTGAACTTGTCCCACTTTTATAACTAAAATTTTTGCATTCATTTTGCTTTTTTATTGTTCCAGAAAAATTTTCGTAGAATTATAACCGAAAACGTTTAACTTTTTGACTGCACTTCTTTTTTTACTTATTATTCGTTACAACAAAAAACAAAAGGATATTCATTTATGCAATACGCTCTCTCTCGCACAGAACAAGGTAAAATCCTAGGCATCACTGCCAAAATGGCTAACCGCCATGGCCTTATTGCTGGCGCAACAGGTACGGGTAAAACTGTCACATTACGTAAAATGGCAGAAGCTTTCAGTGATGATGGGGTTCCGGTATTTTTAGTAGACGTAAAGGGCGATCTTTCTGGCTTAGTAAAGAGCGGTCAATTTCAGGGCAAAATTGCGGAACGAATTGAGCAGTTCGGGTTAGGCAATGAAAATTATCTCAATGGATATCCTGTTTCTTTTTGGGATGTTTTTGGCCAAACGGGCATTCCTCTCCGAACAACTATTTCTGAAATGGGCCCGTTGTTGCTTTCTCGTTTATTGAATCTAAACGCTACGCAAGAAGGATTGTTAAACCTCGTATTTCGTGTGGCAGATGATAAAGGTTTATTGCTCATTGATTTAAAAGATCTACGTGCAATGCTGAAGTATGTTGCAGAGAATGCGAAAACCTTCCAAGTTGAATATGGCAATGTTTCGACCGCAAGTATTGGTGCAATCCAACGAGCATTACTGACACTTGAAAATGAAGGTGCCACAAATTTATTTGGTGAGCCCGCATTGAATCTAGATGATTGGATGCAAACTCGCGATGGGCGAGGGGTGATTAATGTACTCAATTCTGAAAAATTGATTAATTCCCCAAGAATGTATAGCGCATTTCTATTATGGTTGATGGCAGAACTCTTTGAACAACTGCCAGAAGTGGGTGATCCTGAGAAACCTAAATTTGTTATGTTTTTTGATGAAGCACACTTATTGTTTGACGGTGCACCAAGCGTACTCGTGGAAAAAGTAGAACAAGTTGTGCGCTTGATTCGTTCTAAAGGCGTGGGGATCTATTTTGTCACGCAGAACCCGCTTGATTTGCCAGATACCGTATTAGGCCAGTTAGGTAACCGTGTTCAACACGCTCTTCGTGCATTTACTCCGCGTGATCAAAAAGCTGTGAAATCAGCTGCAGAAACTTTCCGAGCAAACCCTTCAGTGAATGTCGTTGAGACCATTTCAACCCTTGGAGTGGGCCAAGCATTGGTATCCTTTTTAGATGAAAAAGACATGCCAACGCCAGTTGAAATTGCCTATATCTATCCGCCAAAAAGTCAGCTTTTACCATTAACGACAGACGAACGTAATGCTTGGGTGAAAGATGATGATCTTTATGCGTATTATAAAGAATATGTAGATAATGAATCTGCCTTTGAAGTATTAACTGCTCAAGCGGATTTATCTGCGGTACAACAAAAACAAGCAGAGCAAGCCCAAACGGAAGAAGAAAACGGCTTCTTAGGCAGTTTGAGCCGAATGATTTTTGGTACGCAAAAGCGCGGTGAAAAATTATCGCCAACTGAGCAAATAGTAAATAGTGTTGCGCAATCTGTAGGGCGAAATATTCGAAATCAAATTACCAAGCAAATTATGAGAGGCATAATGGGCGCGCTTAAGAGATAAAGTTGTATTTTAGAAAAATACTTGGCGTGCTTTTATTTATTCAAATAATCTGATTTCGCCTCAGGGTGAAATCATCACGTTAAATGGCAATAAGGAGATTTATTATGTCAGACGTATTCCACTTAAACCTCACAAAATCCCAGTTAAAAGGGGCTACACTCGCTATTGTTCCTGGCGATCCTGCGCGTAGTGAGCGTATTGCTAAACAACTTGATAATCCAGAGTTCCTTGCTAGCACGCGCGAATTTACTTCATGGTTAGGTTATCTTAATGGACAACCTGTTGTTGTATGTTCTACGGGTATTGGTGGGCCATCAACATCAATTTGTGTGGAAGAACTTGCTCAACTTGGTGTTCGCACTTTCTTGCGTATTGGTACAACGGGTGCCATTCAACCACATATTAATGTAGGTGATGTTCTTATCACAACCGCTTCTGTTCGCTTAGATGGTGCAAGCCGTCATTTCGCACCATTAGAATATCCAGCTGTGGCAAACTTTGAATGTACAACCGCACTTTATAATGCAGCGAAAGCAAAAGGTATCGAGCCTTATGTAGGCGTAACAGCATCATCTGATACATTCTATCCAGGTCAAGAACGTTATGATACCTATAGCGGAAAAGTATATCGTGATTACCAAGGGCTACTTAAACAATGGCAAGATTTGAATGTGATGAACTACGAAATGGAATCGTCAACATTGTTTACCATGTGTAGCGCATTAGGTTTGCGTGCTGGGATGGTTGCGGGCGTGATTGTAAACCGCACTCAACAAGAAATTCCAAATGAAGCAACAATGAAACAAACGGAAGAAAAAGCTGTGTCTGTTGTGATCGCAGCTGCGCAGGCGTTGTTAAGTTAATCTCTTTTAATTGAAAGAATAAAGCCTTGTAATCTGCACCCAAAAGTTAGACGAGACAACTAACTGATTAAGGTGCAGATTTTTTATCATTAAATATACCCAATCCGTCAAACAACAAGTGATCGATTTTTATCTTCGACACAGTAAAAACCCTTTTCTCACAAAGAAATATTTTCATTTTACTGACACAATCTTGAGAGACCGGATTAAACAATTTGGGGCTATCCTAGATAACTAACTTAAATTCCTCTTAACTAATTGTTTTAAAGTGAGTTTAAAACTGCTCTAAACTGAATAATTCATAGAGTTTTGATAGTGAGAATTTAACTAAATCATCGACCATATAATCAATAAATCGTACAAATTCTGACTGAGTTGAACTAATGAAAGGTGGGTTATAGGCCTAAGTGAATTTAAATATGTAGAAAATGGTAGCAAGGCTTGAGGAGCAAACCCTATTTTACATTTTACCCAAGGGTTGCAATATCAAATAAGAAGTTATCAAGAAATCCTGTTGAAAAATAGTATTTGAAAAGTATGTCAAGAAAAAGAAATTGTCTAGATAATAAGATGATAAATAGCTTCTTTGGATGGTAAAAACGGGGTTTACGATAGAAAATAATTTGATGCTTTTGAGCAACTCGAAAAATGATCCATGAATACATTCATTATTACAATCATGAGCGTATTCAGTTTAAACTAAGAGAACTAGCTCTATAGTTCCCATAACTTAGCCTTGATTTAACAGCCCAACCTTTTGGAGGTTGCTGAATTATTAAGGCTTTAGTTTTTCTATCTAAAATGATGGTAATTATAATGATACCCAACACTTGGGACTACAGGGATAACTGGTAGCGAACTTCTCACTCGAGTTTTAACCTTATTATCACTCGCATTCAATTTTAAGTTAGTATCAACTTGGCTTGCCACTTTATCTTTCTGAGCCTGAGTAACCGTATTACCACTTGTTACACGAGCATTATACTCTTGCACAGTCTTCATATCATAAACACCGCCACCAGTTTGTTCTGGTTGAGATGAACATGCAGCTAAACCTAAAATTGCACAACTAACAAAAACTATCTTTCTCATTAAATACATCCTATTTACAAATTACGTCAGTCAATACAGCCCTACCTTCTGATACATAACTCGTTGCTTTTTCCTTTAATGTTTTATTTTCTTTTAACTGAATACGCTTAGATAAATCTTTATCTGTAATTGAATAAACTGGCACATAACTTAAATTTTGAGGATCTTTTTGATTATAAATCGTCGCTCCCGTTACGCTACCGTAATATTCACTTTTATCATTTGGCGAAAGATAATTGTGAGTTGAATTTGTATAATCCACACCTCTTTTCACTTTAAATCCTTGACAAATGCCCGCTGGAGACTCAAAAACACTCTCCGATGAACTCATCTCGTCAATTTTATAAACTTTTAACTCAATACTTTGTGCAAGTTTCTGCACATCATTATCAGAAACATGTGAGTTAAAAGCCTTTTTATCTTTTTCATCAACATAAGTTACTGAGCTAGACATTCCTTCTGCAAGAGATAAGCGTGGTATAAGCAAGCTAATCAGCATGCAACAAAATAAAGAAAAAAATGTGTGATTTTTATGATCCATTTCTCGTTTTCCTTAATATACTGGACTGTATTTCTCACATGAAATACGAACAATTAACCACATGCCAACAATACCAAAGCACTATACCAAAAAGACTTATATGATACTAGGTTATTTTTCAGGTGTAATACTTTTTGATTTTTCTTCGTTTTGAGCTTCTAAAGCATCACGCGCAGCACGAATACTTTTTTCAATTAGAGGAACTCGCTCATCATCTTTCGGCATTAAGCGCAGCATCATCGCCCAAGTCACTGCCGCCATTTTATAATCTTCTGTTTCAAAATAACGGAATGCGAGCAGACTTAACGCTTCAATGTTAGTGTGATCTTGACGAATCACTTCTCTCAATAAATTGCCACCTTTAAGTTTATCAGTCGCGTCTTCAGAGAACATCAATATACGAGCATAACCTAATTTATATTGCACATTATCTGGTTCAAGTTTGTTAGCTTTTTGATAGCTATCAAATGCCAAACGTGCATCACCTAAATTCATCCCAATCTGACCGAGCATCCACCATTTTTTTGCATCAGTTGGATTTTTCTGCAAATCGATTCGAAGTGCGGTAGAAAATTGCTGCATTTCTGCATCAGAAAATGGATTTTTATCTTCATCTTTCATTCGATCAAAGAAATAGGGCAATTTCGCATAAGTTTGCTCTAACATCGATTCAGCTTGCCAAGATCCCACCATAAAATAAGAAGAACCCGCGATAATCCCTAACGCCAACACGCCAGACGCAAACCACACTTTCCCATAAGATTTGCCAGAATAATCCACATTCTCTTGAACCTTGCTCGGCACATCATCAAGCAAGGTTTTCTGTAATTCTTGTTTGAGTTGCTCAACATTTTCAACTAAACCTTGAGAATTATCTTGCTCAATTTCTTCTAAGCGCGAGAAATATAACGCCTTATTTAAATCATCACGTTTTTGCCCATGTTTAGCTTTGAATTGACGCAATAAAGGATAAAAACAAATTAACGCTACAACTAAAGTGGTTAATATAAAAATTAATGCAAAATTCATCTATTTATCCTTGTTTAATAATTCTGCCAAACGCGCATTATCTTCATCCGTTAAAACATCTTGGGATTTCACCGCACTTTGAGCTTTTGGTTTACGTTTTAATAAAAATACCACGCCTAACAATACAAGCAATAATGGCGCAATCCATAGCACTAATGTACTCGCTGTCATAGGTGGATCATAGGTTACAAAATTGCCGTAACGTACGACCATATAATCCACTACGTCATTTTTCGATTTGCCTTCTTGTAAAAGCTCAAATACTTTGCCACGCATATCCACAGCGATAGTTGCATTGGAATCCGCAATATTGTTATTTTGACATTGAGGACAACGCAAAGATTGTGTTAATTGGTGGTAATCACTCTCTTGCTGTGGAGAACTAAAATTTAATGCGTCAATCGCTGAAAACGCCACTGAGCTAAACAAAAGAGCGGTCAAAAATAGCCATGTTTTTTTCATTATTGTTGCTCCGAAAGTTTGTCATAAATTGTTTTTAAAGTCTGAGTCCAAACTTTCTCATTTACATCACCGGCATAACGATAATGAATCACACCTTTTCCATCTACAATGAAAGTTTCTGGTGCTCCATATACCCCTAAATCCAAACCGAAAGAACCTTTTTCATCTTTTAAAACAACTTGATAAGGATTGCCAAGATCTTTTAACCACTTCATTGCTTTAGGGGATTCATCTTTATAATCTAAACCGATAATTCGCACACCGTCTTTAGCAAGTTTATTTAAATATTGATGTTCGGCATAACAAGTCGGACACCACGTCGCCCACACATTAAGCAAAACCGGCTTACCTTGTTGAAACAATTCATTAGTGTAAGCTTTATTTTCAAAAAGCTCCGTTAAATTTTTTGCTGGCACAGGCTTGCCAACTAAAGCAGACTCTAATGCTTTAATATCTTCACCTTGCGCATTACGTTTTAATTGCACTAAAAATGCAATTGTTATCGATAAAAAGAGAATAAGAGGAACGAGTAATTTTTTTTTCATTTTTTACCGCACTTTAAATATAAAAACCAAAGTTGGCTTTCCTGAAAGCTCACATTATTCACGCAAGCTAATTAAAAGTTAAAGCACACCTTAATCAAGGTGCGCCGTCATATTATTTTTTCAATAAAGCGTTAAATCGATAGCGTCGATCGAACATACACAACAATCCACCTAACGCCATAAACAAGCCGCCAATCCAAATCCAGCGAATAAATGGCTTATAATATAAGCGTAACGCCCAAGAATTATCCTCAAGTTTTTCACCGAGAGCCACATAAAGGTCACGAGTTAAACCACCAGCAATCGCGGCTTCCGTCATAGACATCCGACTTACTGTGTAAAAACGTTTTTCTGCGAATAAACTTGCCTCTGGTTGCCCATCTTTCGAAATATCAATTTGAGCTTTTCCACCAATATAGTTTGGACCATTCTCATCCGTCACACCGGTGAATTTAAAATCGTAACGACCAATTTGAGCGCTCTCGCCGACTTTCATTCGAACATCACGTTCTACGCTAAAGTTTTGGCTAAATGCAATTCCCCATACGGTCATAGCTACACCTAAGTGAGCTAACATCATTCCCCAATGAGAACGAGATAGTTTTCGTACGCCCACAAAGAATAGTTCACGATGCGTCGCACGTTGTTGCAATTCATAAAGCGCAAGTAACGCGATAATCACAGTCATCATTGAACCAAGCACCGAACTCACGGTAATTTTATCTTGCAAGAAGTAAGGTAACGCAAAACCTGCAATCACCATAACAAATACGCTAATAACAACAGGCGTACGAATTGCAGAAAATTGGTCTCTACGCCATTTCACCAAAGGTCCAATACCAAGCAATAATGCAAATGGTGTCATAATAATTAAGAACATTTGATCAAAGAATGGCGCACCAATAGAAATAGAACCTAAACCAACTTGTTTATGAACGAGTGGTAACAACGTTCCTAAGAAGACAACGCAAAGTGCGGTCATTAATAAGATATTATTTAATAACAACATACTTTCGCGTGAATAGCGTTCTGCATTATCACGAGAGCGAATTTGACTTCCTTTATACGCATAGAGTGCTAGCGAACCACCGATCACCACAACGAGGTAAGCCAAAATATACAAACCACGAGTTGGATCCGATGCAAATGCATGAACTGAAACCAAGATGCCAGAACGAACTAAGAACGTGCCGAGCAGACAAAGTGAAAAGGCTAAAATCGCAAGTAATACTGTCCAAGCTTTGAAAGAACCTCGTTTTTCTGTCACAGAAAGAGAGTGAATCAATGCTGTACCAGCAAGCCAAGGCATAAACGAGGAGTTTTCCACAGGATCCCAGAACCACCAGCCCCCCCAGCCAAGCTCATAATAAGCCCACCAAGAACCGAGTACGATACCTAAAGTTAAAAACACCCAAGCTGCAAGCGTCCAAGGACGTGACCAACGCGCCCAAGCTGAATCTAATTTTCCAGTCATTAAGGATGCAATTGCAAACGCAAATGCCACCGAAAAACCAACATAGCCCATATAAAGTAATGGCGGATGGAAAATCAAACCTACATCTTGCAACATTGGATTGAGCTCTTTTCCGTCCACTGGGAAATCAGGGAAAGTACGAGTAAAAGGATTTGAGGTGAACAAGACGAACAACACAAAACCTACGCTAATAATCCCCATAATACCAAGTACGCGAGCAACCGCTTCCTGAGGCAAATGTTTACTCAATAAAGCAACAGCTGATGACCAAACGGCCAGTAGCCAAATCCACAGCAATAAAGAACCTTCGTGAGAACCCCATACGGCAGACAAACGATAATAAATCGGTAAAGCCGTATTAGAGTTATTCACCACATACTGCACACTAAAATCATTTACTGCGAATAAATAAAATAATGCAGCAAAAGCGATGCTTAAACTTGCAAATAAACCATAAGTCATTGGGCGAGCTAATGCCATTAATTGTGCATTACCCTTTTCTGCCCCCCACAAAGGGAAAATCGCCAACATAAGCGATACGGCTAAACTTAAAGCCAGCGCATAATTTCCTAATTCAGCAATCATTTTGCGCCTTCTTTTTCTTGACGATCACGTGTGCTTTCGCCTTTTAAATCTGCATCGCCAATCCCCATCGGTTTATGCACTTTTTGCATTTTTTCACCTAATTCTGGTGGCACATAATTTTCATCGTGTTTAGCCAATACTTCTGTCGCAGTTAAAACAGTTGGCTGAGTTAATACACCTTGAGCCACAATACCTTGTCCTTCACGGAAAAGATCTGGCAAAATGCCTTCATATTCAACAGTGATCGCTGGGCCAATATCATTTAAATCGAAGCGCACTTTTAAGCTTTTTGGATCACGTACTACCGTGCCTTCAACCACCATACCGCCAACACGAATACGCTGTCCTACTTCTGGTTTTTGATTCGGGTTATTATCCTTACCTTGAATCACTTCAGATGGCGTATAAAACAAGTCGATATTTTGACGTAACGCATACAGCATCAATCCACTTGCAATAGCAATGCCGAGCACAACAAAAATGACTAATTTAAATCTGGATTTACGTCTTGGATTCATAGTGTGTTCCCTTTATTTGCTTGTTGTAAACGTTCTTCGCGTTGTTGCTCACGCAATACATTTTGTAACGCTGTCTTGCGTTGTTTTACACTTTGAACAATTAAGGCAATAACTGCCACTAAACTTACTGCATAGGATAACCATACGTAAAAACCGTAGCCACCCATATTAAAAAAATCACTCCAAGTCTGGAAAAACATAAAATATTCCTTATAAAAAATCGCTAAAAAACTAACCGCACTTTATTTCAGTGTTTGAGCTAATGCTTTAACCCAAAGACGTTTCGCATCTTCTTTCAATAATTCCACGCGATAACGCACTAAAGTAAGCCAAATATACAAGGTTAAAAAACCAAAGATACACAAAATTAATGGAACCAACATTGGAATTGCAATGGATGGTTTTTCCAGTTTAGTGATACTCGCACCTTGATGTAACGTGTTCCACCATTCCACAGAAAAATGAATAATCGGTAAAATCACGACCGTTGTAATGCATAAAATCCCAGCCGCTTTTGCCCCTACATTACGATCTGAAAAAGCAGAATAAAGTGCTAAGATACCAAGATAAAGAAAGAATAAGATCAATTCTGCAGTTAAGCGAGCATCCCACACCCACCAAGTGCCCCACATTGGTTTACCCCAAATCGCGCCCGTAACAAGCGATAAGAAAGTAAACAATGCACCAATTGGCGCCATTGCAATCATTGCGAGGTGAGCTTGCTTAATTTGCCACACAAGAGCAACCACAGCTGCAATCGCCATTGAACCGTACACACCCATTGACCAAATCGCTGTCGGTACATGCACGTACATAATTCGGAAACTATTGCCCTGTTGGTAATCTGCTGGTGCGAATGCTAAGCCCCATACAATGCCGACACCGAGTAAAATAAGCGTTAAAAATGCAAATAACGAACTCAATTTACCGCAGATACGATATTGAGTTTCGGGTTTTGCATAAGGATGTAGCCACTTCCACATAAAAAAGATCCTTAAAAATGAAAGAGAAAAACCACCGCACTTTTATACGGTGGAATGAAATTAATTATCTAAACTAATTCGCAGTGCTGCTGCGATGGCAAAAGGCGAAAGCGTTACAGCGCCAACCATCATGGCGCCTAAAATCGCCAGTTGCCCCCCATAAGGCACATTTAATCCTGCAGCCTCTAATACTGATGACGCAAAAATTAAAACAGGAATAAACAACGGAACAACAAGCAAACTCAACAACACGCCACCTTTTCGCAATCCCACCGTTAAAGCGACGCCAATTGCACCGATACAACTAAATACAGGGGTGCCCAGTAACAATGTCAAAACCAATGCCCACCAAATATTGACCTCAAGAGAAAGCAATAAAGCGGCAATAGGTGACAGCAAAATAAGTGGCAAACCAGTTAGCAACCAATGTGCAACCACCTTAGCTAAAGCAGTCATCGGCAAAGGCTGTGTGGTTAACATTAATTGTTCAAGAGAGCCATCAATAAAATCATCACGGAATAAACGTTCAAAAGAAAGCAATGCTGAAAGTAATGCGGCTACCCATGCGATACCCGGTGCGATACGGGAAAGTAATTTAGGATCCAGTCCAATAACAAGCGGAAACAAAGTAATCACAAGTAAAAAGAACCATAGCGGATTTAAAATTTCCGCATTTTTGCGCATCGCAATTTGAAGTTCTCGTTTAATTATCTCTAAAAAAATCATTAAGTTATTCCGCTTTATAAGCCGCTAAATTTAATTTTTGCAGATGAGAACTTGGCACTTCTTGGTGGCTGGTTAACAATACGATACCACCTCTTTGAGCATGCTCATCAAAAAGTGCGGTTAGAATTTCCACGCCTTTTTTATCAATCGCAGTAAAGGGCTCATCTAAAATCCATAAGGGCGCTTGAGACAACCATAAACGACCTAATGCAATACGTTTTTGTTGCCCTGCAGAAAGTTGTGCGGCGGGCAAATCTTCACGACCTAACAACCCTACTTTCTCAAGCAAATCCCACAAAATATCAGTATTTTGTTCAGCTTGACTAATTCGTTGATAAAACTGCAAATTTTCCCATGCAGTTAATTCTGGTTTTACGCCCGAAAGATGACCTAAATAAAGCAAATTCTGATGATACTGTTCACGTTGTTTAGAAATTGCTTCAGAATCCCACCGCACTTCGCCTTCTAAAGGTTGGGCTAAACCCGCAAGAATACGTAATAAACTGGTTTTACCTATGCCGTTATGCCCTTCAATTTGCACAAAATCACCGCTATTAAAATCGCAAGTCAAAGCACGAAAAAGTACGCGCTCACCACGTTGGCAGGATAAATTTTGCAGAGATAACTTGTGTGGTTCAAACATAATTGCAAAGGGAAAATAAAAAGTGGCGGTATTCTATCACAAGAGAAATATTTGACGAGATTTTAGCCCCCGAAACAGATAACTCTTTAGGTGTAGATCGATAGGTTTATTGATTTAAAACAAGGTTTAATAAATTCGTCTATTAATGTAAAAGGAAAAACATTTAATGATCTAAATCAAAATTTTTGCTATTATTTGCCCAATTTTGGTTATAGACCAAAACCCTCAACGAAATTTGTCTTTATTACATAGAAGGAATAAATTATGGCTTACACTCTACCTGAATTAGGCTACGCCTACGATGCATTAGAACCACATTTCGATGCGCAAACAATGGAAATCCACCACAGCAAACACCACCAAGCTTATGTAAACAATGCAAACGCTGCATTAGAAGGTTTACCGGCTGAATTAGTGGAAATGTGCCCAGGTCAATTAGTTTCTAACCTTGACAAAATCCCTGCAGAAAAACGTGGCGTATTACGCAATAACGCAGGCGGTCATGCAAACCACAGCTTATTCTGGAAAGGTTTGAAAAAAGGTACAACCTTACAGGGCGCATTAAAAGATGCTATCGAACGTGATTTCGGTTCTGTAGATGCATTTAAAGCTGAATTTGAAAAAGCAGCAGCAACTCGTTTCGGTTCAGGTTGGGCGTGGTTAGTATTAACTGCTGAAGGTAAATTAGCCGTTGTATCAACAGCAAACCAAGATAACCCATTAATGGGTAAAGAAGTGGCGGGTTGTGAAGGTTTCCCACTTTTAGGTTTAGATGTTTGGGAACACGCTTACTACTTAAAATTCCAAAACCGCCGTCCAGACTACATTAAAGAATTCTGGAACGTGGTAAACTGGGATTTCATTGCAGAACGTTTTGAACAAAAAACAACACACTGCAACTGCGCAAAATAATCAATATTGAAGAAGCCTAGCAAACGCTAGGCTTTTTTGTTTTCAGATATGCCAAATACAAAAATGCGGTGAAAATTCACCGCACTTTGTTCTTTTTTGTTTATCCCTCAATCCCTTCAAATAGTGCTGTGCTTAAATAGCGTTCAGAAGCTGAAGGCAAAATAACGACAATGAGTTTATCGGCAAATTCTGGTAATTTAGCTAGGCGATCTGCAGCCGCGACAGCTGCACCAGATGAAATACCTGCAAGAATGCCTTCTTCCGCCATTAAGCGACGAGCTGTGGCAAGTGCGGTATCGCTATCAACAGTTTCTACGCGATCAATAATAGATAAATCTAAATTTTTTGGAATAAAACCTGCACCGATGCCTTGAATTTTATGTGGGCCTGGTTTTGCTTCTTCGCCCGCTAAAGTTTGAGTAATGACTGGAGATTCCACTGGCTCAACCGCAACAGAAGTGATTTGTTTACCAAAATCTAATTTAATCGCGCGAGAAATACCCGTAATCGTACCGCCTGTTCCTACGCCAGAAACAACAACATCGACTTTGCCATCCGTATCTTTCCAAATTTCAGGGCCTGTTGTTTCTCGATGAATTTGTGGGTTGGCTGGATTTTCAAACTGTTTAAGCATGACATAGCGGTTTGGATCAGAAGCAACAATTTCTTCCGCTTTCGCAATCGCTCCTTTCATTCCTTTTACGCCTTCGGTAAGCACTAAATTCACACCCAATCCGTGCAATAAGCGTTTTCTTTCAAGACTCATTGTTTCCGGCATGGTGAGTGTGATTTTATAACCTCTAGCGGCTGCAACATAAGCCAAAGCGATACCAGTATTACCGCTCGTTGCATCTACAATTTCTTTTCCTTTCATGAGCGTACCATCTTTTTCTGCTTGCCACACCATATTCGCCCCAATGCGGCATTTTACGCTGTAGCTAGGATTACGACCTTCAATTTTCACCACCACATTGCCGTTATGCCCAAAGTGTTTTAAACGCACAAGTGGCGTATTTCCGATAGAATAAGAATTGTCTGCATAAATTGTCATAATATTTCCCTTTCGTTGGACTTCATTAATGTTGGTTTATTTATAGCACCGCACTTTTGATTAAAAAAATAGTTATTTGATCTATTTTATAACCGCAAGCTATTTAACAATCCCTGTATTTTGTGAATGAACCTCAAGCCCTGTTTGAGATGAGGGATGACTATTCATATTAAAACGTAAGCCATTACGATAATTTTCCACCCACATCACCGTCGCACCACATACTGCAACAGGCATGATTAATAAATTAATCACTGGTACAAAAGTACAACAAGTAACCAATCCACCAAAAGTTAAACTTTGGGTTCTTTGATTGCCAAGCGCATTTTTCATGATATCAAAAGAAACTTTGTGATTATCAAAAGGATAATCACAGTATTGAATTGCCATCATCCAACAAGTGAACAAGAAAGTAAGTACAGGCACGATGGTTTGTCCAACCAAAGGAATAAAACTCAGTAAAAACAAGGCGATAATTTTTGGTAGGCTATAACGTAATTTTTGCCACTCTCGAGCAAGCATACGAGGCACATCCCTCATTACATCCACGAGACTATCATCATTAATATTTTCACCTGTCAGCATTTTTTCTACTTTTTCCGCTAACAATCCATTAAAAGGTGCGGCGATAAAGCCGGACAGTGTGGTGAAAGTAAAATAAAAGAACAATAAAATCGTTAAAATTGACAGGGTTAACAAAATTACACTGAGAAAACTCAGCCAGTCTGGAATAAAATTCATTACCCAATCAATCGCACTGGTGATTTGGCTAATAAAAAGCCAAAATAAACCACAAAGCAAAACGGTATTGAGCAAAATTGGAATAATAACAAACCTACGCAAACCTTTTTGTGTGATGTAATGCCAGCCCATTACAAAATAATGGAAACCAGATTTTAATTCATTGGGGTTCAACATTTTTCTTTCCTTTCAATAAAAATACGCCTAAAACAGACCGCTCTTTTCCCTTAAAATTCCACGCATTGAAGTATTTTTTCACCTACTGAAATATGGTAGGATTAGCGCCATTAATAGCATTCTCGCAGGACTAGCACGCGTAAGGAATAAAGATGGATTTAAATACAATTTTGATTATTGTGGGCATTTTGGCACTTGTTGCCTTAATCGTGCACGGATTATGGTCAAATCGTCGTGAGAAATCAAAATATTTTGATAAAGCCAATAAATTTAACCGCACTTCTCATGTGCAAAGATCCCATACGCAAGAAGAAACGCAACCAACAAATGCTAATTTGTCTCATGCAACTACAGCGCAAGCAAACGCACCAATTCGTCATCAAGTCATGCCTAATGCAGCTGTGACTCAAGAACCTGTTGATTATAGACAAAGTGAAAAAAGTGTCGATGACATTAAGATTTCGATTCCAAATGTTCAACCTGTTTATGATATGGGAAATCATCGTTCTGAGCCGTTAAATCCGACTCAACCACAATATGATATGCCGACATCAAATAGCGTTGCGAATATGACATTGGAACAAATTGAAGAACAAGGCCAAAATGCTAGTTTCGATGGAATTAATTCATCATCACCAGAATTAAGAGTGCAACTTGAGGAATTAGCTCACGAAGAACGTCAAGTGGACTACAACGTATCTTTTAATGAACCAAAAGCAAAAACAACAGCTAAACCGAAACAAAAAACTGGCTATATTCAACTTTATCTTATTCCAAAATCTAGCGAGCAATTCAACGGTGCGAAATTAGTACAAGCCCTTGAAAACTTAGGGTTTATATTGGGTAAGAATGAAATGTATCACCGCCACTTAGATTTAAGTTTGGCAAGTCCAGTTCTCTTTAGCGTGGCAAATTTAGAGCAACCAGGAACATTCGATGCCTATAACTTAGTGGATTTTAGCACTATGGGAATCGTATTATTTATGCAACTGCCATCACCAGGTAATAATCTCGCTAATTTACGAATGATGATCCGCGCTGCGCATACATTAGCCGAAGATTTACAAGGCATCGTGCTTACTGAAGAACAAGAAATCTTTGATGAAAATACAGAGCAAACATATCTTGCTCGCGTGTAAATTCATACCTTAAATTTACCGCACTTTTATCTTTATTGAGACAGGCTTTATGCCTGTCTATTTTCACTCTAAACACACAAAAAGTGCGGTCATTTTTCCCCGAGAATTTTATGTTTATGACAAATATTCAAACTCAAATAGACAATCTACGCAAAACCTTGCGCCAATATGAATACGAATATCACGTTCTAGATAATCCTACAGTGCCTGATAGCGAATATGATCGCCTCTTTCATCAGCTAAAAGCGTTAGAGTTAGAACATCCTGAATTTATTACTTCAGATTCCCCAACTCAACGTGTTGGTGCAAAACCACTTTCTGGGTTTAGCCAAATTCGTCATGAAATTCCCATGCTCTCTTTGGATAATGCTTTTTCCGATGAAGAATTCAATGCCTTTGTAAAACGCATTGAAGATCGTTTAATCATATTACCTAAACCACTTACCTTCTGTTGTGAACCAAAACTTGATGGTTTGGCAGTGAGTATTTTGTATGTAAATGGCGTGCTCACCCAAGCAGCCACTCGTGGTGATGGCACCACAGGCGAAGATATTACAGCCAATATCCGCACTATTCGTAATATTCCATTACAACTTCTAACAGATAATCCTCCTGCACGTTTAGAAGTGCGGGGCGAAGTTTTTATGCCACATGCTGGATTTGAGCGTTTAAATAAATATGCGCTAGAACATGGTGAAAAGACCTTTGCTAACCCTCGTAATGCTGCGGCAGGCTCTTTGCGTCAACTTGATCCTAATATTACAAGTAAACGCCCATTAGTATTAAATGCTTATGGTATTGGAATTGCTGAAGGCATTGAACTGCCAAGCACTCATTATGCTCGTTTGCAATGGCTAAAATCTATCGGTATTCCAGTGAATCCAGAAATTCGTTTATGTAATGGCACGAATGAAGTTTTAGATTTTTACCGAGATATTCAGAATAAACGAAGCTCGCTGGGTTATGACATTGACGGAACTGTATTAAAAATCAATGACATAGCCTTACAAAATGAACTAGGATTTATTTCTAAGGCACCTCGCTGGGCGATTGCTTATAAGTTCCCAGCCCAAGAAGAATTAACGGTGTTGAATGATGTTGAATTCCAAGTTGGCCGAACAGGTGCAATCACACCAGTCGCTAAATTAGAACCAGTATTTATTGCAGGTGTTACAGTAAGTAATGCCACCTTACACAATGGCGATGAAATTGAACGCTTAAATATTGCTATTGGCGATACTGTTGTAATTCGCCGAGCAGGGGATGTAATCCCACAAATCATCGGTGTACTACATGAACGTCGCCCTAATAATGCTAAACCAATCATTTTCCCAACAAACTGTCCAGTGTGCGATTCTCAAATTATTCGTATTGAAGGTGAGGCAGTAGCTCGCTGTACGGGAGGATTATTCTGTGCTGCACAACGCAAAGAGGCTTTAAAACATTTTGTCTCTCGTAAAGCCATGGATATTGATGGTGTAGGCGGAAAATTAATAGAACAATTAGTCGATAGAGAACTGATTCATACACCTACGGACTTATTTAAACTTGATTTAACTACGCTCACACGCTTAGAAAGAATGGGCGCAAAATCTGCAGAAAACGCTCTCAATAGTCTTGAGAAAGCCAAAAGAACGACCCTTGCTCGCTTTATTTTTGCTTTAGGCATACGTGAAGTAGGTGAAGCCACTGCATTGAATCTTGCTAATCATTTCAAAACTTTAGATGCGCTTAAAGCCGCTGATCTTGAAGAGCTTCAACAAGTGCCTGATGTGGGTGAAGTTGTAGCAAACAGAATTTTTGTATTCTGGCGTGAAGCCCATAATGTTGCTGTCGTTGAGGATTTAATCGCACAAGGCGTGCATTGGGAAACCGTGGAAGTAAAAGAAGTCAGTGAAAACTTATTCAAAGATAAAACCGTCGTCCTCACTGGCACCCTCACTCAAATGGGTCGCAACGAAGCAAAAGCATTACTACAACAACTAGGCGCCAAAGTAAGTGGCTCAGTTTCCAGCAAAACAGACTTTGTCATCGCAGGTGACGCAGCTGGCTCTAAACTAGCCAAAGCGCAGGAACTAAATATTCCAGTATTAACAGAAGAAGAATTTTTAGAGCAGCTTAATATTTTAAATTAGTTAAATTAAAATCGTATAAACAAAAGCGGCCCAAAATTATCGTATTTTTGACCGCTCTTTTGTATTTAAATGTTAAGTTATCAATTTACTGACATAGTCGTTTGTCTTATTTCATCCTTACTTAAATCCGCAGCTACCCGTATTAATGACGGTAATTTGATTGTGATTACAGTTTCAACACGCAGCCGCGCAGAGACGGCTGCAGATAATCATAATCGGCTTTAAAACGATAATTACGGTTTCAACACACAGCCGCACGGAGGCGGCTGCCTGGCTTTGCAGATGGAACCTTTATTGATATTGAAGTTTCAACACACAGCCGCTCGGAGGCGGCTGCCTGGTTGCGTTGAAGAGGTTGAGTTTTTAGAGCTGTTTCAACACACAGCCGCTCGGAGGCGGCTGCCCAAACATTCAAGCCGAAGATAGCCTGGAATTTACAGTTTCAACACACAGCCGCTCGGAGGCGGCTGCAGGCGGTTTAGAAGCAGGTGTAACTGCCACAGGTGTTTCAACACACAGCCGCTCGGAGGCGGCTGCTCCCTACATAAAAAAGCAAGAAAAATCAGCGTATTAAACACTGTATTTCGCTAACTGATTTTATGATAAGGAGTTTAATAAGTATAACGGTCATACCGCCGTTATACAAATAGATTAACTTATTCAAATTGTTAAAGAAAATAAGGATCGCTATCCCATCAGGGTTTTAATGAGAACAACAGATTAGCGAACTAAATGACAAGCACGTCTTTAAATACATCTATTGCTGGTTTTGCCCCATGATGTTCCACTTTATTACGCCACTTACTGCCCAAATGGTAAAAACGCAGGCTGTCACATGTGGGGTCGTAGGTTTCCAACAGTTTGTTTTTCAAAATGACCCATTGGTCAGGCGTGACATCACATTCAAATACTGAATATTGCGCCCGCACACCGTAATCTAAGCAATGTTTTGCGATGCGGCGCAATCGCACATGCCCGTTTGGATCATCAAAAGAAATGTCGTAAGTAATCAGCATTAACATAGTTTATCTCATCAAAAACGGCGGATATTCCGCCAAATCCCCACGCAGATGACGCGCCAACAGCATGGCCTGAATATACGGCAGCAAACCGATTTCCACTTCTTCATCCAAAAACGGATGCACGATTTTCTCCTGCTTTTTCGCCTGCAAGGCTTGGAACAAGAGCTTACGCGCATCGGCTTTTAAGCTTACCGCGCCGCTTGCCTCGGCGACAAAATCCTGCGATTTGATTTGCCCTCGGTTAATCAGCGACAACACCAACCTGTCTGCCCACCACGCGCGGAATTCTTCCAAAATATCCTGCGCCAAACTGTCGCGCCCCGGTCGGTCAGCGTGCAGAAAACCCACCTGCGGATCCAGCCCCACGCCTTGCAGCGCGCCGCTAATGTCCTTGCCCAAAATGCTGTACACAAACGACAACAGCGCATTCACCCCGTCTCTGGGCGGACGGCGGTTGCGCCCGTCAAAAGAAAAACCGCTTTTTTCGCTCAAAAGCTGCCCGAATACGCCGAAATAACGCGCCGCCGCATCGCCCTCAATACCACGTACCACGTCCAGCTCCGCCGCCCCCTTCAACTGCCGTAGCGAAATATTCAAAGCATCGACCGCACTTTGAATCGCCGAATTCTCACCGTAATTGCGAATCTGCCGCTGAAGCACCCGCTTACTCGCCTGAATC
Organism: Haemophilus sp. THUN1692; assembly: GCF_059704395.1. NCBI lineage: Bacteria > Pseudomonadati > Pseudomonadota > Gammaproteobacteria > Pasteurellales > Pasteurellaceae > Haemophilus > Haemophilus sp. THUN1692. The sequence goes on from NZ_AP046579.1 coordinate 1,292,604, forward strand.
TTCGCCGCAATGATATTGCGCGCAATCGGCACGGGATTTTGCTCCGACACCCGATACTGCGCCCGACGCAACAGCACATTGCCGCTCTGCCGCCCCTGAAGCCGCCCCAAATAACGCCCATTTTCCGTAAAAAACGCCAAATTCACATTATTTTCACCACAAAACCCCAACAAAAACGGCGACACCAGCACATTCCCAAAACAGAAAATATGCCCGATGGAATGCACCGGTAACTGCGCTACCTTCTTACGCTCCTGCTCCACCACCAGCGTCTCCCGCTCCTTATGCAGATAGCTATCTTGAGTGGTGATGTAGAGCGTGTTTTGTAATTTTCTCATATAGCATTAATCAAAATATTGCTAGATAAAATTGATGAATACTTTTATTTTCTCAAACTAATAATTTCCAAAAATGGCAATCCATCAAGCATAAAATTAATATATTCTTTTGAAGAATTTAATGAAGGAGTATCTGCAAGAATAAAAACCTCTCTGCACCATTTATTATTAGCCAATTTATCCATTTGAGATTTAGAAAACTTTTCATACGGCGAATGCTCAATCCAATCTCTAGAAATAAAAAATGAGGGGCGGACAGCATTTTTATTAAGATCAACAACTACTCATTTTATTATCAAATACAATACGATAATCTCCATTGGAAAATTTATTTATCCACGCTTTTCCGTAATAAATTCTCCAACAATTTTGTTCCAGATCTGATAAATCCTGCCCATCAATTCTGATAAATGCATCTTTCAAGAAAATTCTTTCTTGATATGGTTTTGGCAATGTTATTTGAAAGTTTTCATTATTTAAGAAAGACGAAACTAATACAGATAACGTTTTAGTTCGATTAATTGATAATTTTTCTTTTTTAGAATCTGAGAGCTGATGAGTTCGTGAAACACTGCTTTCTTTAGCCTCAGAAGCACTATCACTATTTTGTTTTTTAGGTGTAGGTTCTGCCAGATTTACCAAAATCTCGCCTGAAGCGACATTTTCATAAAACCCATTTTTATCAATCTCTCGCAACTTAATGCGTCTTTCTTCCTCTGCAAAAGGACAGCCGAATTTATGATTTTCAACCGATTTAAAATAAGGATCTACCTTTCTTTTGTATTTAGGTCGCTCCAAATTTGCACAAGTAACCGCAATACCACACGCTTGATGAGGGCATTGAAAGTTTTTTTGACCGCTAACCAAGCCTTTCTCATAAGCAATATCAGCTTCTTTCTCATTAATTATTTTACCCAAATCTAAAGAATATGCTTGCAGCAAACTCATCATATTACTCCTTTGCTTGCCATATTTAAGGCAACCTGAAATTTAGGACTTCGATTCAAACACCACAAACCCGCATGCGTGCGTTCCGCACACACCCTACGCGTTGATTTTGAAGTTTCGTGCCATTCCACAGGTAGGGTGTGTGGCGGAGCCACGCACTCGGTGGCTGGATATGGGCTACGGGCTTGCTAAATATTTAGGAATATCTTAACTCCCTATTTACATAATCTGAGCATATTATTTTTCTTACAGGAAAAGGGAATTCGGTAATAGGTTTTTTAATTATTGGTGAATTATTCTCCTTGAAAATTTTATAACATTGATTAAATTCATCCACTTCAAGAAAATAATCTACGTTTTCATAACCTTGAAATTTGTTTTTTATGCGAGAAATGATAGTATTCTCAATTTTATCAATATAATTGATTTCATTCTCATAAGCGAAAACTACGGGGGCTGGAATTTTTAAAATTTTTCCATTGATATTATAGTAAATTAAATTAGAATGCATATGACCATCTAGTCCGCCTGGTTTAAACATATTCATTTGCAATCTTTTATCTAATGCATTTTGTTTAAAGAAATCTTTGCTAAAACTACTATTGTTATTTATTGAAGAATCTAATAATCCTGGCCAATTCTTATCGACTATTGAAACCAAATGTTTCAAATTATATGTATCATCATGATTTCCAATCAATATTCCATAAAAATCATTTTTTGTAAATATTCCAAAGACTAATTCATCTTTAACGCCTCCGAATTTATTTTTGGATAAATGAAAATGACTAATTCCTGCTGAATATAGTAATAAATCATGCTCCCTCCAATCTTTTATCCTTTTGCTCATATAAGGGTTTATATTTTCTCCAGTTGAAATTATCTTTTTAATATTTTCCCACCCTTTGATTTCTTCATTGAACTCCTTGCTAAGACATATTCCTCTGGGAGAGGCAAGATCATTCTATTGATTAAACAACAATAAATTATTGGCATTACATCTAATTCTTCATCATCAATACTTTCATCATTCAAATTTAGATCAATGATTTTTCTTTTAAATATCTTAAACCATTGCTCTCTAAACAATCCTTCATTCATCATAACTCATCCTGTTTGTAATATATTTCATCAATACCCCCAAACAACCCCTCCACATACCCCACACTCCTATCCCGTTTCCCCAACAACACCGGCTGGCAAATCTCCACCAGCGAGCAGGCTTTGCAGCGTTTGCCGTAGTCGGGCGGTGGGGTTAGTCCACTACCCAAGAGTTCGCGCACGGCGGCGATGGTAGCGAGTGTTTGGGTGCGCAGGTCGTCTGAAAACACGATGGAGACGCGGTGGCGGGTTTGCATATACCACAGCGCGCCCTCAGAGACGGTTTGCCCCGTCATTTCTTCCAAACACAAGCCTTGGGCGCAAAGCTGGATTTCGTCCATCGGATCGGGTTTTGGCTTGCCGCGTTTGTATTCCACGGGTTTCAGACGACCTGTCTTTGTTTCCACTTCCACAAAATCCAACACGCCGCTGATGCCCAGTTTTTCTGCCGACACATGCACCGTCCGCTCAAAGCGCACGCCCTTACGCGTTTCCGGCTCGCCCGAATCCACCCGCTCATGTAACGCTTTGCCTTGCGCCGTCAAATAGTTCTCCGCCCACGCCTGCTCGTTGTGAATTAAGGCGCATTGGCGCGGGCAGAAGGCGTAGTGTTGCAAGGCAGAAAGGGGAATCTGGCGCGTGTCCTGATTTTCCCCTTGGCTTTCGGTTGAAAGTGCGGTCATTTTTTCAAACGTTTTTTAAAGCAACTCTTCCACACTCACGCCATTTAAGCCGTCTGAAACCACGCTGATTTTGTAATCGCCAAAACCGCTTGCCGGCGTACCTGATTCGCCGTTTACGCGTTCAACTTTTACGGCATCAAACAATTTATGTGCAGGCTGGCTGCCGAGCGCACTGTCGTGTTTGAAAACAATCAATTTGCGCGCCGCCATTTCGCCACGGGCGGCGGAGCGGTCGTGCTCAAACATCAGCGTCAGGGCTTGAAAGAGTTTGGCTAAGTCGTCGTCTGAAAAACCAGTTTTGGCGGCAAGGTTGGCGGAGATAAAGCCATGCACGCGGTAGAGCGCGTAAGGGACGATGTATTTGCGCCCCATAGTGCGTTCTTTTTCCAAGTCTTTTTCGTTGGTTACCGCCATGCGGGTGATGGAAACTTCCAGCGGCACAATCGGGTCGATGGATTGGGCAAACGCCAGTTGTACCGGGCCGCGCACTTGTCCGCTGTTGACTTCGGTGGTCATCACGGCGCCAAAGGTGCGGATGTCAAAGAAGTTTTTACACATCCAAGCGGTAATATCGCGGGCTTTGGCTTCGTCTTTTGGTAGTTTTTTGGCTTCCGACTCAATGCCAAGCGCCTCATAAGCGCGTTTGTTTTGCAGGTTTAACACGCTTTTTTCTTTGACGTAGATTTCGTAACTGGCTTCATTTTCGCTGCTGATTTCCACAAAATTACGGATTTTGCGTTTCAGGCAGACATCGGTTACCAAGCCTTTGCTGGATTCGGGATCAAGGCGCGGCATATTGCCCGCATCAGGGTCGCCGTTAGGATTGCCGTTGGTAACATCAAAAAAGTAAACAAATTCATAGCGGTTTTGAATGGCAGACATTTTCTGGCTCCTTAGTTTTCAATAGTTTCAGCGGTTTCTTTTTTAGCAAAATAGCTTTGTTTTTGGTGGTAATAGCCGATGGCGAAGCGGCCTTGCTCGACAATGCTCAAATGGCGCGGAAAGGTCTCGGGCAGTTTGGCAATGATTTCGCCCAAATCTTTATCCAAATTCACCGCCATACCAACTTTGTCTTTACGCAAGCGCGACAAATGGTGTTTTGCACCCGACAAAAGGCGCGGAAAAACCGAAAACGGCACGGCGGATGCGGAGCCGTAATAGCGGTCGGCAATGCCGGTATTTAATTCGCCCAACGCCTGATATTGAATGCGCTCCAACACGGCAAACAGCCGCCCTAAAAGATAGGCGCGATTCGGGCTTTCATTGTTCAAACTCATAGGAACTCCTTCTTCGATAAAACCTTTTCTAAAACGCCGCTGTAATACGGCTTTCATCATTGCCACGCGCAGACCGTTCACGTCGCCGTCGGCGCGGATTCGGGTAATCAGTTGCGACAGCAAACTTAAGGGATACGGCGTGCCGCAAATCACGGCGCGGGTCATTTCACCAGCCAACACGGGCGAGATGTTTTCGCTTTTGCCCAATACGGCAGTTTGCAACAAGAGCCGCCAAATAGACGGCGTCGTTTTCCATGCGCAAGGCTCAAGGGTTAAATCTTGCCAATGCTGCTCCAAATTTTCCGCCAACTGCCCAAACGCGGTGTCCAGCCAAAACCGAATAGAAATCCGCGCGGCATTGGGGGCAAGCCCTAAGATATAAAAACGGGTATTGGGAGAGAGTTCGGGCGCAATTTCTTGCAGCGGGCGACCTTTGCCCACTTGTTCCAATACATTGAAAACTTTGGAACTTTCTTGTTCGTCATCTGGCGGCGTAAACACTTGCGCGAAGAAGCCTTCGGCAGCCTGCGCCGTGGCGTTATCGTCCGCTTCCGCCCAAAAGACCGTGCTGGCATCGCCTATGGTCAGGCAGTGATTATTTTCGCGGCGCAAGAGATAGTTCAGCGCGGTGGTGTAGGCAAAGGCGGATTGTTCGGAAACGGGCGCATTTGCGCCTTGCTCCTTGCCAAAAGAGGCAAAGGCTTCTTTGTTGAACGAAATAATCGAACTGCCGGAACTTTGCCCGCCAAACACGCCTTTAATCGCCGGGTGCAACCGAGCAATCGGGGCGGTGTCGCCGCTAATCAGGCATAAGCCTTCGAATGCTTCATCGCTTTTCAGACAGCCTGCCCACAAGGTTTGCGCGGCTTCGCGTTTATGGATAAGTGCGGTCGGTTTTTCAAGAGAAAATGCGATGTTGGTATCGAGCATTTCGGCAGGCAGGTTTTCGACAGTAAAATGTGCAGGCTGCCAGTTTTGCAGAAAACGGCATAAGGCTTGCAAGCCTTCATCGTCGTTTTCTTGCAGTAAATCAAGATGGTATTGCTTAAAGGCTTCAAAGGTTTTTTCAGACGGCGTAAACGGTTTTTCTTTCGCCTCGGCTTTGTTTTTATTGGCTTCCACGCCAAGCGCGTAGACGGTTTTATCCCACAAAAAATTCGGCTTGATGCCCGACGTGCGTTTTTCAGGGCGCGGCACGCTCATCAGCTTTGGCTGCGGCTTTTTATCGACAGTCAGATTCGGCACAACGGTTTTCAGACGACCTTCTTTATCCAATACCAAAATCCAGCCGATTTTCTCCTCGCTAAAGCCATAAGGTGGTACTTTCGGATTGCCCATTTCATCGTTTTCCGCTGCCAAACGGCGGTAATAGCGGGCAAGGGACGCAAGAATCATGCTTTCACCTCCTCGGCGTAAAACGGCGGCACATCAATCACGCCATCTTTCATTTCAGCGCGGAAAAAATGTGGCGTGTTGCCGTGGTCAAAATCAATGTCGTGCAGTATCCAGCCCAAATCACGGTTTGCCTCGTTTTCCGATAATGCTGATGGCGGCAACGGCTCACCTTCATCAATCAAAGCAAAATCGGCAGGAAACTCACGCACGCCCAAACAAGGCTGCTGAAAGCATTGCCCCTTTTTCGCACGGCGTTTGAACATCTCAATATGCTTGGTAACGGTCTCATCCGCCCCCGCTTTTGCCGTCAGCACCGCATGGGCTTCAATCACATAAGCCACGTCTTTAAGCACCGTCGCCGCACGCTGCTGGCGGTCGTCTTCAATCAGCGTATATAAATCAGCAACGCTCTTGCGCTTCATCGCGCCGCTGACCTTGCCCGCCGAAATCTTGCCGCCCAACTCATTGCGCCGCACCGACTCAAACCGAATCGGCTTCAACACATAAATCCGATCTATCACCCACCGAATCGCCGGCTTCCAATGCACCGCCGCCAAAATCCCGCGCGCCGCAGACGGCGTGATGACATCATAAGACACCCGCTCTACCTTCATCTCAGGACGGGTAAAACAGGCATAATCGCCCCAAACGTGTAGGCGGATTTGGTTCATTTGGTTCTCCTTTTGGTTGGAAAGTGCGGTTTCAGACGACATTTTGAAAACGTTGGGAGAATTGACCGCACTTTTTTACATCTTTTGTAACTTATCAATGATAGAAAGCACCGTAGAAATAATTCCATCATTAGAAATATCAGATTGACCTAGCTTTTTTATTTCATCTATTAATGACTGATCATTAGAATATAGTTCGGTACGATTTTCCATAATATCATTCCAAATCTCTTTAGATATTGAGCCAGTACAGCCAATTGGGATTGGAATCACATTATGCTGTAAGCAAATCTCAAATTCTTCTTTCATGCCATTAGAAAGAACGATTTCTCCATTTTTATCCAATTTGTTTCCAAACATAAAAATAGCAATACCAGCTTGAGAAATGATTTCATTTCTGTAGTCAGTCCATCTTTCAGAAATAGATTTATCTCCTGATTGTATTTGCGGAAATGGTCTTAAAATTAATAAATCGTCTAAATTGCGATAATTTGACTGATATTTATATTCTAACGCTCCATTAATAACGATACTTCCAATACCTAAACCATAACTGGAAATAATCTTATATTCTTTCTCTGCCAGCTTATAACTAAGATTATGTATAAGTTCTTTAGCTTTCTCTTCAGAAAAAGGAGAGTAACTATGAGCAGCACCAGAAATGAAGATATTGCTACGTTTTAAGCGTCTTTGAATTTCTTTTAAAATGGCAGTAATATCAGAATATTCTTTAATCATTATTGAATGAATGCCATACCTCTTGAGATCTTCTATTTTTAGTTCTTGCTTAACTTTAGCATACATATAACTTTCATCATCATGAAAATCATCTCTCGATACTTCTTTGAAAAAACAATAATGAGTTGGCGTATTATCTTTTAATAAGACTTTAATTCTGCCCAAAATATATTCCAAATTTGGATCATCAAAACTAAAGCCTATGAACAAAAATGTTTTTGAAAGCAAATCTCCTCTTAATGCAGTAGCAAATAATTCTTTCTTATCCTGATAGGTTTCATAATCATCTTTAATTAATACTGCTTCATCAGGTGAATCTTTATCACCATGCATTTTATAAACAATAGCATCTTTCTTTTTGATATTTCTTGAAAAATCTTCATTTCTGATTTTTTTCTCTACTGTTTTTCCATCAGCCTCTAAAGTTTTTTCAATTAATTGATCATAGTTAGTTGTCCAAAATGTACTAATACCAATTTTAGAAAGTAACTTATGGTTATCTCCGCCTTGTCTTAATGTAGTAAACTCATTGATTATTTTGTTATTTATTTTTCCTCTTTTATGCCGATTGAAATGATATTGAGCTACTCCAATTAGATCATGTTCTTTTTCAATATCAAGACCTAGTTCTTCTGCAAGATCTTTCAGCAAACCTTTCCAATTAACAAAACCTGCTAGAGCTGATAAGCCTGCCCCAGCAAAAATTGCAGCATCGCCATTTTTAATCTCTACAACAAAATCAGTGATAAATTTTTTCTGTTCCTTGGTGAATTCCATAGCAACTCCAATAAATATTTATATTGGGCTTTAGAAACCCTCTAAAGCCCAAAATGATTAACCTAAAAATCTTCTCAAATCATCTTTACCTAAGGCAGGATAAAGCCCTAAATACTCTTGTCCTTGGAATGAACTGTATGCAGAATCAACCAAAGGTAAAATAGCTACGTTTCCAGACTTCAATCCATCAAAGTATCCTAATTCCCAAGGCATCCATTTAGAAGATGAAGCATTATCCGTAGCTAAATACAGCAATTTAGAAGATTGCTTCATCCTATCCCGCAATGTTTCAGCAGTTTCTTTTGTTACAGAATCCCTGGAAAGTTGTGGATCAACTACCCAATCTACGTAAACTTTTTGCCCCATATCTTCTAAAATACGTACAACACCAAGAACTAGCTCAGCATCCTTAACAGAATGTGATAGAAAAACATCAAAGCGATATTGATATTTTTGACTTTCAACGATACTTTCCAGTTTACTTGAATAACTCTCAAATGATGCTGTAACACTTCTTGCATAGTCGCGAGCTTCCTGTTTGGTAAAATAAGCCATTTATATACTCCTAAACTTTAGTGTTGATAGCATACTTATCAGCATTTTCTTTAATTTCAACGGCGGCATTAATCCAACCATTGACATTTGAAATAAAATTATCCCAATTACACTTGAGCATATAGGAATTTGAACAACCATTCTTTAGCTTTTTGGCTGGATAAGAGTGTTGAAGGTTATTTCTGTTATTTTTAATAATATTAAAATAAAAACCTTCTTTATTAACATAAGAATAACAGCCTGATAGATCAGGTAATACAACCAGCAAAATTGCATTTCTCTTACTTGAAGACAATGATCTTTTCTTATTTTTAATAGAGTATGCAATTTCCCAAGGAATCCATTGTTCACTTTCAGAGTTCCACCATTCCTTCATGTTCGGTGAAAGCAAGACTATTGTTACTGAACTATCAAAAATCTTATCTGATAATTTTGTTTGAATAGTCTCATCTTTAAATTGAGCTAGACTTTCATTGTCTTTCTCTCCTTTGTTTATATGGATGCCATCTTCTTCTAATTTTGATTGTAGAATATCAACATAATCTCGAGCTGTTGCTTCCTGATAAGGTGATAAGCGTTCTACAGATGAATCACTATATTTGTATGAAATAAAAATTTTACGTCCCATAGGAACTCTCCTTCTAATAAAATGGTTGCAGGTTAATTTCATTGCGTAATCATACGTTAAATAACTTAATCAGATTGAAATTTTAAAATATCAAGCTCTCCTCTTTTATAAAATTAGTATCCTCCCAACTCAACCCCGCCACCTCATCATACAAATCCAGCCCGATCAGCGTATAAAACTGTTTGCCGAAGTTTTGGTCGGCGTGGTGCAGGCTGCTAATGAGGTTTTCGGCATCAACATCGAACGGAATAATCAGCGGCTGCATGTGGCTTTCGATTATGCGGAATTTGTCGGCGATGGTTTGGAATGGGAAATCGAGGCTTTGCCCTGTATCATTGTGCTTTTTCAGGATTTTTTTTATTGTCCAGTTCACTGCCTTTTAATTGATAAAGCTCGGCGAAATAAGCGGCGGCGGCTTGGGTAGCAAGTTCGGGCGGGGCTTTCCATTGTTCTTCGGGCGCGAATATCCATACAAAGCTGTTTTCAGACGACCTTTTGCCTTCGCAGTTGCAGCGTCCGGCGGCTTGGGCAACGCTGTCTAGGCCTGCTTCGGCGCGCATCACCAGCGGAAAATCCACATCAACGCCGGCTTCAATTAAGGAGGTGGCGATGACGCGGCAGGGTTCGCCGTTTTTCAGACGGCATCGAACCTCATTGAGCTTTTGAGTGCGGTGTTTGGCACACATTAAGGTGGTCAGGTGGAACGTGCCGTCAAGGTTTTTGGCTTGGTCGTACAGGCTGCGGGCGTGGTGGCGGTTATTGACGATGACGAGCATTTGCGGGTGTTCGCCAAGTTTGGCAAGCAGGTCGGCATCGGTTTGTGTGCCGATGTGCTGCACGGTGGTGCGGCGCAGTTTGTCAAAAAGTGCGGTCGGTTTTGGGGCGATTTCGCGCATGTTTTCAAAGCCGCGATAGAAGCCGTTTTCGGCTTGCACGGCCGGTTGGGTGGCGGTGCACATGACGACAGAGCAACGATAGTTCTGCGCCAATTCTTTGATGGCTTGCATGATGGGCAGTAAAAGATTGGGCGGAAGCATTTGCGCTTCGTCGAGGATGATGACGGAACCAGCGATGTTGTGCAGCTTGCGGCAGCGCGAGGAGCGGTCGGCAAAGAGGGATTCGAAGAATTGCACGGCGGTGATAACGACAACGGGCGCGTCCCAGTTTTCCGAAGCGAGGCGCAGTTTGTCTTTGGTGGCTTCGCCTTGCAGTTTGCCGTCGTCGAAGGTGCTGTGGTGTTCCAACACGGCTTGCTCGCCCAATTCGCCAAAGGCTTTGCGGAACTCGGCGGTGTTTTGTTCGATGATGCTGGTGAACGGGATGACTAAATCACGCGCTGCATACCGTGCCGTTTGGCGTGTTCCAGCACAAATGCCATGGAAGTGAAAGTTTTTCCGCCGCCGGTCGGCACGGTGAGCGTGAACAGCCCTTGCGCTTGTGCCGCTTGTTCTACGGCATGATTGAGAATTTCACTGCGCAGGCGGTTTAAGGCGGCATTGCGTTTTTCGGCTTCAGTTTGCTCTGAAGCTTGGGCGATACGTCGTCTGAAATCGTTGATAAATTGATTGAAATTGTGTTGTAAGGCGTTTAAATCGGGATAACCGCCGCGCTCGGCGGCTTTGTTTTCTAGGTTTGCATAAAAGGCTTCGATATCAAGATAATCGGCATCTACCAAGCAGGAATAAAGCATTCGGGTGAAGAAGGCGTAGGAGAAAAAAGGATGATGTGCGTCGGCTTTGAGTGGCGGTGCAGACAGGGTTTGAGGGAGCTTGATTTCTTGCAGCCATATGCTATCGAGTTCCGGAATATCTTTGCCGAATTGCAACGCCAAACGCTGTTTCAAGGTGTTGCGGTTATCACCCTCGCCCGCACCGTTCGCCAAACCGGCATGATGCCCTGCAATGCAAAACGCCATCAGCTTGCCGATCACATTTCCCCAGCGTTCCACCGCAATCTTTGCTCTGGCGGTGGCATGATCGACTGATGGGCCACCCATGCAATCGGTGATTAAAGGCTTCCGAATATTTCCCTAAGTCATGAAGCCGTCCCGTCTGGCAGGCAATTTCCTGAGCACCGAATACACGAGCAAACTCCGCTGCCATTTCCCCAACATTTACAGAATGGCTTTGTAAGGTTTGCCAACGTTCGTAAGGTAAGAGATTACCGAGTTTATCTTGCGCGGAATGGGCGTAGTAAAGAGGCTTAGTGAACATAAAAATAATCCCTTATATTTATGATTATTATTTGGTCTAATCTACTCCTAATCCTCTTTTAATTCAACCATATTTACATTGATAAACTTTGAGATTAAATCATTCATATTTTAAATAATACGCTACTAATGCCGCCCACCAAAAGGTGGTTTTGCAAACCAAATCACAATAAACAATCCTAAGAATCCCATAGCTGATAACCAAAATATTTCATTTGCGCCAATAATAAATCCTTGCGATGTTATTTGTTGAGCAATGTAAGCTGAAGTTTGGGTATCACTTAAACCAAATTGATTCATTTGATGGTAAAAACTTTGGGAAATTGGGTTATAAGGATTAATGTGTTCTGTTAATTGAGTATGGTGAACAGCCTCACGGTTATACCACATAAATGTGGTTAAAGATGTCCCAACAGAACCAGCTAGAGTTCTCAAGAAGTTAAATAAGCTAGACGCAGAAGCCATTCTATGCGCAGGCAAGCCAGACAGCGTTATTGTAGTAAGTGGCATAAAGAAACAGGCCACAGCCAAACCTTGCACTAATTGTGGTAAAGCCACATCAGCAAAAGTCATTGATGGCTCGAAAGTCACCGCTCGCCAGTAAAATGTTATTGCATATACAATAAAACTTATCGTCACTAAAATTCGCATATCGATCTTATAACCGAAACGCCCAATAATCGGTGAAAGTAAAATTGGGAATAATCCAACTGGGGAAGTCGCAAGCCCTGCCCACGTCGCAGTATAATGGAAGACTTGTTGTAGCAAGAGCGGAATTAATACCACAGAACCTAGATAAATCAAAAAGGCTAAACTAGTACATAAACACCCTACGCTAAAATTACGAGAATGGAAAAGGGAAATATCCACCACAGGATTGTCATCCGTCAATTCCCAAATAACCAAGGCAATCAGACAAACGACAGCAATCACAGCTAATATAATGATTTCATTAGAATTAAACCAATCTTGCTCACGGCCCTGATCAAGCATTAATTGCAAACATCCCACGCCTAAGACAAGTAAAACTAGACCGACTTTATCAATGGGTTGATGAACAATTTCACTTTCTCGGCTACCCAAAATCTTCCAGCTGATTAGCACAACTAATAAACCAATCGGGACATTAATAAAGAATATCCATCCCCAATGGATATTATCGCTAATCCATCCGCCTAAAATTGGGCCGAAAATAGGTGCAACAACAACAGTCATCGACCAAAAAGCCAATGCCATACTCCGTTTTTGAGGGGGATAATTATTCAATAATAAGCTTTGAGAAAGTGGAATAATAGGACCTGCTACGGCCCCCTGTATAACACGAAAAATAATTAATGCTTCAAGACTGTCTGCAATCCCACAGAGCCAAGAAGAGACAACAAATAAAAAAGTTGAGACTAAAAATAACCGCACTTCGCCAAAACGTTTTGCTAACCAACCTGTTATTGGAATAGAAATCGCATTTGCAACCCCAAAAGAAGTAATTACCCATGTACCTTGACTAAAAGATGCGCCAAGATCGCCTGCAATAGTAGGAATCGCCACATTTGCAATGGTAGAATCTAATACTTGCATAAAGGTGGCGAGAGATAAAGCCAGAGTTAATAAAATCAGCGCACCACCTTGAATAGGTGGAAATTTTTTTGCGGAATTGTCCATAACGCCGCCTTAATGGCTGTTTTGCTGAATGATAGATTCAATCAAATCTTCTACCGCACTTTCATCATATTTAAGTGTATCAGTAGCAAATAAAGTTTTCGGTTCTGATTTTTCTCGTAGCATTGGGCCAGATGAATCTGCAATTCTTACTTTTGCCGTTGCAGAAAGACCAATTCGTAATGGCGTTTCAACAAATTGTTGTGGATCTAATTTAATTCGCACAGGTACACGTTGTACCACCTTAATCCAGTTACCCGTAGCATTTTGTGAAGGTAAAAGAGAAAATGCATTGCCAGTCCCCATTTCAATGCCATTTATCACGCCATCAAATTCTTTATTTTTACCGTATAAATCAAAATGAATTTTCACTGGCTGACCGATGCGCATATTCGTTAATTGGGTTTCTTTGAAGTTAGCTTCTAACCAGATTTGCTCATTAGATACCACCGCCATTAACGCGCCACCCACTGAAACAGCTTGCCCAACTTGAGCATTACGACGCGCCACATAGCCATCAATTGGACTTCTAATTTTTGTACGTTGTAAATTCAACCAAGCCTGCTTGAGTGAACTCATTGCGTTCTGTATTTGCGGTTGTTGACGTAATGGAACGTTACTCAATAAAGCCTGATTAGCAGCTAATTGGTTTCTAGAGGAATTTAAATTTGCTTTGGAAAGCTCAACGGCTTCTTTTGCATGTTGGAAAGATTCTTTATCAATTGCACCCATTTTTTCAAGTTGAACTCGGCGTGCCAAATTGCCTTGTGCTTGAGCTAAAGAAATTTCATTGGCGTGCACAGCTGATTGTAATTGCTGCACAGTAAAACCGAGTTGTTCTACCTGACGCACAGCATTGGCGAGATTGCTTTTTGCCTGTTCGAAACTAAGTTTTGCATTCGTATCATCCAATTCAACTAGAATGTCACCTGCATGGACTTTATCCATATTATCAGCATTAATCTTCGCTACATTGCCCGCTACCTGTGATGACACCATCACTTGATTTCCACCCACATAAGCATCTTCTGTTTCTTCAAAATCCTTCAAGAAGAAAAGCCAATACAAAGCACAAGCAATACCAATAATAAGTAGGAGAAGAATAAAAATGCTTAAGCCTTTTTTACGGTTCGTTTTATTTGATACAGATTTATTTGATGGGTTTTCAGTTGCAATTTGCGTCATAATGCCTTCCCTAAGTTGGGATAATGTTTAAAAATGAGATATTTGAGATAACCTTTAAAACTATCAAAAATAAAAAATGAAGGGTCATTATGAAACTTTAAAAAGGGGAACTCAAGGGAAATCATCATCTCTTTATTTTCTAGATTAATGAATGCTCTAAAAATATAGTCTCATTAATTTGATTTATTTTCGTGTAAGAATCAAAAATCGACAATCATAGTGATTTTGTTCATCCGCCTTACGATATTCGTCAAATTCAATTTCCCACTCATCCCAATTCAATTGAGGGAAAAAAGTATCACCATCTAGTTCTGACTGAATTTGAGTAAGGTATAACTTATCTGTTTGCGGCAAATATTGTTTGAATAACTCTCCCCCACCAATCAACATAATTTCATCAAAATCTCTGACAAAATCTACCGCACTTTCAAGGCTATCTTTCCATACCACACCTTCGTGTTCAAAAGGCTGACGAGAAAGTACGATATTCGTCCGTTTAGGTAGCGGACGACCAATACTTTCAAACGTTTTACGCCCCATGATGACCGGTTTGCCAGTGGTGTTCTGACGAAACCATGCTAAATCTGCAGGCAAGTGCCAAGGCATTTGGTTATCTTTACCAATCACGCTATTTAATGCCGTCGCCACAATTAAACTAAATGTCATAAATCCCCCTAAAATTTGCCGTTACTATACCTGATATTAGGTGATTTTTCATTGATTTAGTGATAACGTTAATGTCAATTTTAAGAATTTTGGAAACGACTATGAACAAAAAAACAATCGTAGTGAAATTTGGTACAAGTACCCTAACACAGGGTTCGCCAAAACTGAATTCACCGCACATGATGGAAATCGTTCGTCAAATTGCAAAACTGCATAATGATGGATTTCGTATAGTAATCGTTACTTCTGGTGCTATTGCCGCAGGTCGCCATTATCTAAATCATCCTCAATTACCACCCACAATTGCCTCAAAGCAACTACTTGCAGCGGTTGGTCAGAGTCAATTAATTCAGGCTTGGGAAAAATTATTTGCTATTTATGATATTCATATCGGACAACTTTTATTAACGCGTGCCGATATTGAAGATCGCGAACGTTTTTTAAATGCGCGAGATACTTTACACGCACTTTTAGATAACCACATTATTCCTGTGATCAATGAAAATGATGCAGTGGCGACCGCAGAAATTAAAGTTGGCGATAATGACAATTTATCTGCATTAGTCGCTATTCTTGTTCAAGCGGAACAACTTTATTTATTGACTGATCAACAAGGTTTATTTGATAGTGATCCGCGTAAAAATCCTGGAGCAAAATTAATTCCAGTTGTAGAACAAATCACGGATCACATTCGCTCAATCGCAGGTGGCAGTGGGAGTAATCTTGGCTCTGGAGGAATGATGACAAAAATCATTGCTGCCGATGTTGCAACTCGCTCTGGAATTGAAACAATTATTGCACCAGGTGATCGCCCAAATGTGATCGCTGATCTTGCTTATGAACAAAATATTGGTACAAAATTTATTGCCCATCAATCTGATCGATTAGAAAGTCGCAAACAATGGCTTTTCGCTGCGCCATCTGCAGGCGTCATCACTGTTGATGAAGGGGCCCAAAACGCCATTCTTGAACAAAATAAATCCTTATTACCCGCTGGCATTGTTAACGTGGAAGGACGTTTTTCGCGTGGTGAAGTAGTCAAAATACGCACTCAATCGGGTAAAGACATTGCTCTAGGTATGCCACGCTATAACAGCGATGCCTTACAATTAATTAAGGGCCGAAAATCAACATACATTGAAAATGTTTTAGGCTATGAATACGGTGCGGTGGCAATGCATCGTGATGATATGATTATTTTGTAATAATCCTTAATGAAAAAATCCCAACTAATTGCACCGCACTTTTAGTTGGGATTTTTTTATTTCAATGATTGAGATTTTACGTATCAAGATAACTCAACAATGTTAGATTAGCATTACATACCAATCACAACGCAATCTACCACACTTTTGGCTTTACTTTGCGCTTGCACTGCTGCATCTCGGCTAGCGAAGCCCCCTACACGAACACGGTTCCATTCACCATTAACTTGAACTTGTGCATTTAACCCACTCATTGATAAACGCCCTTGCAAATTTTCAGCTTGCGCTCTATTTTTGAAAGCGCCACATTGTAAACCGAATTTTTTACCGCCGTTCAAATTATCTGTTGTTTTAGGTTGTTCAACCTTTTTAGCTGTCTCAATTCTTGGCTGTTCTTGTTTTTGTGTAGATTCAGGTTGCACGGTTTCTGTTTTTACTGCTTCAGACTTTTTCGCTTGCTCTACTTTTTGCGCTACTTGCACTTGTTGAGCTTTCGCTGTTTCTACCGCGCGTTGTTGCTCCGCTAATTTACGCGCCTCTTCTGCTGCTTGTTGTTCTTTTTCCATTTGCACTAAAACTTGGCGTTGTTCTTCGGTTAAGCGCATATTTTGCTCTACGCTTGTAGGTTTATTATCAACAGGAACAGTTCGAGTTTCTAACGCCTTGATATAACTCCAAACCTCCTCTGGGCGATTAGGTAAGACACTTTTAGGTTGAGTTTTTTCTTGTTGTGTCGCAACCTGTTGCACTACAGTTTCGCTATTTTTATTTTTCAACAAATAAAGCCCAACACCAAAAGCCAACACAATGACTAAAGCTAGGATGATCAGAATATTCTTATTCTTTTTTGTTTTTTTCTTATTATTTGAACCGCGACGTGCGGCAAAATCTCGGTGAGCCACAATAAATTCCTAAATTTTAAGTAATATTTTAATAATTCAATAAAACTTGCTAAGTTTACTGAAAAATAGGCTTTAAATAAAGACTAACATCAATAGATTATCGTGTATAAACACAAAATAACAATCCGCACGTAAAACGTGCGGTTTTTAGGCTCCCCTATAAGAGCCTATACTTCACAAGCCCCTCAAGGGGCTTGTGAGAACTGACAACCGCGTCTAATTATTTCCTTGATTACCCCTTAAAGGGGTCAACATGTTCTTTCGTTGATAAATTATCTTGAACCATATCTTCTTTTTCTTGGTTTCTTATATAATCCTCTACCACTTTTGTATTTAACCCTACTGTGCTTACAAAAAATCCTTTCGCCCAGAAATGCCTATTTCCATATCTATATTTTAAGTTCGCGTGTCTTTCAAAAATCATCAGCGCTGACTTCCCCTTCAGATAGCCCATAAAACCTGATACTGATATTTTAGCTGGGATTTTTAAGAGCATATGGATATGGTCTGGCATTGCATGCGCTTCTATTATCTCCACATTTTTATAGTCACATAACTGCCTCAATATTTGACCTATATCTGCTCTTAACTTTCCATAAATTGCTTTTCTTCTATACTTCGGGATAAATACAATGTGATACTTACAGTTCCATTTTGTGTGTGATAGACTTGAATCGTCACTGGTTTTACTTACCATGATAATCCTCCTATATGTTGAATTTTGGTTGTCAGCCTTGTTCATTATATAGCGAGGATTTTTTCTGTTCATCGCTTAAGCTATTTGGCTCCATACGCATAGCGTATGGTTTTTATAGCCAGACTTTTGGCTGGCTATAATAAAAATACCGCACTTATTAGATAAGTGCGGTATTTTTTCACAATATATAGAGAAAATTATTTCTCGTCTTTAAATCCTGACTCAACGCCACTCATATCAGGTAATTGGTGTGCAATACCTTTGTGACAATCGATACAAGTTTTACCTTCAGTCTTCATTTTTTCATGCATACGTGCAGCCACAGAACGTTGATCGTTGAAGTTCATACGATCTACTTTATGACAGTTACGACATTCTTTAGAATCGTTAGCTTTCATACGAGCCCATTCGTTTTCAGCCATTTCTAAACGATGTGCATTGAATTTTTCTAATGTATCTACTTTTCCAGTATAGTGAGCATATACTTCCTTAGCCGCTATAATTTTACGTTTCATTTTTGCACCAAATTCGTGTGGTACGTGACAATCTGGACAACTTGCCCCCACGCCAGTACGAGTTTGATAATGCACGCTATGTAAATATTCTGGATAAGCATCTTGCATATGGCAGCTTGCACAGAACTGTTCAGTGTTGGTTTTCTCTAAACCATAGTTAAAACCAACCCAAGAAAGAATACCACCAATAGCCGATAAGATAATAATCGTACCAATTGCCATACGGCTTGGTTTTCTAAACCATTGCCAGAAACGTTTTAAGATATTTGGTTTTTTCTCAGACATATAGACCTCTTAAACTAGTTTCCGTAACCTTTCATCGGTTTAAAATCATTTGGAACAATTGGATCTACGTTTGATTGAGAAACGTGACATTGTAAACAGAAATAACGACGCGGAGAGGAGCTTGAACCTACTTTTCCATCACGATCCATAAAGTGAGTTGGGCTGATTCGAGTTGCACCACTCAAACGAGAATTTTCTGGGCTGTGGCAATTTAAACATTGATTCACATTTTTTGTCACTTGATAGTTTGAAACACTATGTGGCACCATTGGTGGTTGATTTACATAGTTTAGCGCAGGTAATTCACTTTGACGTGGTGGATTATGAAATGCGGGTGCAATATTTTCAGCCGCTTGAGTTAAATCTTTTCCTATTGCTGGTGCATCAGATGCCATCAGTGAGCCAGCAAAAAGTGCGGTAAATAATCCCGCTAAAATTTTAGATACCTGTTTAGTCATATTAATCACTCCCCTGAATGATCGAATCTGGTCGAAAATTTAAAAACTTTTTCAGCGCAAACGTCAATACAACGTCCGCAGCTGATGCAATCTTTGGAAAGCACAAGTAGGCTTTCGTCTTTTTTTCCGTGTAAAGGCGAACGTAACACTTGGGCTTCGGGACAAACATTGTAGCAATCCATACAATTATCGCATTTTGCACGATCAATCACTTTGATACGGATTAAACTTTTTGCACCAATCACACCATAAGCAGCACCAATTGGGCAAAGGTGTCCACACCAGCCATGTTCTACAATCAATAAATCAAAAAGAAAAATAACAAGCAATAGCCAGCCTGTTGCACCAAAACCAAATATAAAGGCACGGCCAAGTGCAGCCACTGGATTAACCCACTCCCAAAGCAACATTCCGCTTACGCAACTGCCTAATAAAATAAGCGCAAGGATACCATAACGTAAACCGCGCGAAATTTTTGCCGTTTGGCGAATGCCTAACTTACGGCGTAGCCACGCAGCACAGTCCGTCACAACATTTAGCGGACATACCCAACCACAAAATACTTTACTACCAAATACTGCGTAAAATAACACAATAATTGCTGCACCAATCAAGGTAAGGGCATCAGGTAAATGTCTTGCAGCCAAGCTTTCTGCTGTAATTAAAGGGTCGCTTAATGGAATAGTATCGAGCAATAAGCTTCCACTATAATTGCCTTTTAGAATCCACACGCCAAAATAAGGACCACTTAAAAACATCGCAAGAATGCTAAGTTGGCTTAATCGACGCCAAAACAAAAAGCGGTTTGCATACCACCAGCCCCATTTTTCTCGTGACTCTTTCCCTGCAAATTTTGGTGTATTTGCCATTATTTGCCACTCCCTAAAATAGGTGCAAGCACGGGTTCTGCTGGATCAGGCATTACAGTTGATCCGTCTGGAGTACGAGTTGGCAACGAAATCATATCTTTAGGCGCAAGAGAATGGTCAGCTTTCGCTTTTTCTTCCCAGCCTAAACGATAATGTTTACCTAACATACCTTTTGCCAGATCCATTGGTAAAATTTTAATCGCTGCTTCTTCTAACACACAAGCTTGCTCACATTTTCCACATCCAGTACACGCATCAGAATGTACTGTTGGAATAAATAACGCATGCTTATCAGAACGTGGATTATGTTGTTTTTCCAATGTAATCGCTTTATCGATTAATGGACAAACTCGATAACAAACATCGCAACGTAACCCTTGCCAGTTCAAGCAAGTTTCATGGTCTAACAGTACTGACAGTCCCATTCGCGACTCATTAATATTTGTCGCATTGCGGTCAAGCGCACCTGTTGGGCAAGCATGAGCACAAGGAATGTCAGGGCACATTTCGCAAGGTTTATCACGCGCAATAAAATACGGCGTTCCCGCTTCTACTGGCGATAATAAAGATGCTAAATGCAGCATGTCATAAGGACAGGCTTGAACACATTGTCCACAACGAATACAAGCGGCAGAAAATGCTTTCGCATCTTGCAAAGCAAATGGCGGGCGTAATGGCACACCTTCGCGAGCAAGACTTTGATTTTGCTGCAATCCCAACAAAATCCCAACGCCAGCTAAACCACCCGCAGTACGGGTTGCTTCTTTAAGAAATTTTCTACGTTCAGGATTGAGTGCTGGTTTCTTCATTTTCTTTTTAGATTTTAACCGCACTTTCATCTTCCTCTTTTATTGATAGGGGAAAATAAAGTGCGGTTGATTTTTACATGGTTTTTACGCAGCCTTTTCCACTTTTACCGCACATTTTTTGAAGTCGGTTTCTTTTGAAATTGGGTCTGTCGCATCTAGCGTTAAGCTATTTGCAAGCTGACCAGCATCAAAGAAAGTGGTAAATACTAAGCCACGAGGTGGTTTATTACGTCCGCGAGTATCTAAGTAAGAAATCATTTCGCCTCGACGAGATGAAATCTTAATTTTATCGCCATGGCGTAAACCACGAGCTTCAGCATCTAATGGGTGCATCCAAACAAGGTTATTCGGCATTGCACGGTGTAATTCAGGCACACGACGAGTCATAGTACCTGTATGCCAATGCTCTAAAACACGACCGGTAGATAACCATAAATCATATTCTTTATCTGGAGACTCAGCAGCTGGCTCATAAGGTACCGCAAGAATAATCGCTTTCTTGTCTGGGTAACCATAGAATGCTACACCCTCACCTTCTTTAACGAATGGATCGTAGCCTTCACGGTAACGCCATAAGGTTTCTTTACCTTCTACAACTGGCCAACGTAAACCACGCGCTTTGTGATACATATCAAATGGAGCCAAGTCATGACCATGACCGCGACCAAATTCAGCATATTCTTCAAATAAACCTTTGTGTACATAGTAACCAAAGTGTTCTGATTCGTCGTTTAATTGGCCTTCAGCAAGTTCGCTTAATGGGAATTTATCTACTTGACCATTTCTGAAGAGCACATCATATAGAGTTTTACCTCTATATTCAGGCATTTGAGCAAGTAATTCTTCTGTCCACATTTCATCAGTCGTGAAGTATTTTGCAAACTCCATTAATTGCCATAAGTCTGATTTTGCTTCGCCTGGTGCTTTTACTTGTTGACGCCAGAATTGAGTACGGCGTTCTGCATTACCGTAAGCACCTTCTTTTTCTACCCACATTGCAGTTGGAAGAATTAAGTCAGCAGAAAGTGCGGATACCGTTGGGTAAGGATCGGATACAACAACGAAGTTGCCTTCTTTACGCCAGCCTGGTAAACGATCTTGATTAATGTTTGGGCCAGCCTGCATATTGTTATTACACATTTGCCATAGCACATTCATTTTGCCATCGTTCATTGCACGGTCTTGTGCAATTGTGTCCAAACCAACTTTTTCAGAAACCGTACCTTTTGGTAATTTCCAAATGCGTTCTGCTGTTTCACGGTGTTTAGGATTAGTTACCACTAAGTCTGCCGGTAAACGATGAGGGAATGAACCAACTTCACGCGCTGTACCACAAGCAGAAGGTTGACCTGTTAATGAGAATGGTCCACAACCTGGAAGTGAGATTTTTCCAGTTAATAAGTGAATGTTATAAATTAATTGGTTTGCCCACACACCACGAGTGTGTTGGTTGAAGCCCATTGTCCAGAAAGACACCACTTTTTTGCTTGGATCAGCATAAAGTTTTGCTAAAGTTTCAAGCTGAGTCTTATCCACACCAGACATTTCAGATACTTTTTCAAGTGTGTATTCAGACACAATTTGTTTTAATTCTTCGAAAGAAGAATCATACATTTTGCCCGCAGTTTTACGGTTAGTATCTTTTTCTAATGGATTTTCAGGACGTAAACCGTAGCCGATATTGGTTTCACCACGTTTAAATTTAGTGTGTTTGTTCACAAAATCGTGGTTTACAGCATTGTTCTGAATTAAATAATTGATGATGTAGTTCATGATCGCCAAGTCGGTTTGTGGTGTAAATACCAAACCGTGATCGGCAAGTTCGAAACTACGATGCTCGTAAGTAGAAAGTACAGTTACACGAACATCAGGATTAGAAATACGGCGATCAGTAATACGAGACCACAAAATTGGGTGCATTTCCGCCATATTTGAGCCCCAAAGAACGAAAGCATCTGCATGTTCAATGTCGTTATAACAACCCATAGGTTCATCCATACCGAAGGTACGCATAAACGCAACTGCCGCCGATGCCATACAGTGACGTGCATTCGGGTCTACGTTGTTAGAACGGAAACCAGCTTTCCAAAGTTTGTTCTTCGCGTAGCCTTCCCAAATAGTAGACTGACCAGAACTGAACATACCTACTGCATTTTGACCGTTCTTTTTGAAAGCTTCTTTGAATTTTTCAGCCATTGTTTTGAACGCAAAATCCCAAGAAATAGGCGCAAAATCGCCGTTCTTATCAAATTTTCCGTTTGTCATACGTAAAAGTGGCTGAGTTACACGGTCTTTACCGTACATAATTTTCGGTAAGAAGTAACCTTTAATACAGTTTAAACCACGGTTTACTTCTGCATCTGGATCGCCTTGAGATGCCACAACACGTCCATCTTTAGTACCAACTAATACTGCACAACCGGTACCACAGAAACGACATACTGCTTTGTCCCATTTAATTTCGGATTCAGCCGCAACCACATTTTTGACTGGGATAGTTAGCCCCGCAGCCGTTGCCGCAGCTACAGCTGCGTTGGCTTTCATAAAGTCTCGACGACTTAAACTCATCGCGTTTCCCCCACGTTAAACACTGATTTATTATTAAATGTAAACTTTTTTACACACCTAAGGCACTAGCCTTACGATAAAAGACAAAAACGTTTCTTTTATCTTTTAAGCATTTCCCTTGCTTACAAGAGAATAAAGGTATTGTTATAGTAATTTATTTCTTCTGCTCGTCTTGCTCGTGATACACCAATGACACATTAATAACACCATCAATGTCTTTCACGCTTTCCATATTGTCTAGCAGAATATGTTGATCATGCGATTGCATCACTACGACCATCTTTCCAAATTTTTCATCAAAAGTTGGAATTTCAGTATGTTCAATCGCTAAAAGTGCGGTTCGAATTGCCGCAAATTTTTCTGGATTACCTTGAATAATTAGCCCAACAACATGCCAATCTTTTGCGCTTTCCGGAGATAAATTTGTATTACTCATTTTGTTTTAGATAACTAATTTTAATCGCATTCACCGGACACCCCTGTAAACAAGCCCCACAGCCGTTACAAACATCCGTATTCACTAAAGGCTGCGCCACTCCACCCATTTGCAGACGAAAACTAATTGCTCTCATCGGGCAACTGTCTTGACAAGAACGGCACTCAATGAGATGTTGGCTTAAACAAGCCATGCCAATTTCGATTTTGTGTAACCAAGGCTTTTCATCGCAAGGATGGAAAATAGGTTGTTTACACACATCTACGCATTTTCCACAAAAAGTACATTCACCATTATCAAAACGAACTTCAGGAAAGCCTCCATCGCCTTTCACCAAAATATTGGTTTCACAGACAGAAAGACAATCGCCACAGCGCGTACATTGCTCCACAAAAATAGAATTTTCCACAGCCCAAGGAGGGCGAATTCCATCAAAGCCTTGTTTTTGCTCATTTTCTGAATGTAAAGACGTTAAGAATTTACCTCGTAAAAACTGTCTGCGGGGTAAGTTTTCAACGGTCATCGAACGTGCCTTTTGTGAATAAATAAACAAATGCTTTTTTAAGGCGTAGAATTATGCGACGCAACAGTTACAATATGAACCACCCCAAATGGGTAGATTGTTAAATTATTGAGCTTTATTTGTGATAGATCAAAAAATCTAAAGTGCGGTGAATTTTGCTAATATTTTTAATAAAACAGCACAGCGATTTATGCCATGCTGTTTTTAAATCAAATTACTCTGCTTTTGTTGGATATTCCCACCAAATATCAAATAATTCGCTTACTTCAATTTGTTGCAAACCATTTGTTTCTAACCATTTTTTCACAGTTTCACGGTGGCTTTCATCGCATTTACCAATTTTTTCTAGGCAAATTAAACCTTCCCAATATAAATACCCGCTACCTTCATAAGCTAGACCATTTGATTGAATCACTTCGTTAATAAAACGATCAACAATTTCATCTACTGTTTCAATCGCAGTACCTTCTGCAAATTGGAAATTTATAAGAAAACCAAGTTCTTGGAATTCAGCGAGGTGAAGTTTTTTGCGTTGACGTTGATTGTAAGATTTAGACATGGTATTTCTCCTATTAAGGTCGTATTCAAATCAGTATATTAAATTTGTGAATTTGGCATCGGATTTCCCCGACTTCAATCTTCACCCAAAAGTTAATTTGCCCAAAATAGGCTTATTTCTTCACAAAGTATAAATCCCAAACTCCATGACCAAGTCTGTGGCCTCTGGCTTCAAATTTAGTTAAAGGTCTAAAATCTGGTCTTGGAATATAATCACCATTTTTCGAGGTGTTCACTAAATCGGTGTTTGCACTTAATACTTCTAGCATTTGCTCAGCATAATTTTCCCAGTCTGTTACCATATGGATAAAACCATTTTCACCTAATTTTTGCACAACTTGTGCCACAAAGTGCGGTTGAACAATACGACGTTTATGATGCTTTGCTTTATGCCAAGGATCAGGGAAAAATAATTGCAAACCGCCAAGCGCACCATCTGCAATACTGTCTCGTAAAATTTCCGTGGCATCATGACAAATCACGCGTAAATTCGTTACGCCTTTTTCCACTGCATAAGCAATACAGGCACCAACGCCTGGAGTATGAACTTCAATGCCCAGGTAATTTTTGTCGGGATTAGCAAAAGCCATATCCACAAGCGATTTTCCCATTCCAAAGCCAATTTCTAATACAACTGGATTATCGTTACCATAAATCTTCGCAAAATCAAAAGGTTCCGTTTGATAGTCTAAACCAAGTGTTCCCCAGTTATCATTCATCATGTTTTTCTGAAATTCGCTTAAACGACCTGTGCGGAGAACAAAACTACGAACTTTTCGTTTATAGCGGCCATCTTCGGTAAATTCTGCGGTTTCAACGGTTTTACGTTTTTGATCAGCAAAAGTTTGTGTCATAAAAATCTTGTTCGTGAAAAAAATTGGCGGCGATTATACACGTTTTTCTCGTATAATAGGGCAAATTTTTTCCCAAGGTTGATTATGAAAATTGTCCGAGTGGCACTGGCTGTACCGCTTCCCCGTTTATTTGATTATCTCGTCCCCGATGATGTTTCATTACAAATCGGTATGCGTGTTCTTGTGCCTTTTGGTACACAAAAACGCGTAGCGATTGTGGCTGATTTTCCGACAAAATCGGACGTGCCAGAGGATAAGCTCAAAGCCATTCTTCAACCATTAGATTTAGCACCGCTCTTTACCCCAATTTATTGGGATTGGCTTCATTGGGCTGCAAATTATTATCAAGCGGGATTAGGCGATGTCTTATTTCAAGCCTTGCCTGTGAAATTGCGTAACGGCGAAAGTGCGGTGAAAAATGACTACACTTTTTGGCGAATTACAGATGAGGGGAAAAACGCCCTTGAACAAGGTCTATTAAAACGCTCGAAAAAGCAAGCTGAAGCTCTACAATGCTTATCTGAAATAGATCTTGAAAAAGGCAATAATGAGTTTTCCTCTACGATTTGCTCAACCTTAAAAGCCAAAGGGTTTATTGAAGAAATTACTATCCAAACAAAGCCCTTAAGCTGGCAACAAAGCTTAGGCGATAACCTAATTGTCAATGCTGAAAATCGCTTAACCTTAAATAAGCAGCAGGCCTTAGCCTTCAGCCAACTGCTCTTTCATTCTGGCTTCAATGTATGGCTGCTCGATGGGGTGACAGGTTCTGGAAAAACGGAAATTTATCTGCAGTATATTGAAGAAATTTTAAAATTGGGTAAACAAGTATTAGTGCTTGTACCCGAAATCGGCCTAACACCACAAACGGTGCACCGTTTCAAGGCGCGTTTCAACGTAGAAATTGATGTTCTTCATTCTAATTTAACCGATACACAACGACTTCACGTATGGGAGCGTGCGCGTTCGGGACAAAGTGCCATTGTGATTGGCACGAGATCGGCATTGTTCACGCAATTTTCTAATCTTGGTACAATTATTTTGGACGAAGAACACGACGCATCTTACAAACAGCAAGACAGCTGGCGTTACCATGCTCGAGACTTAGCTATTGTGCTAGCTCAAAAACTAAATATTGCCGTATTAATGGGTTCCGCCACGCCAAGTTTAGAAAGTATTAATAATGTACAAAACGGCAAATACCAACATTTAGTTTTATCAAAAAGAGCGGGGAATTCTACCGCACTTCGTCATTTCGTTATTGATTTGAAAAATCAAAACATACAAAACGGCTTATCAAGACCCTTATTGGAACGAATGAAAGCCCACCTCGAAAAAGGCAATCAAGTGTTGCTTTTCTTGAATCGCCGTGGCTTTGCGCCCGTATTGCTTTGCCACGAATGTGGTTGGATTGCACAATGCCCTCATTGTGAAAAACCTTATACCTATCATCAGCATCAAAATGTATTGCGTTGTCATCATTGTGGTGCACAGAAAACTATTCCTCGACAATGTGGTGATTGCGGCTCGACTCATTTAGTCACCACAGGTCTCGGCACGGAACAATTAGAAGAAACCTTGAAAATGCTATTTCCTAATTATTCTGTAGCGCGAATCGACCGCGATAGCACTGCGCGTAAAGGAAAATTGGAAGGTTATTTAGAAGATATTCAACAAGGAAAAAGTCAAATTTTGATTGGCACACAAATGCTTGCGAAAGGACATCATTTTCCGAATGTTACTCTCGTTGCCTTAGTGAATGTAGATAGTGCATTATTTTCACTAGATTTTCGTGCAGAAGAACGTTTAGCTCAACTTTATGTTCAAGTTGCTGGACGTGCTGGACGTGCCGATAAACAAGGCGAAGTCGTGCTACAAACACATTATCCTGATCATCCTTTGCTTACCACGTTATTAGCGAATGGCTACCAAGCTTTTGCAAAAGAAACCTTACAATTACGCCATTCAATGGGATTGCCGCCTTTCACTTTTCAGGCGTTATTCAAAGCACAGGCTCGACATTCTGAGCTTGCAGAAAATTGCTTAAGCCAAATTGCAGATTTTTTTAAATTAAAGCGAATCACGGGATTACAAATGCTTGGCCCAATGCCTGCACCGTTCAGCAAAAAAGCAGGGCAATATCGCTGGCAGTTATTATTGCAACATCCGTCAAGAATGACGTTGCAAAAAGCATTGCGAGAATATCAACAAGCCGAACTTGAAAAAAATAGCCAAGTGCGGTTAATTTTGGACGTCGATCCGCAAGACTTATCATAAAAAATGCGGTGAGAATTCACCACACTTTCTCTATAAAATCTATTTGAAATCTTCGACATCACCCAATAGACAGGCATATTTCGCCGTATTAGGACTGGACTCCAAAGCAATTTTTAACGCCATCGTCAGAGGAACAGAAAGTAGCATTCCCACTGTTCCAAGTAACCATCCCCAAAACAATAATGAGAGGAACACCACTAAAGTTGAAAGTCCTAACCGTTGTCCCATCATTTTAGGTTCAATAATGTTACCGACAACCATATTAATCGCAATAACACCGATTGCCACGCCAAAGCCAATGCCAAAACCGTTCAGTAATAAGGCTTGCACAATAATCGGAATAGCCGCAATGATAGAACCAATATTCGGAATATAATTCAGCAAGAAACTCAAGGTTGCCCATAAAATGGCATATTGAACCCCACTGGCTTCCAACAAAATAAAAATACCAATACCAGTAAGCAAGCTCGTGATACTTTTAATACCGAGATAACCAATTACGCCTTGCAAAACGCGATCAATATGGCGTTCTTCTTTGGCTGCATCATGAGGAGTTGAACTAATCACCATAGCAAATTTATGTTTCATCGTTGGCGCTTCAGCAAGCATAAAAATCACGACTAATACCAAAACAAACACATTACTCACCACGCCAGAAAAATTCAGCAATACTCGGCTCACAAAATTCATAATGATGCTTGGGTCAAAATTTTCTTGGATGGTTTCACGCGAAAGCGTGAAAGGCAGATTGAAACGTTGCAACAATCCAGTTAAATCACTCACGCGTTGTGAAAGCAAAACTTTATATTGTGGAATAGATTGGGTAAATTCTCTTGCAGTGCTGTTAATCAGCCCGACTAAGAAGAAAAACACCAGAGAAATCAAGACGAAAAGCAAAGTAATGGCTAACCAATGAGGAATTCGGCGTTGTGTC
Source organism: Haemophilus sp. THUN1692 (assembly GCF_059704395.1). NCBI lineage: Bacteria > Pseudomonadati > Pseudomonadota > Gammaproteobacteria > Pasteurellales > Pasteurellaceae > Haemophilus > Haemophilus sp. THUN1692. The sequence goes on from NZ_AP046579.1 coordinate 1,321,324, forward strand.
ATCGCCTTAATCATCGGTGAGCAAATTATCGCGATAAATAGCGATAGTAAGAATGGCACCACAATTTCTGCCGCCAATTTTACACCAGCCAAGATAATAATCACCGAAGCAATGCCAAGCAAAGTGCGGTGTAAACTTAAATTATTTTGCACTAAATCGCATCCTCGTTTTCTTCGCCTGTGCGAATTCGGATCGCTCGCTCAACGTTATAAACAAAAATTTTGCCGTCACCGATTTTGCCTGTTTGTGCCGCTTCAATAATCGCTTCAATACATTGATCCACAAGCTCATCAGGAACCACCACTTCCAATTTCACTTTCGGCAGAAAGTCCACCATATATTCTGCACCACGATAAAGTTCTGTATGACCTTTTTGGCGACCGAATCCACGTACTTCCGTGATTGTCATACCTGAAATACCAATATCTGAAAGACTTTCTCGCACATCATCTAATTTAAACGGTTTAATCATTGCTTCGATTTTTTTCATGCTATTTCTCCAGATTTTCACGTTTTGCTGATTTAGGACGGAAACTTTCGATGATTTCAGGCTTGGTATCAATATATAAGCCGTTAATCAGTTGCAAACAATAAGGCACTGCGCTAAAAATGCCTTTTACAAGCACATTTCCTTCTTTATCTTTCACGCCTTCTAAGGTTTCTTTAATCGCTTTAGGCTGACCCGGAAGATTTAAAATCAGGCTTTCCTTACGAATCACACCCACTTGGCGGGATAAAATTGCGGTGGGCACAAAATGTAAACTAACTTGACGCATTTGTTCGCCAAAACCCGGCATTTCTCGATCCGCTACCGCAAGGGTAGCGTCAGGCGTTACATCGCGTTTTGCTGGCCCAGTTCCGCCGGTTGTCAGCACTAAATGGCAACCTTGTTCATCCACCAGCTCTTTTAATGTTTGTTCAATAACTGGCTGTTCATCGGGGATTAATCTTGTTTCCAAATGGAAAGGATCGACAAGCGCTTGTTCTAACCAAGCCTGTAATTCTGGAATACCTTGATCTTGATATACGCCTGCTGATGCGCGATCTGAAACAGACACCAGACCAATTTTTAAAAGTGCGGTCATATTTTTCCTTATTTTTATAAATAATTTTGATGTGATTGGATAAATCAAAAATGCGGTAAAAACTTACCGCACTTTTGAAGGACTAGAAGAATAAAATCCCGCCCCAAACGATACCGACAATACAAAGGGCAATAAATACCGATGCAGAACCTTGATCTTTCGCACGCCCTGAAAGCTCGTGGCGTTCTGTACCAATGCGATCAACAACTGCCTCTACCGCACTGTTTAAAAGTTCCAACGCCATCACAAGCAAAACAGAAGAAATCATTAAGATAATTTCTATTTTTGTCTCGCCTAGAAAAAAGGCAAGAGGAATTAAAATGCAGGCAAGAAAACATTCGTGGCGAAAAGCTGTTTCATTTTTAAACGCACTTTTTAAGCCTTGTAATGAATATTTAGTAGAATTGATTAAATGGGTTAGCCCCGTCGTTTTATACATAAATTTTCCTATTTTTATAAACGCTTCGCCTCGATAACATCATCTAATTTTGCTAATCGAGCCAATATTTTACTCAAACTTTCAACATTATGGAGTTCAATTTCCATATCAATCGTAGCAAGCTGTTTTTTGGTATCAGCACGGCTTGACACCCCTAATACGCTAATTTTTTCATTTGCCAGAACGGTCGTAATATCACGTAGTAAGCCATTGCGATCGCCTGCCACAATACGGATATTAATATGAAAACCACTTGCGTAATTTTCTCCCCAAATAGACTCCACCACTCGCTCTGGGTGAGCAGCTTGCAAATCTAAGAACTGTTCACAATCCGCTCGGTGAATAGAAATACCACGCCCCATTGTGATATAACCAACAATCGCATCGCCAGGAATAGGTTGGCAGCAACGTGCAATATGATGCATAAGATTGCCCACACCTTCCACAATCACATAGCCATTGTTCTTTTCAGATTTCTGCTGAGAATTGACCGCACTTTTGTTAGCAACGTGACGCAGAATTTCCTGATCCGCCTCTTCAGCGGTCACTTTAATCAATTTACTTTGCAAGAAGTTAATTAGGTTATTTAAACGAATATCGCCACTGCCAATACCCGCATAAAGATCGTCCAAATTTTTCAAGTTATAGCGTGGTAACGCATAAGGTTCCACTTGCTTAATACTTAAATTTAAACGCGCGAGTTCATTATCGAGTAATTCTTTACCCGCTGGAATATTTTTATCGCGATCTTGTTTTTTAAACCACGCTTGAATTTTGGCTCGAGATTTTGCAGTTTGAGTAAATCCCAAATTTGGATTTAGCCAATCACGGCTAGGGTTCGAATTTTTCTGGGTAATAATATCGATTTGATCACCCATTTGTAGCTGATAGGTAAATGGCACAATACGTCCCGCTACTTTTGCCCCGATGCAGCGATGACCAATTTCACTATGAATTGCATAAGCAAAATCTAATGGTGTAGATCCCGTTGGCAAATCCACTACTTCGCCTTTTGGCGTAAACACATACACGCGGTCATCAAACACTTGGCTACGCAATTCTGCCATCACTTCGCCAGAATCCGTAATATCATCTTGCCAAGCTAGCAATTTACGCAACCATGCAATTTTTTCTTCGTAAGCAGACATGCTGCCCGTATTGCCTTCCTTGTATTTCCAGTGAGCCGCTACACCTAACTCTGCATCATCATGCATTTGTTGGGTTCGAATTTGCACTTCAATTGGCTTTCCTCCTTTACCTAAAACAACAGTATGAATAGATTGATAACCGTTCGGTTTCGGGTTCGCAACATAATCGTCAAATTCTTTGGGTAAGTGTTTAAATTGAGTATGAACAATCCCAAGTGCGGTATAGCAATCTTGCAATTTTTGCACGATAATTCTGACCGCTCTTACATCATATAAACCGCTAAACTCAAGATGCTTTTTCTGCATTTTTCGCCAAATGCTGTAAATATGTTTCGGACGACCATAAACTTCCACGTGCTCAATATTTTCACGTAAATAACCGCTCAACTCACTGACGAAATCAGCAATGTAATGTTCACGATCAAGACGACGTTCCTGCAATAATTTAGCAATAGCGCGATATTGTTTAGGGTGGAGATAACGGAAGCAGTAATCTTCTAACTCCCATTTCAACTGACCAATCCCAAGACGGTTGGCAAGAGGGGCATAAATATAAGAACATTCTTTGGCGGCAAGGACCTTGTCTTCCTCTGCGCAACGATGCTCCGCATCACGCAAGAAAGTAATACGTTCGGCAAGTTTAATGATTACGCAGCGGAAATCGTCCACCATCGCTAACAACATACGGCGAACATTATCCACTTGTAATGCGTTAGCGGAATGGCTGGCATTGAGTTGGCGGATGTTATCCATTTCCAACACGCCTTTGAGCAATTTAGTGATTTTCGCACCAAACTTTTCTTTTAAACTTTCCCAGTCTGTTAATTTATTTGCAACGATAGGAAACAACATTGCAGTAAGCAATGTTTCCGCATCCATATTAAGTTCGTGCAAAATTTCTACCATTTCCACGCCAGACTGGAGCATCAAGGTAGCATTCTTCATTTCATCGGGATGAGTGCTCATTAAGTCACGTGCATAATACCACGCCTCGATCAAACTTTTTTCTGTTTGTTCTGCCAGTTTTAAGCCAGCGCACCATTGTTCAATCACAAAATCCTGCGGATTTAACAAATGAGAACCACGAACAGCAACCATAACGCCCCCTTGTTGATGAAGTGAAAAGCGAACATCCTATCGCTCCGTTTTGAGTGGCTATTCTATCAGAATATCCTCGTTATTTTGTATTAAATTACTGAATTAATAGGGGGGATCTATCACATTGAAAATTATAGTTTTTCTATATTGGTAATCTAAACAAATAGGTTTGCAGAGATGATAACAGTGCGGTTGTTTCTATAGATGCTTTAGATATAATAAAAATGGTAGGAAAACCTACCATTCGAATGATGTTTAATTATCCCTTATTAAAAAGGTAATCACTATTATTCCAAAAATACAATCAATTAACAGTTTAACTAAGAAGATAGCAATAATAGTGACAGTCCCAGCTCCGATAAAAAAGAAAAATCCATTTGGTAAAACAAGAGAATAAATCACAGGTGTAAGAATATAAACACCTGCTATATCCTTAATGATTTGACCAAAATAGTCTTGAAAGACACTTGTTAAAACCATACCAATCATTAATGACCATAGGAATGTAGAATAACTAGGATCGATAAAATATCCAATCAGTAACGTGATAAATGCTAACATCCTCAATACTCCAGTTTAAAATAATTTGTCATAGATTTGTTGAACTGTATCCATAAATTTTTTGTTTATATCTTTATTTTTATCAAGCATTCTGAATATTTCATCATTTCGCTTATATTTATAGTTTTTCTGAACTTCTGGTGTAATGATAATTTTCATTGCTAAATAAGGGACTGACGTAGATTAGCAAGTGTACTAGTCTATAAAAATGAAGATAACTTATTGTAAAATAAATAAGGGGCTACGACTAAAAATCCCATTTAAGTTAGAATAAAGCAATGAGAAAAAGTCGCTTATTACTTTCATCAATTACGCTTACTCATCTATCAAACAAGCCCACATTTGGAAATGTCTGAAGGTGAGATTGAAGCCGATGAAAGCTATTTCGGCGGTACCCAGAAAAGTAAACGTAGTCGTGGCGCTGTCGGAAAAGTCGCGGTATTCGGGCTTATCAAACGAAATGGCAAGGTTTATACCGTCGTTGTCCCTAATACATAATCAACGACATTATTGCCAATTATCCGAGAGAAAGTTAAGCCTGATAGCATTGTGTACACGGATACCTTTCGTCGTTATGATGCACTTGATGTCAGTGAATTTAGCCATTTTCGCATCAATCACAGCACGCTTTTTGCTAAAAATCATAACTACATAAACGGAATTGAGAATTTTTGGAATCAAGCAAAACGCCATTTACGCAAATTTAATTGCATTCCTAAAGAGCATTTTGAGCTATATTTAAAGGAATGTGAATGGCGTTTTAACAGCAGTGAAATAAAATCTCAAATTTCAATTTTAAAACAATTCGTTAAGGGGAATTTGGTCTAGCTATCTAGTACAGTCCAATAAAAATTTACCGTTCTTCTGTTCCCTCGTGTTTGTTCCTTCATAAAGAGGGAACATTTAAGGAAACAATAAAAACGAACAATGACAAACAATAAAAGACGAAAACAACAATAAGGTTGATTTTAAAATGCTGTTTTTATGATGTTTTTTGACAGAAAAGAGTTATTTGACAAGTCGAATGGTCCCCCCTGCCGGACTTGAACCAGCGACCAAGCGATTATGAGTCGCCTGCTCTAACCGACTGAGCTAAGGGGGGAAAGTGCGGTGATTATAGAGAAATAATCACTTGAAGTCTATAAAAGAAGGGATGATTGATGAAAAATCAATCATCCATTTTTATCACTATTAAAAGAAGCGCTCTAAATGTCACTCAATATTTAATTATGGAAAGTATTCAAATTATTACGTATTACACCTTGCTCTTTGACGATCAGACTCTAGATCAGAAGGTGCATCAAAGCCTCCTACGATATAACCTAAATGAGGCTTAACGCCTCTTACTCTTTCTTTATCGCAAAAATCAGTAAACCAATCAGCTAACCAATACGGCTTTTCTTTTTTTAATTTTTCCGTTAATTCAATGGCAAGTGATTTTCGAATTAAATATAAACTCGAACCAGAGTTATCGTATTCATAATACATAGGACAGAAATTTTCATCTAAATTAAACCAATCAAAGGCTAAACTTTGTAAAATAATTAAATCTACATTTTCTTGATTTAAGAAATATCCGTTTTCAAAAGTATCAATCACGTCTTGAAGTGACGATTGTAAGTCATTTTTTAAGAGCACATCATCTTCGGCAATAATAGCAAAATCTCGATCTAGTAAGGTATCGTCATTTGCAATTGCTTTCCAGCACGCAATATGGGAAAGGGTACAAGCAATTTCACCTGAAGTTACCTTCCGTCCCATTAAACTTTCACACAGTGAAGTATTAAAAAAAATTTCTAAATCAAATAGTTCAAGTAACTTCTTATCAACAGCGGGCATACGCGTAAATAAATTTGCTGAAGTTTGAGAAAAAAACTTTCTTAATCGTTCAGGAGAACGATTCAAATTAATGACGTACCCTTTTGTTTGTTTGTTTGTTTGTTTGTTCATAATTTCCTTTTTTGATTAGATGATTAGAATATAAATTTAAAAGCCCATTTCTGGGCATTAAATCATTATTGTAAAACAGAAATATCCGCCACTTGTAAGAACAAGCCTTGCAACGTATTTAAAATCGCTAAGCGATTTTGGCGTAATGCTGGATCTTCAGAATTTACCATCACGTTATCAAAGAAGCTATCTACTGGAGCGCGTAAGTTCGCTAATTTATCTAATACCGCCGTATAATCACCTTGAGCGATAAGCGGTTGAACTTCAGTGCGTAATACAAGTACAGCTTCAGCAAGGGCTTTTTCTGCTGGCTCTACGCAAGCGGTCAAATTGATCTCGCCAATTGCAGCATCCGCTTTGGCTAAGATATTACTTACACGTTTGTTTGCAGCTGCTAACGATTCTGCTGAATCTAAAGTACGGAAGTGTGATACCGCACGCACGCGCGCATCAAAATCAGCAGGGCGAGTTGGACGACGAGCCAATACCGCTTGAATTACATCTACCGCAATGCCTTCATCTTGATACCACGCACGGAAACGACCGAGCATGAAGTCCACCACATCAGAAACCACGTTTTGATTCGTGAGTTTATCACCGAAAAGTGCGGCTGATTTTTTCACTAAATCTTCTAAATCTAGTGGTAAATTTTTCTCTACGATAATACGTAACGCACCTAATGCCGCACGACGCAATGCAAATGGATCTGCACTACCTTTTGGTGCTTGGCCGATGCCGAAGATACCTGTTAAAGTGTCAAATTTATCCGCTAAAGCGACCGCACTTGCCACCAAAGATTTAGGTAATTCATCACCCGCAAAGCGAGGCATATATTGTTCATTTAATGCCACTGCGACTTCTTCATCTTCACCATCATGACGAGCATAGTGCATCCCCATTACGCCTTGCGTATCAGTAAATTCAAACACCATATTGGTCATTAAATCACATTTTGATAGTAAGCCCGCACGTTTTGCTTTTGCTTCGTCTGCACCGATTTGTTTTGCAATTTCGCCTGCCAGTTGTTCAATGCGGTCTGTTTTGTCTTTCAATGTACCCAGTTGTTGTTGGAATAACACGGTTTCTAAGCGTGGTAAACGATCAACCAGTTTTTGTTTTAAGTCAGTTTTAAAGAAGAATTCCGCATCGGTTAAACGTGGGCGAACCACTTTTTCGTTCCCGTCGATAATCACGGTTGGATCTTCAGGGTTGATGTTCGAGACAAAAATAAAGTGCGGTAATAAATTGCCGTCTTTATTATAAATCGGGAAATATTTTTGGTCGCCTTTCATGGTATAAACCAAAGCTTCCGCAGGCACGGCCAAGAAACGTTCTTCGAATTTTGCCGCTAATACGTTTGGATATTCCACCAACGAAGTTACTTCTTCAAGCAGGCTTTCTTCAATATCAGCCACGCCGCCAAGTGCGGTCGCTTTTGCTTGAGATTTTGCCAAAATTTCGGCTTTACGCTCATTGAAATCTGCCACCACAGAACCTTTTTCACGCAATAATTGTGGATATTGGTCTGCATGTTGAATTTCAAATTCTTTCTCGCCTAAGAAACGGTGTCCGCGAATAGTGCGCGCACTTGCCACTCCTAAAATTTCGCCTTCGATTAACTCATCACCCAATAACATAGTTACCGTGTGAACCGGGCGAATAAACTGCACGGTTTTATCAGCCCAACGCATTGGTTTGGGAATTGGCAATTTCGCCAACGCATTTACCACAATATCGTTCAGCAAGTTTTTGGTCGGCTGACCTTCAATTTTTGCACGATGAACAAGCCATTCACCTTTATCGGTCGCAATGCGTTCTGCTTGGTCAACGGTAATGCCACAACCACGCGCCCAGCCTTCTGCCGCTTTTGTTGGGTTACCTTCTGCATCAAAGGCAGCTGACACTGCGGGCCCGCGTTTTTCAATTTCTTTGCTTGGCTGTTGTGTGGCTAAGTTCAACACTTTCAACGCCAAACGACGTGGCGCCGCAAACCATTCGATTTTATCGAAGGTTAAACCCGCTTGGTTTAATTCCGCTTCAACGTTATTCGCAAAAGAGGTCGCTAATGTTTTGAGAGCTTTAGGTGGTAGCTCTTCTGTGCCGATTTCTACTAGGAAGTTTTGGGTTGTCATTGTTTATCTCTTTACAATTATTTAATTATTTCAATTAATTTACTCTGGAGAACGCCGCTTTTACCTGTTTTTTCATCTGATATGATTATATTCATAGTAACGCCAAATCCATCAACATTAGGATCTATTTTTATGTAGTTGTTACTATTAGGTAAAACACTAAAATTTTTCTTTATACTTTTTTCTTCAGTATACGATTCTATAAAATGCTCACCAGGAGAAACATTTACTACAAAATAAGTTTTGCCATGGGTTGTTGCGATTTCTTTATTATCAATAAAAATTTTTGCACCATAGAAAGGTCCTACTGATTTATCTCTGTAAACATAAAGATTAGCAGTATTATTGGATGGTACTTGAAACTCTTTTGCTTGAATATCCTCTTTATCACTAGCATATTGAGATAAAGGAAACGGTGTTGCACATCCCCCTGCTAATATAATACTTGATATTAATATTAATTTTTTCATAAAAATCCTCTTTTAGAAGAAGATATAAATCAGTCACTTATAGACTATTTTATCCAATTTTACTTCTTACCGTTCTTAATACTCTCACTCAACACCTGTTGAAAACGCTCGTAATCACAAAAACCATTTTCATCTTTTTTACAGCCTTTGAGAGTTAATGCTGTTTGGTTTGGTGGTGTAGCTAAACTTAATGGCGTGATGTTAATCAGCTGGTCGGTGGTTTGATATACATAATCTAACTTAAATTTGAGTTTGCTACTTGGTTTATGTTTCCACACTTCAAATAGTAACTTGCCTCCGATTGGGATATTTTCTAATGAATCATTCAATTCATAAGGCTCAACACCTAGTGCCGCAAGCAGAGCGACGATATTAGAATCGTGTCCAACCAATAAGTTAATTTTGTTTTCACTATTTAGCTGTTGCTGAATAAATGCCAATAACGGATATGATGCATTTTGTGCTAACGTTTCGTTGTTTTTAAATAACGTGCGGTAATATTCGTTTTTAATTTCATTAATTGCACGCCATTTGTCTTGGCTATTCACACGACCGTTTGCGATTTCTGAATCAGGCTTACCCACATAATGTGCGAGCAATAACGCACTGACAATTTTCTTTCCGGTGCTGATAGAACCCGTAATTTTTACCGACTTAGCGTCTTTAATACTGTATTCACCGACTTTTCCACCTAAATCACATTCGCCTTTTTGTAAGCAGTTTGGTGAATTTTTATAATCGATAATTTCACTTAATAACGCATAATTCGGTGCTAATTTTTGCTATAAAGCGGTTAAATCAACGTTATTTTTTGCAGATTCAATCAAGGCTTTACTTGGGTTGTTCGCCTGTGTATTAAAAATCGGATCTTTTTCTGAACCAATTTTACCATGATGTTGCAATTGAACATTACAGCCCGCAAATGCGCCAGAAACAATCGCTTGCCCTGTTGCAATGGTGCGTTGCACACCATTTGCATAAGCAAAAATGCCTTCGCCCGATGCACAACGTTCTGTTGTTAATAACCCTTTATCTGCAAGCCATTGACCTAAATACTGTCCGAAATAGGTTTCTAGCACCGTCCCTTTGGCAGTGAGGTAGCCAGATGGCACATTCCATTTTGCCCATTCATAAGGGGAGTATTTCGCCATTTCTTGCGGATCTTTTTCCACTGGTGAACGCAATCCGTGTCGGCTGAAAATCAATACTTTCTCTAATTCATAATCAAAACTTGAGGAAGTTTGACCATTTTCTGTTGCCAACACGCTAGTTGCTAAAGCTGAGCCGAGCAAAAGTGCGGTGAATTTTAGGGTTATTTTTTTCATATTCGAGACCTAATCATTTAATGTTGAAATTGAGCTATAAAAATTCAAGGCATATTTGGTGCCGTAAGCTAACACCATAAATACTGCAACAATATTGACTACCGCAAAAAAGATTAGTTGTTTACTGTTGCTCTCCACCCAGAGCATTTTAAATAATGCGAGCGTACCAATATTTTCATCAAGTTCGCTCTCTCCGCTTAGTGTTCTTAAGGTTTTCAGCATCTCGCGTACAAAAGCGACAGTATTTATTGCCATGACGCTGAGTGCAATAAATCCTGAAGCCAAACTTAAAAACAGCACTAGCACATTACTCCACGCCCAATGTGTCCAATTCAGCTCAGAATACATAAATAACGCCAGTGATAAAAACAACACAGCGGGTGTTAAATTTCGCAAAAACATTAAATAGTCATCGCCAATTTTAAATAAAAATTGTAAAAAACTGACTTTCTTCATTACTTACGAATTTTCCAACTTTTCTTGGTTTTCATTAAACGTACTTTACCATCTTTTGAGATATAGCCGCCTTTTACCACATCTAAAACCGTATTTTCTGGCAAATCAGACGCAAACACTTCAACCTGTTGTTTATCTCCCGAAAGAATACCGTAAACCGCTTGGGTTTTATTGGCTGGGTCGTCTAGCTTAATATCCGCTACATCAAACACTTGTACACAGGCTTTTCTCAAATAAGAATAAGACTGCCCCGCACTTGGTAAGCAACTGTGAGCATCGGTTCCGCCCACAGTTGGCATTTCAGCTTGCGGTTGAGCATTGCTACAAGCGGTCAAAATCATGGTAGAAGTTGCAAGAGCTAACGTTTTTTTCATCACTTTAGAAAATCTCTTTTAATTTGGATTCATCTAAAACAACATCGCCATTTGGTAATAACAACACAGGAATGCCTAAATAGCCATTTGCTTTCGAGTTATCAAATTCTGCATTACTATCGCGTAAACGAATGAATTGTTTGAGATTAGGTAATGAAGTTATAATTTCTACTTCATCGTAAGCCACGCCTAAGCGATCCAACTCCGCGACAAATGGTGCGGTATCTGGGCATGTTTCTGCATAAAAAAGAATGGGTTTGCTCATTTTGCTCTCCTAAAGTGCGGTCAAATTTCACCGCACTTTTGTGAATTTGTTTAAGCGTTATTTTTTACAACCTGGGAAACCTAAGGCTTCACGACTTGCATAATAGGCTTCCGCCACGCCTTTAGTTAAGGCACGAATACGTAAAATATAGCGTTGGCGTTCTGTCACTGAAATTGCTTTACGTGCATCTAACAAGTTAAAGCTGTGTGCCGCTTTCAAAATACGTTCATAAGCTGGCAATGGTAACGGTTTTTCTAAGGCTAATAACTCTTGTGCTTCTTTTTCGTATTGATCGAAGCAGTAAAATAAGAAATCTGTGTTTGCGTGTTCAAAGTTATAGGTTGATTGCTCAACTTCATTTTGATGGAAAACATCGCCATAAGTGGTTTTGCCTAATGGGCCGTCAGACCAAACTAAGTCGTACACGCTATCCACACCTTGAATGTACATTGCCAAACGCTCTAAACCGTAAGTCACCTCGCCCGTGACAGGTTTACATTCTAAGCCGCCCACTTGTTGGAAATAGGTAAATTGGGTCACTTCCATGCCGTTTAACCATACTTCCCAGCCCAAGCCCCAAGCACCTAAGGTTGGGTTTTCCCAGTTATCTTCTACGAAACGAATATCGTTTTTGGTAGGATCGAAGCCGAGCATTTCAAGCGAGCCTAAATAAAGTTCTTGAATATTATCTGGAGAAGGTTTGATTACTACTTGGAATTGGTAGTAATGTTGTAAGCGGTTTGGATTTTCGCCATAGCGACCATCCGTTGGGCGGCGTGAAGGTTGCACATAAGCAAATGCCATTGGTTCTGGACCTAATGCACGCAATGCGGTCATTGGGTGAGAAGTACCTGCACCCACTTCCATATCAAAAGGTTGAACAATGGTGCAGCCTTGGTTTGCCCAATATTCTTGCAGGGCTAAAATCATACCTTGGAATGTTTTTACGTTAAATTTTGTGCTCATAATCGTTGATCTAATGTGATTAAAAATGTTCGCATTATACTTGAAAGCGCAAGGCGGATAAAGGCGAAAAAGTGCGGTCAAAAAACGAATTTTTTTACAAAATAAACAGAATTTGTAAAGTAAATGAAAATTCTCAACTAGGGAATAAATTTCTATTGTACCAAAATAGCGCTCTTTTTAAAAAGAGGAACCAACTTAATGAAAACTAACTTAATTACTACCGCACTTTTATTGAGTGCATCGGCTTTTGTACAAGCTGAAACTAAAACTGAGCTTGAGCCGATCAATGTGTATTCGGCTTACGCAACGCCAGTAAACCAAGATCAAACTGCCTCATCAGTCACCGTATTAACAGAAAAAGATTTTGCAGAACGTAATGCGACTTATGTAAGTGATGTATTGAAGACTGTGCCAGGTGTGGCAATGGGGGCAACTGGAGGTCGTGGTGCTGTAACTAGTTTATTCTTACGAGGAGCAGAATCCAACCATACGGTGGTAGTGATTGATGGTGTAAAAATGAACCCTGTAAATGATGGTTTTGATTTTGGGGGATTAACACTAAGTAATATTGAGAGAATTGAAGTATTACGTGGTGAACAATCTGCGTTATGGGGAAGTGATGCGATTGGTGGTGTAGTTTACATCACAACCAAAAACGGTCTATATAAAGAAAAACCTTTTAACATTGATTTTGATTTAGGATTGGGATCTCACCGAACACGTGATGCATCAGCTACTATTTCAGGCTACCAAGGGGGCTTCTATTACGCACTCCATGGAGATAGTCATCGCACGGCTGGCATTTCTGTATTAAGTAAAGATAAATTCAATTATAAAGCTTTAGACGGTACATCAATTCCAACAGGTGGAGCAATTGAGCGTGATGGATTCCATCGCGACAATGGTTCATTGCGTTTAGGCTATGATGATAATAATAAAGGTGTGGAAGTCTTAGCATCACACTCTTCACAAACAACCAAGAATGATACGTTATTATTAAGTGAAGCCACGGATAAAGACTTTTTCCGTACACGTGAAACCATTTTTAAATTAAGTGGTTATGTAGGCAATGATCAAGAGCTATTTAAACATAAAGCTAGTGTTAGCCATATCAAAAATAATTATGATTATGTAAGTACATCCCCGTATACTCGTGATTGGAAAAAACTCAATGCAAATTACCAACTTGGTATTAACTTCGATCGTGAAGGTTATTTAAAACAAGGTGTGAGTATATTAAGTGAATATTAAAAATCACATTATGAAGCTCAATCTTCTTCAACATTCAAAGAACAAAAATTAATTGAAAAAAGCATTGCCACAGAATACCGTTTATTTACTGAAGATGACCACAGTCTTTCTTTAAGTGGGCGTTTTACAGATAGTGATAATTTCAAAAACACTTTTACTAGCCGTATCGCTGGCGCTTACCGTTTATCTGAAAACGTGAAAGCCCACGCAAGTTTTGGTACTGCTGTCCATAATCCAAATTTTGTAGAACTTTACGGTTACGGTACATCAACGTCTTCGTACTTTCCTGCAATTACTTGGGTTGGCAATCCAGATTTAAAACCTGAAAAAAGCCGTGGCGGAGAAGTTGGTTTCTTATTAGAAACAACTAATAAAAATCATAGCTTAGACGTAACTTATTTTGCTCGTATTGTGAATAACTTTATTGGCAGCGAACCTGTAGCAACAAATGTAACCCGTGCGATTAACGTTAAAGGCAAAACGAAGGTAAGAGGCATTGAAGTTGCTTATAGAGGTAAAATCACTGAGGCGTTGACTGGTTATGTAAATTATACCTACACACAAATCAAAAATGGGGAATCTCGATTAGGTGCTGAAGGGGATACTTTAATTCGACATCCGAAAAATACAGCAAATGCAGGATTAGCATATCAAATCACTGAAAAATTAGGTTCAGATATCAATGTCTCTTATGTTGGCAAACGTTTTGATACTTATTTCCAAAGCGTTCATCCATACGCACAAAAACGCGTAAAAATGCCATCTTACACTTTGGTAAATTTAGGTGTGAATTATCAATTAATTCCAAATCTAAACATATATGCGAACTTGAACAACGTATTTAATAAAAAATACGAAAATGCTATCGAATATGGTCAAGACGGACGTAATGTTTACGTTGGGTTGAAAGGATCGTTCTAATTATTACCCACTAATAAGGGCGTGCTTAGCACGCCTTTTTACATTCTTGATGGCGTAGCGTATCATTATCTATATGCAAAAAACTCGTTTAATTTTAACCGCACTTTTCTTGCCCTTGACTTCGTATGCGTCGGAGCAATTCGTTTCGCTTACACTTTGTAGCGATCGTCTTTTGTCGGAAATTGCACGCCCTGAGCAAATTGCAGCACAGTCTCCTTATTTCTAAAAATCCCTTGATGATGTTGGATAAACTCAATGTGGATAAGCCAACACTTGAGCCCAAGCTCACCGCATTATTGCCCTATCTCGATAAAACGTTTCTGATCAATGAAACCTTTTATCCACAACTTGTAGTAGATTTAAAAAAACTAGGGGCAAAAATTGAACCAATTAATGACACGCCACAAACGGCAGAAGAATTATTTGCGCTAATATTGCACTTGGGCAAACTCACGGGTAACGAAACGCATGCGGAATCTTTGGTTAAAAAACTTAAATTACAAGATTCTCGCCTCAATCTATCACTCACCGACACATTGATCCTTTCAGATACAGGCATTGTAGAAACTTATACGCCACAGTATCCCACTTTACTTAACTTGCTAGGCTTAACCCCGCTAGAAACACCACTTACGGCACAAAATTTTTCTCTTGAAAAAGTGTTACGAGCTGAACCCAACGTGTTGATTGAAATCAGCGACCAACAAAGTTATAACGAGCAAGCGGAATTGCTTAAACATCCGCTTTTAGAAAATCTTTTTAAAAATCGACCGCACTTTCGTATTCCAATGAAATATACTTATTGCTTTGATCACGGTGTGTGGCAAGGGGCAGAGAAGATTTACCAACAGTTAAAATGATATTTGGATTACATAGGAAATTGATCATTGACCAAAACACTAAAATTAAATACCGCACTTTTCTTAGCGTTGCTGTTGATTAGCAGCTTTGCGATTTATCATCAGCTCGGCGATTTTGCTCATCTCAAAAATGCCGATGGTGTGCTCACGGATATGCGCTCGCTCGTATTGCTTGATATTCGCCTGCCGCGCATCGGATTAGCCATTTTAACTGGCGCAAGCCTTGCTTTAGCGGGTAATGCAATGCAGGGGATATTTCAAAATCCGCTGGCAAGTCCCGGATTATTGGGAAGTAGTGCCGGTGCAACCACTACTAGTGTCTTTTTGCTTTACTATTTTTCCGTACCCTTAAGTCTGTTGCTTATTGGCGGTGTAGCTGGAGCGTTATCTAGTTTTTTATTGGTTTATTTAATCGCTAAAAATCATGGCACAACGGCAATGATTTTAAGTGGTTTAGCCGTCAATATGTTGCTCTCTGCTGCCGTTGCATTGCTACTTTCGAACGCTGAAAGCCCGTGGGCGTTAGCTGAACTCTACCGCTGGCTACAAGGTTCTCTTGTGTGGGCAAAACTTGATACGCTACTCATTTCATTTCCAATCGTATTATTGGGATTGTTCTGTTTATATCGTGAACGCTGCTATATTGACTTGCTCACTTTCGGTGAAGAAACCGCTAGCACAATGGGCGTGAATCCTAAACGTAGCTTTTTCGTCACGACCTTTGGCGTGGCATTATTAGTTGGTGCAACGATTCCGCAAACAGGTACTATCGGTTTTATTGGCTTAATCGCACCGCACTTTGCGCGCCTATTGCTAAAAAAACGCCCTTCGCAACTTTACATCACCAGTGCATTACTTGGCGCATTATTGCTACTTATTGCGGATCTTTGCGTGCAATATATTCCAATCTTCTCACATATTTATATTGGCACGCTCATCGCAATCATTGGCGCACCTTGCTTAATTTGGATTTTAATTACGGAGCAACGCAAGTTGGCAAGATAATGATTAGAATCGAAAATCTTTCTCAGCCTTATGGCTTAAATAACATCAGCTGCACGCTTCCTAAAGGAAAACTTATCGGCATTATGGGCGCAAACGGTGCGGGCAAATCAACTTTGCTCAAAACGATTGCAGGAATTTTACCTATTACAAAAGGTGAAATTTATTTTGGAAACAGCCCGTTAAGCAAAATGAGTACAACGGAAAAAAGCCAGCAACTCGCTTATCTTGCGCAAGATACCAATATCCATTGGAATTTATCGGTTTATGATGTCATTGCTCTCGGCTTAAATTCGCCATTATCATCAGCAAAAGAGCGGTCAAAAATCACGGAGATTTCACAAAAATTTTCGATTGCACATTTGCTTAATAAATCCTTTCAGAAACTATCAGGCGGAGAAAAAGCACGGGTGCAACTCGCTCGTTGTTGTATCAAAAATGCGCCGCTATTGCTTGCCGATGAGCCAATTGCGCCACTCGATCCCTATTACCAAATAGACATGATGGAACAATTAAAATCACTCATGCCACAGCATACTTGCGTTGTAGCGGTCCATCATTTATCCCTTGCATACAAATACTATGATGAAGTGATTTTGCTCGACAAGGGCAAAATCATTGCAACTGGCAAAACACAAGCGGTGCTAAATTCAGAGAATCTTGCAAAAGCCTTTGATATAAGCGTGAAATTTGATGTAGAAAGAAGAGAGATTTATGGAATAGAGAAATTGGAAACCTAATTCCAATTTCTCATTTTGCTGAAAGTAAAAGTTATTTTCGAGAAAAATCAACCGCCCTTACAAATCAACCAAGGAATTTGCTTGCCTTGTTGATTCTTGTAGTAAATTGAACTTTGAGATCGCGCGATTAAATCCACATAACTTCCTTGAATCGGATCATACGAACGATAAACCACTTCAAATTTTGTACCGCGCGCATTCAGTGTCAGCGTGTATGAATGATCAAAAGGCACCGCCTTGCCATTATCTAACTGGAAATAAAACCCGAAGTTATCTTTCATACGGCTTTCACGCGACAGAGGGAAATAAGTCGTCAAATGAGAAATCTCCCCAGTTTCTTTATTATTACAACGATAATGATATGGCTTGTAATTAACAGAATTATTTAACTCAGCTTGGCTAATATTATTCTTTAAAAATCGAGATTTAACCGTCTTCTTTGGCTGATGTGTTGTGGTACAAGCAAATAAACTCACAAGAACACCCACAAATAACGCCATCTTTAATTTATTCATAAATACAAAATTCCGAGAAATAAGAAAGCGCGTATGATAGCGGAAATTGGGGATTGTGCAAGGGATTGGAATGAGACTAAAAAACCGAAATAAAAACTGGAAATGTAATTCCAAATGTACACAAAAAAATAAAATATGGAAATTAACTTCCAATTGACACTCAAGACTTCCAACAGCTTATTCAAGAAAAAATACCGTCCTCTCAAGAGAAAATCTACTTTCTTATTCTTAAAAGCGTGATTCTCTTTTTAGCGGATAATGTCAGTCAGTTGGTGAATCCGAGCAAAATTAGCAACACTCTCACGTCCGAACGTATCCCCACTTCAAATCACACCATCAGCAAATATCTTGATTTGTTAGAAAATGCGTTTCTGTTCTATAAAGCAAAACAATACGATATTCGCGGAAAAGGCTATTTAAAAACCAATGCGAAATATTTTATTGTGGATAACGGTTTAAGACGGCACGCTATCGGCAAAAAAGGTGCAAATTATGCCAATCGCTTAGAAAATATCGTGTTTATTGAATTGCTAAGACGAGGTTATAGTGTAGATGTCGGTAAACTCGACAGCAAAGAAATTGATTTTATCGCCCGAAAAGCCGATGAAATTTTATATGTGCAAGTCGCCTTTAAAACCCCTGAAAATACCCACGAAACAGATAATCTCTTACATATTAAGGATAACTACAAAAAGATCTTAATTACGGGGAAATATTACGAACAAACAGAGATTGATGGGATTGAGGTGATTTATGTGGTGGATTGGTTGTTGAAATAAATCCCAAAACGCTGAAAATTTTCACCGCACTTTTTGTATTTAACGCTTATTTCGGCGCGCATTTCCTACCGCGTGCCGTAGAAATTAAAGTGCGGTGAGTTTTTGAAGTGTTTTTTAGTGAAACTAGGCACACGCTGGGAAGCGTGCGCCATCGTGGGGGATTAAAGTGCGGTGAGTTTTTCAAGTCTTTTTTTATTGAATTTCGGCACAACAGATTGTGCTAATAAGGAAAGATAGCGCCAGCGTCCATGCTGGTGCTGTTTAATAAAACATTGCGAATTTCACACATAACCGTCGGCAGAATTAATATTCAAAATCTTTTAGATTTTTTGACTGCACTTTTAGCTGATAGGCACAAGCGAGGACGCTTGTGCTATCAAGGACCGCTGGATATGTGCATCGTCGTTTTACATTATTTTATTAATGGTATTTTATTAATAAGATTAAGCAATATAGCTTTATCAAAAATAATAAAATAGAAAATAAGAATTGCTAGTAAAAAAATGATGATTATACCTGTTAGATTTATGACTCTTTCTAATGTTAATGAATATTTAAAGAATACAATTGTGAAAAATATATTTATACTAAGTAATAGTGTAACCAATGTTGTTCCAATAAGGAAATAAATAGATATTATCTTCCACTCTCTTTGCATATTCCAATATTCTGAAAGGTTTTTATTATATGCGTGATTAGCTAATGCCTTAAACTCATTCATCGTGAATAATTCTTTTACACATATAAATGATAGCGCTCCTATAATTAATATAAGTGATGATTTTAAAATATTGTTTTTTGACAATGCTTCTTTTTTATAAATGTTATATAAAGCTATAGGTATTAATGCTAGGCTTGCATGAATGTACTTAATTATATTTGATATATAATATGCATGCTTAAATAGAATATAATTCATAAATATTATGAATCCAGTTATAAAAATTCCAAATAGAATAAGCTCATTTCCATCTGATGATGAATTTTGATTGGTTTGATGATAGTGATTATATACAATGTTATTACTATTATTCTGATTTCCGTAGCCAATTTGCTTAATATTATTTCCATCACCAGAAATATTAGTTTTGCCAATTTGGGCTTTAATGTTATTTCCCATAAATTTCTCCTAATGTTTATTAATATAAATTAACATAAATGATAGTTTTGTTTTCTGGTTTGTAATATATATCTCCTAGCCACATCTTATCTCTTTGAGCAGTCTTTATATCAACTATTTTTGCTATTGGAGAATCTAAGATAATAACTTCATACTCTCCATATTCATCTGGAATAGGTAAACATCTAATATTCTCGTTTTTGATTTGTATATACCAGTAAATATCATCATCACTATCGTGGACATTTGCAATATAGGGGTCTAATGTTGCAGAGAAGATTTCCTTTAATTGGAATTCCTGTCCTATAGCTAAAGAAACTTTATTCGGTAAGTTACCTGAGTGAAACAGGATTTCATTTTTAGGTAAATACAATTCTACATTGGCTAATTCCTTAGCTACTTCTGATAAAGGAAAGGAATTTGGATCATCAATGTAGCTTAAAGTTTTTGGAAAACAATCAAGTGTGGGATAATCCTCTAACCAGAGTTTTCTATTACTAGAATTAAACAAGGGTTTATCTAAGTCAGCAATATTCTTTCTAAAAATAAAATATTCAAAATATTCCTTTATAGTTTGAAAGTTACTTAGAGGAAATAGATGCTGGTATATATTAGGAAGTTTTTTCATATTAGCCGTCCATTTAATAAAAGGTGGGATAAATCCTACCCTACAAGTACGGTCAATTTCTGATGAGTTTTTACTTCATCGCCACACCCAACCATTTCATCATCTCTCTCATCCCAACCTTTACGGTTGGCATAATCTTGAGCCTGGTCTTCATTAATGCGACCTAAAGTGAAATAGTTACTTGCTGGGTGGGTGAAGTACCAGCCGCAGACGGAAGCTGCCGGCCACATGGCGTAGCTTTCGGTGAGTTTCATGCCGATGCGTTGTTCTACTTCTAATAAATCCCAAATCAAGGCTTTTTCCGTGTGTTCCGGGCAGCTTGGATAGCCCAGTGCAGGGCGAATGCCAACGTAGTTTTCATTGATTAACCCTTGGTTGTCGAATTCTTCTTGCGTGTAACCCCAAATGCGGGTGCGTAGCTCAAAGTGCAGGTATTCAGCCATGGCTTCCGCTAAGCGGTCGCCTACGGCTTGTAGCAAGATGGCGTTGTAGTCGTCACCTGCAGCTTTGTAGCCTTCTACTAAATCCATTTCTTCAATACCGGCGCACACGGCGAACATGCCGAACCAGTCTTTTTTACCGCTTTCGCGATCGGCGATAAAGTCGCTTAAGCAGAAGTTAAATGGGCTTTTACTGTTTTTTCCGCGTTCAGTTTGTTGGCGTAAACCATAAGCAGTGCCAATAGGTTGTGTGCGTTCTTCATCAGCGAAAAGCACCACATCATCGCTCACACGTTCCGCAGGGAAAATACCTAAAATACCGCTTGGGTTGAGTTTGTGGTTTTGTTCTAATTCATCCAATACCACTTGTGCATCGTTCCACACTCTGCGTGCTTCTTCACCGCCTTCTGGATAATCAAAGGCATCTGGATAGCCGCCCATTAAACCCCAAATATGGAAGAATGGCGACCAGTCGATAAATTTACGCAGTTCGGCAATTGGTACGTTTTTAAATTCCACAATGCCCGTTTGTTTTGGCGTTGGTGGCACATAATCCGCCCATTCGCCGCTAAAGCCATCAAAGCGGTTTGCTCGTGCTTCTTTAATGCTAAGCTGTTTACGCAGTGGTTTACGGTTAGAGAAAGATTGCTGAATTTTCTCGTAATCTTTCTTGAATTTTTCCCACAATGCTGCACGGCCTTCTGGGTTCATTAAAGTTGCACACACCGTTACCGCACGGGAGGCGTTCGAGGTATAGAACACGCCATGTTGTTTATATTTTGGGTACAGTTTAATGGCGGTATGCTCTTTCGATGTAGTTGCCCCGCCAATCAACACTGGCAAGTTCAGACCTAAACGCGTCATTTCACCGAGGAAGTATTCCATTTCATCAAGGGACGGGGTAATCAAACCGCTCAAGCCAATAATATCCGCCTTTTCATCAATGGCAGTTTGAATGATCTTGTCCGCAGGCACCATTACGCCCAAGTCAATCACTTCAAAGTTATTACATTGCAACACTACGCTCACAATATTTTTGCCGATATCATGCACGTCGCCTTTCACGGTGGCAATCACCACTTTACCGTTACTAGAACCTTTTTGTTTGGTGGCATTGATAAACGGCTCTAAATATGCCACGGATTGTTTCATTACGCGTGCGGATTTCACCACTTGCGGGAGGAACATTTTGCTGTCGCCAAACAAATCACCCACCACATCCATGCCTGCCATGAGTGGGCCTTCGATGACCTCTAACGGTGTTGGTAATTTTTGGCGAGCTTCTTCGGTGTCTTCGATGATGTGCGTGGTAATGCCTTTCACGAGGGCGTGTTTTAAGCGCTCTTCCACCGGCCACGTACGCCATTCGGCGACAGAATCCACCGCACTTTCATCGTTGCCTTGATTGCGATATTTTTCCGCAATATCCAGTAAACGTTCTGTGCCATCTGGTGTACGGTTTAATACGGCATCTTCGATTATATTACGCAATTCAGGATCAAGATCGTCATAAATGGCAAGTTGCCCCGCATTCACGATCCCCATATCCATGCCTTGTTTGATGGCATGATAGAGGAATACCGCGTGAATAGCCTCACGCATGACGTTATTTCCACGGAAAGAGAAGGACACGTTTGACACACCGCCCGAAATTTTCGCATGCGGTAAAGAGCGTTTAATACGACCTGTGGCGTTGATGAAATCCACGCCGTAGTTATTGTGTTCTTCAATCCCCGTGCCAATGGCGAAAATATTCGGGTCAAAAATAATGTCTTCTGGCGGGAAGCCTACTTGATTGACTAAGATGTTATAGGCACGAGTACAAATTTCTACTTTACGCTCTTCGGTATCAGCCTGCCCCACTTCATCAAATGCCATTACCACAACGGCCGAACCGTATTTACGCACCAATTTAGCCTGATGAATAAATTTTTCCTCGCCCTCTTTTAAAGAAATAGAGTTAACGATTGGTTTACCTTGTACAGATTGCAAACCTGCCTCAATCACTTCCCATTTGGAGGAGTCGATCATCACCGGCACTTTGGCTGCATCGGGTTCGGTTGCCATAATGTTGAGGAAACGGGTCATGCATTTTTTGCCGTCGAGCAAGGCTTCGTCCATGTTCACATCGATCACTTGCGCGCCGTTTTCTACTTGGTCGATGGCAATTTCAATAGCTTCTGCAAATTTGTCTTCTTTGATTAAACGTTTAAATTTCGCGGAACCCGTCACGTTATTTCGTTCGCCCACGTTCACGAATAGGCTTTCATCATCAATATTGAGTGGCTCTAAGCCTGACAAACGCATTGCGGTTTTAATTTGCGGTAATTTGCGTGGTGGGATGTTTTCTACCGCTTCAGCAAAGGCTTTAATGTGTTCCGGTGTGGTGCCGCAACAACCGCCGATAATGTTCACAAAACCACTTTCTGCCCACTCTTTTAAGTGAGCGGCCATCTCTTCTGCCCCTAAATCATAACCACCAAAAGCATTTGGCAAGCCCGCATTCGGATGCACAGAAACATAGGTTTCACTGATTTTTGAAAGCTGTTCTACATATTGGCGTAATTCTTTTGGACCTAACGCGCAGTTCAAACCGAAAGTGAGTGGTTTTACATGACGGAGGGAGTTATAGAAAGCCTCAGTAGTTTGCCCAGAAAGGGTACGCCCTGAAGCATCGGTAATGGTGCCAGAAATCATGATTGGCAATTCCACGCCTAATTCTTCGAATACACTTTCAATGGCGAAAACGGCCGCTTTCGCGTTAAGCGTGTCGAAAATGGTTTCGATCATAATTAAATCCGCCCCACCTTCGATTAAGCCTTTTGTTGCTTGGGCATAAGCATCCACTAATTCCATAAAAGTCACATTACGGAAACCAGGATCATTTACATCGGGTGAAATGGAGGCTGTACGGTTTGTTGGACCTAAAACGCCCGCGACAAAGCGAGGTTTTTCTGGCGTGCTATATTTATCTGCTGCCAAACGAGCTAATTTTGTGCCAACAAAATTGAGTTCATAAGCAATAGATTGCAAGTCGTAATCCGATTGAGCAATCGTAGTTGAACTAAAAGTATTGGTTTCAATAATATCTGCACCCGCTGCTAAATATTTCTCATGAATAGCGGAAATTAGCAGTGGCTGAGTCAATGTCAGTAAGTCATTATTACCGCGTAAATCGACCGCACTTTCCTTAAACCGCTCGCCGCGAAAATCTGCTTCGGTGAGTTTATATTTTTGGATCATCGTCCCCATCGCACCGTCTAAAATGAGAATACGATTTTCTAGAGCTTGTTTAAGTTGAGCGGTTTTATTCACCATAATTATTTTATTCCATAAATATTAATAAATAACGAAGGAATAATAGGTGTAAGGGCTAGGGGTGTCAAAT
The DNA here is from genome assembly GCF_059704395.1 of Haemophilus sp. THUN1692. Taxonomy (NCBI): domain Bacteria; kingdom Pseudomonadati; phylum Pseudomonadota; class Gammaproteobacteria; order Pasteurellales; family Pasteurellaceae; genus Haemophilus; species Haemophilus sp. THUN1692. Next base: position 1,345,237 of record NZ_AP046579.1, read on the forward strand.
GTTAGAAGGAAAGTACGGTGGAAAATAAAGGTTTTTATTTAAATGTAATGGCTGCGACAAAACAGATAATTTTACATTCTCCGCATCCGTTGCAACGTTCATTATCAATTTCTAACATGCTGGAAATCGCTTGTTGTGGGCAAGCGGTTTGGCAATCGGTGCAACGTTGATTTTGCTTGATTAAGCACTTGGAAGAAAAGTTTGGGCGGAGTAGGGTATCTGCCGAGAAATGAGAGTGAAGTGCGTGAGTAGAACAGACTTCTGCGCATTTGCCACATAAGTCACAGGGGGCATAGTCAATTTCAAGTACAGCTTGATTTTGTACTAAGCGTATTAAATTGTTAGGGCAAGCTAATATACATTCTCCGCAACCGTTACAGACTGCGGAAAATAAATCTTCTTTCGCTGCAAAAGGTGGGCGTGGTAAATTTTTTTCAGACACAACAGTTTTTTTCGCGGTAAATAAACTGCGAAATAATCCGCGGCGGGAAATCTGGTTGTGGCTTAGATAAGCCTGATAATAGGCTTCGTTTTTCATTATCGATAGAATCTAACGTTTGGCACATCAATATGCAAATTAGCTTGCCACTGCTGCAAGGTTTGTGCGGTGAGTAAGGCAAGCCCTTGATAGAACGGCGTATTTTCAGCGTTCGCTAGCTGCGTTAAAAAATGGTTTGCCCAAGTCAGGAAGTGCTCACGCAGAAATTCTACCACTAAGTGCGGTCGATTTTCTGCAAGATAAGCGGTCAGCATTAGCATTAATCCGATATGATCTTCCGGTTCATCTTGTTCGGCTTGAAAAGAAATTTGATGATGACGGAGAAAATCGCGCAATGCCAGTAAAGAATTACCAAAAATCACACATTCAGGATCTAAATAAACAGAACCCCAAGGCGGTGCAAGCAATTCGTTTGGGCCGATAAATAGGCGTTGGTATTGATCGTTCAGATCTTGATTTAAGCTTTGTGCAATAAGTGCGGTTGTTTTTTCACGAGTTTTTTCATCCCATTCAATTTCCCATTCTTGCGCCCAAGTGGATTGCCGAAAAAAATCTAAAATATCGGCAAGACATGAATCGCTCGGTTCATAATAAAAAGCCGCGCCGAGCAAGCGCCCGTAAAGGGAAATCTGTTGAAAGGTGTTTTGCATAAAATCTCCGAAAAAAATGACCGCACTTTGGTATTTATTAATTTAGTGATTGGTTGTAGCGTAGGGGCGTATCGCATACGCCCATACATATAATTTACCCTGCAATGGCCATTCCATAAGTCATATGTAATCCATAAAACAACACACGACCAATGCCTTCTGCAGCTAAGGTTAAAATGACTGCGCAAGCTAATAATCCTGCATTTTTCGCACGGAATAAAAGGAAGGTAGCAATGGCTAATAAGCATAAACGAACAGCTGTCATCATAGCGTAACCCGGCACAAGTGCAGCGGCATTTTGGATAGAACTATGAATGCCTTGCAAGCTAAAGCCTTGATATACTGCAACCACGGCTGCGAATAATACAGCAAGGGCAAAGAGGCTTGGCACAAGATTAATTTGATAATCGCGTTGTTTGTTCGGCATTAATAATGCATAAGATAACGCTAAACCGTCTAATGCAACAGTAAGATAGAACGCCCAAGATGTTAATGGCGTGTTCCATGTTGGTACGCTGGCGATGTGATAAACCTGATTCATCACATACATAAATACCACGCCCACAAGTGCGGTTAAAATTAGCCATAAATTACCAAGCGCCGACGGCATTTTACCTGTGATAGCAATTAGCCAATAGAAACCGGCAAGCGCAAAGAAAATGGCACCTGCGGCAATTTCGTTACTCATCATGGATTCGCCCACGCGATTTAATGAATTAAACGCACGAGCCGGTGTACCAAGGTGCATAATTGAGGCGATAAAACCTAAACCTAAACACGCTAACACCACAAACATGGCTTTGTGGATGTAAGTGCAGCTTTTCTCATTTTTTTCGCCAAGTAGCACAAAAGTAAAAACAAGCCACACACCGACCGCACTTTGCGCCAATACAGTGAAAAAAACTAATGGAAGTTCATGTAATCCTGCGTTCATCTTACACCTCTCTTGGGTTGCCTAAGAACCCAGTGGTATCGCCACTTGGGCGGGCATTTTTATTCGGTTTCACCACTAAATTTGGATGCGTGATATCTGCCGGTGGCAATGGAGCGATAGCGGCTTGTTCGCCATATTTTGCACGAAGTTCATCAATTGGCGCAAAATCTAATGCGCGTAATGGGCAAGCATCCACACAAATCGGTTTTTGACCGGATTTCACTCTAGAATAACAGCCATCACATTTTGTCATATGGCCTTTTTGCGCATCGAATTGCGGTGCATCGTAAGGGCATGCCATATGGCAATAACGGCAACCGATACAGGTTTCTTCATTTACAATCACGAAACCATCTTCGTTTTTGTGCATTGCACCTGTTGGGCAAACCTTGGTACAAGCCGGAGCTGCGCAGTGGTTGCACGAAATCGACATATAATAAGCGAACACATCTTGATGCCAGCAACCGTCTGCTTGTTGGTTCCAGTTGCCGCCTGTATATTCATAAATACGGCGGAAATTTACATCCGTGCCTAAGTCTTTGTAATCTTTACAGGCTAATTCGCAAGTTTTGCAGCCTGTACAGCGTTCAGAATTAAAATAAAAACCATATTGTTCCATAATCTATTCCCTACAAGCGTTCCACTTGAACTAAATTAGAATGTTGCGGATTGCCTTTCGCTAGTGGCGATGGGCGTTGAGTGGTGAGTACATTAATACAACCTGAATGATCGATACGATCTTTATCAGGTGCATACCATGCCCCTTCACTCAAGGCGACGACACCTGGAATAATACGTGGAGTAACTTTAACATTAATGCGCACTTCACCGCGATCATTAAAGATACGAATCATATCGCCATTTTTAATATTGCGTGGCGCGGCATCAATTGGGTTCATCCACACTTCTTGTAGGTTCGTGGCTTTTAGCACATCCACGTTTCCATAAGTGGAGTGCGTTCTTGCTTTATAGTGGAAACCGCTAAGTTGTAACGGATATTTTTCCATTAATGGATCGCCGTAATGCTCAAAACTTTGGGCGTGAATTGGTAAAGGATGAATTACTTCATCTTTTGCTAATTTCCAAGTTTTTGCTATTTCAGCTAAGCGAGAAGAGTAAATTTCAATTTTACCTGATGGCGTTTTAAGTGGATGCGCCTCTGGATTATCACGGAAATCTTTATATGCGACTTTAAAACCATTAGGATCAACCTTTTTAAAAATACCTTGTTGTCTAAACTCTTCAAAAGTTGGCAATTCAGGCAATTTTTCTCGAGATTGTGCATAAATGTGGCGTAACCATTCCTCTTGTGTTCGTCCTTCAGTAAATTTTTCCTTTACGCCCATTTTCTCAGCTAAATCACTCAACATATCGTAAATAGGTCTGCATTCAAAAGATGGTTTGATCACTTGATCTGCAAAAATGACATATGCCATATTGGATACAAAGGCATCTAAAGCGAAATCCATTTGTTCTGATGCAGTACAATCTGGTAATAAAATATCACTATATTTTGCAGTAGATGTCATATGATTATCGATGGTAATGATCATTTCACATTGGGTATCATCTTGTAGAATATCGTGAGTACGATTGATTTGTGCGTGCTGATTAATCAAACAGTTACTTGCATAGTTCCAAATCACTTTAATTGGTGCAGATAACTTATCAACGCCACGAATACCATCTGTAAGTGCGGTCATTTCCGTGCCGCGAATAATTGCATCTGTCCACAAAAACATTGGAATACTAGCTTTTACTGGGTTTTTTAATGTTGGCATACGTACAAAAGGAATGCTATAAGCACTTTCACGCGCACCGGTATTCCCGCCATGAATACCCACGTTACCGGTTAAAATTGGCAACATAGCAATGGCGCGCGAAATTAATTCACCATTACTGCGGCGTTGTGGCCCCCAGCCTTGAGCAATAAATGCCGGTTTTGTACCGCCGATTTCACGTGCAAGTTTAATAATGCGATCAGCCGGAATACCAGTGATTTTTGCTGCCCATTCTGGTGTTTTAGCAATACCATCATCGCCTTCACCTAAGATATAGGCTTTGTAATGGCCATTTTTGGGTGCACCTGCTGGTAAAATTTTTTCGTCATAACCTACGCAATATTTATCTAAGAAAGGTTGATCCACGAGATCTTCTTTAATCATTACATAAGCTAACGCAGAAACGAGAGCTGCATCTGTGCCGGGACGAATCGGAATCCATTCATCTTCACGCCCTGCCCCCGTATCATTATAACGAGGATCAATAATAATCATTTTGGCATTGGAACGAGCTTTGGCTTGTTCAATACAATAAGTTAAACCACCTCCACTCATACGAGTTTCTGCAGGATTATTACCGAATAACACTATTAATTTGGTGTTTTCAATGTCAGCCATTCCATTTCCCAATGCCCAACCACCCCCATAGGTATAATCTAAACCGACAGCAATTTGAGCGGTGCTGTAATCACCATAATGATTTAAATAACCACCAATACAGTTCATAAACCGCGCCACCATGGTGGAGGCAGGCGGCCAAGATTTCGCCATTGTGCCACCAAGCGTACCTGTGCCGTAGTTCAAATAAACAGATTCATTGCCGTATTTTTCGATATTACGTTTGAGTGCATCGGCAATTTCAGTTAAGGCTTCATCCCAACTAATACGTTTGAATTTACCTTCACCGCGTTTCCCTACGCGTTTCATTGGGTATTTCAAACGGTTAGGATTATATACACGGCGACGCATAGAACGTCCCCGTAAGCAAGCACGAACTTGATGATCCAGATTATAGGTTTCGGTGCCGGTATTATCGGTTTCTACATAAGTAATGCGATTGTCTTTTACATGCATACGTAATGGACAACGGCTACCGCAGTTTACCGTGCAAGCACTCCAAACAATTTTTTCTTCACTGCTTTCCGCTGCAACAGGCGTTTCTGCCGCCATGGCATTAAAAGGCAAGGTAATATCTGCCGCCGCAATCGCTGCACCTGCTGATGATGCTTTAATAAAATTTCGGCGACTCATTTGATCAAAATTACCCATAGTATCATTCCCCCACAGTCAGATTGAGTAATAACTAAAGAGCGTTGATTCAATCATCTTTTAAAAAATGAAAGTTTGCGTTAGATCACATAATTAAAAATAGGTAATAAAAAAATCGCAAAAAGATGATTAAAATCAAAGTGAAATAATGATAACTATTATTAATCATTTAGTTATTACTTTGTCTAAATCATCAATTGAATTCATCTTTAAAAATCTTTTACTATGGGTTCATCCACAATTAGTTTATCTAATGTGTTAAGTTTTAACTGTTAACTAACTAGAAGGATCTTTTCATGAGGAAACTTATCGCCACAGCGGTGCTTTCCGCGTGTTCAATGGCTTATGCCAATACCAACACCCCAAACTACAATACTGATTCTCATCTGTATGAATTCACTCAAACCTACGATTTGGTCGCGCCAAAAGGCTCGCAAGGACAAACCAATTTATGGGTTCCATTGCCATTTAATGGAGAATACCAACAAGTGAAATCGATTCACTTTGAAGGTAATTACATGAACGCCTATGTAACAGAAAACAATAAATACGGTGCGAAAACCTTATTTGCCACTTGGGATAAAGATGCACAAAAACGTGATTTAAAAGTCACTATGGTCATTGAAACAAAAGACCGTGAACCGATGGTGAAAGGTGCTTTAGAGAATTATACTCCGCCAAAAGATATTCAGTATTCCGTGGATGTACAGGAGTACTTAAAAGCTACTCAACACATTAAAACTGATGGCATTGTGAAAGAATTTGCTGACAAAATCGTAGGTAAAGAAACCAATCCATTAAAAAAAGCTGAGTTGATTCACCAATGGATCGTCAACAATATGGAACGTGATAATTCTGTTTTAGGTTGTGGTGACGGCGATGTAGAAAAAATTCTTACCACTGACGTATTAAAAGGTAAATGTACCGATATTAACTCTGTATTTGTGGCGCTTGCTCGTGCGGCAGGCATCCCAGCCCGTGAAATTTTTGATATTCGCTTAGGTGCGGCAGAGAAAATGGGCAAATATTCCAAAGGTGCTTTCGGTAGTGCAAATGAACAAGGCATCGCAAACGTAAGTGGCGGTCAGCACTGCCGTGCTGAATTCTACCTTGCAGGGTTTGGATGGGTACCAGTTGATTCCGCAGACGTTGCCAAAATGCGTTTAGCAGAGAAAAAATCTATTGAAGATAAAGATACACAAGCCGTAGCAAAATATTTGTTTGGTAACTGGGAAGCAAACTGGGTCGGATTGAATCATGCCCGTGATTTCGATTTATATCCACAACCAGAACTGGCTCCAATCAATAACTTCTGCTACCCGTATGCAGAAGTGGGTGGTGATCCGTTAAATTCCTTTGATCCAAAAGAATTTAAATATGACTACGTCTCTAAAAAACTCTAATAAATCCTTTTGAGTTGCCATAGCCACCGCACTTAGCGCTGCGGTGGCATCAACCTTGTGCTGCATCGCACCATTAATTTATTTAGTATTTGGTGTGTCGTCCACTTGGTTGATCGGCTTAGGCGAATATGATTATTTGCGTATTCCTATGCTTATCGTTTCATTATGCGCCTTCGCCTATGGATTTTGGCTGTTGATGTTTTCCAAAAAATCATTTGTAGCAAATATATTTCCCGTAAAAAACTCATCGTTTTATATTGGATTGTATTTATCATGATGATTTTTTTCTTAACCTATCCGACAATTTTGCCTTGGATTTTAGAATTAGCTAATTAGGAATAAAAATGAAGAAATTATGTACCGTACTTTTGCTTTCTCTGTTTGCTATTTCTTTCGCCCATGCGAATGAAACCAAACAAATTGTGCTAAAAGTAAAAGAAATGAATTGCCAGCTTTGCGCTTATTTAGTGAATAAAGAGCTACGAAATATTGATGGCGTGATTTCCACTAAAGCCTCCATTAAAGATAGGACTGTGACTGTTGTAGAAGATCCAAAAGTTCCTGATGAGCAATTGATTAATGCAATTCATAAATTGGAATATACGGCGGAAGTGGTTAAATAAATTATACACTTATCTAAAAAGTATGAAAAATTATCTCATTTTATTTTTAAGCTTTCTTATCATTGGCTGTACTCAAATTGTAACTAGACCACCTATAACTCAATACAACCCACAAAAACATGTAAGAATTAGAGTCATTCTCGAACGAGAAAAAGGGGAGCAACGACAATCATATACGAATTTCAAAGTAGTAGAGAATGGAAAATATAAAGAATATGGCTTTAAAGTATTTCTACTTGATGGATATGTAGCAGATAAGGAGATTATTTCTCTTGGCATGCCAAATAAACCTAAGCTTTACAAAAAATATGCAGAAAAAAGTTATCGGGAATTTATTATACCAGCTGAGAGTGAAGTAATCTTACCAAATACAAAAAGTATATATTGTGATGAGGCATGGTTTTTTAAAACTTGTTACGAACATGTAAGTTCAAGTAAGTTTGTAGCTCATGCAGGAAAAGATTATGAGATTATTAATTCATATCACGTTTATGAAATTTTAAATGAACAAGAAAGTAAAGAAATTGAAAGAAACAGTGAGAGCCTTGGCAGTCGGAGAATACCATAAAAAAGTGCGGTGAAAATTCACCGCACTTTTCGTTTCGAACAATCGAATTATTTAATCACGCCACATGCCATACGTGGGCCGCCACCGCCAAGTGGAGCTGGATGATCAGAGTGGTTATCACCACCAGCATGGATCATAATAGAGTGACCGCGAACATCATCTAAATGTTTAAGACGTGGTGCTAAAACAGGATTAGTTGCAGTGCCATCATATAATACAGTTAATGCAGGTAAATCACCTAAGTGTGCATCATCTTGCCATGGATAACCATGTTGTTTTGCACTTTTAGGATCCCAGTGACCACCAGCGCCTAAACCTGCTGTCAATTTACCCTCTTTTTCTTTTGGCTCACAGCTTGGGTTTTCATGGATGTGGAAACCATGTAAGCCTTCGCTTAATCCTTGTAAATTAGGGGTAAACACAAGGCCATAGTTAGATTCAGTAATAGTCACTGTACCTACATCTTTGTTACCGTTTACTGGATCAAGTTGTTGCACTTTCACTTCAATAGAAGCACCTTTGGGTGCCATATTGTGATCATGATTATGCTCATGTGCTTGGGCAACACCAACTGAACATACCGCACTAACCGCTAGTGCTAATAAGGTTTTCATATTCATTGCAATCTCCTTTATTGCAGTAAAAACTCATGACTATTTTAGTCAATTTCGTTTAAAAAGCCGACAAATTTTTACGAAAATTTCACATTATTTTAAACATCCACGTACAATCAATACACCAACATTTCGAGCTTGCGCTACGGCTTTCGGTTTACTCAATTTAATTTTTAATCCTTGAAGTTTATAACGCGACTCAAGCAAATCCGCCACTTCATAAGCCACTCGCTCAATCAACAAGAAAGGTTTACTTTCCACATAATCAATTATCACTTGGCTCACTTCAGCATAATTCAAACAATATCCAACATCATCCGTTTCCGCCGCTTGTTTACAATCCCAAGCCATTTCCAAATCAAACACAAGCTTTTGCTTAATTTTCTGTTCCCAATCATATACGCCAATTTGAGCAAAAACAGTCAATTCTTCAATAAAAACACGATCCATAAGATTTCCTCTAAAATTATTGTAGGCGTATACTATCAACTTTGGGTAGAATAACGAATAATTTTTCTTGCTGGAGTACAAAATGAGCCTTTTTGCCCTTTTTTATATGCTTTGTGCCTATCTTTTAAGCTCTATTTCCAGTGCTATTCTAATTTGTCGCGTTGCAGGCTTGCCAGATCCTCGTCAAAATGGATCAAACAATCCAGGTGCGACAAATGTGCTTCGTATCGGAGGCCGTTGGTCTGCTCTCGCAGTACTGATTATTGATATTTTAAAAGGCATGACACCAGTATGGGTTGGTTACTATTTAGGACTCACACAATTTGAATTAGGTATGGTAGCACTAGGTGCTTGCTTGGGGCACATTTTCCCCATTTTCTTCCAATTCAAAGGCGGCAAAGGCGTCGCAACCGCTTTCGGTGCAATCGCACCAATTTCTTGGGCTGTAGCAGGCTCTACATTAGGCACTTGGGTCTTCGTTTTTCTTATCAGCGGTTATTCTTCATTAAGTGCGGTTATTTCTGCTTTACTTGTGCCTTTTTATGTGTGGTGGTTTAAACCGGAATTTACTTTTCCCGTTGCCTTGGTCTGTTGTCTATTAATTTATCGTCATCACGATAATGTTCAACGTTTATGGCGCGGTCAAGAAGATAAAGTTTGGGCTAAATTTAAAAAGAAATAAAAAATTCACCGCACTTTTCTAAATTTCCACTGGAGTTTCCTGTGCATACTAAACGTTCAGTTTCCACTCGTATTGCTAAATATTTATTCATCATTCTCATTGTTGCTGGCGTGATTAGCTCGCTAAGTTTGGCAATTATGAGCAGTAATAAATATGACGCAGAAGCCATTAATATTTCAGGATCTTTGCGGATGCAAAGTTATCGCCTGCTCTATGAAATGCAAGAACAACCAGAAAGTGTGGAAACGAACTTACGTCGTTATCATATAAGCCTTCATTCATCTGCTTTATTGGAAGTCCAAAATCAATTTTTCACACCTAATGTATTAAAACATTCCTATCAAAACATTTTGCAACGTTGGACGAACATGGAAAAATATGCGCGCCAACACGATGTAAAAAATTATAGCAATCAACTCACTGACTATGTGGCAGATGTTGATTATTTTGTGTTTGAGCTACAACGTTTCAGTGAACAAAAATGGATTTTGGGCGTATCGGTGCTCTTTTTCGCGATGTTGTTAATTTTAGTCATGGTGTCTTATGTGATTTGGTACACACAGCGAGAAGTCGTAAAACCACTGCACTTAATGACGAAAGCCAGTATGCAAGTGCAAACGCGTCAATTTAATCACATTCCGCTTGATACAACAAAACAAAATGAACTCGGTACATTGGCGCGTATTTTTACACAAATGTCCACGGAGCTTGGGCAGCTTTATTCACGTTTGGAAGAAACAGTAAACGAAAAAACACAAAAGTTACGCCAAACCAACCACTCTTTGACGACCCTTTATCAAAGTTCTCAAATTCTTAATGCCAACACGATCAACGATAAAGTATTAAGCCAAGTGCTTGACCACATTCTGGTCAGCGAGAATTTGAAATATATTAAAGTTGAAGTTATGGGTGCAGAGCATTGGGATATTGCTTTTGGTACTCAAGATTTAGACTGCTCTTTACAAACTGAGATACTTTCAGTCGATAACGAAGAATTCGGTGCGCTCTCTTGGCAAGCAGGATTGCCTTGCCCCGATCCGAGAATGATGCAAAACCTTGCTCAAATGCTTGCACGAGCCCTTTATTTCCAAAAAAGTTTACGTCAACAAGAACAGCTCTTATTGATGGAAGAGCGGTCAATTATCGCGCGAGAATTGCATGACTCGTTGGCTCAAGTGCTATCATTTTTACAGATCCAGCTTACATTACTTAAACATAACTTGAAGAAAGAAGGTGATTCATCCAAAGAACAAAGTTTGGTCATTATTCGTGATTTCGAACAGGCTCTTTCGAGTGGATATGCACAATTACGCGAGCTTTTAGCCACTTTCCGTTTAACTATACAAGAAGCTAATTTACAGCTTGCGCTAGAACAAGTGATTGACTCATTACGTTCACAAACAACGATGCAAATGAACGTTAATTGCCAATTGCCATCACAAAGTTTGAACCCACAACAACTGGTTCATGTGCTACAAATTGTACGTGAAGCCACCACCAATGCGATCAAACATTCTCAAGGCACAGCAATTGAAATTAGCGCCAAAATTAATGCAGAAGGCGAATACGAAATTTTAGTTGAAGATAATGGTATTGGTATTCAAAACCTTGAAGAGCCTGAAGGTCATTACGGGTTAAATATTATGACTGAACGTAGTCGCCAACTTAACGCAGAATTTAACATCATCCGTCGCGAACAAGGCGGTACACAGGTGAAAATCACGCTTCCACACGCTTTATGTTGATTACGGTGGATATAATGATTCATAGCAACTGGTATAAAAGATAAATTTTTTATGCTCCCGACAATGGTATTTTAAATGCAAAATTTACAACCTTTTCACACTTTCCATATTCATGCTAATGCTCGTGAAATTATTGAAGCTCATAGCATTGAACAACTGCAACAAGCATGGGCTCATTCAAAAGCGGAAAATTTACCCGCACTTTTTCTAGGTCAAGGCAGTAATATGCTATTTCTAGATGATTTTAATGGGGTGGTGATTTTAAATCGTTTAATGGGCATTACTCACCAACAGGATTCTGATTTTCACTACCTGCATGTGAATGGCGGTGAAAATTGGCATGAATTAGTGGAGTGGTCTATTAACAATGGTATTTATGGATTAGAAAATCTGGCTCTGATTCCTGGATGTGCTGGCTCTGCATCCATTCAAAATATTGGTGCATACGGTATTGAATTTAAAGACGTATGCGATTATGTGGATGTACTTAATTTAAACACGAATGACACCTTCCGACTTGACACAGAACAATGCGAATTTGGTTATCGTGAAAGTATTTTCAAACATCGTTATCAACAAGGTTATGTGATTACAGCGGTTGGGTTAAAGCTCACAAAAAATTGGCAGCCTATTCTAAAGTATGGTTCGCTTGTAGAGTTCGCTCCCAAAACTGTCACCGCTAAACAAATTTTTGATGAAATCTGTCATATCCGCCGAAGTAAATTACCTAATCCAAATGAATTTGGTAATGCGGGGAGTTTCTTTAAAAATCCAGTTGTCAGTTCAGAACATTTTGATGAAATCAAAAAGCATCACGAAAATCTGCCGCACTTTCCGCAGGCAGATGACTCAGTGAAATTAGCAGCAGGCTGGCTGATTGATCAATGCAATCTTAAAGGTTTTCAAATTGGTGGCGCAGCCGTTCATGAAAAACAAGCATTAGTGTTAATTAACAAAAGCGGGGCAACAGGACAAGACGTAGTCAAACTCGCCCATCACGTTCGCCAAACTGTTGCAGAAAAATTCGGTGTATATTTACAGCCTGAAGTACGATTTATCGGTGCAACTGGCGAAGTAAATAGTGAGCAAACTATCGCATAATTTATATAGATTAAGGAAATAAATCATGAGCTTTAAAGAAATTTTAGAAACCTTACCCACAATCGAGCATTTAACCGGTTTAAATGTGATGGATGGTGAGACTATTATCCACAACATTCCAGCCATACCCGGTAAATTAGGTTCTCTTCGCCTTTATAATGCATTGGCTAAAAAATTTAACGGGAAATTAAACCGCACTTCCGCACAACAAGGTGTTGAATGGTTTGCAGAACACGTAGAAGATGCTAAAGCGAATCCAGGCAAGCATCCGAACATTGATTTACTATTTAAAGTAATTAATGAAAATCTTAATTTAACCCTGATTCCACTTTGCTAATTAATCAGAATTATTTAGAATAATTGAACTTTTGATTGATAAAACCTGTCTTATTAACAAATTGGTTCAATAAGATAACTTATTGTGCTATAACTAAGCACATTGATTGGCAAAAGCCAAAATAAAGAAGGGAAACAATGGATAAAGAAACACAAATGATGTTAGTTCCTCAAGGCAGTATCGAAGGTTATATTCGTGCGGCAAATGAATATCCGATGCTGACCGCAGAGGAAGAAAAGGAATTGGCAGAACGTTTGTATTATCACGAGGATTTAGATGCTGCGAAAAAACTCATTTTGTCGCATCTTCGCTTCGTGATCCATGTTGCACGTGGCTATTCTGGCTATGGTTTGCCACAAGCTGACTTAATCCAAGAAGGTAATATCGGCTTAATGAAAGCTGTTAAACGTTTTAACCCTGAAGTTGGTGTACGTTTGGTGTCATTCGCCGTGCATTGGATTAAAGCTGAGATCCACGAATATGTTCTTCGTAACTGGCGTATCGTAAAAGTAGCGACCACAAAAGCTCAACGTAAATTATTTTTCAACCTACGCAAAACTAAACAACGTTTAGGCTGGTTCAATGAAAATGAAGTTGATCTCGTTGCAAATGAATTGGGTGTTTCCAAAGAAGATGTGATCGAAATGGAATCACGTATGAGCGGTGCGGATGTAGGTTTTGATTTACCTACTGATGATGCAGAAACAGAGACTTATTCTCCCGCCCTTTATTTGGAAGATAAAAGTTCCAATTTCGCAGCAGAGCTTGAAAATGAAAACTTTGAAAGCCAAGCAACCGAGCAATTAGGTGCAGCGTTACAAAGTCTGGATGCGCGTAGTCAGGATATTATCAAAGCTCGTTGGTTAGATGATAACAAAGCTACATTACACGATTTGGCAGCAAAATATAATGTCTCTGCGGAACGTATTCGTCAATTAGAAACCAATGCACTGAAAAAATTAAAAAGTGCGGTGAGTTTTTAAATAATTTAGAAAAAGAAAACCTGCTGATTAGCAGGTTTTTATTGATTTCAATTCAGCCCTTAGTTTCTAACAATGAAATCACCTTCTTTAACGCTTTGATTTCATTTTCTTTCGCGGCAAGCAATTCCTTTAATTTCTCGTTTTCAACAGCAAGTTTCTCACTTGTACCAAAATAATTATTGTAATTAGAATGATTATCTCCTATTGAACAAATCACAAAACGCTCATCATCTAAAAGTTGTGCAATATTGATATTAAAAATTTGCGCAATTTGCTTCAATTTTTCTACACTAACTTTCGTTTGCCCACATTCAATTTTTGCATAACCTGTTGTGGACATACCCAATTTTTCAGCTACATCCTCCTGTGTCCAATGATTCATGTCACGCATAATTTTTATTTTTTCTGATAATTCCATAATTCACCTAAAGTCATATTTTAACTCTTTAAGCGTTTTAAATAGCTCTTAGAGTGACTGGATTAAATTTTATCTAAATATAACATAGCAATTATTTAGAACCAATTTTCATTTAAGGAAATTAATATGAAAAAATTCATCTCAATTTTATCGTTAAGTATTATATTATTCATTACAGGGTGTTCTGCTACGGTTAATACAACCCAACGAGAAGATGTTTATAAATCTCAAAACTACACTAAAATAGACTCATCTATAGTTTTGGGTGAATTCTCTTATGAACCAGCTAAATTAGGTAAAGTTAGAGAAAGCCAACCAGAAAATACTGCTATGGGAACGATCTATTTTGATCAAAGCATTGGAGAAATGGTTAAACACTTTACTGCAAAAGAGTTATCGATGACTGGAATCAAGGTTGGTATAGGTAAATTAACAATTTTGGGAAATGTAAAAAAATTAAAAATTGATGATTTAGGATACAGTGTTGATTTTAGTTATACTATTAACTATAAGCTCTTAAAGAATGGGGAAATCGTATGGGACAAAGATTACTCCCCGACTATAGTGACTGTATCAAAATTTGAAAGTTCTCCACGGGAAATGATCACAAGCCAAACCTATAGATTAATTGCATCAGGATATGAAAAATTTATTAATGATAACGGTGTGAAAACATTATTAGAAAACAACAGATAAAAAATGTGCGGTAAAATCTTTTCAATTTTACCGCCTTTATATTTACGTGATATGACTAAGGATTTCCTGAAAGTCTCTCAATATGTGGCAAGCCTTAATCTTATCAAACACTTGGTTCGCTTCATCATATTCCTTATTCAAATAACATAACCACTGTTTAATTCGTGCCACATGATAAAAGCCACTGTCATATTCATTTTCAACATTAGCATATTTTTGCAAGATTTTTTGAATCTCGCACCAAGGCATTTTTTCTGCATTTGATTTCAGAACATGACTTAAATTCGGAATATTCAACGCGCCTCGTCCCACCATTAAATCCTGGCAGCCTGTTTGAGATAAGCAATCTTGACCATCTTGCCAATGCCAAATTTCTCCGTTAGCAATAACAGGAATGGATAAACGCTCTCGGACTTCACCAATTTTTTTCCAATTAATTCGATCTGCACGATAACCATCAGCTTTTGTGCGTCCATGGACTATAATTTCTGTTGCTCCCCCCTGCTCTACCGCATCAGCGATTTCAAAAGCTTGAGAAATATCATCCCAGCCTAACCGCACTTTTACACTAATAGGGAATTCACTTGGCACGGCTCTGCGTAAGGCTTGAGTGGCACGATAAATCAATTCAGGCTGTTTCAATAATGCCGCACCGCCATTACTGCCATTCACTGTTTTAGAAGGGCAACCACAATTTAAATCAATGCCATGAGAACCAAGCTCGATTGCACGAATCGCATTTTCAGCAAGGCATTCTGGATGCTGCCCTAGCAACTGCACTCGCACAGGCGTGCCAGAAGAAGTAAAGCCCTGATTTTTTAATTCAGGGCATAAACGATAAAATACTTTTTCAGGGAGAAGTTGATCAACTACGCGAACAAATTCTGTTATACATAAATCGTAGTCATTCACTTCGGTGAGAAGTTGACGCACAAAGGGATCTAGAACCCCTTGCATAGGCGCAAGAATAACACGCACTATTTCCAGCCTTTTGCTTTACAAATTAAATCGTAAGCGGCTTGAATCTGTTGAGTTTTTTCTTTTGCCATTTCCATCATTTCTGGAGGTAACCCTTTTGCCACGAGTTTATCTGGATGGTGTTCATTCATTAAACGACGATAAGCACGCTTAACCGTGTTTTGCTCGTCGGACTCAGTCACACCCAATACTTTATAGGCATCATTTAAAGTTGGACCAGAAGCATGTTGGTAACCACCACTATTTTGTTGCTGATATTGGTAGCCACCTTGATAGGCACCTTGTTGATATTGCTGATAGAAACCGCCTTGAGTAAAAGCTCGAGCAGCCATTTCCATCGCAATCATTTGTTCAAATTGCATACGAGAAAGACCAAGCTCTTCAGCGATCACATAAAGTACTTCTTTCTCATTTTCGTGAAGTTCTGAATCGGCAAAAGCCGCTTGAACTTGTACTTGTAAAAACATTCGCAATAAATCAGCACGTTGCCCACAACCAATGCGAAATTCACGGATAACTTGACGAATCGGGAAATCAGATTCTTTACCACGACGAAACGCATCCTGCGCTAATTTACGCCCCGCATCATCCAATTTAAGCTGAATCATTAATTGATTAGCTAATTGAATATCTTCTTCTGTTACACGCCCTTTCGATTTACTTAAATGTCCTAGCACCGCAAAGGTGGTTTGCATAAACAAGTCTTGACGCGTTGTTTTCTTTTTAAAGAAACTGGAACTTACCGAACCAAGCTCATACAATTTTTTATCTGCAATAGAACCTAAAATGAGCCCAGCAATCGCACCAAAAAATCCACCAACTTTCCAACCTAAAAATACACCTATAATTTTTCCAATAAATCCCATTCTTTCCCCTGTTAAGTCAAAGTGCGGTTATTTTTATAATGTTATTTATAATGATGACAAAAATTTATTTCTCAAGTTTTATACGCCAAATTCGGCACGATAAGCACGCATTTCTGGCAAATGGCTACTGTATCGAGGATCTTGTTCGATAAATTGCATCAAATCATCTAAATCAATAATTGATAGCACTTGGCATTGATAATCACGTTCAACTTCTTGAATTGCAGAAAGCTCGCCTTTTCCTCGTTCTTTACGGTTTAAGGCGATCAATACTGCCGCAAGCTCTGCCTCATTTGCACTAATTAATTCCATAGATTCACGGATCGCAGTACCAGCCGTAATCACGTCATCCACAAGCAAAATTTTTCCTTGCAATGGGCTACCAATTAAATTGCCGCCCTCTCCGTGATCTTTAACTTCTTTGCGATTAAAACACACGGGTTTATCAATACCATAACGATTAAATAACGCCACCGAAACTGAAGTGCCAATTGGAATACCTTTGTAAGCCGGGCCAAAAACAACATCAAAATCTACCGCACTTGCCTGAATTGCCGCAGCATAGAACTCACCTAAACGCGCTAAATCTGCCCCCGTATTGAATAAACCCGCATTGAAAAAATACGGACTTTTACGCCCCGATTTCAAAGTAAATTCTCCGAATTTCAATACATTTCTGCTTAAAGCAAATTCGATAAAATCGCGTTTATATTGTTCCATTTTTTAATCCCTATAAACTGTGTCTATAAGCCTAGCGCCTCGCGTTGAGTGATGAAAATTTGATTACAGCCTTGTTTCGCTAAATCTAATAATGTTAATAATTCTTCATGGCTAAATGGCTCGCCTTCTGCGGTGCCTTGTACCTCAATCATGCGACCATCTTCCATCATCACAACATTCATATCGGTTTCCGCGGCAGAGTCCTCCACATATTCCAAATCACAAACAGCTTGACCATCAACAATCCCTACAGAAATCGCTGAAACTAAACCTTTAATTGGGTTAGTTTTTAACGTGCCATTCTCAATTAAACCATTGATCGCATCACATAATGCGACAGCAGCACCAGTAATGGATGCAGTACGCGTGCCACCATCTGCTTGAATAACATCACAATCTAAAGTAATCGCACGTTCACCAAGTGCTTTGAGATCCACCATCGCGCGCAAAGAGCGGGCAATTAAACGTTGAATTTCCATTGTGCGTCCACCTTGTTTACCTTTAGCCGCTTCGCGTTGCATACGACTATGTGTTGAACGTGGCAACATTCCATATTCAGCCGTGACCCAGCCTTGCCCTTGTCCTTTTAAGAAACGCGGAACAGCATCTTCCACGGTTGCAGTACAAAGCACTTTGGTATCACCAAATTCAACAAGTACAGAACCTTCAGCATGCTTGGTATAGTTACGAGTGATTTTAATTGGGCGGGGTTGATTATTTTCTCGATTATTTGGACGCATAGTTATTCCTTGATATGGTTTCGAACGATGTAATAAAAAAGCGCACTATTCTAGCACGCTTTAGTTTTCATTATTGGGTAGTTTTTTCAAAGTCACGAATTTTATGGAAAGTTTCGTTTAAATCTGTCGCAAAATTAATTTTTTGAATATCTGGCGAAGAATTAGATTTAACTAACATTCTCAACGGCTGGAATTGCATATTACACAAGTAAAGTTGTTGATGTGGCAACATGTGCTGAACAAATCGAATAAGCGCATGTATTCCACCAGCATCAAGCACGGTCACTGCATCACATTGCAGCACAATATGTCGGATTTCATGATCGGTATGAACCGTTCTATCATGCAAATCCGCAAATAATTTATCCGCAGCAGCAAAGAAAAGCGGACCGCTAATTCGGTAAACCAAAACATCATCTAAATCTTCAGGTGCATTGTGTTCAATGGCTTTTGTCATCTCGGCAATGGTTCGAATAAACAATAGACTCGCAAGCAACACCCCAACACTAATCGCAATCACCATATCAAATAATACAGTCAAAATAAGACAAGTCAGCAACACTGCCATTTCATTTTTGCCTGAACGGCGAGCAAGGTGAATAATATCGTGCACACTTGCCATATTCCACGCCACCACCAACAACAAAGCAGCCATAGATGACAAAGGCAAATAAGAAAGGGCTTGTGAAAACAAAAGTAAAGCGAATAAAACAAGTATTGCGTGCACGACACTCGATATTGGCGATACCGCCCCTGATTTCACATTAGCCGCAGAACGAGCAATCGCAGCTGTTGCCGTAATCCCACCAAAAAACGGAGAAATGATATTTCCCAAGCCTTGCGCTAATAACTCGTTATTAGAGTGATGTTTAGTATCCGTCATATTATCTAAAATCACTGCACAAAGAAGTGATTCGATTGCGCCCAATACCGCCATTGAAAAAGCAGCAGGTAACAAAGCTTGCAAGCTGTTAAAATCCCAATGAATTAATTCACCTTGTGCATCAGGAATATTCCACGGCAGAGAAAAATCTGGCAATACATTAGGAATCCCATGGCCAATGGAACCATCAGGCAAAGTATATTGGAATGCAGATCCAATCGTCGCCACCTCAAAACCCAAATGCTGTAATGCTAGAGCTAAAATCGTCCCAATAATCACGGCAGGTAAATGCCCTGGCACTGCCAAACGCAATTTATGCCATTGGGTCAGGACTAATAGTGTTACCACACCAACTGCTGCATTCGCCCAATTTATCGTAGGAAGTGCGGTAAAAATTGTTTGGATTTTTTCGAGATAATGTGCTGGCATTTTTTCTATGGAAAGCCCCAAAAAATCCTTAACCTGCAAAGTACCAATAGTAATACCAATCCCGCAAGTAAAACCCAAGGTTACGGGCAAGGGGATATATTCAATTAAACGCCCTAGACGAAATAACGCCATCAAAACCAAAATGAGCCCAGAAAGCAACGTTGCCATCAAAAGGCCACTTAGCCCAAATTGTTGAGTAACAGGGTACAGAATCACAACAAAAGCTGCTGTAGGCCCAGATATATTAAAGCGAGAACCACCTGTCAGCGCGATAACGATACCCGCAATAATTGCCGTATAAAGACCATGTTGTGGAGGCACACCACTCGCAATAGCCAAAGCCATGGAAAGCGGAATCGCAATCACCCCCACGGTCAAACCTGAAATAATGTCGCGAATCAGCGATTTTTTTGAATAACCTAAACGAAAGGAATCTTTCAGCGCGCTAAAAGGTTTTACGGCTAAAAAAACATTTTTAGAAAATAACGCTTTAATATGCATAAAAAAACTACAAACGATAAATAAAGTGTGGTTATTCTAGCGAAACTTTTAAAAGTTTTTTATGTTCTAGCGCAAAAAACTTGACTAAACTGGAGCAAATCTTTATAGTTTGCGCACCTTTTACGGTGAGATGTCCGAGTGGTTGAAGGAGCACGCCTGGAAAGCGTGTATGTGGGAAACTGCATCAAGGGTTCGAATCCCTTTCTCACCGCCATCCTAATTTTATTCCCTAATCAATCCCCTTTTCTTTCTTCTTCAAATTCAGTTTTTTTATTCTAATTATTTTTGTTATTACGCTCATTGAATTTTTTCATCAATGCAGTAAACTAGCCACCGATTTTTAATCACCTTTCTTTTCACTTTAAATGTTACCCGCGAGTAACAAAAGGACACATCATGACAAACAAAGTAAACAGTTATGGCTGGAAAGCCTTAATTGGCTCTGCCGTCGGCTATGCAATGGACGGTTTCGATCTTCTCATTTTAGGTTTCATGCTTAGCGCAATTTCTGCAGACTTAAATCTAACACCCGCACAAGGTGGCTCTCTCGTAACTTGGACACTTATTGGCGCAGTTTTTGGCGGCATTTTATTTGGCGCATTAAGTGATAAATACGGTCGTGTACGCGTACTTACTTGGACCATTCTTCTTTTTGCGGTGTTTACTGGTTTATGTGCGATTGCGCAAGGTTATTGGGATTTACTGATTTATCACACAATTGCTGGCATTGGCTTAGGCGGTGAATTTGGAATTGGGATGGCTCTAGCAGCAGAAGCATGGCCCGCACGCCACCGAGCTAAAGCAGCATCTTATGTTGCATTGGGTTGGCAAGCTGGTGTGTTAGGTGCAGCATTACTTACACCATTATTACTCCCGCATATTGGCTGGCGTGGAATGTTCTTGGTGGGTATCTTCCCTGCATTTGTCACTTGGTTCTTACGTTCTCATCTGCATGAACCCGAAATTTTCACTCAAAAACAAACCGCACTTTCAACGCAATCCAGCTTTACTGATAAATTACGTTCATTCCAGCTTCTGATTAAAGACAAAGCAACGAGTAAAATTAGCCTTGGTATCGTCGTACTCACCTCCGTACAAAACTTCGGTTATTATGGCATTATGATTTGGTTACCTAATTTCTTATCAAAACAACTTGGATTCAGCTTAACTAAATCTGGACTTTGGACGGTCGTTACCGTCTGCGGCATGATGGCTGGCATTTGGATTTTCGGACAACTCGCTGACCGCATCGGACGCAAACCAAGTTTCTTACTTTTCCAATTAGGCGCAGTGATAAGTATCGTGGTTTACTCACAACTTACCGATCCTGACATTATGCTTCTTGCAGGGGCATTTTTAGGTATGTTTGTGAACGGAATGATGGGTGGTTACGGTGCATTAATGGCAGAAGCCTATCCAACAGAAGCTCGAGCAACGGCACAAAACGTACTTTTCAATATTGGTCGTGCCGTAGGGGGATTTGGACCTGTGGTTGTGGGCGCTGTTGTACTCGCCTACTCTTTCCAAACGGCCATCGCCCTACTTGCGATTATCTACGTAATTGATATGTTAGCGACAATTTTCTTAATCCCTGAATTAAAAGGTAAAGCCTTAGTAAACCCGCGCAACATAACCGCGACAAAAAAGCGAGATAAATTATTCATCTCGCTTTTTCATATAGTGCAATAATGTTACAGTTTCTTAGAATTTGTAAACCATATTATCCTCATACTTGCCTGAATAACTTGCTGACGCATTGACTACAATTCGTTTCGTATTATCAAAGGCTTCCCAATTATCAATCTTATCTTCCTGCATATACTCAATAAACCGCACAAACTCCGACTTCGTTGAACTGAAGAAAATATAAGGTGGTCGGGTGATATTGACCAGTCGCAAAAAGTCAATCAAGTCAAAATACGTAGCTTGCTTGTAACTTTCTTGTCTGGTGCAGAGATAAGGCGGGTCTAATACAAACAACGCTTTGGGATTATCCGCAAATTTCGGTAGCAACGTGTGGAATGACTCCCGCACAATTTCTACGCCATCCAAATAACCATCCGCCTTTGGATAATCTGACTGGCGAATACAATGCCAGAAATCATTTTGGAATAGCTCATCAATGGTCGCTACTTGCTGGCCGCTAAACAGCAACCAACTCGCCAAGCAATTCAAATCTTTGTAGCCATCAAACGCTTGAATGATTTTGACACATTCTGCCTTTAACTCCTTTGGCATTCGCTTGTTTTTTGGCGTAGCGTTACCAACAATAGTAAAAAGTTGTGAACGCAAGGCGTTGATGTCGTCAATATGAGCGAGCCTTTCCGCATATCCATCAAAATCATTGTAGATTACGCAGGCTTTCGGTTTTAAACGTTTAGCAGCGTGACTCAATAAACCACTACCGCCAAAGGTATCAATAATCGTCCAGCCCTCTCCATCGTCTTTGATGTTTTCGTTGAGAATCGTCTCAAAATGTTTCAAAAACATTCGTTTTTGCCCCACAAAAGGTAGCGGGGCTTGTTTAAATTGTACTATACTTTGCTTGCTTGCTTGCTTGCTTGCTTGCTTGCTTGCTTGCTTGCTTGCTTGCTTGCTTGCTTGCTTGCTTGCTTGCTTGCTTGCTTGCTTGCTTGCTTGCTTGCTTGCTTACCGAGATTATCTGCATTTTATTTACGCTTTCAAACATTCAATATCACCCCACCTCACTCACAAAATCTACCTGTTCAGGGTCTACAAAAGCAATGAGATACGTAGGAAAATATGATGCATCCACAGGCATTTCGTAAATTTCTTTGAAATAGGCTTTTTCCACAGTACCGTTGGCAAATAATGCCATACCCACTTTCCCCACTAATTCAGGATTGACTTTCACATTAACCCAAGATTCAGTTGAGCCTGGTTTTAATGTCAGTTTCTGCACCCATTGGTTTTTTGTCCCCTGTTGAGTGGTAGCCGCGGCTTGTAAGGCTGCCACCGTCTCTTGTAATTGAGCAATATCTTTGCCAACTTGATAGGCAAAACCTTGGTCTTGTTGGTTAATTTCTAATTTTTCCATGTTTGTAGTCCTCTTTAGCTTGGTTATAAATCTTTAAAAGTGCTGTATCAAACAGTGCAAGGCTTGCCAGTTTTACACAAGGCTTCACCTTAATTTGCACGGTTTGTTTAGGTTTTACTTGGATAGTTTGCATCATACTCTCCGCGTAATATCGTGTTGTAACCGCACTTTTCCGTTACACCACGTTTTAATTTTGCCGTCTGGCGTGGTTTGTTGCAGGTCAAATCTTGCCTCTTTCCACGTTACATTTTCTGTTTGTTCATGGGTGATGAGAAGGCTGAGTTCATTCCCGTTGATAAAAATGCCTTGGTTGTCGGTCGATAGGTGAATTTTCTCGCTTGCACTGCCTAAAGGCACAATATCGCAATCAAACCGACTGCCTGTAAAATCTAAGGGTTCGCCGTTTTCTTCGGTAAATACTAAGGTTTCCGCTTCATCATCACCACGAATCCAGTTAAAGATAATATCTTGCATGATGCGCTCCAAATATAGCCACTAGTTGATTCGGGCTAAACCGCCAGCCGTTCTCGCCCCCCTGAATCGCATTAAAGCACCATTCAGAACAAAAGTATTTTGAGCGTTTTTGTTTAATCCCAAGAACAATCCCGACAGCACCCCACCAGTCATATTTCTTGCCTGAAGTGCGGTTAAAATAGGCTTTGATTTGCTCCTCGGTGACATCGGTTAGGGGGATTAAATCCCATTTGGTGTTATCAGACACATCAATCTGTTTGCAGCGCACCCCACCGTCTTGCACGCTGGATGAGTAGCAATCGAACACCGTTTGATGCTCATAATGATGCCCGTTGCCAAACTCAATACGCTCAATGGCAATCTCGCAGTGCGAGTATTTGCCCTTTGTGCAAAATCGAGTAATGCGGTCGGCTATCGCTTTGATTGGCTCTTTGCGCCAGTCTCGCTTGTGTTTGTACATCGCCAAATAAACCTTAGCCATTTTGATATGCCTCCATCAAGTTATCCATTTGCTTGATAATGTCGTCATAAGTTACTTGCATTTGCTCAAGCGTTAAACCCGGTACTGTGAGCTCATACTTGCGCATACGTTGATTAGCAAGCTCCATTTGTAGTTTTTCGAGCCCTGCTGCCTGTGTCAAAATCAGGTTTGCAGCGGTCTTATTATCCAGTCTCGCACGTTGTGCAAAGTCTGATATATATCGACTGCACTCGCCTTCATAATTTGCAGATTTAAATGCTTCCGCGGCTGCTTGGCGTTCACGATATTCGCTTTCAAATCTCGTCCAAGTGCTGTAGATTTTTGCCGCGTGCTCATCGATATTAGCGATAAGTCGAGTTTGAGCGTCGGCTAAAAGTGCAGTTTGTTTTTCGACTGAAATATCCCATGTGAGCGTGTCAAGATTTAATTCGTGTGCGGGGCTCGGTTGCTGCTCAATCAACACTGGCTCGCCCTGTTTGTTGCTGACAATTTGCTTGCCTTGAGATTGTCCGTTAATTAGCTCAATATATTTATCTTGGCTAATTTCCACCGCACCTTCTGGGACAAAACTACCATCTGTGTCATCAAAAAAGCCATTTTTGTAGTACATAGTCATTATTTCCATCTCCCAATAGTCATCCAGTCTGCAGTCCCTAAATACCAGCTTGTTACTGTCGCTGTTGTATTCGTTTTGGCTTGCATGAATACCCAGTTATATTGTCCCTTACCGCTTGCTCTTGATTCGTATCGTTCCGTGATAAAACATCGATATTCTTTATCTACATATGCAATAGGTAGGACTAGATCTGTATGCACAGTAGTACCTTCTCGAGTAAATACAACTAGACCGGTCTGAATCATAGTCCCATCAGGATATTTTCTAATTTCAACATTACCGATTTTTTGATAGGTAATTGCAGTATTAATAATTTGAGAGGTAGCTTGATTAAAATCCGTAATCTGGCTCACTGTATGGGTATGACTAAAATTTGCTTTCTTACCAATTTCTGCCAACAGTGTCGCTTTAACATTTTTATCCTCTGCAAGCGCATTCGCAATTTCGGATAAAGTATCTAACGTCGCAGGTGCTGTTCCTACTAAAGCCGCAATCGCAGCTCGAACATAGGCGGTTGTAGCCACAGTAGTATCATTGACTGTTTGAGCTGGTGTTGGTGCGCGAACCGTGCCACTAAATGTCGGAGATGCAGACGGAGCTCTAGCATTAATAGCATCGGATAAGCCGTCAATCTGCGCGATTGTATGCGTATGACTTGCATTTGCTTTTTTACCAATTTCTGCTAACAAAGTTGCTTTAATGTTAGTTTCACCTGCTAATGCCTGAGCGAGTTCTTCCAGTGTATCAAGAGCTGCCGGTGCTGAACCGACCAATGCTGCAATCGCCGTTTTCACAAACGCAGTGGTCGCAATTTGTGCATTATTCGTCCCTGCCACAGCCGTTGGTGCGGTAGGAATGCCAGTGAACGCTGGGCTGGCTTTGGGGGCGTAGCCTGTGAGGTCTTGGTTGATGGTGTCCACTTGGTCTTTCAGCCAATTTGTTCTCGCACCCAGTTCTTTGGCTTGGCGATTATCAATACCGTCTGGTCCACCCATTACAGGGTCGGACGTTTCCAGTTGATAAATATTTTCCACCCATTGTCGGGTTAAGGTTAAATTTGCCATTTTGTTTCCTTTTTGAGTTAAGCTGTGCCACGATTAAATCTGCCGTTACGCATTGCCATACCGTTGTGCCGAAGTGCTGCTTGGCGGTAGTCTAAGCTCGCTAACACACAGCGAGCAGGAGCGAAAACACGCAAGGTTTTTCGCAGTAAATCGGCTTGGTCGTTAGTAATGGTTTGTTGCAGAATCACGCGGTAATGCGCCCATTTGGAACGGTCGCCGTGAAAATATGTACCGTCTCGGGTAAATGAACCGTCGTGACGTTTATCGAATAAACCTTCAATAATCTCCACTTCCCCAAACCCAAGCTGGCGGACAATTTCCCTCATTGCCCACGGTGTGCCTTTGTAGCGGTGCAGCTCGACGGCTCGTTTAATCAGCTTACGTTTGGCGTCAATACTTTCGGCGAGCAACCAGCCGTCATAGCTGGTGACACTCCATTTTTCGGCAAGCAGTTCTAAAAACTCGGTTGGGACTAAATCCACAAAGCTGGTCATAATTTGCGATTTATCCAGTCGGTTTAACCGCTTGCCAAGGTCGGCAAGTGCGGTCAGTTTTGGCGATATTTCAATGATTGACGGATATTGCAACTTAGCCATCTTTGCGCTCCTCGTTGATGTTAATCGCGATGCTTTCGCATTCTGCCCATTGTTCAGGCGTGAGCTCGGTAAGTTGTGGGCTTGCCAAATGCACGTTATACACGCCTGCGACTTTCAGCACGCTTTGAATATCGAGCGGTACGATGTCCAGCCCCAATTTTTGCGTGCGTGATGAAAGATAGGTTCGCAAAGCGGTTTCGGCTTTGGCTTTCACTTCATTTTCGGCGACGGTAGCGAGCAAATCTAAGTTAGCAACCACACGATAGCTTTTGCGTTCAGGCGCAGCCACAATCACGGTGTCGCACAGCGGTCGGCGTTTTTCGCCACTGATGTAATGGCGAATTTTTTCCTGCAAAATCTCAGACGGCAGTCCGTGCTTGGTCAATACCGTGACTTTGACCGTGCCGCCTTGAGGGGTGGAAATCGCCACATCAGAAATCACTTGCGACACGCTACGAGTGTGATATTCGTAAGCGGCAACTGAACCGCAAGTGGTAAAAGCTTCAGGCGCAAGCAAAATCCGCTTGCGGTAGTCATCATCATTTTCAGTGTCGATACCATTTGCCGACACATCAATATTGGAGACGGTTACATCGGCTGGCAGTTCACTTTTGAGCGTTTTTACTTGCCCGATTTGCCAGCCGTTGCCACTTTCGCCTGTGGTTTGGCAAATCGCCGTTATATCCACATATTGCTCGGTGGGGTTAATTCGCACTTCGGTTTGGGTGGCGAATAATAGGCTGTCGGTTGCACCAACCAGCGTACCTTGTGGAATAACAATGGCAGAATGCGAACCACTCACGCTAAAACGCAAAGTGACTTCGGCAGCTTGGTCAGATAAGCGATAACAGCCCATCGGCTCACCGCATAAATCTAAAGCAAGCCCTGTGGCAAATTGCGGAAAGGTTTGCAAAAAAGCGTGGTTAATGCCTTGTCGCACTAACATTTCGCGGTAGGCGTAAGATTGAATAATCGACCGTTCAATATGGGCAGGTTGCAATGTTTTACCTGTGCGTTGCTCGTAGTCGGCAATGGTATCGGCTAAAATTTGCTTGATGTCGTCAGAGACGATTTTGACTTCTTCTTTTCTCATTGCACCACCTGTGTCTGATAAAGTTCCCGATATACATCATCAACTAACGACCAATAAATCAGCAGCTCAAAATGCGGAGCTTGTCCGATGATTTGCACACTTTCGACTTCGATACGGTTTTCCCATCGTTGTAGGGCAAGCGTGATTTCACGTACTATATTCGGCAGAGCGACATCTTCGGGCTGGTCAATATATTGAAAATGATCCGAGCCAAATTCAGGGCGAAGAATATCCGTGCCTTTGAGTGTGTTGAGAATATTGGCAATACACTGATGAATATCATCAATGCCTTGCACCGCCTGTTCATTAAGGTTCGGTGCAAGTTGCCAATGGGTTGAGTGTATCGGATTTGTATTCATAGCCTTGATGATACAAGGCTATTTGGGGTGGAGCTTTTAAACTGATTTAAAGAAAAGTGCGGTCAAAAATTCTAAGATTTTGACGGAGAAGTGAGCTTACCATCGCCTTGTTCAAGGTGTTTATGATTTTTCAGCGAAATACCATCTGCGATTACATCGCCACCGTTCACCTTGACATTGCCGTTGTTCACTTCTACTTCGCAATTATTGACGATAACTTTACCGCTGGTGTGAATGGTTAAATCGCCTGATTTACGGTCGTGGGCAATAGTTGTGCCGTTTTTAAATTTTTTGAACCAAATGTTGCCATCTTGCACTGGCGTTTTGTCTTGCTCGTTATAAATCGTGCCCAACACACAACCACCTTCACCTCGCGCATCGAGGAGTATCGCGACCAATTCCCCCTCATCAGGCAAGCAGTAAAACTGGTTGCCGCCTGCGTTGGGAGTGAGGAAAGAAAGCCACGCGGTTTCTAAATCTTCAAGGGCAGGAATTTTACACCGCACTTTGTGGTTTTTCGGGTCGATTGCCGACACTATGCCCTCTTGATAGGTTGCACCAAAATTATGTGTTTGCATTCGTTATCTCCATACCTAGCGTTAATAAATCATCAGGGATAAATTCCAACATTCGCACTTCGATATTGGTGATGTAACCTTGCGTGCGTGAAATACTGTGGCGAGATTGCTTGATTAAGTATTTACCTGAAAACACGCCTAAATTTTTGAGCAAAATAGTCGAACCTGCCACCAGTTTCGGATTGCCAATCAGGGTAATATCGCCTGCACTTTGGTCTTCGTTTTGCTCGCTTAATGCGGCATCGCCTCGTGCATCAATCTGTTCTTGGCTTTCACCTCGGGTGGTAATTTTGAGCGTATCGCCACTTGCTGCCTGTGCTTGCTTCATTTTCGGGCGAAGTGCGGTCGCTTTTTTGCTTTTTTTCACCACTTTTTTACCGCTTGTGTCAAAGCCTTTGATTTCCACCTGTTTTGCGGTGTCTTTAATCCGATCTCGCAGTCGCAAGCTGATACATTCGCTTTCATCAAGCACTACCACCGGTTTAGATTGCCCTAGTTCATCTTTATCGGTAAACACCAGTTGATTGCCGACAATTTTAAAGCTGTGATGATACTCACGGGCAAGGCGGGCAAGAAATTCCACATCACGCTCTTGATATTGGGTAATGCGTTGAATGGGAATGTGGCGAATTTTGCCCACCACTTTTAGCTTCAGGCGATTTGCCACCGCTGCCACTACTTGGGCGAGAGTGGTGTTCTCGTAGGCTTTCGGCTTGAGCGTGCGGTTAGCTTTACTAATGCCAGTGGATAAGGCTCGCAAGGTAATGCTAGACAGGTGATAGCTGTATTCCACCTCATCAATCTCAAATGCTCCAATTTCGACTAACGGCTCGCCCTGATAGCCAATCGCCGCCTTGAGTTTGTCGCCCTGTGTAGGGAACCATTGGCGAATCCACTTACCGCTGATGTCTTCAAAGGAAACTGACAGCTCGTCCGATTGCCCTTCCAAATAGTCGGTGTAAGTGAGCTCCAGCAAAGACGGCTCAATGTCAGCGGTAATGTTGGTTTTCTCATAAAAAAGCGAAAAATCTGGTGTTTGGACTTTACTCATTATTTCCTCTTAACCACGGCGGTAAATTTTCGTTTTGGGTCGGCTTCACATTTAGCACAGGAATAAATACAGTCGCCCCAGTAGGCAACACTTCACAAAAACTGATATGTGGATTGGCTCTAATGATGCGAGCATATTCCAGTGCATCGCCATAGTAATAATAGGCAAGGTTATCCCAGCGTTCGCCTTGTTTGACGGTATGTTTAAGTACGGTTTGGGTCATTCAAAATCTCCACATTTTCATCTTCACGCAACACGATCCAAGCGGTCATTTTGGCCACTGAATTTGCAGAATTATCCAGCCGCTCATTGATTTCAGTTAAAGCATTATCGGCAGGCGTGAACCAGTTATTCCATTCGCTATCGGCAGATGCCCGACTGAAACTCTGTTTCATTATTTGCAAATCGTCATACACCGCTGCCACATCACGACTAAATTCACTCACAGCAGGCAAGTATTGGCGAACGCTGTCAAAGGCGGATTGCATCCCGACCAACTCACCAAAACCGCCCAAGGCGTTTTCTAAATTAGCAAGCGTACTCGGCAAATACGCCAATGCGGACGCGGGGTCGTGTGCCAACTGGCGAACTACTGCAACGGTGTTGCGGACTTCGTCCACCGCACGTTTGCCTTGGTTGTAGAGTTCCACGCCACGGCTAACCGCACTTTTCACAGTTGAAAGCGTATTGGTTAAACCTTTCGGCAAGATTGAACCGAGCAAAGATTTTCCGCCTACAGTCAATGCCGCACCAAGCAAGCTCGCTTGCCCATTGCCGACAAACTCTTTCAAGCTGATATTCATCTCGCGCGCTAAGGCATTACCTTTGCCGTCGGTAAATAGTGTGGTCGATGAAATATCAGTGATCACAAAATTGCCTTTGTATTTTGAACCCCACATCAAGGCAAGGGCGTCTTGCTTGGCTTTTGCCGAAAGTAGCGATTGATAACGACTTTCCACGCCGCCAATTTTGTGGTGCAGGCGAATGGCAAAGGATAAATCTGTCAGTTTTTCGCCCATCGCTTGCAGTTTTGGCTTGCCTTTGAGCACCGCGTGTTCAGCAAAATCTGCAGAATGGGTTTCAGAAAAATCAGTCAGATTCACAGGCTCAAAGGCGATATTGCCTAACATAAAATACATTAGTATGCTCTCCGTTGTCGTTGGTCTAACACCCGATTGAGTAAGCGTTCAAACTCCACAAGGCTCATATTTAACCCCTGTTGCACTTGCTCCATTACGCCTTGTGTTTGATTG
The DNA here is from genome assembly GCF_059704395.1 of Haemophilus sp. THUN1692. Taxonomy (NCBI): domain Bacteria; kingdom Pseudomonadati; phylum Pseudomonadota; class Gammaproteobacteria; order Pasteurellales; family Pasteurellaceae; genus Haemophilus; species Haemophilus sp. THUN1692. The sequence continues at coordinate 1,375,730 of NZ_AP046579.1, forward strand.
CCGCTCACGTTGATGGTCGGATTAAAATTCACCACAATGCCGTTGTGTTGGTTAGTTTCGTTATTTGTCACCGCGTTTCGGCTTAAAGGCTGATAATCGTGAAAGATTGACGGATTTTGACTGTTTGAGTTTGGATTAAAATCAGGCGTGCGGTAATCCGCAGGCTGATTGATACCCAAAAGATTCCCCACAAAATTCGCCCCAAACTTAATATCGTCCCACAGCGTGCCGAAAAAGCCTTTTTTCTCGTTTAACAGCGGTTTAAAGGCGGTTTCAATGCCATTTAAAACAGGCCCGAATTTCACCGCACTTGAGAGATTTTTGCTGGCTTCCGTGGCGAGTGGTTGAGCGTTATCCATCCCGATTGCTAAGCCTTCCACCACGTTTACACCGTACCCCTTAAACACACGACTTGGCGAGTGAATACCGAGTTTTTCTTTAAACCACGATGTGATATTTCCACCGAGATCTAGCACACTTTGTTTTACCGTCTCCCACGTGTTTTTGATACCGTTTACTAATCCACTGATAATATTCGAACCAAATTCGGTAAACTTGGCTGGCATATCAATACCAAACCACGACAACACGGTGGAAAATACTTGCTGGAATAAACCCAATGGCGACCAGTTGAGAATAGTGGCTGTGATGTTGCCGATGCCTGAGTTGAAGAAGTTGGTGATGTTATTCCAAAGTTGCCCGAAGTAATCCGACACACCTGTCCACGCACTCGAAACCCATTCAGTTGCTCCTGTCCAAATGCCTTGCACCCAGTTGCAGAAGTTTTGGAAGTAACCTGTGACTTTCGTCCAAAGGTTGGAAAACCAAGCTGAAACAGGTTCCCAATTGTCATAGATGAGATAGGCGGCAACAGCGATGGCGGTAATGGTTAAGCCGATAGGGTTGGTAAGCAAAGCTTTCCCTAATCCAATAAAAGCTTTTTTCGCAACACCAAAGGCTGAGCCAAGCCATTTCATTACTCTACCTGTTTTGGTAACTGTACCCGTTAAGGTTTCAAGTTCTTTGGCTGCTTTAATTGCCTTAAATACTTTAAATGGCATAAATGCTGCTGAAAAAATGGATGCTATGCCACTAAACGCAAATTTTGTTGCTAATACGCCTGTGCTTAGTAAGGAAAAACCGCCTACAGTAGCAGCGATCCACTTAATCGCTGTTTTATGCTCGCTGACAAAAGGTGTCAATGTATCTTCAACAAAACCTTGTAGTGCTTTCGCTCCCGATTTAATATCATCGGCAAAAACAGACCCTATATTCCCGACCGCACTTTCCCATGCACCGCCTAAACTCTCAAGGGCAGAACCAAGTGTTTTCGTTTTTTGGGCGACGCGTTCTTCAATACTGGCTTGGTCTTTCATTTTCTGTAAGAAATCTTGTAAGCCTGTCGTTCCTTTTTCACCTAATAACAAGGCGACACGCTTACCCTCAGTGCCAAACATTGCATCAGCCACATCTTGTGCAGCTTGGTCGCCAAATTTTGCTCGGATTTTTTGCAGTTTCTCAAGCTCCTTGACCATTCCGTCAATACCTTTGAAATTGCCTTTTTTATCCCAGAAGTCAAACTTCATACCGCTTTTTTTGAGAATATCCCGAGCTTCTGCCTTCATCCCTTTTTTGGCTTCAGCAATCATTTGCGGACCTTTACTCATTCTGTCAAGCATTGTTGAAAAGTTTGTACCGAATGATGTGCCTTCTAAACCTTGTTGAGCAGCAAGCCCCTCAATCGCAAAAATTTTCTGTGAGTTTTCTCGCCCTGTTAATTTCATCGAACGAACATTAGACGCATAGTAGGTCATTGCCCCATACATATCGTCTTTTTTCATACCTGCAGCAAACATTGCTCGTTGTAAATCGTCTGCTGATGCTCCAAGTTCAGCTTCTGATAAACCGTGAGATTCCATCATCTTTGCAAAGAACTCACCTCCTTGCTCTTGATCCATTTCAAGTAAAACGTTGAGTTTTGCCGATGTTTTTAAGCCACCGTTAATCAAAGTGTCATCAGAGACACCTTGCATTTTCATTGCTTTGGCGAGCTTGTAGAAATCTTCACGCGTTCCTGGTAAATCCGTGCCAAGTTGGTCGGCTATTTTGCCGATTTCCTTAAATTTGCCGAATGTGCCGTCAGCCTTCATCATTGAAATTTTCAGATTATTTGCTGCTTCTTCCTGTTGCATATAGGTTTTCACAGCATTCCACGTAGGTAACGCTACGCTAGCTGTTATTGCGGTAGATTTAGCTAACTTACCTTTTAATTCATCACGGTTTTGTTTGCGTGCCTGTTGTTTTTCTAAAGTACTAGATAAGGAACGTTGAGCTTTTTCAGAAGATTGAATAGCACGGGTAAAATGTTGTTGCTTTTCTGCCGTACGAGCAATTACTGCCTGCATTCGTTCATAACGGCGAGTAAGCTTACCAATATTCTGATCTCCTGAAAGATAGGCAAGTTGCATTTTTTGATGTAGTGCGGCTTGACGTTCTTGCCATTTCGCCATTTTTGCACCCAATTTTTCGTTTTGCTGGGTTGCTTTACCCAAATTATTAGAAAGGTTTTCAATGGTTTTATTCGCCTTTCCAAAGGCAGCAGAAAAACTACCTTTTAAAGAGGCACCAATAACTAAACCGAGTACTAAATTATTTGCCATTTTTTGCTCACTATGTTAAATATACGAAAAATTCAGGAGGCATTTATGTTCGACTTATTCAAAGAAATCATAGAAGACTGGAAAGATTACGATATAGTAGAAAAAGCCTACTGGTCTGTGATAGGTTTATTGTTTTCTATCGGTTTTTTGGCGTTTTCTTGGTGGTATTGGGTAGGTATGTTTAATGCCACAGACAGCTTTTTTATTGCTTTTGGTGTGGGCTTTATTCTTTATCTTGTGTTAGGCACGATTATCGCTTTAGTAACTGCCCCTTTAATGACCTTGCTTTCTTTAAGTGCCGCTACAATCACAGGGGCAATTATTGGGCTGGTTAAATTTTACCGTCAAGCTCGTACATAACCCGCCTTAACCTGACGATTGGCTTGAAAAAGCCAATCGTCAAGTTCTTTTAGTGTCCAACCATCAATTTCTTCTGCTGAAAAACCAAACCACCAAACAATGTCGGCAATCGCATTATTCAGCGTCTCCATCTTCACTGCTTGCACCAAACAGAAATCGTTGAATTTGAACGTAATCTTTCCATTTGATTAAGTCCATATCTTCCAAGACTAAACCACAACATAAGGCAGCCACGATAATTTCACGGTCTTCTGCTGTTTTACCTTGTTGGCTTGCAATACGGAAATCTTTTACCAATGGTTCACGCACTTTTAACTCTTCGAGCATTGTGCCATCAGGTAATTGAACAGGGCTAGACAATTTAATGGTTGTGCGAACCGCATCGACTTTTTGAGACATAAAAAACTCCTTTGTGAGTATGTTGTTTAACTTTCACAAAGGAGTTTATAAAAGTGCGGTTGTTTTTACTTTTAAACTGATTTAAGGATTATTTTCCATTTCAATATCAAACAATGTTTGCTCAACTAGCTTGGCTTTATCAATCAATCTTAACACTTTCGCCTCTAAAATATCGGCAAGATTGCGTAAATCGTGCATGACTTCCGTTTTAGCAAATTGCACTTGTCGTTCATAGCCTGCTTCTTGCCAACGTAACAAGTTAGGTACAACCAATAAGCTGTGAATACTTTCGCAAAGCAAATCCACTTGAACTTGGAGTGTTTCTTGATGTGTCATATTGCCCCCTTATGCAAACAATACAAGCTGACGTGTGGTGTGTTGATTGCCATTTTTGCGTTCAAAAAAACCGAGTTTGAACATTTTGGCAAAGCGTGTGGTCACTTGGCTTTCGCTTAGATTCATCAACTTGGCAACTTCTGCAACGGTAAGCCCTGCATTGCGATAGCGAATAAGCTGTTTGGCTTCCGGGTTTTCTGCTAAATAGGTGCGTTTAACCTGCTCTTGCAACTGCAACGCCAGCTGTTTGGATTGCTTTTCCATATTGATGAAATAACGGCGAGCCTGTCTGCCCAGTTCGGAGCGTTCGAGCATACAGAGCTCTTTTGCCATATCGAGTGTGATGTGGTAGTCCTTGATCTCAATTTCGCGACTTCCAAGAAAGCCTCTCTCGACACGGTCAAATTTGACCGTCTCGATAAAATCAAGGTTCTCAGCGAAATTGTAGTCTTCGATGCGACGTTGGATCCATTTAGTAAATGCTGTAGAAATTTGTAAACGTTCGTGAAGTTCACGGGCATTAACAAGAAGGGTAGACTGGTTGGCAATAATGCCTTGAAAGGTAGTAATTGGCATACTGTAATTCCTCTGAATTGAGACCCTATTTTGAGTAGGGCGTTCGACGGCTCAAAACTGTACAGTAAACAGCGGAGTTATTTCCTTACGGTGTTGTATTCCTCGCACCGTCGAACATTGATAAAAAATTTTAAAAGACGCTCGGAAGCTCACAGGCTTGCTGGCGTTCAGATAAAAAAATAGCACGAATTACGCTGTGCTGGCGTACTGTAAAATGCTTTTTGAGAGCGAGAACAGAATAGCTCGCCCCCAAAAAGAAATCAAGCATTTTTGTAACTTTATTTCACTATGTGAAAAAGATTTTCTTACTGCCCAATATTCGTGCGGTATTTTTGCAATACATCTTGACCGTTTACGCGGTAAATGTTCGCAAGCACGTCCACAAAAAGGACTTCTTTACCTGCAAGGGTTTGCTTGATGGAATAAATTTGGAAGCTGTCGGAATGTTCCGTCGCTTCTTTGTTCTTCAAGCTACCGCCTGTAGTTTTGTTAAATGCCACGTTCATTGTGGTGACAAGTGATTCTTCCGCAGCCAAGCCTCGAGAATCAAATACCTGCACATTAGAACGTGCCATCAGTTGCACGTTTTTATAAGGATTATAGGCGTTTACTCGCACTTCAGGATAGAAACTATCCCAAATCACTTCGCCTTCCATTGCATTTAACCCTGCAGGCAGTTTAATTGTGCCGTGTAGCCCTAAGCCTTTGTGTTCGATAAATTCGAACTCGATGTCAGGCAATTTAAACTCTTTGGCTTTGCCCAAAAGCGAATTGCCGTTCATATACACATTGGCGTTCACAATCTGATGAATTGCGGTACTCATAATTTTCTCCTTCTAGCGTTGTGACACCAAGTTCACTAAGTATTTACGGGTCATTACCGATTTATTGCTGATAAGCTCGGCTGGCAATTTCGGCGTGTATTCATACATCAACGGCACGTGACCTTTGCTAAATTCATCCACCAAGTCGTAATCATGGTCAAGACTGACGCTATAACCCACGATAGACGGCAATGCACGCAAATAGGTGTCCACGGTTTCCAATAGGCTGTCAATCAACGCATCATCAATCGGGCGGTCGATAAATTGCAACTCAGTGCGGCGGATAGATTCATCAATCAAATCACCTGTGCGTAACGCCGTTTCAAAATTGATAATGTGCGTCACGGTTGGATAGTTTGACGAACGGTTACCCCATAAGCGGAAACCTGTGCCAAAGCTATTAAAAATCGTGGTAATGCCCACTGCATTGAGTAAGTTGGTTTCGGATTGTTCATCGTCCACGCGCGCGGTTAAAGGCACTTCCATACCGATTACACCTTGCAACTGACGGTTTGAAGTGGAGAACCAGTAGCCGTTGTCGGTATCGGTTTTCATCCGCAAGCCTGCCGCGTGCACCGCTAAACTTTCTAATGTGTTGCTTGAACCCAACGCATAGGGATAGAAATGGCGAACACGTTCAGAGCTTGCTGAAGCGTTTAACGTGCCAAGTGGACCACGCCCTTGAATCGCTTTAGAAAGCGATGTGCCTTTCGGCAATTGCACATAAGCCACTGCTTTTAACTGTTCGGCTAATGTTGAAAGAGCCGCTGCACAGCTTGCCGTTTTGTCAAACTCTGGGCAGATTAAAATTTTGGCATCCGCACCGTATAAATTGAAACCGTCACGCACCAATTCCAAGCCTTTGCGTTTGCCGGTAGCAGCGTCAATACCGCCTTTGATGTCCGCTTCGGTCACTTTTTCAGGATCAGCATAAGCGTAAGTCGCTTTTAACCCTTCGTGGCGTGTAGTAAAGGTAATTTCGCCTGTTTGCAAGTTTACGCTGTAATCAGTGCCTTCTTGCAAGGTTTGGCTAGATGATTGAATGCTAATGTTCAATAAGCCTGCTTTCGCTGTTTTTGCCATTAAGGTGGAGCTGTCTTGCGTTAAGACTTCGTCTGTAATGTCAGTTTTGTGTTTTTTCGGATCTAACACATTGACCACATACACCTTACCTGCAGCATAGCGTGCTAATACATCAAAGGCATCAGGCAGGGTAAAGCCTTGGTTTAAAATCACACCAAATTGAGCAAAATCTTTGGTGGTTTGGCACACGGTCAATTCATTGACTGTGCCGATAGGTGCAGTCCCTACGATGCCAATAATTGCACCGTCCACCGTTTCCACCGCAACAGAGCCACCTGCCACGCGTGTTGTTTTCGTTCCGTGATGAAACGCCATAATGTTCTCCTTATGGTTCTTTGCGGCGATAACGTGCCGCGGTAAATTTTGGTAAATTTTGCGGCTGGTGTACTTCCACCTGCCACGTTTCGGTTTGAATAATCAGTTGATATTGCCAAAGCCCATCGTCTTCACCTGCAAATTCTTCACTCACTAAGCTACAAGCGGTGCAATTTGTCGGGCGAAATCCCACAATCGCCAGCCTGAGTTGGTCGAGCATTTCCAACGCCCCTGAGTCATCGTGCTGACTGCGAGCAATTACGGTCAAAGCCACTAATACTTTGCGGCGTTGTTGGATAATGTCGGTGCTATCAAGGCTTTCAAATTTTGACCCTGCATACTGCACCAACACCGCACCATATTGATCGGTGAGGTTGTAGCGGTCTAAGTCATCGGGGAACAGTTCGATGCTGAAACTCGTGGTCTTCTGTTCGATATGATCTCTGATGCTTTGCAAAATCGGTAAAGTGGCACTCATAGATGCTCCCTTAATAGCCCGACAAATCCAATTTCTGTGGTGCGTGAGCTTTAAATTTCAACGCAGACGGCAAACTGTCATCGCCTTCCGCGCCGATTTCCGTTAAGCCCAAATGCAGTTTGCCACTGGCAATGCGCTCCAAATCTTTTAAGGCTTGGCTGTGGGTTTCTTTCACATTGTCGGGAAAGCCTTTGCCTTCAGGACGGCGTGAATACAACCAATAGCGAGCCAGTTGTAGGCAAATGTTACGTACAAGCGTTGGCACATCATTTAACGGTAGCAAATAACGTGAACGTAAATAGCCGTCCACCGTTTCGGTAGCGTATTCGCACGCCTTGTTTAATACGGCATAATCGACTTCCGTTGCTCTTGTGTTGTCATTAGAGAGTTGCACAAGCACCACTTCGCTCACCACTTCCGTTAAATCTTGTGCCTGAATGTACATTATTCTTTACCTTCGCCTTTGTTGTTTTTGTTTGCCTTTTCCGCTTCTTTGCGGGCTTTTTCTGCTGCCGCAAGACGAGCTTTTTCCGCCTCAGCTTCCGCCTGTTTGCGTTTTTCGTCTTCAGCTTCATCTAGCTTCACATAAAGCGAGATTTGGGCGTATTCTTCATCGGTTAATTCAATTTTTGCACCTTGTTCATAACGATTGCCGTTATGCAGAATGGCCATGGTGCCGATAACAACGTAAAGTTTTTTGTTCATTGGTTTCTCCTAGTGAAACGGTGTTACAAATCTTCCCTAACCCCTCTTTACTCAAGAGGGGGGATTTTTTGGGGTTATAGGCAACCTTTAATCAAATAACCAGCCGATGCACCGAGTAAGTGCGGTTTGTGAATATCGGTGGTGCGAATGACTTCAAGCTTGCCACCGTTTTCTTTGTAGGTGTCCACAAATAAGCCACCTTGACGGCGGACGGTGTAGCCGTAAGACGGTTCATACACCGTACCTTTGCGTTCGGTTGAACGTGGTGCAACGTAAGCAAGTACAATAGCGTCCGACCAGATGTCTTTAAGCTGATTGCTTTCTTCGTAAACGGCTTCGCCGATTTTCACGGTGTCGATACCAATCAATTTGGCGAACACTTCAGGCGTTACAATCGCCACCTGTGAGTATTTGAGTTTTTCAATCACCGCAGGGTGTTCTTTCAACGCCGCCCACACATCGCCTGCAATCACGCATACATTCGGCTTGCGACCAATCGCACGCTTCACGGCACGAATGCCGGTGTCGAACATCGCAAAAATGTCTGCTTGTTTGCTGGTGATTTTTGATGTACCGCTTAACGTGATTTTGTTGCCGCTGTCGTATTTGTTTTCGTCTAAGGCGAGCGTTGCTACTTCTTTTTCACGACCGAGTGCAATCACATCTTGGGTGGTGTTTAAGGCGAATTGACGGAGCGAGAAAATTGCTTCGTTTTCTTCGCGGTAGTCGATGGCGTATTCCACATCGTGCTCTTCCAACGCCACGTCGATTGCCGTGATGTCTTCAGGGTCTAAACGGTTTGAGGTGCCGCGTAAGTTACGTACCGTACTTGGTAAGCGGAATGCAAGGCGACCAAATTTCGGAATTTTGCCCGCTTCTTTGTCGATTTCGACGGTCGGCATTAACACTTCGCCGATGAGTTCTAAATTGTGATAGCCCTGTGCCAATTTGGTTAAAACAGGATCTTGCACACGGAGTGCTGCGAGATTGTGAGCAGTCATAAATTTCCCTTCTATTGATAAATTGCGTTAAAGGCGGCGGTGTAGCTCACGCCGTGTTCTTTGGCATACGCCATAATTTTTTGGTCGGCTTCAATGCTGGCTGGGTTTGTACCCTCAGCATATTCCACCGTGCCGTCTTGCGGAGTTGCCGCTTTGTCTTTGGTGGCGACTTCACCGAAGTTCACCACTTGTGGCTGAGCACCCAAAAAGGCTTTGAGTTTGCTGTGTAGGTTTTCGCCTTCGCCAAACTCAACCACACCGCCTTGCATTGTGGTGGAAGCATAGTTCAATAAATCTACCGCTTGCTGTTTAGCAATCGGGGCAAGTTTGCCCGCTTTGACTAAGCCTTCGGCAAAGTCGGCATTTTCGGCTTTGGCTTGGTTGAGCGCGGTTTCAGCTTTTTCGGCTTTCAATTTTTCGTTTTCTGCCTTGAGCTGTTCAATTTCTTCAGGTGTCATTTCAAGTTCTCCTTCGGTTGATTGAGCTGGGTCTGAAGTTAGGTTATTCGGTTCATTAAAATTCGGCACAGGAAAACCTGCTTCATCTTGTTGATACCGTTTCAAATCATTGCGGATAGATTCTTCTACCACGCTATTGACTAAATAATCAGGCAATGCTTTGTCGGCTTCATCTTGTCCGTGTTTGCCAATCAGCCATTCACGCAAACGTCGCCACAAACCTGCTTCCGCCCAGTCGGAAAAATCCACTACGCCTTGTTCGTTTTCGGCAAATTCAGGGTTACGCAAGCCTTTTACGGCGGGTGGCATTGCCCCTAAGAAACCGACGTGGCGTAAGTACAAACTGCCCGGGCAAGGATTGTTTGGGCTATCGGCAAGATAGAACGAAGACGACACTTTCTTAAATCGTCCTTTTTCCACCATTTCGGCAAATTCAGGATCCACTTGGTCGAACTCGGCTTTGAGTACATCACCGTCCAACTCAAGGCGTTTTACCCAGCCATAGGCAGGTGCATTGTGTTTTGGGTGTCCAACTACCGCGGGGGATTCGTGAAAGTTTACGTCGTAGGCATTGACGGCTTGTTGCAAATCATCGGTGGTAATTTCCACTTCTACGCCATTTGCGTCAGGTCGTTTGCCTGCTTTAAAAATTTCGATAAGGGTCATTCGGGTGTTCTCCTTGTGTTGGCAAACATCATAGAAAAAACGACCGCTTGTTACTTTTAAACTGGTTTAAGGAATGAAAATGGGAAAGAGAAAGTGAAAAGCGAGTGAATGGGGCGTTTTTGCGTGTTTATCGGTGTTTATAAACACGCTCAAGGTGATTTAGGCGATAATTTATCGAATGGGATTTAAAACGCCAAAATGGGCGTTTTAGGGCTTATTTTTGAAAATTGGACGATATTACAGATTTTGGTCGATTTGGCGTTGCAAAAGTGCGGTGGCTTTTCGCAGTAATTTTTGCTCGTCTTGCTGACTTACACCTAGCCACGGGCGTTTCGGAATCGTCACTTTTTTACCTCTGCCAGCCTTGCCACCGAATTGGTGCAAGCGGGCATATTTAGCGTCTGACCCAAACTCCACATTTTTGTCGTTGTAGTTGTAGGCGGTTCTGTCCGACAAATAACCGTCCTGCCGTAAGATTTTGGTAGACTTGCCTTTCTTCTGTTTGCGTGCCAGCGTTTTGGCAGACAGTGGTTGCCAGCCATTACCTTGCGGATCAACTTCCTGCTTAAAGCGTTCTGCGTGGATTTTCTTCAAGGTTTCGCCCAGCACGCCATAGAGCTTGCGTGGGTGTTGCAGTTGTTGGGCAATACTGTGGAGTTTTGCGGCTGCTTGGATGTCGTTGAGGGTGATTTTGATCATAACATTTGCCTTTTAAAAAAGAGTGGCGTATAGTCATTTTAACGGTGGGGGTTTCCTACTGGAAAGGTTGCGGTTCCGCCCGTATTATCCTGTTCGAATCAGGCAAACCACCGTTAGTCTAAACTCCCCCATAAAAGCTCATACGCATTTTTTAAATTTCTCCATTCTTTTGTCGGTTCAATTAAACTTGCTGTTCTCACTAAATTGATTTTGTGTGTCAGTTTTTTCTTGCTTAATTCGTCTTTGATTTTGACTTCATAATCCATTTTGATTGCCACTTTGCCTTGCTCAGTTTCATAAATAAAAAGCAAGGTCGGCAATTTCTGGTCGGTTTCCAGCAAAATGGCAGTCGGATTTCTTAACATCTCTGGCAACTGCTCCCAAAACTCAATCGGCAGGTTAATGCCTTTGGCTTGTTTGGTATCTCGCAAGGCGTGCAATACATCTTCATCACGCACGGCAATCACGGCAGATTGCGGAGCTTTTTCAAGTGCGGTCAATTTATCAATCACTTTGGCAGGAATTACGCCCACGTTTTTCATTTGTCCACGTGCCATTTTTTCGCTAGCAACGGTATCTACCATCGACTTCATCGCGCCGTTTAACATCATCACGGCACGCGGATTTTGTAACACGTTTTCAATCAGTAGGCTGGCAAGTTTTGGCTCGGCATTGACGAACTTATTGAACAACAACTGATCCACGTCCGCATTTCGCCCAGCAGTCAAGCGGTCAAAATTATGCGGTTGAAATCCTACATCATAGCCTTTCGGCACGCGTACCATTCTTGGATTGCCCGAACGTGTGCCGACTAGTTTTTCCTGCCATTCGATTTCAGGCGATGGGCTGACGGTTTTGCCCATCTCTTTCAAATCATCTTCATCGTGAGCGGTGACGGTGCAGTGGCAGCCGTAGGCTTTAATGGGGTAGTAATAACGCCAAAATGGATCGCTTGCGGGCAAAATCGTGCCGTCTAAATCAATATGCTCTTGACGTGGGTGAGCGTTGTCGTGGTGATGATATTCCCAATAAGGCATCACATCAGCAAGGTCTAAATGCTGCTGCAACCGTCCGCGATTGTAGGCAGCGTAAACGTTGGTGTCGTAAATAATACGAGTTCGCCAATTTCTGCCGCCGTTGTAATCCCAACCTGTGCGAGCGACAATTTCGTCAAACCGCTTGCGAAAACTCTCCAGCGTTTCGCCGTTGTTGATGGCTTCGTCCACTGCTTCACGAAAGGCAAGCAGCACTTCATTGCGGTTTGCTCCTGCGACCATAAAAAAGTAGTCGTGTTCTTCGCCCAATACGTCCAAATAGCTGTTGGTTGGTAGGTTGAGTTTTTTCTCGAAGTATTTGACTTGATTTTCAAAGGTGAATTTCATTGGTAAATCTCCCCTAGCCCCTCTTTACTAAAGAGGGGGACTTTGCACGCTCATCTTCTACAGATTGTCGCCCTGCAAATTGGGCAGCGGTTGAACCCCACGCCAGCAGTTCGCCATATTCGGCATAGCTGAGTTCTGGGATTAGGCTATCCAGCTGATTGCGGAAATCCTCAAGACTTTCGGCTTGCCCCAGTTGGTCGCGAATACTTTGCAACCAATGCTCAACGTGAGCTTCGCCTTCTACTTCCAACTGTTCGCCGATGGTCTCAATCACGCTTTTGGGGATTGGCTCGGCAAAATCCACCTTATCCGTCCCTTTCTTTTGTAAAGAGGGGTTAGGGGAGATTTCTTGCATCACAATATCGCCCTCTTCAAAACCATAAGCGCGGTGGATATATTGCTCGGTAAAGCCTACTCCCATTTCAGTTAAGAGCTTATCGCGTTCGGCTTGTAGTTTGTCGATACTTTCTTGCTCGAATAGCTCGAAGGTTGGGAAGGTGTCCACGCTGAAATTCAGCTCACAAATCCACGCCAGCAACTGATTGAACACGCCTTCCACAAGGCTGGCGTCGTCGTTGCGAATGTCTTTGGTGACTTCTAAGCCTGCGGTAGCAGACGCACGGTTAGCTTCCGCTTCAGTGGTCTGGTTTTGACCGAGTAACGCAATGGCGATTTCTGATTTGCAATAACGTAAGAAATCATCGAATACTTGTGAGCTTGCCCCTTTGCTTGCACTTTCTTTTAAATCAATGGAACTATCTTCAGGAATGGCAGCTACGGCGGTTCCCAACATTTTTTCCATACTATCCAAAAGTTCATCAATTTCGTGAATTTGGGCTTGGCGTGGGTGTTTACCGACCAGCCACGGGCTGCCATATTTTTCCATAAATTCCAACCAGAATTTAAAGCCTCCTTTCTTAAACGTTGCCGCCCAGAAACACATCGCCAAATCCGCCCGTCCGTAAGGGTTGAGAAAATCCGCTTGCTGGGTGGCGAGCAGAAATTTCTTTTCAGGCACAAGATCGCCGTTACGGTTGTCTTTGGTGCGTAACATCAACTGGTTTTCTTCATCGAAGACGAACCACTCTTGCGGTTTGCCTACGATTGCTGTTGGCAACAGTAAGCCGTTTTCGCTTTCCCACATTACTTCTAAGGCTTGATAGCCAAATAGCGTGGCATCTAAAATTTGGCTGATAATATGCGACATCGGCAAGCGGTCGAAAAGTGCGGTTAAAATCTCGTCCGTTTTTTCATTACCTGTCGGAGTAATTCGCCATTCCAGCCCTTTGATTGCCGCTTTGCGACGGCGAACACAGCCCCCGACGTGGCTGTCGGATAAAATTTCACGATAAGCCGAAATATCCTTGCCCATTTTTTTTAGCACAGGATCAGGGTTCGGCAGGTAGTGCATAAACGACCAATAGTCAATGGCGTTGGCACGGCTGGCGATGACGCGGATTAAATCTTGTTTTTTTGGTGTCATTGGCTTTCCTTATTTTTCATAATCCACAAAGGCGGCAAGCAATAAAAATACCCACCAAAACGGTTTGTCGTAAAAAATCAGCACCGCGGCAGAAATGGTTAAAGTTACAAATGCGATCATGGTTAATATCCTTGCGTTAATTTTCGGCTGGCTCTTGGTTTGCGACTGTGGGCTTTAACCGGCAACTGCACCAACTGACGACTAGCATAATGAGCAAGCAGTAAAGAAATTGCGGTGTCGCCGTGGCGTTTGTTTTTGCCGTCTGCACTTTTGGTTCGTTTATCGGGAATGCGTGGCACGCCTTTCACCACTTGGAACGAACGCAAATCGGCAAGAATATCGGCATCTTTGGGAATGCTGTCGAGTTCACCATCTTCAAGTGCGGCTTTAAATGGGGCGGTGTGTTCGCGATACCATTTTTCCGATAACTGCACGCAATCCACCAATGAGCCGAAGGAATCACGAGCAGCTTCAGCTAAATAGCCCCCATTCCCACGCGCATCAAAAGCTGCACCGGCGAAGCGTGGTAAATGCTTGAAAATAAACAGCACAATTTGTTCTTGTTGCTTGTAAGGCATATTGCCCAGCTCCACAATCAATCGAACGCTTTTGGTTAAGTTTTGCTGTTGTGCTAACACCACAAAGGACGTCATATCGCCACTGCGAGCAAAGTCTTCGCCTAAAAAATATAATTGCGTTTTATCTAAGGTTTGCAAAATCGGCTGAAGCGTAGTTTCACACCAATCCTGCATTTCCTGATAGCGTGTCGGTTCAGGCACAAGGCTAAAGCCATCTTTTGCCGTCATTCGGATTACGGGCGTGCTTTCGCTCATTTGGCGTTCAATCAACGCACGTGAGAGCCATAAGCCTGTACCGTTTTTCGGCACGCAATAGTATTCTTCTTCCGCATCTTCTTTGGTTGCTGTGTCATTGAGTAGGTTTTCTTTCCATTCCGCTTCTTTTTCGGCTGTCCATTCTTGCTTGCTGACTTGGCAAATACGTTGGTATAACCCTTCAGCACAGGCATCATCAAGGGTAATCGTATGCACTGAGTAGCGTTTTCTGCCTGCCCGACTGTCTAAGATCAGCTCATTGAAAAGGTTGTCTGCCCCGTTATGGGTGGAAATCAACCGCACTTTTGCTCCCCACATTGTCAGCGCAAGCGCGGCTTTCAATACTTCAGCAAGGTATTCGTGGAAGGCTGCTTCATCAATCACCACCACGCCTTGCATACCACGCAAGTTTTTCGGGTTGCTGGAAAGGGCTTTCACTTTGAAGCCTGATGCAAAATAGATCACATAAGTCAGAATGTCCTTATCTTCATCTTGCAACACTTCTTCTTGAATTTCGCCTGCTGCATAGTTAAACGCCCTTGCCCACATTGCCACCGCGTCAATAAATTCGCGTGCCATTTCCTTGTTTGACCCAATGTAGAACACATCAGAGCCCCCATCTTTTTTAGCAAGGCTGGCAATCAAGGCATCATCAGCGGCTTCTGCCCATGTCAAACCTGTTCGACGGGATTTTTCAGCGATTTTGAGCTGGGATTTATCGGCTATCCAACGCTTTTGGTAGCCCAACAGTAGCTCGTTTGGGTCAAAGGGAATGAGATCTTTCACTATGCAATACCTAAAATTTGCTGTTTGATTTTGTCTGCGGTTTCTGCCGACAAGCCAGCCTGAATTACGATTTTTTCCGTTTCTTCAGCGGCAAGTTCCGCACGCCGTTTCACATCAGCTTGATAGACTTTGAGCTTGGTGCTTGCTTGAATGAGTGATGCCACATTTTTGCCTGCAAAACTCAAGGCTTGGAATTTCTCCATCGGGGTCATCTCATCATCTTTGGCTTCTTCAATATCGACCAAGGCATCAAATAAAGACGACTGCAACATCCCCATCAAGGCTTCACTGCGTTTATCTTCCTTATCTTCTGCGCCCTCAGCGATAATACGTGCGGCTTCGGTACTATCTTTGATTGCCTTAAAGCGGCGTTCAATTTTTTGCCCATAGCGATGAATTGCCGACTTGCTGATTTGATAGCCTTTTTCACGCAGTAGGTTTTCCAGTTCCACATAGCCTGAAAAACCGTTCTCGGTTAAGGCGCGTTCCAGCCAGCGGCGGACATCTTCGGGCAATTTTTCGATACTTGAACGGGGAGCCATACTCTTTTTTCCTCTCTTGTTCGCTCAAGGCTGCCCTTACGCCCAATACTTTTCAGGGCGTGCAATCCCTGCTTGGCAGTCGATGGTGTATTCCACAATGTCCACGCCTAGGCGGTTGATGTCGGCAAACCATACGCCGTGTGGTTGTTTGTCGATTTCCACCAATTTGCGGTCGGCAAGGTATTCCAACTGCTGACGGACTTCGAGGGCGGTAACGTTTGGGTAAATGCCACGCATCACATCAAGTAAAAACTGTTCGCTGGTGGTGTAAGGCATTGCTTTGTGTAATACGTTGAGTAACTGCCAACGCATACCTTCGCGACGGGCTTTTTCCATCATTTTGCACTCTCCATTTTGTATAAATCACTAAGGGTTTTATGCAATGCATCCATTTTGGCTTCTAGCACCGTTTGCCCGCGAATGTAGTCATCACGCAGGACATAAACGAGCGGCAAGGACGACTGCATTTGATTGAATTGCTTTTCCAATTCTTCCACTTTGTCGTTTACTTTGAGCTGGTTTTGGTGGCGTTCGCTCAAACTGTTTTGGAACTGCGATACTAAAATCTTGGCAAAGCCAAAACAGCAACCTAAGAATGAAAGCAACAATCCGACCAAGTGCCAAAATTCCACGTTAATGGTCATCGTTCGTCTCCTTGCAAATCTCCCGATAGGTCGCGTTATGCACCGCAATTTGACGGAGCGTTTCGGTGGTATCTTGGCGACTGGCTTTGATTATGCCAAAGCCCGAACAGCTGGGGTTAATCACGGAGATCGCCTTGTTGTTGCAGGCGGTCAATAAGCCCATTGCGATCAGAAGTGCGGTTGTTTTCTTCATTCTTTTTTCTCGTTTCAAAATGTTTGACTTGGGTTTGCGCTACCGCTTTTTCTTGTTGCAGTTGCTCGTTTTGCTTAAACAAGCGGTCGATTTCCTGTTGAGCTTTGCGAATTTTGTAACAGGCAATCGCACCGCTGACCAAAACCACCGAAACCCCACCTAAAATTAAGTAAGCCATCATTCTTCTCGCCCCCGATTATTTAACGCATTGGCAAAGCCTTTGGTTGCTACGCCACCTCCGCAAAATAGGGCGAAGGTAGTAAAGAGTTCGCCTACATAAGCGCGGTCAAGCCAGACGGCATATACCAAAATGCCAGCCATCAATAACGCCCCAAAAAATTGGATAAAGGCGGTGGTAGAAAGGCGACCGTTGTCATTGGTAATCAATTCTTTGAGCGCCATTAGTAACTCCAGCGTAAGTAGAACCATTGGGCAACCGTGCGACCTTTATTGATTGCACGGCTAATTTTGGCGTTATTGCTTAGTTTTTTCATTTTGTTCTCCGTATTCTTCAAATCTCCCCCCAGCCTCTCTTTTCTAAAGAGGAGGGCTATTTTTTTCCGTTTTACTATTCCCCTCTTTTGTAAAGAGGGGGTAGGGGAGATTTATTTAAATAAATGCTCAACATTCACGACTTCTTCGGAATCTAGCCAACTCCACACATCAAAGCACGGGCAGTCTTTAATCCATTCGTTTGGCGTGATTGTGCCGTCACCGTTTAGGTCTGGGCTTAAATCACGATGTCCACAAATGCGAGCACTGGGATATTTGGCTTCAAGCTCACGCAGTAAACGGTGTAGGGATTTCCATTGAGCTTCGGTATATTCACCGTGATTGCGTTTGTCTTTGGTAATACCGCCGACCAAGCAGATGCCAAGGCTGTTTAGATTATGCCCCTTAACGTGTGCGCCTGTTTCACCTTCTTTGCGACCTGTTTCGACTGTGCCATCGGTGTCAATCACGAAGTGATAGCCAATATGTTGTAGATGAGGGTTAAAGGCTTTGTAATTGCCAGCCAAGCGTTGAAAGCCACGCTGTTTGTGCCATTCGTTGATGCACTGTGCGGCGGTTTGATTGGTGATGCGAAGTTGCTTGCCGTTTTGGGTGGCAGAGCAGTGAATGACGATTTTGGTGATGGGTGAGGTGTGCATAAAAAAAACTCCAGTTACAAAGGATTACTTGATAACTGGAGTTTACTTAATGCTTGCGGGAACTGATTTTAAACTGGTTTAATGATTATTTTGCTTTTGATGTAACACAGCTTTAATAATTACAGCATCGCTAATTGAACCATCTTTGACTTTTTGTTTAGCATTGATAGTTAATTCAACAGGACGTTTTTCAAACGTACCATTTTGAATAGCTTGTTTATATTCTTCTTCAAAGGTTCCTTCTTGTACTTCAGCAATAAGCTCCTGACCACTTGATTCATTACGGATTTTCACTTTAAAGCCACTTTCTAGCTCTGTATTTACGTTAATAATCCGATACATTCCATCTAAACGAATTTCATTAAATTGTCTAGCAGGTGGCATTCTTGGTTTTGTACCTAATTTTTTTGCTTCCTCACCGGTTACAGTAATCCCTTGAATTTCAATTTTATCCGCATCACTAACTTGTTTAAAAAACTCTCTTTGGGTTTCTCTAGCTTCAATAGCAATTTCTTCTAGTTCAGGCTTTTGTTGAATAAGTGATTGCATAAACTCTCTATTAGCTTTTTGCTCAGCTAATAGTTTATCGGTCATTCTTTCTAAATGCTCTTCACTTTCTTTTTTTGAGTTAGCCATCAGTTCCGCAGCTTGAGCTTCTTTTTTAGAGTCGAGATAGAACTGATAACAATCTCGACCCAAATAACATAGAAGGCCAAAAATAATTGCAACTAAAAGATGTTCGCTATTCATATTTTGCAATAGATTATTGAGCGTTTCATTGATGTCAAGATTATCAAAAAAATCAGATGATCCTTGACTTACCTTAATTACAAGCTCTAATGATTTTTTCTCTTTGTCAGTTAAACGATGTTTACTATCTGCGTAAACAGCCAACGCATAAGCTTTGTATAGACCATCTTGAAGCTTTAAAAAAGCCTTCATTATAGATGGCGTAATTGTTGATTGATATTTCTTACCAGTTAATTTTACTTGAACATTGGGCCAGCCTTCAAATTGAATATGAAGTTTTGAAACATCATCTCCTAACTCTTTCTCATAAATCTTACGAAGAAAATCATAAGCATCTTGCTCGTTACGGATAACAATGTTTAATTTATCGTTTTGTTGTTCAGTTGTCATCTTAATTCCTCAGTTCCTCAATTATTTCTTTTTCTTCCCACCACAAATACTTTCACAAGGTACGCCGTCGTTGTCGCGGTCTAGGCTGTCGCGACCGCATTGAGTGAGATAGAAACGGGCTTCTTCGCAGCTATCCATCTCTTTACAGATGCGTTTGCCTTCGCATTGGAATTGTTCTTTGGCAAATACGGCAGCCGCTACGCCTAGTAGGGCGAAAGCGACGTATTTTAGGGATTTTTTCATATTAATGTCCTTAGTCTGAAAAGCCAGCTGTCATCATTACGCCAGTATAAGAACTTACACTTACAGAATATTTTTTACCGTTGAAGATGAAGTCATCTTTCTGATCTTGTTTGGTTTCACCGTAGGCTGTCATTGTTTTCATTAGCGCATCCATTATACGTTTGCCGACCGTTTTAATTTGTCCTTTACCTTCAAAAGCTGAAAGCACTGCGGCATCAGAGAAAAGCATTACCATATTTTCATCGCCACCTTCTGATTTCGGTGTAAGGATAGTGATCATACTCATTACTTTTTGAGTCTTCTTATCAATCGTCATTACAACAGCAAATTCTTTTGAAAATTGATAACTGGTAGTATCATTTACCGCTCCTTTTTCTACTTTTAATTTTTTCGGCATTTTGTAAGGAGATCCAATTTCAGATAAAGCAGAATTGATACGTTGTGCAAGTTGATTGGCGTTAATGTCTAAAGTTTGGTTCACTTTTTCTTCGACAGCAGGTTCTTTAGTTACTTTTTCAACTTGCTCTTCTGCTTTTTGCGCGTCCACTACGGCAGGTGTTTGAGCCGCTTTTTGTTCTTCTTCAGCTTTAGGCTCTTCTTTTGGTATTTCCACTGGTGTAGTAGCTTCGGTTTTAGCCTCGGTCGTCGCAGTTTCAGGTTTTGGCGCAATAATCACAACGCTAATCAAAAGCCCTAATACCCCAACAACAAAGCCTGTTAGATGACGAATAAACGCCCCTCTTCCCTTACTTTTGAACTGTTTTGCAACGGCATACCAAAGCACAGCAAATACAATGAATGGAACAAAATTGATCATAATAGTTTCCTTATTGTTAGATTAAAAACCCTTTACGCTACTTTACGAGCCGTAAGTGCTGCCGCTTCCGCCAGAGCACTTGCGGTTTTTTCTATGGCTTCTTTACCTTGCTCATTACTTTCGCGGTAGTCTTCAAGTAAGGCGGTTTCTGCTTCTGTTAAAGGCACAGAACGTACCCCAGAAAATAAAAATCCTATATCAACACCAATTTCAGATAATGAGAACAAAACTTCACTTCCTGCCAAAGCCACACCGCGTTCATATTTTCCCCACATCTCACGAGAAACGTTGCATTTACCGGCGATCTCAGCTTGTGTAAGACCTAAGCGAGTGCGTTCACTTTTTAAGCGAACAGAAAAAAGAGAACTATTATTCACAAACACCTCTTGACTTTGAGAACTTTAGTTCTCATAATATAGTTAAAAGATTGGTTAAAGATTTAACCAATTATATAGCAAGAAGGAGTGCAAAACCAATGAAAGAAAATGTGAAAACGCCAAGCGAAGTCAAGGCGATGTTTCGGGCAAAAGGCGAAACTTTTGCTCAGTGGGCAAAGGACAACGGGTATGACCCGACCCACGTTTCTCGGGTGCTGAATGGCACAATTAAAGCGAGCTACGGCAAATCCCACGAAATCGCCGTGAAACTCGGCTTAAAAGCGGCGGCTTAATCACGCAACCTGCTCTTTAACAATTTGGAAAAAACAGCGAAAAATCTAACCGCTCTTTATTTTAGAAAACAATAGGAGAACAAGATGAAACTGTTAAACAGACTAATGAGTTACCTACTCAGAAAACAAGGTTACAAAGTAATTGACCCAATTACCCAAATTGATTTATCCACGCCAGCGTTTATGCGTGATCCGAATGCGGTGGCACGGTTGAAAGAGAAAGGATTTTTACAATGAAAGAGAAAATTAATGGCACGCAGCGTGCATTGCGGATTTTGAAAGCCCTGAAAGGGCGAACGATGGACGGCTTAAGCAATAAGGATTTGTGCGAAGCGATTGATGAAACGCCGGTGAATATCACTCGTGCCACAGCGATTTTAGAAAGCGAAGGCTTTTTGCGCAAATTGCCCACCGGCAACTGGACGCTCAGTTTTGCCCTGCTCAACTTAGCAGTGTGTTATGAGCAGGATATGCAGGCAGTGAATGAACGATTTAATGAAATGCGCCACCGTGTGGCAACAGGCGGTTTTTAGGAGTAAGCGATGACAGATTTAAAACTAAGCGAACAACAAGATGCAATGATATTAGCAAGCCAAGCAATGACACAGGATTTGGCGGAAGCTCATGAAGCAATGGGAATGTTGAAAGCCTTCAGTTTTGTGGAAAAACTGCTAACGGTTAGCAGTTTGAAAGTATTGAATGAAATTAAGAACTCTAAGAAATACAAGGGTTTGAGCTATGTTGATAGCACAGGAAAAGTGCTAACGGTTAGCAGTTGGGAAGATTACTGCACAGCTTGTGGATTTAGTCGTCAGAAGATTGACCTTGATTTGCAAAATTTGTCCGTTCTCGGCGAAGACTTCCTAGAAACCAGCCAACGCCTCGGCTTAGGCTACCGCGAAATGCGAAAACTTCGCCAACTGCCCGAAGAAGCACGAGCGGAAATTGTGGACGCGGATTATTCAGACACCACTGATAAGGAAGAGTTGATTGAGAAAATCGAAGATTTAACCGCCCAACACGCGAAAGAGAAAGAAGCCTTGCAAGCCCAACTCAAACGCAAGTCGGACGATTATGAAGCGCAGGCGAAAGTGCTTGCCACCAAAAATGAGCGGATTAACCACTTAGATTTAGAGCTGGCAAAGAAAACCAAGGCGATTGAAACCCAAACTCCTGAACAACGCGGTGGCGTATTACGCGAAGAAGCCGCTGCGATTTCTTACAAAGCCGAAGCGGTGCTACGAGGGCAAGTTTTCCAAGCCTTTGAAGCCTTAACCGCTCACACGGAAGCCACAGGCATTGACCACAAGCAGTTTATGAGTGGCGTACTTGCCGAGTATCAGTTGATTTTGTCGGAGCTTAAATTCCACTTTCAGCTTGATGATGTGCCAAGTGGCTCGAATGTGCCTGAATGGGCAAGACCTGATTCAGAATGGGCAGATAAATCTGAAGAGATAGATCCTGCGTTAGCCGCGATGTTAGATAACGCGGTTGAAGCAGACATTGTGGAGTAAGGAAATGCAATGGCAATTTTACCGAGCGTTCTCGCCCAATATGCCGAACGTGTGGAGAAAGCAGGCTTTGGCGAGAAGGAGAAAATTATTGAAGAAGGGCGCAACAAAACGGGCTTAAGCCGTGCAACCTTTCTGAAACAAATCAAACCGTTTCGACCGGCAAGCGGTCGTAAAGTGCGGTCGGATAAAGGCAAGCATCAACTTGAATTTAAAGAGTTGCAAACGATTAGCTCGGCTTGGTTACATATCCGCCGTAATAACGGCAAAACAATGATGACCTTGGAGCGCATTATGAAGATTTTGAGAACCAACGGCAAAATCAAGGCGGAATTTACCGATGAGAATACGGGAGAAATTCGCCCTTATTCGACAAGTTCGGTAGAGCGTGCCTTGCGCAACGCCAATTTGCACCCCGACCAACTATTGCGCCCCGCACCGGTGGTGCAGCTACGAAGCCAACACCCGAACCACGTATGGCAAATTGACCCGTCGCTTTGTGTGTTGTATTACCTAAAAGAAACGGGCAAGAGCAACAGTTTGTGCGTGATGGAAGCGGAACAGTTTTATAAGAACAAACTGGCAAATGTGGCGAAAGTGGAACCGCAACGAGTGTGGCGGTATGTGATCACCGACCACGCGAGTGGCGTGATTTATGTGGAATATGTGTATGGTGGCGAGACAGCGGAAAATGTCAGCCAATGCTTTATCAACGCTATTCAACCGAAAGCCAATAAATCAGAGCCGTTTTTTGGTGTGCCAAAGATTTTGATGTTTGACCGTGGTACAGCTAATACTTCGCAAATGTTCACGCACTTACTGAACCAGTTGGACGTAAAAATTGAAGTGCCGAAAGCCCATAACGCCCGAGCCAAAGGGCAAGTGGAAAAAGGCAATGATATTGTGGAGCGCCAGTTTGAAAGCGGTTTGCGGTTTATGAATGTGAGCGGGCTTGATGAGTTAAATCAACTTGCCCACCAATGGATGCGCTATTTCAACAGCACAGAAATACATTCACGCCATCATAAAACACGCTATCAAGTATGGCAAACCATCAAGTCTGATGAATTACTTTTCCCACCGAGCCGTGAGATTTGCCAAGAGCTGATGATTACCGCGCTCACAGAACGTTTAGTGACCGATAAGTTGGAAATCAGCTTTGAAAATCGCCGATATGATGTGCGTGATGTACCTGATGTGAAAATTGGCGAGAAAATCACGGTGGGCAAAAATCCGTACCGCCCTGAATGTGTGCAAGTGCAGTGCTTTGAGCAGATTTTTGCTGATGATGGCACGATGAGTTTAAAACCTTACTGGGTAGTGCTGGAGCCGATTGAAGTGAATGAACTAGGCTTCCGTGTAGATGCTGCAATCATTGGCGAAGAATACAAGGCCCACCGCAAAACGGCGTTTGAAGCAAATAAGGAACAGGCGGAGCAACTGGCTTATGGCGTAGAAACCGAAGACGAGTTGAAGCGAGCCAAGAAAGCCAACGCACCGTTATTCAACGGCGAAATCAACCCTTACAAACACATCGAAGAGAGCAAGCTAACGTGGTTCTTACCGAACAAAGGACAAGAACACGAACTGACCACCAACGCACGCCGTGTTGAGCAAAAACCGATGTCGGCGGTGGAGTTTGCCAAAAACGGCAAAGCACGCTGGGGCGAGTTGTGGACGGGCGAATGCTATCAATGGATTACCGGCAAATATCCGCAAGGTGTACCGCAGGTGGAAGCTGAACGGTTGCTGGGCTTGGGCTTTGATGAGTTCAAGGCGGAGTTTATGGCGCCAGAGCCGATACGCTCACACTTGAAACTATTAGCGGCGTGATTGCCCCAAAATCTCCCCTAACCCCTCTTTACAAAAGAGGGGAAATTATTGAAGGAGCATTTTATGCTGAAACTAAAACAGGTGCTGATTGATAAGGGCGTGAGCTTAAGGCAGTTAGCACAGATGATGAATGTGTCGCCTGCGACCATTTCTCAGTTGATAAACCATAATCAACGGGTGCGGGAGTGGACGACATTTGAGAAGAGTTTAATAGTGTCTTTGCAAAAAATTGGGATAAACCAACCGCTTGCAACGCTATTAGAAAAGGAAGCGACAGGGGAAAGTTTGGCGACCGAGCCTGCCGCTTCCGCCCTTAAAACCAAACGAGAAATTAAGGACGAGATTATGTTACTCGCAAAACAGGCTTTATTTCCAGCCACTAAGAAACATTTTTTATTACCGATTGACCCTTTTTCCGTCGATATTCGCTCGGCTGATGAAGTTTTCGCCACCAGCGACATTCGTTATGTACGGGAGTCGCTTTATCAAACCGCTAAGCACGGTGGCTTTATGGCGGTGGTGGGAGAATCAGGTGCGGGCAAATCGACCCTGCGCCGTGATTTGATTGACCGTATTCGTGCCGAAAACGCCCCGATTGCGGTGATTGAGCCGTATATCATCGCGATGGAAGACAACGACATCAAGGGCAAAACGCTGAAAGCAGCCCATATTGCCGAAGCGATTATTTCCACCCTTGCCCCATTGCAAAGCGTGAAGCGTTCGCCTGAAGCCCGTTTCCGCCAGTTGCACCAAGTGTTGAAAGAAAGCTGTAAATCGGGCTATTCGAACGTGCTCATCATCGAAGAAGCGCACTCCTTGCCAATTCCGACGCTTAAACACTTGAAACGCTTTTTTGAGTTGGAGGACGGCTTTAAAAAGCTGATTTCGATTGTGTTGATTGGTCAGCCTGAGTTGAAGCTGAAACTTTCCGAACGCAATACCGAAGTCCGCGAAGTGGTACAACGCTGTGAAGTGGTGGAACTCGCACCCCTTGATGCAGAGTTGGAAAACTATGTGGCATTCCGCTTGGCGAAAGTCGGCAAAAAACTCAGCGATATTTTTGAAGAAGACGCGTTTTTAGCGGTGCGACAACGCTTAACGGCGGTGGGCAGAAACAAAACTACCACTAGTTTGCTTTATCCGCTCGCAGTAAACAACTTGCTCACGGCAGCGATGAACTTGGCAGAAAGTTTAGGTGTGCCGAAAGTGAACGGCGATGTAGTGATGCAGGTTTAGGGGGCGATATGAGAAAAACAACCTTAATTTTAACCGCATTTTTGTTGGCTGGCTGTGATGACGGAATGATACAAAAGCAAACGTGGGCGTATGCCGAACTTTGTATCAGCGGTGTAGTTTACCTCCGCTCGCCCAACGGCAGCCTAACCCCCAAAATTAACGCGGATTTTTATCCTTATACTTGCCAAAAAGGAGTAACAAACAATGGCTAAAATGAAACCTATTACTCGTAAAGATCCTGAAAATTTCCTGATTTGCTGTAAAGCCTTAGCAAAAGCGCTCGTAGATGACCGAGATGGGATTACACAGGCGTTATTTGGCGGTATCACACATTTTAATGGTTCAGTAAATGGCAATGAAACGATACTGGAAGCCGTGTTAGGCAAGAAATGCGGAAAAATCAAACTCACAATCAGTAAGGAACTAAAAAATGGCTAAACGTGCAACAAGAGTAAAAAGCGAAGTACAAGAAATTGCCTTGCAAACCCAAGATGAAGTGGCGTTGGCGATTAAACAAATTGGTGATTTGGAGCGTGAGCAGGTGCGATTGACCACCCAGCAAGCAGATGAGAAAGCAGCGGTTGATGAAAAATACACGGCACAATTGAGCTCGCTGAAAGAACAAGTGAAGCCGTTACAAAAGGCGGTGCAAGCGTTTTGTGAAAGTCGTCGTTTAGAACTCACTAACGGCGGCAAACAGAAGACGGCTTACTTTACCACCGGCGAAGTACAATGGCGTGCCAAACCGCCGAAGGTGGGGATTAGTTCGATGGCGAAAGTGATTGAAAATATCAAGAACTTGGGGCTGTTTCAGTTCTTACGCGTGAAAGAAGAAGTGAACAAAGAAGCCTTGCTTGCTGACCCGAATAACGCCAAGGCGATTGCAGGTGTGAGTATTCGGGAAAATGAAGAAGAATTTGTCATCAAACCGAATGATGAGGAGGTGCGCTAATGGGGCGAAGACCGAAAATCGACCGCAATGTTCTAGAAGAAGTCTATCGCGAAACAACGGAAACCGCAGCAGCAATGGAACGTTCGGGCAATTATGCCCGAGCTAGTGAATTGTGGGGAGAAGCAGCAAAGCAAGCGGTAACACTCAAACAACGTGAGTGGTGCAACACGCGCAAAACCTACTGCAAAACATGGCAAGGTAAACGGGAGAAAAGACAATGATTTCCACACTAGAAGCCTTAAAAATGCAACTTCGCCAAGCGATTATTCAGCTGGAACAGGCTGAAAAATCACTGGATAAAGAACAAATGGAATACGCCAAAGTGTATGTAAGTAATGCGAAGGGGATTTTGATGAAACTCGGCATTATTTTTTAAGATAAACCAAACCGCCTTCGGGCGGTTTTCTTGTATTAGGAGAGCCGAAAATGAAAGTGAAATGTAGTGCGTGTGGAGCGTTGCATTCGTTGGACGCGTTGATTGCCAACAAAGCAGCAAGTGATGCCTTAAATGCGGCATTGTTGGTGAGTGGTGAGTTAGGCGAAGCCTTAATTCGTTATTTGGGACTGTTTCGTCCTGCGAAAAGTTCGCTCACGTTCGACCGTGTGGCAACCTTGCTGGGCGAACTCACACCGATGATACAGGCTAAGATTATCAAACGTGATGGGCGTGAGTTTCCTGCACCGCCTGAGGCGTGGATTTATGCCATTAACCAAATGATGGCGAACCGTGTCAATTTTACCCTGCCTATGAAGTCACACGGTTATTTGTTGGAAATTATTGCAGGCTACAAGCCTATCGGCACAGCGGTGGCTGTGCAAAATCCTGAGCAAAATCGACCGCTTGCAAGCAATAAAATGAACGCAATTAAAGGAGCGTTGGAATGGGGCAAAACAATCAATGGCTAAAACCTGTGCTAGCTCAAGGCGTGGCAATGTTATTGCTGTTACGTCTAAAAAATTCGCCAACGGAAGATGTGATACAGCCAACACTGGAGGCGTGGTATCGGGTGATCACTTATAAAAAGTCGTGGGATATGGAGTTGGATAAGGTGCGGTTTGAGACGGCATTTATGACACTTGGGCAGACTTGTGATTGGTTCCCTACACCAAAACAACTGCTAGAAGCCTTGCCACAGCGTGAATATCCTGAGCTTCCGCCACCACCGCCAAAAAGTGTAGAAGAAATGGCACTGGAAATGGCACTGGAAAAGGCACAAGCGGAAAGTAATTTACAAAGATTGAAAGCAATTTTAAGGGGTAAACGATGAGAAAACGATTATTGCAGCTGGTGCATATTGGGAAAAGTCAGTTGGGAATGGACGATGAGACGTATCGAAGTCTATTATCTCAACAATTCTACCAAAATTCTGCGAAAAATATAAGCTATTCAGAGCTAGTGAAACTGGTCAAAATATTGCAACAAAAAGGTGCAAAAATTCGCTTACCGCATGATGTTTCACACCTTTCTGCCGTTCAGCGGAAATTGTGGGCAGTATGGAAAGTAGTAGCTGAGGAAAGCAGTTCGGCAGCATTGAATGCGTTTGTTGCTCGATATTATGCGGACGTTGCAGACTGGCGTGAGCTGGATAGTGAGCAAACGGCATCTATTATTGAGCAGTTAAAACAGTGGAAAAAACGAGTAGGTAAATGATGAATGAAGCCAAATATTGACAATAATGACTTTCAAACCAAAGCCCCTGATTTATTGGCAGATTTGGCGAAATATACGGTAATGGCGGTGCGTGAATGTTACCCCGAAATGGATGCGGAAACCGCGGAAAATATCGGTATGATTGTAGCATTGAAGACAGGCTACAACTGGGGCGGTTTGAATGTGTATGTGCCGAAATCAATGTTGCTTTTCGCCTGTGAGCGTGAAAAGCAAATTTTCAACGAGTTCACGGGCAATAATCACGCCTACCTTGCTAAGAAGTATGGTTTATCTTTGCAATGGATCTACAAAATCGTCAAACGCGTGCAGAAAGAAGAAATTGCCAAGCGACAGTTCGATATGTTTGTCCAATCCTAAAAAACAAACCCAGTGACCGTAAAAAGTCGCTGGGTTTTCTTTTTCTCTATGTGTAACTCTATTTCATTTCGCCTTTCTCATTTCTTCCCACTTCATCCAAATTTTTCCCATTTATGTTGGTTTATGTGTGAGGGTTATGTTGGGTGGGTTTACCTTAGACTAAGAAAGTATAAAAAATAAAAATGCTCGCCAAGTGCGAGCATTTTTTATGAAATAAAAGGAAGCAATGGTGATAACACTTGTTCGGCTGAAATTTCTTTCATTGAATTAGCCGATAAGTAATGCTGATTTTTACCATAACAGCCAATCAATTTAGGATCTGTTGCGCCATAAAGCGTAATATTGGGCTTATCCAAAGCGGCAGTTAAATGCGCCAAACCTGTATCCACCGACACAACGGCTTTTGCATTCGCAAACTGTTTTGTAAGCTCCGTTAAAGTTAACTTAGGCAACACGATCACATTAGAATGAACTTGAGCCAAACGCTCTGCTCGTGCTTTTTCTAGTTCATTTCCCCAAGGCAAGCGAATTTCGTAATCAGAAAGTGCGGTAATTTTTTCAATCAATTTTTGCCATTCTGATTCTTCCCAATGCTTATCTGTCCGAGTTGTAGAATGAATGAATACCACATAATTTTGTTCTGGAGTTTGATGAAGAAAATGGCGAACAATACCATAATCGCCCTGAACTTGAGGTAATTCATAACCTAAACTCAGAGCAAAAAGCTGACGAATTCGTTCCACCGCATGCTGTTGATAAGAAATGGCATATTTTTTATCGTAGAAAAAAGATGCTAGCGGCTCTCGAATGCTTTGACGATCATAGCCATGTTTCACACCCTGAGCGAAACGAGTTGCAAATAATGCACTTTTAATGAGCCCTTGCGCATCGATTACAGCATCATAGTTTTCAGCCTGCAACAAAGTGCGGTAATTTTTCCACTCATTTCTTGTTTGAATGGAAAAAGGCGATTTTCGCCAACGGCGCAAAGCAATTGGAATAATTTGATTCACTGCAGAATGCCAACGTGGGATTTCTGCAAAATTATCTTCCACCACCCAATCAATAGAGAGATTAGGAATAGCACTCTGTGCATCAGTCAATGCCGGCAAAGTATGAATCACATCCCCCATAGAGGAAGTTTTAATCACACATACTTTCATTTAATTAACCTTCTTCCCCAGTGCATAATTCCAAGCCCTAATACTGCTAAAATGCCTCCAATAATTAAGGAGGAATCCACCTGTTCATTCAACCAAACGGCTGAAAATAAAATACCTAAAATCGGCACAAGAATAATGTAAGCCGAGGCATTGCCTGCCCCTAAGCGTTTCACTCCATCAAAATACCATGCATAAGCCAATACCGTTGAGCCAAATGCAAGACCCAGTAAACTAAACCATTGCGATCCATTTAATTGAAATACGGTTGCCCAATCTTCCGCACTTTCTGTCCATAATGCTGCCAACGTCAGCATGAAAAAACCAAAAGTAGAAGAAATCGTGGTAGCGGTGAGAGAATCAATTCCGATTAATACTTTACGAGCCAATAAAGTATAAGCAACCCAACAAACTAAAGCACAAAGCAATAACATTTGACCGAATCCAAAATTTTGTAAGAGATTAGTTGGATTCCCTTTTGTCAGGGCTAACAAAGAACCGCTAATCGCAATAATCATCCCTAATACAACCCAGCGATTCCATTTTTCTTTAAATAATAAAATAGCAAAAAACATCGTAAAGACGGGGTTAGAAGCGACCACCATTGTTCCTTGCCCTGCTGGAACATATTTCAACCCCCAAATAAAGAAAGTCGAATAACCAAAGATCCCAAGCAAAGCAGTTAACAATAACCCCACCCATTGATTAAGTCGCAGTTGTTTAGCATATTTGAAACGATTCGCCGCATATAGCCAAATAATGAGTGGAATAATGGCGAAAAAAAAGCGCACGCTTGAAGCAACAAATGTCGGCATAGCTTGAGCAACCACTCGCCCCCAAGGCCAAGAGGCGCCCCATAAAATCACCATTCCAATTAATTGTAAATGGATGCGTAGAGGGCTCATATCATTAACATATCCTGTTAGACCTTCTATTTACTTAAAGGCTCTGCTTGGTAAGCTTTTATTTTTTCTCGTAAAACGGCTTCAAATGCTTCTCGATGAGCATCATCTTGAAAAGCTGAATGAGGAATTAAGAAAAACAAGCCCGTATCAACTCGAATCATTAAGTAACCATAATGATTTTCAATATGATGAATGTACCGATAATTATATAAAGTTTGGCAGAGAGCTATTTCAGAATATAAACCATCTTCTTGAATTCGTATGGTTCTTTTTTCCTTATTAGCTTCCTCATATACTTAGCTTTGAAAAGCTTTGGTATTTAAATAAGGTCGTAGCAAAACTGCATAGAAAAAACAACATACTGAGATGAGCAATAATATATGTCCTGCATAATTGGCTAAGATATTTTCATAGCAATCATACAAATACTCTCCCCAATTCATCAGTTCAAAAGCAAGAAAAATACTTGGCAGCAAGAAGAATAAATATAATAAGAAATCGCCAATACTCATCATCTTGCGAAATTTATTATGTTTATAAATATCACGACTGATTTTACGGGCTGCTTTAGCTTCATTTTTATCTAATACGGGTTGATATGTCACTTCCATTTTATATTCTCTCTTTCTCAAACCTCTAAAAGTGCGGTCAGTTTTTCTGCTACTTTTTCTGGTGTAATATCAATCAAACTTTGATGATACCCTTCCGAGCTATCTGTACTTTTACGCACCTTAATTAAATCGCCTTCAATTAAACGAATAATCATGGCTTTATCTGATAATGGTGGCGTATAAGTTGGGCTAGTAGGGCCATAAAGCGCAACCAATGGACGATCTGTCGCAGCGGCAATATGCATTAAGCCGCTGTCATTGCTCACTACTGCCGTACAGTTGGCAATTAAATCCACCGCTTGATTAAGATTCGTTTGCCCTGCCAAATTCAAACAGAATGGTTGCAGTTCTGCTGGCAATACATTGCGAATTTGCTCACCTGCTTCCACATCTTTTGGTGAACCAAATAATTCTACCGCATAGCCTTTTTCAATGAGCATTTCTGCCAATTTAGCATAATGATAATGCGGCCAACGTTTTGCAGGGCCAAATTCTGCGCCAGGACAAAAACCAATAATTGGACGTTCGCCTAAAAGTGCGGTTTGTTTTTCAAATTTTTTTAAGGTTTCAGCTTGTTGCGCTGGCTCAACCGTCAAATAGGGTTTTAAGACAGAAATATCATCAGCTTTTGGTACAACATCTTTTTCAAAAGCCAATGCAACATAACGCTGCACCATCATTGGATAATCTTTTTTATTGGCTCGTAAATCATTCAATAAAATGTAACGGCTTTCGCCTTTCCAACCGCGACGATGAGCAATTTTTGCAAAGAAAGGAATAAACGCAGATTTCAATGAATTAGGCAAAATAATCGCCATATCATATTGTTCACGCAAAGACTTTCCTAAACGATAACGCGTTCCCAATTCAAAGGTCCCATGCCCTAATGGCATTTCAATTGCCTTACGCACCTCTGGCATTCGCACAAGCAAAGGCTTACACCAATTCGGTGCCATCACATCAATATTGCAGTTTGGATATTGAATTTTCAGTTGCTGGTACAAACTGTGCGACATCATCATATCGCCAACCCAAGATGGGCCAATAATTAGAATATTCATTTTCTGTCTTTCAGATAAAAGTGCGGTCAAAAACACTTGTTATTATGACACAGAGTTGAATAAAAATATGCTCCTTTAACAATTTAGTCGAAACTCTTTAGGAGTCATTCCAAATTCTTTCTTAAACACAGAATAAAAATATTGAATTGATGGATAGCCGCAAATCTCAGCAATTTCTTGAATAGAAATATCTGTTTGTTGTAATAAATTCTTTGCTCGGGAAATTTTTTCTTCGTGGATGACTTGGTGAATTGTTTTATCCATTTCATTCTTAAAACGTTGTTCAAGATTAGAACGTGAGGTTTCAAGATGATCTAAAACTTGTTCTACTTTAATTCGATGACAGGCACGATGACGAATATAATGCATTGCTTGAATGACAAGCGGATCTGTTAATGATCGATAATCTGTAGAATTTCGAGAGTGAACGGTAATCGGTGGAATTAAAATAGGGGTATGTGAAACTTTTTGACCATTGAGTAATTTGTGTAATAATTTCGCAGCTTGATAACCAATCTCTCTCGTGCCTTGTTCTACAGAGGAAAGGGACACACGCGATAAATATTGGATCAATTCTTCATTATCAATACCAACCACACAAAGCTCTTCAGGTACAGCAATTTTACTGTACTCACAAGCCTGCAATAAATGACGAGCACGCGCATCCGTAACAGCAATAATACCAGTATGAGAAGGAAGAGATTTTAACCAGACAATTAGCTTTTGTTGCTCTTCCAACCAATTTTGAGCATGAACCTGCACACCCTCATATAGGTAAATAGGGTAATGATTTTTCTCCATCAACTCTACAAAAGCATCTCTTCGTTCTATAGACCAATGCTTATGAGTATTTACTTGCAAACCATAAAATGCAAACTGTGACAGTCCTTTCTCCTGTAAATGAGATAAAGCCATTTCAACCAATGTCATATTATCTGTTGCTACATAAGGAAAGTGCGGATAAAAATCAGCTTGTTTATAAGATCCACCAACTGCTATAGTAGGAATAAGAGTGTGTTGCAATAATTCAACAGTTTTTGGGTCATCAAAGTCTGCAATAATGCCATCAATAGAAAGTTGATTAATGGTATCAGTATGATAGATAAATTCATCTTCTACAAAAATATCCCACATACATTGCGATGCCTGAATATATTGTCCAATACCCTCCACCACCTGCCGATCATATACTTTGTTTGCATTAAATAAGAGGGCAATTTTGTAGTATTGTTCCGTCATTTTATATCCTTATCTATGGGAAATTGCTATTTAAGTTATAATAGAAAAGATATTTAGCTTCAAGATAAAAATAGCCAGAATAACTGGCCATTTTTATATCCAATACCACATTTATTTTTTTAGCTTCGCAATACCTATTCCACTTGCACCATAAATAATAGCAAAGATAATACCGCTCCAACATAAAATTGCCCAAGGTAAATAAGACAATGTTGCAACACCTAATGTACCTGCCATATATGCACCTGCGGCAGTCCATGGCAAAATAGGTTCGATAATTGTTGCGGAGTCTTCTGCTGTTCGACTTAAATTTTTGGGATGTAATCCTTTTTCTACATACGCATCTTTAAGCATTTCTCCTGGAATTAGAATAGAAATTTGCCCATTACAAGTAACCCCAATCATTGTTAGACCGCAAAGAATCGTTGTAATAATCAAAGAAAGAGTTGAATGAACAAAGGTGAGTAATTTTTGAATAATCACGGTTAATGCACCGCTCAATTGTAATACACCAGCAAATGACAATGCACAGAAGCAAATTAATAGTGTTCCCATCATTGAGTTCATTCCACCACGATTCAACAAACGACTTAAATCAGAGCTAACTGAAGTATGGTGAATCATTGAGGTATCAAATCCATTAACTGCGCTATTAATCACATCAGATAGAGAGAATTTTTGAATTACGATAGCATTAATAATTGCGATAAATGCTGAGAATAACATCACTGGAATAGTCGGTTTCTTAGTAATAGATCCCCATAATACAATAGCGACAGGAATGAGTAATAGAAAGTTAAAATGATAAACTTGCTCTAACTCATGAATCATTGTATTTACTTTTTCTGGAGTGGCCACATTAGAAAAATCGTAGTTTAAGCCATATACAACATAGACAGTAGCCGAAAGAATAAAAGATGGTAATGTTGTGTAAAGTAAGTGAGCAATATGCTCATATAAATCTACACCAGCAGCTGCAGATGCAATATTGGTTGTATCAGATAATGGTGATAATTTATCTCCAAAATACGCACCAGCGACCACAGCACCTGCCGTAGCAGCTAAATTGGCGTCTAATCCAATCGCAACGCCCATAAATGCCACACCAACAGTCCCTGCTGACCCCCAAGAGGTTCCAGTACAAATGGAAACAATAGCAGTAAGGAATAAGGCTGTCACATAAAGATATTCAGGTGATATCGCTTTTAGTCCGTAGTAGATCATCATAGGAATTGTTCCTCCACTAATCCAAGTTCCAATTAATAATCCTACAGTAATTAAAATTAATAGCGCAGGCATTGTTTTAGCTATTTTTTCTGAAATGGCGTCTAAAATATCTAAATAGCAATGACCTAATTTAATAACTAAAAAACCAGCAAATACCGTTGAAATAATCATTAATGGCTCTGCTGGCAAATCAAATAAAGCATACCCAAACCCTAACAGTAATAGCATCACTATGATTGGTGAAAAAGCTTCTAATGTTGTTGGCATTCTTGTGCGATAAGTGGTTTTCATATTAAATCTCCCTATTATTTAATAAACAAAACCCATTTTTAATTCGATTCAATGCTTCTAATAATTTTTCTCTAGGCATAGCGACATTCATACGAAAGAAACCGTCTCCCTCTTTACCAAATTCACTCCCCAAAGATACTTTTACTCTTGATAAATTATTAATCCAATAAGCTAATTCATTTTCATTTATACTTAGCTTTTTATAGTTTATCCAAAGTAAATAAGTTCCATCACTTTCAGTAATATCTAATAATGGAATATACTCATTGAAAAATTCTTTTACTATCTTCTTATTATTCTTTATGTATTCTTTTAGACAGATTACCCAGTCAGTACAATATTTATATAACGAAATAATAGCTGGTATAGAGAAATAATTTGGATTATGTATACCTAATGCTATCATTTCTTTTATAAATTTTTCTCGAATTTCTTTATTCTCAATAATTAGGTTAGCTATTTCCAATCCAGGAATATTAAAAGTTTTTGCTGGGGATAAACAGATCATTGCGTGATTTGCTACCCATTCATCTAATGATGATATTAGATAGTGAGAGTCATTTGTTAGTGTAAAGTCTGCATGAACATCATCGGAAATTATAAATACATTATGTTTTTTAGCTAAGTTTATAATTTTAATAAGGACTTCTTTGTTCCAAATCGTTCCAGTTGGATTATGGGGAGAAATTAAAACAAATATTTTAGAATGTTCAAAACATTCCTCTAATAAATTAAAATCAATATGATACTTTCTATTCTCATAAACCAAAGGACATTTATATAATTTTCTGTCATTTAATTTTATCGTGTTTAATATTGGACTATATGAAGGTGATAAAATGCATATTCCATCAGTTTCTTTTGTAAACGCTCGTATATAAATAGATATAGCTTGTATTATTCTTGGGCAAAATACAATTTTTTCAGATAGAACAGAATAATGATATTGTTCGAAAATATAATCACTGATTATCTTGTGATAGTCGGCTGGTAATTCAGTATAACCATAAATTCCTAAACGATTAAATTTTTCTAATTCATCTATCATCACTTGAGGTGCTGGAATATCCATATCCGCAACAGACATTGGAATAATATCATTATCTACATTCCATTTAGCACTAAATGTATTTAGGCGATCAATAATCACATCAAAATTATAAAAATTATTCATTATTCCTCCTGATGTATAAGACAAATTTACTTTAGTCAAAGAAGAAAATAATTAAAATTACTAAAACTACTTTATCTATTACGTTTTTTTACAACTGTGATCCACTCCACAGTTGCAAATAATCAACATAGAAAAATTAAATAACATAATTGATGAAAAGCTAGTTTTTCACAAAAATACGAAAAATTTCATCATCTAGAGAGGAAAATGTTATGACAACCTATTTCGATAAAATTGAAAAAATCTCCTTTGAGGGAGAAAAATCCACAAATCCTTTTGCTTTCAAACATTATGATGCTAATCAAGTAATTTTAGGTAAAACTATGGCTGAACACTTACGCTTAGCTGTGTGTTATTGGCATACCTTTTGCTGGAATGGAAATGATATGTTTGGGCTAGGTTCTTTGGAGCGAAGTTGGCAGAAAAATCCAAATTTGCTTGCTGGCGCAGAACAAAAAGCCGATATTGCTTTTGAGTTTTTGAATAAGTTAGGCGTGCCTTATTATTGTTTTCATGATGTCGATATTGCACCTGAAGGTAATTCAGTGCG
Source organism: Haemophilus sp. THUN1692 (assembly GCF_059704395.1). Lineage (NCBI taxonomy): Bacteria > Pseudomonadati > Pseudomonadota > Gammaproteobacteria > Pasteurellales > Pasteurellaceae > Haemophilus > Haemophilus sp. THUN1692. The sequence goes on from NZ_AP046579.1 coordinate 1,411,953, forward strand.
GGAATATGTACAAAATTTTCATCATATTGTTGATATTTTAGAACGCAAACAAGTAGAAACGGGTGTAAAACTCTTATGGGGAACTGCAAATTGTTTTACTAATCCTCGTTATATGTCTGGTGCAGCAACTAATCCTAATCCAGAGGTTTTTGCGTGGGCTGCAACACAAGTGTTTAATGCGATGAATGCCACTCAACGTTTAGGTGGAGAAAATTACGTATTATGGGGGGGACGTGAGGGATATGAAACTTTATTGAATACCGATTTGAAACGTGAACGTGAACAAATTGGTCGTTTTATGCAAATGGTGGTAGAACATAAGCATAAAATTGGGTTTAAAGGTACATTATTAATTGAACCAAAACCGCAAGAACCAACTAAACATCAATATGATTATGATGTGGCAACAGTGTATGGTTTCCTAAAACAATTTGGTTTAGAAAAAGAAATTAAAGTTAATATTGAAGCGAACCACGCGACACTTGCTGGACATACCTTTCAACATGAAATTGCAACAGCTTGTGCATTAGATATTTTTGGCTCAATTGATGCTAATCGTGGCGATCCACAATTAGGCTGGGATACCGACCAATTCCCAAATAGTGTTGAAGAAAACACGTTAGTTATGTATGAAATTTTAAAACACGGTGGCTTTACTAATGGAGGTTTTAATTTTGATGCGAAAATTCGCCGACAAAGTATTGATCCTTATGATTTATTTTACGCTCATATCGGTGCAATTGATGTATTGGCATTATCCTTAAAACGTGCAGCAAAAATGTTACAAGAGGAAACCTTACAAAAAATTGTAAATGAACGCTATGCAGGTTGGAATAGTGAACTTGGCCAGCATATTTTGCAAGGCAAAACTTCACTTGAAACACTTGCGCAACTTGTCCAACAAAAAGATTTAGATCCAAAACCAGTTTCAGGTCAGCAAGAATATTTGGAAAATTTGGTAAATCAAGTTATTTATAGCTAAAAATGAAGCAAAAGTGCGGTTGTATTTCACCGCACTTTTTTATTTTAGGAGACATTATGTATATCGGAATTGATTGTGGCACACAAGGGACAAAGGCGATAGTGCTTGATTCTGTCCAAAAAAAAGTGATTGGAGCTGGTTACGCAAAACATGAATTAATTACACAATCCAATGGAAGACGTGAACAAAAACCAAATTGGTGGATTGACGCATTACAACAATCATTACAAATTGCATTGAAACAAGCAAAAAATTCACCGCACTTTTCACCTAAATTAGTGAAGGGAATAGGCATTTCAGGACAACAACATGGACTGGTAATGTTAGATAAAAATGATCGTCCGCTATATAAGGCTAAGCTTTGGTGTGATACAGAAACCGCTACGGAAAATGATATACTGATCGAAAAATTAGGCGGACAAACAGCCGTATTTGAAAAATTAGGCATCATTTGCCAAACTGGTTACACGGCTTCAAAACTGAGTTGGTTTCGTCAAAATTATCCTGATAAATTTGCCAATATTCGAAAAATCATGCTGCCACATGATTATCTAAATTATTGGCTAACAGGAAAATTCTACAGTGAATTTGGTGATGCTTCTGGTAGTGGTTATTTCGATGTTGTGAAAAGAGAGTGGAAGAGAGAGGTCTTCAAATATCTTGCGCCAGAATTAAATATGGATGAAGTGTTACCTAAATTACTTTCTGCCGAACAAAAAATTGGTGTGATTAAACCCAAAATTGCGACTTTATTTGGTTTTAATGAGAATGTCATAGTATCCACAGGTGGAGGCGATAATATGATGGGAGCAATTGGTACAGGAAATATTCGAGAAGGGATTGCTACGATGAGTCTCGGTACTTCTGGTACCTTGTATGCTTATACGCAAAAGCCATTACTTAATTTACCACCAATGATCGCAAATTTTTGTTCAAGTAATAATGGCTGGTTACCACTGGTTTGTGTGATGAATATAACCTCCTCAAATAAACAGCTAATGAATTTGCTCAATATTGATATTGAAGAATTAAATCAACTTGCTCAACAAGCACCTATCGGCGCGAATGGCATCACTATTTTGCCATTCTTTAATGGTGAAAGAGTTCCTCCTTTACCCAATACAAAAGCGAGCATTTTAGGATTAGACTCAAGTAATTTCACACGAGAAAATCTTTGTCGAGCAATGATGGAAAGTGCCACTTTTACGCTTCGCTATGGTTTAGATTTATTTCGTCAAGCTGGGCTCAAAACCTCACACATTCGCCTAATTGGAGGTGGCGCAAAAAGCTCATTTTGGCGGCAAATGATTGCCGATGTGATGAATTCTGAAGTGGTATGTTTGCAGGAAGAAGAAGCTGCTGCATTAGGAGGAGCAATTCAAGCTATGTGGGCAAATGGAGAAGGAGAACTGGAATTTTTATGCGAAACCTTCATTCACTTAGATGAAAACTCAAAAGCTTATCCCAACTTATCACAGGTGAAAAATTATCAAAGTGCTTATGAGCGTTATTTAACACATTTATCAAAATTATATTAAATAAAATCCCCTATACCGATAAGCTATAGGGGATTTACTACATTAATAATTTATTTTCTATTCAACCACGCCATATATTCAGCCACGCCTTCGGCGACTGTTTTGAATGGTTTATCGTAGCCTGTTGAGCGAAGTTTAGTCAAATCTGCTTGAGTATATTCTTGATAACGAGATTTCAAATGCTCTGGGAATGGAATAGTTTCAATCTCGCCTTTACCGTGGAATTTCACTACTGCATCAGCCACCGCACGGAAACTTTCTGCATTTCCTGTACCAAGGTTGTAAATACCAGAAATACCATTTTGCCAACACCAAATATTCACTGCAGCCACATCGGCCACATAAACAAAATCACGGCGGAAGTGTTCGCTGCCTGCAAATAATTTTGGATTTTCGCCTTTTAAGATTTGGTTATTCAAGTGGAATGCTACGCTCGCCATAGAACCTTTATGATTTTCACGCGGCCCGTAAACATTGAAATAACGGAAACCACATACTGGCGATTTTGCTTCAGGCAAAATATTGCGCACATATTGATCGAACAAGAATTTAGAATAGCCATACACATTTAATGGGCCTTCAAATTCACGTTCCTCACGAAATATTTTTGTATCGCCATAAGTTGCTGCGCTTGAGGCATAAAAGAAAGGGATTTTGCGATCAAGACAATAGTGCAACAACTCTTTAGAATATTCATAGTTATTGTGCATAATGTATTTGCCATCCCATTCCGTAGTCGCAGAACATGCCCCCTCGTGGAATACTGCATCAATATTACCAAATTCGTCTCCTGCGATAATAGAAGCAATGAAATCTTCTTTATCACAATAATCTGCAATATCTAAATCAACTAAATTTGCGAATTTTGTGCCATCTTTTAAGTTATCCACCACTAAAATATCTTTACGCCCTAAATCATTTAATGCTTTGACAATATTGCTGCCAATAAAACCTGCGCCACCTGTTACGATAATCATAATTCTGTCCTCTTTAAAATAAGTCTGCGTATTGTAATAGATTTTCTACCGCTTATCCAAAAAACTCTGTGAAAAACAACCGCACTTTTAATCCCCAATAACTCGTGAGGCCTGTCGTAACAAGATCCATTTTGCCTTTACTCAACAGCACAATTGTCGGTGTCACATTAATTTGCCATTGTTTTGCAAACTCGCCTTTCGGGTCATTCACTGTAGTGAAGTGGTAGTCATTTTTACTTAAATAATCATTTACTTCCGCCTCATTGCCTGAGCGTAACGCCACCGACACAACTTGATAGCCTTCTTTCGCTAAAGAATTAATTACCGGCGAAGTATAGCGACAATAGCCACACCAAGTTCCCCAAAAATAAAGCAACGTCGCTTTATTTTGATCTAGACGTTCAAGAGAAAAAGAGTTCCCTTGAAGATCTTGTAGTGTGATTTTATTTATTTCCTCTGGTACCACAGGACGACGAACAAAATCCAGTATGCTACTCATCACAATAAAAGTTAAAAAGAGGGATAATCCATTCTTAAGTAGTTTTTTAATCTTCATTTTCTTTATTCCTTATCGCATTGAGATGATTGTAATCAAGCATAAAAGCACAGTCAAAAATAAGGAATTTTTGCTACAATAGGTAAAACATAAATAAAAGGAGGAAAATAATGACACCGAATCAACTTGCTCAATATATCGATCACACTGCACTTACCGCAGAAAAAAATGAACAAGATATTTCGACACTCTGTAATGAAGCGATTGAACACGGATTTTATTCTGTATGTATCAATTCTGGTTATATTCCACTCGCTAAAGAAAAACTTACTGGCTCAAATGTAAAAATTTGTACCGTAGTTGGCTTCCCTTTGGGTGCCAATTTAACCTCAGTCAAAGCATTTGAAACACAAGAATCCATTAAAGCGGGCGCAGATGAAATTGATATGGTAATTAATGTAGGTTGGATAAAATCGCAAAAATGGGATGCAGTAAAACAAGATATTCAAGCGGTGTTTAATGCTTGTAATGGCACACCATTAAAAGTGATTTTAGAAACTTGTTTGCTCACTAAAGATGAAATAGTGAAAGCCTGTGAAATTTGTAAAGAAATCGGTGTGACTTTTGTTAAAACATCAACAGGCTTCAATAAAGGCGGGGCGACCGTAGAAGATGTTGCATTGATGAAACAAACGGTCGGCAATATTGGCGTTAAAGCATCAGGCGGCGTGCGTGATACTGAAACAGCACTTGCAATGATTAAAGCGGGTGCGACACGCATTGGTGCAAGTGCGGGCATTGCAATTATTAGTGGCACGCAAGATACCCAAAGCACTTACTAGCCCCCCTTTCACGCGTGGTATTCTCACCACGCGTTTTTACATATTCGACAATTTCTGCAGCAAACGATCCATTGCTCGATAGCCCAAGGCCTCCGCCAAGTGAGGTTGAGAAATTTGTTGTTCTCCTTGTAGATCGGCAATGGTTCGAGAAACTTTCAAAATACGATGGTAAGCCCGTACAGAAAGCCCAAGCTTATTCAGCGCATTTTCAAGGAAAAAGGCATCTTTATCACTTAACTTGCAATCACGCTCAATCTCTTTACTATTCAAATAAGCGTTAATTTTTCCCGCTCTTTCCATTTGAATCTCACGCACTTTTAACACTTTTTCGCGTACTTGAGCGCTGGTTTCGCCACGACCGTTCGTATTTTGCAAGCTACCTTGTGGCAATAAAGGCACTTCAATAGACAAGTCAAAACGATCTAAAAAGGGCCCTGAAAGTCGATTCAAATAACGCATAATTTGCTGTGGTGAAGTGCGGTTATGTGTTCCAGTATAATGGCCTGTCGGGCTTGGATTCATCGCTGCCACTAATTGAAAACGAGCTGGAAATTGGATTTTGGCATTAGCACGAGAAATAATAATCTCACCACTTTCCAAAGGCTGACGTAGTGCATCTAATACTTTTCGTTCAAACTCTGGAAGTTCATCAAGAAAAAGTACACCATTTGTTGCTAAGGATATTTCACCAGGTTTTGGGATCGTCCCACCTCCAACTAAAGCTGGCATTGATGCACTATGGTGTGGGGCTCGAAAAGGACGCTGTTTCCAATTATGAAAATTTAACTCGTTTTGAACTAAACTCGTTACAGATGCCGTTTCTATCGCTTCTAGATCGGTCATTTCAGGTAAAAGCCCTGTTAATCGGCTGGCTAACATCGTTTTTCCTGTGCCTGGAGGGCCAAGAAATAGCAAATTATGCTGCCCCGCTGCAGCAATGGTCAATGCTCGTTTGGCGTGTTGTTGTCCGATAATATCCGTTAAATCTAACGTATTTTTGCCCGAAAAATTTACCGCACTTTCTTTCACAATTTCAGTGGCGAGTGGTAATTTTTCCTGACCATTGAGAAATTGCACCACATCTAAAAGCGTTTGCGCAAAATAAGTATTTTGATCAGAAACAAGCGAGGCTTCATTGGCATTTTGCTTCGTGATAATTAACTCTCGCTTTGACTTTTGCGCAGCAAGAATAGCGGGAATCACACCATGTACGCCACGCAATTGTCCCGTCAGCGCAAGCTCTGCCACAAATTCAAATTGCTTTAAACGGCTCGCATCAAGCTGATCCGATGCGGCTAAAATTCCGATGGCAATAGGCAAATCAAATCGTCCACCTTCTTTCGGTAAATCTGCAGGCGCGAGATTCACTGTGATACGCTTGGCTGGGTATTTAAATTGTGCATTCATCAACGCACTACGCACCCGATCTTGTGCCTCTTTCACCGTTTTTTCGGGCAAACCAACAAGTGTAAATCCTGGTTTTCCGTTGCTTAAATGCACCTCAATAGTGACAAGCGGTGCTTGCACACCCATAGAGGCACGGCTGTAAACAATAGCAAGGGACATGATAATCCTTAAAGTGCGGTAAAAATGAATATAGTTTTTGCACTATAAAAAAAGCACGCCATGAAATCATTCATCACGTGCTTTTATTACGATCTGGATCGCAAAATTTACATTTTATTCCGCAAAAAGTGGCGAAAACCAAAAATCTAATTTCGCTGCAAGTTTATCAATACCAATTTTATTTTGTGCAGAAAAGGCTTCTACTTGAATATCACCTTGGAATGGAAGAATCGCTTCGCGCACCATCTTTACTTGTTTACTACGTGCGCTTTGGCTCAATTTATCGGCTTTAGTAAGCAATAAAAGTACTGGTAAATCTGCAGAAACCGCCCATTCAATCATTTGTTGGTCAAGATCTTTAAGTGGATGACGAATATCCATCAACACAACCAATCCTGCCAAACATTCGCGCTTTTGCAAATATTCGCCTAATGATTTTTGCCATTGGATTTTCATTTGTTCTGGTACGACCGCATAACCATAACCTGGTAAATCCACCAATTTACAATTTGGTTCTACTTCAAATAAGTTAATGAGTTGCGTGCGCCCCGGTGTTTTTGAGGTGCGAGCTAAACTTTTTTGATTGGTTAATGCATTAAGTGCGGTCGATTTTCCCGCATTTGAACGACCTGCAAACGCAATTTCAATGCCCGTATCTTGAGGAATAGAACGAATATTCGGTGCACTCGTTAAAAAGTGAGTTTTATGGTAATTAAGTTTAATTTCAGACATAAGGATTCCTTTTAAAATTGCGCTTAGAATAGCATAAATGGAAAATTTCCTGAAATTATGTCAAAATTTGCACCAAAATTATAACCAATTCATGACAATCTAGATGACAACAAAAACAACTTACCAATGGCCTCAATCTAAGGATATTTATCCATATCGACCAGGGCGTTTTGATGCACCAAAACATTGGCGTTATAACTTACGTAGCTTTTTAAATCGTGGTTCAATTCGTCGCTTTGAACAATTTATCAATCAACATCCTTTTCTCGTCGATATTTTTAATACGCACTTGGATTATAGTTATCCTGTTGCTTGTCGTTTTTTGGATAAGCGTTTCAACGCATCACAACGTTTTAATGCTATTTGCGACAATCTTTTATTTTTACCCGAAAAACTCACCGCACTTTCTACGCCATTATGGGAAAAACCATTAAGTTTTGGCGAAGTCATTCCTGATTTTGAAATGACATTAAGTATGACAACCCATCAACCGATGGAGGGGTATTGGGTATTGGAGCTATGGCATAAACCAAGAAATGAATTAGTCTATTTGCTTACTTTTGCTAAATTGGGCGATGCTCTACTCATTGCTGTTGTACAAGGGCCAAATTTTGAAGGTTCAAAAGAAATGGTGAAACAACTCACCAAGTCATGCCACGGTTTGCGCCCAGCCTATTTAATGGTTGAAACCATGAAATCACTCACGAAAATCTTAGGCTACGATAAATTGCTTGGCATTCCGCAAAAATACCAAAATAAATCTCGCTTCATTCAAAGTAAACAATACACAGTGGATTATGATGCAATTTTTGGTGAATCGGGCGGAGAGTTAAAAGATTACTGGGAATTGCCTTTAGAAATGGATAGAAATCTCGATGATATCCCAAGTAAGAAACGCTCCATGTATCGTAAACGCTATGCCATGTTAGATGAAATAACTCTCACCATAAAAGACACCCTCAAGCTTTAAAACAATGGCGCAGATCAACGCCTGCGCCTATTTTTTCTATCGAAAAATTTTTCCTTTTAAGATTAAATTTATGCTATCGTAGCCCACATTATTCATTCCATTTCACTCGAATAGGAGATACAAATGACAACTCAATTAGATTCACTTCGTCAAATGACCGTTGTGGTCGCAGACACTGGCGATATCGACGCGATTAAAAAATATCAACCACAAGATGCGACTACTAACCCATCATTAATTCTAAGCGCATCTGCACTTCCACAATATGCGCCATTAATTGATGAAGCTGTAGCTTATGCAAAAGCTCAAAGCAATGATAAAGCACAACAACTTATTGATGCAGAAGATAAATTAGCGGTAAATATTGGTTTAGAAATTTTAAAAATCGTTCCGGGACGTATTTCTACTGAAGTGGATGCGCGTCTTTCTTACAACACACAAGCAACGGTTGAAAAAGCACGTAAATTAATCGCACTTTATAATGCAGCAGGCATTTCAAACGACCGTATTTTGATTAAAATTGCTTCAACATGGCAAGGTATCCGAGCTGCAGAAATTCTTGAAAAAGAAGGCATTAACTGTAACTTAACCTTATTATTCTCTGAAGCTCAAGCTCGTGCTTGTGCAGAAGCAGGCGTTTACTTAATTTCTCCATTTGTAGGTCGTATTTTAGACTGGTACAAAGCAAATTCAGACAAAAAAGAATATGCGCCAGCAGAAGACCCAGGCGTTATTTCTGTCACCAAAATCTATAATTACTACAAAGAATATGGCTACAACACCGTTGTGATGGGCGCAAGCTTCCGTAATGTAGGAGAAATTACTGAACTTGCAGGTTGCGATCGTTTAACCATCACACCAGCATTACTGAAAGAATTACAAGAAAATTCAACCGCACTTGTACGCAAACTAGAATACAAAGGCGAAGTAAAAGCGAAACCACAACCATTAACAGAAGCTGAGTTCTACTGGCAACATAATAGCGATGCTATGGCTGTTGAAAAATTAGCAGATGGTATTCGTAAATTTGCTGTTGACCAAGAAAAATTGGAAACCATGCTTTCAGCAAAACTTTAATCTATAATTCAATATAAAAAATAACCGCACTTTTGAGTAATCAAAGTGCGGTTATTTCTATTCTAGGACTGAATAAATAATTCAGACTTATTTATTTAATTTCGCTTTATAAGTTGGATTCATTAAGTTTTCTACAGAAAGAATGTCATCTAATTGTTCTTCTGTTAATAAACCTTTTTCTAACACAACGTCACGTACGCCTTTGCCTGTTTGCGCACAGATTTTACCCACTAAGTCGCCGTTATGGTGGCCGATGAATGGATTTAAGTAAGTCACGATACCGATTGAGTTAAACACATAGTTTTCACAAATTTCTTTGTTTACAGTGATGCCATCCACGCATTTGTCGTGTAAGTTCACACAAGCATTAGTTAAGATGTCGATAGATTCGAACATTGCTTGACCAATCACTGGTTCCATTACGTTTAATTGTAATTGACCTGCTTCAGATGCAAAAGTCACAGTGGTATCGTTACCAATTACTTTAAAGCATACTTGGTTCACCACTTCAGGAACAACTGGGTTTACTTTTGCCGGCATGATAGAAGATCCTGCTTGTAATTCAGGTAAGTTAATTTCTTTAATACCAGCACGTGGACCAGAAGAAAGTAAACGTAAGTCATTACATACTTTAGAAAGTTTCACTGCGGTACGTTTTAATGCTCCGTGAACCATTACATAAGCACCACAGTCAGATGTTGCTTCAATTAAGTTTTCTGCTGGTACGCAAGGTAATCCAGTTACTTCAGCAAGGTGTTTTACAACTAATTCTGTATAGCCTTGTGGCGTATTTAAACCAGTACCGATTGCAGTCGCACCAAGGTTTACTTCAAGGAGTAAATCTGCTGTACGTTTTAAGTTACGCACTTCTTCTTCAAGTAATACTGAGAAAGCTTTGAATTCTTGACCAACAGTCATTGGCACGGCATCTTGTAATTGGGTTCGACCCATTTTTAAGATGTTCGCAAACTCTTTTGCTTTATTATCAAAACCATCGTGTAAATATTGAATTTTATCGATCAATTTTAAGATGCTGTTATACACTGCAATACGGAAACCAGTAGGATACGCATCATTGGTTGATTGGCTTGCGTTAACGTGATCCATCGGGTTAATCACGTTATATTCGCCTTTTTTATGGCCAATTTTTTCAAGGGCAAGATTAGCAACTACTTCATTGGTATTCATATTGACAGAAGTACCTGCACCACCTTGATATACGTCTGATGGGAATTGATCTAAGCATTTTCCAGTAGTAAGAATTTCATCACAAGCTGCTACAATCGCTTTTGCAATATCACTTGGAATTGCACCTAATTCACCATTGGCTAAAGCCGTTGCTTTTTTCACCATCACCATGCCACGTACAAACTCAGGCACGTCAGAAATGGTTACGTTAGAAATATTGAAATTTTCTACCGCTCTTAATGTATGAATACCCCAGTATGCATCTGCTGGTACATTACGTTCGCCGAGTAAATCTACTTCTTTTCTAAATTGAGTCATTTGAATCACCTTTTCTGGTTAGTTAATTTGACGCAATTATAGAAATTTTAAGGAGAAAAAACTTGACCAAGATCACATTTTCAAGAAATGCTCTCAAGACATATTTTCATTTTTCAGATTAGTTTTTTTAGGGGAAGATAACTTATCTATCAATCTTACGCAGCTTTTAACTGCTCACCAATTTTCTCAAACAGTTTCTGAATTTGCTCTGCCCTATGCCCTAACACTCGCACAATCACCCCGCCTTCATTCAACTGAGATATACCAAAAAGTAAGGATTTATCTGTTTCTTGCTGTTGAAGCTGCTGCGCTATCTGCTTAATTTCTGCAGATGTTTTTTGTAAGTTAATGTAAACCAATGATCCCTGATGTGAAAAACCTTCCATTTGGCTTAAAGCAGTTAAATTCATTTTAACCGGCAACCACTGAATACAATCCAACATCAGCGGTTTAACTTTCCCATTTTCTTGCACAAGCTGAACTTTTAAATGAGAAGAAAATTGGCGAAATTCAAAACGTTCATCATTTGCCACTCGCCCAATAGCCACAATTTCACCATAAATTAGCGCACTCTCAGGTTGCATATTGATTAACGTTTTTTGCTTAAGAGCAGAATTCTTATGCAAAACCAACGGATGAGGTAAATAAAATAAACGACTTTTTTTATCAAGCTGAATTAATGTATTTTGCTCGGCAAAATCCCCCTCATTCATTGCCTGAACTCGAGTAAATGCCTGCGTATTTAAAGAAAGTGCAGTATATTTTTCGAGCGTTATTTGAATATCAACTCGATCTCCAGCCAATAACCCTGGCGAAGAAGACATTTGCATTGCACTAAGTCCATTTTCCCAAGAATCGGCATAAGCAGATAACGTCATTACTTTAAAAGGTGGCGTCACAAAGTATTCATCAAGTTGAGTTTTGCCGTTTGAGGAAAGTTTGGTTGAAAGTTTGAGGGTACTATTCATAATCTTTTCAATTTGTAAAAAACTCCCCTCTTTAAAGGAGAGGGGATAATTCTTTATCTCACTAATGCCTTAGGTTCTTCTACGTTCTTCAACAACGCATATTTTTCAATCCAACCAATCACGCCATCTAGATTTTCTTTTTTCATTAAATTGGTAAACACAAAGGGCTGCCCATTACGCATGCCACGCGCATCGCGTTCCATAATACTTAAATCCGCGCCAACAAATGGTGCAAGGTCTGTTTTGTTAATCACTAACAAATCTGAACGAGTGATACCCGGCCCGCCTTTGCGTGGGATTTTCTCGCCTTGTGCGACGTCAATCACGAAAATTGTCACGTCTGCTAAATCAGGGCTAAAGGTGGCAGATAAGTTATCACCACCAGATTCGATAAAGACGATTTCTACATCGGGAAAACGTGCAACCATTTCATCGACTGCTTCTAAGTTCATTGACGCATCTTCACGAATTGCCGTATGCGGGCAACCGCCTGTTTCCACGCCCATAATTCGCTCTGACGGAAGTAGGCTATTTTTCGTTAAAAATTCCGCATCTTCTTGGGTATAAATATCATTAGTGATCACCGCCACGCTATAGCGGCTTGCTATTTCACGAGTCAGTTTTTCAATTAACGCAGTTTTGCCTGCACCAACAGGGCCTGCTACGCCAATTTTAATGTAGTTACGCATAATGTTCCTTTTGTTGATTATCATAGAGGCTCATTCTTATAACCTCTGCGATATGTAAAAATTTAATAAAAAATGACCGCTCTTACGACATATAAAGCCGCGTATAAAGCACTTCGTGCTGCATTGCTCGAATGTCATTCGCCAGCGTTGCCGCACCAAGCCATTCTTCGTTGGGTTCAAGGCTTAATTCGACAGCTTGCAAGAGTGCACTACGCAAATCAAATAGAATATCTTGCCCATCCATTTGACTGAGCGGAATGAGTTTCACGCCATTGGTAATGGTGCCGACTGCTGCGTTGTAGTAGAACGCATAAAGGGTATCTGTTTTGCTGAGCCCCATCGCTTGCGCCACCATAGCAAACACCATCGGGAAATGGCCTTGCACGCTTTTATTTTGAATCGCTTGCTGAAATTGGCTCAACATTGAGTGTTGTTCATAGCGGATAAAAATTTTTAATAACCGCACGCCGAGTTTAAAACTGCCTTCGCGACTTTCTCGCGCAATTTTGGTTGCAGATAGCGAATGGTCTAATTCGCATAAACGGTCAAAATCATTGGTAGCCATGGCATCAAATGCGAGCGAAAGATAAGCGCCATCGTTATACACCCAATTTTGCAAAAGCTGAGTTTGCACATATTCTTCTAAGCTTGGTTTCGTTGAAACAACACCTCGTTGAACAAAGGTTTCTAAACCATTTGAATGGTTAAAGCCCCCGATTGGCAAAGTTGGGTCAACCAAGTGCAACAATGCGCCTAAATCTGCCAGGCTTCGGTTTAATGTTGGTGCCAATTGCCGTCTCCATGATGGTGATAGCCATGATGATCGTGCGAATGACTATGCGAATGCCCGTACCCTTGTGCAGAATTTGCTCTTAACGCTTGGCTTAAACGGCGTTCCGCTTTTTGAGGATGAAATCCCGCCGCTTGCAGCCACTCGAACATCGGCTTATCGTAAGGTAATGTCACTTCATCGCCATCTAAAAACAGCGGCGAATGTTTATTGCCGATCTCATAACAAGCCCGAGCCATTTCAGGTAAGGTTTTCGGAGACAGCACAATGACTTCACTCGGTAAAATTTCAATCGCAATCACTAATTCATCACTGATAAAAACCACATCATCGTGTTTTAAACGTTGTCCTTCTTTTAGCAAGCGAAAAGCAACTTCGCGCCCCGTGTTCGTGGTTTTACGCAGAATATTGCGCTCACTTTCATACCACTGCAATGCCACGCGTTCAATGGTTTGATGGGTAATTTTGCCTTCAGCTTGAAGGCTAGTTAAATATCCTAAAATGGTATCCATAATGGGGAGAATTGGATTAATGATTTTCATATCTTATAAATTCGAAAGTAGTGCGTGTCATACACGCACTTTCTTTATTATTGAATAGCGTGGATTTTTATTAGAACAAGAAATATCGTTGTCCTAATGGCACGGTATCCACGGGTTCGCAGGTAATGAGTTCACCATCTACACGCACTTCATAGCGTTCTGGATCCACTGTAATTTCAGGTGTTGCATTGTTGTGAACAAGATCTTTTTTACCCACGCTGCGGCAGCCTTTGACAGCAATGGCTTCTTTGTGCAAGCCGAATTTAGCACGAATATCGGCTTTTTCAGCAGCTTGTGAAACGAAGAACACTGCAGTTTGTGCTATCGCCAAACCTTGTGCTCCGTACATTGGACGGTAGAATACAGGTTGCGGTGTTGGAATAGAGGCATTTGGATCGCCCATTTTTGCGTAGCTAATAAAGCCTTTTTTAATTACCACTTCTGGTTTTACCCCAAAGAACATCGGTTTCCATAACACGATATCTGCGATTTTGCCCACTTCTAACGAGCCAATATGATCTGCAATACCGTGTGCAATTGCTGGGTTGATGGTGTATTTCGCAATGTAGCGTTTAATGCGGAAGTTATCGTTTCCTTCATTGCCTAGCTCACCGCGTTGCATTTTCATTTTATCTGCGGTTTGCCATGTACGAATAACGACTTCGCCAATACGTCCCATCGCTTGAGAGTCAGAACTCATAATCGAGAATACGCCCATATCATGCAAAATATCTTCTGCAGCAATGGTTTCAGGGCGAATACGACTATCAGCAAATGCCACGTCTTCTGGCACGCGTTTATCTAAGTGATGGCAAACCATCAACATATCTAAATGTTCATCAATGGTGTTTTTGGTAAACGGACGAGTCGGGTTAGTTGAAGCGGGTAATACGTTTGGATACATCGCCGCTTTAATGATGTCAGGTGCATGACCGCCCCCCGCACCTTCAGTATGGAAGGTATGAATTACACGTCTGTCAATTGCTTTCATGGTATCTTCTAAGAAGCCACTTTCATTTAGCGTGTCGGTGTGAATTGCCACTTGAATATCCATTTCATCTGCCACTTTTAAAGCAGAATCAATTACTGCAGGCGTTGCGCCCCAGTCTTCGTGGATTTTTAAACCTAATGCGCCTGCTTCAATTTGTTCGCGTAGCGGATCTAAAGTTGAGCAGTTCCCTTTGCCGAAAAAGCCCACGTTGACTGGTAAAGCTTCTGCCGCTTGGAACATGCGTTCCATATACCACGCACCTGGTGTACAAGTTGTCGCGTGTGTACCATCAGCCGGGCCGGTTCCGCCACCAATTAAAGTCGTAACTCCACTTTCAATCGCATGTTGTGCTTGTTGAGGGCAAATAAAGTGAATGTGGGTATCTATGCCGCCAGCGGTTGCAATTAAATGTGCGCCATTATGTACTTCCGTGCTCGCACCAATAATCATATTGGGCGTGACGTTATCCATGGTGTCAGGGTTACCTGCTTGACCAATACCAACAATACGACCATCTCGAATACCAATATCCGCTTTAATAATGCCTAATTTCGCATCAATGATCATCACGTTGGTAATCACAAAATCCAATACGTTTGGATTGTCACGAGTTGCGGTACCGCTTTGCGCCATGCCATCACGTACACTTTTACCGCCACCAAATTTACACTCATCACCTTTGGTTAATAAATCTTGTTCAATGGTTGCCCATAAATTGGTATCGCCTAAACGAACTTTGTCGCCAACGGTTGGACCATAAGTTGCTACATATTGCGCTCTTGAAATTGTTAATGCCATTCTGCTCTACCTTATAATTTGCCATCAATTTGATTATGGAAGCCATAAATGGTTTGCGAACCACCAAAAGCCACTAACTCGACTGATTTAACTTCCCCTGGTTCAAAACGTACTGCATTGCCAGATGGCACATTTAAGCGCATTCCACGCGCTAAAGTGCGGTCAAATTTAAGGGCATTATTGGTTTCAAAAAAATGGTAATGGGAACCGACTTGGATTGGACGGTCGCCTGAATTGGTTACTTCAATTGTGACGGTTTTTCTGCCAACATTGGCAATAATATCGCCTTCAGCTAATTGGTATTCACCTGGGATCATAATATTTAAATCCTTCTATTTTTTATCTAATCGGATTATGCACGGTAACAAGTTTTGTACCATCAGGGAAAGTCGCTTCAATCTGAACTTCATGAACCATTTCAGCGACGCCTTCCATCACATCTTCAACGGTTAAAAGTGTTGAGCCATATTGCATGACTTCAGCCACAGACATTCCATCACGAGCTGCTTCTTGCAAGTGGCTAGCGATGTAAGCGATGGATTCTGGGTAGTTTAATTTTAGTCCGCGTGCTTTGCGTTTTGCCGCCAATTCGCCCGCAAGAAAAAGCATCAGCTTTTCTTGTTCTCTTGATGTTAAGTGCATATCTTCATTCCTTCATTTATTTATCGCACAAGGAGCGCCGAATTTTACGTAAAAAATCTAAATAAGAAAAACATTTTGTCAGAATTTTTTTATTCATAGCCCTTGAAAGCGAAAAAATGTTCCTTATATAAAAACCGCACTTACAAATTCTTAAGAAGGAAATTAATCATGAATATTCGTCCTTTACACGATCGTGTAATTATTAAACGTGAAGAAGTCGAAACCCGTTCAGCTGGCGGTATCGTATTAACAGGTTCAGCAGCGACCAAATCAACCCGTGCGAAAGTATTAGCAGTGGGTAAAGGTCGTATTTTAGAAAATGGCACGGTTCAACCATTAGATGTGAAAGTTGGTGATACAGTCATTTTCAATGACGGTTACGGCGTGAAAAGCGAAAAAATCGATGGTGAAGAAGTATTAATCATTTCTGAAAACGACATCTTAGCAATTGTAGAATAATTAGATAAGGGAAAAGAAAATGGCAGCAAAAGACGTAAAATTTGGTAATGACGCACGCGTAAAAATGCTTAAAGGCGTGAATGTATTAGCCGATGCAGTAAAAGTAACCCTTGGCCCGAAAGGTCGTAATGTAATTTTAGATAAATCATTTGGCGCACCAACTATCACTAAAGACGGTGTGTCTGTTGCTCGTGAAATCGAATTAGAAGATAAATTCGAAAACATGGGTGCACAAATGGTGAAAGAAGTGGCATCTAAAGCAAATGATGCTGCAGGTGATGGTACAACCACTGCAACTGTACTTGCGCAAGCTATCGTAAATGAAGGCTTGAAAGCAGTAGCGGCAGGCATGAATCCTATGGATTTAAAACGCGGTATCGATAAAGCAGTAAGTGCGGTTGTTTCTGAACTTAAAAATTTATCTAAACCTTGTGAAACAGCAAAAGAAATTGAACAAGTAGGTACCATTTCTGCAAACTCTGACAGCATTGTGGGTCAATTAATCTCACAAGCGATGGAAAAAGTGGGTAAAGAAGGCGTGATTACCGTTGAAGATGGTACGGGTCTTGAAGATGAATTAGATGTGGTTGAAGGGATGCAATTCGATCGTGGTTACCTTTCTCCATATTTCATCAACAAACCAGAAACTGCAACGGTTGAATTAGATAATCCATATCTTCTTCTTGTAGATAAAAAAATCTCTAACATTCGTGAATTACTTCCAGTGTTAGAAGGTGTTGCGAAAGCAGGTAAACCGTTATTAATCATCGCTGAAGATGTGGAAGGCGAAGCACTTGCAACCTTAGTGGTGAACACTATGCGCGGTATCGTAAAAGTTGCAGCAGTGAAAGCGCCAGGTTTTGGTGATCGTCGTAAAGCGATGTTACAAGATATTGCGATCTTAACTGCAGGTACTGTGATTTCTGAAGAAATCGGCATGGAACTTGAAAAAGCAACATTAGAAGATTTAGGTCAAGCAAAACGCGTTGTTATCAATAAAGATAACACAACCATTATCGACGGTATCGGCGATGAATCTCAAATCAAAGGTCGAGTTGCTCAAATTCGTCAACAAATTGAAGAATCAACTTCTGACTACGACAAAGAAAAACTTCAAGAACGCGTGGCTAAATTAGCAGGCGGTGTGGCTGTAATCAAAGTAGGCGCAGCAACTGAAGTTGAAATGAAAGAGAAAAAAGACCGTGTAGATGACGCATTACATGCAACTCGTGCCGCGGTTGAAGAAGGTATCGTTGCTGGTGGTGGTGTTGCATTAGTTCGCGCAGCCGCGAAAGTTGCAGCAAGCTTAAAAGGTGACAACGAAGAACAAAATGTGGGTATCAAGCTTGCATTACGAGCGATGGAGGCACCTTTACGTCAAATCGTCACTAATGCAGGCGAAGAAGCATCTGTTGTGGCAAGTGCAGTTAAAAATGGCGAAGGAAACTTTGGTTATAACGCAGGTACAGAACAATACGGCGATATGATCGAAATGGGTATCTTAGATCCAACTAAAGTAACTCGTTCTGCGTTGCAATTCGCAGCATCTGTAGCAGGCTTAATGATTACCACTGAATGTATGGTAACCGAGCTTCCAAAAGATGAAAAAGCTGACCTAGGCGCAAGCATGGGCGGTATGGGTGGAATGGGCGGAATGATGTAATTCGCTCATCATCAGGTAAAAAGTGCGGTCGTTTTTCCATAAGGAAAAGCGATCGCTTTTTTATTTACAAAGGTTTACACTAATTTCAAATTTACTCAGGAAATCTATTATGCTCATTTCTCATTCTGACCTTAACCAACAACTTAAATCTGCTGGAATCGGGTTTAATGCAACAGAACTACACGGCTTTTTAAGCGGTTTACTTTGTGGTGGCTTAAAAGATCAAAGTTGGCTACCGCTCTTATATCAATTCAGCAATGATAATCACGCTTACCCAACAGCATTAGTTCAACCAGTTACAGAACTTTATGAACAAATTAGTCAAACCTTATCAGATGTTGAAGGATTTACCTTTGAACTTGGTTTAACCGAAGATGAAAATGTCTTTGCGCAAGCGGATAGCTTATCTGACTGGGCAAACCAATTCTTACTTGGTCTTGGCTTAGCACAACCTGAATTAGCAAAAGAAAAAGGTGAAATTGGCGAAGCGGTAGATGACTTACAAGATATTTGCCAACTTGGTTATGATGAAGACGATAACGAAGAAGAACTAGCGGAAGCACTAGAAGAAATCATTGAATATGTTCGCACTATTGCTATGTTGTTCTATTCTCATTTCAACGAAGGAGAAATTGAGAGCAAACCTGTATTACATTAAGGAGATCTCGAATGAAATTGGCTTATATGGCTGAATTGCCTAAAGAAGAATTTGGGGAACGCCGCACACGAGTATTCACTCAAATGCAACCTAATTCGGCATTATTGCTTTTTTCTGAAATCGAAAAACGCCGTAATAATGATTGTACCTATCCTTTCCGTCAAGATAGCTATTTTTGGTATTTAACAGGCTTTAATGAACCAAATGCAGCACTGTTATTACTGAAAACAGAACAAGCAGAAAAAACTATTATTTTTCTTCGTCCACGCGATCCGTTACTTGAAACGTGGAATGGTCGCCGATTAGGTGTTGAGCATGCACCACAGCAACTTAATGTAAATGAAGCCTATTCTATTGAAGAATTTGCTACCGTGCTGCCCAAAATACTTAAAAATTTGACCGCACTTTACTATGTGCCAGAAATTCATACTTGGGGTGATATATTGGTGTCAGAAAGTGCGGTAAATTTTAGCGATATTTTAGATTGGCGACCAATGCTCAGCGAAATGCGCCTTATAAAATCGCCTAATGAAATCCGATTAATGCAACAAGCGGGACAAATTACAGCACTTGGGCATATTAAAGCAATGCAAACTACACGCCCAAATCGCTTTGAATATGAAATTGAAAGCGATATTTTGCATGAATTTAATCGCCATTGCGCCAGATTTCCTTCTTACAATTCAATTGTTGCAGGAGGAAATAACGCCTGTATTTTGCACTACACAGAAAATGATCGCCCACTAAATGATGGAGATTTAGTGCTCATTGACGCTGGCTGTGAGTTTGCTATGTATGCAGGCGATATTACCCGCACTTTTCCTGTAAATGGAAAATTTACCCAGCCTCAACGTGAAATTTATGAGTTAGTTTTAAAAGCACAAAAACGTGCGATTGAGTTACTTGTACCTGGCAATTCCATTAAGCAAGCCAATGATGAAGTCATTCGTATTAAAACCCAAGGATTAGTGGATTTAGGTATCTTGAAAGGAGATGTCGATACACTCATTGAACAACAAGCTTATCGCCAATTTTATATGCATGGATTAGGGCACTGGCTAGGTTTAGATGTGCATGACGTGGGTAGCTATGGTCAGGATAAACAGCGGATACTCGAAATCGGCATGGTGATTACTGTTGAACCTGGTATTTATATTTCAGAAGATGCTGATGTGCCAGAGCAATACAAAGGCATTGGCGTGCGCATTGAGGACAATTTGCTCATGACTGAATATGGTAATAAAATCCTAACCGCAGCGGCCCCTAAAGAAATTGCAGACATTGAAAATTTAATGAATTTTTAATAAAAATGTTTAAATTGTGATCTAGTACACAGTTTTTTATTGCTTAAAATGTTAGCATTAGAACCAGTTAAAAGCCGAACCAATCAGTTAAGGAGTCGATTATGTACAAACACGTATTAGTGGCAGTAGATCTTTCTGAAGAGAGTCCAGTTTTACTTAAAAAAGCGGTTGGGGTTGCAAAACGCCATGAAGCAAAACTTTCTATCATCCACGTTGATGTAAACTTCTCGGATCTTTACACTGGATTGATTGATGTGAATATGTCTTCAATGCAAGACAGAATTTCCACGGAAACACAAAAAGCCTTATTAGATTTAGCTGAAAGTGCGGATTATCCAATTTTAGAAAAATTGAGTGGCAGTGGTGATTTAGGGCAAGTTCTAAGTGATGCCATCGAACAATATGATGTAGATTTATTAGTGACGGGACATCACCAAGATTTTTGGAGTAAGTTAATGTCTTCAACACGTCAAGTGATGAATACGATTAAAATTGATATGTTGGTTGTTCCGCTTAGAGATGAATAATTAACAAGAAATTGTTTTTTGAATAATCTGAAATAACTTAAATTTTAACCGTACTTCTCAAATAGCGTCGTGAAGTGCGGTTTTATTTTGGGGTTTTGGCAAAAAGCCTTTTTATAAATTTCAAAAATATGCAAAAATAGGACGATTTAGTTTTTATTTTTATTATGGGTAACAAGGATTCTTTTTAATGAAAACAACAGCAGAAATAAGACAATCATTCCTTGATTTTTTCCATAGCAAAGGCCACCAAGTAGTTGAGAGTAGCTCACTTGTGCCGGAAAATGATCCGACTTTGCTTTTCACGAACGCTGGGATGAACCAATTTAAGGATGTATTCCTTGGAATGGATAAACGCCCTTATTCTAGAGCCACCACCGCGCAACGTTGTGTGCGTGCAGGTGGTAAACACAACGACTTAGAAAATGTTGGTTATACTGCGCGTCATCATACTTTCTTTGAAATGCTCGGTAACTTTAGTTTTGGTGATTACTTTAAACACGATGCCATTAATTTTGCTTGGGAATATTTAACCTCCCCACAATGGCTTGGTTTACCTAAAGAAAAACTATGGGTAACCGTGTATGAAACCGATGACGAAGCCTACAATATCTGGAATAAAGAAGTCGGTGTTCCTGCTGAACGCATTATTCGCATTGGTGACAATAAAGGCACACCTTACGCATCAGACAACTTCTGGGCAATGGGCGACACTGGTCCTTGCGGTCCTTGTACTGAAATTTTCTACGATCACGGTGATCATATTTGGGGCGGCCCTCCAGGCTCACCAGAAGAAGATGGCGACCGTTATATCGAAATCTGGAACGTTGTGTTCATGCAATTCAACCGTTTAGCCGATGGCACAATGGAAAAATTACCACGCCCATCAGTTGACACAGGTATGGGCTTAGAGCGTATTTCTGCTGTATTGCAACATGTGAACTCAAACTACGAGATTGATATTTTCAAAACATTAATCGCAAAAACGGCTGAAGTTGTTGGCACAACAGATTTAAGTAATAAATCATTACGTGTTATTGCTGACCATATTCGTTCTTGTGCATATTTAATCGCTGATGGCGTTATTCCATCAAACGAAGGCCGCGGTTATGTCTTACGTCGTATTATTCGTCGCGCAGTTCGTCACGGTCACTTATTAGGTGCCAAAGAAGCTTTTTTCTATAAACTCGTGCCAACTCTAATTGAAGTAATGGCAGAAGCAGGCAAAGACGTAAAAGCAAAACAAGTAAATGTTGAAAAACTATTACGTTTAGAAGAAGAACAATTCGCTCGCACTCTAGAACGTGGCTTGAGCTTATTAGATGAAGCCCTTGCTCAAGTGAAAGATGGCGTTCTTTCAGGTGAAGTTGCATTCAAACTTTATGATACTTATGGTTTCCCATTGGATTTAACGGCTGATGTATGTCGTGAGCGCAATATCACTATTGATGAACAAGCCTTTGACCGTGAAATGGAAGCACAACGTACTCGTGCTCAAGCAGCGAGTCAGTTTGGTGTGGACTACAACAGCATTATTCGTGTAGATGGTGAAACCAAGTTTGAGGGCTATACTGAAGTCGAATCTCAAGCAAAAATCACCGCACTTTTCTATGATGGTAAATCAGTGGAAAGTATCGAAGCAGGTCAAAGTGCGGTCGTTATTTTAGAAAATACACCGTTTTATGCAGAATCAGGTGGCCAAATTGGCGATAGCGGATACTTAAGCGCACAAGGCGTGACCTTTAATGTGAAAGATACCCAAAAATATGGGCAAGTATTTGGACACATTGGAGAATTAACGCAAGGAAGTTTGAAAATAGGGCAATCAGTGAATGCTATTGTGGATGCAGAACGTCGCCACAACACATCGCTCAATCACTCAGCAACACACTTATTGCACGCAGCCTTACGTCAAGTTTTAGGTCAACATGTTGTGCAAAAAGGCTCACTTGTTTCAGATAAAGCCTTGCGTTTTGACTTTGCTCAACCAGAAGCTATTACAAAAGAACAGTTAACTCAAATTGAAACATTAGTAAACCAAAAAATCCGTGCTAACTTCCCTGTTCAAACGGATATCATGGACATTGATTCAGCAAAAGCCAAAGGGGCAATGGCGCTCTTTGGTGAGAAATATGGTGATAACGTTCGCGTATTAACCATGGGCGATTTCTCAATTGAGCTTTGTGGTGGTATTCACGCAAAACGCACTGGCGATATCGGTCTATTTAAAATTATTACTGAAAGCGCTGTGGCGGCAGGCGTTCGTCGTATTGAAGCGGTAACAGGTGAAAATGCGATTGAGTGGTTACATAATCAACAACGTATTCTGACCCAAAGCGCGGACTTATTAAAATCAGACGTAAATACCTTAGCGGAAAAAATCCAGCAACTTCAAGACAAAGCGAAGAAAGTGGAAAAAGAATTGCAAGGTCTAAAAGAAAAAGCCGCAATGCAGGCTGGTTCTGATTTTGTGAAAAGTGCAGTGAAAATCAACGGTGTTTTTGTTATCGCACAACAATTGGATGGTATAGAAACAAAATCATTACGTGTGATGGTCGACGATTTAAAAAATCAACTCGGCTCAGGCGTAATCGCATTCGCATCGATCTTAGATGAAAAAGTCAACCTTGTCGTTGGTGTAACAAACGATTTAACTACCAAAGTAAAAGCTGGGGAGCTCGTTAATTTAATGGCTCAACAGGTCGGGGGTAAAGGCGGTGGTCGTCCGGATATGGCAATGGCAGGAGGCTCCCAACCAGAAAATGTGGCACAAGCAGTTAAAGTGGCGCAGGACTGGTTAAACAAAAATCTGTAGTACAAGCCGGTTGGTGAGATCCAACCCTTCCTTGATTGATAGGGACATCTAATAAATGCAAACTAAGGAGATAAAAGATGTTAATCTTGACTCGTAAAGTTGGCGAAAGTGTACTTATTGGAAATGATATTTCTATCACGATTTTGAGTGTACGTGGAAACCAAGTTAAACTCGGTGTAGAAGCGCCTAAAGAAGTATCCGTTCACCGAGAAGAAATTTATCAACGAATTAAACAGATGAAAGATGAACAATTAGACAGTTCATCATAATCATAAATAATGGATTTTATATTATGAAAGCAATTATTCCTGTAGCCGGTCTTGGTACACGTATGTTGCCTGCCACGAAGGCAATTCCGAAGGAAATGCTTACTTTGGTTGATAAACCATTGATTCAATACGTGGTAAATGAATGTGTTGCCGCAGGCATAAAAGAAATTGTGCTTGTCACGCATTCATCAAAAAATGCTATCGAAAACCATTTTGATACATCTTTTGAACTAGAAACAATGCTAGAAAAACGTGTTAAGCGTCAACTTCTAGAAGAAGTGCGTTCTATCTGTCCAAAAGATGTAACTATCATGCATGTTCGCCAAGGTAATGCAAAAGGACTTGGTCACGCCGTGTTGTGCGGTCGCCCACTTGTAGGCAATGAATCATTTGCTGTTGTATTACCTGACGTATTGTTAGCTGATTTCAGTGCAGACCAGAAAAAAGAAAATCTTTCTGCAATGATTAAACGCTTTAATGAAACTGGTGCAAGCCAAATTATGGTAACGCCTGTTCCACAAGAAAATGTAAGCAGCTATGGTGTTGCAGATTGTGGAGGTGCAGATCTTAGTGTTGGTGAAAGTGCAAAAATTAATAGCATTGTTGAAAAACCCTCTATTGAAGATGCGCCGTCAAATCTTGCTGTAGTTGGTCGTTATGTATTCTCAGCAGCAATTTGGGACTTGTTGGAAAAGACGCCAATTGGTGTTGGTGATGAAATCCAATTAACCGATGCTATTGATATGCTCATTGAAAAAGAAACTGTTGAAGCATTCCATATGACAGGTGAAACATTCGACTGTGGTGATAAAATTGGCTATATGGAAGCGTTCGTAGAATACGGTATTCGTCACGAAAAATTAGGTAAAGAATTCAAAACCTTTATCAAAAATTTAGCAAAAACGCTATAAATAGCACTAATGCAGATAAAATGGACAAAATGAAAGATTTTGTCCATTTTTGTTTTATTATTAATATAGAATATTGCTTTATGCATAAATATGCACAATAATAGAATAATTAATTAAAATAAAAAGGAAAGATTATGGCACTTTGGGGTGGGCGTTTTACGCAGGCTGCGGATAAACGTTTTAAAGATTTTAATGACTCGTTACGTTTTGATTATCGTTTAGCAGAACAGGATATTCAAGGCTCAATTGGTTGGTCCAAAGCCTTGGTGAAAGTCAATGTATTAACTATCGAAGAACAGCATCAACTTGAACAAGCACTAAATGAATTACTTATTGAAGTGCGGTCAAATCCGCAAGCAATTTTACAAGATGATGCTGAAGATATTCATAGTTGGGTTGAAAGTAAGCTAATCGATAAAGTTGGTAATCTTGGTAAAAAATTACATACTGGCCGTAGCCGTAACGATCAAGTGGCTGTAGATATAAAACTATGGTGCAAACAACGTGTGGTTGAATTACAAGAATCAGTACGTAATTTGCAACGTCACTTAGTTCAAACCGCAGAGAACACGCAACAAGCAGTAATGCCTGGCTATACCCATTTACAACGAGCTCAACCAATCACTTTTGCTCATTGGTGTATGGCGTATGTGGAAATGTTCGACCGCGACTATTCACGTTTAACAGATGCGTATAATCGTATGAATACCTGTCCACTTGGTAGTGGTGCGCTGGCTGGTACAGCTTATGCCGTAGATCGTGATTCACTTGCGCACGATCTTGGTTTTGCTTTCGCGACTAGAAATAGCTTAGATAGCGTCTCTGATCGCGATCATATCGTAGAGTTGCTTTCCATCGCATCCCTCAGTATGGCGCATCTTTCCCGCTTTGCTGAAGATATGATTATCTTTAACAGCGGAGAGGCAAATTTCGTGGAATTATCTGACCGCGTGACTTCTGGCTCATCATTAATGCCACAAAAGAAAAATCCTGATGCATGTGAGTTAATTCGAGGCAAAGCCGGCAGAGTGATCGGCTCATTAACAGGCATGCTAGTCACCTTAAAAGGCTTGCCACTCGCGTATAATAAAGATATGCAAGAAGACAAAGAAGGTATTTTTGATGCCTTAGATACTTGGCAAAACTGTGTGGACATGGCAAAGTTCGTATTAGATGAATTGAAAGTAAATGTTGAACGTACTCGTGAAGCCGCGTTAAAAGGCTATTCAAACGCAACTGAATTAGCGGATTATTTAGTCTCTAAGGGCGTACCTTTCCGAGATTCCCATCATATCGTGGGTGAAACGGTTGTTTATGCCATCGAGAAAGGCAAAGGATTAGAAGATCTTACTATCCCTGAATTCCGCCAATTTAGTGAAGTAGTGGGAGATGATGTTTACGAGATTCTTTCCCTCCAATCTTGCTTAGACAAACGTTGTGCAAAAGGTGGTGTATCGCCATTGCGTGTTGCCGAAGCTATTGCTGAAGCCAAAACAAGATTTGCTTAATCATATTTTAACACGCATATCACAATTGGATTTCACAAGACTCCCTTGCAATCCAGTGAATAGTCCCAATTATGAGTAGCGACACTTAAATAAGATGATAAAAACAAAAAGTGCGGGAAAAACTACCGCACTTTTTATTTCAATTAGGAATGATCAATGACCAATCAACAAGACTATACTCAAGACAATGACAAGCTTTACCGTTATCTTTTCCAAAACCGTGCGGTTCGTGGGGAATGGGTTCGCTTAAATAAAGCATTCACTGATACATTAAATACTCATCACTATCCGAAAGCAGTACAGGATTTA
This sequence comes from Haemophilus sp. THUN1692, assembly GCF_059704395.1. Taxonomy (NCBI): domain Bacteria; kingdom Pseudomonadati; phylum Pseudomonadota; class Gammaproteobacteria; order Pasteurellales; family Pasteurellaceae; genus Haemophilus; species Haemophilus sp. THUN1692. The sequence continues at coordinate 1,438,479 of NZ_AP046579.1, forward strand.
TTGGGTGAAATGATGGTGGCGACTAATTTGCTCACTGCCACACTAAGATTTGACGGCAATATCACCGTACAAATTCAAGGCGATGGCCCATTACGCTTAGCATTAGTAAATGGCAATGATCAACAACAAATCCGCGCCCTCGCTCGAGTGGATGGCAACATCACTGAAAATATGAGTCTGCACAATATGGTTGGCAAAGGCGTATTGGTCATTACTATTGCACCAAAAGAAGGCGAACGCTATCAAGGTGTAATTAGTCTGGATAAACCGACGATCACAGAATGCTTGGAAGATTATTTTGTACGTTCAGAACAGCTTCAAACTCAATTAATTATTCGTACTGGAAAATATGAAGGCAAGCCAGTAGCAGCAGGTATGTTATTACAAATTATGCCTGATGGTTCTGGTACACCAGAAGATTTTGAGCATTTAACTACGCTCGCAGCAACAGTAAAAGATGAAGAATTATTTGGTCTCCCTGCAGAAGGGTTACTCTATCGTTTGTATCATGAAGAAACTGTCAATCTTTATCCAGCACAAGATGTACAATTTTTCTGTGGCTGCTCTGCAGAACGTTCTGGTTCTACATTACTGCTCATCTCTGATGAAGAAATTGACGAAATATTAGCCGAGTATAAAGGCAGTATTGATATGCAATGTGAGTGCTGTGGTACACACTACTTCTTTAATAAAGAAGCGATTGAAAAATTAAAATCAACAAAACTTTAAAAACAATCCCGACGCTATGTCGGGATTTTTGATCTACATCATCAATACACCTAAAAATAGGTAATAAAGAACTATAATTTTTCAAAAATGAGATCTAGTTAACATTTTTTTGCATTGACATTCTTTAGAATAGGCGACAGTTAAATTTTAATCTTAAATATTAGAGGTGACTTATGACAGACTTAAACAAAGTAGTAAAAGAACTTGAAGCTCTAGGCATTTATGACGTAAAAGAAGTTGTCTACAATCCAAGCTACGAGCAATTGTTCGAAGAAGAAACCAATCCAGGTTTAGAAGGCTTTGAAAAAGGTACTTTAACTACAACTGGTGCAGTAGCTGTAGATACTGGTATCTTCACTGGCCGTTCACCAAAAGATAAATATATCGTGTTAGATGAAAAAACCAAAGATACTGTTTGGTGGACATCTGAAGCAGCGAAAAATGACAACAAACCAATGAACCAAGCTACATGGCAAAGCTTAAAAGACTTGGTAACTAACCAACTCTCTCGTAAACGCTTATTTGTAGTTGATGGTTTCTGTGGCGCTAGCGAACACGACCGTATTGCAGTACGTATTGTAACTGAAGTTGCATGGCAAGCTCATTTTGTAAAAAACATGTTTATTCGCCCTACTGAAGAACAACTAAAAAATTTTGAACCAGATTTCGTTGTAATGAACGGCTCTAAAGTAACCAATCCAAACTGGAAAGAACAGGGTCTAAATTCAGAAAACTTTGTTGCTTTCAACTTAACTGAGCGCATTCAATTAATCGGTGGTACTTGGTACGGCGGTGAAATGAAAAAAGGTATGTTCTCAATGATGAACTACTTCCTACCACTTAAAGGAGTAGGCGCAATGCACTGCTCAGCTAACGTTGGTAAAGATGGCGATGTAGCAATCTTTTTCGGCTTATCTGGCACAGGTAAAACAACCCTTTCAACCGATCCAAAACGTGAATTAATCGGTGATGATGAGCACGGTTGGGATGATGTGGGCATCTTTAATTTTGAAGGTGGTTGCTATGCGAAAACTATTCACCTTTCAGAAGAAAATGAACCAGATATTTACCGCGCTATCCGTCGCGATGCATTATTAGAAAACGTAGTTGTTCGTGCAGATGGTTCTGTTGATTTCGATGATGGTTCAAAAACAGAAAATACTCGTGTGTCTTACCCAATTTATCACATCGATAACATTGTAAAACCAGTTTCTCGTGCAGGTCACGCAACTAAAGTTATTTTCTTAACTGCAGATGCATTTGGCGTATTACCACCAGTATCTAAATTGACACCAGAACAAACTAAATACTACTTCTTATCTGGTTTCACTGCAAAATTAGCAGGTACTGAACGTGGTATTACTGAACCAACTCCAACTTTCTCAGCATGTTTCGGTGCGGCGTTCTTAACCCTTCACCCAACTCAATATGCTGAAGTGTTAGTAAAACGTATGCAAGCAGCAGGTGCTGAGGCTTACTTAGTGAATACTGGTTGGAATGGCACAGGTAAACGTATCTCAATCAAAGATACTCGCGGAATCATTGATGCAATCTTAGATGGCTCAATTGAAAAAGCTGAAATGGGCGAATTACCAATCTTCAACTTAGCAATTCCTAAAGCATTACTAGGTGTAGATTCTGCGATCTTGGATCCTCGTAATACTTACGCAGATAAAGCACAATGGCAATCAAAAGCTGAAGACTTAGCAGGCCGCTTTGTGAAAAACTTTGTTAAATATGCAACTAACGAAGAAGGCAAAGCTTTAATTGCAGCTGGTCCTAAAGCTTAATTAAAAATACTAAAAATATTAACCGCACTTTGGGTAACTGAAGTGCGGTCATTTTTTATCTGTTTTCAAGCTGATAAATGTATTCAAAAATTGACAAAAATCCAGTAAAATCACCACGTTTTAACTTTCGTCAATTAAAAGGACAATGTAATGCTTAACCAAATTAAAAAAGATGCTCAGGATCGTATGGAAAAAAGCCTTGAAGCATTAAAAGGCCATATTTCGAAAATCCGTACTGGTCGTGCACAACCGAGTTTACTTGATGCAATTCAAGTTGAATATTACGGTGCCGCGACCCCACTTCGCCAATTAGCAAACGTAGTGGCAGAGGATGCGCGTACTTTAGCTGTAACTGTTTTTGATCGTTCTTTAATCTCTGCGGTAGAAAAAGCAATTTTAACCTCAGATTTAGGTTTAAACCCATCTTCAGCGGGTACCACAATCCGTGTTCCGCTTCCTCCATTAACAGAAGAACGCCGTCGCGATTTAATCAAAATTGTAAAAGGCGAAGGTGAACAAGGTAAAGTTGCGGTTCGTAACGTCCGTCGTGATGCGAATGATAAAATCAAAGCATTATTAAAAGACAAAGAAATCAGCGAAAACGAACAACATAAAGCAGAAGAAGAAATCCAAAAAATCACAGATATTTACATTAAAAAAGTAGATGAAGTATTAGCGGATAAAGAAAAAGAATTAATGGATTTCTAATCATAAAAAATGCGAAAGGCAGACAGTTTTGTCTGCCTTTATTTTATTAGGTATGCGAATTTAGACGTACCAATGAAAATATAATCAACAAAAGTGCGGTAAAGATTCTATGCAAAAACAAAACATTGTCATTCTTGGCTCAACGGGATCAATCGGTAAGAGTACCCTTTCTGTTATCGAAAATAACCCTCAGAAATATCATGCATTTGCACTCGTAGGTGGAAAAAATGTAGAAGCAATGTTTGAACAATGCATAAAATTCCGACCGCACTTTGCGGCTCTTGATGATGTAAATGCTGCTAAAATTTTACGTGAGAAATTAATTGCACATCATATTCCAACGGAAGTATTAGCCGGACAACGAGCTATTTGCGAACTCGCAGCACACCCAGATGCCGATCAGATAATGGCGTCGATTGTTGGTGCAGCAGGATTGTTACCGACTCTTTCAGCGGTTAAAGCGGGTAAACGTGTATTACTAGCAAATAAAGAATCATTGGTAACCTGCGGGCAGCTTTTTATTGATGCCGTAAAAAACTATGGTGCGAAGCTTTTACCAGTAGATAGTGAACATAATGCTATCTTTCAATCGTTACCGCCAGAAGCACAAGAAAAAATTGGTTTTTGCTCACTTTCTGAATTAGGTGTAAGTAAAATTATTCTCACTGGATCTGGCGGGCCATTCCGTTACACGCCACTCGAACAATTCACCAACATCACACCAGAACAAGCGGTTGCACACCCTAATTGGTCTATGGGTAAAAAAATCTCTGTCGATTCAGCTACAATGATGAATAAGGGCTTGGAATACATTGAGGCTCGCTGGCTTTTCAATGCAAGTGCGGAAGAAATGGAAGTCATTATTCATCCACAATCGATTATTCATTCTATGGTACGTTATGTTGATGGATCAGTCATTGCTCAAATGGGAAATCCAGATATGCGTACACCAATTGCAGAAACTATGGCATATCCTCACCGCACTTTTGCTGGGGTAGAACCACTCGATTTCTTTAAAGTCAAAGAACTGACGTTTATTGAACCTGATTTTAATCGCTATCCAAATTTAAAACTGGCTATTGATGCCTTTGCCGCGGGTCAATATGCGACAACAGCAATGAATGCAGCTAATGAAATTGCTGTACAAGCATTTTTAGATCGTCAAATTAGCTTTATGGATATTGCAAAAATTAATTCGAAAACAATTGAGAAAATTTCGCCTTATACTATTCAAAATATTGATGATGTACTCGAAATTGATGCACAAGCAAGAGAGATTGCGAAAACGCTAATTGTGGAATAGACCTAGAATAACTAGGTCTAGTTTATTCGGTTTAACGGAATACAAATTCCAAAATACACATATAGGCTGCAATACAAAATAAAATAATCGCCAATAATTTTCTTGTTAAAGCCGGATTCATTAATCCACGCAATTTCATTGAGAAGAAACTCATTCCAAATGAACTCAAGGTAACAATACCAACCACAAGAAAATTTACATATCCTAATTGGCCACTTAGACTGACATCATAAGGGAAGACTCTTGTGAGATAACCATATAAATTACCAATACCACCAATAATCATCATGTAGTTCGTATAAACGGCAATTTGCTGTGTTTTTACCCCTTTTAATTGGCCAACAAGCGGAGCAAGGATAGAGCCGCCTCCAATACCTGTAATACCCGCAATTAAACCTCCTCCGCAGCAACTAATACTACCTTTAGCTCGTTCCATAGGAGACATATTAAACACTTCTATTTGTGTTCTCGATCTGTTTAAAAATGTTTTAATCGCTAGCGCACTTAAACTAACCGTAAAAATTAAACTAATTATCGCTGTAGAAAAATAAAAACTTAATTCAAAACCAATTTGCACGCTAATCACCATAGCAATAGACCATAAAATCATATTGATATGATCAATTTTAATTTTTTGCTTATGGAAAAATAATAAATTAATCAATGCGGTACACATTACAATTGTGAGTGACGTAGCTGAAATAACTTGAATCGGCAATTCAGGAAATAATGTACGTAAAATTGGCACCATCAATACCCCACCGCCAATACCAAAAATAGCAGAAACCATATTGGTACAAATACCGCAAATCAGTAAGATAAAAACTGTACTAATTGCCATTGCTACTCCTATCAAGAAAATCAGCTTAATAATGTATTCTAATTGTGACGTAAGGAGATAAGCATATCTTATGATCAGCATCATATACACTTAAAAATATTCTGTTATGATGAAAAAATAGAAAGGATATGATGTATGAACGCATTTCAATTAATGGCAAAACCTACTGCTCAATTTGTAATTTAGATTACCAGTATTGCTTTTACTTGGAAAAACCTCATTTAAATCAACGATCCATGAGTGATGAGGTATTAGAAACCTATATCAAATCTTACATAGAAACAGCCCCTCAACAACAAATAACGTTCCTCTGGCAAGGCGGTGAGCCAACCATGGCAGACCTTGATTTCTATAAAAGAGCGGTCGATTTTCAGCATAAATATGCTAATGGAAAACAAATTGAAAATTCTCTACAAACCAATGGTGTATTACTTAATGCCGATTGGTGCCGTTTTCTACATGATCATAATTTTCTTGTGGGGCTTTCTATAGATGGTCCAGAACACTTACATGATGCCTATCGTTTAACTAAAAATGGCAAAGGCACATTTCAACAAGTAATAGATGCACTAGATTTACTACATAACTATCAAGTGTCTTTTAATACTCTCACAGTAGTGCATAACCTAAATGTCCTACATGGAAAAGAAATCTATCATTTTCTAAAACGAATTGGATCGCCATATATGCAATTTATTCCACTAACGGGAGATTATAAGCAACAAGCCTCTGCAAAGGATTATGGGCAGTTTCTAATTAATATTTTTGATGAATGGTACGCTAATGATGTAGGAAAAATTGGGATTCAGTTTATTGAACAATGGTTTATGGCCTATCTTGAATTACAACCTGATTTATGTATTTTTCGTGAAACCTGTGGTGATCAATTAGTTATTGAACAAAATGGAGATATTTATAGTTGCGATCATTATGTTTACTCTGAGTACAAGTTGGGAAACCTGATAGAAACACCACTAGTAACATTGGTTGATAACATAAAACAAAAACATTTCGGTTCAGCGAAATCCTTTCTTTCCGAACGATGCAAAAGCTGTAAATTTCGTTTTGCCGTCATGGAGGTTGCCCAAAACATCGAACGGTTCAAGGATTTGGAAAACCACATAATCAACTATGTGAAGCCTATTATGCAGCGCTCTCTCACATGGAACCCTATTTGAAAGAATTTGCAAAATGCTTTGGTAAAGCAAAATAACATTATTCATTTAAAATAAAAATTTTGTTACCAAGTTAACACTTTTAAAACTTGCTTATAGCGGATAAAAACAGAAATTTGTATAGTAACCTAAAGTTCTTTATGTATTAAAAGGATATTTATGTCAAGCTCATCACCTTATTTACCTCAAAACCTACACCAATGCGTTATTTCTGAAAGTAAAACACTAGGGAAAAACAGCTTAATTTATACTCAAGGTGAAAAACCTAAAGAATTTTATTTTTTAAGACAGGGGCTAGTTGGGCTTTATCATAGCTTAGAAAATGGTAAAGAAACCTTGATTCGACTTTATCATGCTAACGAGTATTTTGGGTTTAGAACAATCTTTAGTGAAACAACTTATCATTGTAGTGCAAAGGTGTTACTAGAAACAGATATTATTCGTATATTTCCTGGAAATCACACTACTTTTATCGCAAATAATCCTGATTTTTCCTGCTATCTTATAAAACAACTTTCGAATGAATTATATGACGCAGAACACCGAGTAAGTAGTACAGCCTATAAACGAAGCTACGAGCGTATAATTGATGCAATTGAAAATCTAACTGAAAGTTATCCCGATTATCCTTGGACCTACCGAGAAGTAGCTGAATTTTGTGGATGCGAAACAGAAACTGCTATTCGTATTAGTCAAGAATTAAAGAAACAAGGAATTCTAGACAAAAATACAAGACATTTACGAATCTGCTCTTAAATTCAAGATTATGTTTTGAACTATCTATCTAAATAATATTTCAGTAAATAAAGCACTTTTTACTTACATATAAAATAACAATCCGCACGTAAAACGTGCGGTTTTTAGGCTCCCCTATAAGAGCCTATACTTCACAAGCCCCTCAAGGGGCTTGTGAGAACTGACAACCGCGTCTAATTATTTCCTTGATTAACCCTTAAAGGGGTCAACATGTTCTTTCGTTGATAAATTATCTTGAACCATATCTTCTTTTTCTTGGTTTCTTATATAATCCTCTACCACTTTTGTATTTAACCCTACTGTGCTTACAAAAAATCCTTTCGCCCAGAAATGCCTATTTCCATATCTATATTTTAAGTTCGCGTGTCTTTCAAAAATCATCAGCGCTGACTTCCCCTTCAGATAGCCCATAAAACCTGATACTGATATTTTAGCTGGGATTTTTAAGAGCATATGGATATGGTCTGGCATTGCATGCGCTTCTATTATCTCCACATTTTTATAGTCACATAACTGCCTCAATATTTGACCTATATCTGCTCTTAACTTTCCATAAATTGCTTTTCTTCTATACTTCGGGATAAATACAATGTGATACTTACAGTTCCATTTTGTGTGTGATAGACTTGAATCGTCACTGGTTTTACTTACCATGATAATCCTCCTATATGTTGAATTTTGGTTGTCAGCCTTGTTCATTATATAGCGAGGATTTTTTCTGTTCATCGCTTAAGCTATTTGGCTCCATACGCATAGCGTATGGTTTTTATAGCCAGACTTTTGGCTGGCTATAATAAAAAAGCTCACTAAAAAGTGAGCTTTTCCTTTGAATTGATTTTTATTCCTCAGTAGCTGCTTCAGCAACTTCTGGGCGATCAACTAACTCAATGTATGCCATTGGTGCATTATCGCCTGCACGGAAACCACATTTCAAAATGCGAGTGTAACCACCTGCACGTTGAGCAAAACGTGGACCTAATTCATTAAATAATTTTGCAACAGTTTCAACGTTGCGAGTACGAGCGAATGCTAAACGACGGTTTGCAACGCTATCTACTTTTGCTAATGTAATTAACGGTTCAACTACACGGCGTAATTCTTTAGCTTTAGGCAAAGTAGTCTTAATGATTTCATGACTAACTAAAGCACTTGCTAAGTTACGAAACATCGCTTGGCGATGGCTGCTATTACGGTTTAGTTGACGACCACTCTTACGATGGCGCATGATCTTATCCTTCTCAGAAAAATCTTAACCTATGACCAAACTAGTCTTCAGCAATACTTGCTGGTGGCCAATTTTCAAGGCGCATACCAAGTGACAAGCCACGTGAAGCGAGCACATCCTTAATCTCAGTAAGAGATTTCTTACCAAGATTAGGTGTTTTTAATAATTCAACTTCTGTACGTTGTACTAAATCACCGATATAATGAATTGTTTCTGCTTTCAAACAGTTAGCAGAACGAACTGTCAACTCTAAATCATCTACAGGACGTAATAAAATCGGATCAAATTCCGGTTTTTCTTCCTTAATTTCAGGTTGACGAACATCACGCAAATCAACGAATGCATCGAGTTGCTCTGCTAAGATTGTTGCAGCACGACGAATTGCTTCTTCAGGCTCAAGCGTACCATTAGTTTCTAACTCGATAACAAGTTTATCTAGGTCAGTACGTTGTTCAACACGAGCTGCTTCAACATTATATGCAATGCGATCAACTGGGCTGTAACAAGCATCAACAAGTAAGCGACCAATTGGACGCTCCTCTGCTTGACTATGAGTGCGAGCTGAAGCTGGAACATATCCTCTACCACGCTGAACTCGAATACGCATACTGATTGATGCATTTTCATCAGTTAAGTGACAGATTACATGATTCGAATTCACAATTTCAACATCACCATCATAGGTAATATCCGCTGCAACAACAGGGCCAATTCCAGATTTATTTAGTGTCAGAATAACATCATCTTTATTCTGTACTTTAACCGCTAGACCTTTAAGGTTTAAAAGAACTTCAAGAATATCTTCTTGAACACCTTCCTTACTACTATATTCGTGCAATACGCCATCAATTTCCACTTCAGTTACAGCACAACCTGGCATTGAAGACAGAAGGATACGACGTAATGCATTACCTAGAGTATGGCCAAAACCACGCTCTAACGGCTCTAAGATCACTTTAGCATGAGTTGAACTAATTTGTTCAATATCTACTAAACGTGGTTTTAAAAATTCTGTAACAGAACCCTGCATTTTATCCTCTCTTTGCTTTTAAGCTTAACTATTATTTAGAGTAAAGCTCAACGATCAGATGTTCGTTAATATCTGCTGATAAATCAGAACGTTCAGGAACACGTTTGAACACACCTTCCATTTTTGCAGAATCAACTTCTAACCATGTTGGTTTTTCTCTTTGTTCTGCTAATTCTAATGACGCTTTAATACGTGCTTGTTTTTTAGATTTCTCACGAACAGCAACAACATCATTTACAGAAACTTGGAAAGATGGAATGTTAACAACACGACCATTTACAACAATCGCTTTATGGCTCACTAATTGGCGAGCTTCTGCACGAGTTGCAGCAAATCCCATGCGATAAACAACGTTATCCAATCTACCTTCTAATAACACTAATAAATTTTCACCAGTGTTACCTTTTAAACGGTTTGCTTCTTTATAGTAGTTACGGAATTGACGTTCTAAAATACCATAGATACGACGAACTTTTTGTTTTTCACGTAATTGACTACCATAGTCAGACAAACGCGGTTTACGAGCACCATGTTGACCAGGTGCTGTATCAATTTTACATTTTGAATCAATCGCACGCACGCCTGATTTAAGAAATAAATCAGTACCTTCACGACGGCTGAGCTTGAGTTTTGGACCCAAATATCTTGCCATTTTCTTTCTCCAACTATCCTATATACGTCTTAGACGCGACGTTTTTTCGGTGGACGACAACCGTTATGAGGAATCGGAGTCACATCAGTAATATTCGTGATACGGAAACCCGCTGCGTTTAACGCGCGAATTGTAGATTCACGACCTGGACCCGGACCTTTAACCATAACTTCCAAGTTCTTTAAGCCGAATTCTTTAACAATTTCAGCACAACGTTCAGCAGCAACTTGTGCAGCGAACGGGGTAGATTTACGAGAACCACGGAAACCTGAACCACCTGCAGTCGCCCATGCTAGAGCGTTACCTTGACGGTCAGTAATAGTAACGATTGTATTATTGAAAGATGCGTGAATATGTGCTACGCCATCTACGACTTGTTTTTTTACACGTTTACGTGCACGAACTGGTGCTTTAGCCATTCTTTATTTACCCCGACTATTTTTTGATCGGCTTACGTGGACCCTTACGGGTACGCGCATTAGTTTTAGTACGTTGACCACGTACCGGTAAACTACGACGGTGACGTAAACCACGATAACAACCTAAGTCTAAAAGACGTTTGATGTTTAGTGTTACTTCACGACGTAAATCACCTTCAACGGTAAATTTACCAACTTCGTCACGCAGTTTGTCAATCTGCTCTTCAGACAATTCTCTGATCTTAACATCTTCAGCAATACCCGCTACAGCACAAATAGCTTTTGAACGAGTCTTACCAATACCGTAAATTGCAGTTAAAGCGATTACAGCGTGTTTATGATCAGGAATGTTAATGCCTGCAATACGGGCCACTATGCACTCCTATTATTTTAACTAATTTGGTATTCTGATCTTGAAAAGCCCGTTTTCAGGATACTCAAACAGAATACCAAGGACATAAATGAGTTGAGCAGTATAACTGCTCAACTGGTTCTTTGCAAGAAAAAATATGAATTAACCTTGACGTTGTTTATGTTTAGGATCGCTGCACAATACACGTACAACACCTTCACGTTTAACAATTTTACAGTTACGACACATTTTCTTTACGGAAGCACGAACTTTCATTGCTTATCCTTTTCTACTAAATGAACAATTATTGTCCAAAACCTTTAAGGTTTGCTTTTTTCAACGCAGATTCATATTGAGACGACATTAAGTGACTCTGAACCTGCACGATGAAATCCATAATTACAACGACTACAATTAAAAGAGATGTTCCACCGAAGTAAAATTTAACATCCCAAGCCGATGTCATAATATAAGGAACTAAACACACAAACGTTACATAAAGACCGCCAATCAGTGTAAGACGAGTCATAACTTTATCAATATAACGAGAGGTTTGTTCCCCTGGTCTAATTCCTGGAATAAATGCACCAGATTTTTTTAGATTATCTGCTGTATCTCGCGGATTATACTGCATTGCAGTGTAAAAGAAGCTAAAGAAAATAATTGCTACAGCATAAACAAGCAAATAAAGAGGCTGACCAGGATTCAACAACATAGATAAATTATTTAACCACTCAAACTTATCATTTTGTCCAAACCATTGAGTTAAGGTAGCTGGAAATAAAATAATACTTGAGGCAAAAATTGCCGGCATTACGTTTGCCATATTTACTTTCAATGGTAAATGTGTCGAATGACCACCTAAAATTTGACGACCTTGTTGACGCTTTGCATATTCAACGCGAATTCTACGTTGTCCTCTTTCAACAAAAACAACGAAATAAGTTACTGCAAATACAATAGCTGCGATCAGAAGAAGCACTAATGGATGCATCTGTCCTTGACGAGCCTGCTCAATAGTTTGAAGTATAGCTGATGGTAAACCAGCTACGATACCGCCAAAAACAAGAATTGAAATACCGTTACCAATACCTCTTTCAGTAATTTGTTCACCTAACCACATGAGGAACATAGTTCCAGTTACTAAGCTAACAACTGAAGTGAAGTAAAAAGCAAATCCAACATTTGGCACTAAGCCTGGTAACATATTTGGTAAACCTGTTGAAATAGCTACTGCCTGAATGGTTGCAAAAACAACTGTCGCATACCGAGTATACTTAGAAATTTTACGTTGACCAGCAGCACCTTCTTTCTTTAATTCTGCTAAAGCAGGAGAAACCGTTGCAAGCAACTGAATTACAATAGATGCCGAGATATACGGCATAATACCTAATGCTAAGATAGATGCACGGCTTAATGCACCACCAGAGAACATGTTAAACATGTCAATGATGGTGCCTTTTTGTTGTTCAACTAATTGAGCTAGCACAGCCGCATCAATACCAGGAACCGGAATGAAAGAACCAATTCGGTAAACGATAAGCGCACCTAAAACGAAAAGTAATCGGCTTTTTAATTCACCTTTACCGCTATTAGTACTTCTTGCTTGATAACCTGGTTGTTTAGCCATTTGCTAATTATTCCTCAACTGAACCGCCAGCAGCTTCAATTGCTGCTTTTGCACCCTTAGTTACACGCAAACCACGAACTGTTACCGCAGATTTCACTTCACCCGCTAAAACTACTTTAGCGAATTGGATATCTTTAGTTAAGATATTGGCTGCTTTTAATGTTTCTAAGGTTACTACATTACCTTCAACTTTGGTTAACTCGTTCAAACGAACTTCTGCAGTTACTGCAGCCTTCATTGAAGTAAAACCAAATTTTGGTAAACGACGGTATAACGGCATTTGACCACCTTCGAAACCGCGACGAACACCGCCACCAGTACGAGATTTTTGACCTTTATGACCACGACCACCAGTCTTGCCTAAACCTGAACCAATACCACGACCAAGGCGTTTAGCGTTATGCTTTGCACCTTCAGCCAGAGACAGAGTATTTAAACGCATCTCTTACTCCTCCACTTTAACCATGTATGAAACTTGGTTAATCATACCACGTACTGCAGGCGTATCAATTAACTCAACAGTGTGGTGCATATGGCGAAGACCAAGACCACGCAAGGTAGCTTTATGCTTCGGTAAACGAGCAATTGAGCTACGAACTTGTGTTACTTTAATAGTTTTAGCCATTATTCATTACCCCAAGATTTCATCAACAGTTTTACCGCGTTTTGCAGCAACCATTTCTGGTGATTTCATGTTTGCTAATGCATCAATAGTTGCACGAACAACGTTAATTGGGTTGGTAGAACCATACGCTTTAGAAAGAACGTTACGTACACCTGCAACTTCTAATACTGCACGCATTGCACCGCCAGCGATGATACCTGTACCTTCGCTTGCTGGCTGCATAAATACACGTGAACCAGTATGAACACCTTTAACTGGATGCTGTAATGTACCCTCATTCAAAGCAACGTTAATCATATTACGACGTGCTTTTTCCATTGCTTTTTGGATCGCTGCTGGAACTTCGCGTGCTTTACCATAACCAAAACCTACTCGGCCATTACCATCGCCCACCACAGTTAATGCAGTGAAACTCATAATACGACCACCTTTTACAGTTTTTGATACACGGTTTACTGCGATTAGCTTCTCTTGCAGTTCACCAACTTGTTTTTCGATGTTTGACATCTCAATTTACCTCATTAGAACTGTAGACCAGCTTCACGTGCAGCGTCCGCTAAAGTTTGGACACGACCATGATATTTAAAACCGGAACGATCAAAAGCAATAGCTTGAACGCCTTTTGCTAATGCGCGTTCTGCAACAGCTTTACCTACTGCAGCAGCAGCATCTTTATTACCGGTGTATTTTACTTGCTCACGAATTGCTTTCTCAACAGTTGAAGCAGCGGCAAGCACTTCTGAACCGTTTGGTGCAATAACTTGTGCATAAATATGACGCGGAGTGCGGTGAATAACTAAACGAGTTACACCTTGCTCTCTCATCATATGACGTGCACGAGCTGCACGACGGATACGAGCTGATTTCTTATCCATAGTGTTACCTTAATTATTTCTTCTTAGCCTCTTTGATACGTACCACTTCATCAGCGTAACGTACCCCTTTACCTTTATAAGGCTCAGGACGGCGATAAGCACGAATATCTGCTGCAACTTGACCGATCAACTGTTTGTCTGCACCTTTCAATACGATTTCGGTTTGAGATGGACATTCTGCAGTAATACCTGCCGGCAAAGTGTGCTCTACTGGGTGAGAATAGCCTAAACTTAATGCAATTGCATTACCTTTAAGTTGAGCTCTGTAACCTACACCCACCAATACTAATTTTTTAGTGAAACCTTCAGTAACACCGATAACCATTGCATTAACTAATGCACGTGCAGTACCCGATTGAGCATTTGCTTCAACAAAACCTTCACGTGGAGTGAACGTAAATTGTCCGTTATCTTGTTTTACTTCAACTGATTCATGAATTTTGCGAGATAACTCGCCATTTTTACCTTTTACTGTTAATAGCTGACCGTCGAGTTTAACTTCAACGCCGGCAGGAATATTAACAGGTGCCTTTGCAACACGAGACATTTTCCTACCCCTCTATTAAGCTACATAACAGATGATCTCACCGCCTAAACCTGCTTGACGAGCAGCGCGGTCAGTCATAACACCTTTAGATGTAGAAATAACTGCAACACCTAAACCGCCCATAACTTTTGGTAATTCATCTTTACGTTTGTAAATACGAAGACCAGGACGACTTACACGTTGGATGCTTTCTACAACTGGTTTGCCTTGGAAATATTTTAAAGTAATTTCCAATTCAGGTTTAGCACCTTCTAAAACTTTTACGCTTTCGATATAACCTTCAGCAGCTAATACGTTGGCAATTGCCACTTTTAGCTTGGAAGAAGGCATATTGATTGCAACTTTGTTCGCAGCTTGACCGTTACGAATACGGGTCAGCATATCTGCGATTGGATCTTGCATACTCATTGTACTTTTTCTCCGATTCCAAAATAAAGTGGTATATTACCAGCTCGCTTTTTTAAGGCCCGGGATTTCACCGCGCATTGCAGCTTCACGAACCTTAATTCGGCTTAAACCAAACTTACGTAAAACGCCATGAGGACGTCCAGTTTGGCGGCAACGGTTACGTTGACGAGATGGGCTAGAATCACGTGGTAAAGTTTGTAACTTTAACACTGCATCCCAACGATCTTCATCAGAGGCATTGACATCAGAAATGATTTTCTTTAATTCAACACGTTTTGCGTAGAATTTTTCAGCCAATTTAACGCGTTTTACATCGCGTGCTTTCATTGATTGTTTAGCCATTATAACCTGCCTTATTTACGGAATGGGAAATTAAAGGCAGCAAGTAGTGCTTGACCTTCTTCATCATTCTTAGCAGTAGTTGTGATAGTGATATCTAAACCACGTACACGATCTACTTTATCGTAATCGATTTCAGGGAAGATGATTTGTTCACGCACACCCATGCTATAGTTACCACGACCATCGAATGATTTCGCGCTTAAACCGCGGAAGTCACGAATACGTGGAACAGCAATTGTAATTAAACGTTCAAAGAACTCCCACATACGCTCACCGCGTAGTGTTACTTTACAACCGATTGGATATCCCTGACGGATTTTAAAGCCAGCAACAGATTTACGAGCTTTAGTTACTAAAGGTTTTTGACCGCTGATTGCTGCTAAGTCCGCTACTGCGTTGTCTAGCAATTTTTTGTCGGTCAATGCTTCACCCACACCCATATTCAGGGTAATCTTTTCGATTCGTGGGACTTGCATGACAGATTTGTAGCCGAATTTATTTTTTAATTCGCTTACTACTTGATCTCTGTAGTAATCATGCAGTTTCGCCATCGCATTACTCCAGTTTGTTAGATAATTTCATTGTTAGATTTGAAGAAACGTACTTTTTTGCCGTCTTCGAATCTAAAACCTACACGGTCAGCTTTATTTGTTTTAGGATTGAAAATCGCAACATTTGAAGCGTCAATTGCAGCTTCTTTTTTCACTAAACCACCAGCTTTTCCTAATGCAGGAACTGGTTTTTCATGTTTAGTAATGATGTTGATACCTTCAACAAACACTTTACCGTTTGGTAACACTTTAGTTACCTTGCCACGTTTGCCCTTATCTTTACCAGTAAGAACAATTACTTCATCATTTTGACGGATTTTAGCAGCCATTACATTCCCCTTACAGTACTTCTGGAGCTAAAGAAATGATCTTCATGAATTTCTCAGAACGAAGTTCACGAGTCACTGGTCCAAAAATACGAGTACCGATTGGTTGCTCAGTGTTATTATTTAAAATTACACAAGCGTTACCATCGAAACGAATAACTGAGCCATCTGGGCGACGAACACCCTTCTTGGTGCGCACAACAACTGCTTTTAATACATCACCTTTTTTTACTTTACCGCGTGGAATTGCTTCTTTTACAGTAATTTTGATGATGTCACCAATCGCAGCATAACGACGGTGCGATCCACCTAGAACCTTGATACACATTACGCTGCGAGCGCCTGAATTATCAGCAACATCCAGCATAGTCTGTTCTTGGATCATATTAGTGCTCCGTTAAGATTAAAAAAACACCCTTTCGGGACGAACCTGTTACCCCAAGGTAAACAGGCTGTTGAGTCTAGCAAATTCACCACTTAAAATCAACTGAATTTTCAGTTTACCACTAAGATTAATTGTAATCACACAAAAAAAAAAGAGCGGTCCAAAAACGTTGATTTTTTTAACCACTCTTTAGCTAACAATGCTGCTTACGACGTTCGGTGCTATAATCAGTTTGCAACGTAAAATCTCTAATCCAATTAGCTAACTCATCAAATTCAGACGAACCATTTTCATTTATTGGTATATATTGATATTTTTGCTTATTGCATCTATGTTCTGTTATAAACTTTATATACCTGTGCCAAACCTCAGGCTTAGTTGACGAACGAGAAAGCTGCTTTTTTATTTTTTCATATTCTTTTTCTTCATCAACATCACACGCTCCCGATCTAGCATAATCATCACATAATTCTTTAGCAAGTCTTCTTACATCCCAGCCCACGTTTCGTAATAAAATCTTAAGTTCTTTTTTGAGTAATAATGATTGAACGCTCTCCATAATTTTCTCATTTTTATCAAATTGTCCCGATTTGTCCCCATCTCGCTGCTTATACTAGTTTCCACTAAAGCAATTGCTTTAGGACATTAAATTATGTTCATCAATAAAAGGATTTCGTTATGAAAATTCGAAAACAACTGTATCGGGAAACATTTGCTCTTTGTAATACACAAAGAACATCAGGCTCTCATCGTGAAAATGAACCACCAAGCGCTAAGATTAGAGGAAATTGATATGAAATATTCATCAGATAAACATATTAATCAATTTGTGACTCAACTTGTAAAAATTGGTTGGCTATTCACACATAGAAGCAAGCATAGTTTACTCATCTCTCCAGATGGCTTGCAACATATTTTTGTTGCTTCATCTCCTAGCGACAAGCGTGCTTTTTTAAATATTAAAAAGCATGTGAAAAAATTTGGGTTTAAAAAATGTTATAATGGAGCAAAAAAATGAACGAGCTAGTTATTAATTGGCATATTACGGAAGCCCGCAATTTTAAATGCCAATACTGTTTTGCCAAATGGCAAAAACCAGATAAAAAAGAACTCTTACATTCTGATAATGAGGTTTCTCAACTAATTGAACAATTTCAAACGCTTTTAACCCTAATTAATCACAAATATCAAAGCCACTTTGAACAAATTCGATTAAATCTTGTTGGCGGTGAAACTTTCTTATATCGTAGTGCAATAAAGAACATTATTATGCAAGCTAAAAAGCATAATATGATTTTATGCTGCTATTACAAATGGTAGCAAATTAACTCCAGAGTTAAATCAAATTATTGCCAATCAATTTAAAATGATCGGCTTTAGTATTGATTCAATTAAAGATAATACAAACCTACTTATTGGTCGCCAAACTAATAATAAAGCTATGGATTATCAGTTATTATTGCGGAATATTGAAATAATTCGCAGCATTAACCCAACAATTCAAATTAAAATTAATACTGTTGTAAATAAACATAACTACTCAGAATCATTATCGGAATTCATTTCACAGGTAAAACCAACAAAATGGAAAATATTTAAAGTTTTACCAATTATGAATGATGCTCTTTCAATTAATGATCAGCAATTTCACTATTTTCTTGAAAATCATCGCCAATTTGAAAATATCATTAGCGCAGAGAATAACGAAGAAATGACCCATTCCTATTTGATGGTTGATCCTTCAGGGCGTTTTTTTCAAAAAATCGAACAGCAAACAGGTTATCAATATAGTGAACCCATTTTATCTGTTGGTATTGAAAAAGCATTTCAACAAATTCCATTTGAACTAGTAAAATTTTTACATCGTTACCACTAATACAATTTGCTCACTGAAAAAGAGAGCAAATTAATCACATCTCTGATAATATTTACTAAAACTTTGTTTAAACTCATATTCTCCGCCACCTTTTCCTACTGTATTTATTGCTTTAGCTAACGCACATGCACAAATCTTTCTTTTTTCTAAGATAGCATAATTTCCAATACAATTACTCATTAATTGGTATTCTACCTCAATAGGAAATCTTGTTTGTTCAACATAATCATTAAATTGATAACCCGCAACAGCACCTAAAATAACTGCTGTTACGGTTACTTTCTTAGCTCTTGTCCATTCTATTTTCTATCTCAACTTATTTAAACAAAATTTCACACATAATATACTTTTATTTATATTATTTTTTAACCACACTTTAAAGCATAAAAAGCCCTAGCTTTCGCTAAGGCTTTAAATTTTTTAATGTAGAAAATTAAGCAATAACTGCTTTTTCAACTACACGAACTAAAGTCCAAGATTTGGTTTTTGATAGAGGGCGACATTCGCGAATCTCTACGGTATCACCAACTTTGGCTTCATTGTTCTCATCGTGTACATGTAATTTAGTTGTACGACGGATAAATTTACCATATAAAGGGTGTTTTACCTTACGTTCAATAGCAACAACGAAAGATTTTTCCATTTTGTCGCTAACAACTTTACCTTGTACGCTACGAATTTTATCAGTCATTACTCACCCGCCTTTTCGGTTAATACAGTTTTTACACGTGCAATATCACGACGCACTTGTTTAGCCTGATGGGTTTGTTGAAGCTGACCGGTGGCTGTCTGCATACGCAACTTGAATTGTTCACCTAAAAGGTTTACTAATTCAGCATTCAGCTCTTCAACACTTTTTGTACGTAAATCTTGAGCTTTCATTACATCACCGTCTTAGTTACGAAAGTGGTCTTAACTGGCAATTTAGCAGCTGCTAATGCAAATGCGTTTCTTGCTACTTCTTCAGACACACCATCCATTTCATAAAGCACTTTACCCGGTTGGATTAGGGCTACCCAGTACTCAACGTTACCTTTACCTTTACCCATACGGACTTCTAATGGTTTTTCAGTAATTGGTTTATCTGGGAATACACGAATCCAGATTTTACCTTGACGTTTTACTGCACGTGACATTGCACGACGTGCCGCTTCGATTTGACGAGCGGTTAAACGACCACGACCAACTGCTTTTAACCCGAATGTACCGAAGCTAACTTCAGTACCACCCGCGATACCACGGTTACGGCCTTTGTGAACTTTACGGAATTTTGTACGTTTTGGTTGCAACATTTAGCGTTTCTCCTTACTTACGACCTTTGCCACGTGGAGCCTTTTTAGGCTTGTCGGCAGGTTGTTGTTCTGATTGCGCAACGGCAGCCATTCCACCAAGAATTTCACCTTTGAAGATCCACACTTTAACGCCGATTACGCCGTAAGTTGTGTGAGCTTCTGCAGTGTTATAATCGATGTCCGCACGAAGAGTATGTAGAGGTACGCGACCTTCACGATACCATTCAGAACGTGCGATTTCTGCACCACCTAAACGACCGCTAACTTCAACTTTGATACCTTTAGCACCTAAACGCATTGCACTTTGTACCGCACGTTTCATAGCACGACGGAACATTACACGACGTTCTAATTGAGAAGCGATGCTGTCTGCAACTAATTTTGCATCTAATTCCGGTTTTTTCACTTCAGCAATGTTGATTTGAGCCGGAACGCCAGCGATTTGAGATACTGCGTTACGTAATTTTTCAACATCTTCACCTTTTTTACCGATAACGATACCAGGGCGAGCTGTGTGAATTGTTACACGAATACTTTTCGCTGGACGCTCAATAGTAATACGTGAAACCGAAGCGTTTGCTAATTCTTTAGTTAAGAATTTGCGTACTTTGAAGTCACCGTCAAGATTGTCGGCGAAATCTTGTGTATTCGCGAACCAAGTAGAGTTCCAAGGTTTTACAATACCTAGGCGAATACCATTTGGATTTACTTTTTGACCCATTGCTATTCCTCTACTTATTAACGATCTGACACAACCACAGTAATGTGGCTAGTACGTTTTAAAATACGATCTGCACGACCTTTAGCACGTGGCATAACACGTTTCATGCTAGGACCTTCGTCAACGAAGATTTTAGCAACTTTAAGATCATCGATATCTGCACCATCATTATGCTCTGCGTTAGCAATAGCAGACTCTAATACTTTTTTCACTAAAGCCGCAGCTTTTTTATTAGTAAAAGTTAAGATTTCTAATGCTTGCGCAACTTTTTTACCACGAATTAAATCGGCAACTAAGCGAGCTTTTTGGGCAGAAGTGCGAGCGTAACGATGTTTTGCGATAGTTTCCATCTATTTACCTCTTATTTCTTAGCTTTCTTATCTGCCGCATGACCGCGGTATGTACGAGTCGGTGCAAATTCACCTAATTTATGGCCGATCATTTCATCAGATACATAAACAGGAACGTGCTGACGACCATTATGGACTGCGATGGTCAATCCGATCATTGAAGGAATGATCATTGAACGACGGGACCAAGTTTTGATTGGTTTTTTATCCCCGCTTTCCACCGCCTTCTCTACCTTCTTCAACAAGTGTAGGTCAAGGAAAGGACCTTTCTTGAGAGAACGTGGCATGGCTTATCCTCTTATTAATTTAAATTATTTGCCACGACGACGTACGATATATTTATCAGTACGCTTGTTGTGACGAGTTTTCTTACCTTTAGTTTGAACGCCCCAAGGAGTTACTGGGTGTTTACCAAAGTTACGACCTTCACCACCACCGTGTGGGTGATCTACTGGGTTCATTGCAGTACCACGAACTGTAGGGCGAATACCTCTCCAGCGGTTAGCACCAGCTTTACCCAATACGCGAAGCATATGTTCTGAGTTACCAACTTCACCGATTGTAGCAACACATTCAGCTAATACTTTACGCATTTCGCCTGAACGTAAACGTAAAGTTACGTAGTTGCCTTCACGAGCGATGATTTGTACATAAGCACCAGCAGAACGAGCGATTTGACCGCCTTTACCTGGTTTTAATTCAACGTTATGTACTGTTGAACCAACTGGGATATTACGCATTGGTAATGAGTTACCCACTTTAATTGGTGAGTTAACGCCAGATTGGATTTGATCGCCAACTGACAAACCTTTAGGTGCTAAGATATAACGGCGTTCACCATCTTTATAAAGCACTAAAGCAATGTTAGCTGAACGATTTGGATCATATTCTAAACGTTCAACAACCGCTGGGATATCTAACTTGTTACGTTTGAAATCGATTAAACGGTAATGTTGTTTATGACCACCACCGATGTGGCGAGTGGTAATACGACCATAATTGTTACGACCACCAGTTTTAGATTTAGTATCTAGAAGAGGCGCGTAAGGTTTACCCTTGTATAATTCAGGGTTCACGATTTTAACAACGTGACGACGACCAGCGGAGGTCGGCTTACATTTAACGATAGCCATTCTCTAATTTCCTCCGATTACTCTGCACTGTCCACGAAGTCCAAGTTTTGGCCTTCGGCTAAAGTTACATAAGCTTTTTTCCAGTCGCTGCGACGACCCATTTTGTTACCACGGCGTTTAGTTTTACCTTTAACAACCACAGTACGAACTGAGTCAACTTTTACTTCAAATAATTGAGCAACAGCAGCAGCAATTTCAGCTTTGTTCGCATCTAAAGCAACTTTAAGTACAACAGTGTTAGATTTTTCAGCATTGTTAGTTGCTTTTTCAGAGATGTGCGGTGCACGTAGCACGCTTAGCAAACGTTCTTGACTCATGCTAGGATCTCCTCAATTTGTTTCACAGCGTCAACAGTAACAATCACTTTATCGAAAGCGATTAAGCTAACTGGATCGATACCTTGAACATCACGTACATCAACTTTATATAAGTTACGTGCCGCTAAGAACAGATTTTCATCTAAACTTGCTGTGATAATTAACGCATCTTCAACTGCTAAATCTTTTAATTTTTGTACTAATACTTTAGTTTTTGGTGCATCTAATTCGAATTTTTTAACAACAACCAAACGGTCTTGACGAACTAATTCAGAAAGAATGCTTTTGATAGCACCACGGTACATTTTCTTGTTCACTTTTTGGCTGTGATCTTGTGGTTTAGCCGCGAAGGTTGTACCACCAGAACGCCAGATTGGTGATTTGATATCACCAGAACGAGCACGACCTGTACCTTTTTGACGCCAAGGTTTTTTACCTGAACCAGACACTTCAGCACGAGTTTTTTGCGCACGAGTACCTTGACGAGCACCTGCTGCATAAGCAACAACAACTTGGTGAATCAAAGCTTCGTTAAACTCACGTCCGAAGGTAGTTTCAGAAACAGTTAGTGCGTTTGCACCTACAACTTGTAATTCCATCTCTATCTCCTAGACTTATGCTTTAACTGCTGGCTTAACGATAACATCGCCATTGATAGCACCAGGTACAGAACCTTTTACTAATAGCAATTTACGCTCAGCATCTACACGAACAACTTCAAGTGATTGAACGGTTACACGCTCAGCACCTAAATGTCCTGCCATTTTTTTACCTTTAAACACACGACCTGGAGTTTGGTTTTGACCAATAGAACCAAGTACACGATGTGATAAAGAGTTACCATGAGTCGCATCTTGAGTACGGAAGTTCCAACGTTTAACACCACCTTGGAAACCTTTACCTTTAGAAGTACCAGTAACATCTACTTTTTTAACATCTGCAAAGATGTCAACATTGATTTCTTGACCTAAAGTGAATTCTTCACCTTCAGTACGAAATTCCCATAAACCGCGACCAGCTTCAACACCTGCTTTCACGAAATGGCCTGCTTCAGGTTTAGTTACACGATTCGCTTTTTTAGAACCAGTAGTAACTTGAACTGCAGTATAGCCATCGTTTTCAAGAGTTTTAACTTGAGTTACGCGGTTGGCTTCGATTTCGATAACGGTAACTGGTACAGAAACACCGTCTTCATTGAAGATACGGGTCATACCAACTTTACGACCGACTAAACCAATCATTGTAATAACCTCTTAATTAACCTAGGCTGATCTGCACGTCCACGCCGGCAGCCAAATCTAAACGCATTAATGCATCAACAGTTTTTTCTGTTGGCTCTACGATATCTACTAAACGTTTGTGTGTACGAATTTCGTATTGGTCACGCGCGTCTTTGTTCACGTGTGGAGAAATCAACACGGTGAAACGCTCTTTACGAGTTGGTAAAGGGATTGGACCACGAACTTGTGCACCAGTACGTTTAGCTGTTTCTACGATCTCCGCAGTAGATTGATCGATCAAACGGTGATCGAAAGCTTTTAAGCGGATACGGATTCTTTGGTTCTGCATTAGACCAGAGCTCCAATAAAATTTAGCTAATAAAAAACTAACACCAATCACAATTCTAACTTCAAAATAGAAAAGGAGGTGCAAGTTACCTGTTATATAGTCTCCAAATCGGAAACATTGTTTAGCGTGACATATCGTCATGCTCGTTTAATAAATGATTACATTAAACGGCTTTCATATCGAAAGCTCGTGAATACTACACAAAAGTTAAACAAATTGCAAGGGATTTATTCAAAGCAAATAAAAAGTGCGGTCATTTATCGCCGTATTTTCTCATCGAAAAATACCTAGAAAAATCACCGCACTTAGAGCATATTAAAATTATTGATGGTTATCTAATAGCGTAATATGTCGTTTTGCTACAATCCACGCACCAACATATCCCATAATTAAGCAACACACTAATAAAAATACAAATTCGCCAACGCCTAATCCATTCAAACTGAATTGGACAGCAAAAATATCCGTTACATATTTCACTGCAGAAGTAAAATAGCTGATAATAAAGCTACTAAAAATTGCTGCAACTAACCCACCTAACACAGCATAAATCATCCCCGTATAAAGGTAAGGACGAAGGATAAATTGATCTGTCGCACCAAGCAATTTCATCACATCAATACTTGATCGGCTACTATACACATCAGAGCGAATACTGTTACCAATAACTAAAAAGACCGCTATCGTCATTAATACAGTGCAGAAAATTGCCACATGGGCGATTAACCAAGAAAGTGCGGTTAATTTTTCCATCCAGTCGTTATCCAAGCGAACTTCTTGCACGCCTTTAATTTTATTTAAATTCGTACGTAACTCATCACGTTTTTCTGAAACATTAAATTCGCTCGTCGGTTTTACCATGACGACTGCAGGCAATGGATTATCATCTAGAATTTCTAATTCTTCACCAAAGCCAGACCAGCTTTTAAATTCCTTTAAACTTTCTTGACGAGAGACATAATTCAGTGATTCCACCCCATCTTGTTGACGGATTTTCTCTACTACTAAATTCGCGTCTTCTTCACTTAAATTTTTGTGAAGATAAATCGTCAATTCACTTTCAGGATAAAATTGAGTGGTTGCTAAATGTAAATTTTTCCACATTAAATAGCTCACAGTTGGTATCGTCAGAGATACAGCAATCACCAAAATCGTGAGCAGCGTGCCAAATTTACGTTGCCATAAATCTGCCCATACTGCACGCAAAGTATAGGCTATTTGAACAAAAAAGGATGCATCCGTTGGTCGGCTCATGATTATTCCTTAATAACGTAAATAACCTTGTTCAAGTACAAGACAAGGTTTTGGTTTTTGTTGAATTAAATTAATGTCGTGAGTAGCAATTAACACAGTCATTCCTAGGCGATTAAATTCTTCAAACAAATTAAAAATGTCTAAAGAAAGTTCATCATCTAAATTACCCGTTGGCTCATCTGCTAGTAAGAGTTGAGGCTTATGCACAATCGCACGTGCAATATCAACGCGTTGCTGCTCCCCGCCAGAAATTTGCGGTGGCAAATAGTGGGCTTTATTACGCAATCCTACACGATCTAAAGATGCCATCGCACGTATATGCGCATCTTTTGGATGCATACCTGCAATAATCAATGGCAATGCCACATTTCCCGCCACTGTACGATCTGTTAATAAACGATAATCTTGGTGAACCATACCAATTTGGCGACGCAGAAATGGAATTTCATATTTCGACAAGCGAGTAATATCGTGCCCGTTAAACCAAATTTGACCGGCATTGGCTTTTTCCATCCCCATAATAAGCTTGAGCAATGTACTTTTCCCTGCGCCTGAATGCCCAACTAAGTAAGTCATACTTCCCACTGGAAGATGAAAATTCAAGCCTTGTAACGCTGGCTGCGTTGCTCCATGATAGGCTTTAGAAACATTTGAGAACTTAATCACAATTTTTCCTTATTCTTTTTATTCTTCTTCATGAACGAATAATGCCTCAATAAATTCTTTCGCATTAAACTCACGTAAATCTTCAATTTTCTCACCTACACCGATATAGCGAATAGGCAACTTAAACTGATCGGCTATGGCAAAAATCACACCGCCTTTTGCCGTGCCATCTAATTTAGTTAGAGAGATCCCTGTTAAGCCCACAGCTTCATTAAATAACTTCGCTTGACTAATAGCATTTTGTCCCGTGCCAGCATCCAGCGTAAGCATAATTTCATGTGGTGCAGTTTCGTCATATTTTTTCATAACACGAACAATTTTTTTCAGTTCGTCCATTAAGTTATTTTTATTTTGTAGACGACCCGCGGTATCCGCAATAAGAATATCAATATTACGTGCAGCCGCTGATTGCATCGCATCAAAAATCACCGATGCAGAATCAGAACCAGTGCTTTGCGCAACAACTGGAATGTGATTGCGTTCTCCCCAAACTTGAAGCTGCTCAACGGCCGCCGCACGGAAAGTATCGCCCGCCGCAAGCATCACTGATTTTCCTTCAGCCTGAAATTTACGTGCAAGCTTACCAATTGTCGTCGTTTTACCCACGCCATTTACGCCCACCATTAAAATCACATAAGGTTTTTTCGTGCTATCAATCTCTAACGGTTGTGCCACTGACTCAAGAATATCTGCCATTTCTACTTTTAGTTGTTGATATAAAAGCTCAGCATCTTGTAATTCTTTGCGACTTGCATGCTCAGTCAAATTTTTGATAATTTTACTTGTTGTCGGCACGCCAATATCCGCAATCAAAAGTTGTTCTTCTAATTCTTCAAACAACTCATCATCAATTTTCTTTCCTAAGAAAAAACTACGAAAACCCGCGCCAATATTTTGTTTAGTTTTCAGTAATCCCTTAACTAAACGACTAAAAAAGCCCCCTTCACTTGGCTTTTCGCGAGTTTCAATTTCAACAACAGGCTGAAGCTCATCTTTAATATCTTCAACAATTTCAGATTCAACCACGGTTTCTGTAATCGGAAGCTCATCTTCTAAATTTTTCGCTTCGATGATTTCTTCGACTGGCTCAAGTGTGGTTGAAATTTCCTGTATTTTTTCTTCTTCAACGATTTCATTCGTTTCAATGCTTTCTGCTAAAAACGGCTTAGAATCCACCGCACTTTCTACTATCTCTAATTCAGGCTTTTCTTCAACTAAATCATGAGTTTCAAGTTTTTCAATAGATGGCTCGACATCTTTAATCTTTTCTTCTTCAATTATCGGCTCTATTTTAGGTTCATCTTGCTTTTTATTACGCCCAAATAACGATGCCCAAAATCCACCTTTTTTATTTTCTTCAGCCATAAAATGCTCTCTTAACTGTAATCCGATAAAAATGTCGTTTATTCTAGCAAAAAATCGTCTAAACTAAGCACAATTTTCAATAAAAATCGAATCTTTATGAAAAAAATACAAACGCCAAATGCAAAGGGCGAGGTTCGCATTATTGCTGGGCTATGGCGAGGGCGAAAACTTCCAGTATTAAATTCAGAAGGCTTACGCCCAACTGGCGATAGAGTGAAAGAAACGCTTTTTAATTGGTTGATGCCTTATATTCATCAGTCTGAATGTTTAGATGGCTTTGCGGGGAGTGGTTCATTAGGTTTTGAAGCACTTTCTCGCCAAGCGAAAAGGGTGACTTTTTTAGAATTAGATAAAACCGTCGCCAATCAATTAAAAAAGAATTTACAAACGCTCAAATGCTCATCAGAACAGGCTGAAGTGATTAATCAAAGTAGTTTGGATTTTCTAAAACAGCCACAAAATCAACCGCACTTTGATGTCGTGTTTTTAGATCCACCCTTTCATTTTAATTTGGCAGAACAAGCAATTAACTTGCTTTGTGAAAATAATTGGCTAAAACCCAATGCGTTAATTTACGTAGAAACAGAGAAAGATAAACCGCTCATCACACCTGAAAACTGGACGTTATTGAAAGAAAAAACGACTGGAATGGTGAGTTATCGTTTATATCAGAATTAGAGAAAAAATTATGTTAGATATTGTTTTATATGAACCAGAGATCCCACAAAATACTGGTAACATTATCCGCCTTTGTGCTAACACAGGATTTCGCTTGCACTTAATTGAACCGCTAGGTTTCACCTGGGATGATAAACGCTTACGCCGCTCAGGTTTGGATTATCACGAATTTGCGGAAATCAAACGCCACAAGACTTTTGAAACCTTTTTAGAAAGCGAAAAACCCAAACGTCTCTTTGCACTCACAACAAAAGGCAGTCCAGCACATAGCCTAGTGAAGTTTGAACTTGGTGATTATTTAATGTTTGGTCCAGAAACTCGCGGAATTCCAATGTCAATTTTGAATGAAATGCCGATGGAACAAAAAATCCGCATTCCAATGACAGCCAATAGCCGCAGTATGAACTTATCTAATTCTGTCGCAGTAACGGTTTATGAAGCTTGGCGACAATTAGGCTATGAAGGTGCAATAAATTTGTCAAAAGCAAAATAAACAAAAAAAGAGCGATTAAAATTCAATGAGATTTTTAACCGCTCTTTTGTTATTTAAATGGGACTTGTTTTCCGAATATCCGTTTTTTTATTCTAATTAATTCATTTTTTATTTTAGCTAAAGGTTTAGCAGGAATTTGGTTTTTATGCACTTTTTCCCTATCATTATGCAAACTACTCTCAAAATGATTTTCATCATGCAGAATAAAACTTTGAGCGCATATTGCAGGGGAAAGTTGCATAACTTTATAATCTTTTTGGCTTAATAATTCATCAAAAATTATAGTATCAATAGCAAGATAAAGTTGTTTATTTCTTATGTTATTCAATAAATATCTGGCACCCTTAGCGGTGATTGAATAGCCAGCCGTTCCAGTATGTTTAAATTTCAATCGGGAAATATTTCTATTACATTTTATTTGCTTACGCTTTCCATAAATTATTTTTCCATGAGCTTCTAACTTCAATATATCAGTATCTTCAGGTATATAATCAATATTCAATAATTCTTTTGCATTTTCTCCCAAATAAATATCATCTTCAAAAATATTAATATAATCTAAATTATTTTCTAAAATGAAACTCCATAAAACGATATGGCTTAATGCACAAGCTATCTCAGCATCACACAAAGTTGCTTTTGATGAACGATCAAAGGTTATATTAAATTTTTTAGCGGTTTCTTCAATAAGGTCAGGCGTGATAGCATCAAAGAATGCAAAGGGAATATTCTGCTTACCGAATTCTTCGGTAATGTGTTTTCGGCGTTTTTGTTCAGTAGTTAAACTAATGACATAATTGTGCTGTGCTGTGCTGTGCTGTGCATAAAAGTTACCCAAATAAATAATAAATAAAATGTGGAATGATATAAGATAAAAAGTGCGGTGAAAAATCATAGAAATTTTCACCGTACTTCTTCATTTTAAATATTATGTGCTAAACGATACTCAACTAAATCTTCAATGGTAAGCACAGAATAACCAAATTTCTTTGCAAATTCTACAATCTCAGGGGCGCGAGCCATTGTGCCGTCGTCATTCGTGATTTCACAAATAACGCCAGCTTCTTTAAATCCTGCTAAACGTGCTAAATCAACGGAAGCTTCAGTATGCCCGCGGCGAGTAAGTACGCCACCATTTGCTGCACGAAGTGGGAAGACATGGCCAGGGCGATGTAAATCTGTTGGAAGTGCATTATCCGCAATCGCGGTTTGAATGGTTGTTACTCGGTCTGCGGCAGATACACCTGTAGACACACCTTTCGCGGCTTCAATCGTCACCGTAAAAGCTGTTTTGTTTACGCTATTATTGTGTTCTACCATTGGCGGTAAATCGAGTTGTTGGCAACGTTCATCAGTAATGCATAAACAAACAATGCCACTGCCATAACGAATTAATTTTGCCATTTGTTCTAGCGTGATTGTTTCTGCTGGGAAAATTAAATCGCCTTCATTTTCACGATCTTTATCATCTAAAACTAATACGCCATTTCCATTTTTGAAGGCATTAATTGCGTTAAATACGCGTTCTTCAGCAGTATTGCCGAATGGAGATAAAATTGACTGATTCATAGTAATTTCCTAATTTGAGATTTCAATTAAATACCAGAATCAGGGCTGAGAAATGCAAATAAAATGAACGATTTGGGAACCCAACTCGTTTTATTCTCTTTCATCCAGACTTTACTGTCGGCTTTGGAATTTCACCAAATCTGCTGACTTTAAAAGTGAAAATCAGGACAATTTAGCAGGGAAAATTTGCCAAAAATTGACCGCACTTTTAAACGCTCGTGGGCTTTACCACCGGTAGGGAATTTCACCCTGCCCTGAGAATGCGCGCTAAGTATAGCGCAAAATACCTAGTCACTAAATCATAACGTGAAAAATATTTTCATTTAGCCTACAATAAACGCACTCAATTCTTACGCTATTAAGAGCGGATTATGTCAAAAGCAAAAGAGAAAAAAGTCGGTGTCATTTTCGGGAAATTTTATCCTGTACACACAGGCCATATAAATATGATTTATGAAGCGTTCAGTAAAGTAGATGAATTGCACGTTATCGTGTGTAGTGATACAGAGCGCGATTTGAAATTGTTTTACGATAGTAAAATGAAACGTATGCCAACTGTGCAAGATCGTTTGCGTTGGATGCAGCAAATTTTCAAATATCAAAAAAATCAGATTTTTATTCATCATTTGATTGAAGACGGTATTCCGAGTTATCCAAACGGCTGGCAATCTTGGAGTGAAGCGGTTAAAACCTTATTCCATGAAAAACATTTCGAACCTTCAATCGTATTTAGTAGCGAACCTCAAGATAAAGCGCCTTACGAGAAATACTTAGGTTTAGAAGTTTCGTTAGTTGATCCTGACCGCACTTTCTTTAATGTGTCCGCAACCAAAATTCGCACCACACCATTCCAATATTGGAAATTTATTCCAAAAGAAGTTCGCCCTTTCTTTGCTAAAACTGTGGCGATTTTAGGCGGAGAAAGCAGTGGTAAAAGCGTACTGGTTAATAAGTTAGCAGCTGTATTTAATACCACGTCTGCATGGGAATACGGGCGTGAATTTGTATTTGAAAAGCTCGGTGGTAATGAGCAGGCTATGCAATATTCTGACTATCCGCAAATGGCTCTTGGTCACCAACGATATATTGATTATGCCGTGCGCCATGCACATAAAATTGCATTTATTGATACAGATTTCATCACCACGCAAGCGTTCTGCATTCAGTATGAAGGAAAAGCCCATCCATTTTTAGACTCGATGATTAAAGAATATCCCTTCGACGTCACTATTTTGCTTAAAAATAATACTGAATGGGTGGATGATGGCTTGCGTAGCTTAGGCTCACAAAAACAACGCCAACAATTTCAACAACTACTCAAAAAACTGTTAGATAAATATAAAGTCCCTTACATAGAGATTGAATCGCCAAGTTATCTTGATCGCTATAACCAAGTGAAAGCAGTCATTGAGAAAGTGCTAAATGAAGAAGAAATCAGTGAATTGCAAAATAGTCCATTTGTTATAAAAGGAAAACATCAATGATCTTATTTGCCGGTGATCCACACGGAAGCTACGATCATATTTACCCTTTTGTGAGAGAACTGGAGAATGTCGCACTCATAATTTTAGGCGATTTACAGCTCACGACAACAGATGAGTTGGATAAACTTGCGCAACATTGTGATATTTGGTTTATTCATGGAAATCATGATAGCAAAACAATTAGTGCTTTTGATGCGATTTGGGGCTCTGAATGGCAATCACGCAATTTACACAATCGCGTAGTTGATATTCAAGGCACCCGCATTGCGGGGTTAGGCGGTGTATTCCGCGGGCAAATCTGGATGCCACCGAGTCGCCCTATGTTTTTTGATCCTATTCATTATTGCCAATATAGCCCACAGGAGAAGATCTGGCGAGGCGGGGTGCCTTTGCGTCATCGCACGTCAATTTTTCCATCAGATATTGAAATTTTAGAAAACCAACAAGCGGATGTGTTGATTTGTCACGAAGCCCCTAAACCACATCCGATGGGTTTCCAAGTAATTAATGATTTGGCAATGAAGATGGGGGTTAAGCAAGTATTCCACGGTCATCATCACGAAAACTTTACTTATCGAACAAAGTATCCCTATAAAATCACGAATGTAGGTTTCCGTAGTCTTGCTGACGCCGAAGGAAATTATTTGCTGCAAACCATCGACGATCGTGAAAAATAAATCTATTCCAAAACAAAAGCCGATTCAAATGAATCGGCTTTTTTACATTCAAAGTGCGGTATTATTCCGCATTGTTTTTCGATTTAATAATGGCGTAAACCACACCTGTTGATAAAGCACCAATCGCAATTGCACCAAGATATTTCAATGGCTCAGATACAAATGGAATGACAAATAATCCGCCGTGTGGAGCTTGTAATGCAATATTTAATCCCATTGAAATCGCACCAGCCACGGCACCACCAATCACAGAACTAATAATAACACGAATTGGATCTGCTGCTACAAATGGTAATGCACCTTCAGAAATAAAACATAAACCAAGAACAAATGATGCTTTCCCCGCATCGCGTTGGCTAACTGTGAATTTATTGCGAGCAATCCAAGTTGCAACTGTCATACCAATTGGTGGAACCATCCCCGCGGCCATTGTCGCAGCCATTGGCGTATAAACTTGGGATGCAATCAATCCAACAGAAAAGGTGTATGTTGCTTTATTTACCGGTCCGCCCATATCGATACACATCATTGCACCGATAATTGCGCCTAACACAATCGCATTCACTTCGCCCATTGAAGTAAGCCAATTACTTAGCTCTTTCATAATTTCAGCCACTGGTGGATTGATAAGGTAAATCATCGTCAAACCAACAATCATCGAACCCAAGAGCGGTAAAATTAAAATCGGTTTTAATGAAGTCAGGCTTGCTGGCAATTGAATAATCACATTCAGTCCTTTAACCACATAGCCCGCTAAGAAACCCGCAATAATACCGCCAAGAATCCCTGCACCCGCTTCACTTGCTAGCATCCCAGCAATCAAACCAACTGCAAGCCCTGGACGATCAGCGATAGAAAATGCAACGTAACCAGCAAACACGGCAATCATTAACTTGAACGCCACACCACTACCGATATTCATCAACATATTGGGAAGATCTTGAAAAACTCCTGTATTTTCAATTACATTAAAACTGAACATAAAGGAAATCGCGATCAACAACCCACCTGCAACCACTAACGGCAACATATGAGAAACGCCAGTCATTAAGTGTTTGTACACACCTTTTTTCTCACGGCTTTCTTCTTTCGATCCCGCATTATTTCCACCATCAAAAATTTTGGCTTCTTTAAATGCTTTATCAAATTCTTGCTCGGTTTTCTTCAAGGCTAATCCTGTTGAAGTGCGGTACATTGGCTTACCTTTAAATTTATCTAAAGGCACATCAATATCTGCTGCAACAAATACCAAATCAGCCGCGGCAACTTCTTCTGCAGTAATTTCATTACCAGCCCCAACTTGACCACGGGTTTCAACTTTTACATTCCAACCTTGTTTTTTCGCATAGACTTCAATCGCTTCGGCTGACATAAACGTATGTGCAACGCCAGTTGGACAAGCAGTTATCGCAACAATATTTTTTACACCAGAAACACCTGTAAAAGTCACCGCACTTTTCGGTGCAACATAATCTGCCCCATTCGCTAAGGCATTTGCCAACGTTACTTCAGGAGAAATCATGGCGATAGCTTCGCCGATAATAAAGACTTTTTTATCGACTAAAGCGGGGTTGTTTGGTAATACAGAACCAAATACGAGAACAAGATCTGCTTCAGCTGGTGTTTCTACAATGGAGACATTCGCTTTTTGTGCAGCAGCTCGAAAAACTTCATGTAATAAATAGGCTTTCGCATCGCCTACATTATCTGATTGGGTTAAAAATAACTTCATATTATCCTTCAATCATCGTTATTTGTACTTTTTCTAAAATGGGATCAAGTAAACTCAAATCACTCACACCAACATTACTTTGAGACACTGCAAAAGCGGACACAGCCGTAGCAAAAGCTAAGGTTTCAGCTTTCGATAAACCTTTTTCAAAACCATAAATTAAGCCTGCTACCATTGAATCCCCTGCTCCAACAGTACTCACTACATTTTCACATTTTGCTGGTTCGGCTTTGAGCACGCCTTTATTATTAATCCATAAAGAACCTTTTGCGCCCATTGAAATAATCACGTTTTCAATGCCTTCCGCTTTGAGTTGATATGCAGCAGCAATAATTTCTTCAAGACGATTTAATGGACGACCAACCCAAGCCTCAAGTTCTCGATGGTTGGGTTTTACTAGCCAAGGTTTCGCTTTTAATCCAGCGGTGAGCGCAGCATTGCTACTATCAAGCACAACTTTAACGCCAACTTGGTGAAGCTGATTTAACCAATCAGCAAATAATTCAGGAGATACACCTCGAGGTAAACTGCCACACACTGCGACAATGTCATAATCTAAACAATAAGCCAAAGAATCCGTCACAAATTGTTGCCAAACTTGTGGGCTTATTTGATATCCCAAGAAATTTAAATCTGTCACATCCGCTTCAGTCTCGGTAATTTTTACATTGATACGCGTTTTGCCATCCACACGGTGGAATTTATCTTCCAAGCCTTGCTTATTAAACATTTGCTCGAAATCAACTGAATTATCCTCGCCCAAGAACCCACCTACTGCAACATCAACGCCTAAATCTTTTAGTACTTTTGCGACATTAATGCCTTTCCCTGCAGGAAATAAGCCAAGGGTTTCTACGGTATTTACTTCACCAAGTTGGATACGATTTAAACGCCCTACTAAATCATAAGCGGCATTTAAGGTAATTGTTACGACGCTTGCCATACTATTCCCCTAAACCCAATTCAATCACAGCACCGATTCCGTCAATAGCCTGTTGCGCTTCATCGCCCGTCGCAACAAAACGTAAACGAGTCCCTTTCACTACGCCTAATGCCACAATTTTCATTAAGCTTTTAGCGCTCACTAATTGAGAATTACGATCAAGATTCTGAACCGCCACAGAGGCATTATATTTTTTCACTTCGTTTACCAACACTGCACTTGGGCGAGCGTGCAAACCGTGTTCGTTCTTAATCACAAACACTGCCTCAATGGCATTTGCTGGCAAGTTATTATCTTCGCTTACCGCTGGTGCGTGAATTTGTTTCCCCATAATCTCAATGGTATCTGGTTCGGATGGTGGCACCGCAGAAACATTCTCGCCCAAACCATCAGCAATCGATTTGCCTAATGCTTCAATAGCTTGTTTTGCATCTTCCCCCTCTGCCACAAAACGTAAACGATGCCCTTGTGTTACACCAAGTGCAACTATCTTCATCAAGTTTTTTGCGCTGACAACTTCACTTTCACGAGTAAGATTTTGCACGGTAATTTTCGAAGTGAATTTTTTCACTTCATTAACCAAATTTGCACTTGGACGCGCATGTAAACCATGTTCATTACGAATCGTAAAGGTTCCTACAACAGCACCTTCTACAGATTGAGTTTCAACATCACTCGATGAACCCAAAAGTGCGGTCAAAATTTCTGTTGAATTACCATTGAGCAAGGTTGTTTGAACATCGTCATCTAATAAACGCGCTAAAGTTGAATTAATTTGATCACTGACGGCTGAAACGGTTATCACGCCTTTTACGGCTTTGCCATTGTGGCTAAAAATTGTTTTGGCACGGCTAAATGCTAAAGCATTTTTCACATTTCCGACGACAGAATCCGTTACCCATAATCCTTTGCCAAGCGGTAATGCCGCATTATTAATCACTTCAGAAATAAAGCGATTTTCTACCGCACTTTGCACCTGCAATTGACCCGCATTAATCGCAACTAAAGTTAATAAACTTTGGGTATCTACATCTAAACTGATATTAGCAGCAGGAATTTCAAACGGTTTGATAGTTTCACCCATTAAAATCTCACGAAATTCAGCAACATCCGTTATTTTTGCTAATTTCGCTGCGGTATCTTCATCACTCAGAACGTGAGTAAGTTGACGTAATAAGGACAAATGCTCATCAGAGCGCGCCGCAATACCAATCACGACATAAGCAATATTTCCTTCGCCCCATTCTATGCCTTGAGGAAATTGAAACACTTGCACACCCGTTTTCTTTACCATCGAACGAGTATCCAAGGTGCCATGAGGAATAGCGATGCCATTGCCTAAAAAGGTTGAGGTTTGCTGTTCACGCGCTAGCATTCCTTGCAAGTAACCATTTTCCACATTATCTGCTTGAACTAATGCGGACGCTGCCATTTCAATCGCTTGTTGTTTATCAGCTGTGTTAGCATTTAAATGAATGTTGCTTTCCGAAAGTTCTAACATTCTTGCTCCTTAATAATTTAAAAATAAAGCTGCTGGTGAAATAAATCGACCAGCAGCTTGTTGAAAAACAATTATTTAGATGTACAGGCTTTCAGCAGTGCTTCACTACCTTGCGCAATATATTCATCATTTTCACCGCGCTCTTTGCCTTTTTGCAAATCACGCATCGCATCATAAATACCTTGAGTCATACTTTGCGAATCCACTTTTTCCCAACAATTTGCGCTCAAACGTTTAAGGTTAGCTTGCAATGCTTCCGCATGTAACACGCCACTATAATAAGCATATACATCAGAATCATGTCCGCCTGTATAAAGTTTATCCTGAATTTGTTTCACAGGAACTAAAATACGGCCTAAATACCAGTCATTCGCACCACTTGCAAAATTATCTACAAAGAAATTTTCATTCACGCGACCTTTATATGTCGCCACAGTCGCT
The DNA here is from genome assembly GCF_059704395.1 of Haemophilus sp. THUN1692. Taxonomy (NCBI): domain Bacteria; kingdom Pseudomonadati; phylum Pseudomonadota; class Gammaproteobacteria; order Pasteurellales; family Pasteurellaceae; genus Haemophilus; species Haemophilus sp. THUN1692. Next base: position 1,475,209 of record NZ_AP046579.1, read on the forward strand.
TCATAAGCAACCGCATAAGATTCTTGATCGATTTTATCCTTATCTAAATCAATCACTTTTTTATCGTTCCCCATAAATGGAATATAGTTGGTAACCGATGACCAAGAAGAACAACCTGCCAACATTAACGTAAAAAATAAAACAGAGATTTTTTTAAACATAGTCATACCTGATTAAAGTTAATAAAACGCCGCCATTATACTGGCTGAAGGGGATTAAAGAAAGGGCAGTAATTATTCCGCCTCTTTTACTAAAGACACCAAAATCTGATCGATTTTAAAGTTTTCCGTATCAATCACTTCAAACTTGTATTTTCCGTAAACCACAGAATCTGTTTTTTTCGGGATTTTACGTAACATATACATCATAAAGCCACTGATGGTTTCGTAATTTTCTTCATCTGGGAAAGATTCAATATCTAACACTCGTGTCACATCTTCTAATGGCGTTGCACCATCAATAAGCCACGAATTTTCATCACGACTAACAATATATTCTTCTTCGTTAGAAACTAATTCCCCCATGACAATACTCATGACATCATTTAGCGTAACGATACCCACTACAAGGGCATATTCATTCACAATAATCGCAAAATCTTCACCGGTAGATTTAAATAATTCCAACACCTCGTAAAGAGAAAGCGTATCAGGCACAAATAATGCTTTACGGAGTAGTTTGGGATCTGTAAGCACCACATTTTCATTCTGCAAATACATGGTGAGCAACGTATGGGATTCTACATAACCTAAGATTTTGTCTAGGCTATTGTCACAAATCACAATTTTAGAATGAGAATCACGAGAAAGCGTATCCATGACTTCTTGGCGAGAAAAAGTGCGGTCTAAATACACGATATTTTCACGGGTTGTCATAGTGGAAGTTACTGTACGTGCTTGCATATCGAAAATGTTTTCAATGAGATAATGCTCTTGAGTTTTTAATACACCTGCCTCTGCGCCTGCTTCTACTACGGCGAAAATATCTTCAGACGTCATACCATCTTCACGCACAGTGGAAATACGAAATAAGCGGAAAAATACATTAGCAAGCGTATCAAAAAACCATACAAGCGGCTTAAACACAAACATACTGAAATTCATAATGCCGACAACGCGCAACGCCACCATTTCAGGATAAGTAATGGCAATACGTTTTGGAATAAGATCAGCAAATAAAATAAAGAAACAAGTAACCAATACAAAGGCGATTGTAGAAGCGGTTGGTTCAATCCAATCTCCCACAAAAGAACGACTTAAAATTTCCGCAATATAAGGGCTTAGTGCGCTTTCACCAATTCCCCCACCAAGAATCGCCACCATATTCAAACCTATTTGAACCACAGTAATAAAACGACCAGGATGCTCTTGTAATTTAAGCACTTGAAGCGCGCGCACATCCCCTTCATTCGCAAGGGTTTGTAATTTCAATTTACGCGAACCCGCCAGTGAAATTTCTGCAGAAGAAACAACTGCACTAATTAGAATTAAGGCAATAATCGCCAACATAGTATGAAATAATTCCATAATCATTACTCAAAAATATGAAAGAAAACGACCGCACTTTGCGGCCGTTCAGGATATTACTCTTCGCTGTCAAACCAGCCGCGAACAAATTGAATAGACAAAAATAAAGTAGCTAACAGGAATGCATAGAAAATCCAAGAAACGATTGGAAGACTTGGCGTGTCATCAGCAGTAATTTCTTTAATTGAGGTTGCATTGCGATATTCATCCATCATCGTAATACGCCAACCATAGTATTTAATTTGCACAAGTTTATTGTCATTACCCAAAGCCTGAGCTTCAGCCTGTAAATTGGCTGAGCCAAATTTGAAGTAGAATGGAAAACCCCAACGTGTATCTTCATTGCGATACACCATAATTTTGCCATCGTCATTTTGCGTATTGATGTAATACACATCACGTGTTGGGCCATCAGCTGGATTCGATTTTGTGATGGGGCCATCTTTATCAACGCGTTTAACTTCTACGCCAGTAACACGCGTCACATCGTAATGAGGAAATACATAATTCACTACGGAAAACATAAAACCGTGGAATAAAAAAACAACTATAAATAAGAAATATTTAAAAAACTTTCGCATACTTTTCCTTAGTCAGAACTGTGCATTTATTCTACACGAATTTTAAATAAACGCTCGAAATTTTGCGTGGTGATTCGAGCAAACGCCTCAGCAGAAATGCCCTTTAAGATTGCCACGTATTCACATACTTCTCTCGTATAAGCTGGTTGATTTTCTTTCCCCCGATAAGGCACTGGCGCAAGATAAGGCGAATCTGTTTCCACCAATAAGCGATCCATTGGTACATAACGAATAACCTCACGAATCGCTTCGGCATTTTTAAAGGTTACAATGCCAGAACAAGAAATGTAAAAACCCAAATCCAACGCTTTTTTCGCAAATTCCATGGTCTCCGTAAAACAATGAATAACGCCACCGCACTTTTCAGCATGGTGTTGGCGTAACATTGCAATAGTGTCATCACCCGCAGAACGTGTATGAATAATCACAGGCTTATCTAATTGGTTTGCAATATCGATTTGGCTACCAAACACCGCTTGTTGCTCCGCTTTATTGTCCGCACTGTAATAATAATCTAATCCAATTTCGCCAATCGCAATCACTTTTGGATCTTGCGCTAAACGTAATAAGCGTTCTGCGTCATAAGGTTCCTCTTCAAAATCAAGGGGATGAACACCGCAAGCAAGCGAGACATTATTAAATTCGCGTAAAGAGTCATAAGCCTGCTCAAAACGGCTTAATGTTACACCAATCGCGAGCAAATGTTTCACATCACGCGCGCGCGCTTTTTCCACGACATCTGCAATGTTTTTGTGTAAATTTTCATAATCCAAAGCATCTAAATGGCAGTGGGAGTCAACAATGAACATAATTATTTTTCCTTATACCTAAGGCTTGAACACCATAGACGATATATCTTTAATTTATTGCGTTTCAAATACTTCAGTTACTAATCTAGTCAAGCCATCTAATAGCATCAAGTCAATATTCACACCATTAATTGTAAGCAAATCTGAGCGCACTTTTTGCATAATCTTGATTGCTTGTAATAAACCAAGAGCGGTTTGCTCATCGCTGAATTGTTCGATACCACGGCCAAGATCGGCAACTTGTCGATGACTACCAATTTCAAGTTTATGTTTTAAACAATCGGAAAGAAAAGCCAAAATCCAATCCACTTGCTGAACATAGCGTTCTTTATCAAACAATGGAAGCAATTCCAATGGTGAACGTCGGCGATAGAACACCCAAAATTGACGTAAGAAATTTTTACGCTGTTCAATAAGTCCTTGTTGTAACGTCTCTAATGCTAAAAGCGGACGACCAAGATTCATCGCAAGTGCGGTCAAAATTTCCTGATTTTCAGCCGCACTTTCTGATTTCAACCAATCAAGAGCCGTTTGCTCATTAGGCACAGACAGATTCCACACTTGACAACGACTGTAAATGGTTGCTAATAAACTTGCTGAACTATCCGTCTGAAGTAAAAAATAAGTATTTGGACGAGGCTCTTCCAATGTTTTCAATAACGCATTGGCAGCCGCTTCTGTCAAACGTTCCGCACCTTGCACATACACCACTTTATTGCCGTTTTGTTGTGCATGTTGAGCAACCATCTCATTAATGTCGCGTACTTGATCAACACCAATATCCTTACCATCAATAGGGCTTAATTCGTGATAATCTGGATGGCTATGGGCTTGCATTAAATGGCAAGAATGGCATTGACCACAAGGTTTATCGCCTTGAGCCACACACATTATTTTCTGTGCAAGTACATCAAATAAACGTTCTACACCTAAACCAGAATCAGCTTTAATCAGCACAGCATGGTGTCCCAAACCTTCGTCAAAGGTTTGAGCAATTTGATGATAAATTGGCATTAACCAAGGATAAAGCGCGGTCATTTTTCGTTTGATTTCCACCAATTTTTTACCGCCCTTTCAATATCAGCTTGAACAAGTTCAATACTCTGCTCTGCATTAATCACCACTGCTTTTGGATTATTTTTTACTAACGCTAAATAGCGTGCTCGAGTGCGATGGAAAAAATCTAAACCCATTTGCTCAATACGGTCTAACTCGCCACGTCCACGAGCTCGCGCTAAACCGACAATCGGATCTATATCCAAATAAATTGTGAGATCTGGCTCAAAATCACCTAATACGGTTTCTTTCAAAGTGAGCATAAAATGCGGGTCTAATTGACGTCCACCACCTTGATACGCCTGAGATGACATATCGTGGCGATCACCTACCACCCATTTTCCTTGCATTAAAGCAGGTTTAATCACGTTATCCACTAACTGAATACGTGCCGCATAAAGCATTAATAACTCTGCTTTCGCTGTCACAGGTTCTTCAGTTTCATGTTTAATTAAATGACGTAATTTCTCTGCCAATGGTGTTCCACCAGGCTCGCGTGTAAATACGACATCTTGAATACCAAGTTCATGCAAGACTTGCACAACAGATTGATGAGCGGAGCTTTTCCCCGCACCTTCCAAACCTTCAATGACAATAAATTTTCCTTTCATGTTTTCTTCCACACTTTTATTTAGCATTTTTCTGGCTGCGATACCAACGTAAATATTCTTGTACCGCTTTATTATGTTCATTCAAATTTCGGGTAAATTTATGTCCACCAGAACCATCTGCCACAAAATAATAAAAATCTGTTTTTTCAGGGGTTGCAACAGCTTGTAATGAACTTTCACTTGGCATAGCAATTGGCGTTGGCGGCAATCCATCAATCACATAAGTATTATAAGGCGTTGACATTTCTAAATCTTTTTTACGAATATTACCACTGTAATTCTCACCCATACCATAAATTACCGTTGGATCTGTTTGTAATTTCATTTTTGCCTTCAAACGGTTGATAAATACAGAGGCCACTTTTGCTCTCTCAGTAGCAATACCCGTTTCTTTTTCTACGATAGAAGCCAAAATCAACATTTCATAAGAATTCGCTAAAGGTAAATCCTCATCACGCTCGTTCCACGCCTTATTTAACGCCTTTTTCATTCGCTCAGCCGATCGCTTAAGTAACTCCAAGTCTGTCGATTTAGGTGTATAGTTGTAAGTATCAGGATAAAGCCAACCTTCCACATTTTTTAGTTCAAGATTTCTACCAACATCTGGCAAATCAAGTAATGTGAAAATTTCCTCGTTACTCTTATCTTTCAAGGTTTGCACCAATTGCGGTGCATTTTCAAGATCTTTTCGCCAATCCTTGAAGGTTTTTCCTTCAATCCATTTTACATTAAACTGCACTTCCTTACCTGAATTAAGCAAATCCAGTAAATCTTGCACTGTTTTAACATTCTCAAGAGAATAAGTCCCTGCTTTTATTTTATTTAGCTCAGGTTTCAACTTCAGCAAATAAGGTAATAATTTTCCATCATCAATTAACTTTTCTTGCTCAAAAAGTGCGGCTAATTTTGAACCTGTTGTACCACGTTCAATAGTTAAAAGTTGATCTGCCTGCACATTTACTGGTGTTTTTACAAATTCAGTAATTTTGTAATAACCAAAACTAGCCACGCCCGCTAAAATCAAAATTAAAAGTAAAATCGCAATTAAAAATTTCTTCATAAGGTATAAGAAAGAGAAAATAAAAAACAACAAAAGGGGCAATTAAGCCCCTTTCTTTTAAACATTAAATCATTTATTAAAATATTGAATATCCGCAGTTTTACGTAATGCTTTTACCCAATCTTTATTTGCGTCTTGTAACTGACTATTCACCAAATGTTCATAGGCTTTTTGCGTATAAGCATCCGCCGTGCGGTCACCATCACGCGTTCCTGTCACTTCCAAAATATGCCAACCGAACTCAGTTTTAAATGGCGCAGAAATTACACCTTGTTTACTTTGCGCAACAGTCTGTGCAAATTGTGGCGCGTAACTTTCTGGGAACGCATAACCTAAACTACCGCCATTCGCACCCGATAAATAATCTTTAGAATATTTTAAAGCGGCGTCCGCAAAAGTCATTTTGCCCGCAATAATATCAGAGCGAATTCTTGTTAATTCAGCTTTGGCCTGTACATCATTTAACATCGGGTTAAGTTTTAACAAAATATGACGAACTTCGTATTCTTTACCCGTTACTTTTTGTGCTGTGCCTTGCAATTTTGCCTCATCTAACATTTTTTGACCAAGCGCAACAACTTCTTCACGCGTCACCGCAACGCTTTCATTGATAGCTTTATTACGCACTGCCCCCATCATCATTTGATTGGCAATTTGTTGACGAAATGTATTTAATGAAATGCCTTGATAATCTAACGCATCCAAAAATTGACCATAAGTTAAACCATTTCTTGCCGCAGTATCTTCCACAACACGATCGATTTCACGAGGATCAATTTTTACACCAGATTCTTGAATCGCTTTTTGTACTAAAAGATCATCAATAATTTTATCAAGTGCATTTTGGCGATCGCCTTTTTTACCCATATTTGCACGAACTTGGCTTTCTAAAATAGGAATGCCATCTACTGTTGCGACAACGCGTTCTCCTGCTTGAGCCATAGAAGTAAAAGCAACACAACCTAAAGTAGCCAATAAAAAAGATTTTAGAATAAATTTTTTCATTTTAATCTCATCAAAAAAGAGTCAATAACGTTGGTTAGAGTAACAATTCTATTGAAGGTTCACAATAGACAAGATCTATTTCCCAAGAATAGCAACTTCGTAACAGCCATCTTGTTTTTCAGTGCGAACTTGCACAAGTTCATCACGGCTTGTTGGTACATTTTTACCTACGTAATCAGCACGAATTGGTAATTCACGATGCCCGCGATCAACAAAAATCACTAATTCAATTTTTGCAGCACGACCAAAATCGGTGAGAGCATCCATTGCTGCACGAATGGTTCGACCAGTAAACAACACATCATCAACCAAAATGACGGTTTTATCTTGAATATTTAAATATTGTGATGAACCACTATAAACTGGCATTTTATCTTCCTGATCAACCAAAGTTAAATCATCGCGATAAAAGGTGATATCCAGTTCCATTGAAGGTAAATTTATACCACTTAATTCTTCAACTCGACGTTGTAATAATTCGGCAATTTCCGCGCCACGGCGTTTAATCCCAACAATCACAAGATCATCTAACGTTTGATGTTTTTCAATAATTTCGTGAGAAATACGCGAAATCGTGCGAAGAAAACGATCGTGGTCGATAATAATTTTTTCCATTTTTCCCAGCTTTATCAATAGTATTTCAATGCGCAAAGTATAAAGAAAATGTGCCTAAAAAGCGACGGTATTTGCACCATTTTTCTTGTTCGTTATACTATCCAAAACATTCCATCAAAGGAAATAAAATTATGCGCTACTCTATTCAAGATTTTATTCACCTCATCGCCCAACTTCGTAATCCAAATGGCGGATGCCCTTGGGATTTAAAACAAAATTATGAATCCATGATTCCTTGCTTAACGGAAGAAACTTACGAAGTAATTGAAGCGATTGAGAAAAAAGACATACCAAATTTACGCGAAGAATTAGGAGATTTATTGTTACAAGTCGTTTTCTTCAGCCAGCTTGCAACAGAAGATAAATACTTTACTTTTGACGATGTGTTACAAGATGTCGCTGAAAAAATTGTGCGCCGTCATCCTCACGTGTTTGGTGATGCAAAAGCGGGGGACGAAACAGAAGCCCTTTCCCGTTGGAACGAAATGAAAGCCAAAGAAAAACAAGGTAAAAGTGCTGAAACCTCTATTTTAGATAATGTACCTCGTGCTTTGCCTTCTCTTATACAAGCAGCAAAATTACAAAAACATTGTTCAAAAGTAGGGTTTGATTGGGAAGAAATTTCACCCGTATTTGACAAAGTGCGGGAAGAATTAGAAGAAGTTCAAGCTGAAATTAACCGCACTTCGATTGAACAAAATAAAGTGGAAGAGGAAATCGGTGATTTATTGTTCGCAACCGTCAATCTTGCTCGCCACTTAAAATGTGATCCTGAAGATGCATTACGGAAAGCGAATTTAAAATTTGAATGTCGTTTTCGAGCAGTAGAACAAGCGGTTCAACAACAAGGTAAGCAAGTTAATGATGTGCCACTTATTGAATTAGATTTGTTGTGGGATGAAGTGAAAAAACAAGAAAACTAATTGAGAAGTGCGGTAAAATTTCTTTCATTTTTACCGCACTTTCTTCGTTAAAGTTGCTGAATATCCAATGCCATTTGGTCTAACATTTCATAACGCTTACGATACATAGAACGTTTTTTACTTGCGATATCTTCTAACTGTTTGCGTTCAATATCTAAAGGTAATTGCCAATAATTATTGCCATATTCCCCTTGATTCTCTTGCCAGAACTCATCGTAATTAAACAAAATCTTACTGCGCGCAGAAAGACGATATTTTCCTTGTGCTTTGTGCGGAATGCCCACTAGCTCACATTTCCATTTTTCAGCGAGCATTTTGAATGCATTGACTAACAGAAACATTGGACGCATACCGTGCAATGCTTTCGTAGCCTGTTTTACAAGTTCTTGAGCATTGCCACTTGAGGGGCCTTGAATCGAGGCAATAAGCAATTTATTCGGGCTCAAAAAAGTGAAAGACGCATCATATACTCGCTCATTATGTTGATTACGAATATTAATAGAAAAATACCCTTCAAAGGGATCTATATGATTGATACTCAAAGATAAACGCAAATCATCTGTTAATTGTGTTAACACGATATTTTGTTGATCTAATAATTGTTGGCAAAGCGAACGTCCCATTTTTTCTTCTGCCAAACGTAAATTCTCCGTAATCGCAGGTAAACGTTCTGAAGCAGAAAAGCGTTTATCGCAAAAAGTTGTCAACACGGTGTTCACACGATAATAATCTTGTGTAAACAAAGGCTGCCATTGAGTTTCTGTATTAAGAAAATCCACTAATTGGCTACATTGCTTTTGATACAACCATTTATAGCCATAATAGCGTAATTTTTCCCGCACTTGTTTGAGAAAAGGGCGATCCTTGGAATAAGGATACATTTGAACGTAAGTGGGGAAAATAAAATTATTTTTCGTGGACATAACTCAATATTTTGTGAAATTTAATAAAATTATCAGCCATTTTAGCGATTATCACTTCATTTGCCAAAATTCTTTTTTGTTTAAAACCCACTTTACAACTCAGACTTTGTTATAATCTTTTCCTTGAATTCCTGTTTCCCTACCCCAATATTTACCCAAATTATAGGAAAGAATTAAGAGAGATAAATTATGGCGAAGAATACCCAACGTACGATGCCCGTATTGCCATTACGCGATGTCGTCGTTTTCCCTTATATGGTGATGCCACTTTTTGTAGGGCGTGCAAAATCAATTAATGCTCTTGAAGAAGCGATGAACGATGATAAACAGCTTCTTTTGGTATCTCAAAGAGAAGCAGATTTGGAAGAACCTACCCCTGAAGATTTATTTGATGTGGGTACCATTGCTAACATTATTCAATTACTAAAATTACCTGATGGCACAGTGAAAGTGCTAGTTGAAGGTCAAAACCGCGCGAAAATTAACAGCTTTGAAGATGGCGAAAAGTGCTTTTCCGCAAAAATTACCCCTATCGAAACCACTTATGGTGATGAAAAAGAGTTAGATGTTGCGAAAAAAGCGGTACTTTCTGAATTCGAAAATTATCTCACCTTAAATAAAAAAATCCCTGCAGATGTATTAAATGCACTTCATCGCCTTGGTGATGCAGATCGTTTGTCAGACACAATGTCGGCTCATTTACCGGTAAGTGTTCGTCATAAACAAAGCGTGTTGGAACTTGCTAACGTGCAAGACCGCTTAGAATATTTGCTTGGTATGATGGAATCAGAAGCGGACATTCTCCAAGTTGAAAAACGTATTCGTGGTCGCGTAAAAAAACAAATGGAGAAAAGCCAACGTAACTATTATCTAAGCGAGCAAATTAAAGCTATTCGCAAAGAAATGGATAGTGGCGAAAATGAAGATACGATTGATGAAGTGGAACAACTTCGTCAAAAAGTAGAAGCGGCAGGCATGCCTGCGGACGTACGCGATAAAGTGGAAAATGAGCTACAAAAACTCAAAATGATGTCAGCCATGTCTTCTGAAGCGACCGTTGTTCGTAGCTACATTGAATGGATGCTTCAAGTGCCATGGCATAAACGTACCAAAGTGAAGAAAGATATCGCAAAAGCTCAACAAGTTTTAGATGCGGATCACTATGGTTTAGAACGAGTGAAAGAACGTATTTTAGAATACCTTGCGGTGCAAGCGCGTTTAAACAAAATCAAAGGTCCAATCCTTTGCTTAGTAGGACCACCAGGGGTAGGTAAAACGTCTCTTGGTCAGTCTATTGCCAATGCTACTGGTCGTAAATATGTACGCATGGCATTAGGCGGTGTTCGCGATGAAGCAGAAATCCGTGGTCACCGTAAAACCTATATTGGTGCATTGCCAGGTAAATTAATTCAAAAGATGGCAAAAGTGGGGGTAAAAAATCCATTATTCTTGCTTGATGAAATCGACAAAATGGCATCCGATATGCGAGGTGATCCAGCATCAGCATTGCTTGAGGTACTCGACCCTGAGCAAAACACCACGTTTAATGATCACTATTTAGAAGTGGATTATGATCTTTCTGATGTGATGTTTGTAGCAACATCAAATTCCATGAATATTCCAGGTCCATTATTAGATCGTATGGAAGTCATTCGTCTTTCTGGTTATACCGAAGATGAAAAACTCAATATTGCGATGCAACATTTGTTACAAAAACAAATTGAACGTAATGGATTGAAAAAAGGCGAATTAACCATCGAAGAAAATGCCATTTTAGATATTATCCGCTATTACACTCGTGAAGCTGGTGTGCGTGGATTAGAACGTGAAATTTCAAAAATCTGCCGTAAAGCAGTGAAAAATTTATTAGTAAATCCAAAACTTAAATCTATCACGGTAAATTCAGATAATCTGCACGATTATCTTGGTGTGAAACGTTTTGAATTTGGTAAAGCGGATACCCAAAACCGTATGGGTGAAGTAACAGGTCTTGCGTGGACTGAAGTGGGCGGTGACTTACTGACTATTGAAACTGCGTCAGTGGTTGGCAAAGGTAAATTAACCTTCACTGGTTCATTAGGCGATGTGATGAAAGAATCTATCCAAGCCGCGATGACCGTAGTCCGTGCACGTGCTGAAAAATTGGGTATCAATTCTGAATTCCATGAAAAACGCGATATTCACATTCACGTGCCAGATGGTGCGACACCAAAAGATGGTCCAAGTGCAGGTATTGCAATGTGTACGGCATTAGTTTCTTGCTTAACAGGTAATTCTGTACGTGCTGATGTAGCCATGACAGGTGAAATCAGTTTACGCGGTAAAGTATTACCAATTGGTGGATTAAAAGAAAAACTTCTTGCGGCACATCGTGGCGGAATTAAAACCGTATTAATTCCAAAAGAGAATGTTAAAGATCTCGAAGAAATTCCAGAAAACGTAAAACAAAATCTTGCGATTCATGCAGTAGAAACCATTGATGAAGTACTTGGTCTTGCATTGGAAAATCCGCCTGAAGGCATTGAATTTGTCAAAGTTGAAACTAAAGTGGCAAAATCACCCCGCCGTAAAGCGACCAGTAAGACAACAAGAGCGGTCAATTAATTGAATGTTTTAGGGCTTGTGAAAACAGGCCCTTTTTATCAACATTCACAGCGTCAGCTAAAATTTCATATTTACACAACGTTAATTTGTATTTTTTCTAACTGTTCTCACATTTAAAACTTGTTAATAACAGAATGCTCAAACTTCCTCCACTTTCTCTTTATGTACACATTCCATGGTGCGTTCAAAAATGCCCTTATTGTGATTTTAATTCGCACGCACAAAAAGGCGATATACCAGAACAAGACTATATTCATCACCTTCTAAAAGATCTACAGGCCGATTTACAGCGCTTTAAAGATTCCATTCAACAACGAAAACTCCATTCAATTTTTATTGGTGGCGGTACGCCAAGTTTGTTCTCGGCAGAAAGCATTGCGTATCTCTTAAAAGAAATAAAAACGCAGATTGATTTTGAAGATAATATTGAAATCACATTAGAAGCTAATCCTGGTACGGTAGAAGCTGAACGTTTTAAAGGTTATGTATCCGCAGGCATCACGCGAATTTCTATGGGAATTCAAAGTTTCAATGATGACAAATTACAGCGTCTTGGACGAATCCATAATGCAGCAGAGGCAAAAAGTGCGGTCAATTTAGCGAAAGTTTCTGGGCTAAAAAGTTTCAATTTGGATTTAATGCACGATTTGCCAAACCAAACGTTAGAAGAGGCCTTAGATGATCTTCGCCAAGCTATTGAGCTATCTCCTCCTCACCTTTCTTGGTATCAGCTCACTATTGAGCCAAATACGATGTTTGCTTACCGCCCACCTAAATTACCAGATGATGATGAGCTTTGGGATATTTTTGAGCAAGGCCACCAACTTTTAACCGTAGCGGGCTACCAGCAATATGAAACCTCGGCTTATGCAAAGGCTGATTTTCAATGTAAACATAATTTGAATTATTGGCGGTTTGGGGATTATTTAGCTATTGGCTGTGGCGCACATGGGAAACTGACCTTCCCTAATGGCGAGATTACCCGCTTTTCTAAAACCAAGCACCCGAAAGGTTATTTGCGTGGCGAATATCTTTACGAAGAAAAAAACGTGCCAGAAATTGACCGCCCTTTTGAGTTTTTTATGAATCGCTTTCGTTTGTTAGAAGCGGTGCCCAAACAAGAATTTGAAGATTACACAGGTTTATCTCAAAGTGCGGTAAAAAATCAAATTGATTTTGCCATTCAACAAAACTATATTGTGGAAAACGCTGATTCTTGGCAAATCACTGAGCATGGCAAGTTATTTCTCAATGAACTATTGGAATTATTTTTAACGGAATCATAGCTCATCCGTTAAACCTCTCGTTGCAGAAAAATTACACTTGTTTATTAAATACTCTCGTAATAAAGTAACTCGATCGTTTACTTATTAAGATAAGGAAAGGAAAAGAAATGAATCAATTAGAAATGAAAAAACTCGCCGCACAAGCCGCATTACAATATGTAAAAGCAGATACGATTGTTGGGGTGGGAAGCGGCTCCACGGTGAACTGCTTTATTGAGGCTTTAGGTACAATCAAAGATAAAATTCAAGGCGCAGTTGCGGCTTCAAAAGCATCAGAAGAATTATTACGTAAACAAGGTATCGAAGTATTTAATGCAAATGATGTCTCTAGCTTAGATATTTATGTGGATGGTGCAGATGAAATCAATCCACAAAAAATGATGATTAAAGGCGGCGGCGCAGCGCTCACTCGTGAAAAAATCGTCGCTGCATTAGCCAAAAAATTTATTTGTATTGTAGATTCGAGTAAACAAGTGGATGTGTTGGGTTCTACCTTCCCATTACCAGTTGAAGTTATTCCAATGGCTCGTTCACAAGTAGGCAGAAAATTAGCCGCACTTGGTGGCGCACCTGAATATCGTGAAGGCGTGGTGACTGACAACGGCAATGTGATTTTAGATGTGCACAACTTCACTATTTTAAATCCAGTTGAAATGGAAAAAGAATTAAACAATGTTGCGGGTGTTGTCACTAATGGGATATTCGCGTTACGTGGCGCAGACGTTGTGATAGTCGGTACGCCTGAAGGTGCCAAAATTATTGACTAATTCATAATAAAAATCATAAGGAAGCAAACATGACAAACAAAGTTTCACTAGACAAATCAAAAATCAAATTTGTATTGTTTGAAGGTGTGCATCAAAGCGCACTTGATACGCTCCATGCGGCAGGCTATACCAATATTGATTACTATAAAAAAGCGCTAGATGGTGATGAATTAAAAGAAGCCATTAAAGATGCACACTTTATCGGCTTGCGTTCTCGCACCCATTTAACGGCAGAAATGATTGAAGCTGCACCCAAATTAATCGCTGTGGGATGTTTCTGTATTGGCACCAACCAAGTGGATTTAAATGCAGCAAAAGCGCGTGGAATTCCTGTATTTAATGCCCCATTCTCAAACACTCGTTCTGTCGCAGAACTTGTATTAGGCGAGATTTTATTACTTATGCGCAATGTGCCACAGGCTAATGCCGAAGTACATCGTGGCGTCTGGAATAAATCAGCGACGGGATCTCATGAAGTGCGGGGTAAAAAACTAGGAATTATTGGTTACGGCCACATTGGTTCACAATTAAGTATTATTGCCGAATCATTAGGCATAGATGTGTATTTCTACGATATCGAAAATAAACTTCCGCTCGGTAATGCCAAACAGGTTCGTAGCCTTGAAGAATTACTCAGTTCTTGCGATGTGGTTTCATTACATGTACCAGAACTGCCATCTACCAAAAACTTAATGAACGCAGCTCGTATCGCACAATTAAAACAAGGAGCAATTTTGATCAATGCTTCGCGTGGCACAGTGGTAGATATTGATGCGCTTGCTCAAGCCTTAAAAGACGGTAAAATTCACGGCGCCGCAATTGATGTATTCCCAATTGAACCTGCGTCAATTAATGAAGAATTTGTCTCACCGTTACGCGAATTTGATAATGTGATTTTAACGCCACATATCGGCGGCTCAACAGCGGAAGCACAGGAAAATATCGGTTTTGAAGTAGCAGGTAAATTTGTCAAATATTCAGACAATGGTTCAACACTTTCTTCCGTCAACTTCCCTGAAGTATCTTTACCAGAACACGAGGGAACAAAACGCTTATTGCATATTCACGAAAATCGTCCTGGTATATTGAACAAACTGAACCAAATTTTCGTCGAAGCCAACCTCAATATTGCCGCGCAATATTTACAAACTGACCCGAAAATTGGTTATGTTGTCGTGGATGTAGAAACAAATGATGCATCGCCATTACTGACGAAATTAAAGGAAATCGATGGCACAATTCGTGCGCGGGTACTTTACTAAATGACAATTCGTATGTAAAACACAAGATTTTTAGCCCCCTATAAGGGACTATACTTCACAAGCCTCTCTTGGGGCTTGTGAAAACTGACAATCCCTGTCCCTGATTCCCCCTTAAAAGGAGCTACATATTCTTTCGTTAAGAAATTATCTTATGTGGGTATTTGCATAAGGAAAAAAATATTTGGTAGAAATGATTTAGTTGTAGCCCCTGTTTATAGGGTTTTATTTTTCATAAAAATTGACTATAAATTGTTAAATTTTGAACGTTTTAAAATGTATTTAAAACTAGTTTAAATAGAATAAACTCATTGAACTGTTTGTCGCAGGTGTCACAGCAAGAACAGCCAGTGAATTGGTTAATTACAGTCGCTTATTACTTTCATCGATTACGCTTACTCATCTATCAAACAAGCCCACATATTGGAAATACTTGAAGGCGGGATTGAAGCTGATGAAAGCTATTTTGGCAGTACTCGGAAAGGTAAATATGGTCGTGCTGCCGGAAAAGTCGCGGTATTCTTGCTTCTCAAACGAAATGGCAGGGTTTATACCGTCGTTGTCCCTAATACGTAATCAGCGACATTATTGCCAATTATCCGAGAGAAAGTTAAGCCTGATAGCATTATGTACACGGATACCTTTCGTAGTGATGATGTGCTTGATGTCAGTGAATTTAGCCATTTTCGCATCAATCACAGCCCGCATTTTGCTGAAAATCATAACCACATAAACGGAATTGAGAATTTTTGGAATCAAGCAAAACGCCATTTACAGAAGTTTAATGACATTCCCAAGAGCATTTTGAGCTATATTTAAAGGAATACGAATGACGTTTTAACAACAGTGAAATAAAATCTCAAATTTCCATTTTAAAACAATTAGTTAAGGGGTGTCTAGTTATCTAGTACAGCCCCTAAAAAATTATTCACCAATAGATAGGCTCCTATCTTAAGTTATCTTTTCAAAGTCAAAATCACCTAAAAAAATAACTAATTAAAATATTTTACTAAATGTATCAAAAAATATAAAAATTTGAATTTTAAATAATTTTTACACTTTATATATTATTCTATATCTTTTTATAAGCAGTCTTAATTAAATCTAAATAAAGGACTAATTATGTTAAAAAATTTAATTGAGTCATGCTAATAAAAAGCAGAAAAAAATCACTCATTGAACTAAGCTGACTCTGTAGATTTTGAAAAATTGAAAGATTTAATTAAACAATTAGGTGATGAAATCAGTAAAGCTGGAAAGCATTCCTGTAATCTATCCACTCACTATTCTAACTAATAAACCACTCCCAATTGGTATTATCACTTGAAGTGAGTTCACAACGTAAAACAGTCAGATTTTTAGTCCAACAATGCCATGGTGCAGATATCATAAAAAACGGATTAATAACCTCCTTATTTTTGACAACATGGATAGTACAGGAGCAAGCAAAGAACAAAACAACTTAAATAAAGCGAAACATTTTACATTCAGACCAAAGCTGTAAGGATTATTTGGATTACTATATCAGCAACAAATTAAACTGAAATTCAAAGACCGACTTCGATGCTATGTCATCATCAGTCCTTAAGTAAATAGTCTATTTTTGGCTAGATCAAAATTTCACCGCACTTTTGTAAGATGTTACCCCACCATTTTCTTTAACTGATACAAATACGCTAAGGCTTGTTTAGGACTTAAATCATCGGGATCTAGTTTTTCAATAGCCTCTCTTAGCGCATCCATTTCTTGTTCAAACAATAATTCACCTTGAGTGTGATTGGCTTCACGTAATGCCTGAATTTGCTGATCGGCTGAATGACCTGATGTTTTTTCTAATTGTGTCAATTTCTGTTTTGCCAGTTTAATAACAGATTGTGGCACGCCCGCCAAAGCCGCGACTGCCAAACCATAACTTTTACTTGCTGCACCATCTTGTACAGCGTGCATAAAGGCGATGGTGTTGTTATGCTCAAGGGCATCTAAATGAATATTGGCAATGCCTTCTAGCTGTTCTGGCAATGCGGTTAATTCAAAATAATGGGTGGCAAATAACGTAAGTGAGCGGATTTTTTTGGCTAACCATTCTGCACAAGCCCAAGCTAAGGATAAGCCATCATAAGTGGATGTGCCGCGTCCAATTTCATCAATAAGCACGAGACTTTGCGCAGTGGCTTGATGAAGAATATTTGCCATTTCTGTCATTTCCACCATAAAGGTTGAACGCCCTGAAGCTAAATCATCAGACGCACCAATTCGAGTAAAAATACGATCAATCGGCCCTATTCGCGCGCTGTCTGCCGGCACAAAGCTGCCGATATACGCCAGCAATGTAATTAATGCGGTTTGGCGCATATAAGTACTTTTACCACCCATATTTGGCCCAGTGATAACTAACAAGTGACGGTTATGATTTAATTCCACTGGGTTGGCGATAAAAGGATCTTTTAATACTTGTTCCACGACAGGATGGCGACCATTTTCAATTTTCACACTCACTTCATCACAGAATGTTGGCATCACGTAATTGAGGATGTCTGCGCGCTCCGCAAGATTGACCAATACATCCAATTCAGAAAGTGCGAGGCTCGCCAGTTGTAACGAACCTAAGTGCGGTAATAATAAATCAAACAATTCATCATAAAGCTGCTTTTCTAATGCTAACGCTGCGCCTTTTGATTTCAGTACTTTGTCTTCATATTCTTTGAGTTCAGGAATAATGTAACGCTCTGCATTTTTCAGGGTTTGGCGGCGTACATAATGAATAGGTGCTTTATGCGCTTGGCCTTGGCTAATTTGAATGTAATAACCATGCACTGCATTAAAACCGATTTTTAGCGTATCAATACCAGTGCTTTCACGCTCACGTTTTTCTAGGTTTTCCAAATATTGGGTTGCGCCATCAGACAGCATACGCCATTCGTCCAACTCGGCATGGTAACCTTCAGCAATTACGCCACCATCTCGAATTAAAAGTGGAGGCGTTTCAATCAATGCACGTTGCAATAAATCGCATTGCTCGCTGAAATCGGCAATTTGGCTGAAAAGTGCGGTTAAAAATGGCGGTGTTTTTTGTTGCACAATCGCGCGTAATGCAGGAATTTGTTCTAATGCCGTGCGCAAGCGGGTGAGATCGCGTGGACGCGCTGAACGTAGTGCAACACGCGCTAAAATACGCTCCATATCGCCAACTAATTGCAAATAAGGTTGGAGTTCATCGACCAAATCAAAATTCAGAATTTCCGCAATCGATTGTTGGCGTTGTTTTAATTTTTCCACATCACGAACAGGCTGGTGAATCCAACGTTTCAATAAGCGGCTGCCCATTGGCGTGACGCATTTATCCAAGACAGACGCTAGCGTATTTTCTGTGCCACCCGCAAGATTTTGCGTTAATTCAAGATTTCTGCGAGTGGCGGCATCTAACTGAATACAGTCTTGATTTTGAATTAAGCTAATGCTTTGAATATGAGGCAATGCGGTACGTTGCGTTTCTTTTGCATATTGTAATAAACAACCTGCCGCACTTAAGCCTAGAGGGGATTTTTCCACACCAAAGGCGCGTAAATCTTTTGTACCAAATTGGCGATTCAGTAACGTAATGGCGGTGCTAAGTTCAAATTCCCAAATCGGGCGACGGCGTAATCCCTTGCAATGTTCAATTGCAGCCATTTCATTAAATTCTTCACAATACAGCAATTCCACAGGTGCAATACGTTGCAATTCCGCACGCAATGTTTCTTTATCAGTAGGTTCACAAAGCTGAAAACGGCCAGAGGTCATATCCAAAGTGGCTAATCCAAATTTTTCTTTTTCTTGATATACCGCCGCAATCAGATTGTCTTGGCGTTCAGGCAAAAGTGCCTCATCACTCACCGTACCTGGTGTAACAATTCGCACAATTTGGCGTTCCACAGGCCCTTTGCTGGTGGCAGGATCACCAATCTGTTCACAAATTGCCACAGGCTCACCCAACTGAACCAATTTTGCTAAATAACCTTCCACCGCATGATAAGGCACGCCCGCCATTGGAATTGGTTGCCCAGCAGATTGACCTCGTTTCGTCAAAGAAATATCCAACAATGCCGCTGCTTTTTTCGCATCGTCATAAAACAACTCGTAAAAATCTCCCATGCGATAAAACAACAAAATATCCGGATTCTCTGCTTTGAGTTTTAGGTATTGTTGCATCATTGGCGTATGTTGTTGGAAATTTTCTTCGGAAATCATCTAATTATCTGCTTTGAAACTGAATAAAGATAGGTTTTGTGTCGGCTATTTTAGGTGCCGAAAGGGGAAAAAGCCAGATAAAAAAAGAGCGGTGAAAATTTGTTGAGATTTTTCACCGCTCTTTTTAGAGGAAAATTAACGTCTTGGAAGGTAACGTACAGGATCCACTGATTTACCTTTATAGCGAATTTCAAAGTGGAGTTTCACGGTATTTGTACCAGAGCTACCCATTTTTGCGATTTCTTGACCAGCTTTGACTTCTTGTTGATCGGTTACAAGAATTTTGTCGTTATGCGCATAAGCACTTAAGAAATCATCATTATGTTTGATGATGATTAAATTACCGTAACCACGTAAAGCATTGCCAGCATACACGACGCGACCTGATGCAGCTGCTTTAACAGCCTGTCCACGAGAACCGCTAATATCAACCCCTTTATTTCCGCCATCAGTATTGGAGAAACCTTGAATGATATTACCTGAAGTCGGCCATTGCCATGCAACATTTGATGCGATTGGTGCAACGACATTGGCATTAATCGGTGTGATATTAGTGTTATCTACTGGTGTTGTTGGCACTGATGGTGTTGTCGCAGGGGCAACTGGTGCAGCTGCAACTGGTACCATTGCTGGTGCGCTATTCGCTACACCTGCGCCAGATTTAATTGGACCAATGATTGTGCCATCAGATCCCATTTGCGTACCATTTGCACCTGGCGTATAGGTGACTGCTAGTTCTGCAGGTGCTGTCGGTGCAGCCGCAGTAGTTGTTGTCGTTGCTGTTGCAGGTTGTTTTACAGGAACCGTTGTTGTCACTGTTTTTGTACCACAATTAGAGATTTTTAAAGTTTGACCTAAGCTCAAACTATAAGGCTCTGTCATGTTGTTCAATGCTGCTAATTCTTTTACATCAATCCCCGCCAAGTAAGCGATTAAGAACATGGTATCGCCTTTGTTTACTTTATAGGTATTACCTTTGTAAGAGCCTTTTTCAATTTGGCTATAATCTGGTGCATTGGTATTTGGATTGCGTGGAACATTAATATGTTGCGAACCTACGCAATCAGAAACTGTTTTAGTGATGGTTTTTGTTTGCACAGCTGGAGTTGGTGTTGGCGCAGCTGGTTTTTGAGCTGGCTGAAATGCTGGCTGTGTAGGTTTGAATGCTGGTTGAGCAGGCGCTGCTGGCATGGCAGGCTGTTGATAGGTTGGTTGGAAATTTGGCTGTGGCGTTTGCACGCCTGTTGGTACACCGCCCATCGCTGGTACCGTGTTTTTTTGAATTTCAGGTTGCCAAGAACCACCCGCGCTTTTGCCATTGACAGGTTGCATGATGCCAGGGGAAAGATTGCCATCAGCATTACTAATTGGAGCAGGAGAATTAGAGGCACAAGCCGATAATACAACAAGACTCAAAGGGAGTAAGAGAAATGATTTTTTCATAGTAATTCCTTATTGTTCCTTTATTATTTCGTTTGCGCTGGCATTGTATTTTTTTGAATTTCTGGCATAAAGCTACCGCCAGCAACAGCGCCTGTGCCTTCTACTGGTTGCATGATGCCGTTTGGTAATGCATCTGGATCTTTAACTGGTTCTGATGCACATCCAGCTAATACGAATCCAGCCATTAAAATAAGACCTAATTTATTCATTTTTCTATCCTAGTTTTTCAATATAAAGTAAGCAATGACAGCCAGCACCACCACTGACCAACCAATAATTTCAATAGATTTTCGCAATTTTACTGCGAATTTTTCACCGCCCCATGCAGCTAATTTTGCCACCAGCAAGAAACGCGCTAAACGTGAAACAAATGCGGTGATGGCAAAAGGGAAAAATGCCATTTGCATTACCCCAGAGCAGAGAGTAAACACCTTGTAAGGAATTGGGCTAAAACCCGCCACAAACACAACTAATACGCCCCATTGCTCAAACCAATTTATGGCTTTTGCCCAATGCGCACCATATCCCCATTGTTGTACAATGTTTTCCACCCAGTCCGTTGCATAATAACCAATAGCGTAACCGATAACCCCACCGATGACAGAAGCAATCGCCGTATAAAATGCAAATTTCACCGCACTTTTTGGCTTTGACATAGACATTGGGATCAACATCACATCAGGTGGAATAGGAAAAAATATCGCCTCGATAAAACTAACAAAAGAGAGCCAAAAAGTCGCAAAACGGTGCATTGACCATTGCATGGTTTTATCGTACATCGTGCCGAAAATTTTCATATTTCTTCTCTATTTGGTAAAACGCGCCATTATTCCTGCTCTAACCAATCTTGTAAAGCCGAAAGTGAAT
The DNA here is from genome assembly GCF_059704395.1 of Haemophilus sp. THUN1692. Lineage (NCBI taxonomy): Bacteria > Pseudomonadati > Pseudomonadota > Gammaproteobacteria > Pasteurellales > Pasteurellaceae > Haemophilus > Haemophilus sp. THUN1692. The sequence goes on from NZ_AP046579.1 coordinate 1,496,771, forward strand.
GATGTGCAGTAAGATCTGCCTGAATTGGCGTGATAGACACATAACCATTTTTCACTGCATGGAAATCTGTTCCCTCGCTTTCATCTTCGGGTAATGCTGAAGGGCCAATCCAATAAATGGTTTCATCACGAGGATCCCTTTGTTTAATGACTTCTGCAGACGAAGCACGGTAACCCAAGCGACACACCTTGTAACCCTTTAATTCTTCAAAAGGTAAATCTGGCACATTGATATTAATAATTTCACGAGGATTTAATAATTGGTGATGTAATTTGGGAATGAGATCACACACAACTCGTGCCGCTGTTTCATAATGTTGACGACCATCTAACGAAACCGCAATAGCAGGCAGCCCTAAATGGCGACCTTCAAGGGCTGCGGCTAATGTGCCTGAATAAATCGTATCATCGCCCATATTACAACCAGCATTAATGCCTGATACCACTAAATCTACTTGGCCAGATAAAAATCCGTTTAACGCTAAATGTACACAATCTGCTGGTGTACCATTCACACAATAATCGCCACTGTCTAAATGGCGTGGGCGCAGTGGCTCCACTAATGTGAGCGAGCTTGATGCCGCACTTCGATTACGATCTGGGGCAACAACAATGACTTCGGCAATTTTTCTTAATTCTGTTGCTAAAACTTGAATGCCTTCTGCATGAAAACCGTCATCATTACTGACTAAAATTCGCATTGTACTTCCTTATGCTTCTGTATAATTTACTAACTCACGAACCAATGCCGTGGCATAACTGCCTGCAGGCAAATAAAATTTCAAACGCAAGCCTTCTGGCTCAAATGCCCAAGAAAACGCTTTTGCTTTCATTAATAATGGACGACGCGCTGCCTTCATTCTCTCTTGTGTCATTAAAGGATCGAAAACTGAATGTTTACTTACAATTTCATTTTCAATATCGCTTGCGGCCAACACATCTTCGCCAATTAAAGGGGCGGTGAGTAAAATATCTTGATTTTCTAACCGCACTTGCAAGGCATTTAAGTCTTCTTTTTCATCCGCTTTGAACCAACTGTGCGAACCGGTTAATTGCACAATATCACTTGGCAAAACTTCATTTGTTGCGCCCTTTGCAATACGTGCTGCCACAACTAAATTAAAAATTTCACTGCGAGCAGCGGAAAGATAAAAACTGCGTTTTTTGCGATCTTTTACCTTAATTTCTCCTTGCGCCCAACGCAATGCTTGCGTGAGGTTATGACCATCTCGACCAAAACGTTGTTCCGTAAAATAATTTGGGAAACCCAAATTTGCCACAAAATCCAACCGCGCTTTAAGTTCATCAGATTCTTCTGCACTGCGTAATAAAATATCGAAATAATTTCCCTCAAGGCTACCAGTACGAATTTTTCGGTTATGTCGAGTAACCGCTAAAATCTCTACGCCATCTAATTCAAATTGACTGAAATCGGGCATTTCCATTCCTGGCATTTGTAAACAAAACCATTGTTCTGTCACCGCTCGACGATCTTTCAACCCCGCATATCCCATATTGCGTTCAGAAACACCTGCAAATTTAGCTAATTTTTCGCCAACAAATAAGGTGTTGCAATCTGTTTTGCGTACATACAACGCAACAAACTCACCTTCGCCTGACATTTCATAGCCTAAATGCTCTCTTACAATAAAATCCGCACATTCAGCCTTTAAAAGTGCGGTGGTTTTTGGCGGAGTTTTTAATGCCAAATAAGGGAGTTGTTCGAGCATGATTAAGGGTTCTTTTTTATAGAAAATAATTGCGCGAAATTTTATGCGACTTTTGGTGATTTATCCACTAAAATAACCGCACTTTTGTTCTTGTTGAAGGATTTTATTATGTCAAAATTGGCTGAATTACAAGCAGAAACCCGTGAAATTATCACTGATTTACTTAACGATGGTAGTGACCCGGATGCGCTTTATATTATTGAGCATCATATTGCTCATCACGATTTTGATTTGTTAGAAAAAATCGCCGTAGATGCGTTTAAAGCCGGTTATGAAGTTTCCGAAGCGGAAGAATTTGAAGATGATGGCAACCCCATCTTCTGTTTTGACATTATCAGTGAAGTAGAATTAAAAGCGGAAATTATTGATGCTCAACAAAAAGAAATCCTTCCGTTATTAGAAAAACATAAAGGCATTTATGATGGTTGGGGCACCTATTTTGAAGATCCGAACGCCGATGACGATGAATACGGCAATGATGGGGAATTTTTTGATGACGAGGATGTCGAAGAGCCTCGTGTGCATTAATCATTCTTTTTAACCGCACTTAATAAGTGCGGTTATTTTTTTAGGAGTTTCAATATGAAATTAAAATCACTTTCCTTAGCATTATTGGCGCTGCCTTTTGCTGTGCCAGCATTAGCGGATAATCCGCAAAGTGCGGTGCAAAATAATATTGTTTCTTTTAATGCTGAAGTCGAAAAAGAAGTTTCACGAGATTTGTTACAAGTTACACTTTTTTATCAGGCAGAAGGCACCTCACTTTCAACCTTAAATAAAACGATCAATGAGAAATTAAGCAAAGCGCTTTCTATCGCGAAAAACGAAAGTGCGGTGGAAATTAAAGATCATTTTCGTCATACCAGTCTGCGTTATAACAATCAAGGCAAGCAATCTGGCTGGATTGACCGTGTAGAACTTGTATTAGAAAGCAAAGATTTCCAAGCCATTTCCAAAGTGATTAGCGAGCTTGATGGCGTTATGGCGGTGGAAAGTACGAATGCACTTATTTCATCAGAAAAATTAATGAGTTTAGAAAATGAATTAACTCAAGCTGCGTTGGATAAATTTAAAAACAAAGCCACATTAATTCAAAATTCGTTGAATATGAAAGGCTATCAAATTTTAGATTTAGATGTCTCTTCCGTGAATGAACAAACCATGAGCCCACGACCTTATATGATGGCGATGGCAAAATCTGCTGATATGAGTGCGGTGGATTCTTCTGGCGATGCTTATTTGGAAAATGGTAAAGAGAAAATAAAAGCACGCATTAGTGCGCGAATTGCATTGCGCGCGGAATAATTTTCGCTACAATGGTACGACTTTTTTTAACCGATTTTTTTATAAGGAAAACATAATGAAAGTAGCAAAAAATGTAGTGGTGAGCATTGCTTACCAAGTTCGCACACAAGATGGCGTATTGGTAGATGAAGCGCCAGCGAATCAACCACTAGAATATTTACAAGGCCACAATAATTTAGTAATCGGTCTTGAAAAAGCGCTTGAAGGTAAAGAAGTAGGCGACAAATTTGAAGTACGTGTACAACCTGAAGAAGGTTACGGTGCATACAGCGAAAATATGGTTCAACGTGTACCAAAAGATGTATTCCAAGGTGTTGATGAACTTGAAGTCGGCATGCGTTTCTTAGCTGATACTGACATTGGTCCTGTTCCAGTGGTGATTACTGAAATCGATGGCGATGAAGTTGTGGTTGATGGAAATCACATGTTAGCTGGTCAAGAATTACACTTCACGGTTGAAGTTGTCGCAACCCGCGAAGCAACGTTAGAAGAAATCGCACACGGCCACGTTCATGGCGCACATAGCCACCACCATGATGATGACGAAGAAGGTCACGGCTGTGGCTGTGGTGGTCATCACCACCATCACGACCATGATCACGATCACAGCGGATGCTGCGGCGGTGGTCACGGACACGGACATGGTCACGGCAGCTGTGGCTGCGGCGGTCATTAATTAAAAACAGCCAAAAACATTACCGCACTTTAGCAATGAAGTGCGGTATTTTTTTATTAAAAAACTGACAAAATGCGCTGAAAATATTGGATCCTAACGAACTTCTCGGTAGACTATAGCGCAATTTACTTAAAAAATTTTAGCCCCTCAAAATGAAGAAAAAATCGCTAAAACTCACCGCACTTTTTTTGGCATTAAGTTGCTTTCCTGCATTTGCGGAACAAACCGTTGATATTGAAGTTCAAGGTATCCGTGGTTTCCGTGCTGTTCGTAATACGGATCTCAATGTTCATCTGATTAACAAAGAAGAAATGGATGGCTCCGAACGCTATCAACATTTAGTCACTCAAGCTGTGGATCGTGGTTTGCGGGTGTTTGGTTATTATGAATCTTCCGTGCGTTTTGAACGAAAACAGCGTCAAGGTAAACGCGATTTATTGATTGCTCATGTTACACCAGGCGAGCCAACAAAAATTGCGGGCACTGATGTGCAAATTGAAGGGGAAGCCGCACAAGATGAAAATTTTGATTCGCTACGTAAAAAATTACCTAAAGAAGGGGTGTTAGTCGAACACCAAACTTACAATGATTACAAAACGGCGATTTCACGTTTAGCATTAAATCGTGGATATTTTGATGGGGAATTTAAGATTTCACGTTTAGAAATCAGCCCTGAAACCCATCAAGCATGGTGGCGAATGTTATTTGATAGTGGCGTTCGTTATCATTATGGCAATATTACTTTTAGCCATTCACAGATTCGGGATGATTACTTAAATAATATTCTTAACATCAAACCTGGTGATCCATATTTAATGAATAACTTATCGGATTTAACCAGCGATTTTTCATCTTCAAATTGGTTTAGTTTAGTATTAGTTCAACCTAATGTTAATCATAAAAGTAAAACTGTGGATGTGGAGATTATTCTTTATCCACGTAAAAAAAATGCGATGGAACTCGGGGTTGGCTTTGCAACTGATGGTGGCTTGCACACTCAAATTGGTTGGACAAAACCGTGGATTAATAGCCGTGGACATAGTTTCCGCACCAATCTTTATCTCTCAGCACCAAAACAAACTTTAGAGGCAACTTATCGACAGCCTTTACTTAAAAATCCATTAAATTATTACTATGATTACTCTGTCGGTTGGGAAGGGGAAAAAAAGAATGATACCAATACGAGAGCACTCACACTATCAGCATTACGTTATTGGAATAATGCGCATGGCTGGCAATATTTTGGCGGAGTTCGTGCGCGATACGATAGTTTTACACAAGCCGATATAACCGATAAAACATTCCTTCTTTATCCAACTGTTGGATTTACTCGTACCCGATTACGTGGCGGTTCTTTTGCAACTTGGGGCGACGTACAAAAAATCACTTTTGATGTGGGGGACAAAGTTTGGTTATCGGAAGCTTCTTTCGTAAAAGTGCAAGCCTCTAGCGCATGGATTCGTACTTATGCAGAAAATCACCGTATCGTTGCTCGTGCTGAAGTTGGGTATTTACATACAAAGGATATTGAAAAAATCCCACCCGCACTTCGTTTCTTTGCTGGTGGCGATCGCAGTGTGCGCGGTTACGGCTATAAAAAAATTGCGCCTAAAAATAAAAATGGAAAATTGGTTGGTGGCTCGCGATTACTTGCGGGCTCTTTAGAATATCAATATCAAGTTTATCCGAATTGGTGGGCGACGACCTTCGCAGATAGTGGATTAGCAGCTAATGATTACACCACTAAAGAATTGCGTTATGGTGCAGGCGTTGGTGTCCGTTGGGCATCACCAGTGGGCGCGATTAAATTTGATATTGCCACCCCGATTCGTGATAAAGATAACAGCAAAAATATTCAATTTTACATCGGGATTGGTACAGAAATTTAAGGTGAATTTATGACAGAACAAATACAACCATCAGAAACTTCACCAAAATCACCTGATCAACCTAATAAAAAACATTGGGTACGCAAGGCTTTTTGTATTGGAAGTGCGGTCATTTTGGTGCCTGTTTTAGGTGTTGCTGGGGCACTTTCTTTCGATGCTGGGCAAAGAGGTTTAATTCAACTTGCCGATAAAATGCTTGATAGTTTTTCCGTTGAGCAAATTGAAGGCGGACTACAAAATGGCTTGGTGCTAAATAATGTTCGTTATCAAACCTCTGGGATTGATACTCATATTGCACAAGCACGTTTACAGCTTGATTTCGGTTGTTTGCTTTCACGTGAGGTTTGTTTACGTGATTTCACTTTAAATAAACCAACGATTGCGATTAATACCGCATTACTGCCTCCATCAACGCCTGATAATTCCAAGTCTGGCTCGATGAAACGCATTTCCTTGCCAATTGATATCAATGCAGAAAATTTGGCAGTGCAAGATTTATCTGTAAATGTTGATCAAACTCATCTTACTCTCAGTCATTTTAAAAGTGCGGTAAGTTTAAATAATGAAAAAGGCTTAACTCTTGCGCCGACTGAAATTAACGATATTTCAGTTATTTCAAAAAAATTGCCCGAAGTTAAACCTGAGCCGCAAGCCAAACAACCGAATAAGCCTGTAGATTGGGATGCGATAGAGCAATCTTTAACGCCTGCTTTTTTAGGCAATGTATCAGAAATAATTCTTCCTTTTGATTTACACATCCCCGCGATTAAAGGCAAAAACTGGCATTATCAAGCGGTGAATGAAAAAGGTGAAACACTTCAATCTATTGAAATCCCAAACCTGATTGCACAGGCGGATACCGTCGATAACCAACTGCAATTACAAAAATTAGCGGTAGAAAGCTCGCTGGGTAATCTTTATTCACAAGGTAAATTACAACTTGATGGCGATATGCCACTAGATTTAACTTTAAAATCCCATTTAGAGCCGTTGAAATCCGATGGAAAAGAAATTCTGCCAGCGAGTGATGTCGATCTTACACTTTCAGGATCATTGAAAAAATCCACCTCACTTTCTTTGAAAACAAAAGGCGTATTAGATGCTGAACTGAATGGCGAAGTGCAATTAGCACAAGACAAAATGCCCTTAAACCTCACATTAAATGTGGCAAAAGGACAATATGCTTTTGTAAACACAATGGCGCCACTTAAAATTAATGATGTAACACTTAAGCTCACGGGGGATTTACTGAATTATCACGCTGAGCTTAAAGGGGGCGTAGATGGAATGGATTATATTCCTGCATCTCAAGTGGATCTTAATGCCGACGGTAAACTTTATGAAGTAACCGTCAATAAATTGGGGATAGCTTCGTTAGACGGTAAAAGTGAATTTGTGGGGACTGCAAACTGGAAAGAGGGCGCAAACTGGGATGTACAAGCCGATTTAGAAAAAATGAATATCGGTTTTTATGTACCTGTCATGCCTGCAACATTATCTGGCAAATTGCATTCACGTGGTTTTGCAGGCTCTCAAGGCTGGCAAGTGGAACTGCCTGTAGCTGATTTAAATGGAACTCTGTCTTCAAACCCCATCAGTTTAAAAGGCTCGGCAACGCTTAATCAAAATGTACTTCTAACAGTACCTGATTTGCAGATTAGATATGGTGAAAATCATCTTAACGCAAGAGGGGTATTAGATGACCATTCTGATTTTGTATTAGATATTGATGCACCGAATTTGCGTGGTTTATGGTCTGATTTAAGCGGCAATGTGAAAGGGCATGCGGCTATTTCTGGTCAGTTCACCAGCCCAAATCTTGATCTTGACTTAACTTCGTCTAATTTACACTTACAAGGTTTCCAATTATCTAAAGCGAGCGCGAAAGGGAATATCAAAAGTGATCCTTTAGCTAAAGGGCAATTCAATATTAAGGCAGTGCAACTTCATTATGGTGAAAGTTTTAAACTCCGTTTACTTGATCTCGCTTTATCTGGCGATGAACAAAATCATCTATTAACGCTTAAATCCCAAGGTGAGCCTGTTGCTGCAAATTTACAAATTAACGGTCATTTTGACCGCACTTTGGAGCAATGGAAAGGCACACTTTCCCAAGCAAAATTCGATACACCTATTGGTGATGTAAAATCTAACCAAGCTATTGCGGTGTCTTACGATCACAAACAAACACAAGCTAATATTGCTGCACATTGCTGGCAAAACACAGATGTAGAATTATGTTTCCCACAAGCATTCAATGTGGGCAAGCAAGGGAATATTCCTTTCCAATTTAAACGTGTTAATTTGGATTTAGTGAATAAACTTATCGAACAAGATAGCCTCAAAGGAAACTTGCAAGCACAAGGTAATGTTGCTTGGTTTACGGACAAACCATTCCAATTTACCGCCAAAGTAGATGGCAATCATTTAGCCTTCTCTCAAAAATTGGATTACCGTACGTTTAAATTGGATATTCCAAAATTAACACTTAACGCCGACATTCAAAATAATAATTTGGTTTTAAAAACAGGCATCAATGTGCATAACCAAGGCAGGATTGTAGGTGATATTCATTTAAATGACCTTGCTAAACATCGTCAACTTGGCGGAACTCTTGCGATAGAACGATTAAACTTGTCGATCGCAAATCAGCTACTTACTAGTGGTGAATCAGTGAATGGGGAGGTAGTTTCAAAGTTGAGTTTCGGCGGGAATTTAGAGAAACCATTATTAAATGGCGACTTCAATATTCGCAATATTCGTACCAAATTAAAATCTATGCCAGTCAATATTACTGATGGTGATATTGCCGTACGTTTCCACGGTAATAATTCCACTTTACGGGGAAAAATTGAAACTAGCGATAGTCGTTTAAATTTAACTGGCCGAGCAAACTGGGCAAATATTGAACATTGGACAACAGAATTAAATGCTCAGGCAAATAATTTCAACGTGGATATTCCTTCTATGGCGAAACTACGTTTCAGTCCAAATATCACGGTGAAAGCGAATCCGAAAGAATTGAATTTAAGCGGAACAGTCGATATTCCTTGGGCGCGAATTAGAATTGATAGCTTACCAGACACTGCTGAGCCAGTGAGCGAAGATGAAGTTATTTTAAATGGCCCTCATAAGAGCAAAGAAGAAATGATTAAACGTGAATTTGCGGCAAAAACAAAATCAGGCATGGATATTCGTTCTGATTTACGCATCAATATTGGCAAAAACGTCAGCCTTGATGCCTATGGCTTAAAAACCAATCTTGATGGTTTACTTTCTGTGAAACAAGACAGAGGAAATTTAGGTTTATTCGGGCAAATTAATTTAACCAAAGGACGTTATGCATCTTTTGGACAAGATTTATTAATTCGAAAAGGACAAATTAACTTTTCAGGCCAACCGTCACAACCGATGTTAAACATTGAAGCAATTCGTAATCCAGAAGCAATGGAAGACAGCAAAATTACTGCTGGTGTAAGAGTAATAGGTACGGCTGATAGACCTGATGTCACCATCTTTAGCGAACCAAGTAAACCACAAGATCAAGCACTTTCCTATTTGTTAACGGGTCGTTCATTAGAAAATAGTGGTGAGGCGGGATCCAGTGGATCCGTGGGGGCTGCATTACTTGGTCTAGGACTTTCAAAGAGCGGTAAATTAGTGGGAAGTATTGGAGAGGCTTTTGGTATCCAAGATTTAAACCTTGGCACATCGGGTGTGGGTGATAAATCCAAAGTGACCGTCAGCGGAAATCTCACCAACCGCTTACAAATAAAATATGGTGTAGGCTTATTTGATGGCTTGGCAGAAGTAACCTTACGTTACCGCTTAATGCCACAACTTTATTTTCAATCCGTTTCTAGTACAAACCAGGTGTTTGACTTACTTTATCAATTTGAATTTTAGGAATTTTATGAACCACCCTATTTTAGAACCCCAGCACCGCAGCGATGTACGTGAAATCGCGGCGATTGATCTCGGGTCAAACAGCTTCCACATGATTGTCGCGCGTATTGTGAACGGCTCAATCCAAGTACTTTCTCGCTTAAAACAAAAAGTTAAACTCGCGGAAGGCTTAGATGAAAATGCGGTGCTTAATCAAGAGGCTATCACGCGTGGTGTAAATTGCTTAGCCTTATTTGCCGAACGTTTACAAGGATTTCCTGTTGAAAATGTCAATGTGGTTGGTACTTATACGTTACGAAGAGCGATGAATAATGACGAATTTTTACGTCAAGCAGCCAAAGTTTTCCCCTATCCCATTAATATTATTAGTGGGCAAACTGAAGCTAAAACCATCTACGCAGGTGTATGCCACACGCAACCAGAAAAAGGCCGTAAGCTCGTTGTTGATATTGGTGGTGGCTCGACAGAAATGATTATCGGCGATGATTTCACGCCGCTTGTGGCTGAAAGCCGCCATATGGGGTGCGTGAGTTTTGCGACTCAATTTTTTACCGATGGTATCATTTCTCCAGAAAACTTTCAACGCGCGCGCCAAAGTGCGGTAAATAAAATCGAAGATTTAGGCTTTGAATATCGCAAATTAGGTTGGCAATCTGTGCTCGGATCATCGGGGACGATTAAAACTGTGGCGCAAGTCATTGCGACTAATCTTGATCCAAATGGAACTATTACAGCCGAGCGATTACATGCTTTAATTGAGCAAACGCTACAAGCTAAACATTTTACCCAGCTAAATATTAACGGTTTAAACCAAGACCGCGTGGATGTTTTTGTTCCTGGTTTAGCGATTTTAAGTTCGGTGTTTGAAGTTTTTCATATTCAACAAATGCGCTATTCTGACGGTGCATTGCGCGAAGGCGTAATTTATAGTCTAGAGAAAAACTTCCAAGTTGCAGATATTCGAGCGCGCACAGCTTGGGGATTAAGCGAACAATTCAATATTGACCAAGCCCAAGCCCACCGAGTTGCGGATAGTGCTAATTTACTCAGTGCACAATATAAAGATTGGCAATCGACAGAATTTATTGAAGAAATGCGCGAAATCCTACTTTGGGCAGCTCGCTTGCATGAAGTTGGCATTGTGATTAATCACAAAGGTTTACAAAAACATTCGGCGTATATCTTACAAAATATGGAATTACCTGGGTTTGATCGTGAACAGCAACGTTTGATTACCGCGTTAGTGCGTTGGCATATTGGCACGCTTAAACCTGCTGAGTTTTTTAAATTTGCACGTTATAGCGAGCAAGATGTGATGGCTTTAATGCGATTGCTTCGTCTTGCAGTTATTCTCAATAAATCCCGTCAAGCAACAGAAACAGCAAAAAATTTCACCCTTGAAATGCACCGCACTTTGAATGATTGGACATTGAATTTTGAAAGCGGATACTTAGATCGCAACCCGTTAATTTGGAATGAATTGCGAGCTGAAAGTAATCTTTTGAAAGAGTTTGAAAGCAGTTTAGTTTTTTATTAATTATCTTTCTGCTCAATATTTATGGGAGAAAAATTTAGGGCAAGCGAAATACTTGCCCTATTTTTATAATTTGACGGTCTGAAATAACGCTTTTATTTCATCCAATGATAATAATCTAAATGAGCCATTTGCTAATCCATTAATAGATAATGAGCCCATACTCACTCTCACTAATCGTAAAGTGGGGAAACCAATATGCGCAGTCATTCTACGCACTTGACGGTTGCGCCCTTCACTAATTTTAATTTCTAACCAGCTTGTGGGAATATTTTTTCGCTCTCGGATAGGTGGATTGCGTTCCCATAAATTTGGATCTGAAATTAACCGCACTTTAGCGGGTTTTGTCATGCCATCTTTGAGTTCTACACCTTTTCTGAGTTGTGCTAAATTGGTTTCTTCAAGGATGCCTTCCACTTGCACCCAATAGGTTTTTTCTGTTTTAAATTTTGGATCTGCCAAACGATGTTGTAATTCGCCATTATTAGTTAAAATCAGTAATCCTTCACTGTCTCTATCTAATCGACCTGCCGCATAAACATTTGGAATTGAAATAAAATCTTTTAAGGTAGCGCGTCCTTCTTCGTCGGTAAACTGAGTGAGCACATCAAAAGGTTTATTGAATAACACAACTTTGGTTTCATCCAACGACAGCGTTTTAGGTTTTGATTTTGGCTTAAAAGTGCGGTGAAAATTAACCGCACTTTTCCCTTTAGACGGCAATTTTCCCACTGAAAAATTCTTCTTCATTGAATTAGATTTCTATTTTGAGAGACTTGCAACATCATAGCAAAACTTCAAGCTGTAGTAATGATGATTACTTGAGTTAATCTAAAAAACTAAAAAGGCTAAGCCAGTAAAAACTGAACTTAGCCTCTCAATTAGATTTTCAAAATCGATATTTAAATCGATCTTTTTAATGGAAAATTATTTACCATCCCAAGCTTGTACTGCATCTAAACGAGCTTTGATTTTGCCTTGTGTATCTTTTTTGAAATACCCGTCAGCTAAACCGCCTTCCCAACCACCGTAGTTTGCGTTAGGTAACATGATGAAAGTTTTACCAAATTTGCCTTGGTTTTGATCAACGAATACACGACGGTCTGCATTTAATTTGCCATATACTTTATCACCGAAGTCATCTAAGTTATCGCCTACATAAAGTACGATTTCATAGCCTTGTTTTTCAATTTCTGCAAAACGAGCCGCTTTGGCTGATTTGTCTTTTTTCAAATAAAATGCAGATTCTTCCACACCATTGAAACCTAAACGTTTCATATCATCAATAGTGCCTGCTTTTTCAGAGCTATCTTTGCGGTTTGTTACGTAGAATATTTTACCTTTGTGGCTATTTACATAATTATTAAATTCTACCGCACCCGGAACGGCACGAGATTGACGCGCGTCTACCCAACGAGTCCAATCTTTACCATCGAATGGTTTGTTATTTTGAACTTGCCAACCAGCATAAGGGCTGTTATCTAACATGGTCTCATCTAAATCAACCACAACCGCTTTTTTCTTACCTTTTGCCACTTTTGCGTGATCAAATGCTACTTTTGCCGCATTGTAGGCTTGATAAGCTAATGCTTTATATTCGCCAGAATCTTGCATCCAGTTTAAGCCAAGAACAGCTTGTTGTTGTAATTGCATATTTGCGTGTTCTTCGGACTTCATTTTGTGTACGCCACAGCCAGATAAAACAAGAGCAGAAAGTGCTGCAAGTGCAGTCATTTTTAAAGTTGTTTTCATGTTATATTCCTTTTAACTTTAGGGTTAGTAAAAACGGGGAGGGGAGAGTATAGCAAACCTTTTTATTTTTTGGGGCGCTTTCTTGGTAATTCTATTAAATTTGTGATGCTCGTCACATTTTTAACGCGAGATCTAGATGTAAAACTTACCGCACTTTCTTTTTTATCCTATCGCCTTTCCCCCCTTTTCACGGTAAACTAACCGCAATTTTATTCATCACCAACATTTTTATGCGACTTCTTATTCTCATTCTTTTTGCCGTATTAGTTTTGTTTCAATATGACTTATGGTTTGGCCGTAATGGTTTCTTCGATTACCGCAACACTGCTGCAAAGATTGTAGAAAACCAAGCGGAAAATGAAAAACTGTCTCAACGCAACCAGCGTATTAATGCGGAGATTCAAGGACTAACCAAAGGTTTTGAGGCCATTGAAGAACGTGCGCGAATGCAGCATGGCATGGTAAAAGAAAACGAAGTGTTTTATCACATTGTGAAAGAGAATAAATAATGGCTCGTTCAATTATTGCGGTATTGCCAGCAGCTGGCGTGGGCTCGCGAATGCAAGCAGATAAACCTAAACAATATTTAACGCTGCTCGGCAAAACACTGCTCGAACACACACTTGATGTTATGCTTTCTCATCCTGCCGTATCTAAAATTATTTTGGCGGTGAGCACAGATGATCCTTATATTGTTAAGCTATCACTTGCCCCTAAAATTCAGTTAGTGGAGGGGGGCGCCACACGAGCTGAATCCGTATTAAATGGTTTAAACGCAATTGAGGAAAAAAATGCGTGGGTGCTTGTTCATGATGCTGCTCGTCCTTGTTTACAACACGCCGACATTGATAAATTGCTAGCCATTGAAGATGAGCATGGTGCTATTTTGGCAATTCCAGCGACGGATACGATTAAACGGGCGGATAATCAGCAATGTATTGTGAAAACAGAAGATCGTCGTCAACTTTGGCAAGCGATGACACCACAGTTTTTCCCAGTAGATATATTAAGAAATGCGCTTTCTACAGGGATTCAACAAGGTGCAAATATAACGGATGAAGCATCGGCAATGGAACTCGTAGGATTTCGACCGCACTTGGTGGCTGGGCGTAGCGATAATTTAAAAGTGACTCGTCCAGAAGATTTAGCATTAGCAGAATTTTATTTAACAAGGAATAAATTATGATCAGAATTGGACACGGTTTTGATGTTCATGCGTTTGGTGAAAATCGCCCATTAATTATTGGCGGCGTAGAAGTGCCTTATCATACTGGGTTTATTGCGCACTCTGATGGCGATGTGGCATTACATGCCTTAACCGATGCTATCTTGGGCGCCGCGACTTTAGGTGATATCGGAAAGCTTTTCCCTGATACGGATATGCAATATAAAAATGCTGATAGTCGTGGGCTATTGCGTGAAGCATTTCGTCAAGTGCAAGAAAAGGGATATAAAATTGGTAATGTGGATGTCACTATCATTGCACAAGCACCTAAAATGCGTCCACATATTGATGCCATGCGTGCCAAAATAGCTGAAGACCTACAATGCGATATTGAGCAAGTCAATGTGAAAGCAACGACTACTGAAAAACTAGGCTTTACAGGAAGACAAGAAGGAATTGCTTGTGAAGCCGTTGCCCTTTTAATCCGACAATAATTGTTTATTCTTAAAAGTGCGGTGAAATTTTTAAAAGAATTTCACCGCATTTTTATTTTTGTGATCTAGATCACAGTTTTAACCTAGGAAAAGGCATACCATATTCTTGTACAGTGAGTTTGTAGCTGATAACACAGACTATAAATGAAAAGATTTAGGCGCAAGAATGGATGTTTGTGCCATTTGGCATTGCGCTGTGCACTTTGCCTATTGGGTTTGGCGGGCTGTTGTCTGACATTCCCGATTGTCCCTAATCAGTGATAATGGCAGTGGGTGATAATTCACCTTTGTTATTAAAGTGGCCATTGGTGAGAGGAAACGTCCATTTATGGACGAGGGAGCAATGGAGGGCTTCAGTTCGCCTTTTTGCTCACCAACCTTGTTGTTAGGTGCTATGTTGTTAGTTGACGTTGACTAATGGAATATGTACGTTTAACGCAGATATTCCATTAGTTAAGCTATTTAGCGTGCTTAATTTTCTAAAAGTCTTAAGAATCTTATTACTAAATCAACCGTCCTTATTTATACATTTAACCAAAATGTAACTGGACCATCGTTTGTTAAACTCACTTGCATATCCGCTGCAAATTGTCCTGTTGAAACAGATAATTTCTCACCGCACTTTTGAATAAAGTATTCATATAATTCATTAGCCAATGCTGGGGGTGCACCTTTTGAAAAACTTGGACGCAAACCTTTTTGTGTATCCGCCGCTAATGTAAATTGAGAAACAATAAGTAATTCACCTTGTGCTTGTTGAACATTTAAGTTCATTTTGTCATTTTCATCACTAAAAATTCGATAATTAAGGACTTTTTCAGCAAGTTTATCCGCTTTTTCTTGGTTATCTTCTTTTTCTACACCAAGCAAAACCAATAAACCTTTGCCAATTTGTCCTATTGTTTCACCGTTTACATCAACTTTTGCTTGGGCGACACGCTGGATTAAGGCAATCATTTTAATCCCTCAATAAAATTCGGTAACCATGCTTCGGCGTAGCCTTCTTGATCATCCACGTTTAGCACGTCAATTTTTAAAGTCTCGCAAATTTTTACCGCATTTTTTTCTTGAAGCACTTGCTCCACTTTGTCTGCTGCATAGCAAAAAGTATCATAATCAGAATTACCTAATCCAACGACGGTAAAACGAACATCTGAAAAATCGCTTTGATTTTTAGCTAATTCATCAAATAGAGGTTTTAAATTATCTGGCAACTCGCCCGCACCATGAGTTGAAGTCACAACAAGCCAAATTTTTTCATTTTCGATGTTGGATAGACTTGGTCCGTGAAAAAGAGCGGTAGAAAAACCTTGAGTTTCTAAAACATCGTTTAAATGTTCGGCAACATATTCTGCGCCACCTAAAGTACTGCCAGAGAGAATGCAAATGTGCATTTGATTATCCTGTATTTATTTTTCTTCCCTAACATAGGGAAAAGTAAAAGAATATTTTTGAAATGATGAAAATAAAAAGGCTTAGATTTTCTAAGCCTTTTATTACGATTAAACGTTATCAAATTTGCCAAGCAATGAACGAATATGTTCTTGCCAGTTGCGGTGTTCATTTTTCAGTTGTTCATTTTCAGTTTGTAAACTTTCGATATTTCTGTGAGATTCTGCGTTTTTCTCTTTTAATTCTTCAACTTCTAATTGAAGTAATTGGATAGTTTCTACCGCTTGTTTAATTTTTTCTTCAAGCTGGTCTAAAATTTCTAAAGACATAATGATTTCCTTTTAAATATGGGTAAGTTTGAGAGTATTTTACCCAGTAAATTTTCCTTTTTAAAGCGTTGGAGAAAAAATTATTATGCAAACGATTACGCAATGATAAAATAACGGAATTTTGCCATGATCTAGAAAAGTAAGCAGAAGGAGAATAATGATGAATCGTGCATTGGCTATTGAATTTTCACGTGTGACTGAGACAGCTGCGTTAGCGGCTCATATGTGGCTTGGTCGAGGGGATAAAAATGCAGCTGATGATGCAGCTGTGAAAGCTATGCGTTATATGCTGAATTTAATTCATATGGATGCTGAAATCGTGATTGGTGAAGGGGAAATTGATGAAGCACCAATGCTTTATATTGGTGAAAAAGTCGGTTCTGGCATGGGAGAATTGGTCTCTATCGCCGTTGATCCTATTGATGGCACGCGTATGACTGCAATGGGGCAATCTAACGCTATTTCTGTCTTAGCAGCTGGCGGTAGAAATACCTTTTTAAAAGCACCAGATATGTATATGGAAAAATTAGTGGTTGGCCCAGATGTTAAAGGCATGATTGATTTAACTTTACCACTAGAACAAAATCTTCGCCGTGTCACATCTAAGCTAGGAAAATCCCTTTCTGATCTCACTGTAATGGTTTTGGCAAAACCACGCCATGATGCGGTAATTAAACAAATGCATAACTTGGGCGTGAGAGTGATGGCGATCCCTGATGGTGATGTGGCAGGTTCCGTATTGTGCTGTTTGCCTGATGCCGAAGTCGATCTTCTTTACGGAATCGGTGGAGCACCAGAAGGTGTGGCAGCTGCAATTCGTGCATTAGGTGGCGATATGCAAGCTCGTTTACTTCCTCGTAACGAAGTAAAAGGTGATACGGAAGAAAATAAAAAAATTGCTGCCGATGAAATTCAGCGTTGTGAAGCATTAGGCGTAAAAATCAATGAAGTGTTAAAACTTGAAGATCTTGTGCGTGACGATAACCTAGTATTTACCGCAACGGGTATCACCAATGGCGATTTGCTTAAAGGTATCTCTCGAAAGGGCAATTTAGCCAGCACTGAAACAATTTTAATTCGTGGAAAATCCCGCACAATTCGTAAAATCCAATCCATCCATTATCTAGATCGTAAAGATTCTGAAATTTATAAGATTTTGAATATTTAGTTGGGACAAACAAAAGTGCGGTGAAATTTCACCGCACTTTTAAGAGGTATGTTTAGCAAGATACTACCCGCTATAATAATAAACCGCTTGAATTGCATAAGGTTTATCAAAGTTTTTACCGTCAGCACGGCTTACTTCTAAACCAAAACGATGATTTGCAAATCCAGCATTTAAACCGACCGCACTTTCAAAATGTCCACGGCTGCTTGCAACATCAAGCGCACTGTTTGTGTAATGAATTTTGCTGCTACGGTTTTTGCTAGTAATCGCATTTACTTCTGCATAAGGTTGTAAATTCCAACCATTACTTAATGCAAAGCCTTTGGCTACACGTAAACCAATTCGAGAATACACAGAAGATAAGCTATCTTCATTCTCTTGTGATGAAATATGTGTCCACGCTAATTGTGCTTTCGGTGTGATTGTCCAATTGTTCGCAAGGTTAAAGCGTTTGCCTAATTCACTCGAAATAGTATAAGCGTTGTAATGACGTTTCTCTGTGAGATCTGAGTTAGCGTGTAAACGGCTGTATTTCACGATGTTATCTACATAAATACCTTTATCTGCAAGGTAAGCTGCATATAAGCCCACGCTGTTGCTTCTTACTTTGCCATCACCGTAATAACCATTGAAATCAACGTTAGCTTGGCTGCAACCAACAAATCCACCAACACGGAGGTTATCTGTTACAGCAGCATCTGCGCCCACTTGTAAGCTATGTACGTTTTGTTTAAAGCCAGAAGTTTTACTCTCACCTGTCGATAGTGCGGCTAATTTTTGGCGAGAATTTACATTACGAACCCATACATTACCTTTTTCACCGTTTTTCATTTCGCCTAGACGTTGATGAATGCCACTTAAATCATCTTCCACTAAAAGCAATTGTGCTTGGCGAAGAGAAACTTGTGCATTCGCTAAGTCTGAAAGTAACGGTGCGCTTAGTAGAACTGCAGGTGGTACTACTGGATTACTTGGGGTTACTACTGGATTACTTGGGGCTATTACTGGGGTGCTAGGCGTTACCACAGGTTTGCTTGGAGTCACCACAGGTTTACTTGGTGTAGCTGGTGCAACAGGTGGAGTTGGGGTGACTTCATTTTTAGAGTTCGCTAATACCCAATTATTTCCCTCTTTGGTTAGGAAATATTGGTAAGCCCCTAAATCTACACGATTATTCGGGTTCGTTAAGCTAAATGCAGCATTACCGCCATTGGTTTCGACAAGTGTCACTTTTCCGTTAGCAATATTTGCACCTTGGTTGGTTACACCAATTTTATGATTACCTTCAGCAGTGCCTTTAACAACGATTTTATTTGCATTGTTATTGGCAATATTTGTGTAAAGATTAAATGTGCCAGAGCCAGTAAGATTTTCCGTGATAGTTAATACAGCATAAGGCGCTTTGGTGCTAGTTAAGGAAACGGCTGAATTATTTAAATGCAAGTCAGTTACTTCTGAGTTATCAACTAAATACCATGTAGAATTGTTAGTGAGGTTTAATGTAACAGGCGTTTTATTTTTGTTGTCGTATTGTTTTACCACACCATTCAACTGAGAGTTATCTGCATTCAAAATAAATCTCGGTGAACTTGTCTTTTCACCTTCAGCTAAGTCCGTATAGGCTAGTTCAGGCATGTTTAACCCTACAAGCACTTTCGCATCAGGTACTTTAGTATTTTTTAGATTAACGGTAGTTGAGTCGTAATTATTTGTTTCATCTCGAGAATCTTGTTTATTAGTAAAAATAACTACTTCTCCAGTGTTATTTTTAATGTTGGAATTTGTAATGTTGGTTACGCCACTATCAAGTATAAAACCTAAACCTTTACTTTGACCTTTTGCTTTGATAGTGATTAAGCTGTCTTGAATATTTAATGTGGTATTATCAGATATGTATGCAACAGAAGATGATTTATTGGTGCCTGCTGGCTATAGCGTGATATCTAAATTTTTGATATGTAATGTTGAGTTTTCGGCATCTATAGCAGTGCTGTTATCTCCCCCCAGAAAAATAGAGGAGTTGGTAATATTTGCTGTAGATTTATCAAATAGTTGGTACCCTATGCTTTCTTTAGCCGAACTAACAATTCTCACTGAATCAATATCAATGGTACTATTACTCTGAAGTTCAAATGCTGAATTTCCTGAAACTGACTCTCCCTCTTGATTAACTGTCGAAAGTCCCTCAAATAAATTGATATTGCCGGTGTGGAATTTAAGATTTGCATCTCTCAATTCAAAAACAGAACTTTCAGGAAAAGCCTTCGATAATGTGAAAGTGCTATTAGGTTTGATTTCTAATGAGGTAGGTCCATTAGAAAATTGAGGAGCCAGGAAAATTAATGATTCTGTTGGGTAATCCTTATTGTCTAGACCATTTTTCATTCTAAAAGATATATGGGCTAGATTATTTTTATTTGTTAAATCATAGCCATAATCTGAATAAAAATTCATATTTTTTACTTCAGAGTCAGTTCTTTCTGGATTCTTATATACGGTACCTTCATATAATTTATAATCAATGGCCCATGCCGAATTAACTAATCCTAACGCCATAGCCACCAAACTTACTTTAAAAGTGCGGTTAAAAATTTTATTGTTTTTCATATTAATTCCTTTGGATTATAAAAAAGCCAACTTATTGAATAAGTTGGCTTAAATTTTACTGGTTTAATAATTAACCCGCAACTGCGATACGTTTCATATCAGTCATATAACCACGTAATTCTTGACCGATTAATTCAACAGGGTGGTTGCGAATCGCATCGTTTACATCGCAATATCATAAATGGGCTAATTCCTCATAAACTATCAAGACAACCATTTATGAAACCTCACTATGCTAAAATGCATCCTCCACCTAAAACGGAAGAAAACCGCTTACGTTTGATAATTTTACAGCTTAAACCTATCGTCGAATCTTAGCAGAAAATAGCATCATTCAAAGTATGTCTAGAAAAGGGAATTACTCGGACAATACCGCAATGGGAAGTTTCCTTGGGCGATAAAAAATGGAATATTTTTATAGTCAGAAATTCAACACTAGAGGGGGAGGTAGTTGATACAGTTAGAGATCATTTGGATTACTATAGCCATCGACAGATTCAACTAAAATTAAAAGGACTGAGTCCGATACAATATCGAAAACAATCCTTTAAATCACAGTCTAACTTTTTGGAGTCAGATCAATTTTTACCGCACTTTCGATTTTTATAAACTAATTTCTAGCTGTTCATAAGCTTGTTTTAC
Source organism: Haemophilus sp. THUN1692 (assembly GCF_059704395.1). Lineage (NCBI taxonomy): Bacteria > Pseudomonadati > Pseudomonadota > Gammaproteobacteria > Pasteurellales > Pasteurellaceae > Haemophilus > Haemophilus sp. THUN1692. Next base: position 1,517,359 of record NZ_AP046579.1, read on the forward strand.
TTTTTCCAACGCTTTTTCAACGGATACATCACGCGCAAGTAAAACGCCTAAACGTCGATGACCATTCACTTCACCTTTACCAAATAATCGAATATTAGTATGAGGTTGTGCCAATGCTTGTTCAATTCCACCAAATTGCACGTTTTGTGATTTGCCTTCCACAACAATAGCTTTAGATGCTGATGGGCTAATCAACGTAATTTCGGGAATTGGTAAACCTAAGATCGCACGAGCATGTAAAGCGAATTCAGAAAGCTCTTGAGAAATCAGCGTTACCATTCCTGTATCATGAGGACGCGGTGATACTTCATTGAAAATTACCTCATTGCCACACACAAACATCTCTATACCGAAAATACCGAAGCCACCCAATGCCCCAGTAATCTTATCAGCAATCGATTGCGCTTTTGATAATGCAATATCCGACATAGCTTGAGGCTGCCAAGATTCCCGATAATCACCATCTTCTTGACGATGACCTATTGGCGCAAGGAAACTTGTACCATTGATATGACGAACTGTCAGTAACGTGATTTCATAATCAAATTTGACAAAACCTTCAACAATTACTCGACCTGCCCCCGCACGCCCACCTTCTTGCGCGTAATCCCAAGCTTTTTGAATGTCATCTTTAGACTTTAAAATGCTTTGCCCATGTCCAGAAGAAGACATAATTGGTTTCACCACGCAAGGAATACTAATTTTTTCGACCGCACTTTGAAAGTCCGAAAAATTATCCACAAATTGGTAAGGCGAAGTTGGTAACCCTAACTCTTCTGAAGCTAGACGACGAATCCCTTCACGATTCATCGTAAGTTGAGTTGCTTTTGCAGTCGGCACAACATTAAAGCCGGCTTGTTCTAATTCAACCAAAGTGGCCGTCGAAATAGCTTCAACTTCGGGAACAATGTAGTCAGGCTTTTCTTTCTCCACAAGCGCTTTCAATGCTTCACCATCTAACATAGAAATGGTGTATGCACGATGTGCCACTTGTTGTGCTGGGGCATTTTCATAGCGATCGACTGCAATAACTTCAACGCCTAAACGTTGCAATTCAATCACTACTTCTTTGCCTAGTTCACCAGAACCCAACATCATTACTTTGGTTGCATTAGGGGTTAATGCTGTGCCAAGTGTTGTCATGATTTCTCCTATTTTAATAACGAATCATCGAGTGCCAAATCTTCATTTTTATTCACGCCTACACCGCGTGCGATAACATTTTTTGCAATTTCATGTGCTTCTTTCAAAGAATGTTCGGTATAAGTACCGCATTGATAGATATTTAATTCAGGAATAGTTGTTTGATCTTGAACACCTAAAATATCCTGCATTGAAGCTAGCCAAGCTTGTGCTACTTGCTGTTCATTTGGCGTACCAATCAAGGACATATAGAACCCAGTGCGACATCCCATCGGAGAAATATCAATAATTTCAACGTTATCGCTATTTAAATGATCACGCATAAAACCCGCAAACAAATGTTCAAGCGTATGAATACCTTTTGGAGGAAGAATTTCTTTATTTGGAATACAAAAACGTAAATCAAAAATGGTAATGTCATCACCTTTTGGCGTGCGCATCGTTTTTGCAACACGTACTGCTGGTGCATTCATTTTGGTATGATCCACTTTAAAACTATCAAGTAATGGCATAAAGTTTTCCTTATAAATCAGTAAATTAAAAATAAATTTGAATAAATGTTCATTTTTTGCAAATTCTAATGAACTTTATGGCAAGGCTCATTGTCTTATGTAACAAGCAACTTGCAGTTGTTTTAATAAAATTGGTTCCTTAGGTTATTTGCCCCACATTCATTGTGGGGCTTTTTTTATCCCGAATTTTTATTTAAAAAATTTTCAGAAAAATTTGAACTTTCTCATAAAGTGCTAGTCTCATAGAACAAGCGACTTGCAGTTGTTTTAATAAAATTGGTTCCTTAGGTTATTTGCCTAGCATTCATTGTGGGGCTTTTTCTTGCGCATTTTATAATAAGAATGGGGCACTAAAAAACAATAACGCAACATAACGAACCAGTTTTCCAATAAAGATAAAGACGCTACTTACCACAAAATTTAATCTTAACCAACCTGCTATGGCGCAAAATAAATCACCAACTACAGGCAGCCAGCTTAAAAGTAAAGTAATCGCCCCATAACGCTTTATCTGATTCATTACCCATAAAGTGCAGTGATTTTTTGGATCAAATTTTGGCATCCATCGCCCAATCCCGTAAGTAGTTAAACTCCCCAATCCATTGCCAAGCGTGGCGAAAAAAACGAGTGCCAATATATCTGTACTAAATAAAGATCCCAGCGCCAATTTAGGGACTGCAAGAGCAACAAACACCACTTCTGAATTACCTGGTAATACCGTTGCACTCAAGAATGCACTGACAAACATGAGGCATAACGCATGAGTTTGCCAAAAATCAGCACTAAAAAATGAAAAAATATCCATTATCTTGGCGAAATGATTTCTCGTGTACGCACATCAAATACGTCCATTCCCGCATTTAATCCCGCTTGTACACCTAAATCAGCATCCTCAAATACGATACAACAACTTGGATTCGCTTGAATTAATTCCGCACAACGTAAAAAAGTTTCTGGATGTGGTTTATGTTCTTTTACATCATCTGCACTGACAATGGCATTAAAGTAAGGTGCGATAGCCAGTTTATCCATCAACATATCAATAATTTTACGGTGTGAGCCAGATCCCAGCGCAATCGGCTTTTTCTGATGGAAGGATTTAACAATCTCAAAGGTTGGCAATAACTTTGATTGAGTCGGAATAAGTTGGTAAGACAATTCACGTTTTGCAGCAAGCACATCCTCAATTCGATCTCGTGGCATATTCGCCGCTTTCATCATTTCCCCCGCGATGGTTCGAACCGTCGCCCCGCCGAAGTTATACATAATTTGGCAATCAAATTCATAGCCAAATCGCTCTCCCACCATCGTCCAAGCCTGCGCATGTACAGGCATGGTATCGATTAAAGTTCCATCCATATCAAAAATCAATCCTTCATATGGATTGAACATCTCATAATCTAACATTTTTACATCCTTACAAATTTTTACCATTTTGCTACAAAACTGTGATCTGTGCACTATTTTATTTCAGTAAAGTGCGGTAAAGTAGTGGACAAATTTTGAACTAATAAAAACAAATGCGGTTATTTAAGCAACTAGAACGTTGGAAAATTCGCAGGCAAATAAATCAATCTATTATTGATGTAGTATTTCGTTTACGAGATCGATTAGCTCATTACTGGCAAGCTGATGTGAATACGCCTCAAGTGGATTTTATGCTGCTACACATTGCTTGCAGCTTAGGTCGAATAGAACGAGGGGGTTGCGTTTCACCACTTTATCCAGAAATGCTCGAAGAAATTCAAAGTGCGGTCATTTTTCCACAAGTTTTAGCTATCCATCAAGATTTACTCAACTTGATGCCGTTTTTCATTCCTGAAGCAGAACAAACCTATTTTTTAGCGAGCATTCATTCTTTGGTTCTTGAACAGAAACAATTAAAATCTGTGATGTTATATAAATTAGCCCACTTATAAAAAATGACCTAGCTTTTAGACTAGATCATTTTTATATCTTAACGATATTTATCTAAAAATTTGTAATATTGAACACCAATCTTTGTCGCAAGATCTTTGATAATTCGACCACCATAAACAGAAGGAACTTTCAGGCCTTCAAAAATAGATAAACGTTCATCGTCACCCAAAATCGCCTCAGCTACAATTCGCCCTGCAAGACCAGTCAAAGCAACACCGTGACCAGAATAACCATGAGCAAAATAAATATGCGGAGAAATACGACCAAAATGTGGCGTTGAGTTTAATGTCATATCAATCGGGCCAGCCCAGCCATAATCGATTTTTACATTTTCAAGTTGCGGGAATACGCGCAACATATTTTTCCGCATAATCGTGACCATATCTTTTTCTGAGCTAGAATCACTACCAAAGAGCAAGCGATTGTCAGCACTCAAACGATAATAGTCTAATAATAAATTGTTATCGCACACCGACATTCCATTATTAATAACAGAATCAGCAACCGCTTGACTTAACGGCTCTGTGGCAATAATAAAACTTTCTACAGGTAATATTTTACGATTAATTCCGTGGTGAATAGATTTTGGGAGAGCATCAATATAAGCATTGATGGCTAAAATAACGTCTTGAGAAATAACCGCACTTTTAGCTGTTTTAACCTCAACGCAACCATTTTTCTCAACCATATCCACTACGGGAGATTGTTCAAAAATCTGAACACCCAGATCGACACAAGCTTTCGCTAAACCTAAGCAATAATTAAGTGGATGTAAATGCCCTGAGTTACTATCAAATAAGCCCCCCACATAAATATCACTGCCTAAGTGCTGTTTTAATTTAGCCTTATCCCAAAGTTGCATATTCTGATAGCCAAAATTTTCATGACTTTCTTTTTCAATTTCAATTAAGTCATCCATTCTGCGTCCATTTAATGCCAATGTGGCATAGCCTTTTTTCCAGTCGCATTGAATGCCATATTTTTCAATACGCTCATCAATAATATCAATGGCCTCTAATGACATATTCCAAAGTTTATGCGCTTTATCTTCGCCAACTTGTTTAACGTATTCATCAATGCCTTCTTCAAAGCCATTAATTGCTTGCCCACCACTACGACCAGAAGCGCCAAAGCCCACTCGAGCGCCCTCTAATACAATGACTTTTTTTCCTTTCTCCGCCAGTTCTAATGCCGCAGATAAACCAAAAAATCCAGCCCCGATCACACACACATCAGCATGTTCAATTTGAGTTAACGGCGGGAATTGAAAATCTTGGTTACGAGAGTCGAAATAATAAGAGCGAACGTGTTCTTGATAGGCAAAATTAAGCATAAAAAATCTCTTAGGAAAAAACTGGCAAAATCTTACCCCGAAAGGGAAATATGTCAAACCTTTTACGAAAAAAATGCTATACTGCGCACGCGCAAAATTTGTGCGTTTTATGATGAACGATAACCCTCGGAGGTCAATAAATTGAAAAAATTCTTTGCTCACTCACTCAAAAATCTTTTCCTTTCCACCACCGCACTTTTCGCGGTTTCCGCTTTTGCCAATAACAAACTTTACGTTTATAACTGGACAGACTATGTACCTTCTGATTTAGTCGCACAGTTCTCTAAAGAAACCGGCATCGAGGTGATTTATTCTACCTTTGAAAGCAACGAAGAAATGTACGCGAAACTCAAACTTACTCAGAATACTGGCTCTGGCTATGATTTGGTGTTTCCATCAAGTTACTACGTAAATAAAATGATTAAGGAAAAGATGCTTCAACCGATTGATCAAAGTAAATTGACCAATATTCATCAAATCCCTAAACATTTATTAAATAAAGAATTCGACCCAGAAAATAAATATTCATTACCTTATGTTTATGGACTTACTGGTATTGAAGTTAATGCTGATGAGATTGATCCTAAAAGCATCACCAGCTGGGCGGATTTATGGAAACCTGAATTTAAAGGCAAAGTTCTCATGACCAGTGATGCGCGTGAAGTATTCCACGTAGCATTATTGCTTGATGGTAAATCGCCAAATACCACCAATGAAGAAGACATCAAAACAGCTTACGAGCGTTTAGAAAAACTTTTACCAAATATAGCGACCTTTAACTCTGATTCGCCAGAAGTCCCTTACGTACAAGGTGAAGCAGCAATTGGTATGATTTGGAATGGTTCTGCTTATTTAGCACATAAAGAAAATCCATCTCTCCAATTTGTCTATCCAAAAGAAGGCGCAATTTTCTGGATGGATAACTATGCAATTCCAACTACAGCAAAAAATGTTGAAGGCGCGCATAAGTTCATTGACTTCTTACTTCGTCCAGAAAATGCCAAAGTTGTAGTAGAACGCATGGGCTTTTCTATGCCAAATGAAGGAGTCAAAGCATTACTCAGCCCAGAAGTTGCCAATGATCCGAAATTATTTCCACCAGCATCAGAAATAGAAAAAGGGATTATGCAAGGTGATGTTGGAGAAGCTGTCGATATTTATGAAAAATATTGGAGCAAATTAAAAACCAATTAATTTCTCAATTTAGAAAACAAAAAAGTGCGATGAAATTTGATCTGCACCCCAAAAGTTGGACTAACCAAACCAACAATTGAGGTGCAGATTTTATTATGGGTAAACACTACATAATCGAATTTAAATTACAGGTTCTTCAATCTATTCTTAATAGAAAAATGAGTATTAAGAATCCACTAGTATTTATAATAAACAAAACTAATGGTATCATTTTCTATCAGATGGAGGCATATCGTCGATATCCTTACTGAAAATGGCAGTATTCAAAGTATGTCAAGAAAAAGGAATTTCTTAGATATATGACATATAGAAAGTTTCTTTGGACTATTAAATTCACTGCACTTCTTATATAGCTAATATAAAAAAGGAGAATCAAATGATGCTCCTAAAATTTAAACCTAACTCAAGCGTGCTCTTCTGCTTTTTCAACCGTTCCTTTGACGGTCAGACAAATTTCCGTTGAAATCAAATGAGAAAGCGTTGACGCCAAATATTCTATTTTCTCAAGATTGCCATTGCCTGATTCATCAAAATAACCTTGCTCTTTCAAATTTGCAATGAACATAGAAAAGACGGCTTTATCAAAGAACTCTGGTGCATTAATACCATGTAACACAGATAAACGCTGTGCAACGAGTTGGCTTTCTTTTTCCAGTTCTGCACGTGAAATATCTGGTTGTTTTTGCAAAATTGTCACCGTAATGTAGTAACGTTGCAAGATTTCACGCATTCCAGCAGACCAAAGTTGTAAAATACGTACTTTTGATTTATTGATAGATAAGAAATTATCATTAGAGTTAATCACCTGTTGGCGCGCAAATTCATCAATAATTTGGTGAATTTGAGTTTTTAACTCTTCTTCACTAAAGTGCAAGAATAACTCGCCTTTTAAGAACGGATAAATCTTGCCGACAGCCTCCACTAATAAATCTTTTTGAATAGCCTCGTAATGCAAAATGATGCTTGCGACCAAAGACGGCAATACAAATAAGTGTTGAATGTTATTGCGATAGTAAGTCATCAAAACGGCCGACGCGCGTTCCAAACGCACAATTTCCCCAAAGTTATCCTTTTCGACTAACACGCCAACACGATCAAGCGTTAATACATGATTTAACATCATTTCAGGCGTAGCCGTTGGCAAGACAACATCTGCGGAATAAGGCACGTTTTGTAGTAATTGTTGGTAACTCGCCAATTGTTCTAAAAGTTGCTCACGAGAAAGTGCACGCTGACGAGAAGACAGTAATGCGGTTCCAACTAAATTCATTGCATTCACCGCGGCAGCTTTATTAATGTTTACCATCACCTGTTTTGATACAGAATCAACTGCAGGAGCAAACCACTGTGGTTTTTCTTCGTGATTTTGCTCTTTCCAATCAGGAAAATGTTGGCTCAAATAGTTTGAAAGCGTAATTGGCTCACCAAAATTCACAAAACCTTGACCAAGATTGCGTAATTTTTTTATTACTCGAATAACCAAACCTGCATTTTCTTTTTCTTTCGCTGCGCCACGCAATTCTTTTGCGTAAGTATCCACTTCTAATACATGCTCATAGCCTACATAAACTGGAACAACGGAAATTGGACGAGTTTGATTATGTTGCAACGCTTGAAATGTCATCGACATCATGCCCGTTTTTGGCGCAAGTAAACGACCAGTGCGCGAACGCCCCCCCTCAATAAAATATTCTACAGAATAGCCTCGATGGAATAACTCTGATAAATATTCGCGGAAGATTGCAGAATATAATCTATTTCCTTTAAAAGTGCGGCGAATAAAGAATGCGCCCCAACTGCGGAACATTCTACCCACAGGCCAGAAATTTAAATTAATTCCTGCTGCGATATGCGGCGGAACAAGCCCTTGATGATAAAGCACATAAGAAAGCAATAAATAGTCGATATGACTACGGTGACAAGGCACATAAACAATCTCATGACCTTCAAGTGCTAATTTACGTACTCGATCTGCATTTTGCACATCAATACCAGAATAAAGTTTATTCCAAAGCCAACGTAAAAAACGATCAGCGGCTCGTAAACTTGAATGGCTTACATCTGCAGCGATTTCATCCAAAATCTTATGCGCTTCTTTTTGCGCTTTTTCAATACTGATATTTTTCGATTTTGCTTCATCTTCAATCGCGCGTTGAATTGCTTCTGATTGCAATAATTTATTAAACATAGCTTGGAGATTTGGTAAACGCGGACCTGTCGCAGAAATGCGCTGTTTAGCAAAATGCATTTTTGCAACTCGAGCTAGCTTTTGCGCAATTTTTTCATCGGAGCCATGCTCATTCACCATATAACGTAATGAAACGGCTTGAGAAAAACGTACAAAAGTATCACGCCCAAACCAAATAGCAGCAAAAGTTTTTTGCACGCCATTTAACAAACGCAAGTTAGGCAAGCCAGATTTATCTTCATGCCCAGGAGAACGCCCCCAAAGGACAGAAACTGGAATAAGTTGCACATCTAAACTCTCTGAAGTGCGGTGTAATTCGAGGTATTTATTGAAGATCGTGGTGGTTTCATCTTTCGCACCTTTCGATTTAAAAATGCGGCGTCCCTCATCTAAATAGACATAACGAGGCAACTTCACACCTGCAATTTCATTTTTCTCAGCAGGATCAGGCAAACCTAACGCCAAACAATTTCGACGGAAAATAACGAAATCGGTTTGAGAGGTATAAGGCAAAACATAAACAACAGGTTGGTGAATATTGAGGGAAAGTTCTTCTATCGGATTGGCTGGAATTGGATTATTTTTCACTAATACTGACAGAGGCAAGCTCAATAATTGACGATACATATTTACAAAATTTGCCATGATAAATTTTCTCTTTGTTGTAAATTTGAAATATTTTAACACATCTGATCTCAACCGCTTTAAAAAATTTAGTGGCAGAATGTGACCTAATACACAGATTTAAAAAATAACTATTGCAACTTCACATAATCTGTATACAATACCAGTTATCTGTATTTAAAAACAGGAGTGTATATGAGACCATTAACAGCACGCCAACAAGAAGTGTTGGATTTATTAAAACGTCATTTAGAAACAACTGGCATGCCACCAACACGAGCCGAAATTTCTCGAGAATTAGGCTTTAAATCCCCCAACGCGGCTGAAGAACATTTAAAAGCGCTTTCACGCAAAGGTGCGATTGAAATTATTCCTGGCGCATCTCGGGGTATCCGCATTTTAGACAATAGTGCAAATGAAGAATTTGATGGTTTACCACTCGTGGGCCGCGTAGCGGCTGGAGAACCAATTCTCGCAGAACAACATATCGAAGCAACTTATCGCGTAGATGCCGATATGTTTAAACCACAAGCAGATTTCTTACTCAAAGTTTATGGTCAATCCATGAAAGACATTGGTATCTTAGATGGTGATTTATTAGCTGTACATAGCACCAAGGATGTACGTAATGGACAAATTGTCGTTGCCCGTATTGAAGATGAAGTGACGGTAAAACGCCTTGAGAAAAAAGGTTCTATCATTTATCTACACGCAGAAAATGAAGAATTTGATCCAATCGTGGTAAATCTTGAAGAGCAAGAAAACTTTGAGATTGAAGGCATTGCCGTAGGGATCATTCGCAATAATGCTTGGATGTAATCTGAGTAAATTAGCGAATAAAGTGCGGTAAAAATTTCCTGTGTTTTAGCGCACTTTTCTTCGTCTAAAATTCTGAATTTGCCATTCTTTTTACCGCTCTCTATAATGCAATCAATCTTGAATTTAAATAAAGGATGGAAAAATGCAGTTTTCCAAAATGCACGGATTAGGCAACGATTTTGTTGTGGTTGATGGCGTTACTCAAAATGTTTTTTTCACGTCAGAAACCATTCAACGCTTAGCTGATCGCCACCGTGGAATTGGCTTTGATCAACTTTTACTTGTCGAGCCACCTTATGATCCTGAACTCGACTTTCATTATCGCATTTTCAATGCTGATGGAAGTGAAGTTTCGCAATGCGGAAATGGTGCCCGCTGTTTTGCTCGTTTTGTGACATTAAAAGGACTAACTAACAAAAAAGACATCGCGGTTAGCACGCAAAAAGGCAATATGGTTCTAACGGTAAAAGACGATAACCAAATTCGTGTGAATATGGGTGAACCGATTTGGGAGCCAGCAAAAATTCCATTTACCGCAAATAAATTCGAAAAAAATTACATCTTACGTACAGACATTCAAACCGTATTATGTGGTGCCGTTTCAATGGGAAATCCTCATTGTGTTGTGCAAGTAGATGATATTCAAACAGCAAATGTTGAACAACTTGGCCCTTTGCTAGAGAGCCACGAGCGCTTTCCCGAACGTGTCAATGCTGGTTTTATGCAAATCATCAATAAAGACCATATTAAACTTAGAGTTTATGAACGTGGTGCAGGAGAAACGCAAGCCTGTGGAAGCGGAGCTTGTGCAGCTGTTGCAGTTGGAATTATGCAAGGTTTATTGAACAATCGAGTTCAAGTCGATTTGCCAGGCGGTTCATTAATCATTGAATGGGATGGCATCGGTCATCCACTTTATATGACTGGCGAAGCAACCCATGTATATGACGGTTTTATAACCCTTTAATCTTCTTATCCCCATCAAATTATTAAAGATGAGGATTTTATTCCCCATTTACGCAAACGTTTTCGTTTTGGTGTTTTTCCTTTATAATAGCCCGCGATTTTTACCTCAAACACAACTCAAAGGTACCCGTATGTTTCAAACTTTTCGTGGCTCCCCCGCCCTTTCTGAATTCCGTATTCAAGGCTTAATGCAAAAATTCCAACAAAATCAATTACCGGTAAAATCGGTTTACGCGGAATATTTGCATTTTGTGGAATTAAATCGACCGCTTGTTAGCGAGCAGGAAGCAAAATTAAAAGCATTGTTACATTATGGTCCAACTTTGGCAGAACACGATGCCAAAGGCGAAACCTTTATCGTGATTCCACGCGTCGGCACCATTTCTTCTTGGTCTTCTAAAGCGACAGATATTGCGCATAACTGTGGTTTAAGTGAAGTGGAGCGTATTGAGCGTAGTTTGGCGTATTATTTTGAGTTAAGCCAACCGCTTGATGAAAAAACAACTGAAAAATTGACCGCACTTTTACACGACCGAATGATGGAAACGGTGGTGCGCAATCCACAAGATGCTGAGATTTTATTCCGCCATCAAGATCCGAAACCGTTCAAAACCGTGGATATTTTAAAAGGCGGACGTGAAGCCTTGGTCACAGCTAACGTAGAATTAGGTTTGGCACTGGCAGAAGATGAAATTGATTATTTGGTGGAAAACTTCACTCAATTAGGGCGCAATCCACACGATATTGAACTTTATATGTTCGTGCAAGCCAACTCTGAGCACTGCCGCCATAAAATCTTTAATGTAGATTGGATTATCGACGGCAAAAAACAGGATAAATCCCTATTTAAAATGATTAAAAATACCTTTGAGAAAACCCCTGATTTCGTGCTTTCAGCCTATAAAGATAATGCTGCGGTAATGGAAGGCTCAAAAGTCGGCCGTTTCTTTGCGGATCAAGATGGACAATATCGCTATCACAATGAAGATGCACATATCTTAATGAAAGTGGAAACCCACAACCACCCAACCGCAATTTCGCCATTCCCTGGCGCTGCAACAGGTTCAGGCGGTGAAATTCGTGACGAAGGGGTAACGGGTCGTGGTGCCAAACCTAAAGCAGGTTTAACCGGTTTCTCCGTATCAAACCTTGTCATTCCAAACTTTGAACAACCTTGGGAAAATCCACTTTCCAAACCAAACCGTATTGCTTCAGCCTTAGATATTATGATTGAAGGTCCATTAGGTGGCGCAGCATTTAACAATGAATTTGGTCGCCCTGCGTTATTGGGTTATTTCCGTACCTACGAAGAGAAAGTCAACAGTTTCAATGGGGAAGAAGTGCGTGGTTATCACAAGCCGATTATGTTAGCGGGCGGTATCGGTAACATTCGTGGCGAACACGTTCAAAAAGGCGAAATTCCAGTCGGTGCGAAATTGATCGTATTAGGCGGCCCAGCCATGAACATCGGTTTAGGCGGTGGCGCTGCGTCTTCCATGGACAGTGGTAAATCAAAAGAGGATTTAGATTTTGCCTCTGTTCAACGTGAAAACCCAGAAATGGAACGCCGCTGCCAAGAGGTGATTGACCGCTGCTGGCAATTAGGTGATGAAAACCCAATTCTCTTTATTCACGATGTGGGCGCTGGCGGTTTATCCAATACGATGCCTGAATTGGTGCATGATGGCGAACGTGGCGGTAAATTTGATTTACGCTCCATCCTTTGTGATGAAAAAGGCATGTCGCCATTAGAAATTTGGTGTAACGAATCGCAAGAACGTTATGTCTTAGCGGTTGCGCCAGAAAAACTCGAATTATTTACCGCACTTTGTGAACGTGAGCGTGCGCCGTTCGTGGTCATTGGTGAGGCAACGGAAGAGAAACATTTAACCTTACACGATAGCCATTTTGACAATAATCCAATTGATTTGCCAATGAATGTGTTATTAGGCAAAACCCCGAAAATGATGCGCGAGGTTTCGTCAAAAACTGTCGAAAATCGACCGCTTGCAACGGAAAATATTCAATTAAAAGAAGCTTTCCATCGCGTATTACGCTTACCGGTGGTGGCTGAAAAAACCTTCTTAATCTCCATTGGTGACCGTTCGGTAACCGGTATGGTGGCACGCGATCAAATGGTCGGCCCATGGCAAATTCCTGTATCGGATGTAGCCGTGACAACTGCGTCATTAGACAGATATCACGGCGAAGCCATGGCAATGGGCGAGCGCGCACCTGTGGCATTATTAGACTTTGGGGCATCTGCACGTTTAGCGGTAGCAGAATCCATTACTAACATTGCAGGCACTAACATTGGCGATATTAAACGTATCAAACTTTCTGCAAACTGGATGTCTGCAGCGGGTCATGGTGGTGAAGATGCCGGCTTATATGAAGCGGTGAAAGCCGTAGGTGAAGAACTTTGCCCTGCATTAGGTATTACCATTCCTGTGGGTAAAGACTCGATGTCGATGAAAACCACTTGGGAAGAAAATGGCGAGAAAAAATCCGTTACTGCACCGCTTTCTTTAGTGATTTCATCTTTTGCGCGCGTGGAAGATGTCCGAAAAAACGTGACACCTCAATTACGCACAGACAAAGGCGCTAGCCGCTTATTGTTGATTGATTTAGGCGAAAGAAAAAATCGCTTAGGCGCAACCGCACTTGCGCAAGTGTATAAACAATTAGGTGATAAACCAGCCGATGTGGTGAACGCAGCCAAACTGAAACACTTCTTTGATGCAATGCAAGCATTAGTAGCAGAGCGTAAATTATTGGCTTACCATGATCGTTCTGATGGTGGTTTAATTACCACGCTTGCAGAAATGGCATTTGCGGGTAATTGTGGTGTAGATGTGGATATTTCGGCATTAGGCGACAATGATTTAGCCGTGTTATTCAATGAAGAATTAGGTGCGGTGATCCAAGTATCAGAAAGTGAATTAAGCGCAGTGCGTGAGGTATTAAAAGCCCATGACTTGCTTGGCTTAACTTATGAACTCGGTTCTGTAAGCTTAGAAGATCGTTTTGAAATCACGCGCGGCAGCAAAAAACTATTAAGCGAAAAACGCTCTGAATTACGCGGTATTTGGGCAGAACTCACTCACCAAATGCAACGCTTACGTGATAACCCAGAATGTGCTGACCAAGAATTTGAAGTGAAAAAAGCAACAGACAACAAAGGTTTATCCGCTCACTTAACCTATGATGTGAATGAAGATATTGCCGCGCCATACATCAGCAAAGGCGTGAAACCAAAAGTGGCCGTATTACGTGAACAAGGCGTAAACAGCCACGTTGAAATGGCAGCGGCTTTTGACCGTGCAGGCTTTGCCGCGATTGATGTTCACATGAGCGATTTAATGGCGGGGCATTACAACTTGAATGACTTCAATGCAATGGTGGCCTGTGGTGGCTTCTCTTACAGTGACGTATTAGGCGCAGGTGGCGGCTGGGCGAAATCTATTTTGTTCAACCCACAATTACGCGATCAATTCAGCCAATTCTTCGCCAATGAAAATACCCTTTCATTAGGCGTATGTAACGGCTGTCAATTTATCTCGACCCTTGCGGAAATTATTCCTGGTGCAGAAAATTGACCACGTTTTGTGCGTAATAAATCAGAACGTTTTGAAGCGCGTGCTGCAATGGTGAAGATCAACGACACCAATTCATTGTGGTTTAAAGGCATGGCGGGTTCACATATGCCGATTGCCGTTTCTCATGGTGAAGGACGCGTAGAATTCAAAACACCTGAGAATTTGACCGCACTTCAAGCGCAAAACTTGATTGTGGCACAATATATCGACAGCCATTTAAACGTGACGGAAACCTATCCTGCCAATCCGAATGGTTCGGCACTAGGTATTACAGCCATTTCTAACGTGGATGGTCGTATCGCCGCGATGATGCCACACCCAGAACGTGTATTCCGTGCCGTGAGCAACTCATGGTACCCAGAAGATTGGTCTGAAGATGGTGCTTGGATGCGAATTTTTAGAAATGCGAGAGTGAATTTCAAATAATGTGAGATTACTCACAGAAAATTAATCAAAAATAAGAGATACTACCAAGTTGGTATCTCTTTTTTATTGCGTAAACCTGAGTAATAAAAAAATGCCAACAATATTAGGGAGTAATATTGTAAATAATTTATATAAAAATTCTTGGACATTATGTCCGTAATATCAATTGAACTATATGAGGAGTCCTAAATGAGTGCATTAGTTACATTGCTAGCTAATATTGTTGCGCCATTGCAACGTCAAATTTATTAACTGCGATTTGTGTTGTGATGGTTTGGATTGGTGGCTTAAAAGTTTGCCAATATGAAGCAGATGGTATAGCACATTTTGTGTCAAATAGCCCTTTCTTAAGCTTCCTTTATAAAAATGGAGCGAATATGGTAGAAAATGATAAGGGTGTTTTAGTAAAAGAATATACCTTATATAAAAACCCTGAAGGTAAAATGGTCGCAAAAAATATTGAATGGCATAAAGCTAATGGCACCTATACGGCTTCTTATATTATTGGCGCGATGATCGTGACCATTGGTATTTTAGTATTAGCGGGAATTTGGTCTCCAACATTAGGTTTATTCGGAGGCTTACTCACCTTTGGCATGTCGATAGTCACGCTGTCGTTCCTGATATTTACGCCAGAAACCTGGGTGCCGAATTTAGGAGGGGACTTCCCAACCCCTAATTATGGCTTCCCATATCTCTCAGGTGCCGGCCGACTCGTGATTAAAGATATTATTATGATGGCAGGTGGCTTAGTTGCTGCAGCAGAATGTGCAAAACGCTATTTAAATAATAAAAAACAATTTGCTTAATTGCGTTATTTTAAAAGGTTTGCCAGGATAAACAGCAAGCCTTTTTGTTATTAAAATATAAAACTAATAATAAAAAATAGATAATATTCCACCTACTATCTGTTTTTATTGGAGAATATATAATGAATTTTAATGCGGAACCTAAAATTATACAGGATATCTTAAGTTTAGAGAGAGTATGTTGTACCAAGATATCAAAGAGAATATTCTTGGGAAGAAGAACAGATCCAGGAATTTTGGGAGGATATTAATGAACAGATTGATTATGGATGTACCCCATTCAAAGCTAAGGAATATTTTATAGGATCATTAGTTTTAATAAAAGATACAGATTCAAAATATTATATTATTGATGGGCAACAAAGAATTACAACGATAACTATCTTTTTATCTGCTTTGGTTAATATTGGAGATGAATTGGCTAAAACAGCACAAAATGGAAAGGAATACGAAAAATTTAGTAATACCTGTTATAGATACATCGAAGGAAAAGATACAAATGATGATCCATTTTTTAAATTAAAAAGTGAAAACAATAGTGAATTCTTTCCTAATGAAATACAATTTAGAAAAAAGAATAAAGCATCTAAACATAGTATTGATCTTTCGCCTCTTGAAAATAAGAGGTTAAATAAGGCCTATAATTTCTTTTATAATAAAATTAAAGATGAAATAGTAAATGGCAATGGAAAAATGACCCTTTGGTTTTTTTGCAGGTTTTACGAGAGCAGTTAAAATTATGTGAAACAATTTATATCACGGTAGATAATAAGAAAGATTCGCAAAAGATATTTCAAACTTTGAATGCTAAAGGAAAAAAGTTAGAGTATATTGATCTTATAAAAAATGAATTATTTTCTGTTTTAGATTCTACTCATCCCAATGATTTTGCAAAGGAAAGTTGGATTAGTATAAAAGAAAATATTCAGAGTATTAAAAATGAAACATTAACCTACTTTTTCTATCAGTATTGGAATGCAAAGTACAAGAGAGATTCTGAGTCTGATATTTATGGAAGTTTTCTAGATGAGGTGGAATGCAGTGAAGAAAAATATAATGAGTTTTTACTCGACTTATTAAATTCATCACAACAGTATCTAAAGATAGCATTACCTAATAAAGAAGACTGGAAGAATTTGGAGCATAAGGAGATTTATGAGTCGCTAAAAAAACTAGAGGTTTTTAATATTAAAATAGCAAGACCGTTAATTCTTGTATTGCTTCAGTTGTGGAATAATAAAAGAATCAGTTTAAAAAATTTAAAAGATATTCTTAATAAAATATCAATATTTCATTTTATTCATTCTGAAATAACATCCTCTCCTAAATCAGGTCTAGAAATAAGCTATGCTACATATGCCAGAAGAATTTATAAATGCACAGGAGATAATAAAGAAATAGTAACAATTATAAGAGAGTTAGAGGCGAAACTTAAAGAAAAACTAAAACTAATACTAGAATCTCTTGTTTTAGATAAGTTTACGAAACTCTCTTTCTTAAAAGATAAAGAAACGATTAACCTTATATTTATGCATCTTGAGATGTTTGTGTATCGAAATACTAGAGAATTATCTATAAACAATATGAGTTTAGAACATATTACTCCGCAATCTCAAATAAAAGGAAGTGCTAAGAAAGCTTGGGAGCATAGAATAGGTAACCTTATACCCTTAGGACCAGAAATCAACTCAAAATGTGATTCGAAAAGTTTTAAAGCTAAATTAAAATTATTTGAGGAGTCAGAATTAGAGATAGTTAGAGATTTTGTTTCTAAGTATAGAAATAGTGCAGGTTGGGATCAGAAATCTTCTGAAAAACGAGCAAAAGAGTTGGCTAGTCAGTTTTATAATTCTATTATTACTACTTTTGGCATGAAGTAGTCTACAATGTGACTTGTAAAAGCACTGTTTCTTTACATATGATTAGCTACGAATTCATGCAGAGAAACATGCATTATTAATTTGATAAAGGAACAGAGAAGTAGCGGTCAAGAATCATAACGAATTTTGGCCACTTTTTGATCTGCCCCCCAAAACCTGGACGCCTAATTTGAGGTGCAGATTATATCCTACTCTTATCAATTTCGTTTGAAAATTATCAAACTCGTCACCGAACAGGATTATGGTATCCGTGAGGTGGCGAAACTTTATAAAACTTCCCATGGTCTCATCATTTATTGGCTAAAAGCATTTCGGAAAAGAGGGCTTGATGGCGTAAAATCGCCTTATACAAACCTTAAAACACTGAAAATAATGAAGCCAAAGATGAAAAAGAAAGAAATTGAAATCCTAAAAACAATAGACTTTTCTAATTCCGCCACGCTTTATTTTTCCAAATGACTTTGACCAACTTTACAATATTGCATTAGAATACGAACCTTTGATTTTTGCTGTAAGGAATAAAAATGGAAGAATCTCCAGAATTAGAAAAATTACCACGAATTATTACTGGTGTATTGAAAATCGTGCTTTGCACGGCATTGATTACGTTGGCGATTGTACTCATCATTGCCCTTGGAAAAATTACTTATACTTTAGCAATGATGGTGCTTAATACTTCGGCTGTGGTGCCTTATAACGTGGCTGAACAAGCAGTGATGTTTTTCTTATATTTCGGGTTTATTGGTTTGATTGTGCAGTATTTTAAAAGTGGCTATCACTTCCCTTTGCGCTATTTTATTTATGCTGGGATCACCGCGATGTTGCGTTTAATCATTGTTAATCATGAAAGCTCGGTGGATACCATCTTATTTGCAGGTGCAATTTTGATTATGGTGATCGCACTTTGTTTGGTGTTATATTCTAATAAACTGAAAAATATATAGCTTTATATTCAAAGCAACAAAAAACGCACTTCAATTTGAAGTGCGTTTTGTCTTTTAAGTTGAGTTACTCAGATTTGCTTTCTAAAAGTGCGGTTGAATTTTCTTCTATTTTTTCTTCCGCACTTTCTGAGACGACATCTTGAATTGCCATCACTGATTTCAAATTCTCTTGGCGAACTTGCTCAGCTAATGCTTTATCACCCGCTTGTTCAAATACATAAGATGCCATCATCGAATCATTTGGCTCTAACTGTTCAGGGCAAGCTATCACGTTTTTGAATACGTCTGCTGCTTTAGCAAATTCATTGTTACGAACATATAAATAACCCAAAGCACGATTGATACAGCATTTTTGTGTCTCATCTGCACGTTTTGCACGTTTTTCGATTAGCTTGAGAAGTTTACTATTATCTTCTGGTTGTAAACGTGTAATTTGAGTACAAAGTTCTTTGCTAATGCTAGTGTTATCACCAATTTTCTTCAATACTTCAACAGTAAATTCTGATGCTGACTCATGATCATTACAATCAATTAAACGCTGAATTAAACCAACTTTGAGATCAATATTATTACGACGACTACGAGACTGAGCATCCCACCATTCAAGTAAACCATCTACGCCTTCTTCATTCATTTTCTCATCGAGCAAACCATTTTCTGTTTGAGAACGAAGATCTTTGAACTCTTCAGCACTGAATAAACCGCTATTTTCAACCCCATCTAGAATCTTATCGAGGGCTTGATAAGCTTTAGAACGAAGATAAATTTCTACCGCCAGTTTTAACACTTCTTTATTGCGGTCAGCCATTTCTAGCAAGCTATCCACAGAGCTGCGCGCTGCGGGCAATTTGTTTTGTTGCAATAAAATACGCGTGCGGGCAATTTCCACCAGCAAATTATCTGAACCAGCTAATTCAGTGGCTTCAATCAAATAGCGATTTGCGCTAAATTCATCACCTCGTTGTTGTGCTGCTTCAGCTGCTTTGATGAGGTTTAACACAGGCTCAGCAGAATGTTTGGCATTCTTACCAATCAATTTTTCTGCTTTGGCGTAATCTCCTTCATTCATCTTCATCAAACCTTCAAGGGTTTGTTTCTGCGCTCTCACACGTTTACGGCTAGAAAACCAATTATAAGAACCGCGGCTTAAACGTAAAAAACGCGTTACGATCCATTCCAAACCATAAATAATCGCTAAAGCAATTACGAAGAAAATCACTAATGTCGTAATCGACATTTCAACGATATTATTTGTTGTTTCAATACGAACATAGCCTTGCTGACCAGAAAGATAAGGCCCTGCAATCAACCCAGCAAGCAATGCTAGCATTAAAAAAAGCACTCTAAACATAGGCTATCCTTATTTTTGTGGCTCAGCTTTTGCCGGTTGAGATTCTTGTTTTTCTGGTGCTGATTGTTCTGTTGCCGCACCTTCAGCTTTAGGCATGGTTTCAATGACTTTATCCGCTTCAATTTCCACCTTTTGAACATCTAACGGCGCACGATTAAGATATTTATCAAGCAAGGTCAAACTTTGTAATTGCTCTGGCACATCGACATAAATAGAGGAATCAGCCAGCTCATCCACTGATTTTAAGAAATTTTGCGTCACTTCTGCATTCGTATCAAAATAGCTACGAACCCAAGAGGCAACTGCATCTAAAGATTGTTTATAAAGTTCATCTTGCTGGCGTGGCACGGCCATAATAGCAAGTTGTAAACGTAAACGAATGTTCTCACGCAGATAAATATCTTGGTTTGGAGCAAGCAATTCTTTTTTATCCGCACTTTGTTTTGGCGAAATACGAATAAAATGATTGAGGAAAGAAGTTGCGCTCTTTTCCACATTTTGCTGCCAATCTGCAATATCATCAGATAATTTACCGCTCTTTTCTGGGGCTTCATCAAAATTCACATTCAGCGCTTGTAACTCATCCACAGTATTGGCAAGCTGTGAAAGTTTTTGCATTACTGCATTTTGGTCTACACTTGAAAGTGAAAGAAGTTGTTTTAAATCTTGGTTGATTGCAGTACGAATTGTATTCGCTTGTGAATTGTTTACCTTAACGAGTGTTTCATCAGCCAATTTTAATAAAGAAATAGCTGTATCAACATCGTTATCTAAAACAAGTTTACGCAAGGCGTTATTTAACAAGAAATCTGCTTCGGAAAATAACCAGTCACTCGGTTGTTGCGCACCAGCCAGTTGACTAACTTGTTTTACTTGAGCTTGTAACGTAGCAATTTCGCTTGTTTTGCCTGCAACTAATTGCTCAAGTTGCTCGACTTTATCTTGTGCGGTTTTTAAGCCTTGTTCTAATCGTGTAACCTGTCCACTATTATCAGACACAAGGGCAGAAACAGCTACACCACTTTGGCTTTCAAGTGCGGTTAATTTTTGCTGAATTTCAGCTACTTGTTGCTGACCAAAATAATAACCAGACCCACCGACACCTAGCGCAATGAGAATTGCCAATAAACTCAATGCTGTGCCCGTTTTTTTCACAATAGTCTGTGTAACTGGCTGCATCGTTTCAGTTTTTTCAACCACCGTTTCCGGCGTATCACCGACTTGTTCAGTGATATCGTTAGATTGATCTTTTGCCATATCAATTCCTTAATAAGTCAGATTGAGTAAGGTATTCAATAAATTCAAATTATTGCCCTTTAGGAAAATCACAATATTTTTCCCTTAGGCTTATTTTTAAAATCTGTAATGCGTTCGCTTTGACAAGAAAAATACGGAGCGGTTCTTCCACCAACTGTAAAGAAATGTAAATCCTTACATTAGTGAAATTAAGTAATTTACGCAATGAAATTGAAGGTTATCCTATCACTCTTAGGTTAAAAAGTCATTTTGATTGTTGATATAAGAAACACCTCAGATATGAGAAATTGAATTAAAATTTTGCTTTCTGATAATTTAAAGTCTCTGATGCTTCAAAAACTGTGATTTGTGTCACAATTTTTTGCATTTATACTCTCTAAGTGGTAAATTGTTCGCCAATTTTTGTTGTTCTGGTAGGGACACCGCGTGGAATACAATCTAGCACAAGCAAAACAATGGGTTAATGCCTTGGATCAACGCCGTTTTGAGCGTGCATTACAAGGTTCTGGCGATGTATTTCAACACGTTTTAGCGGTTGTTCCTTTACTTTTACACCTAAACCATCCGCAACTTCCAGGCTATGTTATTCACACCCCCTCTGGCATTGCAAGTTTCCTCGCATCTGATTATCAAAAAAAATGGCTTACCAATGAATACGGTATTCACTATGCCGATCATAAGTTTTCAACACTCAAAAGTGCGGTAAATTTTCACGAGGTTTTACCACCAATTCTAGGCATTTATTTAATGGGTAGCTTTGGCTCAATAAGTCAAACCGCTTCTTCAGATCTCGACACTTGGATTTGTGTCCGAGACGGCTTAACTCCTGATGAACACGCTCTTCTTATCCAAAAAACTAAACGGATTAGTGAATGGGCAATGCAATTTAATGTGGAAATTAATTTTTATTTGATGGATCAACAACGTTTTCGCAACGAACATTACGCTGACCCACTGACTATTGAAAATAGTGGTTCTGCGCAATATATGTTATTGCTTGATGAGTTCTATCGCTCCGCCGTACGCTTAGCAGGTAAACCTCTACTTTGGTTACATTTATGGGTAGAAAATGAAAAAGACTATGAAAAAGAGGTCACTCGTTTAATTACGGAAGGGGAAATTGATCCAAATGATTGGGTCGATTTTGGCGGTTTAGGACAATTTTCTGCAAACGAATATTTTGGTGCCAGCTTATGGCATCTTTATAAAGGGATTGATTCGCCTTATAAATCTGTGCTCAAAATTTTGTTGTTGGAAGCCTATTCCAAGGAATACCCAAACACTTGCTTAATTGCCCGCACTTTTAAGCGAGATCTACTTACAGGCAATACCAATCCTGATCACCATTTTGATCCTTACATTGCCATCCTTGCAAAAGTAACCCAATATTTAACCGCACTTTCTGAATTTAAGCGTTTGGATTTTGTGCGCCGTTGTTTCTATGTGAAAGCAACGGAAGATCTTGCACTTTACCAAGCTAATAATTGGCGTGTTCGTTACATGGAAATCCTTGCTCATGAATGGGGATGGTCTGCTGAAACGGTGAAACACCTCAATAAACGTCCATTTTGGAAAATTAAAGCAGTCAAAGAAAGCCATGATAACGTGGTGAAGTTTTTAATGTTGAGCTATCGCAATTTAGTGGAATTTGCGCGAAAGCATCACATTCACTCGAGCGTCGTGCCACAAGATATCAATATTCTTTCTCGCAAACTTTATACTGCTTTTGAAGAACTTCCCGGCAAAGTGTCCTTACTCAACACACAGATATCTCACAATTTATCAGAAGCACACCTGACTTTTGTGGAAGTCCGCGGCAATAAACATTTTAAAGATGGCTGGTACCTTATCAATCAACCAACGCACCATATTATGTTCTCCAAAGAACGAGTCATTGAATACGGGGAAAGCCTAAATAAATTAGTCTCTTGGGCATATTTTAATCATCTGCTAACGGAAAAAACGGGGCTTGCCATTTTTAGCAAGAATGTGACTCTAAGTACATTACAACGCTTTGTCACTAACTTGGGTCAATCTTTTCCAAGCACCATCGCCAAGCAACCTAAAAATAGCGATTTATTGAATCAATGCGAAATTCGTAGCTTATTTATTGCCATAAATCTCACCACCGATCCAACATCCAAAGTAGAAGAAGTATTAACTGGCATTTCATCACGAGATTTATTTAGTTTTGGAGCGCTTGAACAAAGCCTTGTGGGTAGCATCGATTTTACTTATCGCAATGTGTGGAACGAAATCCGAACGCTCCATTTTGAAGGGCAAAATGCCATTTTGCTTGCGCTAAAAGTGCTTTCTAACAAAATTTATCGTGGCGTTAATCGCCCAGATTCCATCCAAGTCTATTGTTATAGTGAACGTTACCGCCAAGATTTACGCCAATTAGTGATGGGATTAGTCAATCGATGCGTTAGCATCCAAGTAGGCGATATTCAACAACCTTGCCAAACATCACGCTTACGCGTGGCGGGTAAAAACTGGCAATTATTTTTTGAAGATCGCGGGATTAGCTTACAAGAAATCGGAAATGAATCGGTCTGTAATGAAGCTGAAAGTGCGGTGGATTTTGACGAAGTTTTACAAACGCCAATTGAAGATGGAGAGACAAACCAAGAAAGTCGTCGCTATCCACCAGAAATGGATGCCTTCGCAAGTGAAGGATTCCTACAATTCTTTTTTGAAGATAATTCCGATCACAGCTTCAATGTTTACATTTTAGATGAATCTAATCGTCTCGAAATCTATCGCCACTGCGATGGTGAAAAAGATGAAAAAGTGCGGGAAATTAATCAACTTTATCAAAGTGCTAAACTGGAAGGCGATAAAAATCCTTACAATATCGTTCAACGTAATTTTAACTATCCTCAATTTTATCAACTACAAAATGGAAAAAATGGCATATCCATTGTGCCGTTTAAATTCCGCCCAGTGAATAAGTAATATTTTCCTGTGGTTGATAGGTCACCGAAAGATATCTATACTTATTTCCTCTTTCACTAGATAAATTGTGGATATGACAACTTCGCAAACACCAATCACTGTGCTAGGTGCGGGATCTTATGGAACTGCGCTGGCAATTACCTTTTCTCGCAATGGTTCTCCCACTTATTTATGGGGGCACAATCCCGCCCATATCGCCCAAATGCAGATAGAACGACAAAATTATCGTTTTTTACCAGATGTCATCTTTCCTGAGGAACTTCATTTAGAAAGCAATCTTGCACAAGCAATGGAATATTCTCAAGATATTTTAATCGTGGTGCCAAGCCATGCTTTCGGTAAAATTCTTATAAAAATCAAACCGCACTTAAAAGCTCATCACCGATTAATTTGGGCAACAAAAGGTCTGGAACGTAACACGGGGCGTTTACTACAAACCGTAGTTGAAGAACAACTCGGAACACAATATCCACTAGCTGTACTTTCGGGTCCAACTTTTGCAAAAGAATTAGCACAAGGTTTACCAACAGCTATCACGCTCGCTTCCAATAACGATCAATTCGCGCAGGAATTTCAGTCTCGTATTCATTGTAGTAAACATTTTCGAGTCTATATAAATTCGGATATGATTGGCGTTCAACTTGGTGGTGCAATTAAAAATGTGATCGCAATTGGCGCAGGTATTTCAGATGGTATGGGATTTGGCGCAAATGCTCGCACCGCACTGATTACGCGTGGCATTGCAGAAATCAGCCGATTAGGTACCTTTCTCGGAGCAAATCCCAATACGTTTATGGGAATGTCTGGATTAGGCGATTTAGTGCTAACTTGCACCGATAATCAATCGCGCAATCGATGTTTTGGATTAATGCTAGGTGAAGGATTAGATGCCAAAACGGCTATGGAAAATATCGGGCAAGTCGTGGAAGGTTTTTATAATACAAAAGAAGCCTATTTGCTTGCACAAAGACAAGGTGTGGAAATGCCGATTACAGAACAAATTTATCAAATGCTGTTTTGTGGCAAAAGTGCACAAGATGTAGCAATCAGCCTTTTGGGGCGAGAATGTAAAGGCGAATAAAAGGAAAAATTATGACATTAGATGTGTGGCAACATATTCGCCAGGAAGCCAAAGAACTTGCCGAAAACGAACCTATGCTTGCGAGTTTTTTTCATTCTACGATTTTAAAACATCAAAATCTGGGCGGAGCTCTAAGTTATTTATTGGCTAACAAATTAGCCAATCTTATTATGCCAGCTATTTCTCTCCGTGAAATTATTGAAGAAGCCTATCAAGCCAATCCTTCGATCATTGATTGTGCTGCTTGCGATATTCAAGCTGTCCGCCACCGCGATCCCGCTGTGGAGTTATGGTCCACTCCATTGCTTTATTTGAAAGGTTTCCATGCGATTCAAAGTTATCGAATCACTCATTATTTATGGAATCAAAATCGTAAATCCCTTGCCCTTTATTTACAAAATCAAATTTCCGTGGCTTTCGATGTCGATATTCATCCAGCTGCGAAAATTGGCCACGGTATCATGTTCGACCATGCAACAGGTATTGTTGTAGGGGAAACATCTGTAATTGAAAATGATGTCTCAATTTTGCAAGGCGTAACGCTTGGCGGTACGGGAAAAGAATCAGGCGATCGCCATCCAAAAGTACGCGAGGGTGTTATGATTGGGGCGGGAGCAAAAATTCTCGGTAATATTGAAGTGGGTAAATATGCCAAAATTGGAGCAAATTCTGTTGTGCTTCACCCCGTACCAGAATATGCCACAGCAGCGGGTGTACCTGCTCGCATTGTGAGTCAAGATAAAGCGGCAAAACCTGCTTTTGATATGAATCAATATTTTATCGGCATTGATGATGGCATGAATTTGAATATTTAAGGAAATAAAATGATTAATAAAGATACCCAACTCTGCATGTCGTTATCAGGTCGTCCAGGCAATTTCGGTACCACCTTTCACAATTATTTGTACAACAAACTAGGATTAAATTTCATTTATAAAGCCTTCACCACGCAGGATATTGAACACGCTATCAAAGGCGTGCGCGCATTAGGCATCCGTGGTTGTGCGGTTTCAATGCCATTCAAAGAAGCTTGTATGCCATTTTTAGATGAAATTCATCCGTCAGCACAAGCTATTGAATCCGTAAACACCATCGTGAACGATAATGGCTTTTTGCGTGCATATAACACTGATTACATTGCTATTGTAAAATTAATTGAAAAATATCACTTAAATAAAAATGCTAAAGTCATTGTTTATGGCAGTGGTGGTATGACAAAAGCCGTCGTTGCTGCCTTTAAAAATTCAGGTTTTGAGAAGTTAAAAATTTACGCACGCAACGTAAAAACAGGTCAATATCTAGCCGCACTTTATGGCTATGAATACATTGATTCTTCAGAAAACCAACAGGCTGACATTTTAGTCAATGTTACGCCAATCGGCATGAAAGGGGGCAAGGAAGAAATGGATTTACCCTTTTCAAAAGCACTCATTGATAATGCTAGTGTCGCGTTTGATGTAGTAGCTATTCCTGCTGAAACGCCCTTTATTCGTTATGCTCAAGCACAAGGAAAACAAACCATTTCTGGCGCAAAAGTGATTGTACTTCAGGCAGTAGAACAATTTGAACTTTATACACATCAACGCCCAAGCGATGAATTAATAGAAGAAGCTGCGGCTTTTGCTCGAGCCAACTCTTAACATCAAAAGTGCGGTGATTTTTCACCGCACTTCTAATCTTTAATAAAACCAAATTCTCCGCTTTCATCCATTTTTAAAATTGACGCGTAATTTTTTCGCCAATCCCCTAATACAATTCGGGTAAATCCTTCTTGTTGATGAATCGCCTCACGGTGAGTGTGTCCGTGAATTAATAAATTCACACCAAACTCTTGTACTTTTTCCGTCGTAAAGGCTTGATTCACATCCATGATTTCCTGTGATTTGGCTTGTTTATCTTGATTACTCTTTGCCCGAATTTTCTCCGCAATTTTCACCCGCACTTTTAATGGCAAGCACAAAAACAAACGCTGCAGCCATTTTTGATGCACTCTACGGCGAAATTGTTGGTAAGCCTCATCATCAATGCAAAGCGTATCGCCATGACAAAGTAAGATTTTTTTATCATAAAGTGTGATCAGTTGATAATCAGGCAAAAGCTGAACACCTGTATCTTTCGCAAAACGTTTACCAATCAAGAAATCACGGTTGCCATGCTGAAAATAACATTGCACACCTTGATTACTTACAAACTTAATTAAATCTTTAACTTGTTGAATCAATGCGGATTGCTCATCATCACCAATCCAAAAATCAAAAAGATCACCTAAAATGTAAAGTCGTTCAGCCTGCGGGGCAAGATTCTGCATAAAATCGACAAAAAGTGCTGTCAATTCAGGCCGATTTTCACTTAGATGCAAATCAGAAATAAAATAGCTATGTTTCATAAAAATTCCACGATTTTTGTTTAGATTAGCACATATTGATATTGAATTTGCTATACTTTAACGAAATTTTGTATAGGACATCCTCATGTTAAAATTACTTCGAATTTTCCTCGTATTAATCTGCTGTATTCTAATTTGTGTACTGGGTACGATTTATTCTTTTATCCGCTTTAAAAATCCAAGCAACGTAGGCATTGTTGCACGTTGGTTTGGACGTTTATATCCACTTTTTGGCTTAAAAGTAGAACATCGTATTCCTCAAAATCAAGAGCAGATTGGCCGCGCGATTTATATCGGTAATCACCAAAATAATTATGATATGGTGACGATCTCTTATATGGTGCAACCTCGCACAGTAAGTGTGGGTAAAAAAAGTTTAATTTGGATACCCTTTTTCGGCATTCTGTATTGGGTAACGGGCAATATTTTCTTGGATAGAGAAAACCGCACAAAAGCACACAGTACGATGTCGCAGCTCGCACGACGAATTAATGAAGATAATTTATCTATTTGGATGTTTCCGGAAGGCACTCGCAGTCGTGGTCGCGGTTTATTACCCTTTAAAACTGGTGCATTCCATGCAGCGATTTCAGCAGGTGTACCGATTATTCCTGTGGTTTGCTCAACCACGCATAATAAAATTAATTTAAATCGCTGGGATAATGGCAAAGTGATTTGCAAAATAATGGATCCAATTGATGTTTCAGGCTATACCAAAGACAACGTTCGAGATCTTGCGGCTTATTGTCACGATCTAATGGAAAAACGCATTGCCGAACTTGATGAAGAGATAGCAAAAGGAAACTAAAATGCCACGCCTTTCCCGCCGTCAATTATTAAAAACAGCTGCGATTTCTACCGCACTTTCCACAGTGCCCGCACCATTGTTAGCTGCAAACCGTGAAAAATTAGTTGTGCCGCCACTCATTGAAGTTCGTCGCGGTCGCCCGATTGTATTAACAATGCAGGAAATGAATTATCCCCTAGATGGCTCACACAATGTGACAGTATGGGGATTCAACGGTAATTATCTTGGCCCAACCATTAAAATCAAATCAGGTAGCTTTGCCAAACTTAATTATCATAACAATTTGCCACAATCCGTTGCCTTGTCTATTCAGGGCTTAC
This sequence comes from Haemophilus sp. THUN1692, assembly GCF_059704395.1. NCBI lineage: Bacteria > Pseudomonadati > Pseudomonadota > Gammaproteobacteria > Pasteurellales > Pasteurellaceae > Haemophilus > Haemophilus sp. THUN1692. Next base: position 1,545,877 of record NZ_AP046579.1, read on the forward strand.
AAGCATCGGGTGAACTGTTTGGTGGGGCGGCTAGAATACTAAAAAAAGGCGAGTCTTGGGCACCCATCGTGCCTATTGAACAACCTGCAGCAAGCTGTTGGTATCGTTCCGCGACATTAGCCAACTCAGCCTATCAAACCTATCGTGGCTTAGCTGGAATGTGGTTAATTGAAGATGACCAAAGCCTAAAAGCGAATCTTCCCAATAAATACGGCGTAGATGACATTCCATTGATTTTACAAGATATGGAATTTAACAATGATGGTCTCCAATTATTCAAACAAAATCAACCGCACTTTGTAGGCAATCGCTTATTAGTAAATGGTATTGAAGCACCATATTTAGATGTTGCACGGGGTTGGATTCGTTTACGTTTGCTCAATGCCTCATTAGCGCGTGCTTATGATTTACGCTTGGATAATGATCAAGAAATGCTGCTTATTGCACAAGATTTAGGTTTCTTACCAAAAGTTAAATCGGTCAAATCTTTGGCTCTCTCGCCAGGAGAACGTGCAGAAATACTCGTTAATATGAATGAAATTGACAACGTATCTCTCATTAGCGGAAGTAAACGTGGCTTGTACGACAAAATGAAAAATATGTTGATCTCAAGCGATGAACTCGCTGATAACACCGTCCTTGAATTGCGTGCCAAGGGAGAAATGTCAGCATTTAATAAACAACCGAATCTCACTTTCGAAACGGATGCACCAGCAATGTTACAACAAGCCGTTGCACAAACTCGAGAATTTAATATTGATGTCACAAACAGTTTAATTAACCAAAGACGTTTTGACCCACGCAAAGTTGATGTAATAGCCCGAAAAGGAACAATTGAACGCTGGATTTTAAATGCAAGTTTACCTGTAGGATTTACTATTCAAGGTGCCAAATTTGTGGTGGAAAGCCAAGGAGAACATCAATTCCAAGCTGAAGAATTAGCTTGGAAAGATACAGTTTGGGTAAAAAACAAAACTCAAATTTTAGTGAAATTTGATCAAGTATCTTCTGGCAACTACCCATTCTTATTTGGGGTATCGAATTTAATGCTAGAAGATATGGGATGCATTGGCGTACTGATGGTACAATAGCGTTAACTATCCCAAAACACCATGAATTTTAATCATTCATACTTTATTTAAAGAGGAAATCGTAATGAAAAAATCATTAACATTAGCCGCACTTTCTATATGTGCTGCGTCATCTGTTGTATTTGCTACTTCTGATACACCACAAGAATCTCAACCTATACTTTCTCTTTCAGTATATGATATGTCAGGTCAAGTTCCTATGGATTTAGGTAAAAAAGAGATTTCTCGCTCTATACCAAAACAACAACTGTGTTGGACAGCAAATGGTGAGTTTAATAAACAAATTTCCATAATCGAAATTTTTAAATCTCCTAAGAAAATGACTTTTTCTATCCCGAAAAATCTTGGCTCTGTTAAAACATCTAAAGATGGAAAAACGCACACAATTGCAATGACTAGAGAACCATTAAATCAGGGTAAATTTGTTGTAAATTGCTGGCGTTTTGATGAGAAAGATCCTGTCGGTCAATACTCAATTCAAGTTCAACTTGGAGATATCGTCTACGATCCTTTGACCTTTAACGTTGTAAAATAATAAAAAATAAAAACTCAGCTTTTGCTGAGTTTTTTAATTTTATGTAAGAAAAATTATAGAAAACCTTAGATACATCCGATCAACAGTTTATTGAAAAATATTACTAGCCTTGCCCTTTTTCCAGTATAATCTGACCAATTTTCTGACAAATTAAAATAAGACGATGAATAAAAAACACACTTTAATTTCACTTGCTATTTTGACCGCACTTTATAGCCAACAAAGTTTGGCAGATTTGCATGAACAATGTTTAATGGGCGTGCCAAAATTTAGCGGTGAAGTCGTGACGGGTGATGTGAATTCTCTGCCTGTATATATTGAAGCGGATAATGCAGAAATTAATCAGCCAAATGACGCGACCTATCAAGGTAATGTGGATTTGAAACAAGGCAATCGTCATTTGTTAGCACAATCTGTGCAGGTCAAACAATCAGGAAACCAATTAACACCTTTACGCATGGCTTATGTCCACGATGGATTTGATTATAAAGATAATCAGATCAATATGTTAGGTAAAGATGCGGAGTTTAATTTAGATAGTCACGATGGTAATTTAACAAATTCAGAATATGAATTTGTCGGTCGTCAAGGTCGTGGTAAGGCCGATGATATAACATTAAGTAATAATTATCGCGTCATGAAAAACGCCACCTTTACTTCATGTTTGCAAGGTGATAATGCTTGGGCTGTAGATGCGTCAGAAATTCGTCAATACGTGAAAGAAGAATATGCTGAAATGTGGCATGCTCGTTTCAAAGTGCATGGCGTTCCCGTCTTTTATACCCCTTACTTACAATTACCCATTGGAGATCGTCGTCGTTCTGGATTATTGATTCCAAGTGCGGGAACATCTAGCCGAGATGGTCTTTGGTATGCACAACCAATTTATTGGAATATCGTACCTAATTACGATCTTACTTTTACCCCAAAATATATGTCTCGCCGTGGTTGGCAAGCAAATGGCGAATTTCGCTATTTAACCCCTATTGGCGAAGGTAAAGTGGCAGGAGAATATTTAGGTAACGATCGTTACTCTGAATATTCTAGTGATAATCGAAAACGTCATTTGTTCTATTGGAATCACAATTCTAGCTTTTTGCAAAATTGGCGCTTAAATATTGATTATACCCGAGTAAGCGATAAACGTTATTTCAGCGATTTTGAGTCTGTTTATGGTCGCAGTACTGACGGCTACGCAAACCAATATGCTCGCATAGCTTATTATCAACCAAATTATAATTTTTCTCTTTCTGCACGACAGTTCCAGATTTTCGATGAGGTGGACATCGGCCCTTATCGTGCAATGCCACAATTAGATTTCAATTATTACAAACATGATTTGGCTAATGGATGGTTAAATTTCAAATTGCATTCACAAGCTGTTCGTTTTGATAATGACAGTGAATTAATGCCAACTGCATGGCGTTTCCATGCAGAGCCTAGCCTAAATTCTTTAATGTCAAATAAATACGGCAGTTTGAATATTGAAACTAAACTTTATGCTACTCGCTACGATCAGAAAAAAGGTTCAGGAAAAAATACAGAGGACGTGCAAAAAACGGTAAATCGACTTATTCCACAATTTAAAGTTGATTTACAAAGCGTATTAGCACGCGATACAACGTTCTTAAAAGACTATACACAAACTTTCGAACCACACGTGCAGTATTTATATCGTCCTTACCGAAATCAAAGCAATATTGGTTCAAAACTTAATAATGAATATTTAGGATTTGGTTACGATTCAGCCTTAGTACAGCAAGATTACTATTCGCTATTCCGTGATCGCCGTTATAGTGGTTTAGACCGAATTTCATCGGCAAATCAAGTTACCTTGGGTGGCACAACGCGTTTTTATGATATTGGTGGCGAAGAACGCTTTAATTTATCTGCAGGTCAAATTTATTACTTAAGTAATTCTCGTATTGATGAAAACCCAGCAAATAAAACACCAACTTCATCATCAGCTTGGGCCTTAGAATCTAATTGGAAAATGAGTGATAAATGGCATTGGCGTGGTAGCTATCAATTTGATACTCATACCAATTCAACATCATTAGCAAATACATCACTAGAATATAATCCTGAAAAAAATAATTTAATTCAGTTAAATTATCGATATGCGAACCAAGAATATATTGACCAAAACTTGGGTAAATCGGCTAACGCATATCAACAAGATATCCAACAAGTGGGCTTAGTTATAGGCTGGGAAATTGCAAATAATTGGGCTGTAGTAGGACGCTACTATCAAGATCTCGCGTTACAAAAACCTGTAGAACAATATATTGGCGTCCAATATAACAGCTGTTGTTGGGCGGTTGGTGTCGGTGCTAGCCGCTATGTCACAAGCCACCAAAATCAAAAGCATAATGAGGTCGTTTACGATAATAGCATTGGCGTAACCTTAAAATTAAGAGGTTTAGGCACCAATGACCATCAAAGCGGTATTCAAGAGATGTTAGAAAAAGGAAAGCTACCTTATATTCGAGTATTTAGTTTGGATTAAACATGGTTCAATATAAACGTTAAATCAACAAAAAGAGCGGCTATTTTTAGCAGCTCTCAGACCACTGACAAACCCACCTTTAAGAGCATATGCCCAAGGTGGGTTTATTTCTTGCCGTTTTATCTATTTCTCTTATATTTCACTTTAAATAGCCACTCAAGCCGTCAGTTTTGTGGATTTTAATACCGAAGAAATAGCCTAACAGCATAATTTTAAATAATCGAACAAGGTCAACTGCTGGACGACCGTTATCTCGACAATGAAGATACGCGACCTTGCGAACAAAGTGATCTTGGGGAACTGGCTATCAAGACTTATCATCTCGAGTTCATATTGCGGAGGAGAGGATTTTTAAGTATAGGCATTTCCTTTTTTTCGATATGCCTATTCGATCAAACATTTAGGGCTATGTCTAGAGATTTTCAGCGCTCTGAACAATGGCTAGGGGTTACCTATCCATTGTTTTTACATTCAAAGAAATATTACTCCTTCACACTCTTTTTCAAAAATGCCCCTCTATGTTGAGTAAGTCGAACATTACTGACATTGCCACATTACCTTCCTAATTGACGTTGAAGTAGTGTTTGCATAATTGCAAAATTAAAAAGAAAACTGGTCGATTGGTCGTTTTTTTGTAGGTTACTTCTTAGATTGTTTATTTAAAATATAAATAATACCTTGTGTTACTGCAATGGGTGCAACAAATGCAGTAGTTAATGTTGTATAAGCTACATAAACAGGCGTAAATAACGTTATAGTTGTCAGTTCTAAAGCGATATCATCGGCTATAACTTCTTTATGTGATGTTCTTCGCACTAAAGAAATTTCGATTGGTTCAGGCATTGAAAATTTACTGATTATTTCATCTCTATTATTAAAGCGAATTCGCTTTCCAAATGCTCGGTATTGCCGTTTTAATGCTGGTTGATTAGCTGTCCAGTTCGGATTTCTAAGTTTTACTGCTGATAAGAAATCCGAATGAATATAGCTAATAGGATTAAACCAATATTGCTTTTGCAACTGCTCTTTTTCCTCTTTACTATATTTGCTTTCGTCTAAATAAACGGTGTATTCGCCAGTGACCTCATTATCAAGGCTATCTAATTTCATTGTAAAAAAGAGTGTTTGTTTTGCATAAGGGCTAGTCAAGAAATGTTGCATTGCTTCAACATCTTGATTTTGTAAAAGATAGTCCGACTGCTCTCCTATCAGATAAATTTTATTTTTTTCAATCATAAAGGCATAAATTTTTTCTGTGGTTTTTATGGGCTTGTTAATATGGATAACGCAACTCGTGAGCAAGCAAATTAAAATAAGATAAAGTTTTTTCATTGTTATTTTGTGGGACATTTGTAGTATGGGGAAAGTGAAACGTTTGTGATGTTTTCCTCAGTAATATCTTTCAAAACAACTGAGCACCCCATTGGCTTAATTTCATATTGATGCCCAGCTTTAGGGATAAATGATGCACGATCATCTCGGCGTTCTCCTCCATCGGTGGTATCCAACGTAATGGTTTTTATCAGAAATTTTCGAATAGTATCATAGCCCGCAATTGGACCGTACTGACATAATTGTGTTGTTTCGGTCTGGCAAGGCTTTCCCGCAACGCGGCAAACAGCTTTACTGATTTAATGCGATGGGGTGAGATTGATTATTTTATCCGTAGGAATGACGTATTCTCTAAACGTATAATTTTCCTTCTGGGCGATATCTGAGTCCTCGGTTTGAGTCATACCTATTCGATGTTGCCCACCGCCGTTAAACCATCCGGTAGGACGAAGATGTATTCCTTTCTTATCTTTTTCACAATCCATGATTTTTACATTGATTTCGCCATCCTTTCCTATATTAAAGATTCGGATACGGGCATGTTTTGTTGCGTCATATTCTTGAGGATTGATGATTTCTTTTGTTGCACATCCTGTAAGCAGTATTGCAAGTATCAGTGTTTTCCATCTATTTTTCATATATCTCCCTTCTTTGAATAACAATCCGCACGTAAAACGTGCGGTTTTTAGGCTCCCCTATAAGAGCCTATACTTCACAAGCCCCTCAAGGGGCTTGTGAGAACTGACAACCGCGTCTAATTATTTCCTTGATTACCCCTTAAAGGGGTCAACATGTTCTTTCGTTGATAAATTATCTTGAACCATATCTTCTTTTTCTTGGTTTCTTATATAATCCTCTACCACTTTTGTATTTAACCCTACTGTGCTTACAAAAAATCCTTTCGCCCAGAAATGCCTATTTCCATATCTATATTTTAAGTTCGCGTGTCTTTCAAAAATCATCAGCGCTGACTTCCCCTTCAGATAGCCCATAAAACCTGATACTGATATTTTAGCTGGGATTTTTAAGAGCATATGGATATGGTCTGGCATTGCATGCGCTTCTATTATCTCCACATTTTTATAGTCACATAACTGCCTCAATATTTGACCTATATCTGCTCTTAACTTTCCATAAATTGCTTTTCTTCTATACTTCGGGATAAATACAATGTGATACTTACAGTTCCATTTTGTGTGTGATAGACTTGAATCGTCACTGGTTTTACTTACCATGATAATCCTCCTATATGTTGAATTTTGGTTGTCAGCTTTGTTCATTATATAGCGAGGATTTTTTCTGTTCATCGCTTAAGCTATTTGGCTCCATACGCATAGCGTATGGTTTTTATAGCCAGACTTTTGGCTGGCTATAATAAAAAAACGACTAGGCAAAGCCTAGCCGTTAAATATATTACGCCTTCACATTTTCTTTCAAAAACGCTAACAACTGCTCTTTCGCAATCATCTGTTTTTCACCAGTGCGGCGGTTCTTATATTCAATTTCACCGTTCTCTAGGTTTTTCTCACCGATTACAACCATATGCGGTACACCAATAAGTTCCATGTCTGCAAACATCACACCTGGGCGCTCTTTACGATCATCAAAAATCACATCTACACCTTGTGATTGTAAAGTGCGGTAAAGTTCTTCAGCGTATTTTTGCACGGCTTCAGATTTGTGCATGTTCATTGGCACAATCGCCACAGTGAATGGAGCAATTTCATCTGAAGGCCAAATAATACCGCGATCATCATGATGCTGTTCAATCGCTGAAGCTACCACACGAGTTACGCCGATGCCGTAGCAGCCCATTGTCATTACAAGTGGTTTACCATCTTCGCCTTGAACAGTCGCTTTCATTGCTTCAGAGTATTTTTTACCCAGTTGGAAAATATGTCCCACTTCAATACCACGTTTAATTTGAAGCGTGCCTTTACCATCTGGACTTGGATCACCTTCCACTACATTACGTAAATCAAATACTTCAGGCATTGCTACATCGCGTTCCCAGTTCACATTGAAATAATGTTTTCCATCGATATTCGCGCCACAACTAAAATCAGACATTAACGCCACAGTGCGGTCAATAATCACTGGAATATTTAAATTCACAGGACCTAATGAACCCACGCCCGCACCAATTTTTGCTTTGATTTCTGCTTCGTCAGCAAACTCAAGCGGATCTGCCACTAATGGATGTTTTTGTGCTTTGATCTCGTTTAATTCGTGGTCGCCCCGAATAATTAAAGCAACAAGCGGTTGATTTTCATCAGCACTTTTTACAATCAACGTTTTCACAGTTTTAGTGATTGGTTGATTAAATTGTTCTACAAGTTCATTAATAGTTTTCGCATTTGGCGTATCAACCAATGTCATTTCTGCAGTTGGTGCTTGACGCTCACCGATAGCTACCGCTTCAGCAAGCTCAATATTCGCGGCAAAATCCGATTCTGTCGAAAACACCACGTCATCTTCACCACTTGAAGCTAACACTTGGAACTCATGAGAAGCAGAACCTCCAATAGACCCAGTGTCCGCTTGTACCGCACGGAAATCTAAGCCTAAACGGTTAAAAATGTTACTGTACACTTGATACATCACATCATAGGTTTCTTGCAAACTTTCTTGTGTCGTGTGAAATGAGTACGCATCTTTCATAATAAATTCACGCGAACGCATCACGCCAAAACGAGGACGCACTTCATCACGGAATTTCGTTTGAATTTGATATAAGTTCAGTGGAAGCTGTTTATATGAAGAAACTTCACGACGCACTAAATCGGTGATTACTTCTTCATGAGTTGGCCCAAGTACAAAGTTACGGTTTCCGCGGTCTTCAAAACGAAGGAGCTCAGGGCCATATTGATCCCAACGGCCAGACTCTTCCCATAATTCCGCAGGTTGCACAACAGGCATTAATACCTCAATTGCCCCCCCCTTGTTCATCTCTTCGCGAATAATCTTTTCTACTTTTTTCAATACGCGAATCCCCGTCGGCAACCAGTTATATAAACCTGATGCCATTGGGCGAATCATACCTGCACGCAACATTAATTGGTGGCTCACGACCTGAGCATCATTTGGCGTTTCTTTAAGGGTGGAGAATAAATATTGACTTGTACGCATTGTTTAACCTTAGATTCTAAGAACTGAAAAAATTGGCGCAAGTATAACAAAAAGTACGGTGATTTTTAACCGCACTTTCGATACTTACTCATTATTTTGCGCTTTCGCCAAAATTGCTTTATGTTCCTGAATCAATGCCATAAAAGGCTGACCAAACCGCTCTAATTTGATTGAGCCCACGCCATTAATTTGCAACATTTCAATATTGCTTGTTGGCATATATTGTGCCATTTCTTGCAACGTCGCATCATTAAAGACAATGTACGGCGGAATATTTTCTTTATCGGCAATTTGTTTGCGTAAGAAACGCAAGCGTGCAAATAAATCCTTATCGTAATTTGCAACACTTTGGCGTTGTGGATTATGGGCAATCTTACTGATTGCAGAAATACGAGGCATTGCCAGTTCTAATGGTTCTTCACCTTTCAGAATCGCTTTCGCACTTTCTGTAAGTTGCAACGTTGGATTTAATTCACTAATAACCTGTTTCACAAAACCCAAATGAATAAGCTGACGAATAACAGACTGCCAATGCTCTTTGCTTTTATCTTTTCCGATACCATACACTGAAAGTTTATCATGTTGGCGTTCAATAATTTTCTGATTGTGCATGCCACGCAACACCGCAATCACATAATGTGCACCGAAACATTGCCCCACTCGATAAATAGTAGACATTACTTTTTGCGCATCGACTAATCCATCATATTTTTTAGGAGGATCAAGGCAAATATCACAGTTATTACATGGTGTTTGTCGATGCTCACCAAAATAATTGAGAAGAACTAAACGGCGACAAGTCTGGCTTTCTGCAAATTCACCAATAGCTTCTAATTTATGCTGCTCAATCTGACGCTGTGATGTTTCTGGTTTTTCTAAAAGAATTTTTTGTAACCAAGCATAATCCGCCGGCTCATAAAACAAAACGGCCTCAGCTGGTAAATCATCACGTCCAGCTCGCCCTGTTTCCTGATAGTAAGATTCAATGCTGCGAGGTAAATCAAAATGGGCAATAAACCGCACATTGGATTTATTAATCCCCATTCCAAAAGCAATGGTTGCGACTACCACTTGAACATTATCACGCTGAAAATCCTGTTGCACACGCTCACGAAGTGCCGTTTCCATTCCAGCGTGGTAAGCAGCAGCAGAGACGCCTTTATTGCGTAAACTTTCCGCAATTCTCTCAACCTTATTTCTGCTGTTGCAATAAATAATCCCACTCTTGCCCTTTTGAGCTAACACAAAACGCGTCAGTTGCTCCATTGGTTTATATTTTTCTTCCAAGGTATAACGAATGTTTGGTCGATCAAAACTACCGATATATCTATGTGGATTTTCTAGATTGAGGTGAGTCAAAATATCTTGGCGGGTCGCATGATCGGCTGTTGCGGTGAGCGCCATAATTGGCGCGTGAGGGAAACTAGCTTTTAAACCGCCAAGCTGGGTATACTCAGGGCGAAAATCATGCCCCCATTGAGAAATGCAGTGTGCTTCATCAATTGCAATAAAGCTGACTTTACTATAAGAAATAAGTTGAAAGAAACTGTTCGTCATCACTTTTTCTGGCGACACATAAAGCAGTTTAAGTTGCCCAGAAATAAGCTTATTTTGTACTCGTTGCTGCTGTTCTAAAGTCTGACTAGAATTAAGAAAATCCGCCTCAATTCCATTAGCTTGAAGCTGATCCACTTGATCTTTCATCAAGGAAATCAGCGGAGAAATCACTAAAGTTAAACCCTCAAAACAAAGTGCGGGAACTTGGTAACAAAGTGATTTGCCATTCCCCGTTGCCATTACCACCAAAGCATCTTGTCCGTTTAACGCGGCATTGATAACTTCTTCCTGCCCTTTACGGAAAGATTGATAACCGAAAACCGATTTCAAAACAGAAAGTGCGGTCGGTTTTTCTATTATTTTTGGTGATAAATGAGAATCAAGCATCTTAGAACTGAACGTTCTCGCCATGTGCAGCACAAGCTTCGACTAAACAATCCCAAAAACGTTTTCCGTCATTAGAAACCCAGTCGCCATTTTTAAAAGCAAAATGAAAACCGCCTAATTTACTCGCAATCCAAAGCTCAAGTAATGGCTCTTGCTTGTTAATCACTATTTGTGTGCGATTATCAAAGGTGATTGTAAATACTGAACCTTGCGTTTCACAATCTACATCCGCACCTTGCTCTTCTAATTCTTCTTCAATTTTTTGCCAAACTTGTTCAATATTTTGGTGAAATTCTGCAATATTCATAAAATGTTCCTGTTTAAATCTGATAGAATGCGGCAAATTATAAAGCCTTTCTTAAGCTTGTGAAAGGCGGATTTACCAATAAGTAAGAGAGAGAAAAATGAAAAAACTACTATCAATTTTAGTGCTTAGTGCAGTTTGCATTGTGGCAACAGGATGCGGCGTAAAAGGTCCTTTATATTTCCCAGAAAAAGAACAAGCACAACAAACCAAATAAGCGATTATCCAATTACAATCCCCCAAAAAAACAGGAACACAACATGAATTTCTTCCAATATAAAAATAATAAGCTTTATGCTGAAGATATTCCGGTTCAACAACTTGCTGAACAATTCGGTACACCTCTTTATGTATATTCTCGAGCGACACTTGAACGCCATTGGCATGCTTTTGACTCAGCCTTCGGTAAGCGCCCTCACTTAATTTGCTTTGCCGTAAAATCTTGCTCGAATATCGGCGTATTAAATATCATGGCAAAACTAGGTTCAGGTTTCGATATTGTCTCACAAGGCGAACTTGAGCGTGTACTTGCAGCGGGTGGCGATGCATCAAAAGTAGTTTTTTCGGGCGTAGCTAAATCCCGAGAAGAAATTATGCGCGCATTAGAAGTCGAGATTCGTTGTTTTAATGTAGAATCAGTTTCTGAACTCAAACACATTAACCAGCTCGCAGGCAAGATGGGGAAAATAGCGCCAATATCTTTACGAGTGAATCCAGATGTTGATGCGCATACACACCCTTATATCTCAACAGGATTAAAAGAAAATAAATTTGGTGTAAGCGTAAATGAAGCTCGAGAGGTATATAAATTAGCCTCAACGCTGCCAAACATAAAAATAACAGGGATGGATTGCCACATAGGCTCACAGCTCACTGAATTACAACCATTTTTAGATACCACAGATCGCTTAATTGTCCTAATGGAACAATTAAAAGAGGATGGAATTACATTAAAACATCTCGATCTGGGCGGTGGTTTAGGCGTGACTTATACAGACGAAACGCCTCCGCATCCAAGCGATTACGCAAATGCATTATTAGAAAAACTAAAAGATTATCCTGAACTTGAAATTATTCTTGAACCAGGCAGAGCAATTTCTGCAAATGCGGGAATTTTAGTAGCAAAAGTACAATACCTAAAAAATAATGAAAGTCATAATTTCGCGATTACCGACACAGGAATGAACGATATGATCCGCCCTGCATTGTATGAGGCTTATATGAACATCGTAGAAATTGACCGCACTTTAGCAAGAGAAAAAGCCATTTATGATGTTGTGGGGCCTGTCTGCGAAACCTCTGATTTCTTAGGCAAACAACGAGAACTTTCTATTGCTGAAGGTGATTATATAGCTCAATGCTCAGCAGGCGCTTATGGAGCAAGCATGTCATCAAACTATAACTCAAGACCCCGTACTGCAGAAGTTTTAGTAGATGGCGATCAATCCTATTTAATTCGTCGTCGAGAAACCTTAAAGGAACTTTGGGCATTAGAGTCGACCATTTAATCTTTCTTATCTTAAAAGAGCGGTAAAAAATTATCTATTTTTCTACTGCTCTTTTTCTGTCCATAAATCAGCCTACCTCAAACAGTAAGTTTGTGAGATAAATCAAATTTTTTTCTATTCTAGATTGGCATAGAATTGAATTCTTTATAGAATACTATGTTTTTTAAAGTGGGCTTTTGCCACTAAAGGGGAAATTATGCAAGAAAAACTAAAGGTTTTATTGATTGACGACCATCCGTTAATGCGTCGTGGCATTAAACAACTTGTAGAATTAGACGATAACTTTGAAGTGGTGGCTGACGTAGGCAGCGGCACGGAAGGGATTTCCGTAGCATTACAAACATCACCTGATGTGATTATTTTAGATCTCAACATGAAAGGACTTTCTGGGTTAGATACGCTCAAAGGATTACGCGCAGAAGGCGTTGATGCACGAATCTTAATTTTAACAGTGTCTGATGCAAAAAATGATATTTATACTCTGATTGATGCAGGTGCAGATGGTTACTTGCTAAAAGATACAGAACCAGGTACGTTGCTAGACCAAATAAAGCGCATTGCACAAGGTGAAGTTATTCTGAGTGATTCTATTAAAAATTTATTGTTAGAACGCACTCATGAAGAAAATCCATTAGACAGCCTAACAGATCGTGAAATGGGCGTACTTCGTCAAATTGCGACAGGTCTATCAAATAAACAAATTGCAGCACAACTGTTTATTTCAGAAGAAACCGTGAAAGTACATATCCGTAATTTATTGCGCAAATTAAATGTACATTCTCGCGTTGCCGCAACGGTATTATTTTTTGAACAAAATCGTTAAAAAAATAATCATAAAAAAATGCGCTAGGATAAACTTAGCGCATTTTTCTTTACAGTCACACTATTTACATTAATTCAATAGATTTAATATCTTCTAATAATATATACAATTCTTTTTTAATATCTTGTTCAAATTGTATTTCTGCACTTTCTCGATCTAAATCTAGACGCATTCTTTCTCTTTTATCAAGTAATTTACGAGCATCATGTGTAGGCATATCACGCACAACTTCATATAAATTGACCATCGCAGGATAAGTAGATAAACTCTTACCAAAAGGCATTAATAGCATTGTAAGACGGATCACTCCCTCTGAAGTATTACATTCTCCAGATTGCATTGCTCGAGCAATAACATCAATGCTTTCTTTTAATCGTATAGTGCGCTCATGCTTGGCTTTAGTAATCAATTCCTTTTGGATTTTTAACTGTTTTAATAAATATATTGCATATAAACTCAATCCAATCACCAAGAAAAATACAACTACAATAAATAGCCAAATCATAACTTATCTAAATTGGTTAATATCGATACGCTCGAAAGTTCGGTATAAATCATCTTCACTTTCATCTTCGTCTTCAATGCCAAGTTCTTCCATTAATTCAGAAATTCTATCTAAGCATTCATCTACAAATTGTTGATCTGCTTTACTAATAGTTTTACCTTCATCTAAAGCATCCAATAATTCATTAAGAATTTCGTTATTTTCCAGATTTTCAAGCTCTTTCATTGGATCTCGTTTTTTCACCTGTTTTATTACTGGAATTAATTGACCTTTTTCAGGTTTATTAATAAATTCTACAACCAACGGAACCTTTTTCTTACTACCGATTTTTGGATCTTTAATTTCATTTTGAAGTTTATTCGCTTTTTCTTCAACCGCGCGATGACGAGATCCTGAAGCTAAACCTTTATGCTTACGTTTTTTCTTATCTTCACGAGCTTTAGCATCCAATTCATAGCGTGTAAGCTTTTTACCTGGACGTGCTTTTGTTATATCTATTTTTTTATCTGCTTTTCGAATTGGCATAATATCGGTAATTCGACGTGTTTTTTTCTTACGAGCCATAAGGTATCCTTCTAAAAATTTTGCGGATTGTATCACTAGTGCGTATTTTTCTCACTAACAAACATAAACTTTTTTAATCCTTTTCATGAAATAATGAGTAAATTCCAAAAGAACAAAAACCCCATATCTTTCGACACGGGGTTCTTATCTTTTATTCTACTCTGCTTTATTCTATTTATGTATTTGGTAACCTGGCGGTGTCCTACTCTCACATGGGGAAGCCCCACACTACCATCGGCATTACAGCGTTTCACTTCTGAGTTCGGTATGGTGTCAGGTGGTTCCACCGCACTATCGCCGCCAGGATAATCCTTTGATAACTCGTCTTTTCTCTTTTATCTTTCGCTACTCAGCTCTTACTCTACCTTTCACTCGTTCTTATTGGCCACAAGCTGAACTCAATTTTCTTTCTATTACGTCTTCTATATTTAATTTGTTTGTCTAGTCTTCTCTTTTTCGCTCTTTTCCAAAAACACTTGAGCGTTGTATAGTTAAGTCCCTCGGGCAATTAGTACAGGTTAGCTCAATGACTCACATCACTTACACACCCTGCCTATCTACGTCTTAGTCTTAAACAACCCTTACAGATTTATAATCTGGGAGAACTCATCTCTTGGCAAGTTTCGTGCTTAGATGCTTTCAGCACTTATCTCTTCCGCACTTAGCTACCCGGCAATGCGTCTGGCGACACAACCGGAACACCAGTGGTGCGTCCACTCCGGTCCTCTCGTACTAGGAGCAGCCCCAACCAATTCTCCTACGCCCACGGCAGATAGGGACCGAACTGTCTCACGACGTTCTAAACCCAGCTCGCGTACCACTTTAAATGGCGAACAGCCATACCCTTGGGACCTACTTCAGCCCCAGGATGTGATGAGCCGACATCGAGGTGCCAAACACCGCCGTCGATATGAACTCTTGGGCGGTATCAGCCTGTTATCCCCGGAGTACCTTTTATCCGTTGAGCGATGGCCCTTCCATTCAGAACCACCGGATCACTATGACCTACTTTCGTACCTGCTCGACTTGTCTGTCTCGCAGTTAAGCTTGCTTATATCATTGCACTAACCTCACGATGTCCGACCGTGATTAGCAAACCTTCGTGCTCCTCCGTTACTCTTTGGGAGGAGACCGCCCCAGTCAAACTACCCACCAGACACTGTCCGAGACCACGTTTCGTAATCTTCGTTAGAACATCAAACGTTAAAGGGTGGTATTTCAAGGACGCCTCCACAATCACTGGCGTGACTGCTTCAAAGGCTCCCACCTATCCTACACATCAAAATTCAATGTTCAGTGTCAAGCTATAGTAAAGGTTCACGGGGTCTTTCCGTCTAGCCGCGGGTACACCGCATCTTCACGGCGATTTCAATTTCACTGAGTCTCGGGTGGAGACAGCCTGGCCATCATTATGCCATTCGTGCAGGTCGGAACTTACCCGACAAGGAATTTCGCTACCTTAGGACCGTTATAGTTACGGCCGCCGTTTACTGGGGCTTCGATCAGGAGCTTCTCTTTCGATTACACCATCAATTAACCTTCCAGCACCGGGCAGGCATCACACCCTATACGTCCACTTTCGTGTTTGCAGAGTGCTGTGTTTTTAATAAACAGTTGCAGCCAGCTGGTATCTTCGACCGGTTCAACCTTCGCCCGCGAGGGACTACAATCTACGCCGGCGCACCTTCTCCCGAAGTTACGGTGCTATTTTGCCTAGTTCCTTCACCCGAGTTCTCTCAAGCGCCTGAGTATTCTCTACCTGACCACCTGTGTCGGTTTTCAGTACGGTTTAGTAAAGCCTTTCGCTTAGTGGCTTTTCCTGGAAGTGTGGTATCAGTTACTTCAGCTCCGTAGAGCCTCGTCATCATCTCTCAGTGTTAAGGAAGTCCGGATTTGCCTAAACTTCCCACCTACCAACTTAAACGCACATATCCAACAGTGCGATAACCTAACCTACTCCGTCCCCACATCGCAGCTTTACCAAGTACAGGAATATTAACCTGTTTCCCATCGACTACGCTCTTCAGCCTCGCCTTAGGGGCCGACTCACCCTGCCCCGATTAACGTTGGACAGGAACCCTTGGTCTTCCGGCGAACGGGTTTTTCACCCGTTTTATCGTTACTTATGTCAGCATTCGCACTTGTGATACGTCCAGCATGCTTCTCAACACACCTTCTTCCGCTTACACAACGCTCCCCTACCCAACAGACTTTCGTCTGATGCCGCAGCTTCGGTGCTATATTTCAGCCCCGTTACATCTTCCGCGCAGGCCGACTCGACTAGTGAGCTATTACGCTTTCTTTAAATGATGGCTGCTTCTAAGCCAACATCCTAGCTGTCTAAGCCTTCCCACTTCGTTTCCCACTTAATATAGACTTTGGGACCTTAGCTGGCGGTCTGGGTTGTTTCCCTCTCCACGACGGACGTTAGCACCCGCCGTGTGTCTCCTGAGTATCACTCTTTGGTATTCGTAGTTTGCATCGGGTTGGTAATCCGGGATGGACCCCTAGCCGAAACAGTGCTCTACCCCCAAAGGTGTCCGCTCAAGGCTCTACCTAAATAGATTTCGGGGAGAACCAGCTATCTCCCGGTTTGATTGGCCTTTCACCCCCAGCCACAAGTCATCCGCTAATTTTTCAACATTAGTCGGTTCGGTCCTCCAGTTAGTGTTACCCAACCTTCAACCTGCCCATGGCTAGATCACCGGGTTTCGGGTCTATACCTTGCAACTAGACGCCCAGTTAAGACTCGGTTTCCCTTCGGCTCCCCTATTCGGTTAACCTCGCTACAAAATATAAGTCGCTGACCCATTATACAAAAGGTACGCAGTCACCCTTTCAGGCTCCCACTGCTTGTACGTACAAGGTTTCAGGTTCTATTTCACTCCCCTCACCGGGGTTCTTTTCGCCTTTCCTTCACAGTACTGGTTCACTATCGGTCAATCAGGAGTATTTAGCCTTGGAGGATGGTCCCCCCATCTTCAAACAGGATATCACGTGTCCCGCCCTACTTCTCGTTAACTTAGTACCACAGCCTGGATGTCGAGTACGGGGCTATCACCCTGTGTCGCTAAGCTTCCCAGCTTATTCCTCTATCTCTGCTGCTATCATTAACTGGCTCTTTCGCTTTCGCTCGCCGCTACTGACGAAATCTCGGTTGATTTCTTTTCCTCGGGGTACTTAGATGTTTCAGTTCTCCCGGTTTGCCTCACTTACCTATGGATTCAGTTAGTGATAGTAGATTCTTCATCTACTGGGTTTCCCCATTCGGATATCTTGGATTAAACGCCTCTTATCGACTCATCCAAGCTTTTCGCAGATTAGCACGTCCTTCTTCGCCTCTGATTGCCAAGGCATCCACCTTGTACGCTTAGTCACTTAACTATACAACCTCAAATGCTTTCAACCACTTTAAGTTTTCACTTGAAAGTGCGGTCAATTTGATGCGTATTTTCATTCAACTAAACACTTGATTGCTTTTGTTCAATCAAGATTTTATGCAAAACAGTTTTATTTCAGTTTTCTTTTCAGTTTACTGTTTACTGCCTTGCCTACTCAGACTTTCTCTCGAAAATCTCTTGTTTTCAGCTTGTTTCCAATTTTTTAAAGAACAGTAAGATAATCTAACAAAGTTATCTTTAATTGGCGTCCCCACGGGGATTCGAACCCCGGTTACCGCCGTGAAAGGGCGATGTCCTAGGCCTCTAGACGATGGGGACATCAATTAAAGATACTCTATCATATTTCTTATCTTTCAACGTTGCTTTCGCTTCGTTTCAAATCTTGTCTATAACTATCAGCCAATCTGTGTGAGCACTCGCTGTCTCTCGTCTTGGGTAAGGAGGTGATCCAACCGCAGGTTCCCCTACGGTTACCTTGTTACGACTTCACCCCAGTCATGAATCATACCGTGGTAAACGCCCTCCCGAAGGTTAAGCTATCTACTTCTGGTACAACCCACTCCCATGGTGTGACGGGCGGTGTGTACAAGGCCCGGGAACGTATTCACCGCGACATTCTGATTCGCGATTACTAGCGATTCCGACTTCATGGAGTCGAGTTGCAGACTCCAATCCGGACTTAGACGTACTTTCTGAGATTCGCTCCACCTCGCAGTTTCGCCACCCTCTGTATACGCCATTGTAGCACGTGTGTAGCCCTACTCGTAAGGGCCATGATGACTTGACGTCATCCCCACCTTCCTCCAGTTTATCACTGGCAGTCTCCTTTGAGTTCCCGACCGAATCGCTGGCAACAAAGGATAAGGGTTGCGCTCGTTGCGGGACTTAACCCAACATTTCACAACACGAGCTGACGACAGCCATGCAGCACCTGTCTCATGGTTCCCGAAGGCACTCCCGTATCTCTACAGGATTCCATGGATGTCAAGAGTAGGTAAGGTTCTTCGCGTTGCATCGAATTAAACCACATGCTCCACCGCTTGTGCGGGCCCCCGTCAATTCATTTGAGTTTTAACCTTGCGGCCGTACTCCCCAGGCGGTCGATTTATCACGTTAGCTACGGGCACCAAGCTCTAAGCCCAATCCCCAAATCGACAGCGTTTACAGCGTGGACTACCAGGGTATCTAATCCTGTTTGCTCCCCACGCTTTCGCACATGAGCGTCAGTACATTCCCAAGGGGCTGCCTTCGCCTTCGGTATTCCTCCACATCTCTACGCATTTCACCGCTACACGTGGAATTCTACCCCTCCCTAAAGTACTCTAGTTACCCAGTCTGAAATGCAATTCCCAGGTTAAGCCCAGGGCTTTCACACCTCACTTAAATAACCGCCTGCGTGCCCTTTACGCCCAGTTATTCCGATTAACGCTCGCACCCTCCGTATTACCGCGGCTGCTGGCACGGAGTTAGCCGGTGCTTCTTCTGTATTTAACGTCAATGACGTGTACTATTAGCACACATCCCTTCCTCAATACCGAAAGAACTTTACAACCCGAAGGCCTTCTTCATTCACGCGGCATGGCTGCGTCAGGGTTCCCCCCATTGCGCAATATTCCCCACTGCTGCCTCCCGTAGGAGTCTGGACCGTGTCTCAGTTCCAGTGTGGCTGGCCATCCTCTCAGACCAGCTAGAGATCGCAGGCTTGGTGAGCCTTTACCTCACCAACTACCTAATCCCACTTGGGCTCATCTTATGGCATGTGGCCCGAAGGTCCCACACTTTAATCTTTCGATATTACGCGGTATTAGCTACAGTTTCCCGTAGTTATCCCCCTCCATAAGCCAGATTCCCAAGCATTACTCACCCGTCCGCCACTCGTCAGCAAGAAAGCAAGCTTCCTCCTGCTACCGTTCGACTTGCATGTGTTAAGCCTGCCGCCAGCGTTCAATCTGAGCCATGATCAAACTCTTCAATTCAAGTTCAATCGCTCAATATATTGCTTAGCTATAAATAAAAATACTACTTAAAAAGTAATTATGAATTTTCAGTTAAGCACCTATTAAGACTTCAAAATTAAAAAATATTTTTAAAACAAGTCAATCAACAAGTGCCCACACAGATTGTCTGATACATTGTTAAAGAGCAAAAAACAACGACGCACTTGTAAACTTAAATACTTCACAACAGTGCGTCGTTGTGTGCGGTGCATTATAGGGATTTCAGACGCCTTTGCAAGATCTTTTTGAAAAAAATTATTTGGATGAACAAATTTTATTCGTCATCTAATTTTCTATAGCCTTTCAAGCCATTCTTTCTCAAAATTTCGTTTAATTTCTTTAATAAACGCTCTTTTTCAGATTGACTTAAAAATTGGCTATTTTTATTTTGCAAAGCACATACTAACTTCCAATAAAAATCTAAAGTTGCTCCACTGCCGCTTTTCTTTAATTCCACCAATGCATTTTCTGCACCAATTTCTCTTAGCATAGCAACATCTGTAATGCCAACTTTTATTAGCGCCCTTTCATGCTTGATAGTTAAATTGGGTAAATCCTTTAATCTATTTAGCTTTCTTAAAGTACGATCTAACTTCTGATTGCGAATTTGCTGAATAGAAAGAATAATCAACTTTCTACACAACATATTATTACGCATCACCTGATCTGAAAGTGCATAATATTGAGAAAGTACAAATCTCTTATTCAACTCATTTGTTGTAAATGGTTCACAACCTAATTTACTTAATTGAATTGCAAGTTCATCCTCGCCACGTAGATAAAGTTTTTTATTCTGCCAAATGGCAAACATTGTCTCTTCCTTGTGAAACACACCGTAACCTGTAAAAAGATTTTTAAAGGTTACATTTCCTACTAACTGATCTAATATAGAGCAAACATTATCTATATGCTCGTCTTTTATATTCATATAAATCTCCTATGAATAACAATTTTAAAGATGGTCAGTAGAAGTACTTCTGATTTGGTTTATATCATGAAGTTTTTAATCTGACTAAGAATAAATTTCAGATTTGTGAAGCTGATCGTAAATTTGAAATTTATTTTTATGTAAACAATTGGTTTCTATATAAATATACTATATTTAAAAATTTTCTCACCATTATACTTTGTATATAAATTAACCTAAAAATTCAATTAACAAGCTTTTATCATAACCACCTCATTTTAAGGTTTAGATCTTCTTTTTTTGGAATACGTATCCCATATTTTTCCAAATATGAATATTTTTCTTGACCTGTACATCAATACAGGTATAATCACAAAAAACTTGAACATTCAAACAGGAATTCACTTATGGTAACTAAAGAAGAAAAACAAAAAGCACTAGCTGCAGCATTAGGACAAATCGAAAAACAATTTGGTAAAGGCTCAATTATGAAGTTAGGTGATACCAAAACGTTGGATGTAGAATCTATTTCTACCGGATCACTTGGCTTAGATGTTGCACTAGGAATCGGTGGTTTACCTATGGGACGAATTGTAGAAATTTTCGGACCCGAATCATCTGGTAAAACAACATTAACTCTTTCCGTCATTGCCCAAGCGCAAAAAGCTGGAAAAACCTGCGCATTTATTGACGCGGAACACGCACTAGATCCTATTTATGCAGCAAAACTTGGGGTGGATGTAAAAGAACTTTTTGTTTCCCAACCAGATAATGGTGAACAAGCACTTGAAATCTGTGATGCATTAGTTCGCTCTGGCGCAATTGATGTAATTATTGTGGATTCCGTTGCCGCACTGACACCAAAAGCTGAAATTGAAGGGGATATGGGTGATTCCCATATGGGGCTACAGGCTCGTTTAATGTCACAAGCTTTGCGTAAACTTACTGGCCAAATTAAAAATGCAAACTGTTTAGTCGTATTTATTAACCAAATCCGAATGAAAATAGGTGTGATGTTTGGTAACCCTGAAACCACCACAGGCGGTAATGCATTAAAATTCTATTCTTCTGTTCGCTTAGATATTCGTCGAACAGGTTCTGTAAAAGATGGTGAAAATATCATTGGGAATGAAACCCGCGTAAAAGTAGTGAAAAACAAATTAGCAGCACCATTCCGTCAAGTAGATTTCCAAATTCTTTATGGCGAAGGTATTTCAAAAACAGGGGAATTATTAGAACTTGGTGTAAAACACAAGCTTGTAGAGAAATCAGGTGCATGGTATGCCTATAATGGAGAAAAAATTGGCCAAGGTAAAACTAACTCAATGAAATGGCTCAATGAAAATCCAGAAAAGGCAGATGAATTAGAAGCTCGTTTACGCGCAGAATTAGTAGCTAATCCAGAACAAGCTTTAATGGCTGACATTGAACAATCTGAAAATAGTTCAGAATCAGAAAGTGATTTTGAATAAATCAAATCATCAACGCCAAAAGTGCGGTCATTTTTAACCGCACTTTATATCAACTCAATAAAAATAAAGGAATCATTCCTTGTCATCTCTTGCTTTTAATTACATAGTTAATCTTCTTTCTCGCAGAGAATATAGTGAATTTGAGCTCCGCAATAAAATGCAGGAAAAGAACTTTTCGGAAGAAGAAATTGATCATGCATTATCTTTATGCCAGGCAAAAAATTGGCAAAGTGATCGTCGTTTTTCAGAAAATTATCTAAATTCACGCGCACAAAAAGGTTATGGTGTAGGAAGAATTAGACAAGAATTACTCCAATTAAAAGGTGTGTCTTCTGATATTATTGATGAAGTTTTAATGGAATCAGAAATTGATTGGTATGAAATGGCAGAGAACTTGTTACGTAAAAAATTCCCAAATTACAACGAACAGCAAACGACTAAAATGAAACAAAAAATTTGGCAATATATGCTATCACACGGATTTCGTAGCGATGAATTTGCTGATTTAATTGGGAAAAACCAAAGTGAATGGGATTAATGTAAAAGTTGAGAACAAATTTTATATATCCAAATGCCAAATGTTGTCATAGCTAAACATCCGAATAAATGCATAGCCAGTACACTAAATCCATTTAACCATTTATCATTAAAAAATAATTCCACAACTTCGGAAGAAAAAGAAGAAAATGTGGTTAGCGATCCTAAAAAACCAGTAATTAAAAATAACCGCCATTCAGAACTAATTTGTGGGAATTGCCAAAAAAGCCCAAGTAATACACCAATAATTAAACAACCAAGCAAATTAGCGATTAAAGTCCCAAAAGCAAACGAAGAAAATAAAGGATTAAATAACAATCCTATAGCCCAACGTAATGACGCACCTAATATTGCACCACAACTTATGAATAATAATGCCTGCATTAATAATCTAATCCAAATTGGGTTCGCAAATAACGAGCGACTGATTCTTCTTTATTTGAGCCAATAACTTCTAACTCTGGACAAGCTTTTTTTAAACGAATATCTGCATCTTGCATGACACAGCCTTTACCAGACCAAGAAAGCATTTCTACATCATTCATTCCATCACCAAAAGCAATACAGTCTTTTAACTCATACTCGCGTGATTCAAGTAAATGTTTTAATGCGTCGCCTTTTGAAACATTCTTATTCATTACTTCCAAACAAGCTAATGCTGAATAAACAATTGTCGTTACGTCACCAAACTTATCTCGTAAATAAGTTTCTACTTCAACTAAATCCTCAGGAGTTTTACCAATAAAAAAGACTTTTTCTGTCCCACGTCCATGATGTTTGGAAAAATCAACTACGTTATAATCAAATCCAGATTCTTTATGGAACTGACGCATTGCAGGAATATCTTTATTAGTAAACCAACCTTCATCTTGATAGCTATTCATGCATACTTTGGAAGTATCAAATGGAGTTTTGTAAAGCTCGAGAACTAATTCTTCAGGCAAGCTGTTGCTATAAAGCAAATTACCCTGTAAATCCCGTACACGAGCACCATTTGATGTAATCATAACTGCACGTTCCGCACCAATTTTTCCAAGAATGGATGACACATCAGTATGGTTACGCCCCGTTGCCAAAATGATATCCACACCGTTTTGCTCTAATGCTCTCAGCGTATCAATGGTAAGATCACCGACTAAATGTTCAGGAGTTAAAAGGGTGCCATCTAAATCAGACACCATTGCTCGAAAAGGTAAATTCATAAAAACCTCAAAAAATAATTTGCGGTTATCATATCACTAAATATACAAATTGCCCTTGTCTAAGATCAATGTATAAAAACCGTAATAAAAATAACCGCACTTTATTAAGGATTAAGGCATTAAATCAACTGACATATTTCCTTTCATTTGACAGCAGCACGCTAAAACATAACCTTGTTTAATTTCATCTTCTGTCAGCGGTCCGTTTGAGCTCACTTCATAATCACCACTCACCACTAAAGTTTTACAAGAACCACAAATACCTTCTCTACAGGCGGCAATAATCGGTGCTTTATGTTCTTCCAAAGCAGCTAATAATGTTTTTCCAACAGGTACAGAAAAAGTTTGAGGTACTGGATTAGTAATGGAAAGCGTCACTTGTTTACTATTATCTAACATACAATTTTCTGCTGAAGAATGAAATTGCTCTAAAAAGAAACGCTCGGATGGGATACCAAGGGATTCTGTCATCACACGTAAATCACTCATATAACTTTCTGGGCCACAAGTAAGCACCGTATAATCAGCTATATTGGGTACAAGGTCAGATAACATTTGACTATTTAAACGTCCATCTATAAAGCCATCATCCGCATCAACAGAAGCATTAATAAACAATTTTAACTGTGGAAATTGTTCTTTCAGTAATGCCCATTCTCGTTTAAAAATAACATCTTTCGGCGAATGGACACTATAGAATACAACCACATCTACACCCGGTTTATTTTTTAATAACCAGCGAGTCATAGACATGATTGGCGTAACACCACATCCACCAGCCACAAGCAAATATCGATCACTTACAATGCGAGTACAGGTAAATTTACCCATTGGATCGGATAGCCAAATTTGATCACCTTCTTTAATTTCGGATGTAATCCAATTAGAACCTACTCCGTTTTTAATACGACGAACGGTTAAAGTAACAAAACGGCTCATTCCTGGTGTAGACGATAGCGTATAAGCTCGTACAATATTTGGTGTATTACGAATACTTACTAAAGCATACTGACCAGGCTCATAAAGGTAAAAATCTTGTGCTATTAATTCAATTGTATAGACATCATCAGTTTCCTGATGAATAGCATGTACCTGCATTTCGTTATAACACAACGGATTCTGATTATTTGACATAGAATTTTCTCTTTGAAGATAGAAAAAAGTGCGGTGAATTTTTAAAATGTTTATAAAACTAATACTACAAATTAAAAAATCGACCGCACTTTTCTATGAAATGTTATTTATCTAAAGCTTCTGCCATATCTTGTTCTGGAGTAGTCAAACCGCGCAAACCGAATTTTTCATTTAATAATGCCATCACATTATCATTTAAAAATGCTGGCGCAGTCGGTCCTGTATAGATATTTTTTACACCTAACGCTAATAAGGTAAGCAAAATAACAATAGCTTTTTGCTCAAACCAAGAAAGCACAAGTGTTAATGGCAATTCGTTAACGCCAATACCCAGTTTTTGAGAAAGATTTACAGCAAGCATTATTGCAGAATACGCATCATTACATTGCCCAACATCTAACAATCGAGGTAACCCATCAATAGAGCCAAAATCTAATTTATTAAAACGATATTTACCACAACCTAAAGTTAAAATCGCACAATCTTCTGGTACTTGACGAGCGAAATCTGTGTAATAGCTACGCTCACCTTTGCTGCCATCACAACCGCCCACTAAGAAAACATGACGTAATTTTCCAGCAGCAACAAGATTAATCACTGCATCTGAAGCATCTAATAAAGTTTGTCGACCAAACCCAACGGTAATTTTGTGTTCTAATTCATCATAAGGGAATCCTGTCATTTCTTGCGCTTTCGCGATAACTTGACTGAAATCACGATCTTCAATGTGCGTTACACCTGGCCAGCCCACAATACTACGAGTATAAATACGATCTGCATAATTACCAACATTAGGATCAATAATACAGTTAGAGGTCATAATTACAGGACCAGGGAATTTAGCAAATTCTTTCTGCTGATTTTGCCAACCACTTCCATAGTTACCAACCAAATGGTTGTATTTTTTCAATTCTGGGTAACCATGCGCAGGCAACATTTCACCATGAGTATAAATATTTATCCCTGTTCCTTCCGTTTGTTCTAAAAGTGCTTTTAAATCTTTTAAATCATGGCCAGAAATTAAAATACATTTTCCTGCTACAGGCTTCACATTTACCATTGCTGGAACAGGATGACCAAATGCTTCTGTTTCACCCGCATCTAATAAACTCATTACTTGAAAATTCATATTACCGATGCCAAGAGCCTTTTCTAACAATTCATTTAGATCACTTGGATTCGTTCCTAGCCACGCCATAAACTCATGGAATTGACGATATACCTCATTATCAAATTTACCTAAAACATGGGCATGTTCCATATAAGCAGCCGCACCTTTTAAACCGTATAAACAAAGCATACGCACGCCATGTACTTCTTCCCCAATTAAAGTGCGGTCAGAATTTAGGGCAAAATTCGCTGCTTGTTTTGTTAAATCAGAAATCGTTGCGCCTTCAAGCTGTAAGTGAGCTAATGGATGGTTTATATCAATACTTGGATTTAGTGTACGGCAGCGTTTCATTAAATTATCGCGATAAGCTATGGCTTGTTGCGCATATTCAACAATACGTTGAGAATCAAAGTTTACATTAGTCAAGGTAGAGAAAAATGCCTGTGCCGTAAAAGCATCAATTTCATTATCGACAATAGCTAAATCTCTCGCTTGAATAGCCCAAGCTGATAAGCTTTGCACAGTTGCAACAAGAAGGTCTTGTAAATCAGAAGTTTCCGCAGTTTTACCGCACATTCCTTGAGAGTAACTACAACCGTTACCCACAGGTGTGCGCATGGTTTGTTCACATTGTACACAGTACATAATTAAGTCCTTTTGTTAGAATAGAAAGTTTCGTTATAAACCCGATAAAATCACTCAGATTTATGGAAAAATGATAAAACCTTTTTTCTACTAGATACAAAAGGAAATTTTAATTAATTAGAACTTGTTTGATCTAGATTAAGCTAATACCAATAATGAATTGATTTTCTAGTTTAGAAAAACATAAATTCTAATAACACTAAAAACCTCGCAATAAAATTCGATATCTTTACATTACTAGCTGAAATACGATAACAAATTTCATTTTACCTCTCTTATAATGCAACTGTTCGAACAACAAGCAGTATCTCGAATGATGTATGTTTATTCCCTAATAGATAGTCAAAAACAAGGAGATTATTATGGCTTTCAATATGAAAAACAGACATTTACTCAGTCTTGTTCATCACACAGAACGTGAAATTAAATATCTCTTAGATCTCTCCCGAGATTTGAAACGAGCCAAATATGCAGGCACAGAACAACAAAAATTAAAAGGTAAAAATATCGCGCTCATCTTTGAAAAAACCTCCACCCGCACACGCTGTGCATTTGAAGTCGCCGCTTATGACCAAGGTGCACAAGTTACCTACATCGACCCGAACTCCTCTCAAATTGGCCACAAAGAAAGTATGAAAGATACCGCCCGCGTATTAGGCAGAATGTATGATGGCATTGAATATCGTGGCTTTAAACAAAGTATCGTTCAAGAACTTGCTGATTATGCTGGTGTGCCGGTATTCAATGGTTTAACCGATGAATTCCACCCAACACAAATGCTTGCCGACGTACTTACCATGATTGAACATTGCGACAAGCCATTAAGCGAAATTAGCTATGTATATATTGGGGATGCTCGCAATAACATGGGTAATTCACTTTTATTAATTGGTGCAAAATTAGGTATGGATGTTCGTATTTGTGGACCTAAAGCATTATTACCAGAAGCAAGTCTTGTGGAAATGTGCGAAAAATTTGCGAAAGAAAGTGGCGCTCGTATTACTGTAACTGAAGATATCGACAAAGCTGTGAAAGGTGTAGATTTTGTCCATACTGATGTGTGGGTTTCAATGGGTGAACCATTAGAAACTTGGGACGAACGCATTAAATTATTACTTCCTTATCAAGTCACACCTGAATTAATGAAATGCACTGGTAATCCAAAAGTGAAATTTATGCACTGCTTACCTGCCTTCCATAACAGTGAAACCAAAGTTGGTCGTCAAATTGCTGAAAAATATCCTGAATTAGCGAATGGTATTGAAGTAACTGAAGATGTATTTGAATCGCCAATGAACATTGCATTTGAACAAGCAGAAAACCGTATGCACACAATTAAAGCAGTCATGGTTGCGAGTTTAGCTTAGGAAGGATCTAGATAAATTGGTATATTTATTTATCATCTCATTTTAAGGATAAAATATTTCCATACTTTTGTAGTTTTATTTTTATGTAAAATTTAAATTTATTTTTTGATAATGATCACGTTTTTTGAAAAATATTATTGACATAATATTTACACAAGCAGAGAATGCACCCAACAAAGATTAGTTTAGATAGAAAGAGGGATTTTTTCTATGCTATTTCGTACATATATACACAGATATGTCCATACAAAGGAATTAAGACTTTTACGGTTTAACCCGATAAAAGGTCGTTCTTTAATGGCTCATATTCGTCGCACTCGTCATATTATGATGCCATCTTATCGTTCTTGTTTCTCATACTCTTTATTTGCTTCTCAAAACAAACCATCCAACACGGCTCTCTAAACAAAGTTGTTCTCTCTGTTTAGAGAGTCTCCACAGATTAATTTCTGGATATTTTTGTATTGCCTAGAACAGGT
The DNA here is from genome assembly GCF_059704395.1 of Haemophilus sp. THUN1692. NCBI lineage: Bacteria > Pseudomonadati > Pseudomonadota > Gammaproteobacteria > Pasteurellales > Pasteurellaceae > Haemophilus > Haemophilus sp. THUN1692. The sequence continues at coordinate 1,574,373 of NZ_AP046579.1, forward strand.
AAGAAATATCTTTAGGAATTAACTTAATCTTATTTAATTTAAAATAAATATATTCTTACTTTAGTTTTTATAATAAAAAACTAGAGAGGGTTATTTTATTCTAAATAAATCTATTGCATTATTAAAATTAATAATGCTAGGTAACTTTACGTCAAAAATAAATAAAGGAGTTCATTATGCTAAACTTAAAAATTGCATATAGCCCAAAAGTTGAACAATATTTCTCTACAAATAGAGAATTAGTTGAGATTGCTAAAACAGACTTTACAGATGTTGCAGCCATCGTATTAAGTTCAAGTGATGTAGGTGAATACCTCGATAAAATTCAAGCAACAAAATTCGGCGTTCCTGTATTCGTTGTTCAAACAGAAGAACAACTAGTGGATCCAAAATTCTATGATTCTATTTACCATATTCAAGATTTAAACGGTTATGACATCAAACTTTATAGCCGTCAAATCGAAACTGCATCGAAACTTTATGAAGAAAAAATGTTACCTCCATTCTTCAAAATGTTAAGTGAATATGTAGAAATGGGTAATATTGCTTTTGACTGTCCGGGACATCAAGGTGGTCAATACTATCGTAAACATCCAGCAGGTCGTTTCCTTTATGACTTCTACGGTGAAAACATTTTCCGTTCGGACATTTGTAATGCGGACGTAAAATTAGGTGACTTGTTAATTCACGAAGGGGCAGCTTGTGATGCACAAAAATATGCGGCTCAAGTATTCAATGCAGATAAAACTTACTTCGTATTGAATGGTACATCTTCTTCAAACAAAGTTGCGTTAAATGCTGTACTTGCTCCAGGCGATTTAGTGTTATTTGACCGTAATAACCATAAATCAAACCACCATGGTGCATTAATTCAAGCGGGTGCAACCCCAATTTACTTAGAAACTGCTCGTAACCCATTTGGTTTCATTGGTGGTATCGATAGTCACTGCTTCGAAGAAGATTATTTAAAATCATTAATTAAAGAAGTGGCGCCTGAAAAATTAAATCAAAAACGTCCATTCCGTTTAGCTGTTATTCAATTAGGTACTTATGACGGTACAATTTATAACGCACGTCAAGTGGTAGATAAAATTGGTCATCTTTGTGATTACATCTTATTCGACTCTGCATGGGTAGGTTATGAACAATTCATTCCAATGATGAAAGACTGCTCTCCATTATTGCTTGAATTAAATGAAAATGACCCTGGTATTTTAGTGACTCAATCTGTTCATAAACAACAAGCAGGTTTCTCACAAACTTCACAAATTCACAAAAAAGATAAACACATTAAAGGTCAAGATCGTTATGTAAACCACAAACGTTTCAATAATGCCTTTATGTTACATGCGTCAACCAGTCCGTTCTATCCATTATTTGCGGCGTTAGATGTGAATGCAAAAATTCAAGGTAGCGAAGCAGGTCGTCGTTTATGGCATGAATGTGTGAAAGTTGGTATCGAAGCACGTAAATTAGTATTAAATCACTGTGAATTAATTCGTCCATTTATTCCAACCACAATTAAAGGTAAAAAATGGCAAGATTATGACACAGAAGAAATCGCAACTAACCTCGAGTTCTTCAAATTCCACCCAACAGATACATGGCATAAATTTGAAGGCTATGCTGACGAACAATATTTCGTTGACCCATGTAAATTCTTGCTTACCACGCCAGGTATTAGCTTAGAAACAGGCGAATATGAAAAATTTGGTGTACCAGCAACCATTCTTGCTAACTACTTACGTGAAAACGGTATTATTCCGGAAAAATGTGACTTGAACTCAATCTTATTCTTGCTCACTCCGGCAGAAACCCTCACCAAAATGCAAACTTTGGTCGCTCAAATCGCCTTGTTTGAAAAACACATTAAACAAGACTCTTTATTAAAAGATGTATTGCCAACTGTGTATAAAAACAATGAAGACCGTTACAAAGGCTACACCATCCGTCAATTATGCCAAGAAATGCATGATCTTTATGTAAGCCACAATGTGAAACAACTTCAAAAAGATTTATTCCGCAAAGCGACATTACCAGAATATGTATTAAATCCACATGATGCAAATATTGAGTTAGTACGTAACAAAGTTGAACTCGTTCCATTGACTGATATTGTTGGTCGTGTGGCTGCGGAAGGTGCATTACCTTATCCTCCAGGTGTGTTATGTGTGGTGCCTGGAGAAAGATGGAGTCCAACTGCACAAAAATACTTCCTTGCATTAGAAGAAGGTATCAACACATTACCTGGTTTCGCACCTGAAATCCAAGGGGTTTACTTACAAAAAGACCCTGATGGACGTACTCGTGCATATGGCTATGTTTTAACTGACTATTAATAAAGTGAGGTTGTGAGGATCTTCCTCATAACCCTCTCAGCACAAACAAAAGAAAGTGCGGTTAAAAACATCTGATTTTTTGACCGCACTTGTAGGAGTATAAATTATGAGCGCTAAAAGTAATAAAATTGGTGTGGTACAACTTACCATTCTTACCATGGTTAATATGATGGGTTCCGGTATCATTATGTTACCTACCAAATTAGCTGAAATTGGGACTATTTCCATCGTTTCTTGGCTTGTAACAGCCGTTGGTTCAACAGCCTTAGCTTACGCATTCGCACAATGCGGTATGTTCAGTAAAAAATCTGGTGGTATGGGCGGTTATGCGGAATACTCTTTCGGTAAAGCCGGTAACTTCATGGCTAACTACACTTACGGTGTATCATTAGTTATTGCGAATACAGCAATCGCGATTTCTGCGGTGGGTTATGGTTCAGAGCTTCTCGGCGCAACCCTTTCTCCACTTTCTATCGCATTATGGACCATCTTCACCCTTTGGCTTGCAACCGTTCTTAACTTTGGTGGTGCAAGAATCACCGGTAATATCAGTTCATTCACCATTTGGGGTGTAATTATTCCTGTGGTAGGTATTTCAATCATCGGTTGGAAATGGTTTGATGGTTCAATGTATGTAAACTCTTGGAACCCACATAATGTACCAACTTTTGAAGCGATCGGTGTATCTATTTCAATGACATTATGGGCGTTCTTAGGGTTAGAATCAGCTTGTGCTAACGCAGATGCAGTTGAAAACCCTGAGAAAAACGTACCAATAGCAGTACTTGGTGGTACTTTAGGGGCAGCGGTAATTTATATTGTTTCAACTAACGTGATTGCAGGTATTGTACCTAACCTTGAACTCGCTAATTCAACAGCGCCATTCGGTTTAGCCTTTGCTCATATGTTTGATGAAATTGTCGGTAAAGTTATCATGGTCTTAATGGTGATGTCTTGCTTTGGTTCATTATTAGGCTGGCAGTTCACTATTGCTCAAGTATTCAAATCTTCAGCAGAAGAAGGTTATTTCCCAGCATTCTTCAAAAAAGTTACCACTAAAGATGCACCTGTTGTTGGTATGATTACCATTACTGCGTTACAAACTTTACTCTCTTTAATGACAATCAGCCCATCATTAAATAAACAATTCAATGTGTTGGTGGACTTAGCGGTAGTAACAAACGTTATTCCATACTTGCTCTCAATGGCTGCACTTGCAGTGTTATTGAAAGCAGAGAATGTTACACCACAAAAATATAAAACAACCGTTTTTGTTGCCTTTATTGGTTCACTCTATAGTATATATGCACTTTATGCAGCCGGTGAACAAGCGATGTTATATGGTTCAATTGTGACCTTTATTGGTTGGACATTGTATGGTTTTGTTTCTTACAAATTTGATCTTAAAAAATCACAAGCTAATTAAAAAAGAAACGCCCACATCTTAATGTAGGCTCTTTCGAGTAGTAATAAGCTAAGTACAAAAGAGCGGTTGAAAATTTAATTGTTTTCAACCGTTCTTTTTATTTAGGACAATACTCTTAACAAAATAGGCTGAAATTCTGTTTGTTGGCCGAGTTTTCGGGTGTAACGTTTAACCATGACAAAGGAAAGTGCGGTCAACATAAAGATTAAAATCGCACGGATGGTCTCATTTTCACTGATATAACATGAAATAAAAGCCAGTTTTTCAATTAAATTTTGAACACGATTAAGATTAATTGACATAGTTTTCTCCTGATACGGTTTATTTTTTGATATTCGTCAAACAATAATAATTTTTCGTTGAAAATTAACCTTTTCTAAGCGTAATATCGGTATTACTAAATGCCTCTAAAAAGGAGTAGAAAATGAAAAACATGTTACTGCTCAGTAGCTCAAAATACAAGAACACAGGTTATCTTGAACATACCATACCTTGGTTACAAAATTTCTTGGCTGATTATCGTGGTAAAACAATTGCTTTTGTGCCTTATGCTGGGGTACGCCGCACTTTTGATGAATATGAAAAAACTGTGCAAAATGCACTTTCTGATTTAGGGATGAATATTGTTTCCGTTCATCATGGTAAACAGCATCGAGATATTATTGAACAAGCAGATGTCATCGCTATTGGCGGCGGGAATACATTTTGTTTGTTAAAACAACTTTATGAACACAATCTGATTGATATCATTCGTGAAAAAGTAAATAACGGTACGCCTTATTTTGGTTGGAGTGCTGGCGCCAATGTAGCGGGCGCATCTATTATGACAACTAATGATATGCCGATTACTTATCCTCCTTCATTTCAAGCATTACAACTTTTTCCTCATCAAATTAATCCGCACTTTATTTCAGGTAAAATGCAAGGCCACAATGGCGAAAGCCGAGAAGAACGTTTGGCAGAATTTTTACTCGTTAATCCAAATGCATTTGTATATGCATTACCTGAAGGTTCTGCGCTTCATATACAAAATGAAATGGCAACTGTGCTGGGCGAAAATCCTATTTTGTGTTTCAGTGAAAATATGGAATGTGGCACATTTGATATCAATACAACTTTTTCTTATTAACTTAAAGGGAACATATAATGGAATTATTTAAATCCATCGTTGCAGTGATTGGTATTATTGCCACAATTTATTTTCTGATTAAAAAAGCCGAAACCCGAACCGTTTTGATTGGTGTCGGTTTAATTATGTCCATTCTGACGCTTAATCCAATGGGCGCATTAGATGCTTTTGCCAAAAGCATGACATCGGGCGGATTAATTATGGCGATCTGTTCTAGTATGGGTTTTGCTTACGTGATGAAATACACTCAATGTGATACTCATCTAGTTCATTTACTTACTAAACCATTAAGCGGATTAAAATTCTTCTTAATTCCGATTGCAACAGTCATCACCTTTTTCATCAATATTGCTATTCCTTCTGCTGCTGGTTGTGCTGCTGCGGTTGGCGCAACATTAATTCCCGTTTTAAAAAGTGCGGGTGTTCGACCAGCTACTGCTGGTGCAGCTATTTTAGCAGGGACTTTTGGATCAATGATGAGCCCAGGTTCTTCTCACTCAGCAATGATTAGTGAAATGTCAGGCTTAACTATCGCTCAAGTAAACCTTTCACATGCACCATATAACATGATTGCAGGAGCTATAGGTGCGGTTGTTTTAACAATTCTTGCGCTTGTTTTTAAAGATTATGGTGAACAACATCGTAAAGCTTATCTTGCAGAACAAAAAGAAAATGAAATTAAAGTTGTTGAAGGCGTCAATGTACTTTATGCCCTTGCACCATTAATACCATTAGTTATTTTAGTGATTGGTGGAACGTCATTACAACAAGTACCGGGTCTTGAATGGACTAAAATGGGCGTTCCTCAAGCGATGCTGATTGGTGCAATTTACGGCATTATCGTAACTCGTATTTCTCCAGTAAAAATCACTGAAGAATTTTTCAATGGTATGGGAAATTCTTATGCAAACGTGCTTGGTATCATCATTGCAGCCAGTGTATTTGTAGCAGGATTAAAATCTACGGGCGCAGTGGATGCTGCAATTTCTTTCTTAAAAGAATCCAACGAATTTGTACGTTGGGGTGCAACAATTGGACCATTCTTAATGGGGTTAATTACAGGTTCTGGCGATGCGGCAGCGATTGCCTTTAACAGTGCTGTCACGCCACATGCGGTAGAATTCGGCTACACTCATGTAAATCTTGGTATGGCAGCAGCTATTGCTGGTGCAATTGGTCGTACAGCTTCACCAATTGCAGGTGTAACCATTGTTTGTGCAGGCCTTGCGATGGTAAGCCCAGTAGAAATGGTAAAACGTACCGCACCAGGCATGATACTTGCTGTTTTATTCTTAGCATTATTTATGTTGTAGAAATAGTAAAAAATTGGCCGCACTTTATTTAAATGCGGTCTGTTTTTATAGACTTTTAAAGGAGAAAAAAATGAACTTAGATTTAAATCAACTTGTTAAATGGCGGCGTGAATTTCATCGTTTTCCAGAAATTGGTTGGAGTGAATTTTGGACAACTTCTCGCATTGCGGATTACTTGGAAGACTTAGGTTGTTTTGAAATTTTTCTTGGCAAACAAGTTATAAATCTGGACTTTGTTCGTGGACGAAAACAAGCCGTAGTAGATAAAGGTTTAGCTAATGCAAAAGCCTATGGAGCAAATGAAAAATGGCTCGAAAAAATGGAAGGGTACACTGGTTGTGTGGCATTATTTGATTCAGGTAAACCAGGAAAAACTATTGCATTACGTTTTGATATAGACTGTGTGAATGTAACGGAAACTCGTTCACCCGAGCATATTCCAAATAAAGAAGGTTTTGTCTCAATTAACGATGGTTTTATGCATGCTTGTGGACATGATTCACATATTACAATAGGTTTAGGTATTGCATTATGGATCGCTCAGAACAAAGATAAACTCACTGGAAAAGTAAAAATTGTATTCCAACCAGCAGAAGAAGGTGTTCGTGGTGCAGCAGCCATTGCACAAAGTGGCATAATTGATGATGTAGATTATTTTGCTTCTTCACACATTAGTTTTTGCGCGAATACAGGCACAGTTATTGCTAATCCAAGAAATTTTCTTTCCACTACAAAAATTGATATTCGCTACAAAGGTAAACCGGCTCACGCAGGTGCTGCGCCCCATTTAGGTCGTAATGCCTTATTAGCTGCAGCGCATACAGTCACTCAACTTCATGGTATTGCACGCCATGGTGAAGGCATGACAAGAATTAATGTGGGTGTGCTAAAAGCGGGTGAAGGACGAAATGTCATTCCATCTTCTGCTGAATTACAATTGGAAGTGCGGGGAGAAAATAAAGCAATTAATGAATACATGACTGAACAAGTCATGCAAATAGCCAAAGGTATCTCCATAAGTTTTGATGTAGCATATGAAACTGAAATCGTAGGTGAAGCCGTGGATATGAATAACGATGTTGAACTTATAAAACTTATCGAAGAAATATCTCTTGAACAACCACAAATAAATAACGTAAATTCAGATTATGCTTTCAATGCAAGTGAAGATGCGACTATCTTAGGTAGACGTGTACAAGAACACGGGGGTAAAGCCATTTACTTTATTCTTGGTGCAGACCGCACAGCAGGTCATCACGAAGCTGAATTTGATTTTGATGAAAATCAATTGCTTACTGGGGTTAATATTTATACTTCTTTAATACAAAGATTATTAGCTTAATTAAATAAAAATATTTTTACTCCTTTCTTTTAAGAATCCTCTATTTTTCTTAGAATAAAGGCAATATCTACCCACCTTATAAGGAAAACTCAATGATTAATAGACGTCATTTTATTCAAATCGGTGCAAGCAGTATTCTTGCATTAAGTGCAAGCCGTTTTGCGACAGCAAAAGGTAAACATGATGTAGATTTACGTATTGTTGCTACTACTGACGTTCACAGTTTCTTAACAGACTTTGATTATTATAAAGACGCCCCAACCGAGAAATTCGGTTTTACTCGTGCAGCAAGCCTTATTCGTCAAGCACGTGCTGAAGTAAAAAATAGCGTATTGGTTGATAACGGGGATTTAATTCAAGGTAACCCTATTGCTGATTATCAAGCAGCACAAGGCTATAAAGAAGGCAAATCTAACCCTGCGGTTGATTGCTTAAATGCTATGCACTATGAAGTAGGAACTTTAGGTAACCACGAGTTTAACTATGGTTTAGATTATTTGGCTGACTGTATTAAACAAGCTAAATTCCCAATTGTGAATGCGAACGTAGTAAAAGTCAGAACTGAAGAACCTTATTTCACACCTTATGTCATTCAAGAAAAATCTGTGGTGGATAATCAAGGTAAAACACATAAATTAAAAATTGGTTACATAGGTTTTGTGCCACCGCAAATTATGGTTTGGGATAAAGCGAACCTTCAAGGCAAAGTTGAAACCCGTGATATTGTAAAAACAGCACAAAAATATGTACCTGAAATGAAGAAAAAAGGGGCTGATATTGTCGTTGCATTAGCTCACACAGGCCCATCTGATGAACCTTATCAAGAAGGTGCTGAAAACTCTGCATTCTATCTAGCTGATGTTCCACATATTGATGCGGTTATTTTTGGTCACTCACACCGTTTATTCCCAAATAAAGAATTTGCGAAATCACCAAATGCAGACATCGTAAATGGTACAGTAAAAGGCGTACCAGAAAGTATGGCTGGTTACTGGGCAAATAATATCAGCGTGGTTGATTTAGGATTAACAGAACACAAAGGCAAATGGATTGTTACCTCTGGAAAAGCGGTTCTTCGTCCAATCTATGATGCAGAAAATAAAAAAGCGCTTGCAGAAAATGACCCAGAAATTACCGCACTTTTAAAACCAGTTCACGAAGCAACACGTAAATTTGTTTCTCAACCTATTGGTAAAGCAACAGATAATATGTACAGCTATCTTGCATTAGTACAAGATGATCCAACCATTCAAATTGTGAACCAAGCACAAAAAACCTATGTAGAAAAAGTTGCACCAAGTGTTGCAGCAATGGCTGGCTTACCTATTTTAAGTGCAGGCGCACCATTTAAAGCAGGTGGTCGTAAAAATGACCCAACAGGTTATACCGAAGTAAATAAAGGTGAATTAACTTTCCGTAATGCTGCGGACTTATATCTCTATCCAAATACATTAGTAGTTGTTAAAGCCACGGGCGAACAATTAAAAGAATGGTTAGAATGTAGTGCTGGTATGTTTAAACAAATTGACCCTACAAGTGATAAACCACAATCATTAATCGACTGGGAAGGTTTCCGCACTTACAACTTTGATGTGATTGATGGTGTCAATTATGAATACGATCTAACCAAACCTACTCGTTATGATGGCGAATGTAAATTAATTAACCCAGAATCGCATCGTGTAGTGAACCTCACTTATCAAGGCAAACCGGTTGATCCAAAAGCAGAATTCTTGATTGCAACAAATAACTATCGTGCTTATGGTAATAAATTCCCAGGCACTGGCGATCAACATATTGTTTACGCATCACCAGATGAAAACCGTCAAATTTTAGCTGATTACATTAAAGTAACCAGTGAAAAAGAAGGTTCTGTAAACCCTAGCGCGGATAAAAACTGGCGCTTTACGCCAATTAAAGGCAACGATAAATTAGATGTTCGTTTTGAAACCTCACCAAGCGAACAGGCAGCTCAATTCATCAAAGAAAAAGCACAGTATCCAATGAAACAAGTGGGTACAGATGAGGTTGGATTTGCTGTATATCAAATTGATTTATCTAAATAACAATCCGCACGTAAAACGTGCGGTTTTTAGGCTCCCCTATAAGAGCCTATACTTCACAAGCCACTTAAGGGGCTTGTGAGAACTGACAACCGCGTCTAATTATTTCCTTGATTAACCCTTAAAGGGGTCAACATGTTCTTTCGTTGATAAATTATCTTGAACCATATCTTCTTTTTCTTGGTTTCTTATATAATCCTCTACCACTTTTGTATTTAACCCTACTGTGCTTACAAAAAATCCTTTCGCCCAGAAATGCCTATTTCCATATCTATATTTTAAGTTCGCGTGTCTTTCAAAAATCATCAGCGCTGACTTCCCCTTCAGATAGCCCATAAAACCTGATACTGATATTTTAGCTGGGATTTTTAAGAGCATATGGATATGGTCTGGCATTGCATGCGCTTCTATTATCTCCACATTTTTATAGTCACATAACTGCCTCAATATTTGACCTATATCTGCTCTTAACTTTCCATAAATTGCTTTTCTTCTATACTTCGGGATAAATACAATGTGATACTTACAGTTCCATTTTGTGTGTGATAGACTTGAATCGTCACTGGTTTTACTTACCATGATAATCCTCCTATATGTTGAATTTTGGTTGTCAGCCTTGTTCATTATATAGCGAGGATTTTTTCTGTTCATCGCTTAAGCTATTTGGCTCCATACGCATAGCATATGGTTATTATAGCCAGACTTTTGTCTGGCTATAATAATTAGAAAAATAAAATGCCGCCTGAATATCAAAATTTAGGTGGTATTTTTCTTCTAAAGTGCGGTCAAATTTTTAAGTATTTTTATAAATCTATCTTCTTTCTTTTACAAATTGCATTCGCTTTTCAACCCTTCTATTGCTTTACATTCTTCTTCATTATGTTCATTTTCAGTAACAATAGACTGCAAAAAAGCTTTAATTTCTAATAATTGAGATATTTTATTTTCTACTTGAATAAGCTGATTAAGTACTAATTGATCTGCTTGATAATGATCTTTCGTACTAAATCTAATATGATTGAGTTCCCGAATATTCTCTAAAGAGAAGCCCAACATTCGACATTTTTTTATAAAGTTTAATTGCTCTATACTCTCTTCATCATAAAATCGATAACCATTAGCCAATCGCTTAGGTGGAGGTAATACTCCTTGTTTCTCATAGTAGCGAATAGTTTCAATATTAGTATGTGTAGATTTACTTAATTCATTAATTTTCATTATTTCCTCAAGCAATTTTTTACTTTAATGAGAATGATCATTCGGCAATGAATTGTCATCGCTGCTATATAAGGATTTAATAGCTTGAAAAACTGTAGAAATACCGCTGTGTAATACAAAAATACTTAAGATACCACTAGCAACTACATCAACCCACTGCCAATTTAACCACCAGACACTTATCCCTGCAATAATAGTAACAACCGAACCAAATAAATCTACTAAAACATGTAAATACGCTGCTCTAATATTCAGATTATGGTGATTACTTTTTAACATTATCCAAGCTACCAATAAATTAATGCCAAACCCTAGTAAAGCTACACCTAACATTGGCAAAGCGGCTATTTCTATCGGAGACTGCCAACGTGTTACAGCCTCAATAAAAATCCAAATAGATACCCAAATTAATGAAATTCCATTGATTAATGCAAACCATTTTTGCCACTTTAGGCTTAAAAATAACCCAATCCACGCTAAAAAAATAGATAAACTATCATTTGCCATATGTCCAGCATCAGCCGTCAAGGTAAGACTGTTAAACCAATATCCCCCTAAAAACTCAACTACCATATAAAAAGTAATAATTGTAAAACTAATGCACAATACCATTCTATTTTTAAAAATTTGACTATGAGGGCAAGATGTATGTAGCTGATATTCTTTAGGAGTATGATTTTTTAGTATAGAAACTTCTTTCATTTTATTTCCTTAACTATTTGATTTGAAGGAAGCATAAAACCTGTAGTAACTACAAAGTCAAATCATAAAACTTACATTTAATAAAATTAATTGTTTAAAAAAAGCTAAATTATAGAGATTTCAATAAAAATTCATTTTTATCTGTGGATAACTCATAAATAATCTGTCATAAAACTGTTTTTACTCACTTGGTAACTTTGAGAAAAAATAAAGTTGTTAATAACTTTCCATTTTACACACAAGATTTTTAAAGAAAATGATCGCATTTTCACAAGATCTTTAGATCCTATAACACCTGTTTCCATAAGGATCAAATAAGGTTACTAACAACCACAAAGGATCTTAATAGTAACAATAATAAGATCTTTATATATAAAAAGAGATCTTATTTACTAATACAAACGTGATCTTTCAAAGGATCAATAGATCTATTCTTTTTTGTCAGGTGTTTTAAATTTCTGTAAAATAACACCAATTTTTTGATTCGAATAAATAGAGATAGATATGTTTTACACTGAAACTTATGATGTGATTGTGATCGGTGGTGGCCATGCGGGTACAGAAGCTGCGCTTGCACCAGCTCGAATGGGATTAAAAACCCTTTTATTAACGCATAATGTAGATACTTTAGGGCAAATGTCTTGTAACCCTGCAATTGGTGGGATTGGTAAAGGTCATTTAGTAAAAGAAATCGATGCGATGGGCGGTTTAATGGCGCATGCTGCAGATAAAGCAGGAATTCAATTTCGTACTTTAAATAGCAGTAAAGGCCCAGCAGTGCGTGCTACTCGTGCTCAAGCTGACAGAGTTTTATATCGCCAAGCTGTTCGTACTACATTAGAAAATCAACCTAATTTAGATATTTTCCAACAAGAAGCGACAGATATTCTTATTGAGCAAGATCGAGTTACAGGCGTTAGCACAAAAATGGGATTAACTTTTCGTGCTAAATCAGTGGTATTAACTGCAGGTACTTTCTTAGCTGGTAAAATTCATATAGGTTTGGAAAATTATGAAGGTGGTCGTGCTGGAGATCCTGCTTCTGTAAATCTTTCTCATCGATTAAGGGATCTCGGATTACGTGTGGATCGCCTTAAAACAGGTACACCACCACGTATTGATGCGCGTACGATCAATTTTGATATTTTAGCTAAACAACATGGTGATGCTGTTTTACCTGTGTTTTCTTTTATGGGATCTGTTTCTGATCACCCTCAACAAATTCCTTGTTATATTACCCATACCAATGAAAAAACTCATGAAGTGATCCGTAATAACTTGGATCGTAGTCCAATGTATACCGGTGTGATTGAAGGAATTGGTCCACGTTATTGCCCATCCATTGAAGATAAAGTGATGCGTTTTGCGGATCGTAATTCACATCAAATTTATTTGGAACCAGAAGGATTAACCAGTAATGAAGTGTATCCAAATGGAATTTCTACCAGTTTACCATTTGATGTGCAAATGGGCATTGTAAATTCCATGAAAGGTTTGGAAAAAGCGCGCATCATTAAACCAGGTTATGCGATTGAGTATGATTATTTTGATCCACGTGACTTAAAACCAACGTTAGAAACTAAATCGATTTCGGGTTTATTTTTCGCAGGTCAAATTAACGGTACAACGGGTTATGAAGAAGCGGCAGCTCAAGGCTTATTAGCGGGGATTAATGCTGGTCTTTATGTACAAGAAAAAGATGCATGGTATCCACGCCGTGATCAATCTTATACTGGCGTATTGGTTGACGACCTTTGCACGCTTGGTACCAAAGAACCATATCGCGTATTTACTTCTCGTGCGGAATATCGTTTGTTATTACGTGAAGACAATGCAGATATTCGTTTAACGCCGATTGCCCATAAATTAGGTTTGATTGATGATGCTCGTTGGGCGCGCTTTAATCAAAAAATGGAAAATATTGAACAGGAACGCCAACGCTTATGCAGCATTTGGTTGCATCCGCGTTCTGAATATTTAGAAGAAGCCAATAAAGTACTTGGTAGTCCACTTGTGCGTGAAGCCAACGGTGAAGATTTATTACGCCGTCCGGAAATGACCTACGATATTTTGACTTCTTTAACGCCGTATAAACCGGCAATGGAAGATAGAGAAGCCGTAGAACAAGTGGAAATTGCTATTAAGTATCAAGGTTATATTGAGCATCAACAAGAAGAAATTGAAAAACAAAAACGCCACGAAAATACGGCTATTCCGGCTAACTTTGATTACAGCAAAGTGTCTGGTTTATCTAATGAAGTACGTGCGAAGTTGGAACAGCATCGTCCGGTTTCTATTGGTCAAGCAAGCCGAATTTCAGGTATCACCCCTGCAGCAATTTCAATTATTCTGGTGAATTTGAAAAAACAAGGAATGTTGAAACGTGGGGAATAAGATTTTCTGTGTTTGAAAGTAAAAGTGCGGTGAATTTTCACCGCATTTTTTATAGACTAATTTAAAAAAATATAATTAATGGGCAATAGCCTGTTTCACTGCTACATCCAATCCTACTGTTGGACGGCCAAGTAATTTCTCAAGGGTTTTGTCTTCTGAGAATAATGCACCGTTTGACGCATCTACATCCCATTGTGCAATTAAGCCTGCAAAGTCTTCATCTAATCCTGCTTGTACAAGTGCTGCGGCATAATCTGCTGCAGGAATATCCACGTAAGGGATATCTTTACCTGTTTGTTTGCTGATTTCTGCTGCAAGATCAGCTAACGTCCAGCTGGTTGATCCGGCAAGTTCGTAAGTTTGATTTTAATGGCCTTCACCTAACGCGACATTGACTGCTGCTTCCGCAAGTTCTGCACGAAGTGCGGATGAAATTTTGCCTGTTTTTGCTGAACCATAGAAAGCATTGTTTGCTAATGCTGCTGGAACTGATTCAGTGTAGTTTTCTGTATACCAACCATTGCGTAAAATGGTGTAAGTAATGCCCGAAGATTTTAATGCAGATTTAGTTTCAACGTGCTCACCAGCAAGGGATTTCACTGTGTTGTCGTTAGTTGCACCAAGTAAGCTGGTATAAATAATATGTTTCACGCCTGCTTTTTTTGCTGCTTCAATGACATTTTTATGTTGTTGAATACGCTGTCCCACTTCACTGCTTGATACTAAAATTAACGTATCCACGCCTTGTAATGCTTCTACTTTTCCTTCAGTTTTTGAATAATCAAATTGGCGGGCTTCTACATCTGAAATTTTTGCAGGATTACGCACAAGAGCAATAACGTTTGCTTGTTTTGCTTTTAATAAGTCTAATGCAATTGCGCCAAATTGACCTGTTGCACCAGTAATTGCGATAGTTTTAGTTGTCATGATGTTTTCCTTCTTGCTAAGTTGAAATTATATTTGAACATTTGATTGTTCGCTTGATGTGACGTATTATATTTCAATACTTACTTTTGAGAAGTACTTACATAAACGTAAGTTTTGAAATTTTTTGAAAATAATTTTTAATCTATTGATTTTTAATGAAATAAAAATGAAAAAAAGTGTTGAGCGTGGCAATGTGTTGGCTTCTGCCTGTCCTTCCCGACAAATTTTGCAGCATTTAACCAGTCGTTGGGGGGCATTAGTGTTGGTGAGTTTGCATTCTGGTACCAAGCGTTTTAGTGAACTTCGCCGAGCTATTGATGGCGTGAGTGAACGTATGTTGACAAAAACCTTGCAGGAGCTGGAAGCGGACGGCATGTTAATTCGCAAATCCTATAACACAGTGCCGCCACAAGTGGATTACACCTTAACAGAATTCGGCTCGCAGGCGTCCAATAAAATGTTTGAGTTGGTGGATTGGTTGGAAACAAATCTTGACGGAATTTTGGCTGCAACAAAAAAACATTAAGGAAATCTACCGCACTTTTAAGTAAAATAGCGCAATTTTCCAAAGAGATAATAAATATGAAAGCCAAATTAGTCAGTTTACTTGCGCAAACAAATATAAAAATAAGTGATCAACAAATTCAGCAGCTTATTGATCTAGTCAATTTACTCAATAAATGGAATAAAGCTTATAATTTGACGTCAGTTCGTGATCCACAAGAAATGTTAGTTAAACATATTTTAGATAGTCTTGTAGTAAGTCCTTATTTACAAAGTGATCGTTTTATTGATGTCGGTACTGGCCCTGGCTTACCTGGTTTACCTTTGGCAATTATTAATCCTTCCAAACAATTTGTCCTCCTTGATAGTTTAGGTAAGCGCATTAGTTTTATTCGAAATGCTATACGTGAGCTTGGACTAACTAATGTAACCCCTATTTTAAGTCGAGTAGAAGAATACCAACCTGAAGATAAATTTGATGGTGTATTAAGTCGTGCTTTTGCTTCGTTAAAAGATATGACAGATTGGTGTCATCATTTACCAAAAGAAAATGGATATTTTTATGCATTAAAAGGTATTTATCAGGAAGATGAAATTAATGAATTGAATAAAAAATATACTATTCAAGAAGTGATTGAATTACATGTTCCAGAACTTATAGGTGAACGACATTTAATCGTTTTGCGTTAAATAGTTACAATTTTGTAAAAAATTTTCTAAAAGTGTGATTTAGTTAACGTTTTTCAGTGCTTTTTAAGTTGAATCTAATTTGATCAAATGTATAATTAAAACATTTTAAGGTTTTAAAAATGTCGAGAATTGTACAACAAGCGAAAGTTCAGTATCAAAAAGCTATTTTTATTGAAATAGTCATTATGCTGCTATTGGCTTGTTTTTTTGCTTTATGGCAAATGAAAAGTGCGCTTGATTTTTTATTCGGATTTCTTTCTGCATTAATTCCTTTCGGTGTTTTTGTGTATGTGGTTTTTTATAGAAAACAACATTTAGCCACAAAATTAACCGCACTTTATAAAGGAGAAGCAATAAAGTTTGTTTTAACCATTGTTTTTATTAGTATTTTATTTAAATACTTTTCGGTTACAAATTTTATTATTTTTTTTAGTGGTTTCTTTATTGCATTAATGTTGAATAATTTAGTTCTATTTTTGCTTCGCCGAATTTGATTTTTATACTTGTACTAAGGGTTTATTATGTCTGGACAAACAACATCGGAATACATTAGCCACCATTTATCCTTTCTCAAAACAGGGGATGGATTTTGGAATGTTCATATAGATACGTTGTTCTTTTCTATTCTTGCTGCGGTTATTTTCCTATTTATTTTTTCTCGAGTAGGGAAAAAAGCAACAACTGGCGTTCCAGGAAAAATGCAATGCTTAGTTGAAATTGTTGTGGAATGGGTTAATGGTATCGTGAAAGAAAATTTTCATGGTCCACGTAACGTAGTTGCGCCACTTGCATTAACAATTTTCTGTTGGGTATTCATCATGAATGCTATCGACTTAATTCCTGTTGATTTCTTACCTCAATTTGCAGGTTTATTCGGTATTCATTATCTTCGTGCAGTGCCGACAGCAGATATTAGTGCAACTTTGGGTATGTCCATTTGCGTTTTCTTTTTAATTCTTTTCTACACAGTAAAATCTAAAGGATTCAAAGGGTTAGTTAAAGAATATACGCTTCATCCATTCAACCATTGGGCGTTTATTCCTGTTAACTTTATTCTTGAAACGGTGACTTTATTGGCTAAACCAATTTCACTCGCATTCCGTTTGTTTGGTAACATGTATGCAGGGGAATTGATCTTTATTCTTATCGCTGTAATGTATTCCGCTAATATGGCCATTGCAGCATTAGGGATTCCGTTACATCTTGCTTGGGCTATTTTCCATATTTTGGTTATTACCTTGCAGGCTTTCATCTTTATGATGTTGACGGTTGTTTATTTAAGTATTGCTTATAACAAAGCAGATCATTAATCATTTTTTATTAACTGGCTCTAGGGCTAAAACTTAACTTCTATTGGAGAAAATTATGGAAACTGTAATTACAGCTACAATCATCGGTGCATCAATTCTTCTTGCATTTGCTGCATTAGGTACTGCAATTGGCTTTGCTATTCTAGGTGGTAAATTCTTAGAATCATCAGCTCGCCAACCAGAATTAGCATCTAGCTTACAAACTAAAATGTTTATCGTAGCTGGTCTTTTAGATGCGATTGCAATGATTGCTGTTGGTATTTCATTACTTTTCATTTTCGCAAACCCATTCATCGGTTTATTACACTAATAACCTTATTTGCTTATCAACGTAAAACAAGCATAGTAAGGAGGACGTTGTGAATTTAAATGCAACATTGATTGGTCAACTTATCGCATTCGCACTTTTCGTGTGGTTTTGCATGAAGTTAGTTTGGCCACCAATTATTAATGCGATTGAAACACGTCAAAGCCAAATTGCGAACGCTTTAGCGTCAGCTGAAGCAGCTAAAAAAGAGCAAGCAGATACGAAAAATCTTGTTGAACAAGAACTTTCAGCTGCAAAAGTACAAGCTCAAGACATTTTAGATGCAGCGAATAAACGTCGCAATGAAGTATTAGACGAAGTGAAAGCTGAAGCCGAAGAACTAAAAGCAAAAATTATTGCTCAAGGTTATGCAGAAGTAGAAGCAGAACGTAAACGTGTTCAAGAAGAATTACGTCTTAAAGTGGCTTCATTAGCAGTGGCTGGTGCTGAGAAAATTGTGGGTCGTTCTATTGATGAAGCGGCAAACAATGACATTATTGATAAATTAGTTGCAGAGTTATAAGAGGCTTAGCTTATGTCAGAATTAACTACAATAGCTCGCCCTTATGCAAAAGCTGCATTCGACTTTGCCATTGAACAAAGTGCGGTCGAAAAATGGACTGAAATGTTAGGTTTTGCTGCAGCCGTAGCTGAAGATGAAACGGTAAAAGCTTACTTAAGTAGTTCTCTTTCTGCACAGAAATTAGCTGATACAGTTATTTCTATTTGTGGCGAACAATTGGATCAATATGGGCAAAATCTTATTCGGTTAATGGCTGAAAATAAGCGTTTGAGTGCTATTCCTGCGGTGTTTGAAGAATTTAAACATCACGTAGAGGAGCATCAAGCTATTGCAGAAGTTGAAGTAACGTCTGCGCAACCATTGAATGCAACACAAATCGAAAAAATTGCAGCTGCAATGGAAAAAAGATTAGCTCGCAAAGTGAAATTAAATTGCAACGTGGATAACGCACTTATTGCTGGTGTGATTGTTCGTACTGAAGATTTTGTGATTGACGGAAGTAGCCGTGGGCAACTTACTCGTCTCGCAAACGAGTTGCAATTATAAGAGGAATACAAGATGCAACTAAATTCAACTGAAATTAGTGAATTGATTAAAAAACGCATCGCTCAATTCGACGTGGTCAGTGAAGCGCGTAATACAGGGACAATTGTTTCTGTAAGCGATGGTATTATTCGCATCCACGGTTTAAGCGATGTGATGCAAGGTGAAATGATCGCCTTACCAGGTAATCGTTATGCGATGGCACTTAACCTTGAACGCGATTCTGTTGGTGCTGTAGTTATGGGACCTTACGCAGATTTAGCGGAAGGTATGGAAGTTCAATGTACAGGTCGTATTCTTGAAGTACCAGTTGGTCGTGGTTTATTAGGTCGTGTAGTTAATACGCTTGGTCAACCAATCGATGGTAAAGGCGAAATTGAAAATGATGGTTTCTCACCAGTAGAAGTGATTGCGCCAGGCGTTATTGATCGTCGTTCTGTTGATCAACCTGTTCAAACCGGTTATAAAGCCGTTGATTCAATGGTGCCAATCGGCCGTGGTCAACGTGAATTAATCATCGGTGACCGCCAAACGGGTAAAACTGCGTTAGCAATTGACGCTATTATTAACCAACGTAATTCTGGTATTAAATGTATCTATGTTGCGATTGGTCAAAAAGCCTCTACTATCGCAAATGTTGTGCGTAAATTAGAAGAACATGGTGCGCTTGCAAATACTATCGTGGTAGCCGCATCTGCGTCTGAATCAGCAGCGTTACAATATTTAGCACCTTATGCTGGTTGTGCGATGGGTGAATATTTCCGTGATCGCGGTGAAGATGCATTGATTGTTTATGATGATTTATCAAAACAAGCCGTAGCTTATCGTCAAATTTCATTATTATTACGTCGTCCACCAGGTCGTGAAGCTTACCCAGGTGATGTGTTCTATTTACATTCTCGTTTACTAGAACGTGCTTCTCGCGTAAACGAAGATTACGTAGAAAAATTCACTAAAGGTGAAGTGAAAGGAAAAACAGGTTCTTTAACCGCACTTCCGATTATTGAAACCCAAGCTGGTGACGTATCTGCATTTGTTCCAACCAACGTAATTTCTATTACTGATGGTCAGATCTTCTTAGAATCTAACTTGTTTAACTCAGGTATTCGTCCTGCGGTAAACCCAGGTATTTCGGTATCTCGTGTTGGTGGTTCAGCGCAAACTAAAGTTATTAAGAAATTAGCGGGTGGTATTCGTACCGCGCTAGCTCAATATCGTGAATTAGCAGCGTTTGCACAGTTTGCATCAGATCTAGATGATGCGACTCGTAAGCAACTTTCTCACGGTGAAAAAGTAACTGAATTATTAAAACAAAAACAATTTGCTCCATTATCTGTTGCAGAACAAGCGGTTGTATTGTTTGCTGTTGAATTTGGTTATTTGGATGACGTGGAATTATCAAAAATTGCAAGTTTTGAGACCGCACTTTTAGATTATTCTAACCGTAATCACGCTGAGTTTATGCAAGAGCTTACTAAAACCGGTAACTATAATGACGAAATCAAAGATACATTAAAAGGTATTTTAGATAGTTTTAAAGCGAATAGTGCTTGGTAGTAACGGAGAGATAAGATGGCAGGTGCAAAAGAGATAAAAACCAAAATTGCCAGTGTACAAAGTACACAAAAAATTACTAAGGCAATGGAAATGGTGGCGACCTCGAAAATGCGTAAAACGCAGGATCGTATGGCTGCATCTCGTCCGTATTCTGAAACTATCCGTAACGTTATTAGTCATGTGTCTAAAGCAAGTATCGGTTATAAACATCCGTTCTTAGTTGAGCGTGAAGTGAAGAAAATCGGTATCTTGGTTATTTCAACAGATCGTGGTATGTGTGGTGGATTAAATGTTAATTTATTCAAAACCACACTTAACCAAATCAAAAATTGGAAAGAACAAAATATCTCTACAGATTTGGGCTTAATAGGTTCAAAAGGGATTAGTTTTTTCCGTTCCTTTGGATTTAATATCAAAGGTCAACTTTCTGGTTTAGGCGATACGCCTGCTCTAGAAGAATTAATTGGTGTTGCAAATACAATGTTTGATGCTTATCGTAATGGTGAAATTGATGCAGTTTATATTGCATACAATAAATTTGTTAATACGATGTCGCAAAAACCTGTTGTACAACAATTAGTTCCTTTACCAGAATCTAAAGACGATCATTTAAATGAAAGACAACAGACTTGGGATTATCTTTATGAGCCAGAACCAAAAATACTATTAGATAGTCTTTTAGTTCGTTATTTAGAATCCCAAATTTATCAAGCGGTTGTAGATAATTTAGCTTCAGAACAAGCGGCTCGAATGGTAGCAATGAAAGCAGCAACTGATAATGCAGGTAATTTAATTAATGATCTGCGGTTGGTGTATAACAAAGCTCGTCAAGCAAGTATCACAAATGAATTGAATGAAATCGTAGCCGGTGCGGCAGCGATTTAAGAAAAGAGGAACGGTAATGTCAGCAGGAAAAATTGTACAAATCATCGGTGCGGTGATTGACGTTGAATTTCCACAAGATGCAGTGCCAAAAGTTTACGATGCATTAAAAGTTGAATCAGGTTTAACACTTGAGGTGCAACAACAATTAGGTGGCGGTGTGGTACGTTGTATCGCATTAGGTGCTTCTGACGGTTTAAAACGTGGTTTAAAAGTAGAAAACACGAATGATCCGATTCAAGTACCGGTAGGCACAAAAACCCTTGGTCGTATTATGAATGTATTGGGCGAACCAATTGACGAACAAGGTCCAATCGGTGAAGAAGAGCGTTGGGCTATCCACCGTTCTGCACCAAGCTATGAAGAACAATCAAACAGTACGGAATTATTAGAAACTGGTATCAAGGTTATAGACTTAATTTGTCCATTCGCAAAAGGTGGTAAAGTTGGTCTATTCGGTGGTGCGGGTGTAGGTAAAACCGTTAACATGATGGAATTAATCCGTAACATCGCGATCGAGCACTCTGGTTACTCTGTATTTGCGGGTGTAGGTGAACGTACTCGTGAAGGTAACGACTTCTATCATGAAATGAAAGATTCTAACGTATTAGATAAAGTATCTTTGGTTTATGGTCAGATGAATGAGCCACCAGGTAACCGTTTACGTGTTGCGTTAACTGGTTTAACCATGGCAGAAAAATTCCGTGATGAAGGTCGTGATGTATTATTCTTCGTGGATAATATCTATCGTTATACCCTTGCTGGTACTGAAGTATCGGCGTTATTAGGTCGTATGCCATCTGCGGTAGGTTACCAACCAACCTTAGCAGAAGAAATGGGTGTGTTACAAGAACGTATCACTTCAACCAAAACAGGTTCTATTACCTCTGTACAAGCGGTATACGTACCTGCAGATGACTTAACTGACCCATCTCCGGCAACAACCTTTGCGCACTTAGACTCAACCGTTGTATTAAGTCGTCAAATTGCATCTTTAGGTATCTACCCTGCGGTTGACCCATTAGATTCAACTTCACGTCAGTTAGACCCACTTGTTGTTGGTCAAGAACATTATGATATTGCTCGTGGTGTACAAGGTATTTTACAACGTTATAAAGAATTGAAAGATATTATCGCAATTCTTGGTATGGACGAATTATCTGAAGAAGATAAATTAGTGGTAGCACGTGCACGTAAAATTGAACGTTTCTTATCACAACCGTTCTTCGTTGCTGAAGTATTTAACGGTACTCCGGGTAAATATGTTCCATTAAAAGAAACTATTCGCGGCTTTAAAGGTATTTTAAGCGGTGATTACGACCATATCCCAGAACAAGCGTTCTATATGGTAGGTTCAATCGACGAAGTGCTAGAAAAAGCCAAAAATATGTAATCACTTCAAGTCATTTGAAGGAGAACAAAAATGGCGACATTTAATTTAACAATAGTAAGCGCAGAGCGAAAAATCTTTGAAGGTGAAGTAAAACAAATTCAAGCAACAGGTGTTGAGGGGGAATTAGGAATTCTCCCTGGACACACACCATTGCTAACGGCAATTAAGCCAGGTATTGTTAAATTTACCCTTCAAGATGGAAATGAAGAAGTTATCTATGTTTCCGGTGGTTTTTTAGAGGTTCAACCAAATATTGTTACGGTACTAGCAGATGTTGCTATCCGTGGTAGTGAATTAGATGCTGATCGTATTCGCGAAGCAAAACGTAAAGCTGAAGAGAACATTGTATCTCATGCATCAGATGTAGATCATGATTTACTTGTTGCGAAACTTTCTAAAGAGTTAGCAAAACTTCGAGCTTATGAATTGACTGAAAAACTATTAAAAACAAGACGGTAATAAAAAAAGTGCGGTGAATTTTCACCGCACTTTTTGTTTGTTTCCTTAAAGAAATTTTACATAGTTATTTCGCTTAAATTCAGGTCTAAATAATTCTTCTAGTTGCCCAAAATAGAGCAACAAATCCTGCTCTCCTGCTGCGTAAGGAGCAATTTCATAGACATCATAAATAAAATGTACACCTCTTGAATCTAAGTAAATATTGTTCGATAAATTAAAACTATCGGCTCCAATAACAGGTTCATATTCCTTATTGCTATTATTATATTGTTCCCATAAAAGCGTTTTTACTTTCGGTAAATCTTTTTCATTAAATAAATCGTTTAATGTCAAAATATGGCGTGTAGTTAGATCAATCGTGAAATAGCGATTACCTTTTATCCCATGAGCACCACCTTCATAGTCATAAAAACTAATAGCAAAGGTTGCAAGTTTTTCTTTTTGCCCAACAAAATCTGTCCACATAGAATGAGAAATACCAAAAGATGGTGTTTCTTTTACTTCTTTTTTGTCTTCCTCAAAAGCTGTTTGATAACGTGCTACAAATTGTTCACGAGAAATATTTTTTGTTTCTTCGTTTTCAGTCAATTTTTTCCACAATAGATCATTAAGCAATCAATATTGGTTTTTATTGTTGAAATTGAATACTCAATTTTAGTTTCTTCAGACTGGTAATATTCTTTCGATTTAGGATATTTAATAATTTCAGATTGATTAAATATTTCATCATTTTCCACAAAAATTGCTGGACTGTTTTTTCTATTTGTTCTTTTAATTTGGTATTTTCAGCGCTGAGTTGTGCTACTGTTTGATTTAGTTGTTTTATTTTTGCTTCAGTATCTTTATCTTGGCAGCCTGTGAGTAATATGACAGAACTAATTAATGCAGCAATGAGTGTTTTTTTCATACTCTTTTCCTTTTTAAATCATAAATCAAAAACATTCTTATCGCGTAGAATATGGTCATTGCCTTTGCGGCGCAAAAATCCCATTCGGTCGAAATATTCCATCAGTTGAACGGTAAGTTTGCGCCCGAAATTCAATTTATCACGTACTTCATTTACGGATACTTTTCCTTTTTCTTCTGCGATTTGTTTGATGAGTCTTGCATAAGCATAAATGGTTTCAGTTAAGAAAAATCTATCTTTCACGATTGGCGTGAGGTAACCAAGTTTCCCCGCTTTATACATAAAATTACGCATAAT
Organism: Haemophilus sp. THUN1692; assembly: GCF_059704395.1. NCBI lineage: Bacteria > Pseudomonadati > Pseudomonadota > Gammaproteobacteria > Pasteurellales > Pasteurellaceae > Haemophilus > Haemophilus sp. THUN1692. Next base: position 1,598,598 of record NZ_AP046579.1, read on the forward strand.
AGATTCCTCAATAGCGAGCGCATTTGCCATATCTCGTACCCAAATTGCTTGACCGCTTGCTTTTTCAAACTCGTTTAATACATCTGTCCAACGTGATTTTTCTTCAGTATTAAACTGAATTTTATGCTCTGGTAGATGAATCCAGCCACGCGTTTGTTGTAATCGTCCATCATCAAGCATTTCATCGATAAAATGATGAATTAGATTTTCTGGCTGATTCAATGTCGCCATTCGATATAATCTGGCTTTGCTTACACCAAGTTGATCATTATGTTGCTCGTGATAGGTATTAAGCGCGGTTAAAATTTGCTGCGTTTTTTCTTGTACGTAATTAGTATTAAAACACCAATCTTGATAACGTACGGCGTCCCGCTCAGCGAGTGCTTTATCTAATTGCAAGGAAGTCAGTTGTTCCGTCCACATTAATTGACGTGCTGTTGTCGCATTATGTAGAAGGGTAAGTGCAATGCGTTGCGAAGCATTCTCTGCCAATGCTAAATTCGCTAGGAAATTTAACCGCACTTCAGTACGTTTATGACGTTTTGGCGAGTTAATTTCCAATACTCGTGCGCCAGCAATTAAGGTTTTTGTATCGCCACTGCGTAAAATAAGTTTGTCTCCGAAAGCCAAGAATAATGGTGAATCTAATATGATTTCAGCCAAAGTGCGGTCATTTTTAGCGGCATTTTTTCCCTGTAATAAGGTGAGCTTACCCGTAGTGTGACTCGCACCGTGATAAATATGCACAGGTTGGCTTTCATTTAATGGTACTTCAGCCAAAATTTGTATACTGATGCGATCTGTTGGTGAGAGAGGTTCATCCTGCAATAACCAATCGCCTCGTTTCATTGGTGTGCGGTCTAAGTCAGCATTTAAATTTAACGCTAAACGTTGCCCCGCAATACCTTGTTCGCTTGATGTATTTTGTGCGTGAATCGCTTTTACACGAACTTTCTGTCCAGTGGGAAGGTAAATTTCATCGTTTACTTTCACTGTTCCTGAAAAGGCTGTGCCTGTTACGACGGTACCCGCCCCTTTTACGCTGAATACTCGGTCTATTGCGTAGCGGAAAGGTTTCTGGGTATCAGATAATTCAGGTAGATTAGCTAAGTAATGACGTAATTCATTAATTCCTTGTCCCGTTTCTGCAGAGGTAACGAAGTAGTTAGCATCGCGTAAAAAATTGTAATCTTGTTTAATTGTTTGGATTAACGATTCTATTTGCTCTGAATTTGTACGATCTGCTTTTGTGATGACAACAATAATTTCGTGGAATTGCAGTTGGCGTAAGATTGCTAAATGTTCTTTCGTTTGCGCCGCAATACCTTCATCCGCAGCGACAATTAACATTGCATAATGCACGCCACCTAAGCCCACCAGCATATTTGACAAGAATTTCTCATGCCCAGGTACATCAATAAAGCCAAGTACTTTGTTTTCTAAAGGCAGATAGGCATACCCCAAATCAATGGTCATGCCGCGTTTTTTTTCTTCTGGTAAATGCGCAGTGCTTGTGCCAGTTAATGCTTTTAATAATGCTGTTTTGCCGTGATCAACGTGACCTGAAGTAACAATAATCATAGTTCATCCAATGTATTTAATAATGTTTCAATATCTGCAAGGCTACGTAAATCTAGCCAAATTTTTCCGTTTTCCATTCGGCCAATAATAGGTTGAGAAAGTTGTTTAAAGCGAGCTGAAAGTGCGGAAAGTTTTATGTTTGTTTTTTCTGCAATAGTGACAGCCACAGAAGGGATTCTTTCCATTGGTTGTGAGCCGCTACCGATTTGTGCTTGGCTATCTTCAATTTGAATTTCAAATTGTGAATTTAAGCGAGATTCTAACCGCTCTTTGAGACGCATAGCATTTATTTTGAGTTGTTCTAACGGTTGCGTGAGTAAGCGCAGAGTTGGTAATTTTTCAGTTAATTTTTCAGGATTTAAATATAAACGTAATGTGGCTTCTAAGCCTGCTAAAATGACTTTATCGCAACGTAATACACGCTTGAGTGGATGGGATTGTAATTGTTCGATCCATTCTTTTTTACCCACAATAATGCCTGCTTGCACACCACCAAGTAATTTATCGCCAGAGAAAGAGACCAAATCCACACATTGTGCTACTTTTTCTTGTACGGTTGGTTCTTTTGGTAGGCCATATTGGCTTAAATCAACTAATGCGCCGCTACCTAAGTCAGTTACTACAGGCACATTCATTTCTCGGCCTAGTTCCGCAAGCTCTTCTTCTGAAACTGAAGAGGTGAAACCACAAATTTGATAATTGCTACTATGCACTTTCATTAAAAAAGCCGTATTTTCAGTGATAACATTACGATAATCTTTCAGATGGGTACGATTAGTGGTGCCCACTTCCACTAAATGGCATCCAGCTTGTTCCATTATATCTGGAATACGAAATGCGCCGCCGATTTCAATTAATTCGCCACGAGAAATAATTACTTCTTTACCTTGAGCAAAGGTCGCCAGCATTAACAATACCGCAGCGGTGTTGTTATTCACTATACAGGCTGCTTCAGCACCTGTGAGTTTGCATAATAATTCACTGATGTAATTATCGCGATGACTACGCTTACCTTCATCTAAATCATATTCAAGCGAAACATTTTTTTGCATCGTAGAAAGGGCTGCCTGTTGTGCTGCTTCAGACCAAAGTGCCCGCCCAAGATTTGTGTGCAACACCGTACCAGTTAGATTATGCACCGCTTTGATTTGTACTTGGTTTTGTTTTTGTAGGCGAGAATGAATTTCTACAAAAGTGCGGTCAAAATTAGAAAAATATTCAGGAAGTTGATTATTTTTTTGAATAAATTGACGAGCTTGGGTTAATAATTCTCGACACATTGCCACGACTGCAGAGTGACCAAATTCGGTAATGAGTTGTAGGCCTTGGGGTGCTTTAAGAATTTTGTCAACGGAAGGTAGTTGTTGAAAAAGTGCGGTCATTTTTGAATCCGTTTAAAATAACGTTGAATTGCCGATTAATTTACGCTAAAGTAACTGCAATTTCAACCACGGAGGGGCGTCATCTCCGGTGAGGTGGCAGGATTTCAAATCCTGTTGAGGACGCCAGCGTTCTTGGGTGGGTTCAACTCCCATTCCCCTCCGCCAATCCATATAAACCTGCATAAACCCACGTAAATAATCCACCAGCAAAACCCAGTTAGAATAAGGCTTTATTGTAATTTGGCGTAATCGAACGTAAACTACCAGCAACGATTTTTAGTAACATTTTTTGTACTATATTTTGGCGATAGTACTATTTTTTTTGGATTTACTCCCAAATCTGGCTTAAATCTTCAAAAAACGATAGTACAAAAACAGAAATTCGCCTAAGTAAATCAATGTTTTAGAAATCGGTAAATAACAGCTATTCACTGTTTTTTGATGGTACTAAAATTTATGGCACGCATAATTCAACCCTTAACCGATACGAAGATTCGCACTGCTAAAGCGGACGATTTCCCCTTAAGAGATGGTAACGGCTTATCATTAGAACTTACAAATGCTGGCTCTAAGATATGGCGGTTTAACTATCAAAAACCTTTCACTAAAAAACGCACCAACATTAGCATTGGCAACTTAAAAGAAATGGGGCTTGCAGAGGCACGCATTAAGCGTGAGGAATATCGCGCCTTATTGCTTAAAGATATTGACCCTAAGGAATATGCAGACAAGCAACAACAAGAGGCTAACGACAAATTAAACCGCACTTTTGAAAAGATGGCTCATTTATGGTTCGAGGATAGAAAACTAAAAGCTAACTTTACCGAGCGCACAGCGAAAGATACGTGGGCTTTATTTGAACGCCACATTTTGAAAGCGTTAGGGGCTTATCCAATCGACAGAATCACGCCTTTAATAGCTATCAACGCATTTAAGCCATTAGAGAGAGAGGGAAAGTTAGAGACGGTTAGAAAAATCATCAATAACGTGAATTTTGTAATGCGCTACGCTTTGCATCGTGGACTGATTGAAACTAACAACCTTGCAAATATTGGCAATGAATTTGATAAGCCTATCACTAAAGGAATGAGCACTATACCACCTGAAGAATTACGGAGCTTTCTCGTTAAGTTTTATGAGGCAAGGGATAATAAGCGATTTTCGCCAATATCCTTTTATGCCGTGATGCTGACATTGCTCACAGGCAGCCGACCAAGCGAAATAGCAAAAGCCAAATGGAGCGATATTGATTTTGATACAGGTATTTGGAGTTATTTAGTACAGAAAGGCAATAAGAACCGACCAGAGGGGCGATTACATACGGTTACACTCTCTCGTCAAGCTATCGCAATCCTTAACAAAATGAAGATGATTAATGATGCGTTAGGGTTTAATACGCCTTTTGTTTTTCCTAGCGCACAAGCTAAGGACGGACACCTCACAATAGAGGCAATAAGGCAAGCTATCGTTAAATCTTACGGAGTGGGCAATCTAACCACGCACGGAGTAAGGCATTTACTTAGCACTGCATTGAATGAGCGAGAATATAACGCAGACTGGATAGAAAAGGCTTTATCGCATAGCGGTAAAAATGTAATTAGGCAGACTTACAATAAGGCGAAGTATTTACAGCAAAGGGCGCAGATGTTGCAAGATTGGGCAGATTTTGTAGAGAGCCAAGCACCTGCAAAAATAGTAGATTAAGCCACCACCGATAGCCGATAACAAGTAACGTTATCGGTTATTTTTTTGTCTATTTTTTTATATACCCCTTGTGATTTTTTTTATAAATCTTAATCACTTATTCACTTATTCACTTCTACTATTTATATCTTTTTGATTTTAAAGAAGAAAATAGAGTAAAAAGAGAAGTGATTAACAAGTGATAAAGTGATACATGAAATGAGTAAAGTTATTTTTTAACCAAAAAACAGAGAAATAAGGCTAATTGGAGAGTGAAGAATAGAGATGAAATTTCAAATGCTGGTGGCAGGTAAGGAAAGCGAAGATTTTTTATACTTGAACTGTACAAAATAGCAGGTAAAATAATAAACACACAGCAACCCGCAGAAACAGGCGTAAACAACTAAAAAGAGGGCGGGTAAATTATCGCTTTGTGTTTACTCCATATACTTTTTTATAACGACAGAGTGCATGAATATAAACTTACTAGATCCCGTTAGTTATTTTGAGTTATCGCAGCGTTATGAATATTTAAACTTTGCTTATATTTTTGAGGTGATTCTAAGTAAAATCGACTCACCTCAAGAGGCGGTTGCGTTCCTTTCTTTTCATTTGAAAGAATATCTAAAAAAAGGGAATTATTTTTTTGATTTAAAGGATTATGATCCTATTTGCGATTTCCTTCCACCCTCTACAATGCCAGAGCATCAAGTATCTAGAACCCTTAAAGCAATCATTGCAGCAAAAACAGCTCTAAAAGATGAAGTTAAAAAAGAATTAGAATGCATTGGCGTAAATCGATTAGCTCTAGAAAAGGTTATAGGGTTTTCATTGTTAAAATCAGAGCATATTAAGATTTTAGAGAACGGTAGTAACTTAAAAACAGAAACTGCTAATCAAGAAAAAGAAAATGTTTCAATTAGATTAAAACAAGCACTTAAACTATTTATTGCCGTCTCTTATGGCGAAGATGTGGCGTGTAAAATCCGCTCAAATATAGCGGAAAATGATACTACTCAAGGTGTTAAATATTCAGACGGGGCAATACAAAAGGCATTTGATAAGAAAGGCTATAAAGTACCGTTTTCAGGTCGTTACCTTGCAGATATGCTAAAAGATGTAGATATATCAGAGTTTAAAACCAACTAACCTACCAGCAAAAAATATTTAGGGGAAATTAAACCTTTTTAGGGGAAATTTCCCCTTTTCTATTATTTCCCCTACCACAATACCCCCGAACCGCACAGAACAAGTGGATTATTTCAGTTTATAAACACAAGGGGGATAAATGGAAAACCTATCACAAGCAGATCAAAACCGTCTTATTGCGATGTCTGAAATTCGCACGCTATCGGGTGGACTTTCTCACACTTACATTTACAAGCAAGTTAAAGCAGGTGCATTACCACCACCAGTAAAAATAGGTCGTTCTTCACGTTGGCGTTATGCCGATGTGATGACGTGGCTTAGTAGTTTTAAACCAGCAGCATAAGGCGGAATTATGGCAATCAATACAACTAGCGTTTATGAACAACAGAAATACATTTTGCAGTGCTTATATGTTCGCCCATACAGCACGAACGAATTGCGAGAGCTAGGAATTTACTTTCCACCAGCACGTATTAAGGAACTCAGAGATAAAGGCTTTCATATTGATACCTTTTACCGCAAAGAAACCGATTCAAGCGGATTATCGCACCGTGTGGGCGTGTATGTACTGCACCAAAATGAAGTAAGCCAAAATCATCAATATAACGACTAAGGAGCGACTGAAAAAATGACTAAGACAAATCAACAGACCAACACCGAAAAACGCGAGTATGCAACGCTATGGAGTATTTACCGAGCTATTGAGGAAACTTACGAAATAGCAGATGCAACATTAGATGGCAAAATTACCAAAACAGCCACCACCGAAGACGGGGAGAAAGTACAAATCCCATTCACTCACAAAGACGGCTTAGAGTTCGTTTTAGATAGATTAAGTGTAGTGCTATCAGATATTGACGACTTGAAACGGCAAATCGAAGTGCTGGCTATTCATCAAGAACACAAAGATGATGTGAATTATTTACCGCTGGTGGATTAACAGGCAAAGGAAGAAGAAATGATGAATGAATTAACGGTTAAACAAAGTGATTTTTGTCTGTTTTACATTGAAACAGGTAACGCAAGCGAAGCCTATCGCCGAGCCTATGACGCTGAAAATATGAAGCCTGAAACCGTCAATCGCCGAGCCTTTGATTTAATGGAAAACAGCAAGATTAAGGCAAGGATTGAGGCATTGCAGGTAGAACACCGCAAAGAACATAACATTACTGTGAGCGACATTCTGAACAAGCTAGAAGATATTTACAGCGAGGCAATGAAAAAGGGCAATCTATCCTCTGCAGTATCTGCCGTAATGGGGCAAGCAAAAGTTTTAGGCTTTGATAAACAAACAATCAATCTTGAGGGCGATATAAAACCCTTGCCAGCCGTGATTAACGTAACCTTTAGCGATGAACCCCAAGAGGAGAATTTATAGTGAAATGCACCATAGCAAAAAACAATCTTTTTCTACTTAAACAAGCCATTCAACACTATAGAAAATCGCATCAAATCTTCACGTTTATGAGCCTATACAGCGATAACGAGCCATACCCGATAGATGAGGTTATTGAAGTGTTAGAACAGCGCCTTGTAGCGATTCAGTGCGAAATAGACGACTTCACGAAGATGACAGCAGGGCTACGGAAGAACGAGCGATTAGAAACGAGTTTTTACACCACGAAAAAACACTTAGAGATGATGAGAAAAAGAAAACAGGAGATAGGCGATTAAAAATTTAGATTGTTCAGAGGATTTTAGACGGCTCAATTTCCAGCCGTCCTATTATCAGAATGAACACAATAAACGCCAGCCAATGTACCAAACAGCGCAAAGCAGCGTAAGGAAATAGACAATGAAAAATAGAATTGAACTAGATTTATCAGAGCTTGATACAAGCAAAGCAGAAATTATCAACCTATTAGCTAATCCGCAGAACCGTTTTAATGGCGTGAGCGGAATCAATGTTCGAGATGTGCACCGATTCTTAAAAGTGGGGCGGGATTATTCCACATGGATTAGAGCCAGAATCAAACAAGCAGGCTTTATCGAAAATCAAGATTTTGTGGTTGTAGAAAATTTGAGCTCCCCCGAATTGGTGAGCGCAAATAATGAACAGCTTTCACCGATGGCACGACCGCAAAAGCTGATTGATTATATCGTGTCTTTAGATATGGCAAAGCACCTATGTTTAATGGAAAAGAACGAAATAGGGCGAGCAATAAGACAGCATTTTATTGAGGCTGAAAAACAGCTAAGAACTTCATCACCTGCCATATATAAAAACACCCTATCAAAAACTATAGAGAGATTGGAAAGCATAGACCGAAACAAGGAAATGACCGATGCAATCAAGGCGCAATTGGTGCGGGCGGGCGTGAAACCTAAAGCCTATCACTACAGCCAAAATCAAGAAATGCTAGATAGCCTTGTTATTGGTTCAAATGTGCGGAAATGGAAAGCTAAACACAGCATTGTAGGCAATGTTCGAGATGCGTTTAATGTATCGCAACTGAAGCTATTAAAAACATTACAAACAACGAACACAGCCTTAATCAATCTTGATATGGGCTATCATGAGCGGAAAGGCAGATTATCCGAACTGGCAGAGCGTGAAAGAGCGGAATAAAGGAGAAACACAATGAATGACTTTACCGAGATGATGCAATTTCTAATCTTTATCGCCTTATTGCTGGTGGCTTTTAGCCTTGCATCAACCCTATAAAACAAAACGCCATAGGGAAACAAACAACCCTACGGCGTAACTAAGGAATTATCTTATGCAACCAATTAAACTAGGAATTAATATGAAGTTAATTCATCAACATTATAGCAATGATGAAAACTTTTACAATTTAAACCCTTTACAAAGTGCGGTGAAATTTGGCATTATTTCCCTGCAGTCGCAAAAAACGATTGCCGAGCCTCGAAACTCGACTTATTTACAATTGGCGCAGAGCACGCCTAAAGCGTGTTTTTTTATGCGTAACATTCGCACACCCAAAGAATTTGCGGATTTTGTTTTATCTATTCAAAATCCAATCTTTCTCTCAATGGTAGCGTGTAGCGGTAAAGGTTCGCCCTTTGCTGTGTTCCAATTGTCGCAGTTTTCGAGACCGTTACACGTTACCGCCAAAGCCTCGAAACTTTACGCGGTAACTCTCAAGTGTTTACAATTGGAGTTACGCAAAATGTATCAATTCATTTTCGCGCTTATTCGCGCACCTCAAATCAAAATCAGACTTCTTGCCGATAATGAACAACAAGCACGCTCACGTTTTACCGATGGCGATACCTTGTTATTCGTTGGCAGAATTAATCAAAACCCACTGAAAAACAACCGCACGTTTTCAACTAATGGAAATAATCACAGCTTGCCAGCGTTCCAGAAAGTCGCTATGATTTCCCTGCAATCAGAAAAAGTGATTGCCAGCCGTGACAAGCTGAATTTATACAAGGCGAACGATAGCACGCCATTAGACCGTGCTTTTTTTGTTCGTAACATTCGCACACCTAAAGAATATGCGGATTTTGTTTTTAATCTAAATCCGATCATTCTCTCAATGGTAGAGCGTAATGGGCAACCCTTAGTGGTTGGCTGCTTTCCTTGTATGGCAGTTTGTCACCCTGTTATGCTCTACCGCCCGACCGTGACAAGTCTAGCGGTAGTTCCTAAAAATTTATACAAGGACACCGCAGAAATGATTTACAAATTTCTTTGCGTCAATCGCACACAATCGCATTTTAACTTATGCGTCATATCTCTTAATTCCACCACCGAAGAACAGGCACGCTTGAGCCTATCTGCTGATTATCGTTTTATTGCGGTGGTGGCGAGAATCAATCCTCAAAATAACCGCACTTTAGCCGCGCGTTTTCCTCTCTCTGTAAATAATCACAGCTTGCCGAAATGTGAAGATGTAGGTAGTATTGAAAGCACTATTACACGAAAGGGCAACCGCAACCCTTATCAATGCGGTATTTTTTTACCTAAAATTCATTCCTTGCACGTTCCTGAAAAATCGGGTGCGTTGTCTTATATCGAATTTGCGGTACGGTTGAGAGATCGAAATAAGGCTTTAAGCACGAATCAGATCCGCTCTTTTCGTGGAGTAGTTGAGACCGTATCGCACCCTATGGGCGATACTTCCAAAAATACTAAACACGGAAATCCAACAATGAAAATCTACCCCAAAAACAACCGCACTTTAGCGGTACTTCCTACCCTTTCTGTATCTACTGAAATGGAGGTGGCACATGGCTAACCGCATTATCCAAGTAGAACAATGCCAGATTAATTTGTTAAAACTCCAGATGGATGGATTAAGTCAATTAGAAAGCATGTTATTGGCGTTATATATCAACCCTAATGTGTTCGATGAAATGGATTCTTTTGATATTGCCTACACTATCAAAGGTATTAAGAACCTATTGAGCTATATCAAGGTTGATATGGAAGAACGCATAGCTTTTATTGAAGGCGTACAGGAGGCAAGCAATGACTGAGCAAGTAAACCTACCCTATCAATTAATCTTTGTTTATGACGATGGCGACCAATTCATAGCGGGCAAATATGGCACGCTTAGAGAGGCGTTACAGGCAAAAATCAGATGTAAGCACGAAATAGGACAATCCGATATTTGCGGTCGAGTGTTAGAAGTGATCACGATTTTGAAAGGGGAAGAAAATGAAACCAACTAATGCAATGGCACAGCTTGAGCAATGGAAGAAAAACAACGAGCAAAGAAAGATAAATCAGTTCGTGAATGAAATGAACCATAAAGCCACCAGCAACAACGAAACCAAAAATGAATCGGTTAAAAGCGCGGTTAAAAACTGCGAAAGTGCGAAGCGATTTACCAAAAGGTTAGTTTCCTCACAATCCCTTGTAAATACTGGCGTTGTGAATGAAAACTGCGAAAGCAAACTGCGAAAGTATGAAGCAATTTGCGAAAGTAGCAAAGCGGTTAAAAATACGCAAGGAAACGCATGTAGCGAGGTTAAAAGCAAATATCAAGGGAAACTATATGCTAACCCCTTAGCCTTTCAATTTGCCCAGCTGACGCGCCAATTTAAGCTGATTTTAGATAGCAACCGTAAGTGCTTAGAAGTTTACCCCGATGATTTTCATCATAAGCTAAAAATGCGTGATGAAATGATGGACTTAATCGACCGACTAAAAGCGGGTGGAAAGCTCTTTAATGCGCTGGCTAAATCTCAAGGGGTAACATTTTGCCGAGACAATCAATCTACCCTAAAAGACTTTAATCAAGCTAACGGCTATTTGATTCATAAGTTCGGCAAGGTAGTGGCTCAAATTGAGCGACTAAATATTGAACACATCGAGGGCGAGAAATTACAGGGGGTGGGCAATGAGTAAAACCGCCTTTATTTTGACTGCTGGCTATCATGTTGTTGATGATTTATTTATGCTGACTGTTGTCGCAATGCGAGAAACCAAAGGGGATATTTTAAGCCTTCACCGCGCTTATGCTCGACAAGGGAAACTAACGAACGTCAGAGCCATTAATTTAAACCATTACACGCTAGAATTTGTCTTAGGCAATGCGCGAGCGCCCATTATTCACGCAGAGGGGAAAAGAGAACGTACAGATTTAGAGGAGGCGATAGCACCTTTTAAATCTATCTACCCTACTGCGCAAATTCGTGTGATTCAGTTTAAAGATACGTTTCTATTTAAGCAATGTGCAGGAATTGGATTAGGGATTGATGCAGCGCAAGGGGGCAAGAAATGGCTAAATTAATCAATGCCCCTTACGCTAAACAACAAGACCCCACAGGGCAAAGCCTTGTTACTATCTGCATAGGCACGCAAGCGCAAACCATCGCAAAGCATTTTAATGAAATGGGCAAAAGTGCGGTAGAAATTGAGTTAGAAAACACACTAGGCGAGCAAGGGAAATCATTCCCTTGCGTGGTGATTGATAGTGAGATTTTAGAGCATATAGAAAGTTATCGCATTGCGCCTAAAAATACCCAGTCTATCCGCTTAATACAGGCGAATAATGGCGTAGCCCTCTCAAATGAAACGCTTGAGCGTATTTATTTAAATATCGTGCAATCCACCAGCGCAGATAGTGTCATTTATTGCAATGAGGCGGGCGAAGTATTGGACGATGTAAGCCGATATATTCAACGGTTACGCAATGGAGACACCTATCACGGGGAAATTAAGCCAATTTGTGAACCTGTCCGAGATAACCACCAGCCCTACACCGAAAAACGCAAGGAGAATGGCATAGAGGGGCTTTTTAGGGTTGTGCCGAAGTTAGACAAGGACACGGGCGAAATGATGGATAAATGCGAATGGTTGGCTGATTGTGTTGATGTCGTGGGGATTGGGCTTTCTGATAGCGATTATTTTTCAATGCTTTCATTTCAAGCACAAGGCAAGCCCGAGCCGATTTTAATTGCCTTACCCTGGGCGGATATTGGCGAGCGTGCAGGCTGGCAATTACTCAAACAAAACGGGTTAAGAATTACCAATAGCCAACGCTTAAAACCGCATTTAGCCGATTTTCTTCAAGATACCCAGAACAAGCCGATTTATCAAATCGTAAATGAAACGGGCTGGCAATCAGACTTTAACGCCTATGTGCTGCCGAGTGGCGAGGTATTGGGAAAACCTGAACGCCCTCTTTATTTCAACAGCAAATCAACCACCAGCACAGGCTATCAAGCTAAAGGTACGCTAAGCGACTGGCAACGGGAAATAGGGCAATATCTCCGAGGCAACCATTCAATGATGCTGGGCGTGGCTTGTTCTTTATCCGCCCCGTTGATTGGCTTAATTGGTGCGGAAAGTTTTGGCGTACATTTATTTGGTAAATCCAGCGCAGGAAAAACCACCATAGCCAATATTGCAAGTTCAATTTATGGCGAGCCTGATTTAATCCGTTTATCGTGGAACGGCACAAGCCTAGGATTGATTAACGAGGCTTCTGCGCGTAATGATGGCTTTATTCCTCTTGATGAAATCGGACAAGGGGCAAGCAAAAAGCACGTAGAGCAAACCGCCTATGCGTTATTTAATGGTGTGGGAAAAATACAAGGTGCAAAAGACGGCGGAAACAGAGAATTAAACCGCTGGCGTATTTTGGCATTTTCTACGGGCGAGCAAGATTTAGAGCTTTATTTAAAACAAGACAATATCAAAACTAACGCAGGGCAATTAGTCCGCCTGTTAAATATCCCTATTACGCCCACTAGCACGTTTTATCATTTTGGCAATGGTAAAGCCCATGCCGACCATTTGAACGCAATGACAAGGCGTTACTACGGCACAATGGGCAGAGCGTGGATAGAATGGCTGCTTGAAAATAAAAGTGCGGTAGCGGTTGAATATGGGCGTTTAAGCGAACAATGGCAAGCGATGCTACCAAATGATGCAAGCTCACAAGTAAAACGAGTGGCAGGGCGATTTGCCATTTTAGAAACCGCTTTACAGTTGGCAGCGCATTTAACAGGCTGGGAAACAAGCGAAAATAAAACCGCACTTCTGCACGGATTTAATGAATGGATAAATGAATATGGGCTACATTCTCGAGAAGAAAAGCAAATCATTGAGCAGGTGAATGGCTGGCTTTTACGCAATGGGGCAAGATTTCTAGATTTTCCTTTCAATCCGAATCAGAAAGAACCAAACGATACGGCAGGCTATCGCCAGTTAGCCGACAGTAAAGAATTGCAAGAGAGCGAAAAATATTGGGTATTTCCGCAAGTTTATATTCAAGATGTTATCAAAGGCTTTAATGAAAAACAGGCAAATGAAATCTTATTGGGTGCAGGAATGTTAATACAGGGAAAAGAGAGAGGTCGTAAATACCTCAACCGTTTACCCAAAACAATAAGCGGAGGGAAAACTATCCGATGTTATGTGCTGGAAATCTTAAACGAGGACGAGGAAAGCGAAGAAATAGAATAAAAAGCCCATTTTGAAAGGTGTAGACTATCAATAATAAAGAGCAGATCATAATTGATTTGCTCTTTTTTTTATTCCACCAACGGAAAAAAACAAAAAAAATTTTTTCCGTGTGTAGATGAGTTAAAAAATATTGGGCATTTTGGGCACGAGAACAACAAAATATAAATATATCAATAACTTATAAAAAATAGCGTGCCCAAATTACCCCTTTCCGTGCCCAAAAATAGGCTTTCCGTGCCCAAAAATAGGCTTTCCGTGCCCAGTCAAAAAATAATCAATCTTTCACCGTGCCCAATTTGTGCCCAGCCGTGCCCAGTGCATTGGGCACGAAAATCGCATTTAAGTTATTGATTTTAAAGGTGCGTGCCCAAATGCCCAGCGTGCCCGGTGTTTTTTAGTTATCTATACACTTTTTTATTTTTTTAGGTGGTGGATAGCTCTGATTGATTCATAGGTAAAACTTTACTAAACGTAGTGGAGATAAGAACAAGGCTTAGTGCAGTGCATTGAGCCTTTTTTGTTATAAAGCAATATAAATCACTATTTACACCCGTTTATATTTAAATAACGACCTTTGAATGTTGCTTTTTGATGATGTGCCTGTAAAATTCTTGCTCAATCGAGGGGAACGCCTAAGAGAAACATGAATTAAAAAAAGGGGGGAGATTATGCTGACTTGTTATGATGTAGCAAATTATTTTCTAGCAAAATATGGCACATCTTCTAAAGAAAATGACTTAATCTCAAACTTAAAACTTCAAAAGTTAGTTTATTATGCGCAAGGGTTTTCTATCGCATTATTCGATGAGCCATTATTTAATGACCCTATAGAGGCATGGGATTACGGCCCAGTTGTTAGCGCACTCTATCAATCATATAAAACCTATAAATCTGATGCTTTGCCAACCCCTAGTAACTTTGATGAGTCTATTTATCCTAAACATATAGGCAAGCTATTAGATGATGTTTATTGTGAGTACGGTCAATTCTCCGCATGGAAATTAAGGGATATGACACACGAAGAAGAGCCGTGGTTACAAACTTACGAGGCGGGGAAAAACAAAATAATTTCAATATCCCTATTAAAATCATTCTTTCGCACACAGGTTGGTAAAATCAATCATTATTCTTTTACTTATGATTTAGAGCGAATAACGCAACGCGTAAATGATGATTTTGACACGATACCAAATCTAGCTAGTGCAAAGGAGCTAGAGCAATGAGTGAATTATTTGATGAGCTTATAGAGGGGCTAAATGCCTATAAAGACTTTACACAGGGGAAAATAACGCTAAGAGTAGAGACTCGCGAACGAATCGAACCTGCAAGCATTACGGCAGAGGAAGTGAAAGCTATTAGAGAGAAATTAAACCTTTCTCAAGCTGTCTTTGCGCAGAAGTTACGAACCAGTGTAAGAACCTATCAAGGTTGGGAGCAGGGCAAAACCAAACCTAGCGCGCACGCCTCTTTATTGTTGCGTATGGTGGATAAAGCACCGCAAACCTTTGAGCTTATCGCTGGGATATAATAATCAATCATCAACGCTATTAATGATAGAACGCCTACTTTAGGCGTTTTTTTATTGAGTTTTGCGACCAGTACGCGCACGCGAGGGGTAAAATCGCTATGGGCTTACCTGTCAAAACCGTACATTCAACTCAATTTTTACAACCGCAAAATTAATATTTTAGATGAAAGATGATGATGCCTAGAAACCTAAAAATTAGCCGAAAACCGCGCGCCCGAAACCCCGTGGAAAGGGGATCCTCTTAGGAGTACCTTTTAATCTCTAGCTACTAGCGATAATCATCACTCATCATTGCACGACAAGCAGCAGAAATAGTATAAAGTTTTATACATTTTTATACATTGAACGTATAATTATACAAAGAGAGTATAAAATAATATAAAGAGGCTAAAAATGACACAGGCAGACCCGCTTTATTTCCCCCGTTCTGAATTAGCAGAGCGGTTATTATCAAGTCTAAAAGACGGAATATTGCACGCTATAACCCTTTTTGCTCCCCGTAGAATGGGAAAAACCCAATTCTTGCTTAATGACGTAAAGCCGAAAGCAGAGAAATTAGGGTTTAATGTGTTCTATTTTAGTTTTATGGATCGCACTAGTAACGAATTGGGCAATGTTTTTACGCGCGAGTTAATACATTTTCTTGATGAGGTGGACGGTAAAACTAATAACTTGTTTGATAAACTAAAAGCCATTGACTTAATGGGTGTAGGCGTTGAATTACAAGATAAAACTCAAACTAAACTTGATGAATTAAGCCTTGTTCAGATTATTAATGCCATTACAGAATCTAGCAATAAACCCGTTTTAATGTTACTTGATGAAGTTCAAGAGCTGGCGAGAGTGAGCCATACAGTAGGTCTGATTCGTTCATTGCGCACTG
This sequence comes from Haemophilus sp. THUN1692, assembly GCF_059704395.1. Taxonomy (NCBI): domain Bacteria; kingdom Pseudomonadati; phylum Pseudomonadota; class Gammaproteobacteria; order Pasteurellales; family Pasteurellaceae; genus Haemophilus; species Haemophilus sp. THUN1692. Next base: position 1,614,690 of record NZ_AP046579.1, read on the forward strand.
GTTTAGATATAAATCAACAAAAGATAAAAGTGATTTTCACAGGGAGTAGCACAAATGGATTGCGGGCAATGTTTAATGACAACAAAGCACCGTTTTTTCATTTTGCACACCCTTTAGATTTCCCAAATTTAGGCAAGGATTTTACTGATTTTCTAGCCGATATTTATCACAGCAGAACAGGGCAAGAAATCGACAAGCGTCAGTTTTATGAACTCTTTGAACGATTTAATTTTACCCCTCTTTATATGCGCTCAATCGCTCAAGATATGATTATCAACCCTAATCTATCACTTAAACAGGCATCAGAATATAGACTTGCTCAAATGAGTGAATTAGGCGACCATATGAAGATATGGAGCGAATTAAGCTCAATAGAGCAGGAAATATTAAAGAGCGTTGTAAATGGCGAAAATGCGCTATATAGCAAAGAAAAACGATCCTATTTTGCTAAGGCGTTAGGAGTAGAAGATATTAGCTCAAGCACAATACAAGGGAAAGTGAGAAAGCTAGAAAGAAAAGAGCTGATTACACGTAACACGAACGGCACAATAAAAATAAACAGCCCATATTTTCAAACGTGGATTAAGGAAAACAGCCAAGCAAATATCAAATAATAAAGTGCGGTCAAATAGATCGCATTTTTCTTTTTTGCTGGTGGCTAGAAGTGATTAAATGGCAAAAAAAGTGATAAATCACTTTCATTAATCACTTTATCACTTGTGTATCACTTGTTAATCACTTGTCTTTTTGTCTTTTATAATCAAATGTTTACGATGAAAAATGACCGTTAGAAGTGAATAAGTGATTAAACTTCACAAAAAAAATCTCCCGCGAAAATTTTTATTTTTTACTATAAAAGATAGTGAGCTATCATTACGTGGTTAAGATGTTTAAAGTTTGATTTTTGGCACTGGTAAATCATCATTTAGGGTTGCTCTCAAATTTGCTTAAAAAGCAATCAAAAATTAACGAAAAAATTTTTTTAGTACCATATTTTGTACTATATTTTTGATGCTAAAAAATAATATCCTTGTTTTTCATAATGTTACAGCTGAAATTCAACTCCCATTCCCTCCGCTAATCCTGTATATTTCTTCAATATTTCATTTTTATCATTTCTATTTTTTATAAAAATAAATAGCGGTCAAAACCGTTTTTAATTTTGACCGCCCTTTTTGATTAATACTGGATTACTTTGCTGGAATGTCCGCTAATACTCTCGTCAATAAATCCCAATAGGTTTGTACCGTTGCAATTTCCACTTTCTCATCTGGTGAGTGAGCATTTCGAATTGTTGGCCCGATAGAAATCATTTCAATGTGTGGATAATGTTCTTTTAAAAGACCACATTCTAATCCTGCGTGAATGACTTTCACAACAGGTTGCTCGCCTAGCACTTCAGCATAATGTTTGCGAGTAACGTCTAAGATAACTGAATCATTTACAGGTTGCCAGCCTGGATAAGGCGCAGAAAACTCGACTTTTGCATTCGCTAAGATTGCAAGTGAGCTAAGCATTTCTGTTACAGAATATTTACCGCTTTCAATTAATGAACGAACTAAAATGGTGCTTTTTACAGCGTTACCTTCTGTTTTCAATACGCCAACACTTAATGAACTTTCTACAACATTTTTAACTACATCACTATTGCGGATTACACCGTTTGGCAATACGTTGAGTGCGTTAATTACCGTTTGAGTACTTTGTGTAGTGAATACGGTATGGGCTTTTTCTGCTGACTCTACAAAAAGTGAGAAATTAGGTTCTGCAATTGCTAATTCTTCTTTAAGAACAGCTGCTAGATTTTCTACCGCACTTTCTATGGCTTTTACATTACCATTAAAGGCTAATACGGCTACAGCTTCTCGAGGAATTGCATTACGAATTGAGCCACCACGAATTTCAGAGAGCGCAAAGTGCGGTTCATTTTGAGAGAGTTTTGCTAATACTCGCGCTAACACTTTGATTGCATTTGCACGCCCTGTATGGATATCGCCGCCAGAGTGGCCGCCACGTAAACCTTTAAGGGTGATTTGTGCGCTGTGCTCAAACGTATTGGTTTCATATTGAACTGGAATTTCGAAGTTTGCGTTAATCCCGCCCGCACAACCAATGTAAATTTCGCCAATTTCTTCGGTATCTGTATTGATTAAAATCTCAGATTGTAACCAGTTATGACGCAAACCTTTCGCGCCATCCATGCCGGTTTCTTCTGTCATTGTTAAAAGCACTTCAAGAGGTGGATGCGCTAAATCATCGCTTTCTAACACCGCTAAAGTAGAGGCTAAACCGATACCATTGTCAGATCCTAACGTTGTACCTCGTGCTTTCACCCATTCCCCGTCAATATAAGGTTGAATCGGATCTTTGGTAAAATCATGTGGATTGCCTTCATTAGCTTGCGGCACCATATCTAAGTGCGCTTGTAGAACAACAGGCGTGTGATTTTCCATTCCTTTTGTTGCGGGTTTACGAATGAGGACATTCCCCACCTCATCGCGTTCAACAAAAAAATGCTTTTCTTTCGCCCAGTTTACAATAAAGTTAGCTAACGCATCTTCATGATGAGAAGGATGAGGGATTGCACAGATTTGATCGAACCATTTCCACAGTAATGCTGGTTTAAGTATTGTAATTTCAGACATAGTCACTCCTTTTTACTGAAAAATTTCATGAAATAATAGCATAAAACGCCATTTCGGGTTATCCTTACGCAATTTTTATTTATCGATAAATTTCTAAGGTGCAATTATGAGCGAAAAATATGTGGTGACTTGGGATATGTTCCAAATGCATGCCCGCAAATTATCTGAACGTTTACTTCCGGCTTCTCAATGGAAAGGTATTATTGCGGTGAGCCGTGGTGGTTTATTTCCAGCAGCTGTTTTGGCTCGCGAGTTAGGCCTTCGCCATATTGAGACTGTTTGTATCGCTAGTTATCATGATCATAACAATCAAGGTGAATTACAAGTTCTTCATGCTGCTCAGGTGCCAAATGGTGGTGAAGGATTTATCGTTGTAGATGATTTAGTTGATACCGGTAATACAGCGCGTGCGATTCGTCAAATGTACCCTAATGCAAAATTTGTGACTGTATTTGCAAAACCTGCAGGTGCAGAATTAGTGGATGATTACGTGATTGATATTCCACAAAATACTTGGATTGAGCAACCTTGGGATTTAGGTTTAACCTTTGTTCCACCTCTATCTAGAAAATAATTTTTATACAGATACAGAATAAAAGAGCGGTCAAAATAAAAGAAGTTTTGACCGCTCTTTATATGAGAATTATAAATTATTCTTCATCTTCTTTTGCCCATTCTAATGAGCGTTTAACGGCTTTTTTCCAGCCTTTGTAGCGACGTTCGCGTTTGTCATTGTCGCTGTCTGGACTGAAAGTGCGTTCTACACGGGCTTTATCGCGAAGCTCGTCTAAATCTTTCCAGAAGCCTGTTGCTAAACCAGCAAGATAAGCAGCACCTAGAGCGGTCACTTCTTTCACGACTGGACGCTCAACATTTACATCTAAAATATCAGCTTGGAATTGCATTAAGAAGTTATTGTTTGTCGCGCCACCATCCACACGGAGATATTGTAAACGTTCACCAGAATCTGATTGCATAGCCTCTAAGACATCACGGGTTTGGTAAGCAATAGATTCTAAGGTTGCACGAACGATGTGATTACGGTTTGCACCGCGAGAAAGACCAAAAATTGCACCGCGCGCATATGGATCCCAATATGGTGCACCTAAACCCGTGAAAGCTGGAACAACATATACGCCATTACTATCAGTCACTTTTTGTGCAAAGTATTCAGAGTCAAAACTGTCGTGAACAATTTTGAGTTCATCACGGAGCCATTGTATTGATGCACCCGCGATAAATACAGAACCTTCTAAGGCATATTCTGGTTCGCCTTTTGCATTACAGGCAATGGTTGTGAGAAGTCCATTTTTGGATGTAATGGCTTTATTACCTGTGTGGAGCAACATAAAGCAGCCTGTGCCGTAAGTGTTTTTGGCTTGGCCTGCATGTACGCAAAGATGTCCGTAAAGAGCGGCTTGTTGGTCACCTGCAATCCCTGCAACAGGAATACGAACACCACCTTTACCACCGATATTGGTTTGGCCGTAAATTTCAGAAGAATTACGTACCTCAGGTAACATTGAACGTGGAATATTCAAGATTTCAAGCATCTTGTCGTCCCATTGCTTGGTGTGAATGTTGAATAACATGGTACGAGATGCATTGGTATAATCTGTTACATGCACTCGGCCTTGAGTCAGTTTCCATACAAGCCAAGTATCAACGGTACCAAATAATAATTCGCCTCGTTCTGCTTTTTCTCTAGCACCTTCAACGTTATCCAAAATCCATTTTACTTTTGTACCAGAGAAGTAAGGGTCAACCACTAAGCCTGTGGTATTACGAATGTATTCCTCATGACCATCGTCTTTTAATTTATCGGTAATGTCTGCTGTACGGCGGCATTGCCATACGATAGCGTTGTAAACAGGTGTACCAGTTGCTTTTTCCCATACAATGGTGGTTTCACGTTGGTTGGTGATACCGATAGCGGCAATTTCATCAGATGTAATGCCCGCTTTTGCAACGACTTCGTTTAAGGTTGAGCTTTGAGTTGCCCAAATTTCCATTGGGTTATGTTCTACCCAACCAGCTCGAGGGTAGATTTGGGTAAATTCACGTTGTGCAATTTCAACCACATTCGCATTATGATCTAATAATACTGCGCGAGAGCTTGTTGTACCTTGGTCTAATGCAATGATGTATTTTTTGTCTGTCATAGTATTACTCCTTCAAATAATTATTCGCAGCCGCAATTACAAGGTAAATTGCCGCCAATTGCTTTTTTGTATAACCATGCACCAGCTAATGCGCCTAAAACAGGTGCAACCATTGGAACGATAAAATAAGGGATTTCACGTCCGCCAGTTAAAGCGAGTTCGCCCCAGCCAGCGAGATAAGCAAAGAATTTTGGTCCGAAGTCGCGTGCTGGATTCATGGCAAAACCGGTTAAAGGGCCCATAGCACCGCCGAGAACTGCGATTAATACACCAATTAGTAATGGGGCAAGTGGACCACGAGGTACACCGTTTCCATCGTCAGTTAATGCCATAATTAATGCCATAAGAATTGCAGTAATCACAAATTCCACAGCAAAGGCTCCACCAATGCTTAAACTTGGATAAGGATAAGTGGAGAATGTACCCGCAAGGCTCAAACTTTCTTGTGTACCACGAACAATATTGTGGGCTGTTTCATAATCGATAAAAACATTACGGTATAAGGCATAAACTAATGCTGCAGCAAAGAATGCGCCGAGCATTTGTGAAATGATGTAAGGAATTACTTTTTTGCCGTCAAAGCAAGCAAATTTCCAAAGGGCAATGGTTACTGCTGGGTTTAAATGAGCGCCAGATAAACCAGCTGTTGCATATACTGCAAGAGCAACGCCCATCCCCCACATAATGCTGATTTCCCACAAGCCAAAACTAGCGCCTGCTACTTTTAGTGCTGCAACGCAGCCCACACCAAAGAAAATCAATAAGGCTGTACCTAAAAACTCGCCAATACAGTTAGCTTTTAATGATTTATCCATAGATCACTCCTTAGAAGTGCGGTTGAAACGAAGGGTGTTTTCCCTAAATAAAAGGGAAGAAGAATCTATTAAAAAAGAATACGGAGTGTTTTGAAATAGCCTCCTTATTTGAATTCTAGGTTAGAACACCTAGATTGATTATGATGTTACTCTGTTAGAGTAGATTTTTAGTTTCTACGATATAGAAACCTATTTAACCGTGGGTATGTTTACCCACGGTTATGAGGGATATTATTTTTCCCTTTTAAGAATTCCACGCCAGTATCTGGGAAATCAGTAAATACGCCTGTTGCACCTGATTTATTCAATAATGCATCGTACATTTGATTTACGTCTGTGAAGAATTCTGGCAATGCGTCTTTACGCACTGTATATGGATGAAGTTCAACTTTGTATTGAGCAAGCTCTTTTACTAATGGTGTGTATACAATGTTGCCTGGTTTAGATTGTTCTTTATCTACTAACATATACCAACCTGGACCAACACCATTAGCATATTTCACCACTTCTGCCATTGCACCTGGTTTAAACATCCAATCGTAATCGTAGTTTACCCATTTACCTTTCGCATCTTTTTCTTGCGTTTCTTTCCAATCTGTATAAGCTACTAATTGAACTAATTTCAAATCCATGCCCATTTTTGGAAGTAATTCAGTTTTGATACGTTTTAACTCATTAAAGTCGAAAGTTTGTAAGTAAACCATATCGGTTTTCTTATCATAGCCATATTTTTTCAACACTTTGAGGGTTTCAGCTGCAATATCTTTGCCATTTTGATGGTGGAACCAAGGTGCTTTGATTTCTGGATAAATCCCTACTTTTTTGCCTGTAGATTTTTCTAAGCCTTGGATAAATTCAATTTCATCTTCAAAGGTGTGAATTCTGAAGTGTGATTTCCAAAGTGGGAAACGACCAGGATAAACCTGTGCTTGTTTGCCATCTTTGGTTTCAAAGTTTTCTGTCATTTCTAAACTTTGAATTTCTTTTAAGGTAAAGTCGATGACATAGTAACGACCATCTTTACGGTGACGATGTGGGAATTTTTTCGCTACATCAGTCAAACCATCTAAAAAGTGATCGTGAATAACCACTAAGCGACCATCTTTAGTCATTGCTAAATCTTGCTCTAAATAATCAGCATGTTGTGCAAACGCAAGTGCTTTAGATTCTAAAGTATGCTCTGGTAAATAACCGCTAGCACCACGGTGAGCAATAATGATTTTATCTGATTTCATTTGGGTGTTTGCCATGCTTGATGAATGGCTGCTACAACCTGCAAGTACACCAGCTGCTAATAAAGAAAGCGCTAAAGTTTTAAGTTTCATAAGTATTTTCTCCTTAAGAGTGCGGTAAATTTTTATGGATTTTTTAGATTTTAGTTACAAAAAAGGCGACCAAGCAATTTGCCCGCCACCTTTTTTAAACTAATTATTTAGTTCCATAGGTATCGCCTAATTTAGCTTTATGTTTACCTTCTTCAACCATTACGACTAAGAGTAATAACACTGCTAATACGCCACCGCCGATCATTACGTAGAAACCACCGTCCCATCCGTAATGTTGAGCTGCCCAACCGATAACTACAGATGCAGAAACTGTACCACCTAAGTAACCGAATAAACCGGTGAAACCTGCTGCAGTACCTGCTGCTTTTTTCGGTGCTAACTCAAGAGCATGTAAACCGATTAACATTACAGGACCATAGATTAAGAAACCGATTAAAGTCATTAAAATGAAGTCAGTTAATTGGTATGGGTTTTGATACCATGCGCTGTAGTTCGCTAACTCAGCTTCTGGTGTAGCTGGGTTCATCCAGTACGCAACAACCGCTGCAGTAGTTAAGATCATGAAGATGAAACCTGTTAAACCACGTTTACCTTTGAACACTTTATCTGATACCCAACCACATAATAATGTACCTGGAACTGCTGCTAATTCATAGATTGTGTATGCCCATGCGGTACCTTTGATGTTGAAGTGTTTTACTTCGCTCAAGTAAACGGGAGACCATTTTAATACGCCGTAGCGGATTAAATATACGAATACGTTAGCAATCGCGATGTACCATAACAATTTGTTTTTTAATACATAAGTTACGAAGATTTCTTTTGCAGTTAAATCGTTTTCGTAAGTTTTTTCGTTATAGTCATCAGGGTAATCATTACGCCATTTTTCGATTGATGGTAAACCACAAGATTGTGGAGTATCGCGCATGACGAAGTACACAGGAATTGCACAGATCATTGCTGCAATACCAGGGTAGTATAAAGATTGTTGCCAGATGTCTTTTGCTTGCGCTTCAATACCGTGAGTGCTGAAGAAAATTGCACTAGCTAATAACACCATTGCACCAGGCATCATACCACCGATATTGTGCGCAGTATTCCAAATTGACACGATAGTACCGCGTTCAGATTTAGACCACCAGTGCACCATAGTACGACCACATGGAGGCCATCCCATACCTTGGAACCAACCATTTAAGAAGATCATCGCCCACATGATAGCGATGCCAGAGGTTGCCCATGGGAATAGACCCATTAAGGTCATACATAAACCAGATAGTAATAAACCAAATGGTAGGAATACACGAGGGTTAGAACGGTCAGACATACCAGCCATTACGAATTTTGATAAACCGTAAGCAAGACCAGCTGCAGAACCGATTACACCAAGCTCAGCTTTTGTATAAAGACCAGCTTGAATTAAACCAGGTTGTGCTAAGTCAAAGTTTGCACGCACGAAATAGTATGCGGCATAACCAAAGAAGATCCCTGCGAATACTTGCCAACGTAAGCGTCTATACGTGGAATCAATTTTTTCCGCTGGAAGTTCCGCAATATGCGGAGCGGGTTTGAATGGTCCAAACATAATTTTTTTCTCCAACTTTTAATTATGTGTAAGTTTTATCCACCCTTTATTAGACAGTAAGGGATGGGCGCATGATAAAAGAAAATAAAAAATAAGGAAGTAAAAAAAGTAAAAAATGTGAAGTGTTTCACAAAATTTTTACACCATTTGAGCGAAAGCGAAAATTATAGTGATCAGTATCACAAAATTGTTTTCTTTTGCGCTCAAAATGTTGTTAATTTGGTCGCACTTCTCTACAATGCCTGTGATTTTTATATTATTTTTTTGTTAAATTTTGGGAATTGGGGGTAAACATGGGATTATCGCCTAGCATGTACAAAGATGTTGGAGATTTCTCGCCACTCAGTACCGATGTCATTATTATCGGTGGTGGCGCAACGGGTGCAGGTATTGCGCGTGACTGTGCACTTCGTGGCATTGATTGTATTTTATTGGAACGCCGAGACATCGCAACGGGTGCGACAGGACGTAACCACGGATTATTACACAGTGGTGCACGTTATGCCGTGAACGACCAAGAATCTGCTGAAGAATGTATTAAAGAAAACCGCATTTTGCGCAAAATTGCGCGTCATTGCGTAGATGAAACGGAAGGCTTATTTATCACGTTGCCTGAAGATTCTCTCGACTATCAAAAAACCTTCCTTGAGAGCTGTGCAAAATCTGGAATCGATGCGCAAGCCATTGATCCGGATTTAGCTAAAATTATGGAGCCTTCTGTAAACCCAGATTTAGTGGGGGCAGTTGTTGTGCCAGATGGTTCTATTGACCCATTCCGTTTAACAGCCTCTAATATGATGGATGCGACAGAAAACGGCGCAAAAATGTTCACTTATTGCGAAGTAAAAAATTTGATTCGTGAAGGTGGAAAAGTGATTGGTGTGAATGTGTACGATCATAAAAATCGTAGAGAACGCCAATTTTTTGCACCACTTGTTGTGAATGCTGGTGGTATTTGGGGACAAGGGATTGCGGAATATGCTGATCTCAAAATCAAGATGTTCCCCGCGAAAGGTGCATTGCTCGTAATGGGTCATCGTATTAATAAACTTGTAATTAACCGCTGTCGTAAACCAGCTGATGCGGATATTCTTGTTCCAGGCGATACAATTTGTGTTATTGGTACAACGTCAAGTCGTGTTCCTTATGATCAAATCGATAACATGCAAGTGACGCCAGAAGAAGTAGATATTCTTTTCCGTGAAGGTGAAAAACTTGCACCGAGCTTGCGTCATACTCGCGTATTACGTGCTTATGCTGGGGTGCGACCATTAGTTGCAAGCGATGATGATCCATCTGGTCGTAATGTGAGTCGTGGTATTGTGCTACTTGACCACGCAGAACGTGATGGCTTAGATGGCTTTATTACTATCACTGGTGGTAAGTTAATGACTTATCGTTTAATGGCTGAATGGGCGACCGACCTTGTTTGTGAAAAACTCAATAAAACGGCACGTTGTGTAACTGCAGAGCAACCTTTGCCTGGCTCTACTGAAAGCCGTCAAGAAACCAATCGAAAAGTCATTTCATTACCAAGTACCATTCGTTATTCCGCCGTGTATCGTCATGGTTCACGCGCTACTCGTTTGCTTGAAAAAGAACGTTTAGATCGTTCAATGGTGTGCGAATGTGAAGCGGTGACGGTGGGCGAAGTTCGTTATGCGATTGATGAACTAGGTGTAAATAACATTGTGGATTTACGCCGCCGTACTCGTGTTGGTATGGGGACTTGCCAAGCTGAGCTTTGTGCATGTCGTGCTGCAGGCTTAATGAACCGTTTTGAAGTGGCAACACCAACTCAATCAACCACTCAACTTTCTGCCTTTATGGAAGAACGCTGGCGCGGTATTGAGCCGATTGCTTGGGGTGAAGCTATTCGCGAAGCCGAATTTACATCTTGGATGTATGGTAGCGTATTAGGTTTAAATGATGTGAAACCGCTTGATGAACAAGCACAACAAGGGACGGATAGCAATGAATTTTGATGTAGCCATTATTGGCGGTGGTTTGGCGGGTTTAACCTGTGGCATCGCTCTTCAACAACGCGGCAAACGTTGCGTGATTATCAACAACGGTCAAGCAGCCATTGATTTTGCATCTGGTTCTTTAGATTTATTAAGCCGTATACCATCAACTCCAAATGGGGAAAGTCGTGCGGTAGAAAATTTAAAAGAAAATATCACCGCACTTCGTAATGAATTACCAGCCCATCCTTATAGTTTATTGGGCGCAGAGAAAGTGCTTGCTAAAGCACAAGATTTTGAACGTTTAGCCAATGAATTAAATCTTGATTTAATTGGTTCTACGGAAAAGAACCATTGGCGTGTAACAGGCTTAGGCAGTTTACGTGGTGCGTGGCTTTCACCAAATAGTGTGCCAACTGTACAAGGCAATGAACGTTTTCCGCATAAACGTATTGCTGTGCTTGGTATCGAAGGTTATCACGATTTTCAACCGCAACTTTTAGCGGCAAATTTAGTGTTAAACCCACAATTTGAGCATTGTGAGGTGACCAGTGGTTTCTTAAATATTCCACAATTAGATGAACTTCGCAAAAATGCTCGTGAGTTCCGTAGTGTAAACATCTCTCAACTTCTAGAGCACAAACTTGCATTCAATGATCTCGTTAAAGAAATTATTGAATCAGCGCAAGGTGCAGAAGCCGTATTTTTACCGGCTTGTTTTGGTTTAGAAAACCAAGAATTTATGACCGCACTTCGTGATGCAACTAAGCTCGCATTATTTGAATTACCAACATTGCCACCATCATTACTCGGTATGCGCCAGCGTATTCAATTACGCCGTAAATTTGAATCTCTTGGTGGTTTAATGATTAACGGTGATAGTGCATTGAGTGCAACATTTGAAGGAAATCAAGTACGTTGTATCAACACTCGTTTGCTCGAAGATGAAGAAATTACTGCAGATAATTTCGTACTGGCTTCAGGAAGTTTTTTCAGTAAAGGACTCATTGCTGAATTCGATAAAATTTATGAGCCAGTTTTTAAATCCGATATTATCGGTGTTGAAGGGTTTAACGATAAAGATCGTTTCACTTGGACTGCTCATCGTTTTGCTCATCCACAACCTTATCAATCTGCTGGTGTGGCAATTAATGCTCAATGCCAAGTGAAAAAGAGCTGTCAATATTTAACGAATTTATATGCCGTCGGTAATGTAATTGGTGGGTTTAATGCGCTTGAGCTTGGTTGTGGTTCGGGTGTCGCAGTTGTAACTGCCTTGGCGGTTGCTGATGAAATCTTGGCGAAATAGGGGGAATAATATGGATAATAATATTCAACGACTCATTGATAGTGCAAAACAATCCCTTAATTCACCTGAAAGTCATAAATATATCGACGAAAGTTTTGAAAGCTGTATTAAATGTACGGCTTGTACCGCTGTTTGTCCGGTTTCACGTAACAACCCACTTTATCCTGGTCCAAAACAATCTGGTCCAGATGGTGAGCGTTTACGCTTGAAATCAGCTGAGCTTTACGATGAAGCACTTAAATATTGTACCAACTGTAAACGTTGTGAAGTGGCTTGTCCGTCTGATGTGAAAATCGGTGATTTAATTGTGCGTGCGCGTAATAACCACTTAGCGCAGTCTAAAAAACCGTTAATGAATAAATTGCGTGATGCGATTTTAAGTAACACGGATGTAATGGGGAAAATCAATACGCCATTAGCGCCCATTGTAAACACCATTACGAGCCTAAAAGCCACCAAATTTATGTTGGAAAAAACGCTTAAAATCAGTAAAGAACGTACTTTACCTAAATATGCGTTTGGCACGTTCCGTAGCTGGTATATGAAAAATGCGTTACAAGACCAACAAAAATTTGAGCGTAAAGTCGCGTATTATCATGGTTGCTACGTTAACTATAATAATCCGCAGCTTGGTAAAGAATTCCTTAAAGTGTTCAATACGATGAACATTGGGGTGATGTTACTGGAAAAAGAAAAATGCTGCGGTTTACCATTAATGGTGAACGGTTTCCCTGAACGTGCACGTAATATCGCACAGTTCAATACCGATTACATTGGAAAAATGGTAGACGAAAATGGACTAGACGTGATCAGTGAAGCATCAAGCTGTTCACTTAATCTGCGTGACGAATACCATCATATTTTAGGTATCGACAATGCTAAAGTGCGTCCGCATATTCATATGGTGACGCCATTCCTATACCAACTGTTCAAAGAAGGTAAAACATTACCGTTGAAACCACTCAAACTTCGAGTGGCTTATCACACCGCTTGTCACGTAGATAAAGCAGGCTGGGCACCTTATACTTTGGAAGTGTTGAAAAAAATTCCTGGTTTAGAAATCATTATGTTACCTAGCCAATGCTGTGGTATTGCAGGGACTTACGGTTTTAAATCAGAAAACTATGAGGTTTCACAATCTATTGGTAAAAATCTATTCGATAATATTAACGAAGGTGGGTTTGATTACGTCATATCGGAATGCCAAACCTGTAAATGGCAAATTGATATGTCATCTAACGTGACCTGTATTCACCCATTAACCTTACTTTGTATGTCGATGGATGCTTAACAATAAGAAAAATGCACTTTGTAATGAAAGTGCATTTTTTGTTTTTATAGGTAGAAAAAAGAGCGGTAAATTTTATTTGTATCCCAAAAGCTAGGCTAAGCAAACCAACCATTGAGGTGAAGATTTTATTACGGGTAAACATTACACAATCAAATTTAAAATAGGGTCTCCAACCAATTCTGAATAGGAAAATGAGTATCAGAGATACTGCTAGTTTTTATAATAAATAAGCTCAATGGATCAAACCAAGGCTGGCGTATCAAATGGCGACTTATCGATGAATTTAACTGAAATTAAAAGGACTGAATTCGACACAATATCGTCACCAGTCCTTAATTAAAGAGTCTAGGTTTTGGGGCAAATCAATTTACAGAATATTTGAAAATTCCTCTAACATTTCTTTTGACCATACGCTTGATTGGACTTCACCGATATGTTTTTTACGAAGTAAAAGCATCGCTAAGCGAGATTGACCGATACCACCGCCGATAGTTAATGGCAATTTCCCGTTTAATAAATCTTGGTGCCAATCCATTTTTAAACGGTCTTCATCGCCTGTTAAGCCAACTTGTAAACGTAATGCACTTTCATCTACTCGGATACCCATTGAGGAAAGTTCAAAGGCTTTGCCTAATTGGTCGTTCCATACCAAAATGTCGCCATTTAAGCCTTTATAGCCATTTTCAGATTCGGTTGTCCAGTCATCATAATCTGGTGCACGACCATCGTGAGGTTTACCATCTGAAAGTTTGCCGCCAATCCCGATCAAAAATACTGCGCCGTATTCTTTACAAATTGCGTTTTCACGTTCTTTACTGCTTAAATCTGGATAGCGTTTTACTAAATCTTCGCTGTGCACAAAGGTAATGTGTTTTGGAAGAATTGAAGGTATATCAAAACGTGCTTCTACGGCTAATTCCGTTAAACGAATAGCACGATAAATAGAATTTACCGTTTCTTTTAAGTATGCAAAATTACGACGACCTTCAGGAATCACTTTTTCCCAGTCCCACTGATCCACATAAACAGAGTGAGTTGGGTCAAGAGAATCTTCATCTGGGCGTAATGCTTTCATATGAACAAACAAGCCTTCGCCTTCTTTAAAGTGGAAGCGAGCCAATGTATGGCGTTTCCATTTCGCAAGGGAATGAACAACTTCAAATATGGCATTTGGAATACATTTCACATTAACCTGCACTGCTTTTTCAATGCCAGATAAGTTATCTTGCATTCCGTTACCCACTTGGCTCAAGATAGGACCTTGCACTTCAATAATGCCAAGTTGTTCAATAAGATTTTGGGTAAAAGTGTTCTTCACAAAGCTGATTTCTTGTTGTTGTAAAATAAATGTCTTTTTCATTTTGATAACCTTTTTTAAAGAAAAATAATATTTTTGAGTATTATTCAGTAAATGATGATTTTATTTCAAGTATTTTGTTTACTTTTTTTTTTAGTTGAATATTATCTAATTTTTTGGGAAAAAATTAAATAAAATCTAAAGGAGAAGGTTTTATGCACAACATCGATAGTTTAGATCAGCAAATCTTACGTGTACTCACCAAAGATGCGAGAACTCCCTATGCCGAAATGGCTAAAAACTTTGGTGTCAGCCCGGGAACGATTCATGTGAGAGTTGAAAAAATGCGCCAATCGGGCATTATCGAAGGCACGAAGGTGATCATTGATGAGCGCAAATTAGGTTATGACGTATGCTGTTTTATCGGCATTATTCTAAAAAGCGCAAAAGATTATGACAAAGTGATCAAAAAGTTAGAAAGTTTCGATGAGGTGGTGGAAGCCTATTATACAACGGGCAATTACTCGATTTTCTTAAAGGTGATGACTCACACAATCGCAGAATTACATTCTGTTTTGGCGACCAAGATTCAGTTAATAGATGAAATTCAGTCCACTGAAACCTTGATTTCAATGCAAAATCCAATTTTGCGAGATATTAAACCTTAAAAACATAGAAATTGCGGTGAAATTTTTATTCAAATTTATCCTGATGCTTAAATTTCAATAAATCTCTCCGCTCTTTTTTGTTTGGGCGACGATCAGGATGGGGCATTGAAAGTGAATTGTTTTTTCTTGCCCACGCGATTTCTTCTCTTTTTTTCACGCTGTTTTCGGTTTCTTGATAGAGTAATTGTGCTTCTGGCGCACCTCGGCGTTGATCGCTTAAGGCGATAATTTTTATTTCTTTTTCTTCGTTTCCTTGGCGAAGTTTTAACATTGCGCCCACTTCCACAATTTTACTTACCTTCGCGCGTTGGTTGTTGTAATGCACTTTACCACTTTCAATCATGGCTTTGGCAATACTACGTGTTTTGTAAAATCGTGCAGCCCACAACCATTTATCTAATCTGACTTCTTTTTCTTCCATTTGTGAATTTCTCTTTTGCTATTTTGTGGTACAGTTTGTCCCAATCCTATCATAAAATAAAGGAAAACTTATGTTATCCGATTCATCCAAAAAATCACCTAAAATTCTTACCGCACAAGTCGTTGCTAAGTCTCGTTTATTTGAAATTAAGTCTGTTGATTTAGCGTTTTCTAATGGGGAATTACGTACTTATGAGCGTTTCAAACCAGGTAATCAACAGGTTGTTATGATGGTTCCCATTGATGGAGATGATCTGTTATTGATTCGCGAATATTCAGTTGGCACAGAACGTTATGAATTAGGATTTCCTAAAGGCGGCGTAGATAAAGATGAAGAACCGAAAGATGCAGCAAATCGTGAATTAAAGGAAGAGTTGAGGCTGAGGGCTAATAAAATTGATTTCTTTTGCGTACGGTGACCAATCCAAGTTATATGCGTAGCGTTATGCATATTTTTGTTGCTCAGGATTTTTATCCTTGCCAGTTAGAAGGTGATGAGCCAGAACCGTTAGAAATTGTCCGCTTTCCGTTGTCAAAAATCGATGAATTACTTGCAGAGCCCAATTTCAATGAAGCTAGAAATTTGACCGCACTTTATTCTTTGAAAGATTATTTAAGCCAAAAATAATAGGCTTAATTTAATTATCGTTCTCTCATTTTCCCCTTTTGAAGGGGAAAATCATGGCTAGCCAGATGAACATCACTCTGAGTTAGCCTTCTTCGCTTATCTATAAATAAAATATCATTCAAATATTCCCCTTTTTATTAAATATTTTCTAATAAGCTCAAATTTCCCTTTAAAAAACTTGAAAAAATACTCGATTTTTGACAATGTTTAGGTGTTTTCTTTTTTTACTCAAGGAACATTTTTATGCATAACGAAAACTTAAAAGAATTGACCGTGCGAGGGATCATCCTCGGCGCATTGATTACGGTGATTTTCACTGCATCCAATGTGTATCTCGGTTTAAAAGTGGGGATGACATTTGCTTCATCTATTCCAGCGGCCGTCATTTCTATGGCGGTACTCAAATTTTTCAAAGATTCCAGTATTCTTGAAAATAACATGGTGCAAACACAAGCATCTTCAGCGGGAACACTTTCTTCTGTGATTTTCGTCTTACCAGGCTTATTAATGATGGGTTACTGGCAAGACTTCCCGTTCTGGCAAACTATGTTGATTTGTGCTGCGGGTGGTACATTGGGCGTGTTATTCACCATTCCATTACGCCGTGCGATGGTGGTAAACAGTGATTTACCTTACCCTGAAGGTGTAGCGGCTGCAGAAATCTTAAAAGCGGGTAATCATGCAGATGGCGTGAAAGATATTGCTTACGGTGGTGTTTTAGCGGGATTAGTTGCATTTTTAACTAATGGTTTACGCATTATGGCTGATGGCGCAAGCGCTTGGATTCAAACTGGTAAAGCAGCTTTCCAATTACCAATGGGCTTCTCACTTGCCTTACTTGGTGCGGGTTATTTAATTGGTATCGTAGGTGGTATTGCGATGTTGATCGGTGTTATTTTGACTTGGGGTGTGGCTGTGCCATATTTCACTATGTCTGGTGATATCGCAGCAGATGCAAGCTTAATTGATGCCGCAATGGTGGTTTGGAAAACGAAAGTACGCTTTATTGGTGTAGGTACAATTGGTATCGCAGCGATTTGGACATTACTTATTTTAATGAAACCAATGATTGAAGGGATGGTACATTCTTTCCGTATGTTGAAAGGTGGACAGGCTGAATCTGAGCATCGCGTTGATATCGACCTTTCTCCAAAAACGATGATTTATATCTTAATCGCGACAGTTGTGTTAATTGTTATTTCATTACATCACTTTATCGCATCTGCACCGATTTCACCTGAGCTTTCCATTTTATTAGTTGTAGTTTGTACTTTCTTAGCGGTATTTATCGGCTTCTTCGTAGCTGCAGCTTCTGGTTATATGGCGGGTTTAGTGGGTTCATCTTCAAGCCCAATTTCTGGTATCGGGATTATTTCTGTTATCGTGATTTCATTGGTGTTGGTGTCAATCGGTAATGCATCTGGCTTATTTGAAACCGTAGATGGTCAGAAATTTTTGACCGCACTTACACTCTTTACTGCGTCAATTGTATTAACCACAGCAACGATTTCTAATGATAACTTGCAAGATTTAAAAACCGGTTTATTAGTAGATGCGACACCTTGGCGTCAACAAGTAGCATTAATTATCGGCTGCTTTGTCGGTGCGCTTGTTATCGCACCAGTATTAGAAATCTTATATCACGCGTATGGTTTCAGCGGTGCGTTGCCACGTCCAGATATGGATCCTTCACAGGCTCTATCTGCACCACAAGCAACATTAATGACCACCATTTCTCAAGGTATTTTCACAAATAAATTGGAATGGACTTACATCTTAACTGGTGTAGGTTTAGGTGCTGTGTTAATTACGATTGATGCATTCTTGAAAAAAGTCAGCAATAAAGTCTTTGGCTTGCCAGTTATTGCTGTGGGGATTGGTATTTACTTACCACCATCAATTAATATGCCTGTTATTGTTGGTGCATTCTTAGCGTGGATCATGACTCGTCATATTGCAAAACTTGGTAATAAAGAAGTGTCAGCTAAAGCAGAACGTTTCGGTACGCTTTTCTCTGCAGGTTTAATCGTAGGTGAAAGTTTAATGGGTGTCATTTTAGCATTCATTATTGCGGCTTCTGTTACCACTGGTGGTTCTGAAGCGCCATTATCCTTAAATCTTGAAAATTGGGATACTATTGGCGAGTGGTTAGGTTTAATCGTATTTATCGTGGGCATTGTGATTTTTGCATCTCGCGTATTGCGTGCGAAAAAATCTGATTAATCTTTAAATTTATTTTAGAATAGGCTACCTTTTAGATAGCCTATTTTTTTATTATGAAATCTTATTTAAAAACACTTATTTTTTTCCCTCTGATTTTACAGGTAATCGTCACCGCACTTTTGATTTGGTTCGATGATGATTCAAGTGGCGTTATCGTTCCTTTTTCTAGCTATGCTCTCACAGCATTTCTTCTTGCCACCATTCCTGCATTTTTAACCGCACTTTTAGCCGCAAAATTCCGTTACACACGTTATAACATTGCTTCGATTGTATTAGTTTCATCGATCATTTCATTTGTTTACTGCAATATGGCATCTTATTTTTATTTGCTATTGCTCGGCGAACAAGACATTTCCTTTTGGAGCTGGTTGACCGAAGGGGGATTATCCCTCGGGCTAATAAGCACATGCGGAATGGTGTTTTATGCTCTATTTGTGATGCCGTGGTTGCTGCCAAAAACAAGAGAATAATTTTATGCTGACGCTAAACGAACATTTACTTAATCAAGTATTGCTGATGGCTTATCAAGCGGGTAAGCATTTGCAACAGTTTTATCAAAAACAAGTTCATGTTGAATTGAAAGAAGACAACACACCTGTGACGGAAGCGGATCTTTTTGTGAGTCAATTTTTAACCGAAAAATTGACCGCACTTTTCCCTAATGTCCCTGTTCTTTCGGAAGAAAATTGTCATATTTCCTTTGAAGAACGTAAAAATTGGAAAGAATATTGGTTGATTGATCCTCTTGATGGCACACAACAATTTATTAATCGCACCGATCAATTTTCTGTTTTGATAACCTTAGTTCGTAAAAATAAACCAGTATTAAGCATTATTCATGCACCAATTTTATCGACAACTTATTATGCAATGGATAATTTCGGAGCGTTTAAAAAACAACTGGATCAGGTAAAAAAACTCACTAAAAACACGACAAATTTTGACCGCCCTTTACGAATTGCGGTAGGTGCAACCACTTCACAAGAAAAAGTGCGGTCAATTTTGCCGAAGGATTTTCCTTATGAATTTGTTGTGGTTGGTTCAAGTAGCTTAAAAAGCGGTTTAGTGGCTGAAGGTGCAGTAGATTGTTATGTTCGTCTAGGACAAACAGGCGAATGGGATACCGCTGGTGCTGAAGTGCTGCTGGGTGAAACTCACGGTGCCATTTTTGACTCTCATTTTGAGCCTTTAACCTATAACCAACGTGAAACCTTGATTAATCCGCATTTTGTCATGGTGGGCGATCAATCGCTCGATTGGCGTTCTATCTTTCAATTTAATTGATTGGTTCGATTGGTTTTTTTCTCTAGAATACGGCATTATTTTCGACATTACTCGGAATCTTATAAGGAATAATTATGCAAACTGATAATAACTGTATCGTCATTTTTGGCGCGTCTGGTGACTTAACTCACCGTAAACTCATTCCAGCCCTTTATAATCTCTACAAAATCGGGCGTTTGAGTGAAAACTTTTCCGTTCTAGGTGTTGCACGTTCTGACTTGAACGATGAAACTTTCCGCGAAAAAATGCGTGAGGCGTTAATCCATAATGAAGAAACAACACCAGAAACCTTAGATGCTTTCTGCTCCCATCTTTATTACCAAGCTGTGAATACTTCGGATGCTCAAGATTATGGCAAACTTGTTCCACGCTTAGATGATCTTCATGATAAATATAAAACTTGTGGTAACACGCTTTACTATATGTCTACTCCGCCAAGTCTTTATGGAGTGATTCCTGAGTGTTTGGCTGCACATGGTTTAAATACGGAAGAATATGGCTGGAAGCGTATTATTGTTGAAAAACCTTTTGGTTACGATGAAAAAACAGCGCAAGCGTTAGACGTACAAATCCATCGTTTCTTTGAAGAACACCAAATTTATCGTATCGACCATTATTTAGGTAAAGAAACCGTTCAAAACTTGCTCGTATTACGTTTTTCAAATGGTTGGTTTGAACCGCTTTGGAACCGTAATTTCATTGATTATGTAGAAATTACTGGTGCAGAATCTATAGGCGTGGAAGAGCGCGGTGGCTATTATGATGGTTCTGGCGCAATGCGCGATATGTTCCAAAACCATTTATTGCAAGTATTAGCGATGGTGGCAATGGAGCCGCCAGCGATTATTAATGCGAATTCAATGCGTGATGAAGTGGCAAAAGTGATGCATAGTTTGCGTCCATTAACTGCCGAAGATATGGAGAATAACCTTGTTTTGGGTCAATACACTGCGGCTGAAATTAACGGCAAAATGGAAAACGGCTATCTAGAAGAAAAAGGTGTACCAGCAGATTCTCGCACTGAAACCTACATCGCATTGCGTTGTGAAATTGAAAACTGGCGTTGGGCTGGTGTGCCATTCTATGTCCGTACGGGTAAACGCTTACTGGCTCGTGTGACTGAAATTGTGATCCATTTTAAAACTACGCCACATCCTGTATTCAGTCAAAATGCACCAGAGAATAAATTGATTATTCGTATTCAACCTGATGAAGCGATTTCAATGCGTTTTGGTTTGAAAAAACCAGGTGCAGGTTTTGAAGCGAAAGAAGTATCAATGGATTTCCGTTATGCAGATTTAGCAGGCGCACAAGTATTAACCGCTTATGAACGCTTATTGTTAGATGCGATGAAAGGCGATGCCACCTTGTTTGCTCGTACTGATGCTGTGCATGCCGCATGGAAATTTGTGCAACCGATTTTAGATTACAAAGCTAATGGTGGTCGTATTCATGAGTATGAAGCAGGCACTTGGGGTCCTGTGGCTGCCGATAAATTAATTGCAAAACAAGGCAAGGTTTGGCGTAAACCGACAGGTTTAATGAAGAAAAAAGTTTAATTCATCTAATGTAGGGTGGGCTTTAGCCCACCTATCTTAATATCGAACATAATAAATTGTGGGCTAAACCCCACTCTACGGAAAATCAATGAACTATATCAGCTTCCCAACGGCTCAACACGCAGTCGATAAAATTGCACAAGAATTTGTGATTTATAGCCAATTAACTCACCCTGTGCATATTTCCCTTTCTGGTGGTTCAACGCCTAAGTTGCTATTTAAAACTTTAGCCAAATCACCTTATGCAGAACAAATTAACTGGAAAAATCTGCATTTTTGGTGGGGAGATGATCGTATGGTTCCGCCATCTGATCCTGAAAGCAACTATGGCGAAGTGCAAAAACTTTTATTCGATCATATTCAAATTCCAGCAGAAAATATTCACCGAATTTGTGGCGAAAATGAACCGCACTTTGAACTAAAACGCTTCGAAGAAGAATTAAGTGCGGTCATTCCAAACGGTGTTTTTGATTGGATTATTTTAGGTATGGGAACTGACGGTCATACCGTTTCTCTCTTCCCACATCAAACCAATTTTGATGATGAAAACCTTGCGGTCATTGCAAAACATCCTGAAAGTGGTCAAATTCGCATTTCTAAAACAGCTAAACTCATTGAACAAGCCAAACGCATTACCTACTTAGTAACGGGCGAAAGCAAAGCGGATATTTTAAAAGAAATCCAAACGACTCCAGCAGAAAACCTACCTTACCCTGCTGCAAAAATTAAAGCAAAAAATGGCGTGACGGAATGGTATTTAGATAAAGCGGCGGCTAAATTGCTATAACAGGTTGGCATCAAATATTACAGGCTTGCAAAATGATAGACTACAAAGTGAATGAACCGATTTCAGTTAAACAATTTATTGAATTGCTAAATAAAACAACGCTCGGAGCACGCCGTCCGTTAGAGGATGAAAAACGAATCGCAGCGATGTTGCATCATGCGGATTTATTAATCACAGCTTGGGATGGTGAACAATTAGTGGGCATAGCACGTTCCGTGACGGATTTTGCCTATTGCTGTTATTTATCTGATTTAGCGGTTGATGAACAATATCAAAAACAAGGTATCGGTTTACAGTTAATTGAACATACTAAACAAGCCTTACATCCACAAGCCAAAATCGTGCTGTTATCGGCGCCACAAGCCGTGGATTATTATCCGCATATTGGATTTACTCAACATATGAGCGCATGGACGAAGAGTTAATTTATTAGCATTGTACGGATTAAAATAAGATATAGATGAATCAGATTCGGAGCGATTTTAATGTTGAATTTAGATAATAAAAAATTCGTTGCTGTTGAAAATACATCAAATGGTGAGGTGAGTAGCCAAACAGAATTTCATTACCATCAACAAGGTAAAATGATTTGGGCCGAATATGGTGGCGGTGAAATTTTAAAAGGCTTTTTAATTGGGAAATGGATTGACAATACTCAAATTGAATTTACATATCAACATTTAAATCAATCTCTAGAAAATCGTTTGGGGCGTTGCTGTACAACATTTTCTTTAGAAAATAGTAAACTCATCGGTCATGAAAAATGGCAGTGGCTAGACACGTTAGAGCAAGGCAGCTCTTTAATTAGAGAAATTTAAAAGAAGTTTTGCTATAGAATATCTGAGACAACCTTCTTATACTTTACAATAAATAACTAAATGATAGGTGCATCCGTACCTCACAAACAGGAGAAAACAATGTCAGTAAAAGGCGACATCGGTGTTATCGGCTTGGCCGTAATGGGGCAAAACCTCATTTTAAATATGAATGATCACGGCTTTAAAGTGGTGGCATATAATCGTACCACATCTAAAGTGGATGAATTTTTACAAGGTTCGGCAAAAGGCACCAATATTATTGGCGCATATTCTTTAGAAGATTTAGCTGCTAAATTAGAAAAACCACGTAAAGTGATGTTAATGGTGCGTGCAGGTGAGGTAGTTGATCAGTTTATTGAGGCATTATTACCGCACTTAGAAAAAGGTGACATCATTATCGATGGCGGTAACTCAAACTACCCAGATACAAATCGTCGTGTAAAAGCATTGGCAGAGAAAGGTATTCGCTTTATTGGCTCGGGGGTTTCAGGTGGTGAAGAAGGCGCGCGTCATGGACCATCTATCATGCCTGGTGGTAACCACGAAGCATGGCCATATGTTAAACCAATCTTCCAAGCAATCTCTGCTAAAACAGAACAAGGCGAACCTTGCTGTGACTGGGTTGGTGGTGAAGGCGCAGGCCACTTCGTGAAAATGGTTCACAATGGTATCGAATACGGCGATATGCAATTAATCTGTGAAGCTTACCAATTCTTAAAAGAAGGTTTAGGCTTAAGCTATGACGAAATGCAAGCTATCTTCGCAGAATGGAAAAAAACTGAACTTGATAGCTATCTAATCGATATCACTACCGACATTCTTGGTTATAAAGATGCCGATGGTGAGCCATTAGTTGAAAAAATCTTAGATACCGCTGGTCAAAAAGGGACAGGTAAATGGACGGGTATCAACGCATTAGATTTTGGTATTCCATTAACCTTAATCACTGAATCTGTCTTTGCTCGTTGCGTCTCTTCATTTAAAGATCAACGTGTTGCCGCTAACCAATTATTTGGCAAAACAATTCAACCTGTTGAAGGCGATAAAAAAGTTTGGATTGAAGCGGTACGTAAAGCCTTATTGGCGTCAAAAATCATTTCTTACGCACAAGGCTTTATGCTGATTCGTGAAGCCTCTGAACAATTCGGCTGGAACATCAATTACGGCGCAACAGCGTTATTATGGCGTGAAGGTTGTATTATCCGTAGCCGTTTCTTAGGTAACATTCGTGATGCATACAAAGCGAACCCAGATTTAATCTTCTTAGGTTCAGATAGTTACTTCAAAGGCATTTTAGAAAATGCATTAAGTGACTGGCGTAAAGTGGTGGCAAAATCTATCGAAGTAGGTATCCCAATGCCTTGTATGGCGTCTGCAATCACTTTCTTAGATGGTTATACTTCAGCACATTTACCAGCAAACTTATTGCAAGCACAACGTGACTACTTCGGGGCGCACACTTACGAGCGTACTGATAAACCACGTGGCGAATTCTTCCATACTAACTGGACTGGTCGGGGTGGGAATATAGCCTCTACCACTTATGATGTGTAGTTAAAAATATTGATAAAAATTACCGCACTTTGAGATATTAAAGTGCGGTAATTTTTTATCTCTTTTTTGTTTATATTTGGGAAATAAAAAACGGTGCTATTTCAGCACCGTTCTTTGTTATCGAATCACATTTTAAAGAATAACGTGAGAAAGACCTAAACCGATTAATAAGCAGAAAAGCATGCTCAATAAACCAGGAATCATAAAGCTGTGGTTTAAAATGTATTTACCGATTTTGGTTGTACCTGTGGTATCGAAGTCAAGAGACGCAATGATTGGGCCATAGTTAGGGATAAAGAAGTAACCATTTACTGCCACAAATACACCGATTAATACTGGTGCTGGGATACCTAATGCGATACCAAGTGGGAACAATGTGGCTACTGTTGCACCTTGGCTGTTTACTAATACTGAAAGTACAAATAGCGCGAAAGCAAATGCCCATGGTGCAGTTTCAACTAAGCCTTTCACCATTTCTTTTACTTCAGTCATGTGCGCTTGCATCAATGTATCGCCTAACCATGCAATACCGAAGATTGCGATTACTGCACGCATGCCAGCGTGGAATACAGAACCTTTAGTGATTTCAGTGCCATCAGGTTTACAAGTTAAGATGATTAATGCACCAATCGCTAGCATAATGATTTCGATAGTGTGCGCCATACCCATTGGTTTGCCATCGAATACTGGACGTAAAGATGGAACTGCCCCCATGATTACAACAAGTAATGCACCAAATAAGAATAAAAAAACAGAAATTTTAGCGGTTTTTCTCACTTCTACTTCTTTAACTGAAGTGGTAGAAGCAAAAGTATCTGCATATTTTGGATCATTTAAGCGACGTTGATATTCCGGATCATCTTTTAATTCTTTACCCATTTTGTTTACAAATAAACAAGCAATAAAAATACCTAAGATGGTTGAAGGAATAGTTACCATTAATACGTCGCCAAGATGGATGCCTTGAGGTTCAAGGTAAGCAACGACCGCTACAACAGCTGCCGCAATAGGGCTTGCTACGATAGCAAATTGTGATGCGATTACCGCCATTGACATTGGACGTTCTGGACGGATACCATTTTGACGGCTCACTTCAGCGATAACTGGTAATACAGAATATGCTACATGGCCAGTGCCCGCTAAGAAAGTGAATAACCAAGTTACTGCTGGAGCGATAAAAGTAATGTGTTTAGGATTTCGACGCAAGATTTTGGTTGCGATTTTGATCATATAGTCTAAACCGCCAGCTGCTTGCATTGCCGCTGCCGCTGCTACTACAGCCATAATCATAAACATAACATCAATAGGTAAACCTGCTGGTTTTAGACCAAAGCCAAAAGAAAGAATAGCAAGACCTAAACCACCAAATACACCTAAACCGATACCACCTACTCGTGCACCCACAAAGATACACAATAATACGATGGCAAATTGTAGTAAGAACATTGCAGACATACTGCCCCCTAAGTTAATGAAAAAACATCTTTGTTTTATTTGTTAAAACAGTGCTTAATATAGCAACAAATAGGTATCGATTCCATAACATGGATCAATCAATTGTGGTCAAAAGTGCGGTTATTTATAACCGCACTTTTGTTTATTACAATTGATCTTAGAAGTCTTCGAAATATTGTTGAATTACTTTTGGATCTTTAGTTTGAGTTAAAGCTAATTGCAAGAGCACGCGGGCTTTCTGTGGATTTAAAGTACCTGATGCTACAAAGCCATATTTACTATCATCAACTTCAGCATCACGAGTTGTATAGCCAGTTGGTACACGAGAAGAACGAACTACAACGACGCCATCTTTCGCAGCTTTTTCTAAGCGATCTAAGTGTGCAGCATTAACATTTCCATTGCCAACGCCAGCAGATACAATCCCTTGATAGCCAGCGTTGAGTAATGCATTTAGTGGTTCAACTGGTGCATTTGAATAGGCATAAATAATTCCCACTTTTGGTAGGCTATCTAATTTTTCTACGTTAAACGGAGTGTTGATGGTATGTTTGCTTTCTGGGGAACGTTCATAGTCCACTTTGCTGTTATGAATATAGCCTAGAGAACCATAATTTGGTGAATGGAAAGTTTGCACTGCGGTCGTACTGGTTTTTGTGACATCGCGAGCACCTAGTACTTCATTATTCATTGCGACTAAAACACCACGACCACTCGATTTTTTGTCTGCTGCGACAACAACTGCATTGTAAAGATTTAATGGACCATCAGCACTTTTTTCTGTTACAGGACGCATAGCCCCTACGAGAACAATCGGTTTTTCACATTTTGCGGTTAAATCTAAGAAATAAGCCGTCTCTTCCATGGTATCTGTACCATGGGTAATGACAAATCCATCAGTACTTTTACATTGAGCATTGATGGCTTTTGCAAGTTTTAGCCAGACTTCGTCATTCATGTCTTGTGAACCTATTTTTACAATTTGCTCACCTTTAATGTTGGCAATATTTTTCATTTCTGGTACAGCTTCAATTAAAGTATCAATACTTAATTGTCCAGCTTTATACGCAGAATTTACCGAACTTTGCCCGCTTCCTGCAATGGTACCACCCGTTGCCAAGATAGTAATATTTGGCAAGTCTGCTGCATTTGCTATTGAAATACCTAGACCAAATAAAGTACATAAGGCTAATTTAGTTAATTTCATAGATTTCTCCTAATGAATAAAAATTCCTTTCTAATGATCTAACTAAATTGAGCCATTCTGAATAATGAAAAAGTAAATTTATGATCCCGATCACATAATTTTTTGTTGATTGTATAACCTTTATGCAAGTACGGAATTTAAGCATAATTTTTTTGAAAGATAATCCAAGTGCGGTTATACTTGAGCCCTATTTTGACGTACTTAATCAGTAGAGAAAACAATGCAAGAATTTATCCCAATGGCAACAGAGTTTGCTCAAAAACATACTCTTTTAGTGGTTTCTTGGTTTGCGATTTTAGTGATGGTAATTTATACCTTCTATAAGGGCGCAACGAGTAAATTTAAAGTCATCACTCACAATGAGGTGATTCGTTTAATAAATGCGGATGAAGCTATTGTGGTGGATTTACGTAGTATTGAAGAATTTCAACGTGGTCATATCATTGATAGCATTAATTTACTTCCAAGCGAAATTAAAAATCAAAACATCGGTAAAATTGAACAACACAAAGAGAAAGCAATTGTGTTGGTGGATATTAACGGTGTTTCCGCACCAGCTTCAGCTACACTTTTAGCGAAACAAGGTTTTAACCGTGTGTTTGTGTTAAAAGAAGGCATTTCTGCATGGGCAGCGGCAAATTTACCTTTAGTTAAAAAACATAAATAATAAGGAATAGAAAATGTCAGAACAAAAACAAGATGTTGCAGCAACAGAAGAACAACAACCCGTTCTTCAAATTCAACGTATTTATGTGAAAGATGTATCTTTTGAAGCACCGAATCTTCCACATATTTTCCAACAAGAATGGAAACCAAAACTTGGTTTTGATTTAAGCACAGAAACAACCCAAGTTGGTGATGACTTATATGAAGTAGTATTAAACATTTCTGTTGAAACTACACTTGAAGATAGTGGTGATGTCGCATTTATTTGTGAAGTAAAACAAGCGGGCGTATTCACTATTAGCGGTTTAGAAGATGTTCAAATGGCGCATTGTTTAACTTCTCAATGCCCGAATATGCTTTTCCCTTATGCGCGTGAATTAGTGTCTAACTTAGTAAATCGCGGCACGTTCCCTGCGTTGAATTTATCTCCAGTAAACTTTGATGCATTGTTTGTTGAATATATGAATCGTCAACAAGCAGAAAATGCAGAAGAAAAATCTGAAGAAGGTCAAACTAAACACTAATTAAGTAGTAAAACAAAAGGCAAGCTAGGAATCCTAACTTGCCTTTTTTGTTGTTAAAGTGCGGTCAATTAATAGCTTGAATTGATTAACACTTCTTCACCGTAGCCACCTAAAGTCGGCATTGGTTGATAAGTTGAGTTTGCTGCACGCATTAAACGAATACCACGAATACCCGCTTCTTTAGCTGCTAATACATCATCATCGCTGTCGCCATAGTGAATGGTAACTTTATGTGCAATAATGCCTGGGGTTTTGTTGTATTTAGTTGTGCGTTCACGTCCGCCCATAAATTCAACAGGGTGCATATTTTTAATATCAAACGCTTTTTGTAATACAGGTGTTACGCCATCCACGTTCCCTGTAGTACGACCTGTAATAAAATAAATTTGGTCTCCACGTTCTTGGTGCATTTTGATCAAATCAACGCCGATTTGTTTTGGAATTGAGTATTTGTCGCAACCTGCGTTAACTTCATTCCAGAAATCTTGGTTTTTCAAGTAGTCTTGTTTACCTGGAGAATATTTTTGTTGACCATAATGGAAACAAGGGCTGCTGAAAAGTACGGTGTCATCAATATCAAAGCTGACATTAATTGGGCCTTTGCCTTCTAATTCTTTTTTGATTTGATCTACTGAGATCCAGTGAATTGGTTGTTCTTGCAACATTTCACGTGCATTTGTACCTGATTGAGTATAAGGCTCAGTTTTTCCTGCCATAGCTGGAATTGCTGCTGCGGTTAATAAAGCTACGACAGATAGCTTAATCATATTTTTCATAAAAACTCCTAGTTAGATGGTCATTGAATGCTATGCATCATATACATTCTATGTTTTATATCAATTTAAAGCAAACGTTTGCTATCTTGAAGTATGATCTGGCTCACATTTTTTGATTATTTTTGGCGAATAAATAGGCAAAAGAGTATTTTTCCTTGAATTTTGTTAATTTACCGCCATATAACGAACAACTTTTCACTTTATAAAGGACAGAACAATGACAACGATTGTAAGCGTACGTCGCAATGGGCAAGTCGTCGTAGGCGGTGATGGACAAGTTTCTTTGGGTAATACCGTCATGAAAGGCAATGCACGAAAAGTGCGCCGTTTATATAATGGCAAAGTGATTGCTGGTTTTGCGGGCGGTACTGCAGATGCATTTACACTTTTCGAATTATTTGAACGTAAACTTGAAATGCACCAAGGGCACTTGCTAAAAAGTGCGGTGGAATTAGCAAAAGATTGGCGTACAGATCGTGCACTCCGTAAGTTAGAAGCTATGCTAATTGTGGCAGATGAAAAAGAAAGTTTAATCATCACGGGTATTGGCGACGTGGTTCAACCAGAAGAAGATCAAATTTTAGCAATCGGATCTGGTGGTAACTATGCGTTGTCTGCAGCACGTGCATTGGTGGAAAATACCGAACTTTCTGCTCGTGAAATTGTTGAAAAATCTTTGAAAATTGCTGGTGATATTTGCGTGTTCACAAATACCAATTTCACTATTGAAGAATTACCGAATTAAGGAAAAAGCTATGTCTGAAATGACTCCTCGCGAAATAGTTTCTGAATTAGATCAACATATTATTGGTCAAGCTGATGCAAAACGTGCTGTGGCGATTGCGTTGCGTAACCGTTGGCGTCGTATGCAGCTTCAAGAACCTTTGCGTCATGAAGTGACCCCAAAAAATATTTTAATGATTGGCCCGACTGGTGTGGGTAAAACTGAAATTGCGCGCCGTTTGGCAAAATTAGCTAACGCGCCATTTATCAAAGTAGAAGCAACGAAATTTACCGAAGTGGGTTATGTGGGGAAAGAGGTGGATTCCATTATTCGTGATTTAACGGATAGTGCGATGAAGCTTGTTCGTCAGCAGGAAATTGCGAAGAACAGAGCGCGAGCTGAAGATGCGGCTGAAGAGCGTATCTTGGATGCTTTACTTCCTCCAGCAAAAAATCAATGGGGAGAAGTTGAAAGCCATGATAGTCACAGCAGTACTCGCCAAGCGTTCCGTAAAAAATTACGTGAAGGTCAATTAGATGATAAAGAAATCGAAATTGATGTGTCAGCGGGCGTGTCTATGGGTGTTGAAATTATGGCTCCTCCAGGCATGGAAGAAATGACAAACCAGTTACAATCATTGTTCCAAAATTTGGGTTCAGATAAAACGAAAAAACGCAAAATGAAAATTAAAGATGCGTTGAAAGCGTTGATTGATGATGAAGCAGCGAAATTAATTAACTCTGAAGAACTTAAACAAAAAGCGATTGATGCGGTAGAACAAAATGGTATTGTCTTTATCGATGAAATTGACAAAATTTGTAAGAAAGGTGAATACAGTGGTGCTGATGTATCACGTGAAGGTGTGCAACGTGATTTACTTCCGTTAGTGGAAGGCTCGACCGTTAGTACCAAACATGGAATGGTAAAAACCGATCACATCTTATTTATTGCGTCTGGTGCATTCCAAGTTGCTCGCCCTTCAGATTTAATTCCTGAGTTACAGGGGCGTTTGCCGATTCGCGTTGAACTTACCGCATTAAGTGCGGCTGATTTTGAGCGTATTTTAACGGAGCCAAATGCCTCTTTAACCGAGCAATATAAAGCTTTGATGGCAACAGAAGGGGTGAATATTGAATTTACAACCGATGCAGTGAAGAAAATTGCTGAGGCTGCATTCCGTGTGAATGAAAAAACGGAAAATATCGGTGCGCGTCGTTTGCATACGGTAATGGAACGTTTAATGGATAAAATTTCTTTCAGCGCAAGCGATATGAATGGTCAAACGGTCAATATTGATGCGGCTTATGTAGCGGATGCACTTGGCGAAGTGGTTGAAAATGAAGACTTGAGTCGTTTTATTCTTTAATGATAAAGATCTTACATATAAAAGTGTGGTGAATTTTGGATCTATATCCCAAAATTGAACAGTTAATCAAATACTGAGTTCCGTATTGTACGGGACTCAGCTTTTTTATAAGTCTATTAATGGGACAAAATAGAGTTTATTTTGCCCAACTCGAAATTCTGTCACATCGGTGCGAACTGTTTTTGGGGAAGCTCAAGGTTAACCGCACTTTATTGTTAGATAAGAAACTTAAAGAATCGTTAATAGCTGGGCAAAATCATCAAACACCCAATCTGGATTGGATTCACTGATAGGGATATTGTAATTGTAACCGTAAGTTAAACCAACAACTGCACAGCCCGCAGCGTGACCTGCGATAATATCATTTTTAGAATCGCCTACGAAAAGCACTTGGCGTGGTTCAAAACCAAATTTTCCGCATAAATAATAAAGCGGACCTGGATGTGGTTTAATAGCAGGTAAAGACTGACCGCCTAACATTTCACTAAATAAATGATCAATTCCAAATGCGGCCAATACTGGCTGAACATGTCTTGTGGGTTTATTGGTAACAACTGCTAAGACATAACCTTTTTCTTTCAAGGTTTCTAAAGTTTCTTTTACATTTGGATACAGGCGACTGACATTACATAAATTCTCGCCATAATAAAAATTAAAACGCTCTGTTACCTGTTTAATCTCTTCTTCAGTTAAAACTCTTCCTGTTTGTTTTTGCGCCCAATCTAACGCACGGGAAATTAATACAGGTGCACCATTACCGATCCAAGTTAACACTAATTCTTCTGGCGCTTGCGGTAAATCAAACTCAGCTAAGGCTGAATTTACGGATAGCGCTAAATCAGGCAGGCTATTTACCAAAGTGCCATCTAAATCAAAGCCAATAAGTTTAAATTGTGTATTCATTGTTTTTCTCTGTTCTATTGCAATCGCATTTCATTAAAACGACGGTTATGCGCTCACACTCGCTAACTGTGTACGCATTTGGTCAATAACTTGTTTATAATCTGGCTTACCAAAAATTGCAGAACCTGCCACGAACATATCTGCCCCCGCCGCCGCGATTTCCGCAATATTATCAACCTTCACACCGCCATCTACTTCAAGACGAATATCATAACCACTTTCATCAATGATCTTACGAGCCTGTTGTAATTTCTTCAATGTTGCTGGAATAAAAGATTGTCCGCCAAATCCAGGATTCACTGACATTAATAAAACCACATCCACTTTATCCAAAACGTAATCTAAGTAACTCAACGGCGTCGCAGGATTAAAAACTAATCCAGATTTACAACCACAATCACGAATAAGCTGCAAAGAGCGGTCAATATGTTCGCTAGATTCTGGGTGGAAAGTGATGTAGTTCGCACCTGCTTTAGCAAAATCGGGAATAATGCGATCGACTGGTTTTACCATCAAATGCACATCTATCGGTGCAGTAATGCCATAATCACGTAAAGCTTGACATACCGCAGGCCCAAAAGTGAGATTAGGTACATAATGATTATCCATAACATCAAAATGAATAACATCCGCGCCTGCATTAAGTACGTTTTGTACATCATCACCAAGACGAGCGAGATCGGCAGAAAGAATTGATGGGGCGATAAGATAAGGTTTCATAAAGGTTCTCCATTGAGAAAATGAGTGCATTTAGTTTACTCACTTAAGTTCAAAAAACCAATAGTAATCCTGATATGAAATAATAAGATAAACAAAGAAAGGGCAGTTGAGTGCCCTTTCAGTTATTAATATAAAATAGACGGAAATTTACACGTCCAGATTTGCTCTTAACGCATTCAACTCAATGAACTCACGGCGTGGCTCAACTTCATCACCCATTAAGGTCGTGAAGAGTTGATCCGCAGCAACGGCATCCTTAATGGAAACCTTCAACATACGACGTGAATTTGGATCCATTGTGGTTTCCCAAAGTTGGTCTGCGTTCATTTCACCAAGTCCTTTATAACGTTGTACTTCAAGGCCTTTACGAGATTCTTTCACTAGCCATTCAACAGCTTGTTCAAAACTACGTACTGGTTGTACTTTTTCACCACGTGTGACATAAGCGCCTTCTTCTAATAAACCATTGAGTTGTTTATTAAGAGAAACAATTTTCGCGTATTCATTGCCGTGAACAAAATCAAAATTCAAGAAATAATCTGTATCAATACCGTGTTTACGAACTGTAATCACCGCTTCATATACTTGGCGTTCCGCGTTAAATTGTGTACGCACTGAATATTGATGTGCTTCTGTTTCTTTTGCAGTCAGTTGTTCAAAAAAAGATTTACCCCAATTTTCAACCGCACTTTCGTCTTTCATCATTTCAACAGAAATTGGCGACTGATAAATTAATCCTTGCAACACAGGCGTTGGATAATGGCGACTTAATCGACCGATAAGTTTTTGTACGCTGTTATATTCTGCCACCAATCTTTCAAATACAAGGGCATTCATTGCTGGTGCATTTGCGCTAATATGTAATTCTGCGCCATCTAACGCAAGCATTAATTCATATTGCTCCATTTCATCCGCATCTTTAATGTAGCGTTCTTGTTTTCCTTTTTTCACTTTGTAAAGTGGCGGCTGAGCAATGTAAACATAACCACGCTCAATAAGCTCAGGCATTTGACGATAGAAGAATGTTAAAAGCAGCGTACGAATGTGAGAACCATCCACGTCAGCATCGGTCATGATAATGATATGATGATAGCGTAATTTATCAGGGTTATATTCATCACGACCAATACCGCAACCTAAGGCAGTAATCAATGTTCCCACCTCTTGAGAAGACAACATTTTGTCGAAACGTGCTTTTTCTACGTTTAAGATTTTACCTTTCAATGGCAAAATTGCTTGAGTTTTACGATCACGACCAACTTTTGCAGAACCACCTGCAGAGTCCCCCTCCACTAAGTAAAGTTCAGAAAGCGCAGGATCTTTTTCTTGGCAGTCTGCAAGTTTACCTGGCAAACCTGCAATATCTAATGCCCCTTTACGGCGCGTCATTTCACGGGCTTTACGTGCTGCTTCACGCGCACGAGCAGCCATAATAATTTGGTTTACAATGATTTTTGCATCTGCAGGATTTTCCAATAAATATTCCTGCATTTTTTCATTCATCGCAGATTCCACCGCACTTTTCACTTCTGAAGACACGAGTTTATCTTTAGTTTGAGATGAAAATTTTGGATCAGGCACTTTAACTGAAATAATCGCCACCAAACCTTCACGAGCATCATCACCTGAAGTGGCCACTTTTTCTTTTTTCAGCATACCTTCGTTTTCCATGTAGCTATTTAAGCTACGGGTTAAAGCTCCACGAAAACCTGCTAGGTGAGTACCGCCATCACGTTGAGGAATATTATTAGTAAAGCAATACACGTTTTCATTTACACCATCATTCCACTGCAATGCGACTTCTACGCCGATGCCATCTTTCTCAGCTGTAAAATAAAATGGCTTTGGATGAATTGGGTTTTTATTTTTGTTCAAATATTCTACGAATGCTTGAATGCCGCCTTCGTAATGGAAATGATCTTCAGAGCCATCACGTTTATCAATTAAACGAATAGATACGCCAGAATTCAAGAAAGAAAGCTCGCGTAAGCGTTTTGCTAAGATTTTGTAATCAAAGGTTGTGATAGCAAAAATATCTGAGCTTGGCCAGAAACGAACCGTTGTCCCCGTTGCCTCTGTGTCACCAATCACTGTTAATGGCGCTTGTGGCTCACCTAAATGATAAAATTGCTCATGAACGTGACCTTGACGACGAATGGTTAACTGTAATTTATCAGAAAGCGCATTCACCACTGATACACCCACACCGTGTAAACCACCCGATACTTTATAAGAGTTATCGTCAAATTTACCACCTGCGTGAAGCACGGTCATAATCACTTCTGCTGCAGAAACGCCTTCTTCAGGGTGAATATCCACAGGAATACCACGCCCATCATCTTGCACCGATACTGAATTATCGTCATGAATTGTCACGATAATATCGGAACAATGGCCAGCGAGGGCTTCATCAATGGCATTATCCACCACTTCAAATACCATATGGTGCAAACCAGTACCGTCATCGGTATCACCGATATACATACCAGGACGTTTACGCACCGCATCAAGGCCTTTTAATACTTTAATGCTCGATGCACCATAGTTATCATTGGTCGTTTCTGACATAATTTATCTCATTCTTTTGTAAATAAAAACTAGGCGGAATTATAGCAAAAAATCGCCGTTTTGGCGATGCTTTTCGGGAAAGGAAAGATATAAAAAAAGGGCGAATAATCTCGCCCTATAACTTGTTATTTTTTCCAATTTTTTAGCGCATCAGCAAAGGCATTGCCCATCGCATTATTACCTCTTGAATTACGCTCCTCTCGCTGCGTATTTCCACGAGGTCTTGCAGATAAAGTGCGGTCAAATTTGCCGTCATTTTTGACCGCACTTTCATCTAATCGCATCGTCAAGGCAATACGTTTACGCGGCACATCCACTTCCAAGACTTTCACTTTCACGATATCGCCAGTTTTCACCACTTGATGTGGATCTTCCACGAATTTATCGCTTAATGATGAAATGTGTACTAAACCGTCTTGGTGAACCCCAATATCCACAAATGCGCCGAAGTTGGTTACATTAGTGACAGTACCTTCTAAAATCATGCCCGGTTTTAAATCAGTGATTTCTTCCACGCCTTCTGCGAATACAGCAGTTTTAAACTCACCACGCGGATCGCGCCCTGGTTTTTCCAATTCTTTGAAAATATCTTGAACAGTCGGTAAACCAAATTGCTCATCAATAAATTGTTTTGCATCAAGCTGACGTACCACACCCGCATTACCCATTAAATCTTGAATAGATTGCGCAGTGGCTTGTAAGATTTTTTCCACCACAGGGTAAGCTTCTGGGTGAACACCTGAAGCATCAAGTGGATTTTTCCCGTCTGCAATACGCATAAAGCCTGCACATTGTTCAAAAGCTTTTGGTCCTAAACGCGACACTTTTTTCAATTCGCTGCGACTTTCAAAACGGCCATTTTCATCACGATATTCCACAATGTTTTGCGCTAAAGTTTTTGTCATCCCCGCCACGCGAGCTAATAATGGTGCGGATGCTGTATTCAAATCCACACCCACCGCGTTTACACAGTCTTCCACCACCGCATCGAGTTTACGCGCAAGTTGGGTTTGGTTTACATCGTGCTGATATTGCCCTACACCAATGGCTTTCGGTTCTATTTTCACTAATTCTGCCAATGGATCTTGTAAACGACGTGCAATAGAGACCGCACCACGTAAAGATACATCTAAATTCGGGAATTCATTTGCCGCAAATTCAGAGGCGGAATAAACCGATGCGCCCGCTTCGCTCACCACAACGGTTTGCGGTTTATTTTCTTTAATTTCTTTAATCACGTCTTTCGCAAAACGTTCGGTTTCACGAGAAGCTGTACCGTTACCAATGGCAATTAATTCCACGTTATGTTTGCGGATTAAGCTGAAAATCGCCACTTGCGCTTCGGCTTCACGGCCTGTGTGTGGATAAATGGTGGTGGTATCTAATAATTTACCTGTGTTATCCACCACCGCGATTTTAACACCTGTACGCAAGCCTGGGTCCAAGCCCATGGTGCATTTCGCGCCAGCAGGTGCCGCCATTAAAAGTGCGGTCAGATTTCGAGCGAAAACATCAATGGCTTCTTCTTCCGCTTTTTCACGTAAACTTGCCATTAATTCCGTTTCTAAATGCAACGAAACTTTGATTTTCCACGTCCACGCAATCACTTGCTCACGCCATTTATCCGCAGGCTGCCCCGTGAAACGTACATCTAAATAATCACGAATAATTTCTTCGCAATAACTTTGGCGACTTCCCTCTTCCGCATCAGGATCAGCATTTAAGCTTAATTGTAAAATGCCCTCATTACGTCCGCGGAACATCGCCAATGCACGGTGAGAAGGCACATTTTTCAATAATTCTTGATGGTCGAAATAATCTTGGAATTTTGCCCCTTCCGTTTCTTTGCCTTCGATCACTTTCGATACGATAACGGCATTTTTTGCTAAATAATCGCGGACTTTCGCTAATAAACCCGCATCCTCAGCAAAACGTTCCATTAAAATATAGCGAGCACCGTCTAGCGCAGCTTTGCTATCAGCTACGCCTTTTTCAGCATCAACAAAGGAAAGTGCGGTTGATTCTGGGTCATTTTTCGGCTCATTCCAAAGTAAATCAGCCAATGGTTCAAGACCTGCCTCAATCGCAATTTGCCCTTTCGTGCGACGTTTTGGTTTGTATGGCAAATACAAATCTTCTAATTCGGTTTTACTTTGTGTCGCATGGATTTTGTCACACAATTCATCGGTCAATTTCCCTTGCTCTTCAATAGATTTCAAAATGGTTTGACGACGATCTTCTAATTCACGCAAATAAATTAAACGCGTTTCAAAATGACGAAGTTGGGTGTCATCTAAGCCACCTGTGGCTTCTTTACGATAACGGGCGATAAATGGAATGGTGTTGCCATCATCTAATAATTGAATAGCGGCAAGGATTTGTTGAGGCTGAACGGTTAATTCAGCCGCAATAATTTGGCTAATTTGTTGATTTAACATTGTCATACTTCTTTGTTATGAAAGGATTCGAGAAAAAACGAGGATAGAATACTGGTTTTAGGCTGTTGGCTCAAATATAATTCGAAAAACTTTCTTTTATTTTTATTATGGCAAAATCAAATTATATTACCCGTCAAGGCTGGAATGAGCTTGACCAAGAACTTAAGTTTTTGTGGAAAGAAGAACGCCCAAAAGTCACTCAAGCAGTCTCCGATGCAGCTGCTTTAGGCGATCGTAGCGAAAATGCCGAATATATTTATGGTAAACGCCGCTTACGTGAAATTGATCGTCGTGTACGTTTTTTAACTAAAAGATTAGAGGTGCTACAAATTGTCGATTACAACCCAAAGCAAGAAGGAAAAGTTTTCTTCGGGGCATGGGTAGAATTGGAAAATGAAGATGGTGAAATCAAGCAATATCGTATCGTCGGTTGCGATGAATTTGCCCCTGTGAAAAATTGGATATCCATTGACTCCCCAGTTGCTCGAGCTTTAATCGGAAAAACATTAGACGACGAAGTGCGGGTAGAAACGCCCTCAGGTTTTATCACACTTTATGTGAATAAAATTTGGTATGAGAAATAATTCGGAAAAATAAAAGATAGTGAATATCTAAGCACAAAGAGAAAACTAATACGCTAGATATAAACTATCTTACTTGCCTCTTTCCTTATTCGCAGCAAAATCAGCACCTTTTGCAAGCATTCTCAACTGCAAAATCACACGAGTTTTAAGTTGCTCACGTTCAGCTTTACTCATATCTAAAGCATTAGCCCCTGCAGTGAATACAATTGTTACGATACCTTCCGCTTGAACATAAGCAACATATTGCGAATATTGATGTTTATAGGAAATATATTCTGCTAACTCATCAACAAAATGCTTAATTTCACGTGCTGCCGCAGTACGAAAAGCTTGGGAAGTTCCAGAGCTTTCGCGTAATAGCAAGCGGAAAACGTTCGTACTGTTAGTGATAAATTCAAAAAATGTATCCACAGAAACAGAAATAACGCTACCGCCAGCATCAATACGTTTACGCGCTTGACGCATTAGTTGGCGCAACATCAAACCAGCTTCATCCACCATTTCCAAGCCGAGTTCATCCATATCACTAAAATGGCGATAAAAAGACGTAGGCGCAATTCCAGCCTCGCGAGCAACTTCTCTCAAACTCAAATTAGAAAAACTTTTTTCTGCGCTAAGTTGATTAAATGCCGCATCCACTAAAGCGCGACGAGTTTTTTCTTTTTGAACAGCACGAACACCAGCCATTATTTCAACCCACCTAGAATAGATTTAACTTCATCGCTGACCGCACTTGCCACACGCTCATAACGATTACGTAATGGTGAACCAGGACGATAAACCAACGCAATGGTGCGTGATGGCTCAGGCGAATAACAAGGAATATATTTCACACCTTTGCGCGAGCCTTCATTCAGTACCGCTAATTCAGGCATAAAAGTGATACCTGCATTTGCAGCCACCATATTGCGCAAAGTTTCAAGACTAGTTGCTTGGAAATGGGAATTTTCTTTTGCGCCAGCAGTGAAACAATAATCTAACGCTTGATTACGCAAACAATGACCATCATCAAGCATTAACATTTCTTGCCCATTTAACTGGTTCATTGGAAGTTTACTTTCTTGAGCCCAAGGATGATGCTCAGATACAGCAAGTAACATTTTCTCGTTGAAAATAGGTACTTCAATAAAAGCCTCAGTTTCAGGAACAGTTGCAACGATGGCACAATCTAAACGCCCTGTTTCCAATTGTTCTAATAATTGATGCGTTTGCGCTTCATAAAGAAAAACTTCTAAATCAGGGAATGCCGCTTTTAACGTTGGCACAATATAATGAAGCAAATAAGGACCAACTGTTGGGATTAAACCGATGTGTAATGGCCCTGTCATTTCTTTACCTTGATTACTCGCCATTTCTTTCAATAATTTTACTTCTCGAAGAACTGTGCGAGCCTGATCAACCAATAACATCCCAGATTGAGTAAACAACACTTTACGGCTAGTGCGCTCTAACAAGATAATACCGAGCTCATCTTCTAATTTACGAATTTGACCACTTAATGTTGGTTGGCTCACATTACAAGAATCGGCAGCACGGCGGAAATGTTTATATTCAGATAAGGCAACAAGATATTCTAGATCACGGATATTCATGAGATTTTCCCTATAGAAAAATTCAATTAAAAGAATAGAATTAATTGATTATGACTATATCATAATTTTCCCTATAATACAGCGCGTAAAATTTAAATTAACAACCAATAGGAGAAAAAACAATGTCTAGTATGGAAAGAAAAAAAGTCCCTCAAGTGACATTCCGCACTCGTCAGGGTGATAAATGGGTTGATGTAACTACCTCTGAATTATTTGATAATAAAACAGTGATCGTGTTCTCATTACCGGGCGCATTCACTCCAACTTGCTCATCATCACACTTACCACGTTACAACGAATTAGCACCAGTATTCAAAAAATACGGTGTAGATGATATTCTCGTTGTATCTGTAAATGATACTTTCGTAATGAACGCATGGAAAGAAGATGAAAAATCTGAAAACATCACTTTCATTCCAGATGGTAATGGCGAATTTACCGAAGGCATGGGTATGTTAGTTGATAAAGAAGATTTAGGTTTCGGTAAACGTTCATGGCGTTATTCTATGCTTGTAAAAAACGGCGTAGTTGAAAAAATGTTTATCGAACCAAACGAACCAGGCGATCCGTTCAAAGTATCAGATGCTGACACTATGTTGAAATACCTTGCGCCACAACACCAAGTGCAAGAGTCTATTTCAATCTTCACAAAACCTGGCTGTCCTTTCTGTGCAAAAGCAAAACAACTTTTACACGATAAAGGCCTAAGTTTCGAAGAAATCGTATTAGGTCACGATGCAACAATCGTGAGCGTACGTGCAGTTTCAGGTCGTACTACTGTTCCACAAGTATTTATCGGTGGTAAACACATTGGCGGTAGCGACGATTTGGAAAAATACTTTGCATAAGAAGGCAAGTATTTAGCTGATTATTATTTGGGAATGTAATTTAAAGGGCGCATTAAGCGCCCTTTTCATTTGTACGATTTTATTGCAAAATTTAATAATGTGGCGGGGGTGTTTCTTCAGATTGGCTTGCAATGTTAGACGGTTGAAAATCTTTTAATTTATTTGCCATATAACGTAATTGGACTTGCATTTTATCAATATCAAATTGCTGTTGAACTAAAGCGTGATTTAATTCATCTAATAACTGTTCCTGAAATGCAATTTTCGTTTCAAGTTCCTCGATGCGATTTTCTAACATTTGTTGAATTTGCATAAATTTTCTCTAAATTCTAAAAAAAAGTTGAGAATAGATAGAAAGCCATTTAATCTATTCCTCGTACTATTCCATTCATTATAAAGGATTAACTCATATGTTAAAAATTCAAAAATTATCTATCGTAGCATTAATGGTAAGTGCGGTGATTTCTGGCCAAGTTTTTGCAGAAGATAGTGCATTCGATGAGAAAGCAGCATCTTATGCCGTGGGTACGCTCATGGGCGGTCAAATGAAAGATCTTGTAGATTCACACAAAGAAGTCATCAAATATGATAATGCTCGTATTTTAGATGGTTTAAAAGATGCCTTAGAAGGTAAAGTGGATGTTCGTAAAGATGAAAAAATCCAAAAAACCTTAGAATCTATTGAAGCAAAATTAATGGCTGCATCAAAAGCAAAAGCAGAATCGATTGCTAAACAAGCAAAAGAAGAAGGTGATAAATTCCGTGCTGAATTTGCTAAAGGTAAAGATGTAAAAACTACACAATCTGGTTTAATGTACAAAATTGAAAATTCTGGTAAAGGCGATGCAATCAAAGCAACAGATACAGTTAAAGTACATTACACGGGTAAATTACCAAATGGAAAAGTATTTGATAGCTCCGTAGAGCGTGGTCAACCTGTAGAATTCCAACTTGATCAGGTAATTAAAGGCTGGACTGAAGGTCTTCAATTAGTGAAAAAAGGCGGAAAAATTCAATTAGTCATTGCTCCTGAATTAGGCTATGGCGAACAAGGTGCTGGCGCATCTATTCCACCAAATTCAACATTAATTTTTGATGTGGAAGTATTAGACGTCAATCCAAAAACTGCAAAATAATTAATGAGTTTAATAGCGCGCGTTCTTTAACGCGTGCTTTTTATTATAAAAACGAGCGGAATTTTTACCGCACTTTTAACCTAACACCATGACTTTAAACGAAAAATATCCTTTCACTGATGAAGATCGTACTATCATAAATTCCTACAAAGCGGTCGTTGATGGTGTAAGCGCACTGATTGGCGAACACTGCGAAATCGTGCTTCATTCTCTAGAAGATATTGAACATTCTGCTATTTGTATTGCTAACGGACATAACACTAATCGACAAGTTGGTTCGCCAATCACCGATCTTGCCTTACGTTCGCTACGAAATATGCAAAGCGAAAGTGTTTCAAAGCCTTATTTTACACGAGCAAAAGGTAGCGTACTGATGAAATCAGTCACTATTGCCATTCGTAATAAAACTCAACGTATTATTGGTTTGCTTTGTATCAATATCAATTTAGATGTACCCATATCTCAATTTTTGCAATGCTTTATGCCAATGGAGCATACGAATGAAACCTCTTCAGTGAACTTTGCGAGTTCAGTGGAAGACTTGGTTGCGCAGACTATTGAAAAAACAATAGAAGAAGTCAATGCGGATCGCTCTGTTGCCAATAATACGAAAAACCGACAAATCGTTCTTTCTCTTTACGAAAAAGGCATTTTTGATATTAAAGATGCAATTAACTTAGTAGCAGAACGCTTAGATATTTCCCGACATACGGTTTACCTGTACATCCGCCAAATCAAACAAGAGCAAGAATAATGCGCTATGTTATCGCCGTCAAAAGCCCTATTTACGGAAAGCAGGGGGCATTTTTAGCTTATCAATTTGCAGACGCTTTAATCAAAAAAGGACACGAAATCTCACAGATTTTTTTCTTTCAAGATGGAGTGAGTAACGGAAATGCATTAGTGTATCCAGCCAATGATGAAGTTAATTTACAAAAACATTGGCAAATGTTTTCCGTAACCCACAATGTTCCTTTGCATTTATGTGTTGCAGCATCTCAACGACGAGGTGTCGTCGATAACTTAACCACACCAACCACAGAAGACTATAATCTTGCAGAGGGATTCACGATTGCAGGTCTTGGTGAATTTATGGCAGCAAGTTTAAAAGCAGATCGAGTAATAATCCTATGAAGATAGCCTTTTTATTTCGTACATCTCCACATGGCACATCCATTTCACGAGAAGGCTTAGATGCAATTCTTGCCGCAACAGCTTTTTGTGATCCAGATGACATTGGCGTATTTTTTATAGATGATGGTGTACTAAATCTTATTAATCATCAACAACCTGAACTCATTCAACAGAAAGACTTCATTAGAACCTTTAAATTATTAGATTTATATGATGTAGAACAACGCTTTATCTGCACGGAGTCTTTACAGAAATTTAAGCTAGAGGATAAGCAACTCATCCTATCTTGTGAAAAAATTGACCGCTCTTTATTAATAGAAAAGCTTAATCAAACAGAAAAATTGTTCACTTTCTAAGGAATATTATGCTTTATACATTTTCCCAGTCAGATTACCCCAAAACTGAACTAGATGATTACTTTTTATATATTACAGAAAAAGATGCGGTAGTATTATGGCAAGATGGTGTGCTATTGGCAGTAAAATACCCTGATTATTTTGTCAAATGTAAAGGGAATTGCATGATATTGAAACAAGATATTTTAGCAAGAAATCTCACCGCACTTTTACCTCAAAACAGCAAGATGAAACTAATTTCAATAGAAGAACTTGTTGGAATCACTGAAAATTATTCACCGCAGCTATCACTATAAAATCAAATAATCTAGTAAATACTCAAGCGAATTATCAGATATAGAATAAACAAAAAGTGCGAAGAACTTTCCCCGCACTTTCTTTTGTCTTCTCTATGTCCTTAAGACATTCAAGAATACATCAATTATTTGATGATTTTCGCAACAACGCCAGCACCTACTGTACGGCCACCTTCACGGATTGCGAAACGTAAACCTTGGTCCATCGCGATTGGGTGGATTAAGCTTACTGTCATTTTGATGTTATCACCAGGCATTACCATTTCCACGCCTTCTGGTAATTCGATTGTACCAGTTACGTCAGTTGTACGGAAATAGAATTGTGGACGGTAACCTTTGAAGAATGGAGTGTGACGACCACCTTCATCTTTTGATAATACGTAAACTTCTGATTCGAAATCAGTGTGTGGAGTGATTGAACCTGGTTTCGCTAATACTTGACCACGTTCGATTTCTTCACGTTTTGTACCACGTAATAATGCACCGATGTTCTCACCTGCACGACCTTCGTCAAGTAATTTACGGAACATTTCAACACCAGTTACAGTTGTTTTCGCTGTTGGTTTGATACCTACGATTTCAACTTCATCACCAGTACGGATGATACCACGCTCAACACGACCAGTTACTACGGTACCACGACCTGAGATTGAGAACACATCTTCGATTGGAAGAAGGAACGGTTGGTCAATCGCACGCTCTGGCTCTGGGATGTAAGTATCTAAGTGGTTTGCTAACTCAAGAATTTTTTCTTCCCATTCTGCTACGCCGTTTAATGCTTGTAATGCAGAACCACGTACGATTGGAGTATCGTCACCTGGGAAGTCATATTGAGAAAGAAGTTCACGAACTTCCATTTCTACTAATTCTAATAACTCTTCGTCATCTACCATGTCGCATTTGTTTAAGAATACGATGATGTATGGAACACCTACTTGGCGACCTAATAAGATGTGCTCACGAGTTTGTGGCATAGGACCATCAGTTGCTGCTACTACTAAGATAGCACCATCCATTTGTGCCGCACCAGTAATCATGTTTTTAACATAGTCCGCGTGTCCTGGGCAGTCAACGTGTGCGTAGTGGCGAGTTGGAGTATCGTATTCAACGTGTGAGGTGTTGATGGTGATACCACGCGCTTTTTCTTCTGGCGCGTTATCAATTTGGTCGAATGCACGAGCTGCACCACCGTAGTGTTTTGCTAATACGGTTGTGATTGCTGCTGTTAAAGTTGTTTTACCGTGGTCAACGTGGCCGATTGTACCCACGTTTACGTGCGGTTTTGTACGTTCAAATTTTTCTTTAGACATTTGTTTAGTTTCCTAGAAAATGCTCTATAAGCCATTCGACTTATAGAGCGGATTGTTACAAAAAA
The DNA here is from genome assembly GCF_059704395.1 of Haemophilus sp. THUN1692. Taxonomy (NCBI): domain Bacteria; kingdom Pseudomonadati; phylum Pseudomonadota; class Gammaproteobacteria; order Pasteurellales; family Pasteurellaceae; genus Haemophilus; species Haemophilus sp. THUN1692. Next base: position 1,659,653 of record NZ_AP046579.1, read on the forward strand.
TTATTTTTTACGCGCTTCAATTACTGCAGCAGCAACACTTGTTGGAGCTTCAGCATATTTTAACGGTTCCATTGAGTATGATGCACGACCTTGAGTTTGTGAACGTAAGTCTGTTGCATAACCAAACATCTCAGAAAGTGGAACTTCTGCATCGATTTTAACAACGAATTCGTTCGCTTCTTGACCGTTAACCATAGCACGACGACGGCTTAAGTCACCGATTACATCACCAACATACTCAGGTGGAGTTTCTACTTCAACTTTCATGATTGGCTCAAGTAGAACTGGGTTTGCTTTAGCAAACGCTGCTTTAAATGCTAAAGAAGCGGCTAATTTAAACGCTAATTCAGATGAGTCAACATCATGGTATGAACCGAAGTGTAAACGTACACCAAGATCTACTACTGGGTAACCCGCTAACGGACCAGATTTAAGTTGCTCTTGGATACCTTTATCAACCGCAGGAATGTATTCACCAGGGATTACACCACCTTTGATTTCGTTTACAAATTCATAACCAGGACCTTCTGGATCTAATGGATATAAGTCGATAACAACGTGACCATATTGACCGCGACCACCAGATTGTTTTGCGTGTTTACCTTCCACATCGTTAACACGAGTGCGGATAGTTTCACGGTAAGATACTTGTGGTTTACCGATGTTAGCTTCCACTTTAAACTCACGTTTCATACGGTCAACGATGATATCTAAGTGTAATTCACCCATACCAGAAATGATGGTTTCACCAGATTCTTCATCAGTGTGAACACGGAATGAAGGGTCTTCTTGCGCTAAACGACCTAATGCTAAGCCCATTTTTTCTTGGTCAGCTTTAGTTTTTGGTTCTACCGCAACAGAAATTACTGGCTCTGGGAATTCCATACGCTCAAGGATGATTGGTGCTTCAATTGCACATAATGTATCACCAGTAGTTACATCTTTTAAGCCGATAGCAGCTGCGATGTCACCTGCGCGAACTTCTTTAATTTCTTCACGTTTGTTAGCATGCATCTGTACGATACGACCAAAACGTTCACGTTTTTGACGTACAGAGTTTAATACTGTATCACCAGAATTAATAACACCAGAATATACACGGAAGAAGGTTAAGTTACCTACGAACGGGTCAGTTGCAATTTTAAACGCTAATGAAGAGAATGGTTCCTCATCACTTGCATGACGTTCGCCTTCAGTTTCATCTGGATTGATACCTTTAATAGCTGGAATATCTGTTGGCGCTGGTAAATATTCAACAACGGCATCTAGCATAGCTTGAACACCTTTGTTTTTGAACGCAGAACCACAGGTTACTAAGATAATTTCACTTGCTAATACACGCTGACGTAATGCAGACTTAATTTCTTCTTCAGTTAAGTCTTCACCGCCTAAGTATTTCTCCATTAATTCCTCAGACGCTTCAGCTGCGGCTTCTACAAGGTTTTGACGCCATTCTTCACAGTCTGCTTGCATATTTGCAGGCACATCTTCATAAGTGAAAGTCATACCTTGATCAGCTTCATTCCAGTTGATCGCTTTCATTTTGATCAGGTCAACTACACCTGTGAAGTTTTCTTCTGCACCAATTGGAAGTTGAAGTGGAACCGCATTAGCACCTAAGCGAGTTTTTAATTGTTCAACAACACGTAAGAAGTTAGCACCAGTACGGTCCATTTTGTTTACAAACGCAATACGCGGAACTTCATATTTGTTAGCTTGACGCCATACGGTTTCAGATTGTGGTTGAACACCACCAACCGCACAGTAAACCATTACCGCACCATCAAGAACACGCATAGAACGTTCTACTTCAACAGTAAAGTCCACGTGTCCTGGAGTATCGATAACATTGATACGATGTTGTGGGAATTGTTGTGACATACCAGACCAGAATGCAGTTGTTGCCGCAGAGGTAATGGTGATACCACGCTCTTGTTCTTGTTCCATCCAGTCCATCGTTGCTGCACCATCGTGCACTTCACCGATTTTGTGGCTAACACCAGTATAGAATAAGATACGCTCAGTAGTAGTGGTTTTACCCGCATCAATGTGCGCACTGATACCGATATTACGATATCTTTCAATAGGGGTTGTACGAGCCATTATTATAACCTTGTTTATTTAATATCAGTTTATATAAGGGTAAGGCTTCATCAATGATGAAGCCCTTTAAATTCAAAAACTTATTACCAACGGTAGTGAGCAAATGCTTTGTTAGCTTCAGCCATGCGGTGAACATCTTCACGTTTTTTCACTGCTGCACCTTTATTATCTGAAGCATCAGATAATTCGTTTGCAAGGCGTAAAGCCATTGATTTATCACCACGTTTACGTGCTGCTTCAACAATCCAACGCATACCTAATGCATTACGACGTACAGGGCGCACTTCAACTGGTACTTGGTAAGTAGAACCACCAACACGACGAGATTTAACCTCAACAGTTGGACGTACGTTTTCAAGTGCAACTTCGAACGCGTCTAAAGGCTCTTTACCTGTGCGTTGTGCTAAAGTTTCTAAAGCACCATAAACGATTGATTCAGCAACGGATTTTTTACCGTCTACCATGATTACATTAATAAATTTTGCAAGTAATTCCGAACCGAATTTCGGATCTGGAAGAATCTTGCGTGCTTCAACACTACGACGACGTGGCATTGCGAATTTCTCCGTATTTTAATCTTCAGGATATCCAAAACCCATCAGCAATATTTCTCTTTGAGAAAATTTGCAGCGCAAAGCGCTTTTTGACTGGAGTTTATGGTTTAAATTGTTTTGCTAATTTAGACGTTTGGCCTTACTTAACGGAGAACCATTAAGCTTTAGGGCGTTTAACGCCGTATTTAGAACGACCTTGTTTACGATCTTTAACGCCTGCGCAGTCTAATGCACCGCGTACTGTGTGGTAACGCACACCCGGTAAGTCTTTAACACGACCACCACGGATTAATACAACACTGTGCTCTTGAAGGTTGTGACCTTCACCACCGATATAAGAAGTTACTTCAAAACCGTTAGTTAAGCGGATACGACATACTTTACGTAACGCTGAGTTTGGTTTTTTAGGAGTTGTAGTATATACACGAGTACATACACCACGTTTCTGCGGGCAAGCCTCTAATGCAGGAACGTTGCTTTTTACAACCTTTTTCACACGCGGTTTGCGTACTAGCTGGTTGATAGTTGCCATTAAAAAAGCTCCAGTTTAAATGTTATTCAATAATAGAATGTTGTTCAAAAAATCTACTTCCATACAGAAATAGACGGCGAATTTTAATCGTTCTGAGGTTTGTTGTCAATAATTAAACAGAGCCAAAGATCCGTGAAAGGATCTTTGGTTGCGTACAAAAAACACTTCCAAAATTCACCGCACTTTTTATTCAAAATGCCAAACCAATTGCCCCAGCGAAATGACAGTTTTATAATTTCTACTTAATTAGTATTAAATTACAATGATTATGTTACGCTCGCTCAAATTTCACTTACGCTATTTCTTCCATAAAAAGCTACGCCAAACACACCGAATTTCCCACAAAAGTTTAGAATTTATCTGCCTAATTATAGGGGCGACATTTGTCTCACTTTTTTCATTTGGCTTTGCTAAATTATCCGATCTTGGTCTAGAACTAAACACTCACTGGTCATCTAAATATCCTATTGCAGTTTGGTTTGTGTTACCCCTAGGTATGGCTTGCCTGACTTGGTTTACGAAAAAATATACACCCTATGTTGGAGGAAGTGGTATTCCGCAAGTCATTGCATCAATTAATCTTCCTCATAGTAGCTATAAAACCAAATTAGTTGAATTCAGCCATACTATTTGGAAAATTCCTCTTACCTTTTTGGCTATGCTTATCGGTGCATCAGTTGGGCGTGAAGGTCCATCAGTACAAGTTGGTGCGGCTGTCATGCTTGCATGGGGTAATTATTGTAGAAAACATAATTTAGCGTTTAGAGGATTAAGCACTAATGAATTACTTGCCACAGGTGCAGCGGGTGGGCTTGCTGCAGCCTTTAATGCACCTTTGTCTGGGGTGATATTTGCGATTGAAGAACTTGGACGTGGCGTAATGTTACGTTGGGAACGACGCGTATTGATGGGCGTATTAGCTGCTGGTTTTATTCTTGTCGCGATTCAAGGAAACAGCCCTTATTTTCCACGTTATCAAGGGGCAACATCTGTTTCTTATCTCTATCTTTGGCTTGCAATTTGTGGGGTGGCTTGTGGCATTCTAGGTGGCATATTCGGACGATTGTTAGCAAAAGGTCTCGCAGGATTATCACCTGAAAAATGGCGTGGTTGGATTCGCCAACACCCTATTTATATTGCTTTATTATTGGGTTTAGTGCTTGCCGCACTCGGCAGTTACACTCACGGACAAACTTATGGTACTGGCTATGAGGTTGTTGCGCACGCTCTAGAAGGGCAAGCCATAAATCCTGAAATTGGCATTCTTAAACTTTTGGCAACGGTGACCACTTATTGGAATGGTATTGCCGGTGGTATCTTTACCCCATCACTGACAACAGGAGCGGGCATTGGTACAATGCTTTGGGATTTTAGTGGCGGTATGGTCGATCAACGTTTTTTAGTGATTTTATGTATGGCGGCGTTTTTAGCTGGCGGCACACAATCTCCAGTTACTGCCAGTGTTGTTGTAATGGAAATGACGGGCGCACAACCCGTTCTCATTTGGCTCTTGATTTCCAGCATTATTGCATCCATAATCTCGCGCCAATTTAGCCCAAAACCATTTTACCACTTTGCTGCAGGCCGTTTTCGCCAGCAAATGCAAGCTCGCCAAGCCGAAGAATTACGCAGCAAAACCGAACAAGAGAAATAAAAATGCCTCAAAATCTACCGTACTTTTACCGCGGCCGTTTTTCTGTTGCGCCAATGTTAGATTGGACAACACTCCATTGTCGTTATTTTCATCGCCAATTTTCAAAGCATGCGTTACTTTACACTGAAATGGTCACTGCGCCTGCGATTATCCATGCCAAATACGATCACTTGGATTTTGATTTACAAGAAAATCCCGTTGCGTTACAGCTAGGAGGAAGCGATCCTGAACAACTCAAATATTGCGCAAAACTTGCTGAGGAACGAGGCTATCACGAAATTAATCTTAATGTAGGATGCCCTTCTGATCGCGTACAAAATGGAATGTTTGGCGCTTGCTTAATGGCGAAAGCAAATTTGGTGGCAGACTGTGTGGAACAAATGCAAAGTGCGGTCAAAATTCCCGTCACTGTGAAAACGCGTATTGGCATTGATGAATTGGACAGCTATGAATTTTTATGTGATTTTATTGAAAAGGTTCAAGGAAAAGGTTGTCAAGAGTTTATTATCCACGCACGAAAAGCATGGCTTTCAGGGTTAAGCCCTAAAGAAAATCGAGAAATTCCGCCATTAGATTACGCTCGGGTTTATCAACTAAAACGTGATTTTCCCCATCTAACTATCGCAATTAATGGTGGCATAAAAACCATTGAAGAAATGAAGCAACATTTGCAATATGTAGACGGCGTGATGGTTGGGCGAGAGGCCTATCAAAATCCAAGTTTACTTGGGCAAATTGACCAAGCCTTATTTGATCCTAACGCACCAATTGTTACCGCTCATGAAGCAGTACAGTCAATGCTTCCTTATATTGAACAACAACTTAGCCAAGGCATACACCTTAATCATATCGTCCGTCATATGTTAGGCGCATTCCAAAATTGCAAAGGTGCCCGTCAATGGCGACGCTATTTAAGCGAAAATGCGTTTAAACAAGGTGCGGGAGTTGAAGTAGTTGAAACCGCCTTGCATTTTGTCGAGATATAATAATTGTTCAATCGAAAACAACAGAAAACCGTCTAAGTATAAAAAATACACTGATATTTTATATCCTTTTCTACTTATCAAAATATCACTAAATTTTCAAAGAAGTATACTTCTTTCACTTCCTATTGACATAGGAAGTGAAGTGCCTTGCTGAAAAAGTAGAGAATAACTATGTTTGAATTACGAGATGAAGAAATAAATTTCCTAAATCAGTTAGATAACTTAATTACTAATTCTTCTGAAATTAAAGATAAATTAGAATTTTTATCTAAGAAGTTAGATTTTATGAAAATGCTACATCATCAAGAAATTCAATGGTTAAATATTCAAGTTGAACGTCAAAAAATCAATGACACGTTTGAATTAAATTCTAGACAATTAGCAAGGGAAACTAACTTAATAAAGTAAGGAGTTTTATATGTATGATTACGATAAAGATGAGAATGAAAGATTATATGATCTTTATGATGATGCAACTGAAGAAGAGCGTGAAGAAATAGATCGTGGTTTTTCATCCGACAAAGACGATTAATCTTAGAAAGGTTGTATTGGTTTAAAATTGGTCTGCAACTTAAAAAGTTGGGTTAAACAACCAGCTGATTAAGGTGCAGACCTTTTTATATTCATAAAAAGGTAAGATTATTAATAATTGATTAAGCGGTTATCATTAATCAGAAATGAATGCTTATATAAAGTTTGGGATAGGGGCAAAATAAGCCGCAAAAGTGCGGCTTATTTTTCAGCGATTTTTCTTACGCAATACGCATTTGAAAAATCACCAATTCAGCTTGGCAACAGAAAGTGAAATCTGCCTTTAATAAATAGCCATCATCCACTTTTGTAATTTCAGATTGAATTTCACAAGGTTCACTTTCTACATCACGCGCTTTCAGAGTAAAAAACGCGAGCGCTTCTTGCGCTTGTTCTTTACTGTCATAAATATATTCAATAACCTGACTACAATCACGATTATCGAAAAGTGATTTCATATCAAATGTGTTACAACCTACACATTCAATCGGTTTTTCAGTTTGAATTGTCATAATATTATCCCTTTTATTCAGATTATTTTGCAGCGACAAAACCTACTGCTTCATACACTTTCGCCAAGGTTTCTTGTGCTTTTGCACGCGCTTTTTCCGCACCTTGTCGTAAGATATTATCTAATAAAGCTTCATCATTACGATATTGATGGAAACGTTCTTGTAAACCAGCAAGTAAAGTTGATACTTCATCCGCCACTGCTGTTTTTAAATGTCCGTACATTTTACCTTCAAATTCTTTTTCAAGCTCAGCAATAGGTTTATCCGTAACCGCAGAAAGAATATCTAAAAGATTGGATACACCCGCTTTATTTTGCACATCATAACGAACAACAGGTGGCTCATCTGAATCTGTTACGGCACGTTTAATTTTCTTCGCCACAGATTTTGGATCTTCCAAAAGTGTCACTACATTGTTGCGGTTATCATCTGATTTTGACATTTTCTTTTCAGGATCTTGCAATGACATAATACGCGCACCAGCTTTTCCAATGAAAATTTCAGGAATGGTGAAAATATTGCCATAAATTGCATTAAAGCGGTTTGCAATATCACGCGTAATTTCTAAGTGTTGCTTTTGGTCATCGCCAACAGGCACGCTTTTTGCTTGATAAAGTAAAATATCCGCCGCCATTAACACTGGATAATCAAACAAACCCACGTTAATATTTTCTGCATAACACGCTGATTTATCTTTGAATTGGGTCATTCGGCTCATTTCACCGAAATAGGTGTAGCAGTTTAACACCCAGCTTAATTGCGTGTGTTCTGGAACATGAGATTGAACAAAAATAGTACTTTTATTTGGATCAATTCCGCACGCCAAATAAAGTGCAAGCACATCAAGCGTTGCTTTGCGAAGGGCAACAGGATCTTGACGCACAGTGATCGCATGTAAATCAACTACGCAGAAAATACATTCATAATCCTCTTGCATTTTCACCCAGTTGCGCAACGCGCCCAAATAATTTCCGATAGTTAATTCACCAGAAGGCTGCACGCCACTAAAAACAATTGGTTTTGCCATAATCAATCCTTAATACCTTAAAACTGTTCGCACATCATATCAGAAACTCTAGGCTTTTTTAATGTTCGAGTTCAAAAGCTAGGTTAAAAATGCTATATTTAACGAAAACGTTTTCCTAATATTTCGAATGAAAAACTACCACGATATTGTTCTTGCCCTTGCTGGAGTGTGCCAATCAGCAAAATTGGTTCATCAACTTGCAACAGAAAGTCGAGCAGATTCAGATACATTTTTAACCGCACTTAATAGTCTTTTCATTACCCAACCACAACGAATCGAAGATGTTTTTGGTGGCGAAGTTCGTCATTTAAAATTAGGTCTAGAAACCTTAATTCATCAGCTCAACGCGCAAGGCGATCAAAATTTAACTCGCTATTGGCTAAGCCTTTTAGCATTAGAAGGAAAATTATCGAAAAATCCCGATGCCAAACAAGCATTGGGCAATCGAATTTCTCGCCTAAAAGAACAAGAAATTCATTACGCTCGCGATAGTGAAACAATGCTATCTATTATGGCAAATATTTACAGCGACGTTATTAGTCCATTGGGCAAAAAAATTCACATCCTAGGCTCGCCTGATTATTTGCGACAAGAACTCGTACAAAATAAAATTCGTGCAGTTTTACTTGCAGGCATTCGCTCTGCCGTGCTGTGGAAACAAATGGGCGGAACGAAATGGCAAATTTTATTTTTCCGCAGAAAATTACTTGCCACCGCAAAACAGATTTATTCTTCTATTTATTAATACAATTCTGGAGCAAACATTTATGCAACTCTCTACACTGACCGCACTTTCCCCTCTTGATGGTCGTTATCAAGATAAAGTAACTCCATTACGCTCTATTTTTAGCGAATTCGGGTTAATGAAATTCCGTGTAGCTGTGGAAGTTCGTTGGTTACAAAAATTAGCTTCAACGGCAGACATTACTGAAGTACCGCCATTTTCTACGCAAGCAAATGCTTTTTTAGATGGAATTGTGGCTAATTTCAATGAGACAGATGCTGCGCGTATTAAAGAAATTGAACGCACAACTAATCACGATGTAAAAGCCGTTGAGTATTTTCTGAAAGATAAAATTCAAAATGAAGTGGAACTAGTGAAAGTATCCGAATTTATTCACTTCGCTTGCACCTCAGAAGATATTAACAACCTCTCTTATGCATTAATGTTAAGCACCGCTCGTGACGAAGTGATTTTACCAGAATGGAAAAAACTGATTGATGAAATCACTCGTCTTGCAGAAGAATATAAAACGATTCCATTACTTTCTCGCACACATGGCCAACCAGCTTCACCAAGCACAGTGGGAAAAGAAATGGCGAATGTCGTTTACCGCCTAAAACGTCAATTTAAACAACTTCAGAATGCAGAAATCTTAGGTAAAATCAATGGCGCGGTAGGTAACTACAATGCGCATTTATCGGCATATCCTAATATCGATTGGCATAAATTCAGCGAAGAATTTGTCACTTCATTAGGTATTCAATGGAATCCTTATACCACGCAAATTGAGCCGCACGATTACATCGCTGAATTTTTTGATGCTGTAGTACGCGTTAATACCATTATCATTGATTTTGATCGGGATTTATGGGGATACATTGCATTAAATCACTTTAAACAACGGACTATTGCAGGCGAAATCGGTTCTTCTACCATGCCACACAAAGTCAATCCAATTGATTTTGAAAACTCAGAGGGCAATCTAGGGTTAGCGAATGCAGTGATGACCCATTTAGGTCAAAAGTTACCAATTTCTCGCTGGCAGCGTGACTTAACGGATTCAACCGTATTACGTAATTTAGGCGTAGGATTAGGTTATTGTTTGATCGCTTATGCTTCAACACGCAAAGGCATTAGTAAACTTGAAGTAAATCAACCGCACTTATTAGAAGAACTCAATCAAAATTGGGAAGTTTTGGCTGAACCAATTCAAACCGTAATGCGTCGCTACGGAATAGAAAAACCTTACGAAAAATTAAAAGAATTAACGCGAGGTAAACGAGTGACAGAACAGGCTATGCGTGAATTTATTGATAACTTAGATATTCCACAAGAAGAAAAATTACGTTTACAAAAATTAACACCCACTACTTATATTGGGGCTGCAGTGGAATTAGTAGAGAAACTATCATAGGAATTTGGCTCTTTTTACAACAATATTCTTTACAAGAACATAGCTTTTCTCTATAATCTTGCGCCTGTGTTAGTCAATCTAACAAATTTCTGGTTGGTGCTTGACCTATTCAAGCCCCATCCAAGACCGTAGGGGAGTAATCTTAATTATCCTACGTAGATGGTGAACAGAATAAGAATTTTTCTTGCTTCTGGGCGCCGAAGTCATCCTAGTCTTAGGATTAGGTAAATTAATTCCGAGTAATCGGAGTGTATTCAGGAGCTAAAAGCCAATGGCATTAAATCTTCAAGACAAACAAGCAATTGTTGCTGAAGTAAATAAAGCAGCCAAAGGTGCACTTTCAGCAGTAATCGCGGATTCTCGCGGTGTAACTGTTGAGAAAATGACTGAATTACGTAAATCAGCACGTGAAGCTGGCGTTACAATGCGTGTAGTGCGTAATACTTTATTACGTCGCGCAGTTGAGGGCACAGATTACGAATGCTTAAAAGATACGTTTGTAGGTCCAACACTTATCGCGTTCTCTAACGAACACCCGGGCGCAGCTGCTCGTTTGTTCAAAGAGTTTGCTAAAGCAAACGATAAGTTTGAAATTAAAGGTGCAGCCTTTGAAGGTAAAATCCAAGATGTTGAATTCTTGGCAACATTACCAACTTACGAAGAAGCGATTGCACGTTTAATGAGCACAATGAAAGAAGCTGCAGCAGGCAAACTTGCTCGCACCTTCGCGGCATTACGCGACAAATTACAAGAAGCAGCTTAATCATTAAGCGTTTCTTACTTCATCTAACTTTATTTATTTTAGGAATTGATTGTTATGTCATTAACTAACGAACAAATCATTGAAGCGATTGCTTCAAAAACTGTAACTGAAATCGTTGAATTAATCGCAGCGATGGAAGAAAAATTTGGTGTTTCAGCAGCGGCAGCAGTAGCAGCAGCTCCAGCAGCAGGCGGCGCAGCGGCAGCAGAAGAAAAAACTGAATTCGACGTAATTCTTGCAGCAGCTGGTGCTAACAAAGTAGCAGTAATCAAAGCAGTACGTGGTGCAACTGGTTTAGGCTTAAAAGAAGCTAAAGATTTAGTTGAATCTGCTCCAGCAGCATTAAAAGAAGGTGTTTCTAAAGAAGAAGCTGAAGCACTTAAGAAAGAATTAGAAGAAGCTGGTGCACAAGTAGAAGTTAAATAATTTCTATTTTAACCACTTTAAAATTCAGAAAACCGATGGGAAACCATCGGTTTTTTCCTATCTAAAAAGCCGTAACTTCCTTAATTTAAAAACTTATCATCTTCTCCTTTCTACGATAGAATATCCCCTATTATTGATAAATAAAGAGAAAATCTATGACTACAAAAGCATTAAGTGCGGTAATTTTAGCAGCCGGAAAAGGAACGCGCATGTATTCCGATTTACCAAAAGTACTACATACAATAGCTGGTAAACCAATGGTAAAACATGTAATTGATACTGCGCATCAATTAGGCGCAGAAAATATTTATTTAATCTATGGCCATGGTGGAGACTTAATGCGTACCCATCTTGCAAATGAACAAGTAAATTGGGTATTACAAACAGAACAACTTGGCACAGCACATGCAGTTCAACAAGCGGCACCTTTCTTTAAAGATAACGAAAATATTGTTGTACTTTACGGCGATGCACCATTAATAACTAAAGAAACATTAGAAAAATTAATTGAAGCGAAACCAGAAAATGGCATTGCATTGCTTACCGTAAATTTAGATAACCCAACAGGCTATGGACGAATTATCCGTCAAAATGGGAATGTTGTAGCAATTGTAGAACAAAAAGATGCAAATGCTGATCAACTAAATATTAAAGAAGTAAATACTGGCGTTATGGTATCCGATGGTGCAAGTTTCAAAAAATGGCTAGCTCGTGTAGGCAATAATAATGCTCAAGGCGAATATTACTTAACGGATCTTATTACTCTTGCAAACCAAGATAATTGCCAAGTTGTTGCGGTACAAGCAACAGATGTCATGGAAGTTGAAGGTGCAAATAATCGCTTACAATTAGCCGCACTTGAACGTTATTTCCAAAATAAACAAGCCTCCAAACTATTACTTGAAGGCGTAATGATCTACGATCCCGCTCTCTTTGGCCTACGTGGAACATTAGAGCATGGAAAAGATGTAGAAATCGACGTTAATGTTATTATCGAAGGTAGTGTTAAACTCGGCGATCGCGTAAAAATTGGCGCAGGTTGCGTATTAAAAAATGTTGTTATTGGCAATGATGTAGAAATAAAACCCTATTCTGTGCTAGAGGATTCTGTAGTGGGAGAAAAAGCCGCAATTGGTCCATTTTCTCGTTTACGCCCAGGTGCAGAACTCGCAGCTGAAACGCATGTCGGTAACTTTGTAGAAATTAAAAAATCTACCGTTGGTAAAGGTTCTAAAGTAAATCACCTAACCTATGTTGGCGATTCAGAAATCGGCTCAAATTGTAATATTGGTGCGGGTGTCATCACCTGTAATTACGATGGTGCAAATAAATTTAAAACGATCATCGGTGACGATGTGTTTGTTGGATCTGATACACAATTAGTCGCGCCAGTGAAAGTCGCAAATGGCGCAACTATTGGTGCCGGAACAACAATTACACGCGATGTAGGTGAAAATGAATTAGTGATTACACGAATTCCTCAACGCCATATTCAAGATTGGCAACGACCAACAAAGAAAAAATAAAATAACAATCCGCACGTAAAACGTGCGGTTTTTAGGCTCCCCTATAAGGGCCTATACTTCACAAGCCCCTCAAGGGGCTTGTGAGAACTGACAACCGCGTCTAATTATTTCCTTGATTACCCCTTAAAGGGGTCAACATGTTCTTTCGTTGATAAATTATCTTGAACCATATCTTCTTTTTCTTGGTTTCTTATATAATCCTCTACCACTTTTGTATTTAACCCTACTGTGCTTACAAAAAATCCTTTCGCCCAGAAATGCCTATTTCCATATCTATATTTTAAGTTCGCGTGTCTTTCAAAAATCATCAGCGCTGACTTCCCCTTCAGATAGCCCATAAAACCTGATACTGATATTTTAGCTGGGATTTTTAAGAGCATATGGATATGGTCTGGCATTGCATGCGCTTCTATTATCTCCACATTTTTATAGTCACATAACTGCCTCAATATTTGACCTATATCTGCTCTTAACTTTCCATAAATTGCTTTTCTTCTATACTTCGGGATAAATACAATGTGATACTTACAGTTCCATTTTGTGTGTGATAGACTTGAATCGTCACTGGTTTTACTTACCATGATAATCCTCCTATATGTTGAATTTTGGTTGTCAGCCTTGTTCATTATATAGCGAGGATTTTTTCTGTTCATCGCTTAAGCTATTTGGCTCCATACGCATAGCATATGGTTTTTATAGCCAGACTTTTGGCTGGCTATAATAACATAAAAAAATCCTACGTTTTATCGTAGGATTTTTTTATAAACCGATTTTACAAATCGTAATTAAAGCTATATAAAAAATGACCGCACTTAATACCAATAATTTAAAAGCCAATTTTGGTTTTTTCTGATGTAGACGATATAAAATTCGAGCTACTACCGCAAGAATAATAGGATAAATCCAAAAAAATATTGAAAATAAATTAACTTGCCAAGTTTCCAAGCTAGGATTTTTATCAAATGTAGTTGAAAGCAACAGAGCCATTGGACATAACAATACAGGGGCACAAAAAACAGCTAATCCCCAAGAAAATAAACTAAAGCCACGAGGCAAAGATTGTCTTGTCATAATTTAAAAATTTTACAAATAAAAGATAATTACAATATAACAAATACTGTGATCATTAGAAAGTAAGTGGAAATCTATAGACTTGAATAAAATGAAATGGCGCACCCGAAAGGATTCGAACCTTTGACCGCTCGGTTCGTAGCCGAGTACTCTATCCAGCTGAGCTACGGGTGCGTAGATGATGCTTTAATTATTCATAACCACTTTAATAAGATAGAGTCGCTTTAAAATGGCGCACCCGAGAGGATTCGAACCTCTGACCGCTCGGTTCGTAGCCGAGTACTCTATCCAGCTGAGCTACGGGTGCAGAATAAATAAAACAAACAATGGCGGTGAGAGAGGGATTCGAACCCTCGATGGAGCTTTTTAACCCCATACTCCCTTAGCAGGGGAGCGCCTTCAGCCTGCTCGGCCATCTCACCACAATCGGTGTGAGCGGTATAATACGTTTTTTAGAAAATATGTCAAACCATTTTTTGAAAAACATACCTGTTTGAATATTTTATCTACACATTAAATATATTATTGAATAAAAATCTACTCATTATTCAAAAATACTAAAATCTTAGATATTGTTTCCCGTCTCAATTCATCTTGCTCAAATAACACCTCATGTTTAGAATTTAGTGCTGTTAATGCCCCTTCGTTCTATTCTTAAAAGAAGAACCGCACTTTTTGAAGTGCGGTTATATTTTTAATAGTTTTACGCCACCTGTTTAGGTTGTTTAAATACCGTAACTTCTGGTGCTACACCTGTAAATTTCTCAATCTGAACGATACAAGTATTTGGAGAATTACCCTGTGCCAATTTAGATGTACCTTCATCTCGAGTTAAGACATTTGCACAACCATTTTTACATAATGGTTTTTCACCTTTACCAAGTTCATGTGGGTCATACCATGCGCCCTCATGTAGAGCAATAGTACCTTTGATGATATTTTCTGTTACAACAGCCCCCGCAAGCACTTGTCCACGTTTGCTATGAATGCGAACAATATCACCTTCTTTAATTCCACGTGTGACCGCATCTTCAGGATGAATCATCACTGGTTCACGATCATTTACTGCGTATTTTTGACGTAATGAAGTATGCGCTAATTGGCTATGTAAGCGATAATAAGGATGTGGTGTCACTAAAGCTAATGGATATTCTTCCGTCACATTACCCGCAAACTCTTCAGGCTCCATCCAACTAGGATGACCTTTACAATCGTTATAATTCATTTTCTCAACAATATCAGAGAAAATTTCAATTTTACCTGACGGTGTGCCGAGAGGATTAAGCAATGGATCTTCACGGAATTCACCATAACGCACCCATTTCTTCGCAGCTTCACCCACCTCAAAACTTAATGGTTTATTTTCTGCCCAGAATTTGTCAAAACGTGGCATTGCTACACGGTTTGCACGTGCGGCACTAAAGGCTGCATTATAGAATTCTTCCAACCACTCCATTTCAGTTTTACCTTCTGTGTATTGTTCTTCCACACCGGCACGTTTAGCAAGCTCAACGAAAATATCGTAGTCATTTTTCGCTTCAAATTGTGGGGGAACCACTTGTTTCATTGGATAAACACTCATCATGGAGTAGTCGCCAGCCATGGTTAAGTCATTACGTTCATAACTCGTCGTAGCTGGTAACACAATATCTGCTATGCGTGCAGTTGGCGTCCAGTTCACCTCATTGACAATCACCACATCAGGTTTCTGGAAAGCTTTCACTAAGGTATTGGTATCTTGATGGTGAACAAATGGGTTACCGCCAGCCCAATATACTGCTTTGATATCAGGGTAAGTAATTTCAGTACCGTTATAATGAATTTTTTTGCCAGGATTGAGCAACACATCTGAAATACGCGCCAATGGGAAAGCAGATTTAGACGTATCATCTAACCATGTTTTTGCACCTGCTTTGCCTGATGGGCTTGCTGTAATTGAGCCAATAATACCACCTGTCGCCGTTGGTACCCCACCATTTGAATAATGATAACTCAAGCCAAAACCGCCACCCGGTAACCCAATTTGTCCTAACATAGATGCAAGGGTTACTAACATCCAATGGGTTTGTTCACCATGGCGTTGACGTTGCATCCCCCAGCCACCCATTAACATGGTACGTTTACTGGAGAAATCAGCTGCAAGTTGTTTAATGGTTTCTGCTGGCACACCACAAATTTTAGCCGCCCATTCCGCTGTTTTTGGTTGGCCATCTGTTTTACCCAATAAATATTCCTCAAACTTAGCGTAACCCGACGTATATTTTTTCAAGAAATCTTTATCGTGCTTACATTGTTCAACTAACGTATGCGCAATACCAAGCATTAATGGTACATCCGTTGCGGTATTCACCGGAATCCATTCTGCATTCAACATTTGGCAAGTTTCACTTTTTTGTGGGTCGATACAAATAATACGTTTACCACTCGCTTGGAATTTCTTGAAATATTCAATCCCTTTTTGGTCAGTGGACATCCAAGCAATACGCATGGTTGTGAGTGGATTTGCAGACCAAAGCACAATAATATCGCTGTTTTCTAACACTGATTCCCAGCTAGTTTGTTGTTCATAGACTTCAATAGTACCAAGCACATGCGGCATGATTACTTGCGCAGCACCCGTAGAGTAGTCCCCTTTATGTCCTACAAAACCACCGGTAGCATTCATATAGCGCTGTAATAACGTACGAGAAGCATGCAATGAACCACAACTAAACCAACCATAAGAACCAGCAAAAATACCTGTTGGTCCATGTTCGTCACGTACACGTTTAAGTTGATTGTGTACTAAATCTAACGCTTCATCCCAAGAAACGCGCACCCATTCATCACGACCACGCATTGTAGTATCACTTTTTCCCGGATTAGCTAAAAAACCTTTGCGCACCATTGGATATTTCACGCGAGCTTCGCTATACAATTGATCGGCAACAACTGTTTGCAATTCGTTCGGCACTGCAGGCTCAATAGCAGGACCAGATTTCACGACCTTACCATCTTGTACAACAACCCCAAGAGATCCCCAGTGAGCGGCAGTCACTACCGTTTTCATTTCAGCTTCTTTTGCTACCGCACTTTTTGATACGATGCCCACCACGCCACTGGAAAGGGCACTACCAGCCACACCTAAAGATGTTTTTTTCAGAAAATCACGACGTTGTTCGTTTACGTTATTCTTTTTCATTTCAGCCTCGTTTTAGATACTCAGTAATTATTTTTTTGCCATATCTTTGGCATTGCGTTGCAAATAAATAGTTAACGCTCGTACTTCATCTTTATTCATTGATGTACGGTCTTTCATGGAATTCACCACGCCAATCCATTGGTTAGCGGTGTAATGATCAGTGCTAATTGCAGCATGACAACCACTACATTGAGTTTGGTTTAACTGATTACCGTATTGATTAAGTGCGGTTAAATCTGATGTCATTTTTTCTTTAGCTACATTCACCGCAACACTGATTTTTTTCCAATCAGAATCTGTTACTGCATCATGAACTGTTTTTAATACTTGAACATGATTACGTGCATCTTCGTCCATTAAAGCAAGCGTGATACGTTTGCCTAATTCTTGATAAACAACCGCTTCAGCTCCTACTTGTTGCCAACCATGTAAGGTGCCTTGAACTTGATCACCATTCACTTTCCATTGCATTAATTCTGCATAAGGCATGAGGCGAACCTCATTTCCTTTAGCATTGGTCGCTTTTACCATTTCAGTAGCAAAAATCGCTGAACCATCAGAGATAGATCCACCTTTTGCTTCAGAGGATTTTTGTACATTTTGATCGCCATGCACTTCAGGAAGGAAGTGAACAATGCCCTTATGACAATCAATACAGGTTTGACCGTTTGTTTGCGCCTCCGTATGAGTTTGCTTAGCTAACTTAGTTTGTTTTGAAAGTTCCATTGCATCAAAACTATGGCAAGAACGACAAGTTTCAGAATCGTTAGCCTTCATTTCATCCCATACGATTTGAGCAAGTTCCGCTCTATGTGCTTCATATTTTTCTTTATTATCGATTTTTCCTTGAGCCTCATACCACAAATCTTTCAATGCCATGAACTTAGCTTTCACATAATGCCAGCCTTCTTTTGGAATATGACAATCTGAACATTGTGCTCTAACCCCTTTTGCATTAGCAAAATGGCTAGAGCCTTCCCACTCCTGTTGTGGATAACTCATTGAATGACAATTAGCACAAAACTCTGGTGTACTCGTTTTGTGCATTATCCACTGGGAACCCAATAATGCCGTTGCACCGACACCGACTAAACAAAGTGCGGTTACTATTTTTTTCATTTTTGACATAGTCACTCCAATCAAATAATAATAAAAAAACAACCCTAACTACTTAGGGTTAGGGTTGATTGTAGAAGTTTTGTAAATAAAAAACCTTGATATTTCTCAAGGGAAAATGTTATACCCATCAGAAAAACATTATATAAATCAATAGATAATGCTTAATATCAACTTTGAACATTTAGAAAATGATTAACACTTTTAAGTACATTTCTTCGAACATTATCTTTTTCAAATAACACCTCATGTTTCGCGTTCAATACAACTTTACATTGAGCATTCGGAAAAAGTGCGGTTAATTTTTCAAGATTTTTGTTATCTACTATTTTTTCTTTGTCGGCTTGTAAAATTAGGATTGGAATTTCAATCTTAGGAATAACTTTCGGCAAGCGTTTAATTGCATTCAAACACAAATGTACCCAACGGAACGTTGGTCCGCCAAGATAAATTGCTGGATTCTTACGATTTACACGATTCATCCATTTCATTCTGGTTTTACAGAAACTTAGTTCATTGTATTCTAAATAGGCTTGTTGATAAGGCCCTTTACCAAAAACATAACGCTCGCCTTGCCCTAACATATTCATCAGGGCAATAATCAGTTCATCTCTAATAGGGTGTTTTAAAGGAATACCGTAAAAAGGTGAAGAAAGCACTGCTTTATTAATGCGATGATCACAATTCGCCAAATAATAGGTTGCAATCAATGCGCCCATCGAATGAGCAAGCAAATGCTGCATTGAATAGCTGAAAAGTGCGGTCACTTTTTCGATGATTTTCGCCATGTCATCGACATAGAAACGAAATTCATCTAAATGCCCTTTTTCAGAATCCTTCAGCAAGTGGGTTGAATATCCTTGACCCCGGTGATCAAATAGCAACACATCATAACCTTGATGATAAAAATCATAAGCTGGCTCTGACCATTTCAACATATTTTCAGCACGACCATTCACTAAAATCATCAATTTTCTATCCGCACTTTTAGCGTGGACTAAATGACGATAAGCGATTTGAACATTATTTTTGCCAGTGAAATATTGCGTTAGAAATTGATTAAAAAAAGGTAATAGTTCGGTAAAGGCAAATTGAGTAAAGTTGGATTCTCGATTCATAAGTTTTTAGATAGGATACATCAACGCATGCAAAAGAAAGAAAAAGTGCGTGAGATTTTACCTCACGCACTCTGCCGATTATGCCACCAATTGTTTTAAGATACGGCGAACTGGCTCTGCCGCTCCCCATAATAATTGGTCACCCACAGTAAAGGCAGCCAAATATTCAGGACCCATTGCCAATTTACGTAAACGACCAACCGGTACGCTTAATGTACCTGTTACTTTGGCCGGCGTTAATTCACGCAATGTAGTTTCTTTGTCGTTTGGAATCACTTTCACCCATTCATTATGTGATGCAATAATTTGTTCAATTTCTTCTAATGGCAAATCTTTTTTCAATTTAATGGTGAACGCTTGGCTGTGGCAACGTAATGCACCGATACGTACGCATAAACCATCCACAGGAATTGGATTGTCGCTTAAACCTAAGATTTTATTGGTTTCTGCATAGCCTTTCCATTCTTCTTTAGTTTGTCCAGTTTCTGGAAGAAGTTTATCAATCCAAGGGATTAAACTACCACCTAATGCTGCGCCGAAGTTATCGGTTGGGAAACTATCAGAACGCATTTCTGCAGTCACTTTACGTTCAATATCTAAAATAGATGAAGCAGGGTCTTTTAATTCACTTGAAACCGCTTGTTCTAATAAACCCATTTGTGAAAGTAATTCACGCATATTTTTTGCGCCCGCACCTGAAGCTGCTTGATAAGTTGCGACAGATACCCACTCCACCAAATCTTTTTCAAATAAACCACCGATAGCCATAAGCATTAAGCTTACCGTACAGTTACCACCTACGAAAGTTTTAATGCCTTTTTTCAAGCCTTCAGAAATCACGTGTTGGTTTACTGGATCAAGCACAATAATTGCATCATCTTTCATGCGTAGTGCAGAAGCAGCATCAACCCAATAACCATCCCAACCTGTTGCTTTTAATTTTGGATAAACTTCATTGGTGTAATCGCCACCTTGGCAAGTCACGATAATGTCTAATTTTTTGAGTTCTTCAATATCGAATGCATTTTTAAGTTCGCCTGCATCCTTGCCACCAAATACAGGTGCTTTTTGACCTGCTTGTGAAGTTGTAAAAAATACGGGATTAAGATTCGCAAAATCATTTTCCTGCGACATACGATCCATTAATACGGAACCCACCATTCCGCGCCAGCCGATAAAGCCTACATTTTTCATTGTTGTTTCCTTAGTTTGTTGTGTTTGAATAGAATTATTAATTACAAGATAGCGTTAGCAAAATCAAGTATTTTTCATGGAAATTTACATTTTGCGAAAGAAATTAAATAAGAAATAAAAAAGAGCGGTCAATTTAAAAGAAAATTTAACTTGACCGCTCTTTTTCTAGTTATCTACTTCAACACTTATCACACCTTCTTCCGCTTTCAACAATGAATACGCATCTTTCAACATTGTGGAATCAATGGAAAAACAGCGAATTTGTAACCGCACTTCACCACTACTTTGATCTTTCACCTGTATATGTTCAATACGATACTGATTGTTTACTAACAATTGGGTGACTTTTCCAATGCTTTCCGCACCATTGACAAGAATATTGAATTTTGTTCGACGAGGTTGTGATTTACGATGTACCCAACGTTGAACCAACGGACTTAATCGAATAGACACCAAAATCATCACAGTGGCGATGACCGCATCAAACACGAAGCCCGCACCAGCAGCAATACCGATCCCCGCAGAAGCCCAAATAATCGCCGCCGTGGTTAAACCTGAAATCGCATCATTTTTCTTATGCAAAATCACACCTGCACCTAAAAAACCGATGCCACTAATCACTTGAGCCGCAAGACGCATCGGATCCGTACGAATATTTTCTGAAACTTGCGCATAATGCTCTGCAGCTTGAATCGAAACAATCGTTAGCACACAAGTGGTGACGGCAATAATGGCACAAGTTTTTACGCCCACAGGTTTGCGCTTAAGCTCACGCTCTAAGCCGATAACACTACCGAGCACCATCGCCAAGAGCATTTTGCTAAAAATAATTAAGTGATAAGGATCGAAAAGTGCGGTTAAAAGTAAAGATGAATTTTCCATAATAATAAAAATGAGTCCGACATAGTCGTCTATTCTACATCACTTAGCTTAAAATCTTTACCCTTCCAAGCCTTTAATTTATCGCCTTTCTTGCGAAAATTGAGTAGAATCTTGCGTTTGAAATTTTATAGAGCGAAAGAACGGTTATTTTTATGCAAAATTCAACCCCAAGCATTGGCTTTGTAAGCCTTGGTTGCCCAAAAAACTTAGTAGATTCTGAACGAATCTTAACGGAACTACGCACCAATGGTTACAACATTGTGCCAAGCTATGAAAATGTCGATTTAGTGATTGTGAACACTTGTGGCTTTATTGATAGTGCCGTGCAGGAATCACTCGAAGCGATTGGCGAAGCATTAGAAGAAAATGGACGCGTCATTGTAACTGGCTGTTTGGGGGCAAAAGAAGACCAAATTCGTGAAGTGCATCCTAAAGTTTTGGAAGTCAGCGGCCCACATAGTTATGAAACAGTGATGGCTCAAGTTCACAAATACGTGCCAAAACCGACACATAGCCCTTACACCAGCTTAGTACCAAAACAAGGCGTAAAACTCACACCAAAACATTATGCCTATTTGAAAATCTCTGAAGGCTGTGATCACCGTTGTACATTCTGCATTATTCCATCTATGCGTGGTGATTTGGAAAGCCGTTCTATTACGCAAGTTTTGGACGAAGCAAAACGTTTAGCCGAAGCAGGCGTAAAAGAATTGCTTGTGGTATCACAAGACACTTCCGCTTATTCTATGGACTTAAAACGCCAAGAGGGCGGTGTAAAAACGGCTTTCTGGAATGGCATGCCAATTAAAAATGATTTAATGACGCTTTGTAAACAGCTTGGCAAACTTGGCATTTGGGTTCGCTTACATTATGTGTATCCCTATCCGCATGTGGATGATTTAATTCCGTTAATGGCGGACGGCACGCTCTTGCCGTATTTAGACATTCCATTACAACACGCCAGCCCAAAAATCTTAAAAGCAATGAAAAGACCTGGCAGTATTGACCGCACTTTAGAACGCATTAAACAATGGCGTGAAATTTGTCCAGATTTAACATTGCGCTCCACCTTTATTGTAGGTTTCCCAGGTGAAACAGAAGAAGATTTCCAATTATTGCTCGATTTCTTAAAAGAAGTCCAACTTGATCGCGTAGGCTGTTTCAAATTCAGCCCCGTTGAAGGCGCACCTGCAACAGAGATGGCTGACCAAGTACCAGAAGATGTGAAAGAAGAACGTTTCCATCGTTTCATGCAATTACAACAAGAAATTTCTGCAAATCGTTTAAAACAAAAAATCGGCAAAACCCTTGATGTATTAGTGGATGAAATTGACGAAGAAGGCATTATTGGACGCTCTAAAGCAGATGCCCCTGAAGTTGATGGGTTAGTTTATGTCGATAATTTAAGCGGAATCAATGTAAAAGTCGGCGACGTGATTAAAGTAACCATCACAAATTCTGATGAATATGATTTATGGGGAAGTTGTTAAATTAACGGTTATAAGCTAAATAAAAAATCGGCAGAGAATTTTCCTGCCGATTTTATTTTGTTACCACTAAACTTAAAACGTCCACTGTAAATTCAGCACGCCTTGTTTAGCCTGATGATGTTTGCTTGTTTGGCGGTTGAATGAGGCTTGTAAAGTTAAGTGAGATTTAATTTTCACTGCTACACCTAATTGACTTTCAATTGCCGCTTTATTGTCTATCACTCGACGTTCACCGTCTATTTCCACGCCGAAAGTCTTTTGTTGATAAATTGAATTGACGGCAACAAATGGTTGGAAAATGACACCATTAGTAAAAGAAAATTGCGCTTTAGCTTGTGCGCCAACTCGAGTTTGTAATTGGCGAGAGCCAAGTAAATTCACTTTACTATTACCACTATCGGTTAAGCCACCATTTACACCCAAATATGTCAGTTGTGCCTGTGGTTGTAGGTAAAAACGAATTTGAGTCCCATTCCCCGTTAAGTGTTCTGCTAATAAAGCATTGTAACCTGTTTCAATTGAGGCGGTGATACCTTTTGAAGTAAAGCGTTCTACCCCATCTTCACTATTGACGTTATAGCGGAAACGTTGATACTGCATCCAGTTATCAATATATGCACCAGTTTGTTTATCACGTAATTGATGCCATGTTGCATAAATTCCGGTGCTATAACCTTTCATACTTCCTGTTGTAACATTGTCTGTATCTGGGTTACAGAAAGTGCTACGTTGTTCTGCTTGCCCACCCATTAAGCCAAAGGAAAGTTGATAGTCTTGATTCTGTAAGGAGAACACATCGCCACCAAGTTGTATGCCTTTACGATTGCCTTCTACAGGTGCCGTTTTACCTTGTACCCATTGGCTTAAATGTCCGTCAATCACACGCAACCACAAGCCTTTACGAGGTAAAGTGCGGTCAAAAATATTGCTATATTTATCATTCAAACGTAGGTTGAATAGGGTATTCGCCGCCTGAGCCTGTTGTGCATAAATCGCAATATCATCGCGTTCTTGTACTTTGGTAAAAAAGCCATCTTGGCGTTGTTGTAAAGAGAGCGTATAAATTCCCTTTTGATGTTTGCCAGAAAGACGGAATGCGTGTTTATCGGCTGTGCCATTTACTTTGATAATTTGATGTCCATCTAGACTTTTTAAATCGTCTATTGGCTTTTCAAAAACAATGTTAGACGTTCCTGTCACATTTTTATCAAAAGTTAAAACAGGTTTAGTTGCTTCTTTGGGATCAAATTTAATAAAAAAGTGAGAGCCGTCTCCCTGGTAATTCTCATGCACGGTTAATCTTGTGTTTGTGCTATTAAAGCGAATATTGGCATTTTGTGTTTCTAAATGATGTACATCAGAGTCAAAGCGTGGCTCCCAAAGAGAATCTTGTAAAACCATTTTTAATAACTGAAGGGTGGCACCGCGCACTTCACTTTGGTTTTTCACGGTAAGTGTTAAGCCTCTTGTTTCACCTGGAAACTTAAATCGATAGTTGTCAATGGCAAGTACATTAAAATCATATACCCTGTTATTGATTAATGCATTTAATGGTCGACTTGTTTTGCCAGCTTCATCGGCATCATAAAGGTAAGACTGATACAAAACGGGTAAACACCCCCCTTCGCAAGGAGCGTTTTCTCGGAAAGAATTCATAAAATGTTTCGCATATGGTACATTAAAATCATATTTATCCCCCTCTTTTTCTGCACCATATCTATTCTCCTCTAAATCTGTAAAGTACCCTTTTCTTTCGTAAGTATTAATGCCGAATAGTTCACAACCATCTTTAGGATTATCAGATAAAGGGGAGAAATTACAGGCGTCAGAATTTGCTATATAATCAATAACTTGTTTAGGAATACGACGCCAAGCCACCGAATTTGGATTTAGCATATCTTCTAATGAATAAAGTGCAGCTGCGTGAAATCCGTTCCCCTGATACTGAATTCCCCGCTCATTCCAATATTTTTCAAAAAATTCAGGATATGCAAAGCTAAAACGAGGGATAAACAAACTAAATGTAATCAAGAAAAAAATTAAACTTTTTCTTGCTTGCTTGCTTGCTTGCTTGCTTGCTTCGAGTTTCATAATAAATTTTCCTTTGTCAAGCAAAAATAAATAGAGAGGGGGGATTTTAGCATAAGACTGAACAAAAAATGTCATTTAATTCAAATTTTCTCTATTTATTTCCTATTCATTAAATAGTAAACGTTTGCTTGAGTGATTATTAGCCCGTAGGGTGGGCGTAAGCCCACGAAAAAAGAATATTATTAATAATACGCGTGGGCTTACGCCCACCCTACATTGGCTACATTAGTTGGAATTGAAAAATGTGGTAAAAAATTAGTGGAAATTACACGAAAAATGACCGCACTTTTAAAATAAAAAAATCGGCAGAATTTCCCTGCCGATTTTTATTAACTTTTCAAAATCGCCCTTAATCGATCAAGTTGGTTTTGTGTTTTTTCTTGTTTTTGCTCGGTGGTTAGTTTTGGTTTATCGCGTTCCCATAGCACATCGTCATTGGGTAATTCAGCTAAAAATCGGCTGGGTTCTGGGCGAACTAATTCACCATATTGACGGCGCTCGCGGCATAAGGAAAAAGTGAGCTCTTTTTGCGCTCTTGTGATCCCCACATAGGCCAAGCGGCGTTCTTCTTCCACGTTATCTTCATCAATGCTGGTTTGATGGGGCAAAATGCCTTCTTCCATACCAATCAAATAAACATAAGGAAATTCCAATCCTTTAGATGCGTGCAATGTCATCAGTTGAACTTGATCGCTCTCATCATCGTCTTCGCCTCGCTCCAACATATCACGTAATGTTAGGCGGGTTACTACTTGATTAAGGTTCATCGGTTCATTGGTTTCATCGCCTTTTAACATATCCGCAACCCAATCAAATAGCGTGGCGACATTCTTACTTTGCATTTCTGCCGCTTTAGGGCTTGTCGCGTATTCGTACAAATATTCTTCATAATGAATTGCGGATAACATTGAACGTACTGCACGTTCTGGTTCAGAACATTGAATTTCATCATTAAGCTCTACAATCCAACGGCCAAATTTTTGCAATGAATCATAGGCTTTTGGCGTGATGCATTGAATAAGTTCAAACTCAAAAATAGCATCAAACAAACTGATGTGTTTTTCTTGAGCCAGCTCACCAAGTTTCTGTAACGTCGCGGTGCCAATTTCACGCTTCGGTGTATTTACAATACGCAGAAATGCGGCATCATCATCTTGATTCACCACCAAGCGCAAATACGCCATCATATCTTTGATTTCTGCACGAGAGAAAAAAGAAGTACCGCCCGAAATTTTGTAAGGAATACGGTTTTGCATCAGTACTTTTTCAAGTAATCGGGATTGATGATTGCCTCGATACAAAATCGCATAATCTTTATATTTGGTTTTACGGCTAAAACGATGTGCGATCAACTCGGCGACAATCCGCTCTGCTTCGTGTTCTTCATTTTTTGCTTCGATAACAAGCAATTTCTCCCCTTTTCCAATGGTTGAAAATAGTTTCTTATCAAACACGTGCTCATTGTTATCAATCAAGATATTGGCACAATGTAAAATACGCTGGGTTGAACGGTAATTTTGCTCTAGCTTAATCACTTGTAAACGAGGAAAATCATCGCGTAAACGCACCATATTTTCTGGTCGTGCGCCACGCCACGAATAAATAGATTGATCATCATCGCCCACTACAGTGAAACAAGCACGATCCCCCACTAAAAGTTTAATCAGCTCATATTGGCTGGTGTTGGTATCTTGATATTCATCCACCAACAAATAACGAATTTTTGCCTGCCATTTTGACCGCACTTCTTCATTTTGCTTGAACAATAATGTCGGAAGCATAATCAAATCATCAAAATCAAGGGCGTTGTAAGCTCGAATTTGTGTGGCGTAACGCTCATAACATTTTGCGAAAGTTTGATATTTTGCATCACGCGCCAACGCAAATGCCTGTTTTGGCGAAATCAAATCGTTCTTCCAGTTAGAAATCGCTGAAATTAGCTCACGCAATAAATCCTTATCTTCTTTTAACACATCAGCGGTTAGCTCTTTTAACAATGCAAATTGATCATGCTCATCAAACAAGGTCATATTTGATTTAAAGCCCAACGCTTTATATTCACGCTTAATAATGTCAAAACCGAGCGTATGAAAAGTGGAAACAAGCAAGCCTTTGGATTGTTCTTTGCCAATGGAATGGGCCACTCGCTCTTTCATCTCGCGTGCGGCTTTGTTGGTGAAAGTAACAGCTGCAATTTGTTTCGGAGAATAACCGCACTTTTCAATTAAATGGGCAATTTTATTAATGATTACGCGAGTTTTGCCTGAGCCAGCGCCAGCAAGAACAAGACAAGGGCCTGTCACATATTCAACGGCTTGTTGTTGTTGAGGATTGAGTTTCATAAGAATTATTGGGCCCACGCATAGGGCAGTAATACGGTGTCTAATAAAAATGAGAGAAGCAAATCTAAGATTGACAATCCCCATTGTTGAGCCATTTCAAGATCATAAGCAGCCCCTGCATAGGCGGTATATTTTTCTGTTGGATCGATAAGTTTAACCACGGAACCACAACCAGATAAAGCGATAAGTGCGGTTAAAAAGATAAAGATTTTTATCATCGTGCTTTTAACGCATTAAACACAGGCTCAGGAACTAGCTCAGCGACATCACCGCCATGCAAATAAATTTCACGCACAATGGTGGAAGAAACAAACGCCCATTTTTCTGCTGGTGGGAAAAACAAACTATCTACGCCTTTTGTGAATAAACGATTAAGGGCAGCTAATTGAAGTTCGTATTCAAAATCTGCTGTTGTGCGTACTCCGCGAATAATGGCAGAAATATTGTGCTGTTTAATCACATTAGCCAACAAATCAGAGAAGCCAAAAACCTCCACATTGGATAAATATGCAACAGATTGACGCACAAGTTCTACGCGTTCATCCAACGAAAATAGCGGCTTTTTACTTGGGCTATTCGCCACCGCCACTAAAACACGAGGAAAAATCACCGCACTTCTTTCAATAATGTCTAAATGACCATTCGTAATCGGGTCAAAAGTACCGGGATAAATCACGCTCGTCATACATTGCGCTCCAAATAAGGTTTTAATAAATCTAACAAACGCTGTAATGCGCCTCGGTTTTCCATCAGCACTTCATAGCCAGCATTGCCTAAACGCTCGCTCGCCTCTTTTGAATTTAATAAGGCTTCTACCGCGCGCTCTAAGGCATCTGCTGTGGAATTAACTTCCAGCACACCTTGCACTTCCACCAGCATTCGAAATATCTCAGGGAAATTGAAAGTATGCTTGCCGGTAATCACTGGCATTTTGAATGCAAGAGGTTCTAAAGGATTATGCCCACCGTGTTTCACAAGGCTTCCACCCACAAAAGCAATATCAGAAACGCCATACATCAACATCAGTTCACCCATGCTATCGCCCAAAATCACTTGAGTATTCTCATTTGGTAACTCATTTGTAGAACGGCAAATAAATTGGAATTTTTCCTTTTTAAGTAAATCAGCCACGACATTAAAACGCTCTGGATGTCGAGGAACGAGCAATAACAATAAATTTGGGTATTTTTCCAATAATTGGCGATGTGCTTGTAAGATAATTTGCTCTTCGCCTTCATGGGTACTCGCAGCAATCCAAATCGGACGATTTTTTACCCAAAGTGTTCGTAAAGCATCAATCTTTTCGCGTAACTCATCCGTGATGGCAAGATCATATTTAATATTGCCCGTCACCTTCAATTTATCTTTGCGATAACCTAAATCCAAATAACGATTGCTACTAATTTTGTCTTGAGGTGCAATTAAATCAATTTGTGAAAACATATTTTGCAAACGCGGTTTAATTTTTCCATAACGACGAGCAGAACGGGCAGACAAGCGTGCATTTGCCACCACAAAAGGAATATCACGGCGAGAAAATTGTTGGATTAAATTTGGCCAAAGTTCGGTTTCAATCACAATACAAAGTTTTGGCTGAACAAAGTCGATAAAACGATTAATGGCGTAAGGTATATCGTAAGGCAAATAACAATGGAAAACACTATCGCCAAAAGCCGCTTTGACACGATCAGAACCCGTAGGAGTGACCGTAGTGAAAGTAATAGGTAAGTGTGGGTAATTTTTTTGGAGTTTTTGCACGAGTGGTGTAGCAGCAATAACCTCGCCCACTGATGCCGCATGAATAACGATACCACCAGCCTTAGGCGGTGTCAGTGAAGCATACAAACCATAACGCTCACCAAGCCTTTTTCGGTAATTCGGTGCCTTAAATCCACGTAGCCACATAAAGAGCAGCACCAACGGTTGAATCAGATACATCAAGCTCGTATAAAAAAAACGCCACATAAATGAAATTCGGTTATACTTGAAAAAATTTCGGCTAGTATAGCAAAAAAAGGATTGAAAATATGCCTACAATTAGCGTAGCGATGATTGTAAAAAATGAAGCACAAGACCTAGCGAATTGCTTAGATACCGTGAAAGATTGGGTGAATGAGATTATCATTCTAGACTCCGGCAGCACAGATAACACCAAAGAAATTGCGCTTAGTTATGAGGCGAAATTCTATGAAAATAGCGACTGGTCGGGCTTTGGTAAACAACGCCAATTAGCCCAACAATATGTAACCAGTGATTATGTACTCTGGTTAGATGCAGACGAACGCATTACACCCAAGCTACAACAGGCTATCTTAAGTGCGGTTAAAAATGATCAAGAAAATACCGTTTATGAAATTCCACGAGTGAGTGAAGTATTTGGGCGTGAAATTCGCCATTCAGGCTGGTATCCCGATTATGTGGTTCGTCTCTATCGCACAAATTATGCGCAATATAACGACTCACTTGTGCATGAAAAAGTGGAATTTCCTGCTGGGACAAAAGTAGAAAAATTGACAGGTGATTTAGAGCATTTCACTTATAAAAGCATTCATCATTATCTAGTGAAATCAGCGGGTTATGCAAAAGCCTGGGCAGACCAACGCCAAGCAAAAGGAAAAAAAGCCACACTTTGGCAAGGAATCACGCATGCGCTCAGTTGTTTTGTGAAGATGTATTTGTTAAAAGCGGGTTTTTTAGATGGTAAACAAGGATTTTTATTAGCGGTGTTATCAGCGCATTCAACCTTTGTAAAATACGCCGATTTATGGGAGCGTGATCAGCATAAACACTACCGAGTTTTGCAAGGACAATCATTTAAATGATCGTCCACTAATCCCATAGACTGCATAAACGCATAGCATGTGGTTTCGCCAACAAAGACGAAACCACGTTTTTTTAAGGCTTTAGAAAGAGCTTTAGATGCTTCTGTTTTAGCTGGTACAGTACGCAAATCAGGCACATCATTCACAATCGTTTTATGATTCACAAATGACCAAATAAAATCACTGAAATTTTCACCGCACTTTTCCATCGCCAAATAAGCTTTAGCATTTTTGACAATCGCTTCTAACTTGGCTCGATGGCGAATTAATCCTGAATTTTGCATACAAGCATCAATATCAAGTTCGGTCATTTTTACGATTTTTTGGGGATTAAATTGATGAAAGGCTACACGGTAAGATTCACGTTTTTTCAAAACCGTAATCCACGAAAGCCCCGCTTGCTGCCCTTCCAAACAAATTTTTTCAAATAGCTTTTGGCTATCGAATTCAGGCTTTCCCCACTCCTTGTCATGATAATCAATATAAATAGGTTGTTCACCAACCCAAGGGCATCGAGTACTCATAACATCTCCTTTTTAAGCTGTTCATAAACCGTCACAAAATCTGGCATTACGCCTCGCCATAAATGGAAAGAATGTGCAGCTTGCGCGACCAACATTCCAAAGCCATCGCTAACGTTGGTTAAGTCTAAACTTTTGCATAATGCAATAAATGGCGTGTCTTCGCCTTTCGCATATTGCATATCGTAAAAAGCGGAGCCTAATTTTAAAATTTCACCATTAACTGGGGCAATTCCACCACTTAATCCAGCAGAAGTTGCATTAATCACCAAATCATAAGTTTGTAGCGGAATAGCATCCATTGAAGCAGCTTGAATATTGCCGTAAGGCTGAAATCTTTCGGCTAATTCTTTGGCTTTCGAGAAAGTGCGGTTGGCAAGGAGAATATTTTGTTGAGCTTGTAAAAGTGGCAATAATACGCCTTTTGTTGCTCCGCCTGCTCCCAGAATTAATACGCGCTGATTTGGATGAAGCCAATTCAAACATTGTAAATCCGTCACCAAACCGATCCCATCAGTGTTATCTGCATAAAGTTTACCATCATCGAGTTTTTTTAGCGTATTACAGGCTTCTGCCAGTTTTGCTCGTTGGCTATATTCGTCTGCCAGCTGATAGGCACGTTCTTTAAAAGGCGAAGTAATATTGCAACCTTTCGCACCATCCTCAAAAAATGCCAAAAGTTGTTGTTCAAAAGCATCAAGATCACCTAATTTTGCAATGTATTCTATTGTTTGATGCATTTGCTCGGCTAACTTACTTTGAATCAACGGGGATTTACTTTGCGCAATCGGATTCCCCCATACAGCATAAAGATCCATAAATTATCCCTGTCTAAAAAGTTGATTTGTGCGCAAGTCTCGAATTTCGGATGGATTGAGTGCACCGCCCACAGTTTCATCTAATACTGGAAAATCTGCACCGAATTGTGACCGCACTTCATCGACGGTGCGACAAGGTGGCTCACCAGTCAGATTGGCGCTAGTCGAAGTTAATGCAAAACCTGTGATTTCACACAAAGCTTTCACAGACGGGTGATCGCACAAACGTACTGCAATGCTATCAAATTTACCTGTGAGAAAATGTGGGGTGGTCGATTTAGCTGGCACAATCCAAGTAGTTGGGCGTTCATATTTACCTTGCAGGCGAGAAAGCTGCTCATCGTTAATCTGCTCAAAATCGACAAAAGGACGGAAAAAATCCAAGCTAGGCGCCACCAAAATCAACCCTTTTTCCACTGGGCGTTGCTTCAAATCAAGTAATTTTTTTACCGCACTTTCACTTTGCGGATTACAGCCCAAGCCAAACACAGCTTCAGTGGGATAAGCAACCACTTGATTTTGTCGAAGAGTCTCGGCAATTTGTTCTCTATTCATTTCACTCTTTTACTTTTATTGCTCAAAAATATGACGGCAAGTTTTATTTACACACTGGAAAATTTGTTTTTCCCCATCTTCGCTTTTTAACAAAGAAAGTGGAAAATGGCACGTTGGGCAAGGCACGGTATAAGGCTTGGCAGGCAAAGAAAATTTACATTTAGGGAAATTATCACAGCCGTAAAAAATTTTTCCTTGGCGACCTCGACGAGAAATCAAATGTCCAGTTTTACATTCAGGACAAGTAATTTTTTCCTCAGATTCAGATTCTTCCCGCACCACAAAATCACATTCAGGATAATGGCTACAACCAATAAACATCCCAAAACTGCCTTGTTTCAACTGCAATAAATTACCGCACTTCGGGCAAATTTCATCAAGTGTTTTTAATACTTTATGTTCCGCCCGTTGCAAAGGACGCAAATAATCACATTCAGGATAAGCAGAACAACCTAAAAACAGCCCTTTTTTGCCTTGTTTAATTTGCAAAGGCGCACCACATTGAGGGCAATATTCCTGTTGTTTGCTATGATGAAAAAGGCTTTGATTCATAATCTGTCCTTATGCTTGAAGCATTTCTTCCAATTCTTCCTGTACGGTCATCCATTCCGTTTCTACATCATCTAATGCTTTCTTCACATCCACTTGTTGTGCCAAAAGTGCGGTCAATTTTTCTTTATTTTCTGCACTATATAATTCAGCATCAGCCAACTGATTTTCTATGTTCGCAAGCTCAGAAGAAAATTTATTCATTTTTTCTTCTAATTGCGCGATTTTTTTACGTAATGGCGCAGTTTGTTGGCGTAACTCTGCTTCACGGCGTTTTTGTTCCTTACGATTTTGAACCGAATTTTCATTATCACCCACTTTTTCTGAGACTTTATTTTCAGACGTGCTGTTTTGTTCATTCAGCCACTTTTGATAGTCTTCTAAATCGCCTTTAAATTCTTCCACTTTTTTATCGTGAACCAAATAAAATTCTTCCACGGTATTGCGTAATAAATGACGATCGTGAGACACCACCACCAAAGAACCTTCGTAATCCACCAGCGCTTCCGTTAATGCTTGACGCATATCCAAATCCAAATGGTTGGTTGGTTCATCAAGTAATAGCAAATTCGGTCGTTGCCAAACAATTAAAGCCAACACCAAGCGGGCTTTTTCTCCTCCTGAAAAGGATTTCACTGCTTGATTTACTTTATCGCCGTGGAACGCAAAACTGCCCAAATAATCTCTAACCTGTTGCTCCGTTTGCTCAGGCGCGAGTTTTTGCATATGCCACAGAGCAGATTCGTCTGCGCGCAAAGTATCTAATTGATGCTGGGCAAAATAGCCAAGTTGCACACCTTTTGCCAACTGCACTATGCCTGAAAGTGCGGTCAGTTCTCCCGCTAAAAGTTTAATCAAGGTTGATTTTCCCGCACCATTTTTCCCGAGTAAACCAATGCGCGACCCCGGCACTAAATTCAACTTAATTTTACCTAAAATTTCTACCGCACTTTCTCCACTACCATAACCCGCACTCGCCTGTTCAATCATCACCAACGGATTCGGCAAGGATTGCGGTGGACGAAATTCAAAAGTAAAAGGATTATCCACATAAGCTGGTGCAATTAGTTCCATGCGCTCTAAGGCTTTCATACGGCTTTGCGCCTGTTTGGCTTTGGTAGCTTTGGCTTTAAAGCGATCAATATATTTTTGTAAATGAGAGATCTTTTGTTGTTGCTGACGATACATCGCTGTTTGTTGTGCCAATTTAGTGGCTCGTTGCACTTCAAAGGAAGAATAATCGCCCGTATATTCGTTGAGTTTCTGATTTTCGATATGGAGGATTTTTGTCACAATTGGATCGAGAAAATCACGGTCGTGGGAAATTAATACCAAGGTGCCTTGATATTGCACTAACCAACGTTCTAACCAAATAACCGCATCCAAATCCAAATGGTTCGTCGGTTCATCAAGTAATAATAAATCTGATGGACAAAGCAGAGCTTGAGCCAAATTCAAACGCATTCGCCAACCGCCCGAAAAGGCTTTCACTGGCTGTGTTGTTTCTTCTTGACTAAATCCTAAACCATGCAATAAAGACGCTGCACGAGATTGAATTGTCCACGCATCCAAGGTTTCTAATTGCCCATGAATGCGCGCAATGGCGTTACCGTCATTGCGTTCATTTGCCTGATTAAGCTCTTGTTGCAAACGGCAATATTCACGATCCCCTTGGATCACATAATCAATGGCGGGAATATCCAATGCCGGCGTTTCTTGATTCACCCAAGATACCCGCCAGTTGGATGGATAAGTGACCTCGCCGCCCTCTGGTGTTAATTCTTTTTTTAATAGGGCAAAAAGAGAAGACTTACCACAACCATTCTTACCCACCAAACCGACTTTTTGTTTTGGATTGATGGTCGCCGTGGCATTCTCGAGCAATTCGGTTTGCCCTCGTTTTAAGGACAGATTACTAAATACAATCATGAATAAAATTCTTAATTCAATATATTTTTACAATTTAAATTAATATTCTCTTTCTACTGGTAAATTTGCTTTCTCCCAGCCATCAAATCCACCAATAATACTAAACACATTTTCATAGCCTTGTTCCACTAGAAAGGTCGCTACATTTTTACTGCTCACGCCATGATAGCAACTCACAATAATGGGGGAGTCAAAATCGACTAATTTTTCAAATTGCAAAAAACTTTGGTTCGTTAAATGAAAAGCACCTTTAGGATGCGAGTGGGTAAAGCGTGCATCATCGCGAATATCGGCTAACACCGCCCCCTGCTGGACCATTTCCCACGCTTGTTGTGGCGTAATTTCTTTAAATGACATTTATAAACTTCCTTTTGCGTGCTGTTTGTACACACCATCAAGCACAACAAGAATCATAGCGAGCACTAAACAAATAAAAAGCGGATAACTTTCGGCGTCAATTTGTTCACCGATAAAAAACGATACGAAAATCATCATAATGGTTTCCACATAGCCAAGTAAGCCAAGCAAATTCATTGGTAACATGTTGCTGGCAATCACATAAGCTATCAATGCCGTGCCACTAATTAATCCAAGCAACACAAGCAGCCCCCAAATATTAGGATTACTTTGTTCAACCACTGCGAAATCTGTTTGCAACGCAAAATAAATGCTAATTGGAATTAGGCTCAACATCTCTAAACAAAAAGAAGCGAGATCACTATTTTTTAATGCTTTTCGAACGGAAAAATAAGTGGTATAGCCAACACAAATCACAATGGCTTCCCAGGAAAGCCCGCCTTTTAGCACAATATTAGAAATCACACCCAATGCGGCAATTACGACTGCAATAAATTTGAACGTTGAAATACGTTCTTTAAAAATTAAGCGACCCGCTGCCACCATCAAAATAGGCAAAAGCAAATAACCAAAAGACACGCTCAACGAACTACCATTATTCGGCGCCCAAAGAAAAAGCCACATTTGAAACCCCATCAATAAGCCGCAAAATAGATAGGGCAATGCCAAGTGCGGTTGTTTTTTGATAAGTTTTAAGCGATGAATCAACGCATTTTTCTGCTTAAACATAAACACGGAAAGGACAACAAAGGGAAACGTAAAAATCATCCGATAACCGAAAATATCCGTGCCACTCAAAGGTTTCAACAGCGTAGAAAAATAATACATATAGCCAAATAGAAATGAGGCAAGTAATGAAACGAGAACACCTTTAAACATAAGAAATCCTTATTCTAAACAACTAATCATTCTATTCTAATATCGCCCAAAATGCACGGATTAAGGGCTGTTCTAGATTCCTTTTTTGGGTACAAATAACCAATTCAAAAGGCTCAACAGTCCTATCAAGATTAAGTCTGGAAATTTGATTATTCATTGGACTATTGTCAATGACCACATCAGGCAACATCGCTAATCCGAATCCCAATCCCACCATTGGAACAATCCCTTCATGCCCCGCAACGGTAGCATAAATTTTCGGATGTTTAATATGTTTCTCCCGTAGCCATTGTTCAATCCGTTGTCGAGCATGCCCTTCAACAGGGAAAATAAAAGGCATTTGCTGCCAATTAATGGGTTTTTCTTGCAGTAATTGTGTCGCCAAACAAGCCACACGCGGTGCAATTAAAGATAAGCTAATATCATCAATTTTATGAAATACCACGCTGGATGGCAGATTATTCGGCTTACCCGCAATAGCGAGGTCAACTTGTTGTGTTTGAATCAACTCTAATGCAAGAGCTGGATCGCCCGTCGTCAGTTGAATTTCCACTTTAGGATAACGCTGGCGAAATTCTTTAAGTACGTGCGGAAGATGGCTATAAGATGCGGTTACAGAGCAAAAAAGTTTAATTTCACCGCAAAGTTCATCTGATTCATCCTTGAGCTGTTGTTTAAATTGTTGCCAGTTTTGCCATTCTGTTTTAGCAAATTGCAAAAATTTCTCGCCATATTCAGTGAGTTTTACTTGGCGATTATCACGGATAAAAAGCGTTTTTCCTAACTCGTCTTCCAATCGTTGAATTTGACGGGAAAGCGTAGAGGGAGACATATGGTTTTGGGCGGCAGTTTTGGCGAAGTTTTGGGTTTCTGATAATTTGATGAATAAGTTGAGATCGTTGAAGTCCATAATGATATCTATTTTATTTGAGTCAGGGTTTCGCCTGACGGCGACCTACTTTTTCTTTGCTCGTGCAAAGCAAAAGTAGGCAAAAAGAAAACACGCCCTACTTTGCCTTACTTCCTGAAAAATTGGAAATTTGCTTAACGGAAATTTTCTGAACTCGCTACGCTCAAACAGACGAAAATTTCCTACAAATTTCCAATTTTTCAGGCGGCAAAGAAGGGAGCTAATTTGTTCTTTCTTCAATTTAAAGTGCGGGTAAAATTTAGCGTATTTTAAAAAAATACCAGAAAACTAACCGCACTTTTTAATAACGCTCTGATATATTCTGATCCCCATATAAATCGCCTTTGCGACTTTCAATTTTCAGGCAATTTGCGTCTGTTTGAGCGCAGCGAGTTCAGCAAATTGCCGTTAAGAAAATTGAAACAAAGCAAAGAACTGCGATTTAATTGGGGCGTGTTTTCTTTGCCTACTTTCTTTTACACGAGTAAAAGAAAGTAGGTCTCTCATCGAGCGAAATACGATGCCAATCCACAAAAAAACAACATAATTGCACAAATCGCAACGTTACATTCCTATAATATCACTTTACGCAACCACAAAAAACTTTATAATCCCACCCACAACAAAAAAATATGCAAACACAACATCATACAATTATTCACCTTACACAATTAAGGACAAGAAAATGACTAACTATTTCAACACATTAAATTTACGTCAAAAATTAGACCAATTAGGTCGTTGTCGTTTTATGGATCGCGAAGAATTTGCAGATGAAGCAAACTTCTTAAAAGGCAAAAAAATCGTTATCGTGGGCTGTGGTGCACAAGGTTTAAATCAAGGTTTGAATATGCGTGATTCTGGCTTAGATATTAGCTATGCCTTACGCCCTGAAGCGATTGTAGAAAAACGTGCTTCATTCCAACGTGCAACTGAAAATGGCTTTAAAGTGGGTACTTATGAAGAATTAATTCCAACTGCAGATTTAGTCGTAAACTTAACACCAGACAAACAACACTCTAAAGTAGTTGCTGATGTGATGCCTTTAATGAAAAAAGACTCTGCATTTGGTTATTCACACGGTTTCAACATTGTTGAAGTTGGCGAAGAAATCCGTAAAGACATTACGGTTGTGATGGTTGCGCCAAAATGCCCGGGTACTGAAGTTCGTGAAGAATACAAACGTGGTTTCGGCGTGCCAACATTAATCGCAGTCCACCCTGAAAATGACCCGAAAGGCGAAGGCATGGCGATCGCAAAAGCATGGGTTGCTGCAACTGGCGGTCATAAAGCGGGTGTTTTAGAGTCGTCATTCGTGGCAGAAGTAAAATCTGACTTAATGGGTGAGCAAACTATCCTTTGCGGTATGTTACAGGCAGGTTCTATCGTATGTTATGACAAATTAGTGGCAGACGGTAAAGATCCAGCATACGCAGGTAAATTAATCCAATACGGTTGGGAAACCATTACCGAAGCGTTAAAACAAGGCGGTATCACATTAATGATGGATCGCTTGTCAAACAGTGCAAAATTACGTGCATTTGAACTTGCTGAGCAAATCAAAGAAAGCCTTGGTTTCTTATATTACAAACACATGGATGACATCATCAGCGGTCACTTCTCTGCGACCATGATGGCTGACTGGGCAAATGGCGACAAAGACTTATTCGCATGGCGTGAAGCAACAGGTAAAACCGCCTTTGAAAATGCACCAAAATATGATGGCAAAATTAGCGAACAAGAATACTTTGATAACGGCGTATTAATGATTGCAATGGTAAAAGCTGGCGTGGAATTAGCTTTTGAAGCGATGGTTGCAAGCGGTATTTATGAAGAATCAGCTTACTACGAATCACTTCACGAATTACCATTAATTGCGAACACCATCGCACGTAAACGCTTATACGAAATGAACGTGGTAATTTCTGATACTGCAGAATATGGTAACTACTTATTCTCTAACGTAGCGACTCCAATTCTTGCAAAAGAAATTATCCCTAACCTTCAAAAAGGTGACTTGGGCGAGCCTACTCCAGTAGCGGAAATCGATAACATCACCTTGCGCGATGTAAACGATGCAATTCGTAACCACCCTGTTGAATTAATCGGTCAAGAATTACGTGGTTATATGACAGATATGAAACGTATCGCTGTTGCGGGTTAGTACTGAATTAAACCCAATAGCAATCCGCACGTAAAAAGTGCGGATTGTTATTTTTAGAAGCAATTAGCAATCTTGTTTGCCATAAACATCTTGGCGAAGAATGTGACGAACACCTTCATCAAATTCTGCTAATACGCGATCTGCATCTTTTGGATCTTTACCGCGCGCATCTAAGTAGAATTTAATTTTTGGTTCAGTACCTGAAGGACGAGCAATTAAGCGTCCGCCATTTTCCAAGTTAAATACAAGGATATCGCTTTGACGATCTGTTTTAGTATGGTCGATAAATTGTGCCACTTTCACGCCAGCGATTTCCGCTGGTGGATTGTTACGAAGTGCGGTCATTAATTTTCCAATTTCTGAAAGATCGCTTACTCGAATAGAGATTTGTCCACTCACATAAGCACCAAATTCTTTGGTAAATTCATCAGCATAATCCTCTAAAGTTTTGCCTTGTTTTTTCAAGTTACGCACAAGATCTAAGAACACGATTGCTGCAGAAATACCGTCTTTATCGCGTACTTTGTCTGGATCTACTAAATAGCCCAATGCTTCTTCAAAACCAAACAATAAGCCAGATACTTTACCGATATATTTGAAACCAGTTAAGGTTTCTTCTGATTGGAAACCATATTTTTTCGCAATTTCAGCGAGCGCAGGAGAAGAAACAAGTGAGCAAGCCAATGTGCCTTGTTTACCTTGATATTGTTTTGCTAAGTACCAACCTAAGAAACAGCCTACCACATTGCCATGTAGTGATTTCCAGTTGCCTTGTGCATCAGGCACAGCAACGGCTAAACGGTCTGCATCTGGGTCATTAGCAATGATAAATTCAGCATTCTTTTCTTTTGCCACTTTAATTGCTAAATCCAACGCGCCTTTTTCTTCTGGATTTGGGAAATTCACCGTTGGGAATGTGCCATCTGGCCAAACTTGATCTGCGACTACGTGAGGTTGTGGTAAGCCTGCTTTTGCTAGCGTTTTACTTAAAACTTCATAGCCAACACCGTGCATAGCGGTATAAACATAGTTAATGTCGCAAGTTGGCTCTTTAGCTAATGATGCTGTTTTTGCAATGTACGCATCTACTACTTCATCATTTAACACCACATAATTATCGCTATGTGGTAAATCTTGGATATTGCCAGCCGCAACTTTATCAATTAATGCTGCGATGTCTTTATCTGCCGGTGAAACGATTTGACCGCCACCATTTGCTTTACCTAAATACACTTTATAGCCGTTATCTTCCGGTGGGTTATGGCTTGCTGTTACCATTACACCTGCAGTGGTATCAAAATATTGGATAGCATAAGCTAAAACTGGCGTAGGTAATTTGCGTGGTAATAAATAAGCTTTTACGCCTGCACCCGCCATAATTTCAGCCGTGTCACGGGCAAAAATATCAGAGTTTTTACGGCCGTCGTAACCAATTACGATTGATGGTTCTTTATCGTAATCTTTTAAATATTCCGCTAAACCGACAGCAGCTTGAGAAACTAAAACTCGGTTCATCCCCATTGAGCCAGCTTGTAAACGGCCACGTAAACCTGCTGTACCAAATTGTAAGCGACCATCAAAACGTGCGTGCAATTCTGCTTCTGCCGCTTTATCTCCGCCTTTTGCGGCATCTAAAAGTGCGGTTAATTCTGCACGAGTTTCTGTGTCAGGATCTTGGTTTAACCAATTTTGCGCTACATGAAAAAGAGTTGTCATAGGATCATCCTTATTCTCTTGAAATAAATAAATCGCTGGTAGACTAGCCGAAATCACCCAAAATGGGAACGGATAATTATCAAAATTTTGATCTACTTAACATTTTTTGTTCACGCAATCGGTTATCCGAGCTAATTAGGAAAGCCGTTTGTTGCATAGGCATTTGTTTGAAAAATTCGCTATAATATCGCCTCAATATTTACGGCAAAATTTAACCGCACTTTAAGGATTTTCAATGTCATCCCAGCCTCGTTTCGTCCATCTTCGCACGCACACAGATTTTTCGATGATTGACAGTATCGTCAAAGTGAAACCTCTCGTGAAAGCTTGTGCTGCCAATGAAATGGTTGCGATGGGATTAACGGATTTTACTAATTTTTGCGGTGTGGTACGTTTTTATGGCGAAATGCTTTCTTCGGGGATGAAGCCAATTATCGGTGCAGATGTAAAAGTAAAAAGTGCATTGTGTGGCGATGAATACTTTGATCTTACTTTGCTGGCTAAAAATAATGAAGGCTATAAAAATATTACTTTATTGTTATCAAAGGCTTATCAACGAGGTTATAACGATTTACCTTATATTGATCAAGATTGGTTGATTGAACATCGCGAGGGCGTG
This sequence comes from Haemophilus sp. THUN1692, assembly GCF_059704395.1. Lineage (NCBI taxonomy): Bacteria > Pseudomonadati > Pseudomonadota > Gammaproteobacteria > Pasteurellales > Pasteurellaceae > Haemophilus > Haemophilus sp. THUN1692. Next base: position 1,700,729 of record NZ_AP046579.1, read on the forward strand.
ATTATTTTATCAGGGGGGACGCAAGGCGATGTGGGTAAAAAATTGTTGAAAGAAAACGCTGCAGAAATTGAAAGTGCGGTTGCTTTTTACCAAGAATTTTTTGCTGATCATTTTTATCTTGCGCTTACTCGTACTGGAAGACCTGATGAAGAACGTTATATCCAAGCAGCTTTGAAATTATCAGAACGTTGTAATTTACCACTAGTCGCAACTAATGATGTGATGTTTTTGAATGCAGAGGATTTTGAAGCCCACGAAATTCGCGTAGCGATTCACGATGGCTATACTTTAGACGATCCTAAACGTCCAAAACGTTATACCCCACAACAATATTTCCGCAGCGAAGACGAAATGTGCAAGTTATTCGCTGACATTCCTTCCGCAATAGAAAATACATTATTAATCGCGCAACGTTGTAGTGTCACCTTGCGCCTTGGTCAATATTTCTTGCCTCAGTTTCCAACTGGCGATTTAAGTACAGAAGATTTCTTGGTGCAAAAAGCTAAAGAAGGTTTGGAAGAGCGTTTAGCTTTTTTATTCCCTGATGAAAAAGTGCGGTTAGAAAAAAGACCAAAATATGATGAACGCTTGCAAGTTGAGCTGGATGTAATTAACCAAATGGGATTCCCTGGTTATTTCTTGATCGTAATGGAGTTTATTCAGTGGTCGAAAGATAACGACATTCCTGTTGGGCCGGGTCGTGGTTCTGGTGCGGGTTCATTAGTGGCTTATGCATTAAAAATCACTGATTTAGATCCGCTAGAGTTTGATTTGCTATTTGAACGTTTCTTAAATCCAGAACGTGTGTCTATGCCCGATTTCGACGTGGATTTCTGTATGGATGGTCGAGACCGAGTAATTGAGCACGTTGCTGAAACTTACGGCCGTGGTGCTGTATCACAAATTATCACCTTTGGAACCATGGCGGCGAAAGCGGTGATTCGTGATGTGGGGCGCGTATTGGGGCATCCGTATGGTTTTGTTGATCGTATTTCGAAATTAATTCCGCCAGATCCTGGTATGACGCTTGCGAAAGCATTTGAGGCTGAGCCACAATTACAGACCGCGTACGATAGCGATGAAGAAGTGCAAGCGTTGATTGACATGGCACGCAAGCTGGAGGGCGTGACGCGTAATGCGGGTAAACATGCTGGTGGCGTGGTCATTTCGCCAACCTTAATTACTGATTTTGCACCGCTCTATTGTGATAATGAAGGTTTACATCCTGTTACTCACTTTGATAAAAATGATGTGGAATATGCAGGGCTTGTGAAATTCGACTTCTTAGGCTTGCGTACTCTCACTATCATTAAATGGGCATTAGATATGATTAATGCTCGTATGGTGCGTGAAGGCAAGCCTCGAGTAGATATTACCGCTATTCCACTTGATGATCCTGAATCTTTTGAATTACTTAAACGTTCCGAAACCACCGCAGTGTTCCAGTTGGAATCGCGCGGAATGAAGGATTTGATTAAGCGTCTGCAGCCTGACTGTTTTGAAGATATTATCGCGTTGGTGGCATTGTTCCGTCCTGGCCCGTTGCAATCAGGCATGGTGGATAACTTTATCGACCGTAAACACGGACGAGAAGAAGTATCTTACCCTGACGCAGAATATCAACATGAAAGCTTGAAACCTATTCTTGAGCCGACTTACGGCATTATTTTGTATCAAGAACAAGTGATGCAAATTGCGCAGGTGTTGGCTGGTTATACGCTGGGTGGAGCTGACTTATTGCGTCGAGCGATGGGTAAAAAGAAACCAGAAGAAATGGCAAAACAGCGCTCTGTATTTAAAGAAGGTGCAGAGAAAAACGGCGTAGATGGCGAGCTATCCATGAAGATTTTCGACTTGGTGGAGAAATTTGCTGGCTATGGTTTTAATAAATCTCACTCCGCTGCTTATGCCTTGGTGTCTTACCAAACCCTTTGGTTAAAAACTCATTTCCCTGCGGAATTCATGGCAGCAGTGATGACATCTGAAATGGATAACACGGATAAAATCGTAGGGTTGTACGACGAATGTTTGCGTATGGGCTTAAAAGTAACGCCGCCAGATATTAATATCGGCAAACACCATTTTAGTGTCAATGAACAAGGTGAGATTGTATATGGGATTGGCGCGATTAGAGGTGTGGGGGAAGGACCGATTGACGCACTTGTGACGGCAAGAAATGAAGGGAGGATTTTCAAAGATTTATTCGATTTATGCGCTCGTGTAGATTTGAAAAAAATTAACCGCCGTACCTTTGAAAGCTTAATTATGTCGGGCGCCTTTGATAAATTAGGCCCACATCGCGCCGCACTTTCTAAGAATTTAGAAGATGCGCTTAGAGCTTCCGATCAGCATGCGAAAGACGAAGCCATGGGACAAACGGATATGTTCGGTGTGCTGACTGAAACCCATGAAGAAGTGGAAAATGCCTATGCTAATACACCACCCTATACCGAAAAACAAATCCTTGATGGTGAACGAGAAACCTTGGGGCTTTATTTAAGCAGCCATCCTGTTAGCCGCTATTTGAAAGAACTTTCTCATTACACATCAACGCGGTTGAAAGATCTTGCACCAAATCGTCGTGGACAAATTAGCACTGTGGCAGGGCTAGTCGTGGCATCGAGAATTGCCATGACGAAAAAAGGCAATCGTCTAGGCATTGCAACATTAGATGATCGTTCAGGTCGCTTAGATTTAACATTATTTGGTGAAAGCCTAGAACAATTTGGTGAGAAATTACAAAAAGATACAGTGATTGTTGCTTCTGGGCAGGTGAGCTTTGATGATTTCTCTGGTGGCTTAAAAATGACGGTGCGAGAATTAATGACTTTAGATGAGGCTCGTTCTCGTTATGTCAAATCTTTAGCTATTAGTCTTTCTGAGCATCAAATTACACCAAGTTTTATTAAACAACTTAAAGCATTACTTGAGCCAGTGAGTGGTGGAACGTTGCCGATTAACGTGTATTATCAAAGTCCGAAAGGTCGTGCGTTGCTACGTTTGGGCGTGCAATGGTCGATTATTCCAACAGATGAAATTCTGACGGAATTAGTGAATTTACTTGGCGAAAGTGCGGTGGAATTAGAGTTTGAATAATATAAAGGCGTGAAAAATATCACGCCTTTTTTATAAGATTAACGTAAGAAATAACGATAAGATTTGCTTTCTGTTACATCTTCAAAAACATAATTGAGTTGAGCAAGTGCCTGTTCAAATTCTGCTTGTTCGCGTTCTTCAATTTGGAAACCAGCAAGGATATTTCCATAGTCCGCGCCGTGGGCACGATAGTGGAATAATGAAATATTCCAACGATTTTGTAACGTTTCCAAGAATTTCAATAACGCACCTTTTTGCTCTGGGAATTCGAACGTATATAAGCGTTCATTATCATTGGCTGCACGACCACCCATTAAATAGCGAACATGCGTTTTCGCAATATCATCATCAGACATATCTTCAACATCAAAACCATTTTTAGTGAGGTCTGCAATAATGTCTGCTTTTTCTTGCTCATTTGTCGTTCTTACCCCAACAAACACGCAAGCACGTTTATCATCTGTATAACGGTAACTGAATTCGGTTACAGCTCGGTTACCTAATACATAAGCAAATTTTAAGAAACTACCAGGTTGTTCAGACATGGTAACGGCTAATAAAGCTTCTCGGTTTTCACCAATTTCACAACGTTCAGATACATAACGTAATGTGTGGAAATTCAAGTTCGCGCCAGACAAAATTGCCGCCATATTTTGGCCTTCAATATGGTTTTGTTTTGCATATTTTTTCAAACCAGCTAAACCTAATGCACCTGATGGCTCCGCAACAGCACGAACGTTTTCAAACAAATCTTTCATTGCTGCGCACACTTCATCACTATCAACCAATAGCATATCATCAAGATATTGTTGGCATAGGCGGAATGTTTCGTCGCCAATGCGTTTTACGGCAACACCATCCGCAAATAATCCAACATGGGTTAAATCTGTTGGTTCGCCTTTGTCGAGAGCGGCTTTTAAGCATGCAGAATCCTTTGATTCTACACCGATGATTTTAATTTCTGGCATAAATTGCTTAAGCAAAATTGCTACACCTGCAGCTAAACCACCGCCACCGACTTGTACAAACACATAATCCAAATCTGCCACTTGTTGTAGCATTTCCATCGCTAACGTGCCTTGCCCTGCGATTACCAATGGATGATCGAATGGTGGAATAAATGTCATGTGTTTTTCTTTTGAAAGCTCAATCGCTTTTGCTTTGGCTTCATCGAAATTAGCACCGTGCAACAACACCTCGCCACCAAAACCATGCACAGCATCCACTTTAATGCTTGGGGTGTTTTGTGGCATGACGATCAATGCTTTTAAGCCTAATTGTTTCGCTGATAATGCCACACCTTGCGCATGGTTACCCGCAGAAGCGGCTATTACACCAGCTGCTTTTTGTTCTGCTGAAAGGCTAGAAATCATTGCGTAAGCGCCGCGTAGTTTAAAGCTATTTACTGGTTGGCGATCTTCGCGCTTGATCCAGATATTATTGTGCAGTCGTTCAGAAAGTTTTCCCATTTTTTGTAAAGGGGTTACTTGCGCGGCTTCATATACGCGTGAACCAAGTTTAACAATAGCGTTGATGTAATCTGATTGAGAGGGTTGAGGATTGGTGAGTAGGTTTTTCATAGTGTTTGTTTTGATGATGAAGTGCGGTTAGTTTTTCCTTTGTTTTATCCCCCTCTTATGAAGGAGGGGAAACCATTAAATTATTTTAATAATGTTTTATCGCGTACCGCACCTTTGTTCGCTGAGGTCGCAAAGTGACCGAATACTTTTAAAGCGAAAGATACTTCACGTTCACGGTGAGCTGGTTGCCAACCTTTTTGATCTTGTTCAGCTCTGCGTGCTGCGAGTTCATCATTACTGATTTCTAAGTTAATTGCGCGGTTTGGAATATCAATGTTGATAATATCGCCATCGCGAACTAAGCCGATTGCACCGCCTGAAGCGGCTTCTGGTGAAGCATGTCCAATAGACAAGCCTGATGTACCACCAGAGAAACGACCATCCGTTAATAAAGCACATTTTTTGCCCAAGCCCATCGATTTTAAGTAACTGGTTGGGTATAACATTTCTTGCATACCCGGTCCGCCTTTAGGTCCTTCGTAACGGATAACAACGACATGACCTTCTTTGACTTTGCCACCTAAAATGCCTGCAACAGCATCTTCTTGGCTTTCAAATACGATTGCGGTGCCGGTGAATTTCCAAATAGATTCATCTACGCCCGCGGTTTTAACGATACATCCATCTTCAGCGAGATTACCGAATAATACGGCTAAGCCACCTTCTTGTGAAATCGCATTTTCTTTATTGCGAATACAACCGTTTACACGATCATTATCGACGGTATCCCAGCGACAATCTTGTGAGAATGCTTGAGTCGTGCGGATACCTGCAGGGCCTGCACGGAAGAATTTATGTAATTCTTCATCTTGATTGCGAATAATATCGTATTGGTCTAGTTGTTCTCCCATGCTCATTCCAAGCACGGTGTGTGTATTTTTATGAATTAATCCAGCGCGATCTAATTCACCCAACAATCCCATAATACCGCCTGCACGGTGTACGTCTTCCATATGGTATTTATTGGTGTTTGGTGCAATTTTGCTTAAACAAGGTACTTTGCGCGATAAACGGTCAATATCTTCCATTTTAAAATCTACGCCTGCTTCTTGTGCTGCCGCTAATAAGTGTAAAACCGTGTTGCTTGAACCACCCATTGCGATATCGAGGCTCATTGCATTTTCAAAGGCATCAAAGGTACCGATTGAACGAGGCAATACGCTTGCATCATCTTGTTCGTAATAACGTTTGCAAAGCTCAACAATTTGACGACCTGCTTTTAAGAATAATTCTTTGCGGTCTGCGTGAGTGGCTAACATCGAACCATTGCCCGGTAAAGATAAACCTAAAGCTTCGGTTAAGCAGTTCATGGAGTTAGCGGTGAACATGCCCGAGCAAGAACCACAGGTTGGACACGCACTACGTTCAATGACATCAATTCGTTCATCTGACACATTCGGATCGGCTGCTTCAATCATCGCATCAACCAAATCTAAGCGGATTAATTGATCCGAAAGTTTAGTTTTGCCTGCTTCCATTGGGCCGCCTGAGACAAAAATTGTCGGAATATTTAAGCGCATTGCCGCCATTAACATTCCCGGGGTGATTTTGTCACAGTTGGAAATACACACCATCGCATCAGTACAGTGAGCATTAACCATATATTCTACGCTATCAGCGATCAAATCACGGCTTGGTAAAGAATAAAGCATTCCACCGTGACCCATTGCGATACCATCATCCACTGCGATAGTGTTAAATTCTTTTGCTACGCCGCCCGCTTTTTCAATTTCTGCGGCAACAAGCTGCCCCATATCTTTTAAATGCACATGCCCTGGTACGAATTGGGTGAAAGAGTTCACCACCGCAATAATCGGTTTACCAAAGTCATTTTCTTTCATTCCTGTCGCACGCCATAAGGCACGTGCGCCTGCCATATTACGACCTTGTGTGCTGGTCGCTGAACGTAGTTTTGGCATAAATAATCTCTCCGAGTAAAATTTAGGGTTAAATTTAAATATGTTTTTTTATTTCTTCTGCAATTGCTTTAATTACAGGCACACATACAGTATTACCAAACTGCTTATATGCTTGAGTATCCGAGACAGGAATTTTGAATTCTTCAGGGAATCCTTGTAACCTAGATGCTTCCTTCGGGGTAAGTTTTCTTGGGTTTTTCCCTGTTTGCTGAATAAGAATTTCACTACCATCTTTATAATATCTTGCTGATATGGTATTGGTGTAAATTGAATCAGCACTAAATAAACCATACCCAAAGCCTTTTCCATTTCTTTTATTGTTTTCTTTGCGACGCTGATGCCCAGCCCATAATTTATCGGAGATAGTATACCTGTCATCAACTTTCTCCTCTAATATATCGCCTACTTTTGTTTGTATATTTAGTGGCTTGGGAAACTCAAAATTTACCTTACCATCTAAAAAACCAACAATATAAATCCTTTCTCTATTTTGTGGAATCCCAAAATCTTTAGCTCTTAAAACATCATAAAAAACTTTATATCCTGCTTTTTCTAAATGCTCTAAAATTACTTTCAGCGTATTTCCTTTATCATGACCTTTTAATTGTTTAACATTTTCTAACAAAAAGGCTTTTGGTTTTTTTTCAAGTAAAATCCTCTCAATATCAAAAAATAACGTACCTCTTGTGTCACTAAAACCTTTTTTTAGTCCAGCTTGAGAAAAAGGTTGGCAAGGAAAACCTGCTAATAAAATATCATGATCTGGTACAAGTTTTTCATCAATTTGAGTAATATCGCCAAAAACAAATTCATCTTTAAAATTAGTTTTATAAGTTTGAATAGCATATTTATCTATTTCAGAACTAAAAACACAATCTACATTATTAAATGCTTGTTCAAAACCTAATCTTATACCACCAATACCTGCAAATAGATCTACTATTTTTATCATCATTTTTTCCAATATTTCATTATGTTAGGAATTTCATCAAGAAAATAACTTTCAAAATCAATGACACTACGTTTGTCTTTTAAATGTTTTTGATTTTTAACTTCATTCAATACAACTAACACAATATTGTGCGTTCCCATCTGTACAGCTTTATTATCTGAAATATCATTATCAACTGTAAGTAAGTAAATATTTGGTATATTTGAACGACTAACTTCTTCTACGACCTCTTGCCAACGCTCTCTTAATGTTGTTTTCATCGTTCCAATAATGGTTTTATCTCTCCTTGAATTAAATTCTGCAATCCCTGGTAAAACAGAATCTACTAATTTTCCTAAACCAAGATCAGTGAAAGTTTTTTTACCTACTTGAGCCTGTGAGTCAAAACTAAATGCTAGGTATTCATAAAGATAATAAATGATTCCTTCAAAAATTTTTCCAGCCCTTGAACGTCTAGATTGTGTATTGCTTAAGCATAGTTGATAAATATAGGGACTAATTGATCCCGTATATTCCCCAAGAGTATTAATCAGCTGTTCTTGAAATTTTGTCTTCTCTTGAATATTAAGCTGAAAAAAATGATTACTTAATTTCTCAATAAGGTTATGGGGTGTTTTAAATTTTTTACTTAATTCTTTAAGAATGACCCCATTAAATGCCGCCTCTTCTTTTAAAAATTCTTGATAAGAATATTCTCTTAACAAAATAATTGCTTTTGAAAATTGTTTCTTATTTAAGAGAGTAGAAATTTCCTTTTGATTAACTTCTGTTGCTTTCTTTGCCGTATCTTTAGGTGATGAAATTAATTCATCTCTTTTTTGCTTGATGAATGCCGAAAAGGTTTCAATTTCATTATCAGGGATCTTAATTAAAACATCTGTCAGATTCATTTATCTAATCTCCACAACATCTGGCAATTTCGCCAACTGATTCACTAATAGATCTAAAGCGCGGTCAGATTTTACGGTGATTTTTAACCGTACTTGGGTTTCAATTAGTGTCATGTCCATTGTTGTAACGGTAAATCCGCGGTGGCGTGCTACGCGTAAAATGCGTTCTAGTACTTCAGGACGATGGCGAGCGACGAGTTCAAGTTTATATTCATTCATTAGTTCATCTCCTCTACCATATCCGCGTTACATGCACCCGGTGGCACAAGTGGCCATACACATTCATCAGGTGGAATACATACTTGTAATAAATAGGCTGTTTTGCTGTTTAATAATCGGTTGAGTGCTGCATCCACATCATCGGCTGACTCAATACGTTCTGCAGGAATACCGAACGCATTAGCAAGCATCACAAAATCTGGGTTGTCGTCTAAAATAGTTTCACTGCGACGTTTATTCCAGAATAAATCCTGCCATTGACGAACCATACCTAAGCGTTGGTTATCCAGTAGCAAAATTTTTACAGGTAAATTGCCACGTTTGATTGAACCCAATTCTTGGATATTCATCATGAGTGAGCCATCACCCGTAACCAAAATGACTTCATCTTGAGGGCGTGCCTTTTTTGCACCCACAGCGGCGGGTAAGCCAAAGCCCATTGTGCCGAAACCTGCCGATGTAATGTAGTTCTCTGGAGCAAAATGCTTCATATGTTGCGCTGACCACATTTGATGCTGACCTACATCAGTACAAATTACCGCATTATTTGGTTTACGATTAGATAGGGTGTTGAGTAATGCCCAAGGATCAATCAGGCGATGACCTTGATTTTTAATATAAGTGAAATCTAATTTTGCTTTGAAATTTCTGATTTGTTCACGCCAAGGTTCAATATCAAGATCTTGTTTGAGTGCATTTAGTGCTTGGATTAAATCCCCTTGTAGGGCGACATCTGCACGGCGTAATTTATGAATTTCCGCTGCATCAATATCACAATGAATCACTTTGGCATGAGGCGCAAAAGTATCAAGTTTACCTGTTACACGATCGTCAAAACGCGCACCGCATACGAGTAATAAATCGCTTTCTTGCACGGCAATATTAGCAGCTTTTGTGCCATGCATACCAATCATTCCCATATACACATCATCATTTGGATCAATTACACCTAAACCTTTTAAAGTGGAGACTGATGGCATTTGGGTCTGGGCTAAAAATGCACGTAAGGCAGGAACAGCCTTCGCCATACCAACGCCGCCACCCACATAAAGCACTGGTTTTTTAGCATTTTTTAATAATTCTTTCGCTTCAGCAAGTTTATCTGCCGAAAGTGCGGTCGGTTTTTCGAGTGTTTTAACGTAGGTTTTTACATTCGCAGGAACTTCACCAATTTGAATATCGCGAGGCACATCAATAAGAACTGGGCCTGGGCGTCCGCTTTGGGCAATTTCAAAGGCTTCTGCAAAAACATCGGCTAATTCATCCGCACTTTGAACGATAAAGCTGTGTTTAGTACAAGCAAGGGAAAGTCCTAGAACATCCGCTTCTTGGAATGCATCCGTGCCGATTAATGGAGAGGAAACTTGACCGGTAATGGCGACAACTGGAATGGAGTCCATCATGGCATCACCTAATCCAGTAACTAAATTGGTGGCACCAGGGCCTGATGTTGCAATACAGACGCCCACTTTTCCCGTGGAGCGAGCATAACCAATCGCTGCGATGGCAGCCCCTTGTTCATTACGACAAAGTAAGTGATCTAAGCCTGCGTCATAAAGGGCATCGTAGGTTGGCATGATTGCGCCACCGGGATAGCCGAAAAGAGTCGTGACATGGTGTGCTTTCAGGCACTCCATGATGAGTTGTGCACCTGTCATTGTGTTTGTTTCCTGTTGTTTTTATTTTGGGATAAGTTCAGCATTGTAGCGAAATTTCGAGTCATTGGTAGGGCTTGGTGCGAAAAAAAAACGAAAAAATTGTGGCGAAAATTGGCTTGTTTTGAATGTTTATGTTCTTTTTATTAAAAAATTCGTGAATTTTTACCGCTCTTTTGGCTTATTTATTGACTGATGATTAGATTTCATTATATTGAAACTCTTTTCATTTTTACTACATAGGATAATTTATGGCGCACTCAGTCCAAAAAGCGCAAAAGCGTGAGACTTTTTCTGGTCGTCGTGCATTTATTATGGCCGCGATTGGTTCGGCCGTCGGTCTTGGTAATATTTGGCGTTTCCCTTATACCACTTATGAAAATGGTGGTGGGGCATTTATCATTCCTTACCTTATCGCGTTGTTAACCGCAGGGATTCCCCTTTTATTTTTAGATTATGCCATTGGTCACCGCAATCGTGGTGGCGCACCACTTTCTTACCGCCGTGTTAGCCCGCACTTTGAAGTGTTTGGCTGGTGGCAAATGATGGTGAATGTCATCATCGGATTATATTACGCTGTGGTATTAGGCTGGGCGGCAAGCTACACCTATTTTTCTTTCACTGGCGCATGGGGCGATAAACCAATTGATTTTTTCATCGGTGAATTCTTAAAAATGGGCGACATTAAAAACGGCGTTAGTTTTGAATTTGTCGGTATGGTAACTGGCCCATTGATTGCGATGTGGATTGTTGCGTTAGGCGTGCTGTCTATGGGCGTTCAAAAAGGGATTGCTAAAGCATCTTCTGTATTAATGCCAGTGCTCGTTGTAATGTTTATGGCCCTTGTGATTTATTCCTTATTCTTACCAGGTGCGGCAAAAGGTTTAGATGCATTATTTACGCCAGATTGGTCGAAACTTTCTAATCCAAGTGTGTGGATTGCGGCCTATGGGCAAATCTTCTTCTCTCTTTCTATCGGCTTTGGGATTATGGTGACTTACGCCTCTTATCTTAAAAAAGAATCCGATTTGACTGGTAGCGGCTTGGTTGTAGGTTTTGCTAACAGTAGCTTTGAAGTGTTAGCGGGTATCGGCGTATTTGCAGCATTAGGTTTTATTGCTACTGCGCAAGGTCAAGAAGTTAGCGAAGTGGCAAAAGGCGGAATTGGTTTAGCATTTTTTGCGTTCCCAACCATCATCAACAAAGCACCATTTGGTGAAGTATTAGGCGTATTGTTCTTCGGTTCACTAACCTTTGCTGCATTGACTTCATTCATCTCAGTAATTGAGGTAATTATTTCCGCAATTCAAGATAAAATTCGTATTAGTCGTGGGAAAGTAACGTTTATCGTGGGAGTACCAATGATGTTCGTTTCTGTCATTTTATTTGGTACGACAACTGGCTTACCAATGTTAGATGTGTTTGATAAATTCGTAAACTATTTCGGTATTGTTGCCGTAGCATTTGCTTCTTTAATTGCGATTGTGGCAAATGAAAAACTCGGTTTATTGGGTAATCACTTAAACGAAACGTCATCTTTCAAAGTTGGTTTCTTATGGCGTTTATGTATTGTATTAACGAGTGGTGTTTTAGCCTTCATGCTTTTCAGCGAAGGGGCAAAAGTCTTCTCTGAAGGTTATGAAGGTTATCCAAACTGGTTTGTAAACACCTTTGGTTGGGGGATGTCCATTAGCTTACTTGTCGTGGCATTCTTCCTTTCTCGCTTAAAATGGAAAAGCGAAACCAAGTTAACCATTGATGAAACTAAAGGAGAATAAAATGAGTACTGGTGCAATTATTATGATGATCGTGTCTCTCGCTTTGGTATGGGGTGGATTGGTTTACGCCCTGATTCGATTACCAAAAGAAGAATAATCATAAATCTGACCGCACTTTGATCTGTCTCCAAAATTTGGACTAAATAATCAATTGATTAAGGTGTAGGTTATTAACAAACATTATTCGATATTATTTAAGGGGCTGAATCAGATTAACATAATTGCTAATCTACTTCAGCCTCTGATATTTTTAATGTTTATGTAATGTTAATTTTATGTAAAAAAACTTTGTAAGCTTATATAAAATATGGTAGATGAGAATAAAAAAGCGACCTACTTTCACATAAGTCGCTTTGGGGGATAACCTAACTAAGAATATTTAGGTCTGAAGAAAATCATCGTAAAGATTTGCCAGAAGAAGGCTAGTGCACCGAAGATGAATACCACATCACCACCTAAACGAACCCAACGTAAGGTATCGAATAATGGTTGTTGCATAAATTCTTCACTACGTGCATACCATAAGCCTTCAGAGATACTTGCATATCCTTGGATAACACCGATAGGTAATAAGCTGGATACGATCATCAGCACTAAACCACCGTTTAATAACCAGAAGCCCCATTTCATTAACTTATCGTTAAATGGTGTATCCGGACGTAAATAACGCGCGATTAAGAATACGAAGCCTAATGCTAAGAAGCCATACACACCGAATAATGCAGCGTGCGCGTGAACGGCAGTCGTGTTTAAGCCTTGAACATAGTAGAGTGAAATTGGTGGATTTATTAAGAAACCAAATACACCTGCACCTAACATATTCCAGAATGCGACAGCTACGAAGCAGTAAAGAGGCCATTTTAAACGGTCCATCCAAGGTGTTTTTTGTTGCATTGCCCAGTGTTCCCAAGCTTCATGACCTAATAACACTAATGGAACCACTTCTAGTGCTGAGAATGACGCACCTACTGCGATAATTGGGGTGGTTGCACCTGCGAAGTATAGGTGGTGGAACGTACCAGGAATACCGCCGATTAAGAACAATGCCGCTTCAGTAATGGTTGCTACGGTCGCAGTACGACGTGAAACTAAACCTAAACTTACAAAAATGAATGAGAGTGCCGCTACAGAGAATACTTCGAAGAAGCCTTCTACCCATAGGTGAACTACCCACCAACGCCAGTATTCCATCACAGAAATGTGAGTGTGCTCGCCGTAGAATAATGCTGGACCATAGAATAGACCGATCGCAATCACAGAAGCGAAGAATAACGCTAATAAGTTTTTATCACCCGGTTGTTTGAATGCGTTCACTGTACCGCGAAGCATTAAGACTAACCAGAATAAGATACCTGCAAATTTCACCGCTTGCCAGAAACGACCTAAGTCAATGAATTCGTAACCTTGATGACCGAACATGAAGCTCCATTCTTCAGGAAGAATATGCGCAATCGCTAAGTAGCTACCAGTGAATGAACCTATTACTAATACTACTAATGCCCAGTATAGAATATCTACGCCTAATTTCTGGAATTTTGGATCTTTACCGCCATTGATGATCGGTGCCAGGAATAAACCACCGGCTAAGAATGCCATCGCAATCCAGAATAATGCAGCTTGAATATGCCATGTACGCACTAATGAATAAGGTAAGTATTGAGAAATATCAATACCATAGAATTCTTGACCTTCAACGGTATAGTGAGCAACAATCGCCCCTAAGTTTACTTGCAGTAAGAATAATGCAAGCACCGTAAAGAGATATTTGCCTAATGCGCGTTGAGAAGGGGTTAACTGTAGTTTTGTGAGGGGATCAACTTCCGGAATCGGTGGATCTTGTTCATCTTCACGTTTTTTAAATGACCAAATCCAAACAACGAAACCAATACCCGCAATCAGGAATACCACACTCGCAATAGACCAAACTACGTTTTCTGGTGTTGGCACGTTATTGATTAATGGCTCATGTGGCCAGTTGTTGGTGTAGCTTGCATTTGTATTTGGACGTTCTGCAGAGGCAGTCCATGCAGTCCAGAAGAAGAATTTTGTTAAGTCTTTACGCGCTTGTAAGTCAGGAAGGGTATTATCCTTCATGGCGAAGTGTTCACGCGTGACTTTAGTAGCAGGATCATCGCCGTATAAAGAAATGTAGTATTGTGCTGTTTTTTCCATTGCCGCTAAACGAGTATTTGAAAGCACAACGGTGTCATTTTCAACTTTGCTGCTACGGTATTCTTTAGTTAAACGTGCTTTTAATAAAGCTTGTTGTTCTTCATTAAGATCTGCAAAGTTTTTACCAAATTCTTTATTTGCGGTGATATCTAACCAGTTGGTTAATTCACGATGTAGCCAATCTGCAGTCCAGTCAGGCGCTTGGTATGCACCATGACCCCAAACAGAACCTACTTGCATACCACCAGTGGTTTGCCAAGCAGTTTGACCATGTAAAATTTCATCGTGAGTAATCACTTTTTCACCTGATTCTGAAACATATTGTTGCGGAATTGGTGGTGCTTCACGATAAACTTCAAACCCATAGTAACCGAGAATGGAGAATGCTCCAATCAATACGGCGACTAATAGGTACCAGAACTTTTTATACTGCCCCATTTTATCACTCCTAGGTTATTGAAAAATTAACTTCCTATTTAAAATTATAGGTAAATATTTTACATAAAGCAAAATACCCAACTAATTATATCGGGTATTATGACGTTAAAGTAATACCTATAACAAAGTAATTGACTAAAACAGTAGGTTATTTTGATTAAGATCATCAAAAAAGCTCAGCTAAAAAATGTTTTAACAGTTCTTCAATTCCCAAAAGCATTGCTTTTCTACTATTAAGTTTAAGTATGTAAGAAAAGGTTTAAAAATTTGAGTTTGGCGTAAGATATCAATGTTTAAGTTAATTTATGCGCAGTCTAAATTTATAATAGTAAATTTACTTTGACTAAGTGCAGTTATTTTTTATGCTCATGGAGTTAGAATGAAAAAATATTTCTTGTCATTATTTGCCTTACCTATTTTTTGTTTTGCTCAAGAAGAACCCATAAATCCCGCATTGCTTGGATTGGGTCAGGCTTTCTTTTTTGATAAATCACTTTCTTACAACAAAACGCAGAGTTGTTCCACTTGCCATATGCCTGCAGCAGCTTTTGCGGATTTACGTGAAAATGATATAGATAAAATGGTTTCGCAAGGTGATGATCCGACAAAGTTTGGTAATCGCAACACACCAACAGCCATTTATGCAAAATATTCCCCTGATTTTCATTTCGATGAAAAAATTAAGGATTATGTTGGCGGCCAATTTTGGGATGGTCGAGCAAAACATTTAGCTGAGCAGGCGGGGGGGCCTCCACTCAATCCTGTTGAAATGGGCATGAAAGACAAAGCCAGCGTGGTAAAACGTATTACCGAAAATCAGGCAGTGAAAGATTACATTACCAAGCATTGGGGCGAGGAAATTTGGCAAGATGATGAGAAAATTTATGCCATTATGGAACAGGCACTTGCTGCATTTCAGCAATTAGATTTGTTTGCTCAGTTCAGTTCTAAATATGACCGCACTTTGGCAGGGCAAGATAAATTTACTGAGCAAGAAGCATTAGGCAAGGCGTTATTTTTTGATAAAGAAAAAACAACTTGCAGTAATTGTCATCAGCTGAATGATAAAGATCATCGTGAAGAAACTTTTACAAATTATCGTTATTTCAATCTCGGTGTGCCGAAAAATGAGGCGTTGATTGCTCATAATAAATTAGGCGAAGATTGGGTGGATAATGGATTGTTAGATAATCCAATGGTGAAAGGTGATATTGCTCAAAAAGGCAAATTTAAAGTGCCGACATTGCGTAATGTCGCCGTTACTGCGCCTTATATGCATAACGGCGTATTTAAAGAATTGCGCACCGTATTATTATTTTTAGATAGCCATAATAACCCTGAGCGTAAGATAAATCCTGAAATGGGTAAACCTTGGTCGGCAGCAGAATATGCGCCAACGATAAGCCATAGCGATCTTAAAGGTAAACCGCTTACCGATGCAGAAATTGATGCGTTGGAAGCGTTTTTGAAAACATTGACTGATGCAGCCTATGATAAGGGCGGTGAGTAAGATAATTTCACCGCACTTAAAGCTAAAATTTAACTCATATTTCTATGTTACAATTTACGGCATCATTTTAAGGGGGATATATGTCAGAGAATTTGTGGCTTTTTAGCTTGTTAGTAATAGTTATTCTATTGATTTTATTGCTTATTCTACGCCAGCAAAAATATACACATCTTCATCAAGAATTATCGAAAACGACTCAAGATTATAATCAACTTGCTAGTAAATTCGATGAACTTAGCAGCATCAAAAATCAGCTAGAGCAGCAAACCATCAAAGCTCAAACAGAAAGCCAAGGCTTGTTAGTTCGACTCAATGAACGTGATGAAAAAATTCATTATCTCACTCAAGAACTGGATGAAGAACAATCTCGCCATTCCGCCATCGCAGAGCAAATTACCGCATTAAAAGAACGCTTCGGGATCGCTTCTGCGCAAGCTGAAAGTTTGAATGCCCAGTTGCAACATAGCCAAAGCCAGTTATCTCGTAAAGAACAGGAACAACAACATTTAACTGAAAAATTGACCGCACTTTCTCAAGAATTAACAGGATTAAAAACAACGTTAGCAGAAAAAGAAAAACATTTTTCAGAGCAACAACAGAACTTTGAACAATCTAAGCAGCAGTTAGGCGTGGAATTTCAAAATCTAGCCAATCGGATTTTGGATGAAAAAAGTCGATCATTTAGTCAATCAAATCAAACTGCCTTGGAAACGTTGCTCAAGCCTTTCCGAGAGCAAATTGAAGGTTTCCAAAAACGCGTCAATGAAATTCACTCCGAATCTGTGAAAGGTAATGCTGGCTTGGAAGCTGAAATTAAAAAAGTGCTGGAAATCGGTCTGAATATGTCGCAAGAGGCGAGTAATTTAACTTCTGCACTGAAAGGTGAAAAGAAAACTTTAGGCAACTGGGGCGAAGTGCAATTAGAACGAGCGTTGCAACTGGCTGGGCTTGAAGAAAATGTGCATTACCGTGCTCAAGCACATTTTAAAGATGAACAAGGCGGACGCAATTACCCTGATTTTGTGTTGAATTTACCTGATGAAAAACACTTAATTATCGATAGCAAAATGTCGTTGGTGGCTTACGAAAGTGCGGTGAATTCTGAGGATGATTTTGAACGTGAGCGTTTACTAAAAGAACATATATCCGCATTGAAAAGCCATATTAATGATCTGCATAAAAAAGATTACAGTAATCTTATTGGTATGCGTAGCCCGAATTTTGTTCTCATGTTTATTGCGGTGGAACCCGCATATATTGAGGCTTTAAAATCTGATCCCGCCTTATTTAATTATGGTTATGAACGTAATGTCATTATGGTTTCTCACACCACCTTAATGCCGATTTTACGTACCGTAGCAAATTTGTGGCGCATCGAACGCGGTAATGCAGAGGCAAAAGAAATCGCTGAAAAAGCGGGTGAAATTTATAACCAAATTTGCTTGGTTGCAGAACGTTTAAGTAAGCTTGGCAATACGCTTTCCACTGTCAGCAATCAATACAACAGCACAGTCACCGCTCTTGTTGGCCAACAAGGTTTAGTTGGCAAAGTAGAACGATTTAAAACCCTTTCCGCAAAAGCCAATAAAACAATGCCCGATGTGGAGTTGTTAAATAATCAGGTGGATTTGGCGAGGTTGAATGTCTTAAATCAAGAAAATCTTCAATAATTTATTCTCCGATTGAATGCAAATTTGGTTGGAGAATTTTTTGTCCTATCTAGAAATTTTGTGATCAATATCCCAAATTTGAAATTTCTTAGTTGTTTTTCTATTTTTGTTATCTATATTTGTCTTATCGAAACGTTTCGATAACAAAAAAGGAGCTTTTAGATGAAAAAAACAGCTTTATTGAATGCGCAACTTTCGCATTGCATTGCTACACTTGGTCATACGGAAAGTTTGACGATTTGCGATGCTGGACTTCCAATTCCGTTAAGTGTGGAACGTATCGATCTCGCATTAACTGCAGGTGTACCAAGTTTTCTACAAACGTTGAATGTAGTAACGAATGAAATGTATGTTGAACGCGTTGTTATTGCAGAAGAAATTAAAGAAAAAAATCCAGAAATATTGACCGCACTTTTAACACAACTTCAACAACTTGAAAGTCATCAGGGTAATCAAATACAAGTGGAATTTGTATCGCACGAAACTTTTAAAAAATTTACCCTTGAAAGTAAAGCTATTGTTCGTACTGGCGAATGTTCACCTTATGCCAATGTAATTTTATATTCTGGTGTGCCATTTTAATCAGGGTGAAATTATGGAAACTTTACTCAAAATTAGTGGTGTTGATAAGTCATTTCCGGGTGTGAAAGCCTTGAATAATGCCTGTTTATCTGTTTACGCTGGACGTGTAATGGCATTGATGGGGGAAAATGGGGCGGGTAAATCAACGTTGATGAAAGTGCTTACTGGTATTTATTCCAAAGATGCAGGCACAATTGAGTATCTTAATCGATCGGTTAATTTCAATGGACCTAAAGCCTCACAGGAAGCTGGTATTAGTATCATTCACCAAGAACTTAATTTAGTTGGCAATCTCACTATTGCGGAAAATATTTTTCTTGGTCGTGAATTTAAAACCCCTTGGGGAGCGATTAACTGGCAGAAAATGCACCAAGAAGCAGACAAGCTGCTTGCGCGTTTGGGGGTAACTCACAGCAGTAAACAGCTTTGCGCTGAACTTTCTATTGGTGAGCAACAAATGGTGGAGATAGCCAAAGCCTTAAGTTTTGAATCCAAAGTTATCATTATGGATGAACCAACCGATGCACTCACAGATACGGAAACCGAAGCCCTATTCAATGTGATTCGTGAACTCAAAGCAGAAAATCGCGGCATTGTTTATATCTCTCATCGTTTAAAAGAAATTTTCCAAATTTGTGATGATGTGACGGTTTTACGCGATGGTCAATTTATCGGTGAACGCATTGTGGCAGAGATTACAGAAGATGATTTAATTGAAATGATGGTTGGTCGTCGTCTTGATGAACAATATCCGCATTTATCACAAGAAAAAGGCGAATGTGTATTGGATGTGAAACATGTGAGCGGAAACGGCATTGATGATGTTTCCTTCAAATTGCATGCCGGTGAAATTGTCGGCGTATCAGGCTTAATGGGCGCGGGTAGAACGGAACTCGGCAAGCTACTTTACGGTGCTTTGCCAAAAACAGCGGGGAAAGTGCGGTTAAAAAATCAAGAGATTGAGAATCGTAGTCCGCAAGATGGTTTGGATAATGGCATTGTATATATTTCTGAAGATCGTAAAAGTGATGGCTTGGTTTTAGGCATGTCGGTTAAAGAAAATATGTCGCTCACATCGCTCGATCATTTTTCACAAAAAGGCAGTATTCGCCATCAAGCGGAAAAAATGGCAGTAGATGACTTTATTTTGATGTTTAACATTAAAACGCCTAACCGTGATCAACAAGTAGGTTTGCTATCTGGTGGAAATCAACAAAAAGTGGCAATTGCTCGTGGATTAATGACTCGTCCAAATGTGTTGATTTTAGATGAACCAACTCGTGGCGTAGATGTCGGCGCGAAGAAAGAAATTTATCAGTTGATTAACGAATTTAAGAAAGAGGGGTTGAGTATTTTAATGATCTCATCTGATATGCCAGAAGTGCTTGGTATGAGTGATCGCATTTTGGTTATGCGAGAAGGCAGAATCAGTGCAGAATTTTCTCGTGAAGAGGCAACTCAAGAAAAATTATTAGCAGCAGCTATCGGTAAATAAGCGTAGGTAAATATGATGAAAACTGAAACATCTTCTATCCAAATAGGCAAATTTTTGATTGAACAACGATCTTTTATTGCATTGATTATTCTTATTGCGATTGTATCAATGATTAATCCCGATTTTTTCAGTGTAGATAATATTTTGAATATTTTACGTCAAACTTCGGTTAATGCGATTATTGCAGTGGGGATGACCTTTGTTATTTTAATTGCAGGTATAGATCTTTCTGTGGGGTCTGTATTGGCATTGACTGGCGCTATTGCAGCCTCAATGGTAAGTCTTGAATTGCCTATTTTTTTAGTAATTCCTGTGGTTTTATTGATTGGAACACTTCTTGGTAGCATAAGTGGCGTAATTGTTGCAAAGGGAAAAGTTCAGGCGTTTATTGCTACCTTGGTTACCATGACCTTACTACGTGGTATAACAATGGTTTATACAGATGGTCGTCCTATTACGACAGGTTTTTCGGATAATGCTGATCTATTTGCTAGCATTGGTACAGGCTATTTTTTAGGTATCCCAGTACCAATTTGGATTATGAGTATCGTGTTTGCTGTCGCTTGGTATATTTTAAAACACACGCCTATTGGTCGTTATATCTACGCGCTCGGTGGTAATGAATCAGCAACTCAACTTTCTGGTATTAATGTCAATAAAATCAAAGTATTTGTTTTTGCTGCCAGTGGATTTCTTTCTGCATTAGCAGGTTTAATTGTTACTTCACGTTTATCTTCTGCTCAACCCACTGCTGGCGTATCTTATGAATTAGATGCAATTGCTGCCGTGGTAGTCGGTGGAACCAGTTTGATGGGAGGAAAAGGTCGTGTAATGGGAACTCTCATCGGTGCATTAATCATCGGATTTTTAAACAATGCATTAAATCTATTAGATATTTCATCTTACTATCAAATGATAGCAAAAGCGTTGGTTATTTTGGTTGCTGTTTTAGCCGATAACTATCTTGGTACAAAAAAACTGTAACTCACTTTAAGGAGAAACTATGAAAAAACTAACCGCACTTACTTCTGCTGTATTATTAGGTTTGGCTGTTTCTGGCTCTGCTTCTGCACAAGACACAATCGCTTTGGCAGTATCTACATTAGATAACCCATTTTTTGTAACGTTAAAAGATGGCGCACAGAAAAAAGCGGATGAATTAGGTTATAAGTTAGTGGTGCTTGATTCACAAAATGACCCTGCTAAAGAATTAGCTAATGTCGAAGATTTAACTGTGCGTGGTGCAAAAATATTATTGATCAATCCAACTGATTCTGAAGCAGTTGGCAACGCAGTGGCGATTGCAAACCGTAAGCATATTCCAGTAATTACATTAGATCGTGGCGCAGCTAAAGGAAACGTAGTGAGCCATATTGCATCTGACAATATCGCAGGTGGTAAAATGGCAGGTGATTTTATCGCACAGAAATTAGGCGATAATGCCAAGGTGATTCAACTTGAAGGTATTGCGGGAACATCTGCAGCACGCGAACGAGGCGAGGGTTTCAAACAAGCTATTGATGCTCATAAATTCAATGTGCTTGCCAGTCAGCCAGCAGATTTTGATCGAACAAAAGGTTTGAATGTAACGGAAAATTTGTTGGCATCTAAAGGTGATGTTCAAGCAATTTTTGCGCAAAATGATGAAATGGCATTAGGTGCATTGCGTGCGGTGAAAGCAGCAAATAAAAAAGTCCTTATCGTAGGTTTTGATGGTACCGATGATGGAGTAAAAGCTGTAAAAAGTGGCAAAATGGCGGCAACTATCGCACAACAACCCGAGCTTATTGGTTCATTAGGTGTTGTTACCGCTGATAAAATCTTAAAGGGCGAAAAAGTTGAAGCGAAAATTCCAGTAGATTTGAAAGTAATAAGCGAATAATCTATCTACTGAATAAGCTCGTTATATCACATTATGGGGCAAATTATATTTGTCCCATTGTGTAGAAAGAAAAAATATAACAATACAGGATAAAATAATGAGAAAAACCCTCACGGTTCTCGGTAGTATCAATGCTGATCACGTTATTTCTGTGCCTTACTTTGCTAAACCCGGTGAAACGCTAACAGGTCAAAATTATCAAATTGCCTATGGTGGCAAAGGTGCCAATCAAGCAGTAGCCGCCGCTCGTTTAGGGGCAAAAGTAGCTTTCATTAGTTGCATTGGATCAGATAGCATTGGCGAAACAATGAAAAATGCGTTTGCCAAGGAAAGGATTGATACAACCCATATTAGTACCGTTTCACAGGAAATGACAGGAATGGCATTTATTCAAGTTGCCCAATCGGGCGAGAACAGTATTGTGCTGGCTAGCGGTGCAAATGCACATTTGGGTGAGATAGTTGTTCGTCAAAGTGAGGTGCAAATTGCACAATCGGATTGCTTGTTAATGCAATTAGAAACCCCACTTTCTGGTGTGGAGCTGGCTGCTCAAATCGCTAAGAAAAATGGTGTTAAGGTTATGCTAAATCCTGCTCCAGCGCAGATTTTATCGGACAAATTATTGAGTTTGATTGATATTATTACACCAAATGAAACAGAAGCTGAAATCTTGACGGGGGTAACGGTAACCGACGAGCAAAGTGCGGTGAAAGCTGCAAGTGTTTTTCACGATAAAGGCATTGAAACCGTAATGATTACCCTTGGCGCGAAAGGTGTGTTTGTCAGTCGAAAAGGTAAAAGCCGCATCATTAAGGGCTTTTGCGTGCAAGCAATAGATACTACTGCAGCTGGTGATACATTTAATGGCGGTTTTGTTACAGCTTTATTGGAAGAAAAATCCTTTGATGAAGCCATTCGTTTTGGTCAAGCTGCCGCTGCGATTAGTGTGACGAAAAAAGGGGCTCAATCCTCTATTCCAACGCGTCAAGAAACTTTAGATTTTCTTGAATACGCTTAAAGTGCGGTGAATTTTTAGGGTGTTTTTATGGCGACAATGAAAGATATTGCACGACTGGCG
Organism: Haemophilus sp. THUN1692; assembly: GCF_059704395.1. Classification (NCBI taxonomy): domain Bacteria; kingdom Pseudomonadati; phylum Pseudomonadota; class Gammaproteobacteria; order Pasteurellales; family Pasteurellaceae; genus Haemophilus; species Haemophilus sp. THUN1692. The sequence goes on from NZ_AP046579.1 coordinate 1,723,645, forward strand.
CAAGTTTCGACTTCCACAGTATCTCACGTCATTAATGGATCTCGTTTTGTTAGCGATGAAATTCATGAGAAAGTGATGCGTATTGTCGCTGAACTGAATTACACCCCCTCAGCTGTTGCACGAAGTCTTAAGGTGCGCGAAACCAAAACTATCGGGCTACTTGTCACCGCAACAAATAATCCATTCTTTGCGGAAGTGATGGCAGGCGTGGAACAATATTGTCAGCAGCATCAATATAATCTTATTATTGCCACCACTGGTGGCGATGCCAAACGCCTACAACAAAATCTGCAAACTCTAATGCACAAACAAGTGGATGGTTTGCTTTTGATGTGTGGTGATAGCCGTTTTCAGGCTGATATAGAGTTAGCCATTTCGCTGCCACTCGTTGTGATGGACTGGTGGTTTACTGAGTTAAATGCAGATAAAATACTCGAAAATTCAGCACTTGGCGGCTATTTGGCGACAAAAGCATTAATCGATGCAGGACATCGTAAAATTGGCATTATTACGGGAAATCTCAAAAAATCTGTCGCACAAAATCGTTTGCAAGGTTATAAAAATGCGCTGTCGGAAGCAAAAATTGCGTTAAATCCTCATTGGATTGTCGAAAGTCATTTTGACTTTGAAGGCGGTGTACTTGGCATACAATCTTTACTTACTCAATCCTCACGTCCAACAGCAGTTTTTTGTTGTAGTGATACTATTGCTGTTGGTGCATACCAAGCTATTCAGCAACAAGGCTTACGTATTCCGCAAGATCTTTCAATTATGGGCTATGATGACATTGAATTGGCTCGTTATCTCTCGCCTCCTCTCTCCACCATTTGCCAACCGAAAGCTGAACTTGGCAAACTTGCTGTAGAAGCACTATTGCAACGAATTAAAAATCCTAATGAAAATTACCGCACTTTAGTGTTAGAGCCGACCTGTATTTTGAGAGGATCAATTTCTACCCCTTCAAACATATAAATAAAATAAGAATAACTCAATTTCCTTATTGCTATTTTCAAAAAAACTGCTATTTTCTTGCGGTTTTTTTGTTTATTTAACCCACTGTTTAATTTAGGAATAAAATCTTATGGAAGAAAACAAACCTGTTGATCCTTATGCGAAATATAACGAACAATCGAATATTATCGCGAAAATAATTTTTGCGAGTCGCTGGTTGCAAGTGCCGATTTATTTGGGCTTGATTGTAACCCTTGCAATCTACTCTTATAAGTTTATTAAAGGCTTATGGGAGTTAGTGATTAATGTAAATGATATGGATTCCAACACAATTATGTTAGGCGTGTTGAATTTAATTGATGTTGTGATGATCGCAAACTTGCTGGTGATGGTGACTATCGGTGGCTATGAAATTTTCGTTTCTAAATTGCGTACGCGTAATCACCCCGATCAACCTGAATGGATGAGCCATGTAAATGCAACTGTGTTGAAAGTTAAACTTTCTATGTCTATTATCGGCATTTCATCTATCCATATGCTGCAAACCTTTGTGAATGCAAGCAATATGCCAGAAAAAACGATGATGTGGCAGTTATTGTTGCACTTGGGCTTTTTAGTATCGGCGATTGCTTTAGCTTATACGGACAAAATTTTGTATAGCACGAGCCATAAAACGCATTAAAAATTTACCGCACTTTAACGTCATGATTAAATATAAAACGCCGTTCATTATTGAACGGCGTTTTGCTTTATGGAGATCAAGAAGTGCGGTGGATTTTCACTTTGTTTTTTAACCCACAACAAATGGCAAGTAACCCGTACGAATCGCAAATGGAATAGATGTAATGATTACGCCTAATACCAATACGATAATTAAAGTCAGATTTCCTCCCCATACTTTGTATGGCAAATTGGTGTAAGCTCGACGAGCTTTCCAAACGAGGCTAACTGGCAATACTACGGCATAGAATGCAAACATTTGGCCTGCGTAGCCTAGTGCTAAAATAAAACCTTCAGGATAGAAAAGCGCAAAGACGAGTGGTGGAATGAACGTCATTAAGCCAAGTGAGATACGCCCTGCAGAAATATTAAAAGATCGTTTTAATAAATCTTCGATACATTCCAACAAGCCAAGCCCTACGCCTAAGAAAGAAGTAACCAGCGCCAAAGTTGAGAATAATTTTACTGCCCCAGCAATGACATTACTACCAGTGATAGCTAGTGTTGCTTTTACTAAGCCATTTAAGGTCGCATCTTCTTTTAAGATTTGTAAAAACTCATTTTGTGTGAGTAAGCCGTGCGTCGACATTTGCCACAAAATATAAGCGCAAAGGGTAATTGCTGAACCTGCCAAAATAGAAATGCGTAATGCTTTTACGTTGCCGTCTAAGTATTTATTTAAACTTGGAATCGAGCCGTGGAAACCAAATGCTGTGAAAAATACAGGGCTTGCAGAGATAATTAAAGCGTTATCAATTGGTGTCGCCATTAAGTTATCAAATTTGATTTCTGGCAACATTAAGCTTAACACCACGGCAAAGGCCGCAAGCATTACAAAAAATAACACGCGATTAATTTTATCTACGCTATGTGTACCGATGACGATAAATGAACCGAAAATTACGGTAAATAATAAGATGCTAACTTTATCGCCAAAACTTTCTGGTAATAAATCTTTTAGTAGTGAACCGCCACCGCTGACATAGGCGGCAATTAATGCGTATAAGAAAATAATTAGCACTGCCGTGGCAATAATGCGTCCTGTTTTACCAAAATATTGTTCAGCGAGTGTACCGATACCCGCATCACTTTCCGCAGTTTGATAGAGTTCAACGAATAAAAGTGCGCTAAAAGTTAATAATGCCCAAAGCCCTAATAATAAGACTAAAGTAAAGCCGAATCCGATGCCGGCGGAAGTGAGTGGCATAGCCAACATTCCCGCTCCAATCATCGTACCAGCAACAAGAAGTGTGCTGCCTACAGTTTTGTTCATGTTTGCTTCCTTATTGTGTAATAATAAATTTACGGCGATTGTATTTTAAAATTTACACCGTGTAAACAACAGAATACAAAATATCTTTATTATTTACCGCACTTTTCTTTTCCCTTTCTGTGTTCATCTCGTTACAATACTTGGCGAATCAACTAAGATAAAACTAAAAATAGGAGAGCTTATGATTTACAGTATGACCGCCTTTGCACGCCTTGAAGTGAAAAAAGATTGGGGCAATGCAGTATGGGAAATTCGTTCCGTTAATCAACGTTATTTAGAAAACTTTTTCCGTTTGCCCGAGCAATTTCGCGGATTAGAAAACACGTTGCGTGAGAAACTTCGTCAAAGTCTTACTCGCGGTAAAATTGAATGTTCTTTGCGCATTGAAACTAAAAAACAAACAAATGCCGAATTGAATTTAAATAAAGAGCTTGCGAATCAAGTGATTCAGTCTTTGCAATGGATTAAAACTCAAGCTGGAGAAGGTGAAATTAATTTGACAGACGTGTTGCGTTACCCTGGTGTGGTGGAAGCGCAAGAGCAAGACTTAGATGCGATTAGTCAAGATTTGTTGACAGCCTTTGATGATTTACTGACAGATTTTATTGCAATGCGTGGTCGTGAAGGCGAAAAACTGAACGATATTATTCAACAACGCTTAGATGCTATTGCCGTGGAAGCGGATAAAGTGCGGTCACAAATGCCGACAGTTTTGCAATGGCAACGTGAACGTTTATTGCAACGTTTTGAAGATGCTCAAATCAATCTTGATCCGCAACGTGTGGAACAAGAAATGATTTTACTCGCTCAACGCGTTGATGTGGCGGAAGAGCTCGATCGTTTACAAATGCACGTGAAAGAAACCACGAATATTTTGAAAAAAGGCGGCGCAGTTGGTCGTAAATTAGATTTTATGATGCAAGAATTGAATCGTGAATCGAATACCCTTGCGTCCAAATCCATTAATGCAGATATCACGGCTTCTGCGGTTGAGCTAAAAGTGCTTATAGAACAAATGCGTGAGCAAATCCAGAATTTAGAATAGGAAAGTAGAATGTCTCAATTTATTTCTCTTACTCAATATCAACTGATTGAGGCGCATGGTGCGGATGCAGAAAAATATTTGCAAGGGCAGTTAACGACGGATGTTGTGCGATTAGCAAGTGGAGCAACAACACTTACGGCTCACTGCGATCCAAAAGGTAAAATGAATGCAATTTACCGTTTGTTTAAAGTAAGTAGTGAACAATTCTTTTTGCTGATTAAGAAAGATCTATTGCCAAGTGGGCTAGATGCCTTGAAAAAATATGCGGTATTTTCCAAAGTGAGTTTTGATTTACGTGATTGGCAAATCATCGGCTTAATAGGTGAAAAATGTGGAAAAATCACACCGCATTTTTCATTGGAAATTGATGGGATACGTTCAATTTTATTGAATGAAACTGAATTACCTGTGAATTTTAATGGCGATGAAAAAATTTGGGATATAGCCGATATTCAAGCGGGATTGCCAAATTTAAGTCCGCAAACGCAAAATGAATTTATCCCACAGGTTCTAAATTTACAAGTTATTGAGCAAGCCATTTCTTTTACCAAAGGTTGCTATATTGGACAAGAAACGGTAGCTCGTGCGAAATATCGTGGTGCGAATAAACGCGCAATGTTTATCTTTAAAACGCAAACCCAGCAGGAAGCGGAAATTGGCAGTGAAATCGAAATGCAGATTGAATCCAATTGGCGAAAAACAGGCACGATTACAAGTGCGGTCAATTTAGACGGTGTTTTATGGTTGCAAGTTGTGATGAATAATGACATTGATTCAGAACAACAATTTAGATTGCTGAATAGTGAAATATTGTTAGAGCGAGTGCAGTTACCTTATTCGATTACTGAATAATAACAATCCGCAGGTTTTACCTGTGGATTGTTATTTCTTACGTTTCGCTCTTGGATGAGCTTGATCGTACACTTCCGCCAGATGTTGAAAATTTAAGTGAGTATAAATTTGAGTGGTGGACAGGTTGCTATGCCCAAGCAATTCTTGCACGGCGCGTAAATCTGAACTGGCTTCCAACATATGCGTCGCAAAAGAATGACGTAATTTGTGCGGATTAAGATGGCTATTTAAGCCTTGACGAATGCCCCAAGTTTCCAAACGTTTTTGAATCGCTCGATGAGAAATACGATTTCCAAGCTGGCTAACAAATAATGCCTCATCTTTTGGGTTAAATAATGTCCGCACTTTTAACCATTCTTGAATGGCATGCGAAGCGTAACGCCCAAACGGCACCACACGCTCTTTGTTGCCTTTCCCAATAACACGCACTTCCCGCACTCGGGTATTAATGCTGTTTAAATCTAAGCCTTGTAATTCAGATAAACGTAAACCTGAACTATACATTAATTCCAAAATAGCACGATCACGAATATCAATTGGCTCCTTGCTATCGTTGGCAAGCAACTGTTGAACTTGCTCGCCATCCATATTTTTCGGTAAATGCTTGCCTTGTTTCGGTGCAGAAATGCCGGTGGCGGGATTCACTTTCAATTCGCCTTGTTGCACCAAAAAACTGAGAAATCGACGCAATGCCGATAAACGCAAAGCCAAGCTTTTTTCTTTTAAGCCTTGTTTTTTGCTTTCCGCCAAAATAAACCGCACCACGCTGGGTGTTACTTGTGCCCAAGCATGAATATCTTGTTGTGCTAAGATTTTGATGATGGCATCAAGTTGATGTTGATAATTGGTAAGCGTGTGAGGGCTCATTTGGCGTTCAATCCGCAAATAATCCCAATAACGATTTAACGCTGTTAGCATTACAGACTCAATTCAAATAAACGTTCTTTCGGGTTCAATTTAAACCCTTCCGATTCCAACATTGAATATTGATTTTGCGCTAATTCTGCAACTAAACGATTTGATTGCGTGAAATGCACAAAGTCTTTTGCTTTAGAAATCAACGCCTCATAAATTTCTGTTTGTTGAGCATGTTCCAACACAAAAATATCGGTGATTTGCCAATAGCGTTGTAATTGTAAAGAAGAAAGGCGAGGGAAAAGCTGCACAAAGCCGATAGCCTTTTCATTTTCGTCCACCGCAATAAAAAACAGGCTTTCATTAAAACGCATGCGATTAGTTAAAAAAGCCAAGGTGCGTTCTGGATTCTCTGCTTGTCCATAGGCTTGGCGATAGGCTTCAAAAAGAGGAAGAAGCACGTCAATATTCCATTGTTCAGCTTTGAAAAGTTTCATAATTGGTTATTTTTTATTGGTTCCATACAGGTAATTGTAGCTTTTTAGCACAAGATAATCATCTTTCTATGAGAATTTTTTTAATTTTATGATCTTCTGCAAAGAATCGTGGCGAAATTTTGGTATAGTAGGCGAGTTAATTTTATCAACTATGGAGAAACAAAAATGGCACGTCGTCCTTTAGTTATGGGTAACTGGAAATTAAACGGTTCCAAAGCGTTCACCAAAGAATTAATCGAAGGATTAAAAGCAGAATTACATGATGTAACAGGTTGTGATGTAGCAATTGCCCCCCCCGTTATGTATTTAGGTACGGCTGAAGAAGCACTTTCTGGTTGTGGTTGCAGCTGTGGCGGTAAAAGTGTGGTTCAATTAGGTGCACAAAACGTAGATGTGAACGTAAAAGGCGCATTTACTGGTGATATTTCTAGCGAAATGTTAAAAGATTTCGGCGCAAAATATATCATTATTGGTCACTCTGAACGCCGCACTTATCATAAAGAAAGCGACGAATTCGTAGCGAAAAAATTCGCCGCACTTAAAGAAGCAGGCTTAGTGCCAGTATTATGTATCGGTGAATCTGAAGCAGAAAACGAAGCAGGCAAAACAGAAGAAGTGTGTGCGCGTCAAATTGATGCGGTAATCAATGCATTAGGTGTTGAAGCATTCAACGGTGCAGTGATCGCATACGAACCAATCTGGGCGATCGGTACTGGTAAATCTGCGACTCCAGCACAAGCGCAAGCTGTTCACGCATTTATCCGCGGTCACATCGCTGCGAAATCACAAGCTGTGGCAGACCAAGTGATTATTCAATACGGCGGTTCTGTAAATGATGCAAATGCAGCTGAATTATTTACTCAGCCAGACATCGACGGCGCATTAGTGGGTGGCGCATCATTAAAAGCCCCAGCATTTGCAGTAATTGTAAAAGCAGCGGCAGCAGCAAAAAATTAATTTTCAGTTAATTAAAAGTGCGGTAAAAATCAGCCGCGCCTAAAAACCTAGATTATTTACTTAAGGACTGACGAGCATATTGTATTAGACTCAGTCCTTTTAATTTCAGTTGAATTCATCGACAATTCCCCCACCAAATAATCCCTTACTATATCAACTATCTTCTCTCTACGGTTAAATAGCCAGCCATAAAACATCCCGTTTTAATCGTTCAAAGAAACTTTCCATTGCTTCATTAGCGAATATTTTTATAGCTACACTATCTGACTATAATAAAATCTGCACCTCAATTATTGGTAATTTAGTCCAACTTTTGAGGTGCAGATTATTTTCTCCGCACTTTTATGCTTTTAGATACAATTAGAATTCAAACTGAACTGACATTCTATAGTTTCTGCCTGGAGCATAGAAACGGTTGATACCTAATCCCGTATCTTGATTAATCATATTACTTGTACCAAATGGTCTAATTGATCTAGCTGAATCCCAAGTAATGTATTTTCTATTAGTTAAGTTATACACACCAGCTCTTAAAGTAAGATTTTTAATTGGTTTGATATATCCTAACAAATCAATGGTTGTATAAGATTCACTTCTCCATTTAATTGTGCGGTCTATTTTACCTTCTTCTTTATAGAACATATTATAAGTATCTTCTGCATTTTTAGCTGATGCATGAGAAACATAAAGATCCACACCATATTTATCATCAGGGTGAATATAACTTACTCCATAAACAGCTGTTCTAGGCTGAATTGCATTCATTGGTATATTGCCATTTATTCTGCCTTTTTGATAGGTGTATTTATAGCTTAAACTGAAACCATTGAATAATTTAGTAATATTTCCTAAGGATATTTGTGAAGCAATTTCAAAACCAGTTACTTTAGCATTTGGTCTATTTACATTTTGATAAAAATGAAATGGTATTAGTTTTGAGTGTCCATGAACATCATGACGCCCTTGATAGGATAAATCAATAAAGTTTTGATATCGGGTATCAAAAACAGAAGTTGTAATATATCCCATATCATTATGCACAGTTAAAGATAACTCTTTGGTTTTTGCTGTTTCTGGTTGAAGATCTCTATTTGGTCGAATAGAAAAATCTGGGTGTTTGAATGTAAAGTAGATTTCATCACTTGTTGGTGCTCGGAATCCCTTACTATATTTTGCTTGTAAACGTAACCAATTTAACGGATCAAGTGTTGTACCAAAAGAGTAGGAACTTGCAGAAAATTTTTTCGGTTGTGCAATTTCTTTAATATTTGCTGCAGCATTGGCTTCTTTTTTCAATGATTCATTAGGATCTGAATCAGCTTGACTTGCATTAAATTCTGGTGTGGTGATATAAAGATTTGTCACCATATCATCAGGAATTTTTGGTGTTTTACCTGGGGTATATTCTGGTTTATATTTGACTCTGTCATATCGGTAACCTAGATTAAAGGCAAGATAGTCATTAATTCTAAAATCGTCAATAAAATATAAAGCACCTGTTTTAGTTTTTACAGGTATTAAAAATGAGAAAGTATTTTTATTATCACATAATGTATGTGTACGATCTAAATTAAGTTTGCCATTGACATAAGTATCGCAAGTTTCAGGTAGATCAACAAACCATGTTTGATCAAGAGGTTGATCTCCGGAAATATTTACCATTGATTTTTTCATTTGTGACCATAATCCACCATAAGAAAAATCATGCTCTGTATTAAATAAGACTTTATGTTTAGTTAAGTCTATATTGAGTTGTTTAGTTTGACTTATAAGATCACGTTGTGACCATAAGTTAGGTCGGTAACCTATAGATCCTGGCATAATAAGATAGTTTGCTTTTTCTGGAGTTTTTTGACATCCATTTTTCAGCCAGCAATCATTTTCAAATTGTTTATTCAACTGCTTATCTATATAAGCAACATTTTTTCCTTTAAATTTCTTAATTGTGAATGGAATATCAATTGGTTCACCATTAATTTTATATCCAGAAATCATTTCTTTATTACAATTGATTCCATCACAAGAAATAATATGTCGTTCATGATCACGCCATTTATTAATAAGTTTACTATTTTTAGGATCCGTTAGATCATAAGTTATTCCATTAGCTTTTAGTGTTTCAACATTTAATGATGAGTTTACGGCAATTTCACATTTATCAGGGTTACCATCTCCTTTCTGGAATTTCTTATTACAAGCATAACCATTTAACGAAGGATCTAGCACATAGTCGCCCCACATAGGTTTAATTCCCATTGAATCCGCATCTTCTTTAGGTACGCCAAAATCATAATACTGACGATATTTTTCTTCAGTAACATAGTAATAATTTCTCTTTGGAATATCTTTTTTATTATATACAACAGGATTATTATTTTTATCTACCAGTTTATTCTCATTATTGTAATGTAACCCAAGTTTATTATTGACCAAATCGCATTTTTCATTTCCATCGCAATAATCGTCCGTTCTTGCTGTTGTAGTAATTTTTTGGTGGGAATAGGTGATTTTTAACGTATCCCAAAATGGTGTTTCAGTAAAATTCTCATAAACAAAAGCGATATTTTTACGCTCTACTTTATCGTTAGTATGACGTAATTCTTTTTCATCATATGTCATGTACTGTGTATTTGGTTTTAGAGTATAAGAAAAGTCATGACCTTTAGAAGTTTGTTTATATAAATCTGCAATAATTGAGAAACGGTGATTTTCTGTTGGTTGGAAACCAACTTTTAAAAGCGCACTATCTTGGGTTCTTCTATAAGGGTCTGCTTTTTCTCTAGTTTTTCCTTGAATTTTATCGTTATAATTTTTATAACCATAGTTTTCTAATTCATGGCCTTTACGTGATGTAATTACAGCAATTGTATCAAAGTACTTATAACGCCCAGCAAGAGTGAGCGTTTGAAGATTTTGGTTATCTGCTGTGTTATAGCCTCTTTTATAGGAAGCGTAGTAATTTTTGTTAAGTAAATAATCTCTTGCATCTTTTGTATCAAAACTAACAGAACCACCTAATGCGCCACTACCTGATTTTAAAGAATCAGCTCCTTTTCGAATCGTAACTTGTTTTAGCGTTTCTATTTCTGCGCTATTACGCGTATTATTAAAATTTCCATATCCTTCAAATAATTCTTTAAACCCTTGTGAAGAGATAGTTTCAGCTTGATGCAGTCCATCAATTTGAACGGCTACACGGTTTTCTTCCACTCCTCGAACTGCAAAGCCATTATTTCCAAAACGTCCTGCTTCTACGACAGTAATCCCTGTTTCGTAACGTACAAGATCTTTAACATCTTGCGCTTGTTCTTTTTCTAATTTTTTCGCTGTTTTTACAGTTTCGGCAATTTTTGGAGGTGTTTTCAGATCACTATGTTCGGTAGAACCAGATACATTAATTTCCTCAAGCTGCGGTTGAGTTGGTTTGTCAGCATAAGCAACACTTGTCGTCAGCCCAAGCATAACGGAATATGTCAGCAGGTTTAATTTAAAATTGGTCATTTTTCTCTCTCGTTAAAGATAATATGTAAATTAAATTATGAATTTAAATTAACCGCACATTTACTATCACTACTATTATTATGTGCGGTTAGATAAGAGTACACCTAAAATTCTAATTGAATAGATGCCCTATAATTTCTACCTGGTGCGTAAAAACGATTTAAGCCTATACCTGTTTCAGTATCTATTCGGTTGATTGTACCGATAGTTCGAATAGATCGGGCTGATTCCCAAGTAAGATATTTTCGATTTGTTAAATTATAAACACCAGCTGTAAATGTAAGGTTTTTAATTGGTTTCCAGTAAGCAATGGCGTCTATCACAGTGTAATGCTTATTGCGCCATAATGCTCTTCTATCAATAACTTTTTCGTTACCATTTACTGTTTTTGCTGGCACTGTTTCAATTGCACCAGTATTAATATTTTCTGCTTGACGTTCAATCATGCTATGCCATTGAGGGTTAAAGCTGTCTTTTGCCTTTTTGGCTGAGACGTCGGTAATATAAAAATCTAATCCCCATATTTTATTAGGTGAATCATAACCTAAATTGTATACGGATGTGGTCGGTTGCAAAGCATTCATTGGCTGGTCTTGCAAGACCATATTCATATATTTAGGGTTATGTTCTAATAATTTTTTATATCCCTCTAATGGCTTACTATCTTTTATTCGACCTTTTTGATAAGTCAACTTATAACCCAAATGGAATCCTTCTAATTTTTCAGTAAGGTCTCCTATTTCTAGGTGAGTAGAAATTTCAATTCCGTTTACTTTTGCCTTATCACGATTCAAACTCTGATAGAATGGATAATAAGACGATTTACTTTGATCAATTGGACGTTCACCTAAATATGCCAAATCAATAAAATTCTTATAATTGGTTTGGAATAAATTAGTAGTGAAATAGCTACGCTCTCTATAAAAAGTAAAGGCGATTTCTTTTGTTTTAGCTTTTTCTTCTTTTAAATTAGTATTTGGCAAAATTGAAAATTGAGGATGTTTAAATGTCATATACATTTCATCAGGCGTTGGCGCTCTAAAACCATTAGAATATTTAAACTGTATTCTTAACCAATCTGTTGGATCCAAGTTTAATCCTAAATTATAGGAATGGTGCTTAAATGCTGTTGATTTTTGAATTGCATTTAAATTGTCTTGTACATTTTTTATATAATCGGGATGATTATAATTATACCAGCCACTGCCTCCAGTTAATGCACTATCTGGAATAGGGATCATTGTACCAGCTAATAATCCACGTGGAATTTCAGGATCTTGCCCTAAGCGATAATGTGGCAAATGTCTAACATTGTCATATCTATAATTTAAATCAAAACCAAGCCAATTCGTTACTGTAAAATTATCACCTAAATAAAATGCATGGTTTTTAGTTTTAACTGGGACTAAGTAACTCGTTTTACCTAAATTACTTTCCTTTAAAGCTCCCGTACAGTCACTGGTAGGATAATATTGAGGAGAGGGTATTCTCATTCCATTCTCTAATTTATTACAAATAAAGTCATCAGCCCACCATTGAACATTCCCACCTTTGTAACCCTGAAGATTAACCATGCTTTTTTCTGTTTCGGAGTATAACCCACCATATCGTAAAGCATGATCTGTTTTTATTACAGAAAAAGATTTATCAAAGTCAAAGTTAAATTGTTTTGTATTTGTGTTTAAATCACGATCATTGTATTCATTTCTACTATATCCACTAGATTTAGGAAGTAAATAAAAGGCTTCTTCATATTGTTTTAGGGTTGAATCAAAAGGGTTAGGTCTTTCAGCTAATTCAAGTTGACCATATTTTTTACCATTAGGTAGAGTTTTAATATTAATTTTTCTATCTTCAAATTTATAATTTTTGGTATAATCATACTCTCCATCTAATTTATTTGCAGAGAAAACTCTAAATTTCTTATTGCAATCTAACTTATCACAATCTATTGATAAAGACTCTACAGAGCGCTCAAAAATATTATTAGTAACATCTTCATTTCTAGAATTTTTATAGATTGTGCCCCAATCATATTTCCCTGTGAGTTCTTTGTTATCTTTATCTAAAATTTTATATACACCATTTGAATCATCTAGATGTAATCCTTGTGGATTAATAACGCCAGCACAATTAGCTGAGGCACAATATTCATCACTACGAGCTTTATTTTTAATTTTTTGAGATGAATAAGTTAGTTTAAAGTGATCCCAAAATGGAGTTTGTGTAAAGTTTTCATAAGAAAATTGGATATTTTCTCGTTTAGATTTATCGTGAATAAATCGTTCTCCTTGACGGATTTCAGTATTAACATAAGAACTAGGGCGTAATGAATAAGATAAATCTTGTCCATCAGTTTTTAATGTTGATTTATCAACAGCTACACTAAATCGATGATTTTCTGTTGGTTCAAACCCTAATTTCACTAAAGTACTATTACGGGAAATGGAATAAGGATCTGTTTTTTCTCTTTTAATTCCGACAACCTTATCATCATAACTTTCATAACCATAATTCTTCATTTCATTGCTATTACGTTCAGTATGAACAATTAATGCATCAAACCCTTTATATCGGCCAGCTGCAGTAAGAGATACCGAATCTTGACTATTCATACTTTGAGTAGCACGTTTAATACTGAAGTAATGATCTTTTCCTATTAGATAATCTCTAGCATCTTTTGTATCAAAGATAACCGAACCACCCAATGCCCCACTACCTGATTTTAAAGAGTCAGCACCTTTGGTAAGGGTCGCTGTTTTAACATTCTCTATTTCTACATCATTACGATTATTATTAAAATTTCCATAGCCTTCAAATAGCTCTTTAAATGCTTGTGAACTTAAAGTTTCAGATTGACGAAGTCCATCAACCATAATACCTACACGGTTTTCATCAACTCCTCGAACAGCATAACCACTTGCTCCTGTTCTTCCTGTTTCAACAACACTAATACCCGTTTCATAACGTACTAAATCTCGAGAATCGGAAGCCTGTTGTTTAGATAGTTTTTTAGCCGTGATTTGGGTTTCACCAACTTTTTTTTTTTTCACATTTATTGTTTCTGTATTCCCTGAAACATTAATTTCCTGCAGTTGTTCAAGTTCGTTGGCGTAAACAGCTTCTGCTGTCAGTCCAAGCATAACGGAACATGCAAGCAGATTTAATCTAAAGTTGGGCATGTTTAAGTCCATGATAAAGAAAATGATAATAATTATTAAATATAGTACAGGGGAAAACATTTTCTCACAATCAGAAAATCTTGTTTTTGATTAAAATCAAACAATAAAAATTATTCTCATTATGCTCTATATTTAAGTCCACTTGTTCTCTATAATGCAAGCCATCGATTGTTCATGTTAGAAAGCATGTGCAATCGTTTTAAATTTCACTATTAAATGAAAAGTGCGCATTGATTGCGTACTTCTTTTTTAGGAGCAATCATTATGATGATAGATAAACGCCTAATTAACACGGTGGTCGATAGTAAAAAATGGATTGGTGTCACGGTGTTGTGGAATTGGGTGGCGTTAGTTGGCGGGATTATTAGTGCCGTCGTGTTTTCTTATATTTTACAGGCCGCTTATTTTAAAGAGTTGACGATGTCAAGTGCGGTGGGTTTAGGTGTGATTTTAATTGTGGCATTGGCACTACGTGCTTTTGCGGGTAAAAAATCAGTGCAGGCGTCTTATTTTGCCAGCACAAAAGTGAAGCATGAATTGCGTAGCCTTATTTATCGTAAATTGGCTTCTATGCCGCTTAATCAAGTGAATCAACAATCTACTTCAAGCATTATCCAAGTGGCATCAGAAGGTGTAGAACAGCTTGAAATCTACTTTGGGCGTTATTTGCCACAGCTTTTTTATAGCTTGCTTGCACCGCTTACACTCTTTGCTTTCCTGATCTTTTTCAGTTTTAAAACAGCTATTATTTTATTAATTTGCGTGCCGCTTATCCCTATGTCGATTATTGCGGTGAATAAAATTGCGAAAAAACTCTTGGCAAAATATTGGTCGATTTATGTGGGATTAGGCAGCAGCTTTTTAGATAACTTACAGGGTTTAATTACGCTAAAAATCTATCAAGATGATGCTTATAAAGCGAAAGCGATGGATAAAGAGGCTGAGCATTTCCGCAAAATTACCATGAAAGTGCTTACTATGCAGCTTAACTCGGTTTCACTGATGGATTTACTCGCTTATGGCGGCGCGACAATCGGGATTTTAACTGCATTATTGCAATTCCAAGATGCACAACTCAGCGTGTTAGGCGTGATTTTATTTATTCTACTTTCCTCCGAGTTCTTTATTCCGCTTCGTTTGCTTGGTTCATTCTTCCATGTTGCGATGAATGGTAAAGCGGCTTCAGATAAGATCTTCACATTGCTTGATACACCAGTGGAAACACAACAAAGTGCGGTAAATTTTGAAGCCAAAAATAACGTTCAAGTGGAAATTAAAGATCTACATTTTGCGTATTCTGCAGAAAAACTGGCAATTCAAGGTTTAACTTTAACTATTCAACCAAACCAACTTTCTGTGTTTGTGGGTAAAAGTGGTTGCGGTAAATCAACCTTAGTTTCGTTGTTGATGGGCTTTAATCAAGTGCAACAAGGTGAGATTTTGTTTAATGGACAAAATGCCTCTGAAATAGACCGCACTTCTTTCTATCAAAAAGTATCGTTGGTGAGCCATAGCAGCTACGTGTTTAAAGGCTCGCTGCGTGAAAATATGACGATGGCGAAAATTGATGCCACAGATGAACAAATTTATGCGTGTTTAGAACAAGTGAATCTTGCCCAATTTGTACGCGAAAATGGCGGCTTAGATATGCAATTATTAAGCCGTGGCGCAAATTTATCGGGTGGTCAGATTCAACGTTTAGCCTTAGCGCGTGCTTTATTACACAATGCCGAACTTTATATTTTTGATGAAGCGACCAGTAACATTGATGTGGAAAGCGAAGAGATTATTTTGCAGTTCATTCAACAATTTAAACAACAAAAAACCATTGTGATGATTTCTCACCGCTTGGCAAATGCGGTAAATGCGGACTGTATTAACGTACTTGACCAAGGCAAATTGATTGAGCAAGGCACACACGAAACCTTAATGGCAAAACAAGGTGCGTATGCTGAAATGTTCCAACAACAAAAAGATTTAGAACAAATTAGAGAGGTGGCAAATGCGTAAAAATGGTTTTGTTGTAATGGGGCATTTGTTGAAATTAGTGACTCCTCTGGCGCACATTATGGCGTTTACCATCACGATGGGAACGCTCGGTTTTCTGGCTGCCATCTTTATTATGGTGCTGGGTGCGATGGGGTTAGTAAATCTTCTTAACTTTGACACTCATTTAAGTTTCTCTGGAATTTTGACCGCACTTATCGTATTGGCGGTGGCTCGTGGCGCATTGCGTTATTTAGAGCAAATGTCAGGGCATTATATTGCTTTTAAATTATTGGCATTATTGCGCGACAAAGTGTTTTCTTCTTTGCGTCGCCTAGCTTTTGTGAAGTTGCAAGATAAACAAGCAGGGCAATTAGTGTCATTAGTCACCAACGATATCGAATTACTTGAAGTATTCTATGCACACACCATTGCACCAATTATGATTGCATTCTTTACCTCTGCGATTTTATTGTTGGTCTTTGCGCATCTTTCTGGTTGGTTTGTAGTTGTCGCGTTAGCCGCTTATTTAACGGTGGGAGTGATTCTACCGATTATTACCACCAAATTGGCGCGTGAAGATGGCAGACGCTATCGTGAATTAGTAGGCGAAATGAATGACTTCTTCCTCGATAGCGTGCGTGGTATGAAAGAAATTCAGCTTTTTGGTTATGCAAAACAACGCTTAGCAGAAATCCAACAACGCAGCCAAAAAATCGATACGGCTTTTGAGCGCATCAAAGATCAAGAAGCGAAAGTACGCGTTTACACTGAAGTGGCAGTATCTGTTTTCAACATTATTATGCTATTTATTGGCTTAATTTTATTTAGCTTAGATAAAATTAATTTCTCTGCCTTTTTAATTGGCGTGATTTTATTAATGTCGAGCTACGGTCCAGTTATTGCGTTAAGTAACCTTTCAAGCAACTTGTTACAAACCTTGGCTTCTGGTGAGCGTGTATTGAGCTTGCTAGCAGAAGAGCCCGAATTAAAAGATGTAGAAAGTGCGGTCGATTTGAAAGAGGTTTCTCGTATTGATGTTGAGAATGTAAGTTTTGCCTATGGTGAAGAACAAATTTTATCGGATGTCAGCTTGTCAGTAAAAAAAGGTGAAATCTTAGGTATTCACGGCAGAAGTGGCAGTGGTAAAAGTACACTGTTAAAACTACTAATGCGTTTTTACGATCCTAAATTAGGTAGCATTAAAATTAACGGTGAAACCTTACCGAACATCAACACCCGTAGTTTGCGTGACAATATGGCGTACATTACCCAGCAAACCTACATTTTCAACGAAACTATAGAGGAAAATATTCGCCTTGCACGCCGTGATGCAACATTAGAAGAAATTATGGAAGCCGCGAAGAAAGCGTCAATTCATGATTTCATTTTAAGCTTGCCACAAGGTTATCAAACAAAAATGACGGAATTGGGTGGTAATCTCTCTGATGGTGAAAAACAACGTATTGGAATTGCTCGTGCATTCTTGCACAATGCACCGATTATTTTACTTGATGAACCGACCAGTAATTTGGATAGCTTAAACGAAGCGATGATTTTGAAATCATTGTTGAACGTGAAAGCAGAAAAATTGATTATTCTCGTGAGTCATCGCCAATCCACTATGGCTATTTGTGATCAGGTGATTGGCATTGAGAATGGTAGAATGTCCTAAACTAAGACAACAAAAAATCGCACTGTTACAGGTGCGATTTTTTGTTAGAAGAGGCTGATATTTTAAATAGCTGAATATTGCTATTGATATTAACTTTTTGGGGAATTATGTTTGAACTATTGTTAGGTAACAAAAAAGAACAAAACATAAATCCCGTGGGAACATTTTACATTTAGTCTAAGATAGCTAGCTTATCGTCGAATCCTTGCTGAATCAAAGTATGTCTAAGAAGGAAACTGTTTGGATAATGCAGCAATGGTACGTTTCCTTGGACAATAAAAATATAGGCTGGAATTTAACTAATATTAAAAGGACTGTCTTCAAAACAATATTGTCATCCGTCCTTTAGTAAATAGTGTAGACTTTTTATTTTTACCGCACTTTTAATCTATTTTCTCAACTTAACTAACTCTACCTGATGGTTTTCACCTTTTGTTAGAATTAAATTTGCTCGCTCACGGGTTGGAAGAATGTTTTGATTGAGATTTAACCCGTTAATTTCATCCCAAATTTTACTTGCCGTCGCAATTGCCTCTTCTTTTGATAAACTTGCGTAATGTTTAAAGTAAGAATTAGGATCATTAAATGCACTTTCTCGGAATTTTAAAAAGCGTTTGATGTACCATTCTTTCAATAATTTTTCTTCTGCATCGACATAAATAGAGAAATCAACAAAATCCGATACAAAGGTTTGATTGGTTTTGTTATTGCCTGTTTGAAGAACATTTAATCCTTCTAAAATGAGAATATCGGGTTTATCTACCACATCAAATTCATCGGGAATAATATCGTATGTTAAATGAGAGTAGATTGGTGCTGTAACATTGCTTTTACCTGATTTTACATCTGCTAAAAAGCGAATGAGTTTAGGTGTGTCATAAGAAACGGGAAAACCTTTCTTTTGTAAAAGATTATCTTGTTTAAGCTTGTCTAATGGATAAAGAAACCCATCTGTTGTGATGAGATCAACCTTTCTTTCAGTTGGCCAATGAGAAAGTAGAGATTGTAGAATACGTGCAGAAGTGCTTTTCCCCACGGCAACACTGCCAGCAATACTAATTATGTAAGGTGTTTTGGCATTATTTCTGCCTAAAAAACGATGTAGTACCGTTTGGCGATGTAAATTTTCATCAATGTAATAGTTAATAAGACGAGTTAACGGTAGGTAAATCGTACTTACTTCATCTAATGAAAGGTCTTCATTAAAACCCAAAAGTGGTTTGAGATCCTGTTCTGTCAATTTTAATGGAACGGATTTACGTAATTCCGCCCATTGTTCACGATTAAAGCTTAAAAAAGGTGTTTGCTGAGTTGAAAATTCCACAATAATTTTATTTGATAGCTAAATAAACGAAGAAAAATATACTCTATAACCGCCATGTTCGCATTTATTTTTCAGTAAATTTAATAAAATTTGGTTAAAAATTCACATTTTTGCTTGTGATTTAAACGAACACGCAAAAAAAATAATTTTTTTAGAAAAAAAACTTGTCACGAAAAGTTTTTTCCATATAATACGCCTCACTTGCTTACGACACGCCGACTTAGCTCAGTAGGTAGAGCAACTGACTTGTAATCAGTAGGTCATCAGTTCGATTCCGATAGTCGGCACCATTCTTTCGTACACAAGTATTCATTTAGCGTGGAGGGGTTCCCGAGCGGCCAAAGGGGGCAGACTGTAAATCTGTTGGCTCAGCCTTCGAAGGTTCGAATCCTTCTCCCTCCACCATCTTTTAGATGAATCCTGATGGGACAGACGAATTTAGGACTTGCGGGCATCGTATAATGGCTATTACCTTAGCCTTCCAAGCTAATGATGCGGGTTCGATTCCCGCTGCCCGCTCCAAACGCTGATATAGCTCAGTTGGTAGAGCGCACCCTTGGTAAGGGTGAGGTCGGCGGTTCAAATCCGCCTATCAGCACCATCCTTCAATTCTCTTTCCTTCATTTAGAATAAACAATTTTATTGGTTAATGTGGTTTTATTTACCCATCGATAACCGTGTCTATTTAGAGGGACTCTTTAAATGTCTAAAGAAAAATTTGAACGTACAAAACCGCACGTAAACGTGGGTACAATCGGCCACGTTGACCACGGTAAAACAACTTTAACAGCAGCAATCACAACCGTATTAGCAAAACACTACGGTGGTGCAGCTCGTGCATTCGACCAAATTGATAACGCACCAGAAGAAAAAGCGCGTGGTATCACCATCAACACCTCACACGTTGAATACGATACTCCAACTCGCCACTACGCACACGTTGACTGCCCAGGACACGCGGACTATGTTAAAAACATGATTACTGGTGCGGCACAAATGGATGGTGCTATCTTAGTAGTAGCAGCAACTGATGGTCCTATGCCACAAACTCGTGAGCACATCTTATTAGGTCGCCAAGTAGGTGTTCCATACATCATCGTATTCTTAAACAAATGCGACATGGTAGATGACGAAGAGTTATTAGAATTAGTAGAAATGGAAGTTCGTGAACTTCTTTCTCAATATGACTTCCCAGGTGACGATACTCCAATCGTACGTGGTTCTGCATTACAAGCATTAAACGGCGTAGCAGAATGGGAAGAAAAAATTCTTGAGTTAGCAAACCACTTAGATACTTACATCCCAGAGCCAGAGCGTGCGATTGACCAACCGTTCCTTCTTCCAATCGAAGATGTGTTCTCAATCTCAGGTCGTGGTACCGTAGTAACTGGTCGTGTTGAGCGTGGTATCATCCGTACTGGTGATGAAGTTGAAATCGTAGGTATCAAACCAACAGCGAAAACAACTGTAACTGGTGTTGAAATGTTCCGTAAATTACTTGACGAAGGTCGTGCAGGTGAGAACATCGGTGCATTATTACGTGGTACAAAACGTGAAGAAATCGAACGTGGTCAAGTATTAGCGAAACCAGGTTCAATCACTCCACACACTGATTTCGAATCAGAAGTTTACGTATTATCAAAAGATGAAGGTGGTCGTCACACTCCATTCTTCAAAGGTTACCGTCCACAATTCTATTTCCGTACAACTGACGTAACTGGTACAATCGAATTACCAGAAGGCGTGGAAATGGTAATGCCTGGTGATAACATCAAAATGACAGTAAGCTTAATCCACCCAATCGCGATGGACCAAGGTTTACGTTTCGCAATCCGTGAAGGTGGCCGTACAGTAGGTGCTGGCGTTGTTGCGAAAATCATCAAATAATTGATGTATTCTTGAATGTCTTAAGGACATAGAGAAGACAAAAGAAAGTGCGGGGAAAGTTCTTCGCACTTTTTGTTTATAGGTGATATTTGAAAGTTATCAAAATGTGATTTTTTAATCAGTATTTTATCGACTGGTTACATTTCTTTCGTTATAATTGAACGTCTTATTTTATTTAACAAACGTGTTCGGTGTGGATTTTTACCGAGTGCAAATTAATTGAGGTAACAAATGTCATTAAATATTGAAACAACTCAAGGTTTAGAACGCCGTGTAGCGATCACCGTTCCAGCTGAAACTGTATCTAAAGCAGTTCGTGAAGAATTTAAACGTGCATCAAAAAATGTGCGTGTAGATGGTTTCCGTAAAGGTCATGTTCCTGCACACATCATCGAGCAACGCTTCGGTGCATCAATCCGTCAAGATGTATTAAACGATTTATTACCACGTCATTTTTTTGATGCCGTGATTGCAGAAAAGATTAATATTGCTGGTCGTCCAACTTTTGGTATTGAAACTTTTGAAGAAGGTAAAGATCTAGTTTTTATCGCAACTTTTGAAGTTTATCCAGAAGTTAAATTACAAGGTTTAGAGAATATTAAAGTTGAAAAACCAACTGTTGAAATCACAGAAGCTGATATTGATAAAATGGTTGATGTGTTACGTAAACAACAAGCAACTTGGGCAGAAACCGACTCTGCTGCAAAAGCAGATGATCGCGTAACTATTGATTTTGTTGGCTCTGTAGATGGCGAAGAGTTTGAAGGCGGTAAAGCATCTGACTTCGTATTATTTATGGGACAAGGTCGTATGATTCCTGGTTTTGAAGATGGTATCGTAGGCCATAAAGCAGGTGAGCAATTTGATATTAATGTAACTTTTCCAACTGAATACCATGCTGAAAACTTAAAAGGTAAAGCGGCAAAATTTGCAATCACCTTGAAAAAAGTGGAAAACATGGTGTTACCTGAGTTAACAGATGAGTTTGTTGCTAAGTTCGGTCCGAATACTAAATCTGTTGCAGATTTACGTGTAGAAATTCGTAAGAATATGGAACGTGAATTGAAAAATGCATTAGTTTCACGTGTTAAACAACAAGTAATCAATGGGTTAATTGAACAAAATCTAATTGAAGTTCCAGCTTCTGCTGTAGAAGAAGAAATTAATGTATTACGCAATCAAGCGGCTCAACGTTTTGGTGGCAATGCACAACAAGCTGCACAGTTACCACGTGAATTATTTGAAGCGGAAGCAACTCGTCGTGTTCAAGTAGGTTTATTATTCTCTGAAGTGATTAAATCTAATGAATTAAAAGCTGATGAAGAACGCGCTAAAGCAATGATTGCAGATATTGCATCAGCTTACGAGCAACCAGCAGAGGTTGTTGAATACTATAGCAAAAACGAAGAGTTAATGAACAATATTCGTAACGTAGTATTAGAAGAACAAGCAGTGGATGCAGTACTTGCTAAAGCACAAGTGACTGAAAAAGTTTCTTCATTTGATGAAATTATGAATCCACAGGCATAATGATTAATTAATATCGTTATGATTGAATAAAAGTGCGGTCGCTCTTTTTAACAAAAGCGACCGCATTTTTATTTGTAGGTTATTTAGAGTAAAATAATTAGTAATTTTAGAGAAAAAGGTAAGAAAATGAGTGTAATTCCTATGGTTGTTGAACAAACTTCGCGTGGCGAGCGTTCATACGACATTTATTCCCGTTTATTAAAAGAGCGTGTGATCTTCCTAAGTGGTGAAGTGGAAGATCGTATGGCAAATCTTATTGTGGCTCAGCTGCTTTTTTTAGAGTCTGAAGATCCAACTAAAGATATAAATATCTATATCAACTCTCCCGGTGGTTCTGTGACCGCGGGTATGGCTATTTACGATACAATGCAATTTATTAAGCCAGATATTCGTACACTTTGTATCGGTCAGGCATGCTCAATGGGCGCATTCTTGCTTGCTGGCGGAACAGCTGGCAAACGAACTGCGTTACCAAATGCGCGTGTGATGATTCACCAACCGTTGGGCGGTTTCCGTGGTCAAGCATCGGATATTCAAATTCATGCACAAGAGATTTTGAAAATTAAACACACCTTAAACGATCGTCTAGCATTCCATACTGGGCAAAGTATCGAACGAATTGAGAAAGATACAGATCGCGATAACTTTATGTCAGCTGACGAAGCAAAAGCATATGGTTTAGTTGATGAAGTTTTAATTAAACGTTAAGGAAACACATGTCAGACAAAGATAAAGATTTACATTGCTCTTTTTGCGGAAAAGAAAAAGGCGAAGTAGATAAATTAATTGCTGGTACAGACGGCTATATTTGTAATGAGTGTATTGAACTTTGTCATTCAATGCTTGAAGAAAGTAATGATGAGAGTGTAGACGAAAGTGCGGCAGAAAATGAGGAGAAATTACCAACTCCTCACGAAATTCGTGCTCATCTAGATGATTATGTTATTGGCCAAGATTATGCGAAAAAAGTGCTTTCTGTCGCAGTTTACAATCATTATAAACGCTTACGAACTAATCATGAAAATAACGATGTTGAGCTCGGTAAAAGTAATATCTTGCTTATTGGACCAACGGGTAGTGGTAAAACATTGCTTGCTCAAACATTAGCTCGTCGCTTAAATGTGCCGTTTGCGATGGCTGACGCGACAACATTGACTGAAGCTGGCTACGTGGGTGAAGATGTAGAAAATGTCCTACAAAAGCTTTTACAAAACTGTGGGTATAATACTGAAAAAGCGGAGCAAGGCATTATCTATATTGATGAAATTGATAAAATTAGCCGTAAATCGGAAGGTGCATCAATTACTCGAGATGTATCTGGCGAAGGTGTACAACAAGCGTTGTTAAAACTCATTGAAGGTACTGTAGCGTCTATTCCACCTCAAGGCGGGCGTAAACATCCGCAGCAAGAAATGGTGAAATTAGATACGTCAAAAATTCTCTTTATCTGTGGTGGTGCATTTGCGGGATTGGATAAAATTATCAGTAAACGTACACAAACAAGTACGAGTATCGGTTTTAGTGCGAAAGTAGAAAAGGATAAAGAAGAAAAGTCTCTTTCTGAATTATTCCGTCAAGTAGAACCAGATGATTTAATGAAGTTTGGTTTGATTCCGGAATTTATTGGGCGTTTACCTATGATTTCTCCACTAAGTGAATTAGATGAAGAAGCCCTTGTGCAAATTCTTACACAGCCTAAAAATGCCTTGACTAAACAATATCAAGCTTTATTTGGACTTGAAAATGTGGAGTTAGAATTCACCCCTGAAGCTTTAAAAGCAATGGCGAAGAAAGCGCTTGAAAGAAAAACAGGCGCGCGTGGGTTACGTTCTATTGTCGAGGCTGTATTGCTTGATACGATGTATGATTTACCATCTATCGAAAATTTACGTAAAGTAGTCGTGGATGAAAGTACCATTGTAGATAATACCGCTCCAAAATTAGAATATCATTCTTAATAGAAAAGTGCGGTTGTTTTTCCTTATGTTTTCTATCTTGCTTGATGATTTTCAATAGGCAAGGCGAAAAGAAAATGCTACAATCGCACATTCTTATAACTTTATTCTTATTTTCCTAAGTAAATAACGGATTCAATTTATGGCAACTGAAATTGTTGATAAAAAGAAAAATGTACCAGAGACGGTGGTAGAAGGTAAATCTAAAGGGTTAAATACCCTTCTTTGGATTTTAGTCGCAGTCTTTTTTGCGGCGGCTGCAATTGGTAATGTTTATTTCCAAAAAGTATATTCATTACCTATTCGTGTAGTAGGTGTCGTCATTGCGTTAGTGATTGCTTTTGCATTTGCAGCAATTACTAATCAAGGTACAAAAGCTCGTACATTCTTTAAAGATTCAAAAATAGAAGTGCAAAAAGTGGTATGGCCAACTCGCCAAGAAGCGCGTCAAAC
Organism: Haemophilus sp. THUN1692; assembly: GCF_059704395.1. NCBI lineage: Bacteria > Pseudomonadati > Pseudomonadota > Gammaproteobacteria > Pasteurellales > Pasteurellaceae > Haemophilus > Haemophilus sp. THUN1692. The sequence continues at coordinate 1,748,288 of NZ_AP046579.1, forward strand.
TACATTAATCGTAATTGGGGTAACAATCATTGCATCCTTATTTTTCTGGGCGACAGATTCGATTATTGTCACAGTAATTAATTTCTTAACTGATTTGAGATTCTAAAATGACTGAAGAAACAACTGTATCAAAAAAACGTTGGTATGTACTACAGGCGTTTTCTGGTTTTGAAAGCCGAGTGGCTTTAACTTTGCGTGAATATATTAAACAGCAACAAATGGAAGACCAATTTGGTGAAGTGTTAGTTCCAACTGAAGAAGTCGTTGAGAATGTTGCAGGTAAACGTCGTAAAAGCGAACGTAAGTTTTTCCCTGGTTATGTGCTTGTAGAAATGGAAATGAATGATGAAACATGGCACTTGGTGAAAAGTGTTCCGCGTGTTATGGGATTCATTGGTGGTACACCTGATAAACCTGCGCCAATTTCTAAACGAGAAGCTGATACTATTTTAAATCGATTAGAACAGACTACAGATAAACCACGTCACCGCAATGAGTATCATCCTGGTGAAGAAGTTCGTGTAGCTGAAGGTCCATTTGCAGACTTTAATGGTACAGTAGAAGAAGTGGATTATGAAAAAGGTCGCTTAAAAGTTTCTGTATCAATCTTTGGTCGTGCAACACCAGTTGAACTAGAATTTGCTCAAGTAGAAAAAATACATTAATCCTTGATTAAGGATAATTAAAAAATTACCGCACTTTTATAGTGCGGTTTTTTCATGTTTTGAATTTATTAAGGTATGTATTGCTTGTGTGATCTTTAATTCTAGAAATTAATTGGCCGTAGAGGGAAATAAGATATAAAAAATCCCTTGCAGGCAAGGGATTTAGTAATGCTTTAAAGTGCGGTAGAAATTACCAACCTTTTACAACACCATCTTTAAAGTGTTTTTTAGCTTCTTGGTAAACTTCTTCTGTTTGATAAGATTTTACGAAATCTTGAACAGCTTTGCTGTCTTTGTTATCGGTACGAGAAACGATAATATTCACATATGGAGAATCTTTATCTTCTACAAATACACCGTTATCTTGTGCATTTAAGCCCACTTGACCCGCATAAGTGTTGTTTACTACAGCTAAATCAACATCGTCTAATGCGCGTGCCGCAACAGAAGTATCTACTTCAGTGATGTTTAATTTTTTCGGATTTTCAACAATATCTAATACAGTTGAAAGAAGGTTATTTACATCTTTTAATTTGATTAAACCTTGTTTCTGAAGAAGAATTAATGCGCGGCCACGGTTTGTTGGATCGTTAGGAACAACAACTTTAGCACCTTCTTGTAATTCATTCACATTTTTGATTTTTTTAGAATAACCCGCTAATGGATAGACGAAAGTATTACCCACGATGACTAAGTTATTTAAATTTTTCGCTTTTGCATCTTCATCTAAATAAGGTTTATGTTGCATTGCGTTTGCATCTAAATCGCCTTTAGATACAGCTTCATTTGGTAATGCGTAGTCATTGAATTCAACGAATTGAACGTCTAAACCATATTTTTCTTTGGCGACTTTTGCTGCAATTTCTGCAACTTGGTGCTCAGGTCCAGACATCACACCGACTTTGATTTTAAGTGGTGCAGCTGCAGCTGCAGCTTCAGGTTTTTTATCTTCTTTACAGCCTGTTAAAACGAGAGCTGATGCGATTGCAGTGATTGCAAAAAGTTGTTTTAATTTCATAGGATTTCCTTCCTGTTTAAGTTAAGAGTTGTGTTTAATTAACGATGATCCACTTTTTTAGCCAGTACATCGCCGAGTTTTTGGCTAATCATAACGAATAGCACAATAATAATGGTTGCCACCCAAGTGACATAAGGCATATTGCGATATACGCCGTAGTTGATAGCGAGGCTACCTAAGCCACCGCCGCCTTGCGTCCCCGCCATTGCAGAGTAACCAACTAAAGTGACTAGCGTGAGCGTGATGCCATTAATGAGTGTCGGTAGTGCTTCTGGCAAATAGAATTTACGTACAATTTGCCATTTAGTCGCGCCCATTGCTTGAGCGGCTTCGGTTAAACCATTTGGAATTTCCATTAATGCATTAGCAGTTAAGCGAGCTACGAATGGCATCGCACAAATACTTAATGGAATAATTGCTGCCGTTGTACCTAATACGGTTCCTACGATGAAACGTGTTACAGGTAATAAGATTAAGAGCAAAATAATAAATGGAATAGAGCGCCCGATATTAATAATCGTGTTTAACACAAAATGAGTGCGGTTATTTTGTAAAATCTCATTTTTTCCAGTTAAGAAAGTCCATACACCAACAGGCACGCCGACTACTACGGCAAGTAAAGTAGATGCAAAGCTGAGATAAATCGTTTCATAAGTTGCGGTTGCGACAACACCCCACATCTGAGGTGTTAATTGCTGGCTGAATGTTGCCAAGAAATCATTGAACATAACCAAGCACCTCCACGCGCACGTTGTTTTCCATTAAATAAACTTTGGTTTGCGTAATGGAATCTTCATCGCCTTCTACTTCAGCAATGGTATAACCAAATTTCACGCCTCCAGCATAATCAATTTGTGAGGTTAAGATACTAAGCTCCACGCCAAATTTTTTTGATGCCTGAGAAAGTAACGGTGCATCAACTGAGCGACCCGTAAACTCAAATTTGACAATTGGATACGCTTTGCTATGCTTCGGCGTATCAGTAAGATTTTCCAAATATTCATCAGGTAGACTGATGTGGAAGGTCGAACGAATAAATTCTTGTGCTAATTCTGTTTTAGGATTTGCAAAAATTTCACCGACAGTACCTTGTTCAACGAGGCGACCTTGATCAATGACAGCAACTTGATCACAAATCTGTTTAACAACCTCCATTTCATGGGTAATTAACAAAATCGTAATACCTAAAGTGCGGTTAATTTCTTTTAATAATTTCAGAATAGATTGTGTCGTTGCAGGATCTAATGCGCTAGTGGCTTCATCACATAATAAGACTTTAGGATCGCTGGCTAAGGCGCGTGCAATGGCTACACGTTGTTTTTGCCCACCAGAAAGATTACTTGGGTAAGCATCACGTTTTTCACTTAAACCAACAAGATCTAAAAGTGCGGTAATTTTTTCTTGGATTTTTGTTTTTGGCTCACCTTCCAATTCTAAGGGTAATGCCACGTTTTCAAATACAGTGCGGGAACTTAGTAAATTGAAATGCTGAAAAATCATTCCGATTTGACGACGAGCACGTACTAACTCGCGATCAGAAAGCCCTGTTAATTCTACGCTATCAACAATAACGGAACCACTAGTTGGTTTTTCTAATAAGTTCACACATCGAATTAATGTACTTTTTCCTGCGCCAGATGCACCAATTACGCCACAAATTTGACCTTTTTCGATGTTTAATGAGACATTATCAAGCGCAGTCAATTTCTTGCTAGGCAGCTCAAAAATCTTCGTTATATTGCTTAGCTTAATCATATAAGCCCTTTTTATTTACTGTTTTTAAATCTGTTTCGGTATTCTAGACGTCTAGATTGCTATGTCAATATGTCAAATTATCTTTTTTAGACAGATTGGTTATGAGTTATATTTGCTAATTGCTTGGATTAAATAGATAATTTTCGTCAATTTGATACGTATGAAAGGTAAGAGAATGAATAAGGCTATTTTTTTAGATCGCGATGGCACGTTAAATATTGATTATGGTTATGTACACGAAATTGATAACTTTAAGTTTATTGATGGTGCGATTGATGCATTGCGAGAATTAAAGAAAATGGGATATATGTTGGTGTTGGTTACCAATCAATCTGGAATTGCGCGTGGTTATTTTTCTGAGGAGCAGTTTTTACAGTTAACAGAATGGATGGATTGGTCATTGGCTGAACAAGATGTGGATTTGGATGGTATTTATTATTGCCCACATCATCCCGAGGGAAAAGGTGAGTATAAAGAAGACTGTGATTGCAGGAAACCCAAACCTGGTATGCTACTGCAAGCGATCAAGGAATTAAAGATCGATCCTACGCAATCTATTATGGTTGGAGATAAAGTTGAAGATCTAAAAGCGGGAATTGGCGCGAAGGTGAAAATGAACGTATTAGTTCGTACAGGTAAAACAGTAACAGAGGAAGGCGAGAGAGTAGCGGATTATGTGTTAGATTCTATCGTTGAGCTTCCGAGAATTTTAAAACGATTAAAAAAATAGCTCAAAATATCTATATTTTGCTCTAATCGCTTGTGCTTTAATCAAAAGATCATTTTTTTAAATATTTTTACAAAAAAGTACTTGCAAGGGATTTGAAAATCCCTATAATGCACCGCACACAACGACGCACTGTTGTGAAGTATTTAAGTTTACAAGTGCGTCGTTGTTTTTTGCTCTTTAACAATGTATCAGACAATCTGTGTGGGCACTTGTTGATTGACTTGTTTTAAAAATATTTTTTAATTTTGAAGTCTTAATAGGTGCTTAACTGAAAATTCATAATTACTTTTTAAGTAGTATTTTTATTTATAGCTAAGCAATATATTGAGCGATTGAACTTGAATTGAAGAGTTTGATCATGGCTCAGATTGAACGCTGGCGGCAGGCTTAACACATGCAAGTCGAACGGTAGCAGGAGGAAGCTTGCTTTCTTGCTGACGAGTGGCGGACGGGTGAGTAATGCTTGGGAATCTGGCTTATGGAGGGGGATAACTACGGGAAACTGTAGCTAATACCGCGTAATATCGAAAGATTAAAGTGTGGGACCTTCGGGCCACATGCCATAAGATGAGCCCAAGTGGGATTAGGTAGTTGGTGAGGTAAAGGCTCACCAAGCCTGCGATCTCTAGCTGGTCTGAGAGGATGGCCAGCCACACTGGAACTGAGACACGGTCCAGACTCCTACGGGAGGCAGCAGTGGGGAATATTGCGCAATGGGGGGAACCCTGACGCAGCCATGCCGCGTGAATGAAGAAGGCCTTCGGGTTGTAAAGTTCTTTCGGTATTGAGGAAGGGATGTGTGCTAATAGTACACGTCATTGACGTTAAATACAGAAGAAGCACCGGCTAACTCCGTGCCAGCAGCCGCGGTAATACGGAGGGTGCGAGCGTTAATCGGAATAACTGGGCGTAAAGGGCACGCAGGCGGTTATTTAAGTGAGGTGTGAAAGCCCTGGGCTTAACCTGGGAATTGCATTTCAGACTGGGTAACTAGAGTACTTTAGGGAGGGGTAGAATTCCACGTGTAGCGGTGAAATGCGTAGAGATGTGGAGGAATACCGAAGGCGAAGGCAGCCCCTTGGGAATGTACTGACGCTCATGTGCGAAAGCGTGGGGAGCAAACAGGATTAGATACCCTGGTAGTCCACGCTGTAAACGCTGTCGATTTGGGGATTGGGCTTAGAGCTTGGTGCCCGTAGCTAACGTGATAAATCGACCGCCTGGGGAGTACGGCCGCAAGGTTAAAACTCAAATGAATTGACGGGGGCCCGCACAAGCGGTGGAGCATGTGGTTTAATTCGATGCAACGCGAAGAACCTTACCTACTCTTGACATCCATGGAATCCTGTAGAGATACGGGAGTGCCTTCGGGAACCATGAGACAGGTGCTGCATGGCTGTCGTCAGCTCGTGTTGTGAAATGTTGGGTTAAGTCCCGCAACGAGCGCAACCCTTATCCTTTGTTGCCAGCGATTCGGTCGGGAACTCAAAGGAGACTGCCAGTGATAAACTGGAGGAAGGTGGGGATGACGTCAAGTCATCATGGCCCTTACGAGTAGGGCTACACACGTGCTACAATGGCGTATACAGAGGGTGGCGAAACTGCGAGGTGGAGCGAATCTCAGAAAGTACGTCTAAGTCCGGATTGGAGTCTGCAACTCGACTCCATGAAGTCGGAATCGCTAGTAATCGCGAATCAGAATGTCGCGGTGAATACGTTCCCGGGCCTTGTACACACCGCCCGTCACACCATGGGAGTGGGTTGTACCAGAAGTAGATAGCTTAACCTTCGGGAGGGCGTTTACCACGGTATGATTCATGACTGGGGTGAAGTCGTAACAAGGTAACCGTAGGGGAACCTGCGGTTGGATCACCTCCTTACCCAAGACGAGAGACAGCGAGTGCTCACACAGATTGATTGATATATTGTAGACAATATCGAGCAGAAAGCCGTTATTCCCTTGGGTCTGTAGCTCAGGTGGTTAGAGCGCACCCCTGATAAGGGTGAGGTCGGTGGTTCAAGTCCACTCAGACCCACCACTCAAACTGAGTGAGTGATGAAGGTGAATAAGGTAATAAATAAACGATGACATGGGGATATAGCTCAGCTGGGAGAGCGCCTGCCTTGCACGCAGGAGGTCAGCGGTTCGATCCCGCTTATCTCCACCACTTATCATCGTTAAGTAAATTAAGAGAGAATAGAGAAGAAAGTCATGAGCACTAGTTTAAACTAATATAGTGTTTAAGATTTTATTGATATTCATTTAGTTTATTTAGCGATGATAACTGAAAGGTTTTATCAACTGTTCTTTAAAAAATTGGAAACAAGCTGAAAACAAGAGATTTTCGAGAGAAAGTCTGAGTAGGCAAGGCAGTAAACAGTAAACTGAAAAGAAAACTGAAATAAAACTGTTTTGCATAAAATCTTGATTGAACAAAAGCAATCAAGTGTTTAGTTGAATGAAAATACGCATCAAATTGACCGCACTTTCAAGTGAAAACTTAAAGTGGTTGAAAGCATTTGAGGTTGTATAGTTAAGTGACTAAGCGTACAAGGTGGATGCCTTGGCAATCAGAGGCGAAGAAGGACGTGCTAATCTGCGAAAAGCTTGGATGAGTCGATAAGAGGCGTTTAATCCAAGATATCCGAATGGGGAAACCCAGTAGATGAAGAATCTACTATCACTAACTGAATCCATAGGTAAGTGAGGCAAACCGGGAGAACTGAAACATCTAAGTACCCCGAGGAAAAGAAATCAACCGAGATTTCGTCAGTAGCGGCGAGCGAAAGCGAAAGAGCCAGTTAATGATAGCAGCAGAGATAGAGGAATAAGCTGGGAAGCTTAGCGACACAGGGTGATAGCCCCGTACTCGACATCCAGGCTGTGGTACTAAGTTAACGAGAAGTAGGGCGGGACACGTGATATCCTGTTTGAAGATGGGGGGACCATCCTCCAAGGCTAAATACTCCTGATTGACCGATAGTGAACCAGTACTGTGAAGGAAAGGCGAAAAGAACCCCGGTGAGGGGAGTGAAATAGAACCTGAAACCTTGTACGTACAAGCAGTGGGAGCCTGAAAGGGTGACTGCGTACCTTTTGTATAATGGGTCAGCGACTTATATTTTGTAGCGAGGTTAACCGAATAGGGGAGCCGAAGGGAAACCGAGTCTTAACTGGGCGTCTAGTTGCAAGGTATAGACCCGAAACCCGGTGATCTAGCCATGGGCAGGTTGAAGGTTGGGTAACACTAACTGGAGGACCGAACCGACTAATGTTGAAAAATTAGCGGATGACTTGTGGCTGGGGGTGAAAGGCCAATCAAACCGGGAGATAGCTGGTTCTCCCCGAAATCTATTTAGGTAGAGCCTTGAGCGGACACCTTTGGGGGTAGAGCACTGTTTCGGCTAGGGGTCCATCCCGGATTACCAACCCGATGCAAACTACGAATACCAAAGAGTGATACTCAGGAGACACACGGCGGGTGCTAACGTCCGTCGTGGAGAGGGAAACAACCCAGACCGCCAGCTAAGGTCCCAAAGTCTATATTAAGTGGGAAACGAAGTGGGAAGGCTTAGACAGCTAGGATGTTGGCTTAGAAGCAGCCATCATTTAAAGAAAGCGTAATAGCTCACTAGTCGAGTCGGCCTGCGCGGAAGATGTAACGGGGCTGAAATATAGCACCGAAGCTGCGGCATCAGACGAAAGTCTGTTGGGTAGGGGAGCGTTGTGTAAGCGGAAGAAGGTGTGTTGAGAAGCATGCTGGACGTATCACAAGTGCGAATGCTGACATAAGTAACGATAAAACGGGTGAAAAACCCGTTCGCCGGAAGACCAAGGGTTCCTGTCCAACGTTAATCGGGGCAGGGTGAGTCGGCCCCTAAGGCGAGGCTGAAGAGCGTAGTCGATGGGAAACAGGTTAATATTCCTGTACTTGGTAAAGCTGCGATGTGGGGACGGAGTAGGTTAGGTTATCGCACTGTTGGATATGTGCGTTTAAGTTGGTAGGTGGGAAGTTTAGGCAAATCCGGACTTCCTTAACACTGAGAGATGATGACGAGGCTCTACGGAGCTGAAGTAACTGATACCACACTTCCAGGAAAAGCCACTAAGCGAAAGGCTTTACTAAACCGTACTGAAAACCGACACAGGTGGTCAGGTAGAGAATACTCAGGCGCTTGAGAGAACTCGGGTGAAGGAACTAGGCAAAATAGCACCGTAACTTCGGGAGAAGGTGCGCCGGCGTAGATTGTAGTCCCTCGCGGGCGAAGGTTGAACCGGTCGAAGATACCAGCTGGCTGCAACTGTTTATTAAAAACACAGCACTCTGCAAACACGAAAGTGGACGTATAGGGTGTGATGCCTGCCCGGTGCTGGAAGGTTAATTGATGGTGTAATCGAAAGAGAAGCTCCTGATCGAAGCCCCAGTAAACGGCGGCCGTAACTATAACGGTCCTAAGGTAGCGAAATTCCTTGTCGGGTAAGTTCCGACCTGCACGAATGGCATAATGATGGCCAGGCTGTCTCCACCCGAGACTCAGTGAAATTGAAATCGCCGTGAAGATGCGGTGTACCCGCGGCTAGACGGAAAGACCCCGTGAACCTTTACTATAGCTTGACACTGAACATTGAATTTTGATGTGTAGGATAGGTGGGAGCCTTTGAAGCAGTCACGCCAGTGATTGTGGAGGCGTCCTTGAAATACCACCCTTTAACGTTTGATGTTCTAACGAAGATTACGAAACGTGGTCTCGGACAGTGTCTGGTGGGTAGTTTGACTGGGGCGGTCTCCTCCCAAAGAGTAACGGAGGAGCACGAAGGTTTGCTAATCACGGTCGGACATCGTGAGGTTAGTGCAATGGTATAAGCAAGCTTAACTGCGAGACAGACAAGTCGAGCAGGTACGAAAGTAGGTCATAGTGATCCGGTGGTTCTGAATGGAAGGGCCATCGCTCAACGGATAAAAGGTACTCCGGGGATAACAGGCTGATACCGCCCAAGAGTTCATATCGACGGCGGTGTTTGGCACCTCGATGTCGGCTCATCACATCCTGGGGCTGAAGTAGGTCCCAAGGGTATGGCTGTTCGCCATTTAAAGTGGTACGCGAGCTGGGTTTAGAACGTCGTGAGACAGTTCGGTCCCTATCTGCCGTGGGCGTAGGAGAATTGGTTGGGGCTGCTCCTAGTACGAGAGGACCGGAGTGGACGCACCACTGGTGTTCCGGTTGTGTCGCCAGACGCATTGCCGGGTAGCTAAGTGCGGAAGAGATAAGTGCTGAAAGCATCTAAGCACGAAACTTGCCAAGAGATGAGTTCTCCCAGATTATAAATCTGTAAGGGTTGTTTAAGACTAAGACGTAGATAGGCAGGGTGTGTAAGTGATGTGAGTCATTGAGCTAACCTGTACTAATTGCCCGAGGGACTTAACTATACAACGCTCAAGTGTTTTTGGAAAAGAGCGAAAAAGAGAAGACTAGACAAACAAATTAAATATAGAAGACGTAATAGAAAGAAAATTGAGTTCAGCTTGTGGCCAATAAGAACGAGTGAAAGGTAGAGTAAGAGCTGAGTAGCGAAAGATAAAAGAGAAAAGACGAGTTATCAAAGGATTATCCTGGCGGCAATAGTGCGGTGGAACCACCTGACACCATATCGAACTCAGAAGTGAAACGCTGTAATGCCGATGGTAGTGTGGGGCTTCCCCATGTGAGAGTAGGGCACCGCCAGGTTACCAAATACATAAATAGAATAAAGCAGAGTAGAATAAAAGATAAGAACCCCAGTTGAAAAGCTAGGTTTTTTGTTTTTTTATAATTTATTCATTATTTAAATAAATAAAACTCTAATTTTAATTTTCAATAAGTAAGTGATTTTTCAACTCATATGAAGTCACATATCCTATAAATATTTTATTAGCTGTGCTACAATCTCGCTAAAATTCTACCCTTAAAAACAAGAGAAATTATGACCGCACTTAATGTTTTAATTTATCCTGATGATCACTTAAAGGTTGTCTGTGAGCCTGTTACTGAAGTTAATGATGCAATTCGTAAAATTGTTGATGATATGTTTGATACGATGTATCAAGAGAAAGGTATTGGTTTAGCTGCACCTCAAGTAGATATTTTGCAACGTATTATTACTATTGATGTTGAAGGTGATAAACAAAATCAGATTGTCTTGATTAATCCTGAAATTTTAGTTTCTGAAGGTGAAACGGGAATTGAAGAGGGATGCTTATCCATTCCAGGGTTCCGTGCTTTGGTTCCTCGTAAAGAAAAAGTGAAAGTGAGAGCGTTAGATCGTGATGGTAAAGAATTTACTTTAGATGCGGATGGTTTGCTTGCGATCTGTATTCAACACGAGATCGATCATCTTAATGGAATTTTATTTGTTGATTATCTTTCGCCACTTAAACGCCAACGTATTAAAGAAAAATTGGTGAAATATAAAAAACAAATTGCGAAACAATAAGCTTCTGATTCTTAATTAAAGTGCGGTTGATTTTAGCCGCACTTTTTCCTATCAATCACCATAACGTAGAACATTATGAAATCCCTTAATATTATTTTTGCTGGTACACCAGATTTTGCTGCACAGCATTTACAAGCCATTCTAAATTCTCAACATAACGTGATCTCTGTTTATACTCAACCAGATAAACCAGCTGGTCGTGGTAAAAAATTGCAAGCAAGCCCTGTTAAGCAACTTGCTGAGCAAAATAACATTCCCGTTTATCAACCTAAATCCTTACGTAAAGAAGAGGCGCAGTCTGAACTAAAAGCGTTAAATGCAGATGTAATGGTTGTTGTGGCTTATGGATTAATTTTACCGAAAGCTGTATTAGACGCCCCTCGTTTAGGTTGTTTGAATGTGCATGGTTCTATTCTTCCACGTTGGCGAGGAGCTGCACCCATTCAGCGCTCAATTTGGGCTGGTGATGCACAAACTGGCGTAACTATTATGCAAATGGATGAAGGTTTAGATACAGGTGATTTATTACACAAAGTCTATTGTGATATTTTACCGACTGAAACTTCAACAAGTCTTTATAACAAACTGGCAGAGCTTGCTCCATCGGAATTAATCGATGTTTTAGATAATCTTGAAAACGGTAAATTTATAGCCGAAAAACAAGATGACAGTCAAAGCAATTATGCAGAAAAACTTTCTAAAGAAGAGGCTCAATTGGATTGGTCGCTTCCAGCAATGCAACTTGAGCGTAATATCCGCGCCTTTAATCCTTGGCCGATTGCTTATTTTTCAACAGAAGATAAGGATAGCAATGCACAAACTTTAAAAGTGTATCAAGCGGAAGTATTGCCTCATCAAGATAAACCAGCGGGAACTATTTTAAGTGCGGATAAAAATGGCATTCAAATTGCGACTGTCGATGGCGTCTTAAACTTATTGCAATTACAACCTTCAGGTAAAAAGCCTATGTCTGCACAAGATTTATTAAATGGTCGTGCAGAATGGTTTACTATTGGTAAGGTGCTTGCATAATGAAAAAATTCTCTTCTAAAACTATCAAAGCAAAAAACTCAGTAAAAATGACCGCACTTTCGGCCAGAGCTATTGCAGCAAACTTAATTTTGCAAGTATTGGATGAGGGCAAATCCTTGTCAGCGTTAATCCCTGAAGTGCAACTTTCTGTAAAAGCTCAAGATTTGCCTTTACTACAAGAAATTTGTTTTGGCGTGTGTCGCGTATTGCCTCGCTTAGAGCAAATTATCAAACGTCTTGTGGATAAGCCGCTTAAAGGTAAAACTCGCATTGTTCATTGCCTGTTGCTTGTAGGGTTATACCAATTGCTTTACATGCGAGTGCCTGCTCATGCGGCAGTTGATGAAGTTGTGAACGCAACAAAATCATTAAAATCTGATAGTTTTAGAGGATTAGTGAATGCGGTTTTGCGTAGATTTTTACGTGAGCAAGATGAAATTTTGGCAATTATCGATAAAAATTGGCAAACGCTTCACCCTGAATGGTTCGTGAATAAATTAAAAAAAGCCTATCCGAATTGGCGTGAGATCATTGAGGCGAACAATCAGAAACCACCAATGTGGCTACGTGTGAATTCACAAAAAAACACCCTAGAAACTTACCGCACTTTACTTGAAGAACAAGGTATTTCTGCAAAAACAAGTCGCCATCCTAATGCGCTATGTTTAGATATACCGATTGCTGTGCAAAAATTACCGCACTTTGAAGAAGGTGCCGTAACAGTACAAGATTTGAGTGCACAATGGGCGGCAACGTTGCTTGAGCCAAAAAATGAGGAATGGATCCTCGATGCTTGCGCTGCACCGGGCGGTAAGACAACTCATATTTTGGAATTGGCACCTCAAGCTAATGTGATCGCATTAGATGTAGAAGCGCATCGCTTAAAACGAGTAGAAGAAAATCTTGCACGTTTAAATCAGCAAGCGATAGTGGTGTGTGGTGATGCGAGTAAACCTGACGAATGGTTAGCTGAAATTGGTAAAAGTGCGGTGAAATTTGACCGAATTTTACTTGATGCGCCTTGTTCTGCAACAGGAGTGATTCGCCGTCACCCCGATATAAAATGGTTACGTAAAGAAACCGATATCGCTCAGCTTGTTGAACTACAGAAGAAGATTCTGAGTGCACTTTGGGAAAAACTTAAGCCAAACGGTGTTTTGCTTTATGCTACTTGTTCTGTATTGCCAGAAGAAAATTGCGAACAAATCCAAGCATTTTTAAATGCTCACGCGGATGCGGAGTTATTGTCATTACCCTTTGGTGATGATAAAAGTGCGGTGGGTTTTCAATTCATTCCGCAACCAAATAGTGGTGATGGGTTCTATTATGCGAAGTTACGTAAATGTGCTTAGAGATAGAAATGTTTTCCAATATTGATGTCATTATTCCTTGCTATAATGCAGAACAAACGCTATCACGCGCATTGCAGTCCGTATTGTCTCAAACTTATTTGGGGAAAATTTGGTTGATTGATGACGGCTCTAAAGATAACACGTTAGTTTTGGCGCGAGAATGGGCAGAGCAGTATCCAGAAAAGATAGTTGTTGAGTCTATGCCGAAAAATAGTGGCGTGGCTAAAGCTCGCAATTGGGGAGCGTTGCAATCAAGTAATGAATTTATTGCTTTTTTAGACGCTGATGATGCTTATGAACAGGGCGCATTAGAAGTTGCGGCTGCGACTTTTCATTTTCAACCAGATACCTCAGTGGTACGTTTAGCATTAAAACCAATTGATTTGCCCGCGCGTTACGCTGAACATCCTAATTTTGAGTTTGCATGGCAATATATGCGGATGACTGGTGGAGGGAATACAGTATTTCGTCGCAATTTTTTCTTGGCATGTGGCGGATTTCCACAAGATAAATTATTTCGTCAATTAGGCGGTGAAGATGGCGCACTAGGTATTGCGACAACTAAGATAGCTAAGGTTGCAACGCTATTTAATAATGTTGGCGTACTTAATTATTGCAGAGATGGAATGCATGCAGAACGGCTATTGGACGCGATTTTATTCCAAAAAGCGCCACAGGAGATTACTGAAGAACAAATGGCGCAGGCTAATGGGGTGACAGATGAAATTTGTCGCCAAATTAACGCATTAAAGTGTGGTCTAAATTCATCTGAAATAGGCATTCGTCCTCTTGTATTAGAACGAACGGAGTAAACGATGAAAATTATTATTTTGGGCGCTGGTCAGGTAGGAACAACGCTTGCCGAGAATTTGGTTAGTGAAGATAACGATATCACACTCGTTGATAATGAGTCTCCACAGTTACAAGCCTTACAAGAAAAGCATGATTTGCGTGTGGTGCAAGGCTCGCCATCATCACCAAAAGTGCTTCGTGATGCAGGTGCGTCCGATGCAGATTTAATGGTTGCCGTAACAGCTTCGGATGAAATTAATATGGTAGCCTGCCAAATGGGCTATACATTATTTAATACACCAACGCGTATTGCCCGTATTCGTAATTCAGAATATTTGCGTGAAAAAGATAAGTTATTCAATGATGAGAATGTACCTATTGATCATTTGATTTCGCCTGAAAATCTTGTGACAGATGAAATTACACGCTTAATTGCTTATCCAGGGGCATTACAAGTTGCCCATTTTGCTAATAATCGTATTAGCATGGTTGTGGTAAGAGCTTATTATGGTGGTACTTTGGTTGGATATGCGCTTTCCGCATTTCGTGAACATATGCCACATATTGATTGTCGTATTATGTCTATTTTGCGTAACGGCAAACCGATTCGTCCGCAGGGTTCTACTATTGTTGAAGCTGGTGATGAAATTACTTTTATTTGTGCAACTGAGCATATAAAAGCTGTAATGAGTGAACTTCAACGCTTAGAAAAACCTTATAAACGAGTAATGATTGTTGGGGGCGGAAATGTTGCCGCTGGCGTTGCGAAATGTTTGGAAAATGTCTGTACTGTAAAATTAATTGAGCGTGATGAAGAACGTGCTAATTTGTTAGCTGAAAAACTTTCAAAAACCTTGGTTTTTTATGGTGATGCGTCTGATCAAAATTTATTGTTTGAAGAGCATATTGAAAATGTCGATGTGTTCCTTTCATTGAGTAGTGATGATGAGGCGAATATTATGTCCGCTTTATTGGCAAAACGTTTGGGTGCCAAGAAGGCAATGGTACTGATTCAACGAATTGCTTATATAAACCTGATTCAAGGTGGAAGTATTGATATTGTCGTTTCACCACAGCAAGCGACAATTTCTGCTTTACTTGGACATGTTCGTAAAGGGGATGTGAAAAATGTGGCTACATTACGACATGGTATTGCTGAAGCCATTGAAATTGTAGCGCATGGTGATGAAAGCACCTCCAATGTGGTCGGGCGTAAAATAGGTGAGTTGCGTTTGCCTATGGGGACAATTATTGGTGCTTTATTGCGTGAGAATGATGTAATTGTTGCTCGACGCCAAGTTGTGATTGAAGAAGACGATCATGTGGTGATTTATTTGAGTGATAAGAAGAATGTGCCTGAAATTGAAAAATTGTTCCAGCCAAGTGCATTCTTCATTTAACGATTTATTTACTTTTAAGAGCGACTCATTATAATAGGCGCTTTTTTATTCAATCTCTAAAGGAAAAATTATTATGAGTTTTATTAAAGAATTTCGCGAATTTGCAATGCGCGGTAATGTTGTAGATATGGCTGTCGGTGTGATTATCGGCGGTGCGTTTGGTAAGATCGTAAGTTCACTTGTTAGTGATATTTTTATGCCTGTGCTTGGCATTTTAACGGGTGGCATTGATTTCAAAGATATGAAATTTGTATTAGCTCAAGCACAAGGCGATGTTCCAGCTGTAACTTTAAACTACGGTGTGTTTATTCAGAATGTGATTGATTTCATTATTATTGCTTTTGCAATCTTTATGATGATTAAGGCACTTAATAAAGTGAGAAAACCAGAAGAGAAAAAAGCTGGCCCTACATCAGAAGATTTGCTCACAGAAATTCGTGATTTATTAAAGAATAAATAATGAGATTGAAAAATAAAGGTTGGTAAATATGCCAACCTTTTTTTATTGTTATTTTTTAGGCTATAATCGCCCCCTAAAATTTAAGGAATTAAAAATGGAAAAATATAATAAACTCCGTATTGAATGGGATTGCCGCCGAGGAATGTTGGAGTTGGATAAAATCATTATGCCTTTTTATTTGAAGCATTTTGATGAATTAACAAATGACAAAAAAGATATATTTATTCGTTTATTAGCAAGTACAGATCTGCAGCTGTTTTCTTGGTTTTTTAATCGTGGTCAATCATCAGATTCAGAAATTCAATCTATGGTGGAATATATCCAAAACGTACAAAAAATCACAACTAATTAAAATTATTAAGATACGTATGAACTTTTTTCACACACTTGTGTCTGAGATTGTAACAAGAGCTTGCTGTCTTGAATATTAAGGCGTGTTAGATATTGGCACAGGAGAAATATGGCTGAACAGCTAACAGATCAGGCTTTGGTAGAAAGAGTGCAGCAAGGGGATAAGAAAGCCTTCAATTTGTTGGTTTCTCGTTATCAGAATAAAGTGGCGGGGCTTTTGACTCGCTATGTATCACGTAACGATATTCCTGATGTGGTGCAAGAATCCTTTATAAAGGCTTATCGCTCAATTGAATCTTTTCGTGGCGAAAGTGCTTTCTATACATGGCTTTATCGAATTGCCGTCAATACGGCAAAAAATTATTTAACGGCTCAAGGGCGTCGTCCACCTAATGAAGATATTTTAGCTGAGGATGCTGAAAATTATGATGTGGGTACGCACTTGCGGGATGTAGATACACCCGAAAATGAAATGTTATCTAGTGAACTTGAACGAATTGTGTTTAGTACGATTCACAGTTTGCCAGAAGATTTAAAAACAGCAATCACCTTGCGAGAGTTAGAAGGTTTAAGCTATGAAGAGATTGCAGAAATTATGGATTGCCCTGTTGGTACTGTTCGTTCTCGTATTTTCCGCGCAAGGGAAATTATTGAGAATAAAATTCAGCCACTGATGCAACGCGAATAAAAATGTCGGAGTTTACTATGCAAAAAGAGCAACTTTCAGCCTATATGGATGGCGAACAAGTCGAGGCTGGCTTGACAGATGCTTTATTGAAAGACGAAGAATTACAAGAATCTTGGCAGGCATTCCATGCTGTACGAGCAGTGATGCGTAAAGAAAGTGATTTGTTTCTAGGGGCTGATTTTACCGCTAAAATGGCAGGTTTAATTGAATCTGAAGAAGTGAAGAAAGTCGATGTCATTGCTGTGTCTCAACCTGAACCAGAAGATGCACATAATTCTGCATTTATGCAAAAATTAAAAGCGTTCTTTGCGCCAATGACGCAAGTTGCGGTTGCTGCTGGTGTATGTTTAGTGGCGGTACTTGGTGTTCAATCTTTCAATAATAAAAACGATGCGTCTAATTTACCTGAGACTCCAGTATTGCAAACCTTGCCATTTAATAATGCGGTTCAAGAGGTGAGCTACAATGCGCCGAGTAAAGATACATTGACATCAGATCAGCTTGAACAAAAAAGTCGCCGTATTGGTGCGATGTTACAGAACTATGAATTACAACGTCGTATGCATGCCGATGCATTAAATGTAAGTAGTAATAGTCAGAAATAATACGATTAGTTCAGTTAGTTTATGTTAATTCACCACCTAATATGTTATTTAGCGTGGTGAATTTTTATCCTTTAAATTTATTTTTATGAAAAAAATCGCGTTAAAATTCACCGCACTTTCTCTTTCTTTGCTATTAAGTAGCATTGCTTCTGCTGAAGAGCTTTCTGCGAAGCAGTCTTTAGATAAAATGACACAAGCATTGGATAATCTCAATTATGAAATTGCTTTTGTTCAAACAACTCCATCAAATATGGATTCCTTTCGCTATCGTCATATTAAGAAAGATAATAAAACTTATGCGCAATTAGTGACGCTTGATGGTCGTCAACAAGAAATTATTCAACGTGATAATTTAGTCAGTTATTTTCAGCCAAATACTCAAGCATTTACGCTTAATAGTGGCAATATCGTCGATGCAATACCGGCCATTGTTCGCTCTGATTTTGATAAACTTTCTTCAGTTTATGATTTTATAAAAATAGGCAAAGATCGAGTGGCTGGGCGTTTTGCTGACACGATCCGTATCGTCCCTAAAGATGATTTCCGATATCAGTATTTAGTGTTTGTCGATGAAGAAAATGGTTTATTATTACGTAGCGATATGCTTGATAGTGAAGGTAAATTACTTGATCAGTTTAGAGTTGTAACGCTTTATATCGACGATAGACTAAGAGGATTAACGGAGTATATTAACAAAGTCTCAATGCCCCCTTTGTTGAAAGAAAGTAAAAATGAACAAAGTTCAGATATAACTTGGTCTGCTGGTTGGGTGCCACAAGGTTTTTCTTTAATTCGGTATACTCAAGAAACATTGGAAAATGAAGTGATAGATAGTGCGCTATATAGCGATGGTTTGTTCACTTTTACGCTATTTGTTTCTAACGCAGGCTCAAATGTTTTGCCGGAAAATACTTGGAAACAAGGGGCATATACAATTTATAGTGAAGTGCGTAGCGGAAAAGAAATTACGTTTATCGGGCAATTGCCCATAGCTGCAGCTAAGCGTATTGTACAAGAAGTTAAATTTTGATAAAAAGTGCGGTGATTTTTCACCGCACTTTTGTTTTTAAAGATTAGTGTAATTTTAATCTTGGTTTTAAATAACGATTAAGTTTATCAACCAAAATAATCAATCCAATTTTAATGCAACCATGCAAAGCGTGTTGATGCATTCTATATAAGGATACATAGGCAAATTGTGCAAATTTACCCTGAACGGTAAGTGGATTTTTTCCAAATTTATTCGAAATACTGCCTAATGCAGTAAAGCTCGAAAGAGAAACCAAGGTACCTTTATCATTATATTTAAATGCTTTTAATGGTTTTTGCTCAAAAAGTGCAAAGATATTTTTTGCACAAGCTTTTGCCATTTGGTGTGCGGCTTGAGCTCTTGGCGGGACTAATTTACCGTTTGGTTGCATTAATGCTGCACAGTCACCAATCGCGAAAATACTGTCATCCACCGTAGTTTGAAGGGTATCTTTTACCACTAATTGATTGATGCGGTTAAGCTCTAACCCATCAAATTGCTGTGTCACCGTTGAGGTACGAACACCCGCCGCCCACACAATAAGATCAGCTTTGATTTCTTCGCCATCTTTGGTGATAAGTGTATTTGGTTGGGCTTCCGTGATCATCGTATTTAATTTCACGTTCGCGCCCATTTCTTGCAATTCGTCTAATACAGCAGCAGATAAATCTTCTGGCAGAGCTGGCAGTAAGCGAGGCCCTGCTTCAACGAGTGTGACTTGTAAACAAGAGTTATCAATCTTGCCATAGCCGTAAGAAGATAAATCTTCCGTGGCATGATAAAGCTCCGCAGTTAATTCTACACCAGTTGCACCTCCGCCAACAATCGCAATATTGACTTTGCTTTCATCCACTAATTTCTGTTTAAATTCTTCTTCACCAATATCATCTAATGCGCGGTTTTCTGAAAATTTAAGGAATAATTCCAACATTCTTTGTTGGAAGCGAAGTGCTTGATCAGAGCTATCTAAGAAAATACAGTTATCGGCCACACCTTTTGTATTGAAATCATTCGATTTACTACCGATCGCAATCACTAAGTAATCATAAGGAATACGACGCGCAACCACGAGCATATCGCCTTCTTGCCCATAAACAGGAGCAAGTTCAACATATTTTTGCTCACGATTAATACGTGTGATTGAACCTTGCTCAAAGCTAAAATAGTGGTTTTTACCGTGTGCACGATAACTCAGAGAATCGGTGCCATCATCCATCACACCTGTGGCAATTTCATGTAATAAGGGTTTCCAGAAGTGGGTCGCATTGCGATCCACAAGCGTCACTTTAGCCTGTTTTTTGCGACCTAATTTATCGCCTAAAAATGTCGCTAACTCTATGCCGCCGGCGCCACCGCCAACGATCACGACGTTTTTCATAAAGTACTCCTAAAAGCAAAATTGTTAAAAATGTTAAACTAATGTAATGATAGCATAACAAATAAAAAGACGAAAAAATTTAATGGAAATGACCGCACTTTATTGATGGCAGCGATCGTAAAGCGGTTGTAACTGTTGAATGGTTTGGGTGATAAATGAAACTGGGTCGATTTGATGAAGTTCAGCTTTTTCAATGCTTTTTCCAATGCACCAAAAATCTTCATCTGAACGTAAGAGGAGATCTTTTTCAGAAATGTCCTTCACTTGGCGAAAATCATCATATTCGCTTTCATCTTCTCGCCAAATATCAAAATCAGCAAATTGTTTGAAATCAAATTGCTCAAACCACTGATTATATTGTTGCACATTAATTTGTGAGCGATCTGCACGATAGCAATGCCAATCTAAGCACACTCTTAATCGACGACGATTTAATAGTACGGAAAAGATTGCTGCAGAATTTTGATTAAACTCGTATTTAAAATAAGCGAAGAAATGCGCACGTACCTGCCAACCATTGGTCCAACTTTCAATATGCGGTTTCGCAAAAGGTGTGCCAAGCTGCTTTGCCACTTCTTGAATAATCGCTTTCCAGTTATCCCAATGTAATTTGTAATCCGCTTTAATCGCCAGAATATCTTCCGGGCAGAATTTTTTCATTTGGGCAAATTGGTAGAAAGGAATATTGAACAGTTCACAAGATTCAGCCGTAAGAGAGAGCATAGCATTTCCTTAAAAATCACTGTAATTTTTGACCGCACTTTGTGTGAAGCATTGTTTGTCTTCCCAGCGCAACATAGTCATTCGATTATTCCATACACAACCAGTATCTAGGGCATAAATACCTTGTGGAGTGGGCTCATCGACTAAACTTGCCCAATGCCCAAAGACAATGGAAATTTGTTTATAAAGTGGATTATCTAAATTAAACCAAGGCGTGAGTTCCGCTGGTGCATCTTTTAAAGGGGATTTACAAGCAAAATCAAAGCGATGATCTAAATAGCAAAAACGCATTCGAGTGAAAGCATTAATAATGTAACGATAACGCGCTAAGCCTTGTAAATCTGGCGACCAGCGAGTAGGCTGTTCAGAATACATATTTTCAATGAGATAATGAAAATCGCCGTGCTGTAAAATCTGTTCAACTTCAGCTGCACAAGATTTCGCAGTTTTCAAATCCCAATCAGGCGAAATACCAGCATGCGCCATCAGAAAGTTTAATTCTTCATTATGCACAAGTAATGGTTGATGGCGTAACCAATGAATCAGCTCATCAAAATCGGGTGCATTAAAAATAGCATCGACATGATCACGAGGTTTCACTTTTTTAATACCCAGTGCGGTCGCAATTAAGTGTAAATCGTGATTCCCTAGTACGGTTTGCGCTGCATTTCCAAAGGATTTAACAAAACGAAGACATTCAAGTGACTTATCCCCACGCGCGACAAGATCCCCCACAAGATAAAGTTTATCTTGCGTAGGATTGAAATCTACACGCTCTAATAAAAGCTGTAATTCATCATAACAGCCTTGTAAATCACCGACGAAATAGGTTGCCATTTTTGACCGCTCTTTTTACTCTTCTGAATCTAAGATTTCATCTTTATTAATATCAGCTGGAGGATTATCCGCTAACCAGTTTGCTAAACGTGCATAATCTGCGATAGCCAAATTTTCTGCACGTGCATTTAAATCAATACCAAGTACGGTCAGATTTTCAGGTGAAAATAGTGTTGAAAGTGCATTGCGCAGTGTTTTTCGACGTTGATTAAACGCTTGGGAGCAAACACGGTTCAACCAATATAAATCTTTTACAGGATGCGGCAATTCTTTATGCGGAATTAAACGCACAACAGCTGAATCCACTTTCGGTGCAGGTTTAAATGCAGAAGGTCGGACTTCAAGCACAGGCATCACTTGACAGAAGTATTGCGCCATAATAGTTAAACGACCGTAAGCTTTGCTATTTGGCCCAGCACATAAGCGTTTTACCACTTCTTTTTGTAACATGAAGTGCATGTCTTGAATCACATCATGATACTTAAACAAGTGGAACATCAATGGAGTAGAAATGTTGTAAGGCAAGTTACCAAATACACGCAATTTTTGCCCTTTTTCTGCCAAATTTTCTTTTGTATAAAGCGCACCAAAATCAAATTGCATGGCATCCGTTTCAATAACGGTGAGCTTTTGATGTAAAAATGGATGGTGACGTAAACGTTCTGCAAGGTCTCGGTCAAGCTCTACCACAGTCAGATGCTCGACAAGTTCACCAACAGGCTCTGTTAATGCGCCAAGTCCCGGACCAATTTCCACTAAGAATTGATTGGGTTGTGGGTAAATCGCCGCCACGATACCTTGAATCACGGAAGTATCATGTAAAAAGTTTTGCCCAAAGCGTTTACGCGCCGTATGGCCTAAGTGTTTTTTTGAATTCATAAGTATTATTTAATAAGAAAAGTGCGGTTATTATAGGGCTTGTTTTGGCTTTGTAAATCATTGTTAACTTATGCCAAGTTGAGTTTTTTGTGAACAATATTATTTTTTCTTTCGTAGAAAGCTAAAAACGGCTATAATCCGCCCGTTTTTCTTAACTTTTCCGCCTAAAGTGCGGATAAAAAATCGATTATTTTTAGAGGATACAATGGCGAAAGAAGATTGCATTGAGATGCAAGGCACAATTTTAGAGACTTTACCGAATACTATGTTCCGCGTGGAGTTGGAAAACGGTCACGTGGTTACTGCGCATATTTCTGGAAAAATGCGTAAAAACTATATCCGTATTTTGACTGGGGATAAGGTGACTGTAGAAATGACCCCTTATGATTTAAGTAAAGGTCGTATTATTTTCCGCAGTCGTTAATCACTGAAGATTTGAGATAGGCCGATATTATTACAATATCGGCCTTCTTTTTGGTCAAAAAGAACTCAAACGGGTTGCGGAACGTAAAAAAATCGGTATAATCCGCAACCCTTAGCCACATTGAATTTTTCGTTCCTTGCCTTTGCAGATTGGTGGCTGATCTACGTCAAAGGCTGATTAACCCGTAAGGAGCAGTAATGCGTCACTACGAAATCGTGTTTATGGTTCATCCGGACCAAAGCGAGCAAGTACCAGGTATGATCGAACGTTACACCGGTTCTGTAAAAGAAGCTGGTGGTCAAGTTCATCGCCTAGAAGATTGGGGTCGTCGCCAATTAGCGTACCCAATTAATAAATTACACAAAGCACACTACGTGCTTATGAATGTAGAAGCGCCTCAACAAGTCATCGACGAGCTAGAAACGACTTTCCGTTATAACGATGCTGTATTACGCAGTCTTGTTATCCATACTAAGCACGCCGTAACAGAAGCGTCCCCAATGAAAGCGGCTAAAGAAGAACGTAAACCTTTAGCTGAAGTTGAAAACAACGATTTTGAGGATGCTGAAGAGTAATTTGAAAATTGATAATCGTTTTTCGGTTATGGGAGTCGTTTCTCAGTTACCAAAGCGATTAAAAAGCCCTAGTGGAATTGAGC
This sequence comes from Haemophilus sp. THUN1692, assembly GCF_059704395.1. Classification (NCBI taxonomy): domain Bacteria; kingdom Pseudomonadati; phylum Pseudomonadota; class Gammaproteobacteria; order Pasteurellales; family Pasteurellaceae; genus Haemophilus; species Haemophilus sp. THUN1692. The sequence continues at coordinate 1,771,537 of NZ_AP046579.1, forward strand.
ATTGCAAGTTTTTGTTAGAACATCGTTCTGATCAGATTGAAAGTGGTTTCACACGTCAAGCTTGGTTAAAGATGCCAGTTCAAATTAGTGGTAATCAATTGATAGAAAAAACTCAAAGCATTACGGTCGGTAGTAAAATTTTGGTGGTGGGATTTATTACATCACATAAAACCCAAAGTGGGTTATGCCAATTAGTTTTACATGCCGAGCAAATCGAATTTATAGATTAGGAGACTAGCCAAATGGCACGTTATTTCCGTCGTCGTAAGTTCTGCCGTTTCACAGCGGAAAATGTTGTTGAAATCGATTACAAAGATATCGCTACATTAAAGAACTATATTTCAGAAAGCGGCAAAATTGTACCTAGCCGTATTACCGGTACTCGTGCGAAGTACCAACGTCAATTAGCTCGTGCAATCAAACGCGCTCGCTATTTAGCGTTACTTCCATACACTGACAATCATCAGTAATTAAGGAGATACGGTAATGCAAGTAATTCTTTTAGATAAAATTGTTCACTTAGGTCAAGTGGGCGATCAAGTAAATGTTAAATCAGGTTTTGCACGTAACTTCTTAATCCCACAAGGTAAAGCAGTTATGGCAACTAAAGCTAACATTGAACACTTTGAAGCACGTCGTGCAGAATTAGAAGCGGCAGCAGCAGCAAATCTTGCAGCGGCTCAAGCTCGTGCAGCAGAAGTTACTGCATTAGGTTCTGTGACTATCGCATCTAAAGCAGGTGATGAAGGTCGTTTATTCGGCGCAATCACTACTCGTGATGTGGCAGAAGCAGTAACTGCAGCAGGCGTTAAAATTGTGAAAAGTGAAGTTCGTTTACCAAACGGTCCAATCCGTACTCTTGGTGACCACGATGTTCGTTTCCAACTTCACGGTGAAGTATTTGCAACATTAGATGTAATCGTTGTTGCAGAATAATTTGTCAGATAGGCAAAATAAAACCCGGTCTTAGATCGGGTTTTTTATTATTAGTTTAACGTAATAAAAAAGGAGCTATAGCTCCTTTTTATTTGTAACTTTTAGTCGTCAAGGAAACTTCTTAATGTTTCTGATCGGCTAGGATGACGTAATTTACGTAACGCTTTTGCTTCAATTTGACGAATACGTTCGCGTGTAACGTCGAATTGTTTACCCACTTCTTCAAGCGTATGGTCGGTATTCATATCGATACCAAAACGCATGCGCAATACTTTTGCTTCTCGTGGTGTTAGGCCTTCAAGAACTTCATGGGTTGCGACTCTTAAACTTTGTGCTGTTGCAGAATCTAAAGGAAGTTCTAAGGTTGAATCTTCAATAAAATCACCTAAATGTGAGTCATCGTCATCACCGATAGGCGCGTCCATAGAAATTGGCTCTTTTGCAATTTTTAATACTTTACGGATTTTATCTTCCGGCATTCCCATACGCTCAGCTAATTCTTCTGGTATTGCTTCTCGTCCCATTTCTTGTAATAACTGGCGAGAAATGCGGTTAAGTTTATTGATTGTTTCAATCATGTGTACTGGAATACGGATTGTACGAGCTTGATCCGCAATAGAGCGTGTAATGGCTTGTCGAATCCACCAAGTCGCATATGTAGAGAATTTATAACCACGGCGATACTCAAATTTATCTACCGCTTTCATTAAGCCGATATTCCCTTCTTGAATTAAGTCTAGGAATTGTAAACCGCGATTCGTGTATTTTTTCGCGATGGAAATTACTAAACGCAAGTTAGCTTCTACCATTTCTTTTTTTGCACGACGAGCTTTTTGTTCACCTCGGGCGACTGCATCACAAATATCGCGCATTTGGGTAATGGTAAGTTTCGTATTTTCTTCAATACCAGCTAAGTTACTTAATGCTTCTAGGATACGTTCTTCATATTTTGGTAAGCGTTTTGCCCATGGCTTACTGGATTTTAAGGCTTTTTGTACCCACTCAGTATTGCTGCCATTAGTAGTAATGAGTTTTTCAAAATCATCTTTTGGCATTCCTGCAATATCAACTAATATTTTTTGCAATTGACGTTCTTCGTAGCGTACACGTTTCATCATTTCTTTCATTGACAAAACGAGTAAATCGAATTGTTTTGGTACTAAGCGGAATTGTTTAAAGATTTCACCAAGCTGTGCGATTTGATTCTGGGCACGTTTTCCTGAGCGACCATGTTTTTCAATAACAGTAAGCGTTTTTGTGTGCTGATCTTTTAACTGTTGGAATTTTTCTCTCGCGACCTCTGGATCGATGCTATTATCAGATTCGCTTTCGTCTTCATCTTCATTGTTTTCAACATCCGCACTTTCTGATTTTTCTCCGTCTTCAGAAAAGCTTTCATCAATGACATTATGTTCTTCTATTTCGGCATTTGGATCGACAAAACCTGTAATTAAGTCAGCTAAACGGAAGTTTCCTTTTTCCACATCATCATAATTTTTTAGCAACCCATTTAAAGCTTCAGGATATGCGGCAATGGATGTTTGAACTTCATCAATTCCTTCTTCAATACGTTTTGCAATGCTGATTTCATCTTCACGAGTGAGAAGATCAACCGTCCCCATTTCGCGCATATACATACGGACAGGATCGGTTGTTCGACCGATTTCAGATTCTACATTTGAAAGAATTTGGGTTGCCTCTTCTACCGCATCTTCATCCGGAATGGTGTCATTCAACATCATCTCATCACTTTCAGGGGCTTCGTCCAAAACCGGAATCCCTGCATCATTTTGTAGCGTTTGTAGCAACTTATCGTAATATTCAGGGTCGATGACATCTTCTGGTAATAAATCATTAATTTCTGCATAGGTTAAATAACCTTGAGTGCGACCTAATTCCATCAGTTGTTCAATTTGTTCTGAATATTGTTCAGCTGTAGATTGTTGATTTTTTTCCATTTTTATATCCGTTTTGCTTGATGTGATAGTAGCAATATAATTCTTGTTACGAACTTAGAATTTTATCATTGTTATTGTGGATTAACTAACTGTTTTTTCTGCTGTTCTTTACCTGCCAAAAGGTGAACAAGCACTGTTTTTTCATCGTTAGTAAGGCCTTCTGCTCGTTCTTTAGCAATAAGCATTTCAATGTCTCGCTCAATGGCTTGAATATTTAAGCGACGATAATTTTGTGAAAATGCATTGATCATTTCTGTTTCGTCTAATAAATGATCCCAAGTTGCCAGTATTTCAAGGGGATTGCTGTAAGGCGTATCACGGAAGTGCTCTAAAATCTGTCCTGTCGTAATACCTTTTTGTTGGCGACAAAGTGCGGTCAATTTTTCCAGAATTTCAAAGCCAGCTTCTGCACGTAATGCTTGCACGCCACTTTCAGATATTCTTTTCACTAATTCAGGGTTTTGCAGAAGCAATGAAATGACCATTCGCATTGGTGTCTTCTTGATCTTATTATTAGCAACTTTTTGTTGTGTATTGGCGTGTTCTAATTGTTTTGGAATAAGATTTTCTAGCTGCGTTTGATCAAAAATTCCTAGCTTTTGAGCCAACATATTGCGCAGCGATAAGCGAAGCATTTCTCCTGGAATTTGGCGAATTAACGGTGCAGCCAGAGCAACTAATTTTCCGCGCCCTTCTTTGCTAGAAAAATCAACTTGTGGACTTAAGTGAGCAAACATAAACTCACTTAAAGATTGTGCACTTTCGATATATTCTTCAAATTTTTCTTTGCCATATTGGCGAATGTAGGTATCAGGATCTTCTCCATCAGGCAAGAAAATAAATTTGAGTTGTCTGCCATCTTCTAAATAAGGCAACGCATTTTCTAATGCTCGCCAAGCCGCATCACGGCCTGCGCGGTCACCATCGTAACAACAAACAACTTGCTCAGTCGAACGAAAAATAAGTTGAATTTGTTCTGATGTAGTGGATGTACCTAAAGAAGCGACCGCATAATCCACGCCAAATTGTGCTAATGCGACCACATCCATATAACCTTCAACAACAAGTAATTGTTTTGGTTTATCGTTGGCTTGTAAGGCTTCGTACAAACCATAAAGCTCGTTACCTTTATGATAAGTAATGGTTTCTGGCGAATTCAGATATTTCGGCTTTTCATCCGTTAATACTCGACCACCAAAAGCTACTGTGCGACCACGTTTATCGCGAATTGGAAACATAATGCGATTTCGGAATTTATCGTAAATATTGCCACGATCATTTCGAGAAAGCATACCTAGCTCAATGAGTTTTTGTTGTTCTTCACGATTAACACCAAATTTACGCAGTACCGTATCCATTGCATTCGGTACAAACCCAATTTGGAAACGCTCAATAATTTCAGTCGAAAGCCCACGTTGTTGTAAATATTCTTGCGCTTGCGTATTTAATGACAATTGGCTTTGATAAAACTTGGCAATCTCTTGCATTAATTCATAGAGATTTCGTTTGGTTTGATAATTAGCTTGAGGTTTCCCGCTGTTATTAGCGCGTTTTTCGTAAGGTACTTCAAGCCCTGCCATCGCTGCAAGTTCTTCAATAGCCTCTACAAATTCAAGTTTGTCATAATCCATTAAAAAGGAAATGGCATTACCGTGTGCGCCACAGCCGAAGCAATGGTAAAACTGTTTCTTTTGACTAACCGTGAAGGATGGTGTTTTTTCGTGATGGAAAGGACAGCAGGCTTGATAATCACGGCCGGCTTTTTTTAGTTTTACGCGCGTGTTAATCACATCGACAATATCGGACTTTGTCAGCAAATCATCAATAAAGGGGCGTGGAATAGAACCTTTCATTGTCGAGCCTCCGTGATTGTGGTGTGAAAGTGCGGTCGTTTTTGGCGTAGATTTTTGTTTGGCTTAAAGTAACAAAACCGTGAGTCCAAAGGATTCACGGTTTGTCTTAACTCGAGTCAGAAAATACTATAAATTAGTATAAACGGGTATTGCGCGCGTTTTCGCGAGCGTTGCGTTTTGCGTGACGTTTTGCAAGTGTTGCATTTTCACGTTTACGAATTGTAGTTGGTTTTTCGTAAAATTCGCGAGCGCGTACTTCAGCTAAGATTCCCGCTTTTTCGCAAGAGCGTTTGAAACGACGTAAAGCTACGTCAAATGATTCGTTTTCACGTACTTTAATTACAGGCATAAGCCAATCACCTCAATGAGTTTAATTTAATTGCAATTTAAAATTTTATTTTCACCAAAGCACCATTGTGCAAATGGTAAATTTAATAAAGGACGCAATTCTAATCTACTTTTAGGAAAAAAGTAAAGGAAAGAATGCCAATTCACCTTAATATTTGTGGTTTCAACTGGTTAAAACCGCTTAAACAGGGTAAAATCGCGCAACATTTTAGGTAATAAATTAAGAAAATCAATGAAAATCTTAGGCATTGAAACCTCCTGTGATGAAACGGGCGTGGCGATTTATGATGAAGAAAAAGGGTTAATTGCTAATCAACTTTATACTCAAATTGCCCTGCATGCAGATTATGGTGGTGTGGTTCCCGAATTAGCATCGCGCGATCATATTCGTAAAACAGCTCCTCTCATTAAAGCTGCGTTAGAAGAAGCTAAGTTAACGGCAAGTGATATTGATGGCGTGGCTTATACGAGTGGTCCAGGGCTTGTCGGCGCATTGCTCGTCGGCGCTACGATTGCGCGTTCTTTAGCTTATGCGTGGAATGTTCCTGCGATTGGTGTTCATCATATGGAAGGGCATTTACTTGCGCCGATGCTTGATGAAAACTCACCGTACTTTCCTTTTGTTGCTTTGTTGGTATCGGGTGGTCATACTCAATTGGTACGTGTAGATGGCGTAGGAAAATATGAAGTGATTGGTGAATCCATTGATGACGCTGCAGGTGAAGCCTTTGATAAAACAGCAAAATTACTTGGGTTAGATTATCCAGGTGGCGCGGCACTTTCTCGTTTAGCAGAAAAAGGCACACCAAATCGTTTCATATTTCCACGTCCAATGACAGATCGTGCGGGTCTTGATTTTAGCTTTTCAGGTTTAAAAACATTTGCCGCGAATACGATTAGTCAAGTGATTAAAAATGAAGGTGAACTGACAGAACAAACTAAATCGGATATTGCTTATGCTTTCCAAGATGCGGTGGTGGATACACTTGCCATTAAATGTAAGCGCGCATTAAAAGAAACTGGCTATAAACGTTTAGTGATTGCGGGAGGGGTGAGCGCAAATAAAAAACTCCGAGAAACGCTTGCGCACTTAATGCAAAATTTAGGCGGTGAAGTGTTTTATCCTCAACCTCAATTTTGTACAGATAATGGGGCGATGATTGCTTACACAGGTTTTTTACGTTTAAAACAAGGTCAGCATAGCGATCTGGCTATTGATGTTAAGCCTCGTTGGGTAATGACGGAATTACCGGTAATTTAGGAGAAAAAATGGCGAAACTCTACTTCTATTACTCCACAATGAACGCTGGAAAATCAACGACGTTGCTACAATCTTCCTATAACTATCGCGAGCGCGATATGAACACATTAGTTTATACGGCTGCGATTGATGATCGTTTTGGTGTGGGGAAAGTCACATCGCGTATTGGCATTTCGCAAGATGCCTTTTTATTTCGCTCGGAAACCAATTTGTTTGATGAAATCAATGAGCACTTAAAAAAAGAAAAAGTGCATTGCGTGCTGGTGGATGAAGCTCAATTTCTTAGCAAACAACAAGTTTACCAGTTGAGTAATGTCGTTGATAAACTCAAAATCCCTGTGCTTTGTTATGGCTTGCGTACAGATTTCCAAGCGGAACTTTTTGAAGGAAGTAAATATTTACTGGCTTGGGCGGATCAACTCGAAGAATTAAAAACAATTTGTTATTGTGGCCGCAAGGCTAACTTTGTTCTGCGCTTAAATGATCAAGGTGAGGTCATTAAAGAAGGTGCGCAAATTCAAATTGGGGGCAATGACTCTTACCTTTCTGTTTGCCGTTTACACTATAAAGAAAAGTGCGGTCAACTTTAAATTAGTTTTCAAACACAACACTAAGTTTTCAAACACAACACTATAAGGATAATTTTATGTTACAGAATAAAACATTTGGGAGTGCGCTGATTATTGCAGGCACAACCATTGGAGCAGGTATGCTTGCTATGCCGCTTACATCAGCGGGCATGGGTTTTGGTTACACCGTGTTATTGCTCGTGGGCTTGTGGGCTTTGTTGGTTTACAGTGGATTGTTGTTTGTAGAAGTGTATCAAACAGCGGATCAGTTAGATGACGGTGTGGCCACGCTAGCTGAAAAATATTTTGGCGTTCTGGGACGTATTTTAGCAACATTGAGTTTATTAATTTTACTTTATGCGCTTTCAGCCGCTTATATTACGGGGGGGGGATCTTTGCTTTCAGGCTTGCCAACTGCGTTTGGAATGGAAGCGATTTCGCTAAAAACTGCGATTGTTATTTTCACTGTTGTACTGGGTTCTTTTGTCGTTGTAGGAACGAAAGGCGTGGATGGTTTAACTCGCGTGTTATTTATTGGTAAGTTAGTCGCTTTTGCTTTTGTGCTATTTATGATGCTTCCAAAAGTGGCAACAGATAATTTAATGGCATTGCCTTTGGATTATGCTTTTGTGGTTTCTGCTGCTCCGATATTTTTCACCTCTTTCGGTTTCCACGTCATTATGGCGAGTGTAAATAGCTACTTAGGTGGAAGTGTAGAAAAATTCCGTCGTGCTATTTTGATTGGTACCGCGATTCCATTAGCTGCTTATCTTGTGTGGCAGTTAGCAACTCATGGTGTATTAAGTCAAAGTGAATTTATACGTATTTTACGAGCCGACCCAACGCTAAATGGCTTAGTGAATGCAACACGTGAAATTACAGGTTCTCATTTTATGGGGGAAGTGGTTCGCGTGTTCTCATCACTCGCTTTAATTACTTCATTCTTAGGCGTAATGCTTGGTGTGTTTGAAGGTTTAGGTGATTTATTCAAACGCTATCATTTGCCACATAATCGCTTTGTATTAACCATTGCCGCATTTTTACCGCCACTTGTATTTGCATTGTTTTATCCTGAAGGATTTATTACTGCATTAAGTTACGCCGGTTTGTTGTGTGCTTTCTATTGCTTAATTTTACCAATTGGCCTGGCATGGCGTACACGTATTGAAAATCCAACATTGCCATATCGTGTTGCTGGCGGTAATTTTGCTTTGGTGTTTGCGTTATTGATTGGCGTGATGATTATGGTCATTCCATTTTTAATTCAATGGGGATATTTACCAGCCGTAGCGGGATAATGTGAAGAAAAGTCACTCAATATAGTTCTTTTTATAGATAAAAGTGCGGTGAAAAATTTCAGTTTTTTGATAATAAAAATAAGCTCAAAATTAACCACACTCTTTTAGAAGATAATAAGTCATATTTCAGTTGCTTTAAAAATTACAATTTATCCGAATGATGAATCATCACAAAGCGTTCCCAAAGCTGTTCTTCAGTTTCTTGATGTTCAGGATCGGGCTTAATACAGTTAGTGATTGGGCAAACTTTTTGGCAGGTTGGCGTTTCGTAATGGCCGACACATTCCGTGCAAAGTACAGGATCGATCACATAAATCTCATCGCCAATAGAAATGGCTTCGTTCGGGCATTCTGGTAAGCACATATCGCAATTGGTACATTTGCTAGTGATGAGTAATGCCATTGTGATCCTTAATAGAAAATTGAAAGCGGCGAATTATAGCCGACAAAAACTTGATTGACAAAAACTAAACAAAATTTATGAAAAAATTCACTTCCTCCCTTTCTCTTATTGTCCTCGTTGTATTAGCAATTTGGCAGTATTTTACCGATTCAACTAAAGCTAAAAATCAATCATCTTCTCCCGTAATCGAACAGACTAAGCAAACACAAGTATCTGAGCCTAAATTTGAGACAAAACAGACGGATATTGAAAAAAGTGCGGTGAAAAATCCGAATGTTTTTGCCAATTATGATGTGATTATGCGTGATGATCCTATCGGGCAAAACGCAAAGGCGTCTGTCGATTATTATATGTTGGCATTATCTTGGTCTCCTGGGTTTTGTGATATTCAGCGTGAAAAATATGGTAATCAGCTACCTTCCTCCTCTCAATATCAATGTGGAAATAACCGCTCTTTAGGTTGGGTCGTTCATGGGCTGTGGCCTCAAAATGCAAATGCACTTTCAGTGACGGATCATCCACGTTTTTGCAAGGGTGATTTACTAGCCTTGCCAAAAGATTTATTAGCACAATATTTGGCTATCTCACCAGGTGAACAATTATTGCAAGGTGAATGGGAAAAACATGGTAGCTGTGCATTTGATTCTGCCCAGCAATATTTTGCTAAGGAGCAGGAATTATTTAGCTCATTAAAATTACCGAATCAAAATTTAAGCCGTAATGAACTTTTTCGTTGGATGAAACAACATAATCCACAATTAAAAAATGCTTATTTAGGAGCAAGCCGAAACGAATTATTCATTTGTTATGATAAAAAATGGCAGGTAATGAATTGCCAAAGCAAATAAGAATTTCTTTGATCTAAATCGTTACAACCTAGCGCGAAGTAGGTATAATACGAAAAGTTTTCAATTTTAATTTTAACTTAACAAGAGGATAGATTATGTCAGTAATCAAAATGACCGATTTAGATTTAGCCGGTAAACGTGTATTTATCCGTGCGGATCTTAATGTGCCAGTAAAAGATGGCAAAGTGACCTCAGATGCGCGTATTCGTGCGACCATTCCTACTTTAAAATTAGCCTTAGAAAAAGGCGCAAAAGTGATGGTAACTTCTCACTTAGGTCGTCCAACTGAAGGTGAATTCAAACCAGAAGATTCTTTACAACCAGTTGTTGATTACTTAAAAGACGCAGGTTTTAATGTTCGTTTAGAACAAGACTATTTAAATGGCGTAGATGTTAAAGAAGGCGAAATTGTTGTTTTAGAAAACGTACGCGTGAACAAAGGTGAGAAGAAAAACGATCCAGAATTAGGTAAAAAATATGCCGCACTTTGCGATGTATTTGTAATGGATGCGTTTGGTACCGCTCACCGTGCGCAAGCTTCAACTTATGGCGTTGCAGAATTTGCACCAATCGCTTGTGCAGGTCCATTATTAGCTGCTGAATTAGATGCATTAGGTAAAGCATTAAAAGAACCTGCTCGTCCAATGGTGGCTATTGTTGGTGGTTCTAAAGTTTCAACTAAATTAGAAGTATTAAATTCTCTTTCAAAAATCGCTGACCAAATTATTGTGGGCGGTGGTATTGCAAATACTTTCATTGCGGCAGCTGGCCACAATGTAGGTAAATCTTTACATGAAGCTGATTTAATTCCAGTTGCGAAAGAATTAGCTGCAAATACAGATATTCCTGTGCCAGTTGATGTACGTGTTGGTTTGGAGTTCACTGAAACTGCAGCTGCAACAGAAAAAGCAGTAAACGAAGTGAAAGATGAGGAATCTATCTTCGATATTGGTGATAAATCTGCAGAACAATTGGCAGAAATCATCAAAAATGCAAAAACCGTTTTATGGAATGGCCCAGTTGGTGTGTTCGAATTCCCTAATTTCCGTAAAGGGACCGAAATTATTTCTCACGCAATTGCAAACAGCGATGCATTCTCTATCGCAGGTGGTGGTGATACATTAGCGGCTATCGATTTATTCGGTATTGCAGACAAGATCTCTTACATTTCAACGGGTGGCGGTGCGTTCTTAGAATTCGTAGAAGGCAAAGTATTACCTGCAGTAGAAATTCTTGAAAAACGTGCGAAAAACTAACCGCACTTTTCCTATGTGACATATCGATGGCGAGCATTAAAATGTCGCCATCAATAAAAAAGTCAAAAAATTCTCAAATTGCGGGTTTGTCTCGCTAAACATAAAAAGGAAACACAAGTATGGCTAAATTATTAGATATCGTGAAACCTGGTGTAGTAACAGGTGAAGATGTGCAAAAAATCTTTGCTTATGCAAAAGAGCATAACTTTGCTATCCCTGCGGTAAATTGCGTAGGTTCTGACTCAGTTAATGCCGTGTTAGAAACTGCTGCACGCGTAAAAGCGCCAGTTATTATCCAATTTTCTAACGGTGGTGCGGCGTTTTATGCGGGTAAAGGTATTAAACCTGCAAGCGGTGCTCGTCCTGATGTACTTGGTGCGATCGCTGGTGCGAAACACGTTCATACTTTAGCTAAAGAATACGGTGTTCCTGTTATTCTTCACACTGACCACGCTGCAAAAAAATTACTTCCATGGATTGATGGTTTACTTGATGCTGGTGAAAAACACTTCGCAGAAACTGGCCGTCCATTATTCTCTTCTCACATGCTTGACCTTTCTGAAGAGCCAATGGAAGAAAATATGGCAATCTGCCGTGAATACCTCGCTCGTATGGATAAAATGGGGATGACCCTTGAAATTGAAATCGGTATTACCGGTGGTGAAGAAGATGGTGTAGATAATTCTGGTGTTGATGAGTCGCGTTTATATACTCAACCATCTGACGTACTTTATGTTTACGATCAATTAAATCCAGTAAGTCCTAACTTTACCGTTGCTGCTGCATTCGGTAACGTACATGGTGTTTACAAACCAGGTAACGTAAAATTAAAACCATCTATTTTAGGTGCATCACAAGAGTTCGTTGCGAAAGAACGTAATCTTCCTGCTAAACCAATTAACTTCGTTTTCCACGGTGGTTCTGGTTCTAGCCGCGAAGAAATCCGCGAAGCAATTAGCTACGGTGCAATCAAAATGAACATTGATACCGATACTCAATGGGCATCTTGGAATGGTATTTTGAACTTCTATAAAGCAAATGAAGCTTATCTTCAAGGTCAATTAGGTAACCCAGAAGGTCCAGATGCACCAAACAAAAAATACTACGATCCACGTGTTTGGTTACGTAAAATGGAAGAATCTATGTCTAAACGCTTAGAACAATCTTTCGAAGACTTAAATTGTGTTGATGTTTTATAATCCACAAAAATAACATAAAATACGACCGCACTTTCGAGTGCGGTTTTTTATTTTAGCGGAGAAATTATGGAAAAGATCTTAGTTATTCGTAATGATAAATTAGGCGATTTTATGCAAGCATGGCCCGCTTTTGCTATGTTGAAGTTATCGAATCCTTCTTTAAAATTAACCGCACTTGTTCCGAGTTATACTGCGCCTTTAGCGGAAGTTTGTCCGTTTATTGATAGTGTTATTATTGATAGCAAAAAAAATGATAAAACGGATTTCAATCGTCTTGTGCAGGAAATCAAAGCGCAGCAGTTTGATGGAATGATTAGTTTCTTTTCCAATACCCATAATGGAAAGCTCGCTTGGAAAAGCGGGATTAAATATCGCCTTGTGCCTGCGACTAAATGGGTTCAAATTCTCTATAATCACCGTTTAACACAACGCCGTTCTTGTTCTGAAAAATCGGAAGCAGAATACAATCAAGATTTAGTTCGAGCTTTTTTGCAAAAGCATAATATGCCAATTGTTGAACCTAAACCGCCTTATTTAACCTTTGAGAAAAGTGCGGTGGAAAATCAACGCATTTTCTTGCAAGAGAGTTTAGGGCTTTCCGCAAATAAAAAATGGATCTTTGTGCATAGCGGTTCTGGTGGTTCAGCTACGAATCTTTCTTTAGCGCAATATACAGATTTAATTAAAGGCTTATTGGCTGAGTTTGATTGCAATGTTGTGCTGACAGCAGGACCTGGCGAAAGTGAAAAAGCCCATGAATTGGCAAATTTGGTGAATGATTCACGTGTAGTCGTTTACGATAAGAATAAAGGTTTAGTGGATTTTGCTCATTCTTTGGCTTGTGCGGATTTATTTATTGCGGGATCTACTGGGCCATTGCATTTGAGTAGTGCTTTTAATATTCCGACAATCGGATTTTATCCAAATAGCCGTTCTTCTCAGCCGAGACGCTGGAAACCGATTAATGATGTCGATAAGCATCTTGCATTTTGCCCACCCGCAGGAAAAGAGACTCAAATGAATCTAGGGCTAATTTCTATTCAACAAGCATTACAAGAGATAATCCCTTTTGTTAATAAAATGTGTTATCCAAGTGGTAACATTTAAAATGCACCAATCAAATTAAAACTGGCGGACATTTTCTGTTCTGCCAGTAAAATCCTTTTCTCTCTACCATCTAAATTCTATATTTTTTATTTTAATGGTTAATCGTTTGCCTCAGGTTTTATTTCTGAAAATGTGATCTCGCTCACATTTTCAAAATTGTCTATTTTGTTACCATTGCGTACAATACAAAACCATTTTTAAAGGGGGACATTATGTTAGCTTCACTTCAAGATATTCTCGATACTGTAAAAGCCAATAATCTGACTTATCATCAAAAATTAATGACATTAGGCAATATTGCTGAGCGTTTATTTGATCCTCGTGATTTGCTTGGTTATACCGATGAAGAATGGGGCTTTTTACAGAATCAGATGATCTGTGATTTATGTGAAGGTTACGCGATTTATCGTCCTCGTTATATCCTGCCTGATTACAATGTGTATATCCAAAAAGGCTGCGAATTTTTAGAATTACCGCCACCAAAAGATCTAGATGAGGCACTTGATGGATTATTGATTCTTTACTCTCATGTGCCATCGATTACGACTTATCCTGTTTATGTTGGTCGTCTTGATGTATTGCTCGAACCTTTCATTACCGGTGAAGAAAAAGACTACATAAAAATTAAACGTTTCTTAAATCATATCGACAAAACTGTGCCTGATTCATTTTGTCATGCCAATGTTGGGCCTTATGATACGAAAGCAGGTCGCTTGATTTTACGCGCGGTGATTGAGCTTAACGCGCCAACACCGAATATGACCATTCGTTATGACAAATCTAAAACGAGTCGTGAGTTTGCTGAACTTGCAGCAAAAGCCTGTTTATTGGTTTCTAAGCCATCTTTTGCAAACGATGCTTATTATATTTCCGATCTAGGTGAAGAATATGGCGTAGCAAGTTGCTATAACGCACTTCCAGAATGTGGCGGTGCTTACACATTAACGCGTTTACGTCTAGGGACGATTGCTCGCGCGTGTAAAAGTGCAGATGAAATGGTAAACGAATTACTACCACATGTGGCGAAATGTGCTCTTTCAACCATGGATAAACGACATAAATTTGTAGTGGAAGAAAGTAATTTCTTTAACAGTTCATTCCTCGAAAAAGAAGGCTTTATCAAACGTACTAATTTTACGGGGATGTTTGCAATTGTGGGCTTGGCAGATGCAGCGAATCATTTATTGCAATGTGAGGGATTAAATGAAACCTTTGGTAAGAGTGCTCGTGGTGATGAAATTGCGACAGCAATTATGGATAAACTTAAAGAAATCACCGAGGCACATGAAGGGGTTTATGCTGAACGCACTGGCAATCGTTATTTATTACACGCGCAAGTTGGCGCAAGTAACCACGAAGAAGACAAACGTAACGCACCGGCTCATCGTATTCGTGTGGGCGAAGAGCCAACGTTACTTGCACATTTAAAACAGTCTGCACCGTTCCATAAATATTTCCCATCTGGTACAGGGGATTTATTCGCCTTTGATCAAACCTATGTGGATCACTGCGATGCGGTCGTAGATATTATTGATGGTGCATTCTCTTTGGGCTATCGCTACATTACCACCTATTTGAAAAATACGGATTTAATTCGCGTTACAGGTTATCTAGTGAAGAAAAGTGAAGTTGAAAAATACCGTAAAGGCGAAGTCGCATTACGCGATACAACCTGGTATGGTTCGGGTACGGATGAATGTGCCAACGTGTTTGATCGCCAATTACGCGATGAAAAAGATGTCACCGCTGAAAAATAATTGGAAAAATGATCGCACTATCTGAGATTTTTGTGCCGTTACATCGGATTATTCCTTTTTCAAATGTAGAGGGGCAAGGCAATCGTTCGAGTATTTTTCTGCAAGGTTGCAAGCTAAATTGCTTGTATTGCCATAATCCAGAAACTATTCCTCGTTATACGGAAAATGCGAAATTGGTTAGTTTGCAGTATTTGTATGAACAGGTTATGGAAGCGGTTCCATTTATTAGAGGTGTCACAATTTCAGGCGGTGAACCGACTATCCATCATAAAAAACTGGTGCCACTATTTGAGGCTTTACGTTCGCAAGGATTGACTTGTTATTTGGATAGTAGTGGCTTTTTTGAGTTTGATCGTATTCGTTCATTAATCGATGTCACTGATAAATTTTTATTCGATCTGAAAGGGGAGGGCGCTGGTTTACAAACGCTCTGTTTTGACCGACAAAATCAAGCGGGCATTGTACCACAGCAAGTAATACCAGAACGTTTACATATAAAGAACGATAAACTTGAGCGAAATTTACAAAATCTGACAGCCTTGTTGCCGTTAAATAAAGTGGAAGAAGTGCGGTTAGTTTTTTTAAATAATTTTTTTGATGCTGAATATTTGGTGGGCAAAGTTGCGTTACTTTTACTAAATTATCCTGATGTGGCATTAAAAATTATCCGTGTGCATAGTAAAGGAGCGCGCGATGAAACTGGGTTATCAACGCATATTCCAAGTGCGGAAGAAACTAATGCATTGGCTGCTTATGCGCGTCAATGTGGAATTAACAAGGTTTTGACTATTTTGTAGTCGTTTACAAAAAAGTGCGGTGAAAATTCGCCGACTTTTTGTGAGAAAACAAGTAGAATAAGCCGACTTTTTTATTAACTTAACCAATCTAGGGGAATCAAATGAGTGTGTTAAGCAGCATTTTGGGAATGGTCGTATTAATCGCTATTGCCGTGTTACTTTCCAATAATCGTAAAGCGATTAGTATCAGAACCGTGCTCGGGGCGTTAGCAATCCAAGTTGGATTTGCCGCCCTTATTTTATATGTGCCAGCAGGTAAACAAGCACTTGGTGCAACTGCTGATGCCGTATCAAATGTTATTGCTTACGGTAACGAAGGTATTAACTTTGTATTTGGTGGTTTAGCTGATCCAAGTAAACCTTCTGGTTTCATTTTTGCAGTGAAAGTATTACCAATTATTGTGTTCTTCTCTGGCTTAATCTCCGTGCTTTATTATCTTGGCATTATGCAAGTGGTGATTAAAGTATTAGGCAGTGCATTACAAAAAGCATTGGGTACTTCAAAAGCAGAATCCATGTCTGCTGCGGCTAATATTTTCGTTGGTCAAACTGAAGCACCATTGGTGGTTCGCCCTTACATTAAAAATATGACCCAATCTGAATTATTTGCCATCATGGTGGGTGGTACGGCGTCTATCGCGGGTTCAGTAATGGCTGGTTATGCTGGAATGGGCGTGCCATTGACATACTTAATCGCAGCGTCATTTATGGCGGCACCTGCTGGTTTATTATTTGCGAAATTAATGTTCCCACAAACAGAACAATTCTCTGATAAACAACCGGAAGACAATGATTCAGAAAAACTAACTAACGTACTTGAAGCAATGGCGGGTGGTGCGAGTGCAGGTATGCAAATTGCATTAAACGTGGGTGCAATGTTAATCGCATTCGTTGGTTTAATTGCATTAATTAACGGTATTTTAAGTGGCGTTGGTGGCTGGTTCGGCTATGGCGACGTAACTTTACAATCTATCTTTGGTTTAGTTTTCAAACCATTAGCATACTTAATCGGTGTAACTGACGGTACCGAAGCGGGTATCGCAGGACAAATGATCGGGATGAAATTAGCGGTTAACGAATTCGTAGGTTACCTTGAATTTGCAAAATACTTGCAACCAGATTCTGCGATTGTATTAACTGAAAAAACCAAAGCGATTATTACTTTCGCACTTTGTGGTTTTGCTAACTTCAGCTCAATTGCGATCTTAATCGGTGGTTTAGGTGGAATGGCGCCAAACCGTCGTAGTGATGTTGCGCGTTTAGGCTTAAAAGCGGTAATTGCAGGTACTTTAGCAAACTTAATGAGTGCAACGATTGCAGGCTTGTTCATCGGACTCGGTGCAGCAGCGCTTTAATTCTCGGATAAGTGCGGTGAAAAATGACCGCACTTTTTATTTTTACATTTGAAAAAAGGAAGGAAAATTATGACTCCACATATTAACGCTCCTGAAGGCGCATTTGCTGATGTTGTTTTAATGCCAGGCGATCCACTTCGTGCAAAATACATTGCAGAAACGTTTTTGCAAGATGCAGTAGAGATAACAAATGTTCGTAATATGCTTGGTTATACCGGTACTTACAAAGGTCGTAAGATTTCTATTATGGGCCACGGTATGGGGATTCCATCTTGCTCTATTTATGCGAAAGAATTAATCACTGAATACGGTGTGAAAAAAATTATCCGTGTAGGTTCTTGTGGTGCTGTTCGTATGGACGTAAAAGTGCGCGATGTAATTATCGGTTTAGGCGCATGTACTGATTCAAAAGTAAACCGTATTCGTTTCAACGATAACGACTTTGCAGCTATTGCTGACTTCGATATGGCACAAGCCGCTGTTCAAGCTGCAAAAGCAAAAGGAAAAGCAGTTCGTGTAGGTAATTTATTCTCTGCGGATTTATTCTATACACCTGATGTAGAAATGTTCGATGTAATGGAAAAATACGGCATTTTAGGTGTGGAAATGGAAGCGGCAGGAATTTATGGTGTGGCTGCAGAATATGGTGCTAAAGCATTAACGATTTGTACTGTTTCTGATCACATTCGTACACACGAACAAACCACAGCAGAAGAGCGTCAATTAACATTCAATGATATGATTGAAATTGCTTTGGATTCAGTATTAATTGGTGATGCACAATAATTTCTTATAGTGGATTTAATAAGCGCTTGAAAAACAACCGCACTTTTTATATAATACGCGCCCATTATGAGCCTTTCGAGGCTCATATTTTTGTGTGGTGCAATGAATGTTGCACTGAAAATTATCGGGGAGCTATTTAATAGCGTTATTACCCAATTAGAGGAAACTAAAATGGCAAAAAAAGTCCAAGCCTACGTTAAGTTGCAAGTTGCAGCTGGTATGGCAAACCCATCACCACCAGTTGGTCCTGCATTAGGTCAACAAGGTGTGAACATCATGGAATTCTGTAAAGCATTCAACGCTCGTACTGAGAGTTTAGAAAAAGGTTTACCTATTCCAGTTGTTATCACTGTATATGCAGACCGTTCATTTACTTTCGTAACTAAAACTCCACCAGCAGCAGTATTATTGAAAAAAGCTGCAGGTATCAAATCTGGTTCTGGTAAACCGAACAAAGAGAAAGTGGGTAAAGTAACTTTAGATCAAGTTCGTCAAATCGCTGAAACTAAAGCAGCAGATATGACTGGCGCGTCTATCGAAACCAAAATGAAATCAATTGCTGGTACTGCTCGCTCTATGGGCTTAGTGGTGGAGGAATAATACGATGGCTAAATTGACTAAAAAAATGAAAGCAATCAAAGCTGGCGTAGATTCTACTAAAGCATACGAAATCAACGAAGCGATCGCGGTATTAAAACAATTCGCAACAGCTAAATTCGTTGAAAGTGTTGACGTTGCAGTAAACTTAGGTATCGATCCTCGTAAATCTGACCAAAACGTTCGTGGTGCAACTGTATTACCACACGGTACTGGTCGTGAAGTACGCGTAGCTGTGTTCACTCAAGGTGCTAACGCAGATGCGGCTAAAGCAGCAGGTGCTGATTTAGTAGGTATGGAAGATTTAGCAGAGCAAATCAAAAAAGGCGAAATGAACTTTGATGTTGTTATCGCTTCTCCTGATGCAATGCGTGTTGTTGGTCAATTAGGTCAAGTATTAGGCCCACGTGGTTTAATGCCAAACCCTAAAGTTGGTACTGTAACACCAAACGTTGCTGAAGCAGTTAAAAATGCTAAATCTGGTCAGATCCGTTATCGTAATGATAAAAACGGTATCATCCACACCACTATCGGTAAAGCAAACTTCTCTGAAGTTCAATTAAAAGAAAACCTTCAAGCATTATTGGCTGCTTTAAACAAAGCAAAACCGACTACTGCTAAAGGTATCTTCATCAAGAAAGTAAGCATCTCTAGCACTATGGGTGCAGGTGTTGCTGTTGATCAAACTTCTTTATAATTTAAAGAATTGATAGATTTTAAACCGCACTTTTTTAAAGTGCGGTTTTTTGTTTCATAAAATTTCTATATAAGTTTTAAACTTGACGAGAAAGCTGCATTCATTTAAAATTTACCGCCTTAAAATTAGCAAAGATTTAGATTGATTTTTAATTAATTTTGACCTTTTATTGTTTAATTTAACCGTGTTTTTGATAGAAAGCACATCCATACAATGACAAATTCACCGTTATTGTCGTTGTTTTGCTCAAATTGTCGTCCTATGTAATTTGAGTTGTCACCCCACTACAGAAGTAAGGTTCAGAGTGCGGTCATTTTAACGGTCATTCACGTCACAGTTAGTTTGTGGCTAGGTCACTGAACAGTTAGCAGAGGAAAACCAATGGGTTACTCCTATTCTGAAAAAAAACGAATTCGTAAAGATTTCGGTAAACGTCCGCAAGTTTTAAATGTTCCTTATTTATTAACCATTCAGTTGGATTCTTTTGATAAATTTATTCAAAAAGATCCTGAAGGTCAGCAAGGTTTAGAAGCGGCATTCCGTTCTGTATTCCCTATTGTAAGCAATAATGGCTATACAGAATTACAATATGTAGATTATCGTTTAGAAGAACCTGAATTTGATGTACGTGAGTGCCAAATTCGTGGCTCAACTTATGCAGCAGGCTTACGTGTAAAATTACGTTTAGTGAGCTACGATAAAGAATCTTCTTCACGCGCAGTTAAAGATATTA
This sequence comes from Haemophilus sp. THUN1692, assembly GCF_059704395.1. Lineage (NCBI taxonomy): Bacteria > Pseudomonadati > Pseudomonadota > Gammaproteobacteria > Pasteurellales > Pasteurellaceae > Haemophilus > Haemophilus sp. THUN1692. The sequence goes on from NZ_AP046579.1 coordinate 1,791,295, forward strand.
AAGAAAATGAAGTTTATATGGGTGAAATCCCATTAATGACTGATAACGGTACTTTCGTAATTAATGGTACCGAGCGTGTTATCGTTTCACAATTACACCGTAGTCCAGGCGTATTCTTCGATTCTGACAAAGGTAAGACCCATTCTTCAGGTAAAGTGCTTTATAACGCACGTATTATCCCTTACCGTGGTTCTTGGTTAGATTTTGAATTCGATCCAAAAGATAACTTATTTGCGCGTATTGACCGTCGTCGTAAATTACCAGCAACAATCATTCTTCGTGCATTAGGCTACACCACTGAAGAAATCTTAAACTTATTCTTTGATAAAATTACCTTTGAAATCGCTGGCGATAAATTGTTAATGACTTTAGTGCCAGAACGTTTACGTGGTGAAACGGCTTCTTTTGATATTGAAGCAAATGGCAAAGTTTATGTTGAACGTGGTCGTCGTATTACTGCACGCCATATCAAGGCATTAGAAAAAGATAAAATTTCACAAGTCGTTGTACCTTCTGAATATATTTTAGGTAAAGTTGCGTCGAAAGATTATGTTGATTTAGAGTCTGGTGAAATTATTTGCCCTGCAAACGGTGAGATTTCTTTAGAGACTCTTGCAAAATTAGCGCAAGCAGGTTACACCACGATCGAAACTTTATTTACTAATGATTTAGATTACGGTCCATATATTTCTGAAACGCTGCGTGTCGATCCAACTTATGATAAAACCAGTGCGCTTTACGAAATTTATCGTATGATGCGTCCGGGTGAACCACCAACACCAGAATCTTCAGAAGCATTATTCAATAATTTATTCTTCTCTGCAGAGCGTTATGATTTATCTGCTGTCGGTCGTATGAAATTCAATCGTTCTTTAGCGATCGCAGAAGGTGAAGGTTCAGGCACTTTAAGCAATGAAGATATTATTGCGGTAATGCGTAAATTGATCGACATCCGTAATGGTCGCGGCGAAGTGGATGATATTGACCACTTAGGTAACCGTCGTATCCGTAGCGTAGGTGAGATGGCGGAGAACCAATTCCGTATTGGTTTAGTGCGTGTAGAAAGAGCGGTGAAAGAACGCTTATCTTTAGGTGATTTAGATGCAATCACACCGCAAGACTTAATTAATCCAAAACCAATTTCTGCAGCGGTGAAAGAATTCTTTGGTTCTTCACAACTTTCGCAATTTATGGACCAAAATAACCCATTATCAGAAGTCACGCACAAACGTCGTATTTCTGCATTAGGTCCAGGCGGTTTAACGCGTGAGCGCGCAGGCTTTGAAGTGCGTGACGTACATAATACCCACTATGGTCGTTTATGTCCGATTGAAACCCCTGAAGGTCCAAACATCGGTTTAATCAACTCACTTTCTGCTTTTGCACGTACGAATGATTATGGTTTCTTAGAAACACCATATCGTAAAGTGGTTGATGGCCAAGTTACTGAAGAAATTGAATACCTATCTGCAATTGATGAAGCAAACTATATCATTGCACAGGCAAACTCAAATTTAGACGAAAATAACCGTTTTACTGATGCTTTTGTTACTGCACGTGGTGAACGTGGTGAATCAGGTTTATATAAACCTGAAGATATTCACTATATGGACGTTTCGACACAACAAGTGGTATCTGTTGCGGCTGCATTGATTCCATTCCTTGAGCATGACGATGCGAACCGTGCGTTGATGGGGGCGAACATGCAACGTCAAGCAGTTCCAACATTACGTGCTGACAAACCATTAGTTGGTACAGGTATGGAAAAACCAATCGCACTTGACTCAGGTGTTGCGGTTGTTGCAAAACGTGGTGGTACAGTTCAGTACGTCGATGCTTCTCGTATCGTTATTAAAGTAAATGAAGATGAAACCATTGCAGGTGAAGCTGGTATTGATATTTATAATTTAATTAAATATACCCGTTCTAACCAAAATACTTGTATTAACCAAATTCCTTGTGTGAATTTAGGCGATCCAATCAATCGTGGTGAAGTATTAGCAGACGGTCCTTCGACTGATTTAGGTGAGCTTGCATTAGGTCAAAATATTCGAGTGGCGTTCATGCCTTGGAACGGTTATAACTTCGAAGACTCAATGTTAGTTTCTGAACGTGTTGTTCAACAAGACCGTTTCACTACCATCCATATTCAAGAATTATCTTGTGTTGCACGTGATACCAAGTTAGGTGCAGAAGAAATCACTGCGGATATTCCAAACGTAGGTGAATCAGCGTTAAGCAAACTTGATGAATCTGGTATTGTTTATGTTGGTGCAGAGGTTAAAGGTGGTGATATCTTAGTAGGTAAAGTAACGCCTAAAGGTGAAACTCAATTAACCCCAGAAGAAAAACTTTTACGCGCAATCTTTGGTGAAAAAGCTTCTGATGTTAAAGATTCTTCATTGCGTGTGCCAAACGGTACATCAGGTACAGTTATTGATGTTCAAGTCTTTACTCGTGATGGCGTAGAAAAAGATAAACGTGCATTAGAAATCGAAGAAATGCAGCTTCGTGAAGCGAAAAAAGATTTAACTGAAGAGTTAGAGATTTTAGAAGCTGGATTATTTGCTCGTGTTCGTAATCTTCTTATTTCTAGTGGTGCTGATGCAGCGCAATTAGATAAAGTAGATCGCACTAAATGGTTAGAACAAACCATTGTAGATGAAGAAAAACAAAATCAATTAGAACAGCTTGCAGAGCAATACGAAGAACTTCGTAAAGAGTTTGAACATAAACTTGAAGTGAAACGTAAGAAAATCATCAAAGGTGATGATCTTGCACCGGGCGTGTTAAAAGTGGTTAAAGTTTACCTCGCGGTGAAACGTCAAATCCAACCAGGTGATAAAATGGCGGGGCGTCATGGTAACAAAGGTGTTATCTCGAAAATTAACCCAGTTGAAGATATGCCATACGATGAGAATGGCCAACCCGTTGAGATTGTATTGAACCCACTGGGCGTACCATCTCGTATGAACATCGGTCAGATCCTTGAAACCCACTTAGGTTTAGCTGCGAAAGGTATTGGTGATCAAATCAATGCAATGCTTAAACAAAAACAAGAAGTGGAAAAATTACGTGGTTATATTCAAAAAGCGTATGACTTAGGTAATGGCTCACAAAAAGTGGATTTAAGTACCTTCACTGATGAAGAAGTATTGCGTTTAGCTGAAAATCTACGTAAAGGTTTACCAGTTGCGACACCAGTATTTGATGGTGCAGCTGAAGCTGAAATCAAAGAGTTATTAAAACTTGGTGGATTACCAACTTCAGGTCAAATCACTTTATATGATGGCCGTACAGGCGAGAAATTCGAGCGTCCAGTAACAGTAGGTTATATGTACATGCTCAAATTGAACCACTTAGTTGATGACAAAATGCATGCTCGTTCAACTGGTTCTTATAGCCTTGTTACACAACAACCATTGGGTGGTAAAGCTCAATTCGGTGGTCAACGTTTCGGTGAGATGGAGGTATGGGCGCTTGAAGCATATGGTGCAGCTTATACCTTACAAGAAATGTTAACGGTGAAATCTGATGATGTGAATGGTCGTACGAAGATGTATAAAAATATCGTAAGTGGTAATCAACACATGGACCCAGGCACACCGGAATCTTTCAATGTAATTATGAAAGAAATCCGCTCACTTGGTTTAAATATCGAGTTAGACGAAGAGTAATCAGTAGGGGAGTGAAGAATTTATGATTCACTCGCCTTACGAAAAAAAATCGCCGAAGTGTGGTAGAAAAACATCGAAATTTTCAACCGCACTTTAAACCTTTAACTCCGACAGGAGAACATTTGTGAAAGACTTAGTTAAGTTTTTAAAAGCACAATCAAAAACCAGTGAAGATTTTGATGTGATTAAAATTGGGTTAGCTTCCCCAGATATGATCCGTTCTTGGTCATTTGGTGAAGTGAAGAAACCTGAAACCATTAACTACCGTACGTTCAAACCTGAACGTGATGGTCTTTTCTGTGCACGTATCTTCGGGCCTGTAAAAGATTACGAATGTTTATGTGGTAAATATAAACGTTTAAAACACCGTGGTGTGATTTGTGAAAAATGTGGTGTTGAAGTCACTCAAACTAAAGTTCGTCGTGAACGTATGGGGCACATTGAACTTGCATCACCAGTTGCACATATTTGGTTCTTAAAATCGTTACCATCTCGTATTGGTTTACTTTTAGATATGCCATTGCGTGATATCGAACGTGTACTTTACTTTGAAATGTACATCGTGACTGAACCAGGTATGACAGACTTAGAGCGCGGTCAATTATTAACTGAAGAACAATACCTTGATGCTGAAGATCGTTGGCAAGATGAATTCGAAGCAAAAATGGGTGCTGAAGCGATTCAAGATCTTTTAAAAGGTATGGATCTTGAAGTTGAATGTGAAAAATTACGTGAAGAATTACAAGAAACTAACTCTGAAACTAAACGTAAAAAAATCACTAAACGTTTAAAATTATTAGAAGCATTTATTCAATCTGGTAATAAACCAGAGTGGATGGTAATGACTGTATTACCAGTTCTTCCACCAGATTTACGTCCATTAGTACCACTTGATGGTGGTCGTTTTGCAACTTCAGATCTGAACGATTTATATCGTCGTGTAATCAACCGTAACAACCGTTTAAAACGTTTATTAGATTTAATTGCGCCAGATATTATTGTGCGCAACGAAAAACGCATGTTACAAGAATCTGTTGATGCATTATTAGATAATGGTCGCCGTGGTCGTGCAATTACGGGTTCTAACCGTCGTCCATTAAAATCATTAGCGGATATGATCAAAGGTAAACAAGGTCGTTTCCGTCAAAACTTATTAGGTAAACGTGTTGACTATTCAGGTCGTTCTGTAATTACTGTTGGTCCATACTTGCACTTACACCAATGTGGTTTACCAAAGAAAATGGCATTGGAATTATTCCGTCCGTTTATCTACGCTAAATTAGAAAGCCGTGGTTATGCAACGACAATCAAAGCGGCTAAGAAAATGGTTGAGCGTGAAGATGCGATCGTTTGGGATATTCTTGCAGAAGTTATTCGTGAACACCCAATTCTATTGAACCGTGCGCCAACACTTCACCGTTTGGGTATCCAAGCATTTGAACCGATCTTAATCGAAGGTAAAGCGATTCAATTACACCCACTCGTTTGTGCGGCGTTCAACGCGGACTTCGATGGTGACCAAATGGCGGTACACGTTCCATTAACGCTTGAAGCTCAATTAGAAGCTCGTGCGTTGATGATGTCAACCAACAACGTGCTTTCACCAGCAAACGGTGATCCGATTATCGTTCCATCACAAGACGTGGTATTAGGTCTTTACTATATGACCCGCGAAAAAGTGAACGGTAAAGGCGAAGGCATGTTATTGCAAGATCCTCGCGAAGCTGAAAAAGCATATCGTACAGGTGAAGCAGAATTACATTCTCGCGTGAAAGTACGTATTACTGAATATGTGAAGAATGAAGCTGGCGAATTTGATGCGAAAACCACGCTGACTGGTACAACTATCGGTCGTGCAATTTTATGGATGATCGCGCCGAAAGGCATGCCTTATTCATTGTTCAACCAAACATTAGGTAAAAAAGCTATTTCTAAACTGATTAACGAAGCATATCGTCGTTTAGGTTTAAAAGAAGCGGTAATGTTTGCTGACCAAATTATGTATACCGGTTTTGCTTATGCGGCACGTTCTGGTTCATCAGTTGGTATTGATGATATGGAAATTCCAGCGAAGAAATACGAAATTATTTCTGCAGCGGAAGAAGAAGTGGCAGAGATCCAAGAACAATTCCAATCAGGTCTTGTGACTGCAGGCGAACGCTATAATAAAGTAATCGATATTTGGGCTGCAGCGAATGAACGCGTAGCGAAAGCGATGATGGAAAACTTATCTCAAGAAGAAGTCATCAACCGCGAAGGTAATCCTGAAAAACAAGCATCTTTTAACAGTATCTTTATGATGGCTGATTCTGGTGCGCGTGGTTCTGCAGCTCAGATTCGTCAGTTAGCGGGTATGCGTGGTTTGATGGCACGTCCAGATGGCTCGATCATCGAAACTCCAATTACAGCAAACTTCCGTGAAGGTTTGAACGTATTACAGTACTTTATTTCAACCCACGGTGCACGTAAAGGTTTGGCGGATACTGCATTAAAAACAGCGAACTCAGGTTACTTAACTCGTCGTTTAGTTGATGTAGCACAAGACTTAGTGATCGTAGAAGATGACTGTGGTACGCACGAAGGCTTAGTCATGACCCCATTAATCGAAGGTGGTGATGAAAAAGTTCCACTTCGTGAATTAGTGTTAGGTCGTGTAGCTGCAGAAGATATTTTAAAACCAGGTACAGAAGAAGTATTAATTCCTCGTAACACGTTATTAGATGAAAAACTCTGTGATGTGTTGGATGCAAACTCTGTAGACAGCGTAAAAGTACGTTCTGTTGTAACTTGTGATACTGATTTTGGTGTATGTGCGAAATGTTATGGTCGTGATCTTGCTCGTGGTCATTTAATTAACCAAGGTGAAGCAGTGGGTGTTATTGCTGCTCAATCTATCGGTGAGCCTGGTACACAGTTAACCATGCGTACGTTCCATATCGGTGGTGCGGCATCTGCGGCAGCGAAAGAATCTAGTGTACAAGTTAAAAACACTGGTACATTACACTTAATGAATGCAAAATTCGTTACTAATGATGAAGGTAAATTAGTATTAACGTCTCGTAATACTGAATTAACTATTACCGATGCATTTGGTCGAACTAAAGAACACTATAAAGTGCCTTACGGTGCGGTGTTAAGCAAAGGTGACGGTCAAGAGGTAACAGCAGGCGAAACTATCGCAAATTGGGATCCACATACAATGCCAGTTGTTTCTGAAGTATCTGGTTTTGTGAAATTCGTTGATATTATTGATGGTTTAACTGTAACGCGTCAAACTGATGAATTAACAGGTTTATCATCAATCGTGGTTCAAGATGTGGGGGAACGTGCTACTGCGGGTAAAGATTTACGTCCAACCATTAAATTGGTTGATGCAAATGGCAACGATATTTTCTTACCTGAAACTGATGTTCTTGCACAGTACTTCTTACCTGGTAAAGCAATCGTAAGTTTAGACGATGGCGCAGCAGTAAAAGTGGGTGAACCATTAGCACGTATTCCGCAAGAATCTGTGGGTACTAAAGATATTACCGGTGGTCTACCACGCGTTGCAGATTTATTTGAAGCACGTAAACCAAAAGAGCCTGCTATCTTGGCTGAAATTTCTGGTATCGTGTCTTTCGGTAAAGAAACTAAAGGTAAACGCCGTTTATTAATTACTCCTGCGGAAGGCGAAATTTACGAAGAAATGATTCCAAAATGGCGTCAGCTCAACGTATTTGAAGGTGAGATGGTACAACGTGGCGACGTAATTTCTGATGGTGCTGAAACACCACATGATATTTTACGTTTACGTGGCGTGCGCGCAGTAACTGAATACATTGTGAACGAAGTACAAGATGTTTACCGCTTACAAGGGGTAAAAATCAACGATAAACATATCGAAGTTATCGTTCGTCAAATGTTACGTAAAGCGGTAATTACTAAAGCTTACGACTCAGAATTCCTTGAAGGGGAACAAGTAGAAGTTGCTCGTGTGAAAATCGTTAACCGTCAACGTGAAGCAGAAGGCAAACCACCAGTTGAGTTTGAACGCGAATTATTGGGTATCACCAAAGCATCTCTTGCGACTGAATCCTTCATCTCTGCCGCATCGTTCCAAGAAACTACTCGTGTTCTTACCGAAGCAGCAGTGGCAGGTAAACGTGATGAATTACGTGGCTTGAAAGAGAACGTAATCGTGGGTCGATTAATCCCTGCGGGTACAGGTTTTGCGTATCATCAAAATCGTCACAAACATCGCTTAGTTGATGATGTCGTAGCGAAATTATCTGAAGAAGATGAAGCTGCTATCGCTGATGAATTTGTTATGACTGCAGATGATGCAAGTGCAAACTTAGCTGAAATGCTTAACATGGTAGATGATGCAGAATAATTAATTTCCTATATAAGAAAACCCGAATGAAAGTTCGGGTTTTTTATTATAGCCAGCCAAAAGTCTGGCTATAAAAATCATACGCTATGCGTATGGAGCCAAATAGCTTAAGCGATGAACAGAAAAAATCCTCGCTATATAATGAACAAGGCTGACAACCAAAATTCAACATATAGGAGGATTATCATGGTAAGTAAAACCAGTGACGATTCAAGTCTATCACACACAAAATGGAACTGTAAGTATCACATTGTATTTATCCCGAAGTATAGAAGAAAAGCAATTTATGGAAAGTTAAGAGCAGATATAGGTCAAATATTGAGGCAGTTATGTGACTATAAAAATGTGGAGATAATAGAAGCGCATGCAATGCCAGACCATATCCATATGCTCTTAAAAATCCCAGCTAAAATATCAGTATCAGGTTTTATGGGCTATCTGAAGGGGAAGTCAGCGCTGATGATTTTTGAAAGACACGCGAACTTAAAATATAGATATTATAAGTTCGCAAAACTTTTTGCATAAAGTTGGGATTTATTTTGCATAAAACTAAAACGCTTATGCAAAATAAATCACAGATTAAACCTAGATAAAAACGCCCTTTAAATCATCATTAAAGGGCGTTTAAATTTTACAGAGTTTAGAACTTGTAAACCATATTATCCTCATACTTACCTGAATAGCTTGCTGAGGCATTGACTACAATTCGTTGCGCATTATCAAAGGCTTGCCAATTATCAATCTTATCTTCCTGCATATACTCAATAAACCGCACAAACTCCGACTTCGTTGAACTGAAGAATATATAAGGTGGTCGCGTAATATTGACCAGTCGCAAGAAATCAATCAAATCAAAATAAGTGGCTTGTTTGTAGCTTTCCTGCTTGGTGCAAAGGTAAGGTGGATCTAATACAAACAACGCTTTCAGATCATTGCTAAACTTAGGCAAAAGCGTGTGGAATGATTCTTTCACAATCTCTACGCCGTCCAAATAGCCATCAGCCTTTGGATAATCAGATTGACGAATACAATGCCAGAAATTATGTTGGAATAAGTCATCAAGCGTTGCCACTTGTTGCCCACTGAACAATAACCAACTCGCTAAGCAATTTAGATCTTTATATCCTTTGAAGTTTTGAATAATTCTGATGCATTCTGCTTTAATCCTTCGTCATACGTTTATTTTTTGACGTAGCGTTACCAACTACAGAGTAAAGCTCGGCTCGCAACTGGTTAATATCATCAATGTGTGCCAATCTTTCCGCATAGCCATCAAAATCATTGTAAATCACTCGGGCTTTCGGTTTTAACCGTTTGACGGTATGGCTGAGCAAGCCTGAACCGCCAAAGGTATCAAGAATTGTCCAGCCCTCACCGTCATCGGGAATGTTCTCATTTAAAATCTGCTCAAATTGTTTGAGAAACATTCGTTTTTGTCCGATAAATGGCAGCGGGGCTTGTTTAAAGGTGTTTTGATTTGCCATAGTTTTTCCTTTCTATTCTATGGCGTTCCGATGCTCAAGGCATTCCGACACTCAAATCAAATTAACGTGTAGTATTAACGGTTTTGCAACGAGGGCATTTGATTTCTAAATAACCAACTATCCCCACTTTTGCCAATAATTTGTTACAAAATGTGCAACGGATTGCTTTAATTGACTGCATATATTTCTCCTAATCAAAAGATTTGTTACAATCCGCCCGCCTTGCGCAAGGTAGGCGGCGTATGGCTATATGAAGGCACGTTCTGCGTAGCTGGTAACAACGAGCATTCCTAGTGCCGTTGTTATCGCCGTCTTTTTAAACTTTGTGCAGGGTAAACTCTCCTTTAAATTCTTCTTTTATTGAACATTACGGCAAGTTGATTCGGACTAAACCGCCAGCCGTTTTCCCCGCCACAAATTGCATTAAAGCACCATTCGCTACAAAAATATTTTGAGCGTTTTTGTTTGATGCCAAGTACGATTCCTAGCGCACCCCACCAGTCATATTTACAACCCAAAGTGCGGTCAAAATAGGCTTTAATTTGCGCCTCGGTGACATCGCTGAGTGGGATTAAATCCCATTTGGTGTTATCAGACACATCAATCTGTTTGCAGCGCACCCCGCCATCTTGCACGCTGGATGAGTAGCAATTAAACACCGTTTGATGCTCATAATGGTGTCCGTTAGTAAACTCAATGCGCTCAATGGCAATCTCGCAGTGCGAGTATTTGCCCTTTGTGCAAAATCGAGTAATGCGGTCGGCTATCGCTTTGACTGGCTCTTTGCGCCAGTCTCGTTTGTGTTTGTACATCGCCAAATAAACCTTAGCCATTTTGATATGCCTCCATCAAGTTATCCATTTGCTTGATAATGTTATCGTAGATTGATTGTAGTTGCTCAAGAGTGAGATTAGGGGCTTTAAGTTCATACTTGCGCATACGTTGATTAGCTAATTCAACCTGCAATTTTTCGAGTCCTGCTGCTTGTGTCAAAATCAAGTTTGTGGCGGTCTTGTTATCCAGTTTTGCACGTTGTGCAAAGTCTGAGATATATCGACTGCATTCGCCCTCATAATTTGCGGATTTAAAGGCTTCTGCAGCTGCTTGGCGTTCACGGTACTCAGATTCAAACCTCGTCCAAGTGCTGTAGATTTTTGCCGCGTGCTCATCAATGTTGGCGATAAGGCGAGTTTGGGTTTCAGCCAAAAGAGCGGTTTGTTTTTCAGCTGAAATTTCCCACGTAAGTGTGTCAAGATTTAACTCGTGTGCTGCACTGGGTTGAGGGTCAATTAATACGGGGTTGCCTGTTTTGTCTGCGATGATTTGTTTACCTTGAGATTGTCCGTTAAGTAACTCAATATATTTATCTCGGCTAATTTCCACCGCACCTTCTGGGACAAAACCACCGTCTGCGTCATCAAAAAAGCCGTTTTTGTAGTACATAGTCATTATTTCCATCTCCCAATAGTCATCCAATCTGCAGACCCTAAATACCAGCTTGTTACTGTCGCTGTTGTATTCGTTTTGGCTTGCATAAATACCCAGTTATATTCTCCCTTACCGCTTGCCCTTGATTCGTATCGTTCTGTAATAAAACATCGATACTCTTTATCTACATATGCAATCGGCAGCACGAGATCTGTATGCACTGTAGTATTGCCTCGAGTAAAAACAATTAAACCTGTTTGAATCATCGTCCCGTCAGGATATTTTCTAATTTCAACATTACCAATTCTTTGATAGGTAATTGACTCATTAATAATTTGAGAGGTAGCTTGATTAAAATCCGTAATCTGACTCACGGTATGAGTATGATTACGGTCTGCTTTATCTTGCAGATCTTGCGCTAATCGCCCTGCATCAAGCTCACCAGCATTGGTTACTTCGCCGTGAGATTTAATCCAAAACACCACATCATCAAGGCTATTAATGGCTTTGATGCATAATTTGAGGATTAATGATTTAGGGCGAGTTTCGGCACCACCTGTTGCCATTTGAGAGGTGTTTTTAGGTGAAACAAAACCATTATCGCCATCTCTATCATCATAACTATTGACACTCCACAAATCTGAAGAATGAGTAAATGTTGTATAGTCAAAATACGAATTATTTCTTCCTTGACTTGAGTCGTCGAACCAAGAATCGTAGTCTATCGGTACTCTATGTACATGTCGTTTTAACTCGTCTTCTTGTGTTTGTCCTACCGATAGCCCATCACCCACATTACGCAAAAATCTATCTGCTACTTTAGGCACACGAGCAATAGAGCCATATATTGCCGACTAAGTGACGATATAACTCAGGGTAACGTTGCTCGGTAACTTGTGTGGCAATCTCATCAAAGGCAATCCAACCAGCAGGAATATTATCCACGGCAAAATAAGCGGTCATCCCCACATCGCTACGGGTTAAGTCAGGGAGTTTGTTGCTACCCAACACCCGATACAAATCAGGAAAGGTTTGTTGGTTAAATGTCGTACCATTGGCTTTTAAAAAGCCAACTGGATTGGTTACCGCGCGCGGAAATGACACCACCGCACCAATAGGAATGCCATCGGTATTGAGTTTTTTCCAAGCCGACCAACTGTCTGTCTGATAACTTGTTTGATGTCGCTCATACATATCTGTACTATAAGCAATATAGGCAATTTGACGACACCAATGACCATCACCTCCTGCAATAATTTGGATGTGACAACTATTGCCAGCTACAGGTAGATTTTGTGAACGGCTTGCTTGTGTAATCGCATAAATACCATCGGTTTTAAGGGTGTTAATATCGCCAACAAAAGGTTCAACTTTAAAATTTCCAATGCCATAGCCCGCTAAGGTTGTGGCGGGAGATTGTTTGCTATTTGCGAGATCATAAGCCGTTTTAACCGCAGCACTGGTTGCAACTGTGTCTGCACTATTGCTATCTACGGCAGAGGATTTTTTGCTGTTAGGGATAACATTGCCAAGAGAGCGTATGTTGGAGTCAATAAGCTGTTTTAGCTGATAAGCGGTTTTAGGCGTTAATGCTAAATCTTCACTTTGGCTATCGTAGCCTGTGTGGAGTTTGGTTTCGCCTTTTTGAGTTAAACTTGCCGTTTTTCGGTTATCATCAATAATCTTCACAATCGCTTGATATAACTGCGTTTGTGTTTCTTCCTTCGGGGTAAATTCCGCTTTTTGCAACACATAATGCGCTTCCGCTTGTATATCGCGTACTCGGTCTTGCAAATTATTAAGCCACGTATCGGTTACTCGCGTGCCTTGTTCGCCTGTTGCTGGATTACCATTGTGGAAAAGGCCATCATTTGAATCAATTTGAGGCATTAAACTTTTCATATATTAAGATCCTGTTTGATAAGCAAAATAACAGTAAGTATGTGCAGGTTTTAAGTCTCGGAAGAACTCCTCAATAATCGGGTCACCAAATTCCACTAAATGATTACCCGCAAAGGAGCTACCTGCGCGAAAATACACAATATTGTCATCCCCATTAAGCACCGATACTCGCCACATAAAAATCAAGTTGTCGCGAGCTTCATTGCGAAATTGCGCTAAATCTCCCGTCGTTGGCAAATCATTCGCAAGGGGAGAAAACTCTTTAATTTCGATGCGATATCCAATACTTTCGGCAATACGTTTAAAATAGGGAATGGATAAGCCCCCAATCGCATTTAACTTGGCAATGACACGTTTTACTCGTGCTTGATAGTTATTGGTATAATCTGTTTTTATGCCGCATAAACGTTCCCAATCGGACAACATCGTATTGGAGGTGGCTGGTTCAATAATTTGTAACAAATCCACCGCACTTTTTTGTAATCGGTCAAAGGCATTACCATCCACCTCACACTGCGCTAAAAAACGCTCCCCATTAACGTTGTACGAAATAGGCGGATAAAGTTTTGCTAACACCTTTTTGTGGTCAGTTTGCATCATGCCATCTCCGTAACGGTGATTTGACCTAACCGAAACCACTCAATTTTTGTACGCACATCCGCTTTTAGATTAGTGATAGGTACCGTAAACTTACGGTCAACCACACCTACCAAGTTATTCACCACCGCTTCACATTGCGACACAATCAAATCATCACCGGGGATTAACGTATTAAAATAATCCGCAAGTGCGGTGGAAATAGCGGCCTTAATTTCAGGTAAGGTTACGCCACTGATTTTCACCTGAATATTAAAATTGACTTTTGTTACATCAGGTTTCACCACTTTGCTTTCTCGTGCGGTTACAGGGCGCACATCGTCAATATATTCTTGGCAGCGACGTATTGTTTCATCGCTTGGTACATCGTTATTTGATGTGATCGCAATATCTACCGTACCAAGCCCACGACGCAACGGGTAAACATAAGCAGCATCCACACCATCCACCGATAACGCCCATGTACGATAGTCATAACGATTACCCCCAGCAGGTGGTCGGCGAATAATCTCAAGCAAACGTTCGAGCAAAGACGCATCGCTTTCTGCATCCGTTGCACCAATCACCTCATTTAGCACCACGTCGGATTGCACACCTAAAGGTGCCGCCATAAAGTTTGCTTTTGTCGCAGTTTTAATATTTTGGCTGGCACCTGTCGCAAGACTTCGCACGGCAACAACGGCAGAACCACTTGCAGAAATCACCGCACTTTCGGTGGTTTCATAAAATCGGTTGTCTGTTTTAATTTGTAATCCAGCTTTAAGTACTGCATCAGGGGTACCTGTCACTGTTGCGCCACGACCACTAGCATAAGTCGCATTACGACGGCGAATACCACGCAAGCCCGCATGTTTTTCAAGAAAATCTGTGTCGGCAGTGTCGGGAAAGAATTGTTTAATAATCCATTTTTGATGGGCATAAATACCTTCCGCTACAGCAGCAAGGCTACTGGCACGTGCATAATAGTCACTATCTATGCTCACATCAGCACTCGGCTCTAATGACTGCACATCGCGCAAAATCGCTTGGCGAATATCTTCTAAACTCGGCACAATAAACATGGTTTAAACCCTTTTTAAATGACTTTTACCGGGTGTTTAAAATGATAGGTTTCGCCCCGGTTATCTCGGATGGATATATCTAAAATCAATACACCGTTATGTGGTTGGGTATGATTGACAATAATTTCCTCTGCACGTCCATCATCAATCAAGGGTTGCAAGGCTTCTTCGGCATATTGTTGTGCAATTAAACCTATGCGCGACAAATCTTTTTCGCGCGAAATAAGATGAAGCAGAGAGCCTACACGCCCATCTGCCCACCAAGAGCCTAATGGTGTGGTCAATCTGATATACGCTGCATTGGCAAGCGTACTGATTTGTTTACTTGTATAGTCCCCGGTAAGCGGGCTGATCTCTCTGTCCATATTGACAGGATAAGATAAGAGGTAAAAAGAAAGGAGATGCAGGGTTTCAGCATCTCCTTTAAGGTTAGATTATTCAGGTTTACTGGTTTTTCCTCCGCTATCGCAAGTATGTTTGTGGTTCCTTAACGAAATTGTACCAGCTTCCACATCGCCGTCGGTCGTAAAGCTACCGCCACGTTGTTCTACATTACCAGTAAAGCTCGCACCACTGCCACCTTGCACAGCCATACCGCCGTTACCGTTAATTTGCCCTTGGGCAGTAAAGACCTGATCGGTTTCAACCAGTGGACTTGATATATCCACTTTTGTTGCAGCGTTAATCTTTAATACATCGCAATCAATCTCAATCAACCGCCCCTTTTTTAATACAATGCTAGAGCCACTTTCATCGTAAACCGCGACTTCGCCATCTTGCAGATTTTTCACGCGGAAAGATCCATGCTCGGTTGCAATCACAATACCGTGGGTAGTTTGTCCGCCAATGGGTAAAATCACTGCTTGCGTGTTTGCTGGAGGCACAGAGGTAAAGCCAAACTGCTGCATCAATTCCACATCTTGCAAGGTTTCATCGGCAAGCCCTGAAGCCTGAACTTTCTGAATATTGTCCGCACTTTTCACCAAGTGCAGTACACCACGAAAGGCTTGACGGATTTCGTCCACCGCACTTTGCGCCTTTTGTTGAATGGCTTGGCTTAATCGTCTCATTTTGTCCCCTTAATTCGCAGCCACCCAGCTGCCATATCCGTTAGTAGCCATTAATTTCTTGCCTTTGCGTTTACGGGCTTTTTCCGCTTTTGCACTGTAAGCGTCTGGTGTCCAGATGCCGTCTTGTTTAAAGCGCAACTCCGTTTGCGTGCCACTATTACGGCTCAACATAAAACATCGCCCCATCAAAAAGAAAATGGCATCAATATCATATTCCTCGCAAATTACATGTACACGTTGCCCGGGTTGCCATAATGTGCCGTCTTGCATTTTGTGATCGGGAACAACGATAGTAAGGGTAAAACCTTCTAACATACTGTCCGCAATGTATTTTTTCGCCCATTTTTGCAAGGCTTCCAAGTTATCCACATCAGATACCACCACGGTTTTCGGCTTGTAAGTGGTCATTTCAGGATCGTGATAAACCCATTTCAGATCGTTTTTATTGTCTTGCCCTTGCTTGCCGTGGCTTTGCGCAAGAAAAGTGACTTCGCTAAAACGATTTGATACATCAAACGTTAAATCTGCCTGCTCAAAGTTGTTTCGCTTGCCGTCTTTCATACAACACAAGGTGGCCACAGGTGGTGTGCTGTAATCCGCACCGCCCACAATCAGCTCCCCATTTGGCTCAAACCACAAGTGCAAGCCTGCCGAGTTTGCACAACGCATTGCCGCGTTCCATGCTGTTTCGCCCACGTCAATATCGACTTTATCTAATGTTGGGTTATTTTCCGCACGCAATTCCACTTTTTTAATACCAAGGGGTTCAACAATTTTTTTTACTGCATCCAACACAGTCAAGCCTTTTACATTGGTGATTGGGGCAGAGCAATCCACAAGGATACTCGCACGGTCTCGCCCATTGAGGCTATAAGTGCGGTTAGTTTTACTAATAGTATGCTGTGTCGTATCCACGATGCCTGTCATCACCAACTCGCCATTAATACGCACTTTCACTTCTGCCCCCGAAAAGTCAGGTAAAACCGTGCTATTTGAAGGCACGCCCAAATCAAATTTAAAGGCATCGGCAGGGATTAAAAAGTCACTATCAATATCATAACTTTTCCAGCTATTGTGGGCTTTACTATCCACTTCCACCGTAACATCATTTTCATAAGGGTAATTATTTGACATAGCTGTTTAACCACTCCCCACGCTCAACAAAATTCGGATAACGGATCTGCGGATTCAATCTTAATAATTCATCTGCGCGTTTGTAATCCTGATAAAATGCATGTGCAATTTGTTGCACAGTACCGCTAAATGGCACCTCGCGAACCATTAAAGGCGGTTTACGATTAATTGCCGCAAGGGCAAGTTGAGTAAACTTATGCACTTTATTGCGTAATTGCTCTGCTGTATTGTGTGCAGCCGTATAAAAACTCGTATTGGGTGTGCTTAATACCGTGATATTTTCCCCACGATGTTCATCGTCCACTTGTTTGCGTAACAATTGTAAATTATCCATAATTTGTGACCGCACTTGAGTCGTGATGTAATCAATATCCTGTGGCAATAAATCATCGTCCTCTACCAATTCAGTGGCAATACGCAACAAAGCAACACTAGAGGCTAACTGCATCATTAAATGCACAGATTCTGTATCACTCTTACTAAAAGAGGTCGTTAATGATTTCAACGCGGCTTGTTCTTTGGCAGATTTAATATTCTTACCACTCACCAAATCTGCAGGAATATGCTTAATTTGACGTATTGTGCGGAGTACCTCATCAAATTTTGCTCGGGTAGTTAAGTCCTTGCGCGCAGCAATTTGGCGCAACCCCGAATCAATCATTGTCACCAAATCACGCACAGCACGGCTAGATTTTGCTTTAAAGTTATCTTGTGTCACGACAGGCGACACCCCATACTTAGTTTTGTCAAAATCAAATAACCCGCGCACTTGCTCAAAACAGCCAAATAATGCGCCATACACGCCCAACAAACGTGATTTTGTATTAGCGGCAAAGGCAACAATCTCCATAAATTCGCCATACAATGCCATCGCATCATCAACAACGTTTTCTAATTCAGTCAGTAAGGCATCTATTTTTGCCAATAGGGAATAATTAAAGACAAAAATCGGTTTAGCTGGCGTAGATTCAATAAAAGTCAAATCTAACGCCACATAATCAATCATCTCCGCTTCGTGGTGAAAACTCGCCCCAGTGCAAATCATATTTTGCAAACGCCCACGAATCGGATGCACTAATGTTGCTGTCCCTGATTTTTGTAGCACGCTTAAAAACGTCTTAAAGTCCGTATAATAGCCTGGCCCATAAAATACGGCTTGCATACGCACGGTTAATGGATTTAACCCCAAATCTTCCACATCTGCACCATTGACGAAAGGATAAGCATGCTCAATGGTCGAGCGATAGACATCATCATCCACCGAAAGCACATCAAAACGCACGCCGCGAAAACTTGCACGTTGTACAGGTATTGTCCAACCCATAGTTACCCCCGTTTCATTGATTGATAGATATTTTCAGCAACCCCTTCATAAACAGGTCGCCCATCCATATCAATCTTAATTTGATTTTGAATTGTGAAATTTTGGCTTTCAATGGCGGTTTTTAATCCGTCGCTAATGGTTTGCCCAAAATGCTGAAAATCCGCTTGATAGTTAGCCAAGCCAGATAAATCTCCCAGTGTGCGACTTAAAGCGGAGTCGGTGTCATTAGCCGCTACAGATAAACCTGAATAGCCTTTCCCCTGATTGCGAATTTCCGCAATTTTCACCGCACTTTGGCGCGTGCGCTCATCATATTGAGCTTGCGTGAGTGTGCC
The DNA here is from genome assembly GCF_059704395.1 of Haemophilus sp. THUN1692. Lineage (NCBI taxonomy): Bacteria > Pseudomonadati > Pseudomonadota > Gammaproteobacteria > Pasteurellales > Pasteurellaceae > Haemophilus > Haemophilus sp. THUN1692. The sequence continues at coordinate 1,809,682 of NZ_AP046579.1, forward strand.
TCGCTCAAGGCGTAAAGCGGCCACTTCATCTTTACGTGCGATTTCAGCTACTTCGCCTGAACGTCCAGCCGTTCCCCAGACTGAATTTTTGTTATAACCGAAACCTTGCGGTGCGTAATGGGTTGTGGCCGGTTTATTGCCCCCGTAAGCATTGGCATAAAATTGGTTTTCTAACTGCTTTTCTTGTGCAGTTTTGGCTTCGGTTTTTTCTTCAGTCTTCGCTTCTTCTGTTGTACGTTGTTCTCCAGCAATCATTAAACCACCTACACCCATTGCCGCACTTGTTGTGGTAGCGACTTTTCCGCCGATATTGAGTAATTTGCCAGCTCCATTCGCAATCGCGGATGTTGTTGCTACACCTTGGGTCACTTTACCTAAAGCACCGCCCCCCATTTTCCCACCCGTTAATAAATCAATTAGAGAAAACCCAGCAAGTCCTGCACTGAAAATTTGTAACGCGTCTGTTGCTCCAACAACGGCTTTGGTTAAATTTGGAAATTCTTCTATATTTTCACTTAACCAGTCTGCGGCATTTCCTAATCTATCATTTGCACCATTCCAGTTTTCAATTGAATTCATTTCCTGTTTGTTTTTAGCAATCTGAAAACGAACTGAATTTTGTTGGCGCATAAAATCAAAATCTTCTTTGTTGAAGTTGCCTTTTTCAGCAATGGCATATTGCTCATCTACATTTTGAGCCGTATTTTTATCACGGCGTATTGCAAACATTGCCGTGCCTGCTTGAATATCTGGCATCACTTCAGCAAGTTTTGTGGTTTCCACATATTTCGCTATACGCTCTGCAATAGCTTGCGCTTCTTTATCGTCTTTTGCGTTATTAAGTTTTTTTAGCAGTTTTTGATACGTTCTATCGCTTGCAAGCACCTGATCAATTATGCTCATAAAGGCTTCAATCGCATTTTTGCCTGTTTTCATTTCGTTGGTCATGGATTTTTCAAAATCAATGCCATGGGTTTTCTTGGTTTTGGGATCATAAACTTCTAATTTTTCAAATTTTTTTGCTGTATCACTAGAACGCAGTTTTGAAAAGAAATTGACTAAGTTAGTTGAGCTTTGTCCCGTACCGCCTGAAACCTTATAAACTTGTTGCGCACCTTTAAACACCTGTTTTAAGTCTTCCAATCCCCCCAAGCCAGTATTGCCTGCGGCTGAAAGAAATTCAGGGGCATAACGCGCCATATCTTTTAATTCAAAACCGCCCGCTTTACCCGAGGCACTGGCATAATCAAGTGCTTGTTGAATATCATCAACTTTAATGCCGAAATTTAGCAATGAATTGACTAATGCGGAAATATCATCAGTGCTTGCCCCTGTTGCAGTAGCGTTCATTTGAATCGTTGGCAAAAGTTTTAATGCGTCCTCAACCGAAACATTGCCTTCACCAATTAAACGTCCAACAGCCCCTAATGCATCTTCTTTTGTTCCGCCATAATTTAGTGACGCTTTAATTGCGCCATGGATTTTTTCTTTACCTTTTGTCTTTTCTTCTATACTTGCACCTGAATAAGCTGTATTTGCAATTTTTGCTACTTCAAGATCATAATCTGCCGCCTTTCTAATTTTGGGCACAGCAACCGCTGCACCAGCGGCAACACCTACTGTTGCACCAGCAATATTTCGCCCGATATTGCCTAATCGTTGCCCCCAAGAGGTTTTCCCCATTTCCGCATTAAGCCCAGCAATTTTTGAGCGCGTCGCTTCAGCCGCACGCGCTAATTCGCGACTAGTGGCTGTGCCACTACGTTTCAATCGGTTATAAGCGGCAATGGTATGATTAATTTCTTGTTGGATTTTATGTTCACTTCGCACGCCCAACGCTTCGCGTGCACTTGCCATTGCTTTTGTGCTTTGCTTAATCTGCGATTGTGCCCGCTGAAAAACTCGGCTTGCTTGGTCTCGTGCTTTTAGCGTCAACGCTAAATTCAACTCAGCCATTTTTAAACCCTCTTTAAACTCATTTTAAATCCACAAAAAAAGGGGCTTACGCCCCCTTAGTTTTACGACGCATAAGGTTGTAATGCACCGTGTTGCCTTTTTCTGACTGAGTTTTAATACCTTGCGAATGTTGCCAACTTGCCACCCACGCAGCAACTTCCGCATGACACATTGCTCGTACTTCTTCAGCAGTAAACCCAAATTTAGCCAATAAAATAACCGCACTTCGGTAATTCTTCTCGGCATCAAACACACCGTAATGTTGTTTTATTCGGTTTCGGCTTTGCTCGGGTTTTCCCCAGCGTCGATGTGCTTTTTTCGCAGTTCTGCGATAGCTTGCGTAATCAGCACATAATCATCCGTGGCAAGGTTATCCAGTAAAAACTGTGGCGTGAGCTTATCTTGCGCAATACCAATAATATCAAGCTGTTCAGATAAATAAGCCAAGTCCACGAGCATTTGCTCCGCTCTCGTGAGGTTTTCTTTCTCATCTAAACCAAGCTCGGCGACTTTCTCAAGGGCGGCACATTCGCCCCCCAAGGTTAGTAATCGCACGTCAAAGTCAAAATAACGACGATCACCGTAAGGAATACCAAGCAATAAACGCATTATTCTTTCACCTCTTTAAGCGCATTCATCTGGATATCAATAACGGCTTCGTTATCCACCGTGTATTTCTCGCCTACTTGCGTAGTAAAGCAGCCAAGGTAGGATGTGCGCTTATCTTCTTGATTAAGCGGATATACCGTGATTTTCGCATCACTGATACCCGCCCAATCAATTTCCGAACCATCCACAGGCATTGTTGCCGTCAATGATAATTCCCAAGTCGCAATGCCTTTGGCAAAACCACGTGCACGCCCTTCAGAGTTCATGGTTTTGACTAATTTACGCCCGGTTTGTTTTGTCACGTTTAAATCGGTGATTTCAATTTCTGTGCCGTCCACTTCAAGCACAGCCGAACCTGCATATTTTTCCATTTACGCCCCCTATAAAATTAAATCAATTCGGTTAGCGACAACGTGTAAGCCATTTACCACATCCGCTGGAATTGCCGTATCTAAACGATTTGGATCTTGGCCATTGCGAACAACAAGCAATTTACCCTTGTTCGCCTCCACATTTTCTAAAATCTCTTGTTGCTCTAAACGATAGAGCACATCAAGGATTTCTGACCGCACTTTTTGTGGGGTACGATTAGATAATTTCGCACGAGGGAAACGTAACTCAATACGCTGTTCAATCGCTTTACGCGTATAGTCCAGTGTACGAATTGTGGTTAAGTCTAACCACGCAGGATCATCCACATTCGCGGGTGACTTGGTATAAGTCGTAATTGCACGCATAATTTGCACACGATTATTCACCACTGTAATAGGGGTTAAACCATGGAAAAGTGCCTGATTGACTTCGGTTTTTAACGGTGTTTGAGTGGCATCAACAGGGGTTAAACCTTTAATCTCAAGCGTATTTAACGGTTTAGCGGGGTCTTCTTCGCCTGCAATAACCGCCCCATATCCCGCAGCGATTAAGGCATTAGATTCAACCGCCCCTTTATACCAACCCACGGTAATGCGATTTGCATTGATCTTTTCAGTATAAGTGGTACCGCTTGCCAATGTGCCATTAAAACCTAATACGCCAACACCCGGTTTTTTCTCAACAGGACTTGCTACCGACTCTAAATGTTCGCGCAAGGCTTTCACATTTTTATCATCCGCAAAAGGGGAGATAATCACGTGATAGTGCTGACCAGCCACTGATGCTAATGCCGTCGCTAAATCGGCATTTTCGGCACCATTTGCAAGGGCAGAAACATTCACCGCCATATCATTTGCGCTTAATGTGGCATTGACACTAATCTCATTGCCAATTTCGCCTTTACATTTCGCAGTAAGCGTAACAGTACCTTCACTGACTGTTGCACTGACAGGACAATATTCCCCCGCATTAATCACCGCATTTAAACGGGCAGCAATGTTGGCAGCGGTTTCAGATTTAGCGATTGCCACCGCATAATCAAGACCACCAATGATAACTTTAAGCACGCCAGCGTTGCTTGCTGTGCCTGTTAGCGTAATGGTGCCAGTTGCTGCCACACCTGAATCACTCTCTTTTAAACCAATTACCGTTAAACGGATCATGGCATTATTTTGGATAGCAATACGCGCCATTAAGTGAGCCCAAGACCCAGTACCAAATGTATTTTTTGCATCTACATCCGAATAAATCGGTGTCGGTGCGCTAAATGTTTTTGTTGCATTTAACATCGGTGCCACAATTAAGACGTTTTGCTCATTTGTTGGCAAAGTACTCACTGCATTGCGTGAGTTGTATTCTGTATAAACACCCGGTTTACGAAGACTCGTCGGGATATTATCAAAATCAATATTCGTTTCAGCCATTGTCTTTCTCCTGTTCTTTGCGTGAACGTGTGTCTGTGATTACAATCAAATCGCCATCATTAATACGGCGCTGATAATAAATCGACGGCTCTACCTCTACCGGTATTTGTTCAATATAGGTATAAGGTTGATGTTCCATCGGCACCTTAATGCCTATTACTGCTTTCACTTTCATTTTGTGTCTCCACCTCAAACGGCACTCTAGCACCGCTTATTGGGTCATAAATGTTGTTACCAATACGTTCTAGCATCGGATCTGGTGGCGATAGCTCACCATGATAATGCGTAAACAAATAATCAGGATTTTTGCTATCCTGTGTCATTTCAGGATAACGGCCATCTTCTAACGGACTCAAATCGTCATAGACTGCGTCATACTCAATCGCATAAGCCGTTATCGCCCCACCTTTAAAAGTGGCATTATTAAAAAGCGTGCGCACCCTTGTCGGTTTCAATGGTTTAACTAATTGCCCCAAGGTTTGCGCATCTAACAAACGGCGTACGGCTGTAATCAACTGATTAACGCCCACCTCTCGTTTATCCGCTCCGCCTTGTCGTGCCGCAATATTGCTACGCAAGCTATTTACTGCCACGATAATGACAAAGTTTGCTGTGGATTGATGGCGCTTCAAATTGGTGCCCATACGTTCGATACGTGCGCCCCCAAAAGTGACTAAACACATCGGCAAACGTGATGTCCCAAGACTTTCATCATCGAGCTCACCGCCATAGCTTTTAACAGTATTGACTAAACGCCCTAAGCCACGCTGTAGGCGTTCTACAAGGGCATTTTCAATTTGAGTGATCACGCGCAAAAATCCTGTTTTTCGGATTAGTAAAGATCACACCATTGTCTTGTTCGTTGGCATCATTATTCTCTGTAGGCGGCAACCCAAGTGAAATCTTACCCACACTGATATCCTCAAGTTCTTTTAAACTTAATTTATAGCGTGTAATAATTTCTTCTGTAATCGTCACATGAGACATACTCGCTAAACGATAACGAGCCAAATCACAACAAAGTCGCACTAAGTTTTGTGGCACACTCACAAGAGGGAGGGTATAACGTGCTGCCAAATAACCATCAATTTGGCTTGAGCTGTCAGACAATGCGACATCAAGCAAATTGTCATTAACTTGCCCAGTCAAATCGCGGTCGGTCAGTTCAATGGCTTGCACTTCCCCTACACGTAACACAAAATCTTCTGCACTGGCGTAATGCATCACTCATCCTTATTTTTCGCAGATGGGAATAAGTTCCAACCAGGGATCTTCAGCAAGCATAATGACTTGCTCACCCGTCAAGTTTTCAACTGGAATTTCCACCGCACTTTCTTTGTTAAAACGATAGCCGCAGCGACCATAAGAGTCTTGCGGATGAATTGCACGTAACGTCACCGCATAGGCAATTGGGTTAATTACCCCACTGCCTTCTACCAAAACATCAGATGTGTTTTCTGCAGTTTCATCTTGCGTCTCAGCTTTTACTTCATCTTGCTGTTCCTTTGCCATTTTTGCTCCTAAAGGGCGATTGCTCGCCCTTATTGATGGTTATTCCGCAATGATTTGTGGAGACACAATCACTTTCAAACGACCTTTTAAGATATTAGTCGTGCCGTTAATTAATTCACCTTCGCAGATTTGACGTGCTTTGAATTCAAGTGCAGGTGGCACTAAAATCACATTTGGGCGAATGTTCAATAACTTGCCACCGTCACCTTTTAAGGATTGCATTTTGGCAATGACATCCATGATGTTTTCCGCAGTAAGTTCAGTTTTCTCCACGCAGTGCGCTAACTGCCAGAAACCAAAACCAGCTGCACCACGAGCACGCACACCCCATTCGTAAATATCTTCGTTAAATACGGTGTCAGACTTGGAAGGATCAAATTTCGTTTCAATTTCTGGCGCAGTGCGTTCTTGCCAAATTAACGGTTTAATCGCATTGGTGGTGTCGAAAAGATAGAATGTTGGTGCACCATCTTTTGTGCCAGTCGTTAAGTTACTTTGCTCTTTACTTGCACCTGTACCATCCACATTTGGGTAAACCGGGTGATCAGTATCAAAGTAATTTTGGCCGTCATAACAAAGCGTGGTTTTACCGGCTTTTAACAAACTAAACACCAAATCATCAGGCAATTCAGCCGCACTTTGTGCTGCCTGTTGCACCATTGGACGGAATAAACCTACTTGGTCATCTTCGATATCGGTACGCGGAATACCCACCGTGCTTTCGTAAAGTTTGTTTTCAATGCTGGTACCTTGTGCTTGCATTGCTTTACGCTGACGTTTATTTACCCATTCCACCATTTTCGGGAACTGGCCTAAGAAACCATAGGTGTTCACTTTAGTGTTAGAGGATACCTTCATTGCAATTAAGTCCCACTGCGGTTTAATTAAACCTAAACCCGCTACAAAGTCTTTTTTAAACTGGGTTTCAATTGCCTTTAAAACTTCTGATTTTTTAAAGTTCATTATTTTTGCTCCTTATGTTCTGCCATAAATTCCGCTTCAGTCATACCAAGCGCACGTGCTGCCGCTTGTTCAGCCGCACTTAACGCTGCCACTTTCTGCTCTGGATCGCCTTTTGCTTGTGGCTCACCACTTAATGCGGCCATTGCAGGTGCTTTTTCTAAGTAAGCACTTAATGCCTCAACAGATAAACTTTGCGCCCAATCTTTTAATGCAGGAGCCAGTTTGCCTTGCGATAATGCCGCTGTGATTAATGCCTCTTTCTTGTCCGCTTTTACAGATGTTTTAAGCGCATTAAAATCAGCCTGCAATGCAACCACCTGTTCGACTGGCACAAATTTAGCTGGGTCAGGCTTACCCACTTGCGCGGTTAATGCCGCAACAGATTGTTCTTTTTCAGCTAACTTGGCATACACATCTAACACCGCCACTTGGCTGTCGCCTTTGGCGGCAGAAAGTGCGGTCACTTTTTCGGTAATTTCAGCTTCGCTTGCGTCAGCTTTCAAAGCAAACAACGCACACAAGGCTTCCACTAATTTTTTGTCCATTTCTGGCTTTTCCTTTTGTTGATTTAAAAGTTGCACACTGGCGGCAACCATCACTTCATCCATACCGTCTAAAGCGGGGTTGTTGGTCAGTGCGGCGTGAAAGATTTTGCGAATATAACCATTCGTGTCATATGCAAACACGGCAGAGATATAACGATATTCGCCATTTTTGATGTATTCCGCGGCTTTATCCGTCCAACGCACATCAGCAAAAATCCCTTGCGGGTTAAAATAGAGATATTCCATCCAACCTGCGCTAGGAGCCTCTTTGCCGTTTTGTTGGGAATGTAAGATTTGGTGTTCGTAGTCAATGGGTAGGGGATTTTTCTGACTGTTAGCTAATGCCACAACATCAGCCCCGTTCGTATCGGTTACATACCATGCCTCCACATCGGTTGGTCTGCCGTCTGTGGCGCGAAATTTGCCATAAGGTAAAAGTTGGATACGACCATACTTCGCCTTGTCAATTTCAAAACTACAAGCGGCAACTGTTAATTTCATCTGAAACCATCCTTAAAAACTCAATCTAGGATGGCAGAATATCGAATTGAACGAGATAACAAGAGATGACTGGCTTCAGCGCAACCAAATAATTTGAAATTTTAGACAATGAGGAACAAGCCTCACATTAAAGACGTGAAAGATTGAATGATTGAAAACAACCCAAACCCATTTTAAAACGCTTTAAAACCGTTTTAAATTGCTTTAAAAATTTAAAGATGAAATCTTATACCCTAAAAGTAAAAAATCGCCCTACGTGCGATTTAGGGCAATTTTCTGATTTATTTAATTAAGCGTTGGAAGTAGCCTTGCACATCATCTAATAAATCTTCCTTATCTTCTTCTGTAAGTGTTAGAAAAGGACGTTTAGGAATTTCTGCCCTTTTATTTCGTCCAGCTTTACCGCCGAATTGATGGATAGCCGCATAAACCTTGTTACTTCCTACAATCGCTTCGCTATTATCACTTTTGGAGATAATTTTTGAGCGTAAATCTCGGCTTTTACCTTGTAAGATTTTTCCACTTTTATTGGGGCGGGCTAAACCCTGCCAATCAGGGCGACCTTCCATTTCAAAGTTTTTATCCACGGCAAGGCGCATCGTTTCTGCAAGATCTGCCATTAAATCTTGACGGTTTTGCGTTTTTTCGGCAACTTTGCCTAATAACCTTGAGATATTTTCTGCATTTTCGATTTCAATTTTGATCATCTATTGCTTACCTTAAAAAGACGAGATATGATTAGAAAGCTTGAATTGATTGTTACCAATGGGGAAAGGGAGGGGGTAAAAGCCCGGTTATGTAGGTTCGAGTCCTGCCATCAATTCAAGTTCTAATCTAAACTTCCAGATATCAATTCAAACTTATTGCTATCTTTTAATGTTTTCATATCTAAAACAATTTCACCACTTCTTATACTATTTAATTTTTCTCCTTGTGTCTTGTAGTTAAATCGCACTGATACTTTACCTTGCGGGGTTATAAACACATACAGCAACGAATTTTCTTTTGTTTCTGGATTTCGGTGCGTTTTATCCCTTAACACTGCTTTTGGCTTTAACAACATTTCGGGTAAGTTTTCCCAAAACACGCTAGGCAAGCGTTTATCACCTTGTTTTCGATTTGCTTTGTCATTGCGTAATGCATGATAAATTACAGTATCTTCGATAGCTATAATTGCACTATCTAAAACGATATTTTGTTGCTGTAAATTTGCTACAACCTCTGGCAACAATGCGCCAACAAAATGTAAACGTCCTGTAGGGCGAGCAATACCTTGTTCAAGATTTTTGGCTATATTTGTGACTTCATTGGCAAAATTAGCTTTTACTTCCTGCATAAGACGTGGGTGTTTAAATGTTTCATTAATTGCGACTGCCGCAACTCTAGGTGGTGCATTAACCCCCTTTTCAAGCATGGTTTGCCCTAAATTAGCAAGGTATGATTTACCAGGGTTATAATTAAACCCAGCATCAGTTCTAAATAATCGACCGTCAGGTAGCTTATAAGCTGTCATTATGCGATCAATACCACCGATATTTTGCACATATTGCTCGTAGTCTTCTTCAGTGGTTTTACGCAACTGCCAGTCAGCATTTTCCTTTAAATCACGCTCTTTTACGGCAAAGACTTTACAGCGACAATTCCAACCGTTAGGCGGATAAAAGGTATCCCAAAAAGGATCATCAACAGGATAAACAGAATTATGCAATGCGGCATGGCTTGGACGTGCATCGGACATAGCGACATAACGCCAATAAGGACGCAAATGCGCAACTTCTTTCATCGACTGATATTCACCGACACGTTCTGCGATTCGCATATTAGTTTGGTAAATGGTATTTAAACGGTGAGGCGTAAGACGTTTTCCCATCAACTCACCGTTTTCATCACCCAATAATTGCGCTTCTGCTCCTAGCCAACCTTTATCATAAAGCACTTTTCCAATATTTTTTTCCCATTGTTGCTGTGGTATCCCTGTTTTTTGCGCCTCAATTAGGCTCTGATGAATATCGGTAAGAATGTCCTGTTTTAAAATACCTGCAACTGTAAAGGCTTTAGTGTGAGCTTCTTGCCATATTTCATGCCAATGAAAGCCAACGGCATAACCTTTAGAAGACAAATATTCAATGGCTTTCTCGGGCGGTAAACCAATCGCAAAGAAAAAATCATTCAGATCCATTTTGTTTTGCTCCGTTAATTCTTCCCCAAATATCCGCCACAAATAAAGCTTGTGCTAACCCTTGTACTAATTGCTCATCTGATAAGGTCGGGTAAACCAATAATGCGGCAGCCATCGCATCTTCATAATTTTTTCCTTGACGGAATGCCTGTGCAAGATCTACGACTAAAGGTTGCATTTGCTGATTTAACTGTTGTGGAGACAAATTAATATCACCTAAGTCTTGAACATTACCTACCGACAACGCAGCAGCACGACAACCGCAAGTACAGCCTTTGCCGTGGTTCAACATGGCAGAAAGTGCGGTCGTTTTTTCGTCCGTTTTCTCGCCTTGCGCTGTGCTTAAAATCAACTCACCTTCTTGTGGCTCAGGAATACCTAATTTATCCCGCACCCAGCTTTCCGAAATCTGCACCCCAATGCCCGTAAGTTTAGGGATGGCATCTGCAAAGACCGATAAATCTTCATATTCTTTTGTGTCAAACTCAAAATAAGGCACACGATGTGGTGCAATATTTGGATCAACATTAATTTGCAAATACGGCAAAATGATTTGTTGAGTGATGGTTTGCGCAATTTGTTTCGCATCGCTAATCATCAAATCACGACGCACTTCATTATGCACATTACCTAACGCATTGGTGGAGCTTTTACCATCCGCCCCCGATGTTAAGGTTTGCCCCAAAATCAACCGAGCAATAGATTTCTCGCACCAATCAACCATTTGTAAAAATGGATTATTACCCGATGCAGCCCCCGCATTAGCGACGTTATGCAGTTCAATCTGCATCGATTCAGGCATAATGCCTGCCGCGTTATGCCCAATTTCGGCCAACGCACGCAATAATGTTCGTTTCTCCGCATTAGTGGCACCAGCACCATATTTACCAATGCGAATCGGCATACCATAAAGCTCTAAAAACTCGGCAAAATCACGCACAGAATAATGCTTATACATATAAATCCATGCCAATGTGCGATATAACCCATCACGAGCCAACTGTGTCGAACGAGATTTATGGCGATGTACCACCCAACCAAAAGGACGTAAAGGCTCACCCATTTGATTAGCTGGCGTGCGTAATAATAAACTATCGTCTTTATCCAATTTAAACCAAGACTGAGGACAAGGTTTAAAGCCTTTTGGAACCCATTTGCCATTCACCTGCGCCCATTGGATTTCAAGGGCAGAAAAGCCATGACCGACCGCATCCATGAGATCTACAAATAAATCCTCAAGGTTAGGATATTGGTAAAATAACTCATCAATCTCTGCTTGCAATTTTTCTTCCGCAGGAGTGGCATTACGTGGCTCAACAATACGCCAATCTAGCGTTAAAACTGAACGCTTACGTGTCATCATATTGGCGGCAATGCTGCTATCTTGCTCTTCAATATCCATGAAAAGTTGATGCTGCGCCTGAATATCACCGTTTTCGGCATCCTCTAAAATCTGCTTTAATTTTGTTGGCGTAATTTTTGCAGAGGGGTGATCATCTAATACACGCCCCGTTGCAGTTACTTCCGCATCATCGGTTTGTGTTGGCTCTGTTTCATTACCTTTTAAAAGGTTTTTAACCTTATCAATAAATCCCATTTAATCCGCCTTTAATGTTTCCATATTGAATAAAGATCGTCTTCATCTTCGTATTCATCTGATTCAATCTCATTCAGTTGATTTAACCCAATCCACTCAATCGCTGCCGAACTACCCACGGCATTACGCCACAACATTTCCAGCGCATCTGGGCCATCATCATGGTCTGCTTTCGGAAAATGGCGTAACTGGGAAATCAGCGTAGCTTGTGAGCTATGCAACAAAATTAAGCCATTCACCATGTGGGGTTGTAGGCTCTCAATACGCAACATTTTGTCTGTATTTGGTTTAGTTGCCGTCGCTGGAACAGGAATGCCACGTTGTGCCGAGCGTTTCACTAATTCGTCTTTTAAGAATTCTTGGAATTGCACCGTTTCAACAAACCACCGCTGACAGTGGTATTGCTTCTGCATACGGATCACATCTTCAATAATTAAATCAGGCAGACGTTTTTTCACTTGCGCTTCCACAACATATAACTTGCCTGTTTCTCGGTGATACCCGCCCACTAAAATAGCCGATGGGTCACGACTTGCCCCTGCTTTTCCTAAGGATGGGTCAAGCGCACCGAAATAAATTAAATTTGCTGGCAATTCCGTCCAATAAGTCAAACTATTGGCAAACATCGCATCATCACTGCTTAACGGGTCATTTTGATATTCCGAATCAAAGGTGGCATGCCCATCACGTGCCCGAATTTTCATCAAGGTTAAGATGGGACGAGCAGCCCAGCTCACCACTGCGCCTTTATCCATTGCCGCTTGATTTTGTGTATAGAAAGCATCAGCTACCGCTTCGCCTTCATTTAAGTAGAAGTCCTCCCACTTGTCCCACAACGCCATGTCATCAGGCATTTTCTTTAAGGCTTTAAATTTAGCGGTTTTCCATGCTTTGGAGCTTAAAGTGCGGTTCAGTACGCTGTCGTAGTGCAGGATAGTCCCGATATAGACCACGTCCAGTTTTTCACCAGGGACACCCAATGGAAGTACGGTCTTTTTAAGCCATTCGTGCAACTTATCGCGCTGTTCTGCGCTGCGGACTTGTTCGTCATTCTCTATATCGTCCAACACTACAAGATCAGGACGATAAGCCCCATGTCGCAAACCACGTAATTTTTTACCCGAACCGGCAATTTCAACCTTTTGATTCGCTTTGGTTAAAATTGTCGTTGCCTGCCATACACGACCTTGTCCAGCGACTTCTGGAAAGTCGATGCGCAGGCGTTGGTTAAACTCCAGTTCTACTTTGATAGATTCCAACATCGGATAAGCCTGATTGATAGAGTCCATCACAATGAGTGCATAGCGTTTTTTTTGAGTTACTAAGCAATAAAGCGTAAACAACTGCGACACCAACGTGGATTTTGCTTCACCGCGAGGCGCAGCAGTCGCCATATTGACCGACTTCGGATCTTGCAGGATTTCCGGAAGGGTTTTGAACAAGTAATCGTGCAACTCCGAACGATAAGGGGAGCGCACATAATGCGGAAAGTAATTCGACACAAAAAAGTCATAGCCCGAAACAGGATCTAGCACCTTTTTGCGTCGCTCACTAATGGCAGCAAGAGAATCATCCCACCCCTCAAACTTTGCCTCGACCTTTTGTCGCAAGCTGTCCGAATAGGCTTTTAATTCTGCTAATAACTCTTTATTCTTCACAATTATCCTCTACACCCATTATACTTCCCAACCTTCGGATGCCAGTGAACCATTCCAACCTTCCATCATGCTTTAAATTCCTTACTTAATGTTTCACCAAATCCATTGAGCAAATCTAAAAAATCACCTGTTAGTTCTGGTTTATTGGTTTGGATATATTCCCCAAAGAGTTTCACCGTTTTAATCGCAGTAGCTAATTCAGATACTTCAGGTAATAACCGTTTACTGCTTGCCACCATTTTCGAATAGCTATCGCCCAAGCCCTGAATCAACTTCGCTTTTTCACTCACAGGCAATGCTTCCGCGCGCTTAATCTCATCCATCGTGTTTTCAAAATAAAGCACAAATGCAGTCAGCATGCCGCGCGCCACATCTTCTACTTTGCCACTTGCCATCGTGTTCGCATCACGCACTTTATCCCAATTATCGCCACGAGCTTCGGCTTCACGTTTCCAGCGTCGAGCAGTGTTATAGGACACTTTGGCTTTTTCTGCGGCTAATTCCAGCGTTAAGCAATCAAACACATAATAACGGCGCACATCTGCCTTGGTTTTTTCATCATGTGCCATATTCACTAGCCTCCTAATTTGGCTTTGATTAGCTCAAATCCAACCGATACTAATAAACCGCCCAGACCGCCAACTAAAGCGGATCGCACACCCAATTTAGCCATACTGTTTTCTACCTTTGCCAAGCGAGCATCAATATCATCCACTCGACCGTCTAAACGGTCGATTTTATGGTTCGCTTGTCGGCTTAAAACCAGAATCTCATCTAATTTGGCATTAATTTCTTGTTTTTCTGCCAATTGCTCTAATCGTTTTCGCTCTCTTGCTGACATTATTTATCCACCTTTTTATCTAACTTCTGATTGATTTCTTTCAACTGATCGCGCACCTCTTTCAAAATGCTTTCAAAGTGTTTATCTTTTACTTCAGCAAGCTCTTTACTCTGAAAATCCTGTTGCATTTGCTTTTCTAAGGCTTTAATCGCATGCTCATTTTCAGCCACTTTATCGTTTACTGATTTCCACACCCAGCCGACTAATGTCATAATCAACGTCGTGCCAATCCCAATAAACACTTTATCGTCAATCATTTTGACTCCTTATTTTTAGTGCAAATCTCACGATAAGTCGCATTATGTACCGCAATTTGTCGTAAGGTTTCCGTGGTATCTTGTCTGCTGGCAGTAATAATGCCAAATCCACTGCAACTTGGATTAATCACGGAGATCGCCTGATTGCTGCAAGCGGTTAATGACATCATCACGGCTAGTGATACGAGTGTTTTCTTCATTTTTCTTTCTCACTTCAAAATGTTTCACTTGAGTTTCAACGACAGCTTTCTGCGCTTGCAACTGCGCATTGGTTTTTAATAATTGCTCAATCTCACGGTGTGCATGTTTCAGCTTAAACATCACATACGCACCCAATAGTGCGAAAATTCCGAGCCCCGCTAAAATAATCTGCATACTCATCAAATCCCCCTTGGTCTATCCGTTTGTTCTGGCTCCACATAGGTTTCACCGGTAATCGGTTCTTCTGGTTTTGCTTGTTTGGCTTGAAAAGCCATCACCGCCCCTTTGGTTGCAGCAGAACCACCACAAAAACAAGCAAAATAAAAAAACAAATCAGTGACCGTAGAACGGTCAAGATAGACCGCATAAATTAATACACCCGCCATCACCAAAAAGCCGAAAAACTGAATAAATCCCGTTGTACTGGCTCGGCCATCAACATTGGTAAAAAGTTCAAGCAACTTATTCATCGGCATAATCTCCACATAATCATTTGGGCTGCAGTCGGTTTCCCTCTAGATACATAACTCCACGCATTTTTACTGTAAAAGTGCGGTCGATATTGCGTGACTTTTTGAGGCTTTTGAAACCAATTTAAAACACGTTTAAACACGCCTAAAAACTTAAACTTCATTGTCGATTGCCCCATATTTAAGATTGCCCGCCACACGACGCACCCAACCTTTACCAAAGGTTGCAAAAGTGCCAAGTTTGCAATAAAACTCCAGGCGTTCTGCATTCAAACGCATAATCACATCAGATATCGCCATCTTCTTAATCGCTGCAATGGTCATATTGCCAATAATGCCGTCATCCGCCACATCCACCGCACGTTGCAACATACGGCTTGCATTGCCTAATCCATGGTTTACCGCTGCATCAAAAAACTGGAAAGCCACCGCTTCAGGCATCTTGTCGCATTGATAACGTAGCCAAAAAGCGGAGTAGTAGATTTTAAAAGCCTGCTCACGAGTCATCACACGCATATTGCCCTGATAACCATTTGCCAAAGCTGTGCGTTTAGTAATCCCCCAATTGGTTTCCCCGCCTGGGTCGCGGGGATCATTAACATACCCCCCCTCATGCCCAATTAAACGGTTAAAAATATCTAGAAAAGTTAACGTCGACATAAAAAAACACCCTTAATCTATTAATGATTAAGGGTATTGTCTTAAAAGCAGAGTAAAGAGAAGAGAGGAGCGGTTTCAGCACTAAAACAAGGCAAGATTATGGGTTTCTTCAAGATGGCGTACTTGTGCCAAAATCTCCCAACCGCTCCGATCAGAAAGTTGATATTTCGGACAAAGCTCAAGCATAGCCATACGCCCTGATTTATTTAAATGCTGGGTAAGATAATCATAATCGGCTTTAAAACGATAATTACGCACCACACGCAATGCTGTTTGGCAACGAGGAATATACAGCCACTCCCCACGAAAAACCTCTCGTAATTTCACCGCACTTTCCAAACCAATTAATGCTTTAAGCTTAGGAAAATAATGCACCCCATCAGTAAATCGAAAGGTAGCCCCACCAAAATTTGTAATAATTTTCTCCACCGCAGCAAAGCCCACCAAATCCACCATCTGCTGCACCGTTTCAGGCAGTAATTCAGCCACATCTTCCAAAGATTCAACCATAAACACCTCCGCAAATTGTTTTACGCAATTCTCACACGGAAATTTTAAAAAGGCGGTATTTTTGAAAAAAAAGATAAAAAAATCCCACCGAAGTGGGATTATCTTTATGCCTTAATGGGCAATTCTTTCACTAACTGTCGCACCGTGCTAACTTGGCAATCCAATGCTGCGGTAAACACCGCAATCATCCCCGCAAGTTGGCTATAACTTAAGGTATCAGCCGTGTTGTCAGTAATTTCCAAGAACTGGCGCAAACAGTGCAAGCCACCAAGGCTACTTTGAATTTCATCAAATTGATGTTCTAATTCATATCCGATGCTCATCTTCGCCCCCCTTACGCCAACAAATCCAACTGCACCGCAGTTGTTTTTGGTAATGTGGAGGAAAAAAAGCCCAAATTCCGCATTTTAAATGCCATCCATTTCACGCTATCTTTGGTTTTGCCTAATAGCGTACCAATTTCACGATAACTTAAGCCCATTTCACGATAGCGTAAAAAGTCTTTCGCTTGTGGGTTTGCCGTTAAAAAGGCAGTTTGCGCAGTGGTAATTAAACGTGCCAATTCATCTGGATTGTTGCGTAAAAATGTAGGAATGGCGAGCATTTGCGCTTGCATTTCAGTAGCTAAAGCAATAGCGTGCTGTTCCATTTTGATAAAATGGCGACGAGCTTGGCGACCAATTTCAGATCGTTCCAGCATACACAGCTCTTTTGCCATATCAAGGGTGATGTGGTATTCCTTGAGTGTTTCTTGTCTAATACCAAAGAAACCTCTATCGACGTTCACTAATTGGTGAAGCACGGTAAAATCAAGGTTTTCAGCAAATCCGTACTTGCTAATGCGGTGTTGAATCCAGTCAGAAAATTGTTTGCCGTTTCCTAATAATTTATGAAGATCACGAGCATTGACTAATTGAACAGATTGATTTTGAATTGAACCAGTGAAGGTTTGAATTTGGAAATTTGTCATAATTGCATACCTCTGAATAGAGACCCTATTTTGAGTAGGGCGACCGACAGCTCAAAACTGTGCAATAAACAGCGGAGTTATTCCCTTGCGGTATTGTATTCCTCGCACTGTCGGTCATTGATAAATTGGTTTTAATTTTTTTACCTAAACTTCAGGCAAAAAAATAGCACGAAATCACGGTTGTGCCGACCGTATTGCTGGGCTTTTGATACCCTGATCGCAAAATTAACCTTTTTTTAATCAGAAATCAAGGTTTTCTACCCAACATTATGCAAAAAGTTTTACGATTTTTGTCGATTGCGATCATACACCGCCAACATCTGCACCACCTTTTTCAACTGCCACGGCTGTAACCAATGCACAAAATCCACTTTAAACGAACGTTTCGCAATACCATCAGCATATTCTTTCGGTAAACCATGTTTTGCTAAAAGTGCGGTAACTTTCGCCAAATAAATTTTCTTATCTTCACGTGGTGCCGCACGATTTCCCCAAAAACTTGAACTGGATTTAAACCCCTTTTGCACCATAACATTTAACACCTGTTGCAATTCAATCTCCGTCATTTCAGTACAACTTGTTTTACCCGTTGTACTCACCAGTAATTGACGATAGGTTTCATCATCAAGGCCTAATTGGCTTTTTCCAATATGGATTTTAGCGATTAAATTTTTACGCAACATAGCCTTTCTCCTGTTCCGCTTTCCAGGCTTTCCAAACCGCAAACTCAGGCATATTTTCCACAAATTGCAACTGCCCAACAGCGGCATAACGTTCAATATATTGAATGGCTGCCATACGTTGATCCTCTTCTTGCGCTGCCACGCTTTGCATTTCAGCTTTGCCTTCATTACGCACCACAGCAAACAAGGGTTTCGCCCATTCATACACTTTCTTCAAATAGTTATGATTCGATAACGCCTGAATATTGCGTGTTTCCCGACGGTTTTTCATCACCGCTTGCACCGTTTCATTCAACGCATGGGCGAGTAGCGGACTAGGTTGATACATCTCCAACACATCTTTCATTAATCTCAATGCCCGACCATTAGATAGCGCCGATCTTTCAGGACGAAACAAACCAATATAACTCACCAACGCACGCGCATTACGCCCACCCAAATTGGATATTAACCCCAACATCTCACGCCCCGCATCATCTTCCAACAACGCATCTAAATGGATATCACTGTGGCAAATAGGGCAACGGCATAGTTTCATTATTGTTCCCTCAAACTTGATTTAAAACACATTACTCAGCCCACTTCATCTCACTTATCCCCCTCTTTTGTAAAGAGGGGCTAGGGGAGATTTAATAGGCTGTAAATGGGTTTTAGTCCTCAAAATAAATTTCATCAACGTTCGGCGCTAACCAATACCATGGGCTCACACGGAAAATTGAGTACCGTTTACTCCCTTGTTCTCTGATGGTGAGGAAAACATATTCATCCTCTTCATAACACTCCCATTTGCTATAATTACGCATAAATAATTCTTTGACGACACTTGATGCTAAATAAAATGGTCGTTTTTTTCGGTCAAATTCCAACCACTCTTTAATAATTTTCTCTACTTCTTCTTGATCTTCGTCATCTAGATCATCAATAAGTAACCATTCGTATTCGATATCCATAATTTATTCCTCCGGTGGTTGTGGTAGTGGTTGCCAGTGGGTTACTTCATCATCTGTAAACTCAGTAAATCCGCACAAGTCTGCATCGTAAAATGCAACCTTCACAGGTATGGCATATTCCGGGCAATATACGATAAAAAAGCTATCTTCACTTGGCGGGCAAGAGTCATACTTAATCCATCCATTGTTTTCACTCATTTTCTGCCTCCATAATCGCCTTACGTTTTGCTTTAATAATTGGCGTAACCACCCGTTTAATCGCCAGTTGCAATTCGCCTATAAAGGCCTCATCCTCCATATTGTCAAATGCAATACCCATCAGACTCGAATCAACTGCTTCAAATAATTTGCGATAGTCATCGACTTCGTCAAACACTCCTCCTTCCCAGTCTAATTGCACGATATTTCCGCCTAACACTTGCGTATTTTTTGATATTTCGAGTTGGTCACGTTGGTAGTCTTCCATTTCAACTTCGATTGTCATGCGGACTTTTTGGGTTATTTCATTGCTCATTTTCTACACCTTTTCTTTTGTAACTTGGATATTCAGATCTCAAAATCCGATAACAATTTGTCTTTAACTCAAAAATGCTTCTCGGTAGAGCGTTAATATGTAAGGTTTTACAGGCTTTTCCGGTATCGTCCATACCATATGGTACGCCGATTGCACGCCAACATCGTGCGGCTTGTACCGCTACGTCTTTAATCACCTCTGAGTTAATCACAAAGCTATTTGGCCAAATGCGTTGCAATAAAATGCCTTGTGCCATTAGTTTTTTAACCCGTTTCCTAAATTGACTATCGCTTAATCCAGATCCTGCAATAAGTCGGCTTACACTCAATATTGCAAAGTCTTCTGCCTTTTTCTTTGCTTGGTCGTCGCTATACGTGCCAACACTGCCACCGATATAAGTCACTAAGGTTTCTTGCGCAATACGGTCTAATGTTTCGTCCCAGATATATTCAAGGATGTGTTCATCTAGCACTTTCATACTTTCACCAATCTCATTCTCAACCCTGGCAACAAATTCTGTACATTTCCCACATATACCGCTGCGTGTTGCGCTTGCCCTGTGCGAAGATAGGTTTGTGCTTTAATAAGCTGCATTGCTGCTTGTTGCAATATTTCATCCAACCGCACTTTTTCTTGTTCTGTCATCCTGCTCGTCTCCATTCATCTTTCGGCATTTGCTCTGTTACATCTTCTTTTACCCATTTCAAAAATCTTTCGATAGTCACTATCGGGTATTTCGCGCCAAATTTCACACTTGGGCTATCATATTTCACGTGGGTATCGCTTAACCAAATAATCTCTCTGTCGTTAAGTAAGCGGAAAAAACCGAAACGTTGCGGTCGTTTAGCTGAGTAAAAGCGACCTATTTTTAAATCATTTTTTGTTAATTCACTCATACTTCCTCCCCTTCAATCACTGAATCAATTTCCACAACTAAACCAGTTAATGGCGGAGCGGTGTTTAAATCACACAACTCAATAGCTTGTTCTAGTGTTTCCGCTTTCATTTTCACTTCAATTACGCCATAAAGGCGCACGATATAATCAGCCATAAATCCTCCTAAAACGGTCTTCTTAATACTCGTTCACAAAACGCGGCGCGGTGTTTGCACCACTCTCGGTTACGTGCGTTAGGTGCGTTAAGTTCCGCAATCGCCCATTGCTCTTTGGCGTCTTGCAGTTCACCTCTACGTTCACTGTTTGCCGCTTGTTCACTGTAATATTTAAAGCGATCAAACTTGTTGATGTTTTTGTTCATAAGGTTCTCCTGTTGGTTTAAAGCCCATTATGAATGCCCCTCATCCCATCCCCCTCTTTTGTAAAGAGGGGTTAGGGGAGATTTAAAGGGCATTTAAATAAGTTTTATAATCAAATATGCTAACCACGCATATAGTGCAAAAAGACAAATTAAAACGATGCCAGACTCACTCATCTACGCCCCCGCTACATCTAACGCAATCGGCACATACTGATCGGTTTCGCCCACACGTTCATAAAGTCGAACATAAGCCTTACTACTCACTACTTGCACGCTTTCGCTAATCGCCTGCATCGCGTTTTGCCAACGTTCATCTTGAATATCTACCCGTCGCAAACCTAAAATTCGTGAAGTGTTGAGGTTTCCCTCTTTATCTACATTAAACGCACGTTCAATTAAGGCTTTTAATTCAGGGCGAGAGCCTTCGCTCCATTCATTCAAACACTCATCAATCAACACTTTTGCCGCCTGAATACGTTCATCAAATTGCAAATGGTCGTTAATCGCACGTTGGATTTTGTATTTACCGTCGTAGCTATAAAGTGTGATATTGCCTTTACTACCGCCCACTTTTGCACCATACTTTTCGGCAGAAAGTTCAATAAAGGCTTGTACATCACCAAAAATGCCTTCTTTAAAATTGCGCATCTCCTTATTTAAGGACACGCCTTTTTCCACCCATTCACGCACAAGCACATCACGTGCTTTGTCGATGTCTTTCACCAATTCAGCAGGGGTTAAATTGCCTCTTGCATCACGCCAGTATTCTTTCCCTTCAATCATCTGCTTCATTTAGAGCTCCTCTTTATCTAACTTAATCACCACAAGTCGCTTACCTTTATCACGTTTACATCGGGCGACTGTTGCCGAGCTGTAAATCGTTTTTTCGCTCACATTGAGTTTCTTTGCTAATTCTTCCGCAGTCCCGTCACCCAAATTCTTTTCGCCACGATAGACCGCATAAATTTGCCGACGCGTTGCCATTCCTCCTCCTAGTTCAAATATTTCCGCCAAACCACACGGATACCTTCCACTGTAAATTGCGCTTCTTGGTATCGAGCCACATCACGCCCCACGTGATACACATAAGCCCGTTGGTCTTTCTCTAGCTTTTCTGTTACCGCATTATTCATCACACGCACCGTCGGTTTTATCTTCTCAAAGTGCACATTAATTACCGTAAGCCCCATTTCATTTAAGCGTCTCACGGCTTTTTCCACTTGTTCTAAATAAGCCAACATCACGGCATTGTTTTTGTTTAATTGTTTAGTTGTATTGGGTTGTAACATTTTGGTCTCCTTAGCCAATCAATACTTTGCTGTATTCTTCAACCATTTCATAAGTGATTTCACACTCATTAATTTCAGCCAATCGCACCACACCTTTAATGAGGTTACTTAATCGACGTGCATTGCCCTTACTAAACTTAATAAAAGGCGCATTAAATTCAGCCGTGCCGAGTGCTGTTTCCGTTAATAACGCTAAATCTTTCTCTGGAAGGGCATTGCCTAAATCAAACGGTCGAGTTACACGGCTATATAACTGTGCCAGTTCGTTGTTTTTACCGCACAAATTCACCATTAAACGCGGCATACCAGCAAGCACCACGCCAATATTGGTTTTATCTCGTAATCGTCGAACAAACTCTAAAGAACGTGTAGAAAGCAACTCCGCTTCGTCAATCACTAATAACCGTTCTGAATTTTCCAAACGCTCCACTATCTTCTCGAAAAAGTCATTGTTTACGCCTTGCACAACCACACCACAAGCCTCCGCAATCTTGCGTAATAAGACTTTGGTGGTATAACTTGGATCGGTTTCAATCAACATTGCAGAAGGGTGCGTACGCACATATTCTTTTAACAACTGGGTTTTGCCTAACCCTGCCGCACCATAAATCACTACCATCTCGCCTTCCGTATGTGCATATTCCATCGCTTCCATCCCTTTACGTGCGAGAAACGTTGGCACAAATTGCTTGTTGTAACGCGCATTTAAAATTTTCTGATCTTGGCGTGCCAAATACTCCGCCACCTTGTCATCAAGGCGTTGCACATCGCCTGCGTATTGTCCTTTCAAATAAAGACTAATTGTCCCCACTGATACCGCTAACGCTTGCGCAATCTGCTTTTGTGTCATGCCGCTATTGGTCATAAACCGTTGCAGTTCTTTGTTTTTCATTTTTAACCTCGTTATAATTCTGTTTTAAACCTACCTAAACCAAGGAGAACCTTATGTCGCAAACTCAACTCGAAGACTTACAGCAACAACTTTCTGCACTAAACGGTCGGCTTGCTGTACAACAGATTTTAATTCGCTCGCTAATTGTTCAACTTGCCGAGCAGGATCAACTTGCGCTGCTTCAATTTCAGGGCGATTCGCACGATCAGCTTCGTCTTTTGTTACAAAGCACTGATGTGCCTGATTTTGTTGCGACGGATATGAAGACGTACCTTGATTCATATCTAGAGCCGTTGATTGCAATGCTAAATTTGGGGCAACGCCACTAGGGGTTAAAATCCAAACTGGGAAATCGTTTATTTTCGACCAATCTCTTTTAATCAACCTTTTAGCGCATTTAAATCGTCTTTTGGCGCGCGCTTTACGTTCTTTTTCAATAAAATTCTTCATCTTGTTCTCCTTATTCATTCACTAACTTTGCCTGTTCCGCTTCCCACTCTTCTTTCTCCGTTAAGTTATGGAAAATCGGCTTGGCTGGGATTTTTTGCTTCACTTTTGGCACGAGTATTGAAAAATCAGGTGCTTCTTCAATCGTATGCACCGACTGCAACTCGCGGCTATTGCGCTCAATTTTCTTCTCAAGGCGTTTATTCGCCGCTTGAATACTTTTCTCTCGCGCTTGCTCCACTACACTTTGCGCAAAGGCAGGCGATTTATTTCCGTTTAATTCCGCACGACAAATCCATCTGCCATCTAAGGTTTTCACAATCACATAAGACGGATCGTGAATATCAAAGCCCACTTTCACTTTCTCACCGTGGTATTCCGCCAAGTCGGTGCTGGAATAACGGTTGGTAAACAACTCAATTTCAGCGCGAGCCACCGTGCGAATTTCTTCAGGGCGGAATAATAATTCACATTCAAACGCGGTAAGCCAGCGTTGTTGCGGTTGTTCGTGCTGCATAATCCATTCCCGATATTCCAATGGGCTAAAATGCGTGCCGTCCACCTTTTTCGGCAATTCGCTATGTGGGTTTCGGTTGTATTCTTCAAACACGCGCTCCACATCGGCGATAAATTCTTCCCAACGCGGCATCTTGTTATAGAATCGGCGTTGTTCTGCCGTCAGTTCTTTGCCTTTTTCAAGGGCATTCACGGCACTTTCAATTTTTCGGTGAATCAAATGTGCGGTAGATTTATCCACTGTTTTTACTACCGATGTTTCATACTCTCGTGCCAAGGGGATCAGCGTGGTTTCCCACAATCGCTCAATAATGCCACGCCCCTGCGGATTGCCTGGTCGTCCGGTTTTGTGCGTAATGCCTAATCGGGCGAATAAACCGGTCACTTCACAATCCAACCGTTTATTCTTTTCCCCACCGCCGTTATCCGAGTAATAAATCAACGGCAAGCCACATCGCTCAATGGCGTGGCGTAAGGCATCACCCACCGCAATCACGCTTTCCGATTTCGCCAAGCTCCAGCCCACTAAATAACGGGTGCGTCCATCAATAATCGCCGTCACTTCCGGTTGAAAACCGTGTGCATGATCCGGATGGCGAATTTTCGCTTTAAAGCCGTGTCCGTCCCCCACATACACATCAAACAGCCCAAGCACTTCCCAATCACGCCGTCTCACCGGCATTTTTTGTGAATACGCTGCGCCAGTTAATCTGCCGCGTTGTAATACAATCTCCGGCACTTCACTCATTACGCGTCGCACTTGGTACAGGCTCGGTTTTTCGCCGTCATAAGCGGCAATAAAGCGTTTATATGCGTGCGCCACCGTCACACCGGTGAAGATTTGATAAAACGGCAGAAAATCGTGCATCCACGTCCACTCGTGCCATTCTTTTTTCTTCACCCCAAAGCCCTTCGGTACAAGGGCTTTCAAGCGTTCTTCCGGCGTTTCCGCTTTTTCATACGCCAACACCCAGTCATACAGCGTGCGTGGCGAAAGCGATAAACCATTGCGCGGTTTGGCATTGGCAAGACGCACCATATCCAGCACAGGCTCAGGCAAGGTGGCTAATTTCACCTGATCGCATACCAACTCTATTAAATTGCGCCGTTGTCCTTTTTCTGTGCCTTCAAGGCTCAACACATAACGCGCCACTGCCATTCGCGCATCCGAAATACTGATTTGCTTTTGGCTGCATGTGCGCAAATCAAACGTATCCCGCCCCGCTGGCAATGCTGGTTTCGGCTTTTTCGCCACAGTTTTGATGGCGAATTTTAGGCGGATGGCTTTTTGGGTTTCTTCGGGGAGATCAGATAAGTGATATTCAAATACATTGCCTTTCACACCTTCTCTACGTCTTCTCTGCCAATTTTCTTGTTTTGCCCTAAAAGTAATGCCTTGAGTTGTTTTTGGCATAAAAGGCAATCCAAGTAGTTCTTGAGTTGTTAGCCACATAAGCGGTTCTCCCGCTCCGCGTAACGTGTCGCCCAAATTTCTTGTGGTGCCACGCCAATCGCGGCAGCAATAATGCGTTCCCCTTTGGGGTAGCTCACACGCAGTGCATTTTTCAACGTGGAAGGGGCTAATCCCGATTTAATCGAAAGCGAATGCAACGTAATATTTCGCTCGTGCAGCTCATACACAATGCGCTTCCAGCTCCAATCTTTTTTCTGCATAAATATCTCCTTGCATTTAAATTAAACCCACTTTAGGTTAAACTTTGGTGTAAACTAAAAGCGTTACTCTTAGCTTTCATTTAAATGTTAAAAGAAAGCTAAATGAAAGTCAAATGCTTTCTTTTAAAAATTTCTTTTAAAATGCATTTATTGACTTTAACCTTTTGATTATTAAAGAAATAAATTTTAAAATTTTTAATATAAAGTTACTTTCTTTTAAGGAGTTTTAAATGAAAGAGTGGGTTCTATTGAAAGATCTACTAGGAGTGGCTGGTTTAGCTAGTACGCCACAAGGTGTGTTACTTAATGCGAAAAGAGAAAATTGGAAAAGACGCCGAAAGAAAGGCGTAAAAGGCAATGTGTTTGAATATTATGTTGGCGATATGCCCAAAGCCGTGCAACAGGCACTAGGCTTTGCTGGCAAACCGCAGCAGGTAGAGCCACAGCCCGAAATAACGCAAACCCCAACCCTAGAACAAGCCATGTCGATTGTTCAAAAAGCCTTAGAAGAACTGGAAAACACGCCCAAAAGCAACGCGCAAACGCCCAATAATGAAGGCTTAAGCCAAATTGAACAGCGTTTGCTGCAATGCTTTCGCAAAGCCAGCAAAGAAGGGCAGGAAGCCATTATTTCCACTGCAGAAACCATGGCAGCCTTACAAGAGAAAAAAGAAACCGAGGCGCAACCACTTGAGAATCATCAGCTAAATGCGGCATAAAGGCGTATATTGCCGACATGGTTGTGGTCACATCAACCAAAACCATGCTGCGCGTGCTTTTACGCCATTTTTAAACTCAAGAGCAAGGATGCCCGTGTTTCCCAAAAACACGCTCAAATAATAGCGCATTTTCGCAAATTCTACCCAAATCACACACAATAAACCGCTAAATTTCATCTAAACGCACCAAAATAGCCCCAAAAACCAACAAAAAAGGCGATTTATGCCACTGAAACCGCCTTTTTTATTTAGTGAGTTTGTAAGTTAGCTTCTAAGTTATCGTCTCTGGTTAGAAATTTAAGGTAAATTCTTAGTAGCAAAACTCAATGATCTATTCAGTTTAAAGCCGTTTTAAACTAACTTTAAAATAAACTTTAAATTTTTAAAAATGTTTAAAACCTAACAATTTACCGCCAACTTTTATGCAAAATAAAACCCAATTTTCGACCATTTTCCCCCAATCCCCACCATTTTCCATTTTTGCATAAACTTTCCCCCTAAAAACGCCAAAGCCCCACAAACAGGGGATCCAGCCAATTTTTTCCACCAAATTTTTTCTTTTTCCTTATGCAAATATTGTCACTACCCCACAATATGGAAATAGGCATTTCTGGGCGAAAGGATTTTTTGTAAGCACAGTAGGGTTAAATACAAAAGTGGTAGAGGATTATATAAGAAACCAAGAAAAAGAAGATATGGTTCAAGATAATTTATCAACGAAAGAACATGTTGACCCCTTTAAGGGGTAATCAAGGAAATAATTAGACGCAGTTGTCAGTTCTCACAAGCCCCTTGAGGGGCTTGTGAAGTATAGGCCCTTATAGGGGAGCCTAAAAACCGCACGTTTTACGTGCGGATTGTTATTTATATGAAAATTGGTAGATGCTTTATTCCAGAACAATAAGTATGTTTCTCTATAGAAATTTCACAAAAATTTGAGATTTTTAGAAAAGTCCCTTGTTGATGGCTGTGCTACACTTTGCTCAAATTTTTCAAAATAAGGATAATATTATGAATACAACAAAACCTTTTCCTCTTCCAACGGGATATTTTGGTATTCCTCTTGGTTTGGCTGCCTTATCTTTGGCTTGGTTTCATTTAGAAAACTTATTTCCTGCTGCGAGAATGGTAAGTGATGTTCTTGGCATCGTAGCAAGTGCGGTCTGGATTTTATTTATTTTAATGTATGCGTATAAACTTCGTTATTACTTTGAAGAAGTTTGTGCAGAGTATCATTGCCCAGTTCGTTTTTCCTTTATTGCATTGATTCCTATTACAACTATGTTGGTGGGCGATATTCTTTATCGTTGGAACCCTTTAATTGCCGAAGTTTTGATTTGGATTGGAACGATTGGTCAATTGCTTTTCTCAACATTACGTGTCAGTGAATTATGGCAAGGTGGCGTATTTGAGCAAAAATCTACCCGTCCTCCGTTTTATTTGCCTGCGGTAGCTGCTAATTTTACCAGCGCAAGTTCATTGGCATTACTGGATTACCAGGATTTAGGTTATTTGTTCTTTGGTGCAGGAATGATTGCTTGGATTATTTTTGAACCTGTATTATTACAACATTTACGTATTTCATCTCTTGAGCCACAATTTAGAGCCACAATGGGGATTGTTTTAGCACCTGCGTTTGTGTGTGTATCTGCTTATTTGTCACTCAATCATGGCGAAGTGGATACTTTAGTTAAAATTCTTTGGGGATATGGATTCTTGCAATTATTTTTCTTATTGCGATTATTCCCTTGGATTGTGGAAAAAGGACTTAACATTGGCTTATGGGGATTCTCATTCGGATTAGCGTCTATGGCAAACAGTGCTATCGCTTTCTATAATGGTAATGTTTTACAAGGCGTGTCAATTTTTGCCTTCATTTTCTCAAATTTAATGATTGGCTTATTAGTTCTAATGACGATTATTAAATTAGCTAAAGGGCAGTTTTTCCTAAAATAAGGCATTTAAATCGACTAAGGCAGGGATTCCCTGCCTTATTACATATTCCATCTATTTGTCTTTTTCTATTTCAATCACTTCTACACAATTCACCGTACCCGCTTTAATTCGCCATTTCACATTAAATTCGTATAAACTCATACCATAAATACGATCACTCGGTTTACCTTGTTGATAGGCAGGGCGAGGATCTTGCTCTAGCACTTGGCGAATGAAACGACTTAAGTGCGGTCGTTTTTCTTCTCGTTTTTTTACCGCACTTTGGGCTTGCTCGGTAAATTCAACAATCAGTTTTGCTGGTGGTTTTTCTTGAGCAAAGCTCGATTGCGCATTTGGCTCACTATCTGCATAGGCAATATAGGGTTTGATATCGAAAATTGGCGTGCCATCCACTAAATCCACCGCACCTAAATGGAGAAAAACGTTACCGTTGATACATCCTACTTGACGTAATTCGACTTTGGACAACCCAAGAGGATTCGGACGGTGCGTTGCGCGTGAAGCAAACACGCCAACTCGTTGATTACCGCCTAACCGCGGAGGGCGTACAGTGGGGTGCCATTTTCCTTGTTGGATTTGGTCGAATTGAAAAATTAACCAAAGGTGGCTGAATTGTTCCAATCCTCTCACAGCTTCAGGCGAATTATACGGCGGTAAAAGTTCTATAATGCCTACACCGTCTTCAACTAAATTAGGTTGGCGTGGTACGGAGAATTTTTCTTTATAAGGCGTGTGGATAATGGCGATAGGCGATAAGGTTAAATCATTCATAAATTGGGTGTCTTAGTGTAGAATACGCGACCTATTGTAATCAAAAGTGCGGTCAAAAAAAATGACAAATGAAAAATTGAAAATGTGGTGGGAAACGGCTCGACCGAAAACTTTGCCCTTAGCGTTGGCATCGATTTTCACTGGTTCGGCATTAGGTTATTGGGCGAATCCACAAGGTTTTAATGGGTTTGTAATGGCGCTTTGTTTACTCACGACAATTTTATTACAGGTGCTTTCTAATTTTGCTAATGATTATGGGGATCATCAAAAAGGTTCAGATACTGAAGAACGTATTGGGCCATTACGTGGCATTCAAAAAGGCGCAATTTCAGCAAAAGAACTGAAATGGGGATTAATTCTAATGGTGGTGGCCAGTTTTCTTTCAGGAAGTTTCTTGATTGGAATTGCTTATGAAAACCTCTCGGATTTATTCGCTTTCGCTGGGCTTGGCATTTTAGCTATTGTTGCGGCCATTACTTACACGGTTGGGGCAAAACCTTATGGCTATATGGGCTTGGGCGATATCTCTGTATTAGTCTTTTTTGGTTTGCTTGGTGTTGGCGGCACTTATTATTTGCAAACTCACAGTATTGATAGTCACATAATTTTACCTGCTATTGGCTCCGGCTTATTGGCAAGTGCGGTATTAAATATTAATAATTTACGCGATATTGAACAGGATGCGAAAGCTGGCAAAAATACCCTAGCCGTTCGTTTAGGTGCATATAAGGGGCGAGTTTACTACTGTATTTTATTAAGTGTGGCGGCCCTATGTTATTTAGCATTTGTGGTGGCAACAGCCATTTCTTGGACAAATTATTTATTTGTACTGGCAATGCCGTTGTTAGCTAAGCATGCGCTCTTTGTTTATCGCAGTCAGCTGCCAAGTGAATTGCGTCCAATGTTGGCTCAAATGTCTATGATTTCGTTATTAATCAATATCTTGTTTAGTTTAGGCTTGCTTATCGGCTAAATCGGCATATACTTAAAGCAAACAAAATTTCAACAATCGATAGGGGAAAGTTATGTTTATTGATACTTCAGAACTTTGCGATCTTTATGCAGAACAAGTGGATGTAGTGGAGCCAATTTTTTCAAGCTTTGGTAGCGTAAGTCATTTTTACGGTAAAGTCACTACGGTAAAATGCTTTGAAAGTAATGGATTAATTGCTGAAGTATTAGAAGAAAACGGCGAAGATCGAGTGCTTGTCATTGATGGCGGTGGTGTGGTACGCCGTGGTTTGATTGATGCAGAATTGGCTCAACTTGCTGTTGATAATGGTTGGGAAGGCATTATTGTATATGGTGCAGTACGCCAAATTCAGCAATTAGAAAACCTCGATATTGGTATTCATGCCCTTGCGCCAATTCCAGTTAGTGCAGATGAGAGCAGCGCTGGTGAGAGTGATGTTCCAGTGAATTTTGGTGGTGTAACCTTTTTCCCAGAAGATTATATTTACGCAGATCTGACAGGAATTATACTTTCGCAAGAGCCCTTAGATTTAGATGATTCGGACGAATAATACGAAAGAGCAAAAGTGCGGTGAAAAATAACCGCACTTTTTTTATCGAAATTTATTGCACTAGATCACATTTCTGAAAATTGAGCATTGCAACTTATTAACATTCATTTAACATTGTAGTCCGTTCGAGTTAGAACACTAACGGAGGAGCTTTATGACTGAGATGAAATCTTTCAAAAATCACAAAAATGGCATTATTTTTATTTTAGATATAGTGCTATTTTTTGTGTTATTAAAAGCGCTACCTTATGAGCCAAAGGCTAGTGCTGGTTTCGCGTTATTGGCTTTTGTCGCTGTACTTTGGTTAACCGAGGCATTACATGTTACGGTTACCGCATTATTGGTGCCATTATTGGCGATTGCGCTAGATTTAGTGAGTACTAAGCAAGCTTTAGTGGCTTTTGCTGATCCTACAATCTTTTTATTCTTTGGTGGCTTTTCTTTGGCTACAGCCTTGCACATTCAAAAACTCGATAAAATGATTGCTAATAAAATTATGGCGTTAGCGCGTGGTAATTTATTTATTGCCATTATTTATCTATTTTTGATTACAGCCTTCCTCTCTATGTGGATGAGTAACACGGCAACTGCAGCTATGATGTTACCACTTGCAATGGGAATTTTAAGCCAACTTGATCGTGAGAAAAAACATAATACTTATGTGTTTGTGTTGTTAGGGATTGCTTATAGTGCATCAATTGGTGGTATGGGAACCCTTGTGGGTAGTCCACCGAATGCGATTGTAGCAAGTAACTTGCATTTAACTTTTGCAGATTGGTTATGGTACGGTTTACCGATAATGATCATTTTGCTACCACTGATGATTGGTACGCTTTACATTATTTTTAAGCCAAAACTTCATATTAATTTTGAGCAATCTTTTGAAAGCATTGAAATGAATTCAGTGCGTGTATTAACACTTGTTATCTTTGTTGTGATTGCTTTAACTTGGGTATTTAGTGGGCAAATTAATCCGCTGATTTCAGGCCTACTTGGTTTGCAGAAAAATATTGCTAGCTTCGATAGTGTCGTCGCTTTATTAGCAGCTATTGTGATTTGTTCTACGGGCATTGCAAGCTGGAAACAAATTCAAGAAAGTACCGATTGGGGCGTATTAATGCTTTTCGGTGGTGGATTAACATTAAGTGCGGTATTGAAGGATTCTGGAGCAAGTAAAATTTTAGCAGATAGCATTGTCTTTATGATTGAAGGACAGCATTTCTATCTTATTGGCTTGTTAGTTGCAGCATTTATTATTTTCTTAACTGAATTTACCTCTAACACCGCAAGTGCGGCACTGCTCGTTCCGATCTTTATTTCTATCGCCCAATCATTGGGTATGCCCGAAATTGGTTTAGCATTAATTATTGGTCTTAGTGCATCTTGTGCCTTCATGCTACCAGTGGCGACGCCACCAAATGCTATTGTATTTGGTTCTGGACAAGTGAAACAAAGTGAAATGGTAAAAGCTGGTTTCGTATTGAATTTAGTGTGTATCGTCGTAATTGCGACTGTCGGTTATATGTTCTGGTTGAATAATTAATTTAGATTGATTATTTACAGAATTCTTAAATGATTAAAATGAACGGGTTAAAGCTAATCAGGCTTTAACCCATTTTTCTTGCTATAAGATTCTTTTATACAAAGCTATTTGTTGTGTTCATAAGCGTAAAGTGTATTGCTCATTAACATTGCAACAGTCATTGGCCCAACACCGCCAGGAACGGGGGTAATATAAGCCGCTTTTTCGACTGCTTTGTCAAACTCTACATCGCCTACTAATTTTCCATCTACACGGTTAATTCCGACATCAATGACGACCGCACTTTCTTTGATCCAATCGCCAGGAATCAAATTCGGCTTACCTACCGCGACGACAAGTATATCTGCTTGGCGAACATGGTTTTCTAAATCTTTGGTGAATCGATGAGTTACTGTGACAGTTGCGCCTGCTAATAATAATTCTAAAGACATTGGACGGCCGACAATATTGGATGCGCCTACAATTACTGCGTGTTTGCCATGTAAGTCAATGCCCGTTGTTTCTAATAGTTTCATTACTCCATAAGGGGTGCAGGCACGTAAAGTTGGAATACGTTGGCATAAAAGCCCAACATTGTAAGGATGGAAACCGTCCACATCTTTTTTCGGGTCGATTCTTTCAATTATTGCTTCTGTGTTAATTTGTTTGGGTAACGGTAGCTGCACTAAAATACCATCAATATTTTTATCAGCATTAAGCTGGTCAATAATCGATAATAATTCATCTTGTATAGTGGTATCTGGCAGATCATAAGATTTAGAGAGAATGCCAATTTCTTCACAACTTTTACGTTTATTACCGACATAGATTTGCGAAGCAGGATCTGCACCCACGAGAATGACTGCAAGCCCAGGCGCGCGTTTTCCTTGCTTAACGTAATGGGTGATTTTATCTGCCACATAGGCTTTAATTTTTTTTGAAAGTGCGGTACCAGAGATGATTTGTGCGGTCATTGGGCTGTCCTTTTGAATGATGGGAAAGAAAGCGTTTGCTATTTTAACGGACAATGATTTTTTTACAACGAAAAAGGGGGCGTTTTTCCTAAAGTGGAATAATTTTGAACAATTAAATTAAAAAATCAAAAAATTAATTGACTGAGATAAAAACAAACCTATAATTAAGCGCACTCGTCGGCGAGTAGCGCAGCTTGGTAGCGCAACTGGTTTGGGACCAGTGGGTCGTAGGTTCAAATCCTATCTCGCCGACCACTTCTTTTATATTGTCTTGAAATTCCGTACAAAAGAAATCCTTTGAATGCGCCCTTAGCTCAGCTGGATAGAGCAACGCCCTTCTAAGGCGTGGGTCAAAGGTTCGAATCCTTTAGGGCGTGCCATTTATTTCTTTAATCCATTTTTTATTCTCTTTTATTAATTTCTTTTGCTATTTAAGCAAGCTACAATACGCCCCCAAATTTTATCAATATAAATCAGAAAGAGAATTATTATGCCCTTTGCTATTGGTCAGCGCTGGTTGAGTGAAAGTGAAAACGCTTTAGGACTAGGTATCATTACCGCATTAGATCAACGAACCGTCACGATTTATTTCCCTGCTGCGGATGAAACGCGTATATATGCTGCTGCACAAGCGCCTTTAAGCCGAATTGTATTTAGTAAAGGTGAAACATTATCCCATCAAGCTGGCTGGCAAGGCGAGATTTTAGACGTTCAAAATATGAACGGTTTGCTATTTTATTTAGTTAAAAATCCGCAAGGTGAAGATGTCATTGTGCAAGAACGTGATATTTCATCGATTATTTCTTTTAGCCAAGCGAAAGAGCGTCTGTTTTCAGCGCAAATTGATCGTAGCAGTCATTTTGCATTGCGTTATCGCACTCTTTGTCATCAGCAAGCACAATTTAAATCGCCATTGCGTGGTTTACGCGGAACGCGTGCGGGTTTAATTCCTCATCAGCTTCATATTGCCGCTGAAGTCGGTAATCGAGTTAATCCTCGCGTGTTATTGGCGGATGAGGTTGGTTTAGGAAAAACCATTGAAGCAGGAATGATTTTGCAGAATCAACTTTTTGCTGAGAAAGTGCAACGTGTTCTTATTATCGTGCCAGAAACGTTGCAACATCAATGGTTGGTGGAAATGCTTCGTCGTTTTAATTTGCATTTTTCACTTTTTGATGAAGAACGTTGCAACGATTTTGATCTTGATGCCGTTAATCCATTTACAACGGAAAGCTTAATTATTTGTTCTCTGAATTGGTTAGAAACTCATCCAAACCGAGTGGAGCAGGCGCTCAATGCTCAATTTGACTGTTTAATTGTGGATGAGGCGCATCATCTCGTGTGGTTAGAATCTTCACCAAGTGCAGCTTATTTATTAGTTGAACAGCTTGCTCGTATCATTCCATCCGTCTTGTTACTCACTGCAACCCCAGAACAACTTGGGCAAGAAAGTCATTTTGCTCGTTTGCGTTTACTGGATCCAGAACGTTTCTTTGATTATCAAACCTTTGTGAAAGAGCAGGAATGCTATCAACCTGTGGTTAATGCCGTTGAATCTTTGTTGGCAAATAAGGCATTAAGTGCGGTCGAAAAAAATCATATTTCTGATTTATTGCTTGAACAAGATGTCGAGCCACTTTTTAAAGCGATTGCATCAAATAATGATGAAGAACAGCATCGTGCCCGTCAGGAACTGATTCAAGCCTTAATTGATCGTCACGGCACGGGGCGAATGTTATTCCGCAATACACGTCAAGGTGTGAAAGGTTTTCCGCACCGTGTTTACCACCAAATTACACTCTCGGAAGAGAATGATAAAATTGATTGGTTGATTGACTTCCTCAAACTACATCGCGATGAAAAAATTTTTGTGATTTGCCAGACAGCGGCAACAGCGATTCAGTTAGAACAAATTTTGCGTGAACGTGAGGCGATTCGTGCCGCAGTGTTCCACGAAAAAATGTCGATTATCGAACGGGATAGAGCCGCGGCTTATTTTGCGGATTTAGAAAACGGCGCACAGGTTTTACTGAGCTCGAGTATTGGTTCGGAAGGGCGTAATTTCCAATTCTCTGCAAATTTAGTGTTATTTGATTTACCGACAAATCCTGATTTATTGGAACAATGTATTGGCCGATTAGATCGTATTGGACAAAAACGTGATGTGCAAATTTATGTGCCTTGTGCGAAAGATTCGCCTCAAAGTCGTTTGGCTCGTTGGTACAATGAGGAATTGAATGCTTTTGAACAAACTTGTCCAATGGGAATGGCATTATTTTCTCAGTTTGCCGATGAATTGGAAAAAGTGCGGTCAAATTCTACCGCGCTTTCAGAGAATGAATTTTCTGAATTATTAAAACAAACTAAAATTGCGCGAGAAAAACTCAAGATTGAGTTAGAAAAAGGTCGAGATCGTTTATTAGAGCTAAATTCTCATGGCGGTGAGCAAGCACAAGCGTTAGCGGATCAAATTGCTGATGAAGATAATTCGCCTGAGCTTGTGAATTTTGCTTTAAAATTATTTGATATTATTGGCGTAGAGCAAGAAGATCTTGGGGCAAATAGTATTGTGATTAGCCCAACTGGGACAATGCTTGTGCCCGATTTTCCGGGTTTAAAAGAAGAAGGTGTGACGGTTACCTTTGATCGAGAACTTGCCCTTGCTCGCGAAGAAATGGAATTCTTGACTTGGGATCATCCTATGATTCGTCAAGGTATTGATCTTGTTGCTTCAGGGGATATTGGCAAAGCCGCAATGGCATTGCTTGTGAATAAACAACTGCCAGCTGGAACCTTATTAATTGAATTGATTTATGTGGTGGAAAGCCAATCGCCAAAAGGATTACAGCTCAATCGTTTCTTGCCGCCAACGCCTATTCGTCTGTTGCTTGATAACAAAGGAAATAACATTGGTGAGCAGGTTGCCTTTGAAACATTACATAGCAAATTGAAACCGCTTGGTAAAAATATTGCTAATCAAATGGTGAAAATGGCACGGGCCAATATTGAAGCCTTGATTACACGAGGCGATCAGCTCGTAAAATCTTTAGCTGAACCGATTATTGCCGAAGCTAAAAATCAAGCAGATCAACAATTAAGTGCAGAAATTAACCGTTTGCAGGCTTTGCGAGCAGTGAATAAAAATATTCGCCAGAGCGAAATTGATACTTTGGAACAACAACGAATACAATCACTTGACGAGCTTTCTAAAGCAAATTGGCGTTTGGATTGCTTGCGTGTCATTGTGACGAACAAGGAATAAAAATGGCATTGATTGAATACAATCCGCCTCTTGAACCTTATTTGGATATTATTTATCAAGATAATCATTTGTGCGTGGTGAATAAACCTAGCGGTTTGCTTTCCGTGCCAGGCAATCAACCACAATATTACGATAGTGCAATGAGTCGAGTAAAAGAAAAATTTGGCTTTTGTGAGCCAGCTCATCGTTTGGATATGGCCACGAGCGGTATTATTGTGTTTGCTTTAAGTAAGGCGGCGGATCGAGAATTAAAACGTCAATTTCGCGAACGTGAACCTAAAAAACATTATCAAGCGATTGTTTGGGGACATTTGGAGAAAGATTATGGTGAGGTAAATTTGCCGATGATTTGTGATTGGGAAAATCGACCTCGCCAACGTTTGGATTTCGTTTTAGGAAAAAGAGCGGTTACAAAATTCGAAGTTTTAGCACGTTTTTCCAATAATAGTACTCGCGTGAAACTGACGCCCGTGACAGGCCGATCTCATCAATTACGCTTGCACATGTTAGCATTGGGACATCCAATTCTAGGCGATAAATTTTATTCTCATCCTCAGGCTAAAGCGATGTCGCTAAGATTATGTTTGCACGCAGAAGAATTGACGATTACCCATCCTATTACAGGGGAAGTAATGACCTTTAATGCGAAGTCCGATTTTTAAATTTGCGCAGAAGCACGAGATCACGAATGAAAAACTTTTTAGCTCAACAAGGAAAAATCACGCTAATTCTCACCGCACTTTGCGCGCTTATTTATATTGCTCAGCAGCTGGGGTTTGAAGACGATATTATGTATTTGATGCATTACTCCGCTTACGAAGAGCAAGATAGCGAAGCGTGGCGTTATATTTCACATACACTGGTACATTTATCTAATTTGCATATTTTGTTTAATCTGTCTTGGTTTTTTATTTTCGGTGGAATGATTGAGCGCACTTTTGGTTCGATCAAATTATTGATGTTGTATGTTGTAACCTCCGCTATAACAGGATATGTGCAAAATTATGTGTCTGGCCCCGCTTTCTTTGGGCTTTCTGGTGTTGTATATGCTGTGTTGGGTTATGTATTTATATGCGATAAATTGAATCATCATTTATTTGATCTGCCAGAAGGTTTTTTCACAATGTTATTAGTGGGGATCGCATTAGGTTTTATTAGCCCCTTATTTGGTGTTGAAATGGGAAATGCAGCGCATATTTCAGGCCTGATTATCGGCTTGATTTGGGGATTTATTGATAGCAAATTACGTAAAAATTCGCTAGAGTAAGCCTGTTTTATTTGGATAAAGGATTCGCTATGAAACAATCGTTACGCCATCAAAAAATTATTAAACTAGTGGAGCAAGCTGGCTATTTAAGCACGGAAGAACTGGTTGCTGCCTTAGATGTTAGCCCCCAAACGATTCGCCGTGATTTGAATATTTTGGCGGAGTTGGATTTAATCCGTCGCCATCACGGTGGTGCGGCATCGCCATCTTCTGCAGAAAATTCTGATTACGTGGATCGTAAGCAATTCTTTTCATTACAAAAAAATAATATTGCACAGGAAGTCGCAAAGTTGATTCCTAACGGCGCATCGTTGTTTATTGATATTGGTACCACGCCTGAGGCTGTCGCCAATGCATTGCTTGGTCACGAAAAACTCCGAATTGTGACGAACAATCTGAATGCTGCTCATCTTTTACGTCAAAATGAAAGTTTTGATATTGTTATGGCGGGTGGATCGTTACGAATGGATGGTGGAATTATTGGCGAAGCTACAGTGAATTTTATTTCTCAATTTCGCCTAGATTTCGGTATTTTAGGGATTAGCGCGATCGATGCTGATGGTTCATTATTGGATTATGATTACCATGAAGTACAAGTAAAGCGAGCGATTATTGAAAGTTCACGTCAGACCTTATTAGTGACCGATCACTCTAAATTTACGCGCCAAGCGATTGTTCGATTGGGCGAATTAAGTGATGTAGAATATTTGTTTACGGATGATGTTCCTGAAGAAATTGTCAATTATCTGAAAGGTCAGAAAACGAAATTAGTTTTATGTTAGGAATGAGATAGTGCGGTAAAAATAATGGTTTTTTACCGCACTTTTTATATGTTTTATGGGCAAGATTTATTTTGTTGTTACTTGGCAAATTAGGTAGAATAAGCCCACATTTATATAAGGATTCAAAATGAAAATAAAGACGATTTTGACCGCACTTTTCGGCGTAATTGTGCTGACAGGTTGTGCAAATAAGAACGATATTAAACAAGCGAGTGAGCGTAATGACACCCTTGAAGGGTTCAATCGAATCATGTGGAAATTTAACTATAACGTTATGGATCGCTATGTGTTAGAACCCGCTGCAAAAGGTTGGAATAACTATGTGCCCAAGCCTATTTCTTCTGGTCTTGCTGGCATTGCCAATAATCTTGATGAGCCGGTAAGTTTTGTAAACCGCTTAATTGAAGGTGAACCGAAAAAAGCATTTGTTCACTTTAATCGCTTTTGGATTAACACTGTATTTGGTCTAGGTGGCTTTATTGATTTTGCGAGCGCAAGTAAAGAGCTACGCGTAGATAACCAACGTGGTTTTGGTGAAACATTAGGTAGCTACGGCGTAGATGCAGGCACTTATATTGTTCTACCGATTTATAATGCAACAACGCCACGACAATTAACGGGCGCAGTGGTTGATGCGGCTTATATGTATCCATTCTGGGAATGGGTGGGCGGTCCGTGGTCGTTAGTGAAATATGGTGTGCAAGCGGTGGATGCTCGTGCGAAAAATATCGATAACGCGGAGTTGTTACGCCAAGCTCAAGATCCATATGTAACCTTTAGAGAAGCGTATTACCAAAATTTACAATTTAAAGTAAGTGATGGCAAATCAACAGAAAATAAAGAATCGCTTTCTGATGACGTGCTAAAAGAAATTGATTAATAAACGAAAAGTGCGGTGAAAAATAACCGCACTTTTTATCAACTAAGGAGAAAATGATGACTCAAATTATTCATACTGAAAAAGCACCGGCAGCTATTGGCCCTTATGTTCAAGCGGTTGATCTTGGCAATTTAGTTTTAACCTCAGGGCAAATTCCAGTGAATCCTGCAACAGGTGAAGTGCCTACGGATATCGTTGCACAAGCACGCCAATCTTTAGAAAACGTGAAAGCGATTATTGAGAAAGCGGGTTTAACCGTCGCAGATATTGTAAAAACAACGGTTTTTGTGAAAGATCTTAATGATTTTGCAGCAGTTAATGCAGAATATGAACGTTTCTTTAAAGAAAATAATCATCCTAACTTCCCTGCTCGTTCTTGCGTAGAAGTTGCACGTTTACCAAAAGATGTGGGATTAGAAATTGAAGCGATTGCTGTAAGAAAATAATTTTCTGTTTGGCAATCTCTACTTAAAAGTGCGGTCATAAACTCGCATGTTTTTGACCGCACTTTTTGTTTGTATGCTGATAACAAAAATTTTACATTACACCTTGAATTTTTTATGAATTTTCCCCACTAAGGAAATACTTAACCCTAACTTTGAGAGAACACATTATGATGCGTATTCTTCTTTTCTTAGCAACCAATATGGCTGTAATGCTGGTATTAGGTATTATTTTAAGTGTGACTGGTATTGCAGGAAATAGCACCGGCGGCATTTTAATTATGGCGTTGTTATTTGGTTTTGCTGGCTCATTAATTTCATTATTCCTGTCTAAAACGATGG
The DNA here is from genome assembly GCF_059704395.1 of Haemophilus sp. THUN1692. Classification (NCBI taxonomy): domain Bacteria; kingdom Pseudomonadati; phylum Pseudomonadota; class Gammaproteobacteria; order Pasteurellales; family Pasteurellaceae; genus Haemophilus; species Haemophilus sp. THUN1692. The sequence goes on from NZ_AP046579.1 coordinate 1,849,570, forward strand.
CATTACGTTCTGTAGATGGAGAAGTGATTACTCAACCTCGTAATCAAACTGAACGTTGGTTAATTGATACCGTTAGTCGCCAAGCGCAGAAAGCGGGGATTCCGATGCCAGACGTGGCGATTTATCATTCTCCCGATGTGAATGCTTTTGCTACAGGCGCGACAAAAAGCAATTCTTTGGTGGCAGTGAGTACGGGATTATTAAACAACATGACGGAGGCTGAAGCTGAAGCTGTTTTAGCGCACGAAATTTCTCATATTTCCAACGGCGATATGGTGACGATGGCGTTATTGCAAGGTGTATTGAATACTTTCGTGATTTTCTTATCTCGCGTTATTGCAACGGCGGTGGCAAGTTCGCGTAACAATAATGGAGAAGAAACGCGCAGTTCAGGTATTTATTTCTTGGTTTCGATGGTATTGGAAATACTCTTTGGTGTGCTTGCGAGTATTATCGCAATGTGGTTCTCACGCTACCGCGAATTTCGTGCAGATGCAGGTTCCGCAAGTTTAGTAGGCAAAGAAAAAATGATCATGGCATTGCAACGTTTGCAACAACTTCACGAACCTCAAAATCTTGAAGGTTCTTTAAATGCCTTTATGATTAATGGTAAACGCAGTGAACTCTTTATGAGTCATCCGCCACTCGAGAAGCGTATTGAAGCCTTACGCAATCTTTAATAATTACAAAAAAATCGGCCGCACTTTAATGAGGCCGATTTTTTATTTTCCTTTTTTCACCCAATATTTGAACGGTGGTTTTTCCACTTCACTTTGCAGTAATGTGTGATCCATAAATTGACAGAAACTTGGAATATCTCTTGTTGTTGCAGGATCATCAGCAATAATCAAAAGTATTTCTCCATCGTTAAGATGACGAATATTTTTACGAACAAGCATGACAGGTTCTGGGCAACGTAATCCTAAAGTATCTAGGGTTTGTGTGACGGAAATTTCAGACATATTCTTTTTTCTTTTGAAAAACAGAGCCATATCATACCGCACTTACGGCAAAATTTCGACAAATCCCAGTTATCAGTGATAGACTAGTGCTACCGAAATTACCTTGAAAAAATAAATGGCGGAATACCTCGTTCCTAAAAGTGCGGTTGTTTTTGAAGAAGAAATTAAGAAAAGCCGTTTTATTACTTATTTACAACACACCGAAGGTTTAGAAGACGCAAGAGCTTTTTGGGCAAAGATTAAACAAGAACATCCAAATGCTCGGCATCATTGTTGGGCTGCCGTAGCAGGTAAGCCAACAGATTCTCTACAACTTGGTTTTTCTGATGATGGCGAACCTGCTGGAACGGCAGGAAAGCCAATGTTGAGTGCATTGCAAGGTAGTCAATTAGGTGAAATTAGTGCGGTGGTGGTTCGCTATTATGGTGGTATTTTGTTTGGAACGGGCGGATTAGTTCGTGCTTACGGCAATGGTGTTCAACAAGCGTTAAAGCTGATTGAAAGCGAAATTAAAGTTGAACGAGCCTCTTTCAAACTTGATTGTGACTATGGCCAGCTAAATTTAGTCCAACAACTTTGTGAAAAATATCAGGTTGAGATTTTATCTCAAGATTTTCAGGTAAATATTCATTTGATTTTAGGTATTAGTGAAAAAACAGTCGATGTTTTTTCTTCAGAATTAACGGAAAAATCTGCGGGCAGATTAGTCATCCAACTTTTAGAGACAGGCGAATAATAGTGCATATTTTATCGATTATCCGAATTATTGGTATTCTTGTGATGTGTTTTTCTGGCACGATGCTGATTCCAGCATTTGTCGCACTGATTTATGGCGATGGTGGCGGCAAGGCATTTATGCAGGCTTTTATCTTGAGCTTGACAGCGGGCACATTGCTTTGGTGGTCATGCCATCACCATAAACAAGAATTACGATCCCGTGATGGTTTTTTGATTGTTGTGGCTTTTTGGTTAGTTTTAGGAAGCTTGGCAACATTGCCTCTTTTATTGTTCGATTCACCACATTTAACTATTGCTTCAGCTGTATTTGAAGCATTTTCTGGCTTAACTACTACTGGTGCAACGGTGATGACGGGGCTGGATAATTTACCTAAATCTATTTTGTTTTATCGTCAGTTTTTACAATGGTTAGGTGGTATGGGGATTATCGTATTGGCTGTGGCGATAATTCCGCTGTTGGGAATTGGTGGGACACAATTATATCGAGCAGAATCTTCAGGCCCTCTTAAAGATCAAAAATCTTTGCCTAAAATTTCAGAAGTGGCGAAAGCTCTATGGATTATTTATGCTTCATTAACTGTTCTTTGTGCCATTGCATATTGGCTATCAGGAATGAATCTTTTTGATGCCATTGGGCATAGTTTTTCGACAATTTCAAATGGAGGATTTTCAACGCACGATGCAAGTATCGGCTATTTTAATCAGCCCTCTATCTATTGGATTACAACGATCTTTATGCTAATTTGTGGTGTAAATTTTAACCTGCACATTTCCGCTTTTCTTGCACTAGGTAAAAGAAATATTTGGCGAAATTATTGGAAAGATCCCGAATTTCGTTTTTTTCTAACAATGCAAATTATTTTTATTGGTATTGTATCTCTATCTTTATATAGTTACGGTTTAGTTTCAGATATGAACGAGGCAGTAACAAAAGGTGCATTACAATTAACATCAATGTCAATGACTTCTGGTTATACAATTTTTGACATTAATAATCTTCCGCCTTTTATTGGGCTTTTACTGGTGATTTCTGCGGTAATTGGTGGTTGTGGCGGTTCAACAACTGGGGGATTAAAAGCGATACGGACACTTATATTGTGGAAACAAATCGATCGAGAACTGCATAGTCTAATTCATCCAAATTTAGTACAACCAATTCGAATAGGTAAAAATCGTCTAGCACTAAGAATGGTAGAAAGTATTTGGGCATTCTTCATTATTTTTATACTGGTTTATTGGGGGTGTGTTTTTGCTGTTATTCTTTGTGGAATGAATGTTTTTGATGCGATGGGGGCTGTATTCGCCACATTAACGAATGCAGGACCGGGACTTGGCTTTATTCATGAAAGTTTTATTGATGTTCCAGAAAGTGCTAAATTAGTCTTTAGTTTTGCTATGATCTGTGGACGTTTAGAAATATTTTCATTAATTGTGCTGTTTATTCCAAGCTATTGGAAAAAATAATAATTGGAAAATTATTGTATTTCTAACCGCACTTTTTAATGAAATGTTTATATTTCCATCAAAAGATCATTTTTTTAAATATTTTTGCAAAAAGTACTTGCAAGGGATTTGAAAATCCCTATAATGCACCGCACACAACGACGCACTGTTGTGAAGTATTTAAGTTTACAAGTGCGTCGTTGTTTTTTGCTCTTTAACAATGTATCAGACAATCTGTGTGGGCACTTGTTGATTGACTTGTTTTAAAAATATTTTTTAATTTTGAAGTCTTAATAGGTGCTTAACTGAAAATTCATAATTACTTTTTAAGTAGTATTTTTATTTATAGCTAAGCAATATATTGAGCGATTGAACTTGAATTGAAGAGTTTGATCATGGCTCAGATTGAACGCTGGCGGCAGGCTTAACACATGCAAGTCGAACGGTAGCAGGAGGAAGCTTGCTTTCTTGCTGACGAGTGGCGGACGGGTGAGTAATGCTTGGGAATCTGGCTTATGGAGGGGGATAACTACGGGAAACTGTAGCTAATACCGCGTAATATCGAAAGATTAAAGTGTGGGACCTTCGGGCCACATGCCATAAGATGAGCCCAAGTGGGATTAGGTAGTTGGTGAGGTAAAGGCTCACCAAGCCTGCGATCTCTAGCTGGTCTGAGAGGATGGCCAGCCACACTGGAACTGAGACACGGTCCAGACTCCTACGGGAGGCAGCAGTGGGGAATATTGCGCAATGGGGGGAACCCTGACGCAGCCATGCCGCGTGAATGAAGAAGGCCTTCGGGTTGTAAAGTTCTTTCGGTATTGAGGAAGGGATGTGTGCTAATAGTACACGTCATTGACGTTAAATACAGAAGAAGCACCGGCTAACTCCGTGCCAGCAGCCGCGGTAATACGGAGGGTGCGAGCGTTAATCGGAATAACTGGGCGTAAAGGGCACGCAGGCGGTTATTTAAGTGAGGTGTGAAAGCCCTGGGCTTAACCTGGGAATTGCATTTCAGACTGGGTAACTAGAGTACTTTAGGGAGGGGTAGAATTCCACGTGTAGCGGTGAAATGCGTAGAGATGTGGAGGAATACCGAAGGCGAAGGCAGCCCCTTGGGAATGTACTGACGCTCATGTGCGAAAGCGTGGGGAGCAAACAGGATTAGATACCCTGGTAGTCCACGCTGTAAACGCTGTCGATTTGGGGATTGGGCTTAGAGCTTGGTGCCCGTAGCTAACGTGATAAATCGACCGCCTGGGGAGTACGGCCGCAAGGTTAAAACTCAAATGAATTGACGGGGGCCCGCACAAGCGGTGGAGCATGTGGTTTAATTCGATGCAACGCGAAGAACCTTACCTACTCTTGACATCCATGGAATCCTGTAGAGATACGGGAGTGCCTTCGGGAACCATGAGACAGGTGCTGCATGGCTGTCGTCAGCTCGTGTTGTGAAATGTTGGGTTAAGTCCCGCAACGAGCGCAACCCTTATCCTTTGTTGCCAGCGATTCGGTCGGGAACTCAAAGGAGACTGCCAGTGATAAACTGGAGGAAGGTGGGGATGACGTCAAGTCATCATGGCCCTTACGAGTAGGGCTACACACGTGCTACAATGGCGTATACAGAGGGTGGCGAAACTGCGAGGTGGAGCGAATCTCAGAAAGTACGTCTAAGTCCGGATTGGAGTCTGCAACTCGACTCCATGAAGTCGGAATCGCTAGTAATCGCGAATCAGAATGTCGCGGTGAATACGTTCCCGGGCCTTGTACACACCGCCCGTCACACCATGGGAGTGGGTTGTACCAGAAGTAGATAGCTTAACCTTCGGGAGGGCGTTTACCACGGTATGATTCATGACTGGGGTGAAGTCGTAACAAGGTAACCGTAGGGGAACCTGCGGTTGGATCACCTCCTTACCCAAGACGAGAGACAGCGAGTGCTCACACAGATTGGCTGATAGTTATAGACAAGATTTGAAACGAAGCGAAAGCAACGTTGAAAGATAAGAAATATGATAGAGTATCTTTAATTGATGTCCCCATCGTCTAGAGGCCTAGGACATCGCCCTTTCACGGCGGTAACCGGGGTTCGAATCCCCGTGGGGACGCCAATTAAAGATAACTTTGTTAGATTATCTTACTGTTCTTTAAAAAATTGGAAACAAGCTGAAAACAAGAGATTTTCGAGAGAAAGTCTGAGTAGGCAAGGCAGTAAACAGTAAACTGAAAAGAAAACTGAAATAAAACTGTTTTGCATAAAATCTTGATTGAACAAAAGCAATCAAGTGTTTAGTTGAATGAAAATACGCATCAAATTGACCGCACTTTCAAGTGAAAACTTAAAGTGGTTGAAAGCATTTGAGGTTGTATAGTTAAGTGACTAAGCGTACAAGGTGGATGCCTTGGCAATCAGAGGCGAAGAAGGACGTGCTAATCTGCGAAAAGCTTGGATGAGTCGATAAGAGGCGTTTAATCCAAGATATCCGAATGGGGAAACCCAGTAGATGAAGAATCTACTATCACTAACTGAATCCATAGGTAAGTGAGGCAAACCGGGAGAACTGAAACATCTAAGTACCCCGAGGAAAAGAAATCAACCGAGATTTCGTCAGTAGCGGCGAGCGAAAGCGAAAGAGCCAGTTAATGATAGCAGCAGAGATAGAGGAATAAGCTGGGAAGCTTAGCGACACAGGGTGATAGCCCCGTACTCGACATCCAGGCTGTGGTACTAAGTTAACGAGAAGTAGGGCGGGACACGTGATATCCTGTTTGAAGATGGGGGGACCATCCTCCAAGGCTAAATACTCCTGATTGACCGATAGTGAACCAGTACTGTGAAGGAAAGGCGAAAAGAACCCCGGTGAGGGGAGTGAAATAGAACCTGAAACCTTGTACGTACAAGCAGTGGGAGCCTGAAAGGGTGACTGCGTACCTTTTGTATAATGGGTCAGCGACTTATATTTTGTAGCGAGGTTAACCGAATAGGGGAGCCGAAGGGAAACCGAGTCTTAACTGGGCGTCTAGTTGCAAGGTATAGACCCGAAACCCGGTGATCTAGCCATGGGCAGGTTGAAGGTTGGGTAACACTAACTGGAGGACCGAACCGACTAATGTTGAAAAATTAGCGGATGACTTGTGGCTGGGGGTGAAAGGCCAATCAAACCGGGAGATAGCTGGTTCTCCCCGAAATCTATTTAGGTAGAGCCTTGAGCGGACACCTTTGGGGGTAGAGCACTGTTTCGGCTAGGGGTCCATCCCGGATTACCAACCCGATGCAAACTACGAATACCAAAGAGTGATACTCAGGAGACACACGGCGGGTGCTAACGTCCGTCGTGGAGAGGGAAACAACCCAGACCGCCAGCTAAGGTCCCAAAGTCTATATTAAGTGGGAAACGAAGTGGGAAGGCTTAGACAGCTAGGATGTTGGCTTAGAAGCAGCCATCATTTAAAGAAAGCGTAATAGCTCACTAGTCGAGTCGGCCTGCGCGGAAGATGTAACGGGGCTGAAATATAGCACCGAAGCTGCGGCATCAGACGAAAGTCTGTTGGGTAGGGGAGCGTTGTGTAAGCGGAAGAAGGTGTGTTGAGAAGCATGCTGGACGTATCACAAGTGCGAATGCTGACATAAGTAACGATAAAACGGGTGAAAAACCCGTTCGCCGGAAGACCAAGGGTTCCTGTCCAACGTTAATCGGGGCAGGGTGAGTCGGCCCCTAAGGCGAGGCTGAAGAGCGTAGTCGATGGGAAACAGGTTAATATTCCTGTACTTGGTAAAGCTGCGATGTGGGGACGGAGTAGGTTAGGTTATCGCACTGTTGGATATGTGCGTTTAAGTTGGTAGGTGGGAAGTTTAGGCAAATCCGGACTTCCTTAACACTGAGAGATGATGACGAGGCTCTACGGAGCTGAAGTAACTGATACCACACTTCCAGGAAAAGCCACTAAGCGAAAGGCTTTACTAAACCGTACTGAAAACCGACACAGGTGGTCAGGTAGAGAATACTCAGGCGCTTGAGAGAACTCGGGTGAAGGAACTAGGCAAAATAGCACCGTAACTTCGGGAGAAGGTGCGCCGGCGTAGATTGTAGTCCCTCGCGGGCGAAGGTTGAACCGGTCGAAGATACCAGCTGGCTGCAACTGTTTATTAAAAACACAGCACTCTGCAAACACGAAAGTGGACGTATAGGGTGTGATGCCTGCCCGGTGCTGGAAGGTTAATTGATGGTGTAATCGAAAGAGAAGCTCCTGATCGAAGCCCCAGTAAACGGCGGCCGTAACTATAACGGTCCTAAGGTAGCGAAATTCCTTGTCGGGTAAGTTCCGACCTGCACGAATGGCATAATGATGGCCAGGCTGTCTCCACCCGAGACTCAGTGAAATTGAAATCGCCGTGAAGATGCGGTGTACCCGCGGCTAGACGGAAAGACCCCGTGAACCTTTACTATAGCTTGACACTGAACATTGAATTTTGATGTGTAGGATAGGTGGGAGCCTTTGAAGCAGTCACGCCAGTGATTGTGGAGGCGTCCTTGAAATACCACCCTTTAACGTTTGATGTTCTAACGAAGATTACGAAACGTGGTCTCGGACAGTGTCTGGTGGGTAGTTTGACTGGGGCGGTCTCCTCCCAAAGAGTAACGGAGGAGCACGAAGGTTTGCTAATCACGGTCGGACATCGTGAGGTTAGTGCAATGATATAAGCAAGCTTAACTGCGAGACAGACAAGTCGAGCAGGTACGAAAGTAGGTCATAGTGATCCGGTGGTTCTGAATGGAAGGGCCATCGCTCAACGGATAAAAGGTACTCCGGGGATAACAGGCTGATACCGCCCAAGAGTTCATATCGACGGCGGTGTTTGGCACCTCGATGTCGGCTCATCACATCCTGGGGCTGAAGTAGGTCCCAAGGGTATGGCTGTTCGCCATTTAAAGTGGTACGCGAGCTGGGTTTAGAACGTCGTGAGACAGTTCGGTCCCTATCTGCCGTGGGCGTAGGAGAATTGGTTGGGGCTGCTCCTAGTACGAGAGGACCGGAGTGGACGCACCACTGGTGTTCCGGTTGTGTCGCCAGACGCATTGCCGGGTAGCTAAGTGCGGAAGAGATAAGTGCTGAAAGCATCTAAGCACGAAACTTGCCAAGAGATGAGTTCTCCCAGATTATAAATCTGTAAGGGTTGTTTAAGACTAAGACGTAGATAGGCAGGGTGTGTAAGTGATGTGAGTCATTGAGCTAACCTGTACTAATTGCCCGAGGGACTTAACTATACAACGCTCAAGTGTTTTTGGAAAAGAGCGAAAAAGAGAAGACTAGACAAACAAATTAAATATAGAAGACGTAATAGAAAGAAAATTGAGTTCAGCTTGTGGCCAATAAGAACGAGTGAAAGGTAGAGTAAGAGCTGAGTAGCGAAAGATAAAAGAGAAAAGACGAGTTATCAAAGGATTATCCTGGCGGCAATAGTGCGGTGGAACCACCTGACACCATATCGAACTCAGAAGTGAAACGCTGTAATGCCGATGGTAGTGTGGGGCTTCCCCATGTGAGAGTAGGGCACCGCCAGGTTTATTTTTTTAGTTTATTTATTGAGTAAATTAAAAAAATAAAAATTTTTGGCAGAGATAGTGCAATAGATCCACCTGATACCATACCGAACTCAGAAGTGAAATGTTGTAATGCTGATGGTAGTGTGGGGTATCCCCATGTGAGAGTAAGGCACTGCCAATTACCACATTTAGCGGAGTGGTAGTTCAGCTGGTTAGAATACCTGCCTGTCACGCAGGGGGTCGCGGGTTCGAGTCCCGTCCATTCCGCCAATTTATTCATACCAATAGGGGCGTAGTTCAATTGGTAGAGCACCGGTCTCCAAAACCGGGTGTTGGGAGTTCGAGCCTCTCCGCCCCTGCCATTAAAAAGCATTTCATTTTCAATAATTTACTACATTGTAAAAATTTTCTTGTGAGAAATCATCGTCTTCGTGTGGCGTAAATGTGACATTGTTCGCAAACTCTATCATGTGATCTGCATTTAAATGTGCATATTTTTTTACCATTTCTAATGTTTCCCAACCACCCATCTCTTTTAACGTATAAAGCGGCGTGCCTGCTTGAACGTGCCAACTTGCCCAAGTATGGCGCAAATCATGAAAGCGAAAATTATGAATATTGCTTTTTTCTAATGCTTGATGGAAATCATGCCAATCAATACGCCCAATTTGTTTATCTGTACCACGATGAAAAACAAATTCACTGCGGCGAGTTTGGTATAATTTTTGCAATAAGTCCAAAGCAGTGTTATTCAATGGTAATGCTCTTGCTTTACCTGATTTTGCTACATCATTTGAAACAATCGCGATACTACGTTCAAAATCCACTTTATCCCATGTCATTGATAAAATCTCTGTCATACGCGCGCCAGTGAATAAAGCAAAAGAACAAACATTTTTCATCCACGCTAAATTCAAATTTGAAATCAGTGTTGTGGCTTGCTCTTTTGTAATCCAACGCACGCGGACTTTTGGCTCAACGAATTTTTTCACATAAGGGATTCTATCAATCCAACCATTTTTATAAGCCAGTGAAAGAACCCGCAAAATGGACGTACGATAGCGGTTTTTTGTCGAAGGCGACAATGGTTTTTTATGAGTGGTTGAGTATGTCGGCAAATTATTCATAATATCTTCGCCTGTAATATCACTCAATTTCCAACCGCCAAAAACAGCACGCCAATAAATAGCGTGTCTGCGGTTAGTATCAAAATCCTTTTTCAACTTGGCATCTTCCACAAATAATAACAAGGCTTCTTCAAAGAGTTTTGGCGGTTTCTTGTTAAGGTGCGCCATATCCCATAATTCTGCTTTGATCTTATCGTGTAATTCTTGTGCCTTTTTCTTTACTTCAGTCCCAGCGCTTCGTCTAATTCGTTCGCCACTCGGTGTTGTAATATCGAGCCAATATGTACTTCCTCTCTTGTAGATTGACATTTATTTTTTCCTCCATTTTTTATATCAGTCAATCCAACCAATCGGATGACATTATTTTTTCTTTTTCTACAACGGTCAAGATCTTCCCTAAAAACTCGCCACGCTTTCGAACCTTCTATCTGAAAAAAGCCCCATTTAAAACGGTGAGCGAAAACAGTGCTGTAACTTAAATTAAGGAGGTCAGCGACCTCCTTAATTGTTAAAGTGCGCTCGGATTTTGTTGTGTTTTCCTCTGTAATCACAAATCCCCCTCTTTCACAAACACGCCATCAATCATACGTCCCTTGCGGTCTTTGATTTCATCCCAAGCTGCTTGCACACAATCTGTTAGCATTAAATTATATTTTCTGCTAATTAATTTAAGTGATAAGCAAGGACACCCAAATATAGCATCAACTTTTGTCGGTATTTCTAGGTTTTGACCCATTAATTCACTTGCTAGCATACCAAGGCTAACGACTGTTTCTGCGATAATTTCTTCAACGTCTAATTTAAAAACAGGTTGAAATGAATCTAGATTACTAATTGTTTCTAAGACGCTATCAATATGATTTTGCTTAGCCAAAATCACCATCACCACAAAACAATCCCCAATGCTATCCTTAATTACATCAGGTTTATTTTTTGCTACGCCACTACATAGCTCACCAAATTCTTCCATCAATTTAATAAATTGTTTCTGCGGTGTAGAACCCTCAATCAAATTGCGATCTTCTGCCCATTGTTCAATGTTTTTGATAAGTTGTTGTAATTCTGCCATTTTTCTTTCCTTTTCAATCTCTACCTTTAATCACATTAGGTACTTCCACAATTAGGACTCGCTCAGGTGGAATTTTTAAATATTTTCTGTAATGGTCTGCGATTTCTTCTGCTTCGCTATAAGTCACGGTTGTTCGACTTTCTCTCCCAACTTGCCATTCTCTAGCAAATTCACACTCCAGCACCACGTATCGCTTACCATCAATTAACTGAATATTGGTCATGGTATTTTCCTTAATCCTGTGGAACATTTTCAATCTTCACCCATTTAGGTTCATTTCTATTAGCACCAGTAGTGTTTAACCATCTACGCCATAATGTCCCGTCATTACACAGTGCAACAATTGTTTCTGATTGCTCTAAATCCCCACAGTCATTGTCATAAGCCATACATTCAGCTACTGCAATTTGAACAATTTTTCTCATTTTTAACCTCACTTTTAATCAATTCACTCTAAAATCCCCCAAGCTCTCGCCCCAACCAAAGGCTTGAGCCAACGGAATTTTTTCTTCTTTAATGAAAACTTCATCGTTTTCACAACAAATCCACCGATAGTCATTAAGCCGTAACCTTCCATGGCGCATTAAAAGGTCAATTTGTGACGGTTTTAATGGCGCACCAATAGGCAACATCAACAAATTAGCTTGTTGTTCAATTTTTGAACGGTTACAGTTATTGACACAAGTCCAAGCGGCGCGATGCGCCTTGTTTGTTTCGGTGGACTCCGAATTAAGTGCGGTGGAACCCAACGCACTTTTCGCTGATTTAATCACCCAGTTTTTTAATTTGGTGATGATTTTCTTTTCTGTGAATCTGTTTTTTACCCCCACAATTTTCTTACGAATCTCCCCGTATTTATTCGGTTCGCATTCCTCATACTCAATACAAATCGGCTGTTCACAACGTTTTGTCATTGCGCCACCTTGCACTTTTAAATAACTACCAAAACAACTCACATCAGCCACCGTGCGACCAATATCTAATACTTCATCGTCCGCAACGGCTGCCATGGCATCATCAATTTTGCGAAGTTCACGCCACGTTGAAATTGACGGTGTGCCGTAAAACTGGAATTGACGAATGCCCCAAAGATTTGCCCATGCACTGACACGTTGTACGTTTTCAAGTAATGTCAGATTTTCTACTTCATCGGACATTTCTTTGCCTTGCTTACCTGCATAGATATTCTTGGCAATGTATTTCGCTACATAGCCAATGGCAGAACCTTTGGTTGGGTCAATTTCTTCTACTTTGAAACGGTATTTTTTCGCACCAAACTCATCGCCATCTAATTCCAATGCTTTCTTGCGGAATAGATGAATAACGTCATCTTTATGTTCAGGTTTTACATACATCAGCAAGTGCCAATGCGGTGTGCCATCGTGATGCGGTTCAACGCCACGAAAGCCAAAAAAACCGATTCCACGTTTGGCAAACTGTGCACGCAACTGCGCCCACACTTTATTTAAGTAACGTTGCGTATCACGAGGGCTTGCGCCTTTCCATTTTTTATTGTTTTTACCTGTTTCATGGGTTGCGTGAAAAGAGGATGGGGCAGTCAGCGTAAGAAAGAGTGACACAAATGAATTTTCTATCGCCCATTCATCAATCCCACGCAAGCGGTTCATGGTTTCCTGAAAACGGATAGCAGGATTTGCCACCGATTTTTTCCACATTTCAATCAACGGCATTTGTTCGGTGCTATCGTCTAGATTTTCCAACACCATTTGTTGCAGATATTCGAGGTTATCTGCACGTTGCGCACGGTAGTCATTAAATGCAGTTTGCGACACATAAGGGCTCACTTTTGCCGATACTGCACCACAGCCAATCTCCACATGTTCTTTCAATCTTTTTTGTGCGGTAGTAAGTTGTCGTTTCCAGTGTGTTGGGCAAACTGATTTATTAAGATCAACCTCAATGTCATTCACATCTAAGAAACGGTTATCTTGATAAGCGAACCAGTGTTTTAACGGAAAACCAATATCCGCACACACTTCGCCTACTAAGCGATAAAGGTCACGAGAAAGTGCGGTGAAATCATCAAGAGATATTTCGCCACGTTCTTTCCGCTCGGCTTGTTCGCTGACAAAATCAGACTGTAATTTCGTAAACAACATGGCTAATTTGTCTGCCATTTCTTTTAGCTGATGTTCACCTAATAAATAAAACGGAAAGTTAGCCGCTTTTTTGCCTTTAGAAAGTGCGACCACCTGTGAATGCGTATCACGGTCAATCAACCAATCAAGGCTAATGTGATAATGTTGAAAAACGGCTTTCAGGCGATTGGTGAGGATTTCACGCAAATAGGTATTCGCATACGCTGCCTGTTTATTGCCGAATTTAAACCCGATAGAACCATCATCTTTCACGCCATTGAACGCACGCAACCACACATGGCGAAAATGCTCACGTTGGCGTTTGCGAGGGAGCGCAGAAAGCAGTTTTTCAACATAATCGAACTGGTGCGGCGCAACAGAAAATAATTCCATTTGCGCTGATGTCGCTTGAGCAGTATCTAAAGTGCGGTCAACATTCACCGCACTTTGCATCATCACTGCACGTGCATCTGCCATCGCTTGCTCACGTTTGGCAAGATTAGCATTGCACTCAAGTTCCCAGTTCATCATCAAGAATCCTTACATTGCCGTATTGGCTAAATATTCACTGTGATATTCAAAATATTCTTTGATTTTGTTGTTAGTGGATTTCACGGCACTAACGAATTCATCTAGAGTTGAAATTTCTTGCTGTGTTAAGTCATAATGGCGCAATGCCTCAACGACATCTAAAACAGTGCCAAGTGATTCACCGATATTTTGTGGCGCTTGCCCTTCAATCATCTCAAACACCTGAAAACGTGAATTCATCGTTCTAACTCCCAATGTCACACCACAATCAAGCGGAATATAAATATTGTTTTCCATCATTCCTCCTTACCAGCGTTTATCTAACCAATCGGCAATCAACGCAGTTAATCCCATTGCCGTCAAAGCTATACCAAGTACAGTCAATACCACCGCTAAACACATCAAAAAAAGCTCACACATCACATTTCTCCATAAATTGCTTAAAGTCATATTGGCGGGTCTTTTCCTGTTTGATTTGCCCTTCCTCAATCGCTTTTTTGAAACAATATTCAGCGCGTGCAAAGCTCCAGTTTGTTTGTGTTTCGGTTGGTGCAGCTATCCACGCTGAACGCCATTGTTTTGCGGCTAACCCATAATTGCCTTGTTGCTCACTTTCTTTTGCGTGTTGCGCATGGTCTAAATAAGTTTTAATCGCTAATTTTTTCATTTTGCATTTCTCGCTAAGTAAACCGTCATATTGGCGGATTCGATGATTTTTGAATAAACAAGCGCGGCGATGTCATCTTTCCCTTGTTGTTTTAAATGTCCCCACAAGGCTAAAAAACGACGATATTTGCGATACCATTTCTGTGCGGATTTATTCATTTGTGTTTCCATTTTTATCTTCCTGAGTATCAATTTGAGTAAATTCCCGCTCTGTTACGCCTTGTGAAAACATTCCCGAAAGTAACCGCACTTTACGTAGTGCACGGGCTATTTTGCGTTGTCCTTGTTCTGTGTAGTGATGGAGCTTAGTGCCTGTTAAATGCCCTGCACGTAAATCTGAAAAATCTAAATCGGCTAATTCCAACAGCATTTCTCGAAAGCCTTGTTGTAAACCGTCAAACTCTCGTTCTACACGGAATTGGCTTTTACTTAACAAGTGCAGCACATCATCAAAACTTCGGATTTCAGGCACCTTTACTTGATTTACACGGCACCATTTTTCAGCGGCAGATTCCGTTTCATCGTCAAAGCAATAAGGCATTAAGGCCATCACTCACCCCCATTCATTTATTTACGGAACCACCGTGCAAAGCGTTGGAAAATACTTTGTTCACGTTTCCACTGTACTTTTTCAAGTAATGCAATACGATCACTCAGTGATTCATTCAGCAATACTTGCTGTGCATTCACGTTTGCTTGGTGAGAAATCGCTCGTTGCAACAGTTGAATGTTGCGAGCCTGTTCTTGCACGGTTTTGTTTAACTGCCACACATTCACACGGTTATGGCGTTTTTTACCGTTGTCATACACATAATTACTGCTTGCCATTTGCTCAAACTCCTAAATTTTGGTTGCAAAAATCCTGTCGAATGAATTTCTTCAAACGACGGTGGTTAAAAATTGTTTTGATTAAAAATAGATAGGGTTATTTGTTCCCAGGCCAGTCATTCCAATCTGCAAAAATATCAATTTGCCTTTCGTCAGCATTTTTCTTTTTGCTTTCATTAGGAAAGTCCGACCAAGTGAGCGATTCCAAATTGAGAGATTTATGTAAATCATAAACTTCATCAAAATTAATGGTTATCTTGCCAAGCATATTCAAACAGTTTGGGCAATACACAATCGCTTTTTTTAATGTCGGCGTAATTTGAGTTGATGTTCTCGTACTGGTACTTTTTTTACACTTTGGACATAACACTTCAACAGCCATATCACACACCTTCTTCTGTCCTATACTCTCCACATTCCCCAATATGGATTGCACGGTTATTAAAATTAAAAGATAATCAACACCATAAAGCACGACACCATTGAAAATAACGCCACGAGGTATGCCATGCTGACTCGATTTTTACGATTTCTCATATTTATCCTTAACTGGTCTATTGTTGCTGGAATTGTTTGGCTTAATGTCATCTTACTGACTGATTAATTAATACATTCTTCCAATTTCAAACGGATAAAATCATTCAATTCCCGTTTATCCGCTTGAGCCATTTCTTGTAACTTTTCTTTAAAACTTGCCGTTACACGAAACGCAATAATTTCAGATTTTAGTTCGCGTTTTTTTTCTGTTTTCGCCATACTCTTTTCCTTGTTGTTTTTGTTTACTTTGTTATACTCAGTCACTAATAATTATGTGTTCTCTTACCCTGAGGATTTTTATGACCGCACTTTCCATTGAAGAACGTCTCGAAAAACTTGAAGCGCAAATGCAAAAGCGTATTGAACGTCAAAACTTGCTATTTGAATTGATTTATCAACAAACCGAATTGCAAAGCACTATTCTTTATCTTTCAAAGATCCGCGAGGACTTGCTTCACGTTCAGCCATCATTTTCGCCACTTCTTGAGCAACAGCGCCTTCTATACGCAAAACTTCTTTCTGAACTGCCTCCTGAAGATCAACAGGGGCGTGAATATGTACGTTCACTACAAGATCTCTTTGAACAGAAATAGTCGTCATTAATTTCTCCATAAAAATAAGGAACTCCCATGACTGACGAAACACTGGTTATCCCCATTGAAGTTGATTCACCGCTCAACATCACTTTCCATGCCGAGACAGGAGAAATGACGGTGGAATGTTTTCAGTTTGTTTCAGGTGCGCCACAGGCGAAGATGACTTTTCGCTATACACCGCAGGCAACACAAGAAATGCTGCGGGCGCTTGCGATTTTCCAAGAGAAACTCGGTACAACATTTTTAACGCAAGCCACGCCACATAACGTGCAATAAATTGTTTACATTGAAAAAGCATAGCTTTCGTGTTTTTTTCCATTGTTTAACTATTCCGAATCACTGCCCAATCCATCATTAGGCTTTACTTCGGTTTCCAATGTCGATTCTGTAGGAATGCTACGCTGAAGATAAATAGACACATTCACTACAACATTTGTAATATTCACATCTCGCCCGGCAACCGTATTGTTATCGCCGATAATATGGGTTGACATAGCGTTATCTTTTAACATCGCACCTTGCCTTGGATTGCACGGTTATTAATCTGCTAGTCCCAATCCTTGACGAATCAACATCCGCCCCAATGCGGCTTTGGTTGCTAATCCCAAGTTTTCCCGTTTGCGTTCAAAAACTTCGCCTTCTTCTGTGTTTAACGTTATGTGAAATGCCACAGAAACCTCGCGTATAGGGCGAGGTTTACGCTTAGTTTTATGACTAAGATCATTTTTTTCCATATAGACACCTCCTGAATTTGTTGATATTGTTAGAGTATTTATCAAAACGATCCGTTTTAAGCCTTGTTATCTTATTTTGGAAATATTTTATTGCATAATTGTGCAACTTACAATAGGAAAATTTGAATTATGGTGCAATTTTCTCAAATGTTAAAAAATGAACGTATGCGTTTAGGTCTTACTCAAGATGAAATAGCTAGATTTTGTGGAGTTTCTAAGCGAACTTATAACTATTATGAAGATGGAGAGAGGGCTGCTAGTTCAGACTTCTTAATGGCTTTTTCTAAATTAGGTGCGGATATTAATTATTTGTTTACAGGTGAACGGACAAAAGAGAGTTTAGAACCGTTAGAAAGAACAGTATTGTTGGCATTTAATCGTTTGGTTAAAGATGGGCAAAAAACTAGTGCTATCACTTTTATGGCAATGCTTGAAGCAGGGTTAATAAAGGGAGATTTTAATACATTATGGGAGCAAGAGAAAAATCTACAAAGCCCTACCGCACTTTCAGGGCAAACAGTTTCTAACAGTATTATTGAGAATGTGGCGGGGCGTGATATCAATATAGGCAAGAAGTAACCCGCCCATGACAAAACAAACCATTGAAAACAGCACAGTACACCATCTTGCTGGGCGAGATGTGAACATCACGAATATCTATCATAAAGAAAGCGCCCCTTTTCCGCGCACCAGATTAGTAGCTGAAATTCTTGCTGTGCGTAATTGTTCTGCGCACCTTGAATTTGTGATCAATACACATGCCGATAAATGTTATGGGTCACACTATTTTAAAGAAATGAAAGAAACCGAGTTGCAAGCAATGCACGAATTTGCCTGCCACTTGCGTGATTTACTGGCTGAACAACAACGGCCAAGCTGGGTAAAACGGCTGTTATCGTGGATTAGGTCACGTGGTGTTTAGTTTGACGATGAAGCGGTGGTGAACCTCCTCCATAAAATAAAAGAGCTTTATTAACAACAACATAAGGAAATATTATGGCATTAATTAACTGTCCTGAATGCAACAATCAAGTAAGTGATCAAGCTTTCAAATGTCCGTCTTGTGGTAAACAACTAAGAAAACCTAAACGCACCTTTATGGGCAAGGTTTTTAAATGGTTGTTTATTCTGTTCAACTTGTTCATGGTGTATAGCCTTTTCACTGGTTTGGGCGGGGGCGCAGAAGTGATAAATAGCGCAGCGACCGATGCAGAAAAAGCGGGTGCGGCAATCGGCACTGGCTTGGGGTTAAGCATGATTCTTGGCTTGTGGGTCATCGGTGATATTATTCTCGGCTTATTTGTTTTATTCACTCGTCCAAAATCTTAATTCTATTGTATGCCTGTTTTATAACGGGCTTTTTTATAGGAAATATTCTATGAAAAAACTTTTCTTAATTTTAACCGCACTTTCCCTTGCCGTATCACCTGCAGTGTTTGCTAAGGCGCACAAAAAATCAAATTCTGAATCAGAACAGCAATTCAGTTGTAATGATGGAAAGCGAGTATGTGGAGATATGGAAAGTTGCGATGATGCAATGTTTCATCTTAAGCAATGTGGTATGAAAAAGCTTGATCGCGATCACGATGGCGTGCCTTGTGAGAATGTGTGTAGATAAGTAATTTGCTATAAATTTAATTTGGTTAGGTCATTGTTCACAACAAAATAAAGGTAAAAAATATGTCGGATAATAATAAACTCCTCAATAACGATGAAAAGTTGGCAATATTGACTGCGCAATTAATGCCAGACCCTTATGAGGAGGACGCTGATGACGATAAACGAGAAAATGACCAACAAGACGATTAATTTAGAGGCAAGAAAGAAAAACCTACTTTTTAGCATAGAACGTTCGATTCGTTACAATAGGAAACGACAACATTTTTTTGAATGCTGGGAGCGTGGCACGAATTTCTTATCTGTATTGTTCGGTTCCGGTACGCTTTATGCCATATTGCAATCACATCAATCTATTGCAATCGCGGTGAGTATTGCCCTGACGGTATGTTCTTCTTTGAGTTTAGTTATTGGGTTTAGTGAGAAAGCACGCGACCACCGTGATTTTAGCCAACAGTTCCTACGCTTGAAAGAACGCTTAATTGCAGAACCTCTTACCCTAACACTTTGTAACGAAATTAAAACCGGAATCAATCGAATAGATTTGGAGGAGCCACCTGTTTTAGTGGTGTTAGAACAAATTTGTTATAACGAACAACTTAATGCCGAAGGTCTTCCACGAGAGATGATGACCAAAATAAAATGGTATCAAAGGTTGTTTGTAAATTATATTGATATTTTCCCTCATGGTTTATTGAAAAAATAGCGGTCAATCGACCGTTTTATTTTTTCTCTTTTTTCACTTCCACTTCTTCATCTTCCACTTTCAGTTCACATTCAATTTGACTGGTAAAGCCACCGTCTGAAAGATTGTGCGTTACTCTAGTGATCAGCCAATTTGTTGCGTCAATTTCTGCTTTAAAGCCTGAAAGTTCAATCGGTGTTTCGGGGATTAAATCGGGTTCGCCAAAGGCAAGGTTTAGGCTAAATGTTGCTACACCTCGTTTGAGTTTGTCAAAGGCGGATTTGGCGGCAGTGATAGCTCTCGCTTCCGAAGGATAAGTAACACGAAGGTTTTTAATTTTATCGTTGTCGCTTTCCACAGGGGCTTTTTGTTCAATAGTGTTATATTTTCTTTTCGTTAATCGTCTGCCCTTTACTGTACCATCTGCTAGCGTTCTGCCTTTCGTCATACGCTGTTTTTTCACTATCTTGGTGTTTTCATCTACCGTAATTTCGCCACGTTTGCCTGTGTCCGTATCGTGCCAATACGCCCGCACGGCTTTGTAGTTTTCGCTTTCTGCAATGGAGAAATTGTAGTTATCGCCACTTTTGCGAGTGATTTTACGCAGTGGAATCGGCTTGCCTGTGGCGGTTTTGCCTTGTCCTAGCGGCATAAATAATAGCGTGCCATTTTTAACGGTGCACATTGCCCCGTGTTCTTCTGCTAGACGGCTTAATAGATTAATGTCGCTTTCGTTGGTTTGGTCGATGTGCGCAATAAAGGTGTTAGCCAGTTTTTTCTCGCACTGGCTTTTGAGTTGGTTTTCTTTGGCGATGCTGTCAATAATTTCGCCCAACGTTTTTTTATCAAATGACCGCTCTTTTTGTTCGGAAAATGAGCCTTTTAAATCAGCCGCTCTTGCTCTGATGGTTAATCGGTCTGCCGATCCTGCACCGCCTGAAAATTGCACTTCATCGACGGAATATTGCCCTTTGTCAATCAGCGGCTTGCCTTTCCAACCTAGCGCAACTTGGATTGTGGCATTGCGTGGCGGCAAGGCGAGTTTGCCGTCATGGTCGGATAATTCTAGGTCGAGTGTATCTGCCTCTAAGCCACGATTATCCGTTAAAGACAAACTAATTAAACGGCTCGAAATCACTTGTGTGATGTCTTGCTGTTTTTTGTCTTTCGTGGTGATCTGGACTTTAAAAGCAGGCGTGCGATGATTGTCATTAAGATTTAAATCAAACATTAAAGGCTACTCATTAAACTCTCTGCAATGGCAATTAACATGGGGTCATCAGTGCGTTTTAGGCTCATGCTAAAATCAATCGCACGGGCTGCACCATCGCCAAAAAACTCTGTTCGGGTTTCTTGTACGCTTTCAATTACAAAAAAACCGATAATTTCAAAGGTTGCTCCATCAATAAGAGGAAATGCACCGCCACTGTCTGCCATTAATTCCAGAGCTTTAATGGAAAATCTACCGCCTGTGATTTCTGGGATTAATCTGCCACTTATCGTGACGGTTTCGCTTTCTTTGCCCGTGAATTGTGTTTTTGGCATTGCCCCGACAATGGCATTGGTTGGATGTCGCCAATTTGACGTGCGGTCCAAACTTTGAAAAGGTACAGTTTGCCGAGTAAAAACAAACATACCCAATGTGGCAAGTGCGAAGTTTTGGAACATTTATTCTTCCTTTTTGGCATTGTCTTCCGTGCAACTGATAATAAAAATAAAGTTTGAAAACAATATAAAAGTACCAATAATCCAATGATCAAAATAAACAAAAATCGTGCTTAATAAAATTAACGTATACATCTCAAATGTAGTTTTTGCTTTTGTATATCTGATCTTCTTCTTTTGATAGTTTACCGCCGTACCAATCCAAGCCAGAATGGATAAAATGGTAATTATCCAAATTAAGGTGATTTGAGCGCTTGAACTGCCGATAATAAATACGGCAAGAACAACAGAAAAAAGAATAAATTCGCGAATAAAATCTAAAAAATGTAATGATTTAAGCATAATAAAATCCTGTGAAAAGTGCGGTCAAAAAATCCCATGATTTCTACCGCACTTGGTGAATTAGCAAAATAAAAACGCGATGCCGAAAACGACAAGCAGCCAAAAGACAATCGAGAGGGTGATTATCCCTCGCCATACAAGGTATCTTGGCAAATTTGACAGGTAATCAATCAGTTTCTGTTTCATTTCGTTCCCTTGCTTTTTCTCGCCATTGCATTAATTCGGAAAATGTCATTTGCTCGAAGGCTTGTGGTTGCCAGTGGAAGATGATGGCAATGTCTGCCATGGCATCTTCCACTGTTGCGGCAATCATTACTCGGTCGCTTCGGTTTCCACTTCCGAGTTCTTCCCTAAAAAACCGACAGCCGCCGCAGCAAGCTCGGTGAAGTCCGCCACTTCCATAGTGACAAAG
Organism: Haemophilus sp. THUN1692; assembly: GCF_059704395.1. Lineage (NCBI taxonomy): Bacteria > Pseudomonadati > Pseudomonadota > Gammaproteobacteria > Pasteurellales > Pasteurellaceae > Haemophilus > Haemophilus sp. THUN1692. The sequence goes on from NZ_AP046579.1 coordinate 1,871,167, forward strand.
TCTGATTTATGCAAAACAGGAGTGGTGACACGTGCAAGTAAAACTTGTAATGCGTCCACATCCATTTGCAACACGTCAAACATTTTTAAGCCTTTTAATGCGGGCACAGTCGGTTTATTGACGGTGATTTCCGTGATTTGGTTTTCGCCACGAGTAATAGGGTTGGTTAAGGTGATGATTTTGGTGTTTTCTATTTTCATTTTATGTTTCCTTTAAAATCCCTCTTTTTTGTAAAGAGGGGAGGGGATTTAATAAAAGCCCCTTTCGGGGCAAGGTGTGTGTGAATTAAATGCCGATTGCTGCGCGGTGCTCTGCGAGACGATCAACCCCACCGACAATGAAAACGGAATTGATTAGGTCAATTTCCACGAGGTCTTTGCCGTTTTCGATGATTTTGTAGTAGGTTAATGGCACGGTGTAGCTTTGTTCGGTGTCATCACCCGATTTACTGGTGCCGTTGTCAATTTCGCTGAAACGACCACGCATGACCAGTTCGATTGAAACCACTTCCTCGGTGTCGTCTTGTTGATAGGCGCCCGCAAAACGTAATGCTGTGCCGTCAATTTTTCCGCCAAATTCTTTGATAAGTTCGGTCATATAACCGCCCATCTTGAATTGCGCTTCCAAGCCTTCTACCCCTAAATTCACTTTTACTGGGCCAAACATTCCGCCTGCGCGGTATTCTTCCAGTTTCATGGCTAATTTAGGTTGGGTGATTTCGGTGACTTGGCCACGGTAAGAGTTACCGTCAGCCAAAAAATTCATTAATTTGAGTTTACGAGGTAATGCCATTTTTTACGCTCCTACTTTTGCAATGTTTGCGGCAAATTCCACAAGGTATTCATCGCTGATGTATTGGTTAAAGCCAAGTTGTTCTAACGGTGGAACAGGGCAGTAGTCATAAGACACAAGCAATTTTGCATCTTTCAAGGTTGCGGCTGTGTTGAGGTTGGCATTGATAAATGCTTTCCCACCGATTAAATAACCTTGCGCCACATATTCACGCCATTTTGCATTGATCGCTTCTACGATTTCTTTTACAAGATTCACGGAAATGTCTTTATCCATCGCCCAGTCAAAGGATTGTGCAATGGTGTCTTTCAACACTTGTGCCGTGCGAGTGTAGTTTTCGTAGATAAATAATTTGTCAGCCGAACGAGTGCGTAATCCCCAGAACTTAAAGCCATTGTGATTAACACAACAAGTAATGCCTTGTTCATTGAGATAGTTCACGTCGGTTGCACTGTCGTTAATATCGAAAGAAAGCGGCTTGGTGACACCTGTCACGCCAGTTAAACCTTTGTTTGAGATTGAGGTGTGCCAGCCGTATTCTTTATCTTGATATGCACGCATTGCGGCAGCACGAACAACGGCATAATCCACTTCGGTTTGTTTGGTATTTGGGTTAAACGATAAGAAATCACCGAAAATTAGCATTAATTCACGTTGTGAGAAATTGCGACCGTATGTCACTGCTTCTTCTTTGGTTTTTGCTGTGCCGCAAGAGGCATACACAAAGCCATTGAGTTTTTTCGCTACGCTTAACAATTCAGTGGTTACGTCTTGGCTGTCATATTTCGGGATACAGAAAATACGTGGTTTGACACCACAAACTGCAGCAGACACGAGGAACGCTTTTAAGCCAGTGTAATTGCCTTCGTTATCTACAGTTCCGATCACATTGGCTTTCATGGTGCTTTCATCTTCGTTTTCTTCCACGCGAATGACGACAACTTTACAATTCACAATGTCCGCAATGCCGTCTAATGCACGAGATAACGTGCCTTGTTTACCTGCTTTGGCTTGCATTTCAGCGGTGATGCCAGTTAAAAGAGTGGGTTTGTTGAGTGGAAAAACCGATGCATCTGCATCTGGTGCGGTTGCCACTAAACCGATAACTGCAGTGGATGATGTGGTGAGTGTTCGCAAGGCTTCGGAAATTTCCGTTACCTTGACCCCATGGAGATATTCATCAGACATAATTTTAGCCCTATGGTTTCTATGGTTTGAAAAGATGTGGCTATTTTGTAAGGATTTGAAATCGAGGGGTAGCGCTTGGCGTTGTGGTATTTAAACTAACAAAGGGCGGTTAGGTAGATTTGGATGGATAAAACGGCGGAATTACCCGCCGTCACATTTATTACCCCACCTCACTCACAAAATCCACCTGTTCAGGGTCTGCAAAAGCAATGAGATACGCTGGAAAAAGTGACGCATCAGCAGGCATTTCGTAAATATCTTTGAAATAGACTTTTTCCATAGTCTCGTTGCCAGATAATGCCATCCCCACTTTCCCCACTAATTCAGGATTAACTTTCACTTTTGCCCAAGACTCCGTTGTACCCGGTTTTAACGTCACTTTCTGCACCCATTGGGTTTTTGTCCCCTGTTGAGCGGTAGCCGCGGCTTGTAAGGCTGCCACCGTCTCTTGTAATTGAGCAATATCTTTGCCAACTTGATAGGCAAAACCTTGGTCTTGTTGGTTAATTTCTAGTTTTTCCATGTTTGTAGTCCTCTTTAGCTTGGTTATAAATCTTTAAAAGTGCTGTATCAAACAGTGCAAGGCTTGCCAGTTTTACACAAGGCTTCACCTTAATTTGCACAGTTTGTTTAGGTTTTACTTGGATAGTTTGCATCATACTCTCCGCGTAATATCGTGTTGTAACCGCACTTTTCCGTTACACCACGTTTTAATTTTGCCGTCTGGCGTGGTTTGTTGCAGGTCAAATCTTGCCTCTTTCCACGTTACATTTTCTGTTTGCTCATGGGTGATGATAAGGCTGACTTCATTTACGTTGATAAGAATGCCTTGGTTGTCTGTTGATAAGCGAATCATCTCGCTTGCACTGCCTAAAGGCACAATATCGCAATCAAACCGACTGCCTGTAAAATCTAAGGGTTCGCCGTTTTCTTCGGTAAATACTAAGGTTTCCGCTTCGTCATCACCGCGAATCCAGTTAAAAATAATCTCAGCCATGTTGCACCGCCTTAAAGCGTTCATCATGTTGTTTGCCTGAAACCTCACTTTCATAGGCCGTTTTGCAGTGATTGCGGTCAAAGAAAATGCCGTTGATGAAACGATATAACACCTGCCAACGTTTTTTCGGGTTCTCGGCTAATATTGCCCCCCGATAAGTGCGACTGGAGAGGGTTTCATCTGCTGCGCCCCCTGTGAGGGTGTTAAACAGCTGGTCTATGGCAATCACAACGTGATAGCCATAGCGTGTTAATTTGCGTTTAATTGCCATTGCTCAATCTCCTGTTCAAGTGCGGTTAATTCCTCGGGGGTTTTTAACGCCAGTAAGCGGTCTTCAAAGGCTTGACGTTGCCCTATAATGATGCCAATCGCCACAGCAAACTGAGCAGATTTTTCAATCACTTTTTCAATTAACATCTCTAGCGGCACACCACGTACACGCGCAATTTGTGAAAGCATGGGTGTCGGTGTGTTGTGGTCGGCTTGCCATGCGAGAGCCTCTTTTTCTTGTCGATAAAAACTTTCAATTTCTGTTTGTGGATAGCCCGTCAGTAGGCTATTTTTAAGTTGGTCAGCTTTGTCCGCTAACTTATTGAGTAAGCCTGCTTTTTGTTGTGCAAAAAGAGCGGTTTGTTTTTCGGCTGAAATTTCCCAGGTGAGCGTATCAAGATTTAACTCGTGTGCTGCACTGGGTTGTGGGTCAATTAATACGGGGTTGCCTGTTTTATCTGCAATGATTTGCTTGCCTTGAGATTGTCCGTTAAGTAACTCAATATATTTATCTTGGCTAATTTCTACCGCACCTTCTGGGACAAAACCACCGTCTGCGTCATCAAAAAAGCCGTTTTTGTAGTACATAGTCATTATTTCCATCTCCCAATAGTCATCCAATCTGCAGACCCTAAATACCAGCTTGTTACTGTCGCTGTTGTATTCGTTTTGGCTTGCATAAATACCCAGTTATATTCTCCCTTACCGCTTGCCCTTGATTCGTATCGTTCTGTAATAAAACATCGATACTCTTTATCTACATATGCAATCGGCAGCACGAGATCTGTATGCACTGTAGTATTGCCTCGAGTAAAAACAATTAAACCTGTTTGAATCATCGTCCCGTCAGGATATTTTCTAATTTCAACATTACCAATTCTTTGATAGGTAATTGACTCATTAATAATTTGAGAGGTAGCTTGATTAAAATCCGTAATCTGGCTAACGGTATGGGTATGATTACGGTCTGCTTTATTTTGCAGTCCTTGCGCTAATCGCCCAGCATCAAGCTCACCAGTATTAGTTACCTCGCCGTGAGATTTAATCCAAAAGACTACATCATCAAAACTATTAATGGCTTTGATGCATAATTTGAGGATTAATGATTTAGGGCGAGTTTCGGCACCACCTGTTGCCATTTGAGAGGTGTTTTTAGGTGAAACAAAACCATTATCGCCATCTCTATCATCATAACTATTGACACTCCACAAATCTGAAGAATGAGTAAATGTTGTATAGTCAAAATACGAATTATTTCTTCCTTGACTTGAGTCGTCGAACCAAGAATCGTAGTCTATCGGTACTCTATGTACATGTCGTTTTAACTCGTCTTCTTGTGTTTGTCCTACCGATAGCCCATCACCCACATTACGCAAAAATCTATCTGCTACTTTAGGCACACGAGCAATAGAGCCATATTTGCCGACTAAGTGACGATATAACTCAGGGTAACGTTGCTCGGTAACTTGTGTGGCAATCTCATCAAAGGCAATCCAACCAGCAGGAATATTATCCACGGCAAAATAAGCGGTCATCCCCACATCGCTACGGGTTAAGTCAGGGAGTTTGTTGCTGTTGCCTAACACACGATACAAATCAGGAAAGGTTTGTTGGTTAAATGTCGTACCATTGGCTTTTAAAAAGCCAACTGGATTGGTTACCGCGCGCGGAAATGACACCACCGCACCAATAGGAATGCCATCGGTATTGAGTTTTTTCCAAGCCGACCAACTGTCTGTCTGATAACTTGTTTGATGTCGCTCATACATATCTGTACTATAAGCAATATAGGCAATTTGACGACACCAATGACCATCACCGCCTGCAATAACTTGGATGTGACAACTATTGCCAGCTACAGGTAGATTTTGTGAACGGCTTGCTTGTGTAATCGCATAAATACCATCGGTTTTAAGGGTGTTAATATCGCCAACAAAAGGTTCAACTTTAAAATTTCCAATGCCATAGCCCGCTAAGGTTGTGGCGGGAGATTGTTTGCTATTTGCGAGGTCATAAGCCGTTTTAACCGCTGCACTGGTTGCAACTGTGTCTGCACTATTGCTATCTACGGCAGAGGATTTTTTGCTGTTTTGGATGTAATTTTGCGAGACATTTAACTGTAATTGTGCAGTTTGTTGAGCAAGTTTTTTCCCCGCTTTCGCAGTGAGTGCAAGAGATTCACTTTCAAGGCCTGTGTCGTTGGTGAGTTGGACTATGCCTTGTTGTTGCAAGGTTGCTTTAGCAATTTCGTGAGTGTGACCGCTTTCATCAAATCCATTTTGCGTTGTGGCAGTAATGGCTTTCGGTGCCATTTGTTGGCGAGTCACAAAAATCACACTGTGATCGATGGATAATGTCACTGCACTAGAGGATTCTACTTTTAAAATCATTCGTAGTACTTGGACTTTACCACTGCCACTACTTTCTGTTGGTTTAAAACTTTCAGGGCAGTTTGCGTAGGCAATGAGTTTGTTTTGTGCGTCAAATACGCCCATTTCTCGGATGTAAAAACCACCGATATTTTCAGGAATGGTTAATTCAACGATGACTTGTTTATTATTGCGAGGATCCAGAGAAACTGCACTTACAGGTGCGATGTGTGTTTGATGCACAAGTGCTGTGGCACTTGCTGTTGGTGTAACCGCTTGTCCATTGCCATCGCCCACAGCAAATTGAGTAAGTTGTAATGACTGCCCTTGGCTTAATGCCTGAGCAAAAGCCCGTGTTCCGTAGTCGGTTAAGATTGCAAAATATTGTGATGCCATAAATATTCCTATTGTGGATATACCGTGATGATTTCTCCCCACTGCTGACCAACAAAGACACTAAGTGTCCCTGTTGGGGAGAGGGCGATAGCGAGCTGATTGAGATGTCTTGAGACGGGTTTAACATCGTTAATAAGCCGCACAAGTTCGTTATAGGTTTGTTCATTTAAACCACTTTCAGACACTTCCACGGTTAAGCTAAATGTTCCTGGCGTGCCTTGTGGGTTGGTTTGAAACCATTCTTTCAGTTCAATAAGATAGCCTATTGGCTCAACCACACGTTTTACTGCGCCAATTGTGCCTTTGTGTTTGTGTACAAAATAAGATTGTTTAATCGCAATGCGTTTAACTTCTTCCGTCCAGTTTTCGTCCCATTTATCCACCGAAAACGCCCAAGCTAAATAAGGCAGTAAATTAGCAGGGCAGCGTTCAGGGTTGATTAAATCTGCAATAACAATGGGATTTGCTACCGCACTTTTTAGAATTTCTGCCGCACGTTTTTCTAATGGGGTTGAGCCTATCGGCAGTAAATAATTAGTAATCATCACTTATCACGATCTCCAAATTAATTGCCGTGCAGTAGGCTGATTTTGAGCTTGGTAGCACAATGTCGGCGGTAGGCGAGATAAGCTCTACCCGCTGCACCCCTTCTAAGTGTAATGCGGCATAAATACCCGATAGACTAATATCTCGCCCTAAACGGTGTTTTTCTTCGGTGTAAGCCGTCAATTTTTTTAGAGCTGCAGCTTTGATTGGCTCATATTCAGGGCCACGATAAAGATGTAATTTGGCGCGGATTTCGTAGGATTGGATCACCGCACTTTGGACAATAACGCGGTCGCCAATAGGGCGGATGTCATCATCGTTAAGTTTTGCCCGAACCACATTTAAAAGACTTTCCTCTGCCTCGCCTTGTCCATTGCGACTTAAAATTGTCACGGTAACATTAGCGGGCTGAGGGGAAACCACCGACACATCTGCAACATCAGGGTGTGCAGAAAGTGCGTGGAAGATATAAGCAGAACGAGGACCCGCCACAGAAAGCCCCTCAAAGGCTAATTGCGTACGCAATCTTAATGAGGTGTCATCTTCTAAAATTTCGGGGATTTTAGGCGTAACATTATTATTCGCCTCTTGAATGACTTGTCTTTTTACATTGTAATTGGCTGCAATCACATCTAAATCTGAATCGCTTGCATAGGCTAACATTGTGGCTTTTGCCGCATTGTTGATGCGGTTTCTTTCCATCAGCTGTAGATAAACCACTTCTTGTAATAATTTTGTGATAGGCTCACTTTCTAAACTTAATCGTGCTTGCCAAAATGCTCTTTCATCTTGTGGGAAAAGTGCGATAAATTCCGCTTTTCTGTCTGCGAGCAAACTTTCAAAATCTAAATCTTCTAGCACTTTCGGTGCATCTAGTTTTGATAAATCGACTAATTCGCTCATTGTTTATGTCCTAAAAATAGTTTTTCGTTGCGCATTTCTTGGTTATCTTTGCGACTGCGTGCGACATAACTTGCCACAATGCCACCTTCAACCAACTCTGGTTTAAATTGTGTGATCTGTACGCGTGGTTCCCAACGATTAATCGCTGTAACAGCACACGCCGCCAGTTGTAATAACAATGTGTGGCTAATCGGGCGGTCAATTAGCAGAGGAATTAAACTGCCATATTCACGCCGCTGAATACGTGAACCAACTGGCGTTAGCAAAATATCGGCAATGGATTGTTTAATGTGGTCGCTTTCGTTTTTTAATGTTTCGCCAGTGTATCGATTCATGCTATGCCTTCGCGTTAGAGGTTCGTTGGCCATCGCCTTGTTCAACGTGAACGTGGTTTTGTAAACTAATTGAGCCACCTTTAATATCACCGCTTGCGGTCACACTGCCTTGTGTGCTGATATTGCCTTTTGTGGTGCTTGTGCCTGTGGTTGATAAAGAGCCGTCAATATTCACATTGCCTTTGATATTGATAGTAGGGCAGTCAATATCAATTTGATTAGCGACAGTAATACTGGCGGTTTTGATGCCTGTCACAACTAATGCGCCACTTGATTGGTTATAGGTAATTTTGGCACCGTCAGCAAATTCAATAACGTGTTCGTCGGCTGAATGGCTAGGGCTGTTTTGAGTGTAAAGCCCAACTAATATGCAGGCAGTGGTAAATTCGCCACTAACCGATAACATCACACATTGTTCGCCCACCGTCGGCGGCGACCATGTTTTAGTTGTACCCGCACGAAGTGTGATGAATGGTAAAAATTCTGTCAGAATGTCACCGCTCTTTACACGAGCACGAGCGGTAGCGTGATTCACTTCAGCGATCACCCCAAAGCGGATAATGTTGTCTAGTTTTCGTTGTAATTCAGCAGACATAGGCATTCACAGTTAAAGAAAATGCCTTATTGTTGGCAATATTGTGTGGTGTGGCGAGTGGGGGAGAGTGTGGAATAATAGGTAACAAAAAAGGGCTTTCGCCCTTTTATTTTTTATTACCTAATTGAATATGTTTGCGTTCTAGCATTTAATTGTGTGGCTCTAAGTTGCGCTTTTAAAATGGTTTGAACATTTGCCTTAATATCTTTGGCATTGTCACCCTTCACACGTTCGCCTTTTATTGGCGACGTGCGGTCAATAATTTCACGAATAAAAGGTGCATTGTTGTTCATTGATACCCTCCTATTTTTCGCCGATCCTAGCACTTCTATTTACAATAAACAACAAAAAAGGGCTTTCGCCCTTTTATTATGCTCTGTCCCACATTGAACTTCTAGCCCTTGCTTGGCGTTGGTTTTCGATGCGTTGTATTTCTTTTGCCACTTGCTGTGCAATGGCTCGTTCGTCCATGCCTTGTGCAGCATTGACAGTAATATTTACGCTCATTGGTTGGCTGGTTTGTGCAATCATTGGACGAGCAGAAATGGGCGCACGAGTATCAACTTGCACAGGGGCGGCAGTTGCAACGCTGATACCTAAACCGCCCGCAATAAGTGCTTGTTTGCCGTAATTAAGGGCGTTGAGTGTATTGACGCCAAGGCGTGATGTGGCTTCTTTGGTCATCACATATTCGCCACCGTGAACAATGCCCATTGGTTGATATTTGCCGCCATTGCCAGTGTAACCGCCAGACCAATTTTGACTTGGTAATTTTTTGCCGTTTGAACCAAAGCCAGTGAAATCTTTAAATGATTCCCAAGCACTTCCTACCGTTTCTTTTGTTGATTGCCAAGCGTTGCTCGAAGTGTTTTTTGTGCTTTCCCATGCACTAGATACACTATTTTTAATTCCCTCCCAACTTGGCATATTTTCAGAAATCCATTTAATACCATCCATTAATCGTGTTAATGGCGTCAGAATAAACTCAATCGCTTTCGCCATTCCATTTCCGAATTTTTTCCCTGCACTGGCTGCAGCTTCTAAATCTTCTTTAGTACTTTGTACTGGAGACAATAAATCAGTAAACCATTTTACCGCTTTTTCAATCCAGCCAACGACCACACCAAATGCAGTGCCAAGCGGTTGGAATTTTTTAAGGACGGGGGCGAGACCTGATTTTAAGCCCTCCCAAAAACCGCTGAAAAAGGCTTTAATAGGTTGCCAGTATTTATAAATTAATGTAGCAAGGGTCAATAAAGCTATCCCTAGTGGACTGATAGCCAGTGCAATTAATTTTAGCGGGGAAAGTAATCCTCTTAATATTAGCCGCCCTGTAGATGATAAATGTCCTGAAAATTTAGGAAGAATTACATTTAGTTTGGATAAGCCTAAAAATAGCCGTGCAGCTGGATAGAGTATAAAACTTAAAGCAAGGCTTAATGCACCTAATAGACTTAAACTTCCCCCGATTACAGCTGCAGTTTTTGCTATAGTAGAGGTTAATTTAGGATGTTTATCAATCCACGTCTGGATTTTATCAAGCAAATAGCCAACTCCGTCCATTAAGCTAGTCATCGTATCTTTTAAACTGGCTCCTACAGAACTATTTACATTGAATAAACGATTTTTAAATAATTGCCATTTTGCTGATAAAGTAGTCATTCGGGTTTGGAATTCCCTAGCCATACTATTTTTAGCTTCTTCACTATTTGCCAGTTCAATTTGTCTGCGCCATTCTTCGGTATTGGCAACAAGCCCTGCTAATTGGGTATTATAATTTCCGCCTGCAATATCGCTAATTACGCCAGCCCGTAAATGTTTAGGCAATTTTTTTATTTTTTCAACAATCATCATTAACGTACCTTGAGCATCTTTTACCATTGCTTTTTGAATCGCTTTTGGATCTAAACCTAACGCTTTTAGTCCGTTATTAACGGGTTTCATTCTAGTGGCTTTACTTAGACGGTTGAACGTACTTTCGATTGCTTTGGCTGATGTACTGGCTTCGTTTCCTGCCGTTAATAAAGTTGAACCTAGTGCAGCAAGATTCTTTTCACTAATTTTGACTAAATTACCAATTCCTGATGTGTTATTTAGGAAATTAATAATATCTGTCCCCTTTGAAATGGCATTATCATCTAAATAGTTAATAGTATCGGCTAGCTCTTTGGCATCTTTGGTGGTTAATTTAAAGTTTTTCTGTACTTTACCAAATAACTCTACTAATTCATCGGGGTTTTCTGCATCAAATGCTGTTGCCATTTGGGTATTTAAGCGAATAAAATCTTCCAATTCATTTTCCTGAATATCCATTCTCGCTGCAGCAGTAACCATGTCACCAATTTGATTTGTGGTAAGAGGTAATTCAGTTGAAAGCTGTTTAATCTTGTTTTTCCATTCATCGTATTTAGGGGTAAATTGTCCAAATTTGTCTTTTAGCCCTGGAACTTGGCGAGCAACCCCCGCCATAACATCTTCAAACGACATAAAATCTCGAATGGAATTGACAATTGGTGCAGTGATCGTTGTACCCGCAGCAGAGGCTTGGGCACCAATAATTTGTGCTTTTCCACTAATACTTTTGAGAGTTTCAACTTGCCCACGATATTGATTATAAGCAGCCTGCTTAGCGTTGAGTTTTTTCAATGCGGCTTCTTGATTTTTAATTTGATCCGTTGCACTTTTGGTATTTTTCTGCAGTTCTCTTTGCTTTTGCGCGAGTTTTTCTGCAGAAATGCCTGATTTTGCTAATTCTTGGCGTGCTTGCTGTAATTTATTTGCTGCATCAATTTGTTCTTGCTTGAGTTTTTTTACCGCACTTTTCGCTTTCTCTACTTCCTTTTGAAGTCCTGCAGTAGGATGTTGAGCATTCTTCATATATTGAGCATAAGACGCTGCTTTTTGTTTGGCTTGCTCTAATTCTTGATTTAGTGAATCTAATTTTGATTTCAATGGGTTGATAGTAGAAGCATATTGTTTCATTGCAGCTTGATGCTGTTTATTTTGCTGATTTAGTTGCCGCTGAATCGATTTGCTTTCTTTTAGTTTTGCCGATAGCTCATGAACGCTTTTAGATGCACTGCGAGCTGGAGCAGACATTTTATCAATGGCATTTAATAAGACGGTAAGTTGTAAATTATTCATTTTTATTCACTTTACTATTGACAAGATTAATTATTTAGCTCAATAATCGAGTAAGCAAAGGGGGAAATATGATTGCAATACTTTCATTATTTATTCTGTCTGTTGGCTTACTTGGGCTTGCAATTGGTTTTGGTGTAATTGCAGTGCCTTGGTTTGTTTCTCTGATCATTGCTGCTCCAGCTATTTTCATTTATATGTTGATGATTGGCTCAGTATTGTGGCTTGTCGAAGTTAATTTTTTTCTCGGTATGGCTGCATTAGCTGTTTATGCCTATTGGATACACATCATTCGCAAACACCTCAAATCTAAAGACTTAATTTCTCAATAATTAAATCTTCAATCATTTCAATATCTTCTTCTGTAAAGCCCAGTAATTCACGCTGGGCATATAACACCTTGAAATCTTTATATTTAGATGGGCTGGAGCTTAAACCGTATTGATGTATTGCAGCAATCGCAGCATCTCCACCATTAAAACCCACTGAAACTTCGTTACCATTTGACCGCACTTTTAAATGTCGAGCGGTGCGAAGTTTGGCGAACATGGCTTTGCGTTTGATTCGCCCTTTCTTTTTTCTAAATTCTTTACGTGGTTTTCTCGGTTCAAAGGCAGAACCATCGGGATTTTGTTGGCGTGCAATTCGGTTCGATTGGCTTTTTCGTAAGGCTTGCCCGATTTTTCGCCCAAGTTGTCTACGTGCCTGCGGAGAAAGATTGGCAATAAATGCGGTCAATTTTGCCTGAACTTCTTCTACTGTTGCCATTAGACGATATCCCCCTCAAAAATTGGCGAATCCCAGTTTTCCAAATAGACTTTTACTCGGGTTGGTTCGTCCCATACTGGTTCTTTTGCGTAATGGATCTGTACGTTATTCCCGTCTTTTTTCGACACGACACGTTCAGTGAGTTGGATTTCGAAACTAATGTCAGCGGTGTGGTTATTGTTGTAATCTACTTGGAATTTAAAGGCATTTTCTCGAATTTGCGGATTTTCGAATATTTCAGGTTGATTTGTGCGTAGATAAGCCAGCATTGGCACAATCAAGGCGGCAATATCGCCTGCATAATCAGTCACTACAACATTGAGTGTATAACGATATTCAAAACTAAATGATGCGGCACCCGTTGCGACGATTTGCCCACCGTCCACATAAAGTTGTAGATGATCGGGATTTTTTACAAAATCGGGGTGACTTTGTTCAAGGATTTTGCGCAGTTGGTTGGGCTTTTTCATTTTGCGTATCTCTGCAAATTAATGGACGGTTATCTTTATCCACTGCCACAGTCAAATGTCCATTGTCTGTCATCAAATAACCGACTTGATGAATGCAAACTTCTGTAATTCTTCCATCAGGATAATTTGAATATCTACCAAATGCGGTATCTCTAAATGGCACGGTGTAGGTATTTGCTAAACAAGGCAATGCGGCAGTGATAGCAAGGAAAAGTGTGGTTCTTCTCATTTTTTGAAATTCCGTTGTTGCATTTCAAATCTTTGTTGGCAAGCTACGCAACGTGTTACGCCTTGAATCATTTGTCTGCGCTTTTCTGGGATGGGTGCATCGCAATCTTCACAATAAAGGCGACTTACTGCTTTAAAAGTGCGGTGTTTTTTCAAGGCGATTTCACGTTGCATTTCTTCGAGCTGTTGTGCTCGGTCGAATTGATCTGTCATGGCTGTTCCTTTTTATTAAATTCATCCATGCATTTTTTTAAACTTGAGTTCTCGATAATGCACAAATCAAGGTGGTGCTGTGTCTGTAAATAGGCTTCGGCTAATTCGCCATTGGTGCGAATTTGTGGCGAATATGCACTGCACTCTGTGGTTTGCGGACAAAGAATCGGTGATTTAATGACTTCCTGTTGAGTTGAGCACGCGTTTAACATCATCAGGCAAAGGGCGGTCAGCCCAATCTTGGTTTGATTTAAGTACATTTTTTAAATCCTGTGTTTGTTGATTTTGGTTTGCTTTGAGGTTATTTACGGCTTGGATGAGCTGTGCTTGCTGTTCGGCAAATTGTTGCACGCTATGATTTAACTCAATGTAAGAGTTTTGCCATTTCAGTTTTAGCTGTTCTTCTTTAAGCATTTCTTTTCGCCAATAATTCGCCTCAAATCCCAGGAAAATAATGAGGAGTACAAGCAATATTGGCCCGATAAGTAAAATGCCTCGTTCTTTGGCGGTTAAGAAATTAAACATAGGTTTTTCTCCTTTTGACGGCGTTCAATTAATCCTTTTAGCGGTTTTCCTGCTGCGTAAATCCAACGTTCGAATTGACCGCACATAGCTTTGCTGTAGCCTTGGCGTGCCATTTTAAAAAGTGAGCTATTTTTTAATTTGCCACATCCTACGTTAAAGGTGATGGAAACTAAGGCATCAAATGCACCTTGTGGCATGGTTTGCCCGTTGGCATATTGATTAACGCATTTTTCCGATTGTTTAATGCCTTTTACGTATAATTCGGCAATTTCTTGCAAAGTGTAAATTTTATTGCGCTCAATTTTTTCAACGGCATCGGTTATGCCTATGCCGACTGTTAAAACATCGGCAGGGCATTGATAGGGCTTTTTCATGCAACCTTCTGCATTGCCAATCAGTAACAAGCCTTTTTCTGAGGTTCGAATTTCATTCCCATGAGTGGCAATCACCAGTCCAATAACGGCGGATATGGCGCAGATGTATTTAGCTGAACGTTTAATCATGATGATGGATCCGTTGTTCGAGTTCTTTTTCTTTTAATTCAAAATCTTTTTTCTTGTAATACCAATTCACAAGAAAGGTGGCGACAGCAATCACAATACCTGTAATCGATGCGACATCAGCCCAATTTACATTTGAGAACATATTGGCAATGCGTCCAATTAAGAAAGAGAATATTCCTGATGTGTAAGACGCTCTTGATGGTGTGTCGTGCATATCAGCTCCAAAGTTGAATTGTGTCATTTGCAACACTGATTTTTTCTGTATCAGCTTCTGGCAATATGACAGGGGTACCAATGGGAATAATGGGCTTATCCATTAAATGCGGATTGAGTTCGCAGGTTATTTCGAGTAAGCCTTCACTTCGTCCAAAATGGCGATAAAGGATGGCATCTAAATTGTCATTTTGTTGTGCGTAAACTTGCATTAGATTAACTCCGCATCGACGTGTTTTCTGCCCAATATGTCGCTAATCGCAAAGCGAGCATCACGACGTAATTCATCAATGCTGTCTTTGAGTTGTGCCATTTTCTTTTCGCCATCATTGGTGCTGTCATAGCTTGCATAGCGTTCATAAAGGTTTGCCAGAGCCAAGCAACTTACCGCACGTTTATAACGATAAATCAGGACGCTTTCGCCATTGATGTAGGGGGCAGCGATCTGTTCTAAACCGTCGTGTTTACTTTGTGTTTTAAACGTGGAGAGTTCCGCATTGACGCTTGCCATTCCTTCAATCAAGGCATCTTGTAAACGTTGTGTGGTAATGGTGCCGTCTGCACGGTATTGATTACGAAATTGAGCAAGTGACATATCGGGGAAGAAACCATCATTACTGATAATGTCATCTGACGTATCGTAATCATTTAACTGTTGCTGCACTTCGCCCATTTCATAATCAGGGGCAAGTTTGACTGATATTGTGCCGTCGCTCATTGATTTACCCTTATAAAAAAGTCGGGTGAGGATTAAATTAAGTACGGCCAATAAATCCGTCAGAATTTGACCGCACTTTTAATCCGCCCGACGGCTGCGTGGTTTGCTCGGTTTTAATAATTAATGGGAAATGAACCCTATAATGAATATGATGGTTGCTATAAAATAACAATATTTAGAAAAATCATTCTTTTTTATCATTCGTGTTATTCGTCTTGTAAAATCAAATTAAGCTGTTTTCTCAATTTTTTAATCTCACCTTTTACACCGATGGATTGGTTTAATCCCAAAGCACGTTCTAAATATGCCAGTGCTTGTTCAGGGTGCTTATCAACCAATAACAAGCCCAATTCACGCAATAATCGCGCACGGCTTTCATCTGGCATATCGCAATCGGCAGTAATGCGTTGGATTTGCGCTAAGTAAGATTCGTCGAACGGTTTATTGGCTGCTCTTGCGGTTTTGGCTTGGTCGGCAAATTCTTCTGCCAACAAGGTGCCAAGCGTTCGGGTAAATGGCTCTGGCAAACGTAAATCATGAAAAACGGCATAATCAGCAATCTGTAAGGCAAGATGATATTCGCCACAGTCAATTGCCCACACGCACCATGTCATTAAGACATTATCTTGTTTGCCACTTCCAACAGATAACGCCCCTTCAATCCATGGCAGATAGTCAGGCAAAATTTGCTTTTTAAATGCGGCTTTGCGTTCCGTCGATTGGATGTTTTTTAAATCCTTTCGATGGCGAGCAAGAATACGGCACATTTTGTCATATTCCGTAAAGTCGCTTAGATCTTCGGTTTCTGCCGCATTAGCAATAGCGGCAGAAACTTCTAGAAAATGGCGTTTAGTTGGGCGCATAATTGATTCCGTTATGCTGCCACAGGCGAAATAGGCGTAGGTGCCTCAAGAATGGTAATATTTTTCGCCATGGCGACTGCCTCGTAGTTTTCTACAACATAGGCTTCGTTTGACGATAAATAATCTTCCACACGATTGCGTTCTGGCACATCTTTTAAGTGACGACGCACTTTGCCTTCCTGCACGTAGATTGACAAATTGTCGAGCGATGTAACTAACACAGTGCCTTTCGGGAAGAATGGCACAGATACGGCTTGTAACCCGCCCACACGTTTTTGGCTAATGACGGTATCGCCTGCTAAAATTTCGCTTGGTTTTTCTTGGTTGATTAATGGGAAATATTTATCGGCTAATAAGTCGCTCCCCATAATTGCAACCAGTTTAGTGTCGTCGCGGTATTGTGCTGGAATGAAATCTTCTTTTAATGCAAAGACAAGGGCATCAAGGTTTTTATAGGTTTTACCTGCACCGATTTCGATTTTGCCACTGCTTTTTTCAATTTCTTTTAACACACGGGCTTTGGCTTTATCTTCGATTTGGACTAACCAACCCTTATTCACATCTTGCAATAATGGATGTTCAGTGCGGTTTGTGGTTGCGGCTGCACTTGTGCCATTCCAACCGATCATGATACGGTCTAATGCAATGCGTTCGGCTTTGAGTTTGCCCACACGTGCGGCAAAATCAGGGAATTTTGCCCAACTGTCTAAGGTTGCATAATTTAAATGTGTGTCAAAGTTGGTTTGTTCGCAAGAATAGGTGTTTTCTTGCAAGCTGTGAATGTCAGTGGTTTCACGTGCTTTTGTGTTTGTGTCGGTGCGACTTGCCACTGGTGAAAGCACGCCTAAACGTAATGCGGAACCTTTCATTTCTTGCACCATGACGACATTGATGCGTTTCAAGAAATCAGAACTTTCAAGCACGGCATTTTCTAATTTTTGTTGAATAGTTGGCTCAACGGTAAACTGACCGCCATTCGCAACGAATGCCACATCTTCGCCGTTATCTGCTGCAACACCAGAAAGGTAAGCATTAAATTTTTGTTTGGTAAATTTATTCATTTGGTTTTTTCCTACGATAAATTAAAAGAAGCGGCCGTCAGTTTCAGATTGTTCACCGTAAACTAAAGGGCGAGGATTTTCGGATTCAACCGGCTTTTTGAGTTCTGCAAAGGTTGCTTGGATTTCTTCATTACCCGCTTTCATTTCTTCGATTTCGGCTTTTTGTTTGGCTAAATCGTTAGAAAGTGCGGTTAATTTTTCCAAGGTTTCTTTGGTTTGCTCAGCTAGAAGCTCAATGGCTTGTGTTTGATCAGCAA
Organism: Haemophilus sp. THUN1692; assembly: GCF_059704395.1. Lineage (NCBI taxonomy): Bacteria > Pseudomonadati > Pseudomonadota > Gammaproteobacteria > Pasteurellales > Pasteurellaceae > Haemophilus > Haemophilus sp. THUN1692. The sequence goes on from NZ_AP046579.1 coordinate 1,888,518, forward strand.
AGCGTTCATCGTCTGATTTTTCTTTTTTAGAAAATAATGCTTTGATTTTTGCGAATACAGATTGATGTTCATCTCCATTCCAACCTTCGAAATCTAATTCTGTTTCAATGGCTGCAGAGAAGATATTATCTTCTTTTAACTTGCGGGCATTTAAGCCATTGTGCGAGAAACTCAACATTTCTGTGCCTAGGCTCGCAGGGTTATCCGTTACAGCTAAACCAACGAGATAGGCTTTGCCTGTATTTGCAAAATTGGTGTCAATTTCTACGGAGGTGTAAACTTTTTGCCCTTCTTTGTTTAAGGCAATAAGTGCATCAGTTGGCTGTAATTGAGCTAAAAGTTGTAATTTGCCATCTTCGCGTTCTTCTGCTTTCACGGCTAATACATCACCAAAGCAATGAGAATTTGCTAGTTCTGGCATGTATAAAGAGAATTTGATGTGGTCGAGATTGATACGTGCACCATAGGTGTTTTTTGGATCGTAACTTTCGGCCATTTCTTCAATCCAGTTGCGTTGAATTGTGCGGCCGTCAGTTGTTGCCCCTTCAGTTGCAACAATGACCCATTTAGATTTTTTTGCCATTGGTTATCCTTGCGATGGTTGGTTTGATTCAAAGATTGCCATTATTCTGAAAGGTTTAATTTTGGTGGTCTATGAGTTGCTTTTGTTGTATGTCGATTCACAGAGTAAGCGGAAAGACTAACATTCGCCCCCTTTCTATTATGCGGTTGTAAATAGAAAGGATTAGGAATGGACGAACAAGTTATTAATCAACCTTCCCCCGAAGTGACGGCGGAAATCAAACGTAAAGTACAGCAGATGTATTTCAGTGGTTATAAAATCGCGGAAATTTCACGCCAGTTAAATATTCCTGCATCAACGATAGCCAGTTGGAAAGACAGAGAAAAGTGGGACGATATTGCGCCTGTCGGTCGGGTGGAATTAGCACTTGAGACAAGATTAAATTTGCTGATTGCGAAAGAAGAAAAGAGCGGTTCAGATTATAAAGAAATTGATTTGCTTGGTCGCCAAATGGAACGGATGGCGAGAGTGAAAAAATATTCTTTTGGTGACGGCAATGAAGTGGATTTGAATCCCAAACTGGCTAATCGTAACAAAGGCGAACGGAAGAAAGCTGAACCGAATGCCATTGATCAAGAGCAAGAAGAATCTCTGATTAATGGCTTTCTTGATGGAATGTTTAATTATCAGCGAATTTGGCACAAGGCGAAAGAACACCGAATCAGAAATATTTTGAAAAGCCGACAAATCGGTGCGACTTACTATTTTGCCCACGAAGCCTTTATTGATGCCTTGACGACGGGGCACAATCAGATTTTTTTATCTGCCAGTAAAAAACAGGCTTTGCAGTTTCGATCGTACATTGTGAATTACGCCAAGCAAACGGCAGATGTAGATTTAAAAGGCGAAACCATCAAACTTCCAAATGGGGCAGAATTGATTTTCCTTGGCACGAACTCCGCTACGGCTCAATCCTACCACGGCAATTTGTATTTCGATGAAGTGTTTTGGGTGCCTAAATTTGATGTGATGCGAAAAGTGGCATCAGGTATGGCGGCGCAAAAAATGTATCGCCAAACCTATTTTTCAACGCCGACCACGATTGCACATCCTGCTTATGCGTTTTTCTCTGGAAAAGCATTTAATAAAAATCGGGCCAAGGCGGACAAAGTTGAAATTGACATTTCGCACGAGAATTTAAAAAGCGGAAAACTTTGTGCCGACCGTCAATGGAAGCAGATTGTAAGTATTTATGATGCAATGGAAGGTGGGTGCAACCTATTCAATATTGACGATTTGATCGCAGAAAACAGCAAAGAAGAATTTGAACAGTTGTTTTTGTGCCAATTTGCCGATGACAACAGTTCTGCTTTCAAGTTTTCGGACCTGCAACTTTGCCAAGTGGATAGCTTAGAAGAATGGTACGATTACAAGCCATTTTATCAACGCCCATTCGGCAATCGTGAAGTGTGGTTAGGTTATGATCCTGCTTTTACTGGCGACCGTGCAGCCTTAGTGATTGTTGCACCGCCGAAAGTGGAAGGGGGAGATTATCGCGTTTTACATAAACAAACTTTTCACGGTATGGATTACGAAACACAAGCAAGCCGCATTAAGCAGTTTTGTGATGATTACAATGTAACTCGCATCGTGATTGATAAAACGGGTATGGGGTCGGGCGTTTATCAGGAAGTGAGAAAGTTTTATCCAATGGCGCAGGGCCTAGAGTATAACGCCGATCTTAAAAATGAAATGGTGTTAAAAACACAAAACTTAATTCAAAAACGTCGCCTTAAATTTGATAGTGGTGACAATGACATCGTGAGTAGTTTTATGACGGTGAAAAAACGCATTACTGGCACAGGGAAAATTACTTATGTTTCGGACCGTTCGGAAGATGCAAGCCACGGCGATTTATCATGGGCAATCATGAACTGTATTTTAAATGTGCCTTATGGTTTAGGCGGCGATGTATCAAGCAACAAATCAACAATATTTACCTTTGAATAGGATAACCCAATGAGCAAAAACACAAAAAAATCCACCGCACTTTCTACTGGAAATCAAGCACAGGCATTTAGCTTTGGTGAACCTATTCCAGTGCTTGACCGTGCAGAAGTACTGAATTATTTCGAAAGCGTGTTGATGTATGAAAAATATTACAATCCGCCAATTAATTTAAGTTACTTGGCTAAAGCCTTAAATGCCTCAGCCCATCACAACAGTGCGATCACGGTGAAGAAAAACATTTTACTTTCAACATGCAAAACAACCGCACTTTTACCTCGTACTCAATTAGAAAAACTGGTGCAAGATTACTTGGTCTTTGGCAATGCTTATGTTGAGAAAACTGTAAATTCGTTTGGTAAAGTCGTATCACTCAAATCCCCCCTTGCTAAATATATGCGTGTCGGTGTTGAAGCTGGCGTGTTTTATCAGATTGTGAATGGATTTGATGAATATGAATTTAAAAAAGGCTCTGTCTTTAACTTGATTAATCCCGATGTGAATCAAGAGATTTATGGTGTGCCAGAATATTTGGCCGCACTTCAATCTGCTTTTTTAAATGAAAGTGCCACATTGTTCCGCCGTAAATATTATCTGAATGGCGCGCATGCGGGTTCGATTATTTACATGACCGATCCAACACAGAACCAAGACGATATTGAAGCAATCAAAACGCAAATCAGACAAACCAAGGGCACTGGCAACTTTAAAAATTTATTTGTGTATATCCCAAATGGGAAGAAAGATGGGATGCAAGTTATTCCGTTGTCTGATGCTATTGCTAAAGATGACTTCCTAAACATTAAGAACGCTAGCCGTGATGATGTGTTAGCTGCGCACCGTGTGCCACCGCAACTGATGGGAATTGTGCCGAATAATACAGGCGGTTTTGGTGATGTTGAAAAGGCAACGCGAGTATTCTTTATCAATGAGATTATTCCATTGCAGGAACGATTGAAAGAGATTAATAGTTGGGTAGGGGAAGAAGTGATCACGTTCTCCGATTACAAATTACTAAATTAGATCCTTTCAAAAATAAACAGCCCGCAGAAATGCGGGTTTTTTATTGCTAAAAGAGCTGTTTTTGTCCTGTATAGTATTAGTACGACCCCAATGTATTATATCAAATCAATCAATATGACAAATCTTAAATCCTTATTTCAGTCCGATTTTTCGCCCAATTGTACGCATGAAAAATCGCAGTCAAACCCTCGCCACGCCCGCACACTAAAGATGTCGATTTCAACGCAATTTTAGATCCTTTCCAAAGCCTTTTCAGTAATAGCGCCTTTCAGATCCTTTATTTCAGATCTTTCAACGCAAACAAACGCAGAAAAGTGAAAAATCAGATCTTTAGGTAAGCAAAAAAATTATGTGTATAGATGTGTCGTCAGTGTGGCGTTGAGTGAGATTTTTTTTATGGTATATTAAAAGTGTTGCAGTTTTGATTGATTGGATAACTGATTGAATTATTTGTTATTTATTTTCTTAATGGCTACCAACTATTCACAGTTTGCATAACTCCAAAACCGGGTGTTGGGAGTTCGAGCCTCTCCGCCCCTGCCATTAAAATATTCTTTTCAATTAATCATAAAATATCTTTATACTCATATCTTTTTCATATTATTTAATAATTCTTTTTATTTTTCTTTTTGAATTAGATATATAATTATCAAATTTTAAATATAAAAATAATTAGTATGAAACCTCAATACTATCTTGGCATGATGTCTGGAACTAGTCTAGATGGAGTGGATGTTGCTCTTGTTGATTTTTCTCTAGAGCCTCGACTTATCTTATCTGATTTTTTTCTTATGCCAGAAAATTTACGCCAGAAATTAACCAAACTCATTCAAGCTGGTGAAACAACTCTACAAAATTTAGGCGAGCTCGATCATGAGCTTGCTTTACTGTATTGTGATTGTGTACATAGCTTTCTACAAAAATATAATCTTATTCCAAGTCAAATTGAAGCTATTGGTTGTCATGGACAGACAGTATGGCACTCTCCTGCTTCAGTATTTCCTTTTACGATGCAACTAGGTGATATGAATTTATTGGCAGCTAAAACAGGAATATCGGTTATTGGTGATTTTCGTCGTAAAGATATGGCATTAGGCGGACAGGGGGCTCCTCTTGTACCCGCTTTCCATAAAGCTGTATTCTCAAATGCTAATTTTGCTACAGTTGTTTTAAATATTGGTGGGATTAGTAATGTTTCTATATTGTTTCCTAATCAACTTGTAATTGGCTTTGATACAGGTCCAGGTAATACATTATTAGATCAATGGATAGAAAAACACCAAGGTCTTCGCTATGACAAAAATGGTGAGTGGGCTTCAAAAGGCAACGTGAATCAAGTTCTGCTTGAGGAATTATTAAATGAACCTTTTTTCTCTTTACCCGCTCCCAAAAGTACAGGGAGAGAGCTATTTAATCTTGATTGGTTAATGGACAAAGTAGAAAAAGCATCTGTAGAACTTACCGCTCTTTCATCTAAAATGACATTAGCCCCAGAAGATGTGCAAGCGACGCTTGTTGAATTGACAGTAACAAGCATTGTTAATGCACTAAATCAACTCCAAACAGATTTACCAAAACATTTACTAGTATGTGGCGGCGGTGCCAAGAATAGCTTAATTATGCGTGGATTGCATGATAATTTACTCGATTGGCAGGTCAGCACAACGACAGAGCAAGGCTTTGATATTGATTATGTGGAAGCCGCTGCTTTTGCTTGGTTAGCTTATTGTCGAATGAACAATTTACCAGCAAACTTGTCTAGCGTAACTGGCGCGAAAAGAGCGGTTAGTTTGGGGGCTATTTTTCCTAAAGACTAAGGCCAAAATATGAATGACATTATATTAAAAAGTTTATCCACGTTAATTACGGAACAGAGAAATCCGAATTCAGTTGATATTGATCGTCAAAGTGCTTTAGATATTGTTCGATTAATGAATAAGGAAGATAAACAAATTCCTTTAGCTATTGAGGCATGTTTGCCTGAGATTTCGTTAGCGGTAGATAAAATCGTTTATGCTTTCCAACAGGGCGGGCGTCTAGTATATATTGGAGCTGGGACGAGCGGTCGTCTTGGCGTATTGGATGCATCAGAATGTCCTCCTACATTTGGTATATCTTCGGAAATGGTCAAAGGTATCATTGCGGGGGGCGAACATGCTATTCGTCATCCCGTAGAAGGGGCGGAAGACAATACGAAAGCTGTAATTGAGGATCTACAAAGCATAAATTTTTCAAAAAATGATGTATTAGTAGGAATTGCAGCAAGTGGCCGCACACCCTATGTTATTGCGGGTCTTCAGTACGCTAAATCTATTGGTGCTTTGACAATTTCTATTGCGAGTAATCCAAAATCTGCGATGGCTGAGATAGCCGATATTGCGATTGAGACTATTGTTGGGCCTGAAATATTGACGGGATCTAGTCGCTTAAAATCTGGTACCGCACAAAAAATGGTACTGAATATGCTGACCACAGCAAGTATGATTTTATTGGGTAAATGTTACGAGAATTTGATGGTCGATGTACAAGCCAGTAACGAGAAACTTAAAGCACGCGCTGTACGCATTGTGATGCAAGCAACAGATTGTGATAAAGTGCTCGCTGAGCAGACATTAATTGAAGCAGATCAAAATGCCAAGCTTGCAATTATGATGATTTTAAGTAATTTATCAAAATTAGAGGCTAAGGCATTATTAGAAAGACATCGAGGTAAATTAAGAAATGCACTTTCTAAATAAAACAAAAACCTGATTGTAAAATCAGGTTTTTATTTTGGAATTCCACGTAGTAATCCTACGGGTTCAAAAGATTCCATTGAAGTTGGGGCAGGCATTTCTGTAAATAATAAAACAAAGGGTTTAGGCGGGATTACTTTTTTATTACGCCATAAGTTGCTCATTCCGACAAGTTGGATATCTTCAGGTAAACTGTTAATTCCTGCTTGTAACACGGCAATGGTATTTGGACGAGGATGTCCTATCGCAATCGCGGTACCATGTTTCCTTGCATATTGAATTACAGCTTGAAATTGATGTTGAACGTCAGCTAGTTCGTTACTGTCATCTAAAAATATATGACGATCTAAGGAACGAACACCTTGTTCTTTTGCTATTTTCCCTGCTACAGATTTTCCTATTGTTCGACTATCTAAAAAGAACAAATGTTTTTCTTGAAGTGCGGTCATTAAATAAGTCATTAATTGGGGATCAGCCGTAGCCGCACTGCCCATGTGATTATTCATGCCAATGGCATAATTCACGATATTTTTTGCTGTATTTACCCGATCATTGACCTGCGCTGAAGACATTCCTAAATGTAGTCCTCCATCTTCTATTTTCACCGCACTCACCGGTTGCATCGGCATATGAATTAAAATGTCTCGGCCTTGAGATTTTGCTTCTTGATTACGTGCTCGAGCATGAGGTGCAGCAGGAATAATTGCGACGGAAATTTCACGCGGCATTGCAAAAATAGCTGCATCTTCTTTGAGATGATAGCCGACATCATCAATAACAATTGCAAGTTTATTTTGTGCAAGAGAGATGGAAGTATAAAGTGCGGTAGAAAAAATGATGAAAATTTTCACCGCACTTTTTATGAGAAGTTTCATTAACGAATCCATCCAGTTGGATTCACTGGTGTGCCTTTTCGGCTAATTCCAAAATAGAGTGCGGAACGAGAGATTTCACCAGTATTACCCACTTGAGCAATAGTTTGCCCAGCAGAAACTAGTTGACCAACTTTTACTAATACAGCTTGATTGAAACCATATAAACTTAAGTCGGTTTCTCCATGTTTAACGATGACCATATAACCGTAGCCATTCAAATACCCAGCTAAAATTACACGTCCAGCAGCAATGGCTTTGACTGCAGTTCCGGCTGCTGCCCCAATAACCATACCTTTCCAACGAACTTCACCGGCCTGAATAGTTCCAAAATTATGTAAAGTTAGCCCTGAAACTGGTGCAGAATATTGTTTTTTGGCAATCCCTAAACCACTTGTGCTGTTAAGCAATTGACGTTCTTGTGCTGTCGGTTGATAAGGTTTTGAAGTCCTTTTTTCTTCAGTTTTTTGTCGTTGTGAAAGCGCTTCACGCTCTTTTTTTTCTTGTTCTAAGGCCACTTTTTCCGCACGTTGAATTTCTTGACGGAGCGCTTGTTCATTAGCCTTTAGGCTATCCAATTTATTTTGATCTCTCGCTAAATTCTTATTAAGTTCATTTAGCGTAGATTGACGTTCTTGTTGTGATTTTTGTAATTCTTGTTGTTGTTTTTTTTGCGTTAAAAGTTTATCTCGATGATTTTTGTGCTGACCTAAAATTGATTCTTTTTGGGATACAATTTGAGCTTGTGTTGCTTTTAAACTATCAATTATTTCGATTCGAACTTGGTTTAAATGTTGATAGTACACTTTCATGCGTTCTGCTTTTTCCGCATTTTTAGAAAACATTCTTTCAATAACGGAAGGATTTAAATCTGAGCGATAAATCATATCCATTTGTTTCGCTAAGCGTGATTTTTGTTCAGATTCTTGTTTTTCCAATTGTTTGAGTTGTTTATCTGAGTCAGAAATTTGCTTACGAATTTCTTTCAAGCTCATTTCTGTTTCATGTAACTCACCCACGACAGCATTAATTTTACTTTCATGGTTTTTCAAATTAGCTTGTAGCTTAGCTTGCTCGCGTTTTTGTTCAGCAATTTTAGATTCTTGTTGCTTAATTTGCTTTTGAATCTGGTTAAGATCGGAAGCATGGTTTATTGGGGAAAAAATCAACAAACCGCTATTAAAAAGTGCGGTAAAAAATGGCAATATTTTTTTGTTTAATCCCGAATACAGCATAATTTTTCCTAAATTCTTAAAATTGCACAAATCTTATCATATTTGTTAAAAGGCGAAAAAGTTTAGCCCCTATTTTTTGCTAAAGATCAGGAAAACTCGCCTTTTTGCTTTTAAACATACTCAATTTTTGCTATAAAGTGCGAATTATCTTTTACTTAAATTTTAGGAGATTCTTATGGAATTAGTATTTATCCGTCACGGTTTTAGTGAATGGAATGCGAAAAACTTGTTCACTGGTTGGCGTGATGTAAATTTAACAGAACGCGGCGTAGAAGAAGCAAAAGCAGCGGGCAAAAAATTATTAGATGCTGGCTATGAGTTTGATATCGCATTTACATCTGTGCTAACTCGTGCAATCAAAACTTGTAACATCGTGTTAGAAGAATCCCATCAATTATGGATTCCTCAAGTGAAAAATTGGCGTTTAAATGAACGTCATTATGGTGCTTTACAAGGTTTAGATAAAAAAGCTACTGCGGAACAATACGGTGACGAACAAGTTCATATTTGGCGTCGTTCTTATGACATTTCTCCACCAGATCTAGATCCACAAGATCCAAATTCTGCACACAATGACCGCCGTTACGCAAATATTCCATCTGACGTAGTGCCAAATGCAGAAAACTTAAAAATTACTTTAGAGCGTGCACTTCCATTCTGGGAAGACCAAATTGCACCAGCAATGCTTTCTGGTAAACGTGTCTTAGTTGTTGCTCACGGTAACTCACTCCGTGCGTTGGCAAAACATATTATCGGTATTTCTGATGCTGAAATTATGGATTTTGAAATTCCAACAGGCCAACCTTTAGTATTAAAACTAGATGATAAATTAAATTACGTAGAACACTACTACCTTTAATTTATCGCTTTACTTTTTTAATTTAACATTCAAAGTGCGGTTAATTTTAACCGCACTTTATGTTTAAGGAGACATGAATGAGAAAATTGATAACGTTCATTTTGGTGTTGTTGCCATTTTTTACGACATCAGTTAATGCAGTGCCAGTACATAAAAATCAAATAAATAAAAAAATTGTAGTAACCAAATCTTTAGATAAAAAACAACAAACTAAAAAAACGAAAGAAACTAAATTAGTTCTAACCAAGAAAATTAGTACTAAAAATAAAAAACAAGCTGTGAAATTGACAGACAAAAAGCCTAAAGCTTTGGTAAAGGAAATTAGCTCGAAACCTAAGACATCTATCGAGAAAAAACCGACAACAGTTGTTTCAGCAAAACATGAAAAAGCAGCAAAGGAGAAACCAGTTTATAAGCTAGTGATTGTGCCACAATGTAATGATTTTTCTGTGTCAAAAGTGTTATCTGATGCATTTAAGCAGCAAGGCGATTCAACTAAAACCAGTATGATGGTGAAACAAATTCTTCAAGCAAGAGAAACGCAATTTTATCCACAAAAAGGCATTCGAAGCTGCCATGCTTTAGTGGTGACGGATGGAAAAAGTTATCAAACAGATTACAGTGTTATTTTGAATGATAAAGGATTTTTTGTTCAGGTTGAGAATGCGATGAGTTTGTAAACTAGTTTGTTGAAATGAGCAAAATTTTATCTTCTTGATAAAACAAAACCCCGCAAATTGGCGGGGTTTTTTAAACAAGTCCAAATTATTTTGTGCTTGGAATTTTGAAACGGCTGTTGAAACGCTCAACACGACCACCAGTATCAACAACACGTTGTTTACCAGTGTAGAATGGGTGGCAGTTACCACATACATCAAGATTGATGTCTTTACCTAAAGTTGAACGAGTTTTGATCACATTACCACAAGAACAGGTTGCTGTGATTTCTTTATATTCAGGATGAATACCTTGTTTCATAGAAAACCTCAAAATGAAGCCACGCCGCTATAAGAACTTTCTTCCCACACCGCGTGAGTTAATAATACGCCATAATTGGCACCAAATAGATCGCGGATTATACTGAAAAAATACAGATAAACAAGCCCTATTTTCGTGTAAAATCGTTGAGATTTTTAACCGCACTTTTCTTTTATGTTAGCAAAATCTTCAAGTAACGCACCTTTTGCACAATCTGTGCTGAAATGGTATGACAAATTTGGCCGTAAACATTTGCCGTGGCAACAAGATAAAACGCTTTATGGCGTATGGCTTTCTGAGGTGATGTTGCAACAAACACAAGTCGCGACAGTGATTCCTTATTTTGAGCGATTTATTAAAACATTTCCAAATATCACCACACTTGCCAATGCTTCGCAAGACGAAGTTTTGCATTTATGGTCTGGTTTAGGCTATTACGCCCGGGCGCGTAATTTGCATAAAGCAGCCCAAAAAGTGCGGGATGAATTTAATGGAAATTTTCCGACAGATTTTATGCATGTTTGGGCGTTACCAGGCGTGGGGCGCTCGACAGCTGGGGCTATTTTATCTTCTGTATTAAATCAACCTTATCCGATTTTAGACGGCAACGTAAAGCGAGTGTTAGCTCGCTATTTTGCTGTTGAAGGGTGGCCTGGTGAGAAAAAAGTAGAAAATCATTTGTGGACGCTGACGGAACAGGTTACTCCCACAGATCGTGTCGCGGATTTTAATCAAGCTATGATGGATATTGGTGCGATGGTATGTACGCGAACCAAACCAAAATGTGAGCTTTGCCCATTAAATTTGGAGTGCTTAGCTTATCAAAATCATAGTTGGGAAAAGTTTCCTGTCAAAAAACCTAAAAAAAATATGCCTGAAAAAGACACTTATTTTTTGATTTTATCTAAAAATGGCAAAGTGTGCTTGGAGCAGCGAGAAAACTCGGGATTATGGGGCGGATTGTTTTGTTTTCCACAATTTGAAGATAAAGCTTCATTACTTAATTTTTTAGCTCAGGAAAAAGTCAGCTATTATCAAGAATGGCCAGCTTTTCGTCATACCTTTAGCCATTTCCATTTAGATATCTATCCTATTTATGCAGAAATGAACGGTGGAATTAATATTGAGCAAGCTAATTTAGATTGGCGCAAAGTTGTGGAAAGTCCAAAAGAATATCAATCAAATCTATCAAGTGCGGTTAAATATTGGTATGATCCGCAAAATCCTGAACAGATCGGGCTGGCTCAGCCTGTGAAGAATCTTTTAATACAATTTGCAAGGAATTATTATGGCAAGAATGGTATTTTGTGAGTATCTCAAACAAGAAGCGGAAGGTTTAGATTTCCAACTTTATCCTGGAGAACTAGGTAAACGAATTTTTGATTCAGTCAGTAAGAAAGCTTGGGGCGAATGGATTAAGAAACAGACAATGCTAGTGAATGAGAAAAAACTCAATATGATGAATGCGGAACACCGTAAATTGTTAGAACAAGAAATGGTAAATTTTTTATTTGAAGGTAAAGATGTTCATATTGAAGGTTATGTTCCTCCATCAAATTAATTGGCTGTTATACAATGAAAAAGTATCTAGTATTAGCGTTATTACCGCTTTTGTATGCTTGTAGCGATTCATTGAATCGTGGGGGCATGAATTATGATGAATCCTTTGCAAAAGACACGCAAGGGTTAGATATCCTCACAGGGCAATTCTCGCATAATATTGACCGCATTTGGGGCGTCAATGAATTGTTAGTGGCCAGTCGAAAAGATTATGTGAAATATACAGATTCTTTTTATACGCGTAGCCACGTGAGTTTTGATGAAGGTAATATCGTTATTGAAACCCAACAAGATCTAAATCATTTACATAATGCTATTGTCCATACCTTGTTAATGGGGGCGGATGCAAAAGGTATTGATTTATTTGCATCTGGAGATGTGCCGATTAGCTCTCGCCCATTCCTTTTGGGGCAGGTTGTGGATAATCAAGGGCAACAAATTGCTAATCAAGTTATCGCAAGTAATTTCGCAACTTACTTGATTCAAAATAAATTACAAACTCGTCGATTACAAAACGGGCATACTGTGCAATTTGTTGCGATTCCAATGATTGCAAATCACGTAGAAGTACGTGCACAGAAATATTTACCATTAGTTCGTAAAGCGGCTGAACGTTATGGCATTGATGAAAGTTTGATCTTAGGTATTATGCAAACAGAATCGAGTTTTAACCCATATGCGATTAGCTACGCAAATGCTATTGGATTAATGCAAGTAGTGCCTCATACGGCAGGTCGAGATGTGTTTGCAATGAAAGGAAAGGGCGGTCAACCATCAACGCGTTATTTATATGATCCTGCGAATAATATTGATGCTGGCGTATCTTATTTGTGGATTTTACAAAATCAATATTTAGATGGGATTACAAACCCAACCTCAAAACGTTTTGCAATGATTTCTGCTTATAATAGTGGTGCTGGCGCTGTATTACGTGTTTTTGATAATGATAAGGATATGGCGATTTACAAAATTAACCAAATGTATCCAGAGCAAGTTTATCGCATTCTAACGACGGCTCACCCATCATCACAGGCTCGCAATTATTTGTTGAAAGTTGATAAGGCACAGAAAAAATTCCGTGTAAGACGATAATTGAAATTTTTCAGATAATCAAAAATGCACGTTGGGAAATACCATCGAGCATTTTTATAATAAGTGCGGTTTATTTTGAAATAATTTTATTATTTCGTTGTTTTAATAAACATATTGATGATTAACTATTCAAACGCAACGTTTTTTTGTATTTTTTTAAATTTAAGTATTGACCGAATCCCGAAAAAATAGTCTAATACGCTCCGTTGTCAGGCAGTAGCCAATAACGATAACGCCTCGATAGCTCAGTCGGTAGAGCAGGGGATTGAAAATCCCCGTGTCGGTGGTTCGATTCCGCCTCGAGGCACCATTTCCTCCTTAGTTCAGTCGGTAGAACGGTGGACTGTTAATCCATATGTCGCAGGTTCGAGTCCCGCAGGAGGAGCCAAATTCAGAAAGGCCGGTAAAGAAATTTAGCGGCTTTTTGCTATCTTTTGTTCCAGCACATAAATCATTTCTCCATTTAAAACGGAAGTTATTAAGCATCAGAATTAATTCTTTTCTTTATCTTCTTTCTTTTGTATTTACATTGATGAGCTGAATTAATAAAGAAAAACGTTCATATGGACCTTGTGTACATTTATAAGGATTAGGTCTTATAGAAGGGATAATTTCTTTGATATGTTGTATAGCTTGTAATAATGAAATAAGGCCTTTGGATGGGATTCAAGGAAAACTCTTTGCTATATCTAATAAGCAGGTTTTATTTTCTATAGTTTGTTGTTTTTGATATTGAATCCTAGAGATCGTATTGTGATGGAATATGAGACGGGAAATAAGATAAATCCAATAATAGTAGATAAAACAAAACCCCGCGATTGGTTTCGCGGGGCTTTGTTTAGTCAAATGGTGCCTGAGCGAGAAGTGAATTAGTTATATAAGATATTGATTTAAAATAAGTTTATTTTAGTTTATTTATTTTTGGTTACTATTTTGGTTACTAAGGCAAAATCTGATAAATCACAGTATATCAAAAAACTTTTTTTCTATTATAGTCTTCACCTCTTCACTTTTGCTAAAAAAATAAGAAAAAATCCTTATTTATTATATATTTATAATGGTGAAGACTACTTATTCAAGTCTTCACCAAGTCTTCACCAAGTCTTCACCTATAAAAAATAGATAAATTCCTATCTTAAATTATCTTTTCAAACCCAAAATCACCTAAAAAAATCACTGAATAAAATATTTTACTCAACGTATCTAATCGTATCTAAACTATTGAAATTTAAGGTGTTTACTTTATATTTTTTGTATATATATTGTTCTATGGGCTTTTTATAAGCCCTCTTAATTAAGAACAAATAAGGGTAAAAAATGCTTATTCACAACGAAGTTAGAAACGAAATCGTTACGCTAATCAAGAATAACATTCCAGAGATTGGAAATGTTTATAACGGTAGAGCATTCTTCACGAGCTTAAAACAGCAACTACCTGCAATTTCAGTATTCTTAGATGATGCAGAATGTGATTTTAAGGTAATGGGAGAATCCGAATGGCAAGCAGAACTCAATATCTCAATCTTCCTTCCATATAGCGAGGGAGAACCCAACATTGATCGGATTGCAGAGAAGGTTAATAGCCTTATTACATTTACAGGTTATCGCCATATTCAATTTGTCAGAGGGATTCAATACCGTTATGGCTATGATGAGGATAATGCTTCTTGGATGAATGGTACGCTTTCTTACTTAATTGAATATGGTCGAGCCCCAATCAAATAACGCAAGGAAAACTTATGTTTAAAAAATTAATTGAGTTACGCCAACAAAAGGCAGAAAAAGTCGCAGAAATGCGTGCAATGCTTGATAAAGCAGAAAAAGAAAATCGTTCATTGGATGAAACTGAATCAGTAGATTTTGATAAATCGAAAGATTTAGTGAAACAATTGAGTGATGAGATCAGTAAATACGAAACCGTAGCAGATGAAGAACGTAATCTTGGTTCGCAATCTAACCCATTAGAAACTCGCAGCACGAAACAATTTTCAAATGATGAATTGCGCCATTACATTAAAACCGGTGAACTTCGCAATTTAACGACAGCTAACGGTGAAGATGGCGGCTATTCAGTTATCCCGCAATTAGACAAAGAGGTCATGAAACGCTTAACAGATGATAGCGTCATGCGCCAGCTTTGTAATGTCGTTCGCTTACCTATCGGTGCGAAAGAATACAAAAAATTAGTATCGGCTGGCGGTGCAACCGTTGAGCATGGCACAGAGGGCACAGCACGCAACGGCACAGCAACCCCGAAACTTCACGAAGTAACCATTGCTTTGAATTCAATCTATGCTTATCCGAAAACCACTCAAGAGATTTTGGACTTCTCAAGCATTGATGTTTTAGGTTGGCTTACTGATGAAATCACTGAGACCTTCACTGAAACAGAAGAAGTAGATTTAACCTCTGGTGATGGTAACAAAAAATCAAAAGGTTTATTGACCTACGAACGCACAACTGAAAACGATAAAGTGCGCCCATTCGGCAAACTTCAAAAAATCGAAGTGGCAGGTGCGGCAAAAATTGAGGCAGACACTTTAATCGATGCGTTCTATACCCTTCACAGTAAATACCGCAAGAATGCCGTATGGGTGATGTCATCAACCATTGCAGCAGCATTACAAAAACTCAAAAACAAAAATGGCGATTACATTTGGCGCGATGGTTTAACAACCGATGCACCTGCTACATTATTAGGCCGTCCAGTTTACTTCTTAGAGACAATGCCGACAGGTGGTGCAAATCAAGCAGTGATTGCCTTTGGTGATTTCAAACGTGGTTATTTCATTGTCGATCATGAAACAGGCGTGCGAACTCGACCAGACAACTTAACCGAGCCAGGATTTTATAAAGTTCACACCGATAAATATTTGGGTGGTGGCGTGGTAGATTCCAACGCAATTAAAGTGATTGAGACAACGGCATAAATCATAGAGGGGCGAAAGCCCCTTTTTTGCTTAATAGGTGAAAAATGAAGAAAGAATTTGAAATCCGCTCTGCAACCATTGCTACCGATGAAGAGAATCAAAAGCTCGTTGGTTATGCGGTCAAATGGAACAGTCCTTCACAAGTGCTTTACTGTGATTTTGTAGAATCCTTTGCGCCTAAAGCATTCAGTGAAAGTTTAGCCAGTGGCGAAGATGTTCGTGCACTCTTTGAACACGACTACACCAAGTTACTCGGTCGCACTAGTGCGGGAACATTAAAACTAGAAGAAGATTCAATCGGCTTACGTTTTGAACTCACGCCGCCCAATACAACGATTGGGAAAGATTTATTGGTGAGTGTCTCGCGCGGTGATATTACAGGCATGTCCTTTGGATTTAGAGCCAGTCAAGAAGAATGGGATTTTGATGCAGAGCCTTGCCAACGAACCGTACAAAAAGCCGAACTCTTTGAAGTTACCGTAACAAGCATTCCCGCCTATCCTGAAAGTAGCGTAGAAATTGCTAAGCGTTCGATGGTCGCGGCCAAAGAAAAAACACAAGAACACTCTACCGCACTTTTGAAACAGTGGCTTGATGTGATGGAGGCTTAATATGTGGAATCCTTTTAGACGAAAAGAGCAACGCAGCGAGCCAACTACGATTGAAGAGCTTTTATCTTACATGGGCGTAAACAATACAGGTGCGGGCGAATTTGTCAGTCCACAAACTGCAGAATCGTTACCTGCCGTGATGAATGCTGTTACCGTCATTTCAGAGGCGGTCGCATCAATGCCTTGTTATCTTATACGCACTAAAAGAAGATGGCCGAGAAAGAATCTATCGTCATCCTGTTGAATATCTTCTCAATGAAATGCCAAACCGCAGCCAAACACCGTATCAATTCAAAAATACGATGATGCGCCATTGTTTGCTAAATGGTAACGCTTATGCCGTGATTGAGTGGAATAACAAAGGCGAACCAATAAGCCTTACTCCCTATCAACCAAGTGCGGTAAATATCTTCCGTAAAGTAACTGGTGAATATATTTATCAAATCACAGACTTAAACGGGGTAACAAAAAACTATCTTCAAGATGAGATTTTGCATTTACGCCATAGTTCTGTTGATGGATTTATGGGGCGTTCCCCGATAACAGTTTGCCGTGAAACGGTCGGATTAGGTTTAGCCCAACAACGCCATGGCGCAGCCATTATGAAAAACGGATTGATGGCAAGCGGGCTTATTTCAACGGCTGAATGGTTAGATGATGCAAAAGCACAGAAAGCCGTCAAAGCCCTAGAACGTTACAAGGGTGCGAAGAATGCAGGTAAAACCCCTATTCTTGAAGGCTCAATGGAATATAAACAATTAGGCATGACAAACCAAGATGCAGAATGGTTAGCCAGTCGCACGTTCACCATTTCCGATATAGCCCGAATCTACAATATTAGCCCGATTTTCTTACAAGATTATTCAAATAGTAGCTATGCGAATTTCAGTGAGGCAAGCCGCGCATTTCTTTCTCAAACCTTGCGCCCTTGGCTTACTAACTTTGAGCAACAACTCAAAGATGCCTTAATGATTGATTTAGGTAGCAACAGCAAGAAACGTTACTTAATCGAATTTGATACAAGCGACTTATTGCGCACCAGTCAAAGCGAACGTTTCAGTAGCTATGATGTAGCAATCAAAGCGGGTGTAATGTCTCCAAATGAAGTTCGTAGACGTGAAGGTTTACCGCCTTATGAAGGTGGGAATGAATTTAGTCAGGCTTGGAAACAAACCGTAGAAGTTAAACATGGTGATGAACAAGAACAGGGGGCAAGCAATGGCAGTGATGCTTAAAGCGGGGAAATATAACAAGGTCATCACCATTGAGGCGAGAAACTATCCCCGAGAGCGAGAAACCAATCTACACGGTGAACACAAAGCATTTTGGAAACATATTGCGACCGTTCGCGCCAGTGTAGAGCCATTGCAAGGGCGAGAGTATTTTAGTGGCCCGTTTCAAATGGGTGAAAGCATCATCCGCATTCGCATTCGCTACATTGAGGGCATTACAAACAAAATGCGGATTAAATACGGTAAACGACTATTTGATATTTATTCAGTGATAGACAGTATGGAATCACACCGAGAATTGCAGTTAATGTGTAAAGAGGGCGAGGCTTATGGCGAATATTAATTTAACCCTAGATGACATCAAAGCGCATTTAAATCTTGATCATGCTTTAGATGATGACTTACTCGAAACCTATAAGGTCGCTACATTGGAAGTATGCCAAAAGCATATTGGCAAAACCTTTGGTGATGAGGAAACAGAAAATACAGTTCCGTTTACGCCATCAATTAAAGTCGGCTGCTTAATGTATATCGCCTACCTCTACACAAACCGTGAGGCTATAACAGACTTAGCCAATCTTAAACAAGCACCCATGACGATTTCCGCATTATGGGAAGTCTATAGAGAGCCTTGCGCTTACTAAGGATTTAGTAACCGATATGCCTTATCAACCGTTAAGACGTTGTAGTTATCCAGGATGTAGAAATAAAGTGAAGTCGGGTAGATGTGAAGAGCATAAGCCAAAGGACAACCGCCCAAACAGCAGCGCACGAGGTTACGATCATAAGTGGAGCAAATACCGAGCACAATACTTAAAGCATCATCCTCTTTGCGTGATGTGCTTAGAGAAAGGTATCTACACGCCCGCTACAGTGATAGACCATATCAAGCCTGTAGAGAATGGACAAGCAGATCCGCTATTTTGGGTTGAATCTAACCATCAATCTTTATGCCGTGATTGCCATAGCTATAAAACACGAGTGATAGACCAACGCGGATTTGGTGCGAAGAAGTAAACCGTTTTGATATCGAAACAATTAAAGCATGTCCATATGTACACAGTTGAGTTGAGTACATAAGTGTACAACTGAATTATGAGCATATGTACACAGTTGAGGTGTTTCGATATCGCAACACCTGAATGATGGTGATATATCCACAGTTGAGTTATGGTCATATGACCATAGTTGAGTTGTGGCCATATGGTAACAACTGAGCTATGGTACTAAGAAATAAAGCTGCCCTCAAAATTGAGGAGAGGTCGTTATAACCTCAACTGTTGCATATGGTAAGCGAAAAAATTCGCCTACCAGCCGACGCAAAATTGCGTTGGTTAAATTTGATTTATATCAAACTTTTACGGGTAGGGGGAGTTTTTAAAAGAAAGTGGCAAGCCTAAAGAACCGCCCGCCCCATTTAATTTTTATGCAAGGTAATTTTTTTGAAAATAAGGAAACACAATGACAGCCAAAAAGAAGAATTTACACACCCCGCC
Organism: Haemophilus sp. THUN1692; assembly: GCF_059704395.1. NCBI lineage: Bacteria > Pseudomonadati > Pseudomonadota > Gammaproteobacteria > Pasteurellales > Pasteurellaceae > Haemophilus > Haemophilus sp. THUN1692. The sequence continues at coordinate 1,907,671 of NZ_AP046579.1, forward strand.
AAGTTTTTTAGATCCGATTGCTAAATCAGTATGGAAAGAGCGCATCCCTCAACTTCTTGAACGTGGCGATATTCAAGATGCAGATTTAATTCACCTTGAGTTATATTGCGTGAACTATTCTCTTTTCCGTGCAGCCGTTGAAGATATTCACAAAAACGGCTTTTCAATCGTCAATAGCCAAGGCACGCAATCAAGAAACCCCGCATTATCCGCGAAAGCCGATGCAGAAAAAGTGATGGTGAAAATGTCCTCACTGTTAGGCTTTGATCCAGTTAGCCGTAGAAAAAATCCTGTTGAAGTTGATTCAACCGATATGATTGATGAAATCCTCACAATGTAGGCTAAATATGGCAATCTGGCACGAATACGCAGAGAAAATTCAATCAGGTGAAATAGTGGCTTGTAAGAAGATAAAACAAGCCGTAGCGCGTTATTTTAACGATTTAAACAACCCCGATTATTTCTTTGATCAAAGTGCGGTAGAAAAATTTATCGCTTTCTCGAAACTATGCCCACACGTTAAAGGACACTTGCGCGGTGAGCCGATTATTCTTTCAGATTGGCAAGTTTTTCTCTTTGCTAACATTCTCGGCTTTAAACGAAAAGATACAGGATTAAGAAAATATCGCTCTGCTTACGTTCAAGTGGCAAGAAAAAATGCAAAATCAACGGTAGCAGCCGTTTTAGCCAATTGGTTTTTGGTGATGGAAGGCGGCCAACAGGATATATATACGGCAGCCGTGAGCCGAGACCAAGCCCGAATCGTTTTTGATGATGCGCGTCAAATGTGCTTACTTTCGCCTTTACTGAAAAAACGCCTTAACATTCAACAGCACAAACTCATCAACCCGAAGAACAACAGTATCATGCGCCCATTGGCCGCTAAATCTTCAACCATTGAAGGCACAAACCCTAGTTTAGCGATTGTTGATGAATACCACCTACACACGGACAACAGCGTCTATAGCGCATTAGAGCTAGGACAAGGCGCACGCCCAGAAGGTTTGCTCTTTGCCATTACAACGGCTGGCAGTAATGTGATTTCCGCTTGCAAACAGCACTATGATTATTGTGCACAAATCCTTGAAGGGAATGAGCAGAACGATAGCTTGTTCGTATTGATTTTTGAATTGGACGAAGAAAGCGAAATCGACAGTCAAGAAAATTGGATAAAAGCCAATCCCAATATTGGTAAATCCATTCCTTACCTTGATTTTGAGAACACTATCAAGAAAGCGAGGGGAATTCCTTCCGAATGGGTGGAAATGCTTACCAAGCGATTTAATGTATGGTGTCAAGGCACAACCCCGTGGCTCGGCGAAGGAAACTGGGCGCAATGCGAACGGCAGTACACTGAAAGCGATTTACTTCACCAAGATTGTTACTTAGGGCTGGATTTATCTAGCACCAATGACTTAACCAGTCTTTGCTATACCTTTCCACAAGGGAAGAAAGTGCGGTTGGTTACTCGGCATTATATCCCCGAATTTCAACTTAATAACGTGGCAAATAAAAACCGTGCAATGTATCGAAACTGGGTGCGTAGTGGCTGGCTGATTGCAACAGAGGGCGACTGTATCGACTATGACAAAATCAGAGATGATATTTTGAAAGATGCACAACGTTTCAATATTAAGATGATTGGCTTTGACGTATGGAATGCAACCCATTTACGCACACAATTACAAGCGGCTGGGCTTGAGGTTGAACCCTTCCCGCAAACCTATCAACGATTTAGCCCAGTGGCGAAAAGTGCAGAAGTATTAATAAATAGACAGATGATAGAACATCATGGCGATCCAGTGCTTACCTGGGCGCTATCCAATGTGGTGATGGAAACCGATGCCAACGCCAACATTAAACCAAACAAGAAGAAAGCCGCAAACAAAATAGACCCAGCCGTAGCCTTTCTGATGTCATTCGGCACTTATCAACTTGAATATGGCGATTTAATTTTCGAACTTTCAGATGAACACAAACACGCATTAGAACAATTTAATGGTATTGATTTATAGGAGGAATAAAATGGGCGACTTTAGTAACGCAATTGAACAATTTAGAATAAAGATTGAAAATCAGTTAATGACAGAACAACCAAAGGCGATCAAAAAAGCATTAAACGCAGCAGCACAAGTATTAAAAGATGAAATTAAGCCTATTGTTCCAACTCTATCCAAGAGTACTGATTTTAGAAAAAAAGGCACGGTAAAAAACAATGTGCGCCACAGAACAAGATTATTTAAAGATAAAAGCGGTGGGGTAACTATTGTGCGCATACGCCGAACTAAAGGCCGCAGAATGGCAAGCGTTCGAGATAACACCAAAGACCGCACCGACCCTTTTTATTGGTTTATGTTAGATCGTGGAACGAAAAAAATGAGCGGTGCACATTTTATGGAAAGAGCATGGGGTAAAGGGAAATCAAGGGCTATTAATACTGCAAAAAAAGTATTCATTAGTGAAATGAAAAAACTAAATTAAAAAAATAAAGCCCGACTAAGCGGGCTTTTTTGCAACAACATCTGACTTACAGGTCAAGTGGCCATCATCTACCACTTTGTTCATTTCTGAACGTTCTTATTATATCTCAAACCAAATAACAAAAAAAACAATCGTAGCTTAACGGATCTAAACTTTGATAAAATATTTTCATGAAAAGCTTAATGGATAACGGCTTATGTTTGATGGTTTACTAATAATATTTTTAGTTTTCTTGTGTTTTCTTATGATTGCAGCATTAGGGTTTTATTCAGTCCCTATATTTATCGCTTTTATTGTATGGTTTTGGTGGATTGAAAAAAAAGCGAGCAAAGAGGCGGAAGAAAAAATGATAATGGAGAAAACCCTTGAGCAAATAGAAGATGAATTTAGGAAAAAACAAGAGGAAAATAAACCGTTCATTAGCGGAACAATAACGCATATTGGAAATGACGGAAAAGAAACTCGATTAGGCAATATCACCATTAATTTAAAGGAATAATTAATCAAATAAAGCGCATCTAGGGTAGCTCCCGAAAGCAAAGCACCTTACTTTGTTGATGCGCTCCTACCAATAAGGATGAATGCGAAAGGGGCATTATTATGGGATTTAATCTAACTAATTTTGATCATATAAATAAGTTTACTTTATTTGACACCCTAAAACTATTAAGAGAAAAATATAAACTAGACTTACCTAATTCCATGTTTATATTATTTGAGAAGGTATTAAATTATGGTAACAATCAAAAAGAAATTAATGTGTACGGGCAGCATGGCGGAAGTTATAGGTTTAAGCTTACTCCAAAATTACACGGAGAGTGGAAAGAGTTAGAAAATTTATATAAATATTTCTGTGACCCAAACACTCCGGGGTGTTGGAGTGATGAATATAAATTTGAAGATTTTGAGATATATCGCTTAGAAACATATTTTTTTGATAAAAAAGAAATATTTTCATTTCTAAACATTAATGACGAAGATGATTCACTAGATAAAAATAAAGAAAATTTAACCACTGAAAAACTTAATATAAATCTATTAAATTTAGAGCAAGCTATAACTGAAAAAGATATAAAAATTAGCCATGACGATTTATTAAAATTATTACCACAAGAGTACTTTAATAAAAGTTCACAGCAGGAAATTAAATCATTACAAGCCCAGCTAAAGAAAAAAGATGAAGAAATAGCGCAATTAAAGCTATCTCTAAATAATTCTTCAATAAAGGCAGATACTGCCTCAAATAACAAGAAGAATGCTTTTATAAAATCTTTACTACAAATTCTTTACGGTGAAGAAGTTGCCAGCAACCCACGCCCGCATATCTATGACCCAAATAGTAGCGAAAAAGGGAAAGACGGTTCAATTCAAAAAAGCTTTGAACTACATGGATTGGATAAATACTTACCTTCAGGAAGAACCCTTAATAACTGGGTAAAAGGCATCGACTTAGACACCTCGAAATAATCAAATTCGGGAAATTACTGGAAATCTCTGGAAATTTCCCGAATTTCTATCACCTCACTTCTACCATATCTCTCCGTAACGTTACGCAACCAACCGAGTTATTGAATAGCTCAATGTTATTAATCAACAATTATAGAGGTTACGGGATGAACGAAGCTCAAAAATTAAATCTGAAATTAAACCCACAACAAAAACTAATCTCTGGTGAAATCGCCTGCAATATTGTTGGCTTTGGTCGCACCAAACTCAATTTGCTTGTAAAAGCCAAGAAATTCCCTCAACCAATCCGCTTTTCACAAAACTTTGTCCGCTGGGATTTAGAGGAAGTGAATCAATGGATTGAAGAACAGAAGGCTGCACGTGCTTAATCATTGGTTAATAGAAAAGAAAAACGCCATAGCAAGGAAGAAGAAACTATGGCGTAACAATTTAGAAACGATTCTAATTTAAGGAGGTAACCATATGGGTGGTTACAAAACTATTTTATCAGAAATCTTTATAAAAAAACCTTTACAAAGTGCGGTGAAATTTGGCATTATTTCCCCGCAGTCGCAAAAAACGATTGCCGAGCCTGCAAACTCGACTTATTTACAATTGGCGCAGAGCACGCCTAAAGCGTGTTTTTTTATGCGTAACATTCGCACACCTAAAGAATTTGCGGATTTTGTTTTTATTCATCAAATCTACAAATCTCTCTCAATGGTAGCGTGTAGCGGCAAAGGTTCGCCCTTTGCTGTGTTCCAATTGTCGCAGTTTTGCAGACCGTTACACGTTACCGCCAAAGCCTGCAAACTTTCCGCGGTAACTCTCAAGTGTTTACAATTGGAGTTACGCAAAATGTATCAATTCATTTTCGCGCTTATTCGCGCACCTCAAATCAAAATCAGACTTCTTGCCGATAATGAACAACAAGCACGCTCACGTTTTACCGATGGCGATACCTTGTTATTTATTGGCAGAATCAACCAAAACCCACTCAAAAACAACCGCACGTTTTCAACTAATGGAAATAATCACAGCTTGCCAGCGTTCCAGAAAGTCGCTATGATTTCCTCGCAATCAGAAAAAGTGATTGCCAGCCGTGGAAAGCTGAATTTATACAAGGCGAACGATAGCACGCCATTTAATCGTGCTTTTTTTGTTCGTAGCGTTTACGCACCTCTCAAAAATAATCTATCTTTTGATAGACTATTCTCAATGGTAGCGCGTAATGGGCAACCCTTAGTGGTTGGCTGCTTTCCTTGTATGGCAGTTTTCCACCCTGTTACGTGCTACCGCCCGACCGTGGAAAGTCTAGCGGTAGTTCCTAAAAATTTATACAAGGACACCGCAGAAATGATTTACAAATTTCTTTGCGTCAATCGCACACAATCGCATTTTAACTTATGCGTCATATCTCTTAATTCCACCACCGAAGAACAGGCACGTTTGAGCCTATCTGCTGATTATCGTTTTATTGCGGTGGTGGCGAGAATCAATCCTCAAAACAACCGCACTTTAGCCGCGCGTTTTCCTCTCTCTGTAAATAATCACAGCTTGCCGAAATGTGAAGATGTAGGTAGTATTGAAAGCACTACAACACAAAACGGCGGAAACCGCAGCCGTTATCAATGCGGATTTTTTATACCCCAAATTCCTTTCTCATACGTTCCCGAAAAATTGGGGGCGTTGTCGCAAGCCGAATTTGTGGCAAGGTCTATACGCCGAAATAAGGCGGAGTTTATCCGCACGAATAAGGCGAGCAATCACCCGTTTAGTGTTGTAGTTGAACCCTTGTCACACCTTACTACAGGTTATGGCAATCTCTTTACTAATAAACTAAACGGAAATCCAACAATGAAAATCTACCCCAAAAATAACCGCACTTTAGCGGCACTTCCTACCCTTTCTGTATCTGCAACACAAGGGGGCGCAAATGTTTAATCAATCAATTTTATCTGCACTACAAGAGATAGCGGAATTTAATGACATTAACAACTACAAGCAAATCCCTGTACCAATAAGCAAGGAAAAATTAACAGACTTGTGCAATGAATCTGAAATGTTATGTGAATCTATCGAATATGGATTGATGCACTTAGGCGACTTAATGCAAACGCTGGGGAACCTTGCCGACACAGAGCAGGATTTTACACGCGAGGCAATGAGTAACGATAACGTGAAACATATCGGGGGATTAATCAAGGCAAATGCCTATCTACTCAATGCGTTAAGAGAAACCGCTAGCTTGAGCGAATATTATCTTGCTGGTGGCTTAGATGGGGAGATTGAAAGAAATGATGATTAAACCGAACCTACCCTATCAATTAATCTTTGTTTATGACGATGGCGACCAATTCATAGCGGGCGAATATGGCACGCTTAGAGAGGCGTTACAGGCAAAAATCAGATGTAAGCACGAAATAGGACAAGCTGATATTTGCGGTCGGGTGTTAGAAGTGATCACGATTTTGAAAGGGGAAGACAATGAAAGCTAAAAAAATCAAAGCATTCAAAGCACCATATACACCGACACCCGAGCAGTTAGAGAAATCTTACAAACGTATTAAACAATTCTTAGCCTTTGCAGAAGATTATCTACACTCTGGACACTACAAAGGACTGGCGGTATCAATCGAACAAATCAAGAAAGCAGCAACAATTAGAAAGGTGGCACAACATGAAACCAAGTAACCCAATGCAACAACTTCAACAATGGAAAGCGAACAACGGAAAAAGTAACAAGCTCAAAAATGAGCTCGTTAAAAGTGCGGTTAAAAGTGCCAACCAAACCAATTCTGGATTGGTTAAAAATACGCAAGGAAACGTAGGTAGCGAGACCAAAAACAAATATCAAGGGAAACTCTACGCTAATCCCTTATCTTTTAAATTCGCCCAGCTGTCACGCCAATTCAAGTTGATTTTAGACAGTAATCGCAAGTGTTTAGAGGTTTATCCTGATGACTTTCATCACAAAATCAAATTTAGAGATGAACTTACTGATTTAGTGGTGAGATTAAAAACAGGCGGAAAGTTATTTAATGAAATGGTTAAGGCGCAAGGTGCAAAACTTAGCTCAAATAACCAAGAAACAATCAGAAACTTTAATCAAGCTAATGACTACTTAATTCATAAGTTCGGTGAAGTTATCGCGCAAATAAACCAACTCAATATTGAACGCATTGAGGGTGATAAATTGCAAGGGGGGAAATAATGAGTAAAACCGCTTTTATTTTAACTGCTGGCTATCATGTTATTGATGATTTATTTATGCTGACTGTTGTCGCAATGCGAGAAACCAAAGGGGATATTTTAAGCCTTCATCGCGCTTATGCTCAACAAGGGAAACTCACGAATATCAGAGCCATTAATTTAAATCATTACACGCTAGAAATTAGCTTAGGCAATGCACGCGCGCCCATTATTCACGCAGAGGGAAAAAGAGAACGTGCCGAGGCTGAGGAGGCGATAGCGCCTTTCAAAACAATCTACCCTACCGCTCAAATTCGAGTGATTCAGTTCAAGGACGCATTTTTATTTAAGCAATGTGCAGGGATTGGATTGGGGATTGATGCGGAGCAAGGAGGCAAACAATGGCTAAATTAATCAATGCACCGCACCTTGCGGATCAAGTTCATGAACCTTACTCTGATATTTTTATTCTTGCTGGGCGTAAAGCCTGGCAAGCGTGGGATAATGGAAAGGGTGAAGAATGGCTCTTGTTATGTTCTTTTATTCACGGATTAGATAGAAATATAAAACCAGTTATTCTTGCTGAAAGCCAGTTAGAGAATATTTCTTCTATCCGCATAGTCAAAGAAGATCAACAATCAGTAAAACTTGTTCAATATGGTGAACTGGCACAAGCTGAAATAACGGCTATTTGCCAAAACTTAGCTAAAAACTCTGATGCGATAGATGTCAAACTTCTTGATGCTGCAGCGCAGACTAAAGAAGATTTAAGTGGTTATATTCAACGCTTACGCAATGATAAAGATACTGCAGATCTCGCAGAGCAATTAGCACCGCCAGAGAAATTAAAAGAAAAAGACGGAACGAACAAAAAATCACGAGCCTTTCAAAAGTGGTTAAATTTAGATATGGCACTACAGCGTGGTTGCAGAGAAATCTATGCTTATGATGGTAAAACGTGGAATAAACAAGAAAATGATGACTTGGAAGAGAAGGCAGTTAAATTTCTTGATGAAAATGAATTTAACTATAGCGATTCTACAATAGAGCGGTTAATCAAGACATTAAAAGCCCAATTGCCAAGAATGGGAGAAATGTCTAACGATTTGATAGCCTTTGAGAATGGCGTGTTAAATCGCAATACAATGGAATTTGAATCTCATAATCGGCAAAACTGGCTAATCTCTTGTATTCCTCATAAGTATGATAAGCATGTTACAGATACACCGCACTTTGACAAATGGTTGAGCTTTGTATCTGATGGAAACAAAGAGAAAGCAAGAAACATTCTAGCCGTTTTATATGCGATCTTAACCAATCGTTATAACTGGCAAATGTTCTTTGAAATTACAGGAAAAGGGGGAAGTGGTAAATCTGTGTTTGCCAGTATCGCCACTTTATTGGCTGGTGTAAAAAACACTGCATCAAGTAACTTAGAAAAGTTTGATGATGAACGCGGACTATCTGGGCTTGAAAATAAAACGCTGATTTTATGCCCTGAACAATCAAAATATGCTGGAGACGGCAGCGGTTTAAAATCTATCACTGGCGGGGATACTGTAAGGGTGAGATATAATTATCAAGATCCATTTGATGTAAAAATCACAGCCCTAGTTATGCTGATAAATAATAGACCTTGTTCATTTACAGAGCGTTCTGGTGGAGTTGATCGAAGACGTGTTATTTTTGACTTCAAAAAGATAGTACCAGAAGATGAACGCGATCCGCATTTTATGGATAAAATCACTCTAGAAGTAGGCGGAATTATTCGCAAGGTGTTTGATTCATTCCCTGATCCAAATGATGCGAAAAAGGCTTTAAAAGCACAAATGGAAAGCCAAGAGGCGTTAGAAGTTAAAAAACTATCTGATCCACTTACAGACTTCTTCGGTTATTTCTACACGACAGAGCAAACAGATGGGCTTTTTATTGGTGTTACAAACATGGGATTAGACAAAATAAGAACGCACCTTTACCCAGCCTATTTAGCCTATACAAAGGCGATGAATATCGGTGAATTAGGGCTGAACAACTTTGTAATAGGGGTTGAGCAAGCCTTAAAACAGAATGGCAATAAACATGATTTCATCAAGAGACATACCAAAACTGGACGTAGGACAAATATCCATTTTAAGGATTTTGATAGTTTTCGAAATGAAATGTTTAGTTAAAAATAGCGGGTTAAAACCCGCTTTTTTATTGAGTGTTCACCTTTTGGTGAAGACTTGGTGAAGAGTCAAATGGGTAGTGTTCACCACTTAAAGTATTGATTTACAAATGAAAAACACCAAAGGTGAAGAGGTGAAGACTAAAACCTATAAAAAACTTTTTTAATATACTAATTATAAATTTAAGTTCATTCCGCAAGATTCACAATAATCACCGATAAGTTGCATTATGGGTTTTCTTTCTTCTAAATAATTATATCGATTGTAAGTATTTTCTAAGTCGTCTCCGCCTTCTAATAAATGAGAGAGAATAGTTTCAGATACATTGCGTTCAACTTTATTAGAGGCTAAGAATGTTTTAATAAACGCACGGATGCCGTGAGCAGTTAATTTATCTTTATAGCCGATACGTTTTAGAGCTACATTTACGGTTGCTTTATTCATTGGTTGATTTTTTGATGAGCGGCCAGCAAAAACAAAAGAGCTATTTTCTGAAAACAGTTTCATCACTTCTAAAAGCTGAATTGCTTGTGAAGATAAAGGCACAGTATGCGGTCGTTTTTTATCTGCTTGTCCTTTCATTTTTTCTTTGGGGATATTCCACAACTTGTTATCAAAATCAATTTCTGACCATTCCGCATTTACCGCCTCTTTTGGTCGTAATGCTGTTAAGAATGACCAACAAATTAATAAATAGGTTTTCTTCCCTATACGAGCATTTTCTAAGTCTTGGAATAATTTTGAGAGTTCATCAAGTTTAATAGTGGGATGTGGCGTAGATGATTTTATATAGAAGTTTTTCACGGCCAATCTGCAGTTATGGCTTTCGATGATACCTTTTGTTATTGCATGATCCATAATTGCACCGACAAGCTGGTGTATTTTTTTGAGGGTGTTACTTCTATCTGCTATTTTTTCATAAATGCTAACTAACTCTTTAACTTTTATTTCTGATACATGCTTATCGCCAATATAAGGGAAGATATGATTTTTTAATCGTTCCCAATTCTTTTCTCGTGTTTCTGGATTTTTAGCTTTTTCTTTGTAAATACCATTAAAGTAACTTTCTGCAACAGAATGGAACGTATCTTTTAGGCGGTTTTCATATTCTTGTTGGATGCGGATTTTTTCTTCTTGTGGATCGATACCTTTAGCAAGTAACGCACGATATTCTTCACGTTTAGTACGAGCATCTGCTAACGATAATTCTGGATAACTGCCTAAGGCCATTTTGGTTCTTTTCCCGGTTACTGGTCTAGCGTAGTTAAATCGCCAGCTTTTAGAACCACTAGGTAAGATTAGCAGCAATAAGCCCTCACCATCAGATAGGGTATATTCTTTCTCTTTTGGTTTAGCATTTTTGATTTCAGTCGGAGATAAAGGTTTTACTATTCTGGCCATCTTGTAATTTCACTGATAAGGTTTTAGTAACCATTATAAGTTTTGGTTACTATTTTGGTTACTAAAATTTGCGATTAAAGACAATTAGAGACGATTAGATATGATGGGTGAAAGTGCTATAAACCCTTGTGGAACCTGGATAAAACAAAACCCCGCGATTGGTTTCGCGGGGCTTTGTTTAGTCAAATGGTGCTCTGAGCGAGACTTGAACTCGCACGACCTGTGGTCACTACCCCCTCAAGATAGCGTGTCTACCAATTCCACCACCAGAGCCTTAATTTTTATGCTAATCCTATTTTATTGTGGGATGTCACTATTTTTATTTTCTTTAGCTGGAGCCGCTCGTTGTTGCTGAACTTGCTCTGCAGCTTGTGATAAATCGTCAAAAGCACCTTTTTGAATATTGCCTTTATGTGAATTCATGTTACCTAAAACAAGAGCAATAACAAAAAATGCGGTTGCTAAAATCGCGCTAGTACGTGTTAAAAAGTTACCTGCACCAGCAGAGCCAAACATTGTACCTGATGCGCCACCACCAAAAGATGCGCCAGCGCTTGCTCCTTTACCTTGTTGAACGAGAATAAACCCGATCAAGGCAATCGCGACAACAACATAAATAAATAAAAGAACTTGATACATTTTTTCTCTCTAAGTTTGCAATTTTGCAAGAAAACTGGTCGTGAATGTTATAGAAAATTCAATTTTCTCGCAAGTGCTTTGCATAAAAAAAATATTAATTGGTTTAACTTTAATCAGTTTGACCGTTTGATTTACTCGATTTTTTTACCGCACTTTTAGGTTTTGTTCTATCGGATTTAATCATTTTAATGCGGCTTAATTGTCTTAATGCATTAAGATCTACAAAACGGACTAAATCAGGCAACATTTGATTCAAGTTATGCATAAATTGTTGATAAGTTGCTTGTTTTTGACTAATATTTGTGAGTTGCGATTCCCAATGAGCCGTCATATCTGGTTGGGTGGCAATATCTGGTAATGCCTGAATTAAAATTCTTCCAGTTTCTGTGCTATGAATATTTCGCCCTTTTTTCGTTAAAAAACCGCGTTTAAAAAGTAATTCAATGATGCCAGCTCGAGTAGCCTCTGTGCCCAACCCATCCGTTTCTCGCAGAATTTTTTTAAGTTCTTTATCCTGTACAAATCGTGCAATCCCCGTCATTGCTGAAAGCAAAGTTGCATCTGTAAAAGGCTTGGGGGGCTGAGTTTTTTTACTTATGACTTCTCCGCGTTCACAATGCAAAATTTGTCCTTTCTTTACTATTGGTAATAAGGGTTCTTGATTTTCTGTGTCGTCTTCTTTGCCTAACAATTCTTTCCACCCAGCCGTTTGTAAATTTCGCGCTTGAGCTATAAAAGTACCGCCGGCGATATTTAATGTGATTTTGCTTTTACGATATTCTGCGTCAGGACAAAATTGCATTAAATATTGGCGAGCGATAAGGCTGTAAATATCACGTTCTTCTTGTGTTAGATTTACTGGGCGATTTTTGGCAGTCGGAATAATTGCATGGTGAGCCTCTACTTTTTTATCATTCCAACAGCGATTTCTCTGTTCAGTTGAAATGACATTTGGTAAGACTTGATAAGCTTCACAATGGATTGAAATTGCATTTAATACGTTATGGCGTTCTGAAAAATGTTCTTCGGGCAAATAGCGACAATCAGAACGCGGATAAGTAATCAAACGATGAGTTTCATATAGGCGTTGGCACGTATCTAATACGGCTTGAGCGGACATGCCGAATCGCTTTGCTGCATCAATTTGTAACGCAGAAAGAGAATAAGGCAAGGGGGCCGTTTCTTTTTCACGAACGTCTTTATATTCGGTTACTTCCGCAGGTTGATTTGTAATACGTTTTACAACGTTTTCTGCTAAGCCTTTAGAAAGCACTCTGCCATCATCATCTTGATAATCTTCACAAGCTTTGCTAGGTTGCCATAAGGCACTGAAAAGTGCGGTTGATTTCTCCTGAGTTTTTTCTTCTTTATTCTCTGGATTAATCCAAGCTAGTACTTCAAAGAAATCTTTCGGTTGGAAATGTTCAATTTCCAAATCTCGGCGCACAATTAAACCTAGCACTGGGGTTTGTACTCGCCCAACAGAAAGCACGCCATCATAGCCAGTTTGTCTGCCACGAATGGTATAGGCTCTCGTCATATTGATGCCATAAAGCCAATCGGCGCGGGCTCGTGCGAGAGCTGAGGTGGCAAGAGGAATAAAATTACGGTTGGGTTGTAATTTTTTTACCGCTTTTTCTACCGCACTTGGATTCAGGTCGCTAATCAAGCAGCGTAAAATTTTATCGTGTTTTTCGGTAGATAAATTAGCATAACTGAACACTTCATCTACAAGTAATTGTCCTTCTCTATCAGGGTCTCCTGCGTTAACAAGTGTATCGGCTTGATGGATCAGTTTTTCTACCACAGAAAGTTGTTTTTTTACTTCTTTTCGCGGTAAAAGTTGCCATTTTACAGGAATGATAGGGAGATGTTCTAAACGCCATTGTTTGAATTTAGGATCATAGGCATCGGGTTCTGCTTGCTCAAGCAGATGCCCTACACACCAAGTTACCACATCATTATCGCCACATTTAATAAAACCATCACCGCGTTGATGGGGCTTTGGAAGCACGTCAGCAATAGCGCGAGCTAAGCTTGGTTTTTCGGCGATAAATAAACGCATAATGGTATGAGAAGATTAGTCGATTTGACGACGACCAAGAAAAGAGTGAGTAAGCGTTGTGCCGTCCACAGTTTCTAGTTCACCACCGACAGGAATGCCATGAGCGATACGGCTCACTTTGATATTATGTTGGCGGCACATTTCAGCGATGTAGTTTGCTGTTGCATCACCTTCCACTGTTGGGTTTGTTGCAAGAATCACCTCGTGGAAAGATTCTTCTACTAAGCGTTTTTGCAGTAAATCTAAGCCAATTTCACGAGGCCCAATACCATCAAGTGGTGATAAGTGTCCCATTAAGACAAAATAACGTCCTGAAAATTGCCCCGTTTGCTCAATAGCTTGAATATCTGCTGGCATTTCAACGACACAAAGCAAGCCTGAATTTTGACGGCGTGGATTATTGCAAATGTTGCAAGTGTCTTCTTCCGTAAAGTCTCGACATTGTGAACAATGGCCAATTTTAGACATGGCTTCTGTAAGTGCTTGAGCTAAATTCATTCCACCGCTACGATTACGCTGTAAAAGATGATAAGCCATACGTTGCGCAGATTTAGGCCCTACGCCTGGAAGACAACGTAAGTTTTCAATAAGGTGTTCTAAAAGTGGGCTGCTTTGCATAGTGATTTAATGAGAGGCAAATGAGAGATGACGCGTGAATCTTATCTTCACGCGCCTAACAATTAAAACGGAAACTTCATTCCTGGAGGTAATGGCATTCCAGCGGTAACCGATGCCATTTTTTCTTTTTGTAATTCTTCTGCACGACGCACCGCATCGTTAAAAGCGGCCGCGATTAAATCTTCTAACATTTCTTTATCGTCTTCCATTAAAGACGGATCAATGTCAATGCGACGGCAGTTATGTGCACCATTAATTGTGATTTTCACCAAACCTGCACCAGCTTCACCCGTTACTTCTAGTTGCGTGATTTCTTCCTGCATTTTTTGCATTTTTTCTTGCATTTGTTGGGCTTGTTTCATTAAGCCGCCTAAACCGCCTTTTCCAAACATAATGTTATCCTTTATTAAGTCAAAAATTGCGTGCATTCTAGCGAAAAAATGGGCTTTTGGGAACAGTGGGGTTAATGATTTGGGGTATTTAAAATCTCAGAAAATTTCACCGCACTTTTGAAGTCAAGTGCGGTGAAATTTAGTGGGGTTTAGAATGGGAAGAGACGGTTATTCAGGTGTAATCCATTCGACAGTCCAGCTACCAGTACCTTCTGGAACTAATGTTTTTGTGAGATAAGGCAAAATTTCTTTCATTTGGGTTTCTAATGTCCAAGGTGGATTAATTACCACCATACCGCTTGCCGTCATACCTCGTTGATCGCTATCAGGTCGAACAGCGAGTTCAATTTTTAGAATTTTTCTAATCCCCGTTGCTTCTAAGCCCTTAAAAATACGTTTAGTTTGTTGGCGTAATACAACGGGATACCAAATCGCATAGGTACCAGTGGCAAAACGCTTATAGCCTTCTTCAATGGCTTTGACAACAAGATCATAATCTTCTTTTAATTCATAAGGCGGATCAATTAGCATCAAGCCACGGCGTTCTTTTGGAGGTAGCGTTGCTTTGACTTGTTGAAAGCCATTGTCACATTTTATGGTGACATTTTTGTAGTCACTAAAATTATTGCGAAGGATCTGATAATCGCTAGGATGAAGTTCGGTCAATAGAGCGCGATCTTGTGAGCGCAACAATTCCGCAGCAATTAACGGTGAGCCAGCGTAATAACGTAGTTCTTTGCCACCATAATTGAGTTTTTTGATCATTTTTACATAACGAGCAACATCTTCGGGTAAGTCGGTTTGATCCCACAGACGTCCAATGCCTTCTTTATATTCCCCCGTTTTTTCTGATTCGTTTGAGGATAAACGATAACGACCTACACCAGAGTGCGTATCCAAATAAAAAAAGCCTTTTTCTTTGAGTTTAAGATTTTCCAAAATGAGCATTAAGACGATATGTTTCAAGACATCTGCATAATTGCCCGCATGGAATGAGTGACGATAACTCAGCATAATATATCCTTTGTTTAATAACGAAGGCGAGCCAATTGACTCGCCTGATTATGCACTTAAAGTGCGGTCATTTTTAGAAGAGTTCTTCTGGTTGTGCAGCAGGCGTTGGCGTATTACCTTCATTATTTAAGCGTTGCTGTAACTCTGTAGGAACATAATAACCACGCTCTTGCATTTCCGAAAGATAGGTACGTGTCGGTTCAGTACCTACAATAAAGTATTCTTTTCGTCCACCAGATGGCGAAAGCAATCCAGTCATAGTATCAATACTTTTTTCCATAATTTGGGGTGGTAATGGTAATTTACGTTCTGGTTTGTCGCTCAATGCCGTTTTCATGTAAGCGACCCAAGCAGGCATTGCTGTTTTCGCCCCTGCTTCTCCGCGCCCAAGTACACGTTTGTTATCATCAAACCCGACATAAGTTGTGGTTACTAAGTTTGCACCAAATCCCGCATACCAAGCCACTTTTGAACTGTTGGTGGTACCTGTTTTTCCACCTATATCGCCACGTTTAATCGTTTGTGCGATACGCCAGCTAGTTCCTTTCCAGTCTAAACCTTGTTCGCCATAAATCGCAGTATTTAAGGCGCTGCGGATTAAAAATGCTAACTCGCCACTAATGACACGTGGTGCATATTCTATTTTTGACGAGGCATTTTTTGCTGCTGCCATTAAATCAATTGCATCTTCCTTAAGTGCGGTGACGTTTGACTGTAATTCTGGCAGTTCAGGTACAGTTTCAGGTTGTTGATCAACTTCTTCACCGTTTGTACTGTCATCTGATGGTTTTAAGGCATTTTCGCCTAAAGGAATATTCGCAAAGCCGTTGATTTTGTCTTTCGTTTCACCATAAACAACAGGGATATCATTACACTCAATACAAGCAATTTTAGGGTTTGCAACAAATAAGTCTTTACCCGCGTTATCTTGAATTCTTTCAATGATATAAGGTTCAATGAGGAAACCGCCATTATCAAACACCGCATAAGCTCTAGCCATTTCTAATGGTGTGAAAGAGGCAGCGCCAAGAGCTAAAGCTTCACTTGCAAAATATTGATCACGTTTAAAGCCAAAACGCTGTAAAAATTCTGCTGTGAAATCAATACCTGCTGTTTGGATAGCACGAATAGCAATCATATTTTTGGATTGACCTAATCCTACGCGTAAACGCATTGGACCATCATAACGATCAGGTGAGTTTTTGGGTTGCCACAATTTTTGTCCTGGTTTTTGAATAGAAATTGGGCTGTCTTGTAATACGCTAGAAAGCGTTAAGCCTTTTTCTAATGCTGCAGCGTAAATAAATGGTTTGATAGAAGAACCCACTTGAACTAAGGATTGTGTCGCACGGTTGAACTTACTTTGTTCATAGCTAAAGCCACCAACAATAGCTTCAATCGCACCATTATCTGAGTTAAGCGATACTAATGCTGAGTTGGCTGCAGGAATTTGTCCTAATTGCCATTCACCATTAGTGCGTTGACGAATCCAAATTTGCTCACCTACTTTTACAGGATTGCTTCTGCCAGTCCAACGCATTGCATTAGTGGAGAGCGTCATTTTTTCACCAGATGCTAATAATAGATCCGCGCCACCTTTTGTTATTCCAACCACGGCGGCGGGAATAAATGGCTCAGAATCTGGCAGTTTGCGTAGAAAACCGACAATGCGATCATTATCCCAAGCTGCTTCACTTTTTTGCCATAAAGGTGCACCACCGCGATAACCGTGACGCATATCATAGTCAATCAAGTTATTACGCACAGATTTTTGTGCTTCAGCTTGGTCTTTTGAAAGTACAGTGGTAAATACTTTATAACCACTGGTGTAGGCATTTTCTTCACCAAAACGGCGAACCATTTCTTGGCGTACCATTTCAGTGACATAATCAGCACGAAATTCAAATTTTGCACCATGATAACTGGCGACGATTGGCTCTTTTAATGCTGCATCATATTCTTCTTTGCTGATGTATTTTTCATATAACATTCGGCTTAGCACCACATTACGGCGTTCTTCTGAACGTTTTAAAGAATAAAGTGGGTTCATGGTTGAAGGTGCTTTTGGTAAGCCTGCGATAATGGCCATTTCCGATAACGTTAATTCATTTAATGATTTACCGAAATAGGTTTGTGCAGCAGCCGCAACACCATAAGAACGATAGCCTAAAAAGATTTTATTTAAATAAAGCTCTAAGATTTCTTGTTTAGTGAGGGTATTTTCAATTTCTACCGCAAGCACGGCTTCACGAGCTTTACGAATAATAGTTTTTTCTGGAGTTAAGAAAAAGTTACGTGCTAATTGTTGGGTAATTGTACTTGCGCCTTGTGATGCACCGCCATTACTCACTGTGACAAATAACGCACGGGCAATGCCGATAGGGTCTAATCCGTGATGATCGTAAAAACGACTGTCTTCTGTCGCTAAAAATGCATCAATTAAGCGTTGTGGTACTTCAGCTAATTTCACTGGAATACGTCGTTGCTCACCCACTTCACCAATTAATTTACCATCGGCCGTATAAATCTGCATTGGCTGTTGTAATTCAACGGTTTTTAATGCTTCTACTGAGGGCAATTCTGATTTTAGGTGGAAATACAGCATTCCGCCTGCGACTAAACCTAAAATACATAAAGTTAATAGGGTACTAAATATTAATTTTGCGATCCGCATCGTAAAATTCTCGCTTCATTAATGAATATTCTTGTCAAGAGACCTATGATTTAGCTGCTAAGTATAAAAGATTCAGCCTTTAAAAAATAGGAAAGAATATGCAATTCTCCTGGAAAAATCACCGCACTTTACAAATTGGTATTCACCGTAAGCAAGGTGATTTTGATTTTGTGTGGTTTGATGAATTTGAACAGCCACAATGTTATCAAGCCTTTATCAATGACAGTGATTTAAAAAATCGTTTTTTGCGACATTTAAAAACACAATCTCAAGGGAAAACCTTTTCTTTGCGGTTTGTGGCAAGTATTTCTGCTCACTTGACTTGGTCGAAAGTATTAATGTTACCGCAAATATTAAATGCGCAAGAATGTCATCAACAATGTAAATTTGTGATTGAGAAAGAGTTGCCCATTTCTTTAGAGGAATTGTGGTTTGATTATATTCCTACTCCGTTAAAGCAAGGTTTTCGTTTAGAGATTACGGCAATTCGAGAGGCGAGTGCTCAAACTTATTTGCAAGATTTTCAGCCATTTAAAATTAGTGTGTTAGATGTTGTTCCTCATAGCATCTTGCGTGCATTTCAGTATTTGTTGAATACACAAGTGCGGTCAGAAAATGCTTTGTTTTTATTTCAAGAAGATGACTATTGTTTGGCGATTTGTGAAAGATCTCAGCAATCGCAAATTTTACAATCTCACGAAAATTTGACCGCACTTTATGAGCAATTTACCGAACGTTTTGAAGGGCAAATTGAACGAATTTTGGTTTATCAAACTCCTTCAAGTCATATGTCATTACCAGAAAATTGGCAGAGAGTAGAAACGGATTTGCCCTTTATTGCACTCGGCAACGCACTATGGCAAAAAGATTTACATCAACAAAAAGTGAGTAGCTAAATGTCGATGAATTTATTGCCTTGGCGTACTTATCAACATCAAAAGCGTTTACGTCGTTTAGTTTTTTATTTCGCTTTATTTATCTTGCTTGCTATTAATTTAATGTTGGCTTTTAACAATTTAATTGAACAACAGAAACAAAATTTGCAGACACAGCAAAAGTCTTTTGATCAACTTAATCAGCAACTTTACAAAACCACCACGCAAATTGAACAGTTACGTAGTGCGGTGAAAGTTGGTGAAATTTTGCACTCTCTCACGAATAGGCAAGTTCAAAATAGTTTGCAGCAATTAAGTGAATTGCCTCTTCAGAAAGGCGAATTAAACCGATTTAAACAAGATGCCCATAACTTAAGCTTGGAAGGTCGAGCACAAGATCAAACGGAATTTGAGTCGGTACATCAATTTTTAAAGAAACATTTTCCCTATGTGAAATTAAGTCAGGTTCAGCCTGAACAAGATACATTGTTTTTTCGCTTTAATGTGGAACAAGGGGAGGAAAAGTGAAAGCCTTTTTTAACGATCCTTTTACACCTTTTGGAAAATGGCTAAGTCAGCCTTTTTATGTGCACGGTTTAACTTTTTTATTGTTATTAAGTGCGGTGATTTCTCGCCCCGTTTTAGATTATATCGAGGGGAGCTCGCGTTTCCATGAAATCGAAAGTGAATTAGCAGGGAAAAGATCAGAATTGTTGCATCAACAGAAAATTTTAAACTCTTTACAGCAGCAGTCGGAAAGTCGAAAACTTTCTCCAGAACTGGCTGCACAAATTATGCCGTTGAATAAACAAATTCAACGTTTAGCTGCGCGTAACGGTTTATCTCAGAATTTACGTTGGGAAATGGGGCAACAGCCTATTTTGCATTTACAGCTTCTAGGGCATTTTGAAAAAACGAAGACATTTTTAACCTCACTTTTAGCTAATACGTCACAGCTTTCAGTGAGTCGATTGCAGTTTATCAAACCAGAAGACAGCCCATTGCAAATCGAGATCATTTTTCAGCTAGATAAGGAGGCAAAATGAAGTATTGTTTTTTCCTAGTTGCATTATTTTTTATGAATTGCAGTTGGGGACAAGATCCTTTCGATAAAACACAGCGTACCCATTCTCAGTTTGATAATGCACAAACAGTAATGGAGCAGACAGAAATAATTTCCTCTGATGTACCTAATAATCTATGCGGAGTGGATGAAAATCGCCAAGCGGCTGAAATTCCTTTGAACGCTTTAAAATTGGTGGGGGTAGTGATTTCTAAAGATAAAACGTTTGCGTTATTGCTAGATCAGGATTTGCAAATTTACAGCGTTTTAGAGGGCGTTGATGTAGCTCAAGAAGGATATGTTGTAACAAAAATCAATCAAAATAAAGTTCAATTTATGCGCAAGTCTGGTGTGCAATGTGATAGCACTGAACAGAAAGAATTAAGTTTTTAAAGGAAGATTATGAAGAAATATCTTTTAAAGTGCGGTTGTTTTTTAATGTGTTTTTGGTTGCCATTAATCGTTTTTGCTAATCCAAAAACTGATAACGAACGTTTTTTTATTCGTTTATCGCAAGCGCCTTTAGCGCAAACACTGGAGCAATTAGCTTTTCAACATGATGTCAATTTAGTGATGGATGAGACTCTAGAAGGCAATATTTCTTTGAAATTAGATAATATTGATATACCACGTTTGCTACAAATAATCGCTAAAAGTAAGAAGCTTACTTTGAATAAAGATGAGGGCATTTACTATCTGAATGGAGGGCAATCAGGCAAAGGTCAGGTTGCAGGAAATCTTACTACAAATGAACCGCACTTAGTGAGTCATACGGTTAAACTCCATTTTGCTAAAGCTTCTGAATTAATGAAGTCCTTAACGACAGGAAGTGGCTCTTTACTTTCTCCTGCTGGGAGCATTACCTTTGATGACCGCAGTAATTTACTGGTTATTCAGGATGAACCTCGTTCTGTGCAAAATATCAAAAAACTAATTTCTGAAATGGATAAACCTATTGAGCAGATCGCTATTGAAGCGCGTATTGTGACAATTACGGATGAGAGTTTGAAAGAACTTGGCATTCGCTGGGGGATTTTTAATCCAACGGAAAATGCGGGGCGTGTAGCGGGTAGCCTCGCAGGCAATGGTTTTGAAAATATTACGGATAATCTTAATGTAAATTTTGCGATAACGACGACACCAGCTGGCTCGATAGCATTACAAGTTGCGAAAATTAATGGGCGATTGCTTGATTTAGAATTGAGCGCTTTGGAGCGTGAAAATAATGTAGAAATTATCGCAAGTCCTCGCTTACTAACCACGAATAAGAAAAGTGCAAGCATTAAACAGGGGACAGAAATTCCTTATGTTGTGAGTAATACTCGTAATGATACGCAATCTGTGGAATTTCGTGAGGCAGTGCTTGGTTTGGAAGTGACGCCACATATTTCTAAAGATAACAATATTTTGCTTGATTTATTAGTGAGTCAAAACTCACCAGGTTCTCGTGTCGCTTATGGACAAAACGAGGTGGTCTCTATTGATAAGCAAGAAATTAATACTCAAGTTTTTGCCAAAGATGGGGAAACCATTGTGCTTGGCGGAGTGTTCCACGATACGATCACGAAAAGCGAAGATAAAGTGCCAGTACTTGGCGATATACCAGGGATTAAACGATTGTTTAGTAAAGAAAGTGAACGACATCAAAAACGTGAACTAGTGATTTTCGTGACGCCGCATATTTTAAAAGCAGGAGAAACGTTAGAGGTTTTGAAGCAAAAAAGTGCGGGTAAAAAATAACTTTTTTAGATAATGAATTTTTTTAATTTTCGCTGTATCCACTGTCGTGGCAATCTTCATATCGCAAAAAATGGGCTATGTTCACGTTGCCAAAAACAAATTAAATCTTTTCCTTATTGCGGCCATTGTGGTGCGGAATTGCAATATTATGCACAGCATTGTGGTAATTGCCTTAAACAAGAACCTAGTTGGGATAAGATAGTCATTATTGGGCATTATATTGAACCACTTTCTGTATTGATTCACCGTTTTAAATTTCAAAATCAATTTTGGATTGACCGCACTTTAGCTCGGCTTTTATATCTTGCGGTGCGTGATGCTAAACGAACGCATCAACTTAAATTGCCAGAAGCAATCATTCCAGTGCCTTTATATCATTTTCGTCAATGGCGACGGGGTTATAATCAGGCAGATTTATTATCTCGGCAATTAAGTCGTTGGCTAGATATTCCTAATTTGAATAATATCGTAAAGCGCGTGAAACACACCCATACTCAACGTGGTTTGAGCGCAAAAGATCGTCGTCAGAATTTAAAAAATGCCTTTTCTCTTGCTGTTTCGAAAAATGAATTTCCTTATCGTCGTGTTGCGTTGGTGGATGATGTAATTACTACTGGTTCTACACTCAATGAAATATCAAAATTGTTGCGAAAATTAGGTGTGGAGGAGATCCAAGTGTGGGGACTGGCGCGTGCTTAATATAAAGCTCTGGAAAAAAAAGCGCGATGGGCGTATTATTCCCGATACTTTCTCTCAAGTATTTAGGACATAATTATGGAACAAGCAACCCAGCAAATCGCTATTTCTGATGCCGCACAAGCGCATTTTCGTAAGCTTTTAGACACGCAAGAAGAAGGAACGAATATTCGTATTTTTGTAGTTAATCCTGGCACCCCTAACGCAGAATGTGGCGTATCTTATTGCCCACCGAATGCCGTGGAAGAAAGTGATTTTGAAATGAAATATGATACTTTTTCTGCATTTATTGATGAGGTCAGTCTACCTTTCTTAGAAGAAGCAGAAATTGATTATGTTACCGAAGAGCTTGGCGCACAACTTACCTTAAAAGCGCCAAATGCCAAAATGCGTAAGGTGGCTGATGATGCACCACTAATTGAACGAGTAGAATACGTGATTCAAACTCAAATTAATCCACAGCTTGCAAGTCATGGTGGACGCATAACCTTAATTGAAATTACTGAAGATGGTTACGCAATTTTACAATTTGGTGGTGGCTGTAATGGTTGCTCAATGGTGGATGTTACCTTAAAAGATGGCGTAGAAAAACAACTTATTAGCCTATTCCCGAATGAATTAAAAGGTGCAAAAGATGTAACCGAACATCAGCGTGGAGAGCACTCTTATTATTAGTGAGTGGTAAAAAGAAGATTTATAATAACCGCACTTTGAAAGTGCGGTTATTTTTATGGAGTAAAAAATGAAAACACTTCATCCAGATGATTTTGGTTATTGGTTGTTTACTCAAGGTTCGAATCTTTATTTGCTGAATAATGAGTTGCCTTGTGGTACGGCTAAAACCCTTGGAATGGAAGGATTGCAGGCAATGCAAATCGGGGAATGGAAAAATCATCCGTTGTGGCTTGTGGCTGAGCAAGAAAGTGATGAACGAGAATATGTAAGTTTGCGTGGATTACTTTCACTGCCAGAGGATGAATTCCATGTATTAAGCCGAGGTGTGGAAATTAATCATTTCTTGAAAACCCATAAATTTTGTGGAAAGTGCGGTCATAAAACACAACAAATTCAAGAAGAGCTCGCCGTGCAATGTACTCACTGCGGGTATCGAACTTATCCTGTAATTTGCCCATCCATTATTGTTGCGGTTCGACGTGGAAAAGAAATATTGCTTGCTAATCACAAACGTCATTATCGTCCGAATGGAGGAATGTATACCACTCTTGCAGGTTTTGTAGAGGTCGGTGAAACATTTGAACAAGCGGTGCGTAGAGAGGTTTTTGAGGAAACAGGGATTTTGATAAAAAATATTCGTTATTTTGGTAGCCAGCCTTGGGCATTTCCGAATTCTCAAATGGTCGGTTTTCTGGCTGATTATGAGAGTGGTGAAATTACTTTGCAGGAAAGTGAAATTCATGATGCGCAGTGGTTTTCTTATGATCAACCCTTGCCAGAATTACCGCCAACAGGTACTATCGCTCGCAAATTAATTCATGCGACGCTTGAACTCTGTAAAGTGGAACATAAATGCGATTAATAGATACTCCCCCTTACGAATTAAGGAAATAAGATGCGAAATCCGATTCATAAACGCTTAGAAAACTTAGAAAGTTGGCAACATCTTACTTTTATGGCTGCTTTATGTGAACGTATGGCACCAAATTTTAAATTGTTCTGTCAAATGAACGAGCTTAGTGCTGAAGCCAAAACGTATCAAAATATTCTCAATTTGGTGTGGGAATATTTAACGGTTAAAGATGCCAAGATCAACTTTGAAAATCAGTTGGAGAAATTGGAAACAATTATTCCTGATGTGAATGATTACGAGAGTTTTGGTGTTGTGCCAGCGTTAGATGCTTGTCAGGCTTTAGCTGAAATTTTACATGCTATTACCGCGGGTGAAACATTAGAAAGAGCGGTGGAAATTAGCTTAATTTCTTTAGGAACGGTAACGAGTTTATTGGAAACTGAAACGGGGCGAGATTGGTCGGAAAGTGAACTTAAAGAAAGTGAAGATATTCAAGCTGAACTCGATGTGCAATGGCAGATTTATCGTTTACTTAAAGAATGTGAAAAACGTGATATTGAATTAATTTTAGATTTAAAAAATGAGATCCGAGCCGAGGGGATATCTAATATTGGTATAGAATTTCATCAATAACGTGAGATTCGTCACAAATTTTATAAATCTTTCTTTTAATTAAGAGAAAGTTAGATTATCCTTTGCAGAGCTTTTGCGGCTGGTCCGCTGGCGTATTTTAAAGAATCGAATTTTTATTTAACAGAAGGTACAAATTTATGAACAAAACAGATTTAATTGATGCAATTGCAAGTGCTGCAGAATTAAACAAGAAACAAGCTAAGGCTGCGTTAGAAGCGACTTTAGACGCGATTACTGCAAGCCTCAAAAAAGGTGAACCTGTACAATTAATCGGTTTCGGTACATTTAAAGTAAATGAACGTGCTGCGCGTACTGGTCGTAATCCTCAAACTGGTGCTGAAATCCAAATCGCAGCATCTAAAGTACCAGCATTTGTATCTGGTAAAGCATTAAAAGATGCAATCAAATAATTAATATTTGAATGATTTTAAACCCTGCCAATAAGCAGGGTTTTTTGTTACCTAAAATTTACTTTACAAAACAATATTGTTTACATAAACTTTCGAATCGAAATTTATTGCATTTAAGGATAGCTTTATGAAAAAAAGTAGCCAGCCTCGTAATACTAAACAACGTCGCCATACAATTATGCAACTTTTGCAAGAACAGGGCGAGGTGAGTGTAGAACAGCTCGTGCAGCTTTTTGATATATCTGAAGTGACTATTCGTAAAGACTTAAGTGAGCTAGAAACAAATGATTTTTTATTGCGTAAATACGGTGGCGCAATTTTAATGCCGAAAGAAATTATTGATGAAAACGAAAATGATGAACTTACGAAACGAAAGTTTGTTATAGCGAAAGCCGCCGCCGAACGTATTCGTGATCATAACCGTATTATCGTAGATAGCGGAAGTACTACGGCAGCTCTGATTAAGCAACTTAATTTAAAACAAGGCTTAGTTGTAATGACGAACTCACTTTCGGTGGCAACAGAATTGAGAGCATTAGAAAATGAACCAACGTTGCTGATGACTGGTGGAACTTGGGATACTCGTTCAGAATCGTTTCAAGGGAAAGTAGCAGAGCAGGTGCTACGTTCTTACGATTTTGACCAACTTTTTATTGGAGCCGATGGCATTGATTTAGCGCGAGGTTCTACGACTTTTAATGAACTTGTAGGATTAAGCCAGGTGATGGCGGAAGTTTCTCGTGAAGTTGTTGTGATGGTGGAATCTCAGAAAATTGGTCGAAAAATGCCAAATTTAGAATTAACTTGGCAACAAATTGATGTGCTTATTACTGATACAGGATTGTCAGAACAAGATAAACAAGCCATTTTAGCTCATGGCGTAGAAGTAATTTGCGTATAAAGTGCGGTTAAAAAAGTAGACGTATTTTTTATTTAATTAACAATAAGGAAAGCTTATGTGTGGTATTGTCGGCGCGGTAGCGCAACGTGATGTAGCGGAAATCTTAATTAATGGTTTACATCGTTTGGAATATCGTGGTTATGATTCTGCAGGCGTTGCAGTGGTAAATGAAGATCATGAATTACAACGCGTGCGCTGCTTAGGTAAAGTTAAAGCATTAGGTGAGGCTGTATCGGAGAAACCATTGATTGGTGGTACAGGCATTGCGCATACGCGTTGGGCAACACATGGTGAACCATCAGAAACCAATGCTCACCCCCATGCGTCAGGCACTTTTGCCGTAGTACATAACGGTATTATTGAAAATCATGAAGAGCTTCGAGAATTATTAAAATCTCGTGGTTATGTATTTTTATCGCAAACCGATACTGAAGTGATTGCTCACCTCGTTGAGTGGGAAATGCGTAGCACGGATTCACTTTTAGACGCTGTGAAAAAAGCAGTAAAACAACTCACTGGTGCATACGGTATGGTGGTAATGGATAGTCGTCATCCTGAGCATTTAGTTGCGGCTCGTTCTGGTAGTCCGCTAGTGATTGGCTTAGGTATTGGTGAAAATTTCTTAGCTTCAGATCAACTTGCACTTTTAAGTGTTACCCGCCGTTTTATCTTTTTAGAAGAAGGGGATATTGCAGAAATTACACGTCGTACAGTTGATATTTATGATACTTACGGAAATAAAGTTGAGCGTGAAATTCACGAATCTAATCTTGAAAATGACGCGGCAGAGAAAGGTAAATTCCGTCATTTTATGCAGAAAGAAATTTACGAACAGCCAACCGCACTTATCAATACAATGGAAGGACGTATCAATCATGAAAATGTTATTGTCGATTCAATTGGTAATGGTGCAAAAGGTTTTTTAGAAAAAGTTGAGCATATTCAAATTGTTGCTTGTGGTACATCTTATAATGCAGGTATGGTGGCGCGTTATTGGTTTGAATCTTTGGCTGGCGTGAGTTGTGATGTTGAAATTGCATCAGAGTTTCGTTATCGCAAATTTGTTACACGCCCAAATAGCTTATTGATTACCCTTTCTCAATCTGGCGAAACAGCCGATACTTTAGCTGCACTTCGTTTAGCGAAAGAAAAGGGCTATATGGCGGCATTAACAATTTGTAATGTTGCTGGATCTTCGCTAGTACGCGAATCAGATCTTGCATTTATGACGCGTGCCGGTGTTGAAGTTGGGGTTGCATCAACAAAAGCATTTACGACCCAGCTCGCTGCGTTATTAATGTTGGTAACGGCACTTGGTAAAGTTAAAGGTCATATTTCTGCAGAAAAAGAGCATGAGATTATCAAAGCAATGCAATCTTTGCCTGCTGAAATTGAAAAAGCGTTAGCATTCGATACCGAAATTGAAGCATTGGCTGAGGATTTTGCTGAAAAACATCATGCACTTTTCTTAGGTCGTGGTGCATTTTATCCAATTGCCGTAGAGGCCTCTTTGAAATTGAAAGAGATTTCTTATATTCACGCTGAAGCGTATGCAGCTGGAGAATTGAAACATGGTCCATTAGCGTTGATTGATGCCGATATGCCAGTAATTGTTGTGGCGCCAAATAATGAATTATTAGAGAAAGTAAAATCGAACATTGAAGAGGTTCGTGCTCGTGGTGGCCAATTATACGTATTTGCCGATAAAGAAGCGGGCTTTACACCAAGTGAAGGAATGAAAATCATCACGATGCCAAAAGTCAATGATATTGTTGCACCGATTTTTTATACTATTCCAATGCAGTTGCTTTCTTATCATGTAGCTTTAATTAAAGGTACTGACGTAGATCAACCTCGTAACTTAGCGAAGTCAGTTACCGTAGAATAAAGTGCGGTTGATTTTAAGATAAATTTAAAGCACAGGTTATAGCTTGTGCTTTATCGTGATTGAATGAAAAGGACGAACATTAAAATGTTCACCCTTTGCTATATAAAAAAGTATAACTTAGCCCATACCGTATTTTTTTAGTTTTTTACGTAATGTACCACGGTTGATACCAAGCATATTTGCCGCACGGGTTTGATTACCACGAGTATATTGCATAATCATATCTAACATCGGATGTTCAACTTCCGCTAATACTAATTCATAAAGATCATTCACATCTTGACCATCTAATTGCGCTAAATAATTACGCAATGCCTGTTTTACTGAATCGCGTAATGGTTTGTTGGTCACTTGTGATTGCGCATTTAATACTGATACTGTTAAAGCATCAGCAGGACTACGTTGTTGTTCTAACATTTTTCTTTATCCAAAATTAAATTGAAAAAATCTTCTAATACAATGAGTTGCTCTTTTGGATCACTAATTGCATTAAAAGTCTGTTTAAAAACGGAATCAGGTTGAATTCCCTGTAAATACCAAGCCATATGTTTACGCGCAATGCGATAGCCTTTTTGTTCGCCATAGAATTGATGTAATTCTTGAATATGGCACAAAATTTGACCGCACTTTTCGCTTAAACTTGGCATTTGGTTTATCGAATCATGCTCAATTAGGTTTTCCACAGCTTGAAATAGCCAAGGGTTACCTAGTGCAGCACGACCGATCATAATGGCATCCGCTCCGGTATAATCGAGAACGAATTTTGCTTTCCGAGCAGAATCAATATCACCATTGGCTATAACCGGTATGGCAATTGCTTGTTTAACGGCTTTGATGTTGTCATATTCCGCTTCGCCTTCAAAAAGACAAGCGCGTGTACGACCATGCACCGTTAATGCTTGTATGCCACATTGTTCTGCAATTTTGCCGATTTGAACGCAGTTTCGATTAGATTTATCCCAGCCTGTACGAATTTTTAAGGTCACCGGCACATTCACGGCAGCCACCACTTCACGCAGAATTTTTTCTACGAGATCAGGAAATTGCAACAACGCAGAGCCTGCGAGTTTGCGATTTACTTTTTTGGCAGGACACCCCATATTAATGTCAATGATTTGAGCGCCATATTCCACGTTGATAGCAGCGGCTTGCGCCATCTCGAGTGGATCACTACCTGCAATTTGCACGGCATTGAGACCTAAATCTTCGCTATGTGCCAAACGCAATTTGGATTTTTCGGTATGCCAAACTTGCGGATTTGTGGACATCATTTCTGAAAATGTGAGCCCAGCACCATAATATGCACAAAGACGACGGAAAGGCTGGTCGGTAATGCCTGCCATTGGTGCAAGTAAAACACGATTTTTTAATTGGTATGAACCGATTCGCATTTTACGTTACCTTCCTAGCAAGCCTAAATCTAATTAGTGTCGAACTGGTCGACGACCGACAAGGCTGGCTATAATACGCATTTTGCCTTACTTTGCAAAGTGAAATTTGTTTAAAAAATACACTTTTTTTGGTTGACAAAAAGAAATTAAAGCGTTTTTAGCTTACCCGTAATTCGGCACCATTCTTCTCTCACCGCGACTGGCTCTAACGCAAATGTTTGCGCATAGGCATCGCATACCGATTGAGCTTGAGTTTCTAAAATGCCCGATAAACCAAGATCGCCATTCGGTTTAACAAGTTGGCTAATGATTGGGTAAAGTTCTTTGAGAGGGCCAGCAAGAATATTTGCCACCACGACATCTGCTTTTAAATCAGCGGGTTTTTCATCAGATAAGAACAGTTGTAGGCGATCAGCTACGCCATTCTGCTCGGCATTATTACGACTAGCTAGAATCGCTTGTGGATCGATATCAATTCCCACTGCACTTTTCGCACCAAGTTTTAATGCAGCAATGGCTAAAATACCTGAACCACAACCAAAATCAATGACGGTTTTATCTTTTAAATCTAGGCCATCTAGCCATTCTAAACATAGCGCGGTTGTAGGATGAGTACCTGTACCAAACGCTAAGCCTGGGTCAAGCATCACATTGACGGCGCTTTCATCAGGCACATCACGCCAACTTGGACAAATCCATAAACGCTGACCAAATTGCATTGGGTGGAAGTTATCCATCCATTCGCGCTCCCAGTCTTTATCTTCTATTTGTTCAATTTTGTATGCCGTATTACTATCTAAGTGTTTTGCTTCTTTTAATAAGCGGACGATTTCTGCCATATCTGTTTCTGCATCAAATAACGCAATAACATCGGTGTTGCCCCATAAACGAGTTTCACCAGGCAAAGGCTCAAAAATCGGGGTATCTTGACTATCCATAAAAGTCACAGAAACGGAGCCGATTTCTTCTAAAAAATCGCTCATTTGTTCTGCTTTTTCATTAGTGCTATTTAGGCGAATTTGAATCCAAGCCATTTGTTTTTCCTTTATTTCATAAAATGGGGCGTATTATACCGATTTTTTCAAAAGTTTCGGCAGTAAAGTCGAGCCAAGTGTGGCAAGCATGATGATTGTTATACCAAGTGCGGCTGAAAATGACAGCGTTTCGCCAAGTAATGATACAGCAAATAAGATGCCGAATAACGGCTCAAGTGCAACTAAAATACCGGAGATATTGGCATCCACACTATTAAGGCCTTTATTCCATAACCAATAGGCAAGCCAACTACAGCCAATGGCAAGATATAATAAACCTGCAATACTTGTGGAATTTAATGATATTTGCCAGTTTTCTGTGAGTAATAGCGTAAATGGCAACGTTGTGATGGTCCCAAGTACAATGCTGACGGAGGTATAAGCTTGCGTTGAGACTTTGGCCACAACTCGCTGTGTCCAACGTAACACGGCTGCGAAAATGATCCCAGCACTTAGCACTAATAAACAGCCAAATAAACTGATGTTATCAATGCCTTCATTATTTTTTCCACCATTGATTAAAATTGCCACGCCAATAAATGCCATTGCGCCGAATAGCCAGTGAAACCATTTTGCTTTGTCTTTAAAGAAGAAATGTCCAACAAATACAACGAGCAGCGGTTCTAACCCAATCATGGTGATTGCACTGGATGCGGATGTATATTTTAGTCCGATGAATTGCAATAAAAATACGGCGGTATAGTTAAAGAATGCCAACCACCAAAGCTGTTTACGCATTGGTTTATCAATTTTTTTCCAACGACGTAAAAAGAGTGGCATGACAATAATCATTGCAATAATTAACCGCACTTGCACAACAAGCACAGGATCCATCATCGAATAAGTGAGTTTACCGACGATTAATGAACTGCTCCAAATAAGTAGCGCAAGAATTTGATAGAGCATTGATGTATCCCTGTGAATTGTTCCAATTTTATGTTTTAGCGTAGAACTTACTGAAAGTGAGAAAATTAAATATCACCTTCCTCTAATTTAGAAGAGGGTGACAGCATATTGATTAATGCTTAAAGTGCGGTAACTTTTAATTGAGTTTTTTCAATACGACGTTCGCCCAATTTATTACCCACTAAAAATGCAATTAATCCAAATACTAATGACGGTACGATTTGATGGAAGTTAAATAATTTTACGCCAAGTTGAGTGAGTAAGATATAACTCCCTAACCCGATAATCATTGAGCTTAACGCACCATAAGCATTTGCTTTATCCCAGTAAATACCCAGCACAATCACCCATAAAAATGCGGCTTCGAGTCCACCAAAGGCAAATAGGTTTAACCAAATAATCATATCTGGTGGGTTGAGGGCGGCAAAGATTAAAAGTGCGGTCAAAATCAGCGTGATAATAGATGAGAAATAACTTACTTTTTTCTCATTTTTTGCGGCTTCTGGTTTTGTAGAAAGGTATAAATCTTTTACAAAAATAGAAGAAGATTGAATAAGTTGCGCATCAATTGTGGACATAATTGCTGACATTGGTGCGGCTAAGAAAATACCTGCAATAATAGGTGGTAATACTTTTAGCATTAAAGTTGGAATTACTTGATCTGATACTGTTAAATTTGGAATAACAGCACGACCAAGCGCACCGGCTAAGTGCATACCGAACATAATGATGGAAAGAACAATTGTTCCAATTAGCATCCCTCTATGTAAGGCTTTGCTGTCTTTAAATGCCATACATCGAACAGCAGTATGTGGAAGACCTACGACCCCGAAACAGACGAGCACCCAGAAGGAAGCCATAAATTGAAAATCTAACATTCCATTTGGCCCGTAAGGCGTGACTAACGCAGGATCGATTTCTGTTAATTTAGTAACCGCACTTTCTACACCACCGAGTGCATAAATGGTTCCTACAAGGAGAATAATGGTACCTAAAATCATGACGGTACCTTGAATGGTATCCGTGAGTACGACAGCACGGAATCCCCCGATAAATGTATAGATACCTACCGTTAAAGCAAATAAGAGCAATGCTTGAGTATAAGAAATGCCGATGGTTGTTTCTAATAAACGCGCACCACCAATAAATTGCACGGTCATAGCCGCAAAAAATGCAAGAAGAAGAGCAAGGCTTGATAGCCAGACTAAATATTTGTTTTTATAACGATAAAGGAAAAGATCGTTAATCGTTAACGCATTGGTTTCTCTTGATAATAGCGCGAATTTTTTACCTAATGCACCTAATGCAAGCCACACAGCAGGTACTTGAATCATCGCCAGTAATACCCAGCCTAATCCGTATTTATAAGCTGCACCAGGCCCTCCGACAAAAGAACTTGCACTGGCATAAGTTGACGCAGTTGTCATTGCGAGCACAAAACCCGTCATCGAGCGATTACCTACATAATATTCCGTTAGGAAATCGCCTTTGGTTCGTTTTACATAAGCGAAAATCGCAGCCCCAAATATAAATGCAAGATAAATAATTAAAGGGAGAATAATACCTAAATTCATTTTTGATTCTCCTCATCCTTGATTTCAAGAGAGATATCTTGATAAATAATTTTGATAATCCAATGGTCAATTACAATAAACAGAATAGGCAAATAAATACAAGAGAGCTCGAACCAGAGAGGGAAACCAATCGGCCCTTGAGTTTCTTTAGGCAAATAAGCACATAAGCACCAACCTATCACATATAAAATAGATAGGCCTAATGCCCAATTAGCCTCCTTGGCAGCTTGTTGATAACGTTGTTTTAATGTCATGTTTCTTCCTTAAATTTTTTATAAGTGAAAGTATATTTTTGAATGGTATAAGGGGCGTATATTTCATACGCCCCTTGTGTTTGCTAATCTTACAACTTTTTTGAATAATTCAAAATGTTTTGCTGATTCTAGTGTTTATTACCATTAAATAAAGTTTAGGAACATGCGAAAATGGCTAACACCTGTTAGCCATTTAAAATTTAATTATTCATGCATCCCTAATTTTTTCTCCAAATAGTGGATGTTTGTTCCACCTTTTTGGAAATTTTCATCTTCAAGAATTAATTCATGAAGTGGGATGTTGGTTTTGATACCGTCAATAATGGTTTCAGATAATGCATTTTGCATACGACGGATTGCAACTTCACGTGTATCACCATAAGTGATAAGTTTTGCGATCATAGAGTCGTAATGTGGAGGCACTGTATAGCCGCCATAAACATGAGAATCCCAACGAACGCCTAAGCCGCCAGGCGAATGTAAGTGATTTACTTTGCCTGGAGATGGTAAGAATGTTTTTGGATCTTCTGCGTTAATGCGGCATTCTATTGCATGGCCTTTAACTTTGATGTCTTCTTGTTTAAAGGAAATAGGTAAGCCTGCTGCGATGCGTAATTGCTCTTTCACTAAATCTACACCTGTAATCATTTCAGTTACTGGGTGTTCTACTTGGATACGTGTATTCATTTCAATGAAATAGAATTCGCCATTTTCATATAAGAATTCAAACGTACCAGCTCCACGATAGCCGATTTCTACACAAGCTTTTGCACAGCGAGAGCCGATATCGCAGCGAACTTCTTCAGTGATACCTGGAGCTGGCGCTTCTTCCACAACTTTTTGGTGACGACGCTGCATTGAGCAGTCACGTTCAGCCAAATAAACTGCATTGCCATGAGTGTCTGCTAACACTTGAATTTCCACGTGACGTGGATTTTCTAAGTATTTTTCCATATAGACCATATCATTGTTGAATGCAGCTTTTGCTTCTGCTTTGGTCATTGCGATAGATTCTTCTAATGCGTCTTCGCCACGAACAACACGCATTCCTCGACCTCCACCACCGCCTGATGCTTTGATGATGATTGGATAGCCAATACGTTTAGCGATTTCTTTATTTTTAGCAATATCACTACCTACAGGGCCATCCGAACCCGGTACACAAGGCACACCTGCTTTTTTCATTGCTTTAATAGCTGAAACTTTATCGCCCATTAAACGGATGACATCTGCTGTTGGGCCGATGAAAGTGAAACCTGAACGTTCAACTTGTTCAGCAAAATCAGCATTTTCAGATAAGAAACCGTATCCTGGATGAATTGCATCTGCGCCTGTTACTTCGGCGGCAGCAATGATAGCTGGAATATTTAAATAACTTTTTGCGGAAGGTGCTGGCCCGATACAAATAGTTTCATCAGCGAGTAAAACGTGTTTTAAATCACGATCAGCGGTAGAGTGAACCGCCACAGTTTTAATACCTAATTCTTTACAAGCACGTAAAATGCGTAGTGCAATTTCACCGCGGTTAGCAATCACAACTTTTTCTAACATAAAAGAGTCCGTTTAGTCAGATAGACGTGAATTTTTATGTAGGTTCTTGAAATATTGTTCTCCCTATAAAATTTGGTGTGAACAGATTTTAATTTATATCGCCTACGATAAATTCGCTCTAATTGTTTGTATATGAAATAGGCGGACTAAAGTCTGCCCGACGAAAATATTGGAAATTATTCAATAACGATTAATGGTTCGTCAAATTCAACCGCATCACCGTCGTTGATAAGAATTGCTTTTACTATGCCAGTTTTGTCCGCTTCAATACGGTTCATCATTTTCATTGCTTCAACAATACAAAGCGCATCCCCAACTTTCACAGATTGACCTACTTCAACGAATGCTTTTGCTTCAGGGCTTGGACTGCGATAGAACGTTCCCACCATTGGTGAACGTACAAGATGGCCTGATAATTCATCAGATGCAGCTGGTGCTGGTGTCGCCGCTTCTGGCGCTTGAGCTGGCACAGCAGCTGGAGCCGGTGCTACTACTGGCGCTGCAGCGTATTGAACTGCTGCTGGAGCAATTGCTGGCGCTGCACGGCTAATACGTACTGTACCTTCTTCTTCCTGCACTTCTAATTCAGTAATGCCAGATTCTTCTACTAATTCGATTAATTTTTTGATTTTACGAATGTCCATACGTTCTTCCTAAAAAGATTGAAATTTTAACCGCACTTTTAAATGAAAAGTGCGGTTATGAATAAACTTATTTTTGTGTTGCAAAGATTACCTTAAATTTTGCAAATTTGCGATAAAATTCTGTGAATTTCGCCAAAAATGCTCGATTTTCTTATTTTTTAGCAAGGTAATCGATAGCAAATAAAAAGGCAAACTCGTAACCTTTTGCGCCCAAACCGGAAATAATGCCTTCAGCCACATCGCTAAAATAAGAATGATGACGAAATGATTCACGTTTATGCACGTTGGATAAATGAATCTCCACAAAAGGAATTGAAACAGCTAAAAGTGCATCGCGCAATGCCACACTGGTATGGGTGTAAGCAGCAGGATTAATTAAAATAAAATCGACTTGTTGAAAACTTTCGTGGATCTTATTAATTAATTTTTCTTCACTATTTGCTTGAAAACATTCCACTTTTACATTGTGTTGAGTGGCTAAGGCTTGCATTTTCTCTTCAATGGATGCAAGAGAAATACTGCCATAATGTTTTGGTTCGCGAGCCCCTAACATATTTAAGTTCGGGCCATTTAACAGCAAAATTCTGTGTGTTTGCGACATTTTTAATCCTTTTTTGTATAGCGCATTATACTGGTTTTTCGATTTTGGGTGGTCGAATCAGATAATTTTAGTGATAAACTCAGATTCTAAATTCACAATAGGTAAATCAGAACCCGGCCAAGCGCGTAGCACTTGATATTCCATCAAATCTAACGTGTCTAAGCCTGGCGTTACATTCGGGGTGTATTGTTGTGCAATTCGCGCAAGCTGGGATAGGCCTAAACTGCTTTCGATACTTGAACTAATAACCGTTTTTAGACCTAACGAATGTGCTTGGTTAATGAGTTCAGCACAACGTTGAATTGAACCAATTAAAGTGGGTTTGATTACGACAGCCGATAAGTGCGGTTCTTTTTCCATGCAAAAATTAGGCTCTCGCACGGATTCATCCCATGCTATTGCAATGTCGGTTTGAGCAGCAAATTCACGGCTGAGTTCTTGTGTTTTACAAGGTTCTTCTAAAAATTGAATACGTTTTCTATGTTGCGGTTTGACTTTAGCGGCAAATTGTAACGCTTTTTCTAACGACCAATGGCGGTTTGCATCAAGCCGTAATTGTAAATCGGGAATCGCTTCTAAAAACATATCGGCAATTAATCCATCGCGATTGGCTTCGTATATGCCCACTTTCATCTTTGCCACTTTTTCGCCTTCTATGCTCGCAAGTTTGGCGTATAGTTCGTCTGGATCGCCATAACAAAGTGGTGCTGTATGGTAATTGCCTTCAGCTTGTAAATAACCTTTCATTTCATCCATTGCGCAACTGATACCAAAAGCAACGGAGGGGTAGGTGCCATCTAATGGTACGCGAGGTGCATCACAGCTTGCATTGCACCATGTTGTTAGCCATTCAATTGCTTGTTCTTGAGCTTGGTCTAAGGTTTCTTTGCTAAAACCAGGTAGCGGGGCTATTTCTCCCCAACCGTCTCGGCTGTAACTCACTCTTACGATTAAGCCTTCACGGCGTTTTAAAAAGCGATCACGCAGAATAAGTTGACTATCAACGGGGATGGAATAACGGTAAAGATTAAATGATTTTTCAGCCATGCTTGCTCCCAATACAAAAGTGCGGTCAAAATTCACGAAGATTTTTAACCGCACTTTATAACGATAAATTAAGGGTTACGTCTGAATTTGCTGAAGTCTGGGGCGCGTTTTTCGTTAAACGCATTGCGACCTTCTTGACCTTCTTCAGTCATATAGAACAACATTGTCGCGTTACCCGCTAATTCTTGAAGACCCGCTTGGCCATCACAGTCAGCATTTAATGCTGCTTTCAAACAACGGATCGCGATTGGGCTATTGCGTAACATTTCACGACACCAGCGCACAGTTTCTTTTTCAAGATCAGCATAAGGCACAACAGTATTGACTAAGCCCATGTCTAATGCTTCTTGTGCATTATATTGACGGCATAAGAACCAAATTTCACGCGCTTTTTTCTGACCCACTAAACGAGCCATATAGCTTGCACCCCAACCACCATCGAATGAACCAACTTTTGGCCCTGTTTGACCAAAAATAGCATTTTCAGCAGCAATCGTTAAGTCACAAAGCATATGTAATACATGGCCACCACCAATTGCATAACCTGCCACCATTGCTACAACTGGTTTTGGACAAGAACGAATATCGCGTTGGAAATCTAATACATTTAAGTGATGTACGCCGCTGTCATCTTTGTAACCGCCGTAATCACCACGCACTTTTTGGTCACCACCAGAACAGAATGCTTTTTCGCCTTCGCCGGTTAAGACAATGACACCAATGTTTTCATCGAAGCGTGCATCAGAAAATGCAGTGATCATTTCTTTTACTGTTTGTGGACGAAATGCATTACGAACTTCCGGGCGGTTAATCGTGATTTTAGCAATACCATCAGTGGATTTATGATAACGAATATCGCTGTAGCCTTCACTGTGATCGACCCATTCAACAGGCGCATATAACACATCATCTTTTGGATTTTGCATGAGAATTCCTTTTAATTAACGTAAAAAAGTGCGGTCATTATAGCGGAAGTTTTTCGGATCGGGAAAACTAAATTCATTTGCTGCTTTATCTGTTGTGAAGATATTGCTAGAATTTTGCGCATTCTCACTTTTATAAGGATCAAATGTGAAATTAATTGCAACCTTAGGTATGGCAGCATTGCTGTCTGGCTGCTCAATGTTTGGTAGCTCACAATCCGCAATCCCTGGTGAATTTGCGGGGGCGGATTACCAACTTTCCGATCAATATGCAAAACAATGGGCGATTGCAAGTAAGCAAGCAGAACAATGCGTTTACCCAAATTTAACTCGGATTTTGCAACAGCATTTTTCTAAAGAAGATAGCTATATTCATTCACAATATGTCTTTTTCTACCCATTGGAAAAAATTATTGGCGAGCAATATGTGAAGATTATTCAAGGTGATGAAAAATCAATGAATTATGCAAGCTATCAGTTTAAAAAATTCCGTACCGAAGTGGGTAATGTTGAACCTTTAACTGAACAGGCGTGTTTAAAATTACGTAATGAAGCGCGCGATGATTTGGCTGTCGTGAAAGGTCAATATAAAAATGGCATGGTGGAAGTACAGAAAAATGAAGATGGCACACCAAAAAATCAAGATGGTATCGCGACGAATGAAAATAAATTTTTCTTTGATATTATCAAATGGGGATCGATGTTGTTGCTTTAGCCTAAAATTCAATGGAATAAAAAACCGCACTTTAAAGTGCGGTTTTATTTTTCATTCTTTCTAGCTAAAAATTACGCTAATTTTTTGATTTGTGCAGCTAATTTAGATTTGTGGTTTGCTGCTTTGTTAGCGTGGATTAAGCCTTTAGAAGCCATACGGTCAACAACTTTTTGCATTTCAACGAATGCTGCTTCAGCTGCTGCTTTTTCACCTGCTGCTACTTGAGCATATACTTTTTTGATGTAAGTACGCATCATAGAGCGTTGGCTTGCGTTGTGTTGGCGGCGTTTTTCAGATTGAACCACGCGTTTTTTTGCTGACTTAATATTAGCCAAGGTCAAACTCCTAAAATTTCTGTTGATTGATAGACAAAATAAAGGGCGTCAATATGCCGATTTTTTATACTTTTGTCAATGGAAAATTTGTGTTGATTTCGGTGAGACACAACCGAAAATAAGTATCGTTATTTTTACAAGCTCTTTCAATATGGGCTCACACAAACGATGTGCAGCGGATTTTATCAGTTTTTTTTCACGGAATATAGCGTAAAAACAAAATTTCTATACAATTAGGCAAAAATTTTAGGGTAGAGAAGAATATTTTGAGTAAACGACTTTTAAAATCTAGCATTGTTGTTAGTTCTATGACTTTATTATCTAGAGTGTTAGGTCTTGTGCGCGATGTAGTTATCGCTCATCTCATTGGGGCAGGTGCGGCGGCAGACGTGTTTTTATTCGCTAACCGTATCCCAAATTTTCTTCGTCGTTTATTTGCTGAAGGGGCTTTTTCACAGGCTTTTGTACCTGTTCTCGCAGAATATCAAAAATCTGGTGATATTAATAAAACCCGTGAATTTATTGGAAAAGTTTCTGGTACCCTTGGGGGATTGGTCAGTATTGTTACGCTCCTCGCGATGGTTGGCTCGCCTGTCGTTGCCGCTTTATTTGGGATGGGCTGGTTCACCGATTGGATGAATGATGGCCCTGATGCACATAAATTTGAACAAGCTTCCCTTTTACTTAAAATAACTTTTCCTTATTTATGGTTTATCACTTTTGTCGCGCTTTCTGGAGCTGTGCTTAACACGATTGGAAAATTCGGCGTGATGTCCTTTTCACCAGTGTTATTAAATATAGCGATGATAGCCACCGCACTTTTCCTTGCGCCACAAATGGATAATCCAGATCTTGCGTTGGCTATCGGTATTTTTCTAGGCGGCTTATTACAGTTCTTATTCCAAATTCCATTTATGAAACAAGCCGGTTTACTGGTGAAACCCAAATGGGCTTGGCGAGATGAAGGGGTAACTAAAATTCGTAAATTAATGATCCCTGCGTTATTTGGTGTATCGGTAAGTCAAATTAATCTTTTACTGGATACAGTGATTGCAAGCTTTTTAATGACGGGCTCAATTAGCTGGTTGTATTATTCCGACCGCTTACTAGAATTTCCTCTTGGTTTATTTGGTATCGCAATTTCCACTGTGATTTTACCGACACTTGCTCGCCATCATGTGAATCGAGAAGATAATTCTTCCCAAAGTGCGGTTGATTTTCGCAACACCATGGACTGGGGCGTACGAATGATTTTATTACTCGGCGTGCCGGCTGCGATTGGTATTGCCGTGTTAGCCCAACCA
Organism: Haemophilus sp. THUN1692; assembly: GCF_059704395.1. Classification (NCBI taxonomy): domain Bacteria; kingdom Pseudomonadati; phylum Pseudomonadota; class Gammaproteobacteria; order Pasteurellales; family Pasteurellaceae; genus Haemophilus; species Haemophilus sp. THUN1692. Next base: position 1,947,774 of record NZ_AP046579.1, read on the forward strand.
ATGTTACTCGTATTATTTATGCGTGGCAGTTTTACTTTAAGTGATGTACATGCCGCCTCTTATTCTTTATGGGCATTCAATGCGGGTTTACTTAGCTTTATGCTGATTAAGATCTTGGCTAATGGCTATTACGCACGTCAAGACACTAAAACGCCCGTGAAAATCGGGATCGTCGCCATGGTGAGCAATATGGGCTTTAACGTATTAGCGATTCCATTTAGTTATGTGGGTTTAGCGATTGCTTCTGCCATGTCAGCAACCTTAAATGCTTATTTGCTTTATCGTGGTTTAGCTAAAGAGGATGTATACCATTTTTCACGTAAAAGTGCGGTCTTTGTTCTGAAAGTTTTAGGCGCAGCCTTAGCCATGGGCGGCTTGCTTTGGTATAACTGCCCATCAATTGAAGAATGGGCAGCCATGACATTTTTAATGCGTATCTATTGGTTGGTTTGGTTAATTGGACTGGCTGCAGTTGTTTATTTAGGCGTATTGGTGCTATTAGGTGTTCGTAAACACCATTTACTGACAAAACATTAAGTTACCGCTATAATGCACCGATTATTTTTCGTTTTTTGGAATAAGATGTAATGCAATTAATTCGTGGGCTTCATAATTCACAGCCATATTTGTCAGGGTGCGCATTAACCATTGGCAATTTTGATGGGGTGCATTTGGGGCATCAGGCGATTTTGCGTCATCTTCGTCAGAAAGCGAATGCGCTGAATTTACCCATGGCGGTGATGCTTTTCGAACCACAACCGCGTGAATATTTTATGGGCGACAAAGCCCCTGCGCGCTTAATGCGTTTAAGAGATAAATTGCATTATTTGGCTCAGGCGGGTGTGGATGTGGTGATCGTCGCGAAATTTGACCGCACTTTTGCTGATCTTCCAGCAGAACAATTTATTGAAGATTGGCTTGTACGCAAATTAAATGTGAAGTTTCTCAGTATTGGTGATGATTTCAAATTTGGTGCGAAACGTTTAGGCAATTTTGCGATGTTGCAACAAGCTGGAAAGCAGTTTGGTTTTGAAGTAGAAGACAGCCGCACCTTCTGTTTAGATGAGTTACGTATCAGTAGCACCGCTATCCGTGAAGCGTTGGCTAAAGATGATTTACAGCATGCGGAAAATTTACTCGGTAAGCCTTATCGTATTTTTGGACGAGTGATACACGGCAATAAATTAGGGCGAACCATTGGTTTTCCTACCGCGAATGTTCGCTTACATCGCCAAGTGAACCCAGTAAAAGGAGTTTATGCGGTGAAAGTGCGGTTAAAATCGGACGAGATTTTTAACGGCGTGGCAAACATGGGAAAACGCCCAACTATAAATGGATTAATGCAATTATTAGAAGTTCATTTGTTTGATTTTTCTCAGAATATTTATGACCAAATGGTAGAAGTTGAATTCTGCCACAAGATTAGAAACGAGATTAAATTTCCGTCTTTTGATGATTTGAAAGTGCAAATTGAGAAAGACGTAGAAACTGCGAAAGCGTTTTTTAACAGTTAATTTTAAAATGTAAAAATTGGAAAATAAAATGACAGTCGATTACAAAAACACTCTTAACCTACCGGAAACCAGCTTTCCAATGCGCGGTGATTTAGCTAAGCGCGAACCTGATATGTTGAAAAATTGGTACGAGAAAAATCTTTACCAAAAAATTCGTGAAGCGAGCAAAGGCAAAAAATCTTTTATTCTGCACGATGGCCCTCCGTATGCGAACGGTAACATTCATATTGGTCACGCAGTAAACAAAATTCTGAAAGATATTATTATTAAATCCAAAACGGCATTAGGTTTTGATTCGCCTTATATCCTGGGTTGGGACTGTCATGGCTTGCCAATTGAATTAAAAGTAGAAGGTTTAGTAGGTAAACCAAACGAGAAAATTACGGCGGCTGAATTCCGTCAAAAATGTCGTGAATATGCAGCGGAACAAGTAGAAGGTCAGAAAAAAGACTTTATCCGTTTAGGTGTGTTGGGCGATTGGGATAATCCTTATTTAACGATGAACTTCGATACCGAAGCAAACATCATCCGTACCCTTGGTAAAGTGATTGCGAATGGCCACTTATATAAAGGTTCAAAACCAGTGCACTGGTGTTTAGACTGCGGTTCTTCTTTGGCTGAAGCTGAAGTGGAATATGAAGACAAAGTTTCTCCGTCAATTTACGTGCGTTTCCCTGCGGAAAGTGCGGATGAAATTGAAACTAAATTTGCTGCTCAAGGTAAAGGACAAGGTAAATTATCTGCTGTTATTTGGACAACCACACCTTGGACAATGCCATCTAACCGTGCGATTGCGGTAAATTCAGACTTAGAATACAACTTAGTACAACTTGGCGATGAGCGTGTGATTTTAGCCGCTGAATTAGTTGAGTCTGTGGCAAAAGCGGTGGGGATTGAGAGCGTTGAAATTCTGGGTTCTGTAAAAGGTTCAGATCTTGAATTAACCCGTTTCCATCATCCGTTCTATGATTTTACGGTACCAGTGATTTTAGGCGATCATGTTACCACTGATGGTGGTACAGGTTTAGTACATACTGCACCAGACCACGGTTTAGACGACTTTATTGTGAGTAAACAATACAATATCCCTATGGCTGGTTTAGTGGGGAACGACGGTAAATTTATTTCAACCACTGAATTCTTCGCAGGCAAAGGTGTATTTGAAGCCAATCCATTGGTTGTTGAAAAATTACAAGAAGTGGGCAACTTATTAAAAGTAGAGAAAATCAAACACAGCTACCCACACTGCTGGCGTCACAAAACCCCGATTATTTTCCGTGCGACTCCACAATGGTTTATCGGTATGGAAACGCAAGGTTTACGTCAACAAGCCTTAGGTGAAATCAAACAAGTTCGTTGGATTCCAGATTGGGGTCAAGCACGTATTGAGAAAATGGTTGAAAATCGCCCAGACTGGTGTATTTCTCGTCAACGTACTTGGGGCGTGCCGATGACCTTATTCGTGCACAAAGAAACCGAAGAGCTTCATCCGCGTACTTTAGAATTACTTGAAGAAGTGGCTAAACGTGTAGAGAAAGCCGGTATTCAGGCATGGTGGGATTTAGACGAAAAAGAATTATTAGGGGCAGATGCAGAAACCTATCGCAAAGTGCCTGATACCCTTGACGTATGGTTCGACTCAGGATCAACCTATTCTTCTGTTGTCGCGAATCGTCCGGAATTTAACGGTCAAGATATCGATATGTATTTAGAAGGTTCTGACCAACACCGTGGTTGGTTTATGTCTTCTTTAATGCTTTCTACGGCAACAGATAGCAAAGCACCATACAAGCAAGTATTAACTCACGGTTTCACCGTGGATGGTCAAGGCCGTAAGATGTCAAAATCTATCGGTAACATCGTGACACCACAAGAAGTGATGGATAAATTCGGTGGTGACATTTTACGTTTATGGGTTGCTTCAACAGACTATACGGGTGAAATGACTGTTTCTGATGAGATCTTAAAACGTGCTGCGGACAGCTATCGTCGTATTCGTAATACTGCACGTTTCTTACTAGCTAACTTGAATGGTTTTGATCCAAAACGTGATTTAGTTAAACCAGAAGAAATGATTAGCCTAGATCGCTGGGCAGTAGCTTGTGCATTAGATGCACAAAAAGAAATCAAAGATGCGTACGATAACTACCAATTCCACACTGTGGTACAACGTTTAATGCGTTTCTGTTCGGTAGAAATGGGTTCATTCTATTTAGATATTATCAAAGACCGTCAATACACCACCAAAGCCGACAGCCTTGCTCGTCGTAGTTGTCAAACTGCGTTATGGCACATTGCGGAAGCTTTAGTACGTTGGATGGCACCAATCTTATCATTCACGGCAGATGAAATTTGGGGCTACTTGCCACAAACGGCAACTGCACGTGCAGAATTCGTCTTCACTGAAGAATTCTATGAAGGCTTATTTGGTTTAGGCGAGAATGAAAAATTAGATGATGCTTACTGGCAACAACTCATTAAAGTTCGTTCTGAAGTAAACCGTGTATTAGAAATCGCCCGTAACGACAAAGTGATCGGTGGTGGTTTAGAAGCAGAAGTAACGGTTTATGCTAACGATGAATATTGTGCATTGTTAGAGCAATTAGGCAATGAGTTACGTTTCGTGTTAATTACCTCAAAAGCAGAAGTGAAAGCATTAGCAGACAAACCTGCGGATGTGGCTGCGGGTGAGTTAGAGGGAATTGTGGTAAGCGTAGCACGTTCTAACGGTGAAAAATGCCCACGTTGCTGGCATTATTCTGACAAAATTGGTGTAAATTCAGAACATCCAACACTTTGTCCACGTTGTATAGAAAATGTGGCGGGTAATGGTGAAGTGCGCCATTTTGCATAATTAAATTCGTTGTAAAACAGAAAAGTGCGGTTTATTTTAACCGCACTTTTTTACTTTTGTACAAAAGGAAATAGAGATTATGTTAGGGAAAGAAATGATTCGCTCTAAAACAATGTGGTTTTATCTCTTATTGGTTATTTTCTCCATTTTTACTAATATGGGGTTGGGTAATGTATTAAGTGAGAATATTCCTGTTTCAGATTACGCAATTTTATTTGTTATCACGGCGATTTCTTTTTATTTCACCCCTTTGGTTGGGCGAATATTAATCACCGTATTATTCCTCAGCGCACTATTTTATTGCTCTGCTGGTTTTTTCTATGGTATTCCATCTTTGGGTATTATCGCTTCTGTTTATGAAACGAATATTAATGAAACCTTGGAATACTACACAACCATTCCTTTTTGGATATTTTTATTTCAAGCTACTTATTTCATCCTGTTTGTTGCTTTAATGAAATTAAGTTTTCATGTTAAACAACAAGCATTAAAATGGCTAAATACTGTTGCTATCGGCATATTATTAGTTTTTTCTTACAATCAATTTTCTGATTGGAACTATGCATATAAATTCCGTTTTTATCCAGTTCTTTTCTACTCAGAATTTGATCGTATGAATGACCTGTATTTAGAACAACGAGATTTTCTAAATCAATCCGTTAATGCGCCTTCTCAATGGAATATTCAATCTTTTACGCCAAAATATAAAAATTATATTTTGATTATCGGTGAAAGCATGCGAAAAGATTATATGTCGTTATATGGCTTTCCATTGAAAACCACGCCATTTTTAGAGCGTGTGAAAGGCACAGTTTTTGAAAATTATTATTCTGCGGCACCAAATACGCAACCGTCTTTACAACGCACCTTATATCGAGCAGATAAAGGGGAAACGGTTTATACGGATAATATTATTTCTTTAGCCAAAAAAGCGGGCGTGAAAACCTATTGGATTTCTAATCAAGGCAAAATTGGGGAATTTGATACGATGGCATCCCGTATTGGGCAAAGTGCGGATAAAACGATTTTTATGAAGCCGTTAGGTTATAACTCTAAAAAAGTTTATGACGACGAAATGTTGCCTGTATTAGATAAAGCCTTAAAAGAAAATATTACGAATCCAAAATTAATTGTGATTCATCTAATGGGCTCACATCCAGCCTTTTGTGAGCGTCTTCCATACGAGGTTAAAAATTATTTTATTAATCAATCTATGTCTTGTTATTTAGAATCGATTAAATATACGGATCAGTTTTTAGAAAAATTAAACTCTCAATTAGTGGCGCAAAATGAACCCTATTCGGTGATTTATTTTTCTGATCATGGGCTTGCTCATTATGAGGATTCTAAAGGCTTATCATTACATCCAAATAATCTTTATAAACAAGATTATGAAATTCCTTTCGTTATGTTTTCGAGTGATAGCCAAAAGGTAGAAAAAATAAAAACGCCACAATCTGCATTTAATTTTGTTTATGGTTTTGCTGATTGGATGGGGATTAAGGAAAAACATTTACAAGGCGTGGATTTCTTCCATCCTGAAAAACAAGAAATTAAGGTATTTGATTGGAAGAAAGTGGTGAATGTCAAAGAGTTGGCTGATGATCCAGCAAAATTACCAAAAGCCGTTCAGTAAATGAGATCGTGCTTTATCATTTATCGGCTTATGCTAGAATTAGCGCAATTTTTTTAAAAGGGAAATATTATGTCCAAAAAATCAGGGCTTTCATTTTTATGGTTAAGTGCGGTTGCTTTTGTGGTTGATTTGCTTACTAAATACATTGTGGTGCAAAAATTTGATTTGTATGAAAGCGTTAATGTATTGCCTGTTTTCAATCTCACCTATGTTCGCAATTATGGTGCGGCATTTAGTTTCTTAGCGGATCATAGTGGCTGGCAACAATATTTCTTTATTTTGTTAGCATTAGTTATTTCAGGCATGTTGGTTTATTTTTTAGCAAAAAATAATGCTGAACAAAAAATCCAAAATTCTGCTTATGCTCTCATTATTGGAGGGGCGTTAGCTAATATGGTGGATCGTGCTTACAATGGTTTCGTCGTGGATTTTTTTGATTTCTACTGGGATATTTACCATTATCCAGTGTTTAATATCGCTGATATTGCCATTTGTATTGGCGCAGGGTTATTAGCATTGGATGCTTTTAAGAACGAAAAGAAAAAAGTACAAGATAAACAAGTAGAAAAGTGCGGTCAGAAATGAAGATAATTTTAGCGAATCCACGAGGATTTTGTGCCGGTGTAGATCGCGCTATTAGTATTGTTGAACTAGCCTTAGAAATTCATGGCGCACCGATTTATGTTCGTCATGAAGTGGTGCATAACCGATTTGTTGTGAATGGATTGCGTGATCGTGGTGCAATCTTTGTAGAAGAATTAAGCGAGGTACCTGATGGTGCGATCGTGATTTTTTCTGCGCATGGTGTATCTCAAGCGGTTCGACAAGAAGCGAAAGATCGTAATCTCAAAGTATTTGATGCAACCTGTCCTTTGGTAACTAAAGTGCATATGCAGGTTGCGCGTGCAAGTCGAAAGGGAACAAAAGCGATTTTGATTGGGCATAAAGGGCATCCTGAAGTTGAAGGCACAATGGGGCAGTATAGCAACGAAGATGGCGGTATTTTCCTGATTGAAAAAGTAGAAGATATTGCGCGTTTGCCAATGCAAGAAAATGATGATTTAACCTTTATGACGCAAACGACGTTGTCGCTAGATGATACGGCTGAAACCATTGCTGCATTAAAGGAAAAATATCCTGCTATTCAAGGGCCACACAAAAACGATATTTGTTATGCGACAACCAATCGTCAAGAAGCGGTGCGAGAATTGGCAAAATTATCAGATTTAGTGCTGGTTGTTGGTTCTAAAAATTCATCAAATTCAAATCGTTTAGCTGAATTGGCGTCTCGAATGGGGGTTAAATCACAGCTTCTTGATGATCCTTCCGATATTCAAGAGGATTGGTTTAATGATGTGAAAACCATTGGGATTACAGCTGGCGCGTCTGCACCAGAAGAATTAGTTCAATCGATTATTTCCCGCTTAAAAGAGTTTGGTGTGAATACCATAGAAGAACTACAAGGTTTAGAAGAAAATATGTTCTTTGAGGTTCCAAAAGAGCTGAGAATAAAAGAAGTTAACTAATCTTAAGGGCTTGTCGTAAATGATAAGCCCTTTGTTTTTTCATGCAAATTAAGAATTTTTGCGATCTGAATCGCAGAAGTGCGGTAAGAATCTTGAGCGTTTTCTTGAAAGCATAAAAAATGACTGTGTTGATATGCTCGTCAACATCAACATGTTCATATTATAAGGAAACCTCTATGAAATTAATGAAAACATTATTTACTTCGGTGATATTGTGCGGGGCTTTAGGTGCGTCTTTGGCTTTTGCTGAGGAAAAAGCTGCAGAGCAGGCTGTTCAACCTGTTGTAGCAACTCAAACTGAGGCTCAAGTAGTATCAGTTACTGTGAATGATAAATTGAATATCAATACGGCAACTGCGAGTGAAATTCAAAAAGCCTTAACTGGAATTGGTGCGAAAAAAGCAGAAGCGATTGTGCAATATCGTGAAAAACACGGTAATTTCACGAGTGCTGAACAGCTATTAGAAGTGCAAGGGATTGGTAAAGCAACGCTTGAAAGAAACCGTGATCGAATAACTTTTTAATTTTAAAACCGCGTATGGATGCCCTGTTTCACAGGGCTTTTTTATTTTTTTCAGAAAATGTAGAAAGTTTATTTCTTTTTAAAAATCCGTTGGCAATCTAAGTAAATTTTAATACACTAAAAAGCCTAGTCGGGGTGCAATATGCTGAGATCATACCCGTGAACCTGAAACAGTTAATACTGACGTAGGAAACTAGGAATACAACCTTATCTCCTTCCCGTCATTATTGCTGCCTTTTGATATAAATAAGGATGTAATAATGAAACTTCTTAAATTAACCTTAATTTCTACCGCACTTTTTTCCACCACAGCATTAGCTCAATCACAGCAAAGTGTTAACGTATATAGCTATGATTCTTTCACGTCTGAGTGGGGAGCGGGTCCAAAAGTAAAACAAGATTTTGAGAAAGCGCACCCACAATGCGCTATTAATTTTACGCCTTTTGAAAGTGGTGGCGTGTTACTCAATCGAGTTCGCTTGGAAGGAAAGAAAACTAAAGCAGATATTGTGCTAGGTTTAGATAACTTTGTTTTAGAGCAAGCTGAAAAAACAGGTATTTTCACGCCAAATAAAGTAGATTTAACTCAACTTGATCTGCCAACAAAATGGACGAATAAAACCTTCTTACCTTTCGATTTCGGTAACTATGCTTTTGTGTATGACAAAACTAAATTACAAAACCCGCCGAAAAGTTTGAAAGAATTGGTTGAACGCCAAGATATCCGTGTAATTTATCAAGATCCTCGCACCAGCAGTGTGGGGCGCGGTCTATTGGTTTGGATGAATGCAGTTTATCCTGCGACCAAAATTCAATCTGCTTGGAAAGCGTTGGATAAACATACGGTAACCGTGGGTAAAGGCTGGTCAGATACTTACGGTGCATTCTTAAAAGGCGAAGCGGATTTAGTGTTAAGTTACAGTACATCACCACTTTATCACCAACTTTTTGAGAAAAAAGATAATTATGTAGCGACAGATTTTGCGGAAGGGCATATTACCCAAGTGGAATTAGCGGCTCGAGTCGCCAACCATCCAAATCAATGTGCGGATGATTTAATGGCATTTTTAATTTCACCTACGGCACAAAAACATATTGTGACAGCCAATATTATGTTGCCAGTCATTCAAGGTGAAATTGAACCGCACTTTGATGCGCTTAAAGCTCAACAAAAAACTCAAACTCCAATCAATCCAATGGTGAATGCGGAACAATTAAAAAATTGGATTAGCACTTGGCAAACTACATTAACAAAATAGTTTGATGTTGTCGTTATTTCATCATCCACAACTCCGCCCTCGTCATTATGTGGGCGGGGTTGTTGTCATTAGCTTTATTACTTTTTTTTATGGTAGCGCATTAAGTTCGATCTTTGCATTGGGCGATGAGTTACAATGGAAAACGTGGTTCACGGATGATTACCTACAGCATCTAATTCTTTTCAGTTTTGGACAAGCCTTACTTTCTACCGTTTTATCTATTTTTGGGGGGCTGCTTCTCGCTCGAGCATTGTTTTATCAACCATTCTCAGGAAAAAAGTGGCTATTAAAATTAATGTCGCTGACCTTTGTTTTGCCTGTTTTAGTGGCAATTTTTGGTTTGATCGGCATTTATGGTTCAAGCGGTTGGTTAGCTTGGTTTGCTAACCTTTGGGGAATACCGTGGCTGGGGCATATTTACGGGCTCTCGGGAATTTTAATTGCGCACCTTTTTTTCAATATCCCGCTTGCAGCGCAACTTTTCTTACAAAGTTTGCAAAGTATTCCTTATCAGCAACGTCAGCTTGCTGCGCAACTCAATTTACAAGGTTGGCAATTTGTTAAATTGGTGGAATGGCCTGTTTTTCGTCAGCAATGTTTGCCCACATTCAGCTTGATTTTTATGCTTTGCTTCACCAGTTTTACCGTTGTTCTTACGCTAGGTGGTGGGCCTCAATATACAACATTAGAAACCGCAATCTACCAAGCGATTTTATTTGAATTTGATCTGCCAAAAGCAGCACTTTTTGCCATGTTGCAATTTGTATTTTGCTTAGTTTTATTCAGCTTAACGTCGCGTTTTTCTCCTTCTAATCAAAATGGCTTGAGTAATCGTAATCCTTGGTTTGAAAAACCTAAAAGTGCGGTCAAAATTTTCCATGTTTTTATCTTACTTGTTTTTATATTCTTCCTTTTTTCGCCCGTGTTGAATATTCTTGTCAGCGCATTGAGTTCATCAAGTTTGCTCACAGTTTGGCATAATTCTCAGCTCTGGCGTGCGTTAGGGTATTCTCTTTCTATCGCGCCCCTGTCCGCATTACTTGCATTAATGATGGCGATTGCCTTATTGCTTTTATCACGCCGTTTAGAATGGTTGCATTATCAGAAAATTGCGCAATTTATTATTAATGCTGGAATGGTGATTTTGGCAATCCCGATTTTAGTACTCGCAATGGGGTTATTTTTATTATTACAAGAGCGTGATTTTTCGAATATTGATTTGTTTGCCATTGTTGTACTTTGCAATGCGTTAAGTGCAATGCCTTTTGTTTTACGTATTTTGAGTGCACCTTTCCATAACAATATGCGTTATTACGAAAATCTGTGTAATAGTCTGGGGATTGTGGGGTGGCAACGTTTTTATCTGATTGAGTGGCAAACTTTACGTGCACCATTGCGTTATGCTTTTGCTTTAGCCTTGGCGCTATCTTTAGGGGATTTTACGGCTATTGCGTTGTTCGGCAATCAAGAGTTTACTTCTCTACCACACTTGTTATATCAGCAGCTAGGGAATTATCGTAATCAAGATGCAGCTGTAACTGCAGGGATTTTATTATTGCTTTGTGGCATATTGTTTGCCTTTATTCACACACATAGGGATGACGATGATTTATCTAAATAATGTGATTTTGAACGATAAAACCTTACCGATGTGCTTTAATTTGAGCGTAAATACTGGCGAACGTGTCGCAATTATTGGAGAAAGTGGGGCGGGGAAAAGTACCTTATTGAATTTAATCGCTGGATTTGAATTTCCTCATCAAGGAGAAATTTGGTTAAACGATAAAAATCATACTCGTAGCGCACCTTACGAGCGCCCCGTTTCCATGTTATTTCAAGAAAATAATTTATTTCCTCATTTAACCGTACAGCAAAATCTTGCGTTGGGTTTAAAACCCTCTTTAAAATTAACCGCACTTGAACAGGAAAAAATTGAACAGGTCGCTTGTTCAGTAGGATTGGGCGATTATTTGCAACGTTTACCGAATTCTCTTTCTGGCGGTCAGAAACAGCGGGTGGCATTGGCGCGTTGTTTGTTGCGAGATAAACCCATCTTGTTATTAGATGAGCCTTTTTCCGCATTAGATCAGAAACTTCGTATAGAAATGCTTGCTTTAATTGCCAAACTTTGTGATGAGAAACATCTGACGTTGTTACTTGTTACCCATCAACCATCGGAATTAGTTGATACGATAGATCGAGTATTGCTGGTGGAAAATGGTCAGATAAGTCAATTGCAAAAAGAGACGTAAAATTATATAGATTTTATAACCGATGAATCTATTCAATGGCTATCAATACCTGCCTATAAACTGAATAAAGATAAGATACAAAAATGCGGTGATTATTCACCGCACTTTCAAAGGAAAAATATGTTAACTGAAAAACTACAAATTAACTCTATTACACCACATCCAAGCGTTGAATATTGGTCTGTTTGCAAAGTTGAGGTGTTATTTGAAACGCCATTTTTGGAATTGGTTTACCGTGCTGCGCAAGTTCATCGTAAGTATTTTAATCCTCGAGCGATTCAATTATCCACGTTAATGTCTATCAAAACGGGGGGATGTCCAGAAGATTGTGGTTATTGCCCTCAATCAGCTCGTTATCATACTGGTGTACAAAATCAGCAGTTATTAGATGTTGATGAGATCGTCGCGAAAGCAAAAATTGCGAAAGCGCGTGGAGCAGGGCGTTTTTGTATGGGAGCTGCGTGGCGAGGACCTAAGCCAAAAGATATTGAGAAAGTCACAGAAATTATTAAAGCAGTGAAATCGCTTGGTTTAGAAACCTGTGGTACTTTTGGTTTATTGCAAGACGGTATGGCAGAAGATTTAAAAGAAGCTGGTTTAGATTATTACAATCATAATCTTGATACAGCGCCAGAACATTATGCAGAAGTGATTGGTACTCGTCGTTTCGATGATCGCCTTAGCACGTTAGGAAAAGTACGCAAAGCTGGATTAAAAGTGTGTTGTGGTGGCATTGTGGGGATGAATGAAACTCGCAAAGAACGGGCTGGATTAATTGCGAGCCTTGCAAACCTTGATCCGCAACCTGAATCGGTGCCGATTAATCAACTCGTTAAGGTTGAAGGGACACCATTAGCCGATGCGGAAGAATTAGATTGGACAGAGTTTGTGCGAACGATTGCTGTTGCACGTATTACCATGCCCAAAAGCTATGTTCGCCTTTCTGCAGGTCGTAGTGATATGAGTGAAGAAATGCAAGCAATGTGTTTTATGGCGGGTGCTAATTCTATTTTCTATGGCGATAAATTACTTGTCACAGGTAACCCAGAAGAAGATGGCGATCAGTTATTAATGGCAAAATTAGATTTAGAGCCAGAAAATGCAGAAAATAAAAAAGCTTCTTGAATATCAAGAAGCTAATTATTTAAGGGGCTGGCGTAGATTAGCCCCTAAATTTTTTATTTTTGTTGAGGCTGTAATTGTGGATCTTGTCCATACAATGGATGTCTCGGACCATAAAGCAAACAACCATTGCAAGGTCCATTAAGCATATTTCCTGTCGCCCACGCAGCAACTTTGTACCCTTTATCGGATACATTGTTCGCAATTTGTTTTACTACAGCAGTAATTAGCATTGCGATGGCATTACCGTTGTTATTGCGATCTGCATCGTCTGCGTAGCCTGTACCTTCCCATAAGGTTTTACCACTATGTAAATCAACAAGTTTACCACTTACTCTTACTCTAGTAACGCTATCAAATACTTGGTAATTCACACCGTAATCATCTACATTAATGTAAAGAACTGCATCAGCACCAAAAATATCACGTAATTTTTGTAGATTTACATTATGGATTTCTTGAGCCTGTGTTAAACCATTGTGCTTAAAAGTTTCATACACAAGCGCAGGAGGGAAAACATAATACCCCTCTTCCGCTAATGGAGAAATTGTATGTGCCAATACAGCAGGAGAACCTTTAACATCATTTGTTGTATCCGTAGGAAGTAATACCAAGATAGAACGTGGTTTACTTTCCTGATAGTTTGTATAGTCATAAGGCGTTGGTTTCATTGTTGAACAGGCAGAAAGCAAAAGGGTACAAGCTATTACCAAATAGAGAGAGATTTTTTTCATTTTTTCGCTCCTTTTTTCACTTTTTTATTTCCAGTGCTTTCTGTACTCGTATCCACTTTTTTTCCTTTATTTAACAAGAAGTTAATATATTGAGTTGATTCAGGAAATAAAGTCATTTCTTTTTGATAGGCTTCTGCCATTTTGCCAGCGTTGCCTAATTGACCATATAAAAGACCAATCTGAGCATACAGTCCAGGTGGTACTTTTTTACCGCTATCAAGTTGAGCAATTTCTTCTAATTTTTTAATCTGTTCTTGTGGTTCACCGTCTTGAGTGAGGTATTGGTATACGGAAGTTGGATAGGTATCTCCATTCCAAGTATACAATGTGTTTTGTTTATTTCCTGATGAACAGGCACTCGCCACAGCAACAGCTGATAAACAAATAAAAAGTTTTAGTTTATTCATAATAAAATCCTTAATTTGAAGGCTTCCATTGACCTGATTCAACACCAGAAACAAGGTTATTTACGGCTTCACGAATAGCTAAATCTAATACTTTACCATTAAGAGTTGAATCATAACCTGCAGTGCCACCAAAACCTAACACTTCACGGTTTGAAAGATTATATTCACCAGCACCTTGAACAGAATAAACCACCTCTGAAGTTTGAGTATTCACCACATTCAATGTTACTTTTGCATAAGCCACTTGTTGTTTACCGCGACCTAGAATACCAAATAATTGCTGATCGCCTACTGTTTTACGACCAAATTCAGTCACATCGCCAGTCACCACATAATTCGCACCTTTTAATTTTTGTTTTTGACCTTTGATTTTTGCTTCTGTTGCTGCTTCTGACATATTAGTGCGATCCAACACACTAAAACGACCTGATTGTTGTAAGTGAGACACTAAAATGGTTTTGGCTTGATTACCTAATTGATCTACGCCGTCAGAGAATACGCCATTGTTATAGCTTGAACGATTATCAAATTTACCCACAGAAATAGGGGCTTTCACACCGTTATACGCGGTGTTATAGCTCGTTACTTTTTGAACTTCAACAGTACGAGAACCCTCGGTTGCACAACCAGATAAAGCTAAAACGCTGACAGATAATAAGATTGGATAGAGTTTTTTCGTTACAGAATCCTTATAATATAAAGTGATAAAAAAGCTCCTTGAGTTATCAAGGAGCTTCCATTTTAAAGAATTTCTTTCGCTTTCGCTACCACGTTTTCAACAGTGAAACCAAAGAGTTTGAATAATTGATCCGCTGGTGCTGATTCACCGAAACTATTCATACCTACTACACGGCCGTTGAATCCAACGTATTTATACCAGAATTCAGAAATACCCGCTTCAATTGCAACACGTTTGGTTACAGATGCAGGTAATACGCTTTCACGGTACGTTGCATCTTGTTTATCGAAACGGTTAGTGCTTGGCATAGAAACGACACGTACTTTTTTACCTTCAGCACTTAATACATCTGCTGCTTTCACTGCTAATTCCACTTCAGAACCTGTCGCGATGAAAATTAATTCTGGTGTACCTTCGCAGTCTTTTAATACATAAGCACCACGTTTAACTGCATCTAATTGTGCAGAAGTGCGGTCCATTTGTGCTAAGTTTTGACGAGTAAAGATCAACGCACTTGGGCCATCTTGACGTTCAACCGCTTGTTGCCATGCGATAGCTGATTCCACTTGATCACATGGACGCCATGTTTCAAGGTTTGGAATTAAGCGTAGTGATGCAGTTTGCTCGACAGGTTGGTGAGTTGGACCATCTTCACCTAAACCGATAGAGTCGTGAGTATAAACGAATAATGAGCGTTGTTTCATTAATGAAGCCATACGTACTGCGTTGTGTGCATATTCGTAGAACATTAAGAAGGTTGCGCCGTAAGGAATGAATCCGCCGTGCAAGGCAATACCGTTCATAATGGCAGACATACCAAATTCACGAACACCGTAGTTGATGTAGTTACCACCTACGTTTTCATGCGCACGAATAGGTTTAGAACCGCTCCATAACGTTAAGTTGGAGCTTGCTAAGTCTGCTGAACCACCTAAGAATTCAGGTAACACATGAGCATATGCTTCGATTGCATTTTGTGATGCTTTACGGCTTGCAATACTCGCTGGATTTGCTTGTAATTTTTCAATGAACGCTTTAGATTCTGCCACCCAGTTTGCTGGTAATTCACTGTTTACACGACGTGTAAATTCTGCGGCAAGTTCTGGATATGCTTTTGCATAAGCAGCAAATTTTTCTTCCCAAGATTTTTCTGCTGTAGCTCCTTTCTCTTTTGCAGACCATTCAGCATAGTACTCAGCTGGAATTTCAAATGGAGCATATTCCCAGTCAAGCGCTTTACGAGTTAACGCGATTTCTTCATCGCCTAATGGTGCACCGTGACAATCATGTGATGCAGATTTGTTTGGCGAGCCGAAACCGATGATGGTTTTACAAATAATTAAAGTCGGTTTTTCTTTTTCTGATTGTGCAAGTACAACAGCCTGACGAATTTGTTCTGCATCGTGGCCATCCACATTACGGATTACTTGCCAGCCATAAGCCTCAAAGCGTGCAGCGGTATCATCACTGAACCAACCATCTACATGACCATCAATCGAAATGTTGTTGTCATCGTAGAATGCGATTAATTTACCAAGACCTAAGGTTCCCGCTAAAGAGCAGGCTTCGTGAGAAATCCCTTCCATTAAACAGCCATCACCTAAGAATACATAAGTGTGGTGATCCACGATTTCATGACCTTCACGGTTAAATTGGCCTGCTAAGGTTTTCTCAGCAATCGCCATCCCCACTGCATTAGTAATACCTTGGCCTAACGGACCCGTTGTGGTTTCAACACCTGGGGCATAACCATATTCTGGGTGGCCAGGGGTTTTAGAATGTAATTGACGGAATTGTTTTAGATCGTCGATAGAAAGATCATAGCCAGTTAAATGTAAAAGACTATAAATCAACATAGAGCCATGGCCGTTAGAAAGCACAAAACGATCTCGGTCAGCCCATTTAGGATTGGTCGGATTGTGTTTTAAAAAGTCACGCCATAATACTTCTGCAATATCCGCCATCCCCATTGGTGCACCAGGGTGACCAGATTTAGCTTTTTGCACAGCATCCATTGATAAGAAACGAATTGCATTGGCTAATTGTCTACGAGTTGCCATTTTGTTCTCCTGTTATAATTCGCTTTGAAAAAATAATCTTGCGCATTCTACCTTATTTCTGAAGGAAATTTAGCAAAAATCCGCACTCAATTTAATAGTTTGTGACAATAATCAAATTCTACGGCGACGCTGGTGAAAACGAGCGCTACTCGATTTTACGTTCAAATTTACCGCATTTTTTTTCTCTTTGGGGTTGCGGTAAGTGCGCCGATAGTGACTTAAAAAATAATGAATAGAGCTTGTCATCACTGCGCCAAGTAAAAAGACAATAATAAGCTCACCATATAATTGGTGAAAGATTTGATTAATTTTTGATTGGTTAGATTGCGTATATTGGGCATCAATGGTGACACGTAAAAATCCTTTAATGCCGCTTTGCGCGTAAAGTGGCTCTACAATTTGTTGATTGTTTGCATCGGGTGAATTGCTCATTTCACGACTTTGAGCCAGTAATTTTCCTTCGCCATCATATAAGCTCGCATCTAAAATAAAGTCTTCTTTGACTATTTGATCAAGATTATCCGTTAATTGCTCTGTTTTAGCATTGTTTGTAAGTAAAACTGAAAATAAATTGGCTTGCTGACGAACCAAAATATGTGAGATGTTCGCCACTTGGTTTACGCTCGCAAATTGTGAGCTCAGCTTAAATTGTTTTACACCAAATAAGATAACGCCAAGTGCAGTTAGGCTTAGCACAATAATCGTTGCAAGCATGGTTGATTTGATTAGTTTTTCTTTAATTATTTGCACTTTTTCAACTCACATCGGTTAAAATCTTTCCAGTTGCCACAATTTACAGGATTTTTATGCAAATTCAACGTTTCGAAAGCATTACACAAAAATACCCACAATTTCCTACCGCACTTTTAGTTAATGGGGCTCCTATACAGGATAGGGAACCTTTTATCTTATACGGCACAAAGTTGGACATAACTAAGCTGGAAAAATTTCAACAAAAGTGCGGTCAAAATTTTCAGATTTTTGATGTTTGGATAGTGGAGCAAAATATTGTCGTTTTATTGAAAGGCCAGTGGTTTGCTGAGTTTGTTAACTTTGCTCATGATGTTGAAGTGGATATTGCTAAATTAAATTTTACTCCTAAATTGTCTCAAGCTGGGTTGTTGGTGATGGATATGGATTCTACCGCTATTCAAATTGAGAGTATTGATGAAATTGCGAAACTAGCGGGTGTTGGCAAACTTGTTTCTGCGATTACGGAAAGCGCAATGAGAGGCGAATTAGATTTCGAGCAAAGTTTGCGTCGTCGAGTGGGTACATTAAAAGGTGCGCCAGAAAGTATTTTGCAGCAAGTTAGAGAGAATTTACCGCTAATGCCAGGATTAGTTGAAACGATCCAAACCTTACAGAAATATGGCTGGAAAACAGCAATTGCTTCAGGCGGATTTACTTATTTTGCGGATTATTTGAAAGCCTTATTACAGCTTGATTTTGCTGCATCAAATCGATTTGATATTGAAGATGGAAAACTCACTGGCTTAGTTAAAGGCGATGTGGTTGATGCCCAATACAAAGCCAAAACATTGCAACATTTGTTAGAGGCATACGGTATTGATTCACAACATTCTATTGCTATCGGCGACGGTGCAAATGATTTGGCAATGATGAATGTGGCGGGGCTAGGTGTTGCGTTCCATGCTAAACCTAAAGTGCAACAACAAGCGCAAATTGTGGTAAACTTCGCCGACGTAACCGCACTTTTATGCCTTTTAAGTGCTAATGATAGAATTTAATAAAATGGGAGAAGACTATGCCATCTTTTGATATTGTTTCTGAAATCACTTTGCACGAAGTCCGTAATGCAGTGGAAAATGCAAACCGTGTGCTTAGCACGCGTTATGATTTTCGTGGTGTAGAAGCGGTAATTGAATTAAATGAAAAAAATGAAACGATTAAAATTACCACAGAATCTGATTTCCAACTTGAACAATTAATTGAGATTTTAATTGGATCTTGTATTAAACGTGGTATTGAGCACAGTTCTTTAGATATTCCTGCAGAAAGCGAACACCACGGTAAACTTTATAGTAAAGAAATCAAACTTAAACAGGGTATTGAAACAGAGATGGCGAAGAAAATTACTAAATTAGTAAAAGATTCTAAGATCAAGGTTCAAACTCAAATTCAAGGTGAGCAAGTGCGTGTGACAGGTAAGTCACGTGATGACTTACAGGCAGTCATTCAACTTGTTAAAGGCGCTGAATTAGGCCAACCATTCCAATTTAATAATTTTAGAGATTAGTTTTCAAATAAGGTCGAAATGTTGTCATAGTTTTTTGATAAAACTTGACGTATACCGCTTTCAAGCGTAACATTCGCCCGATTTTTTAACGAGAAGGACACACACTTTGGACAGTCATAGTCGATACCGAATATCGCTCTAGACGCCCGCCTTTTTATTATCGGCGCGCGTTCGCCGGTAAATTTACCGTTGTTTCGGCATCTCTTAACGAAAACTTTGCGATTTTTCACCGCACTTTCGTTTCTTCTTTAATTTGTTCACTGTTAGCTGTTCATAATCCTATAAGGAGTATGAAATGATCAACGCGTTTGCTATCAATGATTCCCGCTTGGTTCGCATTGACGAAGACCAAACTGATCTCAATACTGCCATTTGGCTTGATTTACTTGAGCCAACAGGCGAAGAACGTGAAATGCTACAAGAAGGCTTAGGCCAGAGCTTAGCATCTTTTCTAGAATTGGAGGATATCGAAGCTTCCGCCCGTTTCTTTGAAGATGAAGATGGTTTACACCTTCACTCATTTTTTTATTGCGAAGATGAAGACAATTATGCTGATTTAGCTAGCGTCGCTTTTACTATTCGTGATGGTCGTTTATTTACGTTGCGTGATCGCGAGCTACCCGCATTCCGTTTATATCGTATGCGCTCACGTAGCCAGCGTTTATTAGAATGTAATTCTTATGAAGTTTTACTGGATTTATTTGAAACGAAAATCGAGCAATTAGCGGACGTGATTGAAAATGTTTATGCGGATTTGGAAGAGTTGAGTCGCGTTATTTTAAACGGAAAACAAGATGAAGCCTTTGATGAAGCATTAAATACACTCACGGAACAAGAAGATACGAGCTCAAAAGTTCGTTTGTGCTTAATGGATACCCAACGTGCATTAGGTTTCTTGGTTCGCAAAACTCGATTACCAACTAATCAGTTAGAACAAGCACGGGAAATCTTACGAGATATTGAATCTTTACAGCCGCATAATGAATCCTTGTTCCAAAAAGTAAACTTTTTAATGCAAGCTGCAATGGGTTACATCAATATTGAACAGAACAAAATTATGAAATTCTTCTCAGTTGTTTCTGTGATGTTCCTTCCTGCAACATTAGTTGCGTCTACCTACGGTATGAATTTTGATTTTATGCCTGAATTACATTTTAAATATGGGTATCCAATGGCAATTGGGTTAATGATCGCAGCCGCATTGACGCCATATATTTATTTTAAAAGAAAAGGATGGTTATGATGGAATTATCCCAAACTGCATTATTTATCGGATCAATTATTAATCTTTATGCACTTGTCTTAATCTTACGAGCTTGGTTACAGTTTGCTCGGGTGGATTATTACAACCCTGTTTCAACATTTGCAGTAAAAATGACTGATCCAGTATTAAAACCTCTGCGTAAAATTGTGCCTACAGTGAAAAATATCGATACATCTGCTTTACTGTTAGTATTTATTATCGGTATGTTGAAAGGTATTATTTATTTTGGTTTATCAGTAAATGTACTCTTAGTATTGGGTGTGTTAACTGTATTGAAAAGCATTGGTTTAGAAATTTTTTATGTGCTTTTTATTGGGGCAGTTTTAAGCTGGTTTAATCGTGGCAATAGCCCTGTGATTTATGCGTTTTATCAACTCTCTGAACCACTTTTAAGACCTATCCGTCGATTCTTGCCAACATTTGGCATGATTGATTTTTCCCCTATGGTCGTCGTATTTATCTTATTGTTCTTAAATAACCTAATGCTTGATATGTTAGGTGGGCTTTGGATGATTACGGGTTAGAGATTAATAGATTATTGAATAATAATTTAGGGGCTGATGTAGATTAGCAAGTGTATCAGTCTATAAAATGAAGATAACTCATTCTAAATTAAAGAAATATATACAAAATAAGCTCCTTTAATTTTTTATATTAGAAATTACAGCCCGAGCAGAGGCTGATTTACTAGGTATCCAGGCCAATTCAGCAATTTTGTTTTTCCGAAAAATTCCTAAAGTCATTAGCTATCATTTAGCCCTTGAAGCCGATGAGATTTTTGATGGTCAAATTGAGCTTGGTGAAAGCTATTTTGACGGTCATCGTAAAGGAAAACGAGGTCGAGGAGCCGCAGGAAAAGTTGCCGTATTCGGTTTGTTAAAGTGACAAGGAAAAGTATTTACTGTGGTGGGAGAAAATACCAAAAAGAGACATTAATGCCTGTTATTGTGAGGAAAATCAAGCCTAATAGCTGGGTTTATACCGATATTTATCGAAGCCATGATGCCCTTGATGTGAGCAAATTTCACCACGAACGCATCAATCATTCTGAACTATTTGCGGTAAAATAAAACCACATAAATGGAATAGAAAATTTCTGGAGTCAGGCGAAGATAATACTCCGAAAATATAATGGAATTGACCGAAAAAACTTTCCATCCTTCTTGAAGGAATGTGAATTTGGGTTTAACTTTGGAGTACTAAAAGAACAATTTAAAACATTGAGAAAATAGTGTGGTATTTAGGGCTAATCTACGTCAGTCTCTTAAATTAGTTATACGGAGGTTAAAGTTTAGCGTACTGGTGAAATTCCTACAATAGCAGGAATTGAATTAAGTGAGCAATTTGGGGTAATGTTATTCTTTCTTTTGGTAAAGCCATTCGCAAGCTCAGAAAAGAGCAGGGCTTAACGCAAGAACAACTTAAATTTGAAGCGAATATTCAACGTATTGATGTGAGTAAATTAGAGCTTGGTCAGTAACAACAGTCTTTAACAACAATTTTTAAATTGGCGAATGGATTGAAGTGTTCTGCAAGCGAATTAATTCAGCAGTCAGAAGAAATTAATAGCAAGGGATAGGAATTTGGGGGATTTCCTACCTACCATTGAAATTAATGCTGTTTCGGTGGATTAGAAAGCCCACTCTACGTTATTTTGTAGTGAATAACGTTATCGATTCCAAATGCCCCGTATGAGGGAACATATCTATCACCGCACTTTTTTCAATCTTGTAGCCAAAATCACGTAAAATTTCCGCATCACGCACTAATGTTGCAGGATTACAAGACACATATAAAATTTTCTCTGCTTTCAACTCGCACAAGGCATTTAACGCGAAAGCTGCACCACTGCGTGGAGGATCAAGCAAAATTTTATTGAACGACTGACGTGACCAAGGTTGTTCAACAAAGGATTGGTCAAGATCAGCTTGGAAAAATTCAATATTCTTGATTTGGTTTCTGACGGCATTTTGCTCCGCTTTTTGTACCATTTCAAAAACACCTTCAATTCCTACCGCACTTTTCACGCGTTTGGCGAGAGGAAGGGTAAAATTTCCCATACCGCAAAATAAATCTAACACGCAATCCTGTTGGCTCAATTCAAGCCAATCCAAGGCTGTATTTACCATACGTTCATTTAATGCACTATTTACTTGAATAAAATCACGAATATCAAAATGTAATTTTATGCCATCAGAAAATTGATAATAAGGCGCATCGCCATAGTTTTGTTCAATGCCTTCATCGCTTTGTAAAAACAACATTAACTTTTCTTGTTCAGCAAATTTGAGCAATAAAGTGTGGTCAATTTCTGCAAGTTTTTTCGTGTAACGTAACAACATTGCAACGCCATTATCAGCCGCCACAAGTTCAATATGCCCAAGCTGTTTCGGCGCAGAGAATTGTTCTAAAAGTGCGGTTAATTTAGGCAGTAAATAATTAATTGCAGGTTCTGCCACTTCGCAAGATTGAACGGTAATTAAATCATTGGTATTTTTCTGACGAAAGCCCATCTCGATTTGTTTTGTGCTTGGGTTAAACCATAAACTCAAACGCACACGACGACGATACGCCCAAGCATCGCCACAAATCATAGGTTGAAATGAAATCGGCTCTGACTGTAATTTACTTAATCGTTTAAACAATGCGGATTCTTTCGCTTTCCTCTGCATTTCAATAGGAATATGTTGTCCTTGGCAACCACCACAACGCATAAAATAAGCACATTTTGGTGCTAAACGTTCAGGACTTTTTACTAGCAATTTTTTTGCCGTAGCATGCCCATATTGGCGTTTATTCTCCAGAATACGACATTCCACTTTTTCGTGCGGAAGCGCATTTTCAATAAACCAAGTTTTACCATTAATTTTCGCGACGCCTAAACCTTGATAATCTAAATCAAGAATATCCGCCGTAATGGTTTGAACATTGTTTGTTTTTTGCTTTGGAGTATAAAGAAGAACCATTATTTTAGAAGTAAAATATTTTGAGTGAATAATTCCCGGCTTTTCAACGATTTATCGCCAAGATAAGGTTTCAACGCAATACGAGTAAAACGTTTTGCCGCTTGACGTACCGCCTCATCGGAAAAATCAAGGGCTTCAAAGGCTAATAAATCTCTTCCGTAAAAGGTGAGATTATCTTTCACTAAGGAAGCAATAAAACCTTTTTCCTCACGATAACGATATGTCATTGTACAATCGACTGGTTCGCCAGACCCTGCACAATGCAGAAAATCCACGCCGTAACCGAGAATTTGTAAAAGTTGAAATTCAAAAAGACGCAACGTTGGCTCAACATTGGGTTTAGTTGCCAAGTCCGTTAAGCATTTTAAATAATGTTGAAACAGCGAAGGATTCGGCGTTTCAGGCTCAATGACACGAGTCAATAACTCATTCACATAAAAACCGCTATAAAGTGCGGTTTGTTGTAAAGGAAGTGTAATTGCGGCTGGTTCTGCTTTAGTGAGGGTTTTCAATGAGCTTTTTCCCGTCCAACGCAACAATAAAGGTGTGAAAGGCTGCAAAACCGACTTCCAAGATGAACGCTTTGATCGTGCGCCCTTGGCGATCACGGTTAGGCGACCACTTTCTTCAGTAAACAAATCGACTAAAAGACTCGTTTCACTATAAGGGCGACGATGAAGAATAAAGCCACGTTGGAGTTCGGTTTGCACAATTAATTACCGGATAAACGCTCTACGGGTTGTAATACACATTGTTCCGCTAAAACTTCACCTAAATTGGTTTTTAGCACACTGAAATCCTCGCGCTCTTGCCATGTCCAACGAATATTGCCGTAATTTTTACCGCGCTCAGAAATCATTAATGTCAATTTTTCTGACATAGAATTGAAAGTCACCGTAATGTGATGCAATGATTTTTTACGTTTTTTTTGAGTGGAATGAACCACACGAACTTGCTTATCATCTTTACATAAATAAACTTTAGCTTCACTTTTTTGCAAAGCTTTATCTACTTTTTCCACCTGCATCTTTTGCGGCTCTGGCTTCTTTGGTAAATTACTTTGAGCACAACCGGCCAAGCAAAGTGCGGTTAAAATTAGAAACGTTTTTTTAAACATAAAATCCTACTTGAAAAAGAAAAATGGGCGATTGCTCGCCCTAAAAATTATTTTTTATATTCATAAGAACCATCAGACTGACGAACAAATCGCGTACCGTTAGATAAGCGCATTTCATTTACTCGCCCTTGACTGTTCACAGATACCGCAACTTTATCACCTGGTTTAAAGCTACTTAAAACATTGCCCGCTCCAGCTGCTTTACTCATTGCATTAACATCCGAAATATTAAGTTGATTGTCACGGAATACTTGCATAAGAGAAACGCCTTTAGGCACAGTTAATGTTTTCGCCGATGCAGTTGGTGCAGCTGCTTTCATTGCAGGTTTTGCATCAACAATTTGAACTTTAGCTTCTTTTTTAACTTGAACCGGTTTAGCTTCAACAATTGGTGCTTTTCCAGCTGTTTTAGCGACAGTTTGTTCAGTTACTTTTGCTGGTACATGTGCTTTTTCAGCAACTTTCACTTCTTTTTTCGCGATATCTTTATGTGCCACTTGTTGTTCTACTACTTTTTTCACCGGTTGAACTGGTGCTACAACAGTTGGCGCTTTTGGCTGTTCCACTTGAGCTTGTTGGGCTTGAGTTTGTGATTGCTCAGGTTGAGCTGCTTGCATAGGTTTAGCTGAATCCATTGTATTTGAGGTTTGAACTGGAACTTGAGCCATGTTTTGTAGAGCAGCCATGTTTTGTGGAGCAGCCATGTTTTCTGCAGGTTGATTTTGAGCAGTCGCACTATTAGCCAATTCATCTGCTTTTGGCGCATTTTCAGGTTGGTTAGCTTGCTCTGTAGCCATCTGATTTTGTGTAGGAGGATTATCTAAAATCGTGGTTTCCACTGGTTGATTTTGATCTAAAGATTGGAACTGCACTGGGATTTCATTGCTGTTAGATTGAGTGAAAGACTCAACGGTGTCAGAACTTGGTTTTAATGCGAAGAAAATAATTAATAAAATAACCAACACAAAAATAGCCATAAACAAACGACGATGTTTTGCTGGCAATACTTGTAATACTTTCCATTTTTCTGGTTGGGCTAAAATAGGTTTTTCAGCCTTTTCGACGGGTTCATCCGCGTTATTTTCAGCACTGATTTCTTCATCAACCGAAGAAATATTTTCTTCTGTGAAAGAAGTCTGAAGAACTGGCTCTTGTGCTGTTTTCAAATTTTCACTCGGAATTAAAGGATCATTTTCTTGCGTTGATGAATCGCCAAAAGTAGGTTCTTTACGTTGCTGAAAGTTAGTTTGCACGTGATTTTTTTTGGCAAATAACCCTTTTGCTTTACCTAAAATTGACGAACTTGGCTGAATTGTTTTCTTTGGTGTAATTGGCTCTTGATTAAGCCCTAAATCTAATTCATTTTGAGATGATTGTTCATTTTTATCCATAGAATTCACTGGATTGTCCCTGATGCTTGTTCTTATTCATATTAATTAGCCACAAAATTGAGAAGCCCAAAAGTGCGGCGAGAAAATTAGGCGTATTTTATTAGATCTTATTCTGCGTATAAAGTCTTATTTGGCTCGCCCGCAATTTCTCGTGCAAGTTTAGGAACAAGATAGCCAGAAGTCAGCGATTGCAAGGTTTTATAGATTTGCATAGCTTCAATATCGCTAATCAGAAAATGGCTCGCCCCTTGCACTTTATCCAGCAAATGCAAGTAATAAGGCAAAATACCTGTTTGAAAAAGTTTATCGCTCAATATTTTTAGAATTTGCGCATCATCATTCACGCCTTTTAGCAAAACAGATTGATTCAAAAGCGTGACATTCACGGCTTTTAATTTTTGCATCGCATTAGCAAAAATTTGATCAATTTCATTCGGATGATTAATGTGTGTCACCATAACTGTTTGCAAACGACTTTCTGCTAATAAGGCACAAAATTCATCAGTAATCCGCTGCGGAATGACAACAGGCAAACGGGTGTGAATACGCAAACGCTGTAAGTGCGGTATATTTTCCAAATGTTTTATTAACCACGCCAATTCGTGATCTTTCGCCATTAAAGGATCGCCACCTGAAAAAATCACTTCTTCAATTTCAGAATGCGCCGCAATGTAATCTAATGCCAGCTGCCAGCTTTTTTTATTTCCTGGGTTTTCATCGTAAGGAAAATGTCGGCGGAAGCAATAACGACAATTTACTGCACAACCGCCTTTCGCCATAAAGAGCAATCGGTTTTTATATTTATGAAGAATATTCGGCACCGCATTGGCATTTTTTTCTTCTAAGGGATCTGTACTAAATCCCTCAGCTTTCACAAACTCTAAATCAGAACACATCACTTGCAAGAAAAGGGGATCTTGCGGATTGCCTTTTTCCATTTTATCAATAAAAGGTTGTGGCACACGGAGCGAAAAAAGTTTCCGCGCAGCAATGGATTGCTCAAAATCATCTTCTGGTAAATTTAAGGCTTTTAGCAATAATTTAGGATCTGAAATCGCATTTTTTAGAATTGTGAGCCAATTTTGTTCTTCTCTAATGACGGGTTCTTGGGTTAAAATACGCACTTTTCAAACCATCTCTAATTTTTAGGATATTAAAAATATGGCTACATATACTACCAGTGATTTCAAACCAGGTCTAAAATTTATGCAAGACGGTGAACCTTGCGTAATCGTTGAAAATGAATTCGTAAAACCAGGTAAAGGTCAAGCTTTCACCCGTACTCGTATTCGTAAATTAATTTCAGGTAAAGTATTAGACGTAAACTTCAAATCTGGTACTTCGGTTGAAGCTGCTGATGTTATGGATCTTAACTTAACTTATTCATACAAAGACGATGCATTCTGGTACTTCATGCACCCAGAAACATTTGAACAATACTCTGCTGATGCAAAAGCTGTAGGTGATGCAGAAAAATGGTTATTAGACCAAGCAGATTGTATCGTGACTTTATGGAATGGTGCGCCAATTGCTGTTACTCCACCAAACTTTGTTGAATTAGAAATCGTCGATACAGACCCAGGTCTTAAAGGCGATACAGCAGGTACTGGCGGTAAACCAGCAACATTAAGCACTGGCGCAGTAGTAAAAGTACCTCTTTTCGTTCAAATCGGCGAAGTAATCAAAGTTGATACTCGTTCTGGTGAATACGTCTCTCGCGTAAAATAATCGTTTAGATGACAAAAGTGCGGTTAATTTCTGCGGTGTATTATTGTTGTAGCAATAAAAAGCACTGAAATTCATTCAATAAAAATGCCTTTCCGTTCATAAATAGGAAAGGCATTTTTTTATAAATAATATAGTTTGATAGAAAGCATAAAAAACCAATCAGTCAAATTTTTCTGTTATTTTATGCTTTAATTAAAACATTTTTACTTATGTTATAGAATAGAGTAAAATGAAGCACGATTCTCAAAAATTGACTATGAAAATTTTATTTTTAACAAAAATCCGTTGGAGGAACCCTAATGAATATTCGAATTGAGAAATCTTCTCTTCTCTTCTCTTCTCTTCTCTTCTCTTCTCTTCTCTTCTCTTCTGCTGTACAAGCAAAGGAAGATAATGGAAAAGGGATTTATGTACAAGCTGATTGGGTGCACGCTCGTGAAAAAGTAGACCATAATTATCCTGAACAAAACGCTCCACTTTTCAATGATTATAAAAAGTTCAAAACCCATTCCAACCACCCACGTTTTTCCATTGGTTATGATTTCGATAACTGGCGTTTAGCATTAGATTACTCCCATTATGATCGCTGGAGCCATAGTAAACGTATTATTCTTGAAAAGAATAATACAATTCGTACCAATACAGTTAATATTAAAGCAATCCATTTTGATCAAGGCACTTTCCAAGCTCGTTCTTCTTATGGCATCTCTGCTATTTATGATTTAGATCTTAATTCAAAATTTAAACCTTATGCTGGTATTCGTATCAGCGTAGGTAAAATCAGACATAGCGTTTATTTAGATGACAAAGTACAAACCACTGTTACACCACAAAATGGTAGCTCTACAGTAGGTCCTGTAAAAGATGTACACCCTCCTTATCACGATAGTCGCAACATAAGACGCATTGGCTTTGGTTTTATTGGTGGTATTGGCTATGACATTACACAGAGTATTACCTTAGACTTAGGTTATCGTTATAACGATTGGGGACGTTTAGAAAACGTGCGTTTTAAAACTCACGAAGCCTCTTTCGGTGTACGTTACCGTTTTTAATTAAACAAATTTAGTTTTCTATTTATGCGGTCAAATTCTCCTCATTATTTGCAAAATGAGGGAAAAATTTGACCGCTTGTTTTTTCCGCAAAACAGGCGTAAACTTCTTTTAAATTTTAGTCGGGGTGCCACAAAATGGCTGAGATGATACCCGTGAACCTGAAACAGTTAGCACTGACGTAGGAAACTAATATGCCAAAATACTTTCTCATTCTTCATACCTATTTTCATTCCTTTTCTGTCGTTGCCTTTAGCCATTAATCCTTAGGTTAATGCTATGGTGCATATTCAGGATCTTAGTCTTGCTTTTGGAGAGCAAGTACTATTTGAACATCTTGATTTAACTCTTTTATCGAATGAATGGGTGAGTTTACTTGGCTGCTCTGGCGTAGGTAAATCAACGCTTTTGAGATTAATTGCAGGGCTTGATATACAGGGAAAAGTTCAAGGCAATATTATCTCTAATCCAAACATTAAAGTAGCATGGATACCACAAAAAAACACCCTTTATCCTTGGCTTTCAATTGTTGATAACGTCCAATTAGAAAACGTACTATTTGGGAATAAATCTGCAAAAACAACCATTCGAGCGGGTATGTCAGAGCATCTGCAGAAAAACTGTGCTCAATTATCTGTAGGGCAAAAACAAAGAGTGGCTCTCGCTCGAGTATTAATGCAAAACGCTGATTTAGTTTTACTTGATGAACCTTTCTCTGCCCTTGACGCGATTAGTCGTTACCAATTACAAAACTTGGTCTATGAACTATTAAAAGATAAATCAGTGTTATTGGTTACACATGATCCTCAAGAAGCATTGCGCTTAAGCCAGCGTATTTTTGTATTACGTTCACCGCAGCCTAATCAACCAGCATTATCCGACGTCATAAAACCTGAAGGTAAAGCACCACGCGAACTTAACCAAGAAAATTTGTGGATGCTCCAACAGCAATTATTAAATGAGTTATTAGAGGGAAAAAGATGAAACTTAGCCTTCTTAAACCACTCTTTATTGGAATTATATTGCTGTGTCTCTGGCAACTTATTGGTGTATTAGGTGATTTTCCACATTACATATTTCCTTCTCCCCAAGACGTATGGCTGCAATTGACTTCCCATATAGAACTACTTTGGCAGCATACACAAATCACCTTAATTGAAATTGGCTTAGGGCTGCTACTGGGTTTTATTTTTGGATTGTCATCAGCCCTGTTACTCTCTTTTTCGCCAAAAACATCTTCTTTGTTACTACCAGTCTTGGTGATATCTCAAGCGATTCCTGTTTTCGCCATCGCCCCAATACTCGTACTTTGGCTAGGTTATGGAATGCCATCAAAAATTGTTATGGCTATTCTCATTATCTATTTCCCTGTAACTGCAGCTTGTTACGATGGATTACGCAACACGCCTAAAGCTTGGCTCGATCTCGCTAAAACGTTCAAACTCTCACCTTTACGTTTATTACTTAAAGTACGCTTGCCTGCCGCATTGCCTGCACTTGCATCAGGCTTTCGCATTGCCGTTTCAGTCGCCCCGATTGGTGCTGTAATCGGAGAATGGGTGGGTTCATCAGAAGGGCTTGGCTATTTAATGATCCACGCCAATGTTCGTATGCAGGTGGATTTAATGTTCGCTGCGTTGCTGATCTTAGTGGCAATTTCATTCAGTATCGATTGGCTACTACGCCATTTTATTTGGCACGTTTAACGCTTCATGACAAAAGGAGACAAAAATGAAGAAAATCATCCGTTATTTCAGTCTTGTAATTGGAATCAGCGCCAGTTTTACCAGTTTGGCAAGAGAGAAAATTAGCTTAATGTTTGATTGGTATGTAAACCCAGATCACGCAGCAATCATCGTGGCACAACAAAAAGGCTTTTTTGAAAAAAATAACTTAGACGTCGATATTATCGAACCCGCTGATCCATCATTACCGCCTAAATTAGTTGCAGCAGGAAAAGTGGATTTAGCCATTAATTATTAACCTCAAATTTATCAACAAGTCGCTGAAGGATTGCCTTTAGTGCGTGTAGGCTCTCTGATTTCCAGTCCATTAAATAGCGTAGTAGTACTCAAAAATAGCAAGATCAAAACACTTGCCGATCTGAAAGGTAAAAAAGTAGGCTATTCTGTCAGTGGCTTTGAGAATGTATTACTCGATACCATGCTCCATTCCATCGGACTCAGCAACCAAGACGTAAAATTAGTGAATGTGAATTGGTCACTTTCCCCTTCTCTTTTAATGGGACAAGTCGATGCTGTCATCGGAGCATTCCGTAATTTTGAACTGAATCAGATCCATTTAGAAAAACAAGAAGGCGTGGCATTTTTCCCTGAGCAATATGGTGTGCCAGCTTATGATGAATTGATTTTAGTAGCGAACAAAAACAACCTTGCCTCTAAAAAAATTTCCGCTTTTTTTTACCGCACTTGAACAAGCCACAACCTACCTACAAAACAACCAAAATGACGCATGGCAAGCATTTATGAGCTATAAACCAAAAGAGCTTAATACAGAATTAAATCAATTAGTATGGAAAGATACCTTGCCTTTACTAGCAGCTAAACCTCGTCAATTGGATGCCAAACGTTATCAACAAATGGCGGAATTTATGCATCAAAAAGGCTTGATTCCAAAAGCACTTGAATTGAAATACTATGCTGTCGAATTACAGTAAGGGAAAATGATGATCAACCAACTCATTCAGCAAGCGCAACCTTATTGGAAACAATATGTTGAGCATGAATTTGTGCAACATCTTGCAAAAGGTACCTTGCCAAAATCTTGTTTTCAACACTATTTAAAACAAGATTACATCTATCTTTTCCATTACACTCGTGCTTTTGCTTTAGGCATCTTTAAGGCGAGAAATTTTGCCGAAATGGACATGCCGCGTAAAACGCTCGACATTCTTTGCCAAGAAATCCAATTACATTTGGATTACTGCCGACAATGGGAAATCAGTGAACAGGAAATATTCCAAACACCAGAAAGTGCGGCATGCATTTCCTATACACGTTACTTACTTGATTGTGGAATGATGGGTGGATTACCAGAGCTATATGCCGCCGTGACGCCTTGTGCTTTAGGTTACGCACAAGTCGCCCGCTACATCACAGAAAATTATCCAAAACTACCAAGCAATCCTTATCAAACGTGGATTGACGCATACTCAGCACCAGAATATCAACAAGCCGCACAAGAAACTGTTGATTTTCTTACCGCACTTTGTGAGCCACTTAATGATTCTCAACTCGCTAATATCCAACAGATTTTTACCACAGCCATTCGAATGGAAATTGGATTTTGGCAAATGAGATTGGATTTAGCATAAAAATGAAGGTGTAAAATGAAATCAGTTTATTTATCAAAAATCCGTGAACAGAATCCGTTGATTCATAATATTACCAATATTGTCGCGGCAAATTTTAGTGCCAATGGTTTACTTGCTTTAGGTGTTTCACCGTTGATGTCTGCTAATATTGAAGAAATGGTTGAACTACCTAAAATCAGACAAGCATTAGTCATCAATATCGGTACAGTCATCGGGCAAGAACGAGATGCTATGTTACTAGCGGGTAAAACAGCTAATTCAATAGGTATTCCAGTGGTGCTTGACCTGGTTGGAGTGGGCGCTACGAACTGCCGACGCGAAACTATCCGTCAATTATTGGCAGAAGTGAAATTTGCCCTAATTCGAAGTAACGCCAGTGAACTTGCAGCGATTGCAGGTGAAGACTGGCAAGCAAAAGGCGTGGATGTAGGACAAGGTAAAACAAATCTACAAGAAGTTGCTCAACGTGTTGCACAACGCTATGACTGTACAGTGTTGATTAGTGGAGAGGTCGATATTATCAGTGATGGACAACAAACGGCCACAGTCCATAATGGTACACTGCTATTTCCAAAAGTCACTGCATCGGGTTGTTTATTAAGTGCAGTATGTGCAGCATTTTTAGCCGTTGATGAAGGAAAACATTTTTCAGCAACCATCGAAGCCTGTGCCGCTTACACCGTTGCAGGGGAGATTGCGGCTAAAAACTTAACCACGCAAGTCGGTCAGTTCCAAATTCGCTTGCTTGATGAATTGGCAGCCTTAACACCTGATTTAATAGAACAAAACGCGGAGGTGAAATATGTCTAACATTCCACAAACATTGACTATTGCTGGTTCGGACAGTGGCGGCGGCGCCGGCATTCAAGCAGATTTGAAAACCTTTCAAATGCAAGGTGTATTTGGAACCTCAGTGATTACTGCAGTGACTGCACAAAACACGCTTGGGGTATTTGATATTCACCCCATTCCACTGAAAACAATTCAGGCACAGCTAAAAGCGGTAAAAAATGACTTTCAAATTGCAAGTGCCAAAATTGGCATGCTTGGCACAGCAGATATTATTGAATGTGTTGCTGATTTCTTAAGTCATCGCCCATTTGGCACATTAGTGGTTGATCCCGTGATGATTGCGAAAGGTGGTGCGCCTTTATTGCAACAACAAGCAGTTTCCGCATTAATCAAATATTTATTACCACTAGCCGACGTGATTACACCTAATATTCCTGAAGCAGAAGCTTTAACTGGTTTTAAGATTTCTGATACAGCCAGCATTCAACAAGCCACGTTAGACTTGCAAAAACAAGGCGCAAAGAATGTGATTATTAAAGGCGGACATTCGCTGAATTCACAAAGTCAGCAATGCCAAGATTGGATTTTTTTACAAAATGGTGAGCATTTTGTTTTAGAAAGCGTGCGTTTCGATACACCACATACTCACGGCACAGGCTGTACTTTTTCAGCTTGCTTAACAGCTGAATTAGCCAAAGGCGCACCATTAAAAAGTGCGGTGAAAACAGCTAAAGATTTTATCACTGCAGCCATCTCTCACCCATTGAATATTGGTCATGGACATGGACCAACAAATCATTGGGCTTACAGTCGCCTTTAAGGATTGAAAGATGAAAAATATTCAAGAAATTTTACCGCTCTATTTTGTAGCAGGCACACAAGATTGCCGACATTTAGGTGATAATCCAACAGATAACTTGCTTTCTGTTCTTAAACAAGCTTTAGAAGGTGGCATTACCTGTTTTCAATTTCGCGATAAAGGCAAATTCTCACTAGAAAATTCACCAGATGAACAACTAGCCTTAGCTATTAACTGCCTAGACTTATGTCGTCAATATAATGTGCCATTTATTGTTGATGACAATGTTGATTTGGCATTGGAAATTGAAGCGGATGGAATTCATGTTGGACAAAGCGATACGCCTGTAAAAACGATTCGAGCAAAAACTAATAAACCACTGATTATTGGTTGGTCAGTTAACCGCTTAGATGAAGCAAAAATCGGTGAGGAAATATCTGATATCGATTATTTTGGTGTTGGTCCAATTTTCTCTACCCAATCAAAAGAGAATCCTTCCCCGACTCTAGGAATGGAATTTATTCAAACCTTGAGAAATGGAGGCATCACCAAACCTCTTGTAGCGATTGGAGGAATAAAACTAGAACATGTGAAAACCTTACGAAAATATGGCGCTGATGGTGTTGCGGTAATCACAGCTATCACTCAGTCAAATGATATAAAATCAGCAACGCAAGCTTTAAAGGAAGAAAATAATGCTGCAAACTTATAATCAAAATAAAAGACAAGCAATTGTCATAGGGCAAAATTTGGGCCCATAATTTTATTTAATATAGGGTAATTTCAAGCGGTTAAATCTTTATATCAGAACAAGATAAACTGAATTTCTAATTAGGATTTGACCGCACTTTCCTTTACAAGCCAAATATTTTCTCTACAATACCCCACCTAACGATTTGCCTAGCGCAAATCCCTGACCTGAAATCAGACAAAAGAGAATATTATGACAACCCAATTCAAACCAGAATTACTTTCCCCTGCAGGCTCCCTTAAAAATATGCGCTACGCCTTTGCTTATGGCGCAGATGCCGTTTATGCAGGCCAACCTCGTTACAGCTTACGTGTACGCAACAATGAATTTAATCACGCCAATTTAAAAATCGGGATAGATGAAGCCCATGCACTTGGTAAAAAATTCTATGTAGTGGTGAATATTGCGCCGCATAACTCCAAACTCAAAACCTTTATCAAAGATTTACAACCTGTGATCGACATGGGTCCTGATGCCTTAATTATGTCCGACCCAGGCTTAATCATGTTGGTGCGTGAAAACTTCCCAGATATTGATATTCATCTTTCTGTACAAGCGAATGCGGTAAACTGGGCAACGGTAAAATTCTGGAAACAAATGGGATTAACTCGTGTTATTTTATCTCGCGAACTTTCAATAGATGAAATTGCTGAAATTCGCCAACACGTGCCAGATATCGAACTCGAAATTTTCGTACACGGTGCGTTGTGCATGGCATATTCTGGCCGTTGCTTGCTTTCTGGGTATATCAATAAACGCGATCCAAACCAAGGCACTTGCACCAATGCTTGCCGTTGGGAATACAAAATGGAAGAAGGCACCATAGATGAAGTGGGCAACATCGTGCCTAAAATCGATCCAGCTCAACAAATTGAAGTGAAAAATGTCGCGCCAACCTTAGGTGAAGGTGCGGTAACGAACAAAGTTTTCCTTTATACCGAATCACAAAAATCAGACGAGCAAATGACGGCTTTTGAAGATGAGCACGGCACTTACTTTATGAACTCAAAAGATCTGCGTGCAGTACAACACGTGGAAAAATTGACCGCACTTGGTGTGCATTCTTTAAAAATCGAAGGTCGTACTAAATCATTCTATTATTGCGCAAGAACCTCTCAAGTTTACCGCAAAGCCATTGATGATGCGGCAGCAGGAAAACCATTTGATGAAAGCTTAATGGATACCTTGGAATCCCTTGCTCATCGTGGTTATACCGAAGGTTTCTTACGTCGTCATACGCACGATGAATACCAAAATTACGAATACGGTTATTCTATTTCTGATCGTCAACAGTTTGTCGGTGAATTTACTGGCAAACGTAACGAGCAAGGTATGGCTGAAGTGGCGGTGAAGAACAAATTCTTGCTTGGTGATGAAGTGGAAATGATGACCACTCAAGGTAATATCAATTTCAAAATTGAAAAAATGCTAAATCGTAAAAATGAAGCGGTTGATGCAGCACTAGGTGATGGGCATTTTGTGTTCTTAGACGTACCACAAGATATCAACTTAGACTACGCCTTATTAATGCGTAATTTAGTCAATAGCAATACAAGAAATCCACATAATTAAATGACAAAAAATTATTTGTTAAAAAAATGTTGCATTTTTATATTTTATTATTATAATACGCCACATACCTGATTTATTAATTCAACAACTCATAGTATGACTCCAAATATTTTTGCCCTTTCAGCTTTTGAAAGGGCTTTTTTTATTCCGAATATTCTGCGACCTCAAACCAACTTTCTAAAATCAAACAAGCAGAGATCCCATCTACTTTACTTTTTTTTAAGGCACGAAAACCGCCTCTGTCAAAAATTTCACTGCGAGCCTCTGTTGTTGTTAAACGTTCATCTTGTAGCTGAACATTAACACCAAAACGACCTTGTAAACGATTTGCAAATTTACGAGCACGCAAAGTGAGATCTTGTTCTGTTCCGTCCATATTTAAAGGCAAACCAACAACGACAACATCTGGTTTCCATTCTTTCAAGCATTTTTCGATCGCATCCCAGTTTGGGATACCATCTTGCGCCTTAAAAGCAGGCAAGGCTTGTGCGGTGCTGGTAATACTTTGCCCTACAGCACAGCCAATACTTTTGGTACCAAAATCAAAAGCAAGTGCAGTAATCCCCATTAGCTATGTCCCACTTGAGCAAACACAAAATTATGTGGGTGAATACCAAGTAATTGATTCGCCGCAACATAGCGCTCATCATAAGGCATATCGAATAAAATCTGATCATTCGCAGTCGCGACTAACCAAGCATTATCAGTGATTTCTTTTTCTAATTGCCCAGCCTCCCAGCTAGAGCACCCAAGTGCGATAAGATATTTTTCTGGCGCAAGTTCAGAACCTAGCGTTTCTATCACATCAGCAGAGGTTGTCATTGAAAGATCATCCGTGATTTTATAAGTATGCTGGAATTCATTAGGTGTATTCTTATGTAGAATAAAACCTCTTTCGCTATGCATAGGGCCACCTGCTACCACCATTTCATTGCTAAAAGTGCGGTCATTTTTCATCATAAAATTGAGTTTTGAATAAAGTTCCGCAATGCTTAAATCAGTGGGCTGATTAATCACTAACCCCATCGAGCCTTGCTCATTATGCTCGCACATAAACACCACAGTACGATTAAAATAATCGTCTAAGTGTGGCATCGCGATCAAAAATTTCCCTTGTAACTCCATCATTCACCTAAATCTCCAAAACAAATTTGTAGTGCACTAATCGCCGCAAGCGATGCAGTTTCAGTACGCAAAACACGCTTTCCTAATAAAATTTCAGTAAATCCTTGCTGTTCAGTTTGTGCAATTTCTTGTGCAGATAATCCACCTTCTGAACCAATTAATAAGCGAACGCCTTCAACAGGAATATTCGGTAACGTTTTAATCGAATATTGCGCGCATGGATGCAAATTCAATTTTAACGCTCCGTCATTTTCTACACACCAATCTTGCAATTTCATCAGTGGACGAATCTCCGGCACAATATTACGGCCACACTGTTCACAAGCAGCAATCGCAATTTTTTGCCATTGTTGGATTTTTTTATCCATACGTTCACCATCAAGCTTTACGCCACAGCGTTCTGACCATAATGGCGTAATCACATTCACTCCCAATTCCACCGATTTTTGAATGGTAAATTCCATTCGCTCTCCGCGAGAAATCACTTGTCCCAAATGAATTTTTAAATTGGATTCTTTATCCGCAAGTTCACTCCCCAAAATCTCTACCTTTACAGCTTTTTTATTCGACTCAATAATTTTGGCTGGATAAATATGATTAGAACCATCAAAGAGTTCAATTTGCTCGCCTTCTGTCATTCTTAACACTCGCCCCACATGGCTTGTCGCGTCTTCTGAAAGGTGACAGTGAGCTTGATTTTCAAGGGATTCAGGATGATAAATTCTTGGTATGCGCATAATGTTTATCTATATTAATGAAAAAGAGCGGTTAAACTTCACCGCACTTTTGATGTTGAAATTAATCCGAAAGGTTCTGCGGTAATCGCTCTAGAATAGCTTTCCAATAAGTTGAAGAACGTAAATTATGTTTACGAATACAATCCACGACCGCATCAGCATTTCCCGCAAGGCAAATTTGCTGCATTTCTAAATAGAATGTTTTTGTAAGTTCTCGATGTTTTTCTTCTTTAAAAAATAAAAAACCAATTCGTTGGTAAACCCCTTTCAAACTATTAAAAATTAAACGATAAAAGGGTTTATTCGCCACTACGGTAAATTGACGAAATAATTTGTAATCAAATTCTGTGTAATCTTGCGCCGTATTTTGTAATTGATCTAATTCAGCAAAAAGTGCGACAGATTGTTGAGGAGAATTTTTTACTGCCTCATAAATATAAGATTCAGACATTTTACTGCGTAAAGATAACATATTGTCAATAATCAAAGGTGCTGACTGCATATCTAAACCGATTAGTGTTTCAATAATATTCGGCCCCGCTGTGTCCCAAATATTATTTACTTTTGTGGGTTTACCGTGCTGAATCGTCAACCAACCATCGCGAGCTAAACGCTGTAAAACTTCACGTAAAGTTGTACGAGTTACACCAATCTTATCAGCCAAATCACGCTCTGAGGGTAAATTGCTGCCCGCAGGGAAAACATCTTGCCAAATGCTTTTCACTATATATTCTTCAGCTAAAGCGGCTGGGCTTTGGGCTTTCAAAATGTCATTATCATGTTGCATATATTAAAAAATCAGATAAAAATCAAAAAAATGCAATTTTATAAAAAAATTACTCACTTTTTATTATCCTTTAAAGGGGGATATATTACAATGTTAGCGCAATAAAAAATAATGGAGTGCTCTATGACAAACACACAAGCCTTTATGAAAAACTTTCTTGGAGCGAGCCCAGATTGGTACAAACTGACCATTGTCGTTTTTCTCATTGTTAATCCAATTATTTTCTTTTTTATCAGTCCCTTTCTTGCGGGTTGGTTGCTCGTTGCTGAATTCATTTTTACGCTAGCAATGGCATTAAAATGCTATCCATTACAACCCGGTGGCTTATTAGCAATTGAAGCTATTATTATAGGGATGACTAACGTAGAACACGTAAAAACGGAAATTATGGCAAACTTTGAAGTGATATTGCTATTAATGTTCATGGTGGCAGGAATTTTCTTCATGAAACAACTGCTTCTCTACGTATTCACGAAACTACTTGTCAAAATTCGTTCAAAAATCGCGCTTTCTTTAGCTTTCTGTTTCAGCGCAGCCTTTCTATCCGCTTTCCTTGATGCATTAACGGTTGTTGCCGTAATTATCAGCGTAGCAATGGGATTCTATGGCGTTTACCACAAAGTCGCATCAGGCAATA
Source organism: Haemophilus sp. THUN1692 (assembly GCF_059704395.1). Classification (NCBI taxonomy): domain Bacteria; kingdom Pseudomonadati; phylum Pseudomonadota; class Gammaproteobacteria; order Pasteurellales; family Pasteurellaceae; genus Haemophilus; species Haemophilus sp. THUN1692. Next base: position 1,986,653 of record NZ_AP046579.1, read on the forward strand.
ATTTAATTGATGCCGTTGATATTGCTGATGATGGAAAAATCGCGACACAACACCACGAAACCTTAGAAAAATTCCGTTCGTTCTTACGTAGTTTGATGATGCATGCTGGTGTCGGAACTGCACTTGGTGGTGTGATGACAATGGTGGGTGAACCACAAAACTTAATCATTGCAGAACAAGCCAAATGGAACTTCATCGAATTTTTCTTCCGCATGGCACCAGTTACTATTCCAGTATTTATCTGCGGATTGCTTACTTGCTTCCTAGTCGAAAAATTCAAATTATTCGGTTATGGTGAAAAATTACCTGAAGACGTATGGAAAATCTTGTCAGATTTAGACCGCACTAATTCAGAGAAAATGTCTAAACAAGACAAAATTAAATTAGGCGTACAAGCGTTAATCGCGATTTGGTTAATTCTTGGATTGGCGTTCCATTTTGCGGCGGTAGGCTTAATTGGTTTAAGTATCATCATTTTTGCCACTGCATTCACTGGTGTTACAGACGAACACACTATCGGTAAAGCATTCCAAGAATCCTTGCCTTTCACTGCATTACTCGTAGTATTCTTCTCAGTGGTTGCTGTAATTATTGATCAAAAACTTTTTGCGCCAATCATTCACTTCGTTCTTTCTTCAGAAGAAAATACACAGCTTGCCTTATTCTATGTATTTAACGGCTTACTTTCTTCTATCTCTGATAACGTATTCGTCGCAACGGTTTACATCAATGAAGCCAAAGCAGCATTAACGAATGGCGTAATTGCGCCGCACCAATTTGAATTGCTCTCTGTTGCAATCAATACAGGGACAAACTTGCCGTCAGTTGCGACACCAAATGGACAAGCTGCATTCTTGTTCTTATTGACTTCGTCACTAGCACCATTAATTCGACTTTCTTATGGAAGAATGGTTTATATGGCTTTACCTTACACTATTGTACTTTCGATCATTGGGTTACTGGCTATTGAATTTATCTTACCAGCTGCTACTATTTGGCTAGCAAACTTAGGTTTAATTTTTCCAATTTAAGGAGAAAAAATGCTCGCACCTTTAAAACAATTTTCTGAAAAACGTTCTGCATGGTTTCTGCTGGCATTCTCAAGTTTAGCACTAGAATCTACCGCACTTTACTTCCAATATGGAATGGGATTGCAACCTTGTGTACTTTGCGTGTATGAACGTTTAGCAATAATTGGGTTACTTATTGCGGGCATTATAGGTTTACTTCAACCTCGCGCTTTAATCATTCGATTAATCGCTTTGGCATTAGGCTTATTTAGTGGCATTAAGGGATTATTGGTTTCATTCCGTCATCTTGATTTACAAATGAATCCAGCCCCTTGGAAACAATGTGAATTTATTCCAAACTTTCCTGAAACTTTACCGTTTCACCAATGGCTTCCGTTTATGTTTAGCCCGACTGGCTCTTGTAATGAAAGTCAATGGTCATTATTCGGTGTGACGATGGTGCAATGGTTGGTATTTATTTTTGCAGTATATGTGATAATTCTTGCTTTATTATTAATAGTGCAAGTAGTCAAAACACGAAAACAAAGAAGAATATTTAATTAAAAAAATACGGTGAAATTTCACCGTATTTTTTTATCCGCGAGATTTTGTTATTTTTTATCTGAAGGCTGTGCTCTGCCATAATTCGCACAAATAATCTGAGCAGCATTATAAAGCGTTGTATCAGGTGTTAAACTTAACGTATGTTTCTTTTGCTTTTTAGGTGCTGCCCGTAAACCCTGTCCCCAAAACTCATCATAGAAATCAGTTCGCACTTGAGTTAAATGATAATTTGCACAATTCAAAATCTTATACTGACGAACAGAACGTGCATAACGTTTAGGCTCTGGATAAACGTACAATCCCTTATCTAAATTCACCACAGCATCAAAATGTACAATTTGTGGCTCTTGATTATCCACCCAGATCGATTCACTATCGATGTAATAATTTACATTCTTCACCAAACGTACATATCCGCTTCGCACATCAGTCGGCGGTGTCAGTTTCACATCATTTTGTTCAGCCTTTTGAGTTTGAGCAGAACAGGCAGTAAGTAACCCAAGTGACAATATTAAAATAATTTTTTTCATTATTTACTCCTTATGTTAGCTGACATTCATTCTAAAATTTTACAGTGTGCCCGTAACCTTCTAGGATTGTTTTAATATGCTCTAACGATTCTTTGGTTGGCGGTAATACATCTTCAAGCTCATAATCTAACCCAAGGGTTTTCCATTTATGCGCACCTAATCGATGATAAGGAAGAAGTTCAACTTTTTCAATATTGGTCATACCTTCAATAAACTGACCTAATAAATGCACATCGTGATCGCTATCAGTATAACCAGGAACCACAACATAACGAATCCATGCACGTTGATTTCGTTTTTGCAGATATTTTGCAAATTCAAGGGTACGTTTATTTGGTACTCCAATAAGATTTTGATGAACTTGATCATTAAGCTCTTTTAAATCGAGTAAAACAAGATCCGTTACATCTAATAATTCATCAATAATATGATCATAATGACGTACAAAACCATTTGTATCTAAGCAAGTATTAATCCCTTCTGCTTTACAAGCACGGAACCAATCGCGCACAAACTCTGCTTGTAACACAGCCTCACCACCAGATGCAGTGACACCACCGCCAGTAGCATTCATAAAATGGCGATAAGTCACGACTTCTTTCATTAAGTCTTCTACACTGATTTCTTTACCCCCTTCAAAATCCCAAGTATCACGATTATGGCAATATTTGCAACGCATCAAGCAGCCTTGCATAAATAAAATAAAACGAATACCGGGCCCATCTACAGTGCCACAAGATTCAAAAGAGTGAATTCTTCCAAGAACTGACATACATAAATTTCCTAAAATTAGATATAGCTAAATTTTACCAAAGATTTAGTCTATAAAAAATGAGCCTGATTTAAATCAGGCTCATAATTAAAATATATTTATCAAAGTGCGGTCATTATTCGCTGACTTTTTGAAAGGTTTGCACCACTGGTGCTTGTTCACAATACTCGACCAATACAGGTACAATTGAGGTAAAGTGTGGCGTTGCAAAATGTTGTTCTAAGTCGGCTTTGCTTTTCCATTGCTCAATAAAAACATAATGATTAGCCTGCTCGCTATTTTGTTGTAATTCATAAGATACGCATCCTGTTTCTTGACGAGTATGCTTAATTAACTCTTGGCATTGAGTTAGAAAATCATTAATTTTGTCCGCTTTTACTGAAAATTGGGCAATAACTGTTAGCATAATTTGCTCTCCTATATATAAAAATAAACCACTCACAAAACTAGTCTGTGAGTGATTTATATTAAAACATAATATTATTTACTTAGAAAGACTCAGTAAATGTACGAGTTACAACGTCTTGTTGTTGCTCTTTAGTTAAAGAGTTGAAACGTACTGCGTAACCAGATACACGGATAGTCAATTGTGGATATTTATCCGGATTTTCCATTGCATCTAACAACATTTCACGGTTTAACACATTCACATTTAAGTGTTGGCCACCTTCAACTGTTGCTTCGTGGTGGAAGTAACCATCCATTAAGCCAGCAAGGTTGCGACGTTGTGCTTCTGCATCTTTACCTAACGCATTTGGTACGATTGAGAAGGTATAAGAAATACCATCTTTCGCGTAAGCAAATGGAAGTTTAGCTACAGAAGTTAATGATGCTACCGCACCTTTTTGGTCACGACCATGCATTGGGTTAGCACCTGGTCCGAATGGTGCACCAGCACGACGACCATCTGGGGTGTTACCAGTTTTCTTACCATAAACCACGTTAGAAGTAATGGTTAATACAGATTGTGTAGGCACAGCGTTGCGGTAAGTTTTAAGTTTTTGAATTTTCTTCATGAAACGTTCAACCAAGTCACAGGCGATGTCATCAACACGGTTATCGTTGTTACCATATTGTGGATATTCACCTTCGATTTCAAAGTCGATTGCTACGTTAGTTGCAACAACATTGCCATCTTTATCTTTGATGTCGCCACGAACTGGTTTAACTTTCGCATATTTGATTGCTGAAAGTGAGTCAGCCGCAACAGAAAGACCTGCAATACCACAAGCCATGGTACGGTATACATCACGATCATGTAATGCCATTAATGCTGCTTCGTATGAATATTTATCGTGCATATAGTGGATTACGTTTAAGGCAGTCACATATTGTTTTGCCAACCAATCCATAAAGCTGTCCATACGAGTCATTACTGTATCGAAATCTAATACTTCATCAGTAATTGGTGCAGTTTTCGGACCTACTTGCATACCTAATTTTTCATCGATACCGCCGTTGATTGCGTATAACAATGTTTTCGCTAAGTTTGCACGCGCACCGAAGAATTGCATTTGTTTACCCACAACCATTGGTGATACACAACATGCGATTGCGTAGTCATCATTGTTGAAGTCTGGACGCATCAAATCATCGTTTTCGTATTGAACTGATGAGGTGTCAATCGATACTTTTGCACAGAAACGTTTGAAGTTTTCAGGCAACTGTTCAGACCAAAGAATGGTTAAGTTTGGTTCTGGAGAAGTACCCATGTTGTAAAGGGTGTGTAAAATACGGAATGTATTTTTGGTTACTAATGTACGACCGTCTAAACCCATACCTGCGATGGTTTCTGTTGCCCACATTGGGTCACCTGAGAATAACTGATCGTATTCAGGTGTACGTAAGAAACGAACCATACGGAGTTTCATGACTAAGTGGTCAACTAATTCTTGCGCTTCAGTTTCAGTAATTTTACCTGCTTGTAAATCACGTTCGATATAGATATCGATAAAGGTTGCAGTACGACCAAATGACATTGCAGCACCATTTTGTGATTTGATTGCAGCAAGATAAGCAAAGTACATCCATTGAATGGCTTCTTGAGCATTAGTTGCTGGGTTGGAAATATCATAACCATAGCTTGCAGCCATTTGTTTTAATTGGCCTAATGCACGGTGTTGTTCTGCGATTTCTTCACGTAAACGAATTGTTGCTTCAAGATTTACGCCATCTTCTAAATCTTTTTGTAAAGAAGAGAATTGTGCGTATTTATCTTTCATTAAGAAGTCTACACCGTAAAGTGCTACACGACGGTAGTCACCGATGATACGACCGCGGCCATAAGCATCTGGAAGACCAGTTAATACACCTGATTTACGGCAACGTAAAATATCTGGCGTATAAACATCGAATACACCTTGGTTATGTGTTTTACGGTATTCAGTGAAGATTTTTTTCACTTTTGGATCAAGTTCACGACCATAAACTTTGCAAGAACCTTCCACCATTTTGATACCACCGAATGGCATAATGGCACGTTTTAAAGGTTCATCAGTTTGAAGACCAACGATTTTTTCTAAGTCTTTGTTAATGTAACCTGGTGCGTGAGAAGTAATTGTTGAAGGCGTATGCTCGTCAAAATCTAATGGCGCATGTGTGCGGTTTTCAACTTTGATTCCTTCCATTACGGTCTCCCAAAGTTTTGTTGTCGCTTCAGTTGGACCCGCTAAGAAAGAATCATCACCTTCATATGGAGTGTAGTTTTTTTGGATAAAGTCACGTACATTGACATTTTCTTGCCAATCACCACCAGTAAAACCAGCCCACGCTAATTTTTGCGCTTCATTAAGTTCTGACATAGTCATTTCCTTTGTTAATTAATAAATAAGTAAATAAATCTTTAATGCGTTTTGGTTAAATAACGTTGGAATACCCCCATGCAAATTGCCCCGCCGACAATATTTCCCAACGTTACGGGAATTAAATTCTTCACAATGAAATGATACAAATCTAAATCTGCATATTTCATCGGATCAACGCCGATTTGTTGCCAAAATTCAGGAGTACTAAAATGTGCGGTAATAATTCCCATCGGAATCATAAACATATTAGCCACACAGTGTTCAAATCCTGACGCAACAAACAAACCAATCGGCATAATCATAATAAAAGCTTTGTCTGTAACAGTCTTACCTGAATAAGACATCCAAATCGCCACACACACCATAATGTTGCATAAAATACCTAGATTAAATGCTTCAAACCACGTGTGATGAATTTTATGTTGGGCAGTTGCAAGAATTGTTAAACCCCATTGGCCATTTGCTGCCATGGTTTGCCCCCCAAACCAAATCACTGTAGCAATAAATAAACCGCCCACAAAGTTGCCTAAATATACTACAATCCAATTTCGGATCATTTGCCTTGTGGTTATCTTACCACTAACACGGGCAACTAATGTTAAAGTAGAAGAGGTGAATAATTCAGCTCCTAATATCACCACCATAATCACACCTAATGAGAATACTAACCCACCCACTAATTTGATCAGCCCCCAAGGTGCTCCAGCACTAGCAGCTTGTGTTGTCGTGTAAAATACAAAAGCTAAAGCAATACAAGCTCCAGCACTAATGCCAGACATAAACGATAAAAATGGACGTTTATTTGCTTTATAAGTCGCTGTATTTTCTGCATAATCCGTTGCTTCAACAGGTGTGAGCGCAACAGAAGATAGTTTTTGATTTTCTGATGCCATAATCAAACTCCAAATATTGAAAAAGTGAATGAAAATTTAATACTTCTAATAGGTTTACAACTTCAAATACTTCTACAACCGTCACCATTTTACTCTCCTCCCCTAGTATTGCAAAGAAAACTACTATTTAGTTCAACAAAATTTGATATTTTGCAAGATTTTTTCAGATAAAATAACCATAACTCTTTAGTAATAGTTTTTAGGTAAAAAAATAACCGCACTTTTATCAAAAAAGACAAAAGTGCGGTTAGTTTTCTGGTTATTTTAGCAATACTCAGGACACATTAAGGTACAAAATAATGAGGTATAAAATGGCTATCATTCCCTGTCACTGCAGTAAAATCTTCGCGTAGCCCCATACCACAAGCAACATCACCCACAACCCAAGAGCCGATAATTGGATACATTCCATCAAAACTCGGCAATTCAAATTTTTGTTGATAAACATAGCCTGAATTAGCATAAAACGCAGAGTGTTCGCTTCCTTTCGCTGCAAATTCTACGCCATTGTTTTTCTCATAATAGAAGACATTGGCACCTTCTCGACCTAACAATGGTTTTTTAACCCACATCGATAAATCTTTTGGTAATTCAAAAGGCGTAAAATAAGCAGGCAATAAATTCGGATGATTAGGATAACGCGCCCAAAGTTTTGCCAATAGTGCTTTATTACTTAACAGCATTTTCCACGCAGGCTCAATAAATCGTGTTTCAGCTGAAGTAATATGGCGAGCAAACTCAGCGTGGCTTAGCCATTCTAGCGGATACAATTTAAATAACATTTCAATAGGCTGATCATTTAAATCTACAAATTTTTCTGTCTCGCTGTTATAGCCAATATCTTCCACCGCTAATTGATGAATATTCCAACCTGCGTTATAAGCCACATCAGCTAAATAATTCACATTGCCCCAATCTTCACGGCCAGCATCTTGCATGGCACTCAAATGGAAATCTGTTTTACCACTTTGTTGTTTCAAAAATTGGAAATGTTTAATTAATTCTTCATGAATCCAGTTAAATTGATCACGATGCTTCAAGCCCTCAATTTGTTCTAACCACTGCCATTGAACAACCGCGGCCTCCAACAAAGATGTTGGCGTATCGGCATTATATTCAAACATTTTTAGGTTGTCGCCATCATAGCCAAAATCAAAGCGTCCATATAAATAAGGATCTTGATTACGCCAAGAGGTTTCAATAAGCTGTTTTTGCAACTTCGTAAAACGATAATTTTCATAATCGCCTTTTTTAATTTCATCCGCCGCAAAATCTAAACACATTGAATGCAATTCATTAGTTGTATCCTCAATGCGATCAATTTCAGCTAAAGTAAATTCATAGGCAACATTATCAGACCAATAATGAGATCCATCACTGGAAGGTAAGTTATAATAATCAAATCCAACATTAAGTAGCTGTTGCACCATATCTGGTCGAGTAGGAAACCCTGTTACACGTTTCATTTAGCCCCCACTGCTACGATTAGTATTGTTTGGGCTACTAAAACCACCACGAGATACAGGTTTGCTATTCATGCTTCCTGCATTTCCTTTCACAAGCATTGGTTTTCCAACAGAACGATTTGTTTGCGGTTGCACAACTTGCCCTGTTGGCGTGGTGACAGCTCGATTTCCAGGATGATAACTTGGGCCAAGGAAACTACTAATTGCACGAGCGGCCATATACCCCATAACTCCACCAGCAATCGCGGCCCCTAAAGAAGGATCGGTACTTTCAGCTTTTGCAGTTGATTCGACATTGTTCTCGCTTTGATTCGCTTGTGCATTATTTTCAGCTGAATTTTTTACCGCACTTTCTTCATTACCATTATCACGAATATTTAAACCAAGCCCCTGTTGTGATGTGGTTTTAGTTTTCTGAGTACTCTCGGTATTTTTATCTGCCTCACAAAGCTCAATTTTTTTCCAATCCGCTAAACAATCATCTAAAGACTGATACACATCACGTTGTACTTGTTCTTCTGAACAGCCTCCTAATAAGGCCACAATAGATAAACTAACTAAAATCTGATTTTTCTTTTTCATTGTTCTCAATTTTTATCGAATGGTTTTCACGCCTAGCCATTGCTCGGCCTGTTTATTGGTAATTTCTTCACAAGTCCACATACTCATTAAATCTGGTTGTGGATATTTATTGCTGTTATAGCCGACTAAACGAGCAAAATCAAATACGGCATGAGGATAGCCATTAATAAGCAACAATGCTAAATAACCACTCTCATCCCAACAAATTTCAAGTTTGCGCGCTTCATGATGATTAGAGGTTGAATCAACATTATACACATGCAACATATCCACTATCGGTTGAGCATTTTGACGCATATCAAGTGCATAAAAATAGCCCGTTTCACCGTCATCTTCAAACATTACAGCAAAATGCTCAAATACCGTAGAATGCGTTCCCACTTGCTTTGGCGTTCCTAAAAAGAGTTCATCCTCTAAAGTTAAATGTAACATAATCTTTCCTAATCAAATTGTGTAATCCAATGGCAACTATTATATGCTTGAAAACAAAGCTCTACTTGAGCTTTTGTATTTTTTGCATCATTCATTGGTGGAAGTTTATCCAAGGAAAAATAAGCAGAGTCCAACGTTTCACTGTTCTTCTTAAATTCACCTGACAATCTTTCACACATAATAAAAGCCTTCTGTACACGATGAGCCAAAGGTGGATAGTTATGCTTATGCTGGTCGTGGATTGCAATAATAAAAGTTGGCTTCACATCAAGCCCTGCTTCCTCATACACCTCTTTTACTGTATTACTATGAAGTGTCTCCAATACATCAACCCATCCCCCAGGCAATGACCAAAGTCCATCATTTTCTAGCACTAACAAAATTTTATCGTCTTGAAAAATCGCTGCCCGAGTATCTATTTTTGGAGTTTGGTAGCCATCCTCATTACAAAAAAGATTTTTAACCGTTTCTTTTGGTATTGCCATTTTATGGCTAATCATTTCAGCTGCTAAATCTCGAAGACGCTCATAGCGTTCTATATCATAAATATTTTTACAATAAGCCAAGCCACTTTGTGCAATACTTTGAATTTCAATCGCCCAAGATAACCAAGGTTCAGTAAGCAATGAATTAGATTGAGTATTCATAAAAATTCCCTAAAAAAACACCGCACTTTTATACAAAGTGCGGTGAGATTTTACAGTAAATTCAGCGTGAATTACGCTTGACCTTTAACCGCTTTTAAGCCAGGGAATGCCGCTGGAGTACCCGCGCGTTCTAATGCTTCTTCGATACGGATTAATTGGTTGTATTTCGCAATACGGTCAGAACGGCTCATAGAACCCGTTTTGATTTGACCTGCTGCTGTACCAACCGCTAAATCAGCGATAGTCGCATCTTCGGTTTCGCCTGAACGATGAGAGATCACAGCGGTGTAACCTGCATCTTTAGCCATTTTGATTGCTGCTAAAGTTTCAGTTAAAGAACCGATTTGGTTGAATTTGATTAAAATAGAGTTTGCGATACCTTTTTCGATACCTTCTTTTAAGATTTTGGTGTTAGTTACGAATAAGTCGTCGCCCACTAATTGAACGCGGTCGCCTAACACTTTAGTTTGGTATGCGAAACCTTCCCAGTCAGATTCATCTTGACCATCTTCGATAGACACGATTGGGTATTGTTTAGTTAATTCTTCAAGATAGTGTGTGAACTCTTGAGAAGTGAATGAACGGCCTTCGCCTTTCATTTCGTATTTGCCAGTTTCTTTGTTGTAGAACTCAGAAGATGCGCAGTCCATCGCTAAAGTCACGTCTTTACCTAATACGTAACCTGCTTTCTCTACTGCTTCTTTGATACATGCTAAAGCGTCTGCGTTAGATGCTAAGTTAGGTGCGAAACCACCTTCGTCACCAACTGCTGTGCTCATGCCTTTAGATTTTAATACTTTCGCAAGGTTGTGGAATACTTCAGCACCGATACGAAGTGCTTCACGTAATGTTTTCGCACCAACTGGTTGAATCATGAATTCTTGGATATCCACGTTGTTGTCGGCGTGTTCACCACCGTTGATGATGTTCATCATTGGTAATGGCATAGAGTAAACGCCTGGCGTGCCGTTTAATTCTGCGATGTAAGCGTAAAGTGGTAAACCTTTAGACGCTGCAGCTGCTTTTGCGTTTGCTAAAGATACCGCTAGGATAGCGTTTGCACCGAAGTTAGATTTGTTTTCAGTACCGTCTAAATCGATCATGATTTGGTCGATTTCAGCTTGGTTAGACGCATCTTTACCAAGAATTGCTTCAGCAATTGGACCATTTACTGCTGCTACAGCTTTTAATACGCCTTTACCCAAGAAACGAGATTTGTCACCATCACGCAATTCTAATGCTTCGCGAGAACCAGTTGATGCACCAGATGGAGCCGCAGCTAAACCAACAAAACCACCCTCTAAGTGAACTTCAGCTTCAACAGTTGGATTACCGCGTGAGTCGATGATTTCGCGACCAATCACTTTAACGATTTTTGCCATTTTTATTTTCCTCAATTAAGTTAATTAAAACGGGTTAGGCGAGCCTAAAACAGGCGATATGATAAAGCTATTTTGAGATTTTGTCTTGTAAAAAATGCGTATGCTTTGATCTTTATCTATTTTTACAAAATAAAAGAGCGGTGAAAAAATTCGGTATTATGTAGCAGTTGCACAAAGATTTAATTTGTTGTTTCTGCTACATTTTCTTATCTTTTATGTACGAAAGGTAAGAATAGCCAATGACAAAACAAAAATCAACTTTGGAAAATGCGCTTGAAGAAGCGATTGAAGAAATTGAAACCGAAAAGAAAGAAATTGCAGCGCAAATCAAGCAACTCCATAAAGAATTAAAAGATCTTGATCGGAAGATTTCAGACTATCGTGTGGCATTAAATCACGCAAAGGGTCGGGAAGAACCGCCTTTACCGTCAAACCCCAAATTTAGAAATCTTCGTTTTCAAACTTCGCCTCAACAGTTGATTGCTCAGGTACTAAAACAAGAGCCTTCAAAATGGTTAAGTGTGAAGGAGATTACATATCTGGCGATGAAGTTAGATGGGCAAGAGATTGAAGAAGTCATACCGTATAAACAATCACAAACGATTGCTTGTACATTAAACTATTTAAAGTATAAATCGTTAGTGGAAAAATGCTTAATAGATAACTCACAACATTGGCGATTGAGAACACTTGAGCAAGGATAGTAAATAGCGGTAGAAATACCGCTATTTTTGTTTCCATTGCCAGTGAACCTCATTTCGGCTGATTTGAACTCTATTAATCCATTCCCTTTTATAAAACTCATTCAGTTGTTTACGAACGGAATCAAGATGTTTTTCGGACGGTGTATCAGGGTTTTGTTCAATATCGAAAATGCGCTGCGTGAGTTCTGCAATTGTAAAGGCTTTATTGGGTGCTTCTCGCATCATTTGTACGATGTATTTACGAATTTTCCCTTTAAAGAGCTTATATTTGGAACGGTACACAAAGTTGTCCGTATTATAAAGGGCTACATCACTTTCCTGTTGAGTAAGCTCAATAGCACGTTTTAATGTGGCAATGTTCGCATCAAGTAATGCAAGATGATGCAATACCTGTTTACGTTCAAACTCAAACTCTTTGAGTTTCTTATCAAGGTTGTATGCCATATATCTACTGCCAAATCACTTCTTGATGAATAATTTTTCGTTGCCAATAACTGCACCATTCATTGCTATCGTTGGTGGTTTTCAAACATCGGCTTAATACATCAATAAACTGCGCTTTATTTGAGGTACGGCGATTGTCCTCACGGTACGCAATTTCGTTAGCATAGTTAAGTAGGTACTCGTTGCTGATACGGTGAACTTGTCCGTAGTACATACGTTTGAAACGACTAAATAGACTTTCTGCCTGATTGTTTGTTACACCTAAGTCGCTACGATATTCTTCCTTATGGTTTACCGTTCTCAAATCATAGTAGGGTAACAAGACATTATAAGCCGTGCTTTCATCGGTATTGATTTGTGTATTCGGTTTAATGAATTTATCGGCAAAACTTTTCACTACCGATTGCGATTCAGTATGCGCTACAAAAACGTGAGAGCGTTTTGCCCCACAATGCAGCACATTACTGGCTTTTTCTTCTGGCGAATAATGCTCACGTGCAACCATGACACAACGTTTATCAGGATTCTGATTTTCCTTTAAACGATAGTCAATGCGGTCAGATTTCTTATTTGCTTTACGTGGTGCAGGATGAACATAAGTGCCGTCCATATCCACTACACCTGAAAGGGGTTTCATATCACGACTTTCCAGTAATGCCTTGCGGAATTTATGCGATAAAACAAATGCCGTGCGAGGATTAAGTTTTGCATTACGAGCTAATTGAAGGGAAGATAAGCCTTTGACGGCATTTACCCACTCCATTAAAGCATAGAGATAAACCTTAATCGGTTTCTTGCGATTGGCAAAAATGGTGCCAGAAGTGACACTAAAAGTGTGATTACAATGTTTGCAACGCCATTGTTTACGTGTAGAAATATAATAAGGCTTGTGTTGTACCCCACACATTTAGGACAAGTAATGAACTCTTTTCCACCCCATCTTAATTCACAAAGCAAATCATACGCTTCTTCTTCTGAGAGTTGTGCAATCTCGTAGGAAGAAAGCGTGCGAGCTTTGCTAGAAAGAAGAAAATGTTGGGTCATAGTATTGAGATCACACCTTGATTAAACTAAAATATGAAACATTATTCATATTGGTTGTGCATAAAATGTCACAATCATTTACTTTTTTCAATAGGAATGTGAAATAGTGTGCATATTAGAACGTTTAAAACAGGTCTTAGATGCTAAAAATATGACTGTTACTGAGTTTTCCAACGTAACAGGGATCTCATATCGTTCAGCGATGAATTACTTAAATGAAGGGCGTGATCCTAATGTTGATGGGTTAATTAAAATTTATGAAGCACTAGGGATTAGTATCACTTGGTTGCTGACTGGTGAAGGAAAAATGTACCGCAGCTTGCCTAATGATGAATTAGAAGCAAAAGAACAAGCCCTTATCAATCACTACCGAATGATGTCGAATGATATGCAAACTGCGTTTGATGTATCGTTTAAAGTGTTATCTGAAATGCAAAGATAATCATAAAACCGTACTTTTGATGAGAAAAAATGTTATTTTTGCGATCTAACTTGAAAAATTGAAACGCATTTCTCGACAGAAATCACCTAATTGCTAGAGTTACCTACTTATTGTTTATTTATTAGCAGCATAACAAGAGTGGCTTGCTTGTTAAGCAACTTTAACACTGTTAAACTAGGAGGTAGGATGTTGAGGGATGTTAAAATGCGCTATATCGGTTCTAAAAAACTATTATTACAGCATATTAAAAATATGTTGGATAAACATACTAATGGAACAGAAGAAACTTTCTTAGATTTGTTCGCAGGTACAAATACTGTTGGGCTATTTTTTAAACCTTACTATACTATTTATAGTAATGATTTGCTTTATTTTAGTCATATCAATGCAAAGGTTTTAATTGAGGGCAATTCTCGTCCTACTTTTGAAGGATTAAAACAAATTGGCATTAATGACCCGCTATCATATTTAGCAGACACCCCTATAACTCACTTATCTATCGGATACTATGAATCTAGCTATTCTCCCACTGGGGATGCTATGTATCTTACTGTGGAAAATGCTAAAAGAATAGATTTTATCCATTCAACATTAGATTCTTGGAAAAAAGATGGTTATGTAAATCAACAAGAATACTTATATCTTTTAAACTCACTTATTGAAGCTTTGCCATCTGTTAGTAATATCACTGGAACTTACGGCGCTTATCTGAAACATTGGGATAAACGTTCTTTAAACAAGTTAGATTTAATATTCCCATCTGTTATAGATAATAATCGTCCTAATCGTTCATTTAATGAGAATGCTAACGAACTAATAAAAAAAATTAGCGTCGATATAGCCTATATTGATACGCCTTATAATAACCGCCAATACGCTTCAAATTATCATTTATTGGAAAATGTAGCTAGACATACTAAGCCTACTTTAAAAGGTAAAACTAAAATTTTCGATTGGAGCCAGCTTAAAAGTGATTTTTCAACAGCAAAAAGTGCTAAAAGTGCAATGGAAGATTTAATCTCAAATATTGATGCTACACATATCTTGTTAAGTTATAACACTGAAGGCATTATTCCAGAAAAAGAACTATTGGAATTATTAAAGAAATATTCTATAAATAAGCATGTTGAATTGGAAAGAATACCATATAGAAAGTATAAATCAAAGAATAAACCGTTAGATACTGAATTATGTGAATTACTATTTTATATTCAAAAAAAACCTCTTAAAGAAAAACAAACTATAATACCTAATGACGAAGAATTTAAACTAACTCAAGATTATTTCCCTCAAAAAAAGTGGGTAAAAAGTCCATTAAATTATATTGGAGGGAAGTATAGACTATTAAAACAAATTCTACCATTATTTCCTAAAAACATAAAAACTTTTGTTGATCTATTGAGTGGTGGAGCTAATGTTGGCATTAATGTTGAAGCTGAGAAATATATTTTTAATGATATGAATTATCTTATTAATGATATGTTCAGATTATTCCAAAAAATGCCAATAGAAACTATCCTATCCTCAATTGAGTATAGAATTAGTCAATATCAGTTAAGTAAAACTAATGAAGAAGGATTTCTTAAATTTAGATCAGATTATAATAACAACCCTAATCCTCTTGATTTATATGTTTTATCTTCATTTAGTTATAATTATCAATTCCGCTTTAATAGCAAAATGCAATTTAATAATCCATTTGGTAGGAATAGAAGTAGCTTCAACGAAAGGATGAAAGAAAACTTATGTTACTTCACTCAACGCTTGAAAGGACTTAATGCAACATTTACCGATAATTTTATTCATGAATTTGATATAAGTGAACTGAATACACAGGATTTTGTATATCTCGATCCTCCTTATCTTATCACAACAGGTAGTTATAACGATGGAAATAGAGGATTTCAAGACTGGGGTGAAGAGCAGGAATTAGAAATGTATCAATTAATACTTAGATTAAACGAAAAAGGTATTCGTTTTGCTTTAAGTAATGTTTTAGAGCATAAAGGTAAAAGCCATGATATGCTGAAAGACTTCATTTCGAAACATGGCTTTAAAGTTCATTACTTAGATTTTCATTATGGTAATGCTTCATATAACACTTCTAAGCAGGAAAGCGTAGAAGTGCTCATTACAAACTACTAACTATGCAATATTGAAGGTGCGAAAACAATTTCTTGATTCTTAAACGAATCTATGAATTTTTCAGTTGTTAAATTACCTTTAAGAACAGAATCTGCCCCTAACAGTAGCTGTTCAACGCTAAGTGCTGCACCTACTGTTTGGGTTTCCTGTGCTGTATAGCTAAGTTGTTCGTGAAATTTATTCACAAATACACTCGATACCCATAAAAAGTAAAAGTTATTTGCAGGAATTGATGTAGGAAAATGTTCCCACCATTTCGTTGAGTTTCTACTTGGATCTCGACGTTTGTTATCTTCGATATAACGTATCATTTCATCGGCTTGAGCAATGCTTTTCGAATATCCATCTGCATAAGCTTTTGTATCAACAATGACCCCAAATTCTGGCATATACAAAACACCATCAGGTTTGCGAGCACCACCCAATATACTGGCATTGATTTTATATATATTTTTAAATAATTCCATTGTAATAAGCTCAAAATCCCTACTGCGTTTACCATCCCTAGCAATTTCAAGAAGTTCTATATATGAAAGTGGCAATTTAGTTTTTTGTAAAAAAATCGCTTTTTGCTCTTCTATTACTTTATCGCGTAGCTCTTCTGTTAAATTTAATTTTGGAATAGAAAAATCACAAATTTTATCTAGTAATCTAAACTTATTGTTTTTAAGCTCTATACGTAAACCAAATAATCTTAAACCATCAATATCAGATAAAAATATATCCTCTGGATCTTGAAAGCCATTATTTCTCATTTCAGAGACTAAATTTTTAAATGAAATAGTTGATATTAATAATTTTACAATATTAGCACGTCGAGACCTTATGTAATCCCTGTTATGT
Source organism: Haemophilus sp. THUN1692 (assembly GCF_059704395.1). Lineage (NCBI taxonomy): Bacteria > Pseudomonadati > Pseudomonadota > Gammaproteobacteria > Pasteurellales > Pasteurellaceae > Haemophilus > Haemophilus sp. THUN1692. The sequence continues at coordinate 2,003,357 of NZ_AP046579.1, forward strand.
CCATCGGTGGCAAAAAATTCCCACATAATGAATTTTTCAATACGCCGATTGCTAGAATGCCCTATTGAACGGTGTAAAGCTATGATTCCTCTGCCAGTAATTTTATATCCTTGAAGACTTTCTTTTTGTCCATTTTGAAATTTTCTTTTCACTTGTTTTGTTTGGACAAAACCGACATTTTTTAACCAGTTACAGATTCCACGGGCATACTTATCACTTGTTCCTTCAATATCCGATTTAATTTTCTTTTTCTCGACAGCTGATGAAGATGCAAGCCAATCATACATAATATCTTCATTATATGAAGTAAATCCCTTTTCACCACGGAAACCTAATTTAGAACCGAGATAATACTTTGTACAATAATCACCATTCTCTTCTAACAACGATAGAATCTGAGTTGCAGGTGGATACGCAAGTAAAGCTGTTCTTAGTATATCTAATTCTTGTTCTTCATCATTGGCTTGTGAAAAAGCTAGACCTTTTTCAGTGATACTAAAAGTATCTTTTTCTCTATCTACTTTGATAAAATTAAAACTAACAGCCCATCTTAGAAAACCATCGGCGGTCCAGTTATCTGTCCAAGTTTTCCCTGTCGATTTTATTTGCTGTGGCTCGATACTAATTTGAATAAGTGCATCAGCTACCGCATCTTTTCTTGATGAAGGCGGTTTACCTTGTTTGTTTTTAGAAGTTCCTACCAATTCAAGGTAAGTAAATTCATTTTCATTATTAATTAACTTATCTTTCAAGTTATTACGAATTACTTCATTATAGATTGAGTTAATTAAATTATCCTTTAAGTTTTGATAATGCTGTGATGCAGTATCAAAGATTTGAACTACCTTTTTTAATGATTGAAAAGACGATGGATTTTGAATCCAGCCATAGGTTCTAATTTTCATCATGCGCTCGCCATTAGTTACAAACAAATGAACTATATATAATAGATATAAATTTATAAATACCGTAAGATAAAAAGAATAATAAAGAAATAAAGAGTATTCGATATAGGTGTCTTTGTTTTAGAAGTAACTTACTTATTCTATCTTTATCTTCTTTCCATTGTTCTTTTAACTTTTCAGGAACCTTCCCTTTTTCTTCAAATCTATCTACATCTTGTCTAAGATTGTCTAAAATCAATTTCTGATTAGATAATCCATATCCGCATATTAAACAATATATAATGAGGGCAAGATAGATAAGCCAATTATCACCTGATTTTAAAGCTGATGGTACGGCAGTAAGAAATGGTAATCCTAAAAATTGAGGAAGAACTTTACTAATTGTGTCATTGATTTTTGATACAAATTTTTCTGTATTTTCCTCTAATTTTTTAACAAATTTCTCATAACTAAAGTTTTCTAAGTACAAAGCATATTGTGCTTGCACTGATTCACTTATATGTTGAATATTCTGAATTACATCTAACAAATTAGCCTCTTGTGATAAAGAATCTGATAAGACAAAGGCTAAAATTGATTTCTTTTCATCTATATGGCTACTGGTGGATTCATCATTCATCCATTCTTGAAAGTCGGTAATCAGTTTACGCTTGCTGATGTCAAGATTTTTAATAATCTGAACAAACTCACTTAATTTATTTGTTACGTCAATGGATAATTCAAACGTCTTTTTACTAAAAAATATAAGTTTTTTATTTACAATATCTGTATATGAATCCATTAAAATCAGTTGTTGCAAAAATTCTTTAACAACTTGATAGGATTCTAAAATAGAGATATTTTGATCAAATGAAGCAATGTTTTCAGATTTTATAAAATAAGGAGATTGAGAAAGTAAAGTATTATTAAATTGAGCTATGTCACCTTTTATTAAGTTTTCTATTTTGTCAAAAAAACGTCCAAATTGAAGTTTAGGCGTTCCGAAAGTGAGGTTAATCACCATATCAAGCTGAGGTGTTTTGTCAGATGTTAATGCAGTATTATCGTAATTTTCATCAGATAATAATTGATTAAGCAAATTTAACTCTTCTTCTGTTTGAATATAAAAAGCACGCATATCTGAACCATTTACAGGTTCAGAACTACGATAAATTTGTATTAAATCAGAAAAAGTTACGCTCATTCGTTAAATGCTTCTAATAATTCAGGTGTTGGGTTATGTATAATGATTTTACCATTTTCTTGAGTAATATCACCTTCTGACATCGCATTTCGATCAAATGATAACCGCCAATTTCTTGTTTTTCCTACAAAAGTAACTAATCGTTTAAGTGAAACTTTATCTGGCGTAAATCCATCTTATACACCATGTTCTAAATCACTTAATTTTTCTTGTAAAATCTGCGGATTGCTTGGACAGACTCGATTAGTAAACTCCTCAGTATTAAATGATCCGCCATTATTACTAATATCTGTTAAATAAGATTTTATGTCATTAAAGAATGCTGTTTTTTGCTCTAACTCATAACCTTGTTCACGAGTAAATTCTTCAAGCAAGACTACCAATTTTTTAGTTTCTTCTCGTGCAACAAGAGCATCGTTACAAGATAAAAATTCTTTAAAGTAAACAGATACATCACCTTGTCCTTTAAGGAAACTAATATAACGAGTTTCATTTGCTTGCCAAGCAGTTAAATCAATACGTCCAGCGTATTTGAGATGCTCAATATCCAGCATTTCATTTTCTAACATTTCCCAGTTTTGAGCAGAGAAACCAACACGGTCAGCTAAAATGGCAATTAATAGGTAATTGCTGTCTTGATTTTCATAATGCGCGATAAATACTTTTCCACCTGTGGCAAAAGATTGGCTTTGAATCTTTACTAGAAGAGTATTCATCATTCTTACTGTTAAGTGTTGAAAGTCATCATCTCCCAAATAATCATTTAAGAATCTAGGCATTGGGAAATTGTCTTCATCACCATCAAATGAACCAAACCCTTTCCCTGCCCGAACTCTATATGCTTTTGTTAATGTTTCCAAGAAATTATGATGAGCTTCACTTGGGGTAAGTAGACTAGGGTTAAGCTCTAACTTAGCTTCACCGTTTTGCTCTTTATGTAAGATGTGGTAAGTAATATGTCTTATTGTCATAATCGTATCTTATCTTGCCATGAAAAAATTAAGGTTTCATTGCATTATAAGCTAATTTAAAAATATATTAACTAAATAGTTAATTAAAAATACTAAAAGGTAGGTAGTAAAATAAGATATCCCCTCAAAGGAATTGTTTTACTTGACGAATCCGTAATTTAGGATTACATTCAAATCTCGTTCTTTAGGGAAAAACTCCCTCCGAGAATGACTACAATTTGCCAACGAAATAATTATTTTGCCTTTAGCTTCCCTTAAAATGGGGAAGATAGATAAACCGCAAAAATTGAGCATCTTGCACATCATGGGCGAATGCTGCAATGAGTTTGTCTAGGCGCTTAGTTCACAAATTTTCTTGTGACAGTACGGTATTCGAGGCATAAACGCTTTGAGCCGATCTGATTTTTCAGATGGGTGGTTTTTTTTGTGTCTGGCGTTTAGCAAATCTCGAATGCCTTGTACTACACAAGGAAATTCGCAATGGCTCAACATTATTTACTTTCAAGCAAATCAAAAAACATCAATTTAAAAGATATTTTACGCCTTACAGAAGAAGATGCTTTTCACCTTTTAAAAACTCACCGTTGGGGAAACCCTAATAATGTTCGTGATGTATGCTGTCCGCATTGTGGTATTCGCCACGAAGCCTATTTCCTTCCTTCTCGTAAACGTTGGTGTTGTAAACATTGCAAACGCCATTTTTATATTACAACAAATACAGCCTTTGCCTTTCATAAAGTTGATTTAGTCGATATTCTTGCTGTCATCTTAATGATGGTAAATAGCTCAAAAGGCATTAGTGCGATTGATGTTAGTCGTCATCTTAATTTGAACTACAAAACGGCATTTGTACTTTGTGGGAAAGTTCGCGAAGCTTTATTTAAAACGCGCGATTTAAGTTCATTGTCAGGCGAAATTCACGAAGATGGAATGTGGATCAACTTTACCTTGCGTCCAACTAATTTTCGTAAAAACAATCATAAACAACGTCAAAAAGCCGATGAGAAAGGTTGCAAATATCCTAAATTTAGAACGACTAAACGTTGTCTATTCGCTATTACACAACGTGCTGCAAATGATAGTAATATATCTGGAGCAAATCGTACCATTGTTGCAATGGATTACACCGAAAATGCGGATACTGTTTTTGCATTGAATCAACGCTTTGTAAAAGCAGGCAGTGATATTATGTGTGATGAAAACCCTGCTTATAAAAGCCTTGATTTTCACTACACCCGTTGGTCGGTGAATCTTCAAGAGGCTTATAGTGCGAAAGGTGTAAATAATAACCTTGCGGAATCTTTTAATGCCAGAATGCGTGATTTAATGCGTGGTACACACCATAAAGCCGACAATAAATATGCCTTACACTATGCCAATCAAGCTGCATTCTTTTCAGATAATCGCCGTAAATCGAATGGGGAACTCTTTGAAGATGTTCTCAAACGTTGCTTATGGGTATTGCCGCTCAAAGAGTGGGTTGGTTATTGGCAGGGAAATCATCGTGAAGGTGAGCTTCTCGGTATGAAAGCCTTTGCACCTAACGAAATTTCATCACTCTACTTTAAGCGACTTGAAGAACAAGCTGCATACGATGAAATTCTGATGGCAGCATAGAATCTTATATACGCTAATAGACTTAGAGAATCTTATATACGCAATAGACTTAGATAGAAAGAAATAGCTTATCGAATGAAGGTTGAGCGGAATAGCTACGCCTTGAGTTTGAAAAAATGGAAAATTGATGTGAAAAATTGCGAGGTTGAAGTTAGAATTTTAGGTAAAAGAAATGCCTTTCACGATTTTCATTCGGAAAGGCATTTAAATTTACGCGGTAAATTAGTCAATTTTCGGACTTTGTGCAACTGCTACATAATACCGAAAAAATTCGTTGTTTCTCACCGCTCTTTTTACTCTAATTTAATCCATTACTTCAAAGATTGTTTGTGATTTTCATAAGCTGCTTTTACAAAGTCTGCAAACAACGGATGACCATCACGAGGCGTAGAAGTAAATTCTGGATGGAATTGGCAAGCGACAAACCAAGGATGATTTGGCACTTCGATAATTTCTACCAATTTTTTATCTGCAGATAAACCCGTTACTTTCAATCCTGCTTTTTCAATTTGTGGAAGCAAGGTATTGTTCACTTCATAGCGATGACGATGACGTTCTTCAATGGTTTCTTTGCCATAAAGCTCACGAGCACGGCTGCCTGACACCAAATGACATTGCTGCGCGCCTAAACGCATTGTTCCGCCAAGATCAGATTCATCGGTACGCACTTCTGTATTACCATCTGCATCTTGCCATTCCGTGATTAATGCAACCACAGGTTGTTCACAATCTTTATCAAATTCAGACGAATTTGCTTTAGTTAAACCCGCTACATTACGTGCATATTCAATCAACGCGATCTGCATACCTAAACAAATGCCTAAGTAAGGAATTTTGTTTTCACGTGCATATTGGGCGGTACGAATCTTACCTTCCACACCACGATAACCGAATCCACCAGGAACAAGAATGCCATCAATGCCTTTTAATACTTCAACACCTTTGGTTTCAACATCTTGGGAATCAATATATTTAATGTTAACGCTTAAACGATTAGTTAAGCCTGCATGTTTCAATGCTTCATTTACTGATTTATAGGCATCTGGTAACTCAGTATATTTACCCACCATTCCAATGGTCACTTCACCCACTGGATTAGCTTGTTTGTAAAGCACTTGCTCCCATTCAGACAGATCCGCCTCAGGACAAGTTAAACGGAAACGTTCACAGACAAAATCATCTAAACCTTGAGATTTTAATAATGCTGGGATTTGATAAATCGAATTTACATCTTTTAATGAAATGACTGCACGTTCTGGAACGTTACAGAATAAAGCAATTTTCGCACGTTCATTTGGCGGAATCATGCGATCTGAACGGCAAATCAACACATCAGGTTGAATACCAATAGAAAGCAATTCTTTTACAGAATGTTGAGTTGGTTTAGTTTTTACTTCACCCGCTGTTGGAATATAAGGCACTAAAGTTAAGTGCATAAATAAGGTGTGTTCACGACCAACTTGAACGGCTAATTGACGCAATGCTTCTAAGAATGGGAGTGATTCAATATCGCCAACGGTACCGCCCACTTCAACAATCACAACATCGTGACCTTGAGCGCCAGCTATGACGCGATCTTTAATTTCATTGGTGATATGTGGAATCACTTGAATTGTTGCACCAAGATAATCGCCACGACGCTCTTTACGTAATACTTCAGAATAAATTTTACCCGTGGTGAAGTTATTACGTTTAGTCATTTTCGTGCGGATAAAACGCTCATAGTGACCTAAGTCTAAATCTGTTTCAGCACCATCTTGAGTAACGAAAACTTCCCCATGTTGGGTTGGGCTCATCGTACCTGGATCCACATTAATATATGGATCTAATTTCATAATAGTTACGTTTAAACCACGAGCTTCTAAAATTGCCGCCAATGATGCTGCCGCAATGCCTTTACCTAACGATGAAACCACACCGCCAGTGACGAAAATATAATTTGTAGCCATAGGGAACCTAATCTGTATTGGGATATAAATGATTATAGCTAATCATCTTACAGACAAAATCAACCAAAAGTGCGGTCAAAAATCGAAGATAACTAGCTATCAAAGACGGGACGGTAGTTTACCTGATTTGGTCAATGAACTCAATTAGAAAACCACAATTAGCATGTAAAGCCTTGTTAGATTTATCTATCCTCTAGGATGAAACCTTTCATGCAATCGTTTCAATCTTTCTTTTGCCACGTGAGTATAAATTTGTGTTGTGGATAAATCTGTATGCCCTAGCAACATTTGCACCACGCGTAAATCCGCACCGTGATTTACTAAATGGGTGGCAAAAGCATGGCGAAGAACGTGTGGGGAAAGTGCATCAGCATCAATATCCGCGAGAATGGCATAATGTTTTACACGATGCCAGAAAGTTTGACGAGTCATTTGCTGTGCACGCTGACTTGGAAACACAACATCAGAACTTTGTCCATTTAATAGCACAGGGCGACCATAAAGCATAAATTGACGAACCCAATAGGCAGCTTCTTCCCCCATTGGCACAATACGCTCTTTATTCCCTTTACCAATCACTCGCACCACGCCTTGTTGCACGCTCATATTTTCAATCGTCAGCGAAACTAACTCAGTTACACGAAGCCCCGTTGCATAAAGCAACTCCAACATTGCTTTATCACGCAACTCCAAAGGCACTTCAACATCTGGCGTATTGAGCAAATCAGACACTTGTTGCTCAGTTAAATATTTTGGCAGGCGACTGGGTAATTTAGGCGAACTTAGCACCGCACTTGGATCATCAACTCGGTATTTTTCCCGATATAAATATTGAAAAAGTTTACGCATTGCACTTAACATTCGCGCAGTGCTCGTGGCTTTGTAACCTTTCTCCAAACGTTCACCCAGAAAACCTTGCAAATCAACAGCATCTAAAGTTTCCAAAGACAAGTCGTTTTTATTCAACCAATCACAAAGTGCGGTTAAATCCAAACGATAAGATTGAACGGTATTTTCTGAAAGCCCTTTTTCAATCCAATATTCGTTAAGAAACAAATCAATGAGCGCAAGATTTTTCATATTACTTTTCTACAAGGCAAGCGATGCATCCTATTTATGCTGAACAATCAAAAAGGCATTTAACTTACGAGGAATCACAAAAAATGCTGCAGCTGCAATGATACTCATAAATACAAATGTCATCGCCGGCGATGTTGGATAAATCATGCCAGCAATCGCAGTGAAAATGGCAATAAGCACACCATTCGATAAACCATTATACAAACCTTGTAACTTCGCAATATGGCTTTGCGGTTGAGTGGTGATATAGCGAACAATCGCATAATGGCAAACGGCATAGGTTAAACTGTGCATAAGTTGCAATAAGAATACCAACCAAAAATCTTCAATATATCCCATTACAGCCCAGCGTCCGATGCACGCAAACGCAGAAATATAAAGCAGCACACTGATAGAAATATTTTGAAATAAGCGACGAGAGAAGAAAAATAATACAATTTCCGCTAATACGCCAATGCCCCAAAGTAAGCTAGTTTGTGAAACAGAAATTCCAATGCTTGTCCAATAAATCGTGCTATAAACATAATAAGCCGCATGAGAGCCTTGAATCAGCCCTACTGCAATCATGACTCGCAATGTAATAGGATTTTTCAGTAAAGCAATAAAACCAACATCATTTGGAGCGCCACCTTCAGGTATTTCATCTTTTGGGGGAATGCTCGGTTTTAAAAGCTGAATGATGGTATAGAAGGATAAAAGTGCGGTCAAAATCCACACGATATTTTGTTCACCAACCCAGCCAATCATGCCACCAAATACCACTACCCCAAGGATAAAGGCAGAAGAGCCAATTAAACGTACTTTGCCATAATCCAAGCCGATTTGGCGTTGCCAAGTAGATGCCAAAGAATCCCCAATCGGCATTCCCGCTGAATTCACAGAGGCATGCAAACCAATAGCAATAAATAACAGCCAAAAATTATGTGCAACTAAACTCATTGCAGCCATAATAATGGCCGATGCTAACGCCAATAGACGTAAGGAAATAATAATATGATTGGCTTTTTTAATTAGCGATGAAAAAAATAATCCGCCCGCAAATCGGAAAATATAAGCACTCCCGATCACCAAACCAATCATTTCTTCGCCATATTGTTGTGATTTCAACCATGCGGGGAAAAACGGCAAAAACACACCATAAGCGCAGTAGTAACCTAGAAAGCTCAGTGCGAGCCAATAAAAAGGACGAACTTGCATCAGAATAAAGTTTCCATTTCTTGTGAACGAGACAAACAAGCCTGCATAGCTTGCTCTATTGTTTGATTAAAATGTTGTGCGTCAAATACTGCTAACGCTGCCGCAGTGGTGCCACCTTTCGAGGTAACATTTTCACGCAAAGTTGAAAGTGCAATTTGCGGATTCTCTGTCACCATTTTTGCTGCACCAAGCATGGATTGCTGCACTAATTCACGCGCAGTTTTCTCATCAATATTCATTTTGATTAAGGCCTGCTGCATTGCTTCCAGCATTAAAAAGAAATAGGCTGGGCTACTTCCTGAAGCGGCGGTTACTGCGTGCATTTGAGTTTCATCATCCACCCAAACTGTTCTTCCCACAGCGCCCAATAAATCTTGTGCAAAAGTGCGGTAATTTTCGCTCGTATTTTTCGGTGCAAATAACCCCGCCATGCCTTCCCCCACCAATGAGGGCGTATTTGGCATGACGCGCACTATTGATTTTACGCTTGGAATTAATGCGTTCAAACGTTCAGTTGAAATGCCCGCAGCAATGGAAATTAATAATTTATCGGAAAAATCCACCGCACTTAGTGGCGAACAAACATCAGCCATCATTTGAGGTTTTACCGCAAGCAATACACCTTCTGCTTTGATTACACTTTCCACATTATTTTCTGAAGTTGCCACGCCAAGATTAGCAAAAAATGCTCTTTTTTCCTCATTCGGATCATTCACAATAATTTGCTCGGCAGGATAACCTTGTTTCAATAATCCAAGAATAATAGCCTGCGCCATATTGCCGCCGCCAATAAAGGCAATCAATTTGTGTTGCATCGTTTTTCCTACTTTTATGGGCTATAATGTCGCACATTCTACCCTATATTGAAGGAAGTGTTACGATGTGGTTCAAAAATTTAATGACTTATAGGCTGACTAAACCGCTAGATTGGGATCTTGCACAGCTACAAACTCAATTGGAAGATTGTCAATTCCATCCTTGCGGTGCTCAAGATCAAAGTAAATTTGGCTGGTCAGCCCCATTACGAGGCGCTGATTTACTCTATTTTTCTGTTGGAAAACAAATTCTATTAATCGCCAAAAAAGAAGAAAAAATCTTGCCGGCAAATGTGGTCAAACGTGAATTAGATGACCGCATTGAAACCCTTGAAAAAAAAGAAAATCGCAAACTTAAAAAGGTAGAAAAACAGACATTAAAAGATGATGTTGTTATGAATTTATTGCCTCGTGCATTTAGTAAAAATCAGCATACGGCACTGTGGATTGATACGGAAAATAATTTTGTTCATGTTGATGCCGCATCGAGTAAACGCGCGGAAGATGCGCTCGCATTACTGCGCAAATCCTTAGGTTCGTTTCCTGTCGTGCCTTTAACCTTTGCTAATGAACCCAGCACGATTTTAACCAATTGGATCATTCAAGATAGCTTACCGCATTGGTTACTTGCATTAGAAGAAGCCGAGCTTCGTGGCAGTCAGGAAGACAGCGTTATCCGTTGTAAAAAACAACCCTTAGAAAATGAAGAAATTCTCGCCCTTCTGCAAGATGGCAAAAAAGTAGTAAGCAAATTAGCCTTAGAATGGGAGGATACCTTAACTTTCGTTTTTAACGAGGATTGCACCCTCAAACGTTTAAAATTTGCAGATAGTGTACGTGAAAAAAATGATGATATTCTGAAAGAAGATTTTGCACAGCGTTTCGATGCAGATTTTGTACTGATGACAGGTATTTTAGCCAAACTCACCGAAAATTTATTAGATGAATTTGGTGGCGAAAAAACTAGACTATAAAATCATATTACAAATTTACCGCACTTTTTATTGAATAATGTTTGCCTAGACAGAGGTTAAATCAAGCATAGACAAAAGCCTTTCCAAAAATATGAGGAAAGGCTCTCTAATTATTGAATTATTGCTCAGTATTTGAGTTGCTCGGCTTATGTCGTTTGCCGATATTTTTCGTATCCTTATGACGTAATTTTACTTTTTTCTTCGCCTCTGTTTTTTTCTTTTCTTCACGTTTTTCTTTAATACGTGCCTTTTGTTTTTTGCTGACAGATTTCACTTCACCATCTTTTGGTGGCTTAGTGCGAGGTTCTAAACCTTCTAAAATGCGCGCCTTTAAAATTTTCTCAGTATAGCGTTTGATTTTACCCAGTAACTTATAATCATGAGCTTCTACAAAAGAGACTGCCGTGCCCTTTTTACCTGCTCGCGCTGTACGTCCAATTCGATGTAAATAAGTATCCGCACTATATGGCAAATCAAAATTCATTACATGGCTTACATCATCAATATCAATACCGCGCGCCGCCACATCGGTTGCAACCAATACCGTCACAATACCTGATTTCAATTTATCAATCGCATTGTTACGTTGAGTTTGTGCCATTTCGCCTTCTAAATACGCGGAACGAATGCCTCGTTTACGCAATGTTTCTGAAAGTGCACGCACATCTTCACGACGACGAACAAACACAATGCCACGCGTCACTTCTTCAGTTTCAATAAAACGCGCAAGCAATTTGATTTTGTGTTCATTACTGTCTGCGTGATAATACCATTGATTGATTTTTTTTCTTTCGCGGCGACTTGGTTCTGCATCTACTTTCACAGGATCATTCAACAAACGCTCCGCGAAATCGACCAACAACTCCCCTTCCAAGGTTGCAGAAAATAACAAGGTTTGTTTTCTCCAACGGGTTTCAGCCGCAATTTTTTCCGCATCTTGTCCAAATCCCATTTGTAACATTCTATCGGCTTCGTCAAAAATCAGCATTTCAACGGAACGGCAATCAAAATTTTCTTCCTTAATGTATTGCAATAAACGACCGGGCGTAGCCACCACTAAATCTTGATTGGTATTGAATACATCGCCGTGATTTTGATACGCCACACCACCTGTAATTGTCGCAATATTTAAATGGGTGAACTGCGCTAATTCTTCCGCTTGTTCAGCTACTTGCATTGCCAGTTCACGGGTTGGTGTCAATACCAAAATACGCGGTGGACCTGGTTTACGGCATGGATAATCCAATAAATGTTGTAGCGCAGGTAATAAAAAAGCAGCAGTTTTCCCTGTTCCCGTTGGAGCAGAGCCTAATACATCACACTCTTCCATTGCGGCAGGAATGGATTCCATCTGAATAGCTGTTGGGCGGGAATAACCTTTTTTCTCAAGCGCCTTTAAAAGCTCAGGAGAAAGATCGAATTGTTCAAATTGGGGTAAATTCATTATTGTGCGGTTCTTTGTTAAAATTGGCGCGAATTATACCCGAAAAGCACCTAAAAGTGCGGTCAATTTACGAAAAATTTATGAGCGAGTTTACCTTTAAACAATTCCATATTAATCAAGATTCTTGTGCCATGAAAGTCGGCACTGATGGCATTTTGTTAGGTGCTTGGGCAGATATAAAGCATTGTAAAAATATTTTAGATATGGGGAGCGGCACAGGATTATTGTCTTTAATGTTGGCACAACGAACAAAAGAAAGCTGCCAAATTCAAGCGGTTGAGTTGGATCCCATTGCAGCAAAACAAGCGCAAGAAAACATCAATGATTCTGTGTGGAAAAATCGCATTCAACTTATTCAAACGGATATACAACATTTTTTACAAACCACTGAACAAACCTTTGATTTAATTGTAGCCAATCCACCTTATTTTGAACAAGGTATTGCTTGTAAGAATGAGGAACGAGAATTGGCTCGTTATACCAAGCAAAGCCACTTAAATTGGTTAGAATGGGCTGACACGCGCTTATCGGAAAATGGGAGAATAAGTTTTGTTTTGCCTTATGATGCAGGAAAAATGCTTATAAAATCCACCGCACTTTTTTGCATAAAACAGACGAATGTCATTACTAAAGTGGGAAAACTCCCCAAAGAATGCTACTCACGTTTTCTAAACAACCCCAAGTTTCAATACAAGATCAATTGGTAATTTATGATGAGGATAACCAATACACTGAAGAGTTTATTGAATTGACTAAAGACTTTTATTTGAAATTTTAAAGGGGAAATCATTTTCCCCTTTAAATCATACACTATCTAAAATACCACTTCGCCAACAACACCCCAGCATTCACTGCAATGTTTAAGCCTGATTTAATTGGACTTGCAAGCGTTAAACGCACTTGTGTGTCTTCTGAAGTCGCTAAACTTTCCGTAGAACTTTCACTTAGCACAAAAACCACTTTATTTTTTAACCGCACTTTATCCAACGGCTCGCCTTGTTTATTGTGCGACACATATACGATTTGATAGCCTGATTTGCGCAATTGCATTAAAGCGGAATCAATATAATCCGTTTCTAACACACGAATATATTCCGCGCCACCTTCTGCTACGCGCATTGAGGCTGCCGAATACAGATTTTCCACATTATCGGCGACAATATTTTTCACGCCAAAATAAGCACAAGTACGCAATACCCCACCAATATTTTGCGCATTATTCACGTTATCTAATAGCACTAAACAATCCTCTTCACGAGGAATATCCAAATACCCTTGCAACGTGAAAGCACGCGGTTTCTTCACCAATAAGCAAATGCCACCATGATGTTCTGTTCCACTCACTCGAGCTAATTCTTCGCTATCTACAACATGATAAGCCTTCTTGTTTTCGGCTAAATAACTCAATACCTCACCAATTTTGTGTGACATTTGCACGCTTGCCCACAATCGAACAATACTTTCAGGGCGTTCTGCAAATAAAGCTAAACAGGCATTTTCACCGTAAACCTTCATTTCTTCCGCACGGTTTTTCTTAATTTTTTCAGGTGCTCGAGGAGAAAGCGCACCCGTTTTCTTTTCTTTTGTTTTATAAACCGTACCCGTACTTTTTATCGTCACTTGAACTTTAGGTTGTTCTACATTTTTATTTGATGGCACACGAGATAAAGAAAGTTGCGTAATTTTAGTTTCTTTCACTTCTTGTTTATCACGAGAAAAACGAGATTTTTCGTTTCTATTTCCATTAAATTTATCATTAGAGTGCGGTCGATTTTGAGTTGGTTTTTCTCTGTATTTTTCACCTACTGAGCGTTCTTGAAAGGATCTGCCAGCGGATTGAAAAGACGGTTTGTGTTTGTCGTTCATAGGGTTTTCCTGAATAAAAATGGCTATTTTTTAGCCGAAAAATGCTAAAATTTGTGAGCATTATAACGAAAAAAAGCCTTTTTTCTATTAATAAGCGCGTGAAATATTGTAAACTAACGCACTAGTCTTTAATCACGAGATGGATTATGTTAATCAATAAAACCAAACGAGCTGAACAAAATTTAAATAATTTGCCATTCCTTGCCTTGCAAGCTGAGCAAATTGAATTTTTGGGTAGCCCAGCTGAATTTAAAACTCAAATTATTGAATTAATCAGAAACGCAAAAAAACGTATTTATGTCACCGCCCTTTATTGGCAAAAAGATGAAGCGGGGCAGGAAATCCTCGATGAAATTTATCGTGTGAAGCAAGAAAATCCACATTTGGATGTAAAAATTCTCATAGATTGGCATCGCGCACAACGCAATTTATTAGGGGCGGAAAAATCGGCCACTAATGCAGATTGGTATTGCGAGCAACGCCAAACTTATCAGTTGCCTGATGATCCGAATATGTTCTTTGGCGTGCCAATTAATACACGCGAAGTTTTTGGTGTATTGCACGTTAAAGGCTTTGTATTTGATGATACGGTGCTTTATAGCGGTGCAAGCATTAATAATGTTTATCTTCATCAATTTGAAAAATATCGTTACGACCGCTATCAAAAAATCACTCATGCCGAATTAGCTGATTCGATGGTGAATTTCATCAATGATTACTTGTTAGATTTCAGTGCAGTTTATCCACTTGATGTCACCAACCGCCCTCGCACCAAAGAGATCCGAGGAAATATTCGCGCTTATCGTAAAGATCTTGCTCAAAATGGTGAATATTCATTAAAAAGTGCGGTGAAATTACCGAATGTTTTAAGTGTATCGCCGCTCTTTGGCTTAGGGGCATCAGGCAATGAATTAAATCAAGTGATTGAAGATTTATTCTTGCAAGTACAAGAAAAATTGGTGATTTGTACGCCATACTTTAATTTCCCACGCACATTGCAACATAAAATAGCAACGTTATTGGAAAACGGTAAACGAGTAGAAATTATTGTTGGCGATAAAGTCGCAAACGATTTTTACATTCCACCAGAACAACCATTCAAAATGGCGGGAGCGTTACCTTATCTTTATGAAAGTAATCTTCGCCGTTTCTGTGAAAAATTTGAGACTCAAATTGAAAATGGTCAGCTTGTGGTGCGTTTATGGCGTGATGGCGATAATACCTACCACTTAAAAGGTGTGTGGGTAGATGACCGTTATATTTTACTTACGGGAAATAATCTTAACCCTCGAGCATGGCGTTTGGATGCAGAAAATGGCTTATTAATTTACGATCCACAACAACAGCTTTTAGCTCAAGTGGAAAAAGAGCAAAACCAAATTCGCCAACATACAAAAGTATTAAAACATTACACTGAATTAGGAGAATTGAATCAATACCCAGAACCAGTGCAAAAACTTTTGAAAAAATTTGCACGAATTAAAGCGGATAAATTGGTGAAAATGATTCTGTAGTGCTAGATAATATTTAGATCTGATAACAAAGCCTTGTAAAAATGATCTATCCCAAAAAATCAGACTGTTTAATCAAGAGTTTGGACTTTGATTAAACAGTCTGATTTTTGGGAGGACAGCTTCATTATTACCACTCTTTTGGTTTTTTAATTTTGCTTAAGTATGTTTAGTTAGCTATGTTTAACCAATTTCGTCCAGTTATAATAACCGTACAACGAGTTAAGTAAGTAGGCTGAATACATTAAGTACATCGCTGGTGTTTCTGCCCATAAGAAAATAGAAAGGATATTTAAAGCAATCCATAACAACCACTGTTCACGATAACGCAAAATCATTAAAATCTGTGCAGCAACCGTAATAATGGTAGTTAGACCATCTAAACCTGTTGAACTTCCACCAGCCGCTTGTAATGCTTGAACAAAAAGCAAAGTACCAAGCGTAGTCACAACAATTAATGTCATCCATCCTTTAACAGTTAAAGCTTTGGCAATCACACTTTCTCCACCATCACTCTTTTGCATATTGGCTTTCCACATGAAGTAACCAATAAATTGAGATGGCAAATATACATAGAGTACGGTATTCATTTCGCCTAAGAAATTTGATCCCCAAGCGGCATAAAAATAAGTGTAAGCAAAAATTAATCCAAAGAAATAATTACTAATTTTACCTTTACTTACCAATACCACACACAAAATACCGGAAATACCAGAAATCATTGCTAACCAAGAATCTGGCGCTTGTACATAAGCCCAAATTTGCGCGATGATGAAAAGCGCAAGCCAAACGACCTCAAAAGGTTTCCAACCAGAAACAAATTCTTGTTTTAAACGTTCTGCCAAAGTCATGATTTACTCCTGTTGACTTAAATTTGAATGCGAGCATTCTTGCATTGTTTGTTGATAATGTAAAGATTCAGAGACATTTAATTCTCAACTTGTGAAATTCATCACGTTTCAATTAAATCCTAAATAATCCATTGTTCAGAAAACTCTCTAAAAATTCACCGCACTTTAAATGCAATAATCTGGATCAAGTGCTATTTTGGCTTGTAATAAGAACTGTTTAGTCCGCTCGTGTTGTGGGCAAGAAAAGAATTTATTTGCTGTATTTTGTTCTACAATATGCCCATCTGCCATCAAAATTACACGATCCGCAACATCTTTCGCAAACTGCATTTCATGAGTAACAATAATCATTGTCCAGCCTTCTTGAGCGAGCATTTTTAGTGTTTGTAACACCTCGCCAACCAATTCTGGATCTAACGCCGATGTAGGTTCATCTAATAAAATAATATCAGGTTTAACCGCAAGGGCTCGGGCAATCCCGACTCGCTGTTGCTGGCCACCAGAAAGTTGGGATGGAAATAAATCCGCTTTATTTTTTAGTCCTACCTTCTCTAACAAGCTAAGAGCCTTTTCTCTAGCCTGACTCTTATCTTGTTTTTGCACAACAACCATTCCTTCCATGATATTTTCAAGGGCGGAGCGATGAGG
Source organism: Haemophilus sp. THUN1692 (assembly GCF_059704395.1). Taxonomy (NCBI): domain Bacteria; kingdom Pseudomonadati; phylum Pseudomonadota; class Gammaproteobacteria; order Pasteurellales; family Pasteurellaceae; genus Haemophilus; species Haemophilus sp. THUN1692. The sequence goes on from NZ_AP046579.1 coordinate 2,020,368, forward strand.
AAATAAATTATATTGTTGAAATACCATTGATGAACGTCGGCGCAACTTCAATTCATCTGCTTTACTAATTTTCTGGCTAAAATTAATTTTTAGACTACCATCAGTAAATTCCAAAATGCCTTGCTCTGGTCTCTCAAGCAAGTTTAAGCAACGTAAAAAGGTAGTTTTTCCAGAACCAGAAGGTCCTAAAATTGCGACCACTTCACCTTTATTAATTTCAAAATCAATGCCTTTTAACACATGATTGCCATTAAAGTTTTTATGAATATTACTTACTTTTAACATAGACAATCCTTACAAGTGACGAGAAAGGCGTTTTTCTAAACGCATTTGACCAATAGATAACACAAGGCAGAAAACCCAATAAATCAATGCAGCCTCACTATAAATCAAAATAAACTCATAATTCTCAGCTGTAATATTTTGTGCGACACGAAACAGTTCTGCAATCCATACTAAGGAAGCCAAAGAAGTATCTTTCACCGTACTAATAAAAGTGTTAGAAAGCGATGGGACGGAAATGCGTAATGCCTGTGGCATAATCGTTCGAATAAATGCCTGTTGATAATTCATTCCTATAGCATAAGAAGCCTCCCACTGCCATTTTGGGATTGCAATAATTGATGCACGCACTGTTTCTGCAGCATAAGCACCAATATTGATTGAGAAGGCAATAATTGCAGTTGGGAAAGGCTCGAGTTTAATGCCGACTTCAGGCAATCCATAGAAAATAATAAAAATCTGCACAAGCATTGGCGTACCACGAATAATAGAAATATAAGCGCGACAAATACTTTGCAAAAGTTTAGTCATAAAATTTGGATGAGGGAGCGTACAAATTACGGCAACAATTACCGCAATAAATAAGCCACAAAAAAAGGAAATAACGGCTAAGGGAATCGTATATAAAATTGCGCCTTCCAACATAGGCCAAAACGAGCTGATTATATAATCAGCTCGTTCTGCACTCATAAATGGAAGACTCGCTAACAAATTATTGAGTAATGTCATCACCAAACCATTTAATTGAAAGTTGTTTTAATGTACCGTCTTGGCGTAATTCTTCTAGTGCTTTATTCACTTTTGCAATGAGTTCTTCTTCACCTTTCAAAAATGCGAAACCTGTTGGGATTTTCTTATCGCTCTCAACGGCAATTTTTAAACCTGCATTTGGTTGTTTTTTGAAATAATCAAGCACAGCTAATTTATCATTCACTGTTGCATCAACACGTTCTTGTTTGACAGCTTCAAGATTTTGCGCAAGGCTATCCACTGTCACAATAATCGCGCCATTATCACGAGCATCTTTGCTCCAGTTACTCGTTGCTGATTGAGCTGATTTTTTCCCTTTTAAATCAGAGAAAGTCTTAATGCTGTTATTATTTTCTTTCGTCACAATAACACCAGCAGAATAATTATAAGGCGCAGAATAATCATATTTTTTTAAGCGCTCTGGACTTGGATTCGTTTGGTTTGCAATAACATCAAATCGTTTTGCATTCAAACCTGCATACATTCCATCCCAAGCGGTTTCTTTAAATTCAATTTTCAAACCTAATTTTTCTGCCACTTTCTCAATGATTTCTACATCAAAACCTGTCAATTTGCTGTCTTTACCATGGAAAGTAAATGGCGCATAAGTACCCTCAGTTCCCACTAATAAAGTTTTAGTTTTTTCAACGCGGTCAGCAATTTCACCAGCGTGAGAAAATGTTGAGAAAGCAATACCAGCACCTAAAAGTACGGTTGTAAAAAATAATTTTTTCATTTTTTCTTCCTTGTGTTGTGTTTGTCTAAGCGTGATTATAAAAACCAAACTTATGAAAAAACAAGATTATTTATTTATAGTTTATAAATTTTAGTTATAAAAAAGCGATATGACTGATTACTATCAAAATAAAAAAGTAATCTACCGCACTTTCTTATAGAAAAACAGGTTTCTAAACAATGTGTTCAATCTACTCTTATAAAATTTCAGTAAAAAAATGCCTTTCTAAAGAAAGGCATTAATAGAAATTTAAGATTATAAATAAACTTGTAATGTCTAATAGAAAAGTAGCGTACCTAATTACGCTTCATCACTTCCAGAAAAACGCTCAATTTTCGCACCTAGACCTCGTAATTTATCTTCGATATGCTCATAACCACGATCGATATGATAAATACGATCTACAATAGTCTCACCTGTTGCGATACAACCTGCAAGAACTAAACTGATTGATGCGCGTAAATCTGTCGCCATCACTTCTGCGCCAGATAACTGTTCAACACCATGACATACCGCAGTATTCCCTTCAATTTCAGCTTTACCACCCATGCGAACTAATTCAGGAATATGCATAAAACGATTTTCAAAAATCGTTTCAGTGATAATGCTTGTACCCTCTGCTACCATATTTAATAAGGTGAATTGAGCCTGCATATCAGTAGGGAACCCTGGATGTGGTGCCGTACGAATATTCACTGCTTTAGGGCGCTTTCCAAGCATATCTAAAGTGATGCTATTCTCTGTAACATCAACTTGAGCGCCAGCTTCGCGAAGTTTATCGATCACTGCATCTAAAGTATCAGCCTTAGTATTTTGACAAACAACACGACCGCCCGAAATTGCTGCGGCAATTAAGAATGTACCCGTTTCAATACGATCTGGCACGACACTATGTTCACAACCAGTTAAACATTCAACACCTTCAATCGTGATGTGATCAGAACCTGCACCAGATATTTTCGCGCCCATTTTATTAAGGAAGTTTGCGGTATCTACAATTTCAGGCTCACGAGCCGCGTTTTCAATCACTGTGGTTCCTTTCGCAAGCGTTGCTGCCATCATAATAGATAAAGTTGCACCTACACTTACTTTTTCCATTACAATGCTTGTTCCCACAAGGCGATCTAATACTTGTGCTTTTACATATCCTTCTTCGAGAACGATGTCCGCGCCTAATTTTTCTAAACCGCTAATATGGAGATCAACTGGACGAGCACCGATAGAGCAACCGCCAGGTAACGATACTTGGCCTTGATGAAAACGAGCAACTAAAGGCGCCAATGCCCAAATCGAAGCACGCATGGTTTTGACCAATTCATAAGGAGCCGTGAAATGATCGATATTCGATGCATCTAATAAAACTGCGCCAGTTTTATCACGATCCACAACCACGCCTAATTTACGTAAAATTTTCAACGTAGTTTCAATATCTTTAAGCGCAGGAACGTTCGTGAGTTTAACTGGTTCTGTTGCCAAAATAGCGGCAAAAAGAATTGGAAGTGCGGCATTTTTTGCACCTGAAATATTCACGGTTCCACTTAAACGAGATTGCCCATAAACACGAAATTTTTCCATTTTTGAATCCTTAATTAAGTTGGTTTAATGCACGATCACGTTTCCACTTTTCAGTGGTATAAGTTTTAATTGTTAACGCGTGAATTTCGCCAGTAGTAAAATAAGTCATTAACGGAGCATAAATTGTTTGTTGTTGTTTTACGCGAGAAAGTGCGGCAATTTCATCACTCACTACAATCACGCCAAAATGCGCATTTTCACCTTGAGCATAAACCTCTTCTACGTTTAGCACATCTTTTAAAATTCGTTCAATTTCTTGAAGTTCCATCAGATTTCCATTTAATTAAGATCTGTAAAATTTGCGATCCAATCAGATAAACCAACAAGATCCGCAAGGGTTAATAATTGTTTTGGTGGATAAACTAATCGCACTGTTTTGTTAAGCTTTTGGCACTCTCGTAAAAAATCACAAAGAGCTGCAAAACCAGCTGAATCAATATGTTGAATACCAGACAAATCCCATTCAACAACCGTTTTATTAAGCACATTAGCTGATAAAAAAACATCACGTTGCTGCCACATAGGCAACAACGTGTTGCGAGATAGCTCCCCAGACAAAAGGAGCGCTATCTTATCATCATTTTTTTTTAAATCCCAATTTAACATGGCAACAAGATTATTTGCTTAATGTTACAGGTTGGGCTGCTGATTTTTGTACTTGTGCAGTTAATGCATCAATGCCATGTTGACGTAAGATACCACTCCATTCTTGTTGTTTTGTCACAACCATACTCACACCTTCAGCAACCATGTCATAAGCTTGCCATTCACCAGTTTTACTATTTTTACGCCATTTAAAATCTAATTTAATTGGCGCAGCTCCGTTAACTTGAATGATATTCACACGAATATTTACTAAGTTTTTATCGCCTAATGCTTTTTCTGGCTCGATTTGAATTTGTTGATTTGAATATGCCGTTAATATTTGTGCATAAGCTTGTTCAATAAAATCACCAAAAGCTTTAAAGAATTTTTCGCGTTGTTCAGGTGTAGTAGATTTGAAATGAGAACCTAGCACCAAAGAACCTGCATAATTGACTTGAACATAAGGCAGTAAATCATTACGAACGATAGTACGTAAATAATTTGGATTCTTTTTAATCTGGTTTTGATTTGTCTGAATATCAGAAAACAATTTATCTGACGCTTGTTGCATTAATATATAAGGACTTGTTTCAGCCATAGCAGTACCAGCAGCAAAAAGTGCGGTAAATACTAAAGTTAAAATTGCAAACCATTTTTTCACTTGGAAAAATTTCATCATAAATCTCCTAAATAAATGTTAGTTGTTATTGTACTGTAGGCTCAGTCTTTTCACTGTTACCATCAGATTTTTTATCGCCGTAAAGGAATTGGCCGATTAAATCCTCCAACACCATAGCAGATTTTGTATCTTGGATTTGGCTACCCTCTTTAAGCATTGCCGATTCACCATCATCAAATCCCATTGTTAATGCAATATATTGCTCACCTAATAAACCAGATGTCTTAATTGATAAAGAACTGTTTTCTGGGATTTCATTATATTCTTGGTTAATAGCAATACTGACTTTTGGTAAATAGCTTTTTTCATCAAGCGTAATACCGCTCACACGCCCAATAACCACTCCACCAACTTTCAATGGTGCACGTACTTTAAGTCCACCAATATTATCAAAAGTTGCCGTCACAGTATAAGATTTCGTCTCACCAAAACCTTGTACGTTGGCTACGCGCAAACCTAAAAAAACCAAAGCGCCAATACCAAGTAATAAAAATAACCCAACCCAAAATTCATATTTAATTGTTTGTCTCATAAAAAATCCTTAACCTGCTCCAAACATAATAGCAGTCAAAATAAAATCTAATCCAAGAACAACAAGAGATGCATGCACAACTGTTCGTGTTGTAGCTTGGCTAATACCTTCTGATGTTGGCATACAATCATAACCATTGAACAGCGCAATCCAAGTTACAGCAACCGCAAAGAAAACCGCTTTAATAAATCCATTTAAAAGATCATAGCTCCAACTCACGGAATTTTGCATCACAGACCAAAAGCTGCCTGAATCAACACCTTTCCAATCCACACCGACTAAGGAACCGCCCCAAATACCAATTGCGATAAACAAGATTGACAAAATTGGCATGGAAATAACGCCGGCCCAAAAACGAGGTGCAATCACTCGACGTAAAGGATCAACAGCCATCATTTCAAGACTAGAAAGTTGTTCAGTGACTTTCATTAAACCTATTTCAGCCGTCAATGCAGAACCTGCTCGACCAGCAAATAAAAGTGCGGTAACAACAGGCCCTAATTCTCGCAAAAGAGAAAGCGCCACAAGCTGACCTAAACTTGTTTCAGCAGAAAAATCGACTAACACGACATAACCTTGTAGTCCTAATACCATCCCAATAAATAAACCGGACAACAAAATAATGAGTAACGATTGGACACCTAAAACATGCATTTGCTTCACAAGCAAAGGAAAATGCTTACGAATTTGTGGCTTGCCGATCAATGCGCCAAATAACATAAAACCTGCTCGCCCTAATGCACGGAAAAAGTCGATCACCTGTTTTCCTAAAGCAGAAATAAAATTGACGATCATTCAAACAATTCCTTCACATAATCTTGCGCTGGGTACTTAAAGCGCACAGGACCATCAGATTCACCTTTTAAGAATTGCACCACTCGCGGATCTTGGCTTTGTACAAGCTGCTCAGATGTTCCTTCTGCGATGATTTTTTGGTCTGCAATAATATAGGCATAATCTGCAATACTCAATACTTCCTCCACATCGTGTGACACCACGATAGAAGTCAAATTTAACGCTTCATTTAATCGTTTAATCAGGCTCAAAATTACGCCCATACTAATTGGATCTTGCCCAGTAAATGGCTCATCAAACATAATTAAATCAGGGTCAAGCGCAATAGCGCGTGCTAATGCAGCTCGACGAGCCATACCACCAGAAAGTTCTGAAGGCATCAATGCGGCAGCGCCTCGCAACCCAACCGCTTCCAATTTCATCAATACGATTTGACGAATTAAACTTTCAGGCAAATGTGTATGTTCACGAATTGGAAAGGCGACATTATCAAAAGTAGAAATATCCGTAAAAAGCGCACCGGATTGAAATAACATCCCCATCCGCTTGCGTACTTCGTACAGTTCACTATTAGATAGGCGACAAATATCTTGCCCATCAAACAAAATTTCACCTTGTTCTGGTATTAGCTGCCCACCGATCAATTTAAGTAAGGTGGTTTTACCAGTCCCCGACGGTCCCATGATCGCAGTGATTTTTCCCTTTTTTACTTGCAAATTCAGGTTATCGTAAATCACGCGATCACCGCGTTTAAAGGTGAGATTCTTAACTTCAATTAGATTTTGATTCATTAAAATCTCGTTTATAAATAAAAAGTGCGGTCGTTTTGACTAGCGTTTTTGTGAAAGGTTCATCTTACGACGAACAAACGCCATCATGCCGTGTAATACTAAAAACAACAATGATAAAGCATATAAAGGCATATTTCCCAACACAGAATAAGGGGTTTTGCCTTCCGCTGGTGCAATTTTATGCGTCAACGTTGTTTCAATAAACTGCTGTGCCTGCGCCAACACCTTACCTTGTGCATCAACAAAGACTGAAATCCCCGTATTCGTTGCACGAATAAGCGGTTTACCCAATTCTAAAGCCCGCATTCTTGCCATCTGTAAATGTTGCCAAGGCCCAATCGAATCACCAAACCAGGCATCATTAGAAATTGTGAGCAAATAATCCGTATCTTGTTTCAAATTTTGTCGCACTTGTTCACCGAAAATAATCTCATAGCAAATTGCTGGCGAAAAAGCGCGTTTTTTTGCCATTAAAGAGGGCTGAATCGCCTCCCCGCTTTGAAATGCAGACATCGGCAAATTAAACACGGAATTAAGTGGTCGCAAAATACTTTCTAGCGGAACATATTCACCGAAAGGCACAAGATGATGCTTACTATAACGATTTAACGTATCTGGCTGATAAGGAAAATCTGGGTTTCCAGCGGTCATAATAGAATTAAGCAACTTACCAGATTTCGTATCTTGGAATACGGTTCCAACCATTATCTCCGTTTTCGTTTCTTTAGCCGCTCGATCTAATCCTTCAAAAAATGGCGTAATCGCATTTTCAAGAGTTGGTAATGCTGACTCAGGCAAAATAATTAAATCGGTTTTACCAAGATTTTCTACGATTAATTTTTGATAAATCGCCACAGTAGAATAAAAATAAGCCGGATCCCATTTTAGATTTTGTTCAATATTTCCTTGCGCAAGTGTGACTGAAATTGCCTTATCTTCAACAGATTTTACAAAGTGAATTCGGGATGAATAAGCACTTAATCCCCCCACGATGATCAATAACAAAACATTCGCCAAGACTAATTTAAGATTTTTTGTTTTAAACAAAGATAAAACAAAATTAAAAACCACCGCACTTGCCCAAACGGTAAAAAACGTCAATCCTGTTACTCCAAAAATCGGAGCGATGCCATAAAATGGGCTGTCAATTTGTGTATAACCAAACTGAAGCCAAGGAAAACCGGTAAAAATCCAACCTCGTAAAAATTCTGTCAATGTCCAAATCACGGCGAAAATTACCGCACTTTGAACGTTGAAACGCTGAACCAAATAGGTAAAGAGCATCGGGTATAGCGCAAGATAAGCCGCAAGTAAACCGACAAGGAAATAACTCACACCTAAAGACGCACCGCCAAATTGGTGAATACTGACATTAAGCCAACTCACCCCAAAGCAGAAAAATCCCATCGACCACAAAAACGTCGCTAAAAGTGCGGTGGATTTTTTAGGATTTTTAGCGACATAAAGTAAACCGAGTAAAGACACATAGGCTAAAGGCCAATAATCAAATGGCGAGAAGGCAAAAACACCGAGTAAACCAGACGTAATCGCGATAAGATAAGTAAAATATTTATTCATAGATTCAATTATATTTTGCACGCCCTCACGAGCGTCTTTTGTGTTGAAATTTAAAATTCCATTTCAAGTAAATAAAAAGCACGCGTTATAAAACGCGCGCCATCATTTAAGGATGATAAAATGCTATTCGGCTTTTTCTTCCACATCATCCATTTCTGCCAAATGTTCATCTGGCACAGTGACTCGAAGTTGAATCAATCGGCGACTATCTGCCGAGGTGACTTTAAATTGAAGATTGTTCAACGTAATTTCTTCACCACGTTTTGGTAAATAACCAAAAGTCTGCATAATCAGCCCACCAATGGTATCCACTTCTTCATCATCAAAATCCGTATTAAATTGCGCATTAAAATCATCAATATCTGTGAGCGCACGCACAGCATAAGTATGACGAGAAAGCTGACGAATATCCGCGACCTCTTCTTCATCAAATTCATCTTCAATATCGCCAACAATTTGTTCTAATATATCTTCAATGGTAACAAGGCCGGATACCGCGCCAAATTCGTCCACCACAATAGCCATATGGAAACGCTCAGAGCGGAAATCTTTCAACATACGATCCACTCTTTTGCTTTCTGGAACAATCACGACGGGGCGTAATAATGAAGATAAATCAAACTCTTCGGCATCTTCACGTAAAAATTTCAATAAATCTTTCGCATGCAAAATACCTACGATATTATCGCGATCATCCGCATCGGCAATCACAGGAAAACGAGAATGAGCGGATTCAATAATTGTGTTTAAACAAGTATTTAAATCTTGTTGATCTTCAATAAAAATAATTTGTGAACGAGGAATCATAATATCGCGAACACGAAGCTCCGCGATTTCCATCACGCCTTCAATCATTTCACGCGTATTTTGATCAATTAAATCGTTTTGTTCTGAATCGCGAATCACTTCGACAAGTTCTTCACGATTTTTTAGTTCACCTTGAAAAAAGCGACCAAATAAAGATTGGAAAAAAGTTTTTTTTGTATTTTCAGATTGGTTTGAATTTTGCTGTTCGTCGTTCATATTGGTTTGTAGTTGATGTCTTATTGACGGCGAAAAAGTATCATATTTTGATCATCTTCGCAAAAGATAAAGCAAGATAAAAGAAAAGTGCGGTGAAATATCTCTTTATTTTCTACCGCACTTCAATTCTATAAGAACTTAAACTCTGTCCATTGATAATATTGCTCGCCTGCTTTTTGAATTCCGCCGTAATTTTGCCATTCAGGATGATTTGGTGTGTCGGGTAAGCATTGAGTTTCTAGTGCTATGCCAGAAAAATCGGCATATTGTCCGCCATTTCTCGTTGGTGTGTCTGCAAGATAATTACCCGTATAAACCTGCAATGCGGCTTGCGAGGTTCTTACTTCCAAACTTAAATCACCAGTTGGAGAAGTTAGTAACACGCAAGGCTTTTGCCAAGCTTTATTGACAATAAAGGAATGATCGTAACCTTTTGTTGCTTGCTGATCTCCTTGTAAAAAATCTTGTTTGATGGGTTTAGCAATACGGAAGTCAAAACTCGTATTCACTACGTGCTTTAATGGAGAATTAGGAATCCCCTCATTATCTACAGGCAGATAAAAATCAGCATTTAAACGTAATGTATGTTCACGCACGTCACTGCCTTGCTCTGCATTTTCTAAATTGAAATAGGCATGATTCGTTAAGTTCAATGCAGTATCCTTATCACTCATCCCTGCATATTCAATTTTTACGCTATTATCATCTGTTAGCGTATAGGTTACAGACACATCCACATTACCAAGAAAACCTTGATCACCATCCTCTGAATGTAATGAAAAGCACACAAAATTCTCACCGCACTCTTGAATTTTCCAACGGCGTTTATCAAAGCCCTCTCCACCATGAAGTTGATGTTTACCTTGATTACTTTTCAATTGAATGAGTTCACCATTCAATTCAAATTGTGCATTTGCAATACGATTTGCATAACGCCCTACGCTTGCGCCTAAATAGCTTTGATGAGTGGGATAATCCTCTACCTTACAACCCAATAAAACCTCGCGTAAAGTGCCATTCACTGGCACTTTACAAGAAAGCCAAGTGGCCCCCCAATCCATAAATTGAACATGCATCCCATTTTCATTTTGCAGGGTTATAAGCTGATAAGGGGCACCATCAGGCGCATTAAAAGTGGTTTGTTCTAACATCATTTTCTCTTAAATCACTCGAACACCTTGAGATGCTGTGCACACATAAAAAGTTTCTTTTAAACCAGTCGTTTTCTCGTAATTATCCGCAATAATTTTACGAACTGCATCGACTTTATCATGCGGCGCAAGTGCGACAATACAACCACCAAAACCGCCGCCCGTCATACGTGCACCGCCACTTTTGCCAATAACAAGTTGAGCTAATTCAACTAAATAATCAATTTGTGGCACGGTGATTTCAAAATCATCACGCATTGAATCATGAGATTCCCCCATTAACTCACCTAAACGAGTCAAATCATTTTTCTTCAATGCTTCCACTGCATCGAGTACTCGTTGATTTTCTGTTACGACATGGCGAGCACGTTTTGCTACTAACAGAGAAAGTGCGGTCAATTCCGCTTCTCTTTTTTGGAATTGCTCAACTGAAACATCACGTAATGCTTTTACCCCAAAAAATTTTGCCGCCTCTTCACATTGCTGACGGCGAGTATTGTATTCACCCGTTACCAAATCGTGCGGTACGTTTGAATTCACAATAATAACGGCAACATCTTGTGGCACGGGTGTTGGAGTGGTTTCAAGACTACGACAATCGATCATCAGTAAGTGATTTTCCTGCCCAAGCGCAGAAATTAACTGATCCATATTGCCACAATTAGCACCAACAAATTGGTTTTCTGCTTTTTGCCCATTCAGTGCAATATCCGTGTGAGAAAGCGGCAAATCGCCAAGTTGTTGGCAGAATTTACCCACCGCAACTTCTAACGCTGCAGATGAACTTAATCCAGAAGAAAGCGGCACATTTCCAGAAATCACTAAATTTGCACCTTGTTGAAAGTGCGGGTAACGTTCTTGGATAAATTTTACAACCCCACGCACATAATTAGCCCATTTGTGTTCACTCTTAGGGATTTCAACATTGAGAGAAAATTCATCAGTTTCATCAAGATCCGCCGCATAAACATTCCAAATATGATCATCTCGTTTTGTACCAGAAACGGCTGTACCAAAATTAATCGCACAAGGCATAACAAAGCCGTCGTTGTAGTCGGTATGTTCGCCGATGATATTTACTCGGCCAGGTGCATAGACGGTAATTTCTGGCAAATTTTTATGCTGTTTATTGAAAATTTGTTGAGCATTTTGGATTGGGGTCATATTTCTATCCTTTATATTAAATCTGTACTCGATCTGCCCCCTCTTTGCTAAAGAGGAGGCTGGCTATATTATTTAGTTCTTTCTTTATAATGAACTTCACTCAAAGCACGTAATCGCTCTGCAGCCTGTTCTGCCGTTAAATCGCGCTGACTTTCGCCTAACATTTCATATCCAACCATAAATTTACGCACGGTTGCTGAGCGTAAAAGAGGAGGGTAAAAATGAGCATGTAGCTGCCAATGTTCGTTATCTTCTCCATTAAATGGTGCGGCATGAAACCCCATTGAATATGGGAAAGAGGTCTCAAATAGATTGTCGTACTTGGTTGTCAATTTTTTCAAAATAACCGCAAGATCTTTTGATTGTTCGTCACTTAATTCAGTTAAACGTTTTACATGCGTTTTTGGTAAAAGCAATGTTTCAAATGGCCAAACAGCCCAATAAGGCACTAAAGCTACCCAATGCTCAGTTTCAACGACAATACGTTCCTGTAACTCCCGTTCTCGTTTCACATAATCCACTAACATTACTGAACCATGTTTTAATAAATAATCGCGTTGCGTGTGATCTTCACGAGCAACTTCATTTGGCAAGAAACTATTCGCCCAAATTTGACCATGTGGATGTGGGTTCGAACACCCCATTGCTGCCCCTTTGTTTTCAAAAATTTGCACCCATTGGTATTTTGCGCCGAGTTCACGAAGTTGTTCTTGCCATACTTTAATCACTTCTTCAATCTCAAGTGCGGTCAATAATGGCAATGTTTTACTATGATCTGGAGAGAAACAAATGACTCGACTTTCACCACGGGCTTGGGAACTTTGGAAAAGTGGATCTGAGGATTTTTCAGGGGCTGGCGTATCTTCTAAAAGCGCGGAAAAATCATTTTTAAACACATAAGGTTTACGATAATCTGGATTTAATTCACCTGTAATACGCTTATTACTCGGGCAAAGATAACAAGTTGGATCATAACTTGGTTTTTGTTCTTCATTCACTTTTTCTTGTTGCCCTTGCCATGGACGCTTAGCACGATGTGGTGATACCAAAACCCATTGATCAATTAACGGATTATAGCGACGATGTGGATGCTCTGTTGGTTCAAAAATATCACTCATAATTGGCTCCCTTGCTAAATTGTAAACGATTACACAAAATACTGCGCATAAGATAGCAAATTCAAAAAAATAAACCGTGATCAGTATCACATAATGGGAAAATCTCTAAAAGTTTTTTGTGATCTCGGTTACAAATCAGAAAGTAACCGCTTTCAATTTTATTTAGAAAGAACATAATAAGAAACGTGATTTCATTATGGAGAGCATTCTATGAGCACCATTCATGATGTAGCCGAATTAGCCCATGTATCTATTGCTACTGTTTCTCGCGTTGTAAATCAACATCCCTCAGTGAGTGAAGATACCCGCCTTGCCGTAAGACAAGCAATTGAGCAACTTAATTATCAACCAAATGCAAATGCTAAAGCCCTTGCAATACAAAACACCGATACGATTGGTGTGGTTGTTACCGATGTAACAGACTCGTTTTTTGCTATTTTAGTGAAAGCCGTAGATAAAGTTGCAGAAGCACATCGTAAAACAATTTTGATTGGCATTGGCTATCACCATGCAGAGAAGGAGCGTGAAGCTATTGATACTTTACTTCGCAAGCGTTGTAGTTGTTTAGTTGTGCATTCCAAAGCATTATCTGACGATGAACTTAGCCATTATTTGAAAACAGTACCAGGAATGGTGATTATCAACCGAGTGATTCAAGGCTATGAAAATTGTTGCGTAAGTTTAGATAATAAAAAAGGAACCTACTTAGCAACGGAAATGCTTATCCGTTGTGGTCATAAACATATCGCATATATTGGATCTAACCATGCAATTTTCGATGAAATTGAGCGTCGAGATGGTTATCTGACTGCATTAAAAGATCACAATTATCCAATTATTGAGCATGCCATCACGCACAATTCACCAGACTTCGAAGGTGGAGAAAAAGCTATGATTGATTTGCTTAGTTATAACAAAGATCTCACTGCAGTTGTGGCTTATAATGATTCGATGGCTGCGGGAGCCATTTCAGTTCTCAATGAAAATAATATTAGTGTACCAAGCCAATTTTCAATCATTGGTTTTGACGATATGCCAATTGCTCGTTATTTAATTCCGAAATTGACAACTATTCGCTATCCTATTGATTTAATGGCAACTTATGCGGCTAATCTTGCATTAAGCCTTGTCGATAATGAGGTGGGAACGCCATCAACAATTCAATTTAACCCAACATTAGTACGTCGTTTTTCTGTGGAATCTATCTAAATTTGAAGGTGATCACTCATAAAATGTGATAGTGATCACAAATCTGAATTTTTAATGTAATCGTTTTCATTTTATGTGAGTTTGATCACAGATTCCGAGTAAATTATTCGCTAATATGGGATTAATTGCAGAATGTAATGCAATATTTCCCTCTAACATCAACATTCCAAAATAGGAGCGTTATTATGAAAAAAACAGCAGTATTAAGTGCGGTTGCTTTGGCTATCGGTTTAGGAGCAGTATCTTCAAGTTTTGCAGCCGATAGTAAAATCGGCGTCACTATTTACAAATATGATGATAATTTTATGTCATTAATGCGTAAAGAGATCGACAAAGAGGCTAAAGTAGTTGGCGGTATTAAACTTTTAATGAATGACTCCCAAAATGCACAATCAATTCAAAATGACCAAGTTGATGTATTACTTTCCAAAGGTGTGAAAGCTCTTGCAATTAACTTAGTTGACCCAGCTGCAGCACCAACTATTATTAGCAAAGCAAAACCAGATAACATTCCTGTTGTATTCTTTAATAAAGACCCAGGTGCAAAAGTTATCGGTTCTTATGAACACGCTTACTATGTAGGTACTGAACCAAAAGAATCTGGCTTAATTCAAGGGGATTTAATTGCAAAACAATGGAAAGCGAATCCAGCTCTAGACTTAAATAAAGATGGTAAAATCCAATTTGTATTATTAAAAGGTGAACCAGGTCACCCAGATGCTGAAGTTCGTACAAAATTCGTAGTTGAAGAACTTAATGCGAAAGGTATCCAAACTGAACAATTATTTATTGATACTGGTATGTGGGATGCTGCAATGGCGAAAGATAAAGTAGATGCTTGGTTATCTAGCTCTAAAGCGAACGACATTGAAGTCATTATTTCTAACAACGATGGCATGGCATTAGGCGCATTAGAAGCAACCAAAGCACATGGTAAAAAACTCCCTATCTTCGGTGTAGATGCATTACCAGAAGCATTACAACTCATCAAAAAAGGTGAACTTGCTGGTACTGTGTTAAACGATGGTGTGAACCAAGGTAAAGCGGTTGTTCAATTATCTAACAACTTAGCACAAGGCAAAGCAGCAACTGAAGGCACAAAATGGGAATTAAAAGATCGTGTTGTACGTATCCCTTATGTTGGTGTAGATAAAGACAACTTAGGTGACTTCTTAAAATAATTTCTCATCAATTTTTGTTGTAATCCAAGGGGAAGTTACCCTTCCCCTTTTTAACGAGGTTGGATATGACATCTCAAACTCAAAGTCAAGACAGCCAAGTGCTGCTCACAATGACCAATGTCTGCAAGTCCTTTCCAGGTGTAAAAGCCTTAGATAACGCAAACTTAACGGTTCGATCACATTCTGTTCATGCCTTAATGGGTGAGAACGGCGCGGGCAAATCTACATTATTAAAATGCTTATTTGGCATTTATGCCAAAGATGAAGGTGAAATCCTTTTCCTAGGTCAACCCGTCAACTTTAAAACATCTAAAGAAGCCCTTGAGAATGGTATTTCAATGGTGCACCAAGAACTCAACCTAGTGCGCCAAACTAGCGTAATGGATAACTTGTGGCTTGGGCGCTATCCACTTAAAGGACCTTTTGTCGATCACGCCAAAATGTACCGTGATACTAAAGCGATTTTTGATGAATTGGATATTGATGTAGATCCTAAAGAAAAAGTCGCCAAACTTTCAGTTTCTCAAATGCAGATGATCGAAATTGCGAAGGCGTTTTCATACAACGCTAAAATCGTAATTATGGACGAACCAACATCCTCGCTTTCTGAAAAAGAAGTTGAGCATCTGTTTAAAATTATCGACAAATTAAAACAACGCGGTTGTGGCATTATTTATATTTCTCACAAAATGGATGAAATCTTCAAAATCTGTGATGAAATTACTATTCTACGCGACGGTAAATGGATCAATACGGTAAACGTGAAAGAATCCAGCATGGAACAAATTGTCGGAATGATGGTTGGTCGTGAATTAACACAGCGTTTCCCTGAAAAAACAAACACGCCAAAAGAAGTAATTTTACAGGTAGAAAATCTTACCGCTAAAAATCAACCATCCATTCAAGACGTATCTTTTGAATTACGAAAAGGTGAAATTCTCGGTATTGCAGGTCTTGTAGGGGCTAAACGTACCGATATCGTTGAAGCTATTTTTGGCGTACGTGAATTAACCGAAGGAACGATCAAGTTACACGGAAAAACCGTGAAAAATCATACCGCACTTGAAGCGATTAATAATGGCTTTGCATTGGTAACTGAAGAGCGTCGTTCAACAGGTATTTACTCTAATTTAAGCATTGAATTTAACTCTTTGATTTCAAATATGAAATCTTATCTCACACCATGGAAATTACTTAGCACGAAGAAAATGAAAAGTGATACCCAGTGGGTAATTGATTCAATGAATGTTAAAACGCCATCACATAGAACAGCAATTGGTTCTCTTTCTGGCGGCAACCAACAAAAGGTCATTATCGGTCGTTGGCTTTTAACTCAACCTGAAATTCTGATGCTTGATGAGCCGACTCGTGGTATCGACATCGGGGCAAAATTTGAAATTTACCAACTCATTCAAGAACTCGCTAAAAAAGATAAAGGCATTATTATGATTTCATCAGAAATGCCTGAATTACTAGGTGTAACTGACCGTATTTTAGTGATGAGTAACGGTAAATTAGCGGGTATTGTAGAAACTGCAAAAACTTCACAAGAAGAAATCTTGCAACTCGCTGCGAAATATTTATAAAGATAAAAGGAACAAATCATGAGTGCCTTACAAAAAAACAAATCCTTTGATTTATTAAAACAAAATGCGATTTATTTTGTCTTGCTGATTTTGCTCGGCATTATTATTGCGCAAGATCCAACCTTTTTAAATTTAATCAACTTCAGTAACATCTTAACCCAATCTTCTGTGCGCTTAATTATTGCTCTCGGGGTTGCTGGATTGTTGATTACACAAGGGACAGACTTATCTGCTGGTCGCCAAGTTGGTTTGGCTGCGGTTATCTCTGCAACCATGTTGCAGTCAATGGAAAATATGAACCGAGTGTTCCCTGAAATGGGAGAAATTCCAATTCCTGTCGTAATTCTCGCAGTATGCGCGGTGGGTGCGCTAATCGGCTTGATTAATGGTTTAATTATTGCTTATTTAAATGTGACTCCATTTATTGCGACAATGGGCACAATGATTATCGTATATGGATTCAACTCACTTTACTATGATGCAGTAGGTGGTTCCCCAATCGCAGGTTTTAGCGAAAATTTTTCAATATTCGCACAAGGTTTCTTCCGAATCGGTAGTTTTAAACTCTCTTACATCACGATCTATGCAGCTATCGCAGCATTATTAGTATGGATTATGTGGAACAAAACACGCTTCGGTAAAAACGTCTTTGCTATTGGGGGGAACCCAGAAGCAGCGAAAGTATCTGGTGTAAACGTTGCACGTAACTTAGTTGTAATCTATATGATTGCAGGTATGTTCTATGCCTTTGGCGGTATGCTCGAAGCTGGTCGTATCGGTTCTGCAACTAACAACTTAGGTTTCATGTATGAATTAGACGCTATCGCCGCTTGCGTAGTGGGTGGTGTGTCTTTCGCTGGTGGTGTAGGTACCGTAATTGGTGTTATCACAGGTGTTATTATCTTTACTGTTATCAACTACGGTTTAACTTACATCGGTGTAAACCCTTACTGGCAATACATCATCAAAGGAAGCATTATTATTCTAGCGGTAGCCATTGACTCATTAAAATACGCGAAGAAAAAATAATACAAACAACCTCCCTAAGGGTAACAAAAAAGTGGGCATACTTGCCCACTTTTGTCTTATATACTCAATTCAACGTGAATTCATAACCTCACTAACGATATTTATGCAATAATCAGCAAACCTTGTATAATTGCGCCACCATTTTTATAGAGAGATAATCATGCAAATTAACTTTACACAAGTATTGCAAGACAGTTGGAACTTTTTCCGTAATCAACAAAAAATCATGCTGCAATTTGTCGCAATTTTATTTATTGTGCAAAGCGCCAGTGCACTTTTAAGTTTTCTAGTTAATGATGAAAATAAAAATGATGTATTAAATCTCGCCAATACAGATATCACTGGTTTTATCTTTTCAGTTGCAATCACTCAAATTTTAACGAGCTTTATTGCAGCTTGGGGATTAACCTCAATCCATAAAATTAGCTTACAAATTTACCGCACTTTGGGTGAAACCTTCTCACTTACCTTGCGTCGTTTTGTAGGCGTAATACTGTTAGATCTATTAATGGTTGCCCCAATGTTACTTGGTCTTGGAGAAGCATTTGCTGCGTTACTCACAAAAAAATCTCCCTCTATAATGTCTCTTATCGCGATGATTGTTGGTGTTTGGTTCTTCGCCCGTTTAAATTTAACGGTAGTACATTATCTTTCGACTCAAGATACACTTTCGCAAACTATCCGAAAAATTTGGATGCGAGGAAATACTCGAAAAGGCGTATTGTTTATTTACACTCTACTGGTTTATTTTCTAGTGCCAGTTCTCATTTTCCAATTAAGCGCATTTTCCAATAACGCTGTATTTGATATAGTAATAGGTATTTTCACCACATTGCTTAATATTTTTATGCTAGTAGTGACTTATCGTTTCTACAGTTTATTTATGAAGGATTAATCAATATGAAACAACTCCTTGACTTTATCCCTTTAATTTTATTTTTTGTCACTTACAAACTTGGTGGTGTACGTGAAGCAGCCATCGTATTAGTAGTTGCAACAATTTTGCAGATCGTGATTTTAAAATGGAAATACGGAACAGTTGAAAAACAACAAAAAATCATGGCAAGTGCGGTCGTTTTTTTTGGACTTTTAACTGCTTACTTTAATGAAATCCGCTATTTGCAATGGAAAGTGACAATTATCAATGCCTTGTTTGCTATTGTTTTACTCGTCGCACAATTTCAATTTAAAACCTCATTAATCAAGAAATTACTTGGCAAAGAGCTACAACTGCCCGAAAAGGCTTGGAATACACTTAACCTCGGCTGGGCATTATTCTTTATTATTTGTATGTTGGTGAATATTTATATCAGCCATAATATGTCGGAAGAAGCTTGGGTTGATTTCAAATCTTTCGGAATTATTGGAATGACGGTGATTGCAACGATTATTTCAGGTGCTTATATCTATCGCTATTTACCTAAAGATGATTCAAATTCAAAAGATGGAGAAAAATAATGTCTTCCAATTTTACTGATAAAAATGGCCGCCATTCCAAAGGGATTCTATTACTAAGAACCTTAGCAATGCCTTCTGATACCAATGCTAATGGAGATATTTTCGGCGGTTGGATCATGTCTCAAATGGATATGGGCGGTGCGATTTTAGCAAAAGAAATCGCACATGGGCGCGTAGTTACTGTTGCGGTTGAAAGCATGAATTTCATCAAACCAATCTCTGTAGGCGATGTGGTTTGTTGCTACGGTCAATGTCTAAAAGTAGGACGCTCTTCTATTAAAATTAAAGTAGAAGTATGGGTGAAAAAAGTGGCAAGTGAGCCAATTGGTGAACGTTATTGCGTGACTGATGCGGTATTTACTTTCGTTGCAGTAGATAATAATAGTCGCTCACGCACGATTCCTCGTGAAAATAATCACGAATTAGAAAAAGCATTAGCCTCAATTGCGGAGTTAGAGGCGGAACAAAACGCCTGTTAATATAAGGAAATAATGATGTTCTATGTGATTTTTGCTCAAGATATTCCAAATACATTAGAAAAACGTCTTGCCGTACGCGAGCAACACTTAGCTCGTTTAAAACAACTTCAAGCAGAAAACCGTTTACTTACGGCAGGTCCCAATCCAGCTATCGACGATGAAAATCCTGGAGAGGCAGGTTTTACTGGTTCAACCGTAATTGTACAATTCGAAAACTTACAAGCAGCAAAAGACTGGGCGGCACAAGATCCTTATGTAGAAGCTGGCGTATATGGTAATGTTATTGTAAAACCATTTAAAAAAGTATTTTAGCCATCCTCAATTCTAATAAGCTAACATGAAAAAAGTCGCTTTAATTTCTCTCTGCATTTTGACCGAACTTTCTGCTTTTGCCGATTCACCTAACACGGCAACAGCATCCATCAATCTTGAGCAAGAAAAACAAAACTGGGCGTCAGCACAGCATCAAGACTACTTAAAACATTTGAAACAACGTGAAACCTTTTTGCAGGTTGAAGGTTTGCTAAAAAGTGCGGTAAAAAGCCAGCAATTTTCTGAAACGACTCAAAATATCACAAAAACCTTAATAGACTCATTGCAAGGCTATCCTTTGCAATATGATTTACTAGCACGCTTTTGGGAAACCAAAATCGCCTTTTTAAAAAATGATGACATTCAGGGCAAACAACAAGCAATAAATGAACTCAATGCATTAGTGCAACAAAATTACCCTTTTGTGACGCCAGCATTTCAAACCTTATTACAAAAACTATCCACGTTAGAGGAACAACAAACATCAGCAACGTCTGATAATGCTAAAGAAAATAACAGGGTTCAAGAAGAACAAAATCAAGTAGAAAATCCTAAACAACTTGCTGAGATTATAAAGAACAGCAATCCTAGCACTTTATATAAAAGTATATTAATCGACGCTTTTCCTCGTTATCTAAAAACATTATCGGAAGAAATAGAGAATCCAAGTTTTGAACTCTATCAGCAATGGGCTGAAACTTGGCAACTCTCAGAAGATGAAATCAAACAGTGGAAAACAGCCTTTTTAAATCGTTTTTTTGATAATGAAAATGTTGATTTTCAAAAATGGCGTGATGAACAAATCCAACAATTAAAAACTGATAATCTAACCGAACGCCGTTTACGAATGGCAATTTGGCAGAAGACAGAGCTTTCTCCGTGGCTTAATTCACTTACTACTGAAGGAAAAGCAAAACAAGAATGGCGTTATTGGGAAGCTAAACAAGATATATCAAAAAATATAGAAAAACTGACCGCACTTTCAAAAGAGCGGGGATTCTATCCAATGTTGGCTGCTGCACAATTAAAGCAAGCATATAAAGTCGATTTTCCAGTAGCACCAAGTTTTACCGTAGAAGAACAACTTCCTTTCGAGCAAGTTTTCGCGATGATTCGAGAGCTTAGAGAACTTGGACGAAATGGTTTAGCAAAACAACGTTGGAGAATTTTACTTGATAACGCTGATTTCACAACACAGCTAAAACTTGCAGAATATGCTGAAAACCAACAATGGTTTGAATTAACTGTTGATGCTTCTATTGTTGCAAAAGCGCGGGATTACCTGACCCTTCGACTGCCAAATGCTTATCCTGAATACTTCAATGCAGCATTACAGGATTTAAATATCAGCAAAACTTTTGCTATGGCAATAGCCCGTCAAGAAAGTGCTTGGAATCCAATGGCACAATCTTCTGCAAATGCGCGGGGCTTAATGCAACTTCTGCCAAGCACGGCAAAATTGACTGCAGAGAATAATCAACTATCTTATCAAGGCGAACAAGATTTATTCAAACCATTGAATAATATTTTGCTAGGTACCACACATCTGAATGAACTCAATGGAAAATATCCTAATAATCGAATATTGATTGCAGCAGCTTACAATGCAGGGGCAAATAGAGTAGAAAAATGGTTAAGCCGCGCTAATGGAAAACTTGCATTAGACGAATTTGTTTCCTCCATTCCTTTTTACGAAACTCGTGGTTATGTGCAAAATGTAGTCACTTATGATTTTTACTATCAAATTTTACAAAATAAAGAAAACCCACAAATATTTAGCCAAGAAGAATTGAATCGGCTATACTAAACGCACTAGTTTAATAGTGTGGAATGGGAGCGTAATTATGTATATCAGCCGCAATTTAGAACAATGGAATGCCTTTCTTCAAATGCTAAAAACTGCCTTTGAAGAAAACAAAGCGCAGGAATTTCTAACCTTATTATTAACGGCAGACGAACGGGATGCAGTAGGATTACGCTTGCAGATTGTCTCTCAGCTGATTGATAAAAATATGCCTCAGCGTGAAATTCAACAAAATCTGAATACAAGTGCTGCAACAATCACTCGAGGTTCCAATATGATTAAAACGATGGAGCCTGATTTTATGCAATGGATGAAACAACATATTGATCTCATTAAAAAAAACTAAGCGAATTTTTACCGCACTTTCTCACTTATTTAGTCCTAAATGGTGGAAAAAAAACTGGCAGCGAGTTGTCTTTCGTTTTTTTTTCGCCGTTTTTGCTTTGTTGCTGCTTTTTCGCTTTTTACCTATTCCATTTTCCGCTTATATGGTACAACAAAAAGTCGCTAATCTTTTACAAGGCGATTTTCGATACCAAATTCAATATGACTGGGTCAGCCTAGAAAATATTTCTCCCAATATTCAGCTAGCCGTGATTGCATCAGAAGATCAGCGTTTTCCTGAACATTTAGGCTTTGATTTTGAGGCTATCCAACGAGCAATTCGGTATAACGAAAAATCTAAAAAAGGAATTAGAGGGGCATCAACCATTTCCCAGCAAACCGCTAAAAACTTAATGCTTTGGCATGGACAAAATTGGCTAAGAAAAGGTTTAGAAGTTCCAGCAACTATGTTGCTCGAGCTGACTTGGTCAAAAAAACGTATTTTAGAAGTGTATTTAAATATTGCAGAATTTGGGAACGGTATTTTTGGTGTGGAAGCGGCAAGTCGCTATTACTTTAAAAAATCCGCTAAAAATTTATCTCAAAATGAAGCCGCACTTTTAGCTGCTGTGTTACCCAATCCAATCATTTATAAAGTAAATAAGCCAAGCTTATTAGTTCGTAAAAAACAAGCTTGGATTTTGAGACAAATGGGAAATTTAGGTACTGAATACTTAAGCCATTTATAAAAAATTCAATCAAATTTATAAAGTAAAACAAACTAAAAAATGTTTACTTGATATATAAAATAAAAAAACGAGTCTTAGACTCGTTTTTTTATTTATATCATTTTTATTACAGGTTTATTACCGCAAATAATACCCAAACAGTATAAATTGTGGCTAAACCATAAAAGATAAATCCACCTGCTGGCACGTGTACTTTAAGATCGTGCATACCGTGATGAATACGGTGTAAACCACACCACATTGGAAAAATAGTAAGCACTAAAATAACTAATTTACCAATCCAAGAATAAGCAAAAGTAATTAAATTATGCGCATCGACTAAACCAAATGGTAATAACAAACCGATAATTAAAATAACGACTGGGAAGAAAATTGCACTCACTGTGCCGCCTGCACCGAACATTAACCATACTGGCGGTTCGCCGGAGCGTTTTGGATTTTGATCAACCATTTTTTCTCTCCCTTAAATATAAACTAAAACTAACGCAATCACGCTAACTAATGCGGTTACCGCCCAAAGTGCATTTCTTACAACAGTGTGTGGTAAGCGTTCATTTTTTACAATGATATTCATCACTTTCGGGGTCATTAAGAAATATGTTACCGTATGATAAAGCGTTGCGATAAGCGTAATAATATTTAAGAACACCACAATTGGGTTTCTTAAAAACTCAATAAAGCTCAAGATGCCTAAGCCTGGCATTAGATTGCTTGCAAGGCAAAGAACACCATAAAGCAATACAATACAAAACCATACAGCAAAGATTGAAGTCGCTTCACGTAGCATATAAGCTTTGTAGAAGTCCAATTTTTGCCACCAAGTCGCTGTCATTGGACGAACATATTTTTTACGTTTACTCACTGTTACTGACATTCCTTCCCCCTTAGCTTTTTGGTTTTAGCATAGAGATAACATAATCTTTGGCACTTTCCACTTTTCCTTGGTTAATTGCAGAAGCAGGATCCACATGTTTTGGACAAACTTCTGAGCAATAGCCAACGAAAGTACAACTCCAAACCCCGTTTTTACCATTTAATAATGACATACGTTTTGCTTTACCATGGTCACGGTTATCAAGATTATAACGATGAGCCATAGTAATAGCTGCTGGGCCTAAGAATTCAGGATTTAAACCAAATTGAGGGCAAGCGGCATAGCATAAACCACAGTTGATACACATTGAGAATTGACGATATTTCTCAAGCTGTGCTGGTGTTTGTTTAGTGCGACTTGCTTGCAATTCTTTCGATGGATGCGGTTTACCATCTAATGCAGGTGCTTCGTTACCAATAATATAAGGTTTAATTGCCTCTAAACTTTCGATAAAGTGGCTTAAATCAACCACTAAGTCGCGTTCAATTGGGAAGTTTGCTAACGGCTCAATACGCATATGGCCGCTGTAATCACGTAAGAACGTTTTACAAGCCAATTTCGGTTTATTATTTATCATCATCCCGCAAGAACCACAAATCGCCATACGGCAAGACCAACGATAAGAAAGAGATGGCTCAAGTTTATCCTTAATATAACCTAACGCATCAAGCAATGAAGTTTGATTATCATAAGGTACTTGATAGGTACTTAGATGCGGCTCTTGATCGATTTCAGGATTGTAGCGTAATACTTCAACATTCATTACTGGTGAATTAGCCATTTGCTTGCTCCTTAGCTTTCGCAGCTGCTTCTTGAGCTTCTGCTTCCGCACCGTAAACACGTTTTGCAGGTTGAGATTTAGTAATTTTCACCGGACTGTATTCAATGCGAGGCGCACCATTCTCATTGTAGAAAGCAAGTGTGTGTTTTAAATAATTTACATCATCACGTTCAGTGTAATCTAAGCGTTGATGGGCACCACGAGATTCTTTACGTTCAATCGCTGAATTTGCAATAGATTGTGCAACATCTAGGATGTAGCCTAACTCAACTGTGTAAAGTACATCTGTATTGAACACGCTTGAGTTATCTGCTACGCGAATACGTTTGTAACGTTCTTTTAATTCTGCAATTTTATCTACTGCTTTTTGCATGCTTGCTTGGTCACGGTAAATACCACAGCCTTCTTCCATTACAGAACCCATTTCATCACGGATTTCAGACCAAGATTCATTACCTTCTTGTTTATGAAGGGCTTCTAAACGAGCAACAACATCTTTTGCTTGAGCATCAACCGCACTTTGATTTACAGATTGAGCCTCAACTGCACGTTGCGCCGCATATTCCCCTGCTACACGACCTAACACAACAAGTTCAGCTAAAGAGTTAGATCCTAAACGATTTGCACCATGTAAACCTGAAGATGCACATTCACCTACAGCAAATAAACCTTTGATACGAGTTTCGCTGTTAAAATCAACCTCAATACCGCCCATCGTGTAGTGAACAACTGGACGAACTGGAATTGGTTCATTCACTGGATTTACACCTTCATAAGCACTTGCTAATTCACAAATGAATGGCAGACGCTCATGTAAATATTTTTCACCAAGATGACGTAAATCTAAATGCACCACATCTACGCCTTTCGCAGTTTTTAAGGTATTACCTTTTTTCCATTCTTGCCAGAATGCTTGAGAAACTTTATCGCGAGGGCCAAGTTCCATATATTTATTTTGTGGTTTGCCAATTGGTGTTTCTGGTCCTAGACCGTAATCTTGAAGATAGCGATAGCCATCTTTATTAACCAAGATACCACCTTCACCTCGGCAACCTTCAGTCATTAAGATACCGGTATTCGGTAAACCTGTTGGGTGATATTGAACAAACTCCATATCACGAAGTGGTACACCATGACGATACGCCATAGATAACCCGTCACCTGTTACAATACCGCCGTTGGTATTGAATTTAAATGCACGACAACCACCACCAGTTGCAATCACAACCGCGTTTGCGTTGATTTGAACAAGGGAACCTTCCATCATATCCATTGCTACCATACCGCGAGCATGACCATCATCAACTAAGATATCTAAAACGAAGTGCTCGTCAAAACGTTGAATTTGTGGATATTGAATGGATGTTTGGAAAAGAGTATGTAATAAGTGGAAACCGGTTTTGTCTGCCGCGAACCAAGTACGTTCGATTTTCATCCCACCGAAACGACGCACGTTTACATCGCCATCAGCTTTACGGCTCCAAGGGCATCCCCAACGTTCTAATTGAGTCATTTCCACTGGTGAGTGTTGTACGAAATATTCCACAACATCCTGTTCGCAAAGCCAGTCACCACCAGCAACAGTATCTTGGAAGTGTTTATCGTAAGAATCTTCTTCTTTGATAACTGCCGCTGCGCCACCTTCTGCTGCCACAGTATGGCTACGCATTGGGTACACTTTTGAAACTAATGCAATTTTTAAGTTAGGATTTGCTTCTGCAGCTGCAATCGCTGCACGTAAACCGCCGCCACCAGCGCCAACAATTGCAATATCGACATTAACTGTTTGCACGATATCCTCCAATAAATGTAGAAAGTAAAAAATAGAAATCACCCTAAAAGGGTAATCTAGGAGGTCATTCTGCCATTTTTTGTTACAAATTAATAACGTTTTTTATGTAGGGAAAGGGGAAAAAGATGATTTTGTGATCTACCTCAAAAAAGCTTAGATTGAGTTGAGAAGAGCTCTCGTTTACAATGATGCAAATTTAAAAATGGGAATAAAAATGACCGCACTTACTCATTGGCAACCTTCTGCCGATATAAAAAATCTGCTTAAACGTGCAAAAATTATTGCTGAAATTCGTCAATTTTTTACAGAGCGAGGCTTGCTTGAAGTTGAGACGCCTGTTCTAAGTGAATTTGGCGTTACTGATTTGCACCTTTCCACATTTAGCACGGAATTTCTCGCGCCTTTTGGTGAACAATCCAAAACACTTTGGCTTTCTACAAGCTCTGAATATCATATGAAACGCTTGCTTGCTGCAGGCAGTGGACCAATATTCCAAATCAGTAAAGTGTTCCGTAATGAAGAAGCTGGTAATCGCCACAATCCAGAATTTACCATGTTGGAATGGTATCGACCGCACTTTAGTATGCATCGTTTAATTAATGAAGTGGATGATTTACTCCAACAAATTTTAGATTGCCCACCTGCAGAAAGTTTAAGCTATCAATTTGTTTTCCAAGAATATGTAGGCTTAGATCCTTTATCTGCAGAACGTTCAGAATTAATCGAAACCGCGCGTAAACATAACTTTATTGCTGAAGATGATGAAGAACGCGATACTTTATTGCAGTTCTTATTTAGTGAAGTCGTTGAACCTCAAATAGGAAAAGATCGACCTGTTGCGGTTTATCATTTCCCTTCAACACAAGCCGCCCTAGCACAAGTGAGCCCAGAAGATCAGCGGGTTGCAGAACGCTTTGAGTTTTATTACAAAGGCTTGGAACTGGCAAATGGTTTCCATGAATTGACAGATGCACGAGAACAAAGACATCGTTTTGAATTAGATAATCAGCAAAGAAAGAAACATGGATTGCCAGTTCGAGATATTGACGAACGTTTTCTGGCTGCATTGGAAGCTGGCTTACCAAATTCTTCTGGCGTTGCGCTGGGAGTCGATCGTCTAATTATGGTTGCGTTAGGTTGTGAAAAAATTAATGAAGTGATTTCTTTTGCCGTGGATAATGCCTAGACGAGAAGTGCGGTGAAAATTTACCGCACTTTTGATTATAGCCAGACAAAAGTCTGGCTATAAAAACCATACGCTATGCGTATGGAGCCAAATAGCTTAAGCGATAAACAGAAAAAATCCTCGCTATATAATGAACAAGGCTGACAACCAAAATTCAACATATAGGAGGATTATCATGGTAAGTAAAACCAGTGACGATTCAAGTCTATCACACACAAAATGGAACTGTAAGTATCACATTGTATTTATCCCGAAGTATAGAAGAAAAGCAATTTATGGAAAGTTAAGAGCAGATATAGGTCAAATATTGAGGCAGTTATGTGACTATAAAAATGTGGAGATAATAGAAGCGCATGCAATGCCAGACCATATCCATATGCTCTTAAAAATCCCAGCTAAAATATCAGTATCAGGTTTTATGGGCTATCTGAAGGGGAAGTCAGCGCTGATGATTTTTGAAAGACACGCGAACTTAAAATATAGATATGGAAATAGGCATTTCTGGGCGAAAGGATTTTTTGTAAGCACAGTAGGGTTAAATACAAAAGTGGTAGAGGATTATATAAGAAACCAAGAAAAAGAAGATATGGTTCAAGATAATTTATCAACGAAAGAACATGTTGACCCCTTTAAGGGGTAATCAAGGAAATAATTAGACGCAGTTGTCAGTTCTCACAAGCCCCTTGAGGGGCTTGTGAAGTATAGGCCCTTATAGGGGAGCCTAAAAACCGCACGTTTTACGTGCGGATTATTATTTTTATTTACTGAGCCATAACGGCAATCGTATAGTAACAGTAAGCCCGCCTAGTGGGCTTTTTTCAGCCCAGACCTTTCCTTGATGTTCCTGAATAACATTAGACACAATCGCCAATCCTAGTCCTGTACCGCCAGTCGTTCTAGTTCGCGTCTCATCTACTCGATAAAATGGTTTGAAGATTTTTTCAAATTCATCTGGATGGACTCCAGATCCGTTGTCATCTATACGGATCCTGAGAAATTCTTCTTCTTCTTCTTCTTCTTGGATAAAAATATGAAGTTCGATCTTATCCTTGGTATATTTAAGCGCATTTGTCACAATGTTTTCGATCGCACTTTCTAGCAATCTAAAATTGCCGTTAAGTTGTAATTCATTTTTTGGTAAACGAATATTTGTGAGAAACGCTATACCACGTTGCTCTGCCTCAAATTTTGCATCGTTGATAATATCAGTCCAAAGCGTATTGGCATAAAAAATATCCCGTTCCATTTGGCTATTCATTTGCTGGCGTGAAAGTAGAAGCAATTCACTAATCATTTTATCCATGCGCCCAATTTCTCTTTCAATGCGTTTTACGCTATCTGTTTCACCACATTCATGGCGAACAAGCGCTGTAGTCAACTGTAAACGAGTGAGTGGTGTTTTTAATTCATGTGAAATAGATGAAAGTAGTGTTTGTTGATTAGAGATTAGATGATCAATAGAGGCTGCCATTCGATTAAAACTTTGACCAACTTGACGTAATTCTAATGGACCATTAGCCACTAAGCTCTTATCAATTTTAAAATTGCCTAATGCCACTGAATTCGCTGCTTCTTGCAAGCGAGAAATCGGCTTAGTCAGCATTCTTGTAAACCACCAAAGTAACGGGCTAGTAATTAAAAGAATAAGCAGAATCAATATAATAGGTCTATCAAAAACATAATTAAAGATCTCACGCTGTGGGTTAACGTAAGAAATAAAGTATAAGGCATAAGAATTGGCCCCATCCCCTAAATATACTTGAAATGGACCTGATATCTGTACTTCATTGAAATTTTTACGTTTAGGTTCTGAAAAATTATTGGATGCCTCCGTAAATCTTCGAATATAGGTGGTTTCCTCGGGTAATTCACCTAGAATATCTTTAGTTTGTAAATTAATCAGAACTGGTCTAGAAGGTTGAAATTTATCTGAAGGTAAATCAGGAACTTCTGAAATTAGCCCCTGTAATTGACCATTACGAACGATATTTAGGATTTTTTTTTGATAGTTAACAATATCTGCTTCTTCTAGAGGAGAATAGAGTCTAAGATCGAGATTGGGTAGCACGATCACAAGGCTCATCATGATAAAAAAAGAAAACCAGAACATAGCAAATGTTCTGATTGCAAGTTGATTTAAACAGAAAAAACTACGCAATTTCATAAAACTAAGTGACTAAAAGATAGCCTTTTCCGCGTAAAGTTTTAAACCAAGGCAATTTGCTTTCTCGCTCTGGTAGCTTTCGTCTCAAATTAGATATATGCATATCAAGAGAGCGGTCGAACGGACTTAATGTTTTTCCTAGCACTTCTAAACTTAATTCTTCACGAGTAACAATATCCCCCTTTGATTCTATTAATCGCTGAAGGATCTTAAACTCATAATCCGTTAAATTTAAGTTTTCCTCACCATGCATTACAGTTTGGCGAGTCAAATATAAGGTTACATTCTCAAAAGATAATATTTCTTTTGTATCGTCAACATTATTTGATGGCGACACACTTCGACGCAAAATCGCTCTAATTCTTGCCACTAATTCACGATCATTAAATGGCTTAGGCAAGTAATCATCTGCCCCCAATTCTAAGCCAAGCACGCGATCGATATCGTCACCTCTTGCAGTAAGCATCATCACTGGCACATTAGAGACTTTACGAATTTCTTTTAATGTATCAAGACCATTTAGCTTAGGCATCATCACATCAAGTAAAACCAACTCATGGCTTTCATCCAGTTTTTGTAATGCCTCTAATCCATTATTTGCTGTTTGAACATCAAACCCTTCTAGCGTTAAAAGAGATGAAAGTAACTCCGTCAATTCAACATCATCATCAACGAGCAAGAGTTTTGACATTGGGGATTTCTTTTTATCAATAGTTCTTGTTGTAGTGCGGTGAAAATAGAAAGATTATTTCCAGAATTGCCACCAGCTTGATTTTGCTTTCTCACCAGTTTGAATAATGGTGTTATTCTCGCCTTGTTGCGAAACTTCTGGCAAAGGTTTATCTAGATTGGTTTCAGTCACCATCCCACGTTGATCAAATTTTACCGTGAAAGTGTGTTGAACAGGTGTTTCATAAGCACGTTGTTGTAAGAACACATAGTACCAAGTCTGACTATTATAAGGATCGATTAATACTGGCGTACCCAACAAATATTGTACTTGTTGAGCAGTCATGCCTTCTTTAACTTGAGCAACTGTAGTCGCTTCTAAATAGTTGCCTTGTGGTACATCAATTCGATATACAACTTTTTCAACGGTGGAACAAGAAGCGACGCTTAATGCTAAAAAGGTTGCGCCTAAAAGTGTTTTAACTTGCATTTTCTTTACCTTATTTGTGCAAAAGTACTGTCAAATAATACCCAAGTTTGAGCATATTTCCAAATTAATTCTCTGATTTTAAAGCCTTTTGTAATTGATCTTTTAAATTCGGCGGTAAACCCTTGATAGTAAGCGTATCCGTCATCGGTTCCCATTGAATTCGAGTATTTAATAAATCGGCATCGAAACTAATACTCACTCCCTTTCCTGATCCAGTGAATTTCGTTAGGGATTTTAAGGTTGAACGTACTGGCGGAATGCTATCTTCCAAGCCATAGTTTTGTTCTCCCGCAAAGGTAACAAAAGGCTGTTCGTTTAGAGTGGGTAAGGAATCAGAAAGTTCCTGCAATTCAATTTCATCACCGCCAGCAAGTTGAGCTTTGCAATATTCAAACACTTGTTTTTTCACTGCTTGAGTTTGCTCTTTGTTGAGTTCGCCTTGATCGCAGTAATCACTCACTGCTTGCAATAAACACTGATTTTGTACTTGTGGATTTAATCCTTCTTCGGCACCTAAAAAATCCATAAAGAAATCACTAATTTTGCGACCTACACGGCCTTTTATGAAAGTTAAATAACGATTAGAGTTCGCATTCACCTGCAAATCCGTCAAATTCACTCTTGCCGCAATATCAAATTGAGTAATATCAAGATATTCTGTACGGCGAATATCTAAATGCTCATCGACTAACATGCTATGACGGCTATCAAGTAATGCAATAAACAAATAATCTGTCGCTAAGAAATTATATTGACATAAAATCAAGGTTCCACTGTCTGCAAAGTTATATTTACCTAGCTCATCTGCAAGCAATTTTGTTGAATATTGACTAAAACCTAAAAACTCAATTTCTTGTTCCAATAAACGATTTAAATGTTGTGCAAATATAGACTTTTCCTGAAACACACCAAAAGCCTTAGCTTTATTTTGATAGCCTTGATGAAGTTGCAACATCATTTGTTCTACTTCTGGCGTAATTAACAGCAACTCATCGCGTAATACGCTTTCCATTTTTATGCTATCGCCATCCACATTTTTGACTAACTGATGCAAAACAATTTGATTAACGGTAATACTCATTTTTGTCACCTTTGAAAAATTTGTCGCAAATTATAACCGCACTTTTTCAGCAAGAAAAAAGAAATTATTTAGGTTCTACGAAATAATCGGGTATCATAAGCCAAATTTTTTGTTTTATTTTTGACATTATGGCTCAACATTCTAAATATTCTGATGCTCAATTAAGTGCGATTGTAAACGATATGATCACAGTATTAGAAAAACATAAAGCACCAGTAGATCTTTCTTTAATCGCTCTGGGTAACATGGCAAGCAATTTATTAACCACCAGTGTGCCACAAACTCAACGCGAGGCATTGGCTCAAGCGTTTTCTAATTCCTTAATCAATGCAGTAAAAACACGTTAATATGAAATGGATTAAAAAAGGCACCTTCAGCGGCAAACAATACCGCGATGACGTTTCACGAAAAATTTCGTGGGGCCATTGGTTTGCCTTTTTTAATATTATTGTTGCTATTCTTATTGGCACTCGTTATGCCTTTATCATTGACTGGCCAGATACTCTAGCAGGAAAACTTTATTTCTTTGTGAGTTTGTTCGGGCATTTTAGTTTCAATGTTTTTGCGTTGTACTTACTCGTTGTCTTTCCACTGAGTTTCATTGTTAAAAATCACCGCACTTTTCGCGGATTAACCGTAATTTTTTCCACCATTTGTACAACTTTATTATTATTTGATACTGCTGTTTTCAATCGTTTTAATCTGCATTTATCCTCTGTTGTATGGAATTTGCTGGTCAATCCAGAAAATGGTGAAATGTCACGCGATTGGCAAATATTCTTTGCACCAATGCCAATAGTTTTACTGGCACAAATGTTATTTTCTCGCTGGAGTTGGGAAAAATTACGCAGTCTTGAACGCCAAAAATGGCTAAAAGGCACCGGCATATTCTTAACCGCAATGTTCATTGCGACGCATTTAATTTATGCTTGGGCAGATGCTTATTTGTATCGTCCTATCACCATGCAACGCTCTAATTTCCCTTTATCTTATCCAATGACAGCTCGTTCTTTTTTAGAAAAACACGGTTTCTTGGATGGAGAAGAATATACGCAAAAATTGGCGCAAGAAGGTCGTTTAGATGCCTTAAAAATTGATTATCCGAAAAAAGAACTCACTTACGCACCCATTACGTACAAACCTAATATTCTGATCGTAACGGTTTCAGGTTTGCGCTATGATGCGATTTCTAGTGAAAAGATGCCAAAACTTGCTGAATTTGCGACAAGTTCAACAGAATTCACTAATCATTACAGCACAGGTAACAGTAACAACGCAGGCTTAATTGGATTATTTTACGGGCTAAATGCAAATTACACAGATAGCATTTTAAGCAATCATACCCAATCTGTTTTAATCGAAAAATTACGTGCTGAAAATTATCAATTGGGTTTATTTTCTTCTACGAATTTCAAAGATAGCGTCTTCCGCCAAGCATTATTTCGTGAAATAAAACTTCCATCAAATAAAACCAACAAACCAAATAATGAAAGTGCGGTAAAAAATCTCAATGATTTTATTAAAGCGCAAAAAACAGACTCCCCTTGGTTTGCTTATTTGGATTTAGCCTTGGAGGGTAAAAATCCATCAGATTATGACCGCACTTTGCAGGACATTGATTCTCTTTTAGCAAAAACGTTAGAAACTACACCGCTTGAAAATACGTTAGTCATTATCACGTCAGAGCATGGTGTAACCTTTAATGAAATGAATGAAAAAGAGCGAGAAAACTACTTTGGGCGCGATGAAGTTCAAGTGCCATTGCTTGTATATTGGAAAGATTTACCGGTAGGCAAACAGAATGGATTAAGTAATCATGCTGATATTTTTTCTGCATTAATGCAAACAGTGTTCAGCGTAGAAAACCCGTTGATGGATTATAGTCAGGGACGTAATCTCTTTGATCTTAAGGGGGATGACTGGGTGCTTGCTTCTAATTTCCACTGGAATGTGGTGATTCAACCTGATGGAACACAATATCATATTGATCGCAAAGGTAATTACAAAAAATTCGATAAAGATTATATCGAGCAATCTTCAGACAGACCGCCACTTGGGATCTTCTTAGAAGCCTTCCAATTACAAAATTTCTTCTTTGAAAAATAATCTATAAGGGCATAAAAGAATAGATTTTTTGCCCTTAAGCCTTTATACTCACGACTAAGTTTAAGACTGAAAAATGTTATTAATGAAAATCCGTGAGTTTTTCATAACATTATCATAATGCTTCTCGCCGTACTTACAGCACCTTTCAATTAATATACATTCTCGTCTTTTTATCCTTTCTTTTTTATGGAGTTTGTATGAAAAGCCACGTTCGTAGTTTTAAAACCTATATTCGCGATGAAATTATCAAAAAAGGCGGATAGGTAAATGCCCATGCACATGCTGACCGCGCTTTTACGATGACGCCAGAGAAAATTGGGATTTATCATAGCAGTAATTTGCAACAAAAATGGGATTTGGTTGATGAAGTAAAACGCACTTCCAGTGTTGGTGATTATTACGCACGTTTTTGCCAATCCATTGAATTAATGATATCCCAAGGTGTAACCGCATTTGGTACCTTTGTCGATATAGACCCTATTTGTGAAGATCGTGCAATTATTGCCGCACACAAAGCTCGCGAAGTGTATAAACACGACATTATTTTAAAATTTGCCAATCAAACTTTAAAAGGGGTAATCGAACCCACTGCGCGTAAATGGTTTGATATTGGTGCAGAAATGGTAGATATGATTGGTGGCTTACCATATCGTGATGAATTGGATTATGGACGTGGCCTAGAGGCGATGGATATCTTGTTAGATAAGGCTAAATCGCTTGGAATTATGTGTCATGTACATGTCGACCAATTCAACAATCCAAGTGAAAAAGAAACTGAGCAACTTTGCGACAAAACCATTGAACACGGAATGGAGGGGCGAGTTGTGGGTATCCACGGTATTTCCATTGGCTCACATTCAAAAGAATATCGCTACAAACTTTACGAAAAAATGCGTAAAGCCAAAATGATGATGATAGCCTGTCCGATGGCATGGATTGACAGTAATCGCAAAGAAGATCTTATGCCATTCCATAATACACTTACGCCTGCAGATGAAATGATTCCCGAAGGTATCACTGTTGCCCTAGGCACAGATAATATTTGTGATTACATGGTTCTTCTATGTGAAGGCGATTTATGGCAAGAATTAAGCCTATTGGCTGCGGGTTGCCGTTTCCCACACTTAGATGAAATGGTCAATATTGCAAGTATTAACGGTCGTAAAGTGTTAGGACTAGAACCAATTTAGCTGTTTATTCTCACTAATCAAAAGTGCGGTCAAAATGGGCAATATTTAAAAGTTGATTCAAAAATCTAGCTTTTAAATATTGCCCATTTTCGTTGTATTTTTGTGTTTTTTAACTTGCCAAAAAACAAAAAATAAATAAAATGAACGCTCATTCATTTTTGAGCAATTATTGCTCCTTATTTTACTCAAGGATCTTATGCGACAATCTAAAACAGACCTAGCTGAACAGATTTTTTCAGTGACAGATCGTTTAATGGCAAAAGAAGGGTTGAATCAACTTTCTATGCACAAACTTGCTAAAGAAGCAAATGTAGCAGCAGGAACGATTTACCTTTATTTCAAAAACAAAGATGAGTTGCTTGAACAATTTGCACATAGAGTGTTTTCAATGTTTATGGCAACACTTGAAAAAGATTTTGATGAATCTAAGCCTTTTTTCGAACAGTATCGACAAATGTGGAAAAACATTTGGTATTTCTTACAAGAAAATCCCACCATTCTATCCAATTTAAAGCAATATGAATCTTTGCCTAATTTCAAGGATATTTGTAAAAACGTTAAAAATTGCCGTTGGGATTTATTTTGTCATCAAGCCCAAAAGGCTGGCTTATTAGCAGAATTATCTGAAGATATTCTCTTTTTATTAAGTTTGAAAACGGCGATAAATTTAGCCTCTGATGCAAAATTTATCGATTTCGATCTTAAGCCTGAAATTTTAGAATTTGTGATTGAACGCTCTTGGCGTGCAATTCAGAAATAATAGTTGTTATTTTATAACGGAGCTTTAAACATGAGTCAAACTCAACATCAAAGACCAAAACGCTCACATATTTTCTTTATGAAAATAATTTTAGTGGTATTTGTCTTAATTTTTGCCGGTGTCATCGGTTTTAATATGATAAAAGGCGTAATGATAAGCCGAGCAATCGCAGGAATGCCAGAACCTTCAAACCCAGTGACCGCACTTGAAGTTCAACCTCGTGAATGGACGCCAGTTATCAACACAACAGGTCTTGTGCGTCCAAATCAAGGCGCGATGCTCAGTACACAAAATGCAGGTACGATTTCTCAAGTGCTCGTGCAAAATGGCCAACAAGTTAAAAAAGGCGATTTACTCATTGAACTCGACAGTTCAGTAGAACATGCAAGCCTTCAAGCTGCACAAGCACAACTTCTAGCTCTTCGTCAAACTTATCAACGTTATGCGAATTTATTGAAAAGCAATGCCGTTTCACGACAAGAAATGGATAACGCAAAAGCGGCTTATGATGCTCAATTAGCCAATATCGAATCTCTCAAAGCAGCAATTGAACGCCGTAAAATCGTTGCGCCATTTGATGGCAAAGCAGGTATTGTGAAAGTAAACGTTGGTCAATATGTAAATGTTGGAACAGAAATTGTGCGTGTAGAAGATACTAGCTCAATGAAAGTGGATTTTGCTCTTTCACAAAATGATTTAGATAAATTGCATATCGGTCAACGCGTCACAGCGACAACAGATGCTCGTTTGGGCGAAACATTTTCAGCTCGAATCACGGCTATTGAACCAGCCATTAATTCATCAACTGGTTTAGTTGATGTTCAGGCTACATTTGATCCTGAAGATGGATGTAAATTGCTTTCTGGTATGTTCTCTCGCTTACGCATAGCGCTACCAACTGAAACAAATCAAGTTGTCGTTCCACAAGTAGCTATTAGCTACAACATGTATGGTGAAATTGCTTACTTACTCACACCATTATCTGATGAAGACAAGGAGAAAATGGCGGAGAATAAAAAATTAGATCGTTTATATCGAGCAAAACAAATCACAGTATTCACTAAAGATCGCCAAGGCATTTATTCTCAATTACAAGGTAATGAGGTAAAACCTGGTGATAAAATTATCACTGGCGGTCAACAAGGTATCGGCAATGGCAGTCTTGTAGAATGGATTGAAAAAGACATTGTAGGTGCAACAGAGCCAGTAAATAAAACTAACCTTTAATTAACTAGGAAATACGAATGAAATTTACCGATATATTTATTCGTCGTCCTGTTTTAGCGATTTCAATTAGCTTGCTTATTATTATTTTAGGTTTGCAAGCTATTTCGAAATTGGCAGTGCGTGAATACCCCAAAATGACCACCACGGTAATTACGGTAACAACCGCCTACCCTGGTGCTGATGCAAATCTAATTCAAGCATTTGTTACTTCTACATTAGAAGAATCTATCGCTCAAGCAGATAACATTGACTATATGTCATCTAGCAGCGCACCAAATGCATCGACTATTACAGTCAAAATGAAACTGAATACCGATCCTGCTGGAGCACTTGCTGATGTATTGGCAAAAGTAAATGCTGTGCGTTCTGAATTACCAAGTGGAATTGAAGCACCAAGCGTAGCCTCTTCATCAGGTGGTACGGGGATTATGTATATAAGTTTCCGCTCCAATAAACTAGACTCAAGTCAAGTAACAGACTACATTAATCGTGTAGTCAAACCTCAATTCTTTACGATTGAAGGCGTAGCTGGAGTACAAGTATTTGGTGCAGCGGAATATGCATTACGTATTTGGCTAGATCCTCAAAAAATGGCGTCACAAAATCTTTCTGCGCCAACAGTGATGTCTGCCCTTTCTGCAAATAATGTACAAACGGCGGCTGGTAATGATAACGGCTACTATGTCACTTACCGCAACAAAGTTGAAACAACGACCAAATCCGTTGAGCAATTAGGTAACTTAATTGTTGCTTCTCGTGGTGATGATTTGGTACGCCTGCGCGATATCGCAACCATTGAATTGAACAAAGAAAGCGATAATTCTCGTGCAACGGCAAATGGTGCAGATTCTGTCGTATTAGGCATTAATCCTACTTCATCAGCTAATCCATTAACCGTTGCAGAAAAAATCCGACCGCTCTTTGAAAACATCAAAAAGCAACTACCAGATAGTATGGAAACTGACATTCTTTATGACAGTACTATTGCGATTAATAGTTCAATCCATGAAGTAATTAAAACTATTGTGGAAGCAACTGTTATTGTATTAGTGGTTATTTTGATGTTTATTGGATCGCTTCGCGCAATTTTAATTCCAGTTCTCACCATTCCGATTTCGTTGATCGGTGTTTTAATGATGCTACAAAGTTTAGATTTTTCTATTAACTTAATGACATTATTAGCACTTATTCTCGCTATCGGTTTAGTCGTAGATGATGCGATTGTGGTGTTAGAAAACGTAGATCGCCATATTAAAGAAGGAGAAACACCATTCCGCGCTGCAATTATTGGTACTCGTGAAATTGCCGTGCCTGTAATTTCCATGAC
The DNA here is from genome assembly GCF_059704395.1 of Haemophilus sp. THUN1692. Lineage (NCBI taxonomy): Bacteria > Pseudomonadati > Pseudomonadota > Gammaproteobacteria > Pasteurellales > Pasteurellaceae > Haemophilus > Haemophilus sp. THUN1692. Next base: position 2,058,905 of record NZ_AP046579.1, read on the forward strand.
TATCGCATTGATCGCAGTTTATTCACCGATGGCTTTAATGGGTGGCATTACTGGCACATTGTTTAAAGAGTTTGCTTTAACCCTTGCTGGTGCGGTATTTATTTCTGGTATTGTGGCATTAACGTTATCGCCAATGATGAGTAGTAAGTTACTCAAATCCAATGCTAAACCAACATGGATGGAAGAACGCGTAGAACATACCTTAGGTAAAGTAAATCGTATTTACGAATACATGCTTGATCTCGTTATGCTCAATCGTAAATCAATGCTAGCTTTTGCGGTGGTGATTTTCTCAACGCTCCCATTTTTGTTTAATTCACTTTCCAATGAATTAACACCAAATGAAGATAAAGGTGCATTTATTGCAATTGGTAACGCACCATCTAGCGTGAATGTGGATTACATTCAAAATGCAATGAAACCGTACATGAAAAATGTAATGGAAACACCTGAAGTTTCTTTTGGTATGAGTATTGCAGGCGCGCCAAATTCTAATGGTTCGTTAAATATCATCACATTGAAAGACTGGAAAGAACGCTCACGTAAACAATCTGCCGTAATGAATGAAATCAACGCAAAAGCGAAATCAATTCCAGAAGTCTCCGTATCTGCATTTAACTTTCCTGAAATTGATACAGGGGAACAAGGCCCTCCAATCGCTATTGTGTTAAAAACTGCTCAAGATTATAAATCTTTGGCAAATACCGCAGAGAAATTCCTAAGTGCGATGAAAGACTCGGGTAAATTTATTTATACGGATTTAGATTTGACCTATGACACGGCACAAATGACAATTTCAGTCGATAAAGAGAAAGCTGGGACTTACGGTATTACGATGCAACAAATTAGTAATACTTTAGGAAGTTTCTTATCTGGTGCAACGATTACGCGAGTCGATGTGGATGGACGAGCTTATAAAGTCATTTCGCAAGTCAAACGTGATGACCGTTTATCGCCCGAAGCATTCAAAAACTATTACTTAACGGCAAGTAATGGGCAATCTGTGCCATTAAGCAGTTTAATCACAATGAAGCTAGAAACACAGCCTACTTCATTATCGCGCTTTAGCCAATTAAACTCAGCACGGATTAGCGCAGTACCAATGCCAGGTTCATCAACGGGAGATGCTGTTGCATGGCTACAACAATATGCGACTGACAATTTACCGCAAGGCTATACGTTTGATTTTAAATCTGAAGCACGTCAATTAGTACAAGAAGGTAATGCATTAGCCGTCACTTTTGCATTGGCTGTTATCATCATATTCTTGGTACTTGCCATTCAGTTTGAATCTATACGTGACCCAATGGTAATTATGATTTCCGTACCATTAGCCGTAAGTGGTGCATTAGTGAGCTTAAATATTTTATCCTTCTTTGGTATCGCGGGAACAACATTAAATATCTACTCTCAAGTTGGGTTGATTACTCTCGTAGGATTAATCACCAAGCACGGTATCTTAATGTGTGAAGTGGCAAAAGAAGAACAACTAAACCATGGTAAAACGCGAATTGAGGCAATCACTCATGCTGCAAAAGTACGTTTACGCCCAATTCTAATGACAACCGCTGCAATGGTCGCTGGCTTAATTCCCTTACTCTATGCAACAGGTGCGGGAGCGGTATCTCGCTTTAGTATGGGGATAGTGATTGTAGCGGGATTATCCATTGGTACTATTTTCACCTTATTCGTATTGCCTGTGGTATATAGCTATGTCGCAACCGAACATAAACCATTACCGGTTTTTGATGAAAATAAAACAACCCACTAATTAAAACATAGAAAAAACAAACCGCACTTAGGTCACCCAAAGTGCGGTTTATTTTTTAGATTATTTTTAGCCTAAGATTTTATCTAACTCTTGGCTAACTTCTTCTACTTTTTGTGTACCATCTAAACGGAAATATTGAGTATTGCCCGCTTTCGCTTCTGCTTGGTAATAATCAATTAATGGGCTGGTTTGTTTATGATATACGGCTAAACGATCTAATACAGTTTCTGGTTTATCATCTGCACGAATAATTAAATCTTCACCAGTTACATCATCTTTACCTTCCACTTTTGGTGGATTATAAACGATGTGGTAAGAACGGCCAGACGCTTGGTGTACACGACGACCACTCATACGTTCAACAATCACTTCGTCTGGCACGTCGAATTCTAAAACAAAGTCAATTTTAACGCCTGAATCTTTCAATGCATCCGCTTGAGGAATAGTCCGAGGGAAACCATCTAACAAGAAACCATTTGCGCAGTCAGGTTGAGCAATACGATCTTTTACAAGGGCAACGGTTAATTCATCTGGTACTAATTTACCTTCATCCATTAATGCTTTGGCTTGTTTGCCAAGTTGAGTCCCTGCTTTGATTGCAGCACGGAACATATCGCCAGTTGAAATTTGCGGGATACCAAATTTGTTCATAATAAATTGTGCTTGAGTGCCTTTACCTGCGCCTGGTGCACCTAAAAGAATAATTTTCATAAAAAATCTCCATTAATAAAAAACGTGATTAAGATACTGATAAAGCATAGTGCGGTCAAATTTTTTATAATTTTTACCGCACTTTTATAGTGAATTTGCCGTATTATTTTCTTGATTCCAAGGCGCTACCCAAAATAAACAAAGCATGCCTGGAATCGCTAAAAATAAACAAAACCAAAAATACTGATAATACCCCACTGCTCCCACAACATAACCAGAAAGCATACCTAACACTTTACTTGGCAAAGCTGAAAGGCTTGTAAAAAGTGCAAGCTGTGTTGCGGTATAAAGAGGATTACTCTCACGCGCCATAAAAGCCACAAAAGCTGCGGTGCCAAGTCCAACGCCGATATATTCTGCGGCAATCACAACACCCAGTTTCCATAACTCGGCTGATGTAATAACATCAAAATGACCGAAAGCGGCCAACCAAATAAAGCCACCAATTGTCACCATCTGTACAAGCCCAAATAGCCACAATGCACGGTTAATACCCAGTTTTAGCATTATCACACCACCAGCAAGCCCAGATAAAATGCTTGACCAAAGTGCAGTACTTTTTACAACAATGGCTATATCCTCTTTGCTAAACCCCATATCATAAATAAATTTGGTTTGTAGCGTTGTGGCAAAAGAATCCCCGAACTTATACAAAAACAAAAACAGTAAAAAACCGATAGCCTGAACAACGCCCTTACGCTGGAAAAATTCTTGTAATGGAATCCAAAATGCTTGATAGAACGGCTGATTAGATTGCTGTATGTTTATTTTAGGCTCTTTTGCTAAAAAGAGTGCCATGAAGATGCCCGCTAACATACAAAGTGCGGTCCATAAAAAGATTGTTTCCCAAGGATAAATCGCCGCCAAATATAGCGATAATCCACCCGGAATTAATCCTGCAATTCGATAAGCATTAATATGAATAGTGTTTCCCAAACCTAATTCATGATCACTCAAAATTTCACGACGATACGCATCCAACACGATATCTTGTGTGGCTGAAAAAAAGGCGATAAGCAAAGCAATATTTGCCACTGTGCTCAGTTGTGTGAGCGGATCAAAAAGGCTAATTATGTAAAGTAAAATCAATAATGCCACTTGTGAAAGCAACATCCAGCTACGACGACGCCCTAAAAAACTCGGAAAATAACGATCCAATAATGGTGCCCACAAAAATTTTAATCCATAAGGCAACATCACACCCGTTACTGCACCAATAAGCTCAATTGAAAGATGTTTATCTGTCAGCCAAACAGGCAACATTTGCAATAACACAAATAATGGCAAACCAGAATTAAAACCTGTGAATACGCAAATCAACATCTTGCGTGTAAAAATTTGAGAAGAAAGGGAATTTGACATAAAGTGCGGTTAATTTTGGTTGTATTTTAGAAATTTCGCCTTTCAATTAAAGGATAAGTGTAAAACTTAGGGGGATTTTTAATCACATCCCCCAATGTTTATCGTTCTTCTTCATAAAGAAGAAAACAAATATGAGAGAATATTAATCTCTGTACCCTTTCGGATTATTTTTCTGCCAGTTCCACGTATCTTGCATCATTTTTTCAAGACCACGTTCGGCCACCCAACCAAGCTCTTTTGCAGCTAAACTAGGATCTGAATAGCATGTCGCAATATCACCAGGACGGCGCTCTACAAGTTTATATGCAATGGTAATGTCGTTGGCTTTTTCAAAGGCTTTTACCATGTCTAATACGGAATAACCATGGCCTGTACCAAGGTTATAAATATGTAAACCAGAATCATTTTTATGACGTTGAAGCGCTTTTAAATGCCCCACGGCTAAATCCACTACATGAATATAATCACGCACACCCGTTCCATCATGAGTGTCGTAATCACTACCAAATACAGAAAGCTGTGCTAATTTACCAATAGCGACCTGGCTGATATAAGGCAATAAATTATTGGGAATACCATTTGGATCTTCACCAATTAAGCCACTTTCATGTGCCCCAACTGGATTAAAATAACGCAAGATGGTCATGCTAAATTTTGGTTCCGCTTTGGCTGTATCGCGTAAAATCTGTTCAACCATATATTTAGATGTACCATAAGGATTGGTTGTACCACCGACTTCGCAATCTTCTGTAATTGGAATAATTTTTGGATCACCATAAACCGTTGCAGATGAGCTAAATACAAAGTTCCAAACACCCGCTTTTTTCATTTCTTGAATTAATACAAGGGTGCCAGCTACATTGTTCATGTAATATTCTGTCGGCTTTTGAACACTTTCCCCTACAGCTTTCAATCCAGCAAAGTGAATAACAGAGTTAATCTCATTTTCTGCAAAAATTTTTTGTAATAAATCACGATCTAAAATATCACCTTCATAAAACTTTGCTTCTTTGCCTGTAATTTGTTTTACACGCTCAAGGGATTTTGGCGATGAATTGCAAAGATTGTCTAACACCACCACCTCTTTGCCAGCATTTAATAATTCTACAACTGTGTGAGAACCGATATAACCGGCGCCACCTGTCACTAAAATAGCCATAATGATTTCCTTATTAATTATTGAGACTAAAAAATTATATCACTATTTTGTGTGATAAGAACGATGTCTTGTATGCCCTTGCGGTGGTACTGCACGTTTTAACCGATATGGTTTCGGCAGTTCAAGCAAGGCTTCTGTTTCATATTGGCTCACTGGGATAGAATGGCCTATATATTCTTCAATTGCGGGTAAATTCATCGCATATTCTTCGCAAGCGAAACTAATAGAAACACCACTTTCCCCTGCTCGTCCAGTACGGCCGATTCGGTGAACATAATCCTCTCGATCATCGGGTAAATCATAATTGAAAACATGAGTCACATCAGAAATATGCAAGCCACGAGCGGCAACATCTGTTGCCACTAAAATATCTAAATCACCATCAGTAAATTGTTTCAATAACGACAAACGTTTTTTCTGTGCTACATCACCAGTCAATAAACCAACACGATGACCATCTGCTGCCAAATAACCCCAAATTTCTTCACAACGATGTTTCGTATTAGCAAATACAATACAACGCTCAGGCCATTCATCTTCCATTAAGGTTAAGAGAAGACCCATTTTATCCTGATTAGATGGATAAAAAAGTTCTTCTTTAATTCTATGTCCTGTTTTTTGTTCTGGTTCAATTTCAATATATTCAGGGGCATTCATATCTTCAAATGCTAATTCACGCACTTTATAAGAAAGCGTCGCTGAAAATAACATCGTTAAACGCGCTTGTGGAATGGGGCATTTACGCAATAAATAACGAATATCACGGATAAATCCAAGATCGAACATTCGATCCGCTTCATCTAGCACGACAACTTGGATTTCATCTAAACGAATTACGCCTTGTTTTACATAATCAATGACTCGCCCAGTCGTACCAATCAAAATATCGACGCCACGCTCAATCGCTTGTAGTTGTTTATCATAACCATCGCCACCATAGGCAAGTGCGGTCTTTAATCCACTCGCTTTGGCAAGAAATTCTGCGTCATTACTAATCTGCACTGCTAATTCTCGAGTAGGCGCTAAAATCAAAGCTCTTGGGTGAGGATATTCAAGATTAGGATCTTGGTGAGTTAAAAGGTGGTGAAAAGTAGCCGTTAAAAAAGCCATTGTCTTGCCTGTACCAGTTTGAGCTTGTCCTGCGACATCTCGTCCATTTAAACTAATAGGCAAGGATAAAGCCTGAATTGGGGTACAAAAATCAAAGCCTTTTTTTGCCAAAGCATCTCGTACAATCGGGTGTAGAGGAAGATCGGAGAATCGTTGTTGGCTTAAATAATCTTGTTGCATAAAAATCACATTTTAGAATAATAAAATTACGTTTAGCATAGCATGCTTAGGGAAAATCCTCAAAAAAGGACCGCACTTATAAAAATTAACCGATAGGGTTTCCTATCGGTTAATTTTTATTTAATGCTCCATTCGTCACTCATATTTGGATCCATTGCAAAATCAGCAGTATCACTTGGAATCGCTTTTTCTTCAGCCGCCCATTCACCAAGATCGATTAACTGGCAACGTTTGCTACAAAAAGGGCGAAAAGTACTTTCATTTGTCCAAGGCACCGATTTTTGGCAAATCGGACAAGGCACTTCAATCATTTCGTCAGACATTTTTATGTTCCGCTTGTTGTAAATAAAACTGGTGCAATTCTAGCACCTTTTGTTGCAAGTGCGGTAAGTTTTGGGCCAGTTCAGCATCATTGTTAATCACATCATCCGCCCATTTTAAACGCTCTTGTTGAGAAACTTGAGAATTCATAATTCGTTGAATTTGTTCAAAATTATTGTTATCTCGTTGCGATGAACGATCAAGTTGAGTTTGCGGACTAACATCCACCACCAAAATACGATCACAAAGTGCGGTTAATTTATTTTCGATTAATAAAGGGACGACAAATAATGTGTAAGGCGCAGTTTGTTCAGCTAATTGTTGTTTCATTCGTTCACGAATAGCGGGATGTAAAAGATTATTTAACCACAATTTATCTTCATCATGACTAAACACTCGCTCTCGTAAAGCCGCGCGATTAAGCTCGCCTTGTTTCGTTAAAATTTGAGCACCAAAATGTTCAACAATTTTAGACAATAAAGGGGAATCTTTCGCGACGACTTCTCTAGCAACCACATCTGCATCCACTAGAGGTACGCCAAGATTGGCAAATAAATTAGCAATCGTTGTTTTACCACTACCAATGCCACCAGTTAAGCCAACAATATAAGTCATATGATTTCCCATAAAAAAATTTCCAATATTATACAAAATAACGCTAGTAAAAATCAGTTCTCCAAGCACAATGTTTCGAGAGGCATAACAAATTAGTTTGTCTACATTATCATGCTTTTACATATTGAAAAATAAAAGAAAAATATAACCATGGAAAAATAACAACCCAAAGAAATGCGCTAATGACAACAATAAATTTAAAACTAAAATGCAGCGTTTTATGACGAAAATGTTTCATAGCTAAATGTATTCCCATAAAGCCACCTAAAAGGCTTAGAAGAAAAAACGTTTTTTCAGGAATTCTCCACTCGTTACGCACGGCCCGAATTTTATCTCTCCACATAAAAAATAAGCGGCGATATTGATCGCCGCTAACCATATAATCAACGAAAGAAAATAAATCATTTCGGATAAACTGGAAGACGTTTACAAATTGCTAATACTTTTTCTTTAGTTTCAGCAATCACTTGTTCTTCATTTTCTTTGCCTAAAGCATCTAAAACATCACACATCCAGCCAGCTAATTCACGCACATCATTTTCATTGAAACCACGGCGAGTCACAGATGGTGTGCCTACACGGATACCTGAAGTAACAAATGGTTTTTGCGGATCGTTTGGTACAGCATTTTTATTCACTGTAATATTTGCTTTACCTAATGCTGCATCAGCTGCTTTACCAGTTAATCCTTGTTTGATGAAACTTACTAAGAACAAGTGGTTTTCAGTACCATTTGACACAACGTCATAACCACGTTGTTTAAATACTTCAACCATTGCTTTTGCATTTCTCAACACATTTGCTTGGTATTCTTTATATTGAGGCTCTAATGCTTCTTTAAAGCAAACTGCTTTTGCTGCAATAATATGAACTAATGGACCACCTTGGTTTGCAGGGAATACAGATGATTGTAATTTTTTGTAGATTTCTTCATCACCACAAGATGAAAGAATTAAACCACCACGCGGACCGCCCAATGTTTTATGGGTTGTTGTTGTCACAACATGTGCATGAGGCAGTGGATTTGGATATAAACCCGCTGCAATTAATCCCGCTACATGCGCCATATCCACAAATAAATACGCACCAACTTCATCTGCGATTTCACGCATTTTCGCCCAATCCACAATTTGTGAATAAGCCGAGAAACCAGCGACGATAAGTTTTGGTTTACATTCTAATGCTTTTTGACGAACATCTTCATAATCAATTAAGCCATCCGCAGTAATTCCATAAAGCACAGAGTTATAAATCTTGCCAGAGAAACTGACTTTTGCACCGTGAGTTAAGTGCCCACCGTGAGCCAAATCCATACCTAAAATAGTATCGCCCGCATTAATCAATGCACCATACACTGCAGCGTTTGCTTGTGAGCCAGAGTGCGGTTGAACATTCACGTAATCAGCACCAAATAATTCTTTCGCACGGTCAATTGCTAACTGTTCCACAATGTCTGCATACTCACAACCACCGTAATAACGTTTACCTGGATAGCCTTCAGCATATTTATTAGTGAATTGTGAACCTTGAGCTTCCATCACACGCGGACTAGCATAGTTTTCAGATGCAATTAGTTCGATATGCTCTTCTTGACGACGATTTTCATCTTGAATCGCTTGCCACAATACCAGATCGTAATCAGCGATAGTCATATTTCTAGTAAACATTGTGTTCTCCTGTTATGTAATTTATGGCAGATAGTTTAACTGTTTATAGATAAAAACTTAATTAAAATTTCATTCCTAAATTTTCATCACTTAAATGAAATTAATTCATCATAATGATATGAATTATTTTTGCAACTCTCGTTCTACAGCTCTGTAACCAATGTCTCGACGGTAAAAACGTCCAGACCATTGAATTTGCTCAGCCAATTTTAACGCTTTCTGTTGTGCCTCAAATACGCTTTCACCCAATGCTGTAGCACAAAGTACACGACCACCGTTAGTGACTAACTTGCCCGCTTTCGATTCTACGCCCGCCAAGAAAACTTTTTCATTTTCGACCGCACTTTGTGGCAAACCGGAGATTTCATCACCTTTACGATAATCCCCCGGATAGCCTTCTGCTGCCAATACGATACCCAAAGAAGCCTTAGGGTTCCATTGAGATTTCACTTCGTCCAATTTGCCATCACAGGCTTTAAGACAAAGTTCCACCAAATCCGATTCCAAACGCAACATAATCGGTTGGGTTTCCGGATTACCGAAACGGCAGTTAAATTCGATCACTTTTGGCAGGCCATTTGGCATGATCATTAATCCTGCATAAAGGAAGCCAGTATAAACATTGCCTTCTGCTGCCATGCCGTTGACCGTTGGATAGATCACTTCACGCATCACGCGCGCATGAATTTCATGTGTTACCACAGGCGCAGGGGAATAAGCCCCCATGCCGCCGGTGTTCAAGCCCGTGTCTTTTTCACCCACACGCTTGTGGTCTTGGCTGGTCACCATAGGTTCAACGTTTTTGCCGTCCACCATGACAATAAAGCTCGCTTCTTCCCCATCTAAAAATTCTTCAATGACCACTCGACTGCCTGCTTCACCAAAGGCATTGCCGGAAAGCATATCGCGCACCTCCTCTTCCGCTTCTTGCAACGTCATCGCTACAATCACGCCTTTGCCTGCCGCCAAGCCATCCGCTTTAACGACAATTGGCGCGCCTTTTTCACGCAAGTAAGCCAATGCCGGTTCGACTTCAGTGAAGTTTTGATATTCCGCTGTTGGGATTTTATGACGGGCTAAGAAATCTTTGGTAAAAGCTTTTGAACCTTCCAATTGCGCCGCCGCTTGCGTTGGTCCGAAAATGTTTAAACCCGCAGCACGAAACGCATCCACCACCCCAATCACAAGTGGTGCTTCTGGCCCTACAATCGTTAAACCAATGTGGTTATCTTGGGCAAATTTAACCAATGAAGGAATATCCGTTGCACTGATATTAACGTTTTCGACCTTTTGTTCTAATGCCGTTCCGGCATTGCCCGGTGCAACGAAAACTTTGTCCGCTAATGGAGATTGTGCTGCTTTCCAAGCCAAGGCGTGTTCACGACCGCCATTTCCGATGATGAGGATGTTCATAATACTCCTTGTATCTTTTTGAATTTAATCCCCTCTTTAGCAAAGAGGGATAGAGGAGATTTGGCAGAAGTTATTTCAACCTCATAGTATATTTAGCACCGTTTAAATCTCCCTCCTGCTCCCTCTTTACGAAAGAGGGGGATAGTTAGATAAATTAATGTCTAAAATGACGCATTCCAGTTAATACCATCACCATATTATGTTCATCTGCTGCATCGATAACTTCTTGATCGCGCATTGAGCCACCCGGATGAATCACACATTGAATCCCTACTTTCGCCGCCGCATCAATGCCATCACGGAATGGGAAGAAAGCATCAGATGCCATCACACAACCGGCTACGGTTAAGCCTTCGTCCTGCGCCTTAATACCTGCGATTTTGGCCGAATACACACGGCTCATTTGGCCTGCACCAATGCCGATAGTTTGATTATCTTTGGCGTAAACAATGGCATTGGATTTCACGAATTTCGCCACTTTCCAGCAGAATAATAAGTCTTTTAATTCTTGTTCAGTTGGTTGACGTTTACTCACCACTTTTAAATCATCCAAACCAACCATGCCTAAATCGGCATCTTGTACTAACAAGCCACCGTTCACGCGTTTGAAATCTAAACGTTCGGAACGTGACGTCCATTCACCACATTCAAGCAAACGAACATTTTTCTTACGTTTCACGACTTCTTGCGCTTCAGCAGAAACTTTCGGCGCAATAATCACTTCAACGAATTGGCGCTCCACAATTTCATTCGCGGTTTTTTCGTCTAATTCACGGTTGAACGCAATAATGCCGCCAAATGCAGAAGTTGGATCGGTTTGGTAAGCGCGATTATAGGCGTCTAAAATATCTTTACCTAAAGCTACACCGCATGGATTGGCATGTTTAACGATTACACAAGCTGGCTCATCAAATTCTTTCACGCATTCAAGCGCTGCATCGGTGTCTGCAATATTATTGTAAGACAAGGCTTTACCTTGGAGTTGATTAGCCGTAGCCACGCTCGCCTCTTTCACATTCAAATCAACGTAAAAAGCAGCATTTTGATGGGCGTTTTCACCGTAACGCATGGTTTGTTTACGCACGAAGTTAAGGTTTAAAGTCCGTGGGAATTGACCGCACTTCGCATTCGCATCTTCTTCCTCTGCTACATGATATGGTTTCACCATTTGTCCAAAGTAGTTGGCAATCATAGAGTCATATTGAGCAGTATGTTCAAATGCTTTAATCGCAAGATCAAAACGGGTTTCAAGCGTTAGGCTGTTTTGATGTTTATCCATCTCTGCAAGAATTGCATTGAAATCATGATTATTCACCACGATCGCCACATCTTTATGGTTTTTCGCTGCAGAACGCACCATGGTTGGTCCACCGATATCAATATTTTCTACTGCATCAGCCAAGGTACAATCTGGTTTAGCCACGGTGGATGCAAATGGATATAAATTCACCACCACCATATCAATGCCTTCAATGCCATGTAGCTGCATGATGGCATCATCTGTACCACGACGACCAAGAATCCCGCCATGCACTTTTGGATGCAAGGTTTTCACGCGACCGTCCATCATTTCAGGGAACCCCGTATAATCAGACACTTCAGTCACCGGCAAACCATGCTGCTCCAACAATTTTGCGGTACCGCCTGTGGAAAGTAGTTTTACACCACGCTGTACTAAGCCTTGAGCAAATTCTACGATACCGGTTTTATCAGAAACACTCAGTAAAGCCTGACGAATTGGACAATCTGTCATTACATTTTCCTTTAATTAAATGGTTAAAAATAAGCACGGGGAATTATAAAGCAAACGTTTGCTCAAATATAGAAAAGATTAAATAAAATGTAATCAGAATAAAGTGCGGTAAATTTCAAGCATAAAAAAGCCCACATAAATGTGGGCAAATAAAAGGATTAAATTATGAAACTACAACTAAACTACTTTCTAAAAAACTTGTTATCTAAGGCACAAGCACCAGCGCCAGAAAATACAAAATATAAGAAGAGTACAGAGTAAAGTAACGCAAGCTCACCGCCATTTGTAATTGGGAATAGTAAATTCCCTTTTCCAGCCACATGCATAAAGAAATATGCAAAAGCCATTTGGCCAGATAAAATAAACGCAGCTGGGCGCGTAAATAATCCTAAAATTAATAAGATTGAGCCGACAATTTCAATCACGCCACCTACAATCATCATTGAATCACCGACCGGGCCATTTCCACCCGTCATAGAAATTGGAAACTCCCAAAATTTTGCTGTGCCATGTAAGATAAACATGTAAGCCGCAGTGATGCGTAATAGCGCTAATACATAAGGGCGATATTTTTCAAGCTTATTCATTTGCTTTCCTTTTGTTTAAAGATGAATTAAAACAGCGCCATATTAATCTTTAACGGATAGTTAAACAATAATTAAAATTGAAAAATACTTTTTATTAAAAGTAAAAAATAACTAAAGTAGCTTTTCAATCCAATTAGAAAAAGAATCAGCATCCATAAAGCCCGTTACTCTACTTCCTTGAATCTCATTATTTTGCTTATCAAAAAATAAAATTGTGGGTAATCCCATCACATTAAAGCGTTCCATTAATGCTTTATTTTCTGGGCTATTCTTTGTCATATTCACTTGTAATAACAAAATATTCTGAAATTGCTGTTGCACTTTTGGATCTGAAAAAGTCAACTTTTCAAATTCTTTACAAGCCACACACCAATCCGCGTATAAATCTAACATCGCGATCGAATCCAGATTTTCAGCTAAAGTGCGGTCAAGTTCTTCAATATTTTTAATTTGCTTAAATTTAACCTGAGAAGCAGGCTTATTTTCTGCCGCACTTTGTGTTGTAGTTTGAGTTTGCCAAATCCAATTTTGCAAAGGTTGTACGAAAACCATAGCCAACGCAAAACTAATAATTTTAATGGCATAGCCAAAACCACTCTTAGGCATCTGCAACGCAAACCAAATAAAGAATGCTGTCGCTAATCCAGCCCATAAGCGTGGCTCCCATGCTTCAGGCAAAATACGAGAAATTAAAAACACAGGTAACGCTAACATAACAAAGCCGAATGTTTGTTTCACTGTGTTCATCCACTCACCTGATTTTGGCAAAATTTTATTACCAAACAATGTGATTAACATTAGCGGCACGCCCATACCAAGTGCGAGTAAATAAAGGGTTGCTGCGCCGGTGAATAAATCACCACTTTGCACCACATAAAGTAAAGCACCAGAAAGTGGTGCAGATGTACAAGGTGATGCCACAAGCCCAGCAATCATGCCCATCGCAAAGGAACCGCCAAAAGCACCCGAGGTTTGTTTTTGGCTCCATGTATTTAATTTATTTTGTAAGCTATTTGGCAATTGAATAGTAAATAAGCCAAACATTGAAAGAGCAAGAACAACAAATAAAATAGAAAGCCCAACCATCACATAAGGATGTTGCAAGGCAATTTGAAACGGCAAACCGATAGCCGCTACTGCGAGCCCTAACAAGGTGTAAGTCAGTGCCATGCCTTGAACATAAAGAAAAGCTAAACTAAACGCTCGCATCATATTTGGACGTTGTTGCTGACCGATAACAATGGCAGAAAGCAACGGTAACATTGGCAATACGCAAGGCGTAAAAGCCAGCCCCAATCCCAATAAAAAGAAACCGAAGATTGTCCATTTACTATGGAATAAACCATCAGCTAAACGATCTTGTTCAGATAAAAGTGCGGTATTTTTTTCAACTGTTTTTTCGACAGTTTTCTCTTGAGAAATAGCTAAATCCCCAATTCGTAATACTTTAGTTTCAGGCGGATAGCAAAAACCTTCGGTACATCCTTGATAACTTATTTCAACCTGCTCATCAGCATTGCTAAATGCGCCGCTAAATGCGCCGCTAAATACGCCATCAATTGAGCGAGTAAACACCTTCACTTCACCAAAATAAGGGTCTTGATGTAATTCAGCTGCTTGTTGAGCATACAAAGTGAGAGCATCCGATTTACCCACTAATTCAGCATTAATCCTATCTTGATATAAATAATAGCCATCAGCTATGTCCCAATGAACCTGTAATTGACTTTTATCCGTAGATAAAGTGGCAGAAAATGCAAAAGCATCATCTACTTTCAAGAAAGATTGTTTTTTATCAAATAGACCTGCGTTAGTTGCAAGTGCGGTAAAAATCAGTGTAAAAAAAAGAAAAAGTTTTTTCATAGAATTGAAAGTAAAAGTAAAAATGCGCGAAATTCTATCACAAAGAAATTTGAATACCTAAAACTATGATTTAGATCATAAAAAGGAAAATCTTATAAAAAATAACCGCACTTTTTTATTGTTACAACAATGTTACACCGCTAGAATGGAATCATGATAGCATACACCAAAATAAGTATAAGGATGGAAAATGGCTACTCCACAAATTCTCGTTGTTGAAGATGAAATCGTTACCCGAAATACGCTTAAAGGGATTTTTGAAGCGGAAGGGTATGATGTGCTTGAAGCAGAAAATGGTGCAGAGATGCATCACATGTTAGAAAACCACAATATAAATTTGGTGGTGATGGATATTAATTTACCGGGTAAAAACGGTTTATTATTAGCAAGAGAGCTCCGCGAAGAACTCAACTTGCCGCTTATATTCTTAACTGGTCGTGATAATGAAGTCGATAAAATTCTAGGGCTAGAAATCGGTGCCGACGATTATTTAACCAAGCCTTTTAACCCTCGAGAATTGACTATCCGTGCACGTAATCTATTGCATCGAACAATGCCGCATCAAGAAAAAGAAAATACATTTGGTCGAGAATTCTATCGTTTTAACGGCTGGAAATTAGACTTAAATAGCCACAGTTTAATTACGCCAGAAGGTCAAGAATTTAAACTTCCTCGCAGTGAATTTCGTGCAATGCTACATTTCTGTGAAAATCCAGGAAAATTACAAACTCGCGAAGAATTACTAAAAAAAATGACGGGACGTGAATTGAAACCTCAGGATCGTACTGTAGATGTCACAATTCGACGTATCAGAAAACATTTTGAAGATCATCCTAATACCCCAAATATCATTATGACGGTGCATGGTGAAGGATATCGTTTTTGTGGGGATATAGAATAAAGTCATTATTTCTATCAACTGAGAGACTATTTTAAAATTCCTTTTTGAAATTAATTTCCCATTTTGATAGAATCCATACGCTTTCATTGTGATTGTCACAATGAAAAGTGAGTTCGGATGAAGGTAGCTGGAGAGCGGGGAATTGACCCCACACCGACGATGTAAAATCTTTCAGGTGCGATGGCAGGGACTGTTACTGGACGAACCCTTGGAGAGATCCATTTTAGAAATGGACGCCGAAGGCGCAAAAGAGCGGTTAATTTTTCAATCGTTTTTCAAACGCTCAGGCAAAAGGACAGGGGCAAAAGACAATCTATCGTAAGTGTGGAAATTATCTATCTTTTCACCGCACTTTCTTTTCTATTGTATCTTTTCGTCTTCTTGTCGTGTTTATTTTTGATTTAAACGACGAGGAATCACATGACAATTGAGTCAATTCTTTCAGCTATTGATAGCTTTATTTGGGGTGCACCGCTACTCATACTCTTATCGGGCACGGGGCTCTATTTAACGCTACGTTTAGGCTTTATTCAAATTCGCTATTTACCACGTGCGCTAGGTTATTTATTTAAAAAAGATAAAGGCGGAAAAGGCGATGTGTCATCTTTTGCCGCACTTTGTACCGCATTAGCTGCAACGATCGGAACTGGGAATATTGTGGGCGTTGCAACTGCTGTACAAGCAGGTGGGCCTGGCGCTATTTTTTGGATGTGGGTAGTCGCCTTGTTAGGAATGGCAACAAAATATGCAGAATGTTTACTCGCAGTTAAATACCGTGTTCGCGATAAAAATGGCTTTATGGCTGGTGGTCCAATGTATTACATTGAACACGGTCTAGGTATCAAGTGGCTAGCAAAATTATTTGCATTATTTGGTGTAATGGTTGCCTTTTTCGGGATCGGTACATTCCCACAGGTCAATGCGATTACCCATGCAATGCAAGATACGTTTAATATTCCCGTTTTAGTTACTGCAATTATTGTGACGCTTTTAGTCGGCTTAATCATTCTTGGTGGTGTAAAACGTATCGCAACCGCATCATCGGTAATTGTGCCGTTTATGGCGATTTTATACGTCACTACTTCACTGGTTATTATCCTTTTAAATATAGAAAAAGTACCAGATGCGATCTCATTAATTATTTATAGCGCTTTTGATCCGCAAGCTGCGCTAGGTGGCGCTGTTGGCTTCACTGTAATGAAGGCTATTCAATCAGGTGTCGCTCGAGGTATATTCTCCAATGAATCAGGTTTAGGAAGCGCACCAATTGCAGCTGCAGCGGCACAAACTCGTGAACCTGTTCGCCAAGGCTTAATTTCCATGACAGGTACATTCTTGGATACCATCATCGTTTGTACAATGACAGGCATTGTATTAGTGTTAACAGGCGCTTGGAATAACCCTGAATTAGCGGGTGCAACAGTAACAAACTACGCCTTTGCACAAGGTTTAGGAGCATCAATTGGCGCAACGATTGTAACCGTCGGTTTATTATTTTTTGCATTCACAACTATTTTAGGCTGGTGTTACTACGGTGAACGTTGCTTTGTTTATCTCGTTGGTATTCGCGGCGTAAAACTATATCGTTTAGCTTATATTGTGTTGGTAGGGTTAGGCTCATTCTTACACTTAAATTTAATCTGGATTATCGCCGATATCGTAAATGGTTTAATGGCCTTTCCAAATCTCATCGCACTCATTGGATTGCGAAAAGTTGTGATTGAAGAAACAAAAGATTATTTCCAACGATTGAAAATAAATCATCACGATCAAGACGAAATCGTAGAATAATCAAATGAAAAAAGGTGTGGATACAGTCAATATCCACACCTTTTTTCTTATCGCAATTTCCTATCTTAACAACTTATCTTAGAAAGAAAAGCAACTTTTTTTAGAAATTAGACATAGATCATATTTTTAAAAATTACTTTGACATTTCCTCTTAAAGCCCTTGAAAACCTGAATTAACAAAGCTATTTTGTAATTAAAGAAAACTGTAAATCACGCAACAAAGAGGTAAATACTATGACACTTAATATCACCAGCAAACAAATGGAAATCACCCCTGCAATTCGTGAACACGTGGAGGAAAGACTCGCGAAATTAGGTAAATGGCAAACACAGTTAATTAACCCGCATTTTGTTTTAAACAAAGTACCGAATGGATTTACTGTAGAAGCATCTATTGGCACGCCACTAGGCAATTTATTGGCAAGTGCAACCTCAGATGATATGTATAAAGCAATTAATGAAGTTGAAGAAAAATTGGAACGTCAGCTTAATAAACTTCAACATAAAAGTGAATCTCGACGAGCAGATGAACGCTTAAAAGATTCGTTTGAAAACTAGTATTGAAAATAAACTAAACAAAGAAAAGCAAAAGAGCGGTGAAATTTTATCCCTCCAAAAAAAGTTAAGTTATTAAATCAAGGACTAAGCTCTGTGATTCACAGGGCTTAGTTTTTTAGTTTACACCGAATACTCTCATGGTGGTAATAATGAATATCCACTTTTCATGACAAAAGAAAACATTGAGTGCTAACGCCGTTAAATCAAGCAATATCTGAATTAGAAAGCCCATCCTTAATGCTTTGACGATGGTGGCTTTTTCTGTTATTTGAGACTTATAACTTTTCTAGAATAGCATTCTCCGCATAAAGTTTGAGCTTCTCTAATTCCAACGTTTCTTCTCGTATTTTGGACTTAAGTAGCATTTTAGTGCGTTGGATGCCTTTTAGGCATTAAGCTGTTTATACCTTGTCTTTCAAAGACTTGTAACCATTGATTCTACCAAGATTAAATTGTTTACATTCAACGATGTAATGTTTGTTCGGGACGTTTAAGATGCCTTAGGGGAGAGAATGATTTTTACTGCATTGAAGATAAACATTGAGCATTTATTGTTTGAAGAGTTGCTTGTAGTTAGTCATAAAAAATCTACACTTTAATCAGTTAGTTGTCTAATATAAATTTGGGGGCAACAGATCAATATTCTCCTTTTTATTTGTAATATAGGATACGAGATGAATAATAAAACTAGCGTTTATGACCAAGAAAACTTCTTTGAGCTTTATCAGAAACTCCGCGCAAATCCAATTAGTCTCAATGAAATTGTTGAAAAGCCTACCATGCTCTCACTGTTGCCTGATTTAAAAGGGAAAAAATTACTCGATTTAGGCTGTGGCACGGGAGGGCATTTACAACTTTATCTAGAACGAGGTGCGGCTAAAGTGATAGGAACCGATCTTTCCGAAAAAATGCTCGAACAAGCTGAAAAAGATCTGCAAAAATGCGGCCAATTTTCTGGACGTTTTTCGTTATATCAGTTACCGATGGAAAAATTAGCAGAATTGCCAGAAAGTGATTTTGATATCATTACCAGCTCTTTTGCTTTTCATTATATTGAAGATTTTCTCGCTTTATTAGCTTCTATTGCCAACAAACTTAAACCTAACGGCACATTAGTTTTTTCCCAAGAGCATCCGATTACGACTTGCCATAAAGAAGGGGAACGCTGGGAAAAAAATGAGAAAAAACAGCAACTCGCTTATCGTTTAAATCATTACCGTGATGAAGGACTGAGAGAGAGAAATTGGTTTCAACAACCTTTCAAAACCTATCATCGCACTACCGCCACAATTATTAATAATTTGATAGAAAAAGATTTCCAAATAGAACAAATGGCAGAACCTATGCTGGCAGAAAAAACTGAATGGCAAGCAGAATTTAAAGATTTACAGCATCGCCCCGTGTTATTATTTATAAAAGCGACAAAAAAATAGAGAGAAAATATGAAAAATCCAATAACGAATCTTAATCTCCTCTTAGCCTCAATGGAACCCACTTTAAATGCGGGCATTTATTATTTCGCCACCTTAAAACCTGAGCAAGATTTACCGCTTTCTGCACTCATTGCTACTATTCGTGAAGAAGAAGGTTTATCCGTTGTTGTCACAGAAGAAACTGCCCAAAATTACAAACTAGCAGTGCAGTTTAAAGTAGCTTGGATTACCTTGACCGTTCATTCCGATCTCGCCGCTGTAGGCTTAACCGCCGCCTTTGCCAAAGTATTAGGCGAAGCGAATATAAGTTGTAATGTCGTGGCTGGAAATTGTCACGATCATATTTTTGTACCTTATGAAAAAGCCGATATTGCAATGATAACCTTGCATGCATTGCAACAAGCTTCAAGCGAAAATAGTCAAAAAATAAACTAGAATTTCACCGCACTTTATGATATAAATCGCACCGCTCTTTTTACCATTAGAAAAGAGTAAAATTTTTAACTTAAACAACACACACATATCATCAAGGCTTCATCGGGGTGCCAAACGGTCGATGAGCTGATATGTGGAGGCTCAACCCCAACAAAAGGAAAATATTATGGCACAAGTTTCAATGCGCGACATGATCAACGCGGGCGTACACTTCGGACACCAAACTCGTTACTGGAACCCACAAATGAAACCTTTCATTTTTGGTGCTCGTAACGGTGTTCATATCATCAACTTAGAAAAAACTTTACCTTTATTCAACGAAGCTTTAGCGGAATTAACTCGTATTGCTAGCAACAACGGTAAAGTATTATTCGTTGGTACAAAACGTGCAGCGTCTGAAGCGGTTCAAGCAGCAGCATTAGATTGTCAGCAATATTACGTAAACCACCGTTGGTTAGGTGGTATGTTGACTAACTGGAAAACCGTTCGTCAATCAATTAAACGTTTAAAAGATTTAGAAACCCAGTCTCAAGACGGTACTTTTGATAAATTAACCAAAAAAGAAGCGTTAATGCGTAGCCGTGAGATGGAAAAACTTGAATTAAGCCTTGGCGGTATCAAAGATATGGGCGGCTTACCAGATGCATTATTTGTTATCGGAGCAGACCATGAACATATCGCAGTTAAAGAAGCAAACAACTTAGGTATTCCTGTATTTGCTATCGTTGATACTAACTCAACTCCAGCTGGCGTAGATTTCGTTATCCCAGGTAACGATGATGCGACTCGTGCTATCCAACTTTACCTTTCTGCAGCTGCAGCAGCGGTTAAAGAAGGTCGTGGTAATGAAGCTCAAGTTGCTGAAGAATTAGCAGCTGACGCAGAATAATTTAAGCCTTGCAATAAGGCGAAGCCCTTAATAATCAAACGATTAATTGGCATAGGGGCTAAAATTTAGCCCCTATATTTTTATCTAAAAGTGCGGTCAAAATAAACCGCATTTTCGACAGAGGATTTTAAAAATGGCTGAAATCACAGCATCATTAGTAAAAGAACTTCGTGAACGTACCGGCGCAGGTATGATGGAATGTAAAAAAGCATTAGTTGAAGCAAACGGTGATATCGAGTTAGCGATCGACAACATGCGTAAATCTGGTCAAGCTAAAGCAGCTAAAAAAGCAGGCCGTGTTGCAGCTGAAGGTGTTATCCTTGCTCGTGTAGAAAATGGTTTCGGTGTATTAGTTGAAATGAACTGTGAAACTGACTTCGTAGCAAAAGATGCTGGTTTCTTAGGTTTAGCAAACGAAGTAGCTGATTTCGCAGCAGCAAACAAAGGTACAACTATCGAAGCATTACAAGCACAATTCGAAGAAAAACGTGCTGCATTAGTAGCTAAAATCGGTGAAAACATGAACATCCGTCGTGTTGCTTACTTAGATGGTCAAGTAATTGCTCAATACTTACACGGCGCGAAAATCGGTGTATTAGTTGCAGGTCAAGGTTCTGCAGATGAACTTAAAAAAGTAGCTATGCACGTAGCTGCATCTAAACCTGAATTCGTAAATCCAGAAGATGTATCAGCAGAAGTAGTTGAACACGAACGTCAAATCCAAATCGACATCGCAGTTAACTCTGGTAAACCAAAAGAAATCGCAGAGAAAATGGTTGAAGGTCGTATGAAGAAATTCACTGGTGAAGTTTCATTAACTGGCCAACCATTCGTAATGGATCCTTCTGTATCTGTAGGTGACTTCTTAAAATCAGTAAACACTTCAGTTTCTAATTTCATCCGTTTAGAAGTGGGTGAAGGTATCGAGAAAAAAGAAGAAGACTTCGCAGCTGAAGTTGCAAAAATCACTGGCGGTAACGCGTAATTCTTTAAAGATAACGATATGTTAATAAGCCCAACTTAAGTTGGGCTTATTTGTTTTATAGGATAAGCTACTTAATTAACGGGCTTAAACTTTTTTAGTTACGTTTAGTAAAATAAAAAATCCACACTTTAATAGTAAACTTTTAAAGTGTTTATTTTGTAATAAAACTTCAGAAGAAATTAAGAAATTTTCTTTTCTAACGCTTTTAAACGTTTATTTATTCCATCAATACCTAACGTCAGAGCTGCTGTTTTACGCCATTCTTTATTCGTTTGCAATGGAATACCAGAGGAATATACACCAGGCTCTGTAATTGGGCGCATAACCATTCCCATTCCAGTAATCGTGACTTTATCGCAAATTTCCATATGGCCATTAATCACACTTGCACCTCCAATTAAGCAATAACGCCCAACAGTCAAACTACCCGCCATAATAACGCCTCCCGCAACAGCTGTACCAGTACCGATATGAACATTATGCGCAATTTGACAAAGGTTATCGATAATCACGTTATCTTCAATAATCGTTGCGTCTAATGCGCCTCTATCGATACAGGTATTCGCACCAATCTCAACGTTATTACCAATTATTACTTGCCCTACTTGTGGAATTTTAACCCAACGACCACGATCATTTGCGTAACCAAAACCATCACTACCGATGACTGTTCCTGATTGAATTAAGCAATTAGTGCCAATCTCAACGTTATGATAAACAGTTACATTAGCCCAAAGTTGAGTGCCTGAACCGATCTTGGTATTTTTACCAACAAAGCAATTTGCACCAATGATCACGTTATCACCAAGTAAAACGCCTTCTTCAATAACAGCATTAGCGCCAATTGAAACATTCTCACCTAAAGAAGCACTATCAAAAATCACCGCACTTTTTGCAATGTCTTGCGCAGCCTTTGGTGTGCTATCCATATATTGAGCCAAAATTGCGTAAGCTACATAAGGATCTTTAACAATAAGTAAATTGCTTTCTGGAGAGCAGTGTTCGATATCCTCTTCAGAAACAACCAAAATTCCAGCTTTAGAATCTTTCAATAACGCACGAAATTTTGCGTTAGAAATAAAAGTAAGTTGATTTGATTGGGCTTTATCGAGTGGAGCTATATTCTCAACAACAACATCGGCGTTACCGCGAACGGTAGCGCCGATTTGAGTTGCCAATTCTTGTAAAGAATAGGATTTTTGCATTATGAGAACCTATTATTTTTTCTCTTCTGCTTTAGCAGGTACTGCTTTTTCACTAGTAGGAATAGATTTTAAGACCTCTTCTGTGATGTCTTTACCCTCTACCGCAAATACAACTGAATTTGCATCAAGCACATAAGTATAACCTTTCGCTTTTGCTAAATTATTTGTAGCAGTTTGAATACTATCTAATAATTTACCACGCTCTTCTGCTTGACGTTTTTCATTTTGCGCTTGGAACTCTTGAACTTTTTTATCTTGTTCCTGCATTAATTTTTGTAATTCAGTATCTTCAGCCGCGCCTAATTTATTAATTTCCTCTTGGCGTTTTTGAATATCTGTTTGACGTAAACGAGGCGCATCTTTTTCCAAAGCTGCAACTTTTGCTTCTACTTTTTTACGAGCAGCTGCAATTTTATCATCAACTGCTTTTTTACTTGCAGCTAATTTTTCAGCTACAGGCTTAAATTCAGCATCAAGTTTATCCGCTACCGCTTGGCGATCCGGGTGATTTTGGAAAATATAACCTGCATTAATGAAAGCAATTTTTTCTTCAGCTGCTGCATATCCTGAAGCAAGTGCGATACCTAAAGCAAGTGCGGTTACTTTTGCGATGTTTTTCATTTGATAAAGATCCTTAATTAAATTGTGGTTAGTTTAGTATTTTCTCTGCCTAACAAAATTAGGCAGAGAATGCTATCTTTGACATTCGAATGATGAAAAAAGTTCAATCTAATTAGAAAGAACCACCAATACTAAATTGGAATTGTTCTACATCATCATTTTCATATTTTTTAATCGGTTTGGCATAAGAGAATACCAATGGTCCAATAGGTGATTGCCATTGGAAACCTACCCCGGCAGAGGCTCGAACTCGACTAGATTTTCCATAATCAGGTAAATTTAACGCAGCAATACTTGCATTTAATGCTTTATCGGATTTCCATTTTGTATTCCACACACTTGCTGCATCCACAAATAATGAAGTTCTAACAGAGTTTTGGCCTTTATCACCGACAAATGGAGTTGGCACAATTAACTCTGCGCTAGCTGTAGCTATTGCATTACCACCAACAACATCTGTGCTTGGCACCCATTTATTTTGGGTTGGATTTAAATAAATAGCATTAGGTCCAATAGCACCATACGCAAATCCACGTAAAGAGCCAATGCCACCAGCAGTATAATATTGATAGAACGGTAAGCGTTTATTACCAAATCCATTTGCATAACCAGCCGATGCTTTTGCTGACATTACCCAGCGATGATCTCGATCTAATGGATAGAATCCTTGAACATCTGCACTTAATTTATAGTATTTATTATCAGAACCAGGAGTTGTAACTCGTCCACCAAGACTTGCTTTAACCCCTTTAGTTGGGAAATATCCTCTATTAAGACTGTTATAGTTCCAACCGAATGAGAAATCAAAGTCATTTGTTTTAATGGCATTTCCATTAAAGTTCATCGATTTCATATACAATTCACGGCTATATTCTTTCGCAAAATTACTAATTTTATTATAGGTGTAACCTAATCCTACATAGTAAGAGTTATTTTCATTGACAGGGAAACCTAAAGTAACGTTACCACCATAAGTCGTACGTTTATAATTAGAAGAGGTATCGTTTCTAGAGTTGTCATAGTTTTCAAAGAAAACATTGCCACCTAAACTGACTCCATCTTTCGTGAAATACGGCTCAACATAACCTAAATTTACGCTAGTACCGTAGTCATTACGTGTTCCACCAAGGCTAACTGAAGCACCAGTTCCCAAGAAATTATCTTGTTTAACACTAGCTTGATAACTAATACCACTCTCTGTACCGTAACCAATACCAAAGTTGATACTACCTGTATTACGCTCTTTAACTTTATACACGACATCGACTTCGTCATCCGTACCTTTTACAGGATCAATTCGGTTTTCTACAGTTTCGAAGAATCCTGTACGATCTAAACGGATTTTACCTAACTCAACTAATTGCGAGTTATACCACGCCCCTTCTTGTTGGCGCATTTCTTGACGTAAAGTACTATCTGCTGAAACAGTATTTCCTTCAAAGCGTAGTTGACGAACAGTTAAACGTCGACCAGCATCAACAACAAAAGTAATGGCTAAAGTTTTATTTGTATCATCAAAATCAGGTACAGAATTCACCGTTGCACTACCGTAACCACGTTCACCCAATTTTGCTTTAATCGCATTTTCAACATCGGCAATATCACTGCGACGGAAAGTGTCATTTAAATGTAATGAAGAAAGTAACGGTTCAAGTTCAGAAGCCATACCACCCACATTACCAACAATACGAGCACTTCGAAGGTCATACTGTAAACCTTCATTGACATCAATGGTTACATTTACTTTCGTTTTTTCATCATTTAACTGAACATCAGTTTTAGTTATTTGTGCTTTGGCATAACCATTGTTTAAATAATAATCACGAATTGACTGTAAATCTTTCTCGAACTGAGCGCCTTCAAATTTATTACCCCATAATTTCCACCAAGAATCAGGTTGTAATTCCATTTGCTCTTGCAACGTACTGCTACTAATAGATTCATTACCATTGAAAGTTAATGATGCTAATTTTGCTGTATCATCTTCATTGATCTGAATTAAAATTTCAGCACGATTATTTGGTAACGTATTGACAATAGGTTCAACTGTTGCGTTATAGCGACCTATACTTGCATAGTGTTCTTTTACACTTTTTGCAAATTCATTTAATTTTTCTCGAATTAAAACATCACCAACTTTAAAACCGTTAGCATCTAAGTTTTGTTTAAGTGCTTCAGTTGGAATAACAGAGTTACCTTTGATTTTAACATCTGAAATGATCGATTTAGCCACAACGCTAACAACAAGGACATCGCCTTCTTGATGTGCATTCACATCATCGAATCGACCACTTACGAATAAAGAGCGGACAATATTAGCCACATCATTGTCAGTCACACGCTGACCAGCACGAACAGGTAGACTTGCTCGGATTTGTTGTTCTAAGTCACCTTGAACACCATCCACACGAATATCTTTTGCCACAAAAGGTGCGGCAAACGCAGTCGTTGTCGTACCGAATAATAAACTTGCGATTAGAAGTTTTTTCATCGATTGTATCCTATATAAATTATAGACGTAAAAAATCATTAAATAATGCAAACACCGTTAAACTTAATAACAGCGCTGCGCCAATTCGATAACAGATGCTTTGCACCCGTTCAGAAACAGGTTTTCCTTTAACAGCTTCCATAGCTAAAAAAACTAAATGGCCGCCATCTAATACAGGCAATGGGAATAAATTCATAATGCCTAAATTCACACTAATCAATGCCATAAAACTTAAAAAATACACCAATCCAATATTAGCAGATGCACCAGCACCTTTAGCAATGGAAATCGGACCGCTTAAATTGTTTAATGACAAATCACCCGTGATTAATTTCCCTAACACTTTCAAGGTTAACACAGAAAGTCGGCCAATTTTTTCAATGCCTTTTTGCAAGGCGTCAAGAATATCATATTTTAATTCTGTACGATATTCATCAGATAATTTTACGAAAGTTGGGCTTAAACCCACAAACCATTTTCCACTCTGATTACGCACTGGAGTGATAATTTTGTCAAGCGTTTCCCCATTACGTTCAACTTTAATAGAAAAAGATTCGCCTTGTTCGACCTGTTTTATAAAATCTTGCCAAGGAAGTGCGGTTAAATTTTCTTTTAAAATTTTATCACCGATTTGTAAACCCGCTTTCTCAGCGGGAGAACCTTGAACAACTTTAGAAAGCACCATTTCAACTTTAGGACGCATAGGCATAATCCCTAATGCCTCAAACGCACTTTCTTTTTCAGGATCAAACGTCCAATTTGCAAGATTTAAAGTCCGTTGTTGTTCAATATTGGAACCAAAAGAAGAAAGGGTAATCTCAACATTAGGCTCCCCCATTTTTGTGGCAAGCAGCATATTGATAGTTTCCCAATCTTGAGTTTCTTCGCCATCAACCGCTAGAATTTGTGTATTGGGTTCAATATGCGATTGTGCCGCGATTGAACTTGGCGTTATCAATTCAATCACAGGTTTAACACTTGGTATTCCGTAAAGATAGATGACCCAATAGGCAAAAATCGCGAAAATAAAATTTGCCAAAGGACCGGCGATAATCACAAATGCGCGTTGTAATACGCTTTTACTGTCAAATGCTTGTGGCTTTTGTTCAACTGGAACCTCTTCATTGCGTCCATCAAGCATTTTTAGATAGCCGCCTAAAGGAATCATTGAAACCGCAAATTCTGTACCATGCTTATCGATACGTTTCCAAATTACCTTACCAAAGCCAATTGAAAAACGATGGACTTTTATACCGCACTTTCTAGCAGCCCAAAAGTGACCATATTCGTGAACGGATACTAATACCGCAATAGCAATGATAAAAGAACCTAGCGACCACAAAAATGACATTCAAAATCCTTATAACACAAAGAAATAGAAGTAGCTGAAAAAAGGTACCGCTGCAGTCAAGCTATCAATACGATCTAATACACCACCATGACCAGGAATTAATTGGCTGCTGTCTTTCACACCAGACTCACGTTTAAACATGCTTTCAGTTAAATCACCCAATACCGAAATTGCAACTGTTGCAACGGAAAGGATAACGAATCCAGTGATATTTCGCTCACCAACTAAAGCATCGCCAGAGAAATGAATAAACACAAAAGCAAGCACTAACGCAGTAATTAAACCACCAACAACGCCTTCCCAGCTTTTGCCTGGTGAAACTTTTGGCGCAAGTTTACGTTTACCAAATGCTCGTCCGCTAAAATAAGCACCAGAATCAGCCGCCCAAACAAGCACAAATACATAAAGTAATAAAAATAAGCCGTGATAAGGATCATGGGTATAGTGTTCTAAACGTAAACGTAATACACCCGCGATAAATGGAATCAAAGTAGAAAAGGCAAGTAAAAGCTGTAAAAGAGGATTTTTAGACCAAAATTTAGCTGATTTAGGATAACTCACCACAAGCAATAAAGCTAAACCCCACCAACCAACAGCATTCATCAATAAAAGCTGGAGATGCTGTTCAAACACACGACCGGCATCTAAATAGTTGCCCTCAGTATAGAGCCATAAAAAGATAAATGCGCCTAAAAAAGCCGCGACACAAAAACGCGCTAAAGGCTGTTTAAGGCGAGCAAACTGAGTCCATTCCCAAACGCCTAAAGTCGCCACAGCACCTAACGCAAGGGCAAAATAAAAAGGCGTGAATAAAAATAGTGCACATAACACCGCTGCGATTAACACAATGGCAGATAAAACTCGTTGTTTAAGCATAATTTTAATCCATTTATTGAATTATTCTGTCCCACCAAAACGGCGATGACGTTGTTGATAACATGCGATGGCGCGGTTAAATTCCGCCTCATCAAAATCTGGCCACAGCACATCGGAAAAATAAAGTTCCGCATATGCAATTTGCCATAATAAAAAATTACTAATTCGTTGTTCACCACTGGTACGAATCAACAGATCTACTGGTGGTTCATCTTGTGTAACCAAATGACACTGAAAAGTAATTTCATCAATCTCTTCAACGTTCATTTCATTATTTTTTACTTTTTCTGCGAGTTGTTTTGTCGCTTGTACAATATCCCAACAACCGCCGTAATTTGCAGCGATATTGAGCGTAAGTGCGGTATTTTTTTCTGTTAAATTTTCCGCTTTTGCAATTTTTTCTTGTAAAGATTCACTAAAACGAGATACATCGCCAATAATTTTCAAGCGAATATTATTTTTATGTAATTTTTTCACTTCGCGATCTAAAGCTTGCATAAAAAGCGTCATTAATGCGCTGACTTCTTGCTCTGGTCGATTCCAATTTTCGCTACTAAAGGCATAAAGTGTAAGAAAATTTACTCCAGTTTGGCGAGCATAACTTACCGCATGGCGAACTGCAGATACACCATTGGTATGGCCAAAAATTCGCATTTTATTTTTCTGTTTTGCCCACCGCCCATTACCATCCATAATAATGGCAACGTGTTTTGGAATATTGTTTTGATCGAGTTCTATCATTATTTTTATTATAAAAAGATCCCTATAAATTCGGCTGTGAACTATATCATAAGTTGTATTTGCTTGCTATGGATTAGCGAGCCTTAATCCATACTTTATTTTTTACTTAATTCATTTTTATAATAAAGAAAAATAAACAAAACAAAAAATTTATGTCTGCTATTGAACAAAATAAAGACGGTATTAGATTAAGAATATTCTTACAACCAAAAGCCAGTAAAGATCATATTGCTGGCATTCACGATGATGAACTAAAAATTACCATTACTGCGCCACCTGTTGATGGTCAAGCAAATGCGCATTTATTGAAATTTTTAAGTAAATCCTTCAAAGTGCCTAAAAGCAGTATTATTTTAGAAAAAGGGGAATTGAGCAGACACAAACAAGTTTGGATTCCTGAACCCAAATTAATTCCAAAAGAAATTCAAAATCTATTGTAAAAACAAAGAAAAAAATCACCGCACTTTGGTCTCCTGCCCTATCAATTTATGCCTTTTTACGGTATTCTATACCACATTTTCTATTATCAAAATGCTGCAAAAGTGCGGTTAAAATTTAAGGTGATTTTATGCAAGAACAATATCGCCCCGATATGATCGAACCAAAGGTTCAACAATACTGGGCAGAAAATAAAGTTTTCAAAGCAATCAAAGACGAATCTAAAGAAAAATATTACTGTCTTTCTATGTTCCCGTATCCTTCTGGCCGTCTGCATATGGGGCATGTGCGCAACTACACTATCGGAGATGTAATTTCTCGTTATCAACGCATGCTAGGCAAAAACGTATTACAACCATTTGGTTGGGATGCTTTCGGTTTACCAGCAGAAGGTGCCGCAATTAAAAACAAAACTGCGCCTGCTAAATGGACGTACGAAAACATCGCCTACATGAAAAAACAACTTCAGCTTTTAGGCTTTGGTTTCGACTGGGATCGTGAAATCGCAACCTGTAAACCAGAATACTACAAATGGGAACAATGGTTCTTCACTGAGCTTTACAAAAAAGGATTAGTGTACAAAAAAACCTCAACCGTAAACTGGTGTCCGAATGATGAAACCGTACTCGCAAACGAGCAAGTACACGAAGATTGTTGCTGGCGTTGTGATACACCGGTGGAACAAAAAGAAATCCCACAATGGTTTATCAAAATTACTGACTATGCCGAGCAATTATTAGGTGGTTTAGATACTCTTCCACAATGGCCTGACATGGTAAAAACCATGCAACGTAACTGGATCGGTCGTTCTGAAGGGGTAGAAATTACCTTTGATGTTGCAGATACCAATGAAAAAGTAGCAGTTTACACCACGCGTCCAGATACCTTTTATGGCGTGAGTTATTTAGGCATTGCGGCAGCACATCCATTAGCAAGTTTGGCAGTTCAAAACAATCCCGAGTTAGCCGCCTTTATCCAAGAAGCGAAAAACGCCAAAGTAGCAGAAGCTGATCTTGCGACAATGGAGAAAAAAGGAATGGCAACGAGCTTATTTGCTATTCATCCATTGACGGGTGAAAAATTACCGATTTGGGTCGCTAATTTCGTGTTAATGCACTATGGTACCGGCGCGGTAATGGCTGTTCCAGCTCACGACCAACGCGACTTTGAATTTGCTCAAAAATACAGTTTGCCAATTAAACAAGTGATCGCACCGCTTGCAGATGAAGAAATTGATTTAACCAAACAAGCTTTTGTTGAACACGGTAAATTAGTGAACTCAGCCGAGTTTGATGGTAAAGATTTTGATGGTGCATTCAACGGCATTGCAGATAAATTAGAAAAATTAGGTGTTGGAAAACGCCAAGTGAATTACCGTTTACGTGACTGGGGCGTTTCGCGCCAACGTTATTGGGGGGCACCAATTCCGATGCTAACCCTTGAAAATGGCGATGTAGTGCCTGCGCCAATGGAAGATTTACCTATTATTCTGCCTGAAGATGTGGTAATGGATGGCGTGAAAAGTCCAATTAAAGCTGATCCTAACTGGGCAAAAACAACCCTTAACGGCGCACCAGCATTAAAAGAAACTGATACCTTTGATACCTTTATGGAATCCTCTTGGTATTACGCTCGCTACACTTGTCCACAATATCAAAATGGCATGCTTGATGCGGAAGAAGCAAACTATTGGTTACCAGTGGATCAATATATCGGTGGTATTGAACACGCAACAATGCACTTACTCTACTTCCGTTTTTTCCACAAATTATTACGCGATGCGGGATTTGTAACCAGTGACGAACCAGCCGATAAATTATTATGTCAAGGTATGGTGCTTGCAGATGCCTTCTACTACACCAGTCCGACTAACGAGCGTATTTGGGTAAGTCCAACTCAAGTGACCCTTGAGCGTGATGAGAAAGGTCGCATCATTAAAGCCACCGATCCTGAAGGGCGTGAACTAGTCCATAGTGGCATGACCAAAATGTCGAAATCCAAAAATAATGGTATTGACCCACAAGAAATGGTAGAAAAATATGGTGCCGATACTGTTCGTCTGTTTATGATGTTTGCCTCTCCAGCTGAAATGACCTTGGAATGGCAAGAATCTGGCGTAGAAGGTGCGAAACGTTTCTTAGGACGTGTTTGGAATTTGGTATATCAATATCAACAAAATCCAGCAAAAACTAGCCTAGATATCATCGCACTTTCAGCAACACAAAAAGCGCTTCGTCGTGAAGTACATAAAACCATTGCAAAAGTGAGTGATGATATTGGTCGCCGTCAAACATTTAATACTGCAATTGCAGCAGTAATGGAGTTGATGAATAAACTGACTAAGGCTTCCTTAGAAAGCGATCAAGATCGTGCTGTCATGGCGGAAGCGTTAAGTGCAGTTGTTCGTATGCTTTATCCAATTACGCCACATATCTGCTTTGAATTATGGCAAGCGCTAGGAAATGAAAGCAACATCGATACCGCTGAATGGGTGAAAGCTGATGAAGCAGCAATGGTAGAAGATGAAAAACTCATTGTTGTGCAAGTAAATGGCAAAGTTCGTGGAAAAGTTACTGTCCCAGCAACCTCTTCAGAAGAAGAAATTAAAGCAGCAGCCAAAGCAGATCCTAATGTTGCAAAATTCCTTAATGGAAAAGAAATTCTTAAAGAAATCTATATTCCATTAAAAATGTTGAATTTTGTGGTTAAACCATAATCCGTAGAATCTGTGGAATATTGATATTTCACAGATTCTATCTTTATTAGTGTATGGATTTTAAATTCATACACTCCACAATAAAGGTAATTTTTATGATTAAATCAATCAAAGTATTGTTCATTGTGGCAAGCATTACCGCGCTTTCTGCTTGCGGCTGGCATTTTCAAAACGGTACATTAATTCCACAAGAATTACGTACTCTTACATTTGAGAGCCCCGATCCATACAGCGAAATATCAGTTGCGATGCGTAATCAACTACAAGCGAACAACATTCAGCTCGTCAATTTGACTCAAGGCATTCCTGTTTTGCGCATAAATAAATTCCGCACAAATGATGAAGTTGCCTCTGTCTTTAAACGCGGACGCGAAGCTGAAAAAGTATTGATGTTAGAAGTGGAAGCTAGCATTCGTTTAGCGAATGGTGAAAGCCATCCAATCACGGCAAAAGTCAACCGCACTTTCTTTGATAACTCTCGCGCAGCATTAGCTAAATCTAGCGAACGAGAAGTAATTTGGAATGATATGCGAGAACAAGCTGCACGTCAGCTCATTACTAAAATGGTCGCATTAGAAAAACAAGTGAAAAACAAATAATGAATCGCATCTTCCCTGAGCAACTTAATCAACATCTTTCCCAACGTTTAGCCAAAGTTTACTTTTTGGTAGGGCAAGATCCATTGTTACTGAGTGAAAGTGAAGATGCCATTTATAAAATAGCCAACCAACAAGGATTCGATGAGAAAAATAACATTCAGATTGATAGCCAAACTGACTGGGCACAACTCATAGAATCCTGTCAATCCATGGGATTGTTTTTTAATAAACAAGTCATGGTATTAAATTTACCTGAAAATTTCACCGCACTTTTACAGAAAAATCTGCAAGAATTTATTTCGGTTCTACATGACGATATCTTGCTGATTTTACAAATTGCAAAGCTAGCCAAAGCAAATGAAAACCAAGCATGGTTTGTTGAACTAAACCAATATGAAACCAGTGCGATTCTCGTAAATTGCCAAACACCTACGACTGAAAATCTCCCTCGTTGGGTAAAAAATCGTACCAAAGCGATGGGATTAGACGCTGATGATGAAGCAATCCAACAACTTTGTTACAGTTATGAGAATAACCTGCTCGCACTCAAACAAGCTCTGCAGCTTTTAGATTTGCTCTATCCTGACCATAAACTTAACTATAATCGTGTCATTAGCGTAGTCGAACAATCCTCAATTTTTACACCATTTCAATGGATTGATGCTTTGCTAATGGGAAAAGCAAATCGTGCTAAACGTATTTTAAAAGGGTTACAAGCTGAAGATGTGCAACCTGTTATTTTATTACGCACGCTACAGAGAGAATTATTTACGTTGCTTGAACTCACCAAACCACAGCAACGTATTATGACAACGGAAAAACTTCCAACTCAACAAATTAAGACTGAATTTGACCGTCTAAAAATCTGGCAAAATCGCCGACCGCTCTTTTTAAGTGCGATTCAACGTTTAACCTACCAAAAACTCTACGAAATTATCCAAGAGCTCGCCAATATTGAACGTCTTGCTAAGCAAGAGTTTAGCGATGAAGTGTGGATTAAACTCGCTGATTTATCTGTAAAAATTTGTTTATAATTGCTATTGTTTTTTTTTTGCACTAAAGCGGTATAATAAAACGCCATATCGGCAATAACTTATTAATTAATTTTCGTGAGGATATCATGATGAAAAAAACACTAGCTACACTTATTTTAATGGGATTTGGTTTTTCAGCTTCTGCAGCTGATTTGTCTGCAAGTTGTAAAACTTATTTCGCTGAAATTGATTCTTTCTTAGCATCAATGCCAGCTGCGCAAGCAAATGCAATGAAAGCACAATATGAATCAAGCAAACAACAATTTGCATCAATGCCCGCAGCGGCACAAGATCAGGCTTGTAATCAAGCGGCAGAGCAACTTAAACAAATGAAAGCAGCAATGCCGAAATAATTTGGAAAAGAATCAATAGATGTTATATAAACCCTAGTTTGACTAGGGTTTTAGTTTATAGGATGGAGAATTTCATTCAATAACCGATGAATTAATTTTGCATTAGCGGGAGGAAACTGTCCCGCATCTAATGCATGTTGATCAACCCAAAAACCTTCTTGCCCTTCTCGCCCAAAAGGCTCACCAATCCATTCATCTACGACATAAAAGAAAAAAGAAATAATCTTTGTTGGATATTCGAATTGGAAACGCTCATAAAGTTCTGCATTTAATACAACAATTCCAATTTCCTCTTCCAGCTCACGTTTTAAAGCCTGTTCAGGGGTTTCTCCCGCATCCACTTTTCCACCAGGAAATTCTAAAGATTGGGCAAAATCCTGTCCTTCTAAACGCTGCGTTAAATAGATCTGACCAAACTCATTACGAATAATCCCCGCAGCAACTGGTATAATTTTTTTATCCATTTCTTCTATCCAATAGCACCTATGAAAAAAGTGCGGTGAAAAATCACCGCACTTTGGCTAATCATTAATGGCGAGCAGCACGACTGCCATGACAATGCTTATATTTTTTACCCGAACCACAAGGACAAGGCTCATTGCGTCCAATACGACGATCTGAATAATCTTCAGAATCTGAATTCTGGATTGCCTGACCATTTTCATCCACTGGTAAATTATTTTGATTGATACGAGCAGCCATTTCTTGACGAGCACGTTCAGCTTCTTCCATTTCTTCTTGAGTGCGCACACGCACACGCGTTAAAGTCGTGATAACGTGGTGTTTTAAAGAATCCAACATTTCTGTAAACATACGGAAAGATTCTTTTTTATACTCTTGTTTTGGATCTTTTTGCGCATAACCGCGTAAATGAATACCTTGGCGTAAATAATCCATCGCCGCTAAGTGTTCTTTCCAAAGCTCATCTAAGGTTTGTAACATGACACCTTTTTCAAAGTTGCGCATGGTTTCTTCACCAGCTAGTGCTTCTTTTTCTTTATATTCTTTTTCGGCGACTTCGACTATGCGTTCACGCAAGTTTTCTTCGTGCAGATTATTATCTTCTTCCAGCCAATGAGAAATTGGTAATTCCATACCAAACTCTTGAGCTAAACGTTCTTCAAGCCCTTTAATATCCCATTGTTCTTCCAAAGATTGCGGTGGAATATATTGATCAATCACGCTATTAAATACATCGTGGCGAATGGCGTTAATAGTTTCAGAAATATCATCATTATCAAGCAAATAATTGCGTTGCTCATAAATGGCATGACGTTGGTCATTTGCTACATCATCATATTCAAGTAGGTTTTTACGACCATCGAAGTGGAAGGCCTCAACTTTTGCTTGAGCAGATGCAATCACTTTCGCCAACATTTTCGATTCCATAGCCTCACCAGGCACGGTGAACGCTTTACGCATTAAATTGAGTTTACCTTCATTTAAATAAATGCGCATTAAGCCATCTTCCAAAGAAAGGTAGAAACGAGAAGAACCTGGGTCACCTTGACGACCAGAACGACCACGCAACTGGTTATCAATACGGCGAGATTCATGACGCTCTGTACCGATAATATGCAAACCACCTGCTTTCATTACAATCTCATGATTCTTTTCCCACTCAGCTTTAAGCGCTTCAATTTGTTCTTGAGTTGGATTTTCTAATTTAGCAGCCTGTGCTTTCCAGTTACCACCAAGGATAATATCCGTACCGCGACCCGCCATATTCGTTGCGATAGTCACAGCACCGGGATAACCAGCTTCTGCCACGATTTCCGCTTCTTGTTGGTGGAATTTCGCATTCAACACATTGTGTTTGATACCCACTTTATCTAAGGCCTTAGATAATTCTTCTGATTTTTCTACTGAAATCGTCCCCACTAATACTGGTTGCTGGCGTTCAACACAATCTTTGATATCTTCAATAATCGCATTAAATTTATATTGTTCATTTTCAAACATCACATCTGTGCGATCATCACGAATCATTGGGCGGTTTGTTGGAATCACAACAGTTTCCAATCCGTAAATTTGTTGGAACTCAAACGCTTCGGTATCCGCCGTTCCCGTCATACCCGCAAGACGCTCATATAAACGGAAGTAGTTTTGGTAAGAAATTGACGCAACAGTTTGGTTTTCGCTCTTAATTTCCACCCCTTCTTTCGCCTCAATGGCTTGGTGTAAACCATCTGACCAGCGACGCCCTGCCATCGTACGACCAGTGTGTTCATCAACAATCACGATTTCACCATCTTTCACAATGTAATCGACATCTTTTTCAAACAATGTGTGCGCACGCAAGGCTGCCATAACATGATGAAGCAACACGATTCGACCAGGAGAATACAAAGAATCCCCTTCAGGCATTAAACCTTGGGCAATCAACCAATCTTCCACTTTTTCTTGGCCACGTTCAGTTAAGTGCGCCTGTTTAGATTTAAGATCTAAAGTAAAGTCCCCTTCGCCTTGATATTCTTCTGTATCTTCTTTTTCTTGCTTAATTAAGTTTGGAATCAGTTTATTGACTGCAATATAAAGCGCAGAACTGTCTTCGGCTTGACCAGAAATAATCAATGGTGTACGCGCTTCATCGATTAAGATGGAATCCACTTCATCCACCAGCGCATAGCCTAAAGTTCGTTGGAAACGCTCTTCTTTTGAGTGAGCCAAGTTATCACGTAAGTAATCAAAACCAAGTTCACTATTGGTTGCATAAGTAATATCTGCTGCATAAGCTGCACGTTTTTCTTCAGGCGGTAAACCAGGAATATTTACGCCTACACTCATGCCCAAAAATTCAAATAACGGACGGTTTGTTTCTGCATCTCGGCGAGCAAGATAATCATTCACCGTCACAACATGAACGCCTTTACCTTCAAGTGCGATTAAATAACAAGGCAAAGTCGCAGTTAATGTTTTACCTTCGCCAGTGCGCATTTCTGCGATACAGCGGTTAGTCAATACCATCCCACCAATAAGCTGAACATCAAAATGTCTCATACCAAGCACGCGCTTACTTGCTTCACGTACCGTTGCAAATGCTTCTGGTAAAATTTGTTGCAAAGTTTCGCCCGCACTTAAACGTTGACGGAATTCATCTGTTTTTGCACGAAGTTGTTCATCTGTGAGGGCTTCAAACTCAGGTTCTAATTTATTGATTTTTGCAACTTGTTTTCTTAATTTACGTAAAATACGGTCGTTACGGCTGCCAAAAATTTTCGTTAAAATGCTCATAATTTCTCTTTTTAAATATATAAGTTAAATAGTTAAATGCGTATGAAATACTTTTTTTCATGCACAATAATTTTTTAAAATATCGCTATTTCAATAGCAATATTCTTTACAGAAAACAGAAAATTAAATAAGCAAGGGGCCAGCTCGAATTGGCGCACTAAGATTCAACACATCTGCTAAAAAGTGCGGTTGAATTTTAAGTTGTTTTTCAGTTTGGTGGGAAATTGAAGGTTGAGGAATGGCTTGCCGTTGCACTTCACGTGAAACTTTTACCGTTTCCAACACTTGTTGAATCGAAACACTCGAGGAATAATTTTCCGCATTATTTTGATTTTCAAAACTTTGTGCGTTAGGCAAAGCAAAAATCGCGATAATACTTAAAAGTAATCGCGACCAAAAAGTCGGTTTGACAGTGCCTGAAATCATCGTCTCGTTGTTTATTATGAAAATTGCGTGTATTGTAGCGGAAATCTAAACTAATGTCATTTACTGAGGGCAGACTTTATGGAAAACAAGGCTGAGCGTTATCAAAAAGCAGTTAATATTATGGATGTGCTTGAGCAATCGCCCTTTGCCAAAATAATGAAAAAAGGTCTTGCCATCAATGAACTGAATCAAAAATTTAACCGCATTTTTCCACAAGAATTTCACGGCAAATTTCGTATTGGTAATATGACAGATAACTCAATTTTTATTGAGACTGCAAATGCCATTGTTCGCCAAGGAATTTTATTCAGACGGACTGAATTATTGAAACTTATTCAAGAAGAATTTCCGCATGTAAAACGACTTGAGATAACAATAAACCCTGGTTTTTAAAAGCTAAGAAGTGGGAGAAAATGGAGATTTAATATCAATCAGACTTTTTTAACAATGCTTTCTCTATTTTTTTCTCTTCGCGTCTCTTCTGAAAAAATGCGCTTAATTTCTGACTACACTCTTCTGCTAATACACCAGATGTAATCTCCAGAGTATGATTCATCTTATAATCATCAAAAAAATGGAAACGTGATCCAACCGCACCAGTTTTATAATCAGAAGCGCCGAACACAAGGCGTTTAATTCTGCTATGCAAAATTGCCCCAGCACACATTGTGCAAGGCTCTAATGTCACATAAAGCGTAGTATTCAGTAAACGATAATTTTGGAGATGTTTTGCTCCGTCACGCAAAGCGATAATTTCAGCATGTGCGGTAGGATCACTTTGAACAATGGAGAGATTCCAACCTTCTCCAATAATATTTCCAGCGTCATCAACCAAAACCGCCCCCACAGGAATCTCACCTAACGCTTCTGCTTTATCGGCAAGATCAAGGGCATAGCGCATCATTTTCTCGTCAAATTCTGACCGCACTTTTGCTGCATCCATTATACAGAAAACGGATATTTAATCGGATCATGAGATTGATAGCCAATGACTTTGAAATCATCCATCGTGACCCAAGTTTCTAAATCTTCAAGGCTTTTTATATCTGGATTGATTTCTAATTTTGGCAATTGGAAAGGCTCGCGTTTAAGTTGCACATCACGCATTAACTCAAGCTGATCTTCATAAATATGCGCATTCACAATTTTATGATATGCCTTGCCGGCTTTTTTACCCGTAATCTGTGCCATAAGCGCCAAAAAAGTAAACACTTGGATTTGATTGAAATTCAATCCAAGTGGAACATCACAAGAACGTTGATAACTAGTAAGATGTAAAGTATCGCCCACAAGGGAAAAAGTATGAGTGTGCATACAAGGACGAAGACAACCAAGATCAAATTCCCCTGGGTTAAAGAAGGTTAAAATTTCTCCTCTATCATCAATGCCCTTGGTCAAATTATTAACAATTTTGCGTAACTGATCGATGGTTTCTCCATTAGGCTTACGCCATGCTCTGCCTTGCACACCATATACACGCCCCATATCATCAACGCCTCTACGGTGCGGATTCGCAAGCCATGCGGCATTTTCATTCGCATTAGCATCCCAAGTTTTAGTACCAAGTGCGCGGAAATCAGCGGCATTGTCATATCCACGAATGTAACCTAAAAATTCGGCAATTGCAGCTTTCCAATAACTTTTACGCGTGGTTATCAACGGAAATTGATTATTCGCCACATCATATTCTAAATCTGCATTAATAACCGTTAGACAACGCTTACCTGTACGCTCATTGGCAACCCATTCACCTTCATTAATAATGCGACGACAAAGATCAAGATATTGCTTCATAAAAATCTCCTATTTTATTACCGCACTTTTGTGTGAATAAGCCCAAGCCATAATTAAAGCACCACCAATAATCATTGGTAAACAAAGCGCTTGTCCTCGCGTAATAACCCCAAAGAAATTTTCAACTTCAGGTTCACGCACATATTCCACAATAAAACGGAAGACGCCATAACCAATTAAGAATAAGCCTGCAACAGAGCCCATTGGACGTGGCTTTTTAATAAAAATATTCAGAATTGCAAACAACACTATGCCTTCTAGAAAAGCTTCATAAAGTTGTGATGGATGACGAGGAAGTAATAGCGGATCATTCGGGAAAATCATTGCCCAAGGCACATCCGTTTCGCGTCCCCATAGTTCAAGATTAATGAAATTACCAATTCGACCTAAACCTAAACCAAACGGAATCAAAGGCGCAACAAAATCAGCCGTTTGCCAAAAATTACGTTTTTGTGAATAAGACGTCCAAATCATGGCAACAATGACGCCTATTAAGCCGCCATGGAAAGACATTCCACCTTCCCAAACACGGAACAAATAAAGCGGCTCTTGTAAGAAACGCTCCAAATTATAAAAAAATACATCGCCAACACGTCCTCCAATAAATACGCCCATAAAACCATTGAA
The DNA here is from genome assembly GCF_059704395.1 of Haemophilus sp. THUN1692. Taxonomy (NCBI): domain Bacteria; kingdom Pseudomonadati; phylum Pseudomonadota; class Gammaproteobacteria; order Pasteurellales; family Pasteurellaceae; genus Haemophilus; species Haemophilus sp. THUN1692. The sequence continues at coordinate 2,098,915 of NZ_AP046579.1, forward strand.
CAGTAAGGTATCAACTTGATCTACTGTCCAACCGCTATTTGGGCGATTAGCACGACGAACCGCAAGCCAGCGTGCAAAAATAAAACCTAAAAGGTACATCAAACCATACCAACGTAAGCCGATATTGCTATCGCCAAGAGTAAAAATGGTTGGATCAAAATGAGGCAGAAGCAAGTAATTTGAATTCATAATTTTCTCTATCTAATAAACATATCAACAGCAATGGTAATTAATAAAAGTGCAAACCCTTTCTTTAAAGTTGGCACTGGTAGTTTTGAGGTGGCTGTCGCACCAAGTTTTGACGTGAAAAACGATGAGGCAGTAATACATAACACTGCAGGGAAATAAATGTAACCTAAAGAATATTCTGGCATTGCAGCATTCCCCCAGCCACTTAACATAAAACTGAACATTCCAGAAGTTCCGAGTAACATGCCACAGAAAGCCGAGGAACCAATAGCCTTTTTCATATCGATACCGCGAGAATTTAAAAACGGCACAATAAATCCGCCTCCACCGATACCTGCAGCACTAGATGCCATGCCAATTAGAATTCCACCGATAATAGATGATTGAGTCGTTAAAGGTTTAACTGTTTTATTTGTCTTAGGTCTAATAGATAGGACCATTTTAACTGCGAGATAAACCACTAAACAGGCAAATAATTTACTAGAAATATCGCGATCAAGTTTTCCGATAAAAAAACCACAAATAAATACGCTAACCATAATGCTCGGAGCAAGGATCTTCACCGCGCTCCACACAACATTACCTAACTTATGATGTCGTTGAGCCGAAGAAAAACCAGTAATAACAATCGTTGCGAAAGAAGTTCCAAGTGCGGTAGACATTAATAAAGATTCAGGCACACCCACCATTGGTAATAAATACACCAACACAGGAACAATCAGCAATCCACCACCAATACCAAAAAGCCCCGCAAAAAAGCCAGCAACCGCCCCCACAAGCAAACAAAGTAAAATAAAGCTAAGCATTATGAATTCCTTGTTTTATTAAAAGAACGTTTTGGAAATTTTGAACCATTATATTTTTTAGGATGAGTATAAGATTTTTGCTCCAATTCTCGTGTAGGTTGATATACAGGAGGATTTTCTGAGAACAATATGCCCGAAAACTGTTTCATTGCTTTGCGATACACTTCTTTTTTGAAAGATACGACCTGACGAACAGGATACCAAAAACTCACCCAACGCCACCCATCAAATTCTGGTGATTTGGTTGTTTGCATATTGATATTTTTTTCATCGCCAACAAGCTGCAACAAAAACCAGCGTTGCTTTTGTCCTATACACATCGGTTTGCTGTCATAACGCAACAAACGTTTTGGTAATTTATAACGCAACCAATGCTTAGATACATATAAAATGCGCACATCTTTAGGCTGTAGACCAACTTCTTCGTACAGCTCACGATACATCGCTTGCTCGGCACTTTCATTATCATTAATGCCACCTTGCGGAAACTGCCACGAATTTTGCCCACAACGCTTCGCCCAAAGTACTTGCCATTTGCGATTACAAATCACAATACCCACATTTGGACGGTAGCCATCAAAATCGATCACTATCGTTTTACCTTAAATTTTTCATATAAAAATAATCTGCAGATTGTTTCATAAATCAGTGTTTTTATCAACCAAAGGGCTGGTTACACAAGAAAATACACAGATTGTGGATAACATTGTGAATAATGGATTTCTGATTGTGAATTGATCACGTAAAAACAAAGAAGGAGCCTTATCTCATCAAACTTGAAAATAAATTGAGTTATTTCCAATCAAAAGATCTAAAACAAAAATAAACCGCACTTTTTACACACAAAAATGCAAGAAAGTGCGGTAAAAAAATACAATTTTTAAAGCGATTCCATTCATCAAAGATCTTTTGGTCATCTCTTTGAGTTATTCAATATTTCTGTGGATAAAATTGTGGTTGAGAAAATCCATAATGTTGTATAACTCAAACAAACCTTTCTAATATAATTTCAAGATAAAATTTATCCATTTAAATTCAATCACTTATAGATAAAATATTACAATATTTGTAATACACAGAAGTCCCTAAATTTTAATGTCTAATTTTTAAACAAATTATTTTAGGCTGGCAAAATAACGTTCCCAATCAAAATATTGGCCTGGATCGATCTTACGTCCTGGCGAAATATCACTATGCCCAACAATCCGCTCTTTCGTAATTTTAGGATAACTTTTCATGATTAAGTTAGTTAGTTCTTGCAATGCCAAATACTGCTCATTAGTAAAAGGTTGTTCATTACTACCTTCTAACTCAATTCCAATGGCAAAATCATTACATTTTTCTCGCCCTTGAAAGCTAGATAATCCTGCATGCCAAGCCCTATGGTTGAAATTAACATATTGCGTGATTCGCCCATCTCGTTCAATCAAACAATGGGCAGAAACACGCATTTGATGAATTTCTTCAAAATAAGGATGAATCTTAGGATCTAATTTCCCTTGAAAAAAATCATCCACATATCCGCCACCAAATTGTTCTGGCGGCAAGCTAATGTAATGGATCACAAGAAGTGAAATATCTTGTAAATCTGGGCGTTCGTCAAAATGCGGAGATGGAATTTGTCGACAATTAGTCAGCAATCCTTTCTCAATATCTTTTATTTTTCGCATACATTTTTCCTATTTTTGCGATCAGGATCGCAGAAAAAGTGCGGTCTGTTTTACAAAACAATTTTCCCTTTTCACAATATTTCAGCCAATAAAGGCTTAACGAAAGGAAAATAAATGAAACTAACTACACAAACAACCTTGAAAAAAGGGTTTACCTTAATTGAATTAATGATAGTCATCGCCATCATCGCGATTTTAGCCACTATCGCTATTCCTTCTTATCAAAATTATACCAAAAAAGCCGCAGTATCCGAATTACTGCAAGCTTCCGCACCTTATAAGTCAGATGTGGAATTATGCGTTTATAGCACAGGTGCCCCTTCCACTTGCTCGGGAGGAAGCAATGGAATTGCTGCTGATATTACAACAGCAAAAGGCTATGTAAAATCAGTGACAACAAGCAACGGTGCAATAACAGTAGCGGGTAATGGTACATTAGATGGAATGAGTTACACACTCACAGCGGAAGGCGATAGTGCAAAAGGCATTACATGGAAAACCACCTGTGGCACAACGAATGCCGATATTTTCCCTGCTGGATTCTGTTCAAAATGATCGACTTAACTAGTGCAAAACCTCGAGTAAAAGCACAAAATGGCGAGATATTTACGATCTCGCCAGAGTTATGGGGGCGTAATCAGCAACAACAGTCACTGCTGTTACGTTATTTTGCTTTACCACTCAAAGAAGAAAATAATCGTCTTTGGTTAGGTGTTGATTCTCTTTCTAATCTTTCCGCCTGTGAAACTATTGCGTTTATAACTGGCAAGCTTGTTGAGCCTGTCTTATTAGAAAGCAATCAACTTAAAGAACTATTACAGCAACTTGCTCCTAATCAACCTAAAGTGGAAGAGCAAGTTAAATATTACCAACATCAAGAACAGACTCATCTAGAACAACAAGATGATGAGCCTGTCATTCGCTTGCTTAATCAAATTTTTGAATCTGCTTTACAAAATAATGCCTCAGATATTCATTTGGAGACCTTATCGGATCATTTCCAAGTGCGGTTTAGAATTGACGGTGTTTTACAAGCTCAGCCTAGACTTAGCAAAAATTTGGCTAATCGAATTATTTCTCGCCTAAAACTTCTCGCTAAATTAGATATCAGTGAAACCCGCCTTCCACAAGATGGGCGATTTCAATTTAAAACTACGTTTTCCGATATTCTTGATTTCCGTCTTTCAACGTTACCAACTCATTGGGGAGAGAAAGTTGTCCTGAGAGCACAGCAAAATAAACCAGTGGAACTCAGCTTTTCTGAACTAGGAATGACCAAGAGTCAGCAACAAGCATTTCAACGGGCGCTTAGCCAACCACAAGGATTAATTTTAGTAACCGGCCCAACAGGAAGTGGGAAAAGTATCTCACTTTACACTGCACTTCAGTGGCTAAACACGCCTGATAAACATATTATGACCGCTGAGGATCCCATTGAAATTGAGCTTGATGGCATTATTCAAAGCCAAATTAATCCACAGATTGGATTGGATTTTAGCCGTCTATTGCGCGCTTTTTTACGCCAAGATCCCGACATCATTATGCTAGGTGAAATTCGCGATGAAGAAAGTGCAATGATGGCACTACGTGCCGCCCAAACTGGGCATTTAGTGCTTTCAACTTTACATACTAATGATGCAATATCTGCCATTTCTCGTTTACAACAACTCGGTATTCAACAACATGAAATTGAAAACAGTTTACTGCTCGTTATTGCGCAGCGTCTTGTACGAAAAATCTGTCCAAAGTGCGGTGGAAATTTAATAAATTCTTGTGATTGCCATCAAGGTTATCGAGGTCGAATCGGTGTTTATCAATTTCTACATTGGCAGCAGAATGGCTATCAAACCGATTTTAAAAATTTACATGCGAGTGGTCTAGAAAAAGTTAGCCAAGGTATAACAGATGAGAAAGAAATTGAACGTGTGTTAGGTAAAAACTCATGACTAAAAAACTCTTTTATTATCAAGGTAGTAACGCATTAAATCAGAAACAAAAAGGCTCAATTATTGCGGATACAAAACAACAAGCACACTTTCAATTAATAAGCCGCGGGCTTACTCACATCAAATTACAACAAAACTGGCAATTTGGGGCAAACCCCAAAAATCCAGAAATTAGCGAATTACTCAATCAATTAGCAACATTGCTACAGTCCGCAATTCCGTTAAAAAACAGTCTGCAAATTTTGCAACAAAATTGCACTCAAATTATGCTCAATGAGTGGCTTGAGCGGCTGCTTCAATCTATTGAATCTGGTTTAGCATTATCACAAGCCATTGAACAACAAGGGAAATACCTCACACAACAAGAAATTCAACTGATTCAAGTGGGAGAAATGACAGGAAAACTTTCCGTTGTTTGTAAAAAAATAGCCACGCATCGTAGCCAATCTTTAGCATTACAACGCAAATTACAGAAAATTATATTGTACCCATCAATGGTGTTGGGAATTTCTCTATTATTGACACTCGCATTACTGCTTTTTATCGTGCCTCAATTTGCTGAAATGTACAGTGGCAATAATGCCGAATTACCAACAATAACCGCAATATTGCTCTTTATATCCAATTTTCTTAAGCAAAATATTGGCATTTTGCTATTTTTCGCTTTTAGTTTTGTTCTATTTTATTACTTCTATCTAAAACGCCAGACCTGGTTTTATCAAAAGAAAAATAAACTTATTTCTATCACGCCTATTTTTGGCACAATTCAAAAGCTTTCACGTTTAGTGAACTTTAGTCAAAGTTTACAAATTATGTTGCAGGCCGGAGTACCGCTTAATCAAGCACTAGAGAGTTTTCTCCCTCGCACACAAACGTGGCAAACCAAGAAAACGCTTGTAAATGACATCGTATTAGATAAAGAAGTGCGGTCAATTTTACAATGGGTTTCTCAAGGCTATTCGTTTTCTCATAGTGTAAGTAGCGATCTTTTCCCGATGGAAGCACAACAAATGCTCCAAATTGGTGAGCAAAGCGGAAAACTCGCTTTGATGCTAGAACACATCGCGGATAATAACCAAGAAAAACTTAATCATCAAATTGACTTACTCTCACAAATGCTAGAACCATTAATGATGGTGATCATCGGCAGTCTGATTGGAATTATTATGATGGGAATGTATTTACCTATCTTTAATATGGGCTCTGTTATTCAATGATTTACTTCGCAATGTTTTTATTAGGCTGTATATTAGGGAGCGCATTGTGGTTCTACCTATCTGGTTTTATTACGCGTTCACAGCAAGAGATTTATGCGACTTACGTTGAATTATTTCCACAAAACCGTTCTCCATTTAAACCGCACTTTGCCTCTATTCAACAAAAAAAGTGTGGTCATATTTTGAGGTATTTTTTAAGTGTTGGAGTTGGGTTTATATTTTTACAAATTGCCTTCAAGGACTCTATTTTTGCTGTATGGTTCGGACTCACACTTCTTATCCTTTGGGCAATCAGTTATCTTGATTGGCACTATCAACTTATTTCTACTACGCCCTGTTTATGGTTACTTACTCTCGGATTATTTGGAGCAGACAATCACTTTTCATTGTTTACGTTATCTGAAAGCATAAAAAGTGCGGCAAGTTTTTTTATTGTTTTCTACGCAATCTATTGGCTTGCAAAATTCTATTACGGAAAAGAAGCCTTTGGACGGGGAGATTATTGGTTGGCAATGGCATTAGGAAGCTTTATTCATTTAGAAACTTTACCGCACTTTTTATTATTAGCCTCAGTTCTTGGAATATGTTTTTCGCTTATTCATAGGAAGAAAAAAGAATTTTTACCTTTTGCCCCTTTTATGAACTTATCGGCTATCATAATTTATTTCGTCAAATATTACGGATATTAAAAAGGGGAAAACATAATATTTTCCCCTTGTTCTTCATAGAAATGCGGTTACTTTTACGAACGTTTCATCACTTCAAAAAACTCTTCGTTAGTTTTCGCCATCATGAGTTTATCAATCAAGAATTCCATTGCATCCACTTCATCCATTGGATTAAGAATCTTACGAAGAATCCACATTTTTTGTAATTCATCAGATGTTGTGAGTAAGTCTTCTTTACGAGTTCCTGAGCGTTTAAAATCAATGGCTGGGAATACACGTCTTTCTGCGATTTTACGAGAAAGGTGTAATTCCATATTACCTGTACCTTTAAATTCTTCAAAAATAACTTCATCCATTTTCGAACCGGTATCAACTAGCGCAGTCGCAATAATCGTTAAACTACCACCTTCTTCCACGTTACGCGCAGCACCAAAGAAACGTTTTGGACGATGCAATGCATTAGCATCCACACCACCAGATAAAATTTTACCTGAAGCTGGAGTGACTGTATTGTAAGCACGTGCTAAACGTGTAATAGAGTCAAGCAAAATTACCACATCTTTTTTATGCTCAACTGAACGTTTCGCTTTTTCGATTACCATTTCTGCCACTTGAACGTGACGAGTTGCAGGCTCATCAAAAGTAGAGGCTATCACTTCGCCTTTTACTGAACGTTGCATTTCTGTCACTTCTTCTGGGCGTTCATCAATCAATAATACGATAAGCTCTACATCAGGATAATTATGCGTGATACTTTGTGCAATGTTTTGCAGCAACATGGTTTTACCTGCTTTTGGCGGAGCAACAATCAAACCACGTTGACCTTTACCAATTGGTGATGCTAAATCCAAAATACGTGCGGTTAAATCTTCTGTTGATCCATTGCCTCGCTCCATTCTTAAACGAGAGTTAGCATGTAATGGCGTTAAGTTTTCAAATAAGATTTTGCTACGAGAAACTTCAGGTTTGTCATCATTAACTTGATCAACTTTTAAAAGTGCAAAATAGCGTTCGCCTTCTTTTGGCGGACGGATTTTACCTTCTATTTTATCACCAGTTTGAAGGTTAAAACGACGAATTTGACTTGGGGAAACATAGATATCATCAGGGCCTGCAAGGTAGGAACTGTCAGCAGAACGAAGAAAACCAAAACCATCTGGTAAGATTTCTAACACGCCACCGCCGAAAATATCTTCACCGCTTTTGGCGTGCTGTTTTAAAATTGCGAAGACAATATCTTGTTTACGCAAACGAGCTAAATTCTCTAAGCCCATTTGTTCTTCACCAAGTTTCACAAGATCAGAAACAGGCGTATTTTTAAGTTCAGTTAAATGCATAATGAATATAATAAGAATTGATGATTCGAATGGTGGGCTTGCACCCTTTGAATGGCGCGTAAATTACCACTAAAACCCAGTACTGTCTAGCGTTTCTTTATATTTAATCTAAAAAATTACCACACTTTTCTTTCTCTTTTTAACATAGAAGTTTAGCCGTCTAGATTGTTATTTATTTGATTTTTCATTAGAATACGGACAATTTGTAAGGTTATCAATAAGCACTAAGGTAAATTATGGCGGATTGGGACGGAAAATATATCAGCCCTTATGCAGAACATGGCAAAAAAAGCGAGCAAGTAAAAAAAATCACTGTGTCTATTCCAATCAAAGTATTGGAAATTTTGACAAATGAACGCACTCGCCGCCAATTAAAAAGTTTACGTCATGCAACCAACAGTGAATTACTTTGCGAAGCATTTTTGCATGCATTCACTGGTCAACCTTTGCCCACCGATGCAGATTTAATGAAAGAGCGTAATGATGAAATTCCCGAAGATGCCAAAGTGCTTATGCGCGAATTAGGTGTCGACCCAGAAAGTTGGGAATATTAACCGCACTTTTCACTTATCCGTTCAAGCCATTCAAAATTGAACATTCAGGGTAGTCATTGCCCTGACAATTATCATGCCAACGCTGCAATTCTTGTACCATTTTTTGTAACTGTTCTATTTGTTGATTCAACATCGCAATATGTTGAGCAGTTAGCACTTTCACTTCTCGGCAGCTACGCTTAGGATTATCTTGTAGTGCTAATAATTGTGCGATTTGATGTAACGAAAACCCAACATTGCGTGAGTGACGAATAAAATGCAACCTTTCTAAATCACTTTCTCCATAATTTCGATAACCTGACAAACTACGCACAGCGGGTTTAATTAAACCCATTTTTTCATAATCACGGATTTGTTTTGTAGATAAACCTACTAATTTTGCGGCTTCACTAATATTCATAAAAAATTTCTTGACCTTAACCTTACGTAAAGGTTTATAGTGTAGCCCTCAATAAAACAACTCACAAGGAGTAAAAATGAAAACTATCACATTAAACATAAAAGGCATACATTGCGGCTGTTGCGTAAAAAGTCTTACTCAAGTTTTAACTGAATTAGATGGCGTACAATCTGCTGATGTGCAACTAGAAGGGAAAGCAAATATTACTTTTGATGAAAATCGAGTCAATCTTGCACAGTTGATTGAGGTCATTGAAGATGCCGGATTTGACGCCACAGAGTAAAAAAATTTCGATTCAGATTGGTGGGATGACCTGCCAATCTTGTGCCAATCGTATTGAAAAAGTTTTAAATAAAAAACCATTTGTGCAACAAGCGGGAGTGAATTTTGCCGCCGAAGAAGCACAAGTTGTATTTGACTCTACGCAAGTAAGCGAAACTGAAATTATAGAGATTATTCATAAAACAGGTTTTTCTGCTCATATCAAACAAGCCAATGAATTGCCAATAGAAGAAAAAAATACATCCATCCCTTGGCGATTAATCATACTTTGGATAATCAATATTCCATTTCTGATTGGTATGCTTGGCATGATGAGTGGCTCATATAACTTAATGTTGCCACCTATTTGGCAATTTGCATTAGCGAGCATTGTGCAACTTTGGTTAGCTATTCCATTTTATCGCGGAGCAATCGGTAGTATTCGTGGTGGGCTTGCCAATATGGATGTCCTTGTCAGTACAGGAACGCTCACCATTTATCTTTATTCTGCTTTCATGTTGTTTTACCACGACAATCATGCAATGGGACATGTGTACTTTGAAGTTTCTGTTATGGTGATTGGTTTTGTCAGTCTTGGAAAATTTCTTGAAGATCGCACTAAAAAGCACAGCCTAAATAGCTTAAGCATGCTCTTGCAACTGACACCGAAAAAAGTCACCGCTCTACGTAATGACAAATGGACTGAGATTGCCCTTGACCAAGTAAATATCGGCGAAATCATTCGTGCGAATCAAGGCGAGCGTATTGCAGCAGACGGCATAATTGAAAATGGAAATGGATGGTGTGATGAAAGTCATTTAACGGGCGAATCTCGTCCAGAAGAAAAACAGAAAGGTGGAAAAGTATTAGCGGGGGCGATGGTAACAGAAGGTTCTATTATCTATCAAGCAAATCAGCTTGGTAGCCAAACCTTACTTGGCGATATGATGAATGCATTATCAGATGCGCAAGGCTCAAAAGCGCCAATTGCACGATTTGCTGACAAAGTTGCGTCAGTGTTTGTACCTGCTGTATTACTGATTTCACTTGTTACTTTCGCCCTCACTTACGTTCTAACTAATGATAGTGTGTCTTCACTTATTCACGCGGTATCCGTGCTTGTGATTGCCTGCCCTTGTGCCTTGGGATTAGCCACACCAGCCGCCATAATGGTTGGTTTAGGTAAAGCGGTCAATGCTGGCGTATGGTTTAAAGATGCGGCAGCAATGGAGGAAACCGCCCACGTGGATACTGTTGTATTTGATAAAACTGGCACACTAACAAAGGGAGAGCTTGAAATTTCAGCACTATGGCAGCCACAAAGTGCGGGGTATTCTGAAGAAGATTTGTATCGTTTTGCCGCAGCCGTTGAACAACAAGCTAACCACCCAATTGCAAAAGCTATTGTGCAAGCAGCAGAACAAAAAATGTTAGAAATTCCTACCGCACTTTTTTCAAAGATGGAAGTCGGCCAAGGAATTCAAGCCGAATTAGAACAAGTGGGAACAATAAAAGTCGGTAAACCTGATTATTGCGGTTTAATCTTGCCTAAAAATTTAGAGGATATCTGGCAAATTGCGAGCATTGTCGCGGTATCTATAAATGATGAACCTATTGGCGCATTTGCGCTGACGGACACCTTAAAAAACGATATCTTGCACGCCATTCAACGCTTACAACAGCAAAATATTGATGTAGTAATTATGAGTGGCGATCAACAATCTGTCGTGGATTACATAGCAAAACAGCTCGGCATTAAGAAAGCCTTTGGAGGCCTCAGTCCTAGAGATAAGGCGGAAAAAATTCAAAACCTGAAATCTCTAGGTCATGTTGTAGCAATGGTAGGGGATGGAATAAATGATGCGCCTGCTTTATCTGCTGCAAACGTCAGTTTTGCGATGAAATCAGGTTCAGATATTGCAGAGCAAACGGCTTCTGCAACACTTATGCAACATTCAGTGAATCAACTTATAGATGCGCTTTTTATTGCAAGAGCAACCTTGAAAAATATCAAACAAAATCTATTTTTTGCTTTGATTTACAATATTCTCGGCATCCCTCTTGCCGCTTTGGGTTTTCTAAATCCAGTCATTGCAGGCGCTGCGATGGCGATGAGTTCAATTTCCGTATTGATGAACGCCTTAAGGTTGAAAAAAGTGCGGTTTTAATTTTATTTATTTTTATGCGCAATCGGTGTCGTGATCACACCGATTTTTTTGTCGCAGAAAATTACCGCACTTTTTATAAAAAAATTTTAACTTGATCACAATTTTAGAATTTGCTCTTTGAGATTCTCTATTTATCGGCGTAACATAATACTCAAATTTTGTTAGGGCATATTTTGCTCTGCAAATTGACAAATTTAAGTAATTTATGCTTTGGAGCAAACTATGAAACCAACAGAAAAACTCAAATGGAACAAATTTGATGCAACATGGATGTTAAACCTTTTCGGTACGGCGGTTGGCGCTGGTGTCTTATTCCTACCGATTAACGCAGGGATGGGGGGATTCTGGCCGTTAGTTTTAATGGCAATTATCGTCGGACCAATGACCTATTTTGCTCACCGTGGCTTAGCCTACTTTGTACTTTCATCAAAAAATCCTGGCAGCGATATTACTGAAGTAGTGGAAGAACACTTTGGTAAAACAGCGGGTAAACTTATCACCCTACTTTATTTCTTCGCGATTTTTCCCATTCTTTTAATTTACGGAAACGGTATTACTAACACAGTTGATTCTTTCATTGTGAATCAACTTGGTATGGCATCACCAAACCGAGCGATTCTCTCTTTTGTATTAATTGCAATATTGATTTCCGTCATGCTATTTAATGAAAAAGTGATGTTAAAAATCACAGAATGGCTTGTTTACCCATTAGTATTAATTTTATTCGCACTTTCTATTTACTTAATTCCAGAATGGAATGGTGCGATGTTACATGAATTCCCAACAGCAGGCGGTTTTGTCACAACATTGTGGCTTACTATTCCTGTATTGGTATTCTCATTTAACCATTCACCAGCAATTTCATCTTTCACTTGCTCACAATTCCGTGAATACAAAACTTTCGATGGTGCAGAACGCCATATCAGCCATACAGAAAAAGGCGCCTCAACGATTTTGTTATTCTTTGTAATGTTCTTCGTATTTAGCTGTGTATTAACACTAACGCCAGAAGAATTAGTGGCAGCAAAAGCACAAAATATCAGTATCTTGTCTTTCTTAGCGAATAAATTTGATAATCCATATATCTCTTATTTTGGCCCGCTTGTCGCATTCTTAGCGATTACTAGCTCATTCTTCGGCCACTATATGGGCGCACGTGAAGGCTTAGAAGGCTTATATTTAAAAATGAAAGGCGAATCTGTAAATCGTAAAAAACTCAATTATGCGACCGCACTTTTCTTCTTATTAACGTTATGGGGCGTTGCAATTATTAATCCTAGCATCTTAGGCTTAATCGAATCTCTTGGCGGCCCAATCATTGCGATGATTTTGTTTATCATGCCAATGTACGCGATTCGCAAAATCCCAGCAATGAAACGCTACAGCGGACGTTTCAGCAATGTTTTTGTAACGATTATGGGATTAATCGCTATCTCTGCGGTTGTTTATGGATTATTATAAGCGCCCTTTAAAGTTTAGCGAATTTTGAGAAATTTATGATTAGCGTATTTGATATGTTTAAAGTGGGAATTGGTCCATCCAGTTCCCACACGGTTGGTCCAATGAAAGCTGGCAAACAATTTATAGATGACTTAATTGAACGAAATCAGTTTGAACAAACCGCTGAAATTCATGTGGATGTTTATGGTTCTCTTTCGATGACAGGGAGAGGTCACAGTACAGATATCGCCATCATCATGGGGTTAGCGGGTTATTTACCACATAATGTGGATATCGATATGATTTCAGGTTTCATCGAGAAAGTGAAACAAACTGCGCTTTTACCAATTAATGTTGGTCAAAAAACGGTAAAATTTGATTTTGAAAATAACCTCATTTTCCACCGCACTTTTTTAAAACTGCACGAAAATGGCATGACAATTACCGCACTTGATGACAATTGCACAGAACTTTATCGCCAAACCTATTATTCGATCGGTGGTGGTTTTATTGTCGATGAAGCCCATTTTGGTCAAGAAGAAAAAACTATAGTCCAAGTACCTTATCCTTACAAAAATGCAGAAGATATTTTGAAACATTGCAGTGATAACGGCTTAATGCTTTCCACTGTGATGTTGGAAAATGAAGTTGCCTTGCATGGAAAAGAAGCTGTCAGTGCTCATCTAGAGAATGTCTGGAAGACGATGCAAGCTTGTATCGAACATGGTATTCATACTGAAGGGATTTTACCTGGGCCATTACGAGTGCCACGTCGTGCAGCATCTCTTTATCGTATGTTGCAAGCAAATACTAATTTGTCCAACGATCCAATGCGAGTGATCGACTGGGTTAATATGTTTGCGCTTGCTGTCAATGAAGAAAATGCAGCGGGCGGACGTGTAGTCACTGCTCCAACTAATGGTGCATGTGGGATTATTCCTGCCGTATTAGCTTACTATGAGAAGTTCATTTCACCATTAACACCTGAAATCATTGAACGCTATTTATTAGCAGCAGGAATGATTGGTTCACTTTATAAAATGAATGCTTCGATTTCTGGCGCAGAAGTAGGTTGCCAAGGTGAAGTGGGTGTAGCCTGTTCAATGGCTGCTGCAGGACTAGCTGAAATTCTGGGAGGTAATCCACTGCAAGTATGCATCGCAGCTGAAATTGCAATGGAGCATAACTTAGGATTAACTTGCGATCCTGTCGGCGGTCAAGTTCAAGTACCTTGTATCGAACGCAATGCGATTGCTTCAGTAAAAGCAATCAATGCATCACGTATGGCTTTACGCCGTACCACTAATCCAAGAGTAACCTTGGATAAAGTGATTGAAACAATGTATGAAACAGGCAAAGACATGAATGCTAAGTATCGCGAAACATCGCAAGGTGGACTTGCAGTTAAAATTGTTTGTACTTAAATACAAACAATTTTGTATATAAAACTAAGCCTTGATTTGATCTGCACCTCAAAAGTTGGGCTAAACAACCAACTGATTAAGGTGTAGATTTTTTATGACTAAATACAACTAATCTTTCAAACAACAGGTGATCGATTTTTATATTTAAAACGGTAAAAATAGTTCACTTACAAAAAATATTTTTATTTTGCTGATAAAACATTAAGACACTGGATTAAACAATCTAATCATAGTAGGGGCAATGGATTGTCAGTAGTGAGTGAGAAACAAACGTATTCTTAGAATTTAAACTCACAGTTATTCAAGCGGTTCAATACGGAATGTGCCAATATGTATTGCCAATTCAAGTATAATCACTCATGATTCCCCCTTTGAAAGACAAGATATAAACGGCTTAATGCCGAAATCTAAAGCTCCTCCGAGTATGAAACCTAACTACGCCAAAATGCCACCTAAGCCTAAAATATGAGAGGTGATGTTGGAATTAGAGAACCTCAAACTCCGTGCGGAGAATACGATTCTAAAAAGTTGTAGGCTCTTAACCAACAAAAAAATACAGAAAAAGCCTCTGTCGTAAAGGTATTAAGGTGGAACTTTCCGCTTCAGATATTGGGTTTAGCACGCGATGTTTTCTTTTATCATTTGAAAAAATCAATAAAGATACAACGATATAACAACAAATTATGCGGATTTATCGTGATAATCATGAATGTTATGGTTATCTTGTGTTACTTTACACTAAAAACTCAATATCAATCATAAAAAAGTCCAACGTATGATGAATATATTGGACATTAAGAGAAATATAAGAGAGAAAATTGCTACAAGCTGACAGAATGAAAAATGGGTAACAAACCTCAGTGAATTTAAAGGTATCGAAGGTAAGCTTTATTTATTGACAATTAATGATTTATTAATGAGCCTTAATTCTGAGCAAATTATCTGAATGATATAGAAAGCGTTATCAAGACTTGAGGGAACAACACCTATTTTACATTTTGCTCAAGTGTGGCAATATCAAATGGGAAGTTATCAAGAAATCCTGTTGAAAATTGTATTCGACAAAGTATGTCGATAAAAGGAAATTGTTCAGATAATGTGGCCATAGAGAACTTTTGGGGCTGTTAAAAACAGCGTGCTGCGATGTAAAATAATTTGATACTTTTGAGCCGGTCGAAAAACGATTCATGATTACAATCATAAGCGTATTCAGTGTAAACTAAAAGAACTAAGCTCATTAATTAGAGAGCTTAGTTCTTCTTGATTTAATAGTTTAACTTTTTGGGCTGAGCGATAATTTACAACCCTTTTTTGTTTGCTCTAAAGATTAACGCATGGTCACAAATTCTTCTGAACCCGTTGGGTGAATAGCCACGGTGTTATCAAAATCAGCTTTTGTTGCGCCCATTTTGATTGCTACGGCAAATCCTTGAATCATTTCATCTACACCGAAACCAATACCATGTAAACCCACAACTTTTTCATCTTTACCCACACAAACCAATTTCATTTTGCACGGTTGGCGATGTTGAGTGACCGCAGTGTACATTGCTGTGAAAGAGGATTTATATACCTTAACATTTTCAGCGCCATATTGTTCAATAGCTTGAGGTTCAGTTAAACCTACAGTGCCGATTGGTGGATGGCTGAATACAACGGTTGGAACTAAATTGTAATCTAAATGTTCAGTCGGTTTATTATTGAATAAACGTTCAGAAAGGCGGCGACCTGCTGCAACTGCAACTGGTGTTAATTCAATGCCGTTTTCGATAATATCGCCTACTGCATAAATGCCTTTCACATTAGTATTTTGATATTTATCTACTTTGACATAGCCGCGTTCATTCGTTTCTACGCCAGCATTTTCTAAGCCAATTTTATCTGTCGCAGGAACACGACCTGCTGCCCAAATAACGCAATCTACAATAACATCAGATTGACCATCACATTTTACTGTAAGAGAGCCATCTGCATTTTTAACAATTTCAGATGGTGTAGAATTGGTATGTAATTGAATACCATCTTGTGCAAGCACTTCCACTAATGTTTCTACGATTAATGGATCTTGATTACGCATTGGCGCATGGCGACGCACTAGTAAATGCGTTTCCACGCCTAGGCTGTTTAATACACCAGAAAGTTCAACGGCAATATAGCCAGCACCAATAACAGCAGCTCGTTTTGGTAATTCGGTTAATGCAAAGAAACCATCTGAATCAATACCGAATTCTTGTCCTTTAATGTTTGGACGATATGGGCGACCACCTGTTGCGATTAAAATATGATCTGCGGTTATTTGCTCTTTTGTACCATCAGCAAGTGTTACTTCAATAGTATGGGCATCGACAAATTTTCCGAAACCGTTAATTACATCAATGTTATTTTTTGCTAATACATTGTTATAAGATGTATGAATACGACCAATATAGGCTTGGCGACTTTCAATTAGTTTTGAAAAATCAAATTTTTTCACTTCAACATCAAAACCATAATCTGGCGCATAATTGTTAATTGCTTCTGCAATATGTGCACCATAAAACATTACTTTTTTAGGTACGCAACCTACATTTACACAAGTGCCGCCAAGGTGTTTAGCTTCAATAATAGCGCATTTTTTGCCATAGCTTGCTGCACGATTAAGCGAAGCAATACCGCCGCTACCGCCGCCGATGGCGATGTAATCATAATGTTTAGTCATAGTTTGATCCTTTTTGAACTCAAAAATTTTCCGTATTTTGCCTAATTTTTATGAAGAATGCTATAAATTGATGTAATTGGTTATTATTAATAATCGTACTATCTCCTTTTCTTTTTTAACTTTGATATGTTATCCTTTTTTTCATTACGAATCATTCTCATTTTAAGATGTTTAAACGGCGATACTTAGTTTTTCTATTAGTTTTACTTTCCGCTATTTCTCTTTTTCTTGGCATAAGTACGGTTAGTTTACAGGGATTGCTCCATTTTAAAGGCAATCAATGGCAGATTTTTCTTGATAGTCGCGTGCCACGTTTAGTGAGTATTTTGATTGCGGGCGCGTCGTTGAGCATTTGTGGCTTGGTGATGCAGCAACTGAGCCGAAATCGTTTTGTATCGCCAACAACCGCTGGCACAATGGATAGCGCGCGTCTTGGGATTTTGCTGGCGATTCTATTTTTTCCAGGTGCCTCGATATTGCTGAAAACCACTATCGCGGTACTGGTGTTTTTCCTTGGCTCGCTGTTATTTATGATGATCCTATCCCGCCTGAAGTTCAAAGATACGATTTTTGTACCTTTAGTTGGGATGATGTTCGGCAATATCATTAGTTCGATCACTGCTTTTATCGCTTATCAACAAGATTTCTTGCAGAACCTTTCCTGCTGGTTACAAGGATATTTTTCTCTTGTCATGAGCGGCCGCTACGAGCTGCTTTATTTCAGCATCCCTATGTTGATTGTGTCTTATCTGTTTGCGCATCGTTTTTCTATCGTCGGAATGGGTAAAGATTTCGCGACCAATCTCGGCTTAAATTATAACCAAGTGCTTTATGTTGGCTTGATGATTGTGGCAACGGTGTCGTCGATTATTATTGTATCTGTCGGCGTAATTCCTTTTTTAGGCTTGATTGTGCCGAATCTCGTCACATTGTATTTGGGTGATAACTTGAAAAAAACCTTTCTCACACCGCACTTTTAGGTGCTGTTTTTGTGTTGTTCTGCGATATTTTGGGACGAAGCCTAATTTACCCTTACGAGATTTCTATTAATGCTGTCGTTGGCGTGATTGGCAGTGGCATTTTCTTGTATTTCTTACTAAAACGGGATCGTTATGCGTAAATCATCGTTCCTTCATTTAGTGATTTTAGGGGTTCTAGTGCTCGTGAGCATTGCCTTATATCTTGGCTATCATTTACCAAATCGCTGGCAATATGCTTTAACCAATCGCGTTTTATCGGTAACGGCGCTTGTCGTAACAGGCATTGCGATTGCGTTAGCTACGATGCTTTTCCAAACAGTGGTAAATAATCGCATTCTCACGCTGAGCATTTTAGGGGTGGATTCACTGTATTTATTAATCCAAACAGGCATTTTGTTTTTATTCGGTTCGAACACGCTACTTTCCATCAATCCGATTACGCTTTTTCTCGGCAGTACTAGCGTGATGATTTGCTTTATGCTTGCACTCTATCATTTTCTGTTCAAAAAGGAATCACAGAATATTTTCTTTTTATTGCTCGTCGGGATTGTGTTTGGCACGTTTTTTGGCAGCCTGACGACCTTTATGGAAGTATTGATTGACCCCAATGAATTCCAAATCTCGCAAGATATTGGCTTTGCCAGTTTCAACCGAATTAATACTCATATTCTTTGGTTAGCGTTGGTGATTTTGATTGTCGTCATACTGTTTAGCTTGCGTTATTGGAAATACTTGGATGTGCTGGCACTGGGGCGCGAACAGGCGATTAATTTGGGCGTGGATTATCAACCGATGATTAAAAAACTGCTGATTATTGTGGCAATTTTAATGTCTGTTTCCACCACGCTTGTGGGACCATTGACTTTTTTAGACTTGCTGGTGATGAATGTGACCTTTGAATTTATGCGTGATTATCGTCATAAATTCCTTATTCCAGCAGCTATGTTACTTTCTATTTTTACCTTAGTAAGCGGACAATTTTTATTGGCGCAAGTATTTACTTTCAGCATACCACTGAGCGTGATAATTAATTTTGTGGGCGGCATATATTTCCTTTCTCTGTTATTGAGAGCAAATAAAAAATGGCAATAGAAATCAAACATATTCATAAATCTTACGGTTCAAAAAAGTGGTGGATGATGTATCACTCACCATTCCCACTGGGAAAATTACATCTTTTATCGGCCCGAATGGTGCAGGGAAAAGCACCCTTCTAGGCATTATCAGCCGATTGTTAGCAGCCGATAGCGGCGAAGTGTATCTGAATAATCAGTTACTGAATGAACAAAAAAGTACTGACATTGCGCGCCAATTAGCCATCTTAAAACAATCCAATCACATTAATTTGCGCATTACCGTGAAAGAATTGGTGGCATTCGGTCGTTTTCCTTATTCTAAAGGAAATCTCACCGAAAATGACTGCACTTTTATTAGCAACGCTATTGCTTATATGAATTTAGATGAAATTCGCCATCAATACATTGAAAACCTAAGTGGTGGACAACGCCAGCGTGCTTATATTGCGATGACTTTAGCGCAGGATACAGATTATATTTTGCTCGATGAAACGCTCAATAATTTGGATATGAAACATTCCGTGCAAATTATGCAGGTGCTGCATAAACTCGTCACGGAGCTGAATAAAACCGTCGTGATTGTGATTCATGATATCAATTTTGCGTCCTGTTATTCTGATTACATTATCGCCATGAAACAAGGTAAGCTCGTTGCGCAAGGTTCTGTGGAAGAAATGATGCAATCACCAGTGCTGCAGGATATTTACGAAATGACGATTCCGATTCAAGAAATTGATGGGAGAAAGATTGCGGTTTATTTTCGTCAGGAATGATCTTTTATTAAATAAAAATTATCTTGCCCTTCCACTGCTTGTGGGGGACAAAATGCGTAGCATTTTGAATGTTGGCTTTGCCAACGAACCCTATGGGGTGAGCGTAGCGAATAACGTGCCCAAAGGGAGGAAGGGACCATATAGAGTTCCCTTCTCAACTTGCGCACCTCCTCTGTAAACAGGGTGAGCGAAGCATTCTTTACCTTAATAACATTACACAAGGAAACACTATGAAAACATTGAAAAAACTCACCGCACTTAGCATTGCAGTTTTCGCAGCGGCAACGGCAAACGCACAAGACATCACTGTAAAAAATGCAGATGGTGAACAAATCGTGCCACTAAATCCAAAAAAAGTAGTGGTGCTGGATTTTGGCGTAGCGGATATCATCCGCGCCTTAGGCGATGCTGGTAAAATCGTGGGCTTCCCGAAAGCAGGGCATATTCCAGCGTATTTGGCTGAGTTCAACCAAGACAAATTCAAAAACATCGGCACCCTACCTGAACCAGCATTTGAAGCCATCAACGAACTCAATCTGGATTTAATTATCGCCGCGCCAACAAAAATTGTTGGATAAATTGAAAGAAATCGCGCTGGTGTTCTATGTACAAAATGACTACGCCAATTACTACCCCAGTTTCCAAGAAAATGTGACCGCGCTTGGTAAAATTTTCAATAAAGACACTGTGGCAAAAGAAAAATTGGATGCTTTAGAAAACAAAGTAGTGCAAGTGGCAAAAGATGCGAAAGGCAAAACGGCGTTGCTCGTATTAGTAAATGAAAGCAAAATCAGCGCATTTGGCGACAACTCGCGTTATAGCATGGTGTATCAAAAATTTGGCTTTAAACCAGCGGATCCGAATATTAAATCTTCCACTTACGGAATGAGCGTTGGTTTCGAATATATTTTAGAAAAAAATCCAGATTATTTACTTGTGGTGGATCGCACAGCGGCAGTCACCGACAAAGTAAATAACGCACAAAAAGTGCTTGATAATTCCCTCATTCAACAAACAAACGCCTTTAAAAACAACCATATCGTATATTTAGATGCCGCAAATTGGTATTTGGCTTTTGGAGGATTGGAATCCATGGAGATTATTGCTGCGGAGCTTGAAAAAGCGGTGAAATAAACGCAATATTTTTCTTTTTTGATAAGTCGGTGGTTCTTTTGGTTCGCCGATTTTCTTTTTCACTCAAAAATCTAAATTTATACTTTACTAAAATAATGCAAATCATTATCATTAATATAACTTTAGGGTATTCTCTATTCTTTCTTTTTTATAATTATTCAATGATGTAAGCAAATGGAGAAATGTATGGAACACAAGAAAACAACTGGAGTAAGTTATGCCGAATAATGTAGTCTTTGACAAACAAACAAACAAACAAACAAACAAACAAACAAACAAACAAACAAACAAACAAACAAACAAACAAACAAACAAACAAACAAACAAATAAACAAACAAACAAACAAATCCTACCCCTATCCTAGGCTTTTCTTTAAGTCTCATTTCTTTAGCGATATTTGCTTTTCATCCCTTTGCTTAGGCTGAAAGCTTAGAGCAAATCAATGTTGTTGATGAAAGCCCTGTTAACTCCACAGCTGGCAGTAAAAGCTATACTATCAAATCAATGAATACAGCCACTGGCTTGCGTATTTCTGGTAAAGACACGCCACAATCTGTGAGTGTGGTAACAAGAAAACAACTTGATGATCGCGCGATTCATACCCTTGAAGACGCAATGAAAAACGCTACCGGTGTGAATGTTGTGCATGATTCTGGTTTACAAACCCGTTTTCTCTCTCGTGGTTTCTATGTGGATCAAATTGGTGAAGATGGTATCACTACCAATGTAGGCGGGCATTCAGGTTATACCGCTAAAATTGATGTGGTGCCGAGCACAGATCTAGCCGTTTACGATCATATTGAAGTAGTACGCGGTGCAACTGGTTTAACTCAATCTAATTCTAATTCCGAACCAGGCGGAACCATTAATCTTATTCGCAAACGCACAACAGATAAATTCCAACATTTAGGTGAAATTACCGTAGATCACCGTGGCAGTGTTCGCACTATGCTTGATGTGTCAGGTCCAATGAATAAAGAAAAAAACGTACGAGGGCGTGGATGAAAAATCACATTCTTTCAAGCAAGATGTAAAAGGCAGTAAACAAATGGTTTATGGCTTATTTGAGAGCAATATCCGTGATAAAGGTTTATTTACCCTTGGCGGTATGTATCAAAAAATTAATGAAGTACCAGATTTTTCCGGTGTTATGTTGCCTTGTGAGAATCCAAAAGTTGCGGCATTTTCTTCTCGCCCAGCTTGCCAAGATCCTCTTAAATTTCCACGAAGTACATACTTAGGCGAAAATTGGTCTCGATTAAAAGGTGATAAATATAATCTTTTCTCTGAAACAAAATTATTTTTAGATAATGATTGGGAATTAAGTTTAGAACTTTCTTATACACAAAATAATTCCGATGCCAAAGTGGGGCAATATTTTATTAAAGATGAACATGCAGCAGGGGTTTCTGGCGCAGATGCTACAAGCTTTTTAACTGAAAAAGGTGAAGTAATTCCCTTTGAGCCTAAAGATAAAGCATTAGAAAAACTAGCTTCATATCGCAAAGACGCCAAAACAGAATTTGAATCTAAAAAAGCAGATTATTTAAAGAATGGTTTTAATCAACAAGATTTTGAGCAATATAAAAATAAACGTATAAATGACCGCACTTTACTACGCCAGCAATGTATTGATGGGGGAACATTGGATTTCTTCTGCGATGGTTATTATCCTGCCTTGACTGATGAAGAATACAAACAAGATTTTATTAATAAAGTGCTTGCCGATCAGGGAATTAGTGATAATCCAAATGAACGCTTCCCTAATCGTTTATATGATTCAGCCTATAATAATCGAGATGTGATAAATCGTCGATTTAACTATATGCCAATGAGATATCAAAAAAAGGATAAACAATATGGTATTAAATTAAATTTAAAAGGCAACTATGAACTCTTTGATAGAAGCCACGATTTTTATCTTGGTTATGCTTATAACAATGAAAATATAGAATCAACTTATCTTGAAATTTTCCAAAAGAAATATAGACCACGCCCAAGTACTGGAACTATTCATGCCCAATTTGATGGCTTATGTGAAGTACATCCATTAGGTAGTAATAAACTACCAACAGAAAAAGGAAATCGTGAGCTGGATTGGGATAAATATAATGAATATGGAAATGTGAGTATCTATGAACCAGATTGTAAAAATGCCATTAAAACCAAATATAAACCGATGCTTGATGCCAGTGGTAAACAAATTTATAAAATTGATGATTATTGGTAATAAAGTACCTGCTTTAGAGCCAGTTTATGAACTTGATGCCAATGGTAATAAGATTCAGGAAGTTGATGAAAAAGGCAATCCTATTTTTTTTGGTTTTGCAGGTACTACACCTGTTTATAAACAAGTTAAAATCCCAGATGATTATATGTTGGCACAATATAATTACGCTAAATATTTTAACAAAAATCAAACTCACACCATTACAGCAAGTAACCGCTTTAATGCCACAGATAAATTGCATGTCTTAACTGGGTTAAGTTTTGTACATTTTACCACTTCACAGCAGAAAGAAATGCCTGTTCGTTATGGTGAACCTAGCAAAACTTCCAGTCAGCCAGTAATGTTAAAGCGGATAATGAACATTATAAAGCCAGTATGACGGGGCATAAGTTTACGCCTTATTTGGGGATAACTTATGATCTTACTGATAATCACAGCGTTTATGCGAGTTATACCAAAATCTTTAAGCAACAAGATAATGTTGATGTCACAACAAAAACAACCTTGCCACCCCTTGTTGGAACAAATTACGAAGTCGGTTGGAAAGGAGCATTTTTAGACAATCGTTTAAATGCGTCATTGGCTTTATTTACCTTAGAGCAAAAGAATAGAACCGTTGTTAATTTTGGTTTTGTTCCTGATTTTACAGGTAGACAAGGCTCTTTCCAAACCATTGCGAAACCAATAGGAAGAGTTGAAAGTAAGGGCTTTGAAATCGAAGCTACAGGCAATCTCACTGAAAACTGGCAACTCTTTTTAGGTTACACTTACAACAAGAGCAAATATAAAAATGCTCAAGAAGTGAATGCTGAACGTCTAGAGAAAAACGCAAAAGCAGATCCTTATAACTTCAGTAACTTCACACCAGTTCAAATGTTCCGCTTGGCGACTTCTTATCATATCCCAAATACAAAATTAACTATCGGTGGTGGTGTTTCTGCACAAAGCCCAACAAGCAGTTTATATGGCATCCATCAAGCTGGTTATGCTCTTTGGGATGCGAATATTCAATATGAATTTAATCCGCACGCTAAGTTAAGCCTAATTGGGACGAACTTAACGGATAAAATCTATTTCGAGAACAATTACAACCGTACTCGTGGGATGAACAATTTCTATGGTCGCCCACGCACAGTTATGATGAAATTCGATTGGACATTCTAGGCAAAATCGGTCGCAAAAGTGCGGTCGATTTTCCCATTATTTTTGAACATTAATCATCACAAATTTAAGGACAAACTATGAACTCATTCAAAATAAAACTTTCACTTTTAAGTCTGTCAATTCTTGCTGCCCTTGCAACCAATGCAGCAGCTACGGAGCAAAATACTGAAACCCTTGATTCGATTGTGGTTACGGCCTCTGGTACGACGCAAGAATTACGTGATGCGCTGGCAAGTATTAGCGTGGTGAATCAAGCGCAATTAAGATCGCATCCTTCTAATCGTTTAGAGAACGCGTTGCAAGATATTCCCGGAGTGAATAATGCAAACCGAACCGATATTTCTATTCGCGGCTTACCGGCGGACTACACTTTAATTATGATGGATGGTCGTCGTCAAAATACGCGTGAATCCCGCCCAAATGGTAATGGTGGATTTGAAAGAGGATTTATTCCGCCTGTTAGTGCAATTGAACGAATTGAGGTTGTTCGTGGACCAATGTCATCGCTCTACGGCTCGGACGCAATGGGGGCGTGGTAAATATCATCACAAAAAATGCAACAAAAGAATGGACAGGATCTGTTTCGACAGGATTTACCGTACATGATAAGTCAGACTTTGGTGATGGTTATCAGGGGGATTTCTTTGTGTCAGGCCCACTTGTTAAGGATATATTAGGTCTTCAGGTTTATGGTGGGGGTAACTATCGTCAAGAAGATAACTTGATTGGCGCATCGAATAAAAATAAAGATCAAAATTTGAATGCGAAATTGACTTTTACGCCGGTTGATAAACAAACCTTTATTTTTGAGGCAGGGCGCCATCGTTTAGAAAAAGATGAAACATTGGGGAAAACCATTGATTTGACCACAACACGTGGAACAACAGTCACGCCTAATAATCTAAATTCTACTCGTGCAAGCCGTAATCATTGGTCTGTCACACATCAAGCTGATTGGGATGTGATAACATCAGAATTAAGTTTTTCACAAGAAATTGCAAAACGCGAAGTCAGTGTTAATGGGGTGATGAATACCCGTAAACCAGAAATCAAAAATAATGTCTTTGATGCAAAATTTATGCTGCCTTTATCCAATCATTTCTTTGTATTTGGCGGACAGGTTCAACAAGCTAAATTACAAGATGACTCGGTAACACGTGTTTTAACAAAAACTTTACCAAATGGTCATAAAGCCTCAAGAGCCGTATTTGAAAGTAGTAAAAATAGCGTAAAACAATCCGCACTTTTCTTAGAAGATTGCATTGATATTGGCAAAGACCTTTTATTCACGCTGGGATCTCGTCTTGATCATCATGAAAAATATGGTTCGCATTGGAGCCCAAGAGTTTATGCTGTTTATCATATCAATGATAATTTCTCGTTAAAAGGTGGTGTAAGTAAAGCTTTTAAAGCACCAAGTATTCGTGAAATCAGTGAAAGTTATGTGACGTCCACAGAGGCTGGCGCAGGGGTTATTTATGGTAATAAAGATTTAAAACCGGAAACCAGTGTGAACGAAGAAATTGCGTTAGTTTATACCAATAATAATGGTTATAACGCGAGCATTACCTTATTTAATACGGATTTTAAAAATAAATTAACGAGCCATTATACCAGTTTAACTGATCCAGTTATGAAGGCAAAACTTTATGAGTATGCTAATGTTGGACGTGCGAATATTAAAGGCACTGAAATTGCCACTCATATTCCATTTAATGAACATTGGAATGTTGATATGAGTTACACATATCAACACTCTAAACGCCAATCTGATGAAGATATTTCTGTATCTAAAATGAGCCTACGTGGCTTACCGCTTGATAATACACCAAAACATGCAGCGAGTGCTAAATTAAACTGGCAAATGAATGATGCCTTGAGTGCTTATACACGTATTGCTTATAAAGGTAAACAAATATGGGCGAACCCACGTAATGGCGATAGCAAAAATCACTATCGAACCCGCGCAGCTTACACCACAGTGGATTTAGGGACAACTTACAAATTTAACCCTAATGTATCCTTAAGCTTAGCAGTGCTTAATATTGGCAATGAAATTGGTGAACGCGTGAATACGAATGGGGGAAGCTGGACGGTTGAAGAAGGCCGACGTTTTTGGACGAATCTGAATGTTACATTCTAATTAACACGAAAATAAGCTACATTTAGCACCGTCTAAATGTAGCTTTCTTTTTCTTATGAGTACTTTATTTAAAATTCTTTTTTTCTATTTAGGGGCGATCAATATAGCCATGGCAGCACCTGATTTTTTTATTTCTAAAATAAATCCGAAAATAACCGCACTTTATCACATTCATCAACAAGATTTAGTGTTTGAGAATAAACGTTATCGTTTATTTATCGCCGAGCCGAAGAGACGGATGCACAATTTATCAGTGTTTTATACACTTGATGGCAATGCGCAATTTCCTTTAGCGGTAAATGCAGTGAATGCTAATTTACCTTTACCGTTGATTGTAGGTATTGGTTATGTTTCAGAAAAAGCCTATGCCATTGAAGAGCGTCAAAGAGATTACACATTTCCAGCACAAGGTGATAAGTTTAAGCAAGGTGGTGGCGCGGGAGATTTTTTACGTTTTATCCAAACTAAAATTAAACCGAGTATTGAGAAAAATTACAACATTAATCCTGAAAAGCAATATTTCTTTGGGCATTCCTTTGGGGGATTGTTTGGTCTTTACGTGCTGTTTCATCAGCCTGATTTATTCCAATATTACACCTTGGCGAGTCCATCACTTTGGTGGGGAAACGGTGCGTTTTTGTCTAAAAATGAATCTTGGATTGCATCTCATCCTAAGCATATTTTAATCACTTTAGGCGAATATGAAGAATATCCGGAACAAGATCCTAAAATTACAGAGGAGCAGCAACAACGCATTGAGCAACGAAAGAAGATGCGACCATTTAATGCTCAACGATTAGCGGAAAAATTACAAGCTCAAGGCAATCATGCAACATTTAAATGGATTCCGAACAAAAATCACGGGGATTCGCTTATTGACGCAGTAAAGTATTCTTTAGATTTTATGCAAAATGATAGGTAAAAATAAGGCCGATTTTGATAATATAGCCTACCGCATAAATGCCTTTCACATTAGTATTTTGATATTTGTCTACTATTGACATAGCCGCGTTCATTCGTTTCTACGTCAGCATTTTCTAAGCCAAATTTATCTGTCGCAGGAACACGACCTGTAGCCCAAATAACATAGTCTACAGTAATATCAGATTGACCATCACATTTTACTGTAAGAGAACCATCTGCATTTTTAACAATTTCAGATGGTGTGGAATTGGTATGTAATTGAATTCCATCTTGCGTAAGCACTTCCACTAATGTTTCTACGATTAATGGATCTTGATTACGCATTGGCGCATGGCGACGCACTAATAAATGGGTTTCCACACCTAGGATGTTTAATACACCAGAAAGTTCAACGGTAATATAGCCTGCGCCGATAACAGCGGCGCGCTTTGGTAATTCTGTTAATGCGAAGAACCTATCTGAATTAATGCCGTATTCTTGTTCTTAATGTTTGGACGATATAGGAGACCACCTGTTGCGATTAAAATATGATCTACAGTTACTTGTTCTTTTGTGCAATCAGCAAGTGTTACTTCAATGGTATGGGAATCTACAAATTTTCCGAAACCGTTAATTACATCAATGTTATTTTTCGCTAATATAAAAAATGAGGAAGGTTATATTAACCTTCCTCATTTAAGAGATATCTAATTAGCTATGCGATTAATTCGCATATTGGTTAATCGCAGCGGATACTTCTTGATCTTGATAAATGTTATTCACAATATCGTTAAATGTTTGAGATAGAACTTTTTGAATTTCGTCATTATCCGCGTTTAATGCGCCTTCTTGTGAACGAGTAGCATTAAATGCTTTGTTATATGAGCCTTTCGCGCCTTGAACATAAACAGTTGCTTGAATTTTTGTATTAAGTTTATAACGAAGATTACCTTGTTCTACTTGCGTAGCAAATTCACGGACATCCACAGTTACCCATGCATTTGATCCATTGGATTGCCCAATTCTGAAACCTTTACTAATAAGATTTTGTTGCATCACTTGTTGGAATAATTGTGTAACACTTGGTGATGAATTTAATTTAATGAGTTCTCCACGTTTGGTATAGCTCGCGATATCTCGCGTTGTGCGGCTATCTTTCGTTGTTACATATACAATTGCATTTTGATTAATGTTCATTGTGGCATTCGGTGCTGGTGGAGTGAACGTTAATGTATTTGATTGTGCTTGGCAGCCAGCAAGGAACAGCGTAGTGGCTGCAATAGTTACTGCTGATAATGTTTTGATTTTGTTTGATAATGTCATAATTTCCCCAATGAGCCAGTTAAAACTGTGTTATTCTTGCAAACTTCATTGCTAATGTATAGCGTTTCATTGTGATTTTGTGGAGATTTATGATGTCTGTTCAACAAACTATCGAACAAAAAATTCAACTAGAATTTCAACCGCACTTTTTTAGTGTAGAAAATGAAAGCCACTTACATAGTTCTGGTCGTGGTGCGGAATCTCATTTTAAATGTGTGATTGTGAGTAATGTTTTTGAAGAAATGCGTAAAGTGCAGCGTCATCAACGTGTTTATCAATTGCTTGCAGATGAGCTTAATAGCGGTGTTCATGCGTTAGCATTGCACTTGTTTACCGTAGAGGAATGGGGCGAGTTAAATGAGAAAATCCCCGCTTCAACGAAATGCGCAGGCGTTGGACATTAATTTTTTATGTTATGAAGATGTAACATTTTTTTGATATACCGCAAAAGGTTTTTACAAAAAAGTAGGCGTTTAAGTAGCGAAAAAAGCAGATTTTCGCTAGAATAAGGCGCTTAATTTTATCCAAATTCAATTTCTCGATAAACATGTTTATCGTGAAGTTAACCGATTTGAGTTTTTTATTTTTGTGGCATTGATGTCTTTCTAAAGGTGTTTTGTCACGCTCAAACACGAGATTGCATTTAACTTGTTTATTTGCAATTGTATTTTTAACCTTGAAAAGTAGTGCAAACAGTATGATTACAATTAAGAAAGGCTTGGATCTCCCAATTGCGGGAAAACCGGCACAAGTAATCCACAACGGAAATGTTGTGAATCAAGTTGCGATTCTAGGTGAGGAGTATGTGGGGATGCGTCCTTCGATGAAGGTGCGCGAAGGCGATGTTGTAAAGAAAGGCCAAGTGCTTTTTGAAGACAAGAAAAATCCAGGTGTGATTTTTACAGCCCCTGCAAGTGGTACTATCACTGTAATCAATCGTGGTGAGAAACGCGTATTACAATCTGTCGTAATTAATGTGGAAGGAAATGAGCAAATCACTTTCGCAAAATATAGTGCAGAACAATTGAATACGCTTTCTTCTGAACAAGTAAAACAAAACCTTGTTGAATCAGGTTTATGGACTGCATTACGTACTCGTCCATTTAGCAAAGTGCCTGCGATTGATAGTGAGTCGTCCTCAATTTTCGTGAATGCAATGGATACCAATCCATTAGCCGCAGATCCTGCAATCGTGCTAAAAGAATTTTGGCAAGATTTCACGAATGGTTTAACAGTATTAAGTCGTTTATTCCCTTCAAAACCGTTACATTTGTGTAAAGCAGGTGATACCAATATCCCAACTGTTGATCTTGAAAATTTACAGATTCATGATTTTGGTGGAGTTCACCCTGCAGGTCTTGTTGGTACTCATATTCATTTTATTGATCCTGTTGGTGTAAATAAAACTGTATGGCACATCAATTATCAAGATGTGATCGCAGTGGGTAAATTATTTACAACGGGTGAGCTTTATGTTGAACGTGTTATTTCTCTTGCTGGTCCGCAAGTGAAAGAACCTCGTTTAATTCGCACTGTAATTGGTGCTAATCTCTCTCAATTAACCCAAAATGAATTAAGTGCGGGTGAAAATCGCGTAATTTCTGGTTCAGTGCTTTGTGGACAAACTGCAAAAGGTGCTCATGATTATTTAAGTCGTTATGCATTGCAAGTCTCGGTAATCGCTGAAGGTAATGAGAAAGAATTCCTTGGCTGGATTACACCGCAATCAAATAAATATTCAATTACTCGTACAGTGTTAGGTCACTTCGGTAAGAAATTATTCAATTTTACTACCGCAGAAAACGGTGGTGAGCGTGCAATGGTTCCAATTGGTAGCTATGAGCGTGTTATGCCGTTGGGTATTTTACCGACATTATTATTACGTGATTTAATCGTGGGCGATACCGATGGCGCACAAGCGTTAGGTTGTCTTGAATTAGATGAAGAAGACTTAGCGTTATGTTCTTTCGTTTGCCCGGGCAAATATGAATACGGTTCAATCTTGCGTCAAGTATTAGATAAGATTGAGAAGGAAGGTTAAAAATGGGTTTAAAAAATCTTTTTGAAAAAATGGAACCCGCGTTTTTACCAGGTGGTAAATACAGCAAGCTTTATCCGATCTTTGAATCGATTTATACCTTGCTTTATACACCAGGTACAGTAACGCACAAAAACACTCACGTTCGTGATGCGTTAGACTCAAAACGTATGATGATTACGGTTTTCCTTGCGTTGTTCCCTGCGATTTTCTACGGTATGTACAATGTGGGTAACCAAGCGATTCCAGCCTTAAATCAATTAGGCAATTTAGATCAACTAATTGCTAACGATTGGCACTATGCACTTGCAAGTTCATTAGGTTTAGATTTAACTGCCAATGCAACTTGGGGCTCAAAAATGGCGCTGGGTGCAATTTTCTTTTTACCAATTTACTTAGTGGTGTTCACCGTTTGTACAATTTGGGAATTGTTGTTCTCAGTCGTGCGTGGTCATGAAGTAAATGAAGGGATGTTCGTTTCAACCATTTTATTTGCGTTAATCGTTCCACCAACATTGCCATTATGGCAAGCCGCATTAGGTATTACTTTTGGTATCGTTGTTGCAAAAGAAATTTTTGGTGGCGTTGGTCGTAACTTCATGAACCCTGCACTTGCAGGCCGAGCTTTCTTGTTCTTCGCCTATCCAGCTCAAATTTCAGGTGATACTGTTTGGACTGCTGCTGATGGTTTCTCTGGTGCAACCGCACTTTCACAATGGTCACAAGGTGGTCAGGGAGCATTACAACATACAGCCACTGGTGCTCCAATCACTTGGATGGATGCTTTTGTTGGTAACTTACCTGGTTCAATGGGCGAAGTTTCTACGCTTGCAATTTTAATCGGCGGCGCAGTGATTGTGTTCACTCGTATTGCTGCATGGCGCATCATTGCTGGTGTGATGATTGGTATGATTGCAACTTCAACTCTATTCAATTTAGTTGGTTCTGATACTAACCCAATGTTCTCAATGCCTTGGCATTGGCACCTTGTTTTAGGTGGATTTGCATTAGGTATGGTATTTATGGCAACAGACCCTGTTTCAGCATCCTTTACCAGTGCAGGTAAGTGGTGGTACGGTGCATTAATTGGTGTGATGGCTGTATTAATTCGTACTGTAAACCCAGCTTATCCAGAAGGAATGATGTTAGCGATTTTATTTGCAAACTTATTTGCACCGATTTTCGACTACATCGTTGTTCAAGCAAATATCAAACGTCGGAGAGCAAGAACAAATGGCTAAGTTTAATAAAGACAGCGTAGGCGGCACAATTCTTGTCGTATTGCTACTGAGTTTAGTTTGTTCCATTATTGTTGCTGGTTCCGCAGTAATGTTAAAGCCTGCACAAGAAGAACAAAAGTTACTCGATAAACAAAAAAATATCTTAAATGTAGCTGGTCTTTTACAAGAAAATACTAATGTAAAAGAAACTTATGCAAAATTTATCGAGCCCCGCTTCGTTGATTTAGCAACGGGTGAATACACACAACAAGCAGATGATAGCCAACAAGCAATTCCTGCTGATGCGGATAAAGCACGTATTCGTTCTCGTAGCAAAACGACTGAAGTTTATCTTGTAAAAGATGAACAAGGTAAAACTCAACAAGTTATTTTACCAATTTATGGAACTGGCTTGTGGTCAGTGATGTATGGTTTAGTATCTGTTCAACCAGATGGTAATACTATTAATGGAATCACTTACTACCAACATGGTGAAACACCAGGATTGGGTGGTGAGATTGAAAATCCAAACTGGGCAAGTTTATTTAAAGGTAAAAAATTGTTTGATGAACAACATCAACCTGCAATTCACATCGTGAAAGGGCAAGCTCCACAAGATGAGCATAGTATTGATGGTTTATCAGGCGCGACTTTAACTGGTAACGGCGTACAAGGTACGTTTGATTATTGGTTTAGTGCGAACGGTTTTGGTCCATATCTTGAAAAACTTCATGCGGGAGCAAACTAATGTCTGAAAAAGCAAATTATAAAGATCTGTTGTTAGCTCCGGTTGTTAAGAACAACCCGATTGCATTACAAATTTTGGGTATTTGTTCTGCATTAGCGGTAACAACAAAATTAGAAACTGCTGTTGTAATGGCGATTGCGGTGAGTTTGGTAACTGGGTTATCAAGTTTCTTTGTTTCTTTGATTCGCAATTACATTCCAAACAGTATTCGTATTATTGTGCAACTTGCAATTATTGCATCACTTGTAATCGTTGTTGACCAAATATTAAAAGCCTACGCTTATGGTTTATCTAAACAACTTTCGGTATTCGTTGGCTTGATTATCACTAACTGTATCGTAATGGGACGTGCTGAAGCGTTTGCGATGAAGTCGCCTCCCGTTGAAAGCTTTGTAGATGGTATCGGTAATGGTTTAGGTTATGGTGCGATGTTAATTATCGTAGCATTTTTCCGTGAACTTATCGGTTCAGGTAAATTATTTGGTATGACTATTTTTGAAACCATTCAGAATGGTGGTTGGTACCAAGCAAATGGTTTATTCCTACTTGCACCAAGTGCATTCTTTATCATCGGATTTGTTATCTGGGGATTAAGAACTTGGAAACCAGAGCAACAGGAGAAGTAATCAATGGAACATTATATTAGCCTATTCGTTAAGGCAGTCTTCATTGAAAATATGGCACTTTCCTTCTTCTTAGGAATGTGTACTTTCTTAGCAGTATCTAAAAAGGTATCAACTGCGTTTGGTCTTGGTATTGCGGTAACTTTCGTTCTTGGTATCGCAGTGCCAGTAAACCAATTAATTTATGCCAATGTACTAAAAGAAAATGCTTTAATTGAAGGTGTGGACTTATCATTCTTGAATTTCATTACCTTCATCGGGGTTATTGCTGGTTTAGTGCAAATTCTTGAAATGGTATTAGATAAATTTATGCCATCTCTTTATAACGCATTAGGGATTTTCTTACCGTTAATCGCAGTAAACTGTGCGATTTTTGGTGGGGTATCTTTCATGGTTCAACGTGATTACAATTTCCCTGAATCTATCGTGTACGGTTTTGGCTCAGGTTTAGGTTGGATGTTGGCGATTGTGGCACTTGCTGGCTTAACTGAGAAAATGAAATATGCTGATATTCCTGCAGGATTAAAAGGTTTAGGTATTACCTTTATCTCTGTTGGTTTAATGGCGTTAGGCTTTATGTCTTTCTCTGGTATTCAATTATAAGGAGTGTAATCAATGAGCGATTCAGTAATTCTTGCACTCGGTATTGCCGCATTTACAGTTATTGTATTAGTGTTAGTGGCGATCATCTTATTTGCGAAATCAAAATTAGTCGATTCTGGTGATATTACTATCGGTATTAATGACGATCCTGAAAAAGCGATCACATTACCTGCAGGTGGCAAATTATTAGGTGCTTTAGCAAGTAAAGGTATTTTTGTATCTTCTGCTTGTGGCGGTGGTGGCTCTTGTGGTCAATGTATTGTTAAAGTGAAAAATGGTGGCGGAGAAATCCTCCCAACCGAACTTTCTCACATCAACAAACGTGAAGCAAAAGAAGGTTATCGTCTAGCTTGTCAAGTTAATGTGAAAGGTAATATGGAAGTTGAACTTCCAGAAGAAATCTTCGGCGTGAAAAAATGGGAATGTACTGTTATTTCTAACGATAACAAAGCAACCTTTATCAAAGAGCTTAAATTGGCTATTCCTGAAGGTGAAGAAGTTCCTTTCCGTGCGGGTGGTTATATCCAAATCGAAGCTGATCCACATACGGTTTACTATAAAGATTTTGATATTCCAGAAGAATACCACGAAGACTGGGATAAATATGATTTATGGCGTTACGTGTCTAAAGTGGACGAGCATATTATCCGTGCTTACTCAATGGCTTCATACCCTAAAGAGAAAGGCATCATTATGCTTAACGTGCGTATTGCAACGCCTCCGCCACGTCAACCTGATGCACCTCCAGGTCAAATGTCTTCATACATTTGGTCATTAAAAGCAGGTGATAAAGTGACTATTTCTGGCCCATTTGGTGAATTCTTTGCGAAAGAAACTGATGCAGAAATGGTATTTATCGGTGGTGGTGCGGGTATGGCGCCAATGCGTTCTCATATTTTTGACCAATTAAAACGTCTTCACTCTAAACGTAAAATGTCATTCTGGTATGGTGCACGTTCTAAACGTGAAATCTTCTATCAAGAAGACTTTGACCAATTACAAGCTGAAAATCCAAACTTTGTATGGCATGTTGCATTATCGGACGCATTGCCTGAAGATAATTGGACTGGCTATACAGGCTTTATTCACAATGTACTTTATGAAAACTACTTGAAAAATCATGAAGCACCAGAGGATTGTGAATACTATATGTGTGGACCTCCAGTGATGAATGCAGCTGTAATTAAAATGTTGAAAGATCTTGGCGTTGAAGATGAAAACATTTTATTAGATGACTTTGGTGGCTGATTTTAGTTAATCAATTCATCATAAAAACTGACCGCACTTTGTGATGAAGTGCGGTCAAAATTTAAGGTGTTTTTAGAAAATTTCTATGATTACAGGTAAGTTTTGTCAAGTTTGCCAGTAATTCACAGATGTAGGAAATCCAGATGAAAAAATTAATAAGAGGTATTATGGCTGTAGCAATGGCATTAAGTCTTGCAGCCTGTCAAAAAGAAACAAAAGTTATCTCATTAAGTGGTAAAACAATGGGAACGACTTATCATGTTAAATATCTTGATGAAGGCTCAATGAAAGCAACATCTGAAAAGACGCATGAAGAAATTGAAGCAATCTTAAAAGATGTGAACGCGAAAATGTCCACTTACAAAAAAGATTCGGAATTGAGCCGTTTCAATCAAAATACCCAAGTGAACACACCGATTGAGATTTCAGCGGATTTTGCCAAAGTATTGGTCGAAGCGATTCGTTTAAACAAAGTGACTGAAGGGGCATTGGATGTAACTGTTGGCCCTGTCGTTAATTTATGGGGATTTGGCCCGGAAGAACGTCCAGAAAAACAACCTACTCCAGAACAATTAGCTGAACGCCAAGCGTGGGTTGGCATTGATAAAATTGCCCTTGATATGAGTGGTGCAAAACCGACATTAAGCAAAGCACTTCCTCAAGTTTATGTCGATTTATCCTCGATTGCTAAAGGCTTTGGCGTTGATCAGGTCGCTGAGAAGTTAGAACAATTAAATGCTCAAAATTACATGGTTGAAATCGGCGGTGAAATTCGTGCGAAAGGAAAAAATATTGAAGGCAAACCTTGGCAGATCGCAATTGAAAAACCAACTACAACAGGTGAAAGAGCAGTTGAAGCTGTCATTGGATTAGACAATATGGGAATGGCAAGTTCTGGCGATTATCGTATTTACTTTGAAGAAAATGGTAAACGCTTTGCTCATGAAATTGATCCGAAAACAGGTTACCCAATTCAGCATCATTTAGCCTCAATTACGGTGCTTGCTCCAACCTCAATGACTGCAGATGGCCTATCAACAGGTTTATTTGTGCTGGGTGAAGACAAGGCGTTAGAAGTGGCTGAGAAAAATAATCTTGCCGTTTACTTAATCATTAAAACAGATAATGGTTTTATCACAAAATCATCCTCTGCTTTCAAAAAATTAACAGAAACAAAAGAATAGTTATGCAAACTTTATTTTTTACTTTAATCGCTTTCGTCGCAATTATATTGTTGATGTCTATCGGATTTATTATCAAAAAACAAAGTTTAAAAGGCAGCTGCGGTGGTTTATCTACCCTTGGTATTGCCAAAGCTTGCGATTGTGATAAACCGTGTGACACGCTTCAATCAAAATTAGATGCGGGCGATGAACAAGCGAAAGCTGAATATGAGCAAAAATTCGCAAAAAAAGATGATGACTCGCAATTTTATGAAGTGAAATAACTTGCTCAAAAATGACCGCACTTTATGTGCAAAATAAAATTAACGGCAAAATTATTTTGCCGTTTTCTCATTCAATTACCAATGTGCTTCGCCTTAACCGAAGTTACGGGAGAACTATGTTAATTTCAAATACTTATAATCAACACTTTCCTCAACTTACACAAGAACAGCTTGCGAGAAATACTACCAAAAAAGTGATTTGTGGTATGTCTGGAGGCGTGGATTCTTCTGTGTCAGCTTTTATTCTTCAACAGCAAGGCTATCAGGTGGAAGGCCTGTTTATGAAGAACTGGGAAGAGGATGATGATACGGATTACTGTACTGCAGCAGCTGATCTTGCAGATGCTCAAGCAGTATGTGATAAATTGGGTATCAAGCTACATAAAATTAATTTTGCGGCAGAATATTGGGATAATGTCTTTGAACATTTTTTAACTGAATATAAAGCAGGGCGCACGCCGAACCCAGATATTTTGTGTAATAAAGAAATTAAATTTAAAGCGTTTTTAGAATATGCAGCTGAAGATCTTGGTGCCCATTATATTGCAACAGGGCATTATGTACGTAGAGCTGGTGATGATGAAAATGCAAAATTATTACGTGGTCTAGATGCCAATAAAGATCAAAGTTATTTTCTTTATACCTTAAGCCATAAACAAGTAGGGCAAAGTTTATTCCCCATTGGTGAAATTGAGAAGCCGATTGTTCGCGCTATTGCTGAAGATCTTGGCTTAATTACGGCAAAGAAAAAAGACTCTACCGGTATTTGTTTTATTGGTGAGCGTAAATTTAAGGATTTCTTAGCGCGTTACTTACCGGCTCAACCTGGTGATATTCGTACTGTTGATGGTGAAATTATTGGTCGCCATGATGGCTTGATGTATCACACGTTGGGACAGCGTAAAGGATTAGGCATTGGAGGTTTAAAAAATGCGGGTGATGAGGCTTGGTATGTGGTAGATAAGGATGTGGAAAATAATGAACTTATTGTCGCTCAGGGGCACGATCATCCTCGTTTATTTTCAAAAGGTCTGATTGCTAGCCAATTACATTGGGTTGATCGCAAACCAATTCGAGAGTTATTACGTTGCACGGTGAAAACACGTTATCGCCAACAAGATATTCCTTGTGTGATTGAACCTATTGATGATGAAACTATTCGAGTGATTTTCGATGAACCTCAATCAGCCGTCACACCAGGACAATCTGCCGTATTTTACCTTGGTGAGGTTTGTTTGGGCGGTGGGATTATTGAAGAAAGAATATAAAATAAAAATACTAAAAGCGCATTTTTGCGCTTTTAGACTATTTATTCAAACCAAATGACACTTGCCATTCGGCCCGTTTGGTTGTCACGGCGATAAGAAAAGAACAATTCTTTTTCATTGAATGTACAGTGATTTCCCCCATAAATCTGCGTAATGCCGAGATTATTTAATCGCTGAGTTGCGATTTGATAAAGATTACCTAGATATTTACCTTCTTCTATTTCATCAGGTTGAAAGGCGAGTTTGGCTTTTTCATCTATTGCAACAAATTGTTTTACAACATCAATTCCAACTTGAAATGCTGTTGGGCCAATTGCAGGGCCAAACCACGCGACAATATCTTCAGGTTTAGCCTGAAAGCATTTGACAGTTTCTTCTAATACGCCATCGCATAAACCACGCCAGCCAGCATGTGCGGCAGCTACTTCATTGCCAGATGTTGTGGTGAATAGAACCGGCAAACAGTCTGCAGTCATAACAGCACAAACTTGATGAGGAACATTTGTATAAACTGCATCCGCTTCAAGATTTTGTCCTGAATAAGGTAATTGAATGACTCGAGTACTGTGTGTTTGAGTTAGAAATATAGGTGTTTGTGGCAAACCAAATTTTTCTACTAATAAGGTGCGGTTAGTTTTTACCGCACTTTTGTTATCACCGACATGATTGCCTAAGTTGAAACTAAAATAAGGCGTCAAGCTCACGCCCCCTTCACGAGTAGTGGTAAAGGCATGAATATTCTTTGGTACGTTCCAATTGGGGTTAATCGCTTGCATATTAATAATCTAACTCATCTTGATGTTCGAGATAGTCAGCTTTGAGTGCATTAAGCAATTCAACAAAGTCATCAGGTAATGGGGCATACCATTCCATCATTTCACCTGTAATTGGATGAGCTAAGCGTAACATGACCGCATGTAAAGCTTGGCGTTTGAAATTACGCAATACTTCCATAAAGTCTTCACTAGCATTTTTAGGCGGACGAGGGCGTCCGCCATAGGTTTGATCGCCTAGCAATGGATGGGCAATATGTGCCATATGAACACGGATTTGGTGTGTACGCCCCGTTTCTAAACGTAAACGTAAACGGGTGTAGTTACGGTAATTTTCCATAATACGATAATGGGTGACAGCTGGTTTTCCCATTGGATGAACAGCCATTAAAGTACGTTTGGTTGCATGACGAGCCATAGGTTGATCTACTGTACCACCTTTGGTCATAATGCCTGAAGCGACCGCTTCATATTCACGCGTAATTTTGCGTTTTTGTAAGTTACGTACTAACTTGGTTTGTGCTGGAATAGTTTTTGCGACAATCATTAGACCTGTCGTATCTTTATCTAATCGATGCACAATTCCTGCTCTCGGTACTTCTGCAATAGGCGGATAATGATAGAGTAGCGCATTGAGCACAGTTCCATTTGGATTGCCAGCACCAGGGTGTACGACAAGATCTTTGGGTTTATTAATCACAATAATGTCGTCATCTTCATACACGATATTCAATGGAATATTTTCTGGTTCAAAACGTGTCTCATCTTCCACTTCTACGGTGATTTCTATTTTTTCTCCTCCGAGCACTTTCTCACGCGGAATATTGGTAATACGATCATTAAGTTTTACGAGATCGGCTTCAATCCATGTTTTTAATCGGGAGCGAGAATATTCAGGGAACAACTCTGCAAGTGTTTGGTCTAAACGCTGTCCCATTTGTTCTGACTGCACTTCAGCGGAAAGGGTAATTTGTGGCATAAATAGCTCTCAAAAATTTTAAAAGTTGGCTTATTGATTAATGTTCTATACAATAGCGGACAATTGTATCTTATTTATTGGTTTTCGTAAAAATTAAGGAAAAAAACAATGCGTAAAATAAAATCTTTGGCATTGCTTGCCGTGGCAGCATTGGTTGTTGGATGTTCAAGTGGTTCAAAAGATGTGGAGCAAGCATCAGTAAATGAGTTGTACACTAAAGGTGTTACATCATTACAAGAAGGCGGCTATTCTGAAGCTATTCGTTATTTAAAAGCGGCGACTGAACGTTTCCCTGGTAGTATTTATCAAGAACAGGCGATGCTAGATTTAATTTATGCAAACTATAAAGCGCAAGATTATACGCAAGTATTATTGACGGTAGATAGCTTTTTACATCAATTTCCACAAAGTCCTAACCAAGACTATGCAGTCTATATGGCGGGGTTAACCAATGCCGCAACAGGTGACAATTTCATTCAAGATTTCTTTGGGATTGATCGTGCGACACGCGAAACTACTTCTATGCGTACCGCTTTTTCTAATTTCCAAAATTTAGTTCGTGTATTCCCTAATAGCCCTTATGCTCAAGATGCTTTAGCGCGTATGGCTTATATTAAAGATGCGCTTGCTCGTCATGAGTTAGATATCGCAAAATTCTATGCAAAACGTGATGCTTGGGTTGCAGTGTCAAACCGTGTAGTTGGAATGTTGAAACAATATCCTGATGCTAAAGCAACTTATGAAGGTTTGTCTTTGATGAAAGAAGCTTATGAAAAAATGGGTTTAACAGCATTAGCCAATGATACCCAAAAAATTATTGATGCGAATAAAGATAAAACCTTTGCGCCAATTGAAAAACCAGATGAGCCAGAATTAAAAGTTCCGACTGCTAAATAACCACAAGATATGAATAAAAAGCCCGAATAATTTCGGGCTTTTTGCTATATATTATCCTCGATGTGCATTTTTCATAATGCGATCTTTTGTTACTTTCCATTCACGCTCTTTAATATCATCGCGTTTATCATGTTGTTTTTTACCTTTGGCTAAACCAATTTTGACTTTTGCCCATGCACTTTTCCAATAAAGAGAAAGCGCTACGATGGTAAAACCGTCTCGGTTTGCTTTGCCAAATAGGGATGCTAATTCGCGTTTATTTAATAATAACTTACGAGTGCGAGTTGGATCACAAACAATATGCGTTGATGCAACATTTAATGGCTGAATGCTTGCACCGAATAAAAAGGCTTCGCCATTTTTGAAAATGACATAACTATCACTAATGTTTGCCTTGCCTGCGCGCATTGATTTGACTTCCCAGCCTTGTAGTTCAAGACCTGCTTCAATTTCATCTTCTATAAAATAATCATGTTTCGCACGTTTATTCAGTGCGATAGTATTTGATCCTGGTTTTACTTTTTTCTTTGTCATAATTTTTATACCTTATTTTGCTTGGCGCATTTTATCGGATATCTATTTTTATAGCAAAAAAGATCATCTAGGGATAACTGGCAGTCGCGTGTATTTTTAAACTTTAAAAGTGAAATGATTTATAGAAAATTCAAGAAAAAATCACCGCACTTTTGTAAGAAAAAACAGACACATTGCTGTGTCTGTTTAAGTGAGATAAAAAAGATGAATTAAGTTTTGGTGATTTATATAAAGTGAATAAACGATTATTCCAAACGTTTTGCCACTTTAAGCCAATCACCTTTAAATTCACGATGCATATTATTAATTGCATCAATAATATCATGGTGAACAAGTTGTTCATTTTGGATGCCTACGCAGTAGCCACCTTTACCTTGTAGCAATAAATCTACCGCGTATGCGCCCATACGTGAAGCAAGAATACGGTCAAAAGCACAAGGAGAACCGCCACGTTGAATATGCCCTAAAACAGTTGCACGAGTTTCGTGCCCAACGCGAGCTTCAATTTCTTTCGCGAGAGAATGAACATCGGTTAAAAGTTCTGTGATTGCAATAATTGCATGGCGTTTACCACGAATAATACTCCGTTCAATTTGCTGAATTAATTCTTCGCGATTAAATTCAATTTCTGATGCGACGATATATTCACAACCGCCAGCGATGCCTGCAGAAATCGTTAAGTCACTACAATGGCGCCCCATAATTTCAACGATAGAAATACGTTGGTGTGAGCTTGATGTATCGCGTAAACGGTCGATTGCATCTACTGCAGTTTGTAATGCAGTTTGATAGCCGATGGTATAGTCAGTACCTGCAACATCATTATCAATAGTGCCAGGTAAGCCAACACAAGGGAAACCATGTTCTTCGGTTAACAATTTTGCACCCATGTAAGAACCGTCACCACCGATAACCACAAGTGCATCAATGCCGTGAGAACGTAAAATTTCTGCGCATTTCGCACGAACATTTGGATCTTTAAATTCAGGAAAGCGTGCAGAACCTAAGAAAGTACCGCCGCGATTAATCACATCAGATACGCTGTAGCGGTTTAGTTGTTTGATTTTATTGTTGTATAAGCCTTGGTAACCATCATAGATACCAAACACTTCTAGGCCTTCTGCAAGTGCTGAACGTACTACGCCACGAATTGCTGCATTCATACCTGGCGCATCGCCACCACTTGTTAAAACTGCAATTTTTTTAATCATATTTACCTACTTTTAACCGTAATTGGAAACTGGTATAAGATTACATCATTAGAGGTATCCGCTCTAGCAAAATTTGATGAGATTTTGATCCGGCATAATTTTTTACATTATTTTTGACAGAACAGTTGCCACTTCAAATCTTGTAAATGCTTTCTTTCTATATCCACAACGTATTTTTGCAAATGTTGTTGCACTTTATCGATGGATAAATGTTTAGAAAGTGTTGGTTGTTGTACTTTTTGCGAATATTGATACTGAACAAAGCCACATTGTGGTAATTGTCGTCCTTTCATCACATTGATTTGCCAAGATGGATTTTCTTTCGTTGGCGAATAGATGACATATCCATTTAATTCATTTGGATTGGTTGAATTTTCTGGAATAGCATCGAAATGGAAATCTTTTACGCCTGTATTACGATAAATACGTTCTCTCAATGCGATCCGCTCTTTAATTGAGCGCGCTGGTTGATTGCGATCAAAGAGAATTTCAATTTCAGATTGCCAATTTTCTAGCGTATCTGGCTTAGCTATATAAACATAGCGAGCAATGGTTTCTAAATCTTGGCTGCCAGTAAGGGCATAATTTTTACCGTTGTGCTCTAACTGCGTAGGCACATTTAATTGCGTCAGCTTAGTTGCACAGCCAGAGAGTATAAGTGCGGTCAAAATAACAAAAATTTTATTCATTAATATCTCGCTTAAATACAAATTCGGTTTCAGTGGAGGAT
This sequence comes from Haemophilus sp. THUN1692, assembly GCF_059704395.1. Lineage (NCBI taxonomy): Bacteria > Pseudomonadati > Pseudomonadota > Gammaproteobacteria > Pasteurellales > Pasteurellaceae > Haemophilus > Haemophilus sp. THUN1692. Next base: position 2,141,739 of record NZ_AP046579.1, read on the forward strand.
GCTGAATCAAACCAATAACCACCTAAATCAAATTCTTTTAATTGTTCAATTTCAGTTAAACGATGTTGAATAATATAGCGACACATCAAGCCTCGCGCTTTTTTAGCATAAAAACTAATTACTTTGTATTTGCCATTTTTATTATCTAAGAAAACTGGCTTGATTATCTTGGCTTTAAGTTGGTTTTCTTTAACTGATTTATAATATTCATCCGAGGCTAAATTTATCAGAATATTATCACCTTGTTCATCTATAGCTTGTTGAACCGCTTGAGTGATCACATTTCCCCAAAAGGCATACAGATCTTTTCCTTTTGGATTAGCTAATTTTGTGCCCATTTCTAATCGGTAAGGTTGCATTAAATCAAGTGGTTTTAAAAGCCCATAAAGCCCAGAAAGCATACGTAAATGGGATTGCGCAAAAAGGACATCATCCTCAGAAAGTGAATCAGCATTTAAACCAGTATAAACATCGCCTTTAAATGCAAATAATGCAGCGCGGGAATTATTTTCATTGTGAATTTTTGTCCATTCAGAAAAGCGTGCAACATTAAGCCCAGCTAACTTATCGCTGATAGACATAAGTGATGAAAGATCTTGTGGAGAAAGTTTACGACAAACCTCAATAAGTTGTTCGCTGTAATCAGTAAAGTGCGGTTGAGAAACAGGAAAATTTTTTACCGCACTTTCAAAGTCAAGGGTTTTCGCAGGGGAGATAATGGCTAACATAATCGTCCTTTTATGAAAAAAGAATGGGCGTATATTAGCATAAAAATTTACACTAAACGCGTTTATATAGCCCATTTTCACTCATGATGAGATCTTGCAATTCAAGATCGAGCAACTGAACAAGTAAAACATCGACACTCAAGTTAAATTCTTCAGCTAAATCATCAATGCTCACGGGAGTGTAACCGATACGCGAGTAAAGTTTCGGGTGACTTGGTGCTTCTACTAATCGGTGAGGATCGGGGGGGGGCGTGTAATTAGGCACTGCAATCTGGTCAAAATCGATTTCAGTTTGGCTATGGATAGAATGTTGGTAGAGAGTTTCCAAAATATCCTTTGCATTTTCCACCAATATTGCGCCTTGTTTAATGAGACGATTACAACCTTGGCTAAATTCACTTTGAATATTGCCTGGCACAGCAAAAACCTCTCGATTTTGTTCCAATGCATACCGAGCGGTAATCAGAGAGCCGCTTTTTTCTGTGGCTTCAACTACTAATGTCCCGACCGAAAGCCCGCTAATAATCCTATTACGACGAGGGAAGTTTGTCGCAATTGGTGCTTGGTTTGGTAAAAACTCAGAAACTAATGTACCGTTATTTTGCAAAATGAGTTCTGAAAGTTTTCGGTGCTTTACGGGATAAATTTGTTCTAATCCGCTTCCTAAAACTGCAATGGTTGGTCCTTGAATATCAACAACCGCTTGATGGCAATGCCCATCTATTCCCAACGCAAGTCCACTAGTAATCGTAAAGCCAGCCAATGAAAGTTCCGTAGCAAAATATTTAGCCCAATATTCACCATAAGCTGTGCAGTAGCGACTTCCCACTATGGCAATTTGACGTTGTGAAAGTGCGGTCAAATTTCCTTTTACAAATAGCAGAGGGGGAAAGCTCGCTATCTGTTTCAATAGAAAGGGGTAAAAAGGGGAAAAATAATTCACCAAATGATTTCCCTCTTTTTGTGACCACTCTAGCGCTGGCTCAATAAATTTTGTTTCAGGCTTGAACCAACGACGAATTTGAATGGCTCCCCATCCCATTTGTCGAAAAGCAACATCATCATAATTAAGTAACTCATCTAGCGTAATATTGGATAAAATTTTATCAATGCCCACTCCGCCAAGTTTAGGGACTTGCATTAGGCGGAGTAGCGTGTAAGTAATATCGTGCATGCTTTTTCCTTTTTGATTTGAAAATTTAGTATGGAAAATACGAGTGAAAGAAACGATTAACTTGAAAGCATTTTGCGATATAGATCGCAAAAATTCTTTTTGATGAGTAAAAAATTGCAAAATTTTTGTTATTTTGAAAATGTAAAAAATTAAATAATAAAAATTTGCTGATTGTAATAGACTTGGTTGAATATTCTTTTTATCTTTAATTTATTAGTTAAATGTATATTTTATGTTGTGTTGAAATAAATTTTTTTGATATAAAACGCTAAAAAATAGTTTGACAGCCAGTTTTTTATTCGTAATATGAAAAGCGTTTTACACAGAAGGATTTTTATTTATGTCTCGTATTGTTTCTTTATCTCTCAACCTGCTGCTCTCACATTTTGTGTGCGGCTAAGTTGTGGATGAAAAACATCAGATGTAAATGCCCAATTTTAAACCCGCACTTTATAAGCTGCGGGTTTTTTGTCTAAAAAATACAGGAAAATGCGCCGCACTTTCGGAGTGATTTCAGAAGGACTTTTAGTAAGGACATTGTTATGACAGATCGCGTTATTATTTTTGATACTACCTTGCGTGATGGGGAACAGGCATTAAAAGCAAGTTTGACGGTAAAAGAGAAATTACAGATTGCTTTAGCACTTGAACGTTTAGGTGTGGATGTAATGGAAGTGGGGTTCCCCGTTTCTTCTCAAGGAGATTTTGAGTCTGTTCAAACCATTGCGCGTTATATCAAAAATTCTCGTGTTGCCGCGTTATCTCGAGCAGTAGATAAAGACATTGATGCCGCATACGAGGCATTGAAAGTTGCTGAGGCATTCCGTATTCATACTTTTATTGCAAGTTCCGCATTGCACGTTGAAGCGAAATTAAAACGTTCTTTTGATGATGTGGTAGAAATGGCTGTTGCAGCAGTGAAACGCGCACGTAATTATACGGATGATGTTGAGTTCTCTTGCGAAGATGCCGGCCGTACAGGTATTGATAATATCTGTCGTATTGTTGAAGCGGCAATCGATGCGGGTGCAACTACAGTAAATATTCCCGATACAGTAGGTTTTTGCTTACCAAATGAATACGGCAACATTATTGCTCAAGTGCGCAATCGCGTGCCAAATATCGATAAAGCTGTGATTTCTGTGCATTGCCATAATGACTTAGGTATGGCAACCGCTAATTCTTTAACTGCAGTACAAAATGGTGCGCGTCAAATTGAATGTACTATCAACGGTATCGGCGAGCGCGCAGGCAATACCGCCTTGGAAGAAGTGGTGATGGCAATGAAAGTTCGCCAAGAATTTATGGGTGTAGATACTCGCATCAACACGCAAGAAATTCACCGTGTCAGCCAAATGGTGAGCCAACTTTGTAATATGCCAATTCAACCAAATAAAGCGATTGTGGGTTCAAATGCTTTTGCTCACTCTTCTGGTATTCACCAAGATGGTATGTTGAAAAACAAAAATACCTACGAAATCATGTCGCCGGAAACCATTGGCTTGAAGAAAGAGAAATTAAACTTAACCGCACGTTCTGGTCGCGCGGCGGTGAAAGGTCATATGACGGATATGGGCTACAATGAACAAGATTATGATTTGGACAAATTGTATGATGCGTTCTTAAAATTGGCGGATAAAAAAGGTCAGGTATTCGATTATGACTTGGAAGCATTGGCGTTTATTGATATGCAACAAGGGGATGAAGATCGTTTGGTATTAGATAAACTTTCAGCGCATTCAACGAAAGAATATCCAGCAACCGCTTTTGTTCAATTGAAATTAGATGGCGAAAAATTAAGTACCTCTTCAATTGGAGGTAACGGCCCAGTCGATGCGGTTTACAACGCCATCTTAAATTTAACTGGCTTAGAAATCAAAATGTCTCACTATAACTTAACCGCTAAAGGCGAGGGCGCTGAAGCATTAGGGCAAGTGGATATTGTGGTTGAACACGAAGGGCGTAAATTCCACGGTGTTGGTTTAGCAACAGACATCGTTGAATCTTCCGCGCTTGCTTTAGTTCATGCGATTAATACTATTTATCGTGCTCATAAAGTCGCCGATATTAAAAGCCATAAACATCATTAATTGATTAGTCCCCCTCTTTAGCAAAGAGGGGTTAGGGGAGATTTGGCAGAAGTAACATCAACCTCAGTGGTGAATTTTATATCGTTAAAATCTCCCCCCAAACTCCTCTTTATAAAAGAGAGGAGAAAATATGAAGAAAATTAACCGCACTTTAGTGTGAAAGAAATAGGAAAAATAATATGCAATCATACAATGTAGCTGTATTACCAGGCGATGGTATTGGCCCTGAAGTAATGGCGGAAGCGATTAAGGTATTAAACAAAGTTCAAGAAAAATTTGGTTTTAAACTTAACTTCAACGAGTTTTATGTAGGTGGTGCAGCCATTGATCATTGTGGTTGCCCATTACCAACAGAAACTTTAAAAGGCTGTGATGAAGCTGACGCGATTTTGTTTGGTTCTGTTGGTGGCCCTAAATGGACAAATTTACCACCTGATCAACAACCAGAACGCGGTGCATTATTACCATTGCGTAAACATTTCAAATTATTCTGTAATCTCCGCCCTGCTACCCTTTATAAAGGACTCGAAAAATTCTGTCCATTATGTGCTGATATTGCTGCGAAAGGTTTTGATATGGTGGTGGTTCGTGAATTAACAGGCGGAATTTATTTCGGTCAGCCTAAAGGCCGTGAGGGCGAAGGCGCACAAACCAAAGCATTTGATACGGAAGTGTATTACAAATATGAAATCGAGCGTATTGCTAGAGCCGCTTTTGAGGCAGCAATGAAGCGTAATAAAAAAGTCACTTCTGTGGATAAAGCGAACGTATTACAGTCTTCTATTTTATGGCGTGAAACCGTGACAGAAATTGCAAAAGAATATCCAGAAGTCACCTTAGAGCATATCTATATCGACAACGCGACCATGCAGTTAATCAAAGCGCCTGAGTCTTTCGATGTGCTACTCTGCTCTAACATTTTTGGCGATATTATTTCTGATGAAGCAGCGATGATCACGGGTTCTATGGGGATGTTGCCATCCGCTAGCTTAAACGAAGAAGGTTTCTGCCTATATGAACCGGCTGGCGGTTCCGCTCCAGATATCGCAGGCAAAGGCATTGCTAATCCAATCGCACAAATTCTTTCTGCGGCAATGATGTTACGTTACAGTTTCAACTTAAATGAAGCAGCGGATTCCATTGAAAGTGCGGTACAGCAAATCTTAGCAAATGGTCACCGTACGGGTGATTTAGCCGATGATTCTACGCCTGTTTCAACTGCGGAAATGGGCACATTGATTGCTGACGCAATCTAATAAAAAACAATGAAAGTGCGGTTCAAAAATACCTCGGATTTTAACCGCACTTACCCTAACAAAAGCCTCTAACGAATTGAGAAATATTATGGCAAAAACACTTTACGAAAAATTATTTGATTCGCACATTGTGTATGAAGCAGAGGGCGAAACGCCGATTTTGTATATCAACCGTCATTTAATCCATGAAGTGACTAGTCCGCAAGCCTTTGATGGTTTACGTGTTGCGGGGCGCCAAGTGCGCCAAGTGAATAAAACTTTCGGTACCATGGATCACAGCATTTCTACTCAAGTACGCGACGTGAACAAACTTGAAGGTCAAGCTAAAATTCAAGTGTTAGAACTTGATAAAAATACCAAAGCGACGGGTATCAAATTATTTGATATGACAACGAAAGAGCAGGGAATTGTACATGTGATGGGGCCTGAACAAGGCTTAACTTTACCAGGCATGACGATCGTTTGTGGTGACTCCCATACTGCCACTCACGGCGCGTTCGGTGCTTTGGCATTTGGTATTGGTACATCTGAAGTCGAACACGTGTTGGCGACACAAACCTTAAAACAAGCTCGCGCAAAAAGTATGAAAATAGAAGTGCGTGGCAAAGTGGCGCCAGGCATTACCGCAAAAGATATCATTCTTGCTATTATCGGTAAAACCACTATGGCGGGCGGTACAGGCCATGTGGTGGAATTCTGTGGTGAAGCGATTCGTGACCTTTCTATGGAAGGTCGTATGACCGTTTGTAATATGGCGATTGAAATGGGCGCCAAAGCAGGTTTAATCGCACCGGATGAAACTACTTTCGAATACTTAAAAGGTCGTCCGCATGCACCGAAAGGTAAAGATTGGGATGATGCAGTTGCTTATTGGAAAACCTTAAAATCCGATGATGATGCAAAATTTGACACCGTGGTAACGCTAGAAGCAAAAGACATCGCACCACAAGTCACTTGGGGGACAAACCCGGGGCAAGTGATTTCTGTGAATGAAACCGTACCAAATCCGCAAGAAATGGCAGATCCTGTACAGCGTGCTTCGGCGGAAAAAGCCTTACATTATATTGGCTTAGAAGCTGGCACTAATTTAAAAGAAGTTAAAGTTGATCAAGTATTTATCGGATCTTGCACTAACTCTCGCATTGAAGATTTACGCGCAGCGGCGGCCGTCATGAAAGGTCGCAAAAAAGCCGATAATGTAAAACGAATTTTAGTGGTGCCGGGTTCTGGTTTAGTCAAAGAACAAGCGGAAAAAGAAGGCTTGGATAAAATCTTTATTGCAGCAGGTGCGGAATGGCGTAATCCTGGCTGTTCAATGTGCTTAGGAATGAACGATGACCGTTTAGGCGAATGGGAACGCTGTGCTTCTACATCAAACCGTAACTTTGAAGGTCGCCAAGGCCGTAATGGTCGCACTCACTTGGTGAGCCCTGCCATGGCTGCCGCAGCGGGAATGTTCGGTAAATTCGTTGATATTCGTGACGTAACATTAAACTAAGGAGCAGAAAATGGCAGGATTTAAACAACTTTCAGGCTTAGTAGTGCCATTGGATGCGGCAAACGTGGACACGGATGCGATTATTCCAAAACAATTCTTACAAGCGATTACCCGCGTAGGTTTCGGCAAACACTTATTCCATGAATGGCGTTATTTGGATGTGGAAGGCACCAAGCCAAATCCAGATTTCGTATTGAATTATCCACAATATCAAGGCGCGGCCATTTTATTAGCGCGTAAAAACCTCGGCTGTGGTTCGTCTCGTGAACACGCACCTTGGGCATTAGCCGATTACGGTTTCAAAGTGATGATCGCACCAAGTTTTGCAGATATTTTCTACAACAACAGCTTAAATAACCACATGTTACCGATTCGTTTAAGCGAAGCAGAAGTAGAAGAAATCTTCCAATGGGTGTGGGCAAATGAAGGCAAACAAATCCATGTGGATTTAGAAGCGATGACCGTAACCGTAGGTGACAAAGCCTATCACTTTGAACTGGATGAATTCCGCCGTCATTGTTTGTTAAACGGCCTGGATAATATCGGTTTAACCCTTCAGCATGAAGATAAAATCTCAGAATACGAGAAAAACATTCCAGCGTTCTTGCGCTAAAAAAGATAAAAGTTAGGTGTTTTTTATCTAATCCTAAAAGTTAGACTGTTAAATCAAGGACTGAGTTCTATACTCCATGGGGCTTAGTCCTTTTAGTTTACACTGAGTACACTCATGATTGTAATAATGAATGCACTTATGAATTATTTTTCTAGTTGATCAAAAGTATCAAATTGTTTTCCATTGTAGTCTTCTTTTTTACTGCCTAAAGAAGCTCTCCGTCACCGCATTATCTAAACAATTTCTTTTTCTCGACATACTTTGTTGAATACCGTTTTTAAATAGGATTTATTGATAACCTCTCATTTGATATTACCTTCTTTGGTCGCGCTACAGTGCAATAAAATCTGGTCCAATTATTGCACAATGGCTTTTCACTTCAGATACTGCTTGATTTAATGGGGGGATTATTCAGTATTTTCTTTTATCATTTGAAAGAACAAATCAATAAAGATAAGACGATATCACAACAAATTATACGGATTATTGTGATAATCATGAATGTTACGATTATCGCACTAAGTCCTCCTCAACATTAATCATAAGAAAGTCCAACGTATGATAAATATATTGGACATAAAGGAGAATTAGACGATTTAATGTTTGTTCGAGAGATTGAAAATATGTTTGGATGAGAAAACAATTTTTACTATATTGAAGATAAAAATTCCTCACTTGTTGTTTGAAAGATAAGGTATTTAGTTAATAAAAAATCTGCACCTTAGTGAGTTGGTTATTTAGTCCAACTTTAGGGGCAGATTATTTAGTCCTATTTATTCTTTTGTCAAAGAATACATTATTGACGGTAATCCGACAAAAATCTTGCTAATTTTGTAATGGCTTCTTCAAGCTGATTCACATAAGGAAGGGTCACTACACGGAAGTGATCCGGTGAATGCCAATTAAATCCTTTACCGTGCACAAGTAGTACTTTTTCTTGGCGGAGTAAATCCAGCACCATTTTTTCATCACTGTGAATATTGAATTTTTTCACATCAATTTTCGGGAACATATACATCGCCCCCATTGGTTTCACGCAAGTAATACCTGGAATTTGAGTGATGAGATCGTAGGCTTTATTACGTTGCTCAAGTAATCGGCCTCCTGGCAAAATAAACTCATTAATACTTTGATAGCCACCAAGTGCGGTTTGAATTGCATGTTGCATTGGTACGTTAGCGCATAAACGCATTGATGCCAGCATATCCAAGCCTTCAATATAACCTTTCGCATTATGTTTTGGGCCGTTTAAAATCATCCAACCTTGGCGGAAGCCTGCAACTCGATAAGCTTTTGATAAACCGTTTAACGTAACAGTTAATAAATCAGGAGCAAGTGCGGCAATATGATGATGTACTGCTCCGTCATATAAAATTTTGTCGTAGATTTCGTCTGCGAAGATAATCAAATTATTTTGGCGAGCGATTTCCACAATTTCTTGCAATAATTCTTTGCTGTACACCGCGCCAGTTGGGTTGTTTGGGTTGATGATGACAATCGCTTTAGTCTTCGCATTCACCTTGTCTTTAATATCATCAATAGCGGGAAACCAATTTGCTTCTTCATCACAAAGGTAATGAACAGCCTTGCCACCAGAAAGTGTTACCGCAGCAGTCCAAAGCGGATAATCAGGCATCGGCACGAGTACTTCATCACCATCATTGAGTAATGCTTGCATGGCCATTGTGATAAGCTCAGATACGCCGTTACCAATATATACATCATTGACGGTCGCGCCATGAATCCCTTTTGATTGGTAATATTGAACAATTGCTTTACGAGCAGAATATAAACCTTTTGAATCACAGTATCCTTGAGCTGACGGCAAATTACGCAATACGTCAACTAAAATTTCATCTGGTGCTTCAAAACCGAAAGGTGCGGGATTACCGATATTTAGTTTTAAAATTTTATTACCTTCTTCTTCTAAGCGTAGTGCTTCTTTGTGCACTGGCCCGCGAATGTCATAACATACGTGTTCTAATTTGTCGGATTTTGGGAATAATCGCATAGTGAAATCCTTTTGTTTCTAATAAATTTTTCGAGAAAAGTGCGGTTAATTTACGCTGAATTTTCAATATTGAAAAGATTTTGTAAAAAAATTTTTTGTCATTAACAATCTGCGGTAGAATACGGCTAATTTTTTGTGTATTTAAAACAAAATCTAATGAGTTATTTAGCGCAGGCAATAGGCGAGTTAAAATCGCAAATTCACGCATATTTACAGCAATCAACGAGTGAACTTGTCCGTTTTCAGGTGAAACTGGACAAGGTTGATTTGTTGGCTTGGCTGAAAGGTCAATCTGCGTATCCACAATTTTATTTACATTTTCGTGATGAAGCAAAAGCATTAGCCGCTCTTGGTGAAGAGCGGTCATTTTCACAGTTAAATTTAGCGCAAGAGTTTATTGAAGAAAGTGGTTTTCCACTGGTAGGTGGTTTGCAATTTCAAGGTATAGCACAATTTGTATTGCCAAAAATTCTTGTTGAACAGGATGAGAAAGGTGCATTGGTATCATTTTTTGTGAAAGATGAGCAAAGTGTGAATGATACTTTAGCCCACCTCAAAACTTTTGAAAATTTCACCGCACTTTCTGCTTTGCCAAAACAGATTCCTTTGCATACAGAGCCTAGAGCTAACGAGAGGACTTGGTGTGATTGGGTAAATCAGGCTTTAGTAGAAATTAAAAGTGGAGAGCTGACAAAAATTGTATTAGCCAATGAAACCACTTTTCATTTAAAGCAAGCGATTAATGCGTACGATTTTTTAGCAGAAAGCGAAAAACAAAATCAAGGTTGTTATCATTTTTTGTGGGCTGAAAATCCTCATTCGGTTTTTGTTGGTTCTACACCAGAACGCCTATTTGCTCGTGAGTATAATTTGTTACTAACAGAGGCTTTGGCTGGGACAGCATCGGTTTCTGAAAGTGAGGAAGAAACTAAATCTCAAGCCAATTGGTTATTAAATGACGAGAAAAATTTAAAAGAAAATTGGTTGGTCGTAGAAGATATTTCGCAGAATTTACGTAATCAAGTAGAAAGTTTTGATGTAAGCAATGTGGAATTGAAACCGTTACGCAAAGTACAACATTTGATTCGTAAAATTCGTGCAAATTTGACCGCACATTATGCAGATGTAAATATATTAAAAGCGATTCATCCTACAGCTGCGGTATCTGGTTTGCCACAGCAACAAGCCAAAATGATTTTGTCAGAAATCGAAATCTTTGATCGTGGCTGGTATGCAGGAACATTGGGCGTGATGAGCGATGCATGTTCAGAGTTTTGTGTGGCGATTCGTTCTGCCTTTATTGAAGGTCATCGGATTCGTGTATTTGCTGGTGCGGGCATTGTGGCGGGCTCGCAGCCATTGGAAGAATGGAAAGAAATTGAACGTAAAGCGGCAGGGTTGATTTCCTTGTTTGCAGAAGAAAAATGATAACGGAGAAAAAAATGTCGGTAAGCGTGTTTAATCGTTGTTGGTCGAAAGTGATTTTAGAAACCTTGGTGCGCCAAGGCGTTTCTCACGTTTGTATCGCGCCAGGTTCGCGTTCGACACCTTTAACTCTTGAAGCCGTACGTTTGCAAAATGCGGGTTCAGTCAATTGTCATACTCATTTTGATGAACGTGGTTTAGGTTTTTTTGCCTTGGGTATTGCTAAGGCAACTCAATCACCTATTGCAATTATTGTTACATCAGGCACGGCGACTGCAAACCTTTATCCCGCAATTATTGAAGCACGCCAAACCAGTGTTAATTTATTTGTTTTAACTGCCGATCGTCCACCAGAACTTTGGGAGTGCGGCGCAAATCAGGCTATTTTGCAGCAAAATATGTTTGGTCAGTATCCGGTTGCAAATGTTAATTTACCTAAACCGAATGCTGATTATTCTGCGCAATGGTTGATTTCTCTACTTGAACAGGCTGCCTTTCAACAAAAACAACAAGGTGGCGTTGTTCATATTAATGTACCATTTGCCGAGCCGCTTTATGATGCAACTGATGAGGCTGTAGATTCTCACCCTTGGCTGCAGCCGTTACAACGCTGGTTAATTCAAACCAAGCCTTGGATGAATGTGGAAGTGCAACAGAATGAAGTATTAATGCATGAAAATTGGGATCATTGGCGTACCAAACGTGGTGTCGTTGTGGTTGGTCAATTACCTGCAGAACAAGCGATGGGCATTAATTCTTGGGCAAGCGCTATGGGTTGGATATTACTAACGGATATTCAATCTGGTGTTGTTCCAACTACGCCTTATGAAGATATTTGGCTCGCAAACCAAACTGTTCGTGAAAAACTTTTGCAAGCTGATATTGTGATTCAATTTGGTGCACGTTTTATTAGTAAACGAATTAATCAATTCTTACAGGCGTTTAAAGGTGAATTTTGGTTGGTTGAACAAAGCGGTAAAGCATTAGATCCTTATCATCATTCGCTTACCAGATTTAATGCAAAAGCATATCATTGGTTGCGTGCGCATCCTCCTTTACGCCAAAAGCCTTGGTTGCTTGAGCCGTTAGCTTTATCTAAATTCTGTGCGACCTTTATTGAACAGCAAGTAGGCGGAAATTTAACGGAAGCCTCGCTTGCATTACGTTTACCAACACTTTTACCTTATAACGGTGTTTTATTTTTAGGTAATAGTTTACTTGTTCGTCTGGTTGATGCGCTAACGCAATTACCAGAAAGTTATCCCGTTTATACCAATCGTGGCGCAAGTGGAATTGATGGTTTGTTGGCTACGGCTGCGGGAATTGGTATCGGTTCAAATAAACCTGTTGTTGCAGTGATTGGCGATACGTCCACTTTATATGATTTGAATTCTTTCGCATTATTCAAAAATGTTACGCAACCAACGGTAATCTTTGTGATCAATAATAATGGCGGTGCGATTTTTGATATGTTACCTGTGGATGAACAAATCAAAGATCAGTTCTATCGATTACCGCATAATGGTGATTTTTCTCAAATCGCGGCAATGTTCGATCTCAAATACGCTCATCCTTATACTTGGGCGGATCTTAATTCCGTTGTTAAACAGGCTTATAGTCGTCGCAAGGCAACGTTAATTGAAATTAAAACGAGTCCGAGTGATGGTAGTAGTTTGTATAAACGCTTAATCGAGCAAATTAGTCACGCTGTGATTGGTGCTTAAGTATTATGTAGGCGGGCTTTAGTCCGCCATATTTTATTATTTTCTATCAATAATCCCTTCAATGATAAACATCATTTTTCTTCACGGACTTCTTGGTACAAAAAACGATTGGCAAAAAGTCATTGAAAATCTACCGTACTTTAATTGTATTGCGCTAGATTTACCTTTTCACGGGCAAGCTAAAGACATTGAAGTCACAAATTTTGAAGAAACGGCGGAGTATTTGGCTCAGCAAATTAAAAGTGCGGTAAAAAATAAACCGTATTTTCTTGTTGGGTATTCTCTAGGTGGACGGATCGCTTTGTATTATGCGCTGCAAGCTCAGGTGGAAAGATTTAATTTGCAAGGCGTTATTTTAGAAGGGGCGAATCTAGGTTTAAAAACTGATGAAGAAAAGCAGGCTCGTTTTCAACATGATTTTGCTTGGTCGCAACGTTTTATACAAGAACCACCAGGAAATGTATTAAATGATTGGTATCAACAGCCCGTGTTTTCTCATTTGACCGCAGAAGAAAGACTGCAGTTAGTTGAAAAACGAAAATCAAATTGTGGTGAAAATATTGGCAGGATGTTGCTGGCGACAAGTCTATCTAAACAATCTGATTTTAGTGAAAAAGTGCGGTTAAGTTCTTTGCCATTTTTTTATTTTTGTGGCGAACGAGATCATAAATTTCAAACTATTGCCAAAGAAAATCAAATTGATTTAGTAACTATTCCTTCCGCTGGGCATAATTCACATTTAGAAAATTCAAAATATTTCTCTAAAAAAATAGAAAATTATGTATTAAAAATTGCTAGGCCTTAGTTAAAGTGCTAGGATTCAATCCTTTCTCTTTATAATAAACTACTAAGGAAACACAATGTCTACACAACTTCGTAATAATCCGATGAAAGTGGCGTTAGCCTCGATGGTCGGTACGGCAATCGAATTTTTTGATTATTATATCTATGCAGCTGCCGCTGTATTAGTTTTCAATACGCAATTCTTCCATAGCGATGATCCGCTTTCTAATGATTTACTTTCTCTTTCTACGCTTGCTTTAGCATTTTTTGCACGTCCAATTGGTTCTGCATTATTTGGACACTTTGGCGATAAAATTGGTCGTAAAAAAACCTTGGTTGCCTCCCTTGTTTTAATGGGCGGTTCAACAGTGGTAATTGGTTTACTTCCTAACTATGCTCAAATTGGTATCTGGGCGCCAATTTTGCTTTGCGTATGCCGTGTTGGTCAAGGTATTGGACTCGGTGGCGAATGGGGTGGTGCAGCTTTAGTCGCCACAGAAAATGCGCCAGAAGGCAAACGTGCATGGTACGGCACTTTCCCTCAATTAGGTGCGCCAATTGGCTTATTTGTAGCGAATGCAACATTCTTCTTAGTTAGCTATTTCCTCGGTCAAGATGCCCTTGTGGAATGGGCATGGCGTATTCCGTTTGTATCTTCTGTTTTATTGGTCGCTGTCGGCTTATATGTTCGCTTAACTTTGCATGAAAGCCATGTATTTGTGGAAGCGGAGCAAAAAGGCAAAAAATTGAATGCGCCAGTGAGTGTTGTTTTTACTAAACACTTAAAACCAATGATTATTGGCACATTTATCATGGTGGCAACTTATTCTCTGTTTTACATTATGACGGCTTTTGCTCAGGCATATTCTCGAACTGCACCAAAGCTTTCTGAAGCAGGTTATGCGCTTGGCTTAGGTATCCCAGCAAATACATTTACTGGCTTGTTATTAATTAGTGCTATTGTATTTGGTATTTTTATCAGTATTTCTGGTGTTTATGCCGATAAAATCGGTCGCCGTAAATGGTTAATTTGGGTGACGGTGGCTGTTGGTGTACTTGGTTTAACAATGCCATTCTTCTTAGAAAATGGTACCCCAATGAGCGTATTTGCATTTTTAGTAATTGGTATGGCGATCATGGGGATGACATTTGGTCCAATGGCTGCGCTATTACCAGAATTATTTCCAACGGAAGTGCGTTATTCAGGCGCATCTCTCGCCTATAATTTAGCATCAATTATTGGTGCAACGATTGCGGCGATGATTTCTTTAAAAATTAATGCATCATTTGGTGTGATGGGCGTAGGTATTTATTTAGCAATCAATGCCCTCATGACGCTATTGGCATTATTAGCGTCAAAAGAAACTAAAAATGTAGATTTAACACAAATCTAATCCTAGTTAAGAAAAAAAGAGCGGTGAAAATTTGATCTGCACTCTAAAAGTTGGACTCAACAACCAACAATTGAGGTGCAGATTTTTTTATGGGTAAACATTACACAATAGAATTTAAATTGGCTCTCCACTCTATTTTGAATGGAAAAATGAGTATTAGAGAAGCTGCGCGTTTTTACAATATTCCTTCCAACGCCCTAGTCGGGACGTGGTTAAAACGGTTTGAAAAAGTGGCATAAAAGAACTTATTCCCCGTAAACCATCAGGACGACCGCCGATGAAACCCAAATATGCAAAAATGCCACCTCCACCCAAAACTGAAGAAGAGCGTTTACGCCTGAGAATTTTACAGCTTGAAGCCTACCTAAATGAATTGAGAAGGCTCAGATTTCAGGACGAAGCCGAGTAAAGGAAATTATCCAAAGGTTAAGAACACGCTATCCGTTAAAATGGCTTTTAGGCTTTGCACAGTTAGCGCGTAGTACATTTTTTGCTAAACTTCAGATTAAACTAGATAAGGGTGAGCAGCTGAAAAAGGCCATTAAACGCATCAAAGCCAATCATCTTGATTATGTCTACCGACGTGTTCATGCCAGCCTGCTAACGGTAAATTACAAGAAAATCCAACGTCTAATGCTGGTATTCGGACGCCAAGTGCGGTCAAGAAAACGCAAGAAATTCACGACCTATCGAGGAACAATAGGCCATATTTCTCCGAATCGTCTTGAGCGTGATTTTACGGCAACTGCCCCGAATCAATAGTGGGTAACAGATATCACGGAGTTTAAAGCGAAAGATAGGGGGAGTCTATTTATCCCCTATTTTAGACTTATTTAACAATGAGATAGTCGCCTTTAATCTCAGTTACTTGCTGAATTGGGCACAAGTCAATGTTAAAGATGGCGAGCAAACGCCAGAATAAGGTTGAGGGCTTGATTTTACATTCAGACTAAGGTAGCAGTATGAGATGAGTGCTTACACCGAATATTTGCCGAGAAAGGTATAATTCAAAGTATGTCAAGAAAAGAGAATTGCTTAGATAACGCAGCAATGGAAAGTTTCTTTGGAGATTAAAAACGGGAATGCTTTTACAAGTGGGAATTTAAAACGAAAGAAGAGATAGTTGAATCGGTAAGGGATTATTTGGACTATTATAACCACCGTCGAATCCAACTGAAATTAAAAGGGCTGAGTCTGATACAATATCGTTGTCAGTCCTTGAATTAATCGTCTAGATTTTTGGGGGCAGATCATTTTTTGACTAAATTTATTTAGCCGTTTTTATTTTTAGCGGCTTTATAAAGCTCCATCGCTTCAGGTAATAAACGTTGTAAGTTTTCTTGACGAGACTGATCACTAGGATGAGTAGATGCTAACACATCAAGAGCACCTCGAGAACCACCAGACACTTTTGCCATTTTTTGCCACAATCCTGGCGCGACCTGTGGGTTGTATCCAGAACGAGCCATTAACATTAATCCTACTTCATCCGCTTCAGTTTCAGCACTACGAGAATAAGGTTTGTCTAAAGCAAAATCTTTAGTAAGCGAAACTAAATCTGTCACATCCGTCCCAACTGCAATAGATAATGCTGTTCCTCCAATGGCTCCAACAATATTACTCACGGTTCCAAAGTTAGTTTTAGCTTTACCATGTTCTTTTAATGCATGAGCCATTTCATGCCCCATTACAACTGCGATCTCATTATCATTAAGTTGTAAGGTATCAACTAACCCAGTATAGAATGCCATTTTACCGCCCGGCATTGCCCAAGCATTCAATTCTTTTGACTTAATAACATTAATTTGCCAGTTAAACTGCTGTCCAGTTTCATTAGCTTGGTTTGCATAATTCACCATTTTATGAAACACATGGTGAATTCGTTTTGCAGTATTTGATGAAGTATCAATTGCACCCTGAGTACGAATTTTTCCCATTTCTTGTGCATAACTACTCGCAGCCTCTCGATTTATAGAAGCCGAATCAGCACAAGCCGTTATAAGTGAACTAGCTAATAGCGCAAAAGCAAAACTTTTAAGTTGTTTTTTCATAAGTCATCCTTTTTTGAACTGAAGCAGATTATATAAATTTATTATTTTTTGTCGATATAAATATATTGCACTTTCCTTTTGCACTACTATAATAGTGCAAATTTATTTTAGAGGCATTTTATGACACAACAAAGATCACCTTCTCTCTTAGGCGGCGCGATGATCATCGCTGGTACAGCTATTGGTGCAGGCATGCTGGCTAACCCAACTTCAACGGCTGGTGTATGGTTTATTGGTTCGATTCTCGCTTTAATTTATACTTGGTTTTGTATGACGACATCAGGATTAATGATCCTAGAAGCTAATCTACATTATCCAACAGGTTCAAGTTTTGACACCATCGTTAAAGATTTATTAGGAAAAAGTTGGAATATTATCAATGGCCTTTCCGTTGCTTTCGTCTTGTATATTTTGACTTATGCCTACATAACCTCAGGTGGAGGCATTACACAAAATCTGCTCAACCAAGCGTTCAGTTCTGCTGAAAGTGCGGTGGATATTGGAAGAACTTCAGGCTCTTTAATTTTCTGCCTTATCCTTGCAGCCTTCGTGTGGCTTTCAACCAAAGCTGTGGATCGTTTCACAACCGTGTTAATTGTCGGGATGGTAGTTGCTTTTTTCCTTTCTACTACCGGTTTATTAAGCTCTGTAAAAACAGAAGTTTTATTCAATACCGTTGCTGAAGGCGAGCAAATATATTTACCTTATTTATTCACCGCACTTCCAGTGTGCTTAGTGTCTTTTGGTTTCCATGGAAATGTGCCGAGCTTAGTAAAATATTACAACCGTGATGGTCTACGAGTCATGAAATCAATCTTCATCGGTACGGGATTAGCACTCGTAATTTATATTTTATGGCAACTTGCTGTGCAAGGTAATTTGCCACGCAACGAATTTGCTCCAGTAATTGAAAAAGGCGGTGATGTTTCCGCATTACTAGAGGCATTACATAAATATATTGAAGTGGAATACCTTGCCGTCGCATTAAATTTCTTTGCTTATATGGCGATTGCCACATCATTCTTAGGCGTAACTTTAGGTTTATTTGACTATATTGCTGATCTGTTTAAATTTGACGACAGCTTATCTGGTAGAACAAAAACAGCACTCGTTACTTTTTTACCGCCATTATTGCTAAGCCTACAATTCCCTTATGGCTTTGTGATTGCCATTGGTTATGCTGGGTTAGCTGCAACCATTTGGGCTGCAATCGTACCTGCACTTCTTGCTAAAGCAAGTCGCCAAAAATTTCCATTAGCGAGTTATAAAGTTTACGGTGGCAATTTTATGATTGGCTTTGTGATCTTATTCGGTGTGTTAAATATTGTGGCACAAGTCGGTGCAAACTTAGGATGGTTTGCCAATTTCACAGGATAAGTTTTACTCGATACAATAAAGGTGTATAACTGATTAACTCTCAAAAAGTTAGATTGTTAAATTAAGGACTGAGTTCTGTAACTCACAGGGCTTAGTCCTTTTATTTTACACTGAAAGCAATTTTTACTGTGTTAAAGATCAAAAATTGATCACTTGTTGTTTAAATGACGGGGGATTTAACCATAAAAAATTTGCACCTTAATCAGTTGATTGTTTCGTTCAACTTTTGGGGTGCAAATCATACATAGGGCTTTGCCATCTATAACGCTAATTCAAAGAGGCGTATTAAAAACTAAAACTTAGTTTTACTTCAGCAGTTTTTTGTTTCTCTGCTTGTTTCGCTTTTGTTAATCCGCCAATTAAACTTAATTTTACATTATGGTATTTCAATTTAAGGCCTGCATTATATTGTTGTTGATTTTCAACGTTGTAAGCAAAATCATATTCATTTACGTTAATTTTTCCGTTGCCTTGATTTACATCATATCGAGTAGACAAAATTGGTGTAATGGAAAACTCGCCTAAGTTATAGGTATAACTTAAATCAAGTTGAGCAAAGGTTGTTTTGACGGATATAGGGTTTACTCTAATGCAATCTTGACCTAATGCAAAATTAGAGCTTGATAAGTAGCCATAACGAATACCTACACTTGGTTTAACCCCTAAATTCCCTATGTTAAACGCTTTGCCAGCTATTAGGCCTATTTGTGTGGTATAACGATCAAATTTAGCATTATTATTGGTTTGTAGGTTGCTTTGGAACTTGCCGTAGCCTAAATCAATACCCAAATACCAATGATTATCTGCATAATATTTAGAATAGAAATTAACTTGTGCTAGAGTAGTTTTACTTGTTGCCTCATCAAGGTTGTTACTATTCCGAACGTAAGTCAATATACCGCCTAGTTGAATATTTTTTGTAACAGATTTATCTAAGCCTAACTGGTTTCTTACACTTTGAGAACTAAAACGACGATATTGGCTTGAGGAATAATTTTCGTTCATCGAAGAATTAGATACCCAAACGCTGTATTGCCCCTCATTATTCATTTCTAGTTGATTAATATGTTGAGAAATCGCTTTTCCAACATTTAATGCAACAAATTGTGCTTTTGCCATTGAGTCAGAAAGTACAGAATTGGTGTTTTTACTAATGAGATCTCGCAGTTCAGGTTGAACTGTGCTAGCAGTATTGCTTTTTGGTTGAGCAGTTTTCTCAGGGCGTTTTTCTGGTGTTACCGTTTCTGCCGCCATATTTTCAGGTTGAGCTTTTTCTGATTTGCCTGCTTCAGGCTGAGTAGAATTGTCAGTCGTACTCACTTCTGGTTGAGCAGTTCCCTCAGGGCGTTTTTCAGGCGTTACTATTTCTACTGCTGTATTTTCAGGTTGAGCTTTTTCTGATTTGCCTGCTTCAGGCTGAGTAGCATTATCAGTCACACTCACTTCTGGTTGAGCGGTTTCCTCAGGGCGTTTTTCAGGCGTTACTGTTTCTATCGCTGTATTTTCAGGTTGAGCTTTTTCTGATTTGCCTGCTTCAGGCTGAGTAGCATTATCAGTCACACTCACTTCTGGTTGAGCAGTTTCCTCAGGGCGTTTTTCAGGCGTTACTGTTTCTGCCACCGTATTTTCAGGTTGAGATTTTTCTGATTTGCCTGCTTCAGGCTGAGTTGAATTATCAGTCGCACCCACTTCTGGTTGAGCAGTTTCCTCAGGGCGTTTTTCAGGCGTTACTGTTTCTGCCACCGTATTTTCAGGTTGAGATTTTTCTGATTTGTTTGTTTCAGGCTGAGTAGAATTATTAGTCATACTCACTTCTGGTTGAGCGGTTTCCTCAGAGTGTTTTTCAGGCGTTACTGTTTCTGCCACTGTATTTTCAGGTTGAGCTGTTCCTGATTTATTTACTTCAGACTGAGAGGAAGTTTCAGTCTCTTCAGGTTTATTTTGCGGTTCAACAGCCTCTACTTTTTTGTAAGTAATAATATAAGCATTTTTTCCGCTGGATTTCATTTCGGTCGCAATTAATCCATTAAAAGGTTTTTTATTTTTATCAAGTGAATTATTAAATGCGGATTTTAATACAACGTATTCTGCTAAGATTTCCCCATCTGGGCTTTGATGTGTAATCATTACTTGCTCAGGTATATCAATAACAATTGAATGTCCTATGTCAGTTCTATTAAAATCGTTATCTTGATTTTTTGGGGCTACATTTGTGGTCGTCGCAGAATTTGGAGTGGGTAGAGGAGTATCAACAACATTAACTGTTTCTTCATTTTTATGATCTACTTGAGTAGCCTCTGTGGTTTGATGTCTTTTTTCAACTTCTGAATTATATAAGCGATAAATTCCATTATCTTTACGTAATTCATATTTCCAAGCACCTAAATCAACGGTATTCCCAACTAATGACACATTTAAATTATCTTTTTGAGCATTTGAAGCATCTAAAAGCGTGAGTTCATTGTGATTAGGTTCTCCTGTTTTACTTTTCACATTTAATTTAAAATCACCTGAAGCAGAGTTTTTTACCACTACTTTATCGCCTTGCTTATCAGTAAGATCAGTCAAGTAATAGAAATGCCCATTGCCTGATAAGTTATTCACAGTCAGCGTGTTATATTTTTTCACACTGTTTTCATTCTCTGCTGTATTTAAACGAATATGTCCATTGTCTACATTTAAGTGATTAACATTGCTATCGCCAGTTAAATACCATTTACTATTTTCAGTTAAACGTACTTGGCTGTTTCCACCTGCCTGAATTGAGCCATGCAAATTGGCTTTGCCTAAGGTAAAGCTTGCACTTTCGGTTAAATTTACATTACCGCGCAAATTAGTTGGATTAAAACTATTGAGTGCTTTTGTAGATAAAGTACCATTATGGCAAGTCACATAGCCCGTATAGTCAGAACGTACACAAACCGTATCCCCAGCTTTATAGCCAATATGCACTTGCGCATTATCTGAGGCTGTGACATTTGAAGTAATATTTGCAACATTGCGTCCTGAATAAAGGGTGGCATTGCCATTCACTTTTATTACGGTTGCTTTAAAAGTGCGGTCAATCCAGTCATCTTCTACCACTACTTCATTATTTTCAGTAAAGTGTTGATCTTTTTCCGTTGAAGAAATATTAGCAATATCTCTTGCGTGTGGTGTTGGTCTGCCGGAAAGGAATAATGTACCTTTTTCAACTTTTAATTCACCGTTAAGGTTTGTTCCGCCAGTCAATAAAAAGCGATTTTGATCGGTTTTACCGCTAAAAGTGATATTTAATTCACCATTTGTGCCTTTACCATCATCTTCACCAAAGTAGCCATTAAAACCATTCATTCGCTCATTGTTGATATGATTCATTACATTTATTTTGGCATCTGTTTCATTTTTACCCATATATAGCCAATCTTGATTGCTTTCTTTTCCATTACAAGGCATTTCAGCACGAGGACTAGAACCTCTTTTTAAGGCATAATATGTTCTACATTCACTACTATAATAGAGGTGTTTACCATATGGCACCGGAGTAACTCGTAATGGGTTTTCTTCATCTCGTGGCTGCATCGTATATATTTGATTAATTTGATTTAAATTTGTAATCAAATTATCCCCAGTAATAGTTACATTAGAGGATTTACTGGTATTGTGATTAACTAACCTAGCCCCCTCATCAATATTTCTAATGTGATCAAATTTAAGTGAATTACCGTTTAAATCTAATCGTCCCCCTCTAAATCCAAAGTAAATAGAGCTAGGAGCTACTTGTTTTTCATCTGTGAGAACAACAGTTGGGCGACCGCTTACAATTCCAAGCATAGAGAAAGCTTTAACTTTTCCCGATGAATCAGCCTCTTGTTTTAGGATAACTTTTCCATCCCCTACTTTAAGTTGCCCTTTGTTTTCTCCTTTTCCTTGAACAACTAAAGTACCTTCACCAATTTTAGCTAATCGATCATATTGAGGATTATGTACTTTCCATACAACGGTATTTCCTTTTTCGACAGATACACCAGCTCCTTTCCAAGTAGTATTATCTGAAGTGCCTTTAACTTCATAATCACCTTCAAAAAATAATCCGCCAGCACCTTGATCAATATCATTGTTTAAGGTAATTGTTCCACTTCCATTAAACGTAACATTTTTGCCATGATTAGGGTTATTTTTTCCATCAGATAAATCAACATTCAACGTTTCAGAACTATTAGAAATGACACTTGATTTGTTATTTATAGTTTTCCAATTATATTCTGTATTAGGATTGGTCAATGAACCTGCAGTATCTCTTCTATAAACAGTTTTAGCAAAGTCAGGTTTATAAATATTCCATTCTTGCCAAGATTTTTTGTTATATCCCCCCCAGAAATCATAGGCTCCAAGGAAAAGCCATTTACCTTTATCTTTGTTATAAACAAAAAGTGGGGATCCGCTGTCTCCTAAAACAGCATAATTGGTCAGTGGATCTTGTGATAATAAGGTCTTAGGATCCCTATATCTATTGGCAACTCCAAATCCAATTAGTCCATCATTTTCGTGATTAACTTCATAAGGTGTTCCTCCAATAGCATATCTATAAGCCTCACCAACTAAATTTAAGTCGCTACCTCCAACCTCACGATGGTCTAAAATTAAGCTATAATTAGCTCCCTTTTTATAGACAAAAGGTGTTCCACTTCCAATCCTAACGAAAGATGAGTATTTTTCTGTATTGTTATATTCGCCTTTAGTGCTATTCGAAGTTGAAGGTTCTACAGGTATAACCTCTGTTACAAATTTATCTAATCGTGGCATATAATAATCTTCACGACGTTTTTGCTCATCTTTTGCACTAGGAGTGGAGGGGAAATCATTTCTATTAACTGTCAAGTATCTATTTTCTTCTGATGATACATCTCGATGTTGAATGGAGTTTCCATACTTTCTCTCTCCATTTAAATTCCCAAAATGAAGTTCATCCACATTACCACCAACGTGTTTTACACCTACTACATATTGTGGATTCACCAACGTAGCAATTCGTTTATCTACATCTACCACGCTAAAATCAATCATCGGAATACCGTTAGGTAAGGCAGTGCCCAAATCTTTATTATTTTTATCTTTTACTAGCACATTTGTTGCCCCCACAGAGAATATTCCTTTGTTTTCTGCAAAATCACGGAATATTTGATAATCCACATCGTTTCTAACTAATGCAGCTTCTGTATAAGGGGTTAGTGCATAGGCGACAGTTAGGGCAATAAAATTAAGTTTGAATTTTTTATTTAGCATGTTGGTTGTCCTTATAAATTGATTTTGAAAAGTAGATTTGATAGGACCAGTTTTATATTACGGCTATGAGGTGATTCAAATCTTGGAGATGTGTTGCGGTGTTAATTTGCCAGTTTGATTTTAGAGGCGTTTTTTACCATAAATTGTTCAAAAAAATGAATCATATTCACTAATAAATTACTAGCTAATGATAATTATGTCTAACTTTTAAAAATTCAATTATTTTTCACCGCACTTTTATCTAATCTAACGTTTTAATGATTCCATTATCGACTGAAAACATTTTTCTGTTTTCGACTTGCATCTCTTTTAATTGTTCTTGGGTAATGGCAGTAACAAACACTTGTGAACCGCTTTGTTGTAATCGTTCTGCCAACAGTGCTCGCTTATATTGATCCAATTCTGATGCAAAATCATCGATCAAAAAAATACAATGGCGTTGCTTTTCTTTCATTAAATGCTCGCCTTGAGCCAGTCTTAATGCGCACATTAAAAGTTTAAGTTGTCCACGAGAAAGCACATCTTCTACTGGCAACCCTTGTGCTTTGAAACGAAAATCAGCTTTTTGAGGTCCAGAAAATGTGTAATTTAAGGCGCGATCTCGTTCAAAATTTTGCTCAAGAATCTCAGCGTAATCGGTATTTTTTTCCCATCCTTGATGAAAGCTGACATTAATTTCTAATTCAGGGAGGAATAGTTGGCAAGTTTGCTCGATTTCGGGGCGCAGCGCTTCTGCATATTCGGCACGCCATTGACTCACTTGATGAGCGAGTTTGGCAAGTTCGACATCCCAAACTTTAATAGCGGAGTAGGGCTGATTTTGTGCAAGCGCTGCATTTCTTTGTTTGAGTAATCGATTAAGGTTGCTCCAAGAAGCATAAAAACTTGTTTGATGGTGAAAAAGTCCCCAATCCAAAAATGCTCGTCGATAACTTGGCCCACCATTGAGTAAGGTTAACCCTTCTGGGGTGATTAATTGCATTGGCAAAAGATGAGCAAGATCGGAAATTTTATTGCCATCTTCACCGTTAATTTTTACTAACGTGTTGCCTTGACGAAGTTTTTGTAATCCTACTGACCATTGATGTTGGCTTTCTTGGATTTGTCCAAATAGGGTAAAGTGAGGTTCGTCGTAAGAAATGATGCGATTTGTTACCGCACTTTTGAATGAGCGTCCGTGACCAAGATAAAAAATGGCTTCTAATAAGCTTGTTTTCCCGCTGCCATTGTTGCCGACCAAAAAGTTAAAGCCGGGATCAAAATCAAGATCCACGGCTGTTAAGTTACGAAATTTTTCGACCAGTAAGCGCGAAATCGCCATATTATAAACGCATTGGCATAATTACATATTCGCTACTGCTGTCTTCGCAGTTTTCGATTAAGCAACTAGAGGAAGCATCAGTTAGGCGCATGCGAACTTGATTGCATTTAAGCGCATTTAGCACATCAAGAATATAGGTGACATTAAAGCCGACCTCTAATTCTTCGCCATTGTAATTGACATCGACGATTTCTTCCGCTTCTTCATGTTCGGTGTTGGAGGCAGTAATTTTTAGTTGGTTTTCGCTTAAGTTTAAACGCACGCTACGCACGCGCTCATTCGATAAAATTGATGCGCGAACAAAGGCTTGTTTAAGAATTTCCCAGCTGCCTTCGACAATTTTCGTCGTGTTACGAGGCAGCACTCGGCGATAGTCAGGAAAACGACCATCAATTAATTTTGATGTAAATACAATGTTTTTTAAATGGATACGTAAATTGTTAGTACCGATTTGTAAACGCGCTGGTTCATCGCTTGTTTCTAATAAACGAACAAGTTCTAACACGCCTTTACGCGGTAAAATCACAGAATGATTTTGTAATTCTTGTTCAAGTGAGATAGTACACACCGCAAGTCTATGACCATCTGTCGCCACGGTACGCAATAAATTGCCTTCTGTTTCAAACTTCATGCCATTTAAGAAATAGCGGGCATCTTGGTTTGCCATAGAAAATTGAGTGGCTTCAATTAAACGGCGCAAGGTATTTTGCGGTAGTTCAAAATCCACTTCAGACTGCCAATCTGTGAGGTTGGGATATTCTTCTGCAGGTTGAGTTGTGAGTGTAAAACGGCTACGCCCAGACTGCACTAATGCACGGTCTTCTTCAAAAGTAACCGTGATTTCTGAATCATCAGATAAAGTGCGGCAAATATCTAAGAATTTTTTTGCTGGAATCGTAAAGGTGCCATTTTCAGAAGACGATGAAAGCTGAGTTTGACTAGAGAGTTCAACTTCTAAATCTGTGCCTGTGATAGTCAATCTATTGTCTTCAATTTGCAACAACACATTGTTTAATACAGGAATGTTTGGACGACTACTCAATACGCCACATACTTGTTGCAACGGTTTTAATAAATTTTCTCTTGAAATACTAAATTGCATTGCGTTCTCCTTTTATGCGGATAAAGTGCGAATTAAATTCGCCCAATCTTCTTGAATACTATTATCTTGCTCGCGGAATTTTGGTACTTCGCGGCAAGCGTTTAATACGGTCGTGTGATCACGGTCAAAGGCACGACCGATTTCTGGCAAACTGCGGTTTGTTAATTCTTTTGCTAATGCCATTGCAATTTGGCGTGGACGAGTCACTGAGCGCGCACGACTTTTTGATTTTAAATCTGAAACCTTAATTCGATAATATTCAGCCACTACCTTTTGAATGTTTTCAATGGTAACCAAGCGTTCTTGAAGAGCCAAAATATCTTTTAAGGTGTCACGCACGAAATCAATATCAATGTCGCCACCTTTGAAGTCTTGCATTGCTTTCACTCGATTTAACGCCCCTTCGAGTTCACGCACGTTGGTACGCAAGCGTTGAGCAATGAAGAAAGCAACTTCTTCTGGCAAGTTCATATTATGTTCTTCCGCCTTTTTCAATAAAATCGCTACACGCGTTTCAAGATCGGGCGGCTCAATAGCTGTTGTTAAGCCCCAGCCAAAACGTGATTTTAAACGTTCTTCAATTTTCTCAATTTCTTTAGGGTAACGATCTGATGTTAAGATAATTTGGCGACCAGTTTCAAATAAGTTATTGAATATATGGAAGAATTCTTCTTGAGTTTTTTCTTTTTCTGCAAAAAATTGAATGTCATCCACTAAAAGTGCGTCGAGAGAACGATAGAATTTTTTGAACTGATCCATTTTATTATCACGTACTGCTTTTACCATATGTTGCATAAAGTTATTTGCGTGAATATAAAGCACACGCGCATTCGGTTTATTGGCTAAAATGCCGTTACCAATCGCGTGTAACAAGTGGGTTTTCCCTAAGCCTGTACCACCATATAAAAAGAAAGGATTGGCCGAAGGTTCGCCTGGTGCTTGAGCAAGTTTTTGACCGACTGCACGTGCGAGTTGGTTCGATTTACCTTCAACAAAGTTATCAAATAAGTGTTTAGTATTGAGATGGGATTCAAATTTTACTGAAGCACTAGATTCAGCTTGAAAATCTACCGCACTTTCTGTTTTAGGATTGCCACTTGGTGCACTGTCCACTACTTTAGGTGCAGGTTTGACCCCTTCTTTTAAAGAAATGCAAAGTTCAGGATTTTGTGCAAGTGTTTGACAAATTTGCTGGATTTGTGCGAGATAATGAGTTTCCACCCAACCTTTCACAAACATATTAGAAGCATATAAAACAATGTGGTTATCCGCCACCACATCAGCCTGTAAAGGACGAAGCCAAGTGCTAAGATCGCTGGCTGAAACTTGATCTTGAAGTTGTAACAGGCAACTTTGCCAAAGATTTGAGAGAGTCACAAAAGGATCCTTGTTGTTTTTGTAATAGAGAAAAGTGCGGTAAAAATTGTCGGAGATTTTACAATAAATGCGTGGAAAGATCTTCTAAAAAATCCAAGTTTGGTTTTTCACTTAAGCAGATTATAGAACAGAAAAAGATGCGCCAGTAAGGTATAGATATAGCATGTCTAGTCCATCTGGCGCATTTTAATTTAGAATTTCATTTCTAATGTTAAGGTATAGTTTCGTCCTGATGCTGCGTAGCGAGTATAGTTACCAACATTTTGATGTTGATTGACCGCACCTTGTGCTGTTTGACGCACCGCTTCCCAAGTAACATAGCGATAGTTGAATAAATTATATATCCCTAATCGAAGCATAATATTTTTATTCACCATGTAATAACCCGATACATCTAAGATATGCCATGCCCGAGTAAGTTTTCTTGTTGATTTTACATTCCTTGAATTGTTACCCAATGCACGTTGTCCTAACAATTCATTTTGAGATTTTGCTTTTGATTGAGTAAACATTGTATTAATTCCCCAAGTATTACTTGGATGATCATAGCCTAAACCAATGATATAACGGCTGGGCTGAATGGCATCAAATAAATAACTGCTTACGGAGGCCAAACCAGCATTGATTTTTTGATCTTTAACTTTTACTCGGTTATAAGCAAATGTTGCATACCAACCGTAGGGAATACGTTTCCATAAACCATTAAAATCTAATTGCGCAGTTATATTTATGCCAACTAATTTTGCATTTTGTGCATTATGATATCCATAATTGCCCTTTCCAACTCCCTTTTTATTAAGTTCTTCAGCAAAGGCGATAAGATTTCGATAAGCATTACTAAAATGACTGATCTCAATATTACCAAAGTCCCCTTTTAGAGCGATACCGAACTCTTGGTTACGAGATGTTTCAGGTTTAAATTTACCTACATAAACATCGGTATTATTGCCACCATACCGCCATCCATACATTTCAGCAAAACTAGGATTTCTAAACCCAGTAGAAAGGCGATAAGAAAGATCAAGCCATTCGGTTGGTTTTATGACAATACCAGTATTCCAAGAGAAATTTTTAAATTTACCAACACTAATAGTTGATTCATTAGCTGTTGTACGAGATACGTCATACCGAATACCTACTCCTAAATCAACGTATTTCCCTAATGCCATATTATTGCGTGCTGCGAAATAATAATTTTTCCCTTTAATTAACCGCACTTTACAGCCTCTGTAATTAGAGGACTTACCTTGATAATCACAAGAATCTTGTCCTGCAAAATATGCTTTTGGTTTCGGGTATAAGTAAGGTTTTGAGGGTAAACCATTTCTTGTTTCACCAGTCTTTGAAATACTATCTGCCGTAGCGATAACACGTCGAGTTAAATAATCTTTGTGCTGAAGCATTGAAGTGAAGTCATCAAAACCAAGATTGAAAGCAATTTGTTGAGTAAACCAATCCAGTTTAATCTTTTTCTCTAAATCTAATTGCAGCATGTTATGTTTTTCTTTATAAACATTTCTATCAGAATGATAGTATGAATAAGGTTTATCAAGTGTTGGACGGCAATTCTTACTTGGATTAGGATAAAGACTGCAGTGCGTATGTTGCATATAACTGTCAAGTATAATGTTTTGTTGATTAGCACTTAACACTGCTTTGTCAATGATTCCCACTTTGTTCTTATTTTCGTAAATATATTCAATACCTACACGCTGTTTTCTATGGTGTTCATCAAAATAAAGACCACTTGCATATTTAACGCCTCGACCATCTCCAATATGTTGGTATGCACCATAATCTTGCATGGGATAAAAAGGTCGACTGCTTAAATCACGCTCTTCTGTTGGTCTTAAATAAGCGGGAAATGTCATATCACGGATATCAAATTTTTGTTGTGTTAATTCAAAAATACCACCGATATAGTGTTGTTCAGAAAAATGATAACCTCCTCTTAAAAACCAAGACTGGCTTTCATATTTCATTGGATTAGGTTTGATACGGTTAGCCCCCGTATAATCTGAAACGCTTACGGTTTCGCTTTGGGAGGATAACTTCGCAGGTGGTTTGGCTGAAGTTATACAACTGTCATAATCATTTGGACACTCATCTTGTATCACAAAGTATCCATAAGATGTATCTGTTGTGGCGATTAAGCGATCATAACTTTGTACGCCTTTTAATGCATCTTTATGGACTTGGGTTTCCTCCGAATTTCGTTGAGTGTAAATGGCGACCCCTTCAAATCCCCCTTGTTTTCCAGCTACAGCTAAAGAATGGGTAAAGCCTTTATTTTTGCTTGAATAAGCATTTTTAGCTTGAATTCCCCATGATTTGTCTCCTTCTAAGATATCGGCTGCTGATTTGCTTTGAAATGTTACAGAACCAGCTAGTGCCCCATTACCATACTCAGAAGAACTGCCTCCTTTGCTTATTTCGACGGCTTTTACATTTTCATATTCAATTTCATTAATTGCACCAGTGCCAGAATATCCTGAACGAGCAACTAACGGACTTTGGACAACATAAGATTGCGTTTGAGGTAAACCATCTACTAATAAAGCAACTCTATTTCTGTCCATACCACGAATAGAATATCCAGAACTTGCACCGCGGCCTTGTTCTACAACTGAAATGCCAGGATCATAGCGAGTTAGATCTCGAATATTTAATACTTGCTCTCGGCTAATACTTTCGCTAGTTTTGATAATTTTTCCGAGACCTGTTACTTCATTATCTTTACGATCTCTTATTTTTTCTGCAGTGACTGATATAGTTTCTAATTCTGTATCTTTTGTGCTTTTAGTTTCTGCTTTTACATAGTGTGAAATTAAAATGCAAGAGAGCATGCTTAAGCAAAAATAGGATTTTTTAGTCATTTTCAGTTCCTCTCTATTTTGTTTTTTCGATTTGATGTTTAGCACCAAAGACAACTGCCGCTCTTGCATTTTCTGAATTGGATGATGAAGATACGACTGAGGAATTTTCAGAATTTGTAGCTGTAGTATTTTTTCCGTTATAGGTGAAGTATCCTCCTAATTCAGAAGCATGAGGTCCATAAAATGCCCCATTTACGTCAGTTGTAATATTAATTTTGGCATTTTGAGTTTGACTATTTTTACCATCTATTACTAAATCTTTTGCGGTTGCTGTACCAGTGAAGGCATTACCACTATTTTTAAAGGTAGCATCAATGTTAAAAACGGTATTTTGCGTGTCTGCACGTTTTAACTCACCTTTTAATGTTTTATTGTCAAAATTAACATCAAAATCAGAAACACCACTTTTATCTCGCTGTTTATCTCCAGTAGTTGAGTAAGATGTCGTACCATCACTAATATAACCAAACCAACTACCATGATATTTAGCACTTCCTTTTTTAGGCATTTCGGCATTGGCAGTACGATGTCCTAACAAAAACTGGTGGTATTGTTTTGTTTGATCTGTGTTGTTTTTATCTTTGGTAGGTTTATCCTCATAATACATACCAAATTTTACATAGTTTAGATTATTGCAACATGCTTCCACTTTATAGCTTTTATTTCCAATATCGTGATGTTTACTCGTTACGAAGTCATCAGTATTTTCTTCAGGTAAAAGAGGAACAGGGTAATTATCAATTAAAAGATAATCAGCTTCACCAAAACTTGGTATATCTTTCGTCGTAAAGTTTTCTGCATTGGTTTTTGTATTGGCTGTTGCATCAGTTGTTTTAAAAGTAGTTAGCTTGCCATCAATTAAGGTTTCTCTGGATAACGCTTTGTTTTCTGGGGTTTGTGGAGTTTCTTTAGCGCTAAATACCCCAAAAACTCGGTTATCGCCAGCTAAAAACTTTCCTCCTAATTCTTCACCTTTAGGCCCATAAAAACCACCTTCTAATACGCCCTCACTAGTAAAAGGATGTTCTGTGGAATCTTTTTGAGCAGGATTTACTTTACCTCTGAATCTATTACTATAAATATTGGCATCTATATCATAGAGTTTTTCCTTTTTATATTCTTGATTATTAGTTTTTCTTTTGGTGTAAAACAGTTCTCCTGTCAGTTTTTTAGTCCTAAAATCTGCACTAAATTCACTCACTAGCCCCTTCTCTCTCCCCTCATTATTTTCAACTTCTAAATCTATATCGCTAGGCGTTGCACTACGTCTAGAATAAGCTTGACCGCCAGAATTTCTCAACAATTCATAAGTCTTGCCATTTTGAGTTGCAGTAATAAAATCCCAAGTTCCTTTATACTTTGCTACGCCATTTACAGGTAATGTAGTGGCTGTTTGATTACCAAAGTAATACGCATATCCATAGAAACCTAAATACCACTTGTTATTTGGTAAATCTTGTAGACTCCACGATGGAATATAATAAAGCCCTGAATATACATATCGCTGCCCATGATGATTTTCTGTTGCCTGTGTTGCCAAAGGTTCCTCAATTGAGCCAATTGGATTTGTACTGTATTTATTTTCTTTTTCAACATCATCTTTAATCGTAGAAAGTGAGGAAAAATATGATATATAGTCATTTTCATTTAAGAGACTAGGTTCTTTATTACCACGAAGATTCTGAGCCACTAACTTCATCCCTCCTCCTAAAGAAGGAATGGACAACTTTTGCAAATTAGATTTTGTTCTTTGATTCGAGGTATCGTCTTGATAACGTGGTTTAGAAGAGGGGGTATTAGAGACGTCATCTACATCAAAAGAGCCACCTCCCCCGCTACAAGCACTTAATAAAAGGGAAAGTCCACCAGAGATAAGAGGTACAGATTTCATAGAATTATATTCTTATATAAAATTGATAATTGTTCGCATTATCATTTTTTTATTGTAATAATGTCAACTTAGAATTTTTTAAGTTCATGGATAAAAT